>CBDDEN010000011.1:237500-1379429 GCA_965226925.1 Longimicrobiales bacterium | reverse complement strand
CGACGGGCAAGACGATCTTCGGTAGACCCATCTTAGCCCCCAGGTCGATGGAGCTACTGGCCGCTTTGGGGACTCTCGGCCGGTTCTGGTCCGACGAAGCTCGAGTCGTGAAGGTCCTCAGGGAAGCGAGACGTTCGAGGGATCCCGAGATCAAAGCCGCCGGAGGAGCATCTTGAGCGAGAGCGCCACGCAGTTCCTTACTCACCTGGCAAAGACGGTGTCGAGCATGTCCCTCTACGAAGAGGGTCACCCGGCTCGCGAGCGATCCGTCGACGGCGTCTTGGAGGCGATACTCAGGCTGCAAGAGGAGGTTCCGAAACCCGAGTTCACCTTCGTCGGGAACGAGATCGTGTTCCAGGGGCGGCCTCTCCACTCACTCAAACGTTGGGGATGGGGTGCCCGGCTCGGCGGCGTCGGCGTCCAGCGGTTGGAGTTCACGGGTCCCGTCACGCGGGACGATCTCGAGGTCTTTCTCTACGACGTGCAGGCTCGCCTCACCGGTGTCTTCATCAGTACGGCCGAAACCCGTCAGACGAGGCCCACGGTTATCCAGTACGGCATCGTCGGAGTCAAGGGACAGGGGCGCCGGCTGGAGGATGGAGACGAGCGGAAGGCCGACAGGACCCTGGCCTACACGCTCCGGGAAGAAGTCGAGGCCGTGGATTGGCTTCACGGAGAGATCAAGGCCGACAGCGAGCTGCACCTCTTGGAGGCGGAAGCCATAGTGAGATCGCTTACGGTTGCGATGCACGGCGACCAGCAGTTTCTCATTCCGTTGGTGAGGCTGAAGCAGTTCGATCAGTACACCACCACCACGCCATGAACGTCTCGGTGTTGGCCATGGCGCTGGCGGAGTACATCGGCCTGGGCCCAAGGGAAGTCAGGGCCTTCGGCATCAGCGGGCTGATGCATGATCTCGGCAAGGTCACGATCCCCGAGGACATCCTGAACAAGCCGGGGAAGCTGACCGACGACGAGCGCGCCGTGATGAACAACCACACGATCGCCGGCGCTCGGATCATCATCGAGACCGAGCAGCATCTGGAATTGGCGGCCGTGGTGGCGTACGAGCATCACATCAAGATCGACGGGGGCGGATATCCGTCGCTTCGCTTTCCCAGGCCCTGTCAGCAGGCCAGCAACCTGGTGCACGTGTGCGACGTCTTCGACGCGCTGCGGACCGATCGCCCCTATAGGGGTGCCTGGGAGACCGAGCGGGTATTGGGTCTTCTGGACGAGGGCTCAGGCACCGAGTTCGATGCCGACTTGGCGCAGTCCTTCGTTCGAATGATGCGCCAGTGGGAGGGTCAGATCGCGGTCGTGGAGCGGGAGACGAGGCCCTTCCCATCAGTGCGCCATCCAGGTCTACGTCGGATGCTCCGCCGCCGGCGGGACCCGCCGACCCCTCAACCTCCACTTCGAGCGAAGGCACGTAGTCGCTCACTCGCGGCCTCGAGCGTCGCGACGTTCTTGCAGAATACGAAGCGGACCAGGGAACGCCCGGCGTCCGGGTCGGAATAGAAGCTCGATCCCGGCACCGGCGTTACCCCGGCCTCCCTCGTGAGCCGCCGCGAGAAGGCGTCACTCGGCTCGTCGCCCAAGGTCGAAAAATCCGCCAGAACGTAGTACGCTCCCTGGGGCTTGCGGCATTGGAATCCGGCTTCGACCAAGCCCTCGTATAACGCCTCTCGTCTGATCCGGTAGTCGTCGATCATGGACTCGTAATAGGTCTCGTCGAATTCCATGATGCCCACCGCACACGCTTCCTGGAGTGGGGCGGGGGCGCCCACACTCAGGAAGTCGTGCACCTTACGAATGGCGGCGGTCAGATCGGCCGGAGCGATCACGGTCCCTATGCGCCATCCGGTAACGCTGAACGTCTTGGAGAGGCCACTGACGGTGATGGTCCGTTCTCGCATGCCCTCGAGGGTCGCCATCGGAATGTGCTCACCCTCGTAGTAGATGTGCTCGTAGATCTCGTCGGTGATGGCCAGCAGATCGTGCTTCAGGCAGAGGGCGGCGATCGCCTCCAACTCACCCCGATCGAGCACCCGCCCCGTGGGATTGTTCGGCGTGTTGACAATGATGGCCCGGGTGCGGTCCGACACCAAAGCGGCCAGGCGATCGGCATCGAGGCGGAAATCCGGCGGCTCCAGCGGAAGAAATACGGGCGACGCGTCCGAGAGAATCGCATCGGGTCCGTAATTCTCGTAGAACGGCTCGAACACGATCACCTCGTCCCCGGGGTCGATAACCGCGAGCATAGTCGAGGCCATCGCCTCGGTGGCCCCACAGGTCACTGTGATCTCCCGCTCACCGTCCACCGTCATGCCATACCAGCGTTCGTACTTGGCAACGAGGGCGTCTCGCATCCGGGGCGCGCCCCAGGTGATGGCGTACTGGTTCACGTCACCCTGAATCGCCTCGCACGCCGCATCCTTGAGCCGTTGCGGAGCGGGAAAATCTGGGAACCCCTGTGCGAGGTTGATGGCGTCATGCTCACGGGCCACGCGGGTCATCTCTCGAATCACGGACTCCGTGAATCCGTGTGTTCTCCGCGCTGTGCGGGGTGCGGTCATGTGAAGTCACCGGTTCGGTTGGGGTCTAGAAGGCTTCTGTATTTCTTCAACAGCCTTCCAGGAAGGAAAAGGGTAGGTCGGTGACCGGTCGGCGGGCAACCGGCTTCGGACCGGCTGGCGGGCAAGCGGCGTCGCTGCGGGGGGGGCGGCTTGACAGTTGGGGCTTGGCGACTCGTCGAGACACGCCTAGCATAAGACGTCGAGACGGTCTCCGGGGCGCGCCCCCACCCTAGAGCGGCGCCCACGGCGTCCGGTCGAAGCCACAACCCACGTGAGACGATGGGCAAACGAAAGACGAGAGGGCTCGTGAGGCTTCGTCGACTCGCGATGGCATGGGCCATCGTCTGCGTGAGGGGCTCGTTCGCGCCCGCGGCCTTGATCGGACAGCTCTCCGTAATACAGATGGAGGTCAATGGAGGCGGTTCGATCCCGGTTTCCGAGTTCGCGGAACCCCCGGGCTGGGAGGGCGAGGCGACCGAGGGACCCAGCTTCGGTGTCCACCTCGCATTGACCAGCGGCCACCTGGCATATCTGGTGGGTTTCAGCGAGCATCGCTTCAGATGTCCGGAAGCGAGCTGCGGTGCTGAAACGCATCTGGTCTCCACGGCTTGGGACGTCGGCCTGCGCATCAATCTCCGAAGGTCCGGTGTCGTTCCATGGCTTCGTGTGGGTGCCGTAGCGGCGCTGCTGCGGGCCGACCTGGGCACGTCTGTATCGGCTGGATCGACTCTCGAGACGGTACGAGAGGAGTCGGATCGCGGCTGGGGCTTCGAGGCAGGTGCGGGCGTCCTGATTCCGGTCGCCGTCCGGTTCGGGTTGAGTCCGGGCGTACGCTACGGTAGGGTGGACCTCGACCTCGCGTCTCGTGGGGTGCTACGAGAGCGCTACCTCGTGGTCGATCTCGGATTCGTACTGGGCTTCTAGTCTGCGCTGGTGGCCCGCGCGTTTCGTAGCGCCGGGATCGCAGTTTCGAAGGCGTCCTTCAGGTCCGGGTCATAGCGCGTGCCGAAGCACGACCGTATCTCCTCGACCGCCGCATCGAAGGACCGAGCTTCCCGGAACGTTCTCACCGACGTCATCGCCGAGAGGGCGTCCGCGACCGCCACGACCCGAGCGATCAGCGGAATGGCCTCACCGGCCAACCCATCGGGATAGCCACTGCCATCCCATCTTTCGTGATGCCAAGAGACCGCGGCCTCGACGGTGGAGTCACGTAGCAGCGGCACCAAGAGTTGGCGCCCGACCCGCGGGTGGGTGCGCATGGCTTCCCATTCGTCTTCGTCGAGCGGCCCGTTCTTGTTCAAGAGCGCCTCGGGGAGGGAGATGTTGCCGATGTCGTGGATCAGAGCCCCGAGCCGGGTGATTGTAACCCTGTTGCACGGGATACTGCGCATCAGTTAGCTTCCGGTGCATGGAAGACAAGACCGGGCATATCACTCTCTGGAGCGCCGTGTGCGCCGCCGGAGCTGCCGTGATAGCTGGTTTTGGCATCCTTGGGGCAACCCTTCTCGTGGGCGGCGCTTTGGGAATCGCGGAGTCGCTTCGTGCATATCGGCCCATCGTGCGCCCCAAGCCACGCTACGATGCAAGCCAGGGTTTCCGGGCTCGCGTAAAGATCCACAACAAGGGTCGGGTGGCTGCAAAGAAATGTGCCGTGCGTGTTGTGTCCGTTCGTGAGATTAGGCCAGGTGGTGTCCACCGCCGCTCCGATATCCCAACAATCCGCCTGCACTGGCAAGACACGGGCGGCGATCTACTCGATATTGTCGCTGATGACGACCCAGGGATCGAAGTGGTGTGCGCTGACTTCCCGCATCCGGTGGCCCGCCTCGGCCCTCACAAAATCTGGGAGGGGGGCATAACCCTCATTACGCTACGGGTTACGGGCGAGAACATACGTGCCGTCCAGCGCACTTTCTTTTTCTCCTGCCACCATCGCCGATATCACGCGGGATGGCGGTGGGAAGAATGGCGCACCCCTTGGTATGCGCGGACTCGGCTACCGCCTCTACCGAGTCTCGCCTCGCCGCTTGCATCTGAGAAGGCGTCAACAACAGTTCATCCCGAGACGGCACCCTACAGGGTTTCCCGTTGGAATCAGTATCCCAACTACGAGTGCGGGCAATGCCCGTTCAAGAACCTCGACAAGAGTCTACTGGTCCGCCACCTGAAGAACGACCATGGGATTGAAGTCGATCCCGATTCTATTCCTGACGCCCCCAACCGGGGTGTTGTCTTAATCCCCGTTCCGGGCGACATCCGCGAGATGGGCCTGGTAGACCGTGAGGAGCGGCTAAGGGCCTGGTGGGGGGCCGTGAAGGCACCACTGAACCCCGTAGACGCTGGTCTGCTCATGAAGCGACTGAGCTTCATGTACGGGGAACACTACCCTGAGATGAAGCCCTTCCTGAGCGAGGAAACGATAGAGGCGGTCGAGAAGAAGTACGGCCCCGTTGACCTGATTGCTGTGGGTTCCCATGGACACATGCGCGGCCTCTTGCGACGGGGCGATCGGGCGGCGAGTACAAGAGTCCCTGAAGGCGCTTGAGTTGGGCGACCTCTCTGTCTACCCACCGGCGGAGCAGTTGAAGCGAGCCCGCGATCACTTCGTTGATCGGAGGTGGAGACGGGGGGTGCTAGTCGTGCCAAAGTGGATGAGGCCAAAGATACGCTCTTGGAGAAGAGCCGAGCGTATAACGCAAGCGGTCCGGGCTACGTGAAGGACTGAGGCATTGAGCTCCGTATTCAGGAGTCATTGAACCGCGGCGAGCTATGCCGTCAAGCGTTGATGCGATAGCGGAAGAGGGGGGTCTTGGCGAGAATCCGAAGAAGAAGATGAGGCCGGAAAATGAGCGGGTTATCCCTGTTGTTGAAGCGCCATTCAAGCTCTTCGAGGTAACGGTCCATATGCTTTAGTAGCTCCTCGTCGCTGATCCGAAGACCCACCTTGTGGAAGGCACCCATGACGGAACGCTTGAACAGGCTACCTCGTCGGTTCCTGCACAGGCTCATGCCTTCGATAGCGCCACAGCATGATCGAAGTTTAGCTCGTGCCTTCGTCCTACTCTCAATTCTCCTTGAAGCGTGGACATCGTCGCCCAGATCCCGAGACCCATTCCCGGTTGAACTGCTGCACGGTGTCCTGACGCCTCCAACCGGGGCTGTTGCGTACTCGATCCAAAGCCGCATCGATGCCCATTTCACGGTCCCCGAGGCCACGGTAGGCCGGAAACTCTTCACGCGGTGTAGATGGCGAGGGCTTCATCGGTGACGGTGCGCTTGAGAAGAGCCGAGCGTATAACGTCGTCCAAGGACTTTGAGCTTATTCAGGAGTCATTGAAGCGGCTGGCTATGCCGTCAAGCTTCGATAGCGAAGAGCCTTCCCGTCAAGAATCCGAAGAAGAAGATCCCGGAAAATGAGCGGGTTATCCCTGTTGTTGAAGCGCCATTCAAGCTCTTCGAGGTAACGGTCCATATGCTTCACGCTGATCTTGTGGAAGGCACCCATGACGGAACGCTTGAACAGGCTCCACATGCCTTCGACGCTGTTCGTGTGGACATCGCCCACGACCCATTCGTCGAGGTTGTGCTGCACGGTGTCATGCTCGATGCCCATACGGTCCCCGAGGCCACGGTAGGCCGGAAACTCGTCGGTGTAGATGGCGAGGGCTTCATCGGTGACGGTGCGCTTGATG
The DNA here is from genome assembly GCA_965226925.1 of Longimicrobiales bacterium. GTDB lineage: Bacteria > Gemmatimonadota > Gemmatimonadetes > Longimicrobiales > Gaopeijiaceae > CBDDCX01. Next base: position 1,373,155 of record CBDDEN010000011.1, on the reverse strand, counting down.
AAGTCGTCCAAGGTGGCCCGTTTCGTGTTCGGGATGCGCTCCAGGCGGACGCGCCCGTCACGCTGCACGGCACCCACGACGATGGACTTGTTGGTCGTCGAGTAGGGTCCTCTGCCCTTGCCTCGCTGGCGACCACCGACAAACGTCTCGTCCACTTCGATGATCCCGAACAGCGTCGGTCCCTCGAAGCGGTCGGTAGTCATGGCCTCACGGATGCGGTGACAGAGGTGCCAAGCGGTCTTGTAGGAGACTCCGAGGGTGCGCTTCATCTGGTTCGCGCTGATCCCCTTCTTAGACTCGATCATCAGGTACATGGCCACGAACCACTTCCGCAGAGGAAGCTTGGTGTTGTCGAAGATCGTCCCCGAGGTCACAGAGAAGCGGTAGCGGCATCCGTTGCAATCGAACTGGTCCCGAGTGGTGATCTCGGATACGGACATGTCACCGCAACGCGGGCAGGCGACACCAGACGGCCAGCGCAGCTTTTCGAGGTATTCCCGGCAGGTCTCTTCGGTTCCGAAGCGATCCATCAACGACATCAGATTGATATTGGCGGTGCTCGACATGGTTGATTCCACCAAGCGCAGAGAGAAGGACCGGCTCCCCAAGGACGTGAGCAAACTCACGGGAGACGAGATCATGCAGAAGGTGTTCAGCAAACGCGTCGTGAAGGAGTTGAAACGCGTGGCTCAGGAAAGCGAGCCGAAAGAGCCGAAAACCGAGTAACGATGCCATACAATCAATATACTGCGATAGGGACAGCCGTGCAAGAGATATACAATCGCCAGTTCTTTTCTCGACGTGCTCCACATGTCGTACCTCCATCTGTTTCCCATACGAGATGTTGAGGGTCTGCGAGGGTCCGACCCCGGGCGGGGATCGTCTCGAACCCGACCTTGAGGAGTCGCTTTCGTCCGGGTATGATGACCGTTGACCCGACCCCGGAATCCAGGGAGCAACCCGCACGATCGATGGCCGCCAGAACCGAGTCTCAGCTTCTCGAGATCCTTCATCGCCGAGGTGCAGGGCACCTGCAACGCGTGCGGTTCAAGGCCAATCGCAGCACCATCTGGTCGCTTACGCAAGGCGGGTCCGTGCTCAACCTCCACCTGGCGTATCGGAGCGCGCCGCTGGGAGTGCTCAGCCACTTCGCGACGATCGCGCGGGAGGCCCACGGGGGGACGGTGCGGTACCGAGAGGCGGCGGCGGCCGTGCGGAACTGGGACGGACTGGAGCCCGAGTTGCGCCGCATCCGGGGGGAGCATCGAACGCGCCGCCGTTCTGCCGGCCGCCGCCGCCCGTCAGGCCCGAGACGTTGCTGCGCGACGAAGGAGCAAAGGGAGTATCTGAGACTCCTCTATCGGCACCTGAACCGCGACCGTTTCGACGGGCGGCTTCCCGACGACCTCACCGTCCGCCTGAGTAACCGCATGAAGACGCGGATCGGTCAGATGGTGCCCGGGTCCCGTAACGGCATCCGTCGGGTCGTCGAGATCGCGCTCAACGTGGATCTCATGCTGGAGGGGAATGGACGGGAGCGCATCGACACGCTGGTCCACGAGATGGCGCACGCGGCCGCCTGGCTGTTCAGCGGCGGCCTCGACCATGGCCCGTCGTGGCGGAGGTGGGCCCGACACGCGGGGTGCGGCGAGACCGCCTGCGCCGTCCGACCCATCCGCCGCCGCGCGCGAGGCGTGCGGCAAGTGACGCGGGTCCCGCGTCTCCCGGCGGCGGCCCGCGCGGCGACGGACCGGCAACTCCGCCTTCGACTGTCTGAGGTGGACACGCCGCTTCGATTCGACGGAGCCGGGGGCAGGGCGAGTTGAGGCCGAGTGCTCCTTGTGGTCGGATACCCCTCGGCGACATCTTCCGCGCGTGTCCGACGCCCCCCAACGCCTGAACGCCGCCCTCGAGGGCCGCTACGCCATCGAGCGCGAGCTCGGCGAGGGTGGGATGGCCACTGTCTACCTGGCCGACGACCTGAGGCACGAGCGTAAGGTCGCGCTCAAGGTTCTGAAGCCCGAGTTGGCCGCGGTCGTGGGCGCCGAACGCTTCCTGGCCGAGATCAAGACCACCGCGAACCTGCAGCACCCCCATATCCTGCCGCTGTTCGATTCCGGTGAGGCCGACGGCTTCCTGTTCTACGTGATGCCCTACGTAGATGGCGAGACCATTCAGGACCGGATCGACCGGGAGAAGCAGCTACCGTTGGACGAAGCGGTGCAGGTCACGACCGCGGTGGCCAACGCGCTTCAGGCGGCCCACGACCATGGGATCGTCCACCGCGACATCAAGCCGGCGAACATCCTGTTGAGTCGGGGCCAACCCCTCATCGCCGACTTCGGGATCGCTCTGGCGGTCGGGGCGGCCGGCGGATCTCGGCTGACCGAGACGGGCCTGAGCGTCGGGACGCCCTACTACATGAGTCCGGAACAGGCGACGGGCGATCAGACCGTCGGACCCGCCAGCGACATCTACGCGCTGGGCGCCGTGCTCTACGAGATGCTCATCGGGGATCCGCCGTACGGAGGGAGCACCGCACAGGCCGTCCTGGGCAAGATCCTGCGGGGTGCTCCGGTGACCCCGACCGCGCTTCGGAAGTCGATTCCGGCCAATGTGGATGCGGCCATCCGAAAGGCCCTCGAGCGGCTGCCCGCCGATCGCTTCAAGGGAGCGCTCGAGTTCTCCGACGCGCTGGAGGATCCGAGCTTCCGGCACGGCGTCGGCTCGGAGGTCACGGCGAGGGCACCCGCGTGGAACCGATTGGCGCGCGGCATGGCTGCGCTTGCGGCGGTGTTCGCGCTCCTGGCCGCGTGGGCCGTGCTCCGTCCCCAGGCTCCGGCCCCCGTGCTGCGCTTCTCCCTGAAGACGAACCCGCTCCAGCTGCCCAACGAGTGGATCAGCCTCACTCCCGACGGGTCCGGGGCGGTCGTGTCCTACGTGGAGAACGCCATTCCGCGGCTCTGGTTTTGGCGGTGGACGGAGGGGGCGGCGGCGGTACGTGTGCAGGGAATCAACGGTGTCGCCACGGACCCCGTGGTTTCTCCGGACGGCGAAGAAGTCGCGTACTTCGAGTCCGGAGAACTGAGGGTGGCTCCTCTACTCGGTGGGCTGGTCCGCACCGTCGCGGAGGACGGCGGTTGCTGTGCGAGATGGGGAGGAGACGGGTTCATCTACTTCTCGCCGGGCGCCGGCAACATTCAGAGGGTGCCGACGACAGGGGGGACCGTTGAAGACGTCACTACTCTTCTGAAGGACGGCGAATCGCACGGCTACTTCCATATTCTGAAGGGCGGCGACGCCGGTGTCTTCACCAATTGGGGTATCCCACCCGAGCTCAACCGCATCGAGGCCATTCGGCTTTCCACCGGGGAGCGCAAGGTCCTGACGACCGGGATGCGGTCGTACTTCACGCCGACGGGCCACCTGGTGTTCGCTACCGAAGGGGGTCAACTGCTCGGAGTGCGTTTCGACCCCGATGCGTTGGAGCTCGTGGGGACGCCCGTGCCCCTGATCGAGGGCTTGGGCGTCACCAGCCTGTTGGATGCCATGTATTCGCTCGCGGACAACGGCACCCTCCTCTATTGGGAAGCGCTGCGCTCTTCATCTGAGAGTGAGTTCGTATGGGTCACGCGGACCGGGCAGGTATTGACGGTCGATCCCGGCTGGGCGTTCTCCTCGGGGTTGGGTAACCCGGGCTGGAGTCTCTCGCCCGACGGCAAGCGCGTGGCCTTCCGCGACACGGGGGAGAACGGCGGCGAGATCTGGATCAAGGAGCTCGATAATGGGCCCGAGGCTCGCCTCACCTTCCACCCTGGCCAGGACTGGTCGCCGGCCTGGAGCCCGGACGGCGACTCCGTGATCTTTCTGTCGGATCGCGAAACGGCCGGCCGTCTGGTTGTGTGGGCAAAGAGCGCGGATGGCGTCGGTGAGCCTCGCTTGGTGCTCGACACCGAACGTTCGTTGGCGCAGGCCATTATGAGCCCCGACGGTGAGTGGCTGGCGATGAGGCTGGCAGGACCGCCCAGTCGGGACATCTTCGCCCAGCGACCCGGCTCGGACGGCGAACCGATCCCTATAGCCGCCGACCCCGATGCGGTCGAACAGTCGCCGGCCATTTCCCCCGACGGTCGATGGATCGCCTACTCGTCGAACGAGACCGGGACGCAACAGGTATACGTACGCCCGTTTCCCAACGTGGCGGAGGGTAGATGGCAGGCGTCCCCAGCTGGTGGCTTCGCACCCCTCTGGTCCCGAGATGGCCGAGAACTGTTCTTCGCCACGGCGGAAGGCCTTCACGCCGCCCAGGTCGAGACTTCATCGGGCTTCAGAGTGGCCAGCGTCGAACTCATGTTCCCGATACCGCTCGGGGTCATCGCCACACCTGTGACGAACCAATGGTACGACGTCACCCCGGATGGTGAGCGTTTCCTAATGGTGCGAGCGACGACCGCGGGTAGCGGATCAGACGAGCCCGAGCTGATCGTGGTGCAGAACTTCTACGAGGAGCTGAAGCGACGGGTGCCGTGAGGCGGCTTGCAGGGCCGAAGCGGGAGGGCCGAAGGATGAGGGCCGAAGGCCGCCGCGCGCACGTGGCCCTACGGCCCTAGGGGCTGAAGTCCAGAGGCGCGCGCTCGTCGCGAACGAGGTCCTCGAACTCGGCCCGAAACTCCTCGATCGTAAGGCCCGCGGTGGCGGCGAAGCGCGCCAGCTCGTGGTCGTCCTCGAAGTCGTCCCGGCGCAGGCGGAGCATGTAGCGTCTCGCGATGCTGTAGCGTGACGACGCCGTGTCGACCAGACGCAGGCGGGCCCGTCCCGTCTCCGGGTCCAGCATATCCGCGAAGGGAATCGGCACGAAGTCGTCTCCCTGCATCGAGATCATGGCCGCGTTGCCCCCTCCGAGCAGGTACTTTGCGGCACAGTAGCCCAGGTCGCGCGTGTACTCCATGTCGAGCGGAATCGGGTCGGCGCACCGGAGCTCGTAGCCGATGTTCTTGGCCACGATCGTGGTGCTCAGGTCGAAGTCCGCGAGTCGCTGCTGCACCTCTCGCTTCAGAATGTCACCGATGGCGACCTCTGCGATCCGCACGTTGCCGTGCTGGTCCTTCTCCACGTCGCCTAATGCGGCGAGGTCGGCGGGATCGATGCTGAGCACGACGCCTTCCGCGATCACCGCCACGCCGTCGCGCCGGCCGTGGCTGAGCCTCTTGATGATCGCGGCGACCAGCGTGTCCACCAGCGTCTTGAGCGGTATCGGCTTCCGGTAGAACTCCTCCGGAATGAGCGTGAGCGTGGCGCCGGCCGACTTGCCGATGCCGAGGGCCAGGTGTCCGGCTTTGCGCCCCATCGAGATGACGAAGTACCAGCGCGACGTGGTGCGCGCGTCCACCATGAGGTTCTTCACGATGTCGCATCCGAGGTGGCGCGCGGTCTGGAATCCGAAGGTGTTGACCGCAGAGGGCAGATCCAGGTCGTTGTCGATCGTCTTCGGCACGTGCACCACGCGCAGTCTTCCCGCCGAGTGCTGCTCTAGTCGGAGGGCGGAGTAGGCCGTGTCGTCCCCGCCGATCGTGATCAGATGCGTGACGTCCAGGCGGAGTAGCGACAGGACCGTCTTCTCGAGCAGCTCCTCGGACTTCGTGGGGTTGGCACGCGAGATGCCCACGTACGATCCGCCCCTGAAGTGGATGCGGCTCACGTTCTCGATCGTGAGGTGCTCGATGTGGTCGACGTCGCCCTGCATGAGCCACTTGAAGCCGTCCTGGATGCCTAGTACGTCCAAGCCGCTCAGGCGGGCTCGGATCGTGGCCGCGCCGATGACGCTGTTGATGCCAGGCGCGGGTCCTCCTCCCACCAGGATTCCCATGTTGCCGACGTTGCTCATCGGTTCTCCTCAAAATGTGCAGAGACGTTCACTCTGTCCGCGCGAACGGCCTGATCCGAACGGTGTGACGCGCTTCAGTCGGCTTGTTACCCCAGGTTGGCAGGTTGGTGACCCAGTTGTGGCGGGTGCGTGAGTGAGGCACGCGGCAGTTCCGTGGCTCTTCGGACAGCAGGTCATGCCGGACGCCGAGATCGACTATATTCCTCGATGGATGTGGTCGGGAGTCCGGGGGAGAGCGGCGGCGCGCGGACGGACGAGATCGCGCCCGCGGACGCGGTATCCGGCGCGGCCGACGTTCGACTCGTCCGACCCTCGCCGGACTCGGGGGGCGGGGTCGTCCCTGTCGCGGCCACCGAGAGCGCCGGCGGTACCCCGGACTACCAATCGGACCGAATCGTCGCGATCCCCCTGCCCCGGGAAGGGGAGCTGTATGTGCGTTACGGACCGGCCGACCGGACCATACCCGCAGCGCCTTCCGCAGGCCCCATCGTGCCGTCTCCGACTGCGACGGCGCAGGAGCGGCCTCCTCCGGCGCTTGACGCCGAGGGCCTGCAGGCCCTGATACGGTCCGAGGTGGCTCGCGCGACACGCGACACGACGACGATCACTCGTACGGACCTGAGCTCACTGGAGGAGAGGCTCCTGGCGGTCATGCGCTCCCAGCCTGCTCCGGTCGACGAGGCCCGGCCGCCCCCCGGGGGCGCCGCGGATTCGGCGATTGCCGCGATCTCCCAACAGGTCCAAGAGCTAGCGCGTATTGTCCGTGAGGGTATCGTTCAGTCCGCATCGCAGCCGGTGACCCTCTCGGTGCTGCCCACCTCGACGATGCCCGTCCCGGAGCTGGTGAGCCGAAGGGCGCCCTTCTTCCGGCACATCGACGCTCACGCCGGTACGTCGACAATACGCGACAGCCGCACCGGGGTGGGGGCGGGCGTCGACATGACCCTTGGTGCGTTTGGCGGTGAGAGGTGGCGACCATACCTGGGCCTGGGGTTGGGATGGACCAGCGTCCGGACGACGTTCTCCGGCTCCTCGGTGATCGGCAGTGTATCGCGGGTCGCGCTGGGTGGAGGTCTCGAGGCCGACCTCCCCGCGCTCGGTCCGGTGGCGCCCCTGATCTCGTTAGGCCTGGTGGGGGTCGGCGGGGGCACGGAAGGTGAGACCGAGCAAGATGCCGATCTGATGGAGCGCCTCTACGGCGACTTCGTCATGGGACCATCGTTCGGTATCGGTGGTGCTTGGCGCGGGAGACGGGGTCCGGCCGGCACCGATCTCACAGCCCGTCTTACGCGGACCTGGGCCGGAGCGCGGGGTGGATGGGGGTTCGAGTTGGGACTGCGTTATCGGCGGCGGATTTCCCAGAGTGCGCAGCCAACGGCCCTGCGTATCCCTTCGGTCGGCGAGGTGAGAGATGAAGTAGGCGTACCCGCGGCGGCGGGCACGCTCGCACAGCAGCCCGCCGATGATTCCGCCCAAGCGGCACCCTCGCCGGCAGAGGCGGAACTGCTGGGTAGGCTGCAGGAGCTGGAGGCTTCCCTCGCTCAGGAGCGAACGGAGCGCGAGGCGGCCGAAGCTGCGGCCCGTACCGAGGCGGCCAGCCAGCGAGCGCGAGCTGATTCACTCGCTGCGCGGACGAACGCAGTGGACCAGGCCGAGCGGGCGCGACGTGCCGCCGAGATGGATCGCGACCGGATCCGTAGCGAGCTCGATCTGCTCGTGAGTACCCTCGAAGACGTCACGACACTCAGGAGCACCAACCGAGGACTCGAGATTGTGATCGGAGGCGCGTTGTTCCCGACGGGCTCTTCGTCGCTCACGGCCCGCGGGCGAGCGGAGGTCGACCCTCGAAGACGTCACGACACTCAGGAGCACCAACCGAGGACTCGAGATTGTGATCGGAGGCGCGAGAGTATCGCTGCGGCGCTGCGCGGCGCCCGAATGGCGGGCTTGTTGATCGACGGCCACACCGACTCCACGGGGTCCGAAGAGACGAACCGCACCGTATCCCTCCGACGGGCCGAGGCCGTGCGAGCCGTCTTGGTGGGGGCCGGACTCGATCCCACGAGTATCACCGTCCTGGCCAGTGGCGAAGGATCACCTATCGCCGACAATGCGACGCCCGACGGGCGGGCGCGAAATCGCCGCGTGGAAATCGTGATCCGTTAGCGCTAGGCCGGCTCCGGCCGGGTAGTGTCGGCGCCCAGGCTCAGTACCGCCAGCTTGTCAGGTCTGCGCCCGCCGGTGCCGTGTCCAGGATCCTCCCCTGGAGCTGGTCGAACCAGTAACGCCGGTCGTGGCCACTGTAGCAGTGCGGCTGCCGGTCGCCGTACTCCACCGAACCACCGTAGTACGGGTTCGTGGTGCCTTCGAGGAACTCCTCGAGAATGTAGACGGCGTTGTTGAGGTAGCCGTTGTCCATGTCGCCCATGTACACGTGCAGCTTTCCCTCGAGTTTCGGCCCCAGCGTGGCCCAGTCCCGCTCCAGGATGTGTGTCAGATCGTAGTTCTCACGCCAGTACTCCACGACCTCTCGGTCGATCTCCCCCGTCCACTTGTCGTACGGGTAGGCCGGATATCCATCGTCGCCCACCGGACCGAACACGGCGGGCCAGATGTCGTGCTGGCCTCCTGAACGGCTGTTCGTCCCGATGACCAGCTCGATCAGGTTCCTCTCCTCGAACGTGTTGCGGAGCTCACCGAGGGTGTTCCGGTATCCCGGCCGGTAGATCCGTCGCCACTCGGTCTGCTCGTAGTACGCGTTCTCAGCCTCGTACAGCGGCACGATGCGGTAGAAGTGGAAGTTGACCACGTCCGGGCAGGCCGCCCAGGCGCCGTTGTACTCGTCCGGATAGAAGATTTGCGATCCGAGCGTTTCCCACCCACCGGTCGAGCCGCCGTGCAGGCCGCGGGCCCACCCTTGGCCGATGCCGCGGAAGCGCCGCTCGATCTCCGGGATGAGCTCGTAGTTGATCGCGTCGCCGTAGGGACCCACGTTCGCGGAGTTCACCGCGTAGGAGTCGTCGTAGTAGGGATTCGCGTGCTGGACCTTGGCGTACAACATGCGCGGGTACCCGGGACTCGTCCACTCCTGGTAGAACGCGTAGTCACGCTCGGCGCGAGCGAGCTCCGGACCTTCCAGACCCGGCGCGGGCGGCGTCTCGTTGAACCCTCGGAACTCGCGCTCGAAGTGCCCGTGGTTGATCATAAGGGGATAATGGGCTTCGGGGTGATCCTCATAGCCCTCCGGCAGGAGTACGATGGCGCCGAGATGCATGGGCCGCCCCCAGAACTCCGAAAGCAGATTGCTCTCGATCTGGACGTAGCGGATGTACCCGGTGTCCTCGTACGGGGGTAGCGGTGGGATCTCCTGGTCCAGGATGATCCGGATCACGTCGTCGCTCGAGGGGTCGATCCGGACCCGCTCCGGCGTGCTGAACAAGTTGCCCGGAGCCGACTGCCAGACCTGTCCCTCTCCCGCCATGAAGACGTTCACCTGGAAGCGCGGCTCGGGCTCCTGGTCATTGGAGACCATGAGGAGAATGCGGCCATCGAGCGGTGTCGCGCTGTGTTCGGCGGGAAAGGAAACCGCGAAGCGGAGGGGGGATGCCTCGTCGGGTGCCCGACAGCCCAGGGCCGATAGTACTGCGGTGAGGAGAAGAGCCGTCGCTGCGGAGTGCCGCCCGTTCCGATTTGCGTTCCGGACCATCGGGACCTCCAACATCTCCTTACCCTCCCCCCAGCAGCTCGTCCGCCCGCCTGCGGGCCTCGGCCACCAAGGCCTCCGCGCGGCGGTCGGCCTCCGCCACCAGGGCATTGGCCCGGTCGTCCGCCTCCTTGCGGATCCGATCGGCCGCGACCCTCGCCCCCGTCCGTGCCACGGGATTCCTGGCCTGCTCGACGAGTTGGTCGGCGCGGCGGACCGCTTCCTGTCGGAGGTCCGCGGCCAGCCTGGCCGCTTCGGCCCGGATCGCGGCCGCTTGCGTCTCCGCCGCCTGGACCAGGCTGTCCGCCCTGGCCCGGGCGCCTCGTCGAGCGTCGTCGAGGGTGGAGTCCACTCGTGCTTCCACCTCCTCGACCCGTTGTACCACCGCGTCGCTGACGATCTCTCTAGCCCGATCCCCCGCCGCCCTCACCAGGCCCTGGAAGTCGGTCTGCACCGACGGATTTGTGACGGTTCCGGCAAGGCCGACGCGCACGTGCACGGAGTCCGCCGCCCGCAGATCGAGACCGGTGCGGCCCGCCTTGGAGATCAGCGACTGGACGGCCCGGTCGGCCTCCGCTCCCAGCGCGGCCCTCGGTATCGACAGGGTCAACTGGTAGTCCAGGGTCTGGTCCACGCCGTTCGAGCCGGCCACAGCCATCCTGAGATCGCCCGCCTCGACCTGGAAAGGCCGCACGTGGAGTCTCCCGTCCCGGATCTCGATGTAGGAGCGGATGGCCCTGAACGTGGGGTTGGCCAGTCTCGGCAGGCTGAGCGTCTCGGAGAGCCTCGCCAGCGCTGGAAAGCCCTCCAGAGCGAGCGTGGTCGTCTGCAGCGATCCGCTTCCGGTCAACACGTCGAGGAGCGGCGTCATACCCGCCCCGAGCGCGCCGGCCAGGTCGACCTCGGCGGTGAAGGCGCCCCGCGCGAACCGTGAGACGGGCGCGAGCATTCTGACAGTCTGGACGGCGGCCGCCGCGCCGGGGATGTCCAGGCTGTCCAGAGCGAGTTTCATGCTGAACGTGGGCCTCGCGGGGTCCGTGGTCTCGTAGAACCCGTTGAGGCCGACCCGGCCGCCGAGCGTCCGCAGCGTGAAATCCTCCAGCGTCACGCGTTGGTCCTTCAGGCGCAGGCCCCCGCGTGCGTCGGCCATCTCCAGGTCCGCGAACTTGAGCCGGGTCACCCGGCCCTCCAGCGCCAGGTCGAGACGGGCCGGGATGGGGATCAGCTCCAAGTCACGGTCGGACCTCCACTCGTCCAGGTCGACTCGCTGGCTGGTGAACGAGGCTCTCCCCTCCAGGTCTTCGCCCCGGAGCAAGTAGGCGAGCACGTTGTCGACCGAGCCGGTCATGTGGACATCGCTGCTGCCGAGCCGCATCCGCAGGGATCGCACCTCCACTCGCCGCGGGGAGAGCTCGACGATCAGCTCTTCCACGTTCACGGGGTGAGGCAGGGTGGATGCGCGTGCGTTTACGTTCTTGGCGGTCACGTTGCCACGCGCCGCGACCCGCTCGTATCGGCGGGCGTCGAGGTCGGACAGGCGTGCCCGGATCGCGGCGTTCGCGCTCACCACACCGGTTAGCTCCTCCACACCCTCGAGCTTGACCGTGCGGGCGATGTCGGCCAGGTCCACGATCCCCTGCACGCGCACGTCGACGTCGGGATCCGAAACCGGCGTCCGCAGGGTCAGCGCACCTTCCACGGAATCGTCCCCGATCCGGACACGGAGCCCTTCCACGCGCACCACCGTGCTGTCCACGTCTCCCCCCGGGTTCTGAAGGCTGAGGTGGAAGGAGAGGTCGCGCGCGGCCATTGGCAGATCCGGATAGCGGAACATCCCGTCGGCGACCCGGGCGTTCAGCGCGAACGCCGGAAACGCGTTCTCCCCCCAGTCGCCCGGCACCCGGCCGTCGAGCGAGAAGGAGCCGGACGTCTGTAGCGTCTCGAAGTCGTGTGCGTACACCACTGGGAGGAGCGACAGCGCTTGCGAGAACTCCGTGCTGGGCGCGGCGAACGTCACGTCGAGGGCCAGCTCGTCGCCGGAGCGTGCCGCGCTCCCCGAGAGCCGAAGCAGCAGCTCGTTGAGGCGGAGCTCGTTGTCCGCGAACGTGACGCTCCGGTTGGCCAAGTCCGCTTCGAGGTCGGCAACGAAGTCGAGGGCGGCACCCTCGAGGTAGGGCATTCCCGCGAAGCGCACGGTGGTCCTGTCGGCTCGGGTCCGGGTCCGCACCACGAACCGTTCCCTCGAGAAGTCTCCGGCGAGCTCCAAACGGAGCCCCTCCAAAGACGCGTAGAGGCCCGTCTGGGCGTTCTCGAGCCGAAGGCCTCCGTTCGTGATCCCGAGATCGCGGAGCTCGACGCCCATGCCTCGCGACGGGTGCTCGACCGGACCGGGCGAGTCGTCGCGCGCGCGAGCGATGTCCCAGTTGCTGGTGCCGTCGGGCAGGACCTTCAGGCGGACGGCCGGGCCCCCGAGCTGCACGGAGCGGACCAGGAACGGTCCGGTACCCTTCTAGCCCGGGATCAGGCTCCCGGCATCGAGCACGAACCGGAATCGCTCCATGGACAAGAGCGTGTCTCCGGCGAAGGGATCCAGTCCCACGACGGTGAGGCCGTCCAACCTGAGCGCCAGGTTCGGGAAGTCCCTGAAGAACGTCAGGCCCACGCCGGCCCAGTCGACCTGGGCGTCGACGGCCCCGTCGACCTCCGCGTGGACGCGCGCCACGATGCGGTCCTTGAAGAGAAACGGCAGGCACACGAGGGCCACGAGCGTCAAGGCGACGACGGCGCACGCGGTGATCGAGATCTTCTTTGCTGTGCTCATGGTTCGGACGCTCATACGACTTCGGCGGGTCGGAAATGCTGGAGGTGTAGTGATACACCCCGAAGCCCGGAACGGACGCTGAAGCTCCTCAGAGCGTGGTCATCTGCAGATGGTAGTAGGGGGGGCGGTCCTTGTAACGCCGGATGGCCAGCCGCAGGATCTCCTCCAGGAAATCGCCGTAGTCCATGCCGGCCAAGGCGGCCACCGCCGGGACGCAGTCGGTCGGACCGATCGAGGGGTTCGGATTGACCTCGAGCAGGGAGGGGTTGCCGTCCTTGTCGACCCGGACCTCGGCACGACCGTAGTCGCTGCACCCGACCACGTTGAGGGCGTCCAGGGCCATCTCCGAGATCAGGGACGTCAGCTTGCCGGGCACGCCCTTGGGCGGACGTTGCACGTCGATCCCCTTCTTGTGCACCTCGCTGCCGAGGAACTTTGCCTCGTAGGGATACATGGGCCAGTAGCCCTCGGGCAGGTCCGTGAACACCGAGCGCGACAGGGGCAGCACCCGCTGCTTGTCGTCCCAGTTGCCGAGAATCGAGACGTCGTACTCGTCGCCGTCCACGAATTCCTCGATCAGAGCCGGCCGTTTCACCTCGTTCAGCACGTAGTCGATTCTGGCGTACAGGGCCGCACGGGTGTCGACCACGGACTCGTTCGTGATGCCGATGGAGCTGTCTCTGTTGGCCGGCTTGACGATGGCCGGGAGGGGGAACTCTTCGTCGAAGTGTTCGTCTGCCTCGTACAGGTAATCCCACCGGGGCGTCGGTATGCGATGGAAGGCGAACAGCTTCTTCACCCGGATCTTGTCCAGGCACAGACTCAACGTGAAGGGGTTGGAGCCCGTGTAGGGGATCTGCAGGATGTCGAGCAGCGAGGCGGCGTGCGGCTCCAACAGCCCCATGTGGTTGATGCGCTCGCAGAGATTGAACACGATGTCGACGTCGGCGTCCTGGATGTGCCGCACGGCCTCGAAGGGCTGGTTGAAATCCAGGAAGGTCGTGCGGTAACCGCGTTCGGCGAGCGTGGCCGCGATCGTCTCGGCGTCCGAGGTGAGCTCCGCCTCGATCGGATTGTCGCTGCCGGCGAATCCGTTGCTCGCGATGCCCACGTGCAGGTCGCGCTGCCTCTCGAGCGGCAGCGTGCGGATGTGCTCGATGCGCGCGGCTCCGAGCACCGCGCGGCGCTGCATCTTCGCTGCCGACATGGAGCTCCTGCGGACGGTCCGTCCCAGCGAGGAACCGCGGGAAGACTTGGCGATCTCGATGTTCACGGCCTCCATGGTGCGCTCGACGCGCTCCTCCGCCTCGCCCAGGGTATCCGCGGCGGCGAAGACCCAGCCCAGGTACTCGTAGCCCAACGGAGGTGCCAGCACGGCGTCGCCTACCTCCTTGAAGAACTTCAGCTCGCCGTCCTTCACCGTCTCCGGCAGCGACAGAGACGCCAGGACGCCCGAGTGGGGCGGCAGAAAGTACTTGCCCGAGAGAAACTTCTTCGGCGTGTCCGGCTTGATGCCCGGCCGGACGTACTGACCCAACATCACGCGGGCGGCGTTTTCGATCAGGTCGAAGCCCCACGCCGTCTTGACGAAGTCGTAGACCTCGTCGCCCCCCATACGCAGGTTGATTTCGATGGGCATGGGGCCGCGCGAGCCGTATTTGGCCTCGAAGTGGATGCAGCCGTCCTCGACGCCCAACCGCTCGAGCATCTCCTCGGCCATGTCGACCAGCTCCAACTGTTGCGAACGCGACAGGCGTGTGGGAATGCACTGGCCCGTTTCCACGAAGTAGGGCTCTCGGGTGGCGTCGTTGTCGCTCATGGACCAGAACTTGATCTTGCCGTTCTGCAGCAGCATGTCGATGTCGACCTCGTTGCCGTCGATGTACTCCTCGGCCATGATCTCGCTGCTGACCGACAGCGCGGACTCCACGTCGGCGGAGATGTTCTGGCGCAGGTACGCGACGGTCTCCAGCAACTCATGGGCGTCGTCGACCCGCACGACGTAGGCGCTGCTCGAACCGTAGACCGGTTTGACGACCATCGGGAAGCGCATGTGGCTGGTCACGTCCCGGGGGTCGGCGCCCGGCTTGATGAGCGTGTGGCCCGGGGCGGGGAGACCGTGGGTAGAGCAGAACGCGCGGAACAGCTGTTTGTCGCGCGCGAGGCGGGCGACCTCGTAGGGAATCCCGATCAGCCCCAGGCGGTCCCGGATCCTCGCGGTGAGCAGCACGTCGTCTTCCCAGAACGTGATGATCCCGTCGGGGCCCAGCTCCGGATGTTCGGCGAAGAAGTCCTTCACGGCCGTCAGCGACGCCGTGTGATCGTAGGTATCCGCCAGGATCCAGTGCGAGGCGTACGCGCTGGCCCAGTTCTCCGTGGCGTTGAGGACGATCAGCTTGCAGCCCAGCTCCCGAAGCCGCTTGAGGGTGAATCGCTTCTTGCGACCCCCCGTGTTGACGACCAGCAAGTGCTTGTCCTCGATACCGTTTCCACCAGGCTTGCTCGACGTCTCCTTATCCATGCCCCTAGTCGTCGACTCCATGCCCCTAGTCCTCGACCAGGGGTCTGCGGAAAAAGACCACGCGCTCGGTTTCCTCGAAGCCCAGTCCGGCATGCGCCGCGAGGCTGTCACCGTCGTCCTCATAGACGTCGGACGCGAACTCCCGGCAGCCCTGCTCCACGCCCCAGGCGCCTGCGGCTTCGCACAGCGCTCGTGCCACGCCACGGCCGCGATGCTCCGGCCGGACGAAGATGCCTTCCAGAAACAGCGCGGGCCGGTGGTGGCAGCCGTTGACGAAGTCCGTGCGCACGGAGACTTCGGCAAACCCCAGCGGTCCTCGCTCCTGGTCACTTGCTACGAAACCGCAAAACGCCGCGGAGGCACGCGCGAACTCGCGCACGAACTCCCTCTGCTCCTCCGGGTCGACCTCGGGGATGAACTCCGACCTCAGGGTCAGCCAGTCCGTGTCGTTCGTGTCGGTCGTACTCCGTATGTCCAACGTCAGGCCCTTTCGATGGATTTGAAGACCACACCAATAAAAGACCACGCAATATAGCTGCCGTCTCTCGGTTCCCGGGGAAGCGATTAGTCGCGATAGGCGATCGCGTCGATCTCTACGCGGAGCCCGGGGTCGGGCAGCGCGGCGACCTGTACCGTGGTGCGTGCCGGACGGTGATCTCCGAAGACGTCGGCGTAGACCGCGTTCATCTTCTCGAAGTCCCTGAGATCCACAAGAAAGACGCCGCAGCGCAGCACCTTCGAGAGATCCGATCCCCCGGCCTCGAGAATCGCCCGAATGTTGCGAAAGACCTGGCGCGTCTGCGTCTCGACGTCGGCTCCCGCGAGCTCGCCGGTGTCGGGGTCGGTCGCGCCCTGACCCGACACGAGGACGAGACGATCGAAGACGATGCCCGGCGAGTACGGGCCCATCGGCGTGGGAAGACCGGCGGCGTGGACGGGTTGGTGCGGTGCGTCGTGCATGGATGATCCTCGTGAGAATTGCCGGGACGGAGTGCGGTAGCCGCCAGGAGGACCAGCGGACACCGTCGAACTGGCACAATGAACCACATCGGGGGAGAGAGGGAAAGCCGAGCAGGAGTTCAGGCGAACGAAGTCCGGTATGTGGCCTGAGGGCTCGTACCGGGCCAGCTTGGGGGGAAGAGACGTCGAGGGGACCCGTTCCAGCAAACAGAATCGGAATGTCTTCGGGAGAGGATCAATGAAGAAGCCGGCAGTCACAGGTCGTCCACTGACCAGACGCGAGTTCGCCATGGGCACGACAACCGCCCTTGGCGCCCTAGCAGTAGGAGGTACGCAGGCGGGGGCGCAGACCCGGGCCCCGGCCGATCAAGTGGCCGAGTTCGGACCGTTCGAGGTTCCCCCCGGCACAAAGCAGTTCAGCTACCACACCATCATGAACAACGATGCGGTTCGCATCGAGATGCCGGTGGGCGTTGTGAGCGGCAGCAGTGAAGGCCCGACGCTGATCGTGACCGGTGGTCTGTTCGCGACCGAGTACTCGGGTGTCGAAGCCGCATCACGCATGTACCGAGACTTCGTTCAAGACGACATTGCGGGTCGCGTGATCATCATTCCGGTCATCACCATGGATGCGTTCCGGTTTCGGACCCCTATGTTCGGGTTGAACGCGGGCATCAGTCCCATGGATGGAAAGAGCCTGAACAGCGTCTTCCCGGGCGATCCCGACGGCTCGGCGACAGAGGTGCTGGCCCACTATCTCTTCCAGGAGCTCGTCGCAAAGTCGGACTATCACATTCGATCTACGTGGCGGCGACCTCGCGGAGTCGCACCTGATCCACTCGATCCATCCCATGAACGCATCGGCCAGGGTGAACCGGATCACCGAGGAGATGTCCCGCGCGTGCGGCTTCGAGTACTTCCAGTCGCGGGAAGTGAGTCCCAGGAGCCTGGTCTACGAAGCGGCACAGGCGGGGATCCCGAGCATCATCACGCAGTGCGGGCTCGGCTATAAGACGCAGCCGGAGGAGAGCTTCATCAACTCGCACATCTCGGCCGTGACGAACAACCTGAGGCACTTGGGGATGATGGAGGGGCGGCCGGTGATTCATGCGAATCAGAGGGAGCTCACTCCCGAGTTCGATCAGGTGAGGGCCTCCACGTGTGGCATGTTCCAGGGGATTGTGGATCAGGGCGCCTTATTGACGCGTGGACAGTCGATCGGGCGGATCACGGGGTTGGACGGGGGCGTGCTCGAGGAGCTGCACTCGCCGATCGACTGGGTTGTGCACGAGCTGTTGGTACGGCGCGTGGTGTTTCAGGGGGATTTGCTGTACAACCTGGTTCAGTTCGCGGGGGTAGGTGGAGGGCGGTAAGCCGTCTCTTCGTGGCGCTACGCCGGTGTCGTTCCCACGATCACGCTCATCGGGCCCTCGCGCCACACACAACGGGCTTCGAAGCCCACCCCGGCGAGCGCGGCCAGCTCATCCTCGAGTGGCATGTACGTGTCTTCCTCCGACCAATCCTCGAAGTGCCTCCGGGCGTCGGCTTCCTCGATGTCGTGAACGGCCATGTGGTCCACCCACAGACTGTACATCTCGTCCCTCGCCACCGGTTCCCTGGGCATGGTGCAGTCCGCGTTCACGAACACGCCTCCGCTCCGGAGCGCCTCGAACGCGCGGCTGTAGAGCGCCTGCTTGGCGTCCATCACGGGGATGTGGTGCAGGGACAGGGACGCCTCCACGGCATCGCACGACGGGAAAGGATCATCGAAAGAACGAAGTCGAAACCGGGTGCGACGCTCGAAAGGGGCGAGCCTGTTGCGCGCCTTCTCGAAGCATCTCCGGATCCACGTCGAGCAGCTCGACCAGTCGGAGCTCACTGTGCGAGAGGAGCGCGGCAGACAGCGCCCCGGTCCCGGCGCCGAGGTCGAGCACCAGATCGGGGCTGATCGAAGCGACCGCTGTGGCGGCCGCGGACAGCATGGACTCGTAGCCGGGGATGAAGCGACGGATCGCCTCGTCGTAGGCGTCGATGTCTACACGCAGATGTTGGCGGACGCTGTGGGACGCGCACACAGAGGCGGATCACCTTGGCCCGTCAGAGCGTCGTGTACGTCAGCTTCTCGGCGACCTTGCCGTTCCGTACCGTAAAGATGTCCACGCCGCGCGAGGTGCCTTGGCTCCCGTCCTCCTGAGGCCAGCGCATCGTCCAACGGCATGCGCACCGGTCTCCCGCGGCAAAGATGTCGTCGACATCGATCGTGTAGCCGGGGAAGTGCGTGTCGAGCGACTCCCATACGGCTCGGACCGCCTCCGGCCCCTCGTGGCGTCCAAAGCTGACGGACTCGGGGGCGACGGTATTGCTCCACTGAAGACGCAGTGTGTATCGTCCGTCATGTTGAAGCGGTAGCCATCATGCCAGCCTCGATCTCCGCACCAGTTTCGCCGTGAACTCTGGCCCGTTGTCCGAGCGCAGATGCTCGGGCGGACCGTGCCGAGCGAAGAGATCGGTGAGCACCTCGAGAACGTCGTGAGCTCGAGTCTTTCGACCGACCTAGTGGCCCCGTCGCGTGTATTGAATCCGCCCTCGAATCGCGTGATCAACGCGAGGGTCGCTTCGGTGATCGTGCTGGTGGCAGGGTTCGTCATGAGCTGTTCCTCCGGCGCTGAGTTGCGGGGGAGGCATCGTACGTCATCGGGATAGTCGAACCAACTGGGTCTCTCCATCGTCACACACGTGGCAGGCACTCGCCAACCACCCCGGCCAGCCTCGCAGCCAAGACCGGGCCGTACGTGGCGTTGTCGGACAAGGACTTCGCGGAGTGGGCTTGTGACTCGTCTCTGGGCGGCGAACCGGGGATGGTGGGGGCGTCGCCACCCCCACCGGTCCCCGGCCGAATCGAATCTAGGGTGTTGGTGGGACTTCCATGTCCAACGAGTAGACCAGCGGATGCCCGGCACTGATCACCTTGTTGGGATCCATCGTGTAGCTACCGACCAGGGTTCCCGCTTGCTCGTCGTAGGTGCCGGAAAAGGAAACGTCGATGTTGGGTGTTCCGGCCATGGTCCCGTTTCCCGTCAGCGACACGGTGCCGTCTTCCTCTAACGTGCCCGCCACGTCGATCCAGGGCGCCGATCCCGTGAGCGTCATCGATCGTTGGCTGGAATCGGAAGAGCCGGTCATCCGGGCCATGACCGAGAAGTCGCTCCTCGGCGTGGGTGTCGCGCAGCTCCCGCCCTCATCGCCGGGCTGGAACACGGGGGCTACCTGGGTGGCGCCGCTCGAGGGAGTGGACCCGGCCGCCCCGCCTTCGCCTGGTGGCAGGCCAGCCCCCCCGTCCCCGCCATTCCCTCCGGCACCGACCGTCGCAATACCGGCGTCGACCCTAATCGGGTCGGGTGTGGAAGCGTCCGCACTCAGCACGCCGCCGTCGCCCCCCGTACCACCGGGGAGCACGACGGGGCCGATGACCGATGACAGGCTGAGCGACGAGCCACCCGGCGGAACGTTGAAGACGAACATATTACTCGAGGCCGGATCGGATAACACGAGCATCGTTCCCAGGAACGACACCGGTGGCGGGGCAGCCACGCAAGCGGCTCCTCCCGTACCCCCATTGCCCCCCAGTGCGGTCGCGTCACCTCTTCGCGACTTGATAAACGTGAGACTGGTGCCTGCAGCGCCTCCGGTGGCTGTCGCGCTACCACCATCCGCTGCGTCCTTCGATTGTCCCTCGAAGTCGCTCCCGTCGCCGCCCTTGCCCGCCGTCGCCGTGGCCGGTCCTCCACCACCGCCGCCGCCGCCGAACTCTCCGAAATCACCCGATCCTGGGGCACCTGCGCCACCGGTCGCCGTGGCATTCCCGCCATGCTGAGCCAGTGCGCGAATCGTAGCACTTACGCCGTCTGGTGCCGTCGCGGTCGCCGACCCACCCGGACCTCCGAATCCTCCGTCGATATTGAAGAGGGCATCATCGAGCAGGGTGAGAAGGATACCCGCGACCCCCCCCTTCCCACCGACGGCGGTGACCGAGGTCGCTCTGTCCGGCCCCACGTCCACCGGCGCGGTCGCGGTTGCCGGACCACCGGGTCCGCCGTCCCCCCTCGAGACGTTTATCGTGAATGGCGGGTCACCCCTGACCTCGAGACCACGATTCCCCGTTTGGAACTGAATAAAGACGTCGCCGCCGTTCCCTCCCACTCCGCCCGTAGCGTGGATTCCAGTCGCGGCTCCTCCGGCGCCCCCTGATTGAGATCGCAACACCGTTTCCCCCACGAATATCAAACCTGCCGGGTTCAGGTTGAGGCCTTTGCCGTTCGTTCCTGCCCCCCCCCATTACGGGGGCAGCGAGCCGTGCGGTGCCGGGACCGGCGGCGGCCGCCGACTCGATCACGTCTTCACCGGCCGCCGCCACGCTAGGCTGGATCTCGATGGTGGTCCCCACGAGAGAGATTTCCGGGTCCGCCTGGCTCGTCCGAGCCAGTGCGCCATCGGGCGGCGCGAGGGCCGCCGGGTCCGTGTTCGCGATGGATATGTCCCCCGAACTCGTGATCGTCGCGTCGTCCAGAGTCAGCACGGCCCCACTTACGATGTCGAGGGGCGCAGGTTAAGCCTCCGGCTCCGCGACACACACGTTGTTCAACGTACCCGAGATCGTGACGGCGTCTTGGCCCCTCACCTCGAGCGCCGTGCAGTCTCCCGTGATGTTCCCAGCAATCGTTACGGGACCGGTCGCATTTATGGCCACAGCGCCGGTCAGTGTGACCGTAACACCAACTGGGATCATCACCTCCGCGGCTTCGACGGTGCCATCCAAGGTCAGATCGCCCGTCGGCATGAAGTCGTCGCGGATCACGTCCACGTCGGCCGTACCACTCACCCCGTCCTGGGTGGCCGAAATGACGGTCGAGCCGTCGTCCACACCCGTCACCAGACCCTCGGAACTCACCGTGGCGATCGATTCGTCGGAGGAAGTCCACGAGAGGGCCGGAGTGACAGCCGTTCCCCCGGCGTCCTCTACGGTGGCCGTGAGCTGAAGTGTTTGCCCGGCGGTTAGGGTCCCGGTGGCCGGTGTCAGACCGATGCTCGCAACGGTCTGAACGACTGTGACGGTGGCACCCGATGAAGTAGCGCTACCAACGCTGGCCGTAATCGTGGTCGTGCCGTTGGCCATTGCGGTGACGAGTCCGGTGGAACTGACGGTGGCGACCGAGGCGGTCGAGCTGTTCCAGGTGAACGTCGTGGCTCCGCTCGAACTCGAAGCCGAAAGCTGGGTCGTGGCCCCGATGCTGTTCAGCGTGGCGGTCCCCGGACTCACCGTAACGGTTACGACGTCATCGATCGTGACTCCCCCGTCTCCTCCGCACGAGAGTACCGCGGCGGCGAGGAGGATCTGCGTGAAGCGTCGCATCGGTCCGGGGCGTGTCATAGCACCGACTCCTCTGATCAAGAATCCAAGAAGACTGCGAATGGGCGGAGACGGGTCAGGGATAGTAGGCTCGTTGAGGCGCTTGAGCCAGCGATGATCCCCTAGGGCCCACGGAAGCGGAAGGCGGCCTCGTAGATGACCGGGGGCCCGCCAAGCGTGGCGACCGCTCCGACACGTCGGTTGTACTCCGTCAGTGGGACGGACGGGTCTGGTTCGAAACCGACCCGGGCCATCTCCTGGAAAAGTTGATCCCCCGTGAGAAAACACTGGGGCTGCCCCGAGAACTCGGTGAAGATGAAGGGCTCTCCGGGGACCGATGGGACGTCGGGTGGGAGCGTGTTGCGTGAGAACGTGAACACGAAGAGCGCCGCCTCGGGCCGCGCCACACGGGCCGTTTCTTCCACGGCTCGCCTGAAGAGGGAAACCGTAGGAGCCAGGTTCCAGATGCCGTGAGCGATGATCAGGTCGAAACTGCGGTCGCCGGCAGGGATCGATTCCATGGGCGCCAGAGCCCACGTCAGGCGGTCCGCCACACCCGCTTCGACCCCGTGGGCTGATGCGGCGACGAGCATGGGCCAAGACAGGTCCAGTCCCAGGACGCTCCATCCATTGGCTGCCAGAGGGACGGCGTTGCGCCCTGCTCCGCACCCCAGGTCCAGCGCGCGGCGGTGGCTGCCGCGCTCCGCTTCGCCTTCGGCGAACCGCATGAGGACGGCGTTGGGCGTGGACTGGGCGAACCCGCTCACCGTGCCCGGTGCGCTCCAGTTCGTGCCAGCTAGAGGATCCACGATCGGGCCTCGACGAGAGGGAGGGGACACTGGGCAGCAGTATCCCGCCGACACCCCGGTGCCGCCAGCAAACGCCGCCGGCCCGCAGGAGGTGGCCGTCCTCCGCGGCCGGACCGCACCCTGTGCGCAACCACGCTCGTGCCGTATCATGATCCGCTGGTTCAAGTAGCCATGAGGTGTTCACGTCCGACCGCGCTGCGGCCGGAAGAGGAGGAGCCATGAGACCGTACGCACGGCGGTGGGCATGTCGAGCGGCGGCGGTCCTGCTGGGTACGGGACTCTTCGCTTGTGGGGTAGGCCAGACCGGGCAAGGTGCCGGATTTCAGATCGAGGAAGCCACGATCGCGGACATTCAGGCCGCCATCTTGGGTGGCGACCTGACCTCCACCCAGGTGGTCGAGGCCTACCTTACCCGCATCAAGACCTACAACGGTCCCTGCGTCGATGAGCCTCAAGGGATCCTCGGGCCCATCACGACGATTAAGGACGCGGGTCGCGTCAACGCCCTGATCACCCTGAACCTGCGGCCTGGGCGACGCACCGAGTGGGGGTTCGACGACCGTAAGGCGCGCAGCATGACGGATGCCGTCGACGACGACCCCGACATGCCCGACGCCCTGGAGGTCGCCGCGCTGCAGGACGCCCACTTCGCGGCCACCGGCGAGCTGATCGGTCCGCTGCACGGCGTGGTCATGGCCATCAAGGACCAGTTCGACACCTACGACATGCGCACCACATCGGGTGCCGATGCGTTCTACTCCGACGATCGTCCGCCGGACGACGCGACGTTCGTGACTCGGCTCCGCGAGGCCGGTGCCATCATTCTGGCCAAGGCGAACATGGGGGAGTACGCATCAGGGGGCGTGACGGGCGTGCGGAGCTCCTTCGGGGGCACGAACTGCAACCCGTACGACACCGAGCGTGATCCCGGGGCGTCCAGCGGCGGCTCGGGCAACTCGGTCTCGGCAAACCTCGTCACGTGCGCCATCGGAGAGGAGACGGGCACTTCCGTTCGAGAGCCGGCGAAGAACAACGGCGTCGTCGGCCTCGCACCGACTCGTGAGCTGGTCAGCGCAGACGGGATGATGCAGAGGGGGATCACCACCCGAGTCGGACCCATCTGCCGCACCGTAGAAGACGTGGCCCGAGTGCTCGACGCCTACGCCGGCTTCGACCCGAAGGACGAGCTCACCGCCTTCAGCGTGGGCCGCAAGCCCCCGGAGCCCTATCACTCCTTTGCGAACGAGACGCGACTCGACGGAGTGCGGATCGGCGTGGTTCGCGAGTACATGGACAAGGATCTGTTCACGAAAGCGGACGCGGAAACCATCGATCTGATCGACCGGGCGATCGAAGACCTGCGCGCGTTAGGCGCGACGATCGTCGACCCCGGCCCGGGCGGAGCCCTGTTCCAGGACGCGGTGGAGAAGTACGGGCCAATTTGGAGGAGCGACCTCTTCATCGAGCAGTTCTCCGAGCACTTCCCGGAACAGGCCGACCATTTGCCCGGCTTGGTGGACATGTTCTTCGCTCCGTCGCTCGCGCCCCACGATTCGGTCGGACGGCCGACCATGAGGAGCCTGGGCGGGACCGGGGGCGACGCGGGCGGCACCGAGTACAACATGAACACCTACCTCAGGGAGCGCGGGGACGCGAACATCCGGACGCTAACCGACATGATCGAGAAGGCGAATCACTGGGACGACCCGGTGATCGAGAGCCGGACGGAGGGCCTGCTGAGGGCGGACTCGGCCACGACGCTCGCGAACTCCGGCGCCCTGCAGA
Organism: Longimicrobiales bacterium; assembly: GCA_965226925.1. Classification (GTDB taxonomy): domain Bacteria; phylum Gemmatimonadota; class Gemmatimonadetes; order Longimicrobiales; family Gaopeijiaceae; genus CBDDCX01. The sequence goes on along the minus strand of CBDDEN010000011.1, from coordinate 1,349,265 downwards.
CTCGATTCGCCGTTCAGACGATCGTCTTCCAAACGTTCGCTGAACTCGAACTGGACGCCGTGGTCTACCCGTCGGGCAACATTCCACCGGCGATCATCACGAATCCGCCGGAGCCCAGACTGAACGACCGGCCCAATGGCGTGTGGACGTATATCAACAGCAGGGGTTTCCCGGCGATGACGGTCCCGGCCGGCTTCACCACAGAGGTCTACGACCGGGAGCGGGACGTCACGGCTCCGGACAGCACCCGACTTGTGGGGCCTGTGGCGGCGGCGCTTCCGGTGGGGATCGACTTTCTCGGGCGGCCCTTCAGCGAGCCCATGCTCTTCCGGATCGCGTCGGCGTACGAAGCGAGCACGAAGCACCGCAGGCCGCCCGGGGACTTTGGGCCGGTTCGGTAGGCGTCGGCGTCGTCCGTAGCGGACGAAAGGGGAGGGCTACCCCCTTCACCGTGCCAGGGGATCCGGCCGTAGCTGGAACTTCAACACCTTGCTGGGCGTGCCTTTGCCGCCCTCCATGTGGAAGGGCGCCCGGGTGCTCACGGTCGACCACACGCCCCTACCCTTCCAGTCCCCCTCGGGATCGTCGATGCGGCCGTCCATCCACTTGGTGTAGAAGCCGAGCGGATAGGGTACGCGCATCACGACCCACTCGCCGTCCACCAGCGCGAGGAGCCCCTCGGACGCGTTGCCGGTGTTGATCGGCACGTTCTCTCCGAGCCCGAGCGTGTTGAACTGATCGACCCACGTGTAGTAGCTGGCCTCGGCGCTGCCCGGCGTGGCCACGCCCTGAATCTGCGGCAACGGCTCCCGATAGAAGGTCCAGCCTTCGGAACAGTGCTGGCCCGTAGCCGCCGGTCCGTTGAGCGGTCCCGCGCACTTGCTCCGGTCGAAGCTGGCCATGTGCCCGCTGGCCAGCGCTGCCCACATCACGCCGTTCCTGTCGACGTCTCCACCACGCGGGGAAAACCCTTCGATGGGTGCGCCCGAGTCGTCCAACGGTAGCTCGTACAGCTCGGCGAGCGCCGTCGCGGGCGGGTTCGACCCCGGATCCAGCCGGACGACCGCGCCCGGATACCCCAACGAGGTGGCCCACACGGAACCGTCCGGAGCAGGCGCCACAGAGTAGAAGCCGGCCACGATCCGCTTGTCCTTGGAGGGATCGACGGGCTGGTCGGGCTCCACATAGTCGTCCCGTGTGCCGTTGCCGTTGGTGTCGAGTACGAGGGCCGTCCAGCCCTGCGAGGCCTCCTCGTCATCGGTCTCGTCGAACATCTTCGTGTTCAGCCAGCCCACGACCTGCCCGCCTCCGCTCGTCCAGAGCGTGTTGTTCTCGTCCTCGGCGAACATGAGGTGGTGCGTGCTGAAACAAGTACTGATGTGCGTGAGCTTCTGCGTCTCCGGATCGTACATCGCCAAGTGGCGCCCGGCGCGCGTCGTCGGAAAGAGCTTCGCCGACGGGTGGTCCGATCCCTCTCGGCAAAAGTCCGGATTGTCCCGAGGACGCACGGTTGATGTGAGCCAGAGGCGGCCCCTCTCGTCCAACATCGGGTTGTGGACGTTGTTCTTGCTCGTCCAGATGGGCTCGTCTCCCCAGTACGGTGAGGGCGCGAGCATAGCCGGCCCCGAGGCCGGTTGTGTGCTCGGATCTCGGACCGTCAGGGGGATCTGGCTCGCCGCGTGGCTCATCGGATCCAGGACCGGCACATAATCCGCGCTGGCCTCGAGCGCCCCGTAGATGGGCCCGTTGGCGTTCACCGTCGGGTTCCGCCTGTCCGTGGAGACCTCGTCGTGCAGATACGCCTTCGGATCGGCCCAGTCCCAGACCGATATAACGACGTTGCGCTCCACGCCCTGCGGCCGGGGCGGTGCCGGCGGCACCTCGCCTGCGGCGATCCGGTCGGTCCAGTCCGCGAACATTCCCAGCATTGCCTGCCTGCCCATCCGGTCGAGGCCCGCGCTCATCCCTGCGCCGGCCTGGCCCGACTTGATCCGACGGTCCCATGCGTCGACCGAGGACGCGAATTGACCCAACGCCTCCGGAATCTTTCGGGTGCCGAGGGTGCCGAGCTGATGGCAGGCCGTGCAGTTGCCCGACTTCACGAGCCCGAGGAGCTCGGCCTGGTTCCGAATGCTGGGCGAGATACCGTTCCCTGCGTCTCCCGTACCGGGGAACCGGTCCGCTTCGGGCACATGGAGGAGTGACAGCCAGAAGCCCGACGGATAGTACTCTGCCGCAGTCTGCGCGTCGGGTGCCGGCACCGCGGTGAGGTATCGAGTCATGCCGGGCGAGGCGCGCAGCTTCTCCGAATCCACAAGTCCGTAGCCACGCACCCACAGGTCGTAGCTCGCTTCGGGCAGGTCGGGGATCAGGTAACGGCCCCGGTCGTCTGTCACCACGATCCTGGCGAAGCGTGTCGGAAGGTCGCCGGTCTCCGCGATGACCCAGACGCCGGCCTCCGGCCCGCCCGGTCCCGCCACGACGCCCGCGATATCGTCGTCGTCGATGGGCGTTGGTCCGGCGGCGGGGTCACAGGCGGTCAGGATGATCACTGCGGCGAGCCCGACCGGCACGCCCAGGGTCGTCAAACTCAGTCGAGGTCGTAGCTCGCTACCGGCACGCCCAGGGTCGTCAAACTCAGTCGATCGGGACGGGTCACTGCTGCCTCCTTGCCCCGGCATCGCGCGATCCGCGGAATCGGCCGCGCAGGTCGATCGGTTGAGAGTAGGCGGGGGCGAGTAGCTGGACAAGGCGACCTGGGACGGCATTGCTGGAGCACGTCTCGACGACCCGAAACCCCGCCTCAGCGACAGCGTCCCCATTGACGGGTCGCCACCGCTATTTTGTGGAGGCGCCACGACTCTGAGACCGGTCCCGGTCTCAGAACCGGACCCGAAGCCCGGGGCGATCGCCCGGGGCGGACCCGAATAGCCGTTCAGGAAGGAGCCTGGGTGACCGGCGACCGGAAGCATTCGAAGGAAGACCAACCCGGCGATGCCGCGGTCGCGGTCTCGGAACGTCTCGCCGAGGGCGACACCGACGGGGCGGTGGCGCGCGCGCGTACGCTCCACCCCGCCGAGCTTGCCGGCGTGCTGTCGGCTCTGGAGAGCGAGCAGCGCGCGGGCCTGCTTGCGCGCCTCCGTCCCGACGAGTTGGCGCCGATCGTCAGTCACCTCGAGCCCTACTTCCGGCCGGCGGTCTATCAAGGTCGCGCCCCGATGGAGTTGAGCGAGCTGGCGGCCGATCTGCCAGACGACCTCGCCGCGGACCTGGTTCAATCCCTTGCGCCCGAGGTGGCCCAGACGGTTATGGCCGGCCTTTCGCCCGGTGCGCGCGGGCTTCTCCTGGCCCTGGCCGCGTATCCCCCGGACACCGCGGCCGGGCGGATGACCGGACAGGTCTTTGCCATCTCGCCGGACTACACGGTCCAGCGGACCGTCGAGGCGCTGCGCGCTCGGCGACCTGAAGCCCACCGGCCGTTCTACGCCTATGTCGTGGACGACCAACGCCGACTCGTGGGCATCGTGGGCTTGCAAGCGCTTCTCTTCGCCTCCCCGGAGACGCGGGTCGCCGACCTCATGACGGGGGCGGCTTCGGTGCTCGCCGATACCGACCAGGAGGAGGCGGCGCGGCTGCTCAAGCGGCGCAACCTGATGGCGCTGCCCGTCGTGGACGCCGAGGGGCGCCTGCTCGGCGCTCTGGCGATCGACGACACCATGGACGTTCTCGAAGAAGAGGCCACCGAGGACATGCTGCGCCTCGTGGGAGTGAGCGAAGAGGAGGCGCTCGAGAGCGTGCTCGACTCGGTGCGCTTTCGCCTTCCGTGGCTGGGGATGAACCTTGCCGCGCTCATGCTGGCCGCCTGGGTCATTTCCCTCTTCGAGTCGACCATCGCGCGTGTGGCCGTGATCGCGGTCTTTCTCCCGGTGGTGCTGGGCCAGGGCGGTAACGGCGGGCTCCAGACCGTGACCGTGGTCGTTCGCTCGCTCGCCCTCGGACGCATCACGCCCCGCAACACGCTTCGCGTCGCCGGGAGTGAGGCCGCAGCCGCGCTCGTCACGGGCAGTGCGGTGGGCGCCAGCGTCGGGCTGCTGGCCTGGGCGTGGCAGGGGAACCCCTGGCTCGGTCTCACGGTCGGCGTGGCCATTCTGGGTAACCAGGTCGTCGGCGCGGTCGCCGGCGTGTGCTTCCCGATGGGGCTCCAGCGGGTCCGTCAGGACCCTGCCGTCTCGGCGCCGATCTGGCTCACGAACGCGACCGACGTGGTGGGCGCTCTGGTCCTGTTGGGCATCGCCACGTTGCTGATCTCGCACCTATGAGCCCCCGGAGCGACGACTCCGTTGCGGCGCTTCCGCCCGAGGATCCGGCCGCGCGCGTCGTCGAGCTGCTGGAGGCGGGCGATCGAACCGGCGCGCTCCGGATCGCACGCACGCTTCACCCGGCCGACATAGCGACCGCCGTAGCGGGCCTCGATGGCGCGGTACGCCAGCTCGTGGTGCGGGAGTTGGCTCCGGCCGAGCTCGCGGCGGTGCTCGAGTACCTCGAGCCTCACTACCGCGAGCTCGTGCTCGAGGGTCTGGCTCCCGAGCGTCTGACCGAGATTCTGGCGGTGGTCCCGGACGACATCGCCACGGACGCCGTCCAGGAGCTGGCCGGATCCGAAGCGGCGCGTGTGGTGAGCGGGATTCCGGCCACGGCCCGCGAGGCCATCGGAGAGTTGGTGGGTCATGCTCCGGAGAGCGCCGCCGGCCGCATGACGGGCCAGCGGTTGAGCGTGTCCGGCGAAGTCACCGTGGCCGAGGTGATCGAGATCCTGCGCGCCGTCCCCCCCGCTCAGCGGGTCCCCGTGGTCTACGCCACCAGGTCGGACGGAAGCTTGCGAGGCGTCGTGGGCCCCCGGGCCCTTTTGATCGCCGAGCCGAGTGAACGGATCGGCGACATCGCGAGCGAAGTCGTTGCGGTCGCCGCCGACACCGACCAGGAGGAGGCGGCTCGCCTTCTCAAGCAATACAACGTGACCTCCCTCCCGGTGGTCGATCGGGACGGACGCGTTCTCGGCACGCTCACGGCCGACGACCTTCTCCAGGTTCTCGAGGACGAGGTGACCGAGGACATGTTCCGTCTGGCCGGCGTGAACGAGCAGGAGAACCTCGAGAGCATCTCCAGCTCGGTCCGCTATCGGCTCCCGTGGCTGTACGCGAACCTCGTCACCGTGCTGCTCGCCGCCTGGGTCGTCTCCCTCTTCCAGGACACGCTCGCGCGAGTGGCCGTGCTCGCCGCCTTCCTTCCCGTCGTGGCCGCCCAGGGCGGAAACGCAGGAGTCCAAACGGTTACGGTGGTGGTGCGCTCTCTCGCCTTGGGGCGTATCAACCCTAGAAACACCCTGAGCATCGTCAGGCACGAGCTCTCGACGGGCCTCATCACCGGCCTCGCCAGCGCCGTGGCGGTGGGTCTCGTGGTCTGGCTCTGGCAGGGCAACCCGTGGCTCGGCGGGATTGTCGCGTTCGCCGTGACCGGCGACGTCGTCATCGGGGTCGCCGCAGGCGTCCTGATCCCCATCGCACTCCACAGCATGCGCCAGGATCCGGCCCTTTCCGCCAGCATCTGGCTGACCACCGTGACGGACGTCTGCGGGTTCCTGCTGTACCTCGGCTTGGCCACGCTGTTCGTGGCCCGACTTTGAGCCGCCCGCGTGGTGCCCCTCCGGGTCCTATCCCGGTCCCTCACCCATCGGAATCAGCGGCGCCGCCGTCCGCTCCTGCACGTACTCGAAGCTCACCCCCGGACTCAGCTCGACGACCCGAAACCCCTCCTCGACCACGTCGATCACCGCAAGATCGGTGTAGACACGATCGACGACTCCGACTCCGGTCAGCGGATAGCTGCACGACTCGACGAGTTTGGCATCGCCGTGTCGAGGCGCAGATGTTGCCGGACGCTGTGGGGCCGGCACACGCGGGCAGGCCTCAACAAGAGTGGGGGTGCGGATGGAATGTGTTGACGGATGTAGTGACGCTACGTTGCGTCAGGAGTCTCCACGTTCCACTGGCCCTGAATTTCCTCGACGGTCTTTCGCAAGAGACGATGCGCGCGCATCAGTCCAAGAAGTTTACCGACGGAGGCACCAACGACCAGTGACAGGAGCACCCCCAACAGAGCCGTGCCCCAGGCCCAGTCGCTCTGTGCGTACTTGAATCCCGCATACACTCCGCCAAGCAGGAGTGCTAGTAAGAATCCCGCCGACCCCTCGGCACAACCGCACGCGCGGTAGTATCGGTTCAGTAGTGTTTCCCAATGTTCGCGTGCCGGGTGCACTTCGAGCACGCCACCCAAATGAATGCGGCCCACCGTCCCGAGCCGTCTGAACGGCAAAGGCGACAAGGCATTCAGTTCGGACGGGTGTGAGGCGATGAACTGTTTAGCCATGACGATGTTCCGAAGCTTGAGACTATAGATAGCTGACGTGCTTGGAGGCGCGCACCCGCGAGGCTTTCCAGTCGGTCATGCGTACGTTGATAAAGTCCGGGGGGATTGGGGAAAACGGATCACACGCGCCCTGATCTGCCATGATATTCATGCGGTCATTATCCACACAGAGATGCCACAGATTGCACGCGTGACCCACTTCATGGCCCACGACGCTCAGATTGAATGGGGGCATCACAGTCTCTCCGACAACGGTTACGTAGTCCGTAATCCACAGGCTGCATCCGCCAGAACCCGGAATACTCCGTAGAAAGAAACAGGTCACAGGCGCTCCGATACCCAGCACGCGCCTCCAACTCCCGAAGAAACAGTGCGTGGCGGACTTCACTTGAAAGCCGGAACCGGCGGAGAGGAAATCGAGCAGACTGCCTTCAGCACCACAGCCCCCGTCCAGGATGAGGTTGTTGTTCGGGCCCCCATCTACATGGATCCAGCCATTGTCCACGACCTCCGGGCCGAAGAAACCGGAAGTTAGCCGGAAAGAACGCAGCGGAATGATCCGCACGTTTGCTTCGCGCCTGAATATATCCACGGCCTGCTGGAGCAGGGCTCTCACGACCTCAGCTGAAGCTGTTTCTTGCCCATTTTCGTCGGTGAGAACAATGGTGCATAATCTCAGTTTTTTTCGGGCCGAATGCCCATCCAGAAAAGGACAAAATCAGGCAGTGACAGGAATGTCGCGATCACGTGCGTCAGGAAATTGTGGACCCAGCGCACCAGCGCGCCGAATACTGGGATCGCCTCGACAATTTCGATGATGAAGCCGATGACGTCGACAAGCCAGCCAACCGTCGATTCGATAAACGTCACAAGGAAGCCGAGCACGGTCGTGACGACGTCCCAGGCCAGGCAGATGTAGGTGGTCAACTCTGTCCAGATCACGCAGAAGACCGTAGGCGTATTCGACCAGACGGTGCAAACAGCGGTAACCACCCAGCAGAAGAAGCGGCATGGCTGCCAACTACAGCAGCGCTGATCCCAGGCCTGGCATTCCTCCGTCTCCGTGGTTTGCCATTCGGAACACTCCTCCCGGCGTTCCACGCCCCATTCCAGACAAGACGGCACCTGGGCCTCCCTTCCTTCAACGAGATACGCCGCGGGGGGGGGGGGGGGGGGGGGCGGGCGGCAACGAAGGTTGATGCTCTGTCGGGTCCCGAGGGATCGCACGCGGGGTTCCGGAAACGATCGATGGTGTGAAGATCGTTTCCCCATACTATCGGCTTGGCGGTCCCGATCCCGCTCACGGTTCCAGCTCTCCCATGTCGAGTGCTCCCGCCCCTACCGGAATGAGCCTCGCCGCCGTCCGCTCCTGCACGTACTCGAAGCTCACCCCCGGACTCAGCTCGACGACCCGAAACCCCTCCTCGACCACGTCGATCACCGCAAGATCGGTGTAGACACGATCGACGACTCCGACTCCGGTCAGCGGATAGCTGCACGATTCGACGAGTTTGGCATCACCGTCGCGCGTCGTGTGCTGGGTGATGACGTAGACCGTCTTCACGCCGGCCACCAGGTCCATCGCGCCTCCGACCGCGGGGATGGCATCCGGTGCGCCCGTCGACCAGTTCGCCAGGTCGCCTGACGCAGAGACCTGCATCGCACCGAGGACACACAAGTCGAGATGTCCGCCGCGGATCATCGCGAAGCTGTCCGCGTGGTGGAAGTACGCCGCCCCCGGATTCGCCGTCACCTGGCGCTTGCCCGCGTTGATCAGCTCGGGGTCGCCCGCACCCGCTCCTGGCGGAGGCCCCATTCCGAGCAGTCCGTTCTCGGTGTGGAAGATCACCTCGCGGCCTTCGGACAGGTGCGCGGCGACCCCTTCCGGGATGCCGATACCGAGGTTGACGTACGCGCCGTCGGGGATGTCGAGCGCGCAGCGCTTCGCCATCTCGTCTCGCGTGAGGCCGACGCGAGCGCTCCGCTCGCTCACGGGTACGACACCCCTTGAGCGACGAGGACGGACTCGTGCGCCGGGTCGGTGACCGCGACCACACGGTTCACGAAGATGCCCGGGGTGACGACCACCTCGGGGTCGATCTCACCGACCGGAACCACGGAGGACACCTGCACGATGGTCGTCTTCGCCGCCATGGCCATGAGGGGGCCGAAGTTCCGGGCGGTCTTGTTGTAGACGACGTTGCCGTGACGGTCCGCCGCCCGGGCTTTAATCAGCGCGAAGTCGGCCGTCAGGCCGTGCGCCAGCAAGTAGTCCCGACCGTGGAAGCTTCGGCGCTCCATGCCTTCCTCCAGGGGCGTGCCCACGGCGGTCGGCGTGTAGAAGGCCGGAATGCCGGCGCCCCCGGCGCGAATCCGTTCGGCCAGCGTGCCCTGCGGCACCAACTCCAGCGCCGTACGCCCACTTCGGTACAGTTCGGGGAACACCGTCGAGTTCGTGGAGCGCGGGTGCGAACAGATCATCTTCGAGACGCGCCCCGCCTTGAGCAGGGCGGCCAGGCCGACCTCGCCGTTTCCGGTGTTGTTGTTTACGACCGTCAGGTCGGTGGCCCCGTGGTCGATGAGCGCATGGATGAGCTCGATCGGGCTGCCCGCCTCACCGAAACCCCCGATCATCACCGTCGCACCGTCGAAGATGTCGGCGACGGCCTCCGCTACGCTCGCGACCTCCTTGTCGATCACTGACGTCGCCTTCGTCACGCCTCGGGCCGCCAGACGCCCTCGTCCACGAGCTGCTGCGTCACGACGTCGGTCGCCTCCCTGAAGGCGGTCACCTCCGTGTCGATCTCTTCCTCGGAGATGATGAACGGCGGCGAGAAGGAGATGGTGTCGGTCTGGGGCAGGGCCCGCCCGATGACGCCCCGGGCGAAGGCCTCCTTCACGATGCGCCCTGCGACCTTCAAGGACGGGTCGAACGCGATGGCCGGGTCACGCCCGGCAACGAATTCCACGCCGCACATGAGCCCCACGCCCCTTATATCGCCCACGAGCGGGTGATCCCCGAATGCGTCCAAGAGGCGCTCTTTCAGGTAGGCGCCGCGGCTGGCGACCTGGTCGACGAGTTGGTCATTCTCGATCACATCCAGGTTCGCGAGTGCGGCGGCCGCGGGACCGGGATGCGCCGTGTAGGTGAAGCCGTGACCGAACACACCGAATCGCTCCTCACCGGAGACGATGGTTCGCCAAACATCTTCCGACACCATGACGCCCGACAGCGGTGCGTACCCCGAAGTAACACCCTTGGCGAGCACGATCAGGTCGGGTTCGATCCCGAAGACATCCGTCCCGAAGGGGCGGCCCAACCGCCCGAATCCGGTGATCACCTCGTCGGCGATCAGAAGGATGTCGTGGCGCGTGAGTACCTCTTTGATCGCCGGGAAGTATCCGTCCGGGGGTACGATCACCCCGCCCGCGCCCATGACCGGCTCGGCGACCATGGCGCCGACCGTCTCCGGGCCCTCCGCCTGGATGAGCTGCTCCAGGTCATCCACGAGTCGGGCGACGAACTCCGCATCGGTCAGGCCTGCGCCTTCCCACAGCGGTCGCGGCGCCGTGGTGTGCTTCACGAATGGAAGCGGAAGGTCGAACCCCGCGTGCGGGGCGTGCAGGCCGGTCAGGCTCCCCGAGACGATCGTGACGCCATGATAGGCGCGTTCGCGGGCGATGATCTTCTTCTTCTCCGCCCTACCGCGGACATTCTGGTAGTACCAGGCGAGCTTGACTGCGCTGTCGTTGGCGTCCGAGCCCGAGTTGCCGAAGAACACCTTCGACATCGGTACCGGAGCCATGTCGATGAGCCGCTGGGCGAGCAGGATCGGTTGGTCGGACGACACTCCGGAAAAGGTGTGGCAATACGACAGCGTGCTCGCTTGCCGCTCCAACGCCTCGGCGATCTCCCTCCGTCCGTAGCCGACGTTTACGCACCAGAGACCCGCCATGGCATCGAGATATCGCCGCCCCTCGGCATCCTCCAGCCACGCTCCCTCGCCCTTGACGATGACCGGATCCGGCCCGCACTGCTCGTGCGTGGCGAGCGCGGTCATCGGGTGGAAGAGGTACCGCCGATCCAGCTCCGACAGGGAAGACATGTGCGAGCTCCTGGCGCTCATATTGCCGATCATCCGACGTGCGGTGACTTTGGCCTGCGGAATCTTCCGATGGCCATCATCGCGCGCAAGGAGATCTGACGCTGAAGATCGAGGAGTTGAAGCCGCGAGTGATCGACTAGCTCGAGATAGAGAGTGCCGAAGCGCAGCCTATGCGCGACAGGCCCCGCGCACTATCATGTCGGACGAGTTGAAGTGGATGGGAGTTGCTCTTGTCCGATCCCATTGTCCGCCTGAATGCCGCCCTTGAGGATCGCTACGTCATCGAGCGTGAGCTGGGCGAGGGGGGGATGGCTGCGGTCTATCTGGCCAAGGACCTTCGACACAACCGCGGCGTCGCGCTCAAGGTCCTCAAGCCCGAGTTGGCTGCGGTCGTCGGGGCCGAGCGGTTCCTCGCCGAGATCGAGACCACGGCCAGTCTTCAGCACCCGAACATCCTCCCGCTGTTCGACTCCGGTGAAGCGGACGGCCTTCTCTTCTATGTGATGCCGTACGTCGAGGGGGAGTCTCTCCGTGATCGGCTCGACCGAGACAAGCAGCTTTCTGTGGACGAGGCGGTCGGGATCGCGACGGAGGTGGCCGATGCGCTCCAGGCGGCCCACGACCAAGGCGTCGTCCACCGGGACATCAAGCCTGCGAACATCCTGCTCAGCCGGGGACGCCCTCTGGTCGCGGACTTCGGCATCTCACTCGCGCTGAGCGCCGCGGGACGTGGGAGGATGACAGAGACGGGCCTGAGCCTCGGGACCCCGCACTATATGAGTCCCGAGCAGGCAACCGGCGAACAGCACGTAGGCCCTTCGACGGACATCTACGCGCTCGGTTCGGTGCTTTATGAAATGTTGGTCGGACAGCCGCCCTACACCGGAGGCAGCGCACAGGCGGTCCTCGGCAAGATCATCTCGAGCAAGCCGCCGTCGGCTACCGAGGAGCGGCCTTCGGTCCCGGGCAACGTGGATGCGGCGATTCGCTGTGCGCTCGAAAAGCTTCCGGCAGACCGCTTCAAGTCCGTGCTGGAGTTCGCAACCGCGTTGAGTGATGGGCACTTCCGGTACCGGGAGGCAGTGGTCGGTGTGGGCGTGGCCCCTGCGGGGCGGTGGAACCGCCTGACCGTCGCCTTCGCGGCACTCGCCGCCGCGAGCACGCGCGCCTTCGCCTGGGCCCTCCGCCGTCCGGGGCCTCCCACCCACCCCGTGCGCGCGAGCATCGCGGGCTTTCGGTTCAGTTCCGATGTGGGGAGAGGGTTCGCGATCTCTCGGGACGGCTCACTGATCGCGGCCATTGGCGAGGTCGACGAGTCGGGGGTCTTCATCCGCCGAGCCGACGAGATCGAGTTCCGTGAGATCCCCGGCACGGAGGGTGCTGAGTACCCGACGTTCTCACCGGATGGCCAATGGTTGGCGTTCCGGCAGGGAGACGAGATCAAGCGCGTCGGGGTGTTGGGTGGCCCGGTGCTTCCGGTCGCTCCGGGCGATCAGCCCCACTGGGGCGCCGAGGACATGATCGTCTATACGGTCGGGTTCACCATATACGGTGTGGCCCCCGTGGGCGGTGAGCCGCGGCTTCTTCTGGATGAGACCTCACACCAGGCCACGCTACCGTATCTGCTCCCCGATGGAGAAGCCGTCCTCTTTCAAAGGGGGGAGAGCCGGAGCCTGGCGGAGCTGATGCTCCTCGAGATCGGCTCAGGATCCGTAAGCGACCTCGGCGTCGTCGGCACCAATCCTCGGTACGTTGCGACCGGACATCTCTTGTTCGGCGACGCGGATCAGGCGCTGATGGCCGTTTCGTTCCATCTCGGAAGCCACCGAGTGACCGGAGCGCCCTTTACAGTCTTGCCCGGCGTCGAGGTGCGGCCCGATGGCCAGATCCGGTTCGACGTCTCCGACACGGGCACGGCGCTCTACGGAGTGGCGCGAGCCACCGGCGGCATGAGACTGGTGGAGGTCAGCCTCGACGGTGTGGAAGCCCCCACACCACTGGGCAGGGGGACCTTCGGTCATCCACGGTACTCGCCGAATGGTCGCTTTATCTCGTACGAGCAAGACGAGCAAATCCTCGTGTACGACCGGGAAACCGGGGCGAACGAGCAACTCACCACCGAGGGCGTGAACCGCTTTCCGGTGTGGTCGTCCGATGGGCGATACATCTACTACGTGACTGCCCCACCCGACCTCGCGGGGTACGAAGGGTTTCGGAGGCTCGCCGACGGCTCAGGAGAGGAAGAACGGCTCTATCGCCGAGACGGGTATGTCTATCCTCTCTGGTCCCGGGGCGACGAGTTGCTCATGGGCGCGTGGGCTGGTGACGATCGGGGCATGGACCTCCTAGTCATGACCGCAAGTCCGGACAGCGTGATCTTCACCGATTACCTCCGGGCCGACTGGAATGAAATGGTCGGTGCGATCTCGCCCGATGGGAGGTGGGTCGCATACGCGTCCGACGAATCCGGTGTGGTCCAGGGCCAGGTCCGCTCGTTCCCGGAGGCCGAGCGCCAGGCGGGGTTGGGAGAGGGAGATCTCTCGAGAGCCGATGGACCCGTCTGGGCGCCCGATGGCACGGCGATCTACTATGTGGACCCGAACCTCGGTGGCATGATGAGGGCGCTGGTCACCCCCGGACAAGAGTTCCGAGCGGCCGAGCCTCAGATGCTGTTCGAGGGGCGCTGGGCCCGGAGCGCCACCAATTTTCCGAGCTCGAACATGGACCTTCACCCGAACGGCGAGACGTTCGTGTTGATTACGGATCCGTCTGGCCGAGTCACGCCGTCCGAGTCACCGGAGACGTCTGTGCGGTTGGTGGTGAACTGGTTCACCGAGCTAAAGGAGCGGGTGCCGAACTGACTGACCAGGACGGACAGCGAAGCACGCACAGGTCCACCTTCCTCTTCCGGTACGGCCGGCCGCATCTGCGTTTCGACCGGTTCCCTCCAGTTCCGACAGGGAAGACATGGGCGAGCTCCTGGCGCTGCATTGCCGATCATCCGACGTACGGTGACTTTGGCCTGAGGAATCTTCCGACGGCCATCATCGTGCGCAAGGAGACCTGACGCTGAAGATCGAGTTCGAGGGTGAGGCGCTCGAGGCGCGCCCCGGCGAGAGTCTCGCGGCAACGCTCACAGCCCACGGTATCCGTTCGTTTCGCACCACCGAACGTGGTGCCGAGCGCGGCGTGTTTTGCGGCATGGGTGTGTGCCAGGACTGGCTGGTCGAAGTCGACGGGCAGCCGAACCAACGCGCCTGCACGCTGAAAGTCGACCGACCCATGAAGGTCAGGCGTGAAGCGAGCGGGCGGGCCCCGCCCGCATCAGGCGCGGCGGCGGGGCGTCCTCCGATCACCATCGAGGAGATCCCCATCGAGCGCCCGGAGGTGCTGGTGGTGGGTGCGGGACCGGGAGGGCTCGCCGCCGCCTATGCCGCACGCCTCGCCGGTGCGGAAGTACTCGTGCTCGACGAGGGATCGGCCCCGGGTGGCCAGTACTTCAAGCAGTGCTCCGCTGGAGACGTCTTCCCGGCCGACGCGCAACATCACGAGGGCCGGCGCCTCATCGACGACGTCCTCGGTTCCGGCGTGACCGTGCGGTCGAACGCGTTGGTCTGGGGAGCTTTCGCCCCGTTGGAGTTCGCGGCGACGATCGCTGGGAGCAGCTTTGTCGTGCAGCCGCATCAGGCGATCGTCGCGACCGGCGCATACGACCGAGGCTGGCCGGTGCCCGGATGGACCCTCCCGGGAGTCATGACGACCGGGGCAGCCCAGACCCTGTGGCGCACCGCTCGCCGCCTACCCGGCAAACGCGTGCTGATCGCCGGCAACGGGCCGCTCAACCTTCAGCTCGCCGCGGAGCTCGTCGCGGGAGGAGCCGATGTCGTGGCCGTGGTCGAGGCGGCGCCTGCCGTGGGGGTGCGCCGGGGGAAGGAGGTCGCGACCATGCTCGCTAATGCGCCCGGCCTCGTGGCCGACGGAGTGCGCTATCTCTCGAGGTGCCGCCGGGCCGGTGTGCGCCTGATGAACGGATCCGTTCTGGCGTCGGTGGTGCCCCACTCGGGCGGTCTACGGGCCACGATCGCCGGGCGCGAAGCCGCCTGTTTCGAGTCGGATGTCGTGTGTCTCGGCTATGGGTTCCATCCCTCGAACGAGCTGTTGCGGGCGCTCGGATGTTCGCACGCGTTCGATCCCGAGCAGCGCCGGCTCGTTACGGTGCGCGACGCACGGGGCGCGACCAGCGTGGCGGGTGTCTGGGCCCTCGGCGACTGCACGACCCTCGGAGGTGCGCGCGTCGGGCTGGCCGAGGGGACCCTCGCGGGGTTCGCCGCCGCCCGAGCCCTGGGCCGCTCGTTCCCGGCTGAGGCCGCTCGCCTGGAGGCGCCGGCCGAGGCGAACGCCGCGCGCCACCGCCGCTTTCAGAAGGCGTTGTGGCGGATGTATCGAATGGACGAGTCTCTGCTGCCGCGGCCCACCGGCGACACGGTGATGTGCCGCTGCGAGGAGGTGTCGTACGGCCAGGTCGAGGCGACGCTGGCCGAGGGAGCGACCTCACCGCGTGAGATCAAGCAGCAGACCCGACTCGGGATGGGGAGTTGCCAAGCGCGGTACTGCGGGCCCGCGCTCGAGACCTTCTTGGCCGAGCGTACCGGCCGCACGCGAGACGAGTATTCCGGGTTCGCCCCGAGAGTGCCGGTCAAGCCGGTTCCGGTCGGGGATCTCGCGAACCCGGCTGGGGCATAGTGCACCCGTCCACCCCGAGCGACCCACTCCCGCGCGACATCGAGACGGTCGTGGTGGGCGGCGGGATCGTCGGCCTGTGCGTGGCCGGTTTCCTCGCCGAAGAGGGTCGCGAGGTCGCCATCATCGACGCCGGCCGCCCCGAGGGCACGACGACCAACGCCGGCAGCCTTCACGTGCAGATGCAGAGCCGGTTCATGCGCATGCACCCCGATCAGGTACTGGCCCTGGAATCGACCCTCCACCTCTACCCGAAGGCGGTCGCGTTCTGGCTCGAATTGCAGCGCTATCTGGACCCCGACTTCGGGCTCAAGGCCTCCGGGGGGCTGATGGTCGCCGAGAGCCGGCAGCAGCTCGACTTCCTGGCCAAGAAGGCCGAGCGCGAGCGGGCTCTGGGGCTCGACGCGAAGATCCTAGAGCGGCCCGAGCTCGATCAGATCGCTCCCTACCTCGCTCCGGCGGTGGTCGGCGCGGAGCTGTGCGCCGACGAGGGCCGGCTCGATCCGCTCAAGGCCAACACGGCTCTGCGGCGGTGGGCTAGCAGGGTCGGGGTCACCGTCATCGGCGAGACACCGGTCGATCGAATGAGTCGTGACGGTGGGCGGTTCAAGCTCGACACGTCTCGCGGAACGGTCAGCGCGGCGACCGTCGTCATCGCCGCGGGGGCCGGGTCACGGTCTCTGGCGGAGCCGTTCGGCCTGACTCTTCCGGTGGAGGCCGAGCCGTTGCACATGAACATCACGGAGCCGACTTATCCGTTCATCGGTCATCTGGTCCAGCACGCGGATCGCATGATCACGGTCAAACAGCTTTCGAGCGGTCATGTGGTGATCGGGGGCGGTTGGCCGGCGGAGCTGTCCCCCTCTGAGGACTACGCTGCGGTCCGACTGTCCAGCATCATCGGCAACACCTCGCTCGCGCAGCACATCGTACCGGCAATCGGCAGGCTGCGGATCATCCGAACCTGGGCGGGCGTCAAAGCCCCGACGGGCGGTCCCGGCATCCTCGGCCCGATTCACGGCGCCCCCGGCGCGTTCTTGGCGATTCCGGGGGAGGCTGGCTACACTCTTGGCCCGCTCTCGGCCCGGCTCGTCGCGGATGCGGTGCTCGGCCGGCGACCCGCGGAGGACTTGGCGCCGTTCTCGCCGAGTCGGTTCCGGTAGCGCAGGGAGACAGCATCGCCCATGACGGATTGGCCAAGCATCGAGGGTCGAAGCATTACGCGGCGTGACGCGCTCAAGCATCTCGCAGCGGCCGGGGTCGCAACCGTGGCCGGGGCGTGCCGCGGGACGGACGCGAACGGGGCTCGGGGTCTCACCCTCCGGTGGTGGTCGACCCAAGCGGCTCCCGCTCAGTTGGCGGCCTATCGGGCGCAGATCGCCCTGTTCGAAGCGGCGCACCCCGGTGTAGAGGTCGTCTTCGAGGCCATGTCGGACGAGGGTTACTCGACCCAGCTCGCCGCCGCCTTTGCATCAGGCGAGGTGCCCCACCTCATTACCCATATGCCTTCGTTCGCCGTCCAGGGTTACTACGCGCATGGGCTGATCGAGCCGTTCGACGACGTCATCGAAGCGATCGGCGCGGACGACTTCTACCCGGGGGCAAACGACGTCTACCGCGCCGCCGACGGCCGATACGTCGGCACCGCCATCGGAAATACCGCAGCCGATATGCTGTGGATTCGACGTGACCTGATGGAACGAGCGGAGATCCAGGCGATTCCCGAAACCTGGGACGAGCTACGCGTGGCCTGTCGAGCGATGCAGGGCGGGGGCATCTACGGTGCCCCCCTTCCGTATGGCTTGAACTCGGCGACCTCGCTGACCTTCATCGGCTTCGTCCATCGGGCCGGCGGCTCCGTCTTCACGCCCGATCTGGAGATCGCCCTGGCCCAGCAGGCGACCTACGATGCCCTCGAGTTCTACCGATCCATGTTGGAGCTCTGCCCTCCGGGTGCCACCGGGTATTCCTGGGGCGAGATGCTCACTTCGTTCGTGAGCGGCGCCACAGCCACGGGGATCTATGCCGGCCGGGTACTGGCCAACGTCGCGGCTCAGAACCCCCAGATCGCGGATTCGATTACCTGCGCGCACTATCCGCGGATGTCGCGAGACATAGCGGCTTGGACCTACAACGACTTCCCTTGTGTGTGCATTCCCTCGGCCGCCTCGAACAAGGCCGAGGCGAAGCTCTTCGCGGCGTCCCTTTTCGATCCTGCGGGATACATCCCCCAACTGCATGCCGCCCCCGGACACGTGCTGCCCGTGCTCGAGACCGTCGCCGAGGACCCGGCATACCGGGACAACCCGATCATCGACAAGTATCCGCAGGAGATCGACCTCATGGCGACCGCCGCAGCGCAGGGGTACAACCTCGGATTCGAGACGACGGCCCATCAACCGAATCCGAAGGCGGGCGAGATCATCGCCTCGAACGCGATCGCCGAGATGGTGCAGCGGGTCGTCTTGAACGATGAGGATGCCCAGGTCGCCGTCGGCAATACCGTGAGGCGCCTCGAAGAAATCATGCGCTCCTGAGCTTGATGCACTCCGACCGAAGGGGCGGCACGAGCCGCCATCGAAGGAGTAGCGGATGACGCCTCCGACGGTTGTTGCGAGCGCCGCCGTCCCGCCCTCGCTCGAAAAGCGCTACGCCATGATTGGCGCGGTGCTCATCGCACCGACGGTGTTGGTGTTCTGCGCCGTCATACTCTATCCGCTCGTCTCGGCGATCTACCTGTCCCTTTTCTCGATCTACACCCCGACGCTGGCCGGGGACTGGGTGGGGGTGGACAACTACGGCGCACTTCTCGCAAGCGGAGACTTCTGGAGCGCGGTCCTCAACACCCTGATCTGGACGGTGGGGACGCTGATGCTGCAGCTCGTCTGCGGCGTGGCGGTGGCGCTCCTGCTCAACCAATCCATCGTCTTCCAGTCGCTGGCCCGGAGCCTGATCCTCTTCCCCTACTTCCTGTCGACGGTCGTGGCGGTGCTCGTCTGGCGCTGGCTCTTCAACGACCTCTCTGGGATCCTGAACCACGTGCTGCTGATCGCGGGGTTGATCGACGCGCCCGTCAATTGGCTGGGCCAGATGCCCAACGCCATGATCTCGGTCATCCTCGTCGGAGCCTGGAAGTACTTCCCGTTCGTCGTCATTGCCGTGTTGGCGCGCCTCCAGTCCATTCCGGAGCAACTGTACGAAGCGGCCACCATCGATGGCGCTGGCCCCTTCCAGCGGTTTACCGACATCACGCTCCCGCAACTCCGCGACGTGCTCGTGGTGGTCGTCCTTCTCCGCGCGATCTGGGACTTCAAGGAGTTCGACTTGATCTACCTGATGACCGGTGGCGGACCGGTCAGCCGGTTCGGCAGGCGACCCAGACGCTGTCGCTCCTCGTCTATGAGGAAGCGTTCCGGCTGAACCGCATGGGGATGGCGTCTACCTATGCCGTAGCCATGATGCTGGTGCTGCTCGGGTTTACGCTGCTCTACCTTAGGCAGACCAACCGGCTCGAGGAGGGGTGATGCACGCGGCACGGGCCAAGGTGATCTGGAGCGTCGTCGCCTGGACGATCGTGCTCGCGGTCGTCTTCCCGTTGATCTGGATGATCGTCACCTCGGTCAAACCACAGGCCGAGCTCTTCAGCATTCCGCCTACTCTGGCGCCCGAGACCATCACCTTCGAACACTACTGGCGGCTGCTGACCGAGACCCCCTTCCTCCAGTACTTCCGCAATTCGATGATCCTGTCGGTGACGACGACCCTCGTGGTCGTCTCGCTTGGCACGCTGGGCGCTTACAGCCTCGTGCGTTTCAAGTACCGCGGCCGCGAGACCCTCGCGACGCTCGTCCTGTTCACCTACCTGATGCCCTCCGTGGTGCTGATCATCCCGCTGTACTTGATGATGGTGAAGCTGGGACTGGCCAACACGCTCGCGAGCCTGGTGATCGCTTACACCACGTTCGCGCTGCCGTATGCCCTCTGGTTGCTGCGCTCCTTCATGTCGGGCATCCCCGAGGATCTAGAGTCCGCGGCGTTGGTCGACGGCGCAGGCCGTATGGGGGCCTTCTTCGACGTGATCCTCCCGCAGGCCCTGCCGGGCGTCGTCTCGACGGCGCTGTTCACGTTCATCCTCTGTTGGAACGAGTATCTCTTCGCGCTGGTGCTCGTGAACTCCGACAGCGTGCGTCCGCTGACCGCGGGGACGATGAACATGCTGATCACGGCGTTCAACATCGACTGGTCCCTGCTGATGGCCGCCTCCGTCATGATGAG
The DNA here is from genome assembly GCA_965226925.1 of Longimicrobiales bacterium. Classification (GTDB taxonomy): domain Bacteria; phylum Gemmatimonadota; class Gemmatimonadetes; order Longimicrobiales; family Gaopeijiaceae; genus CBDDCX01. The sequence continues at coordinate 1,329,718 of CBDDEN010000011.1, read as the reverse complement.
CCTGCCGCTCATCGTCATCTTCACGTTCCTGCAGGGCACGCTCACCAAGGGATTCGGCACCGGCGCCGTGAAGGGCTGACGAGTGGCTGACGTCGTCTTCGAGAAGGTCCGCAAAGCGTTCGGTTCCACGATCGCCGTCGACGCCCTCGATCTCACCATCGCCGAGGGCGAGTTCGTCAGCGTGCTCGGGCCCTCGGGCTGCGGCAAGACCACGACGCTCAGGATGCTGGCGGGTCTGGAAGAGCCCACCGGGGGGACCATCCGAATCGGCGATCGCTACGTGAACGGGGTCCCGCCCTCCCAGCGCGATATCGCGATGGTCTTTCAGTCCTATGCGCTCTATCCGCACATGACGGTCGGGAAGAACCTGGCCTATCCGTTGAAGAAACGCGGCGTTCGTGAGCCCGAGCGCTCCGAGCGAGTCCAGGCCACTGCCCGTCTGTTGGAGTTGGAGACACTGCTGGACCGCAAACCGCGGCAGCTGTCGGGTGGACAGCAGCAACGTGTGGCACTCGGCCGCGCGATGGTGCGGGAGCCGGAGGTGTTCCTGCTGGACGAGCCGTTGTCCAACCTCGATGCGCGGCTTCGGGCGCACATGCGTGCCGAGCTCATCGAGCTGCATCGACGCATCGGGCGCACGATGATCTACGTCACGCACGACCAGCTCGAAGCGATGACCATGTCGACCCGGATCGCCGTTATGAACGCGGGGGTGCTCCAGCAGTTCGCCACGCCAGCGGATATCTTCCACCGTCCGGCCAACGTGTTCGTCGCCGGGTTCATCGGCTCTCCGGCCATGTCACTGGTTTCCGGTGAGCTGACGGCCCTGGACGGCGACGGGGGCGACGATGGGGACGGGCGGATGCGGGTTCGGTGCGGCGCGCTCGACGTCGCCCTGGCGCCCGGGCTGCTCGATCAGTCGGTCGCGCCGGGACCGGTCTCGCTCGGCATCCGACCGGAGGATATTCTCCTGGGGAGTGGGGAGCATTCGGCGAACGTGAGGGTCGTCGAGAGAACGGGCCATGAGAGCATCGTCAGGTTGGACGCCGACGGTACTCCGTTGATCGCGCGCGCGCCTGGAGACACTCCGATCGACGCCGGTGAGACGATCCGCTTCTCGCTTCGGGGCGAACGGCTCCACCTCTTTGACGGCGTGACGGGCTTGCGGCTGAACGCGGATAACGAGGACGGTAGCGGATAGGCAGGCGAACCCCCTCATACCACAGGACGGGTGGCCGCTTCAGGACTATTCACTTTGACGGAGCGGGTACATGAACACACGCGTTGTCTTGTTCGGCCTACTGCTGGCCGGAACTATCGTTTGGTGGCGGGCACAGAGTCCGACCGACGAAATCGCTCCGGTTGGGGAACTACTCGAAGGAAGAGACGCGCTCGTCATGGAGCGGCGAGCAGAAGCGCGTGCCGCATACGATCGTAGTCAGGTCCCGGCCGACCTTCAGGATTTGATCCCACTCGCCATAGTCTGGGGCAGTACGGACAACTACTCCGATCATGCTTCTGATGCCGAAAAGGCCGAGCTGAAGCGGGAGCTCGATGGCCGTGTGGAGGCCATCGACCGCTGGCTGGGCACCTTCGACATGGAACTTCCGCTACCCCTCGAGGCCTCAACCTTCTTCTGGATGAGGGACGAATACGAAGTCGTCGACATGTGAGGCGCGGGAAATCTAAGGGGGGTGAGCGACCACACCGTAACCGGATAATGTGACGCTTCCGGCGATTCCGTGACGCAAGACAGACGCCCTTAAGGGGGTGGAAGAACCGATGAGACTCGAAGGCAAAATAGCCATCGTGACGGGTGGAGGCGCAGGAATCGGCGAGGCCATCGCCCTCCGTCTTGCGGAGGAGGGAGCCGACGTCGTCATCGGTGATGTCGACGAGACCGCCGCGCAGGCCGTCGCCGACCAGATCGAGGCGCTCGGCCGCCGGGCGGCGGCGGTCCGAACGGACGTCACGAAAAAGCAGGACATCGAGACTCTGGTCGAACGTGCGCGGCAGCTTGGTCCTATCGACATCCTGATCAACAACGCGGGGATCGAGGAGATCACGCCGCTTCTCGAGGTTCCCGAGGCGGAGTGGGACCGAACACTCGACACGAATCTCAAGGGCGTATTCCTGTGCAGTCAGGTCGTGGCGCGTGCGATGATCGCCGAAGTCCGAGGCGGAAAGATGGTGAACATCGGCTCCATTGCGGGCGTCATGCCACCACGAAAGGCGCCGCACTACGCGTCATCCAAGGGAGCCGTACACACACTGACGAAACAGATGGCTCTGGAGCTGGCGCCGCACGACATCACCGTGAATGCCGTCGCCCCCGGCGTGATACGGAACGGGCTCAGCACGCACCATTCTCTCGCCGATCCGGAGCGAGCTGAACGGATTGCCCAGGGCATCCCGCTTGGCAGGGTCGGATCCCCTCGGGACATCTCGCACGCAGTGCTCTTTTTGGTCTCTGAAGAGGCCGACTACATCACGGGCGCGGTGCTGCCTGTTGACGGAGGGTTTTTGCTGGGCGGTCTGCAGACGGGGTGAGGCACGTCAGCTGAACAATGGACACCTCGTGAAGTTCGGCGCCGTCTAGCAGCTATTGAGGCGTGCCGCCGCGGCGACCCTAGAAGTTCGCCCCGATCGCGCTGAGGCCCGCCCGAACGACCTGCGCATCTTCAGAGCCCCGTGCGCCGCTCGCGCTCATCACGCCGACGGTCACGCCGCCGACGCGGATCGGATACCCTCCCTCGAAAGTGATGCCGTTCGGAATCGTGTCGGTGATCGTGCCGTCAGCGAGCCCCTTGCCGTAGTCGCCGGACGGCATGCCTGCGGCCAGGACGGTCCTCGTCTTGGCCATGGCGATCGAATAGGTGCGCGTCGAAGATCCTCCCCGTCTCGTAACCAGGAGCGGAACGCCGTCGGCGTCTGTGACGACGATGCTGAGGTTCCATCCGTTTCGCCGGGCCTCAGCCTCGGCGGCGGCCACGGCGGTTTCAGCCTGCTCAAAGGTCAGCGTCTGCTGCGCGTCCATGGCGGTGCCTAAGACAAGAAGCGCGGGGGCGAGCAGCGTGGCCAGGCGCGCGAAGCGGGTCCTCATGATCACTTCCTCTCAGTTGTCATTGAACGGGGGATACCGTTATCACGGCACCGCTACATGTTGGATTCGATTCCCAAGACCCTCGCGGCGTTGCCATACACCAACTTCTCTACGATTTCCGGGGCAAACGGATACTCCAGGAAACGCTGCAAGTCGGCGAGGGGCCGGAACGGAAACCCACTGGCGTAGATGACCTTGTCTTGCAGGATGGTGTTGGCCGCCTCGAAGATCGGCTCCGCGCCGGGAAGGAACTCGTAGATCGACGCCTCGAGGTACACGTGCTCGTACTTGTAGGCGAGCGCGATCAGCTCGGTCACCTGCGGCCACACTCCGTGCGAGCAGACGATCGTCAACTTCGGAAACTGCTCTGCAACGTTGTCGATGCTGACAGGCGGCGCCCACTTGCCGACGATGGGGCCCATGGTGACGATGACGGGCACTCCCAGTTCCGTGCACTTGTCGTAGAGTGGATGCCAGATTTCGTCGTCGGGCGTGCGCTTTGAGGAATGGGGATCGATGGAGATCCCTTTCATGCCGAGTTCGGTGACGGTGCGCTCGATCTCCCGCACCGCCGCCTCGCCTTTGGTGGGGTCGATACCGGCGAATCCGAACAGGCGCTCGGGGTACGTCTGCACACACTCGTGCACATAGTCATTGCTCAGCGTGTTGACCGGTGTCTGCCGGCCGGTGAAGACGGCCTGAGACACGCCGACCCCGTCCAGGGCCTCGATGAACGCCTCCAAGGACACTGGCTCCGGCCTGTCACAGTGGAAAAAGCGGGCCCATGCACGCGGATCGGGATACATGCCCATGTACTGTTCGGTATTGGGGCGGGCGCGAAAGTCGATGACTGGCATGGTTCTCCACCGGATAAAATGGTCGGTGCTGGGAAGCAGGACGCCAACTGCCCTGCGTCATTCCCTGTTGGGCGAAAGGACCGCCTGCTAACATGCAGCCGACCGATCGGCGGGTAACGATCGGCATATGCGAATACAATAGCTCCTCGCTTCAGCGACAGACCAGCCGAGCCCGGGATTGCTCCCGAGAATGCGCGACTCAGCTCGGCGATTCCCTGCAAGAGGCTGCCGACCGTGATCGTTGACTTCCGGATTCGTCCTCCCTTCAAGGGTTTCTGCGACCTTCACCTCTACCGGCCCCGGCCGCCCAACCCGGATCCGGTGACCGTGAGTGGACTGCGCCTCGATATGCCGAGCTATCGCTCGTTCGAGGAGCGGTCGATCGAGGCGTTCGTGGAAGAAATGGACGAGGCTGAGATCGACGTCGGCGTGGTGATGGGGCGGAAGTCGCCCGATCCCTACGGATGGATCCCCAACGAAGAGCTGGCCGAGCTGGTCGAGGCGTATCCCGGAAGGTTCGTTGCCTTCGGGGGGATCAATGGCACCAAGACCGAAGAGGCCCTGCAGGAGATCGATCGCTGCATAGCGATGGGGTTCAAGGGTGTGGCGCTCGACAACGGCTGGTGTGATCCCCCGCTCTACGACGACGACGAAACGCTCTTTCCCATCTACGAGAAGTGTATGAGCGATGGGCTGATCGTCTCCATCACCAGCAGCATTTTCGTGGGTCCGGACATGATGTACTGTCATCCGGTTCACATCCAGAGAGTCGCCCGTCGCTTCACTGAACTCAAGATCGTGGTGCCCCATGCGGCCTGGCCGTGGACGACGCAGATGTGCGGTGTCGCGTTCCAGAACCCCAACGTCTACCTGATTCCGGACTTCTACGGCCACATTCCCAACACGCCGGGCGCGCAGGAATACGTGCGCTCGGCGAACTACTTCCTGAGCTACCGGTTGCTCTTCGGGAGCAGCTACCCGGTGCGTCCGCTTAAGCAAAGTGTCGAGCAGTTCACGGCGCTCGACTTCGACAGCGAGCAGATTCGCCGCCGGTGTCTCGGCGAGAACGCGGCACGCCTCCTCGGCCTCGACGGCTGAGACGCGGAGTGCTTATGAGCGTGAGATTCGGCCTGCTCGTCTTGATCCCCCTCGTGGCGATCGGCTGTGGGGCAGGGGAAGGGACGACCGGGGGCGCCGACGAAACGGCCCTCTTGGCGGAGATCGCCACCGGCGACGAATCGTGGCAGGCGATCGTCGATGCGGCGAAGGCAGAGGGCGAGGTCCACGTGCGGAGTGTGTTCCCCGAGTCGGTCGATGCGGACCTGTTCCGCCGCTTCGAGGAGGCGACCGGGATCCGCGTGAACTATAGCCGGAAGGGTGGGTCGGCACCGACGATTCAGACCTACCTGACCGAGGTGGCGGCTGGGGCGCACCTGGCCGACGTGCTCCAGGTCGAATCGAGCATCGCCGCGAGCGTGCCGGCCGACGAGCGGATGGCGGAATTCACGGTCCCGAACGAGACTAGCTATGCCGAGCGCCACCGTGGGCGGACACCGGGCGCGCATCCCACGGTTGCCCTCGTCGTCCCCATCGTCTACAACCGGGACCTGATCGTCGAGAGCGAGCTCCCAGACACCTACGAGGACCTCGCGGATCCCGCGTACCGGAGTAAGATCGCGATGGGGACCCCGAGAACTCCTCGAACATCGTGGGGCTGATCTTTATCTGGGAACGAATGTACGGCATGTTCTGGCTCAGGCGCTTCACGGAGAACGACCTCCTCGAGACCGATCGGGAGGTGGAGTCCGCCAACTTCATCGCCCGGGGCGAGCGGCTTCTGGGACCCATCAGCCAGACATCACCGGCGGCGCAGATCCAGGCGGGCGCTCCACTGGCATATCACTGGGTGAAGGGCACGAAGGTCGATACGTACTCGGCGATCGTGCCCGAGCTCGCGCCCCATCCCAACGCCGCGCGCCTGTTCGTCAACTTCCTTCTTTCGCAGTCACACCAACAGGGTGTCGCACAGAGGCTGAGAGCGTATCCGGTGGTCTCGGGAGTCTCGCCCCCGGAAGGGTTTCCGGAGCTGGAAGAGTTGGATCCGGTCTCCATCGACGCCCAGACCTTCAACGAGAACCGCGAGCGGATCATTCGGTTGTGGCGATCACTCCCGTGGTGAGACGGGTGCGCCACCGGGCGATAATTGGCGTGGGCCTCGGCGGCATCTTCTCCCACCCCGCCGGCCTCCTAGTCACAGTCATCCCCGTCCGCGTCCTCTGAATGGCTGAGGTCAGAGTAGAGCGCCTGACGAAAGAGTTCGGTCCAGGCGCCCGTGCGGTCGACGGCGTCTCCTTTACCGCTCATGAAGGTCAGATCGTGACGCTGCTGGGACCGAGCGGCTGCGGCAAGACGACCATTCTGCGTTGCATCGCCGGGCTCGAGACGCCGTCCGCGGGTCGGATCCTGATCGGAAACGAAGTGGTTCACGACGGTGCGACGGGCGAGACCGTGCCCGTCGAAAAGCGGGCCGTCGGCATGGTGTTCCAGTCCTACGCGATTTGGCCCCACCTCACCGTCTTCGACAACGTGGCGTTGGCGCTCGAGTTCAACCAGAAGAGATCCGACGACCGAACGGACGTGCGATCCAGGGTCGTCGAGGTGCTCCGCAGCGTGGGGATGGATGGTTACCAGGAGCGCTATCCCTCAGAGCTGAGCGGGGGACAGCAGCAGCGGGTCGTGCTCGCCCGCGCGCTGGTCTACCGCCCGCGCGTGCTCCTCCTCGACGAGCCGCTGGCCAATCTCGATGCCCGGCTGCGCGAGGCGATGCGCTTCGAGCTGCGCGACGTTCAACAGCGGCTCGGTCTGACCGCGATATACGTGACCCATGATCAGGCCGAGGCCATGGCGTTGTCCGATCACGTGATCGTCATGCGCGAGGGCCAGATCCTGAGGCAAGGCGCGCCGCGGGAAATCTTCTCGGACCCCGAGCACCCCTTCGTCGCCGACTTCCTCGGCGTCTCGAACCGCCTTGCAGGCGAGATCGTCGCCGTGCCCACCGCGGGGCGTGTCGAGGTCGAGCTGGCCGGCACCGGCCGTTCGGTCATGGTGAAGGGCGAAGGCGCCGCGCAGCAGCAGGTCTGGGTGGCCGTGCGGCCGAGTCGGGTGGGGCTTCAGCGCGGGGCCCCGGACGGGACAGGAGGGTCGGGGGCGCTGCCGGGTCGGATCGTCCGCGTCACGTTTCTTGGAGAAGAAGTCGATTGTCAGGTGCAGATCGGAGACTTGATGTTGCAAGCCAGGGACTCGGGCGAACACGACTGGCGCCCGGGCGAGGAGGTCGAGGTGAGGCTGGCACCCGAAGATCTGATGCTCCTGCCTCGCGACCCCGACTAGTAACCACCGGTGTCGAAAGCGATCACTGCGCTGAAGCGGCTATGGCGGGCAGATCCTCTGACGCCGGCTGTGTTGCTCGGATTGGTGGCCGTGAGCATCGTGACGGTTTACCCGATGTTGTGGTTGGCGGTCGGGAGCTTCGGGGGAGAAGAGGGCTTCACCCTCGAGAACTACCGTTCGGTGTTTCAGGGGCTCGGTCCTCTCGACGCCATGAAGAACTCCATGGTGTTCAGCGGCGGTGCCCTCGTGCTCGGCCTGGCGATGGCGGCCGTCTCAGCCCTGAGCACGACCCGGTTGAGCACCCCCTTCGCCGGCCTGGTTCGGTCTGCGAGCATCATCGCCTTCGTGAATCCACCGTGGATCACAGCCATGGCATATGCGTGGCTACTGTCGCCGCAGGCCGGAACGTTCAATCGGTGGACGGACGCGCTTTTCGGAGTAAAGCCGTTCAATGCCTTTTCGATGCCCACAATGGTGTTCGTCGCCGCGCTCTTCCTCTATCCGTACCTCTATCTCACCCTGAGCGCCCCCCTGGAGAACGTCGACAGTACCAATGAGGAGGCGGCGCTCACCGCGGGTGCCTCTCCTTGGCAGATGCTGTGGCGGGTGACGCTCCCGCTGGTCACGCCCGCGATGATCACCAGCGTCGTCTTTTCGATCGTGATCCTGTGGGAGAGTTTTTCCATCCCGGCGATTCTGGGGACGCCGGGCAGGATCTACGTATTCGCTACGTATCTGTACCGGCTCCTCAACACGCCGCCTCCCGATCTCGGCCTCTCGGCGGCGATCGCCGTGTTCTTCGCGGTGACCGCCGGGCTCGCCGTCTGGGTGGGGCTGCGCGTGGCACGGCGGCACCACGGGGCCCGGTTCCAGGTCGTCGCCGGTAAGGGACACCGGACGGTTCGGATCGAGGTGGGTCGGATGAAGTATCCCCTGGCGGCCTTCAATCTGACCGTGCTCGCGTTCGCGCTCATCGTCCCTTACGTGACGCTCGTCATGCTGTCGCTGTCGGCGAACGTCTACCAGAGCTTTTCTTTCTGGAACCTCACGCTTCGGCACTATCTGGACCACTTCAGGAGCCCGGTCTTTCACGAGATCTTCTGGAACACTCTCCAATTGGCGCTCGTCATGTCCGCGGCGACCGGCGTGATCGCCTTGCTGGCGGCCTATCTCGACCTTCGGGGGCGCGGCCCGCTCAAGGGCCTGCGCTCGTTCATTGCGACGTTCCCCATCGCCGTGCCGGGGGTGGTTTTTGTGGTAGGTGTGGCGTGGGCTTGGCTTCGACCTCCGTTGGTCCTCTACGGGACGATCTGGATCATCATCATCTGCCAGATCTCGCGGTTTCTGCCCCTAGGCGTGCAGCACTTGAGGGACGGCCTCGGCCAGATTCGGCCCGAGCTCGAGGAAGCGGCCCGGACCTGCGGCGCCGGGACGTTCGCCATGCTCCTCCGCATCACGGTGCCCGTGATCCGCCCCGTGGCGGTGGCGACGTTTCTTCTTCTCTGGATGGCGAGCATGCGAGACTTGCTCACGCCGCTCTTTCTGGGGACGGGAACGGCGGAGACATCAACGCTTTCCCAGCGCATCTACTTTCTCTGGGGCGAGGGCCTCACTTCGCAGAGCGCTTCCCTTGCGGTCATTCTGGTGAGCCTGATGGCGGTCTTGTACGTGGCCATGCGGATCGTCCTCGGTCGCTGGGCGCAGAAGGCCCGATTGCCGCAGGCTCAGGCGCCCACCCACACAGCCGCGGTTGGCGCGTAACGGACCGGAGCCCAAGCCCCCGGGCGGCTGGCCCACTGAGGGTAGCGCGCAGGCGCTCGGCATGATCGGCCGAGCGCGATCACCCCGCCGCGATCTCGTCCCAGCGGGGCCCGAACACGGCGGGGTCCACGGCCTCGGCGATCAGCAGCGCGTGCAGTTCGCGCACCAGCCCCTCGGCGTGGGGCTCGTCGACCACGACCGTGAGGTTCAGGTCGGACGCCGCCTGGGTGATCATCCTGATCTGGAGGCCCTCGAAGACTTCGAACGCCGGCCCCAGCCGGTGCAGCAGGCCCCGGATGTGCCGCCCCACCAGGCTCACGGCCGCGCACGGCTGAATCACGCTCACCCCCGCCACCGTGCTCAGCCGTTCGACCAATGCGGCGAGCTGGCCCTGGTCCAGGAGGTTGGCGGTGGTGTCGAGCGAGACGGTCACGTTGGTCTCGGAGGTGGACACGAGATCGATCGACAGCCCGGCATCGGCGATGATGGTGCTCGCGCGGGCCAGGAACCCGACCTCCTGCCACATGCCCACGGTCTCGAGCGAGATCAGAACGACCCCGAGCTTCCGCGAGATCGCCTTCACCTGGGCGGGGCCGTCGGGCTGCTGGAGCTGGATAACGGTGCCGTCGACCGCGGGGTGTAGCGTGCTCCGCAGATGGATCGGGATGGCCCGCTCGCGGAGCGCGGGGATGCAGCGCGGGTGGAGCACCGTGCTCCCGGTCGTGGCGATCTCCTGGGCCTCGCGGTAGCCGAGCGACCTGAGTAGCCGCGCGTCGGGGACAAGCCGCGGATCGGCGGTGAACATGCCCGGCACGTCGGACCAGATCTCGAGGCGGTTGGCGTCGAGCTTTCCGGCCAGGTAGGCGGCGGCCGTGTCGGAGCCGCCCCGCCCCAGCAGGACCGTCTCACCGGCCGGTGTGCGCGCGGTGAACCCTTGGGTGAGGAGCACCCCGTCCGTCGCGCGCACCCGCTCCTGCACGTCGGGGTCGGACGCGGCATCGCACTCCGCCGACAGCCACGGCTGGGCCGTGGCCGGCGTGCTCTCCCTGGCGACGAGGAGATCGCGCACGTCTATCCAGGTCGTGTGGATCCCGGCCGCATCAAGGGCGGCCGCCCCGATCCTGGACGCCAACCGCTCTCCGGTGGCCAGGATCTCGGCCGCGAAGGGTCCGGAGGGATCCTCAGGGCTGGCGCTCCCGAGACGATCTCCCAGGAGATCCAGCTCGGCCAGGAGGCCGGGCACCTCCTCCGAGGAGACGTCGGCGGCCAGCTCAAGGTGCTGCGTTCTCAGACGTTCGAGACCGGCACGGACGGATGCGGCGTCCCCCTCCCGCGCCTGCCGCACCATCGCCTCCAGGCTGTCCGTGACCCCACGGATCGCCGATTGCACGAGCGCCACGCGGTCCCCGGCCGACAGGTGGTCGGAAACGATGCGCGCGATGGTCCTCCAGCGCTCGGCCGAGGAGACGCTGGTACCACCGAACTTAAGGACGACGGGAGGTTCGGCTCGGCTCATCGGGGAAAGATGGACGCACGCGGCTCAGCTTGAAACCCCGACACGACACGGCCCCGGTCGGGCATGGAGTGGAGCGAGCCTGCGGAGTTGATGATGTCTTCGAGTAGGCGCATCGCACCGTCGAGGGGATTCGTCCGCAACGAAGGCGATGGTGGCATCAAGCTCTCGGCGCGCTCCCGCGGTCCAAACTACCCGGCGGCGCCGAGGACCGTGTGGCAGCCGCTGACGTATGCCGCCGCCGCGACGCTAGAAGCTCGCCCCGATCGCGCTGAGGCCCGCCCGCGCGGCCGTTTTCATGAACGGGGGATACCGTCGTCATCACGGCACCGCTCCATGTCGGATTCTCGGGGGTGGCGCCCAGGGCCCTCGACCACTGGTGCCAACCGAGCCCAACCCTTGTCACCACAGCGTGCACACGAAGAGGACGTGACGAACCCATCCCGTGAAGTCTTCGAAGGAGCGGGCGCGGATCACGGTCTTGAAGGGGACCATCCGCTTCCGTGAGAGCGCCGTGGCCAGCAGCTCATGCTCGTACGTCGGCGTCGGGTGGATCCGCCCGTCCCCTTTCCTCGTAATCACCCGCCGGCCGGATCCGCGCTTCTCCCTGGTAGGCGCGAAGAGTTGGGGGATCTCGATGCCCAATCCGGCGGCGAGCTTCTGGACGACCTCGAAGGTCGGTGAGACCTGATCGTTCTCGATCTTGGAGAGCGTCGACTTCGTGATGCCCGTCCGTCGACTGACCTCCTCCAACGTCCACGCGGTCCGCTGTCGGATTTCACGAATCCGGGCGCCGAGGCGAACGGGCTCGGGCTCGGTTGGTGTATTCCGCTCGGTGTCGTCTGTACGGAGGAGTTGGACGGGGAGAGAAGCTGATCGGGGGATGTCATGGGCCTCGAATCCGGTGACACGTTAGGCGGGGTTTCCGGACGGCCGTCCAAGAGCCACTGTTTCGTAGATAGATATTATTTGCGTTTTTGGCAACAATTTGTAATATGGGTCCCTCATCTGAATTCGCTCCCCCCGAAATGGTCGTCGATAGTAAGGAGGTCGCACGTGCCCGTCGTCGCAAAGAGGATGTCCGCGCTCGGTACCGAGAACGCATTCAGGCTCGGGGACGACATCCGCCGATGCGTGGAGCGTGGAGAGGACCCCATCCGCTTCAACCTCGGTGAGCCGGACTTCGATTCGATCCCCGAGATCAACGCTGTCGCGATCGCCCAGATTGCGGCGGGCAACTCCCACTACTGCGATCCGGCGGGACTGCTCCCCTTCCGCGAGACGCTCGCCCGGCACGTCTCGCAGAGCCGCGGGATCGACGTCGATCCGGCCCAAGTGGTCGTCACCCCTGGGGGCAAGCCCACGATCGGGTACACCTTCCAGACATACGTCGACCCGGGCGACGAGGTCATCTACCCAAGCCCCGGCTTCCCCATCTACGAGTCCTGGGCGACCTTCGTCGGCGCGAAACCCGTCCCCATCCCCCTTTCCGAATCGAGCGGCTTTGCCTTCACCCCCGAGGAACTCGACGCGCTCCTGACCCCGCGTACGAAGCTCGTCATTCTCAACTCGCCCTCGAACCCGACGGGCGGAGTGCTCTCCGAGTCCGATCTCGCCGGGATCGCTGATGTGATCGAGAGGGCTGTCGAAAACGGGCGTTGCCACCCCAACCTCCGCGTCTATTCGGACGAGATCTACGAACACATCCTCTTTGACGGAGAAGAGCACCACTCCCTCGCGTCCTTCGGCCGGATGGCGGAGCGCACGATTATCGCCACAGGCTTCTCGAAGAGCTTCGCGATGACCGGCTGGCGGCTCGGGTACTCCGTTCTCCCCAACGAGACCGAGGCCGCGCTCTTCAAGCAGCTCAACATCAATCTTGTTTCGTGCGTTCCTCCCTTCATCCAGATGGCGGGAAACGAGGCGTTCCTGAACCCGGCCGCTGCTTCCGGCGTCCAGCGAATGGTGAGCGAGTTCCAAGCGCGACGCGACTGGATCGTCCCGGCCCTCAATGAAATCGATGGCGTCCGATGTGCGATGCCCAAGGGAGCGTTCTACGTCTTCCCCAACGTGCGTGGAGTCTGCGAGCGGCTAGGCGTGCTCGACGCGTACGCGGGCCTGCAGGCGGAAGCGCGAGCCCGCACGAGCCCCTCCCGGATGCTGCAGATGTTCCTCCTCTACCGGCACGGCGTCGCGACCCTGGACAGGAAGTCGTTCGGCGGGATCGGCGCGGACGACGAGCACTTCCTTCGCGTGTCGATCGCCTCGTCCCTGGACGAGTTAAAGACCGGCGTGGCGAGGATCGCCGCGGCCGCCGACGACCGGGACGGGATGGAGTCGTTCCTGCGTTTGGAGAGGACCTGGAAATGAGTACGGGGCACGTGTACCTGACCCGCAAGATACCGGAGCCGGGCCTCGCGGTCCTCGAAGCGTCGGGTGCCGACGTGACCACCGGAAGCACGGTCGAGGAGGAAGGTCCGACGAGACAGGCGCTCCTAGAGGGGGTGATTGGGGCTGACGTGCTCCTCTGCCTGCTCACCGAATCGATCGATCGGGCGGTCCTGGAGGCCAACTCCCGCCTCGTGGGGGTCGCGCAGATGGCGGTGGGATACAACAACATCGACGTTGGCACGGCCACCGAACTGGGTATCCCCGTCACCAACACCCCCGGGGTGCTCACGGGCACGACCGCCGACTGCACCTGGGCGATGATCCTCGGGGTGGCACGGAGGATACCCGAGGCCCACGACTACATGGTGTCCGGCAAGTATCAGATCTGGGGACCCAACCTCTTCCTCGGGGACGACGTCGGGCTCGGCCCCAACGGCCCCCGAAAGGTGCTCGGCATCGTTGGCTACGGCCGTATCGGTGCGGCGGTGGCGAAGCGCGCGCTCGGGTTCGATATGGACGTGATCGCGTTCGATCCGTATAACCGCGACGCGATCGAAGCCGCCCCTCACGTCTCCTGGGCCGACTTCGAGGAACTCCTCGCGCGCAGCGACTTTGTGACTCTACACTGCGTGCTCACCGAGGGGACGCGGCACCTGATCGGTCAGGAGGAACTCGGACGCATGAAGGAGTCGGCGTACCTGATCAACGCCGCCCGCGGCCCGATCGTGGACGAGGCCGCGCTCGTGACCGCGCTCGACGAGCGACAGATCGCGGGCGCCGCGCTCGACGTCTACGAAGAGGAGCCACGCATGGCGGAGGGTTTGGCGGAGTGCCCAAACGTGCTCCTTCTTCCGCACATCGCGAGCGCCACCCGGGCCACCCGCGGGAAGATGGCGTCCATGGCGGCAACCAACGCGGTCTCGCACCTTCGGGGAGAGCGGGCACCCAACGTCGTGAACCCCGAGGTGTACGACGGAGATGCGTATCGATCGCGGAGAGCTACCTTGCTCGAATGACTCCGTTGGTCCAGCTTCGGTCTCACGTTCGAGAAATCCTCGCGGCCTCAATCTCGGCTGTGGATCCGGAGCGCCTGGTACGAGAGTGGCTCGACGGATCGGACCTCGCCCGGGGCGGAGAGCGCATCCACCTCCTCGCGGTTGGAAAAGCCGGTCCACGCATGGCCCGCGGGGCCCTATCCGTGATCGGGTCTCGCGTCGAGTCGGGGATCGTGCTGACGACGCATGGAACCGATACCGCCGGAGTGGAGTCGGACCCCAGGCTGCGGCTCTATCATGGGGGGCACCCGGTCCCCGACGAAGCAGGGTTTGCGGCCGCCGTCGAGGTCGCGCTACTGGCGGGAGGCCTCGGCCCGGACGAGCACCTCCTTTCCCTCCTGTCCGGCGGTGGCTCGGCTCTCCTGACCCTCCCTGAAGAAGGCCTCACCCTTTCCGACGTCCGGGAGACCACCGACGCTCTACTCCGCGCCGGCGCGACGATTCGTGAGCTAAACACCGTCCGTAAGCACCTCGAGAGGCTGAAGGGCGGTGGCCTGGCCCGACTCGCGGCACCGGCCCGGGTGACCGGCCTCGTCCTCTCGGACGTGGTCGGCGACCCTCTGGACGTGATCGCGTCGGGACCGCTGTCCCCCGATCCGACGACTTTCCAGGAGGCGTTGGCCACCCTGAACCGGTGCGCCGGATCCCGCGCGGAAAACGCGCGGCGGCGATTGGAGGAGGGCGCACGCGGCTCCCGCGAAGAGACGCCCAAGGCCGGGGATCCCCTCTTTCGGCGGACCGCCGTCGAGGTGGTCGGACGCAACCTCGACGCCGTCCAGGCCGCTGCGGCAACGGCGGAGGCCTTGGGATACGAATCCGTCGTGCTCTCCACCGAGCTCGAAGGTGAAGCCCGAGAGGTGGGGCGAACGCTCGCGACGGCGGGGGTGGAGTCGGCCCTCCATGGGCATCCGGGGCGTCCGCCTGCCTGTCTGATCTCGGGTGGTGAGACCACGGTCACGGTGCGCGGAAAGGGCATCGGGGGCCGAAACCAAGAGGTCGCGCTCGCTGCGGGCATCACTCTCGACCACGCCGAACGATCGCGAAAAGGGGAGGGGGGAGAGGGGTCGCTGCCCATCGTGGTAGCCTCGGTCGGTACTGACGGTGTCGACGGGCTGAGCGCAGCCGCCGGAGCCCTCGTCGACCCGACCACTGTGCTGATTGCGCGATCGATTGGGCTCGACCCGGATGGTGCGTTGAACGAAAACGACACGGACACCTTCTTCGCGGCCCTCGATGGGCATCAGATCATCACGGGCCCCACCGGTACGAACGTCATGGATGTGCAGGTCGTACTTGTGGCGCGGAGGATGCCACTCTAGTCGCTCCGCACCGACCCGAGACGGGCGGTGACGCGTTGGAGGTCCGCCGTGAGCACCGATTCGGCTCGGCCGCAACACCCCACTCCCTTGGCGGCCCGCCGCCTCCAGAGCCGGGGTAAAGCCGTGCTCGGCTCGCTAGTTCCAGCCGTCCCGGTTCACGCTCGTGAGCATGCTGGTCCTGGGCTAGATTCCCCTCGAAGCCGGCATCCTCCGTCGGTTGCGACCTTGGATCGGTGTGCCGGGGCGGCCTCCCCCCCAGATACGCGCGCCTGGTTTGGTCCGAGGCGATCAACTGGCTGCCCTGTCGGTCGGTTGCCACTCCCCGAGACGCGCCTGCATCTCGGCCTCTCCAAGGTTGACTGTGAGGGTGCGCCCGGGGACGTCACCCCGCGTTTCTCCGTTTCGCCCGCCGTGACCTTTTGCGCTGATCGCGCGAGGGCCTGGAGACGCGCCGATCAACGCTGGTGAGACCGTCCGCTTTGCCCTCAGGGGCGAAGGACACCACTTTTTGGATTCGGCAATAGGCCGGCGGCCAAGCGCAGGCCGCGCGGACGGTCGCCGGACCATTCCCGCGGACCCTGTGGAGTAGAGAATCATGGACCGAACGAGTGTCGATTGGACCGGCCCGATGCCGGCCGTCACGACCCCGTTCCGTGCGGACGGCAGCATCGATGAGTCGTCGTTCCAAAAGAATGTCGAGCGCCTGCTGGGGAGCGGCGCATCAGGAGTCGTGCCCGGCGGTTGCACCGGTGAGTTCTGGGCGCTGAGCCATGAGGAGCGTAAGCATCTGTACCACCTGGCTCAGGAGGCGGTCGGTGGTGCCGGGACCCTTATCGTGGGCACTGGAGCCGTCACCGTAGACGAAACGGTTTCGCTCACCCGGGAAGCAGAGGAAGCGGGCTGCGATGGCAGCTGACCGACGACGAGATCTTCGCACACTATGCGGCCGTCTCGGACGCGGTGGGGATTCCGATCCTTCTGTACAATATCCCGGGAAACGCCGTCAAGCGCTGAGCCCCGCGCTTGTGGGCCGGTTGGCCGAATTGGAACGCGTGGTGGCCATCAAGGAGAGCTCGGGCGACTGGAACAACTACTACGCGACCTACCTGGAAGTCCACGACCGGCTCCGGGTGTTCTGCGGCCCGTCCTCGATCTACGGGGTACCTGCCGTGGAGCTCGGGGCCGACGGCGTCATCGACTGCTTCCCGAACATGTGGACGGACGCCTTGGATCTCTATCATGCCCCGGCCCGAGGCGACTCCGATCGAGCCGGCCAAGTTCAGGCGCTCGGCCGCAAGCTTACCGACCTGTGCACGACTGGCGGCCGCACGCTATATCCGTCCACGAAGGCCGCCATGGACATGCAGGGATTCCCAGGAGGCGGGCGCCCGCCAGTTTGAAGAGAAGGTTGGGACGTCCAACTCGCCGGTGTGACATGGGACCCACGGACGACTTCTCCTGCACGGTAAACACGGGACAGTCGATGATGGCCACCGTGAACATCCAAGACATGGTCTGGTTCGTCGACAACAGCGCGGCGGTCGGGGGGAGCGGGACTGCGGCCCTCCCCTTCACACTCATTGCCGAGGCGGCCGCCGCGTCGGCGGCGGGCGATCACATCTTCGTGTTCGAAGGCAACGGATTCACGACCGGGATGGGCAACGGCATCGTGTTGAAGGACGACCAGAAGCTCATCGGCGAGGGGGAGGGTCTCACGATCGCTCCATTCCCCACCTTGGTCCCACCGGGCGGCTACCCTCAGATCAGCAACATCGGCGGGCCCGGCATCATTCTGGCCGACAACAACGAGGTAAGAGGAGTGACCGTCGTCGGATCACAGGGGGACGGTATCGTGGGTACCGGAATCAACGGGGGAACGGTCGACAATGTCATCCTCAATGCCCCGAGCGGCGATGGCATCCATCTCATGAATACTACTGGGTCGTTCTTCATCGTCGGCGTGACCGCGGACGATGGTTCGTCGGGACTCAATATCACCGGCGGGAGCCCTACCGTGAACGCGACCGGGCTTACGGTGAGCAACTCCCTGGGAGACGGCATCAGCGTGAATTCGACCGCCGGGGGCACTTTCACGTTCGATGACGTCGACATCACGAACGCGTCCGGAAGGGGCATCTTCTTCAACGAAGCCAATGGCAGCGCGACGCTAAACAACGTCGATGCCAACGGCGGCTACTTGGACGCCTTTGAGGGCCGCACGGTCTTCCTACCGGCGAAAGTTGTGGATTTTTCAATCACCGCCTCTTCCTTCAATGGATCGACCATCGGGAACGGGATCAAGCTGCAGAACTCCGGCAGTGTTGTGACCATGGTCGTCGACGGCGGAAGCGCGTCGGGCAACAACACGTCCTCCGGCATCTTCATCGACGCGACGGGGGGCACCACGGATGTGACGATCCAGAACGGAACGTTGTTCTCGGGGCAAAACTACGGCGTTCGCGCACTCCACTCCGCGACCTCTACCAGCACTCTCGCCGTCGAGATCGACGGCGAGACGTTCAGCAACCAGAACTTCCATGCGATCGACCTGCAGGGGACAGGTCTTCTCGACACTCACTTCCCCGTGATCATTCGGAACACGAGCATCAACGGCACGAGCGACAACGGTATCAACATGACGCACCAGGCCGATGAGGAATCGAGCGCCCTCATCGAAAACAACACGATTACCGCAGGGCAATTCGGGATCCGGGCGCAATGCGGTACGCAGTCGGGGGACCAACCCAACTGCAACCTGACGATCCGGAACAACATCGCCAATGAGTCCAGCTTCCTTCAATCGGGTGTACGCGTGGACAACGGATTCGGCTCCACGATGTGCCTCGACATCCAGGGGAACACGGTCACGCCGCACCGAGGGATCGAACTGAATCAATCGGGTACGGGTCTCGTTTTCCTGGAGCGTCTGAACGGCGGAGTAGGGTCGGAACACACCGCGCCACCCCTTGTGTTTTTCATTGCCTCCGAAAACCCGGCGTCGACGGGAGCCCTTGTGACACTGGGCTCCTTCGTGATCGCGGCGACGGACGGAACCTGCCTGGTGCCGTAGGCCGACGCGCGACCGGTCGTCGGGATGGAGCGTGACCAGCGGCGATCGGTGGTACTTTTAAGCGGCCTGTGCGAGACGGCCGGCCCCCCCCGGGACCGACCGCCCCGTGCGGAGCGGACGGGAAGCTCGGGCAATCCTAAGCCCTAGGACTCCCGTCGCTCCGTTCTCTGGCCGACCGCTCGAAGGCGCCGGCCCGCTAGTTGACCCGCGTGATCGCCACGGCCGCGACGGCGCCGGTCCACCCATGAATCGCCTGGCTCAGGTCATTGCCGCCCTGGATTCCGGCGTGCATGTGGATGACGCCGTTCTCCGCGAGGGTGGGGTTGCTGGCGCCGGTGCCGCTACCGCCCGGGCCACCGGTCAAGGGATCGCACGGCGGGACCATGTCGTCGAAGTCCTCCGTGTTGATCTCGGTGCCCGCGTCATAGGCCATGGTCGCGTAAACGGAGGTCTCACCGACGTCTCGGGGAAGTCGCACAGAGTCGAGACCGGTAAAGCCATCGTTCGTGCAAATCAGCATCGACACGAATGAGACGTATTTGGCCCCCTTTTCCGAGTTGATCGTAAACGAGCGCGAGGTTCCCGGAAGAATCGGGGGAGGTGCACCGAGCGCGATCACCAGATCCGCCACGTGCTTGTGCCCGCCCAGCTCGCCCTGGAGCGGAGTGAGGTTGCCGTTCTCGGCGATCTCTTGCACTCCCAGGCTGGCCGCCTCGCCAACCTCGAAAACGCTGAGCGACTGTCGGTGTGTGACGGCGAGTGGCGGGGTGAAGGGCTGGCCACCCGTGTTGTTGGTGACCGTAACCTGGTACGTCGCGGAGCCGGCCATTCCCGTCCGCGAGAGTGCGGGGTCGAGGTCCGGTTCCATCGGGGTGGCTTCCTGGTCCACACAGGCAGCCGTTGCGAGCAACATCAGAGCGGTACATATCCGGCGCATGGAATTCCTCCTAGGCATGCGGGGAATGGGTCCGGACCGGATGTCCGGATCGCATGCCACGCCAGACGGCAATCATCGTTCCGGACTGTAGTATTCGTGTCCATGGGACCTAACTGTCTGTCCAAACCCTACTTAGCGCATCTGGACATGCACTCTCCGAGCCGTGACCGGGTTCCATGAAACCGTCCTTGGAACGTTGGGGCTGTTCCATGAAACGGTGCCTCGCCTTGCTCCGCGCCTTCGGCCCACCCGGCGCAGGGAGTCCATGGCGCCGATCGCGGAGGTGACTTCTCATGACCCTCGCCTGTCATTAAGCTCAAGACCCCGACATTGGATATGATCCCCGGGCCGGGTGTAACCTTACCAGACTCTTTGGAGCAACCATGGACAGCAACGAGCCGGACACGAACGAGGCCCGACCGACGAGCGGCCGCCCCTCCTTCATACGGACCGCGCTAGGCTGGATTCTGACCTTCGCCCTGGGCCTAGGGATCGGTTACGTCCCGATGTGGCAAAAGCAACAGACGCTGTCCCAACAGCTGACAGCGGCGACCGCGTCCGCCGAAGCGCATACGGACTCGATGGAGGTGGCGCGGATGCACGTGCTCGTGAGTGCTGCCCTGGTCGAGGTGGAGCGAGGCGACTACGACGCCGCGCGTGCCCTCGTGTCCTCGTTCTACGAGAGCATCGACAACCACTGGCAGGGTGCTGTCCCCGCGCAGGTGCCTGGTCCGGTCACGGAAATCCGACGGACGCGAGACGAGACGATCTCGCTTCTCTCCACGAGCGCCCCGGACGCCGTGCAGCGCATCCGTTCTGCGCACGCGGCATTCTTGGTCGTCGCCGACCCGAGCGCAGCGGACATCGGGCGCGCGCTCGCGACACCGAGGGCGCGTCCGGACTCGATGGCCGGCCGCCCCGGCTCCTGACGAACACTAAAGGCCAGCTCGATCAGCCGCGGCTCGGTGCACTCCCCGAGCCGTAGCCCGGTTCCATGAAACCGGCCTTGGGACGTTGGGGCTGTTCCATGAAACGGTGCAACGCCTGAGCTGTCCGCTTTGCCCTCAGGGGCGCACGACTCCACCTTTTGGATTCGGACGCAGGCCGGCGGCCAAACGCACAACGCGAGGACGGTCGCCGGCCCATTCCCACGAACGCGGTGGAGTAGCGCATCATGGATCGAACGAGTGTCGATTGGACCGGTCCCATGCCGGCTCTCACGACGCCGTTTCATGAGGACGGCGGCATCGATGAGAAGGCGTTTCAGCTGAACGTGGAGCGCCTGTTGGGGAGCGGAGCGACCGGAGTCCTCGCCGGCGGCTGCACCGGTGAGTTCTGGGCGCTGAGCCATGAGGAGCGCAAGCATCTGTACCACCTGGCAAAGGAGGCGGTCGGCGATGCCGGGACCCTTATCGTGGGCACGGGGGCGGTGACGGTAGACGAGACCGTGGCGCTCACCCGGGAAGCGGAAGAGCTGGGCTGCGATGGCGCCCTGATCCTCCCGCCCTACTTCGTGCAGCTGACCGACGACGAGAGCTTTGCGCACTATTCGGCCATTTCCGACGCCGTCGGGATACCGATCCTTCTGTACAACATCCCGGGAAACGCTGTCAACGCGCTTGCTCCGCCCCCGGTGGGGCGGCTGGCAGAGCTGGAGCGCGTGGTAGCCATCAAGGAGAGCTCGGGCGATTGGAACAACTACTATGCCACGTTCTTGGAGGTGCACCAACGGCTTCGGGTCTTCTGCGGCCCGTCCTCGATCTACGGCGTGCCCGCCGTGGAGCTCGGCGCGGACGGCGTCATCGATTGCTTCCCGAACATGTGGATGGGCGCGCTCGATCTCTATCATGCCCCCCACGGCGGCGATCGCGAGCGCGCCAACGAGCTGCAGGCGCTCGGCCGCAAGCTCACCGACCTCTGCACGACCGGTGGCCGGACGCTCTACCCTTCCACGAAAGCCGCCATGAACATGCTGGGACTGCCCGGAGGTGGGCACCCCCGTCTGCCCTTGCAGCCGCTGGCCGGCGAACCGCTCAAAGGCCTGGAGCGTGGCCTGGCCGCCCTCGGCCTTTCATGAAATCAACACGATCAACCCAAGTAGGAGTTCAACGATGAGTGCACCCACCCTACAGAACTCCGACCGCGCGCCTCAGCTCGAGCCGCGCGAATACTCAACCAGCTTCGGCGAGTTCATCGGCATCGGCCCGAACGGTAACCTGTGGGTCGACGGGTGCGACGTGGCGGAGCTGGTTGAGCAATACGGCAGCCCCCTGTTCATCGTGTCGGAGAATCAGCTCCGGTACACCTACCGAACGTTCCGTGACGCGTTTCGAAAGCCCTATCCCGACACGGAGATCCTGTTCGCCAACAAGTCAACAACGGGTTGGCGATCCGTCACATCATGAATCAGGAAGGGGCGGGGGGTGACTGCTTCGGCAACACCGAGATGTACCTGGCCCTCCTGGCCGGAACGAATCCGAAGACCCTCGTCCTGAACGGCTCGAACAAAGAGGACGAAGAGCTCGAGATGGCCGTAGCCAACGGGCTGTGCCTCAACATCGACGCAATGGACGAGCTCGACCGCATCGACGCGGTCGCGAAGCGACTCGGCAAGGAGGTGGACATCGGGATCCGCCTCGCGCTCGATCTCGACCCGCTGGCCGAGCGCCGGGGCGTCGCCATGCATGGACCGGGAACGCTCAAGGAGCAGAGCGATTCCACCAAGTGGGGCATGACCCGCCAGCAGACGGTCGAGATCGTGCAACGTGCCCAGGGCATGCCGAACATGCACCTCATGGAGATCCACTTCCACCTGAGCCGCATGTCGAACGTCGCGGCCGACTTCGCCGTGATGGCGGGCGAGATGATCACATGGGCAGCACACATACGTGACGAGACGGGCTGGGTGGCGCCGACCATCGACATCGGCGGCGGTTGGACGTTCGGCAAGTGGTACGGGACGGGCCCCAACTCACAGATGGACGACGACAGCGCGCCTACTGCGGACGACTACGCCCGGGAGTGCGCCAAGGCGATCAAGGACGAGGCCGAACGTCTCGACTTTCCCTTGCCGAAGCTCCGCCTGGAACCCGGGCGCGCGCTGTCGGGGCCTGCGGGTGTCGCGGTCGGGACCGTGGGCGCCGTGAAGACCGGCGATACCAAGAAGTGGGTCAACCTCGACCTCTCGACCAACCACCTGTCGTGGGCGGCCATCCTCGACTGGTACTACCACGCGGTTCCGGTCCGGGACGCCGCCGCCAAGGCGACCGAGACGGTCGACCTGGTGGGTCCGCTCTGTAACTCCGATGAGCTCGGGCGCCACCGCGAGATGCCGCCGCTCCAACGGGGCGACTACGTGGCGTTTCTCGACACCGGGGGCTACTGCGAGTCGAGCGCGGCTCGCTACAACGCGCAGCGGCTGCCGGCGACGGTGCTCGTGACCGGCGACACCGCCGCCGTGATCAGCGACCGCGAGGAGTTCCGGGACGCGGCAGGCCGCTTCCGAGTGCCCCCGCATCTGCTGGCCGGTTCGTTCGCACCCGAGGCGGGGGAGTAACGCAATGGATCTCGGAATCCAGGGACGCCGCGCCATCGTGACCGCGGCCAGCAAGGGACTCGGACGCGCGTGCGCGACGTCTCTGGCCGGGGAGGGCGTGGAGGTGTGGATCACGGCCCGCACCAAGGAGATGCTCGAAGAGACGGCGCGCGAGATCGCGGAGAGCACCGGTGCGACGGTTCATGCCGTTCCCGGCGACATCACGACCGAGGAGGGGCGCGCGGCGGTTCTGGAGGCCTGCCCCGAGCCCGATATCCTGGTCGCCAACCCGGGTGTGAAGCAGACGCCGGACGACTTCCGAACCATGAGCCGGGCGGATTGGGACTTCTGGATGGAGGCCCACTTCTATTCGACCCTGGACCTCATCCGCGCTGTGGCCCCGGGTATGTGTGAGCGGCGCTTCGGGCGGATCGTCAGCATGTCGGTGAGCTTCATCAAGTTCCCGCAGGTGGGTTTTGCCGCGAGCCACTCGGCACGCCTTGGGCTGAGCGGCGCGATCGCCTCCATGGTGCGCGAGCTGATCCCACACAACGTCACGATCAACACGGTTGCCCCCGGGCTCTTCAGCACCGAAGCGCTGCACACCAACCTGCACGCGCACGCCAAACGCGGGAACACGACCTACGAAGCGATCGTCGAAGACCGCAAGAAGGGATGCCCATCGGGCCGGTTCGCCGAGCCGTCGGAGTGCGGCGATCTCGTGGCCTACATCTGCGCCGCGCAGTCCGGATTCATGAGCGGCCAGAACATCATCAACGACGGCGGCGTCTATCAGGGGCTGTTCTAGAAGGCTCCTGAAGGAATACAGTGGGTCGCGCGACCCGCGCCTGCGGCGCGGGTGCCCCGGTCTTGCGAGGCTCAGAGTAGGAACGACGACCTGAGTCGTAGCAGGGCTACGGGCGAGGAGGAGAGACAACCTATGAGACCGCAACCCCCCTGTGCCCTACGGGTTAGGGCGGCGAGGGCCCGACCACGCTTCGCGCGGTGCCCCGGGTGTTGGCGCTCCTCCCCGATACTACAGCATCGCGTCGTCGCGCCGCCTACGCGCTGGACCCTCGGCGCTCCTAACGCGACCCGCTGTATTCCTTCAGGAGCCTTCTAAATGATCGATCCGAACGGCCGGGTCGTCATGCTCTCCGGGGCCACCGGAGGAATCGGAGCGGCGATCACGCGGCGTCTGTCCGAGGACGGCTTCCGACTGTCGCTGGGGGTCCGGGACGTCGCCAAGGCTCGCGAGATGTTCCCGAATCTGGACGCCTACGGAGGCCTGATCTGCCGGTTCGAGGCCGGGGAGGCCGACACCGCGAAGGAGTGGGTCGACGCGACGGCCGAGCACTTCGGGCGAATCGACGCGCTGATCAACAACGCGGGCGTCTTACGGCAGGTCTTCTTCGACGAGGGTGACGAGGAGCTCTTGGACGAGCTTTGGACCGTGAACGTGAAGGCGCCGTTCCGGCTCATCCGACACGCGTTGCCGCATCTGTCCGAGACCGGCGGCGGCCGGATCATCAACGTCGGCTCGACCGACGCGAAGCGCTACCGGGCGGGAGTGTCGGTGGGCTACGCCATGTCCAAGCACGCCCTCATGGCGATGAGCCACGCCGCGAAGGCCGCCGGATGGGAGCACGGAGTGCGCGTCACGGCGCTGTGCCCCGGTGCGGTCGACACGCCGATGATCCAGTCGATTCCGGGTGTGACACCCGTTGCCGAGCGGATCCGCCCCGACGACCTGGCCGAGATCGTCGCGTTCCTGCTGCGGCTTCCGAACAACACATCGGTGCCGGAGTTGGTGGTCAACACGAGGCTGGAGTCGGGCATTTGATCCGTAGTTGACCCGGCCCGGGTCATCCCTGAGACTCAATTCCGACGATCCGCCCGCCCCTCTGATACGGGCCTGTGATGACGACTTTGGGCACAATGCTCTCGACCATCCTCGGCGGCATCGGCCTCTTCCTCCTCGGCATGATCCTGCTCACGGAGGGGCTGAAGGCGCTGGCGGGCGACTCCCTTCGTGGGTTCCTCGCGCGATTCACGGGCGGACGCTTCAAGTCCCTTGCCGCAGGCGCGACCATCACCGCCGTAGTGCAGTCGTCCAGCGCGACCACTCTGACGACCATCGGATTCGTGAGCGCGGGGCTGTTGAGCTTCCAGCAGGCCGTGGGAGTCATCCTCGGCGCCAATCTCGGGACGACGAGCACCGGATGGCTGGTCTCCCTGCTCGGCCTCAAGTTCAGCATTGTCGGTCTCGCGCTTCCGCTCATCGGGCTCGGCGCGCTGACCCGCCTGCTCGCCCGCGGTCGATTCGCGCATGTGGGCCTCGCCCTCGCCGGGTTCGGGCTCATCTTCGTCGGCATCGACACCCTGCAAGCCGGTATGGAGGGGCTCGCGGCCCGGATGGAGCCTCGCGACTTCCCGGACGCTCGTGTGGGTGGCCGACTGCTCCTCGTTCTGATCGGCATCGTAATGACGGTCGTGATGCAGTCCTCCAGCGCGGCGGTGGCGACGACGCTGACCGCGCTTCATACGGGCACAGTGGGACTGGATCAGGCGGCCGCGCTCGTCATCGGTCAGAACGTCGGGACCACGGTGACGGCGGTGATCGCGGCGATCGGGGCTACGGTGGCCGCGAAGCGCACGGCGCTGGCACACACGCTCTTCAACGTCCTGACCGGGGTGCTGGCGTTCATCGTGCTTCCATGGGCCGTCGACCTTTTGGACATGCAGCAACGAGTATTGGAGACGAACTCACCCGCCATCCTGCTCGCCGAATTCCACACCGCCTTCAACCTCCTCGGAGTGCTCGTGTTCTTGCCCTTCCTCGGGGCGTTCTCGGATCTCGTGGTTCGCCTGATCCCCGATCGAGGTCCACAGCTCACGAAGCACCTCGGTAGGTTGGTTGCCCGTGGTCCCCTCGCCGTGGACGCCGCGGGGCTGACGATGCGGGTCACGTTCGAGGAGACCGTAAGGGTGCTGCGAGAAGTCATGGGTCGA
The DNA here is from genome assembly GCA_965226925.1 of Longimicrobiales bacterium. Classification (GTDB taxonomy): domain Bacteria; phylum Gemmatimonadota; class Gemmatimonadetes; order Longimicrobiales; family Gaopeijiaceae; genus CBDDCX01. Next base: position 1,303,775 of record CBDDEN010000011.1, on the reverse strand, counting down.
GGTCCGCCCGATCGAGTCGTCGCGGAGCGGCTAGGGGCGGTGGAGGACGCGCTGATTAAGACACGCGATTACCTCGCCGGCATTCGCTCGGAGCCTGAATCCGGGACCCACGGACAGCGTCACGTAGCCCTGCTGCACTCCCTCGATCACATGGAGCGCTTGGTGGAGGCACTCCGAGATTGCAACCATCTTGCGGAGGTGCGTGAGGAGTCCAACGTGCACGAGGTCCTCGATGCGCTCGAGCGGGCGGCCTCGGCCTGCGCCCTGGCTATTGAGGGCGGCGCTCACATCCCCCACGCCGTGCTCGAGGTCGAGTCGAAGGGCATCGCTGCTTCGCGAAAGCAGCATCGGCCGGGGGTCTTGGAGAGCGCTGCTCACGGCGGCGTCTCACCCGCACGAGCGGGCGACATTCTCGAGACGGTCCGTTGGATCGATCGACTCGCCTACCATCTGTGGCGCGCTGCGTATTACTTGTTCTTGGCGGATCCGACCTCGATTTCCGACGCCTCTCTTCCCTCCCGGGATCAGACCGACCTGGAGTCGGCGGTCCCGTGAGCACCGTTGCGTTTGTCCCACCTGCACCGGGAAGACCCTCATGACGCGAGACCGTTCGACCCCGCGCTGGGCGATCGTGGCCATCCTAGCCGGTCTGGGTCTGGTCGGCTACCTGACCCGCATGAACCTCTCGGTCGCGGCCAAGTTCATGATGCCCGAGCTGAACCTGACCGAGATCCAGATGGGTCAGGTGTTCTCGGCATTCATGGTGGGGTACACGGTATGTCAGATCCCCGCGGGCCTGCTCGCCGACTGTCTGGGTCCCCGCAAGGTGCTGGTCACCGCTGTCTTGGGGTGGGCCGTGATCACCGTCCTCACCGGGATCATCCCGGGCACGCTGGTCATGGTGGGCACACCGGCGCTCGTCGCGCTTGTTTTGCTCCGGCTGATCCTGGGCGCGCTTCAGTCGCCGACGTACCCGGCGGGTGCCCGCGAGCTGCAGGCCTGGTTCGGTCCCCACGAGCGGGCGGTGGGATTCGGCGTCATCATCGCAGGCACCATGTTGGGGTCCGCGGTGACTCCGCCGATCGTCGCGTCCTTGATGGTCGCGATCGGGTGGCGGGCATCCTTCTACTGGGCCACCATCCTCCCGCTCATCAGCGCCTGGCTCTGTTGGCGCTACCTCACGAAGATGGCGGTCGACGGGGGCGCGAACTCCGGCGGGGACGAGAGTTCCGACGGGGATGCGGCTTCCGCTGCCCCGGGACGGCTCGAGATTTCAGGAGCGCGTCAGATCGTGAGCGAGCTCTGGATCGTGCTGCGCCAACGGAGCCTGATGTACCTGTTCTCGAGCTACTTTCTGCTGGGATGCCTGTGGTACTTGTTCATCTTCTGGTTCTTCCTGTACCTGGTCGACGTGCGGGGCTTCAGCGTTCTACGCGGCGGCGTGTTTGCCAGCCTCCCGTTCTTCGCGGCCACGATCACCTCGCCGCTGGGGGGCGCGATCGCCGACAGGTCGTCGCGAACCAGAGGAACGTTCAACGGGAAGCGGATCGTCGCAGTGATCGCGTTCACCGGGGCCGCGGTCTGCCTCGTGGGCGGCGCCACCGCGACCAGCGCATATGTGGCGATCGGCTTCCTGTCGCTCGCCCTCGGGCTCGTCGAAGGCACCGAGGGGCTCTTCTGGGCCGGCGCGGTGGAGATCGGTGGCAGCCGCGCCGGGGCGGCCAGCGGCGCACTCAACATGGCCAACAACCTGGGCGGGATCGTGGCCGGAGCGGTGACGCCCATCTTGGCCGCCAAGCTGGGGTGGATCGCGGTCTTGACGACGGCGGGCGCGCTGTCTCTGTTGGCCGGTGTCCTCTGATTCGGGGTCCGTCCACCGGTCGGCGACCCGCAGGACGTCTCGACGGCATCGATCGCGGCCTAGCCGCAAGGTGAGAAGCAATGGCGAATCATAAGAAGGTCCACCCCTACATGCCGAACGCCGTGCCGGAGACGAAGGCCGCGATGATGCGGGCCATCGGCGTCGCCGACATCGACGAGCTCTTCGAGCAGATCCCGGCGCGGCTCCGGCTCCAAGAGCCGCTCCAACTGCCCGACCCCATCGTCGAGGAGAGCGCGCTCGACCGGCACCTACGGGAGACACTGGCCCGGAACCGGTCGTGCGACGAGGTCCTCAACTTCCTGGGCGCCGGCTGCTGGCAGCACTACGTGCCGGCCGTATGCGACGAGATCGCACAGCGCAGTGAGTTTATGACGGCCAACTTCGGCTCCGCCTCGTCCGACCATGGGCGGTTCCAGGCGTACTTCGAGTTCTGCAGCCAGATGGGCGAGCTGGTGAACATGGACGTGGTCGGGCTCCCGACCTACAGCTGGGGCTGCGCCCTGGGCAACGCCGTTCGCATGGCATCGCGCATGACCGGACGCCGCGAGGTGCTGGTGCCGCGAACCATCAGCCCCGAGCGGCTAGCCGTGCTCAGGTCCTTCTGTGGTCCCTCGGACGTGGGCGGGCACATCGCGGTTCGCGAGGTCGGGTTCGACGCGAGCAGCGGCCTGCTCGACCTGGACGACCTGAAAGGGGCGATCTCGAACGAGACCGCAGCCGTGTACTTCGAGAATCCCAGCTACCTGGGGTTCATCGAGGAGCAGGGAGAACAGATCAGCCGCATCGCCCACGACCACGGAGCGGAGTGCGTGGTCGGCGTCGACCCGATCTCGCTCGGCGTTCTGGCCGCGCCCGCGGACTACGGCGCCGACATCGTGGTCGGAACGACCCAGACGCTCGGCATCCACATGAGCTGCGGTGGAGGTTCGGGCGGGTTCATCGCCACGCGCGACGAGGATCGCTACGTGGGGGAGTTCCCGACCCTGCTCGTCAGCATCGCGCCGACCACCGCCGGCAATAACGACGAGCGCGCCTTTTTCCTGACCTGCGAGCATCAGACGTCCTACGGGCTCCGCGACGAGGGCAAGGACTGGACGGGAAACACCGTGTACCTCTGGAGCATCGTCAACGCGGTGTACATGTCGTTGCTCGGCCCCCACGGATTCCGCGAGATCGGCGAGGTCATCCTCCAGCGATCACGGTACGCCAGGGATACGCTCGGAAGAATCCCAGGAGTCGACGTCTCGTTCGCGCCTGGTGGGTTCAAGGAGTTCGTCGCGAACTTCGATGACACCGGAAAGACGGTTCGCGATATCAATCGCTCTCTGTTGGAACGGGGGATTTACGGTGGGAAGGACCTGAGCGCGGACTTCCCCGAGTTGGGCCAGAGTGCGCTGTACTGTGTCACGGAGATTCACACGCAGGGCGACGTCGACCGATTGGCCGGCGAGCTCGAGGAGGTGCTGGCGTCATGACCGAACGAGTGAAGCTCAGAGACTACCACGCGGCCGTCTGGAGTGAGCCGGTCGTCATGGAGATGGGGTACCCGGGACGGCGCGGGCTCGCGATTCCGGAAGCGGAAGACGGAGTCCGCCGGGCCGTCGGCGATGCCGCACAACTCGTTCCCGCCGCGATGCGCCGCAAGGAACCGCCACGCCTACCGGAGCTGTCGCAGCCGGAGGTGCTCCGACACTACCTGCATCTCTCGCAGCAGACGCTGAGCATGATGGGGATCAACCTCTTCGGCACGTGCACCATGAAGTACAATCCGCGCGTGGCGGAACAGGCGGCCATGGCCCCCCAGATGTCGGAGTTCCATCCCTGCCAGGACGAGGAAACGCTGCAGGGTATCCTGGAGATCATCTACCGGTTCGACCAAATGTGTCGTGCCGTCTCGGGGATGGATCAGTTCGTCTTCCAGCCGGGCGGCGGCTCGCACGCGGCCTTCACGCCGCGCGTGGCGAGCTGGCACAGCGAAACGAGGTGATCACGACGCTGTTCACCCACTGCTGCAACCCGGCGGTCGCGGCGACGGCGGGGTTCAAGGTGATCAACCTGATGCCCGAGGAGAACGGGTACCCGTCCGTCGACGCGCTGAAGGCGGCCGTCTCGGAGCGCACGGCGGGGCTGATGACGGTCAACCCCGACGATATGGGCATCTACAACCCGGACATCGACGAGTGGGTGAAGATCGTGCACGATGCGGGCGGGCTCTGCTTCTACGATCACGCCAACTTCAACGGCGTCATGGGTTTGACGCGGGCCTGAGACATCGGGTTCGACGCGTGCATGTACATGCTGCACAAGACCTTCGGGGCGTCGAAGGGAGGCATGGGACCGGCCGGCGGGGCCTACGGTTGTACCGAGGAGCTTGCCCAGTACCTCCCGGTTCCCATCGTCACGTACGACGGGAGCACGTACCACCTCGACTACGACCGCCCCGATTCCATCGGCAAGGTCCGCGAGTTCTGGGGCAACGCACAGGTCGTGCTCAAGGCCTATGCGTGGGTGCTGGCGATGGGAGCGGACGGCATCCACGAGGCGCGTGAGCTGTCCGTGCTCGGAAACAACTACCTCGAGAAGCTGCTCATGGACATCAAGGGCGTCTCCAAGGGGTTCCCGAACATGACCAAGCGGCGACTCGAGATGACCCGGTACGGGTGGGACCAGCTCACGCAGGACACCGGCGTCGACACCGTCGACATCCAGCACCGCATGACCGACTGGGGATTGGACGCGTACTGGATGGCCCACCCACCCCCGATCGTGCCTGAGCCGTTCACGCCGGAGACCGGCGAGACGCCCCCGGTGGAGGACATCGAGTACTGGGCCGCGGTGCTGGGGCACGTCGCGTCCGAGGCCTATTCGGATCCCGGGGTCGTCAAGACCGCGCCACACCGGCAAGCCGTGCACCGCGTCGACTTTGCGGCCCTACAGGATCCGGCCCGACGGGCGATGACGTGGCGCGCTCACCTGAAGAAGCGAAACGGGGAGGGGTGAAGAGGGTCGGCCTCATCGTGAACCCCATCGCGGGAATGGGTGGAAGGGTAGGCCTCAAGGGGACGGATGGGGCGATCGTGGATGCTGCGAGGGCGCTCGGTGCCGTGCCCCGGGCCGGCTCCAAAGCCGCCCGTGCGCTGCGGCGCCTGTCCCCGGTCACGGACCGCATCGAGATCCTCACGTGCCCCGGCGAGATGGGGGCCGCGGCCATGGAGGCCGCGGGTCTCTCGGGTTTCGAGGTCATCCCGATGCGTGAAGGACCGACCGGTTCGGAGCGACAAACCAGTACCGAGCAAAAGGCCAGTTCGGAGCAACCGACCGGTCCGGAGCACACGAAGGAAGCCGCGCGTGAGATGCTGCGGCGAGGGGTGGATCTCCTCCTGTTCGCGGGAGGGGACGGCACCGCTCGGGACATCGCCGAAGCGGTCGGTCCCGAGCTGCCCGCCCTCGGCATCCCCGCGGGCGTCAAGATCTATTCCGGAGTCTTCGCCACCACGCCCGAGAACGCCGGAAATCTCGCCGCTCGGTTCGTGGCCGCGGGGCCCTCCGCCCCCCTGCGAGAGGCCGAGGTGGTTGATGTGGACGAAGAGGCGATGCGGCTGGGTCGGCTCTCGGCCTCGCTGTACGGATACTTGAAGGTCCCCGTGGCTCCCCAGATGGTTGCGGGCCCAAAGAGCGGCGGAGCCGGCGACGACGATGCGGTGGTGTCCGCCGCGCGAAGCGTGGCGCGGACCATGGAGCCCGGTTGCATGTACATCGTCGGCCCCGGCACGACGACCCGCACCGTCGCCCGTCATCTGGGCCTCGACAGCACGCTCCTGGGCGTCGATGCGATCCTGGACGGGCGGTTCGTCGGCAGGGACCTGAACGAGCGGCAGCTGCTCGCGCTGCTCGTGGAGGCCGACTCGAAGGAGTCGGTGAGGTCCGACCGGGTGCGGATCGTCGTCGGTGTGATCGGCGGTCAGGGATACATCTTCGGGCGTGGGAATCAGCAGATCGGACCGCAGGTCATCCGGCGCGTCGGGCGCGAGAACGTCGTGGTGGTGGCTACAGCCGCCAAGCTTCTGTCGTTGACCCGCGGGGTCCTGCTGGTCGATACCGGCGACCCGGGGTTGGACCAGGAGCTCGAGGGATTCATCCGGGTCGTGGTGGGGGTCGACGAGGAGACACGGTTCCGGGTGGAGGCCTGATCGGATGCGCGTGAAGACGCCCGGGGTGACGCCCCAGCGAGAGGGGGAGGTGTTCGACTTCGAGGGACGTCGGGTGGAGACCGTGGGCGGGGAGTCCCTCGGAGCTGCGCTCCTCGCCGCGGGTGAACGGGTTTGCCGGACCACACCGTCCGGCGCACCACGCGGGCTGTTCTGCGGCATCGGAGTATGTCAGGACTGCCGGGTCACCGTCGATGGCGTGCCGAACCAGCGCGCGTGCGTGAGCGCCGCAGGAAGTGGGGCCATAGTCGAACGCCAGCAGCCGTTCGCGGGGACCGGGGCGCCCCGTGAGGGAGTCGCCGAACACGACGAGAGTATGGACGTCCTAGTGATCGGTGGCGGCCCCGCAGGCTTGGCGGCGGCGGCGATCGCGGCCGAAGCCGGTCTCGACGTGGTGTTGGTCGATGAACGCGCCAAGCTCGGGGGTCAGTACTACAAGCAGCCGACGGACGCGTTCGCCGTGGACGACGCGCTCGCGGACCGCCAGATCCGGCGCGGACGGGCGCTCATTCGGCGCGCGCAGCAGTCCGGTGCTCGCGTGCTTCAGGGCGTCGCGATATGGGCGGCACACGGACCCGACGAAGTGATGGCGTTCGGGAACGACGCGAGCTACGTGCTTCGGCCGAAGCGACTGATCATCGCGACCGGAGCGTACGACCGCGCAGTTCCGATGCCGGGCTGGACGCTTCCCGGGTTTCTGACCACGGGGGCGGCGCAGTCACTGTTGCGGGCGTATCAGGTCGCGCCGGGGGCGAGGGTCCTGATCTCCGGCAACGGTCCCCTCAACGTTCAGCTCGCCGCCGAACTGACACGAGCCGGAGTCACGGTCGTGGCCCTCGCCGAGCTCGCGCGAGCGCCAGGCGTCCGTTCGGCGCAGCAACTGGCCGCCATGCTGTGGACCGCGCCGGATCTGCTCAAAGATGGTGCGGGCTACCTTCGGACATTGCGTCAGGCGGGCGTTCCCACGCTCTACCGTCACTCGGTGATCGCGGCCTCCGGCGGCGAGGGCGTGGCCCAGGCCACCGTGGCGGAGATCGACGGTCGTGGGCGGCCGATTCCGGGAAGTGAGCGCGTGCTCGAGGTCGATGCGGTCTGCACCGGGTTCGGCTTCCTCCCGTCCAACGACATCGCCCGGGCCCTCGGCTGTCGTCATCGCTTCGATGAGCATCGCGGGCACTTGGTAGCGGTTCGCGACGGAGCAGGCCGCACCACCGTCGACGGCGTCGCGGTCGTAGGAGACGGGGGCGGCATCGGCGGCGGTCGCGTGGCGGTAGCACAGGGTGTGCTCGCCGGGGTGGACGCCGCCCGAAGTCTGGGCGCCGTGAACGCGATACCGCTGTCGCTCGAGGAGCGGCGAGCCCGGAAGACCGTCCGCCGACAGGCGCGCTTCCAGCGAGCGCTATGGGCCCTGTACGATGCGCCCCTTCTTACCGACCAGTTCGCGAGCGACGACACGCACATCTGCCGCTGCGAGGAAGTGACTCGCGGAGTCATACGCGGGGCGATGGACGACGGGGTCCGGTCGCTGGGCGCGCTCAAGCGGGTTACGCGTGCCGGTATGGGGCGCTGTCAGGGCCGCTACTGCGCCGGTATCATGGCCGCGATGCTCTCCGGGCACGGAACCGGGGCGACCTGACGAGATGGATTTCTTCGCTCCGCAGGCGCCCTTCAAGCCGGTCCCCATCGGAGCGGTGGCCCCGGGGCGCTTCACGGAGTCCGAGATGGCCCGACGGGGGAAGGAAACCCAGGGTCCGTCGGGGTCCTGACGGGACGGGGCGAGGCGGGATCCACCGCGAGGTGACCACGGCCGCGGAAGCCGCTCACTGGTAGCGCCCGGCCGAGAAGGCAGTCATATCGACCCCGGGATCCCGGTCCAGGAGTAACTGGGCTACAGCCCGCGCGGCCATCGGCCCGGCCGTGAATCCGAGCCATGGAACCGCGTTCATGAAGAATCCCGGAATTCCGGGCACCTTCCCGAGGACTGGCTTCCAATCATCCGATCCGCTCACGGCGGCCACCCACGTGCGAAGAAGCTGAAGGCCGGACACCGCGGGCACCACCGCCTGCGCCACCTGCAGATTCGCCTTGAGCGAGGCCGGATCCACTGCGAGCCGCCCACTGACCGGGTCCTGGAGGGCCGGCCAACCTCCTCCGATCATCACACCCCCGCTCGCCGCCTGCTTCAGCGACAGCTTCTCGCTCGCGGAGTAGACCAGGTGCCGGACCAGCGGCGCCACCGGCTCCGTGATGCTGACCTGGATGGGGTAGCCGTCGATCGGGATGTCCAGCCCGACCATGCGCGCGATCTCCGGCGCATACGTCCCCGCGCAGTTCACCACGCGAGTGGCTTCGAAGACCCCACCGCTCGTGTCGGCCCTGAATCCCGAGGTCGTTCGTTCGAGGCCGAGCAGCTCCGTCCGGCATCGGATGTCCGCCCCGCGGGCCTGGGCGGCCCGTGCGAAGGCCGGCGTGGCGAGGAGCGGGTTGGCCTTGCCCTCGTTGGGGCAGAACGCACCCCCCAGGAGGTTCTCGTTCACATAAGGCGCCAACTCCAGGAGCGCGCTGCGCGACAGCATCTCGACCGAAAGGCCGTGTGCGCGCTCGATGGATGCTTTGCGCTCGATGTCTCGCAGCTGTGTCTCGTTTTCCGCGACCAACAGCCCACCACGGATCGACACCTCCAGGTCCGCGCCGAGCTCCTCGCCGAGAACGGACCACAGAGCGATGGATTCGCGCAGGAGGGGGATCGTGCGCGCGTAGGACTCCGTCCACGCATCCCCATACTGAACGAACGGCTCGTGTGGGATCTGTGCGTGCAGGCTCCCCGAGTTGCAGCCCGACTGGAGCGTGTTGAGGTCCCAACGCTCGATCAGGGAGACCCCGACCCCTTCGCCGGCCAGATAGTAGGCCGTCGAGCATCCCGCGAGGCCGCCACCGACGATGAGAACGTCCGTACGGCGGGTCTCACTCATGGTGTCGAACGGATACGATGGCTACCATGGGACGAATCAATACACGGGCACCATTCGCGACGCCAGCGACCCGGAGGAGAGGGCGAAGCCACTAGGGCATTCCATCAGGAGTAGGCATCATGAGCAGGCAATTCCGAGGCAGCTACACGGTCACCGTCACTCCCTTCACGGAAGACCGCTCCGCGATCGATCTGTCGGCATGGGCGCGCTTCCTCGATTGGCAGCTCGACGTGGGTGTGCCTGGCATCATCATTCTCGGCACGACCGGCGAGTTCCTCACGGTCTCGGACGAGGAGCGCTCCATGTTTATCGAGGCCACGGTGAGCCACGTGGCCGGCCGCATTCCGGTGCTCGTGGGCACCATGAACGCCTACACGCCCCGCGCGGCCCGGTACAGCAGGGAGGCGGAGGAGTTGGGCGCCGACGGCTTGATGATCATCCCGCCCTACTACTACACCCCCACGGACGACGAGATCTTCGGCTACTACCAGGCCATCTGCCAAGCGACTTCGCTGCCGATCATGCTCTACAACAACCCGGTCACGTCGAACGTCGACATGTCGGCGAGGCTCGTCCGTCGCCTCGTCCGCGCCTTCCCGAACGTTCAGTACATCAAGGAGGCGAGCATGGACATCGCCCGGGTCTACGACATCGTCGAGAAGACCGAGGGACGGATGTCCGTCTTCGCCGGCGAGCGGATCGTCGAGTCCTTCCTGCTCGGGGCGGTGGGTTACGTCAACCCGTATGGGAACTACATCCCCCGTGCATCGCATCGCATCTGGGACTTCCTCGTCGAGGGACGGATCGAGGATGCGAAGCGCATCCAGCGGCTCATCACGGCCATGGACCACGTCATAGCCAAGGGGCATCCGACCTACGGACATCAGTGTTACTCCAAGGCGCTCGCGGCGGCTGCGGGGTTCCCGGTCGGCGACGTTCGGCCCCCGTTGACGACGTTCGAACAACTCGGCGAGGAGGGGCTGAAGCGACGGGAGCTGCTGGTGAAGTTCATGGACGAGCTGGATGCGCTGATGGAAGAGCTCGATGGGGCGTCCGACCTCGATGCGGCGTCCGACGTCGCCGCGGTGGGGGCGGGCCAGGCCTGAGCGCGGCCGTGACGCAACCGATGCTCTTTTCGCCTCTGTCGATCCGAGGCCTGACGTTCCGCAACCGCATCATGGTCTCGCCGATGTGCCAGTACCAGGCCGTCGAGGGCCGACCACAGGACTGGCACTTCACTCACCACTCCCGGTTCGCGTTGGGCTGGGTGGGGGCGGCCATGGTAGAGGCCACCGGGGTGACCCGCGACGGCCGTATTTCGCCCGGGTGCACCGGCATCTGGGAGGACGATCAGATTCCGGCCTTTCGGCGGATCGCGGACACGTACCGAGCGCATGGGGTGGCGTCGGGCATCCAGCTGAATCACGCGGGCCGGAAGGCGAGCACTGCGCGGCCGTGGCATGGAGGCGGTCCACTTCCGGCCGAGGGTGAGCCGGCGTGGGAGGCCGTGGGTGCCAGCGCGCTGCCCGCCCGCGAAGGGTGGCCGCCCCCGCGGGCCCTCGAAACGGCAGAGATCGCGGACATCGTAGAGGCCTTTCGTGCGGCGGCGCTGCGCGCCCTCGAAGCGGGATTCGACTTCGTGGAGATCCACGGAGCCCACGGGTACCTGCTGCACAGCTTTTTCTCCCCGCTGTCGAACCAACGGACGGACGAGTTCGGGGGGGACCGCGAGCGCCGCATGCGGCTTCCCGTCATGGTCGCCGAAGCCATCCGGTCGGTGTGGCCGGAAGAGCGACCGTTGTTCTATCGCGCGTCGGTCACCGACGGCGTTGACGGCGGGATCACCGTGGAGGATACGGTCGCGCTCGCGCGTGCTCTGAAAGGGGCGGGCGTGGACGTGATCGACTGCTCGTCCGGGGGCCTCCTCGGCTCGGTGTCCATGACGAACAAGCTGCCGCCACCCGGATTCCAGGTTCCGCTCGCGGAAGCCGTGCGACGGGACGCCGACATCCCGACCGTTGCCGTCGGCATGTTGACCGAGCCGCGCCAGGCCGAAGAGGTCGTACAGAAACGCCAGGCCGACTTCATCGCGATCGCCCGCGAGTTCATCGCCGACCCGAACTGGGCGTATCGTGCGGCCCGAGAGCTCGGTCTGGAAGACCCACACGGCATCCTGCCGTTCTCGTACGCCTTCTACCTACGGCGCCGCGCTGAGATGCAGCGGGCGTGAGCAAGCCCCGGCAGGAGTCGGCTCGGCCGGAGGGCCATGGAGGTGCCATCATGGATGATCTGCGCGACAAGACCATACTCCTGACCGGCGCCTCGACCGGAATCGGCGCCGCATGCGCGCGCGCGCTGGCTCGCGAGGGCTGCTACCTGGTCGCCCAATACCACGGGAACAAGGAGGGGGCGGAGCAGGCAACGACCGACCTCCCCAGCGACCGCAAGCTCCTCGTCCGATCGAATTTCTCGCAGGCCGGGGCCGCGGACGCGCTCTGGTCGGAGGCCATGGCGTGGCGCGGCCGGATCGACGTACTCGTCAACAACGCGGCCACGCTGCTCTTCGAGGGCGGGATCGATGCGAGCGACGAAGACTGGGACCGAGTCTGGTCCGAGACCATGCAAGTCAACGTCCTCGCCCCCGCGCGGCTGCTGCGGAACGCCGTGCGCCACTTCCGAGAGATCGGGGGCGGCATCACCGTGACGATGGGTAGCTGGGTGGGTCAGCGCGGGAGCTCGGTAGCGGACCTCATGGCCTACGCCGCCTCCAAAGCGGCGATACGCGCAGCCACGCAGACCGTCGCCCGGAACTTCGCTCGCGAGAACGTCCTCGCTTACGTCATCTCACCCGGCGTGGTTCGCACCGAAATGTCGGAGCAGTCCGCGGCACGGATGGGTGGGGAAGAGGCCGTCACCGCCGGTCTCGCGATGGGCGAGTGGGTACCGCCCAGCGACCTCGCCGAGCTGTTGGTTTTCCTCGCGTCGGGCAGGTGTCGCCATCTTACCGGGGCGACGCTCGAGGTGAATGGGGCGAGCTGGGTTCGGTAAGGGAGATCAGTCGCTTCATTCCGGGCTACGAGTCCATGCTATCTGCGGCGGCTTCGGCTGTCGCTCCGATCAGTCATGCAGTGGGGCGGATGCTCTGATTCAACCTGAAAAGGTTGTTCGGGTCATAGGTGTTCTTGAGATCGACCAGGCGCTGATAACTCGATCCATAAGCCGTCTCGAGCCGCTCGCCCTCGTCCTCAGTCAGGAAGTTCACGTAGGCCTCGCCCGTGGCGAACTGCGCCATGTCGTTCCACAGATCTCGGCACCACGCGATACAGCCCTCATCTTGCACGGGGTCACTCCAGCGGCCGTGGACGTTCATCAGGTAGGCCGAATTCCGCCCCTGGTAGGCCATCGCGTCATCTGAGACACGCCCCTGAGCCCCACCGAGTTGGGCGAAGAAGACCTCGCACTGTGGATCCGGAAGGGTCTCCACATAACCGAGCACGGTATCGATCATCGTGTCGCTCATCTCGGCGAAATCATGAGTCTTCCAGTAGTTGCGCTCACCCGGAGCCAAGAGCGGGTCGAAGGCCTGCTGCCAGCCCACGAACGGCTGCGGGCCGATCACGTCGGCGATCGGGTCTCCGATGGCACGCAGCGGTGCGAGCGCGTCCTCACCGTCGGACATGTCCCCCGTATACATCGCCGCCAGAATCAGGATCTCGGTCCCGTGCACCTCCTCGGGAAGGAACGGCAACGGGGGCGCTTTTCGAAGAACGGCCCACACGGTGAGTTCGTCCGGAGCCGTGTCCAGGAAGTCTCGATAGGCCTGGAGAACCGGCTTCGCTTCGGAAAAGGGATGAACTACGAGTCCCGACAAGATCTCGGGTCCCACCGGATGTGCCTGGAATTCGAAGGACGTGACCACGCCGAAGTTGCCCCCCCCACCCCGTATTCCCCAGAACAGGTCCTGATTCTCCGCAGCACTCGCGACAACCACGCTTCCGTCGGCCAACACGACTCGCGCCGAGATGAGGTTGTCTACGGTCATGCCGTATGTGCGACTGAGCCAACCAAACCCTCCGCCGAGCGTCAGGCCGGCGATTCCAGTGGTGGAGTTGATGCCGGTAGGCACCGCGAGAGCGCGGGCCTGGGTCGCTGCGTCAAGATCGCCCAACGTGGCGCCCGGCTCGACCCGAGCGGTTCGCGCATCGGGATCGACGTGCACGGCCTTCATACTCCTGAACGAAATCACCAGGCCGCCATCACACATCGCGTTCCCTGCGATGTTGTGGCCGGCCCCGAAGATGGCGAGTCGAAGCCCATGCTCGGCCGCGAACCTTACAGCCGAAGAGACATCCTCTTCCGTGCGGCAATCCACGATGAGACCGGGGTGTCGGTCGATCATCCCGTTCCAGAGGGCGCGGGCCTCGTCGTATTGGGCGGAGTCCGGGGTGATCAAATCACCTTCAAGGGAGTCCTTCAGTGCGCCCACCGCACTTTCGCTGACGGTCACACTCCCGCCATACAGCGTGGTAAGGTCGGGCATCGGTTGCTCTCCAGTGTTCGATTGAGCGGGTTACGGCCATTCGGCGACGATTTCAGGGAGGGAAACTCCCCGTCAAGGCTGATCGGCGCAAGCGGCTACCGCTCGGAGCTGGAAGCCGCTAGTGCGCCGGGGCCGCGGGAGACACGGCCATGGACCTAGCCCTGGGAGGCCAGTAGACTAGGGCCTGTTAACACTATCTGAGAGCCTCGACGATGAGCGCAAAGTGGATGAAGGCCGTGAACATCACGTCGAGCTTGTCAAAGCGGGAGAAGATTCTTCTGAAGCCTTTGAGTCGCCGAAATAACCGCTCTATTTCGTTGCGACGGCGATACATGATTCGATCGTACTGCCACGGGCTAACACGGCCCTGTTTGGGTGGCACGACCGGCGTAAACCCCAGCTCCAACACCGATTGCCGTGTTTCGGCCCCCTCGTAGGCCCGGTCCATGATCATCGACACAGTGGAGTGTACCGGCTTCAACATGCGTAGCAGTTCGCGTCCTTCGGGTGCGTCGTGGTTGTGGCCTGGCGATAGCGAGAAGGTTATCGCGGTTCGAGCATCTGCGGCAACCATATGAATCTTGGTGGTCCAGCCTCCACGCGACTTCCCGATGGCCTGCGGGCCGTTTTTTTTAGCGCGCCGGTGCCATCAGGGTGCACTTTGACGATCGTACTGTCGAGCGACAGCGCTTCGATCTTGATCCGGATGATCTGCTCGTCCTGCAGGGCCGCAAAGACACGATCCAGCACACCTGCCCTGGCCCAGCGATTCATTCGGGTGTAGATCGTATGCCAGTTACCGAAGCGCGCAGGCAACCCGCGCCACTTGCAGCCGTGCTCGGCCACATACAGGATCGCGTTAAGCACTTCGAGATTGGAGAAGCTCACATTGCCGCGCTGACGTGGAAAGCAAGCCTCTATCCGACGATATTGGGACTCTGTGATTTTCATAGCCCCAATATAATACAAATGGGCCTTTAGTGTTAACAGGCCCTAGTTGGATAGACTGGTCGAAATGGTGGAGAGCGAGGCCGTTGTGCCGGCCCTGTGGCCGATCGAGGTCATCAATGTTCTGGCGGTGGCCACACGTAGAGATCGGATGCGGTCGGAGAGGGAAGCCCAGGACCTATTGAGAGCACTCCCGATCGTGGTGGAACCGTTCGAGCGGGCACAGGCCTTCGGAGGAGTCGCCGACCTGGCGAATGCTCACGGCCTCACAGCATACGACGCGAGCTACCTGGAGTTGGCGCGCCGCTACGGGGTCCCGTTGGCCACGCTGCATGATGCGCTGCGTGTGGCCGCGGAGGCGGAAGGGGTCATTCCCTGGACCCCCTGAAGCGGCCGGAGACCTCGTAGATCAACGACTTCGTCCTTCCCCCTTCGTCCTCCCCCTCCCCACGCCGATGGCTGCTGATCTTCGGCATCGCCCTCGTCGCGCTGAACCTGCGTCCGGCCATCGCCAGTGTCGGGCCCTTGGTCTCCCTCATGCGACCCGCCACCGGGCTATCCAACGCGGCGCTCGGTTTGCTCACGGCGCTGCCTCTCCTGGCCTTCGGGTGTGTGTCCCCGTTCGCCTCGGTCGTGAGTCGCCGAGTGGGGGTCGAGCGGGCGGTGGCCATGGCGCTCGTGCTGCTTGCCGCCGGCACAGGGCTTCGGGCTGCGGAGTCCGTCGTGGCACTCTATATCGGGACGGGTCTCATGGGCGTCGGGGTTGCGCTTGGGAACGTCCTCCTGCCGGTGCTGGCCAAGCGTGACTTCCCGGCCCACACGGGGCCGATCACCAGCGTGTACTCGAGCATGATGGGGCTCGGCGCGACTGCCGCGGCGGGGCTGAGCGTACCGTTCGCGGTGGTCTTCGGCTGGCGTGGAGCACTGGGCATCTGGGTGCTCCCGGAGGCGGTCGCGCTGCTCGTGTGGCTCCCCCAACTCTCCCGGCCTCGACCGGTGCGTCGGGTCCGGAGTCCGGGTGGGATCACGCTCCGGGTCCTGGGACGCTCGAGGCTGGCCTGGCAAGTGGCGCTGTACCTGGGACTCCAGTCCCTCACCTTCTACGTGATCATCGCTTGGCTCCCCGACATCCTGCAGAGTCGTGGGCTCAGCGAGGCGGCCGCCGGGTGGATGCTCGCCCTCTCTCAAGCCACCGGGATCCTGGGAACCGCGCTCATACCGGTTTGGGCCGGTCGTCTGGCCGACCAGCGCCGGATCATCTGGACCCTAGCCGTTCTCGAAGCCGCTGGATTGGGCGGCCTGCTGCTGCCGGGTGGTATGCTCGTCGCCCTCTGGGTCTCGCTGCTAGGCTTCATCCTGGGCGGCACGTTCGGGCTTGCATTGACGCTGCTCGTGCTTCGCGCCCCCGACGCCGACGCCGCAGGCGAGCTGTCGGGCATGGCCCAGTCGGTGGGCTACTTCGTGGCCGCCGCCGGCCCCCCCCTGTTCGGCTACCTTTACGACGCGACCGCGGGATCGACGCTCCCGCTGCTGCTCCTCGGGGCGGTGCTGGTGGGCAAGGTGCTTGCGGGCCTTCCGGCCGGCCGGCGAGGTCTGGTCGGTACCTAACCGATCAGCGCGCGTTCCGACCGGTCAGGAGTCCGGGCGCGGCGGGTAGGACTCGTGCACCTGCACCACCTGCCACTCACCATCGATGCGCTGTACCACGATGCTCAGTAAAGTCTTCCTAGCTGCCGCTGATTTCCCCTCGGAGGGTGATGTCGAAGTCCGCACAGCCGCTCGTCTCCCCCGTAAACCGGCCGGATCCCTCCATCATCGCGTTCGCGTCGAAGCCGGGGAGCCGGCCTCCCTGCGCGGGTGCGACCTCGAGGACCACTCTCCCGCCGCAAACGCCCGGCCCGATGCCGAGCTCCTGGAAGACCGAGGCCCAGTCGAGCACGATCCCGTTCCCGGTTTCGGTCAGGTGGCGCATGACAGCCTCGAAGGTCGCCTGTGCGGTTTCCAGGCTCATGAAGTTACTCCCCGGGATGGCGCCCGCCGGCCCCCGGCGTGGTCGGCGTCGCGTCCCCCCCGCCGCCTCCGCACGCCTGGAGGCTCAGCGCCAGAAACAGCAGTAGAGAGGCCACTCCCGCTCTGTGCAACAGGTTCTGCATGGTTCTCCACGCGGTTCCGGAAAGGCGACTCGCGGCCTCGCTTCCTGCTGCTGGAAACAGCGACACAGGCGGGGATGGGCACGCGATGGGATGCCGACGCCACTTCCGGGTCTATATAGGCCCGGGGTCGCGTTGGGGGCAATTGCCGTGATGGCGAGTGGCCGGGTTTGTCGGACGCAACGGCGATGCTCACGTCGTACATTCCGCTCTTGCAAGGGGCCCCGTCCTCACCGGCCGGTAGGCCGTTAGAGGAAGGAGGTTGCGGGAAACGACCTCATTATAGACATTATATCAGTGCTTAAATCTGTTAAGACGTGATTAACTGTCTATTTATGAGAAGACCACGGCCACATGCCTCGAATAGCGATCTCTGAGGACGCTGCTCCAGCGAAGGTCGTCGCCGCGGCGGATCGGCTGGGCGCCCACATCCGCACTGCTCGGAAGCGTCGACGCCTACGCCAGCAAGACCTCGCCACCCGGGCGGGCATCACCGTGCAGACGCTCCGCCGCGTCGAGAGTGGATCCCTGGGCACAGGATTGGGAGCCTACATTGCGGCTCTTTGGGCGCTCGGCCTGGAGGATCAACTCACCCGACTAGCCAACCCGGCCACGGACCTTGAAGGCATAGCACTTGAGGCTGCCGAGCGCGGCGAACGCATCCGGCCGAGTGACACCCTACCGAATGACTTCTAACACCTGCTTCGTCTACATCCAACTGCCGGGTTCGCTGGAAATCGTGACCTGCGGGCGATACCAGCTGGACAAGACCGAATACGGCACAGGTTTAGGACGGTTCGTCTATGGGCAGAGTTACCTGGCGCGAGAGGACGCAGTGCCGATCGACTCGTTCAACCTACCGCTCGCGTCGCGGGAGTACAGGACGGTGAAGCTGGGTGGAGTCTTCGGTGCCCTACGAGACGTGGCACCGGATTTCTGGGGCCGCCGCGTGATCGAGCGGCGCAGGCGGACCGTGGACCTAAGTGAGTTCGACTACCTTGTATACCCGGCCCGAGGTCGTATCGGAGCGCTGAGCTTCGGCGACACTCCGGATCCCCAGCCCCTGCCAGGTCCGGAGCTCCCGGAGGTCCACGACTTAAAGGAATTGCGGGAGGCGGCTGCCGCGATCGAGCAGGACCTACCGATGGACGAAGAACTCCAGCGTTTGCTCGAGCCCGGCAGCTCCGTAGGTGGGGCGCGGCCGAAGACTGTGGTTCGTGACAAGGCCGGTATCTGGATCGCGAAGTTCGCCGAGCGGACTGATCGCTGGTCAAACGCCGCGGTCGAGGGCGGAATGCTCCGGCTCGCCGAGAAGTGTGGAGTCCAGACTCCGGAAACACGAACGGAGGTCGTAGCCGACGAGCAGGTGCTACTCGTCAAACGATTTGACCGTGAGCCAGCGCCCGGCGCGACGGGTGAGTATCGGTATCGGATGGTGAGCGCACTCACCGTGTTGGACCTCGAGGAAAGTGTCACGGACCGGCGTGGTTGGTCCTACCCTGCGTTGGCCGACGAGCTGCAGCGGTGGTCGGACGACCCGCTCGCGGACAAACGCGAGCTTTACAGGCGCATCGTCTTCAATGCGCTCATTTCGAACACTGACGATCACCCTCGGAACCACGCCCTCATCGCGCCCGGCCGTGGATGGCGGTTGAGTCCCGCCTACGACCTCACACCTTCACGGGCACGGAGCCTCGAGCGCCGTGACCTCGCGATGACCGTTGGCGAGTATGGTCGCCTTGCTAGCCGTCAGAACCTGCTGTCCGCTGCGCCCAGGTTCGGGTTCAGTCGAGACACTGCGAACGCTGTTATTGACGAGATCTCGGGTGTCGTCGAGAGCGAGTGGCGTTCGGCTATCATGGATTACGGCGGCACCGATGAAGACTGCGAGGCGGTGTCTGGAGCGTTCGTCTACGAGGGGTTCGAGCAGTCCGTCTGAGCGGTTGGTGACGTCGCCCAGTCCTCACTAGACGATCCTGGCCTCAGTGTCACCGATCTCATCGAGATTCTCGACAAGATGATGACGATGAGGTGCTCGATGATGGTCCAGGCGGCGTCGAGTTGACCCCTGCCCTCATGGATGAGCTATCGTCGGAGGATCGCGTTCACTGCCGTGGCTGAGTGACGAGATCCGCAGTCGTATCGCGGAGGTGCAAGATTTCGACTTGAGACGTCCAACCGGTGAACCACCCCGAGGCGGTAGACTCCATCGACGGTGCCCTGGGCGAGCTTTGGAATTCCCACGATATCGTGGACGGTTTTGGACTTGCGCGGTCGGGTGGGCGCTCCTCCTCGGAAGGGGGCTTTGCGTCTAGGGTCCTAGATTCCCAATTGGGATCACGACGACACCGTCTTCACGGGTGTACCCATACTCTGTCGCCGTGATTACGCCCAAGACCGCGGGTTCCCCGCACTTTGACGTATCAACCTTGGCAGCGAACCTCAAGAGGTTCCGGGCTCCGTCATCGATGCGTTCCGTGTCTCCGAGCTTCACCTCGAATGCCGCCCACTCACCTGCCCCGGATTCCACGATCGCGTCCACCTCTAGGTGGTCGCTGTCTCGGTAATGGCACACCTGTGCGTCGATCGCCTGCCCGTAGATACGTAAGTCTCTGACGACCAGGGACTCAAATAGAAAGCCCAGGAAGTTGAGATCTCCGCGAAGTTGGTCTGGCGTAGCGCGTAGTGCGGCGACGGCCAGGGATGGATCGACAAAGTGGATCTTGTGAGCCTGCCGGAGTCGCGCCCGGCCCCGGAGATGCGTTGCCCACGGCGGTTGGGGCTCGAGCAGGAAGAGGCGCTCGAGTGCGACCAGGTACTTTTCCACCGTGGCCCGGTCGAGCGGGCCATCCACGCCACCCGTGTCAGCTGCGACTTTCGCGACCTTCATTTCTGTGGCGACGTTCCGGCCCAAGGTCTGGAGAACCCGCAATACCTTCTGAGGTGCTCGCCGTATTCCTTCGACTGCCCACAGATCCACGCGGGCAACTTCGCCCAGATAATCACGGTTCGCCCTGATCGCTACCTGGGCGGACCGCCCGAGGTTCAGGGGCCAACCTCCCACAGCAATCAGGTCCGCCACGTCAGACACGGTGATCTCCGATCGGCTGCCGGCATGCGAGTCGCCTGAAAGCATAGCGGACAAGGAGACCTCTCCAGTGGATTGGCCGGTCTCGTACAGACTCATGGGCCTCATCGTCAGCCGGGCCATTCTCCCGGCACCGCTGTGCCGGACCTTCTCGTCCCCGGGAATCATGGATCCGGTCAAGATGAATTGGCCTTGCGCCTGCCGCTTGTCTACTGCTCGGCGAATGTGATCCCAGATCTCGGGCACGCGCTGCCACTCATCGATCAAGCGGGGAGTATCCCCGATCAGTACCAGATCTGGGGTGAGTTTCGCTGCGCGTCTGGCCTGATCATCGACGTCTAGGCGGACTTGGCTCTTTGCAGCCTGGAGGGCTGTTTCAGTCTTCCCGCATACCTTCGGCCCTTGGATGAGAACAGCTCCGGAAGACTGAAGTCGCTCCGTTAGCTCGGAATCCACGACCCGGACACGGTACATCTGGGGCTCCAAGAGCGAAGGAGGGACTCATCCACCTGAACACGTGTAACACAGTGTATAGTAGCTGGTTGCACTAGATACACACAAGTGAAACCAGCAGATTACGGGATAGGATATCAGCAGTTTATGGATGCTGAGATCAGCACAATGAGATA
Organism: Longimicrobiales bacterium; assembly: GCA_965226925.1. GTDB lineage: Bacteria > Gemmatimonadota > Gemmatimonadetes > Longimicrobiales > Gaopeijiaceae > CBDDCX01. Next base: position 1,283,358 of record CBDDEN010000011.1, on the reverse strand, counting down.
TCTGACTTCCGCAGTTTGAGGGATCCGAAATGCTCCGCCCTTGACACTTCAGCCCCCTTATGAGGAGGGATCGGCACTCCGGACAGGGAAGTGTCAAGTCTGCCCGAGGATCGTAAATCATTACAAAACAATTGTTTGTGATTGGTTGTTGCGGGACCTCCGCCATCGAGAACCTCCGAAGGAACCTGACTTCTGAAGAGTGGTGGTTGGGAGTCAGGTTCTCTCGACTCTCCGCTTCGGAGTTAATGCCTCTTCTCCAAAAGAACGGAGAACCATTCAGGTTCGTTTATGCTTCTCCAATCCGCCGCAGTCTCCACGAAATTGACCAGCGTTTGGCGCAGGAAGTTGAGACAGACGAGTGATCTTGAGAATCGACTTCGAGATGTCGGAGAGTTGAATCACCGCCAGGTGGCTCTACTAAGCCACGGCCTGCGCCATCCCGGCTACAAGTACACGATTGCCTCGCACATGAAGAATCACCGTGTCTCGCGAGGAACAGCAAGGAGCGATCTCCTCACGCTCGACAAGGTGGGTCTTCTCGAGAAGCTCAAGGGTGGTCGGGAATTCGTGTTCTTAGCGCCGAGAGATCTTGATCAGCGTATTGGGGGTTTCGCGGCAGAATGAGCCCCCTGACCCTCGGTCAAGCCGCTCTGCTGACCTCCTGATACCTGATCAGGTGTCTGTTGACGTTGCCGCTCCTCCTCCCCCAGCAGTCTCCTCCCATCATCTCAGCCGCCCGTAGAGAGATGTGGAAGGGGTGGAGGGGCAGTTGCCATCCCCAAGTGCACGGCGCAGGTTTACCGCCCCCCCTTAGGCTTCGACGGCGGACTCGGATTGTCGCGCGTACGCCTGCCATTCGCGCCTTCGTCGAAGTGCGGAACCTGCAAGCGGCAGTATACCAGGAACTGGATACGCGGGAGGGCAAGTGAAGTACTTGTTCGCGGTGGGTGTGCTGGGCGTGTGCGCGTTTGCTTTGACAGTGGTTTTTGGCCTTTACGATGCCCTGCTCACGCCGGAAGGGTTCTCCGGCGCGCCTGAGGATACGGACTGGGTGCAGGCCGTCTTGTTGGCCATCGGCACTCTCTTCGGAATCTCCGCCAGAGCCTTGTTTGAGGAAGTACAGAAGTCTGATACGGACGTGGTCGCGATACGAGACTCCCTGCGGGACGCCTTCCGATCCCGCACGTTTCTCACCGCCGTCCTGGTCAGCCCCATCGTGATCCTATCGTTCTACGGCGCGATCGATTCTGTTGAAAGCCACTCCCTGGTCAGCCTACTTGCCTTTGAGAATGGCTTCTTTTTTCGGACGGTCTTTGAACGCATGGCGAAAGAAGCCAGACAAATACAATGAGGAGACTGTCTCGCCGAGCCGTGGCGATTGCAGTTGTCGTCGCTCCGCTCTTGTTGATGCTCGCGTGGCGCATTCTGGTCGAAGATGGGCGTGATCTAGACGGCGACAGCTTCTTTCGGACTGCCACGGAGGAGGACTGGATCGACTCCAGGTACGACCCTCTGCTTGCCGTGATTGTCGACTCACTGGCCAAGACGGGAACAGTTCGAACACTAGAGCGGGCGACATTGAACGACACATATCTGGGCTCTGCTATCAACATCTACGTTGTGGATGCCGCCAGAATACCAAACGAGGGTGAGGCATTGCTTGGGATGGCACGTCCTGCCTTCAAGGCTGTGATCGCTAACAACGCCGTGGCGATAGCCCCCAACGTGATCGTGCTGGATTCATTCTTCTTGGGCTTCTCGCTCTTCAACGTGTTCAACGACATCCTCGGATTCGCTCAGATGCTCGGAGGCGATGATCAGGCCATCGAACTGGCGTCGCTCACAGCCTACCGTCGGCTGAGGAACATGCAAGCATACAATGAGGGAAGCGCTGATGTCGCCGCCGACCTCCTCGAGTCTGGAGGGTTGATTGCAGAGGCGGTGCGATCGGAGGAACTCGCTGGTCCCATGGTCACGGCCATGACGATAGTCCTTGCGCACGAGGTCGAGCATCTGGATTCGCGGACCGATGGGAGGTTCAGAGGACTCAGCATGGCTCCGCTTGAGGGTTGGCTCGCCAGGAGACAGCGGGCTCGTGAAGAAGTTGCGGATGAGAGGGCGGTTGCAGCTCTCAGGCGCAGGTTCCCTGTGGAAGGCAATCCAGTTCTCGAGGCCTACCATCTACAGGCCGTCGTCGCGATGGCCAAGTATCTGCGCGACACGTCTCGGACTGATTTCTTCAACGACTTCCGCGGCCTCGACGCCAAGGATGTCTTTGTGAACGTGGCTCCAGGAGCCTGTCCTGATGACCCGGAACTCCGGTGGGCCTACTTCGACATGCCTGACGGCACGAATCGGGCTTGGAGTAGACCGATCCCGTTGATGACTGCATCAGAGTTTGGTGCCTTGCGTTCCCTCTACGGATCGGATGCGGCGAGCCGCGCCCATGCCCATGGTGCCTTGCGGGCGGAGGCGTTCCTTCGTGTCGTAGAGGAGGAGTCGGAGATGGATTTCCCCCACCTGATAGCTCCTGAGTCTGCGCTGCTCTCTGCTCTCGATACCGGAGTATCTCCAGAACTAGGATGGGGCCCGGGCCGCGCCATCGAACCGCTAGGGTTAAGCGTAGCGGAGATTCTGGAGTCCGTTCCGGACTCGATCGGATGGCATGACGTCGTCAACTGCCCGTTCGAGCGTTGCGAGGTGGGGTTCTTGGAGAACGGGGGCTGGATCGAAGTCTGGGGAGAGGCAGCCCGTCCGCTGAGAGTGGAGATTACACTCCCACTGGACATTAGGGGCTTTGCCCGCTTTCCTGACGTTGAGGATGCCTCGCAGATCCTGGAGACTGTGGCGCAGTCTATTCGATTAGTGATGAACCTCGACGGCGGCAGGGAGCGAAGCATCACGGACTTCTTCGGCGGGGTGAAGTCGTGCGGCAGGTTCTCGACCCAATGGTCGTCAGGTGGAAGCACGATCCTCTTGGAGACGCTGAACGAAAGTGACTTCCTGCGAATGATAGTAGTGGATGACGAGACTCCGCTGGCTTGGAGAAAAGCAGGATGACGTCGGGGCTGACCTCCGTCGCTTTCGTACATGCGCCGCGGTGATACCGCGAGAGATTGGCAGACATCCTCTATTACCTCGGCGTTGGCCCCCACTACGACGTGGCCCTTGATGACCAGAGGTTCCTGATGGTGCACTTCTCCGGTGTAACATCGGGACCCGGAGAGTTCTGAGCAGGTTCAATTTGGTCGGCGTGCCCCTTGCGGCGCCCGCCACCAACTCGGTTAACGGGACCTCGCGCTAGCTCACCCGATGAGCCTTGCGGCCCTTCTACCGGCCTCTTGTGCGGAGAAGGCCCGTCAGCGCGAGGGCGGTCCCCAAAACGAGCAAGGCCACTCCGACGACCCCGGGAGCACCCAGGAGTAGAGCGATGCTCGAGACACTCAGGAGGAGGACTCCACCGACGGTGAGGCCCGACGAAGCGGGTGTGGGGTCTTCTCTAGCCTGCCTGCTGCTGACGACCCGGCCCCAAGTCTCGGCCACGACCTCGCCCGCTTCGTTTTCTTCGGTCTCGACGACGAGTGAGGCTTGGTCAGCCGGAACCACATTGTGGTCCTCATCGAGGAATACGATCCGTACGCTCATTGGATGAGTCCCAGGATCTCTGCGATCTCTCGTCTGGTGTCCGGGTCGAGCCGGCCGGGATAATCATGAAAGTACTCGTAGGCCTCCGCAAATCCCTCGGAGGCGCTCTGCCCCGCGTACCCGGTCGGCATCTTGCCTCGAGGTGGCTTCAACCGATTGTCTCCGGCGTTCCAGAAGCGGTCCCAACGATCCTGGCCGGCAGCCGGCAAGCGCCGCCGATACACATGGTGACCAACCTCGTGCTTGATGGTCTCTTCGATACCCGGTCCGGTCCCTCCGAAGATGGTGATATACCCGCCGCTGTACACTCCGGCGACCTCTATTGTGACCTCGGTACCGTCATTCGGGTCGACGTAGACGTGCTCGCGTCCCTCTTGATCCAGAAGCGTGACGCCATCGAGACCCTCCAACTGGTCGTCGGGGATGTCGTCGAGCTTGTCCTCCACTCGCTCTTCGTCCTCGGGCAGCACGCCGGGGTCCACCGTCAGCTCGCCTCCGTTCAGCGGTTCGGTTTTGGTCTGCCCGGCGCAAGCGGTGTCGACCGCCGCCCGGGCCGTTTCAAGGGCGGTTTTCGCTTGATCCTTGGCGGCCTGGGCAGCAGCGAAGGCTTGATCGGCCTGATCGGCGGCCTGTTGAGCGTTCTGGGCCACCTGCCTCCGGGCGGCTTCTTCGGTACGGGCCTGTTCCGTCTCCCGGGCGAGCCTCAGCGTCTCATTGAGCGCGGCTGCGCAGGCAGTCTCCCAGGCCGAGAGATCCTGTTGAACGCCCGCCCCTCGTAGGATATTCCGGCCGCCGTTGCTGAGTTCGAACGGCCCGATCGTGATTGTGAACTGTCCCGGACCGGTGCTCGAGGGCACGAAGTCCGCGTCCACGTTGGCGCCCAAGGTCGGGTCCGCCGCGATCGCCGCAATGTGAGCGTCCCAGGCCGCTTCCGCTCGAGTCCTCTCGTCCGTCGCCTCACGCAGAGCCCGATTGGCTTCGTCCGCGCGGCGCTGTGCCTGACGCCGAGCGATTCGGGCCGAGCGAAGCGCGTCGAAGGCCTGGGTCAACGCGGTGTAGGCAGCTTGAAGTCGGCCGCGTGCCGCTTGGCATTCCTGACTGAAGTCCGTGGGCATGTTCGCGCTCGAGGTGAGTATTGCGCCGGCGGCCTTGGTGCGGCAGGGAAGGTAGGGAGTGCGTTGGTGATTTGGCCAGGGGCGGGGCGGGTGGCGCGAAGCCTCAGAGGCGGTTGCAGTCCTCCGTTCTTTGGCTCGGTCGTGGCGCTAGCCATGCGAGCCCACGCCCCGTTCGGCTCGAATCGGCGACCCCCTGAACCCCGTCGGTATTTGAGGTGTTCTGTTGCGTTTGGTTGGGTGCGAGACCGATGGGCCAACGACTTTTTCGAGGGGACCTCACCGACCCACTTCTATGGACATGGTACGCCCGTCTTCTTCCCTTCCCGCCCAGATAGGGGACTCGCACGCTCGGCGGTGAGCACGTTCTAGCCGGTCGTTCCTCATTCGAACTCCGACCTATCTTGTCCGCTGCCCCTGCAGCGGGCCTCCGGATCTCCCGTCCGCGTAGGAGGAGAGCATGAGCGCCGTCCGGCTCAAGGTAAACGGCACAGAGCACACGATCGACGTCGCACCCGCGACACCGCTGCTCTACGTCCTCCGCAACGACCTGGGCCTCAGGGGTCCGCGATTCGGTTGTGGGCTCGGGCAGTGCGGGACGTGCACGGTGCTCGTGGATGGCGTAGCGACTCGCTCGTGTATCATGCCCACCTCCAGCGTCGCCGGCGAGATCACAACGCTCGAGGGACTGTCCGCGGACGGTGAGCCCGATCCTGTACAGCAGGCGTGGATCGACGAGCAGGTACCGCAGTGCGGCTACTGCCAGAACGGGCAGATCATGACGGCCAAGGCGCTGCTCGATCGGAATCCGAACCCGACCGATGCCGAGCTCCGGCAGGGCATGAACGGGGTCATCTGCCGCTGCATGACGTACTACCGGATCCAGGCGGCAGTGAGGCGTGCCGCTGAGGCGATGGCGGGCGTTCGGTCGGAACCGGGCGACGCGGGCGGGGAGGTGAGGTCATGATCCGCCCCACAGAGATTCCAAAGGCGATTGAAGACGCGCTCGAGGCGTGCAACGGGACCACCTCTCGGCGCGACTTTCTCAAGAACTCCGGGGTCTTCGTCCTGAGCGTCAGCGCCGGTGTCGCTCACACGGGTGGAGCCGGCTCGGACGCCGGGCCGGACACACCCGCGACCCCGACCGCGGCCCCCTATCCCGATCCCGATTTCCACGACCTCGACTCCTGGCTGGCCGTCCACGAGGACGGCACAGCGACCTTCTACGTCGGGAAGACGGACGGGGGCCAGGGCACCGGCACCGCGTTCCGCCAGATGATGTGCGACGAGTTGGACATCGCCTTCGAGAACTCCACGCTGGTCATGGGCCGCACCGACATGACGGTCGATCAGGGCGGGTCGGGTGGATCCGATGCGATCGAACGCGACGGGTGGGCCGCCCGCCGGGTGGCTGCGGAGGCCCGCCGGGTCCTGCTGGAGATGGCGTCCGAACGGTTCGGTGTACCCGTGGACGGGCTCGCCGTCAGCGAAGGAGTGATTTCGCTACGGCGGAATCCCTCGAGGCAGATCACCTACGGAGAGCTGGTCGGCGGAAGACGCTTCAACGTGACGCTCACGGGGAGTAACATCAACGCGACCACGGGTGTGGCGGACGTCAAACGGGTTCAGGACTTGAAGATCGTGGGTCAATCGCTTCCTCGATACGACATCCCCGGCAAGGTCGATGGATCACTCGAGTGGGCCGTGGACGTCAGCCTTCCCGGGATGGTCCATGCCCGCAACGTCAGGCCGCCGCTGGCGGGCGCAACGCTGATCGGCATCGACGAGTCGTCGGTCCGGAACGTCCCGGGATTCATCCGGGTCGTGAGCAGGGGCAACTACGTCGTGGTCGTCTGCGAGCGTGAGGAACAGGCCATCGAGGCGGCGCGTTTGCTCGAGGTGGAGTGGGAGGAGCCTGCGGAGGCACCGTTCCCGTCCTCCGAGGAGCTGTTCACGTACCTCCGCACCGAGCCCCCAGTGTCGCTCACGCGAACCCAGGGCGGGCGCACCGTGCCCTTGGCGCAGGTGGAGGGGGACCCCCCGATGGGGCGCTGGCCGGCGCGGCCACGATCGTCGAGGCGGAGTACGACTTCCCGTTCCAGGGGCACACGGCGATCGGTCCGGCTCACGGCCTTGCCGATCCCTCCGACGGACAGATGACCATCTACTCCAACGACATGAAGCCGTACAGCCTCAGGACCGGTGTCGCAGACTTTCTCGGGATGCCCCGGGAGCAGGTGCGGGTCATCTGGATGCAGGGTCCCCAGCTCTACGGCCGCACGGCCGCGGACGACGCGGGCTTCGAGGCGGCGTTTCTGGCCAAGGAGATCGGCCGTCCCGTGCGCGTTCAATGGATGAGGCACGAGGAGACGGCGTGGGACACCAAGGGCCCCGCGTTCGCGTTCACCCTGCGCGGTGGACTGGACGGCGAGGGCAACGTTGTCGCGTTGGACTACCGGGCCCGGGTCGCCGACTACGCCCACCTCGGATACAACGAGCCCGATACGGTGCTGATCGCTCAGCTCATGGGGATCCGGCCCGCCCGGCCCAACCCGGGCGGCGGGGGCGCGCCCTCCGAGATATACTCCATCCCGAACCGGCGTCGGGAGTCCCTCGTGGTGCGCTTCCCGTTGGCGTTCGAGACGCCGCTCAGGACCGGTAACCTGAGGGACCCCAACGGCCCGCAGACCACCTTCGCGGGCGAATCCTTCATCGACGAGCTAGCGGCTGCTGCGAACGCCGATCCGGTAGAGTTCCGACTTCGGCATCTTCGCGCGAGCACGGACGACGACGAGGCGTTCATCCGCGCCCGTTCCATCGCCGCCGTGGAGGCGGCGGCTGAAGCGTATGGTTGGGACGCGCGGCCCTCACCGAATCCGGCGAGCGAGGGGCGCATCGTCACCGGACGGGGCATGGCATACGCGTACCGGGCCCGGACGGTGGTCGCGGAGATCGCCGAGGTCGAGGTGGATCGCGAGACCGGGCGGGTGTGGGTAAAGCGCATCGTCTGCGCACACGATTGCGGGCTGGTGATCAACCCCGACGGGCTGAGGAGCACCATCCAGGGCAACCTGCTCCACGGGCTCAGCCGCGCACTCCACGAGGAGGTCCAATTCGACACCGAGAAGGTGCTGAGCGTGGACTGGGCCACCCATCCGACGCTGAGGCACGAGGACGCGCCCGAGACGATCGACATCGTCTTCGTGAACGGCGATCCGAACCCCGATCGGCCCGATCTGCCACCGTACGGGGCGGGGGAGCCGTCCATCAAGCCCGTGGTCGCGGCCGTCGCGAATGCGATATACGACGCGACGGGCGTTCGCATCCGGCGGGTTCCCTTCCGAGCGGAGCGGGTGCGGGCGGCGCTGGAGGCGGCGGGGGCTTAGCTCGCCCCAGCGATCCTGTCGCGCAGGCCGGCCCGGCGTAGTTGTTCGTCAAGATCTGACCACGAACTATAAGGCACTTACCCGAAGTAGTTCGGTAATCTCCGGCTGCTGGATCGTTACCCGCAGAACGTCGGAGATACAATCGTTATACGAACTCGACGTGAGAGATGAGTGAAGCTACGATCAGCGTATCGAGGGTGCGTGGCCTCGCTGATACCGGAAGCGTGGCTTCGGGACGAGCCTGATAAGATGAGCCGGTTGGACTGGTGGAAGAACCGAGCCGACGCGCAGTTGACTCCGCTACAGGATGTGAAGGAAAGTTTGCGGGGTACTCGTCAATCCCTCGACGACCAACATCCGTCTTGGAGAGAGCTTTACGACGCCGATCCCAACGACTACGCCATCACGATGCTCGTCGCGAGTACTTCGTGTCGCTTCAGGTCATCCTCGGGAACGCTCAGCTCACGTACACGTTCATGAAGGACCAGCTATGTGATGAGGACTGGTGGGTAGAGAAGGCTGGGACATACCGACCGGCCATGGCCGAGCAGTCACTTCGTGAGCAAGCTCTTATGGCCAAGTGGTTCACCGTGCACGCCATGGCAATGACAACGGAGGAGACCCTCCGGGCGATAGTCAGAACTGACGGCCCCTTTACATGCAAGCCCACCGCCGACCTGAAACCGTTGTACGAGCACGTGTTGAAGGTCGTGGACCTTCAGGACCACTCACCGCTGTTCGATCTCCTGCGCCTGACTCGGAACACCATTCACAACAACGGCGTGCATCGGCCCAGAAGTGGGAAGGACGAGACGGTGGAGTACGATGGGCGGAGTTTCAACTTCGAGGTTGGGAAGCCGCTTGCCTGGCTGGGCGAGGATTTTGTCCCTTGGCTTGCCAGCAGACTGCACGTCGCGATGGGGGAGGTAGTTCAGAGCGTTCCAGTGTCCGCTCTGGACGTCTGTCCCAGGCTGGCGTAGCTCGAGATCGTATAACAATAGGCCTCCGGCTCGGGCCGCTATAGGCGGCCCTCGACCCAACCGGCCACACGGGGCTGAGTTGGCGAACCAAATGCGTGAATCGAAGGAAACAGAACGAAGAACGAAGTGGGGGCCGGTTCGGAGGCCCTGGAACGTTACCCGCAAGCGCACAGGCAAGAGGATCATAGCCGCTTGGAGGACCCATGAAGGGGATACGAGTTGCACAAATGATTGGCACGGGAATTCTGGCTACCGCCTGTGTGCACACCGGTACTGTCATGCTGGGAGGCACACAAAGATACGCTCCCATTGATCCCAGTTCGGTGACTGTGTTCGGAAGCGAGGCTGATATCCCCGGCGAATACGTGAAGGTCGCCTACATCACGGCGGAAGGTGCCCACGGGTGGACCAGTGAGGAAGGAATGGTGGAAAAGGCACAGGAAGAAGCAGCAAAGGTCGGTGCGAACGGAATTGTCATCAACGAGATCGAGGAGCCCTCAGCCGGTGCGAAAATCGCCGGGGGTTTCCTCGGGATTCCGGCGCAACGCACGGGCAGGCTGTTAGCTGTCCGGTATGATCAAGGGGTCCCTGGGAATCAGCTTCCCTACTTCGGAGACTACACCATTCCAACCGAAGTTCCCGTTTACTCGTCCCCGGATACTCTCTCTGCTCCAGAGTCTCACCTTTCCGTCGGCCACGTCGTGACGGTAGTCCGCCATGACACGAACTGGGCCACTGTCCGGTACGCGATGGGGAAAGAGGCGTACTTGCGGATAGCCGACCTCCCCGCGCCCGAAACGCCCCTTGACGATCCACAAAGTCCCTGCGCCGATTCCTTGTACCAAGCCCTTCTCAAGATTGACGTCAATGAGATGAGCGAGAGGGAATTCATGATCTTCCGAGATCGCGACCAGGTGAGGTGCCCCCAGTTGCGGTACCACTTCCTATGTTAGACCCCGAGCCATCGGTGGTCCCTGGAGTTGGGGCATCCTGAGGAACCAGGGCGATGGTTTTATCGTCTCTGGGGCGGGGGGTAGTCCGCCGTGGGCACGATGGGGTCGGACGGTATTGTACAGCCGCCTCCACTGCTCGACGAGTACCGTTGCCTCGGGCAGTGTGTAGAAGATCTCTCCGTTCAAGAACTCGTCTCTCAGTTTGCCGTTGAAGCTCTCGTTGTAGCCGTTCTCCCACGGACTGCCCGGCGCGATGTAGAGGGTCTGGATCCGCAGCCTGGCCAGCCATCTCCGCACCAGTTTCGCCGTGAACTCTGGCCCGTTGTCCGAGCGCAGATGCTCGGGCGGACCGTGCCGAGCGAAGAGATCGGTGAGCACCTCGAGAACGTCGTGAGCTCGAGTCTTTCGACCGACCTTGATCGCCAGACACTGCCGCGTGTACTCGTCGAGCACGGTCAGAAGCTTCAGCGCACGGCCGTCATGGGTCCTCGTGCTTACGAAGTCGTAGGACCACACGTGATTCTTGTGCAGTGGCCTGAGCCGGATGCACGAGCCATCGTTGAGCCACAACCGACCCCGTTTCGGTTGCCGTCTGGGCACTTTCAGCCCCTCCTGCCTCCAGATACGCTCCACACGCTTGTGGTTCACCTCCCAGCCCTCGATACGCAGCAGGTTCGTGATCTGGCGATACCCGTACCTGCCGAACCGGCTCGCCAACCGTATCACGTCCGTGCGTAGCGCCTCCTCGTCGCCAGGTAGCTTCTTCACCCGGCGCTGCGTCGAGCGCGGCTGACCCAGTACGTGACACGCGTGACGTTCACTCGCCCCGAGTCGCTGACGTACATGCATCACGCACCTGCGTCGGCGCTCGGGGCTCAGAAGTTTCCCTTGGTCGCTTCCTCCAGGATCAGCTTGTCCACCGTCAGGTTCGCCACCGCTCGCTTTAGCCGTGCGTTCTCCTTCTCCAGCTCCTTGAAGCGTCGAGCTTGATCCACCTTCATCCCCCCGAACTCCTGCCTCCACCGGTAGTACGTCTGCTCGCTGATCCCCAACTCCCGGCTCACCATCGCCACCGTTTTGCCGTTCGCCAGACCCACCTCCGCCTCTCTCAATGCCGTGATGATCTGCTCCGGCGTGTGTCGTCTCCTACTCATTCTGACCTCCTCCCTGATAGCTGCGACCAAAGCCGCATCCTAACATCAACTTCGGTCTCGTTTCAGGGGGTCACGTCACAGGCTTGTACCGCATACCGGAATCGCCGCCGCATCCGGTGATGGAAGGCATGAGGTTGTTTTGACAGCCGTTTGGGTCAGCGCCGTGCGTATAACAAGAAAGTTGCCGCCTTCGCTCGTTTCACTCGCTACGGAGAGCACTCCTCGCTTGACGCTCGGCGCGCCGGCAACTTCTGGACGTTAGCCGAAATCGAGAATCGTCAGGTGGGTACGGGATCCGAGGGAAGGGGGATCATTGACACGGTGTAGCCTACTGGATACACATGGATATGATCGAGATTCGGAAGACCGCGGTCTTCGCCAAGTGGATCGACGGGCTCAAGGACATCCGGGCTCGTGCTCGTGTCCTGGTTCGGATCGAGCGCCTCGCCGGTGGAAATCCGGGCGACGTGAGGCCGGTTGGTGAGGGGGTGTCGGAGCTTCGAATCGACCATGGCCCTGGATATCGGGTCTATTTCATACGCCGCGGCCAGGAGTTGATCATCCTGCTCGCTGGAGGGGATAAGCGTTCGCAGAAGAAGGACATTCGAACGGCGATTCGCCTCGCTCAGGATCTCTCGGAGTAACACCAATGGCTAAGACTGTCACGACCCGGTATGACGTAGCGGAGCACCTGAGGACTCCAGACGAGATGGCCGCGTATCTCGAGGCCTGCTTTGAGGAGGCGGACGGGGACGCCGCCTTTATCGCAAAGGCACTGGGGGATATCGCCCGTGCCAAGGGGATGACTCAGGTGGCGCGGGACGCGGGACTCTCCCGTGAGAGTCTCTACAAGGCGTTGTCTGGTGAGCGCACGCCAAGCTTCGACACGATTCTGAAGGTCATCGAAGCCCTGGGCCTCGAGCTACATGCGAAGGCCGGGAGAGACTAGCAGGTGACACCATGAAGGCTGAGTACGGATTCTCCGAAGCGAAGAGGAACCCTTATGCGACCCGGCTGAAGACGACGGTCACAATCCGCATCGACAGCCCGACGATCGAGTACTTCATGCACCTGGCCGACGAGACTGGGATCCCCTACCAGACGCTGATCAACCTCTATCTGCGTGACTGCGCCGAGTCGAAGAGGGAGCTGGATTTCGAGTAGCGCCCGACGAAGCAGACGTCCGTTCACCAATTCGATAAGGCTGCCTGAACAATGGCACTCATCATTCTGAAGGAGAGGGCGCCCTTCCTGTAGCACTTAACAGGGAGGGCGACATGGCCCAGAGAAGCTGGAAGGTCCTGCCGGGCGGCAAGGTCAAGCGATGGAAGGCGAGCTCGCACGGCCACACGTGGCTAGGGGTGCCGCCACGTTGGATCAGGAACGTGTACAACCGTCGTGAGCGTCGACTATCCGGGGCCGCGATCAAGCGAGGGCGGGGTGAGGCGAGTCCGTTCGTGCATCCACGCGAGGCCGGTTGGTACTGGTAGAGGCTGCCGAGGTCGTTCGATCAGGTTCGACCTCGGCTAACAACTGGGCCTCCGGCTCGGGCCGCTATAGGCGGCCCTCGACCCAACCGGCCACGAACGTGGCTGGCGTTGGTTCGCAGAAGTGCTAGATCGAAGGAAGCAGGAGTAACGAACGAAGGTGGGCCGGTTCGGAGGCCCTGAACGTTAGCAGTCATTGTTGGGGACGGAGTGGATATGCCACACCGAGAGAGGGCACTGGAGTACATCCGGTGCTTCGCAGCTGGTGATGTTGAGGGGCTCGGCTCAGTTGTGGCGGAAGGATTACGATTCACTGGCCCGTATCTCAGCGTTGATTCCAAGGCAGCTTACCTCGACGCACTCCGCTGTGACCCACCAGAACCCTGTGAAGCTACGATCCTGAATGTGACGGAGGGGGAGGACCAGGTTGTCGTTTTCTACGAACTGCTGAAGTCAGGCGGGAGAGTCACGTTGGCCCAGTGGTTCAGGTTCGGAGCTGAGGGCATTCATGAAACGCGCCTCGTTTTTTGACCGGAGAATCCAGCAGTAGGTCCGTGCGCGGTCAGCGAGCAACGCCTGATAACAAACAGTTACCGGCTTCGTTCGCTTCGACGAGCACGACTCGCTCACGCGAGTCGCGCCGGTAACTTAGAACGTTAAATGCCATCGCGGAGACTGTGCTTGGCGATATGATGTACAGCTTGGGAACAACCGATGACATCCAGAGGAACTGCCAACGGCTGAAGGATCCAGTAGGTGGCGAAGAGGTGTCATCGAGTTCGCCGCGATCTTCCTTGGGGTCACCCTATCGTTTATCGCGGAAGACTGGCGCGAGGATCTCGGGGACCGGAGGGAAGTCCGACGCGTGCTGGGCGGAATCTATGACGACCTGGGTCAGGATTTCCCGGAACTCGACAGGAGATTTCGAAGCGACTCCGTCGCGTCCGAGCTCGGCCCGTGGGTTCACCGATCCTGGGATCGCGAGGACGCGCCGGTTGACAGCATCGAATTGGCGCTGGCGGCACTACATCAAGGCGCTCTCTACCTCCCGGTACGATCCGCATACGAGTCCGCCAAGAACACGGGCCGAATTGACTTCATCGAGAATGATGAGCTGCGGGACGAGATCACACGGCACTATGAGGCGCGGCGGCCGAGCGGGCAGGCCATCGAGTCAATCAAGATGGATATGATGTGGGAGTTTTGGCGGGCGGCTCGACCCTACATAGACTTTGCTGATGAGTTCGGGGGGACAATCGCTACCACCCCAGGCATTAGCCTCCGAGAGCCGTGGGCCGAGGTGCGGCAGGACGTTGTCCTGCGTAACGCGTTGGTGCACTCGGTTACGTTCCGCAGGATGCAGGCCTTTTATATGCGCGCATTCGCCTCGCGGACCGAGCGTCTCCGCGAAATGATCGCTGAGGAGCTGGGAAGGTGACTGAGCCCGAACCTTGATGGGTAACAGAAACTGAGCATTGATGGGTTACAGTTTTGGGTTACGAGAAGAGGAGCCATCGTGGTCAAGGATGGCTCCTTTATCTATGTGGTGGGCCCGGCATGGGCGATGACTTGGAGGTGAAAGTCCTCCCGGAACCTGGTCGCAGGGACCGAAGGGAAGCGCAAGGCGTTCGTCGTGAGGCGTACGCTGAACGAAGCGTGCAACGAACCCGTGAGTCGACGAACAGGAACCGGATACGAGGCGCTGCGGACCGGGGCGAGCGGACCACTGACCGCGAAGCTCCTGCGACCAAGGGGAAGCGGCGCCCTCTCTGCCAACGTACGTGAGACACAGAGCACGCAAAGAATTAGAGTAGGGCGAAGGCAGAGAAAACGAACATGTTGGGACTGCGAGAGAGAATGGAAGAGAATGGTAGTGCCCCTGGAACCGGGGGGGCCAAGCGAAGCGCGGCAGCTCCTGCGGACCCGGAGGTAGTAGATAGGCCGCTACGCCGGCGGTTCAGTCCGTCGTACAAGCTGCGGATCGTCGAAGAAGCGGACCGGTGCACCGAGCCCGGCGAGGTGGGCCAGCTCCTGCGGCGCGAGGGCCTGTACTCGTCGCACCTGACGACGTGGCGCAAGGCGGCGCATAGCGGGTCGCTGAAGGCCCTGTCGAAGAAACGCGGCCGCAAGCCGGAGCGAAATCCTCTGGATGAGAAGGTACGCAAGCTGGAGTGCCGCAATGCTCGGCTCGAGGATGAGCTCAGGAAGGCACACCTGATCATCGACGTGCAGGGAAAAGTTGCGGGGCTGCTGGGGATAAGCCTCGACGACGGGACGAACTCTTGAAGGCGGCCGATGAGCTGGCTAAGCACGTCGGTGTAAAACCGGCGTGCGCGGCCCTCGAGGTCTGCCGATCGACGTTGTACCGTCGTCGAGGCCCATCGACCGGGCAACGGCAGCCCCGCCCGACGCCCGCCCGGGCATTGAGCGAGACGGAACGAGGCGAGGTCTTCGACACGCTGTGTTCGGAGCGGTTCGTGGACCGCTCACCCGCCGAGGTGGTGGCCACGCTGCTCGACGAAGAGGTCTACCTGTGCAGCGAACGCACGATGTATCGTGTTCTGGCCTCCGAGGTGCCGGTTCAGGAACGCCGGGCGCAGCGCACCCATCCCGAGTACAAGAAGCCCGAGTTGATGGCCACGGCGCCGAACCAGGTGTGGTCCTGGGACATCACGCGGCTGCTGGGGCCGAAGAAGTGGAGCTACTACTACCTGTACGTGATCCTGGACATCTACAGCCGCTACGTCGTGGGCTGGATGGTGGCGGACCGGGAGAACTCGGCCCTGGCCGGCCGGTTGATCCAGCAGAGCTGCCTGAAGCATGGCGTCCAGCCCCGGGTCCTGACCCTGCACTCGGATCGGGGAGCTCCAATGACGAGCCAATGCACCGCTCAACTTCTCGCTGACCTCGGCGTGACCCGCTCGTTGAGCCGGCCTCAGGTCTCGGATGACAATCCGTTCTCCGAGGCTCAGTTCAAGACCTTGAAGTACCATCCCTCGTTTCCCGGACGGTTCGGAGACCAGGGCCAGGCCAAGACCTTCTGTCGATCGTTCTTCCGTTGGTACAATGCCGAGCACAGGCACGGGGGCATCTCGATGCTGACCCCCGAACAAGTGCACTTCGGGCGCGCCGACAACGTTATCGCCCGCAGGACAACCGTGCTCAACACGGCATGGACCACCCATCCCGAACGCTTCGTCAGAGGCGTTCCCAAACCCAAACCGCTCCCGGAGGCCGTCTGGATCAATCCTCCCACCACACCCCTCTCCACACAGGAAATTGCTCTTTAATTAATCCCGTAGAGTGTCCCATTGTCGTTGACAGGTTCCGCATCTCCTGATGGAGGAGGTGGTCGGGCGTGCCAACCTCGTAGGAGCGTTGAAACGCGTGCGGCAGAATAAGGGCAGTCCGGGCATCGACGGGATGAGCGTGGAGGAGCTGCCAGAGTACTTGCGCAGGCACTGGGGGGAGATCCGACAGCGGTTGCTGGCGGGGACCTACCAACCGAAGCCGGTACGAAGGCAGGAGATACCGAAGAGTGGGGGAGGGGTCCGGGAGTTGGGGATTCCGACCGTGCTGGACCGGTTCATCCAACAAGCCATCCTGCAGGTGCTGCAACCGAGGTTCGACCCGACGTTCAGTCGGCACAGCCACGGCTTCCGGCCTGGGCGCCGAGCACACGATGCGGTGCGCGAAGCGCAGCAATACATCCAGGAAGGGAGACGATGGGTGGTGGATGTGGACCTGGAGAAGTTTTTCGACCGGGTGAACCACGACGTGCTGATGGGGCGGCTGGCAAAGCGGATCGAGGATAAGGCGATGCTGCGGATCCTCCGTCGCTACCTGGAAGCCGGAGTCATGGCGAACGGGGTGGTGATGGAGCGGCACATGGGGACGCCTCAGGGCGGACCGTTGTCGCCGTTGCTGGCGAACGTGCTCCTGGACGAAGTGGACAAGGAGTTGGAGCTACGCGGACACGCGTTTGTCCGGTACGCCGATGACTGCAATGTATACGTGCGGTCGAGGCGGGCAGGACAACGTGTGATGCAGGCGCTGAGGCACTTGTACGGGAAACTTCGGCTTCAGGTCAACGAGGAAAAGAGCGCGGTGGCGCGAGTGTGGGATCGACAGTTCCTGGGCTACAGCTTCTGGGTAGCGGCAGGGAAGGTCGTGAAGCGCCGGGTCAGCAAGAAGGCCCTGACGAAGTTCAAGGAGCGAGTCCGGCAGATTACAAGCCGGAGTGGCGGGCGGAGCCTGCAACAGGTGGCGGAAGAGCTACGGCGCTACGTGCTGGGGTGGAAGGCATACTTCGGCTTAGCGGATACACCGGGGGTTTTCCGAGACCTGGACCAATGGATCCACCGCCGGCTGCGTACGTTGCAATTACGCCAGTGGAAACGGGGAAGGACAGCGTACCGGGAGTTGAGGGCTCGCGGTGTGAGCGAGAACCTCGCCTGGCGAGCTGCTCGGTTCGCGCGAAGCTGGTGGCACGTGGCCGCGCACCACGCCCTGCACACGGCCTTGCCAGGGGCGTACTTCGACGAGCTGGGTGTGCCCCGGCTCACGCCGTACTGACCTCAACTCACCGAACCGCCAGGTGCGGACCCGTATGCCTGGTGGTGTGGGAGGGGAAGGACCGGGATCGCCGGTCCTCCCCTATCCCGATCAGCCAGCCGAGGGAGACGGAGCCGAAGTAAATAGCCCAGATGCCATCGGCGATCTCTTCGAGGCCGATGTATTCACGTCCGAGTAGGTGGGAGACGTTGACCCAGGTGGAATACCAACGGACGCCACCGTTGGTGGAGACTTTACGGACCTCGAAGTGAGCGGGGTACTCCGGCGTCTTGAGCTTCTTCGGGAAGGGACGGGTCGAGGGTTCGTAGGCAGAGGCTGGGGGCCGCTGGTCGTGAGCCTCGTGGGGCCGGACCTCGTTGAAGTCAGCCCGAAAGGCGTTGAAACGGCGCTGCTGAGCGGAGCGGTTGCCGGCAGGTGGGATGGTGGTGTCGGCCTTGAGGTCTTTGTGCATGCGCTCATGGCGGCCGTTCTGCTGAGGCGAAGCGGGCTCGATGAGATCGGGCAGGATACCGAGCTTGATCCACCAAACGGAGAGCCTAGAGAGACGGCCGAGCGCCATGGAAGCGAAGGGCGAGCCGTTGTCGGTGCGGATGCGTTCAGGGAGCCCGAACTCGCGGAAGAGACGAGTGAAGACACGCCGTGAACCGGCGTAGGTGGTGCCATCGAGGCCCTGGCAGGCGAGCAGATACCGACTGAAGCCGTCCTGGACGGTGAGCGGGTAGCAGTAGCGGCCGTCGAGGGTCTTGAACTGACCTTTGAAGTCGGCGGACCAGATGGCGTTGGGTGCATCGAAGGGAGCGGTGGGTCGGCCGGGATGCGGGCGTGTCCGACTCCTGCGCGGCTTCTTCACGAGTCCCTCGCGGAGGAAATACTTGTGAAGGACGCGAGCCGAAGGGACGCGCCAGTCAGGGTGCAGGGTCAGGAGCCGAGCACGGATCTTGTCGGCGCCCCAGCGACATCGACGCCTGCGGAGCTCGAAGGCTGCCTCGAGTACATGCGGCTCGGTGGTGTGTGGATGCGCACAGGGACGGCGCGAACGGTCTCCGAGGCCATCGGGTCCTTCGACCTCGTAGCGATCGAGCCACTTGTAACCGGTCTTACGGCTAATGTCGTGGCGCAGGCAGAGCTCGGAGTGCGAGAAGAGGCCGCCGGTGGCCTCCAGGATGAATCGTTTGCGTTCGTTCATGGGATCGGTCTCCAACCATGGCATGGCGCCTCCTTGTAGGAGGGCCACAATAGTGATCGAGACTGTCACCCATCATTGTTCAGAAAAGTGTTACCTATGTTTGGTCAGCGTACCGACGCGCTTCCTATCAAGCTATTGCTCCTGACATGGAAGAGCGGAGGAAGCGGCGTGAGTTCCGTCCTTGGAAGCGCCGGCATATAACACGGGGCCTCCGGCTCGGGGCGCTGTGGGCGCCCCTCGGCCCAACCGGCCCCCGACCGGGGCAGGCTTCGGTCAGCGGGTGCGGTAATGGATCGGGAGCAGAACTAGGGAACAGAGTGTGGGCCGGTTCGGAGGCCCTGAACGTTATCAGTACATTGCTCTGGACGAGAAAGGCGCGCGGCGGGGGCGAGGGCGACCGATCGAGATCCGGGTCCATACAAGACAAGGCGAGTCGAGCAGAAGGATCTTGCATGCGCTCGGATGTCGAGTCAGTGTTGGCGAATGCAAACCTGACCCTTCCGAATAGGTGAGGGGTAATCGAGGCATGGACTACCGAGAACGAATCACGATCGAGCCAGGGAAGAGGAGCGGGAAGCCGTGCATACGTGGGATGCGGATCACGGTGTCCGATGTGCTTGACTACCTGGCCTCCGGAATGAGTGAGGAAGAGATCCTGGCAGAGTTGCCGGATCTGGAGAAGGAGGACATCAAGGCGGCACTTGCGTTCGCGGCCGAGCGGGAGCGTCGCCTGATGTCGCTGCCTCCGGCGTGAGGCGGTGAAGCTCCTTTTCGATGAGAACCTTGCCCCACGCCTAGCTCGCACCCTCGCCGCCATCTTCCCTGATTCTGTTCACGTTCGGGACCTGGGGATGACGAGAGCCTCGGATGCAGAGATCTGGGACTATGCGGGGGAAGCGGGCTTCGTAATCGTCTCGAAGGACAACGACTTCCAGCAGATGAGCTTCGTCTTCGGCTCCCCTCCCAAGGTGATCTGGATACGCCGCGGCAATTGTAGCGTTCAAGAAACAGACGTGGTTGGAATCGGGGGCAGAGGTAAGGTACGAAGTGAGGGCCGGTTCGGAGGCCCTGAACGTTATCGGAAATACCGCGGCAGGCAGTAAGATCGACGAGTAGCGGCAGACACAACTCTGGAACTGCGAGGCCGGCCCCGAAAAACGCGGTCAATTGACCCGTTGTCACCCCGCAATGCAGAATGAACGCTGGCTTCGTCGGACGCTCCCGGCCCGATGGTGGCGTTCGGACCCTCCCACTTGACAAGAGAGCTGTAAAGGGAAATGGCCGAGCACTCATGCCGGTCGATCCAATGGCGCCGCGTGGTCGTTGAAAGTGGAGCTGTGGTGTTGTCCATCCTTCTGGCATTCGCCATTGACGCGTCATGGGAGCAGCACCAAGAACGGGTTCATGAGGGCGCTCTCCTCCGTGGCATCTTGGCCGACTTCAAGGCGAGCCGACCGAGTCTGGCCGAACGCGCGGAGCTTGCCCGGAGGATGGCTACGAATACGGCGTTACTGCTGCACCTGATGTCCGCGTGGGATGGCGCGAAGCCCCTTTCCGTTCCGGACTCGTTGATTCTAGGGGTACTCGGCGGGCCGACTTATGAGCCGGACACCAACACATTAGAAGCCGCGCTTAGCTCGGGTGAAATCGAGTTGATCCGAAGCGATGAGATCCGGGCTGAGTTGGCAACTTGGCGCCGCTCCCTGCTCGACACGACGGAGGATGAGGTAGAAGTCCGCCGACTGACGAATGAGCAGCTTGTGCCCGCGCTGGCTCGTGCCATCAACTTAGGGCCCTATTTCGCGCAGGTAGTTAACTGGTCCTCCGGTGAGCCCGTTTCGGGACTCCCGGGTTACGTGACCATTCGCCCGCCCGCAGAAGTGGCGAGTCTGCTTGGCCTGCGCCAATTCTTTGTGCAGTTCTCCGCTGACGATCTTGTAGGTCTCTTGGCCACGCTGGATCGAGTAGTCGCTCTTCTAGAGCATGAAACCGAAAGTCGATAGGCAGGAAAGGCCGGGCCGCTGCCTACCACCTGGCGGTGTGGACGGCGCTCGCACCTCGGAGTTGGTCGGTGGTGGAAAGGTCGCGGCGCGCGGTACTTCCGATAACAATGCGTTCCCGCAACAGGCGCTACGGCCCCTTGCCCTCCGCTTCGCTCCGGGACGGGCCTTTGGCCCGTCGGCAACACTGAAACGTTATCTGCAATCGCGAGAAACAATCTGATGATCAGATCGGCTGCTGGTCCTAGAGGCTTCGTTCGGGGCGCCCGTTACAGGAGCCACGTTCTTGGAAAGCCGCAGAGGTCGGGCAGGTTAGGCACCTGATGCTCCAGATCCTACGCAGCGTCCGAAGGGCACTCGTCAAACGTGGCGAGCTCGCACGGTACGCGCTTTACGCAGTAGGTGAAGTCGTACTCGTAGTGGTCGGCATCTTGATCGCTTTGCAGGTCAATAACTGGAACGAGAGTCGCCAGAGCGAGCGGGAACGCGAGCGGATCCTTGAGAACCTAAGAGCGGATCTCGTTCAGGAGATGGATGAGTTTCGCTACTTCATCGGCCTCTTGGAGGAGCGCGAGCGGAACACTGAGTATGTGCTCGAGATACTCGAGGATCCGCCGCCGGAGATCGACACGGCCGAGGCTGTGGAGAATATCGTGAAAGTCGGCTGGATTCTGGTGTACGAGCCGACGCTCGCTACCTACAACGAGATACAGAGCTCGGGGCGGCTGTCCCTCCTTGATGCGGACACGCTCAAGAAGCGGTTAGCAGAGTACCGGGCACAGATCATCGACTTGAACGGAATCAATCGGACGTACGACGCCGGGCCAAGGAGTACGAGCGGATGGCCATCGCGTACCTTTCGAAGATCCCACCGGCTCAGGACGGAAGCGCCGTCACGAGGGAGGCGAACCGCCAGATCCGAGTGGACCGTTCGGGCATGGCCTCCAACCAGCAGCTGGTCGATCGCGTTAGGCACATCACGTACCACACGCGAATCCAGATTGCTTCAACGGAGGGGCTCCTTCTGCCTATCGCCGAAGACCTCGTGAATCTGATCGACGAACGACTGGGCGCCGCCCGGTAGGTGAGGCAACCAATGGCTCCGTCGCGAGGACGCGACTGCAGATAACAAGAGGGCCTCCGGCTCGGGCCGCTGTAGGCGGCCCTCGGCCCAACCGGCCGCGACCAGGACGAGTTGTGAGCAGAGGTGATAGGTCGAAGGAACTGAGTCCAAGAACGAAGGTGGGCCGGTTCGGAGGCCCTGAACGTTAGCTGAAACGGAGAAGATTGGATCGTTTACGGTTCATGAACAGTGAACGTTTAGCTGTGGGGTTCATTTTACGGCTAGAGTTGGCTACGTTCATGGTTCATGAACCATGAACGGTGGAAAGATGAGTCAATCCTCACCAGTCTCTCTGCGGGCACATGACGTCTGCGTTGCCCTACAAGTCGTCCTCACGCCCCGCTTTTCCTATCGTGAGTTGGCCCGAAGCGTCGGTCTGAGTTTGGGCGAGTCCCACAACTCGGTGAAGCGCTTGGAGTTCGCACGCCTATTCATGCCCCATCAAGACATGGTAAACATCCCAGCCCTGCTTGAGTTCTTGGTGCATGGGGTGCCCTATGTTTTTCCTGGGGCTCTCGGCCCAGAGTCACAAGGTGTCCCCACGGCCCATTCCGGACCGGTCCTGAGCGAAATCTTGCCTGGTGTGGACTCGGTGGTTTGGCCGAGCGCAGAGGGCGGGGCCAGAGGCCTGTCGCTGACGCCGCTCTGTCGGCAAGCCCCCCTGATGGCCCAAAGCAATCAAGTGCTGTATCGGTGGCTCACAGTTGTCGACGCGCTACGCATTGGGAGAGCGCGCGACCGCAAGGTCGCCCGTGACGTTCTTCGTGATGAACTCAAGTCAACGGTTGGACATCGTTGAACGCCATCGTCTCTCCGAACCGAATCGTGCTCGTCGCGGTTGCCCGTCGTCTGGCACCGATCCTGGAAGACATCGTGTTCGTAGGGGGCCAGGTCGGTGAGCTCTTGATCTCGTCCCCGGGCTCGACGCGGATTCGCCCAACAACGGACGTGGATATCGTCGTCGAGGCCTCGACCCGAAGTAGCTATCGCGAAACCGAGATCAAGCTGAGTGCGCTGGGCCTGTCCAACGATGTCCGAGAAGGCGCACCTATCTGTCGACGGGTGACGCCTGAAGGACATGCAGTGGATGTCATACCAGCAGTGGGCGACGTGCTCGGCTTTACAAACCGTTGGTATCCAGCAGCCCTGGCTGAGGCGCGCCCGGTTGAACTCGAAGAGGGAGTAGTCATCCAAGTCCCACCCGCTCCAGTCTTCTTAGGGACGAAGTGGGAGGCATTCCACGACTGAGGGGCGGGAGACGTCTTGGGCAGTCACGACCTTGAAGATCTGATCGCCGTCATAGCCGGGCGCCCCGAGATCGTCGCAGAGGTGCGAGCGGCCCAGGCAGACCTTCGCGAGTACTTGGCGCTGCGAACCAAGGCGTTCCTAGAGGACGACTTGGCGCCATACGCCGTCCGAGGTGCGCTACCAGATGCGAGCCTGATCCCGGAACTTGTACCACAGACACTCGAACGTATGCGGAAGTTGGGAGAATATCCCTGATGGAGTTACAACGCTGGGCTGCTTCATGAAGAACACGATGAGGATGTTCTTCATCATGGTGAAGATGTCCGGTAGTGGCGCAGATAGCACAAGGTGGGGCGTTGGAGAGCCTCCGCTTCATATAACAAAGTCGGGTTCCGCCTGCGCGGCCTTCGGCCGCTCCGGAGAAACCGGCGAGTCCCGTGTGGAGTCGGGGAGCGGAGCTAGGAATCATCGAAGAAAACTGAGCCGGAGGCATGAGGATGTCGCCGGTTCGGCAACCGCAAACGTTATCAGAAGGCCCTCCGGTGGTGGAATCTGGTTATCGGTTGCGGACGTGATGGGGAGAAAAGGAGTGGGTCACAGGCACGCGATAGGGTGACTCATCCGGAGAGCTACTCGGATTCGGTTCTGAGGAGCTCCCAAAGACCGCGTGGGGCTAGGATCGGGATTGGGGCGGCGTGGGCGACCGAGAGAAGATCCTGGTCGCCTGTCACGAGGACCTCGGCCAGGCCATGGACTGCTTCGGAGAGGACGGGCACATCATCTTCGTCGCGAATAGGCAGATCGAGTGGAGGAGCCGAGCTGACGACCACGGCCTGTGTGCGGAGGAATGCCTTGGTGATTGTAACCCTGTTGCACGGGATACTGCGCATCAGTTAGCTTCCGGTGCATGGAAGACAAGACCGGGCATATCACTCTCTGGAGCGCCGTGTGCGCCGCCGGAGCTGCCGTGATAGCTGGTTTTGGCATCCTTGGGGCAACCCTTCTCGTGGGCGGCGCTTTGGGAATCGCGGAGTCGCTTCGTGCATATCGGCCCATCGTGCGCCCCAAGCCACGCTACGATGCAAGCCAGGGTTTCCGGGCTCGCGTAAAGATCCACAACAAGGGTCGGGTGGCTGCAAAGAAATGTGCCGTGCGTGTTGTGTCCGTTCGTGAGATTAGGCCAGGTGGTGTCCACCGCCGCTCCGATATCCCAACAATCCGCCTGCACTGGCAAGACACGGGCGGCGATCTACTCGATATTGTCGCTGATGACGACCCAGGGATCGAAGTGGTGTGCGCTGACTTCCCGCATCCGGTGGCCCGCCTCGGCCCTCACAAAATCTGGGAGGGGGGCATAACCCTCATTACGCTACGGGTTACGGGCGAGAACATACGTGCCGTCCAGCGCACTTTCTTTTTCTCCTGCCACCATCGCCGATATCACGCGGGATGGCGGTGGGAAGAATGGCGCACCCCTTGGTATGCGCGGACTCGGCTACCGCCTCTACCGAGTCTCGCCTCGCCGCTTGCATCTGAGAAGGCGTCAACAACAGTTCATCCCGAGACGGCACCCTACAGGGTTTCCCGTTGGAATCAGTATCCCAACTACGAGTGCGGGCAATGCCCGTTCAAGAACCTCGACAAGAGTCTACTGGTCCGCCACCTGAAGAACGACCATGGGATTGAAGTCGATCCCGATTCTATTCCTGACGCCCCCAACCGGGGTGTTGTCTTAATCCCCGTTCCGGGCGACATCCGCGAGATGGGCCTGGTAGACCGTGAGGAGCGGCTAAGGGCCTGGTGGGGGGCCGTGAAGGCACCACTGAACCCCGTAGACGCTGGTCTGCTCATGAAGCGACTGAGCTTCATGTACGGGGAACACTACCCTGAGATGAAGCCCTTCCTGAGCGAGGAAACGATAGAGGCGGTCGAGAAGAAGTACGGCCCCGTTGACCTGATTGCTGTGGGTTCCCATGGACACATGCGCGGCCTCTTGCGACGCGATATCAAGCGGGCTGCGAAGCAATTGGGGGTTGATCTTGGGGCCGTCCTCGGGAAATCGGGCGGCGAGTACGAAGAGTCCCTGAAGGCGCTTGAGTTGGGCGACCTCTCTGTCTACCCACCGGCGGAGCAGTTGAAGCGAGCCCGCGATCACTTCGTCGATGTCGTTGCGGAGGTGGAGACGGGGGGTGCTAGTCGTGCCAAAGTGGATGAGGCCAAAGATACGCTCTTGGAGAAGAGCCGAGCGTATAACGCAAGCGGTCCGGGCTACGTGAAGGACTTTGAGCTTATTCAGGAGTCATTGAAGCGGCTGGCTATGCCGTCAAGCTTCGATAGCGAAGAGCCTTCCCGTCAAGAATCCGAAGAAGAAGATCCCGGAAAATGAGCGGGTTATCCCTGTTGTTGAAGCGCCATTCAAGCTCTTCGAGGTAACGGTCCATATGCTTCACGCTGATCTTGTGGAAGGCACCCATGACGGAACGCTTGAACAGGCTCCACATGCCTTCGACGCTGTTCGTGTGGACATCGCCCACGACCCATTCGTCGAGGTTGTGCTGCACGGTGTCATGCTCGATGCCCATACGGTCCCCGAGGCCACGGTAGGCCGGAAACTCGTCGGTGTAGATGGCGAGGGCTTCATCGGTGACGGTGCGCTTGATGAAGTCGTCCAAGGTGGCCCGTTTCGTGTTCGGGATGCGCTCCAGGCGGACGCGCCCGTCACGCTGCACGGCACCCACGACGATGGACTTGTTGGTCGTCGAGTAGGGTCCTCTGCCCTTGCCTCGCTGGCGACCACCGACAAACGTCTCGTCCACTTCGATGATCCCGAACAGCGTCGGTCCCTCGAAGCGGTCGGTAGTCATGGCCTCACGGATGCGGTGACAGAGGTGCCAAGCGGTCTTGTAGGAGACTCCGAGGGTGCGCTTCATCTGGTTCGCGCTGATCCCCTTCTTAGACTCGATCATCAGGTACATGGCCACGAACCACTTCCGCAGAGGAAGCTTGGTGTTGTCGAAGATCGTCCCCGAGGTCACAGAGAAGCGGTAGCGGCATCCGTTGCAATCGAACTGGTCCCGAGTGGTGATCTCGGATACGGACATGTCACCGCAACGCGGGCAGGCGACACCAGACGGCCAGCGCAGCTTTTCGAGGTATTCCCGGCAGGTCTCTTCGGTTCCGAAGCGATCCATCAACGACATCAGATTGATATTGGCGGTGCTCGACATGGTTGATTCCACCAAGCGCAGAGAGAAGGACCGGCTCCCCAAGGACGTGAGCAAACTCACGGGAGACGAGATCATGCAGAAGGTGTTCAGCAAACGCGTCGTGAAGGAGTTGAAACGCGTGGCTCAGGAAAGCGAGCCGAAAGAGCCGAAAACCGAGTAACGATGCCATACAATCAATATACTGCGATAGGGACAGCCGTGCAAGAGATATACAATCGCCAATGCCTTGGTCTCCTGGATCGCGTCATCGGGCACCTTGAGCTTGGTTCGCAGCACTCGATCAAGCTCGGTCAAGACCGTTTCACCCAGGACCAGTTGGTGATCCGACAGGATGAGGTTCAATACGTCCGAACTAAGGCCCCGGGTGGCGAAGGCGCTGATGAGGACGTTGGTGTCGAGAGCGATTCTCACGACACGTCGCGGAAAATGTCCTCATCAGTGAGGTATCCACGAGCTTCAGCGAGAGGCATGATACGACGACGCAGATCGTCGAACCGGGTGAGAGCCAACTGGCGACGCAGCGCATCTCTCACGACGTCGCTTCGGCTCCTGCCGCTCCGTTCGGCCGCACGGTCGAGCTCCTTCTCGAGTTCGGGATCAAGGCGGATGGTAACGGTCGAGGTCTCCATGTAAGACAATGTAATACAAACGAGAGAGCCCAGGCAAGGCGCTGGAAGCGATGAGGAAGCCCGTAGCAGGAACCGACCGGATATGGCGGGAGTATGCATAGTGCGGCATATTCCATAGATGGCATATGAGGTTGAGGTCACGGATCAAGGGCTGGAGTGGTTCGACAAGCTAGCAGCCGACGAGCAAGAGGAGATCGCAGCGACGATCGGACTCTTGGAGAATCACGGCCCCCAACTACCCTTCCCCTACAGCAGTGGGGTGGCGTCGTCGAGACACTCGCACATGAGGGAACTCAGGTCACAGGTGCATGGACGTCCATATCGCACGCTGTATGCGTTCGATCCGAGAAGGGTGGCGATTCTCCTGATCGCAGGAGACAAGACGGGGGATGATCGGTGGTACGACGTCTTCCTGCCTCGGGCCGATGACCTGTACGACGACCACCTTGAACTCCTCAACGAAGAGGGTTGATCTAATGGCAACGAGTTTCCGCACCATCCGGGAGAAGATGGACCCGGAGCGACAGGAACGGATCCAGAAGCGGACGGAGGAACTCCTGGCTGAGCTTCCGCTTCAAGAACTGCGACAGGCTCGGGCACTCTCACAGCAAGAGTTGGCCGAAGTCCTTGGACTGAATCAGGCGACCGTGTCGAAGCTGGAGCGTCGCACGGACATGTACCTGAGTTCGCTAAGGCGATTCGTGGAAGCGATGGGGGGGGAGCTGGAAATCAGCGCGAGCTTTCCAGACGGGAAAGTTCGGATTCAGCTCTTCGAAGATCTCGAAGTGGAGAAGGAGCCGGTGAAGGCCTGAGATTCCGAGTTGGAACCGAGAGCCCTGGCGGAGGCGCCACATCCAATAACACGGGGCCTCCGGCTCGGGCCGCTATAGGCGGCCCTCGACCCAACCGGCCCAACGGGCGGGCATTGGTCAGCCAAAGTGGCTCGACGCAGGAAGCAGAAGTAGCGAACGAAGGTGAGGGCCGGTTCGGAGGCCCTGAACGTTAGACGCCAACTGAAGGACGTAGCGGCATTGAATTGAGGAGTGGGCGATGCTGGCGACGGGGCTCGGAGAGGGACTCCGCGGATTCAGTCGACCCAGGGGGTGAGGTGGGATCGGATCCACGAGGCGAGATCCTCCTCGGAGAGAGAGCCATCCGCCGTACCAAGAATCATGCTGACGGCCTCGGGCTCGGGCGCATCGAGCTCGAAGTCGTTGACGGCGAGAAAGGTGTAGGCGGCGACGAGAGCAGCCCGCTTGTTTCCGTCGACAAAGGGATGGTTCTTGGCGATACCGAAGGCGTACGCGGCCGCAAGTGTCGCGAGGTCCGTGCCGGACGCGTAGTGCCACTTCTGCTGGGGCCGGGCGAGGGCGGACTCGAGGAGCCCCTCGTCGCGAATGCCGAGGCTGCCTCCATGCTCCAGGACCTGGTCAGCATGAAGTGTCTCGATCATCTGGCGGTCGATCCAGGTGGGTTCGGTTGGCACAGGAGAGGGCTACTTTGCCAGTTCACGAAGGGCG
Organism: Longimicrobiales bacterium; assembly: GCA_965226925.1. Classification (GTDB taxonomy): domain Bacteria; phylum Gemmatimonadota; class Gemmatimonadetes; order Longimicrobiales; family Gaopeijiaceae; genus CBDDCX01. The sequence continues at coordinate 1,255,133 of CBDDEN010000011.1, read as the reverse complement.
TTCTTGTACTTCTTCGCCCCACGGCGGTAAGCAGCCATCGCCTTATCAAAGGACGGATCGTAGGGGGTGATGAGGAGGCCCTTTTCGGTGGCCACGACGAAAACCTGGTCGCCTACATCGAGATGTAGCCGGTCAGCTAGATCCTTGGGGAGAGTGGCACCGATGGAGCCACCCATCTTGCGCAGCGTGACAGTGCGGACCACAAGTACCTCATGAGGTTAGAGGGGGAAACGGACGAATAATAGCACGACTGTGCTACTCTGTCCAGGCGTGGTCGAGGCCGGCCAAGACACCTTGGTGGGGCGCCGGAGCCAGGGGCGTGGCGGCTGCGCTACACGATGCGCGCATTTGCATCTTGCCAGGACAGCAGCACGCCGCGATGCACACCGTACCTGAGATCTTCGTCCGCGAGGTCGTGAGCTTTCTAGATGCTTGATGCTGTGGTAACGGGGTGACGACCGTGTCGCTGGTTGATTACGGTCCGGCCTATCTGGGCAGCGAGTGCCACGTCGGATAACCTCCAATCAGCGTTAACTCGGCGCTTGCGCGCCGAGCCGCCGCCGGATCACGATTGGGGTACTAGCCTCGAGCAGAGGGGCCGGCAGCACACGCGCCTGATCGGCGCGCGTCGCTGATTTAGTGCGCGTTATGCGCAACTGAGGGCGAGAGCGGACGGGAAAGCGTCGGCTCAGGAACTGGGGCGAGAATCCGGGAGGATGTGGTTCATTCGTAGGTTGGGGATACGCTGGAAGTGTCGAAGGTTGCCGGTCACCAGCTCAAGGTCGTGGTAGAGGGCCGTCGCTGCGATCTGCAGGTCGGCGTCAGGGAGGATGTTGCCGTTTCGCTCCAGCTCTGCTCGGATCATACCGAAGACGCGAGCGGTCGAGAGATCGAACGGGAGGATCGTGACGGCCGGAAGGACACGCTCCTCGATGTTCTTCAGGTGGCGCTCCTTGGCAGCGGAGCGATAGGCACCCTTGAAGAGCTCTCCGATGGTAACTGCGCTGGTGAACTGGGCATCGCGCGGGAGGGTCGTGAGCCAGTCGAGATAAAGCGGGAGGGGACGGGGACGCAGGAGCTCCGAGATGGCGTCGGTATCGAAGAGGTAGGACACCGGATCAGTCGAGGGAGGGGCCGTTACGGCTACCCACGCGGGAGGAGGATTCCAGGATGCGTACTAGGTCGTCGGAACCCTCCCACCCCCCCGCGACGCTTGCGAGCCCACCTTCGGGACCGGCGGAGCGAAGGCGTTGTAGGGTCTGAAGTTCGTCGGCGCCGACGATTGCCGCGATCGCCTGGCCGTGGCGCGTGATGACAACAGGATCGCCGCGTTGGGCGTCACGGATATACTCGCTCAGCTTGGCTTTGACCTCGGAGACAGATCGGTTCTTTGACATGGGAGTCCTCCAGGTATTATGGTCAAAATGACTATAATGACCAGAGGTGATGGAGTCAACGAGATTGGCGCGGGGCCTAAGGGCGGCCCTCGACCCAACCGGCCACGACCGGGCGGGCTTCGGTCGGAGGGATGTGGCAGCAGATCTGAGGCAGAAGTAAGGAACGAAGGTGGGGCCGGTTCGGAGGCCCTGAACGTTATATGCGATTGGAGTTGAGGCTATTAGCTGGAGGGTTCCATGAACGACCTGCTGCGGCGTGCTAGAAAGTACTCGAAGAGTGCCGGGCGCACGGGTGAGGGACAGCGTCAGGCGGCGGTGGCCAACGAGCGCGCGTCGGGGTTGCTTGGTTGGCTCAGCGTGGCACTAAGCACCGCGGTGGGGACTTCTCTCTTTACCGACTGGGTCTCTCAGTACCCCGTCGTTCTGGGCCTCACCTCCTTATTAGCAGCGGTGCTTGGAGCGTTGCATCAAAGGTCCAAGTTGGCCGAGCGCGCCGAACAGCACCGGAAGTGCGCAGCCAAGTACGGGGCCATTCGACGGGAGGCGGACATGTTGAGCCTCCGAGTCGAAGGAGAGGACCTCTCCCGGCCTGACGCGCTTACGCGACTCGACGACATCGGACAGCAACTCTCCGAGCTTGCGGCGGGCGCGCCAGCCCTAGCTGACAGGATCTATGATCGGGCGAAAAGGAAGTTCGACAATGAGCATGAGGAGGAGTACGAGGGGGCCGCCGCGTCATGAAGGCGCCGACGCATTCAGGAGGCGTGGTCGTAAGAAAGGTGGATGGTGCATGGCAGTGCCTCTTGGTCGCCGCGACGGGACCAGATTCTGAGTGGGTGCTGCCGAAGGGCCATATCGAGAATGGCGAGTCGCCAGAAGAGGCGGCCCTTCGGGAAGTACGGGAAGAAGCTGGCATAGTGGGCCCGGCGCTGACCGCGCTGGGCATCTGGCAGTTTGACGTTGGTGAAACGACGATTGCAGTCGAGTACTTCCTAATACGAGCGGAGGAGACTACCGCGCAGTCGGAAGATCGGGCTGTCCGATGGCTGCCGTTCCAGGAGGCGATCGCTGCGACACCGTTCGATGAGGCGAGAGGCGCCATTCTGTCGGCGTTGGACGAGCTAGGGAGGGTCTGAACAACCCCCATCTTGGGAGGAACGCGATCGGTTGCGGTTCGAAGATCCGGTTCGAAGACCTATCGGAGCGATGAAGTGCTGGCTGGCGCGCCGGAGAAACGGTCCGAACCGTCAGGAAGTCGCTTCGATGTGTCCGGCTCCCGCCCTCGGGCGGTCCATGGGCCGCGCGTTATCCGGTCGCGTAGCGGCCAGCGATGAGCAGATTCGAGAACCCGAGCAGCAACGCGATGCGCTGCGTGTTCTTCGCCAGTCCCCGGTAGCGCACCTTACCGTACCCGAAGTGCCGCTTCACATACAAGAACGGATGCTCCACCTTCGCCCGCACCGATGCCTTGCGCTTCTCGGCCGCCGCCTCGGCGCCGTCCCGATCGAGCAGGCGACGCTTGCCCGGCTTCATCGCCACCTGCCAGGCGACGTCGCAACCCCTGTTCTCCGGGCGCTTGTCCACACCCTGGTAGCCCGCGTCGCCCCATGCCTCCGTCTCGTCACCATGCAGCAGCACGCACGCCTGCGTCACGTCCGCCGCGTTGGCGGCCGTCGTCGCCAAGCTGTGCGCCAGACCCGATTCGGCGTCCACCCCGATATGCGCCTTCATCCCGAAGTACCACTGGTTTCCCTTCTTCGTCTGGTGCATCTCCGGATCCCGTTCTCCCCTGCGGTTCTTCGTCGACGACGGCGCGTCAATGATGCTCGCATCCACGATCGTCCCCGGGGTTCTACCCCGCTAGAGCGGACACTTCAGAGAAGGCCCATCTTGGGCCAGGAGGAGTGTCATGGCAAAGCGAAGGAAGTACAGCGAGGAGTTTAAACGTGAGGCGGTCGGGTTGATCCGTCAGCCGGGCGCGAGCGTGAGCGAGGTGGCAGGCGATTTCGGCGTCGGAGCGAATCTGCTGTTCAGGTGGCGACGCGAGTTCGAGGGCGAGGGCAAGAAGGCCTTTCCGGGGTCGGACCGTGGCGCGAGACCAAGAGCTCCTGGCCCTGAAGCGAGAGTTGGCCAAGGTGAAGCGGGAGCGGGATTTTTTGCGCGATGCGGCAGCGTTCTTCGCCAGAGAATCGAAGTGAAGTATCAGTCGATTCAGCGCTGTCGCGGCGTCTACCCTGTTCAACTGATGTGCCGGTGCCTGAAGGTGTCGAGGAGCGGGTTCTACGGTTGGGTCAGGAGGCCCATGAGCACGAGGGAGAGGGACAACCGTCGCCTGCTCAGACGCATCCGTGAATACCACACGGCAAGCGATAGCGTGATGGGCATGCCCCGGATGCACGAGGTCCTGACCCACGAGGGCGAGACCGCCAGCCGCAACCGCATCGCCCGGCTCATGGCCCGGAACGGACTGTACGGCATCCCCCAGCGTCGACAGTGGCGCCGTAAGCGCAGCGGCACCCGGCCGGCGTACGTCCGCAACCACCTCGAGCGGGACTTCACCGCCACCGAGCCGAACACCAAGTGGGTAACCGACATCACCTACATCCACACGGCCGGGGGATGGCTCTACCTCTGCGTCGTGGTCGACCTGTACGGGGGCAAGGTAGTCGGCTGGTCGATGTCGACCACGCAGGATCGCCAGCTGGTCCTGAGAGCGGTCCTCATGGCCTGCTGGCAGCGACCGAACCGCCAGCCGGTCATCCTGCACTCGGACCGCGGTACTCAGTTCACGTCCTACGAGTACCAGCAGTTCCTGAAGGACCACCACATCACCCTGAGCATGAGCGACGTCGGCCACTGCGGGGACAACGCCCCGGCCGAGGGCTTTTTCGGCATGCTTAAGCGCGAGCGGGTCAACCGACGTCGGTACCTGACCGTGGCCGACGCCCGGTCCGACGTCTTCGACTACATCGAGCGCTTCCACAACCCCAGGATCCAGCGTAGACTTGACTCCCTCGACCGGGAGCTCAGTACCTTAACTCAACCGTCCGTGAAAACGGGGTAGAACCCCCGTCTTCAACCGATGCCCGAGAGACGCCAGATGCGTATTGATCTCCTCGAACAACCCCATCCCCAAGCCCTGCGTCTCCAGCAGGTGACGGAAGTTCAGGATCGTCGTCTCGTCCGGCAAAGAACCGCTCAGGCGCAGACCCGCAAAGCGGCGCACTGACTCCACCTCGTAGAGCAGATCCTCCATGCCCGGATCGCTCACGTTGTAGAACAGCTGCACACAATGAACCCGCAGCATCACCCCAAGCGGATAGGGGCGGCGGCCACGGCCAGCCTTCGGATAGAACGGCTCGATCCGATCCTCCAGCTGTTGCCAGGGAATCAGCCCCTCCATCTTCTCCAGGAAAATCTCCCGGCGCGTCCGCCGCTTCTTCGAATCGTACTCCAGCTCCGCGAAAGTCATCTGAAGCTCCATGGCCCGCTCACAACTCCCCGGTCGTTTCATACCATGAAACTACACCCGTCTTGTTCAGAGTTTCCCTAGGGACGATAACAGGGTGAGAGTAGCCGTTGGATCGGTGATTAAGGGTCCCGGATCAAGAACCGCGATGCCGGACAGGCTTGTTGCGATGACCTCTTGCGGATGACCGCGCTAGTATCGAGTCTGCGGGTTAAGATCTGCTCTCTTATCGGGAGGTCCGGATGCGGCATCTGAGGCGGACGGTCCTCGTCATGGTGGTGGGTGCGATTGGCTGCGCGGATACCGCCGCCGAACACGCAATCGACCCGACGGCGCTTGTCACCGATAGCAGCCGCCTCGCTGTGGACGGGGGAGAGATCTGGTACCGGGTGACGGGTTCAGGTGGCGGCGCCCCGGTGATCTTGCTGCACGGGGGTCCGGGGTACTCGAGCTACTATCTCAAATCGCTCGAAGATTTGGGCGACGACCGCCTAGTTGTGCGTTACGACCAGCTCGGCGGGGGTAGGTCGGATCCTCTCTCTGACACCACCAAGTTCAACATCCCGCATTTCGTCGCGGAGCTGGAGGCACTGCGGGAACACCTCGGGCTCGACCGCGTTCATCTCTACGGCCACTCCTGGGGAACGATCCTAGCCGTGGAGTACTATCGCGCCCATCCGGAGCACGTTGTCAGTCTAACGCTCGGCAGCCCAGCCCTCGATATCCCCGCCTGGGCGCGCAACGCTAGAGAGTTGCTTGCCACGCTGCCCGATTCGATGCAGCGGGCGGTGGCTATCCGCGAAGCTGAGCAGAACTTCGAAGCCCCGGATTATCAGGCCGCCCTCAGCGAGTTTTACGGCCGATACGTTTTCCGGAGTCCAGTATTAGCCGACCTTGACAGCACCTTTACTTCCGCCAATTCGCAGATCTACATGTACATGCAGGGGCCGAGTGAGTTCACGATTTCGGGCACACTGAAGCAGTACGACGCGCGGCCATTTCTTCCTGAGATCAAGGTGCCCACGCTATACACGGTGGGTGAGTTCGATGAAGCCAGCCCGGAGATCACGAGGAGGTTGGCCGCACTCACGCCCGGAGCGCAGGTTGTGATGATTCCTGGCGCGGCGCACATAACGCACTGGGACAATCGGGAGGCGAACCTGATCGCAGTGAGGACCTTCCTGCGCGATGTAGACGTTCGGCGGTGAGGGAGTCGCCCACGGGCTGAGTTAGCCCGTGCGCCCATCGGATAACCCCTGGTTCGCGTCGGCTCGGGGCTAAAGCCCCGAGCCGACGCGGGGTAGAGAGGCGAATCGTCGAGCGAAATCGGCCCGCGTTCACATGCGCCTTCGGCGCGCGTCGCGAACCTTGAGTGTGTTATCTGAAATGCAGCTACTCACAGGAGCTAGATAGCTGAACGGCCGGAGTGGATCGATTCCCTTAGCTAGCGAGGCACACATGAACAGGAAGGTACTCATTGGGGCAGTGGTGGTGACGGTCTGGTATATGATCTGGGACATGTTCCTTTTCGAGCCGCTGTTGGGTTCGTTCTTGGCCGGGGTGGAAGGGATGAACCCCGAGCCCGCCCTTGTGTGGGTCGCCATCGGCAACCTCGCAGGAGGCCTGGTCCTGGCGTGGTTTTATGGAAAGACCGGATCGATGTTCGGAAGCGGGGTGTTGGGGGGCCTGAAGTTCGGGATCGCGGTCGGCGTCTTGATTGGGTTTCCGATGTGGCTCTTCATGTCGGTGTACGACACCGGTTGGACGTACGGCGCGTCGTGGGCCATGACGATTGGGAACATCGTTTGGGTTGGCGTGGGTGGTGTACTGCTTGGAATCGTGTTCGACAAGATGAGAGGAGGGGAGACGTCGGCCTGATCGTCTCCTGTGGAGCTGTTGCCGGCCCCGTCCGGTCCATGGGCTGGGTCGGTCGAACGGTGAGCCATGTCGTGCGCTCGCAGGCCGGTACGATGCACATTCATATGACAAACGGTTGCCGCCTGCGCGGCCTTCTGCCGCTCCGGAGACACCCGGCACGGCATTCTTGAACATGGCAGCGGACGTGTAGTTGAGAAGGAAGGTGGGCCGTCGACCTGGCTGGATGTGCCGGGCGCGGCGACCTGGAACGTTATCAGAAATCGGAATGGCGATTGGGTGGCAGTTCAATGCCTAGTCAGAGCGTCGCAGGGAAGGGGCCGTAGGGCTCAATGAAGGGGCCGTAGGGCTCAATATAGAAGGCCCGCGAGTCCCGTATGTCCGCCTTACGCGCTCGGGACAACCGGCTTTGGGGTGATCTCGCGGAGGAGCCACATGACGTTCAAGATCCTCTCGATCGATGGGGGGGGGATACGTGGGATCATCCCCGCCATCGTGCTCGAGGAACTGGAGAGAACCACGGGAAAGCCGATTTCGACCTTGTTTGATCTGATCGCGGGAACCTCCACCGGGGGTATCCTCGCGCTCGGCCTGACTAGACCGGGGCCCGACGGTGCGGCGAAGTACTCTGCTGGGGATCTCGTTGGCCTCTACCGCCGAGAGGGTCAGAGGATCTTCTCCCGGTCGCTACTCTATCGAGTGACGGCTCTCGGACGTCTATCGAAGCCCAAATACCCAACGACCGGCCTCGATGCCGTTCTCCAAGAGTACTTCGGCGAGACCATGCTCAGCGAAGCGCTAGCCGACGTTGTAATACCAAGCTATGACATCGAGAAGCGCCTACCGATCTACTTCACCTCGTATTTCGCGAAGTACCGGCCCGGATTTGACCATAAGATGCGGCTCGTTGCGCGGTCCACTGCTAGCGCACCTACGTACTTTCAGCCTTTTGAGCTGGAGACAAGTAGCAGCGCCGGCCTTTCTCAGTGATCGACGGCGGGGTGTTCGCGAACAACCCGACGCTAGCGGCATTTGCAGAGGCAACTGGGACCTTCGAGGCCAGATTAAACAGCCTAACGGTCGTGTGTTGGCGGCGGCCGTAAATGTCTCATTCGTGGCGGACGAAAATGTTACACCACGGCGTCGGAGATCTGGACGCTGCGGAAGGGCTGCGGATGAGCGAGTAGCTGACCCGGCGTCCCATCGTCCACCTTGGCACCTCCCCTTGAGCGGAGGTGTCCGTGATCGGATGGGAGCGACGCGTGTTGCTGAGACATTACCTCGAACAGGGCATGAAGAAGACGGAGCTTGCCGAGCGGTTCTGACGTGACCCCCTGAAACGAGACCGAAGTTGATGTTAGGATGCGGCTTTGGTCGCAGCTATCAGGGAGGAGGTCAGAATGAGTAGGAGACGACACACGCCGGAGCAGATCATCACGGCATTGAGAGAGGCGGAGGTGGGTCTGGCGAACGGCAAAACGGTGGCGATGGTGAGCCGGGAGTTGGGGATCAGCGAGCAGACGTACTACCGGTGGAGGCAGGAGTTCGGGGGGATGAAGGTGGATCAAGCTCGACGCTTCAAGGAGCTGGAGAAGGAGAACGCACGGCTAAAGCGAGCGGTGGCGAACCTGACGGTGGACAAGCTGATCCTGGAGGAAGCGACCAAGGGAAACTTCTGAGCCCCGAGCGCCGACGCAGGTGCGTGATGCATGTACGTCAGCGACTCGGGGCGAGTGAACGTCACGCGTGTCACGTACTGGGTCAGCCGCGCTCGACGCAGCGCCGGGTGAAGAAGCTACCTGGCGACGAGGAGGCGCTACGCACGGACGTGATACGGTTGGCGAGCCGGTTCGGCAGGTACGGGTATCGCCAGATCACGAACCTGCTGCGTATCGAGGGCTGGGAGGTGAACCACAAGCGTGTGGAGCGTATCTGGAGGCAGGAGGGGCTGAAAGTGCCCAGACGGCAACCGAAACGGGGTCGGTTGTGGCTCAACGATGGCTCGTGCATCCGGCTCAGGCCACTGCACAAGAATCACGTGTGGTCCTACGACTTCGTAAGCACGAGGACCCATGACGGCCGTGCGCTGAAGCTTCTGACCGTGCTCGACGAGTACACGCGGCAGTGTCTGGCGATCAAGGTCGGTCGAAAGACTCGAGCTCACGACGTTCTCGAGGTGCTCACCGATCTCTTCGCTCGGCACGGTCCGCCCGAGCATCTGCGCTCGGACAACGGGCCAGAGTTCACGGCGAAACTGGTGCGGAGATGGCTGGCCAGGCTGCGGGTCCAGACCCTCTACATCGCGCCGGGCAGTCCGTGGGAGAACGGCTACAACGAGAGCTTCAACGGCAAACTGAGAGACGAGTTCTTGACGTACTGAGCCGCGCTCGAGATTACCTCGAACAGGAGCATGAAGAAGACGGAGCTTGCCGAGCGGTTCGGCATCAGCCGTCAGACGGTTCACCGTTGGATCCGCGAAGGGGAGTTGGATCGAGATCTGAACGTGGAGACGGTGCAGTACGGGCCGCGACCTTCGGTTCCGACGAAGCTGGATCCGTACAAGGGCATCATCCTGAGCCGGCTGGGCGAGTACCCGGAGCTCACGGCGGTGCGGCTCTTCGCGGAGATTAAGGCAGCTGGATACTGCGGAGGCTATACACAGGTCAAGGCGTACGTGCGCAGGGTGCGGCCCCGGCCACCCGAAGAGCCCGTGGTGCGCTTCGAGACGGCGCCGGGTCATCAGGGTCAGGTCGACTTCGCAGACTTCCGGTTGCCGTGGGGCAAGCGCTACGCACTCCTAGTGGTTCTCGGCTACTCGCGCCAACTGTGGCTGCGCTACTTCCCTCGCAAGACGATGGCTCATGTGTTCGAGGGCCTTGAGGCTGCGTTCGCCTCGTTCGGGGGCGTACCGTCTGAGCTGCTGTTCGACCAGATGAAGGCGGTCATCACCCAGGACGAGCGCGACGCGGGTGGGCGAGTCACGGAGAACGCCGAGTTCCTGCGCTTCGCGCACCACTGGGACTTCCGGGTCCGAGCGTGTCGGCCCTATCGGGCCAAGACCAAGGGCAAGGTCGAGCGGCCGGTGAGCTACGTGCGTTCCAGCTTCTTCTACGGCCGGACGTTTACATCGGATTCCGATCTCAACGCCCAGGCCCAGCACTGGCTCGACACGGTCGCCAACGTGCGCATCCACGGCACCCTCAAGGAACGCCCGCTCGATCGCCTCGAGCGAGAGCTGGCCACTCGCTCTGCGTCCGTACCGCTCCTATGTCCTGGCGCCCACGGTGAAGAAGAAGCGAACGCAGACGCTGGTGCCCCATATCGATGTTCAGCGTCGGCCGCTCGCGAGCTACGCCCAGGCGGCCGGAGGTGCCCGGTGAAGGCCGCCGTGCGCTCGCGTCGTGACCGGATCCGGACGCAACTCGCTGACCTCAAAATGCCCGGTGCACTCGAGTCGCTCGACGAGGTCCTCACCGGCGTCGATGGAGGGGGCGTGACGGCGTCGGAAGCCATCGAGCAACTGCTCGGTGCGCAGATCACGCTACGCAACAACCGCCGACTTCAGGCTGCGATGCGTTCGTCTCGGCTCCCGGCCATCAAGACGCTCGCCGACTTCGACTTCAGTTTCCAGCCCTCGATCAAACGCGAGCAGGTCGACTCACTCCACGAGCTCGGCTTCCTGGAGCGCAAGGAGAACGTGATCTTCCTCGGCCCTCCCGGCGTCGGCAAGACCCATCTCGCGATAAGCCTCGCCATCGAGGCCGCACAGAGCGGCCGCAGGGTCTACTACGGCACGCTCGCCGATCTCATCACCTCGCTCGAGGAGGCCAAAGTCGCGGGCAAGTTCGGCCATCGCCTCAAGACTCTGACCTATCCCTCACTCCTCGTCGTCGATGAGATCGGCTATCTGCCCGTCAGTCAGAGCGGCGCGATGCTCTTCTTCCAGCTCATCAACCGACGCTACGAGCGCGCCTCGACCGTGCTCACTTCCAACAAAGGCTTCGAGGAGTGGGGCGACATGCTAGGTGACGAAGTCATGGCCGCCGCTCTTATCGACCGGCTCCTGCACCACTGTCATATCGTCAACATCCGTGGCAACAGCTACCGGATGCGTCTCCACACCGAGCTCTCCAAGACCCTCCACTCGCCTCCTGCGCAGTCGAGCTCTTCACTCCACCGGCCCAGGAGAACTAAGAAGAAGGAGAAGACGACCAACTGAGAGGCTCGTCACCTCCGTCGGGTGTAACATTTTCACCCGCCACGTGGAGTGAACCCCTGTAGGTGGACAGGGGGAGTTGCTTGGATTGACCAGTCAGCGGCTTCAAGCTGCATGAATACTCTCGAACTCCTCGGGCGGCATGTAGCCCAGCGAGGAGTGTAGGCGTCTGCGATTGTATACCTCCTCAAGGAAGTGGGGAAGTCGGTCGGCTACGTCATCGATCGTGCTGTAGTCATTCGCGAAGATCTCCTCATGCTTCAGGGTCTTAAAGAAGCTCTCCACGTGGGCGTTGTCATAGGGATTTCCCCGCCGAGACATAGAGCCTCGGATGCGGTGGGCAGCAAGCCGTGAGCGGTATGCTTGAGACGCGTATTGGGTGGATTCAAGCGGTCGTTGCAACGCCTCGATAGGGAGGAGTTGCGATGGAAGTGGGCAAACGTCGACGGTCGGATCGTGCGCTACGTCCGCGGATGTGTTCACCAGGTCGCCCGACGGTAGGCCGTCGAGAGCACCGTCAGCGTTTCTGGGAAGCGATCGCCCGTGGAGTGTCGAGTGAAGAGGCAGCGGTGGCGGCGGGAGTATCACCTGCTGTGGGATCGCGTTGGTTCCGCGAGTATGGTGGGATGCCATCCTTTCCTATTGGTCCCCTGTCGGGGCGGTATCTGTCGTTCGTCGAGCGAGAAGAGCTCGCCGTCCTTCACGCCGGAGGTCGTGGCGTGCGCGAGATCGCCCGCCGGTTAGACCGGTCACCGTCGACGATCTCTCGGGAGCTACGGCGCAACGCCGCAACTCGAGGTGGGAACCTGGAGTACCGAGCCACGACCGCGCAGTGGCACGCGGACAAGCGAGGAAGACGGCCGAAGGTGGCCAAGCTCGCGGCGAACGACGACCTGAGGCAGTATGTGCATGATCGCCTGGGCGGCGTGATAGAGGCTCCGGGCGGTGCGGCTGTTCCAGGCCCAGATGTACGATGGACTGGGCGGCGGCGCATTCATCGACAGCACCGCCGATGGGCGGCCTCGTGGAGTCCTGAGCAGATCGCCAACCGGCTCCGGGTCGACTTCCCCGATGATGAGTCCATGCGAATATCACACGAAGCCATCTACCAGGCGCTCTACGTGCAGGGGCGCGGTGCCCTGCGACGCGAGCTGACGGCGTGCCTTCGGACGGGACGCGCGTTACGGGTGCCGCGATCTCGAACCCGCGGACGAGGCAAGGGGTTCGTTCGACCCGAGATCATGATCAGCGAGCGTCCGGCCGAAGCAGATGATCGGGCCGTTCCGGGGCACTGGGAAGGCGACCTGATCCTTGGGCTGGGCAGCTCCGCGATCGGGACGCTCGTCGAGCGGACCTCGCGCTTCACGATGCTGCTCCACCTTCCCCGTCTGAAAGGTCACGGCGAGCACAGGATCAAGAACGGCCCTGCCGTCGCCGGCCACGGTGCCGAAGCGGTCCGAGACGCAATCGCTTCGTCGATCACGACTCTGCCGGAGCAACTCCGCAAGTCTCTGACCTGGGACCAGGGGGCGGAGATGGCTCAGCACGCACAGATCCGTATCGACACCGGTATGGCCATCTACTTCTGCGACCCCCAGAGCCCGTGGCAGCGCGGCACGAACGAAAACACCAACGGCTTGTTGAGGCAGTACTTCCCAAAGGGAACGGACCTGAGCCAGAATACCGCTGACGATCTCGCCGCCGTCGCAGCTGCGCTCAACAGCCGCCCCCGCAAGACCCTCGGTTGGAAAACCCCGGCGGAAACCCTGAAAGATCTCCTGCAATCACGGAACCGGACCTAACCCGCGCGTTGACGGCTCCACCAATACGGCGGCTCCTGCCTTCTACGACCTTCGGTCGCTTCTGACTCCCTCGGGTTGGGAGACATGTGGAACGCCTTCTGGCTGGACTTCGTCACGCTCGCCAACTTATCGTCCCGCAAGACCGGGTCTGTGAGACCTTCAACACCGTGCTGTTGCGACGACCCCTTGAACCTGGGTTGAACCCCGCGGTCGGAATGGTGAACGAGGCCGGCCCGCGGGCGCCGAAGATCGAGCGCGGCGTCGAGCGCGGCCAGGCAGAGGCGCGTGTCCAAGAGATGGCTGATGGCGTAACCGATGACTCTGCGCGACCACGCGTCGAGCACGACCGCAAGAAAAACAAAGCCGGTAGTGAGTCGGATGTAGGTGAGATCTGCCACCCAGAGTTCGTCAGGCCCCACCGGAGTGATCGAACATCTCAGGTTCGGATAGACGGGCTGCTTGTGCTTGCTGTTCGTCGTGGCGAGCCATGCGCGTACGCGGCGGGGCGTGAGTGCGTGCTCCCGCATGACACGTGAGACTCGCTTGTGATTGACCAGCTGGCCTCGTCTCCGGAGCTCGTGTGTGATCCGTCGGTACCCGTAGGAGGGGAACTCTGCCAAGATGTCTTCGATCCGCACCCGCAGGTCTGCATCGGCTTTCTCACGGCCTCCCGCATGCTCCGCGTTCGGTCGTTTGTAGAACGTGCTTCTCGCCATGTTCATGAGGCCACATCCTCGTCGGACGGGCACGCCCCAGGACCGGAGATGATCGACGGTCGCGCGCTTTGATCCGACGGTCGAATTAGAGCCCTTTTTTTCATGACGTCGAGCTCCATCGTCAGCTGACCGATCTTGCGTTCGAGCGCTCCGATCCTTGCCTCGTACTCGCTGACCTGCTCCTGCAGGTAAACCTCCTCGGCGAGTTCCCCCGCTTCGTACTCCCTAATCCAGATCGCCAGCAACGAGTGGGGGACCCCATGCCGTGTAGCGATCTTCCTCACACTACCTTCGCCGTCCAGGTACGCCTGGACCAGCTGGATCTTGAACTCTGTGCTGTACCTTCTGTGGCGTCGAACCGTCATCGATCCTCCCGAGTGGATTTCGGAAGGTCAATCCATCGCCCCGTCTGTGTCTACTTTTAGGGGTTCACTCCAACGTTTGTAACTTTTTCAACCGGCGTTGACACGTGTCACTGGGTACAGGGCAGGGAGCTCAACCGCTGTCTCTCCGGCGGGCGAGGAGTTGGGGCCTTGTGGGGTGGTCTACTCGCATCCTCGACGTGGTCCTCGATAGTGTCAGTGAGTCCATTCACCACGAGATTTACTACCTGCTTCGCGGCATGGAGAGCCAGAAAAGGTATTTCCGGCGCCAGCTTCAGCTGGAGGAGTCGGAGCGACGCCTGGACAACGCAACTCAGGTGAACATCGAGAATCTGACTCGGGTCGCCAAGAAGTTTGTAGCCGCCAACCGCGATCGGATCGATGAGATTTGTTGCGCCCTCTCGTAGGGCGCCGAACCGGACTGACCGCGGCAGGCGCTTTGAGCAACATCATCGTGTTCGGTGACAGCCTCGCGGGCGCGACGCCTTCGGATCAACTTTGAAGTTCAACGGCAGTTGGGGGTCGAGGAGAATACACGGAACAAATGGGCCTCCGGCTGCGGCCGCCTGACGGCGGCCTTCGACCCAACCGGCCCGATAGGGGCTGAGCCGGGGGCGAGATGTGGTTGTGTCGAAGAAAGCAGGACCTGGATACGAAGTGACTTGGGCCGGTTCGGAGGCCCTGAACGTTAGCCGCAATGCCGCGAACGAAGGGGGCTGAGTCAACGAGGAGAGATGTTGTGGCGGAGCCAGTCGGCCAGGGCGGGTTCGTCGAGGTCACCGCTCGCCAGAGAAAGGATGGTGGTGACGACCTCTTCTTCGGACGCATCAATGCGGAAGCCGTTCAGACCGAGGAAGAGATACATGGCTTGAAAGGCGACGCGCTTGTTGCCGTCCACGAAGGGATGATTGCTTGAGAGTCCAAACCCGTACGCGGCCGCGAGAGCAGCAAGGTCGGCCTCGGGGTCGTAAAGGAACCGATTGCGAGGGCGTTCGAGTGCGGACTCTAGGAGTCCCCTGTCTCGGAGCCCGAGGGATCCGCCGTGGGCTTGGATCTGATCAGAATGGATAGTGAGAATTTGTACTCGAGAAGGCCACCGTGGTTCGGTCACTTGGTGAGCTCACGCATGGCGTTGCGATAGCGCTTGGCGCCCTCTGCGTAGATCTCCATCGCCTCATTGAAATCTGGATCGAAGGGAGTGATCAGGATGCCTTCCTCGGTCTCAACCAAATGGACGGTGTCGCCTTCGCCCAGGTGATAGCGCTCGAGCATGGGCTTTGGGATGGTCGTACCGGCCGAGTTGCCGATAGCGCGGATCGTGGTCTGCTTGGGCATGGGCGAATCCTCGTAGGCGATAGTCATAACAACGGTAATAACTGTCTGGCCTTCAAGCAAGATCTGCGAAGGGCCAGAAACTCGGCAGGTGAAGTGATATGTTGGGCGGACGGGCCTGGCACCGCGGCTAACACTGGGCCTCCGGCTCGGGCCGCCACAGGCGGCCCTCGACCCAACCGGCCGCAACCAGGCGGGCGTTGGTCGAAGGGATGTGGTTGACCGATCCGGAGAAGCACGGCCCTATTAGGGCCGCGCCGGCAACCTCTGAACGTTATCTGACAGCGCGGCAGCGGGCTGGCCGCAGTAGAATGCATCGTCGGATGGCCACGGGTGGGTTCTAAACGAGGGAATGTGTGACAAGATTACGCGCCTCCATTGCGGGCGAGTTCGTCATGATCGTGCTTGGAGTCTTGGTGGCTCTAGCTGCGGACTCCGCACTCGAGCGCAGCAACGCGATGCTTGGAGTCTTGGTGGCTCTAGCTGCGGACTCCGCACTCGAGCCGTCGGCTGAGCCAAGATGCCCGAGATGCGCTCGCAGCACTGAGGGAGGACATCCAGCGGGATGTCGAGCAGATAAGGCACTACTGGGAGCCCGAGCTGATCCTGCAGGATAGCGCTCGGTCCCGCTTGTCCTCATTCCTGAGTGGGATGGACCCGATCACGGACTCGCTCAAGTTCACACGGGATGTGCGGGAGGTGGCGAGCTACACGACGCTCGATCCGAATACCTCTGCCATCGAAGAGCTGAAGAGTACCGGGGGGGTGAGGCTCATTCAGGATGTAGCGCTTAGGACACGCATCTTGGAGTACCAGAATGACGTCGAGAATATCGCGGAGTTCGACGTCCTTCACCGGGCCCTCTTCCTGGAGTTGTATGCGGATCTGGGCACGAGGGTCGTGGGGGGCCTGGCTCTGCCGGCGAGCTTCCAGGCGGACATGCCCGGTGCGGACGCAGGCGCGGAACTGGCGGCGAGGAAAGCAGCAGCGCTCGCCTTGAATGCAAACGCTATCCGCGTTTCGGGCGATCTCCGAAGACTCCTTGCTGCGACGGGTCAACCGTTCGCGATAAAGGCCGACAGATATCGAGCGCTTCGTGAGGAGGGCGTGCTACTGATCGCAGCGCTTGATGCAACCTTGGGTGGCAACTAGGGCAGTGGCCGTCGACCGCGTCCCCCAGGCGGTGCATTCGCGGAGGTGCCGAAGCATCGGCGACGCCGTCAGCTAACACCTATCAGGCCCCCCGAAGCAAGAGCGCGTAGAAGTCCCCAGCCGCGGTGCTTTGCAGCGCGACGAGCGAGCGAGCGGGTCCTCGATTCTCTGACTTCATTTCCAACTCGGTTGCGGGGCATTGATTGGCCCTGCACCAAACACCTATTGGGGGTCGATCCGGCATCGGATGCCGGAGCAAGGGAAGGGTCTTCCCGTTGCGCCCTAGAAACTCATCTGTTCCCTCGTACCGTCCGATTCAAAGAGAGGCGGGCTCGAAGGCGCGCGCGCCGTGGCCAGTTATCTGCGGGCTCGGGTGAGGGGCAGAGCGTGTATGCGAGGATCCGATTTGTGTGGCGATGCTGGAGCAGGAGGACGCGTCCAATCACTGGGAGAGGCTGCCGAATGTCGACGGGCTCGAGTTACGCGACGGGCTCGCGCCCTCCCCTCCGTGTGTTCAGTTCATGAAGCGATCCATATCGAAGGCCGTCTGGCGACGAAGCATGTAGTAGGAGGCACGACCAAGGCGGGCGGCGAGGATGCCGAGTGCTTTGCCCCTGCCGTGCTTGGAGCGGATTCGAGCGATGAGTCTCTGGCCTGGCGGGTTCTTCTGAAGGAAGAGGACAGCGGCCTCACTGTAGGCCCACTTGAGGTGGGCGTTGCCGATCTTGGCGCCGGAGGTGCCGGTGATCTTTCCGGCCGAAGCCTTCTGACTCTTCACGAGCCGGGCGTAGGAGAGGAAATCCTGAACGCGGGGGAATCGGGCGATGTCGTGCAGCTCGTAGAGGAGCGTGAGCGACAGGATGCGTCCGACGCCGGGAATGGTCTGTAGGAGTTCAAGGGTCTCAGGGTCCTCGATCTTGGCCTGGTCGCGGATGGTGCCCTCGATGGAGCGGATGACCCCGTCGAGGTGAGCAGCGAGGGTGATGTCGGCCTCTACGCTGGCCCGCACGACGGGGTCGGGGATCAACTCGGCGACACCGACGCGGTTGCGCGGGTGGTGGAACTTGCCCGCAGGTGCGGGCAGGTTGAGTTGATGGAAGGTCGTGCGGATGTGCGTGAAGAGCTTGCTACGCTTGCGAACGAAGTAGAGCCGACGACGAAGCAGGTCGCGCGTGGCGCGCATGCCTCGGGGGTAGACGTAGCCGACGGGTAGTGCGCCAGCGCGCAGGAGCACGGCGATTTTGTGGGAATCGATCTTGTCGTTCTTGGCCTTGCCGCCGTGGATCGCCTTCATGTAAAGGGCGTGGCCGAGGACGAAGGGGATGTCCTCCTGGGCGCAGAGATCAGCGAGCCAGTACCAGCAGAAGATGCACTCGACGCAGACGACCAGGTCGTTGCGGTAGGGCTCGATGGCCCGAAGGAAGCGATCGGGCTCGCAGTGCATGTTGCGGTGGAGGACGACCTTGCCGCCTTCGTGATCGAGGATGCAGACATACATGGTTCGGGCGTGCAGATCGATTCCGCAGTAGTATCGATGCTGGCCTGTGTAAAAGCGCATGGTTCCCGTCCTGGGTCCGATGAGTAGGTCGCGCTCTCATCGTTCCTCCCGAAGGTCGGGAGGTCCAGGAGGGGCCTGCATCAAGATCACTGGGCCTCCGGCTCGGGCCGCTATAGGCGCCCCTCGACCCAACCGGCCACGACCGGACGTGCTTCCGTCCAACGGTTTGGTGGGTGGAAGGGACTAGATGTAAGGAAGCAAGGTGAGGGCCGGTTCGGAGGCCCTGAACGTTAGGCGTAACGCACCACGGGGAGACAGGACTCTTCGTCCCGTGTTGGCGGGAGATTTCACGATGTGTGTGTTGCCCGCAGGCCCTTTGGCGGGTAGTTCGGCGAAAGTTGGATCAGTTGAACCGCGTGGAGTCCTTCCGGTGACGTGACCCCCTGCGAGACGTGCTTGCCCGCAGGCCCTTTGGCGGGTAGTTCGGCGAAAGTTGGATCAGTTGAACCGCGTGGAAGTCCTTCCGGTGACGTGACCCCCTGAAACGAGACCGAAGTTGATGTTAGGATGCGGCTTTGGTCGCAGCTATCAGGGAGGAGGTCAGAATGAGTAGGAGACGACACACGCCGGAGCAGATCATCACGGCATTGAGAGAGGCGGAGGTGGGTCTGGCGAACGGCAAAACGGTGGCGATGGTGAGCCGGGAGTTGGGGATCAGCGAGCAGACGTACTACCGGTGGAGGCAGGAGTTCGGGGGGATGAAGGTGGATCAAGCTCGACGCTTCAAGGAGCTGGAGAAGGAGAACGCACGGCTAAAGCGAGCGGTGGCGAACCTGACGGTGGACAAGCTGATCCTGGAGGAAGCGACCAAGGGAAACTTCTGAGCCCCGAGCGCCGACGCAGGTGCGTGATGCATGTACGTCAGAGACTCGGGGCGAGTGAACGTCACGCGTGTCACGTACTGGGTCAGCCGCGCTCGACGCAGCGCCGGGTGAAGAAGCTACCTGGCGACGAGGAGGCGCTACGCACGGACGTGATACGGTTGGCGAGCCGGTTCGGCAGGTACGGGTATCGCCAGATCACGAACCTGCTGCGTATCGAGGGCTGGGAGGTGAACCACAAGCGTGTGGAGCGTATCTGGAGGCAGGAGGGGCTGAAAGTGCCCAGACGGCAACCGAAACGGGGTCGGTTGTGGCTCAACGATGGCGAAGCTGTCCCAACCGTAGTTGAAGGTTCCTGATAGGGGAGAAAGAAAAGTGGTGGCTGGGAACCTGTCAACGCTCACTCTACGGGATTAATTAAAGAGCAATCCCGGGCCTCCGGGAGCGGTTTGGGTTTGGGAACGCCTACGAAGCGTTCGGGATGGGTGGTCATGCCGTGTTGAGCACGGTTGTCCTGCGGGCGATAACGTTGTCGGCGCGCCCGAAGTGCACTTGGGGGGTCAGCATCGAGATGCCCCCGTGCCTGTGCTCGGCATTGTACCAACGGAAGAACGATGACAGAAGGTCTTGGCCTGGCCCTGGTCTCCGAACCGTCCGGGAAACGAGGGATGGTACTTCAAGGTCTTGAACTGAGCCTCGGAGAACGGATTGTCATCCGAGCGAGGCCGCGATCACGCCGAGGTCAGCGAGAAGTTGAGCGGTGGCATTGGCTCGTCATTGGAGCTCCCCGGAGTGCAGGGTCAGGACCCGGGGCTGGACGCCATGCTTCTGCTGGATCAACCGGCCGGCCAGGCCGAGTTCTCCCGAGCCCACGACGTAGCGGCTGTAGATGTCCAGGATCACGTACAGGCAGTAGTAGCTCCACTTCTTCGGCCCCAGCAGCCGCGTGATGTCGGACCACACCTGGTTCGGCGCCGTGGCCATCTTGTACTCGGGATGGGTGCGCTGCGCCGGCGTTCCTGAACCGGCACCTCGGAGGCCAGAAACGACGATACATCGAAGCGGTCGCTGGACAGGTAGCGCCGAGGGTCGTCGAGGCGTGGCCACCACCTCAGGCGGGTCGGTCCACGAGCCGCTCCGAAGACGACAGCGTGTCGGTACCTGCCTCCGTCTCGCTCAATGCCCGGTGGTGGGCGTCGGACGGGAAGCCGTTGCCCGGTCGATGGAGCGGACGACGGCTCGATTCGGCAGCCTCGAGGGCCGCGCACGCCGGTTTTACACCGACGTGCTTAGCCAGCGAGCCGCCTTCGAGGTTCGTCCCGTCGTCGAGGCTTACCCCAGCAGCCCCGCAACTTTTCCCTGCACGTCGATGATCAGGTGTGCCCCTGAGCTCATCCTCGGCCGAGCATTGCGGCGCTCCAGCTGCGTACCTTCTCATCCAGAGGATTTCGCTGATGGCGCGGGGTTTCTTCGACAGGGCCTTCAGCGAAGCTATGCGCCGCCTTGCGCCATCGTCAGGTGCGACGAGTGGCCCTCGCGTCGCAGGAGCTGGCCCACCTCGCCGGCTCGGTGCACCGGTCCGTGAGATCGGTCGAGGACTCGAAGCCGGCGTAGCGATCTACTACCTCCGGAGTCTGCATGGAGCTGCCGCGCTGGATGCGCTTGGGACCTCCCGGTTCGAGGGGCACTACCACTCTTCCATTCGGCATCCCAACATGTTCGTTTTCTCTGCCTTCGCCCACGTGCTTTCTGCGGTGGCGTGGACTCACGTACGTTGGCAGAGAGCACGTGCGGGGCGTGGGGATAGGCTAGCGAGTGAGAAACCCCGAGGTGCCACCACGATGCGAGAAACGTACGAGAGGGATCGGGTCGAGCGCGCGATCAGGGAGTTCCTGAAGCGGGCAGGCGGCAGTTTCTGCTTCCGATCGCTTGAGCTCGTGGAGCAGACGGAGGTCGCGATCGAGAAGTCAAGGTGATGGGACCAACGTCACCCCATCGAGCGGTGCTGCAACCATGAGCGCCGCAGGGTGTGGTCAGGCGAAGGATCAGGTCGGTCCTCAGGGAAGACGACACGGTGTGGTATGGCCGGCAGGGTGGTGTGGTTTACGTCGGACCGGAAGGTGCGTGTGGAGCGGCCACGGCTCAGGCGCCGGGGCGCCGGGGAGGGTGGCGAGGTCGAGGTGCCGGCGTACGCAGGCGATGCGGAGACCGGGCGCCGTGGCGGATCGGATGCTCGAGGTCCTGATGGCGGGGGTGAGCACGCGGCGGCCGTGTGATCGGTGAGATGGCCGACACGGTCGGGGTGAGCAAGTCGGCGGTGAGCCGTGAGACGGTCGAGTCGGAGCGCGTGCTGAAGGAGCTGATGGAGCGCCGGCTGGATGCGTGGGACCTCCTGGTGATCTACCTGGGACGGGATCCAGATGGGGCTCGCACCACGTGCTTGCTGCGGTAGGCGTGGACTCAGACGGAAAGAAGCACGTGCTGGGCGTGAGGGAAGGAGCGAGTGAGAACGCCGAGGTGACCAGCGCGCTCCTAGGAGGATCTGGTCGAGCGCGGCCTGGACCCGGGCAGGCGGCGGCTGTTCGTGATCGTCAGGAAGGCGATCGAGAAGGTGTTCGGCCAACGTCACCCCATCCAGCGCTGCCGCAACCACAAGCTCCGCAACGTGCTGGGTCATCTGCCGAAGGATCAGCATCCTCAGGTGAAGGCGGCGTTCGGGCGGCGATGAAGCTGGACGCGAAGCAGGGCGAGCAGAAGCTCGAGGCTCGCCCGATGGCTCGAGCGCGACCACCCCTCGGCCTCGGCCAGCCTACGCGACCTCAGCGAGATGTTCACGATCAACCGGCTCGGCCTCCCGCCGCGGCTGAGGAAGTGCCTGGGCTCGACCAACCTGATCGACAGCACCCACTCGGGCGTAAGACAGAAGACCCGCAGGGTGACCCACTGGAAGAACGGAGCGATGGCCTTGCGCTGGGCTGCGGCCTCGTTCGTGGAGACCGAGAAGAGCTACCGGAGGATCATCGGCTACCACCAGCTCTGGATGCTCAGGGCCCACCTCGACGACCATGAACCGGTTGCCGAAATGAGAAAGGCAGGCTAACAAGGAGACTCTCCGGAGCCACCACCTTCAACTGTCAGCGGGACACCATCACGATGGCTCGTGCATCCGGCTCAGGCCACTGCACAAGAATCACGTGTGGTCCTACGACTTCGTAAGCACGAGGACCCATGACGGCCGTGCGCTGAAGCTTCTGACCGTGCTCGACGAGTACACGCGGCAGTGTCTGGCGATCAAGGTCGGTCGAAAGACTCGAGCTCACGACGTTCTCGAGGTGCTCACCGATCTCTTCGCTCGGCACGGTCCGCCCGAGCATCTGCGCTCGGACAACGGGCCAGAGTTCACGGCGAAACTGGTGCGGAGATGGCTGGCCAGGCTGCGGGTCCAGACCCTCTACATCGCGCCGGGCAGTCCGTGGGAGAACGGCTACAACGAGAGCTTCAACGGCAAACTGAGAGACGAGTTCTTGAACGGAGAGATCTTCTACACACTGCCCGAGGCGACGGTACTCGTCGAGCAGTGGAGGCGGCTGTACAATACCGTCCGACCCCATCGTGCCCACGGCGGACTACCCCCCGCCCCAGAGACGATAAAACCATCGCCCTGGTTCCTCAGGATGCCCCAACTCCAGGGACCACCGATGGCTCGGGGTCTAACATAGGAAGTGGTACCGCAACTGGGGGCACCTCACCGGAGCTGAGCATCCCGCCCGGAAATCGGCTGGAGAGGCTGCGGGGCAATCGGGAGGGTCAACATAGCATTCGGATCAATGAACAGTACCGAATCTGTTTCCGTTGGGAGGAGAGCGATGCCTACGAGGTCGAAGTCACAGACTATCACTAGAGGCTCGGGGAGAGAGCCGCTCGTCGAGCGACGTCTACCTACCCATCGGCCCCCCACCCATCCTGGCGAAATGCTACGTGAGGAGTTCCTGAAGCCTCTGGGAATCACGCAATCCGCTTTCGCGATTCAACTCGGAGTCTCTTTTCCGCGGTTGAACGAGGTGATCAATGGGAAGCGGAGGGTGACGCCAGACACTGCACTTCGGTTGGCACGGGTGACAGGAATGAGTGCTGACTTCTGGCTGGGGCTCCAGCAGGATTGGG
This sequence comes from Longimicrobiales bacterium, assembly GCA_965226925.1. GTDB lineage: Bacteria > Gemmatimonadota > Gemmatimonadetes > Longimicrobiales > Gaopeijiaceae > CBDDCX01. The sequence goes on along the minus strand of CBDDEN010000011.1, from coordinate 1,232,248 downwards.
ATTTGTGGCACGCGTTAAGGTCAGAAGGCGCCAAGGAGATCGCTGCCCTCAAGCCGCTGAAGCACACAAGCTGAATCAGACGGGTTCCAACCTCGACATCACCCGCAGCGCCTCCAGCAACTTCACCATCGCCCACGTATCCCGTTCACAGTACGCCAGCAGATCCTTGCGAACACGCTCGTGCTCCTCGGGTGCGATCCTCCCCGCGACGAACAGGAGGCGGGCGATCTCGACGCTCGCGACTAACCCGTCGATGATGACGAGGTCGCTGTAACTCAACTCTGGCACCAGAGGCTCGAGGATATACTTGATGCTGAAGCTACCCTGGAAGTCAGGGTGATAGACGTAGTCCCGGACGATCGGGTGGAGATCGGTGAGCTTGTCTTCGAGCTCGATCAACTCGCTTTCGAGTTCGGGGACAACACGCCGTAGGTCCCGGATGCGCGTGCGCTCGAAGGGGGTGTACATCAACACATGGTCTGCCCCGGCCGTGGCCTCGACCATCGCGCGTGCCAGGAGCGGCCGGGCATCTTCGGGTCCTTCCGCGAGCCAACCGACGTGAGAGTACGTTCCGTCCGGCTGGGCCTGGTGATAGCTGAACTGTGCCGCGGCCTGGTGCCAGGGTCCCATCCCAGGCCACACAGGCACCGCTCGGGAGATGGTCTCAAAGTCCAGGAACCCCAAAACCCCGTCGAAGTCGACCAACGCGTCGGCTAGTCCCGGCTCCACGCGAAGGCGATTCTCCCGCATGGACTCAATCTGGCGCTGGGCCACAGCCGGGAGCTTCGCGTCGGCAGGCAGGTCTGAGATGAGGTGGATCCCCTCGTCCATGTATTTGGCGGATTTCTTCGGCCCGACGTTGTAGAGCTTGCTGATGTGGTTGGGATCCTGAGGCCAGCACCGCTCGATGAACGGGCACGTCCAAGGATCGTGGCAGTGGAGGCCGATCGGCGTCTCGGGGAGTGGGCCGGAAAGTACATGGAGCTGCTCCGCGATCTGATCTCCCGCACTCTCAGCGAATGTCAGGGCCTCAGCCGTCACGTCGGTCCGAGTCAGGAGAGGCCCCTCGTCCGGGTGTCGAAACTCTCTGTTCAGGTGCATCACTGAAGCACTCTCAACATCGACTCCGGCTTTCCGCACGACGTGCAGTTGGACGTCAATATCGGGAATGTGCGCGGCCTTTTGGCTTGCGGAGGATTTCACTTCGATGAGATGAAAGCCGTTCGCCCCACGTTCGAGGACGTCCACCGCGACCAAAGTGTCGTCCTCGAGGAAGGTGGCTTCGAAGATTGCCGGAGCGTCCCTGAGCACCCCCCGGGTCGTCTCGAGACGAAGCTGTCCCAACCGTAGTTGAAGGTTCCTGATAGGGGAGAAAGAAAAGTGGTGGCTCCGGGGGTCCCGGGCCGATAGGCTCGGGTAGGCAAAAACCCCAACACGGAGCCACCACGATGAAGAGAACGTACGAGGTAAGGGATCGGGCGGACAAGCGCGCGATCAGGGAGTTCCTGAAGCGGGAGGGGCAGTTTCTGCTTCCGATGCTTGAACTCGTGGAGCAGACGGAGGTCGCGATCGACGAAGTCATCCAGGTGATGGGACGAGCGACGATCGAAGCGGTGCTGGAGATGAGCGCCGAGGGTGTGGCAGGCGTGAAGCAGGCAGGTCGGTCACGAGCGGAAGACGACACGGTGTGGTATGGCCGGCAGGGTGGTGTGGTTTACCTGTCGGACCGGAAGGTGCGTGTGGAGCGGCCACGGCTCAGGCGCCGGAGCGCCGGGGAGGGTGGCGAGGTCGAGGTGCCGGCGTACGCAGCGATGCGGAGACCGGGCGCCGTGGCGGATCGGATGCTCGAGGTCCTGATGGCGGGGGTGAGCACGCGGAAGTACGGCCGTGTGATCGGTGAGATGGCCGACACGGTCGGGGTGAGCAAGTCGGCGGTGAGCCGTGAGACGGTCGAGGCCTCGGAGCGCGTGCTGAAGGAGCTGATGGAGCGCCGGCTGGATGCGTGGGACCTCCTGGTGATCTACCTGGACGGGATCCAGATGGGCTCGCACCACGTGCTTGCTGCGGTATGCGTGGACTCAGACGGAAAGAAGCACGTGCTGGGCGTGAGGGAAGGAGCGAGTGAGAACGCCGAGGTGACCAGCGCGCTCCTAGAGGATCTGGTCGAGCGCGGCCTGGACCCGGGCAGGCGGCGGCTGTTCGTGATCGATGGCTCGAAAGCGCTCAGGAAGGCGATCGAGAAGGTGTTCGGCCAACGTCACCCCATCCAGCGCTGCCGCAACCACAAGCTCCGCAACGTGCTGGGTCATCTGCCGAAGGATCAGCATCCTCAGGTGAAGGCGGCGTTCCGGGCGGCGATGAAGCTGGACGCGAAGCAGGGCGAGCAGAAGCTCGAGCAGCTCGCCCGATGGCTCGAGCGCGACCACCCCTCGGCCTCGGCCAGCCTACGCGAAGGCCTCAGCGAGATGTTCACGATCAACCGGCTCGGCCTCCCGCCGCGGCTGAGGAAGTGCCTGGGCTCGACCAACCTGATCGACAGCACCCACTCGGGCGTAAGACAGAAGACCCGCAGGGTGACCCACTGGAAGAACGGAGCGATGGCCTTGCGCTGGGCTGCGGCCTCGTTCGTGGAGACCGAGAAGAGCTACCGGAGGATCATCGGCTACCACCAGCTCTGGATGCTCAGGGCCCACCTCGACGACCATGAACCGGTTGCCGAAATGAGAAAGGCAGGCTAACAAGGAGACTCTCCGGAGCCACCACCTTCAACTGTCAGCGGGACACCATCCTCGAGACGTTGCTCAACCGCTGTGTGAGGCAGGTCTATCAGCACCCCACGAGGGAAGAGAGTCCGAGCCCGCTCGCCGACTTCTTGGCCTTGGTCGAATCGGTCCTGGAGCACTATGCCGGGCTGGAGCTCAACAGCCTCGGGTTCGTGGACCCGCCACCAGAGCAGCTTGTGGCACTGTACGCCCGCGATGAAACGGGATTTGGAGAGGCGGTGGTGCATTGTGCCTCCACGGCTGCGAGTATGCGGTGTAAGCTGAGGAGCGATCCGATTTGCAACGTAGTTGTCGACGTCGAGTAAGCGAGCTTATGAGCAGGCACCGAAAGCGATCTCGGAAGAAAGCCGATACCGAGGCCCCCGCACCGACTGGTGTCGCGAAACTTCTCAGCGAGATGCCGATCGCCTCACTTGATCTGCACGGCTACATAGTGGCACAGGCCCGACCGCGCGTGAGAGACTTCCTCACCACGCACTCACGAGTATCGTCCGGTTCTGTCGTCCACCTCATCACGGGGAAGGGCACGCACTCTGAGGGAGAGGCGGTACTCAGGCAGCTCGTGCAAGACATGTTGCTCGACGAAGTTGCTGACATGGTTCAGGAATACGGCGGACTGCTTGGCGGTGGTGGTTGGGTTGTGCGGATGAGGTGAGGCGGGGCTGGGAGTGCAGGTCGAAGCCACTTGCGAGAAGCAATGGGTGCGTCGCCCGTGAGGAGCCTCGGCGAACCCGTAAACGCTACTTATCGGAACTTCTGAATGCGATCTGACTGCACATCCACCACGTAGATGTTGCCGTCGCCGTCTAAGGCAACGCCATAGGGGCTGGAAAACTGGCCGTCACTTGAGCCCGGTGAGCCCCACTTGACTAGGAACATCCCCATGCCGTCGAACAACTGCACACGGCCGTTACTACCTCGTTCCGCCACGTACACGTTGCCACTTTGATCGACGGTAACATCCTGGGGAAATTCGAACTGACCGTCGTCCGAGCCCTGTGTGCCCCACTGGGTGAGAAACGTCCCTTCTCCGTCGAACTTCTGAACGCGGTGGTTATTGGTATCCGCCACGTACACGTCGCCGGCGGCGTCCACGGCGATGCCTCTGGCAAAAAGGAACTGGCCCTCACCGTCCCCGACTGACCCCCACTTGGTGAGAAACGTCCCCTCTCCGTCGAACTTCTGAATGCGGTGGATCTTGGTATCCACCACATAGACGTCGTCGCCGCCGTCGACCGTGATGCCTGCAGGACCCACGAACTGGCCGTCGCCCGAGCCCTGTATGCCCCACTTGGTGAGAAACGTCCCCTCTCCGTCGAACTTCTGAACGCGGTCGTTCTCGGTATCCGCCACGTACACGTTGCCGCTTCCGTCTACGGCAATACCCTGGGGCTGTTCGAACTGGCCGTCGCCCGAGCCCTGTGTGCCCCACTTGGTGAGAAACGTCCCTTCTCCGTCGAACTTCTGCACGCGGTGATTGAGCCAATCTGTCACGTAGACGTTGCCGCTGCCGTCCACGGCAATGCCGCTGGCACCATGGAACTGGCCGTCGCCTGAGCCGCTAGACCCCCACCCCAGGACGAACTCAGGGGGCGTTGGAGCGGAGGAGAGTGTGGTGGCACTCGTCACGTTGGAGAGACCGGACCAGTTCGGCACTTCATCGGCCGTCTGGAGGGCAAAGTGGTACGTCGTATTCTCGTCGAGTCCGGATATGGAGAAGGTCTGTGACGTTCCTGGCGCGCTGGGCGCAGGAGGACTGCCCGCCTGGGGTGCAGAACCGTAATTGGCATCGGAAATGACGGACGTCGAATACCGGATGTCGTATTCTGCTGCCGTCCCCGCCGTCAGGTCGTCCCCGGGGGCGGTCCACGTCAAGTCAACGGAGGAGGTCGTGGTGGTGGAGCTCGCGAGATCCGCCACATTCGCGGGTGGGGTGGTGTCGGGCGGGTCCGGTGGTGCGCCAGTGTTCGGATTGAACCCGTCGTCGCCCCCCCCACAACCGACCGCCAACGACAGGCACACCAGCACACTTACCCTGAGAGAGAGTCGATGTGTCGACATTCGGTCTTTTCCAGCCCAATCGAGCCTACGTGGTGAGGAGCTTCTCGGTGCCGACAACGCTTGCGGATACCCTGCGTGAATCTGCGACCCTCCCGACACAGGGGCAAGTTCCCTCGGGTGGGCGTTGGAGCGCCTGCACGTCCTTCGCGATTGGCAGGTCCTTGAGGGTGGAGACTCGTGATTCTGAGACGTGGGGCCCGACCCACTGAAGCACGGACAAGTGCACCCCATTCGACTCCATATGTTTACGAATGGCGGCAAGAAACCGTGTAAATCATTGGTAGAGTGCACGATCTGCCGTTTCTTGCCGGAGGGGATGCCGGAATCTGCCGTCATTAAAAGGCACAAAAACGGGCACAATGGGCAACGCGAACGGGCACACATCCCACTTTTGGGACGAACGAAAAACCCCGCCTGATGTCGTAACATCAAGCGGGGCAATCACCTCCACAATCGGGACGGCCGGATTGACGGAGCTTGGCTCCGTCGTCTCGGCGAAGACCTTGCAGTCCGCACCGCGGAAGAACGACTGGACGCCTCGGCTGATCTGCGGTCGCCTTCGGCGATCCTCGCTCGTCTCGCGGGAGGACGTCTGGCTCTTCGAACCCTGACTCGACCGCTCGGCTCGAACCGGCGACCCCCTGAACCCCATTACACGCAGGTTATACGCTAAATCACGGGGGATGCCCGGTTTCATTCGGGTTTCGGAGAAAATTTCCCGGAGTCGGAATCCCGGAATCCAGGCATCCAGGGGGGTTACGTCGTGGAGAAGGCATTGGAGGCAGGCCAAAGGCAGCCCACCACCTAGTCGGTGTTGCACTTCAAAGTTGATCCGAAACGGCGGCGCGCTCGACGATTCATTTCTCGGGCTCTCGCGCAGGAGGCTTCTTCGCTCGTGTGGGTCGGAACACCGACCCATCGACTGATGTGAGCCTCGTTGACTCTCGTGGATCTTCGGCGTATTCTACGCAACTAGACCGATCGGTCTATTCCTGACAGATACGATAACGAGGGGGCACCAGCATGCGAGTCGCAAAAGACGACGTGGACATCCGAATGGAGATTCCTGGCGCAGTGATCCGCCAGCGCACCGGCTTCGGCGACGCCAGCGGATTCGAGAAGATCAGCGGCGAGTACTTCACACTTTCAGCCGGTGTCGATACCACTCCGCTTTTCCAGGGCTTGGAGGGCAATCTGTGCCAGTGCCCTCACTGGGGCTTCGTATTGCGGGGCCGGATCACTACGACCGATGCGAAGGGCGAGCAAGAGACGGTAAATGCGAATGACCTGTTCTACTGGCCGGCTGGCCACAACGTCAAAGTCGATGAGGACGCGGAAATCGTCATGTTTAGCCCTCAGCGGGAGCACAGCCTTGTCATCGACCACATGATCCATATGGTCGAGGGCTAACAGGAGAGCGAGTCGGGAAGCGGCTCGGCTCTGCGGGGCTCTCCACTCGACCATTATACAGTTGACGCATTCAACCAAGCAGCGGCTGCTCGATGCGGGGCAGACCATGCTCCTGAAGCATGGCTACCACGATCTGGGGATCCAGGCCGTGCTCGCGGCCACGCACATCCCGAAGGGTTCGTTCTACCATCATTTCCGGGACAAGGAAGACTTCGGACTCCAGGTCATCGACCAGTACATGCGGCAGGTGCACGAAGGCCTCGACGCATGCCTTGGAGACCTGAGCCGCCCTCCCATCGAGCGGGTTCGTGGGTTTTTCGAGTTGACCCAGGAGAGCTACCGGGAGGAGCGATACATGGGCTGCCTGCTAGGCGGACTCGGCCAGGAGCTATCGGGCGTGAGTGAAGTCTTCCGCCTTAGGATCGAGGAGTGCTTCTCAGCGATCCAACAACGGATCGCTGCTTGCCTGGAAGAGGCCCGCCGGCGAGGGGACATCCCAGCCGAGTCCGATGCGGGACGTATGGCAAGCCTCCTGGTGGACTGCTGGGAGGGCGCAGCGCTTCGCAGCCGGCTAAGGGGCAACGCCGCGCCGCTAACCGCCATGCTCGACTTCTACTTCCGCTCAGCAGTTGGCCGCTGACTGAGCAGCGAAGGAAAGGTGTGCCACCCGTCGTCGGAACGAAACGGACGAGCGGCGACTGCTCAGGCCAGACCTGATTGACGCCGTCTAACGACTCCGGAATTCTGCTGCCGCATCATCATATCCAACCGGAGCGCGAGCTGCTAGGCGAGTGCTCCGCGGAACCTGTCAACGACAATGGGACACTCTACGGGATTAATTAGAGAGCAATGTCCTGTGTGGTGAGGGAAGGGATGGGAGGATTGATGAAGACGGCCTCCGGGAGCGGTTTGGGCTTCGGCACACCTCTGACGAAGCGTTCGGGATGAGCGGCCCATGCTTCGCGGAGCACGGATTTCCTGCCGGCAATGACCTGATCGGCGTTCCCGAAGTGGACCTGCTCGGGGGTTAGCATCGAGATGCCGCCATGGCGGTGCTCGGCATTGTACCAGCGGAAGAACGATCGACAGAACGTCTTGGCTTGGCCCTGATCCCCGAACCGTCCGGGAAACGAGGGATGGTACTTCAAGGTTTTGAACTGAGCCTCGGAAAACGGGTTGTCATCCGACACCTGAGGCCGGCTCAACGAGCGGGTCACGCCGAGGTCAGCGAGAAGTTGAGCGGTGCATTGGCTCGTCATTGGAGCTCCCCGATCCGAGTGCAGGGTCAGGACCCGGGGCTGGACGCCATGCTTCAGGCAGCTCTGCTGGATCAACCGGCCGGCCAGGGCCGAGTTCTCCCGGTCCGCCACCATCCAGCCCACGACGTAGCGGCTGTAGATGTCCATGATGACGTAGAGGTAGTAATAGCTCCACTTCTTCGGCCCGAGCAGCCGCGTGATATCCCAGGACCACACCTGGTTCGGCGCCGTGGCCATCAACTCGGGCTTCTTGTACTCGGGATGGGTGCGCTGCGCCCGGCGTTCCTGAACCGGCACCTCGGAGGCCAGAACACGATACATCGTGCGTTCGCTGCACAGGTAGACCTCTTCGTCGAGCAGCGTGGCCACCACCTCGGCGGGTGAGCGGTCCACGAACCGCTCCGAACACAGCGTGTCGAAGACCTCGCCTCGTTCCGTCTCGCTCAATGCCCGGGCGGGCGTCGGGCGGGGCTGCTGTTGCCCGGTTGATGGGCCTCGACGACGGTACAACGTCGATCGGCAGACCTCGAGGGCCGCGCACGCCGGTTTTACACCGACGTGCTTAGCCAGCTCATCGGCCGCCTTCAAGAGTTTGTCCCGTCGTCGAGGCTTATCCCCAGCAGCCCCGCAACTTTTCCCTGCACGTCGATGATCAGGTGTGCCTTCCTGAGCTCATTCTCGAGCCGTGCGTTTCGCCGCTCCAGCTTGCGTACCTTCTCATCCAGCGGATTTCGCTCCGGCTTGCGGCCGCGTTTCTTCGACAGGGCCTTCAGCGACCCGCTATGCGCCGCCTTGCGCCACGTCGTCAGGTGCGACGAGTACAGGCCCTCTCGCCGCAGGAGTTGACCCACCTCGCCGGGCTCGGTGCACCGGTCCGCTTCTTCGACGATCCGCAGCTTGTACGACGGACTGAACCGCCGTCGTAGCGGCCTATCTACTACCTCCGGGTCCGCAGGAGCTGCCGCGCTTCGCTTGGCCTCCCCGGTTCCAGGGGCACTACCATTCTCTTCCATTCTCTCTCGCAGTCCCAACATGTTCGTTTTCTCTGCCTTCGCCCTACTCTAATTCTTTGCGTGCTCCGTGTCTCACGTACGTTGGCAGAGAGGGCGGTCCACCGCAGCTTACGCGGACAGCAGCAATTCCTTGTTAGATGGCTCACAGGTACGCTGACCAAACATAGGTAACACTTTTCTGAACAATGATGGGTGACAGTCTCGATCACTATCGTGGCCCTCCTACAAGGAGGCGCCATGCCATGGTTGGAGACCGATCCCATGAACGAACGCAAACGATTCATCCTGGAGGCCACCGGCGGCCTCTTCTCGCACTCCGAGCTCTGCCTGCGCCACGACATTAGCCGTAAGACCGGTTACAAGTGGCTCGATCGCTACGAGGTCGAAGGACCCGATGGCCTCGGAGACCGTTCGCGCCGTCCCTGTGCGCATCCACACACCACCGAGCCGCATGTACTCGAGGCAGCCTTCGAGCTCCGCAGGCGTCGATGTCGCTGGGGCGCCGACAAGATCCGTGCTCGGCTCCTGACCCTGCACCCTGACTGGCGCGTCCCTTCGGCTCGCGTCCTTCACAAGTATTTCCTCCGCGAGGGACTCGTGAAGAAGCCGCGCAGGAGTCGGACACGCCCGCATCCCGGCCGACCCACCGCTCCCTTCGATGCACCCAACGCCATCTGGTCCGCCGACTTCAAAGGTCAGTTCAAGACCCTCGACGGCCGCTACTGCTACCCGCTCACCGTCCAGGACGGCTTCAGTCGGTATCTGCTCGCCTGCCAGGGCCTCGATGGCACCACCTACGCCGGTTCACGGCGTGTCTTCACTCGTCTCTTCCGCGAGTTCGGGCTCCCTGAACGCATCCGCACCGACAACGGCTCGCCCTTCGCTTCCATGGCGCTCGGCCGTCTCTCTAGGCTCTCCGTTTGGTGGATCAAGATCGGTATCCTGCCCGATCTCATCGAGCCTGCTTCGCCTCAGCAGAACGGCCGCCATGAGCGCATGCACAAAGACCTCAAGGCCGACACCACCATCCCACCTGCCGGCAACCGCTCCGCTCAGCAGCGCCGTTTCAACGCCTTTCGGGCTGACTTCAACGAGGTCCGGCCCCACGAGGCTCACGACCAGCGGCCCCCAGCCTCTGCCTACGAACCCTCGACCCGTCCCTTCCCGAAGAAGCTCAAGACGCCGGAGTACCCCGCTCACTTCGAGGTCCGTAAAGTCTCCACCAACGGTGGCGTCCGTTGGTATTCCACCTGGGTCAACGTCTCCCACCTACTCGGACGTGAATACATCGGCCTCGAAGAGATCGCCGATGGCATCTGGGCTATTTACTTCGGCTCCGTCTCCCTCGGCTGGCTGCACATAGATAAAGGAGCCATCCTTGACCACGATGGCTCCTCTTCTCGTAACCCAAAACTGTAACCCATCAATGCTCAGTTTCTGTTACCCATCAAGGTTCGGGCTCAACACTCTGTAACATCTACCGACCACGACCCAAGCCCGTGCGGTCAGCTCGATAGGTGCGTTGGGCCGCTCAGCGAGCCGCTTCCTCAGACCTGCGATCAGCGCTGCCCGTCGGCTGGGCGAGAGCGCCGCGACGTAGCCAGGCGCTGGGACGGGGCCGCCCACAAACGGGTCCCAGAAGTCGTCAAAATCGCGGAACACTGTCGGTATGCGAATCTCATCGGTACGGACATCTAGGGCACCGCAGGATTCGAACAGATCGCGCAACGCCGACGGTCTGCAAATGGGAAAGCGCATGCCTTCATCACACTGGGCAGCCGTCGGGTCGACCCCGTTGGCTGTGTCCCAAAAGGTCCTGAGGAACTCCATCCCCTCCGCGTAGTCCCAGACACATGCCGCGACGCGACCTCCCACACGCAGCAACGACAGCTGCTCTAGCACCGCTTCGCGCGGATCCGGAAAGAAGTTCAACGCCAATCCTGATACCGCCACGTCATACCCTCCGGCGCGCGCAGGAAGCTGGCCGACGCCAGCGACCTCAAAGCGTACGCGAGAGTCGCTAAGCCCACGCTTCGCAGCGCGCACGAACGCTTCGGCCGCGTCGCAGGCCATCACGGTTGTGGGCCTCGCTATGCGGCAGATCGCGGCTGCCAGCGCTCCCGTTCCGGTTCCCACGTCGAGCCAGTGCTGCGCTTCAGGTGCATCAAGCCACCGCACAAAGCTCTCCGCCAGTGGACGGCTCCAGCGGCCCATGAAGGCCTCATACGCAGCTCCATCCGACCAACTGTCCCCCAACACCGCTGTCGTCATATCGTGAGCCAACTATACGTGAAGGGCGCCATCTAACTCCTTTTATTCAACGCTTCCGACTATCCAAACGCCTAATATTTCGGACGCGTTACGACTGAACAGAATGCGTTGGAAAGTGGATGTCGCGCCAGACCTTGGGATCGATCCACGCGGGTCGGACCCAGCCATTGCAGGACCGATCTCATGGCAGGCGCTGTCGTCCGTACTATTTCTTAGCCGGGGTCGTTGCGGACTGGATGCTATGATCGGCTTTCTTGCTAGGACGGTCCGGCTCCCGAGCGGGCATCCTAGCCGAGATCGGGTAGCAGCCGGTTCCTGAAGGTTGGGGAGCCATTCTCCCAGAGGGGTGGGCCCTGGTGCATGAGAGATCTCGAAAACTCTCTTACGGCGTGCGGGCAGTGATGGGGTCGGTGCGATCGGTCGTGGAGCTCCTACAGGACTCGGCGAAGCTGAACGTCCGTTGTTGCACTTCGAGGATGAAGCGGACTAGCCCGATGCACTGGAACCCGTCGACCATGTACGAGCAAAGAGCCTGCCTGAATACCGAATAGAAACCGAAGGTGCTTAGAATCTGAATCTACAGGGGTCCAGCAAGAACGCAGCAGTGGTGTCCAGCAGTGGCGCGTATTCGTCAGGACGCCGGGTAGGATGCTTAGTCGCCGGAGGTCTCCTCAATTCGCCGGGACAGACGGCTTACCTTCCTACCGATCTGAAACACCCAGGCACCGATCAAGACCCAGCCAGCGGCGAACGCAAGAAGCACGAAGAGGTAAGGCCGAAACGAGTTTGCCGACTCCGAGTTCTGCCCTAGAACCACCACGGGAAGCCACAGCATCGCTGTGCTCGCGAGAAGGTTAGGATGGAAGATCTGTTTCATGTTGTGACCCCCTTGGGCCGGGGAGAACGGAGTACCCACTCTCTTTCTGCCACTTCAACGCCGTATCGCAGGGTCAGCAGTCCGAGGAATAGTACAGTGTACGCGAGGAACGCCACTAGCAACGTAAGGACGAACGCTGAGTCGGCAGCTGGACCTTCGGGCCGGAGATAGACGGGTTCTGGGTGCAGGGACCGGAACGGAACCTGTCAACGACAATGGGACACTCTACGGGATTAATTAGAGAGCAATGTCCTGTGTGGTGAGGGAAGGGATGGGAGGATTGATGAAGACGGCCTCCGGGAGCGGTTTGGGCTTCGGCACACCTCTGACGAAGCGTTCGGGATGAGCGGCCCATGCTTCGCGGAGCACGGATTTCCTGCCGGCAATGACCTGATCGGCGTTCCCGAAGTGGACCTGCTCGGGGGTTAGCATCGAGATGCCGCCATGGCGGTGCTCGGCATTGTACCAGCGGAAGAACGATCGACAGAACGTCTTGGCTTGGCCCTGATCCCCGAACCGTCCGGGAAACGAGGGATGGTACTTCAAGGTTTTGAACTGAGCCTCGGAAAACGGGTTGTCATCCGACACCTGAGGCCGGCTCAACGAGCGGGTCACGCCGAGGTCAGCGAGAAGTTGAGCGGTGCATTGGCTCGTCATTGGAGCTCCCCGATCCGAGTGCAGGGTCAGGACCCGGGGCTGGACGCCATGCTTCAGGCAGCTCTGCTGGATCAACCGGCCGGCCAGGGCCGAGTTCTCCCGGTCCGCCACCATCCAGCCCACGACGTAGCGGCTGTAGATGTCCATGATGACGTAGAGGTAGTAATAGCTCCACTTCTTCGGCCCGAGCAGCCGCGTGATATCCCAGGACCACACCTGGTTCGGCGCCGTGGCCATCAACTCGGGCTTCTTGTACTCGGGATGGGTGCGCTGCGCCCGGCGTTCCTGAACCGGCACCTCGGAGGCCAGAACACGATACATCGTGCGTTCGCTGCACAGGTAGACCTCTTCGTCGAGCAGCGTGGCCACCACCTCGGCGGGTGAGCGGTCCACGAACCGCTCCGAACACAGCGTGTCGAAGACCTCGCCTCGTTCCGTCTCGCTCAATGCCCGGGCGGGCGTCGGGCGGGGCTGCTGTTGCCCGGTTGATGGGCCTCGACGACGGTACAACGTCGATCGGCAGACCTCGAGGGCCGCGCACGCCGGTTTTACACCGACGTGCTTAGCCAGCTCATCGGCCGCCTTCAAGAGTTTGTCCCGTCGTCGAGGCTTATCCCCAGCAGCCCCGCAACTTTTCCCTGCACGTCGATGATCAGGTGTGCCTTCCTGAGCTCATTCTCGACACCGTGCGTTTCGCCGCGTCGCAGCTTGCGTACCGTCTCGTCATCCATGCAGCATTTCGCTCCGGCTTGCGGCCGCGTTTCTTCGACAGGAGCTGCCGCGCGCCTTCAGCGGCCGTCGCTATGCGCCAAGCCTGTGCGCCACGACCCGATTCGGCGTCCAGGTGCGACGAGTACAGGCCCTCTCATCCCGCAGGAGTTGACCCACCTCGCCGGGCTCGGTGCACCGGTCCGCTTCTTCGTCGATCCGGTGCAGCTTGTACGACGGACTGAACCGCCGTCGTAGCGGCCTATCTACTACCTCCGGGTCCGCAGGAGCTGCCGCGCTTCGCTTGGCCTCCCCGGTTCCAGGGGCACTACCATTCTCCGTTCCATTCTCTCGATCGCAGTCGAGAGACGCCAACATGTTCGTTTTCTCTGCCTTCGCAACCTACTCTAATTCTTTGCGTGCTCCGTGCGTCTCACGTACGTTGGCAGACGAGGGGAAGTTCAGGAGTAGACGCTCTCGTCCGGCATGAACCGCTCAAGGGGATGTCGCAAGACACCCACAATCGCGACGACAGCCGCGAAGCGTTTTCCTCGGTCGGGGTTGTCGGTGGAGTGTCGTACCAAGAAGTATCCCAGGAAAATGAACCAAAGTAGGAGGGTGAAGGTCAACCTGGGTTCCCACGTCCAGAAGGCACCCCAAGCGACTCGGCCCCACAGAGACCCCGCGATAAGCAGTGCCGCACAGAAGTACAGCCCCCCCTCGGCCGCAGCCTCGGCAGCGGCGTCCGCGTGATCATCCCCGAGCCAGAGGTAAATGACACTGGCAAGAGCAGTCAGCCCAAACGCAAGTTCGGTGACCCAGGCGGTGGGCACGTGCACGTAGTTTATCCGCTGGATAATCCCCATCGTTGACTCGGTCGGCACCCAGAGACCATCCAGTGGGTGTACAATATGCCCGCTACGCCGACTAGAGAGAGGCCGACACCTAGCTTCACCGCTTTTCTTAGTTTCAATCGACTCTTCTTCGATTCTAAGTGAGGTGGCGATCAACATGCCGGCAACGGGCGACGTGCGCGACCCCAAAGACCCTGGGTACGCGGTCCGTGGGGCAAGCGGAACGCGTTGTCAGATTCTTGCTGGCGGGTCATTCTTGACTCTCTTCTGCCCCATCCAGCAATCGCCCAACCTCAGCATCACCCATAGGTTGAGCGCATGGATATCTACTCCACCCTGACCAAGATTCAAGGCCGGGGCCGAACAGGACATTAGGAAGATGCTCAACGAGAGAGCGGGTGTAGATGCACGTTCGTACATCCATGAGGGCTTTGACTACTCCTGGAGCGGTCGCTCACCCTTCGTATGCACGATCGATTACATATGAGTTGACTGCCGGCCCTGCACCCTTAATATTGTGATCAAAATGCACGAACGATCACACAACGGGGCCACGATGACTGAGAGAGTAGCCCAACTTGCGGAGGCCGTGCGGAGACGCAGACTCGAGTTCGGTTTGCGACAGTCTGACGTAGCTGAGCTCGGGGGTTGCTCGCAACGCTTCGTTCACACCGTGGAGCAGGGCAAGCCGACCCTACGCCTGGACAAACTACTGGACGTGCTCGAGGTCCTCGGCCTCGGTCTGTCAATCGTGCCCGGCCGGGGCGAGATTGGGCCCCTGCCTGAGAGTTCGGTTGGACCGGCGGAGCGCCCATGAGGCCTCTCGACGAGCTTCGCTTCGTGGAGCGTGCGGCCGTGCTCAAGCAGGGTACGAAAGCCGGGAGCCTCGAGCGGCGCCTGAATGCGGTCCTTTTCACCTACGATGAGGGCTACCGTCGGTCCGGAGGCCCACCGGTCGCCACGACCCTTGCCCTCCACGGGGGCCCGGTGGTTACCCACGCGCCCGGTGCACTGCCTCCCTTCTTCTCGGGCCTGCTTCCGGAAGGGCGACGACTGACCGCGCTGAGGGGGGCTGTGAAGACCTCGGCGGACGATGAGCTGACGCTTCTCCTCGCTGTGGGCGGAGACGCCGTGGGAGACGTTCAGATCGTTCCGGAGGAGGAGAATGTAGCCGAGATCGAGGCGCTAGTGACCGTTTCCGACTGGGGCGAAGCGAGCTTCGTCGACCTCCTCGCAGCTTCTCTCGGCGGACCTGACGTGACCCCCTGAAACGAGACCGAAGTTGATGTTAGGATGCGGCTTTGGTCGCAGCTATCAGGGAGGAGGTCAGAATGAGTAGGAGACGACACACGCCGGAGCAGATCATCACGGCATTGAGAGAGGCGGAGGTGGGTCTGGCGAACGGCAAAACGGTGGCGATGGTGAGCCGGGAGTTGGGGATCAGCGAGCAGACGTACTACCGGTGGAGGCAGGAGTTCGGGGGGATGAAGGTGGATCAAGCTCGACGCTTCAAGGAGCTGGAGAAGGAGAACGCACGGCTAAAGCGAGCGGTGGCGAACCTGACGGTGGACAAGCTGATCCTGGAGGAAGCGACCAAGGGAAACTTCTGAGCCCCGAGCGCCGACGCAGGTGCGTGATGCATGTACGTCAGCGACTCGGGGCGAGTGAACGTCACGCGTGTCACGTACTGGGTCAGCCGCGCTCGACGCAGCGCCGGGTGAAGAAGCTACCTGGCGACGAGGAGGCGCTACGCACGGACGTGATACGGTTGGCGAGCCGGTTCGGCAGGTACGGGTATCGCCAGATCACGAACCTGCTGCGTATCGAGGGCTGGGAGGTGAACCACAAGCGTGTGGAGCGTATCTGGAGGCAGGAGGGGCTGAAAGTGCCCAGACGGCAACCGAAACGGGGTCGGTTGTGGCTCAACGATGGCTCGTGCATCCGGCTCAGGCCACTGCACAAGAATCACGTGTGGTCCTACGACTTCGTAAGCACGAGGACCCATGACGGCCGTGCGCTGAAGCTTCTGACCGTGCTCGACGAGTACACGCGGCAGTGTCTGGCGATCAAGGTCGGTCGAAAGACTCGAGCTCACGACGTTCTCGAGGTGCTCACCGATCTCTTCGCTCGGCACGGTCCGCCCGAGCATCTGCGCTCGGACAACGGGCCAGAGTTCACGGCGAAACTGGTGCGGAGATGGCTGGCCAGGCTGCGGGTCCAGACCCTCTACATCGCGCCGGGCAGTCCGTGGGAGAACGGCTACAACAAGAGCTTCAACGGCAAACTGAGAGACGAGTTCTTGAACGGAGAGATCTTCTACACACTGCCCGAGGCAACGGTACTCGTCGAGCAGTGGAGGCGGCTGTACAATACCGTCCGACCCCATCGTGCCCACGGCGGACTACCCCCCGCCCCAGAGACGATAAAACCATCGCCCTGGTTCCTCAGGATGCCCCAACTCCAGGGACCACCGATGGCTCGGGGTCTACCATAGGAAGTGGTACCGCAACTGGGGGCACCTCAGTACCCGACCCCTCTGAGGGTGTGGACCAGGTCGCCGTCCCCTGCCTCGCGCAGCTTCCGTCTCGGGTTGCCCACGTGAACGTCCACGACGTTGCTCATGGGGTCGAAGTGGAGGTCCCAGACCTTCTCGAGGAGTTCCGTTCGCCTCACCACTTGGTCCGGACGCAGAATGAAGAACTCGAGCAACTGAAACTCCTTCGGTGTGAGGTTCAGTCGTGTGCCTTGGCGGTGCGCCGTGTGTTTGAGGCGATCGACTTCCAGGTCGCTGTAGATGAGTAGTTCCCCCCTGCCGCTGCCGCCTCGGCGTAGAAGCGCTCTGACGCGGGCGAGGAGCTCGTCGAAGCCGAACGGCTTCTTGAGGTAGTCATCGGCGCCGGCGTCCAGGCCCATGATCACGTCGGCCTCCGCGTCCCTCGCGGTCAGCATGAGAACCGGCACGCTCGAACCCGAGCTGCGAAGCCCCCGCACGAGTTCAAATCCGTTCTTCTCGGGGAGCATGACGTCGACCAGCAGCAGGTCGTATTCGTAGACTTGTGCCTTCATGGCTCCGTCGACGCCATCGTGCGCCACGTCGACGGCGTAGCCCTCCTCACGAAGCCCCTTTTCGAGGAAGCTCGCGACCTTCTTGTCGTCTTCGACTACGAGGATACGCATGTCGTAACTCCATGGACCCAAGGGCGGGCATGATCGGTCAGGTGGCTGCCGTCTCGCATACTACAGCGACTCAAGGCCAAAAGGGGAGTCCGGAGCAAGTGGTCGCTCACCGTATCGCGTTTCTTCGCCGTCATTATTTCGTTCGCCGACCCCTGACGAGTCGGACGGCCACGTAGCCCATGGAGGCGACCAAGAGCAAGGTCCCGAATCCGAGCGTGAGTCCGGACCATGACTCCCAACCGGAGGGGTGGAACACCGTCAAGAGCAGTGCGAGGCCGACGATCAATGCGGACCCTGAAAGGGCTGCGACGATGCGGTCCGTGGCGGCTTGGATCCTGTCTCCCAATCGCTCCAGCCCCGCCTGTCCTACACGGACCGGCAATCCTTCCTGGTCGATGGTGCGAAGCACTCGGCGGAGGTCTCCAGGCAGCTTTTCCATGAGCCGTGCCGCGTCTGCGACGCTCTTTCCGACACGTCGGGCTCGAGCCGCTGGAGAGTACTGTTCCAGAACCAGCCTCTTCGCGTAGGGAGCCAGCAGGGCGGTGAGGCTGAACTCCGGGTCGAGCCTGAGGCCCATGCCCTCCGCCATCATGACCGTCTTGAGTAGGAGCGCGAACCTGGATGGAAGCTGCATCCGGTGCTCACGTAGGATCGCCAGGTACCTCTCCACGACCGGACCGATCGGCACGTCCCCCAGGGGACGGTCCTTGTATTCCGCAACGAGCCGTTCCAGGTCGGTCGTGAGTGCCGACCGGTCGACGCCGGCGCCGGCGGGCCCGCTGATGATCAGGGCCGCGTCGACCAGCTCTTCGGTGTCGTTCTTCGAGAGCGCCATGAGGACGGCCGCCAACTGTTCTCGGGTGCGATCGTCCACGGTGCCCATCATGCCGAAGTCGATCACGTTGATCCGGTCTGCAGACTCGACGAAGAAGTTTCCCGGGTGCGGGTCGGCATGGTAGAGCCCGTCCTCGAACACCATCTTGAGCAGCACATGGGCTAACCGCATCGAGAGCTGCTTGGTGTCGATACCCGCGGCCGTGAGTCCGTCCAGGTCATCGACTTTCAGGCCCTGCACGCGCTCTTGAGTGAGTACGCGGGAGGTGGTCGTTTCCCAGAAGATGCGGGGCACATGGAGCCCCGGGTCGTCCACGAAGTTGGCCGCTAGGCGCTCGGCGTTGCGCCCCTCACGCAGATAATCGAGCTCGAGCAGAAGGGCATCAGCGAACTCGTCCACCAGCGCAACGACGTCGTATTGCTCGGCAGGCTCCCAGCGACGGCCGGCCGCGACGGCGAGGTTCCTCAGGATCTCGAGGTCTTCGCGCACCTGCTCGACGACTCCGGGCCGACGGATCTTCACCACTACCTCGGTGCCGTCGTGCAGAGTGGCCAGGTGTGCCTGCCCGATTGAGGCCGCCGCAAGCGGTTCCCGATCCAAGCTCGCAAACGCCTCTTCGATGGGTCCCAACTCGGCCGACAGCGTCTCCTTCAGCTTTGAGAACGGAACGGGTGGCACGGCATCCTGGAGTTTCGCGAGCTCACTCGAATACTCCGGCGAAAGAAGGTCGGAGCGAGTCGAGAGGATCTGACCGAACTTGCACGCCGTGGCTCCTAGGTCCGCGAGTGCCATCCGGACGTGCTCGGGTTGGGTGTATGGCTCGGGGCGGCGCGGATGACCGAGGAGACCACGGTGGAACGGCACCACTCGGTCGATGCCGAAGGAGCCCACCATATACCCCAGGCCATGTCGGGTCAGCGCGTCGGCGATCTGCCGATACCGCTTCCAGTGGGTGCTCATGAGGCGATCCGATTCGCTGGTCTGGGCTCGTTCATACTCTTCCTCTGCGGTTCGCGGGGCCTCTGCTCACGCCAGCCTCGTACCCACACTCCTTGACGGTTTGAACCACGTCGCGCATCAGAATCCGCTCAGGGTCGAGGGTCACATAGGCTGTTTCCGTAGCTGGATTCAACTGCCCGAACAGCGCAATCAGGATCCCTGTGTACTGCGGATGTCGGACAATGCCGTAGAGGCCGTCGGTGGCGAGCCGGTCTTCTCGGCACTCCCGCCAGCCCTTTGGGGCGGCGTAGCGGTAAAAGACCCACGACGCGATTACGGTCATGATGACCGTGAGCTGCCAAGAGGCAGTGGATGCTTGCTGGTCCATAACGTAATGGCCTCCCGCTCGCGAGGTCAGGGGTCCTTGAACTCGACGTAAGTTGTACCAGGAAATGTGAAGCGTCGATGAAGATTGGATGAAGATCTCTTGGATATCCGGACATCGTTCGCGTCGAGTGCGATGCCACGGCCGGTGGACGACCGGGATAGTCGTCTTGGGTCGTACCTGCCTATCTTATCGTGTCCGACGACAACCCCGTCCGCCCTACCTGCGTCGAGTGGTGCCGGTCGGGAGGACCCCCCTGCGGGGCCGGCCCGCTACCCTGGAGGAATTGATCGATGCCTTCGCTGAGCAAAGCCGTGAACGAGCGACTGGCCTTGGACGCGCTCGATTATGAGGTGCCCAGGGCCACGTATCGCTGGCCTTATATGCTGGGCGGAATCACGGCCTTTCTCATCGCGGTGCTCGTCGTCACTGGACTGTACATGGGCCAGTACTACAACCCGACTCCAGGCGGCGCCCACGACAGCGTCCTCTACCTCATCACCCGCGCTCCCCTGGGGGATTGGGTTCGGAGCCTGCACTACTGGTCGGCCGGGGCGGTGGTGCTGACGGTGACCGCGCATCTGTCGTACGTCTTCTGGAGGAGGTCGTACAAGAGGCCGAGAGAAGGGACCTGGTGGGCGGGGGTGGCCATGGCGGCGCTCATCTTCCTTTTCCTCGTCACCGGCACTGCGCTCCGGTACGACCAGGAGGGCTTTGAAGCACTCGCACACTTCGTCGCCGGGGGGAATCTCACCGGCGGGCTCGGATCCTTCTTCACCGAGGGGTTCACCCCCAGCACGTCACTCGTGTCGCGGATCTTCGGTCTTCACACCAGTCTGCTGCCGCTGGTGCTGCTGTCGCTGATGGGACTGCACTTCTGGCTGATCCGACACCTCGGAATCCGCGCGGACTACTCCGACCCCGGCGTTTTTCGGGCCCACGCCACACGGCTGGCCGGCATCAGCCTGATACTCTTCGCGGCACTCGGTGTCCTGGCGGCGCTGGTCCCGGAGGGCATCGGCTATCCGGCCGTAGCAGGCGTGGAGATCACCAAGCCTTTCTGGCCGGTCTTGTGGGTATACGGTCTGGAGAACCTGCTCGGAGCCTGGGGTATGATCCTGGGGCCTTCGGTGGTGTTCCTTTTCTTGGTCGCGGTGCCCTTGTTCGATCGCTCACCGGAGGGTGATCCGGGACGGCATGGCTGGGTGGGCTGGGTGGGTCTCATCTTTGGCCTCGCGATTCTGGCTTTAGCGCTCTATGGGTTACTCGGTGAGGCTCAGCAGCACATCGGCATGTGAATTCAGATTCAAGAACGGAGGGAATCATGCGTAGACGGATCTCCAGTCGAGGTGGGCTCGTACTGCTCTTTGCCGGTCTCATCGGTGCGGTACACTCTGAGGCGGTGCTCACGAGCTCACAGTCCTCCGTGGAGGCCGGAAAGACGCTGCCCCTCAAAGGTGAGAAGTTCTCCAAGGGCGAGACGTTCAAGCTCGTACTACTCGGGGCTCTGAACGAGTACACACTCCGAGAGGTCGAAGCCGGCGCAGACAGTACCTTCTCCATCGAGCTCGAGGTGCCGGTCGAAGTACGTCCAGGACAGTACCAGTTGGTCGCTTACGCACCGGACGGTGACCGGGCCGCGACTTTGGATCTCTCTGTCCTCGCGGTTGCTTCCGGCTCGTCGGACGCAGTGCACGGCGAGGCCGGCGAGCACACGGAAGCCATGGTCTCCGGCGCGCGCGCGGATGAGATGCCCATCGAGCGCTCCATGGCCGGAGCGAGCTGGGGGTTGATCGGCCTGCTCGTCGGGCTGGCCGGTGGATTGGGAGTGGCTCTGTTGAGGGGAACCGCTTCGGTTGAGACGTAAGAGAGGCCCTGCGGCTAGTAGATCAGGCGGATTCCCACTCCCAGACGGAAGCCTTCCGAGTCTGCCTCGACCGATCCTCCCGCACGGGCCTCTTTTTCTCGGACCCATCGTAGGTCGAAATACGGAGCGAACTTTCGTCGGACCTCGTATCGGCCACGAAATCCCACCTCGACCGTGCGAAGCCCGGCGCCGAGGTCTACCTCGTCATCGGCGATCACCAACCAATCTGTTCGGACCGGAACCTGTCAACGACAATGGGACACTCTACGGGATTAATTAGAGAGCAATGTCCTGTGTGGTGAGGGAAGGGATGGGAGGATTGATGAAGACGGCCTCCGGGAGCGGTTTGGGCTTCGGCACACCTCTGACGAAGCGTTCGGGATGAGCGGCCCATGCTTCGCGGAGCACGGATTTCCTGCCGGCAATGACCTGATCGGCGTTCCCGAAGTGGACCTGCTCGGGGGTTAGCATCGAGATGCCGCCATGGCGGTGCTCGGCATTGTACCAGCGGAAGAACGATCGACAGAACGTCTTGGCTTGGCCCTGATCCCCGAACCGTCCGGGAAACGAGGGATGGTACTTCAAGGTTTTGAACTGAGCCTCGGAAAACGGGTTGTCATCCGACACCTGAGGCCGGCTCAACGAGCGGGTCACGCCGAGGTCAGCGAGAAGTTGAGCGGTGCATTGGCTCGTCATTGGAGCTCCCCGATCCGAGTGCAGGGTCAGGACCCGGGGCTGGACGCCATGCTTCAGGCAGCTCTGCTGGATCAACCGGCCGGCCAGGGCCGAGTTCTCCCGGTCCGCCACCATCCAGCCCACGACGTAGCGGCTGTAGATGTCCATGATGACGTAGAGGTAGTAATAGCTCCACTTCTTCGGCCCGAGCAGCCGCGTGATATCCCAGGACCACACCTGGTTCGGCGCCGTGGCCATCAACTCGGGCTTCTTGTACTCGGGATGGGTGCGCTGCGCCCGGCGTTCCTGAACCGGCACCTCGGAGGCCAGAACACGATACATCGTGCGTTCGCTGCACAGGTAGACCTCTTCGTCGAGCAGCGTGGCCACCACCTCGGCGGGTGAGCGGTCCACGAACCGCTCCGAACACAGCGTGTCGAAGACCTCGCCTCGTTCCGTCTCGCTCAATGCCCGGGCGGGCGTCGGGCGGGGCTGCTGTTGCCCGGTTGATGGGCCTCGACGACGGTACAACGTCGATCGGGAAACCTCGAGGGCCGCGCACGCCGGTTTTACACCGACGTGCTTAGCCAGCTCATCGGCCGCCTTCAAGAGTTTGTCCCGTCGTCGAGGCTTATCCCCAGCAGCCCCGCAACTTTTCCCTGCACGTCGATGATCAGGTGTGCCTTCCTGAGCTCATCCTCGAGCCGAGCATTGCGGCGCTCCAGCTTGCGTACCTTCTCATCCAGAGGATTTCGCTCCGGCTTGCGGCCGCGTTTCTTCGACAGGGCCTTCAGAGACCCGCTATGCGCCGCCTTGCGCCACGTCGTCAGGTGCGACGAGTACAGGCCCTCTCGCCGCAGGAGTTGACCCACCTCGCCGGGCTCGGTGCACCGGTCCGCTTCTTCGACGATCCGCAGCTTGTACGACGGACTGAACCGCCGTCGTAGCGGCCTATCTACTACCTCCGGGTCCGCAGGAGCTGCCGCGCTTCGCTTGGCCTCCCCGGTTCCAGGGGCACTACCATTCTCTTCCATTCTCTCTCGCAGTCCCAACATGTTCGTTTTCTCTGCCTTCGCCCTACTCTAATTCTTTGCGTGCTCTGTGTCTCACGTACGTTGGCAGAGAGGGGACCGAGGGTTGGAGCACCATGCGCTGTGTGAGGTAGAGGTCGGTCTTCGCCTCTAACCGTGCGCTGGGTTTACCTTTCTCGCTCACGAACCCGAGCACGCTCCCCTCGAACCAATACGGGGCGAGCCCGGTGAGTCCGAACGCGAGGTAACCCTGACCGATAGGGCGCACCTCTCGTCTGTATCCCACCACCAAGTCCCAGAACGTACGGACGTACCTCCCATAGAGGAGCATGACCTCCGACTCGGTGAAGGTCCCGTCGGCACCCTCGCCGAACGTGCTCCACCAGAGTCGGTCGTAGTCCGTACCGATCCAGCCACCCCCCTCCCAGGCACCCACGGCCGGCCCCGGTGACCTGGAAACGTCGAGGTTCATCAACGAGTAGTGGAAGATCGCGTTGTCCGACTCTTGCCCCACGAGGATCTCTGGAAACACGCCCACAGCGATGCAAGCGACGAATGCCAGCCCTCTCCCCACACGAGTTGTCACGCGCGGTCCTCAGTTTCGTCGACGGAGGGTGCCCCTTCGACCTCTACCCTGATGAACATCCCGGTCATCATGTGATAGAGCAGGTGGCAGTGGAACGCCCAGGGACCCTCCTCCTCGAACGTGACATCAGCCTCCACCGTCTCGAACGGGGGCACGCTGATCGTGTGTTTTCGAGGCGCATGGGTGGCGTCCTGCCCGTTCCTGAGTTCCATGAAGACGCCATGCAAGTGCATGGGATGCTCCATCATGGTCTCGTTCACGAACCTCACACGCACGCGTTCTCCTAGGCGGAGCCGGATAGGATCAGACTCGGAGAGCTTCTGGTCGTTCAGGGTCCAGAAGTACCGATCCATGTCGCCCGTTAATCGAAGCACGACCTCGCGCTCCGGTTCGCGGAAGTCTCGGTTCGGCGTCAGCGCGCGCAGATCCGAGTACTCGAGCCTCCGGTGGGTGGAGCCGATCTGTGGCGAGGCCATCGCCGCGTGGTCCATCCCCGCCATCGCGTTCGGCACCTCAGACGGTACATCCGGTCCTGGCACGTCTGGACCGGACATGCGCATGTCGTCGGCCCCCATCCGCATGATGCGCAGCGGTCGAGGGTCCAGTGGTGGAATCGGGGCCTGCGCCCCCTCGCGCTCCGCAAGTGTGCCACGCACGTAGCCGCTCCGGTCCATCGACTGGGCGAAGAGCGTGTACCTCTCATCGGCCCGCGGCTCGACGACGACATCGTACGTCTCCGCTACCGCGACGCGGATCTCATCCACCGGAACCGGCTCAACGTCCTGTCCGTCCGCCTGGACGACGGACATCTTCAGCCCGGGGATTTTCACGTCGAAGTACGTCATGGCCGATGCATTGATGATGCGCAGACGCACGCGTTCTCCCGGTCGGAAGATGCCTGTCCAGTTTTCAGCAGCGGTCCGCCCGTTCAGAAGATACGTATAGGTCGCGCCACTCACGTCCGCGACGTCCGTGGGATCCATCCTCATTCGTCCCCACATTTCCCGATCTCTGAGGGTGGCACCGGCGTCTTTGAACAGACCGCCGATAAACTGTGGTAGGGTCCGCCTCCCATAGTTGTAGTAGCCGCCGTTTCCCTTGAGGTTACGGAGCACTTCATGGGGGCTCTCATCCGTCCAGTCGGAGAGCACGACCACGTGCTCCCGGTCGTAGGCCACCGGATCGGGGCCAGCCGGGTCGACAACCAGTGGAGCGTACACACCCTGCTGCTCCTGGCCACCGGAGTGACTGTGAAACCAGTACGTCCCCGATTGCCGCACCGGAAATCGGTAGGTGAACGTTTCGCCCGGCTTGATCCCGTCGAAGCTGATCCCGGGTACACCGTCCATATCGGACGGTACGAGAAGTCCGTGCCAGTGCAGAGACGTGTCCTCATCGAGCCTGTTTGTGACCCGGAGGATGGCTTCCTGACCCTCCCGAAGTCGAACGAGCGGCCCGGGTATCGTCTGATTGATGGCATTGGCCTGCGCGCGTTCACCGCTGAACGAGACGCCGAGTCGGTCGACCACCAGGTCGTACTCGACCGGTGCCGACGCCTCGTGTCCCGGCGTGTCGGTGGCTGCCCACGTGGACCGGGGCCGAAGCCCGAGGCCTGCCAGGATACCCAGTCCTGCCGCGTATTGGACGAAGCGTCGCCGCGGTAGTTCTTCAGGGAAGTCGGGCTCGTGTGGGGGGTGTTCCTCCCCGGGCCCGTTCGGGGGTGGCGTAGAATCCACTAGGTCGGTCTCCGCCCGATGAGGATGGCGTAGTAGCTGTCTTCGGCGGGTGCGACGAGTGTGGCTGAGTCGTCGCTCATGATGCGGAGTCTCCGGGCAGGCGTCGGAAGGGCAGGATTCAAGTGGACAAGCATAGGCCGCGGACCCTTAAGAACAGATGAAGGGGACATGAAGACTCCTTCACGTTGGGAACGCCGGAGGAGCACTAGGGTCGATTGGCCTCGGTCACTCGACCACCCACCGCCTCCGGAATCCGTTGTAGATGGGCGTGAACACAAGACCTGCGTAAGCACCGTACAGGAAGGACTCGAGCAAACCGATCACGAACCCGGCCGGCGTAAGCCACCGGAACCCGGGAAGGACCTGCTCCAGAAATCCCGTCATGTGGAGGGCCTCCGGCACCACGAGTCCGTATAGGACGCAGACGACGTAACTGACGCTCGAGAACGACGCCAGCGACCATGAGAGTACCCTAATGTTGATCATGACTGCCTCCACTCGGAGCGTCGCGGTCGTTGGCGTCGATCCCTTCCCGCCCGCCGTTTCGCGGCTCAGTGTCCCTGGATTTCGAGTGTCCTCCGTGCCCCCCGTGTCCTCCGCATCCATGACCGCCCACGTGCATCCACATGAACAGGATGAGCACGGCGAGCCAGAACCAATTCTGCTGAAACCATTCCATCGTCGCCTCCGCGTCCGGATCGATCCAGCCAAAGTGGCTAGCCTCACTTGAACCTACCTCCGGGCGCATGAAGCGGTCGTGAGATCGGTGTGAATCTGCCTTCACTTTGCCCGGGGCCTGCGCCGGAGTCTACGGCGACCCAGGAGGGGGATCCCCTCAACGTTGGAGGACAGACGCAAGCGCGGGTTTACGGTGCCTCAAGAACGCTGGATTCGCCATCACTGATTGGCGACACTTAAAGGAGTTCTGCCCCCCCCCAACGCTTGAGAAGGCTTCGGAAGGATGAGGGCGCCATGAGACTTCTGGCTTTCAGTGATCTGCACCGCGACCAAGCCGCGGCCCGCGCCATCGTTCAGCGTGCGGGCGACGTAGATGTCGTCGTCGCCGCCGGCGACTTCGCCGTCAAGCGGGTCGGAATCGAAGACGTGGTGGACATCTTGAAGGAGATCGACCGACCGACGGTGCTCGTCCCGGGCAACGGCGAATCCGACAGTGAGCTCCGGGCGGCGTGCTGTCGATGGAGCACAGCCCACGTGCTTCACGGCTCGGGCGTGACGATCGACGGCGTCGAGTTCTTCGGAATCGGCGCGGGAATTCCGGTGACTCCGTTCGGCTCATGGAGCTTCGACCTCACCGAGCAGGAAGCTCAGAGAATGCTCGCAGCGTGCCCTCGGGACGCCGTGTTGGTGAGCCACTCGCCACCGTACGGGCACGTGGACGGGGTCGGGGAGACGCACCTCGGCAGCCACGCCGTGCTCGACGCCATCGAGCGAGTCGAACCCCGTCTGGTCGTGTGCGGACACATCC
Source organism: Longimicrobiales bacterium (assembly GCA_965226925.1). GTDB lineage: Bacteria > Gemmatimonadota > Gemmatimonadetes > Longimicrobiales > Gaopeijiaceae > CBDDCX01. The sequence goes on along the minus strand of CBDDEN010000011.1, from coordinate 1,205,638 downwards.
ACGGGTGTTGGGGGCAGTGCTCCCGAGTCGGATCCACGGAGATCCTCAATGTCGGCCCGGAGGGCCACATCCTCGAGGTCTGAGCAGGGCTACGGCGAGGAGGAGAGACAACCCGACAATGCGCAAAGCGATTGTTGACCGACCGCAACCCCCCTGTGCCCTACGGGTTAGGGCGGCGAGGGCCCGACCACGCTTCGCGCGGTGCCCCGGGTGTTGGCGACCCTCGCTCCGGCCCTGTCGGCCACACGAGCTGATCCCATCAGGGCCCTCCGGGCGGAGTAGCCCGCAGTAGCCTGTGCGGTGCCCGGCTGGTACAATCACCTTTCCACGTACGCATACCGGACGCACTCCCCGGGGCCTACCATTCGAGTCAGGCGGGGGAGCCGATCCGACGGCACTATTCTCCAGGCAGGGATCATGATGAACACAACGAGACACTTCCCCCCGCTAGCGCTCCTCCTTTCGATGCTTGCGCTCGTTTCGTGCGGCACGGCCGACTCGGGCCAGGAGTCCGAGCAGCAGCTGGTCGAGCGGGCCATGGGCATCCACGAGCGAGTCATCACCCTCGACACGCACAACGACATCAGCCCCGCCAACTTCACGGAGGAGCGGAACTACAGCATGGACCTGCCCACGCAGGTCAACCTTCCGAAGATGGAGGCCGGCGGGTTGGATGTGTCGTGGATGGTGGTGTTCGTAGGCCAGGGTCCGCTCAACAGACGGGGCTACGCTCAGGCTACGGCAGATGCGATGGCCAAGTTCAACGCCATCCACTGGCTCGCCGAGGAGAAGGCTCCGGACCGCATCGAGATCGCGTACACGTCGGACGACGTCCGTCGGATCGTCGCTTCCGGCAAGAAGGTTGCGATGATCGCCATCGAGAACGCCTATCAGGTCGGCTTGGACCTCGACAACATCCGGAAGTTCGAGGAGTTGGGTGGTCGGTACATGTCGCTGGCCCACAACGGTCACAGCCAGTTCTCGGACTCGAACACCGGTGAGCGAGACGGCGTGTGGCTGCACAACGGCCTGAGTGATCTCGGTCGGCAGGCCGTGGCGGAGATGAACAAGTGGGGCATCATGATCGACGTCTCGCACCCGTCCAAGCCTGCCATCATGCAGATGCTCGAGCTGTCTCAGGCTCCGATCATGGCGTCCCACTCGGCGGCCCGCGCTCTCGGGGACGTGAGCCGCAACCTCGACGACGAGCAGCTCATGGCGCTCAAGGAGAATGGTGGTGTGGTGCAGACCGTGGCGTTCCGTGGCTACGTCGATCCGGTGAAGAACTCCGAGAACCAGGCGGCGATGGATGCGCTCTACGGCGAGATCGCCGAAGGGATGGGGTTCGAGATGCTCGACCGGCAGACCGTACGTGATTTGAGCGTGGAGGATCGGGCGGCCTACGACGCGAAGATGGACCAGGTCCGTGAAATGGCGGCGCCCAGGATGGAGGCCGAGGTCATGTCCGTCGCTCCCCCGGTGGACGTAGCCGACTTCGTCGACCACATCGACTATCTGGTGGAGCTCATCGGCCTCGAGCACGTCGGTATCAGCTCGGACTTCGACGGAGGTGGCGGGGTCGCCGGCTGGGACTCCGCCGCGGAGACGTTCAACGTCACGCTGGAATTGGTGCGCAGAGGCTACACCGAGGAAGAGATCGGCATGCTCTGGAGCGGTAACCTCCTCCGGGTGCTGGACGAGGTCCAGGCGGTCGCCCGGGAGATTCAGAACGCCAGCTAGGTCGAAGACCGGGATCAGGTTGCAGACCGCAATCAGGTCGAAGACAGCGAGAAGGTCGAAAACGGCACCCCGGCCGGCCCGGCCGGTGGGTTGGTCGGGGGGTTGAGGCGAGGACTATGCGCCGCCGCGCGCGATCTCCAGAATCCGGTCCACGTCCTCCGCGTTGTTGTACGCGTGGAAGGAGAATCGCAGTACTCCGTTCCGGATCGAGAGGTGCACGCCCTCGCGCGTGAGGAGATCGTGAAGCGTGTTCATGGCGGGGTCGTCGGCCGTGTAGTGGCGCCCGCCGCCGCTCTTGCCCAAGGCCACGATGTTGCCGAGATGTGGCCCGGGCGCTCCCCCGCAAACGGGTAGCCCCATCTCGAGGAAACCCTCGGCCATACGTATACTCAAGCCACGAACGTACGTATCGATCGCCGGCGTCCCCAGGTGGTTCAGCAGGTGCAACGCCGCCCGTACCGCGGTGATTCCCAGGTAGTTGTAGTTGCCGCCGTCGAAGCGCCTCGCGGCGGGGGCCAAGGTGAAGTCCTCTCCGGTGAGCGCCGTCTCGTGGGCGCCCTCCTCCAGCGTCACCGAAAAGCGGGCGAGGGCGGCAGGGTGCATCTCTTCCGCGTAGTCCTTCCGGCAGTAGAGGAAGCCCATCCCGTAACAGGAGAGCAAGCCCTTCTGGGTGGCCACGGCGAAGGCGTCGATGCCGAGCTGCTCGACGTCGGTGTGCAGGATACCGATGGACTGGGCCCCATCGACGACGACCCTAACGCCACGGGGCCGGCACGCGTCGGAGAGAGCGGCAACGTCCGTGACGAACCCGGGTGAGAACGTGACCGACGAGACGGACACGACCCTCGTATGGTCATTCACCGCCCCCATGAGCGTGTCGAGGTCGAGCCGGCCGTTGTCGGCAGGCACGGTGCGGACCTCGACACCACAACGGCGAGCCACGTGGTACCACGGGTTCACGTTGGCCGGATGCTCGAGCGCCGGGCACATGACCATGTTGTCTCCGGGCTTCCATTGGATCCCCGCGGCGATGTGGTTCATCCCCTCCGAGACGTTCTTGATGAACGCGATCTCGTCGGGATGTGCGTTCACGAACTTGGCGAACGTCGTGCGTGTGCCCTCCGTGAGATCGAAGGCCTCCTCTTTACTCCATCCGAGACCGGTCCTCCGTTCCAGATACGTGGTGATGGCGTCGCGCACCTGAACCGGCATGAGCCCTCTCTGGGCCACATTGGTGAAGACCCCGTCTCTGGTTCCGGGAAAGTTCGACCGAAAGTCGGCGAAGATACCACTGCTCATGCCGAAGCCTCTGCGTTATGCCGTTCCGAGTGAGATACGATTGCCGTTCCGACCATGTCTCCCATGACATTGATGGTCGTGCTTCCCATGTCGATCAGCCGGTAGATGCCCGCCACGATCGCGGCGATCTCGAGCGGCAGGCTGAAAGCCTGTACGAAGATGAGTGCGATCACCAGGCCTCCCCCCGGGATGCCGCCCGAGCCCTCCGACAGGACCAGACCGATCAGGACGATCGCAATCTGTGATGCCAGGTCGAAGTCCACGCCGGCCGCCTGGGCCGTGAACAGCAGGACGCCGGCCAACATGATGGAGGTGCCGTCTTTGTTGAGTTGGGCCCCCAACGGCAGGGTGAACGAGTAGATCCGTTGGGGGAGCTTGAGGCGATCTTTGGCCACCTCGAAGGCCACGGCCAGGCTCGCCAGGCTGCTGCACGTCGCGATGGTCGTGGCCCACAACGTACCCGTCTCCTTCAGGAAGTGTACCGGCGAGTACGGCGTGAACGTGGCGAGGAGCGTCATGTACACCACCACCATGGCGACCTGAGCCAGCCACATTCCCCCGATGAAGAGGGCCAGCGGCCCGAAGATCTGAGATCCGTACTGACCCAACGTAGCGGCCGCCAGGGCCCCGATGCCGATGGGCCCGAACCACATGATCACGTCCACGAGCTTGCGGAGGAGCTCGGCGATGAGACCGAATCCCGAGCGCAGGGGTGCGCGGCGGTCCTCCGGAAGGAGAACCGTGGCGACGCCCAGGAATAGCGCGAAAACCACGATCTGGGAGACCTTGCCGGTCGCGAAGGCCTCGAACGCGTTCTCGGGAAAGAGATCCAGAATCACGTCGACTACCCCGGGCACGTCTCCCACCGAAGGGCTGACGTCTTCGCTGAGCGTCATCCCCAGCCCGGGCTTCAGCAGGTGCATGGAGGTGAGCCCGAAGACCAGGGCCAGCGTGGTGGTCAGGACGTAGTACGACAGGATCTTGGCAGCCAACCGCCCCAGCGTCCTGAGATCGACGAGGCTGGTGAGGCCGGCTAGGAGGTTGAAGAATACCAAGGGAATGGCCGCCATGACGAGCAGCCGGATGAACAGATCTCCCAAAGGCTGGACGACCGTGGCCCGCTCCCCCAGCACCATGCCCACCGTCCCGCCGACCACCATGTAGAGCAGGATCTTCGAGCCGAGGGAGAGGTCCTTGTAGCGGGACCAGGGCGAACGTTCCCCGCGACGGAGCGGGTCGTCGCGTTCCGGCGCTGGCGCGCCGTCCGGGCCCTCAGCCACCCAGGTACGCCATGGCCCGCCGGACGAGCTCCGGGTAGTAGGTGCGGTAGTTCTCGCGAGTGAGGGTGACGAGTTCGTCGGGTCTGGCCGGGTTACCCTCCAAGATCTCACCGTTGGGCCGGATGGTGTGACCGATGTCCCACATGAACCGGACGACGGGCTGATCCGTGCCCGGGAAGTAGAGCACTTCTTCCCACTCCCAGGTGTTGCTGTACCCGCCGGGCGTCATCCCGATGACGTGTCCGAGCTAGTTGTCCTTGACGATCGAGGCGAACTGATCGAGGTGGGATCCCCGTCGCGGGACGAAGAAGCACACCATGCGCCCCCGAAAGTGGACCGGCGCCGGCTGCAGGATCCCGTCCGAGTCCTTCGAAGCGTGGGCCAGCTTGAAGGGCACGTCGTTCGTGTACATCGCCCCTGCCGCCACGGAGTCGGCTACGTCGGTATCCAGCCACTCCATGAGCCAGGACCCGTCGTCCATCGCCTCCTGCACGCCCGAGTCCAACGATCCGCAGGCGGCGATCTCCTCTCGCTTGCGTTCGATGAAGATCGGCACGACGTCGCTGACGCGGAGGTTGCCGAACGTCGTCTTGAACGCCTTGGGTGTGAAGCGCTGCACCGCATAGGATCCGGCCGAGCCACCCCGGCTCCGGGTACCGTCGATGATCAGGTCATGATCGAGCCAGCCTCCCGCAACGGCCAGCTCCATGAGCTCGTCGACGTCGGCGATCATCGTCTCGCGAAAGCCGTACCAGGTCAGTATCAGAACGGAGCCGCCGTCCTCGGGAAGGTAGAGGTCGTAGGTGGGGGTGGAGTGCTCGATCCTGAAGCCCGGGTAGCGCGGCTCCGCGAGGTTCGCCCAGGGGACGGAGTCGGGGTGCAGATAGGGTAGGGTCACCGAAGTCTGTGTTCCGTCTTCTCGCTCCAATTCCAGCTCGAGCGCGTCTCGGTAGAACGAAGGCGGCATGATCGCCGTACGCGCGGTGATGTCTTCGGCCAGCCGCCACCTCAGGTTGGGTCCGTACGAGGACGCCTGGTAGGGTCGCACCAATCTCTGGTACTCGTCCATCGGAAACCCGTTCACGGAGAACACGCGATCGCCTGGTTGGGCCCGGCCCTCGGGGAAGTGCTCCGTGCTCTCGGACACGTCGGCCACGAAGTACACCGCCGGATCGCCGTAGTCGGGGAGGATCCGCACCGGAGCGACGTGGGCGGGCCCTTCTCCTCCGTCCACACCGGCGGACTGTGCTAGCCGGAGCCCGCCGGGAACCAGGCTCACGCCCAGGTGACGGTCGTTACGAGCGTTGCTGACCCTCTCGAGCGCGTAGAAGAGCGCTTCTTCGGAGTCGGCGGCGATGAACTCGTCCCGGAGCGCCGCCATGGACTGGAGCGGATCGAAACCCCAGTGCTCCTCCTTCGCGGGCGAGAACGCCTCACGCGAGGCGGTGAGCGCCATGATCGTGTCGAAGAGCGCCGCGCGGAGCTCCGGCGTGCCGGCTCGCGACGCGGTCTCTGCGCCTGGGACGCAGGCCCATACGGTGAGCACCAAAGCGGAGGCGATGGGCCACCACCGGCGGCCGGACGTGGGCGTCATGGCTAATTCCTCGAGAGGATCTCGTGCTGGACGATCCAAGGAGTTAGCGGGTCGCACCCGCGTGTCAACTACGGGCCTCAGGCCAGGAGGCGTTCAACCTCGTTGACGGCTCCGGCGTGGGCGGAGCGACTCGTCTCGACGGCCTCGCCGAGTCGGGATAGTTCGGCGGCCCGACCTCCGGCCTCCGGAAGCCGTCGGTTCGCCCCCCCCATGGCCCGCACGACGTCGAGCAGTTGGTCGTGGAGGCGTTGCCTCGACTCCTCGAGGGAGTTCAGGGTCTCCGTTCTCGTGACGTAGGCGGCCGTGCCCTCCGCCCGCTGGCTCGCGATCACCCGCCCGGCCTCTTCGACCCGATGGAGGTCGGTAGCCGCGTCGGCCGCGATGGCCAGGAGCTGCGCGGTGTCTGCCACGATATCGACGTCGTGGGTCGCCGCCGCTCTTTCCCACAGCAGACGGCCGAGCCGCACGGCATCGGAGAGTAGGGTGCGGGGCGACCCGAAGGGCAGGCTGATCAGGGCCGTCACGACCCGGCTCTCTACGTCCCGGGGGAGCCAGGCATCGTGCCGGCCTTCGCACGCGGCCGGTCTCCTGAGGTAGAGCTGAGCCAGAATCCAAAGTAGACCGGCGACCATGGGGCTCGTGAGGAAGAAGATCTGACCCGTAAAAAGCCCCACGAGTGAGCCCCCGACCAGCACGGACAGGAGCATCCACGTCAACGCGGGTGGGACCGGGGCGACGCCCCAGTGCTTAGGGATCACGTGAGTGGGTATGTTCTCGTGAGCGAAGGCCCCGAGCACCTGTTCCGCGGCGGGAAGAGGTACCGATGCCAGCGGCAGATACCCCTTCGCCGCGAGGTCGAACGCCTCCCAGTCGACTCCGGGCGGCAGTACCCTCTGCAGATGCTCGATCACCCGGGCGCGGTCCGCCCTGCGGATCGACTGACGCACGAACAAGAGGCCGTCACCCGTGCGGCTCGCGCAGTCGAGGCAGACACCGAGTTCGAGAGCGTCGGGTCCGTTGCACAGCACGCACGAGCCCACCTCGTTCGCCGGAATCGAGAGGTGACTCACAGGGCTTCCACCTGCGCGATCATCCCCAGGGCGCTCTGGCGCCAGCCGTCGTCGGGATCGTAGTGCTCGAGGAAGCTCAACAGATACTTGTGGGCGGCTCCATGATCGCCGAGGGCGAAGCGCGCGGCTCCAGCGTGATAGAGTGCCATGTAGTGGTTTGGCCAGAACTCGACCACCAGTTCCATAAGGGGGCCGGCAGCCAAGTCGTTGCCGGCATCCGCAACCGGGTGCCCGACGTTGAACACGACCCCTGCGGCGTGCCAACGTTGCTCCTCGTCGAGCTCCAGGATCAGCGTGCGGGCCACGTCGATCTGCCCCGCCAACGCGAAGCAGGCGGCCTGATAAGCCCTGCCGTCGGCGGACCTCGGCGCGGGGCTCCAGCCGATACGGGTCTCCACCTCGACCGGATTACAGTACTGCTTGACCGAGTGGAACCACGCCACGGCGTCGTCGGGATCGACCGCGGGGTCGACGTCGGGCTGTGGCTGTGGTTGGACCGTGATGGTGAAGGGGGGATCTGTCGGGAGGGATCACCATCGGTTCCCTCTGCCCTCATTAATGTACGCGACGCTCAATTTCCTGAGTGTAGAGCAGTCCGAGTGGTAGGATCTGATCCAGACCGTAGCCTCCAGTCCTGAATCGTGTCTCTGGGCTGTCTCGGAACGCCTCTGGAAGTCCGACTTCTTGCATCTCGGAGAGTCCATGCCGTGTCTACAAACGCAAGGCTCATGTCCAAGAACGAGGGATCACGTTGTCGGCGCGCCTCGAGGGGGGTTGATCCGGCCCGAATCCGCATCCGAGATCGGGCCATAGTGCCTGTGCTCAGGAATTGTACTCATCCGGAAGAACGAGTCGACCAACGACGGGCAGGGTGTGGCCGCTGGTCTCCTAACCGTCCGGGAAACGAGCCGGTACGGGACTTCAAGGTCTTGACCTGAGCCTCGGAGATCCGGATTGTCAGCCGAGACCTGAGGGCCGACTCAACGAGCGAGCTCACGCCGAGGTCAGCGCGAACCCGGTCCTGATGCGGAACGCATTGGCTCGTGCATTGGACTCCTGCCGATCCGCCGTCCAGCCTCAGGACCCGGGGCTGGATCTCCACGAGTCAGTCCGGCTCGGCTGGAGCAACCGACCGTCAAGATGTCGAGTTCGCCCAGTCCGCGAGGCCCAACAAGTTGGAGTCGATGGAGCGGCTGTAGGCGCACCCCGGCATCACGCATGCCGTCGTGCCGCTCAGCTCCTACTTCTTCGGCCTGGACCAGCAGCACGGTCATGTTCGACCAGTACCGCACCTTGGTTCGGCGCCGAAGGACGACATCCACACCTCGGGCATCATCCCCCGTACTGCGGCATGCGGTGAGGGTGACGCACCGGCGGATTTCTCTGAACCGGCAGGAATCGTGACGAAGCCATCGATGGGACAGGAGACATCGGGCGTTCGCTGCACAGGTAGACCTCTTCGTCGAGCCCGCCCGACGGCCAGCGACCTTGTCGGCGAGACCGTGAGCGGTCGACTGCCGCTCCGATGATGATCGGGTCTTACAGCCCAATCAGGCTCGTTCAGTCGTCGCTCAACGGCTCGATCGAGACGTCGTGGCGGAGCGTGCACGTCGCCCGGTCGATGCGCCTCGACGACGGTTACGGAGCGTCGTTTTGGTCACGGCGAGGGACCGTTAGCGCGACGCGCGGCTTTACACCGACGCGCTTAGCCGGCTCATGACGACCGCCGGCAAGGCCGTCCAGGAGTCGAGGAGTCGTCGGCCACCAGCCGGACGGAGACTTTTCCCTGCACGTCGATGCCTCAGGTGTGCCTTCAGCTGAGCTCATCCTCGAGCCGTGCATGCGCGTGCCCTCAAAGGCCATGGAGGGCGAGAACTTCTCATCGAGCTGAGCTCGATCGCGGGAACTTGCGTGAATCGTGTGTTCGACAGGGCCTTCCCGGGCTGCTATGCTGGGAGCCTTGGACGCCACGTCGTCAGGGTTGCGATGAGTCCAGGCCACTTCGGTGGGGGCAGGATATGTCCCGAACCTCGCCGGGCTCGCTGCACCGGTCCGCTTCTTCGACGATCCGCAACGCTGGTGGGGCCGATTGAACCGCCCGGATCGGAGCTTCCCAATGCGACTACCTCAGGGGTCCGCATGAGCTGCCGCGTATTCGCGTGGCCCCCTCGAGCCTTCGACGGGCACCTGGGCATGCTCTGGCCATTCTCTCTCGCAGTCCCAACTTGTTCGTTTTCGCTGCCATCGCCGCGGTCACGTCGAGCATTCGTAGCGTGCTCCGTAGTCTCACGTACGTTGGCAGAGACTCGGCCACCTGGGATCGTTTGCGAACGATCGCCATCGATCATGACCCGTGTGACGGCATCATGTACGTCGACGCTCAAGCCGAGGTAGAGTCAGTCCGAGGCGTACGAAGTCGAACGAAGCGGACCGCTCTCCCCGTCCGATGAATACGTGTCTCTGCTGGGGACCGCCCAACGGCAGCACGTGAGGTTTGAGAATCCGACTTCTTGCGCGCCTCTCGGAGAGCCGCCTTCTACGATCGCAAGGCTCATGACCGAGACGAGTCAGTCACGGGATCCTGACGTCGGTCGCACGCCGGTCCCGAATCCAATCTCGGATCGGGCCATAGTGGCCGCTCAGGAAGGGCTCATCCGGAAAAGAGTGCCCAACGACGGGCAGGGTGTGGCCGCTGCCCTATGCTCGAAGAGCCGGTACGGGACTCTCGACCGCTGGGATCCGGCGCAGCCCAGACGAGGGCCGACACAAGGAGGAGCTCATCAAGGTCATGGCGAACCCGGTCCTGATGGGAACGCTGGCGGTGCTACTCCTGCCTCCGCCGTCCGCCTCGGCCCAACGGATCTCCACGAGTCAGTCCGGCACGGTGAGCCCGACCGTCAAGATGTCGACGCCCAGCCGCGAGGCCCAACAAGTTGGAGTCGATGGAGCCTCCAGGCGCACCCCGGCATCCGCATGCCGTCGTGCCGCTCAGTCCTACCTTCGCGCCTGGACCGACACGGTCAGTTCGACCGTAGTCCGCCCTTGGATGGCGCGAAGGACGACATCCACAACTCCCATCATCCCCCGCACTGCGGCAGCGGTGAGGGTGACCACCGCGGATTTCTCTCCGGCAGGAATCGTGACGAAGCCATCGATGGGAAGGAGACCGGGGTTGCTGCTCTCGAGACCGATCCGGAGCCCGCCCGACGGAGCGACCTTGTCGAGCGAGACCGTGACGTCGACTGCCTGTCCGATGATGATCGGGCTTACAGCCGCAATCAGGCTCGTCAGCGTCGCGAACGGCTCGATCGAGACCGTGGCGGAGCGTGTCACGTCGCCGAGAAGCGCCTCCACGGTTACGGAGCGGGTTTTGGTCACGGCGGGGACCGTTAGCGCGACCGCGGCTTCCCGCGCGCCACCCGGTATGACGACCGATCGCGGCAGGCCGGGCAGGAGCGAGGAGTCGTCGGCCACCAGCCGGACGGAGATACCCCTCCCCGATGCCTCGGTGTTCAGCGAGACTTCGAGGGTGGTGCGCGTGCCCTCAAAGGCCATGGAGGGCGAGAACCGAATCGAGCTGAGCTCGATCGCGGGAACAGCGTGAATCGTGTGTTGTGGGTTCCCGGGCTGCGATGCTGGGAGGTTGGACGGGCCCTCGAGGGTTGCGATGATCCCCACTTCGGTGGGGGCCGATATGTCCCGAACCTCAAGGGACACGCTGGCCTCCGCGCCCGTTAGCGCAACGCTGGTGGGGCCGATTGCGCCCGGATCGGAGCTTCCCAATGCGATGTTCAGGGGTCCGCATGAGCTGGCGTATTCCGTGCCCCCTCGAGCCTTCACGAGCACCTGGGCTGCCTGGCCCTCCCGCACCTCTTGCGGATCGCTGCCATCGGCCGCGGTCACGTCGAGCATCGTAGGGCTCGTAGAACAGAGGGCGAACTCGGCCACCTGGGAGTCGTTTGCGAACGCCGCCTCGATCATGACCCGTGTGACGGCAATGTCGTCTCGCATACCCTGGTCGGTCGTCCAGGCGACGAAGTCGAACGAAGCGGACCGCTCTCCCCGGCCGATGTATACGGCTCGCCCTTGGGGACCGCCCAACGGCAGCACGGAGGTTGAGAATTCGATCGGCGCGCCGGCGGGGGTGACGATCGGCTCGACCGAGACGGTCAGTGGGATCCTGACGTCGTCGCACGCCGGTCCCGCCAACTCGATGGAGCCTGTGAGCATCTCGCCTTCGTAGGCACCCGACCGCGAAACGGTGAAAGGACTCACGGCGTTGGGGCTCGGAAGCAGGTGGAAGCCCCTCATTGCGCTTCGCTCCCGGAACGTTGCCGTCACCGCGACCAGCTCGTCGCACTGCGCACTCAGAGTGGTCAGCACTCCGTCGTCCGAAAGGGATGGCCCTTCGATCGAGCTCTCGAAGGCCCAGGACGCCGGGACCGTAATCCTCCCGCCGCCCTCCCTGTCGTAGAGCTGGGCCTCCGCCCGCAGCTCAATGCTCTGGGCGCCCGAGACGGGCATCGACGTTGATTGGGGGACCGCGACCCCGTTGGCGAAAATCCGCAACTCCGGCGTCGACAAAGGCGAGACGGGGACGTCGAAAGTCCTCGAGACCGTCCTTCCGCATTCGGAATACTCTGCGGTTACCGGTATGGTCTCCGTTGGCGGCGAGACCCCGGGAGGATAGAACTCCGCGGAGATGAGGCCCGACGGAGAGACAGCGCCCCGATTCGACGACCCAGTCCACTGGACTGCCGAGGCGGGCACAGCCTCATAGTAGCTGGTGAGCGGGAAGCCGCCCTGACGATAGAGCCGAAGAGAGTCCGCCCGAGCTGTGCCGCCCTCTAACACGGCGCCGAACCTGGTGTCCTCCTGAAAGTCCGAGTAGCCGGTCATGAACAGCCAATCCGGCTCCATCGAGGGATTGGGCCAAACCTGAGGGTACAGGTTGGGCGAGATCCTCGTGACGCCCTCGAACGAGTAGCGTGCCCTGATGGACCACCCCCCGGCCATGCAGCCGAGTGTGAGCTCTCCGGTCGAAGACACCGCCGCGTCGGGTGGTGCCCCTTCGAGCCACCATTCGTCGGCTTGCACCGTCTGTGTTCTGGGTAGGCCACTTCGAAACTCGGCCACCGCCTCGAACTGCGTGACCGACTCCGGATCGAGGGCCGGAGTGGTTATGACGTCATAAGGAATGCTGAGACCTATCAGTTTCTGCTGTCGCCGTGTCACCGTGACGGGCTTGTAGAGGACGACGCCGCCGCCGTCGACTACGAAACCGGCCCTCACGTAGACCACTCCGGTCCGGCTTGCGTATTCGACCAGGAACGCGCCCTCGTCGTCGATTGCACGAAAGGCGTAGCTAGGTGCTGGATCCGACCCGTAGGACGTCGTCGGGATCCATGACATTCCAACTCCCCGGATCCACCAACGTCTCGGTTCCGTCGTCGGCCGTGTGGACGAGACGGTATTGGACGGCGTGATCTCCTGCCGTCGCAGTGTCACCCTCCAAGAGGGCGTCCGGTCCGACGATCGAGTAAGAAGGCGGAGGGCAGAAGGGCTCACAAACGAACTGCGCGGCGAGTGGCGCGCTGGACAGTCCGATCACTAAGAGCGTCGCGGATTGGATGACTGCGATGCGTCGACGGATCATGGCGGACCTCCCACCCCGGCTAGAGTGTCGTCTGGATCACGCCCCGGTGTTGCCACCCCGCACACGCGGTTGAGCTACGTGTACCGGACCATGTGGCCCCCCGACAAGGGGCGCAAGCTTCATGGGTGTTGCCCAGCGAGTCCGACATTGCCGAGCACGACTTCCGGGGGTACCTCAAGGCCCGCGAAAGAGTAGAGTCTCTCTAGCTGAGCTCGCACGATGGAGTCGATGTCGGCAGGAATATCGGACTGTGGGATCCTCAGTTCCTGGGTCTGCTCCCGTGCGTAGGCTAGAACATGCGAGGAGGTAAGGAGCCAGAAGGCCGGAGTTCTCATCCCCTCGAGCCGCGGTGGCTGGTGGAGGTGTCGAGCAACGATAGGCCGACACCTACCCTCCGGTGGGCCCGAACACGTTCGTCCGCGACGGGCTGAACTGCGTGCCGTCCTTGGGGGCGACCGGGTCGCTATATCCCGGGAGCACGTCCGCGCCGGTACTCACGTTGGCGACCACGACAAAGCACTGGACCCTGAAGGCCGAGACGTCAGGATGATCCCATAGCCCATGATCATCACGATGCAGGGCCTGGCCGAACGGGGTCTGTGGCCGGTGCCGTTTCCGGAAAGGCGGCGAAGAGGAGAGTGAGCGACAGGGGCTCGTAGCACGGGCATGAGGGGTGCGGGGACACGACCGAGGGCGGGGGTGCCTCCTCATATGACTGGGGTCGGAGCGAGGTCCCCCCCCACGGGGCCACGCTTCGGTGGTCCTTGCGTTACCCCCCTGCTGTTGACGAGAGTGGCTCCGTACGGACCTGGCCGATCAACCCTCGGTCTTCAGTGCCGTCAAGTTCACACCGGAAAAGCCGATGATCGCCATTCTTCAGCTCCTCGCCATCCTCGGGATCGGCTACCTGGGCACGCAGTATTTCGCGGAGCGTGTCCGGGCCCGGTTCCACGTCGTCACGGGCGTGGAGTTCGTCGTGCTCGGTGTGCTCGTCGGCCCATACGTGACCAACGTGATGACGCCGGACGTCCTCACACAGATGGGCCCGGTCATCAGCCTGGCGATCGGCGCCGTCGGTCTGGTCATCGGTCTGGAGATGCGCTTCGAGAATCTGCTCGGCTCGAGGCGTGACGCCCTCGAGCTATCGTTCTCCGGCGTGCTCACGACGACCGTGCTCGTCGGCGGCCTGGCCGTGGGCTGGGCATGGGCTACCCTGACAACGCCGGACTTCCTCGTAGCGCTACCGGCGTGTGTGGCCCTCGGCGCAATCGCCGCCGTCTCGGCCCCCGAGCCGATCGAGACGGTACATCGGTCCATGGAGGGCCAGGTTACGCTCGCCCGCACCCTCGAGTCGTCCGCGCTTCTCGACGAACTGATGGCGATCCTGGTATTCGGACTGGTCTTCTGCGTCTTCCATGTCGGGACCGCGGGGACCGCGCGACCGCTCACGGCAACGGAGTGGGCCGCCGTCAGCCTGGGGTTCGGAGTCGTGCTCGGCGTGCTCTTCTTCCTGTTTCTCGGCCGTGAAAGCGATCCCGATCGTCAGCTGCTGGCGTTGATCGGCATCATCCTTTTCTCGAGCGGATCGGCGTATTACCTGAACCTGTCGCCGCTTTTCGTGAACATGGTGTTGGGTCTCATGCTCGCCAACACGTCCCGGCACGCGGGGGCGCTGCGCAAGGTCATGGGTTCGATCGAGCGGCCCGTCACCGTCGTCATCCTCGTGCTCGCCGGCGCCTCGTGGAACCTCGGTGCGCTCTCGAGCCCCGTCGTGCTGGGGATCATCACGATCAGCCTGGTGATCCGGCCGCTCGGGAAGCTCCTAGGCGGCTATTTCAGCTTCCGCTACGGGGAGCCCAGCCCCCACCTCACCCCGTGGATGGGTCTCGGGACCGTGGCGCACGGAGGCCTCGCCGTCGCGATGGCGGTGAATCTCCGACAGGTCTACAGCGGCGTGGTGGCGGACGGCGTTTTCTCCGCGGTTCTGATCTCGGTGCTCGTGTGGGAGGTGCTGGCACCAGGAAGAATCCGGAGAGCGCTCATCGACTCCGAACCCGCGCTCGCGCCGCGGTCGGTCACGTCGAGCTAAGGAAGAGAAACGCATGCGCCGATTCGTCGTGCTCGCAGTTCTCCTCGGCCTCATGGGCCTACTGCAGACGCTGCAAGTGGGTACCGAGTCCACATTCCATCCGCTCTCGCTCGCAACCTTCGGCTTCGTTCTTCTGGCGGCATACACGCTGGGCCAGGTCGCCGCCGGGGTCCAGCTCCCGAAGATCACCGGGTACATCATCACCGGCCTGATCTTCGGCCCGCAGGTCTTCAACATTTTTTTGAGCGCCGTCGAGTCCGACCTGCGCGTGGTCAACGACTTAGCCATCGGGCTCATTGCGCTCAGCGCCGGCGCCGAGATGCACCTTTCGGGGCTCAAGAAGATCGCGCGCTCACTGCTCTGGATCGTCCTGATCAAGGGACTGTTGATCCTCGTGCTGGTCACCGGGACGGTGTTCGCGCTGTCGTCGTTCCTACCTTTCCTGGACGGCCAACCGATCGGCCTCGTGCTTTCGGTCGGCATGATTCTGGGCGTGATGGCTCTAGGGAAACTCTGAACAAGACGGGTGTAGTTTCATGGTATGAAACGACCGGGGAGTTGTGAGCGGGCCATGGAGCTTCAGATGACTTTCGCGGAGCTGGAGTACGATTCGAAGAAGCGGCGGACGCGCCGGGAGATTTTCCTGGAGAAGATGGAGGGGCTGATTCCCTGGCAACAGCTGGAGGATCGGATCGAGCCGTTCTATCCGAAGGCTGGCCGTGGCCGCCGCCCCTATCCGCTTGGGGTGATGCTGCGGGTTCATTGTGTGCAGCTGTTCTACAACGTGAGCGATCCGGGCATGGAGGATCTGCTCTACGAGGTGGAGTCAGTGCGCCGCTTTGCGGGTCTGCGCCTGAGCGGTTCTTTGCCGGACGAGACGACGATCCTGAACTTCCGTCACCTGCTGGAGACGCAGGGCTTGGGGATGGGGTTGTTCGAGGAGATCAATACGCATCTGGCGTCTCTCGGGCATCGGTTGAAGACGGGGACGATCGTGGATGCGAGCATCATTGACGCGCCGTCGTCGACGAAGAACCGCAGGGGAGAACGGGATCCGGAGATGCACCAGACGAAGAAGGGAAACCAGTGGTACTTCGGGATGAAGGCGCATATCGGGGTGGACGCCGAATCGGGTCTGGCGCACAGCTTGGCGACGACGGCCGCCAACGCGGCGGACGTGACGCAGGCGTGCGTGCTGCTGCATGGTGACGAGACGGAGGCATGGGGCGACGCGGGCTACCAGGGTGTGGACAAGCGCCCGGAGAACAGGGGTTGCGACGTCGCCTGGCAGGTGGCGATGAAGCCGGGCAAGCGTCGCCTGCTCGATCGGGACGGCGCCGAGGCGGCGGCCGAGAAGCGCAAGGCATCGGTGCGGGCGAAGGTGGAGCATCCGTTCTTGTATGTGAAGCGGCGCTTCGGGTACGGTAAGGTGCGCTACCGGGGACTGGCGAAGAACACGCAGCGCATCGCGTTGCTGCTCGGGTTCTCGAATCTGCTCATCGCTGGCCGCTACGCGACCGGATAACGCGCGGCCCATGGACCGCCCGAGGGCGGGAGCCGGACACATCGAAGCGACTTCCTGACGGTTCGGACCGTTTCTCCGGCGCGCCAGCCAGCACTTCATCGCTCCGATAGGTCTTCGAACCGGATCTTCGAACCGCAACCGATCGCGTTCCTCCCAAGATGGGGGTTGTTCAGGCCCTCCCTAGGAACTTCGCCGGCCGCGACGATCGCGGTGATCAGCGAGACCGGCGCGAAGGGCCGTCTTGCGGACACCACCCTCGGCGTGGCGGTCGCCAAAGACATCGTGATGGTGGTCCTGCTCGCGCTGGCCCTCGCGCTCACCAAGACGTTCTCGCCCGACGGACACGGCTTCGAGGTGGAGATTCTGACCGACCTCGCTCTCGAGCTGGGTCTGAGCCTCGTCGCCGGCGTGATCCTGGGTTTCGTGATCATCGGGTACATCCGGTACCTGGGCGCGGAGCTCTGGCTGTTCGTGGTTGGCGTCATCTTCGCCATGACCGCGATCGCCCACGAGTTTCACCTCGAAGCGCTTCTCGTGTTCATCGTAGCCGGCTTCGTGGTCCAGAACGCGTCCCAGCTCGGACACGACTTCGTCCATCTGGTGGAACGCGTTGCGCTGCCCGTTTACGTCGTCTTCTTCTCGGTGGCGGGCGCCGGCCTCGATCTCCGGGCGCTTCGCTCGGTGCTGGGGATCGCGCTGGCCCTGGTGGCGGTCCGGCTCCTGGCGATCTACGTGGGCACGGGGATCGCGACGAAGATCGCGGACGAGCCCGAGCCGGTCCGACGAAATGCGTGGCTCTCCTTCGTCTCGCAGGCCGGGGTCGTTATCGGCCTCTCGATCATCGTCGAGAACAGTCTGCCCGGCCTCGGCCCCGAGATCCGCACTCTGGTCATGGGCACCGTGGCGATCCACCTCCTCCTCGGACCGGTGCTCTTCAAGCTCGCGCTGACCAGGGCCGGTGAGATCGAAGGTGTCGGTGATGGAGTCGCGCAGCCTTCGGCAGCAGACACTGCCTCGCGCGACGCGCCGCTCCCGCCACACCTCGCCGAGCCGGTCGAAGCGCTCGAGGAGAGACTGTACGCCACTTTGGCGGGCCTTCGTGACGCAGCGGTGGTCGGCCCCGTTCGCCTCGCTCAGTCGCTAGGTGACTGGCCCGACGGGGACCGGGAGGCGTCCGAAGCCGCGGTCGAGGAGTACTCGACCCGGGAGCTCTCCATCGCGCTCAACCGTTTCTGGAGCGAAGCACTCCGCGCCGCGCTCGAGGCGCCGCGACAGCTCAGCGTGGACCTCGAGGACCACTGGTACGCCCCTGAGGACGGTGATTCGGGTGGCATCACCTGGGCCAAGAGGGTCCGCCGGGTCCGCCGCAGGTTCCGTCGCCTTACGGGCTCGGAGGCGGTACTTCGGCGCGTCGCCCCGGTTCGGGACCTCGCGCTCTATCATCTGAACGGTGCGCTCTCGGAGGACCTGGAGCCGGCCGTCACCGCCATCAGCGCGCAGCCGGCGCTCGCGCATGCGTTCGGCATCCCGGCCGAGCGCGGGGTCGAAGAGGAGGACGGCGAAGGGATCGAGAGGCTCGGGCCACAGGAGGCGGCCGAGCTCCTGACAGGCACGCTCGACACCCGCTTCGCCATCCTACGATCCGAGCTCGCGCGCGCCGGCACCCTCGAGCTCCCGAGTGGACGGCGCCGCCCCTCGGTGCTTCACGAGCGGGCCACGAAGGCCCGTGCCCGGATCTTCGAGGTGAGCGAGGCCTGGGTCGACTATGCTCACGCGATAATCGGATTCAAGCGCCGGGCGGAGGCGTCGAACGGGTTCCTTGAGAGCCTCAGCGGGGACTCCGAACAGTTCGTCCGAGATTTGGAATCCCGCTTCGACACCGTGGTCGTGCGCCCGATTCAGCGGGCCAAAGTCGTCGTCCGCCAGGCCTTGGAGAGCGTAGCCGCGCTCGACACCGCGTCCTCCGCCTCCGTCGAGAACCGCCTCATCGAGATCGGTGAGTCGGTGTCTCAAGGCCTGCGCCGCCATACCCTCGCAGGGCTCAGACGGGCCCTCGACGTCCGAGCTGTCGAACGCGACCTCGCCGCCTTTGATCACACCGTTGACGCTCTTCTCGAGGCGCTTCCGGAAGCCGTTCGTGTCATCGACCCGGCAAGTCTCCCGAGGGCCGGGGAGCCGCTTCGAAGTTATCCGGACCCCGCCGATCACCAGTTCCGGCTCATCGCTTCGGGCGCGGTGGAGCGTACGCTGCGGCCGGCGTTCGCGGAAGCGCGTAACCGCGTTCGGAGCGCACTCGAGGAGGCGGAGCGGTCGGTAAACGAGCTTCGTGAGAGTCTGGAGCGGCGCTTCGACGCGGCGATCGACGCGGTCATCGAGGAAGCCCGGGAGGGCGGGGAGGCTCCGACCCACGAGCTCAGGAGGTCTCTCGAGATCGCCGAGGCGGCTCTGGAGTCCGCCGCAGCCTCGTTGACGGAGCTCGAGGCCGAACTCGCCGATGTCGGACTCGGGACCGTCGCGACGATCTCCGCGGACCTCTCCGCGCTCATCGAGCGCCTGGAGGGCCAGCTGGCCATCGCCAAGCCACTCGAGGCTCGCCTGCAGGCCGAGCGAGCCCGTGTCGAGCTCCGGGGCACCGCCGTGCTTCGTCTGTTGACGAGTCGGGCGCGCGATCGCCTACGGGCGCTCCTGCAACGGATCGGCCTTCGCTCGGAGCACGATGAAGAGGACGACGAGACCCCCCTCAGGCCTGCGGGTCGCGCCGGTTCGGATCGCGCTGTCCTGTTCGGCATCCTCTTCGACGAGACGACGCTCGCGGGCAAGATCTTCGACGGGGCCCTGATCATCACGATCCTCGCCAGCATCGTGGTGCTCATGCTCGAGTCGGTGGAGCCATTTCGGATGGAGTACGGCGCGACGCTCCTCGCGCTCGAGTGGCTCTTCACGCTTCTGTTCACGGCCGAGTACGCCGCGCGCCTCTACGTGATCGAACGGCCGGCTCAGTACGCGTTCAGCTTCTTCGGTCTCATCGACCTCCTGGCTGTGGTGCCGACCTACTTGAGCCTCCTGGTTCCGGGTGGCCGGTACCTCATGGTGATCCGCGTCATCCGTGTCGCCCGCGCGTTCCGCGTCCTGAAGCTTGCACGATACGTGGGCGAAGCCAGGGTCCTCACGGACGCCCTCCGAGCCAGTCGCTACAAGATCACCGTCTTCATGGTGTACGTTCTGAGCGTGGCCGTCGTCGTAGGCTCGGCGATGTATCTCATCGAAGGTGCAGAGGCGGGTTTCACTAGCATCCCGCGCGGGGTTTACTGGGCGATCGTCACGTTGACGACGGTCGGATTCGGAGACATCACGCCGCAGTCTCCCCTGGGCCAGGCCTTGGCGGCGCTCTTGATGGTGCTGGGCTACGGGATCATTGCGGTGCCCACGGGCATAGTGACGGCCCAGATTGCGGGTAGCTCCCGACGCACCCAACCCACGGCGACGTGCGCGAAGTGCGGTCACGAAGAGCACGAGGCATCTACGTCCTTCTGTCAGGTGTGCGGCCACAAGCTCTCGCTCTAGGGGGAGGAAGGCTCAGGCCAACGCGTCCTCTTCGCCCGAGTCCGCAAGGAACATGCAGGTCGCGCGCGTCTCACGAACCAGCACCTGCATGAAGTCCATCGGTTGCTCGTGACTCAGGCCGAAGATCTTCGGTTCCAGCTTCGCCAATGTCGTGAACCCCAGGCTCAGCAACTGAGACGTTCCCGGTAAACCCTTCATCGGTTTCCTGGATCATACAACGGTAGGTCTACCCGCGTCGCTGATCTGCCACGCGCGCAAGACACTCGTGGGGAACCCATTAAGCACGCGGTTGAGTATATTTCGCGGCTGTTCAATCATCGAAGTCAGACGGCCGGACAAACCCGATGGAAGATCGAGAACCAATGGAAACGACCACTGAATCGGCACGCACGCCCGCCATGCACGCGGACATCGAGGTGATCCAGGCGAAGATCCAGGAGGAGAGCGCCTTCATAGGCCGCCTCCAGGACGAAGTCGGCCGGGTCATCGTGGGCCAGCACTATATGGTCGAGCGCCTCCTCATCGGCCTGCTTGCCGATGGGCACGTGCTCATGGAAGGCGTCCCCGGACTCGCCAAGACGCTCACGGTCAGCACGCTGGCGAAAGCGATCCAGACGTCTTTCCAGCGCATCCAGTTCACGCCCGATCTGCTGCCGGCGGACCTCATCGGGACGCTGATCTACGACCCCAAGTCGTCGGAGTTCCAGACGAAGAAAGGGCCGATCTTTTCGAACATCATCTTGGCGGACGAGATCAACCGCTCGCCCGCCAAGGTGCAAGCGGCCCTGCTGGAGTCGATGCAAGAGCAACAGGTCACCATCGGGGAGAACACGTTCCCGCTCGACGACCCTTTCCTCGTTCTCGCCACGCAGAATCCGATCGAGCAGGAGGGCACCTATCCTCTGCCCGAGGCCCAGGTCGACCGCTTCATGCTCAAGCTGTCGGTTGGTTACCCGAACAAGGACGAGGAGCTGGAGATCCTGCGACGTGTGGCCGGTGGGCCTATGCACGCGGTGTCCCCCGTCATCACCCCGGAGGAGATCCTGCGGGCGCGCGGGGCGGTCCGGATGATCTACATGGACAGCCAGGTCGAGCGGTACATCGTCGATCTGGTCTTCGCCACGCGTGAGCCGGAGAAGCATGGCCTCGACGACTTGGTGGACCTCATCGACTTCGGCGCCTCGCCGCGGGCAACCATCAATCTCGCCAAGGCCGCCCGCGCACACGCCTTCTTGCGGCGACGGGGATACGTGACTCCTGAAGACGTCCGGGCCGTGGGGCTGGACGTATTGCGCCACCGGGTGTTGCTCACCTACGAGGCGGAGGCCGAAGAAGTCACCCCCGAGGACGTGGTCACCCGGGTCCTGGACAACATCGAAGTCCCCTGAGGCTCCCAGTGAGTAGCCGCCGTATGCCCTCAGGGGCTCGAGCCACCACGCCCGTGTCACCGAAGGACTCGGGTCGATGATTCCCCGCGAGATCCTCAAGAAGGTGCGTCGGGTCGAGATTACGACCCGGGGTCTCGTCAACGAGGTCTTCTCGGGTGAATACCATTCGGTGTTCAAAGGCCGAGGGATGGATTTCGCCGAGGTGCGCGAATACCAGTACGGTGACGATATCCGTAGCATCGACTGGAACGTCACCGCCCGCACGGGACATCCGTTCGTGAAGGTGTTCGAGGAGGAGCGCGAGCTGACCGTCATGCTGGTCGTGGACGTGAGTGCCTCAGGCGACTTCGGGACTCGGGAGCGTATGAAGGGTGAGGTCGCGGTCGAGATCTGCGCCCTGCTGGCCTTCAGCGCCATCAAGAACAACGACAAGGTGGGCCTGATCATCTTCAGTGACCGCATCGAGAAGTTCGTGCCGCCCCGAAAGGGCCGGGCGCATGTTCTGCGAGTGCTGAGAGAGCTGTTCTACCACAGGCCGGAGGGTCGGGGAACCGACATCGCCGGGGCCCTGGAGTACCTGACCCACGTGGTTCGCCGACGGGCGGTGGCCTTCCTTGTCTCCGATTTCATGTCCAAAGGCTTCGAGAAGCCGCTGTCGGTCGCGGGAAGACGGCACGATCTCATCGCTGTACGCCTGGGCGATCGGCGTGAGGAGTCGCTGCCGCCGGTCGGGTACGTGGAGTTCGAAGATGCTGAAACGGGCGAGCTGTTCCTGGTGAACACGTCCGACGCGCGCTTTCGCGCCGGGTTCGAGGAGCGGTCGGCGAAGGCCCGCGCGGGCTTGGAGCGCACCTTGCGCCGCAGTCGGGTGGACCTCATCGACATCCGTACCGACGAGTCCTACGTCCAACCGCTCATGCGCTTCTTCAAGGAGCGGGAGAGGCGTTTCCGATGAGCGCCGGTCGTCGTCCGGCCCGCTCCGCGTTGATCGCGGCGGCTGTGGCGCTCTCCTTCCTGGAGCCGGTTGGTGCGGTGGCCCAGGCGCCCCGCGTACGAACGGGACTCGACACGACTCTCGTCAGCGTCGGTGACCGTCTTCAACTCACAGTCACGGTCGAGCATGCTCCCGGGGGATCGGTGGCGTGGCCGGACTCCCTCTCGCTGGAGCCCTTTGAGATCCTCGGTGCCGAGCTGTTGGCCCCTACCCAGGTCGAGGGTCGTATCGTCACGGGCCTCCGGCTCACGCTCACGATCTTCGAGCTCGGCGACCTGGAGATCCCCAGGTTCGACTTCAGCGTCTCGGGCCCGGACGGATCTTCCACGCCCGTCTCCACCGATCGGTATGGGGTGACGGTGCAGAGCGTGGGCTTGGACGAGGGAGGGGACATCCGCAACATCCGAGGCCCCCTCGGCATTCCCATCGGCATGATCTACGTCCTCCCCTGGCTGCTGCTCCTGGTCGCGTCGGGCCTGCTCGCCTGCTGGCTTTGGCGCCGGCGCCGAGGGGCCGGCTCCGCTCCGAGAAGGTCGGTCATCATCCCCCGGCTTCCGCATGAGGAGGCGTACGAGGCCCTCGATGGGTTGGAGGCCTCGGACCTCCTCCAGCGTGCGCAGATCAAGGAGTACCACATCATAGTGTCCGAGATCATTCGGACCTATGTGGAGGGCCGCTTCGACGTCCACGCTCTCGAAATGACGACGGGTGACGTGATGGAGGGCCTACGCGACGCCCGACTCGACGACGAGCCGCGGGATGCATTCGAGGAGTTCCTGAGCCGGTGTGACATGGTGAAGTTCGCCAAGTACCGCCCCGAACCGGACGAGTGTCGCGGGGCCGTGGCTGCTGCCCGACGGCTAGTCGATCGCACTCGCGGGCGAGCGGAGGACCCGGGGGGCGGTCCGGATGTGCCCGAGGGGCCCGAGCAGCCGATCCTCGCGACGGCCGGCGCCGGAGAGGTGTGATGTATCGATTCGAAGATCCTTGGTTCCTGGTTCTACTCGGCCTCTTGCCGTTCATGGTCTACGGCTATGTGGCCCGACGGAGGCAGCGGTCGGGGACCATTCGCTACTCCGACGTGGCGTCGCTCAGGCAGGCCGACGTAGGCCGGACCGGTCGGTTCCGTCATGGCCTCTTCTTTCTCCGGATCGCTGCCCTGACCGGCCTCATCGTCGCCTTCGCCCGTCCTCAGACGGGAATCACGTCCGAGACCATCACAGCCGAGGGCATCGACATCGTCCTCGTCGTCGACATTTCGAGTTCCATGCTGGCCGAGGATCTCGAGCCCAACAGGCTGGAGGCCGCAAAGAGGGTTGCGGCCGACTTCGTGTCCGGCCGCCGCAACGACCGCATCGGATTGGTGGTCTTCGCCGGACAGGCGTTCACGCAGGTGCCGCTCACGCTGGACTACTCTGTCGTCACGGACCTGCTGGGCCAGATGGAGGTCGGCATGATCCAGGACGGCACCACCGTCGGAATGGGACTCGCGACCGCCGTCAAGCGCCTGCAGGCATCCGACGCGGAGTCCAAGGTCATCGTTCTACTCACGGACGGACGGAGCAACACCGGTGAGATCGGTCCGGTCACCGCCGCTCAGATGGCTCAGGCCCTCGGGGTCAGGGTCTACACGGTCGGCGCCGGGAGCCGCGGCACGGCGCGTGTACCCGTCGACGATCCCAACTTCGGCCGACGCTATGTGAGCATCCAGGTCGACGTCGACGAGCCCACGCTGCAGGAGATCGCGCAGCTCACGGGCGGCCGATACTTCAGGGCCACGGACACCGAGAGCCTCGCCGAGATCTACCGCGAGATCGACGCGTTGGAGACGACCGAGATCGAAGTGCAGAACTTCACGAGCTATGGAGAACTGTTCCATTACCCTCTGGCCGCCGGGCTCTTCCTGCTGGTCCTCGAGGTAGGGTTGGGTCAGACCGTCCTCCGCAAGCTGCCGTAAGGAGACCTGAGTGTTCCGCTTCGCATCCGTCCAGACGCTCTTCGGGCTGCTCCTCATTCCGGCCCTGGCTGTGTTCTTTTGGGGGGCGCTCAAGGCGCGCCGGCGGGCGCTGGCGCATTTCGGCGATGTCGAGTTGGTGCGCAATCTGAGCCTGACGGTGAGCCGCCGGGGGAGAGCGGCGAAGGGGATCCTGCTGTTGGTGGCGGTGGCGTTCCTCGTGCTTTCGCTAGCGCGACCCCAATTCGGCACCCGGGTCGAGACGGTGAAGAGCCAGGGGCAGGATGTGATGGTCGCCTTGGACGTGTCGCTGTCCATGCTCGCCGAGGATGTCGGCCCCAACCGCCTGGAGAGGGCGCGTCTGGAGATCATGCGGATTCTCCAGCGGCTCGACGGAGACCGGATCGGTCTGGTCGCTTTCGCTGGGAGTGCATTCGTACAGGTGCCCCTGACCGTCGACTACGGTGCTGCGGCCATGTTCCTCAACGCGATGGACCCGGATCTGATTCCCCTTCAGGGAACCAACCTGGGTGAGGCGCTCACGGTGGCGCTCGATGCCTTCGAGGAGGGTAGCCGGGATCACCGTGTGTTGCTCATCGTGACCGACGGAGAGGATCACGAAGGCGAGATCGACAGCGCCGTAGAGCGTGCCGTGCAGGAAGGTGTCCGGATCTATACCGTGGGTATCGGATCTTTGGAGGGCGTGCCGATACCCGAGATCGAACAGGCAGGGGTGCGAGGCGGCTTCAAGCGGGACGACGAGGGCAATGTGGTGACCACACGCCTAGACGAGGCGACGCTCCGGCGCATATCCCTCGCGACCGGGGGCCTCTATTTCCAGGCCACGGGAGCGGGGGCCAGCCTGGATCGTCTTGTGGACGAGATCGTGGGCGGGGAGGGCCGTGAGCTCGAAGCCCGGCAGGTCACCCAGTTCGATGAGCAGTTCCAGGTGTTCCTGGGGGTGGCACTGCTACTGTTGTTGGTCGAAGGACTCGTGCCGGACCGCCGACGGACGACTGAAGCGTGGTCAGGGAGGTTCTCATGAGACTGGGCCTCGGGCTCCTCGCCGCTGCCACGATGCTGGCGGTGGTACCGTCCACGGGAACGGCCCAGCGAGGTCGTGCGGAAGTGAACGAGGGCAACCGACTTTACGGGGAGGGCCGTTTCGATGAGGCCCATGAGAAGTACCTCGAGGCGTTGCGAGATGCACCCGGCTCGCCGCTGGCTCTCTTCAACGACGGAAACGCTCTCTATCATACCGAGGAGTACGAACGTGCGCTCGACGCCTATCGCCAGGCTATCGAGAGCGGCGATCCGGCTTTGGCCGGAGCGGCGTGGTATAACCTCGGGAATGCGTTGTATCGCGCCCAGCGGTTGGAAGAGAGCCTCGAGGCGTTCAAACAGGCCCTCCGAACCGACCCGGGGCAAATGGACTACAAACACAATCTCGAGCGGGTGCTGGAGCAGCTCGAGCAGCAAGAGCAGGAACAGCAGCAGGATGGGGGGGAGTCCGAGGATCAGGAGCAGGAGCAGGACCAGGACGAGCAGGACCAGCAGCAACAAGACCAGGAGGACCAAGGCGATCAGCAGCAGGATGAGCAGGACCAACAAGAGGGCGAGCAGAACCCTCAGGATCAGGAGCAGCAACAGGATGAGCAGGAGCCTCAGGATCAGGAGCAGCAACAACCGCAGGAGGCCCCCGGCGAAATGAGCCAGGAAGAGGCAGAGCGGCTGCTACAGGCCGTCCAGGAGGATCCGGGCGACGTCAACCGGCGTGCCCAGCCAGCGCGTGGTCGTCGGACCAGAAGGCCGTGGTAGGCGAATGATGTCTGTGACTCCCAAGCTGCTTTCAGACAACCCGCGGTGGGCATTTTGGAGCCCGCACCGGGCGTTTCGCACCCCGGGCCGGGAGTGGAGGGCCCCACGCTGGGCGCTCGGGCGATGGCTCGGCGCTTTGGTGCTCGTCGTCAACGTGGGCCCGGTCCAGGCGAAGGCTCAGGACGTGTCGGCACGGGCGTACCTGACACCGAGCACGGTGGAACTCAGCCGGCAGTTCGTGCTCAACGTCGAAATCACCGGTACGCAGCGGACCGACTCCGACCCGGAGCTTCCGGTCATCGGGAGCTTCGCTCGTTACCTCGGTGCCGGCAGCTCGACGAACATGCAAGTGGTCAACGGGATCACCACGCTCTCGATGACCGTTCAGTACCGGTACCAATCCGTCGAGGAAGGGACCTTCGACATAGGCCCTGTCCGGGTTCGCGCGGGAGGCCGGGTTCTCGAAACTGAGCCGTTAACCCTCACCATATCGTCCGCTCCACCGTCCTCACAGGGCCCGTCCCCCTCCACGGACGATCCCTCGGGATTGGCACCCGAAGACCTGTTCATCCGGGCCGAAGTGAGCAAGCGGCGGGTCTACGAGAACGAACCCGTCGTGGTCCGCTATCGGCTGTTCACCAGAGTGAACGTCAGCTCCTACAGCGTCACCAAGACGGGAGGGAACGAGGGGTTCTGGGTGGAGGACGTTCCCCAGACGCAGAACCCCCAGGTCGAACAGGTCGTGAGGGACGGCGTGCAGTATGCCAGTGCCGTCCTCCGGCACTCCGTCCTCTTTCCCACTGGAGCCGGTACGAAGACCGTGGAGGCGATGAGCGTCGAGGCCCAGGTCCGGAGGCAGCGGACGTCGCGGGATCCGTTCGAGGACTTCTTCAACCGGAGTTCACTCTTCGGCTCCAACGTTCCCGTGATCGTGACTTCGGAGCCCGTGGACATCGAGGTGCTTCCGTTGCCGGCCGAGGGTCGCCCGGAGAGCTTCACGGGCCTTGTGGGCCGCCTGAACGTGGCGGCATCGCTCGATCGCGCCGACGTGCAGACGAACGAGGCGGTGACACTGTCGGTCAGGGTGAGGGGCGAGGGCAACCTACGAGGACTCGCGGCACCCACCATCGACTTCTCGCGTGACTTCGAGGTCTTCCCCCCGGAGGCCTCGTCGGCCATCGACCGCTCCGCCACTCGCATCAGCGGCACCAAGACGTACGACTACGTACTGATTCCGCGCACTCCGGGGGACAAGACCATCCCCTCCATCGAGGTGAGCTACTTCGATGTGGGCAGTGGGCGGTATGTGGTGGCGGAGACAGAGCCCCTGCATCTGTCGGTAACGGGCGACGCGCTCCTGATCGCCCCCGGTGTGCGCACCGGCGTAGAAACGCTGAGGGAGGACATCCGTTTCATCCACATCGCTCCGCCGCGATTCACCGTGGCCGACGCTTCTATCTTCGACGATCCGGGATTCTGGATCGTGACGCTGCTTCCGCTCCTGGCCATGGTCGGGGCGTTGGGATTGAGGCGGCACCGGGACCGGCTGGAGGGTGACGTGGCGTTTGCGAGAGGACGCCGGGCGAGCCGTGTCGCACGGAAACGGCTGGGGAGGGCCCAGTCCCTCGCGTCGGACGAGGACGTCCGGGCGTTCTACGCGGAGGTCGAACGAGCCCTGAGGGGCTTCCTCGCGGATAAGCTCAACGTGGCGGAGGCCGGGTTCATGTCCGAAAGCGCCCAATCACGGCTCGTCTCCCGAGGGGTCTCGCCCGAGGGAGTCCGGGAGTATCTGGAGTGTCTCGGAGTATGTGACCGTGCACGCTTTGCTCCCCCGGGCGCCACCGACGAGCAGCGAGCCGGATTCTACGAGCGGGCGGCCAAGGCGATGGCCGCCGTCCAGGAGGAGATCCCATGAGGACTACCTTGTTCGGGGTTTCCTTCGTGTTGTCCGCCTTGGGGCTCGTCGTCCCCGAGACCACGTCGGCCCAGGTCGAGTTCTATCAAGAAGGGAACCGGCTCTACCAAGAGGGGGACTTCGAGGGGGCCCTCTCCAGCTACCTGCGGGTGGTCGAGGCCGGCCTCGAGAGCGGCGAGGTCTACTACAATCTCGGGAACGCCTACTTCAAGATCGGCGACCTGGCGCGCGCCATCCTGAACTATGAACGAGCGCGACGGTTATTGCCTAGCGACACGGACGTGAGGGCGAACCTCACGCTGGCGCGTTCCCTCACGGCCGACGACATCGAGCCCCTGCCCACGTTCTGGGTGCTCGAGGCATGGCGCTGGTGGGTCGACCTCGTGCCCAGATCGCTCCTCATTCTGCTGGTGGCCGGAGCCTATCTGACGGGGATCGCCGGCTCGATCGTGCTGGTGATGAGGCGGGGCACCCGGTCTGCGCTTTGGGGCGGACGTGTGGCGCTGGGTGCGGGAGGGGTGCTGCTTATCCTGGGGCTCAACCTGGCCGTCCGCGAGTTGGGCATCGGCCAGGCGGAGGAGGCGGTGGTCATGGTGCCTCAGGTCGAGGTCTTGAGCGCCCCAGTGGATGACGAGACGCTCGCCGTCTTCACGGTGCACGAGGGCACCAAGGTGCGCGTGGACCGGCGCGCCGAGGCATGGGCCGAGGTGGTTCTCGAAGACGGTAGGGTGGGCTGGGTCCGCGTCGGGGTGCTGGAGACTATTTGAGCCACGGCGTCGCCTCCCCGAAAACCGCTTCTTCGTCTATCGTTCACGGCATGACACCCTTCGATAGCGATCCCCGAAGAACCCTTGGCCTCTGGGGCGCTACGGGTGTAGGCGTCGGGGCGATCGTAGGCGGTGGTATACTCGCTCTGGCAGGTGTGGCGTTTGCGACCACCGGGCCGAGTGCAATCCTCGCGTTCGCACTGAACGGGGGCATTGCCTTACTCACGGCGTTTTCGTTCGCGGAGCTTGCGTCCCGGTTTCCGGAGTCCGGCGGAACCTACGCCTATGCGCGGAAAGTCCTCACGGTAGAGGCCGCGTTCGGCGTGGGGTGGGTCGTGTGGTTCGCGTCGGTCGTTGCGGCCGTGCTGTACGCTCTCGGATTCTCGGTCTTCCTGGTTCCCTTCCTGGAACAGCTCGTGCGCGCCGCCGGCGGCACGCCTCCCGGCTGGCTCGGAGGACGGTTCGCCTTGGTGTTCTATGCTCTGGCGGCCGTCTGCTTTTACGTCTGGAGCCTCACGCGTTCGACCGCCCAAAGCGGCCAGTGGGCCACGATAGGCAAGGTTGCGGTGTTCGCGGTCATCCTCTTTGGGGGTGGTTGGGTGCTGCTCACCTCCCCGCCTTCGCTGTCCGAGTTGACCGCCAGCTTCCGGCCGTTCTTGGAGGGGGGCGGACAGGGCCTCGTCCAGGCCATGGGTTATACGTTCATCGCGCTCCAGGGCTTCGACTTGATCGCCGCGGTCGGCGGAGAGGTGAAGCGGCCCGAGAAGACGATTCCCCGCGCCATGCTGCTCTCACTCTCGGCAGCCCTGGTGATCTACCTTCCGCTGCTCTTCCTGATTGTCGCCGTCGGTTCTCCGGGCCGGCCCATCGCGGCACTGGCCGGCGAGAACCCGGAGATTCTGGTGGCGGTCGCCGTAGGGAATTTCCTGGGCCCCGGGGGCTACTGGCTGATCGTCGTGGCGGGAGTCCTGTCCATGCTGTCCGCGCTTCACGCCAACCTCTTGGCGGCGCCGCGGTTCGCCAAGACCACGGCTTCGGATCGCACGTTGCCCCGGTGGGTCGACAGCGAGACGTCCGAAGGAGGTGCTCCCGTACGTGCCATTCAACTGACCGGCGTCACGGTGGCGTTCTTGTTGATCGCCGTTCCCGACGTGGCGGCGGCCGGCGCGATGTCGGGGCTCATCTTCCTGGTCAGCTTCACCCTCGCCCATGCCATCGCTTATCTGGTGAGACGGCGGGCCGGTGAAGCGAGCCCGTTCCAGGCTCCCGCCTTTCCCTTGATTCCCGTCGTGGGCGGGAGCGCGTGCCTGGCACTGGGGATGTTCCAGGCCCTGGCCGTGCCTGCCGCCGGCGTCCTCGCGGCGTTGTGGTTGAGCCTCGGAGCCGTGCTCTACGTGACCCAGTTCGCGCATCGGGCCCGTGTGGTCGATGCCTCGTCGGAGGCGATCGATCCCCAGCTGATGCGTTTCAGGGGGCGGAGTCCCCTGACCCTCGTCCCGATCGCGAACCCGGCCAGCACGGAGACCCTCTTGAGCATGGCCCACGCCCTCGCCCCGCGGTCCGTCTCACGCGTGCTCCTGCTGTCCGTGGTCGGCGAGCCGGACGAATGGCCGGACGTCGGACTGCCACCTGAGCTGGTGGACGCACAGTCCATTCTGGGCAGTGCGCTCGCGAAGGCGCTGTCCGCGGACCTGAGGCCGGAGGCGCTCATCACGATCAGCGACGAGCCGTGGAGCGAGATCTCCCGAGTTGCCGCGCGGTCGGACTGCGAGAGCCTGCTCTTGGGTGTCGGCCAGTTGGGGAAGTCGCTCATGGCGGGGCCGCTCGAACGGCTGATCGGGAAGGTTGATGCCGACGTCGTCGTTCTCGCCGCGCCGAGTGGCTGGGACCTGTCGAAGGCCCGGCGTATTCTTGTTCCGTCGAGCGGGGGAAGGGTCCAGAGTCCGATTCGTGCCCGTCTGCTCGGAAGCCTCTCCAAGACGGGGGAGAGGGACGTGGCGTTTCTACGCGTCCTGCCCGAAAGCGCTCGACCCGAGACGATTCGCCGGGCCGAACTGGAGCTTCGCAGGCTGGCGCAAGACGAGGCCCCCGGGGTGAGCCGAGGAGTCGTCACGCTGAGCGATGATGTGGCCACGGAGGTCGCGAAGCAGGCGTCCGAGAGCGACCTCGTGATCCTCGGCCTCAAGCGGATCGGTCGTCACGGCAAGGTCTTCGGCGAACAAATGCTGGAAATCGCGGAAGCCATCCCGTGCCCGGTCGTCATGATCAGCCAGCGGAGCTGAGAGTTCAGCCGAAGAAGCGCGCGCCCTTCCCGCGCCGAAGCACGAGAAGGGCGTCTCGCCTTAAAGGAGAGGCGTCAGGGAGAGGACCGCTACGGAATCAAATTCCGCTCCCGCTTACGCAGGATGAACATCCCCTCTGCACCGCTGTTCACCACGATGATGCCACTCTCGAAGTACGGGTAGTTACTCCACGACCCGTCGAATCCGGGAGCGTCGGGCGACCACGGAACCGTATCGAAGAACCCCACGAGCTCCGGATTCTCCCGATCCGAGATGTCCAGGATCCGGAGTCCGCTCACGTAGTTGGACTGATACATCAAGTTGCCGCGGATGTAGAGGTTGTGATCCGACGAAGCGTTGTCGGCGAAGTACTCCTTCACCAGGATCGGATCGTCCAGGTCCTTGATGTCCCACACCAGGGTCCTGGTTCGGTCCACGTTTCCGCCGATCTCGTTGAGCTCGTCGTTCATGTAGAAGTACTCGTGTTCTTCGTCGATCCATCCCTGGTGGGAGCAGCCCACATTGGGGTATGTGGCCATGGACAACGCCACAGGCGCCGCTTTGTCAGTCACATCCGCGATGCTCAGTGCGGTCTCGTTGGCACCGAAGCAGATCTCCCGGCCGCGGTGCTCCTCATCGGGACCGTGATAGCTGATGCACTGGGCGTCGTGGCTGTACCCGGTGTTCTGGTTTCCCGTCGACATGTCCTGGAAACACCCGGCGAATAAGGGCGTCAAAGGATCCTGGATATTGATCATGTGGAGTCCGCCGCCGCACGTCTCGCCGCCGGAGTTGACGCCCACCGCGTACGCGAAGCCCGTGTCTTCGTTGATGACGATGTTGTGGGCGCTGGCGATGCGCCCGTAGTGGGCGTCCGCCTCGAACGTCACCGGCTCGCCCCGCACGTCACGCAGCTTGGTCAGGTCGAAGACCCGCATGCCGTGTTGGCCGGCGCCGTCGGCCACGATGAACGCGTGGTCGTCGAACACCTTGATGTCTCTCCACGAGTTCCCCTGGGCCCCTTCGGTCATAGGCAGGTTGCCGAGGTACCGCGGGTCGGACGGGTCACTGACGTCGACGAACGAAGTGCCGTCGTAGCGGCCGACCAACGCGTACTCGCGACCCGACTGCGGATCGGTCCAGCCCCAAAGGTCATTGACCTGGACCCCCCGGCCGCCCCCCAGGTCCTTCACGGGAAGAAACGAGAGCATGTCCACGTCGTCGCAGTCGAACAGCGAGGCGGTCCCTTCGGAGCAGTCGATCTGTTCTCCCGTCACGGCCTCCAGACCGACGGGCTCGCTGAACAGGCTCGCCACCTGAGCCCATCCGCCTTCAGTGCGCTCCAGGATGCTGGCGGTACCGAGGCCGAAGTCGTCTCCGACGACGCCTACGACGGCCACATCGCCGTCGAAGGCGAACGCACCCCCGAAGATGTCCCCGCCGACCAAGTCGTTTCCCGAGATCTTGCGAGCATGGGTCCAGTCACCGCGCTCGTCCCGGGTCAGGGAGTAGATTCGGCCCTCGAAGCCGGACGCCCCGGGTGCGCCGAACCACACTTCGCGCTCATCGGTGTAGGCGACGGCACCGAACTGTGTGCCAGGTGCTCCCCCATCGAACGGCTTCAGCGTGGGACCCGCCTCCCACTCGCCCGAGTCCGGGTTGTAGTCGTAGGCGAAGACGGTGCCGAGACCCTGCTCGTGAGTGGAGGCGCCGATGAGGACGCGACCGTCGCTCAGGACGACCGACCGGCCGAAAGCGGCTGTTTGGGCCGGTGCCCGCCCCGGTCAGTTTGACTCGTTCGGTCCACACCCCTGTCTCGTCGAGACCGAAGGCGTACACCGCGCCCGTGCTGCCGTCCTTCTCGGGTGCGCCGATCATCGCCACATCACCTTCGATGGCGACCGACATGCCGAACAGGTCGTTGGGCTGGGCGTCGCTTCCGGTGAGCCTTCCCGACTCACTCCAGAGTCCGGTGGAGGCGTCCCGGTGGAAGACGTACACGGCGCCTCGGTTTTCTGAATAGGCCCAGGCCGCCATGAGCACGTCGTCACCGTCCACGGCCGCCATTCGACCGATATAGTCGCCTTCGACGCTTCCTCTCACCTGCAGGGCCTGCGTCTCGCTCCAGGTCCCGCCGCGGTCCTTCTCGAAGACGTAGACCGTCTCGAGGGTCGTCGAGCCCACGAGGAGGTGGTTACCGGTCAAGGCGAGCGAACGGCCGAAGTGGTCGCCGCTCGCCGAGTTCGAGGCCTCGAGACGCTGGACCTCGGTCCATGCGCCCAGGGTGTCCTTCTCGTAGACGTAGACGTATCCGGGGGCCATCGTATTCAACGACTCCCCGACGATCACCTGGCCGTCACCAACGGCTACGGACTGCCCGTACCCTTGGCCGGCGAGAGGTGCGGCCGCCAGCACGCTCAGGGCCAACCCCATCCATTTCACGTTTGGAACCCTCACAGCTTCATCCCATCTGAGGTTACGAAAGAACGAGGCCGCCCCACTCCCTTCCGTGGAGTGGCCCGCGCCGCGTCTGGCGGTCGATCTACGAATGCAGACCGACCCTTGATACGTTCGCGGAACGCCGGGTGTTTCGGGACCCGTTGGAGCGCGTCAGCCCTGTGTGTCATGTCAGACTGTTGGATGGCCCCGGAGGGCCAATCGTCGATTGGCCGCGCCACGAGCTTGCGTGGGTACGTGCGGGGCCTGTGAGGCGGCGCCACCACTCAGGGCCGATTCTCAACGTAGACAGGGTGCCGAGTGTCATTTGGTGTCGGGTGTATGGGGGGCCATCGTGGGGCTCTTGCCTCCAGCGGGTGGTAGGCACCACGTTTGGTGATTCGGCAAGAAAAAGGACATTCATGAAGGTACATATCAGGCCCTGGACGATGCTGGCGGTGCTGGCGTTCACCGGGTGTGCTTCCTCTCCGGAGGCGGTGGGGACGGGAGCGACCGCACCGATGGCTTCGTCGGAAACGGCCGGGACGCCCGCCGAGGCCTCCGTTCCGGACGAGACGGTAGCCGTCGTCAGTGACGCGGGCGCGCCGGACCTCCCAGCCTTCTACTCCGCCAATCAAGCGATCCGGGGCGAGGGGTTCTTCAGAGAAACCTGCCTTGCGTGCCACGAGTCGAGCGAGTTCCGCGGCTCCGCTTTCGAGCGCCAGTGGAGCGGTCAAACGGTTCGTGATCTGTATGCCTCCATCGCTTACAGCATGCCGGAGGACAATCCGGGGGGGCTCCCCGCCCAAACATATACCGACATCATCGCCTACGTGCTGGAGCTCAACGGGTATCCTTCCGGTACCACGGAGCTCACTCCGGACCGGAACGTCATGAAGGCTTTCGAGCTGTGGCCCGAGGATCAGGCAGCGCGATAGGCCCGGGTCGGTGTGCCAACTCGGCCGCGACCTGATGCTCGACCGCCGCGGATCAACCAGAGGAATGCCTGCGCCATGAGTGTGGACCGAAGGGAGTTCCTCAGGGTGGCGACAGCGGGCGCGGGGATGAGCCTCGCAGGCTTCACACCCTCTTCCGCCGCGATACATTCGCCCGAGCCGATCGCTTCACGTAGTCCCGGCCCGAACCAAGCACCCGACATCGTCGTGATCGGCGCCGGCAACTTCGGAATCTGGACGTCGTTCTACCTGTCGCGGCTCGGCGCCAAGGTGTCGGTCGTCGACAAGTACGGTCCAGCAATTCCCGCTCTACGTCCGGAGGTGAGACCCGTGGCGTTCGCTCGTCCTACGGCGGTCGGCCGACCCCGGTCGCCGGCGAATGAGCGCCGGGGCACCGGCGCCGGAGGGCGGCTTCAACCGTCGAGCAGCGCCTCGCGAAGTGCTTCGAGCCGTGCCTCGATCGCGGTCACATATCGCTCCGCCTCCAGGCAGGCGGATAGTCGCTCCGGCACGACCACGGGTGCGCCGGTCTCGGCCTCCACCACGTCCCGGAACTTCACGGGGTGGGCCGTCGCCAGGAACACCGAGGGTCCATCGCCGAAAGCCGCCCGGCCGGCCGCCACCCCGAGGTAGCCCACGGCGGAGTGGGGATCCAACACACGACCCGTCCTCTCGTATACGTCCCCGATGGCCCGACGGGTTTCGGCATCGTCGTGCACGCTTCCGGTCACGTCGGCCCTGAGGCTCTCCACGTCATGGCCGTAAAGCGCGAGAATCCGCGCCAGGTTGCTCGGATCCCCCACGTCCATCGCGTTGGAGATGGTCTGGACCGAAGGCTTAGTCCGTACGGTACCGGTGTGGAGGTACTCCGGAAACGTGTCGTTGACGTTTGTGGCCGCGACGAACCCCCGCGTGGGCAGCCCCAGCCTCTTCGCCATGAGTCCGCCCGTGAGGTTTCCGAAGTTGCCGGAGGGCACCGAAAAGACGGGTGCGGGCCCCTCGGCGAGTTGGGCCCACGCGTGGAAGTAGTAGAAGATCTGGGGGAGAAGGAGGCCGACGTTGATGGAGTTGGCCGAGGTAAGCCGTAGCTGCGCCTGCAGTTCGTCGTCGGCGAAAGGCGTGCGCCACGGCGCTCCCGGTGTCGCCCGATGTGGCCACCAGGACCGTGATCCCGACTTCGTCGCAACCCCGGAAATGACCGAGAAGGCGTGCCATGAAGCCAGCGCCCACATCCTTGAACGCCAGCGTCGGCCCGTGGAAGAGCTCCAACACATGAACGTCGGGCCCGACCTCGAGGAGCGGCACGGGAAAACCGAGGGCCGAGTCCACCAGGGCTTGCAGATCGGACGCCGCGAGGTCGTCGGCGAGCAGGTGTCGCGCGACTACTCCCGCCACCTCGGCGAAGGACCGGCCGCGAAGACCCGCCAAGAGCGACGCCGACAACGGCGTGAGCTTCTCGGGCAGGTAGAGGCCCCCATCCGGGGCGATGCCTTGGAGAAGGGCCGTGCTCAGGTCGGCTGCGGGACCGCGACCGGAAGTGCTCACTAGCCTCAAGGAAGGTCCTCGATGATGCGGGCCCCACTGCCGACCAGTGACACGAAGCGGTCCGCGTCCTCGAGTCCCACGTTCGCGAAGGCCCGCGTCATCGCGCCCGCGGCTGCGGCCGCGTCACCGATGCTTCGGCACAAAGCGAACATGGAGGGTCCGGACCCGGAGAGGCCGGCTCCGATCGCGCCGACCTCCAGGGCGGCGGAACGGACGGCGTCGAATCCGGGAACGTACCCCCGGCGGTGCGGCTCGGCGATCTCGTCGATCAGCGCTTTGCCCAGCAGGTCCCAGTCCTCCTCGTACAGACCGACCACCAGGGCCGCGCAGTTGGCCCATTGGGCCACGGCTCGCTCGAGGGGCACCTCCTTCGGGAGCGCTTGCCGCATGTCCCCGGTCCCCAACTCCAGCGGAGGGTGGACCAAGGCGACCGCCAGGCCTTCGGGCACGGGGAGCGGAATGGCGACTCCCGGCTGCTCCGGCCTCACCATGACGATCCC
Source organism: Longimicrobiales bacterium (assembly GCA_965226925.1). Taxonomy (GTDB): domain Bacteria; phylum Gemmatimonadota; class Gemmatimonadetes; order Longimicrobiales; family Gaopeijiaceae; genus CBDDCX01. Next base: position 1,169,266 of record CBDDEN010000011.1, on the reverse strand, counting down.
TCCGTGAAGGGAAGGGGCACTGTTGTCCGAGTGCTTGGTCCCGGCGGCACTGCGCTCACCCTGCAGCGTGCAGAGCAGTTGGTCCTCCATGCTCAGTCCGGCACAGAGTAGCGCGTTGGTGGCCACCACGGCCGCCACCGAGCTGGCGGCGCTGCCCCCCATACCCCCCGAGAGGGGCAGCCCCTTCCAGACCTCGAGCTCGATGCCCACGTCTTGGAGTCCCGCCGCCTCGATCACCGCATTCGCGGCCACCCCCACCACGTTCCGGTTCCACTCGGTGGGAAGGCGTCCACCGTCCCCATGGATCGCGGTGATCACCACCCCAGGCTCCGAGCCTCGGCGGGCTTCGACGACGTCACCCGGTCGCTCGAGGGCCAGGCCGAAGACGTCGAAGCCGCACAGGACGTTGCCCACCGTCGCCGGTGCGTAGGCCCGCGCCCGGGCTAGGCCCTTGCCAGGGCCCATAAGAGATGAGTTCATGCCAGAGGTTGCCGCCCGGCGAGCCGGTGCGCAAACTGGGCCATCCCACGCCGCGGACGCGGCCTTTGTCCGCCGACGGACGGGATTCGCCACCCCCCTGACGAATGGAGCCCCCATACCATGAGCCGATACCTGACCGAAGTCATCGGGACCTTCTTCCTGGTCCTCACCATCGGCCTGACGGTGCTGGATGGGACTCCATTGGCTCCCCTGGCCATCGGGTCGGTTCTCATGGTCATGGTCTACATGGGTGGACACATATCCGGCGCCCACTACAATCCCGCGGTGAGCATCGCGATTCTCATCCGGGGCAAGATGGAGGGGCGTGACCTTCTTCCGTACATCGTCGCGCAGGTTCTGGGCGCGGTCCTGGCCAGCCTCGCCGTGCTCGCCATTACGGGACACACCTTCGCTCCGGCGCCCGGCGCCGACGCTGGTCTGGTCGCTGTACTGCTGAGCGAAGCGCTTTTCACCTTCGCCCTGACGCTCGTCATTCTCAACGTCGCTACGGATGATGCGACCGCCGGCAACTCCTACTACGGCCTGGCTATCGGCTTCACGGTCATGGCGGGGGCGTTCGCCGTCGGGGGTGTGTCGGGCGGGGCCTTCAACCCGGCGGTCGGCACGGGTCCAATCCTGATCGACACATTTGTCGGTGGAGGATCGTTAGGCGGCCTGTGGATCTACCTGGTGGGACCGGTCCTGGGTGCCGTGGCCGCCGCCGGGGTGTTCGACCTGCAGCATCCGGATGGGGGAGAAGCCTAGGCTTCGCGGTCGGGTACTCCGATCCGATCGGGAAGGGCTACTCGAGCATCGTCTGCAGGCGCTCTTCCGGCAGCGGGCCCACTTGACGATCGCGCATGATCACGCGGGCGCACGTGTTCCAACGCAGGAGGGCCTCTTCGTTCCCGTCGAGTCCGACTTCGTCGGCTGATTCGTAGTGGTCCATGGCGCGACGGAGCCAGTCGTAGGCGACGGGCCCTGAGCCCGGTCCGGCCTTGGCCAAGGCCGCGAGTCCCTGGAGCTCGCAGATCATTCCGGAGTAGTAACGCTTGTCGTACTCACCCTCGAGGTGCTGCACCAATTCGGTCGCCTCACGCACGCGGGATCCCCTCGGAGACGTGCACTGGTCGGTGAGGGAGAGCAGAAGCGTGATCGTGGCCTCGCGGTCGTCCGGGACCACCGCCAATACGTCGCGGCAGATGCTCTCGGCCAGGGCCGGTTGGTTCAGCAATCGGTATCGAACCGCCTTCTCCTTCGCGGCCTCGATGCTGTCCGGTGAGATGGCTTTCAGCTCGAATTCCATAGCTCAATCCTTCGAACGGCCCCTGACCAACTGAACCAACCTTCCGACGGGATCGTACGCCCCGTCCGCCACGCGCTCTTTGAGCGGGATGATGGCGTTGTCGGTGATCGTGATACCCTCGGGACAGACCTTGGTGCAGCATTTCGTGATGTTACAGAGCCCGACCCCGTGCTCGGTTCGCAGGTCGTCCGTTCTGTCCTCGGTGTCCAGTGGGTGCATCTCGAGCGCGGCGGCATACACCAGAAAGCGCGGGCCGACGAACTCGTCGTGCATGTGGTGATCCCTCAGCACGTGACAGACGTCCTGGCAGAGGTAACACTCGATGCACTTTCGGAACTCCATCACCCGGTCTACGTCGGACTGGTGCATCTTCCATGAACCGTCCTCGAAGTCCGGCTCCCTGGGCTTGAACGGTCGGATCCTCTTCTTGACCTCGTAGTTCCACGAGACGTCGGTCACCAGGTCCTTCATGAGCGGGAAGGCCCGCATGGGCTCCACCGTGATGGGACGGTCCAGAGGCAGGTCACCCAGTCGGGTCATGCACAAGAGCCGGGGCATGCCGTTGACCTCGGCGGAACACGACCCGCACTTGCCCGCCTTGCAGTTCCATCGGATCGCCAGGTCGTGTGCCTGCTCCGCCTGGATCTGGTGTACGGCATCGAGAACGACCATGCCCTCCACGAGTTCGGTGGTGTACTCCCGGAACTTCCCACCGTCCGCATCGCCCCGCCAGATCTTGAAGGTCGCCGTTGCCATCAGCCTTGCTCCTCGATGATCCCGCGTAGCTCGTCGGGGATCGGGGGAAGGGGATCGCGTGCGGCCTCCATCGTCCCGTCCGACCCCTTCTTGAGCACGACCGTGTGTTTACCCCAGTCGCCGTCTTTGTCGGGATAGTCGATTCGGGAGTGAGCACCCCGACTCTCCCTGCGCGCGAGCGCCGATCGGGCGCACGCCTCTGCCACCGTGAGCAGGTGCCGCAGATCAAGGCTCGTATGCCACCCCGGGTTGAAGTGACGGTCGCCGCCGACTCCGATCCCATCCACCGCTTTGGATAACGCCCGGATCTCGTCCATGGCCTCCGCCAACGTGTCCTCTTTCCGGATGATGCCCACCTTGTCCTGCATGAGGTCCTGAAGCTCCATCTGGAGCTTGTAGGGACCTGCGCCAACGGCGTCGCCTTGCCGTTCCAGGGGAGACAGGGCCTGTCGGCTCGCCTCCTCGAGCTCGTCCTCGTTCACCTCGCCCAAGCCGCGCTCGTTCGCGAACGCCGCCGCGTGTTCGCCGGCCCGTTTTCCGAAGACGACCAGATCGGAAAGGGAGTTGCCACCCAGGCGGTTGGCGCCGTGAAGGCCCGCCGCGCACTCGCCTGCGGCGAACAGTCCCGGCACCGTGGACATCTGCGTATCGGAATCCACGCGGATCCCCCCCATCACGTAGTGGGTCGTGGGTCCTACCTCCATGGGTTCCACGGTGATGTCGATGCCGGCCAGCTCCTTGAACTGATGGTACATCGAAGGAAGCTTCCGCCGGATGTGCTCGGGCGCGTTGGGGATTTTCTCCTTGATCCACGCGATGTCGAGGAAGACTCCACCGTGCGGGCTTCCACGGCCTTCCTTGACCTCGCGGACGATGCACCGCGCCACGTGATCCCTCGTCAGGAGCTCCGGTGGGCGCCGGGCGTCCCGATCTCCGATCACGTAGCGCCAGCCTTCGTCCGGAGTGTCCGCGGTCTGGTTGACGTAGAGTTCCGGGATGTCGTCGAACATGAAGCGCCGGCCCTCGGAGTTCTTCAGGATGCCGCCTTCACCTCGCACTCCCTCGGTCACTAGCAGCCCCCGCACGCTGGGCGGCCAAACCATGCCCGTGGGGTGGAACTGGACGAACTCCATGTCGATGAGCTCGGCCCCCGCGTGGTAGCCGAGCGAATGGCCATCTCCCGTGCCTTCCCAACTGTTGGACGTGATCTTGAACGCTTGGCCGATCCCCCCCGTGGCCAAGATGACCGCGCCGGCCCGGAACACGCGAAAGGCCCCGTTTTCACGGTCGTACCCGAACGCTCCGACCACGCGCGCTCCGTCCTTGAGCAACCGGGTGAGCGTGCACTCCTGAAAGTCCTCCATTCCCTGATGGACGCCGTGATCCTGGAGCGTACGGATCAGCTCGAGACCCGTACGGTCTCCCACGTGTGCGAGTCGCGGATGGGCGTGGCCCCCGAAGTTGCGCTGGAGGATCTTCCCCTCCTCGGTCCGGTCGAACACCGCGCCCCACGCTTCCAGCTCCCGTACGCGATCCGGCGATTCCTTCGCGTGGAGCTCGGCCATGCGCCAACTGTTGACGTACTGTCCGCCACGCATGGTGTCGGCGAAGTGCACCTTCCAACTATCGCGTTCATCCACGTTGGCCAGGGCCGCCGCCATGCCGCCCTCGGCCATGACCGTATGGGCCTTCCCCAAGAGGCACTTCGATACCACGGCCACGGAGGCGCCCGCCACGGACACCTCGATGGCCGCTCGCAGGCCGGCACCCCCACAGCCGACGATGAGCACGTCGTGGGAATGACGCGTGTACTCCCCCATCAGAAGATCCTCACGTCGGTCAGGATCCCCATGGAGCACAGACGGACGTAAACGTCTGAGAAGCCGACCCAGAACAGGCTCATCCATGCGAAGAGCATGTGGCGCCGGTTGAGACAGCTCACGCAGCCATGCGCGGTGCGCCTGATCGGTTTGTCGAACATCACGTTGAGGCGGCCCCCTACGAGGTGCCGCAGCGAGTGGCATCCCAGCGTGTAGCTGCTCAGGAGGATCACGTTCACCGTCAGCACCAACGTGCCCACCCCCACGCCGAACGTCTCAGCGCCGGTGGCTGGATCGGTGAACCAGAGGGCCTTCCAGACGTCGATGGCGAGGAACACCAGGAAGAGTAGGGCCACATAGAGGAAGTAGCGGTGCACGTTCTGGAGGATCAATGGAAACGACTGCTCCCCCCAATAGGTCTGGCGGGGTTCACCCACGGCGCAAGAGGGAGGATCGGCCCAGAACGCCTTGTAGTAGGCTCCCCTATAGTAGTAGCACGTCAGCCGAAAGCCGCCCGGCGCCCACAGAATGAGGAACGCCGGCGACCAAGGGAGCCAGCCGAACCACCAACTGGGTTGTGGACCGAACCAGGCGTGATGGGTCGCTCCAAAAAGCTCGGGGGAATAGAAGGGAGACAAGTAGTTGCCGAACGAGTAGTGCTCACCCTGGAAGGCAGCCCAGGTGGAGTAGACGATGAACGCGCCGAGGCCCAGGAAGACGGTTAGGGGCTGCAGCCACCATGCGTCGGGGCGAGTCGTCTGACCGAAAGACCTACGAACCGGAAGCGAGGTCGTACCTGACGCCATGCAGTTCTCCTTTTGGTGCTTGCCGAGCGTGCTGATCTCAGGGTCGTTCGTCCCGGAGACGTTCCTCAGTGGTGCGGTCCGTCGTACCGGAAGATCTCGGCGGACACAATACGTCCGAGGAAGGGAATCGCCAATCGGGAGGCCGGGCATCGGGCCGACGCCCCGCCCCGCGTGAGGACGATATGGGACGGCCCCCGGGTGTACGGAAAGTCACGGCAGCGTGGGCTCTGGACGGCGGGCCGAGCCAGGTGCCGCTTCTGTCGAGCGTGGTTCTTGTGCCGCCTGGGCCTGTCCGGGCACGGGCGAAGACTGCCTAGCTGGCCGAGCCCTCCTTCGGGAAGACCATCTGGATGGCGATCGCCATCAGGGCGAGGTTGGAGCAGGCTCTGGAGTAAGCCTCGGCGCCGACCCCCATCATGGCCCCCATCCAAGAGCCCACGACGGCCATGAGAAAGGCGAGGAGGGAGAGGAGTACGAAGAGCTTCGCGATACCCGACATGTGCATCTCCAGGCGAGAGTTGCGTGACGACGTCGCTCGGGCCACCAAGTGCCCACCACAGGATAGCCCGCCGGGCAGGGCGGACCAACCGTTTTCTTTGCGCCCCGCGCGATCTACCGTGCCCCCTGCGTGGCCCCCGCATCGGTGGTGATCTTGTCCTCGTCGTCGGCGAAGTAGGTGCCGTACCGCTCGAACATGCGATTCCAGTGGTCGTGGAAGTCCTCCACCGACCCGGCGCGACCCGCGCCGTGTCCGGCCCGCAGGTAGTTCACCCAGGTGACCTTCTTCCCGAGCCTGCGTAGCGCGTAGTACATCTCTGGAACGAGGCTACGAAGGCGCGGAATCGAGGGAGACACCGGGTCATGACATTCCTCCTTGGGACGAGCCGCGCCGACGGGCGCGGCTGAATCGGCTGCACCGGCAATCTTCGCTGCCTCGGGGCCGTCGGCCAGTGCATCCGTGGGTGGGTCCGGCCCGCCTATCCAGCAGGGGTAGGCCCACCTATTGTTGGGGTCACGGGGTGAACACCGTTCATCACACGCACACGACCGTCTGCTTGGAGGCATCCATGCAGATCCCCGAGGAGCAGTATCGGGCCATCGAGGCCGAGATCAGCAGCGAAAACCACTCCGTGGGGATCGACGCCAAGAAGACGCACGTCATGATCCTCCACCAACTCAGGGAGATCGAGGCGCGCCTCGCCCGGATCGAAGAGCGGCTGGCCGGATCCTGACCGGGTCGATTCGGCCGGCCCGCCGTGCGGGGATCCAGGCTGTCAGAAAAGCCACCGCTGCCAACACGATGGGCACCAGCCCCAACACCGTGGGATCAGTGGTCTCTACGCCGAAAAGCAGCCCCCCGAGGAGCTGGGCCCCCAGGAACGCCAGGATGAGTCCGATCAGCCCTCCTACCGCCACGAGCCGCATCCCTCCTAGCGTGAGCATCCGTACCACGCTGCCCGGCTCGGCTCCCAGCGAGACGCGGATTCCTACCTCGCGCCTGCGTGTGGAGAGAGAGTTAGCTCACCACCCCGAAGAGCCCGATGCTCGCGAGCAGGAGGGCGAGCAGGCCGAACGCGGAAACGAGCACGGCGGACAACCGCGCCGGGAGGAGTGGGACCGCCAGGTGCCGCTCTATCGTTTTGGCCTCGAAGATCATGAGTTCAGGATCGAGGCGGCGGGCCATGGCCATCAAGTCCAAGAGCGTCGCTTCCGCGTCCCCGGAGGTACGCACGACGACCGTCATCCCGGTGCTGAAGGCCTGATCGAAAGGCCGGTAGATGAACGGGCGTGGAGCCTCTCCCAGAGAGCGCACTGCCCCACCGGAGCCTACGGGCACCGAGAAGCGTCGGTTTCGAGCTCAGCCTTCGGCTGCCCTCCGCGCGTCCTCGAACTCCTGGATCCGCTCCTCGACCTGAAGCGTCAACGCGATGTCGTCCAGGCCGTTGAGCAGGCAGTCCCGACGGAACGGGTCCACGGAGAAGTCGGCCCCCCAACCCGTGCGGTCGCTGACCGATTGAGTCTCCAGGTCCACCGTCAGCGTGTACCCGTCGCCGGACAAGGCCGCCGTCATGACGTGCGCCACCTCGTCTTCCGTCAACTCGAGCGGAAGCAAGCCGTTTTGGAAGCTGTTGCTCCGGAAGATGTCTGCGAAGCTGGGTGCGATGATCGCGCGGAATCCGTAGTCGCTAAGTGCCCAGGGGGCGTGCTCGCGAGACGAGCCGCACCCGAAGTTACGGCCGGCCACGAGGATGCTCGCTCCCCCGAACTCGGGACGGTTGAGTGCGAAGTCCGGATTGGGCGAACCGTCCTCCATCGTGCGCCAGTCGTTGAAGAGGAACCGGCCGTACCCGGTGCGCTCGATGCGCTTCAAGAACTGCTTGGGGATGATCTGATCGGTGTCCACGTCGACACGATCGAGGGGCGCGACCAGACCCGTGTGAGTGGTGAAAGGCTCCATCGGTTCAGCCCCAATCCCGGACATCGACGAAGTGCCCCGCCACGGCCGCCGCCGCCGCCATCTCGGGACTCACGAGATGCGTCCGCCCGCCCCGGCCCTGGCGTCCCTCGAAGTTGCGGTTCGACGTCGATGCACAGCGCTCGCCTGGGCTCAGGATATCGGGGTTCATTCCCAGGCACATGGAACACCCCGCCTCCCGCCACTCGAAACCGGCTTCGATGAACACCCGGTCCAGGCCCTCCTCCTCCGCGGCCTTCTTCACGGCGGCCGATCCGGGCACAACCATGGCTCGGACGTTGTCGTGCACTCGGCGTCCCCGCAGCATCGAGGCGGCGGCCCGCAGGTCATCGATTCGGGCATTGGTGCAGGAGCCCAGGAAGACCCGATCGATGGAAACCTCCTGAATGGGGGTGCCGGGCTTCAGATCCATGTAGGCGAGCGCCCGCTCCACAGCTTCGCGATCGTCGGCCGATCCGTTGGCATCGGCTCCCGGAATCGTCCCCGTAACCGGTATCGACATCCCCGGATTGGTGCCCCACGTGACCCACGGCTCGAGCGAGGCGGCGTCGATCTCCACGGTGGTGTCGAAGGTCGCTCCCTCGTCCGTCGAGATCTCCCTCCAGCGCGCCACGGCCCGGTCGAAAGCCTCGCCCCCCTGTGGGGCCCGAGGCCGCCCTTTCAGGTAGCGGAAGGTGGTCTCGTCGGGTGCGATCATGCCCGCGCGGGCGCCCGCCTCGATGGACATGTTGCAGACCGTCATGCGCCCCTCCATGGAGAGCGCCCGGATCGCCTCGCCCGTGTACTCGATCACGTGGCCCGTGCCGCCCCCGATTCCGATCTGGGCGATGATGCCCAGGATCAGGTCCTTCGCCGTAACTCCCGGGCCGAGTTGGCCGTTGACCCGGATCTCCATGGACTTAGGTCGTGCCCGGGGCATGCATTGCGTAGCCAGCACGTGTTCGACCTGGGACGTACCGATGCCCATTGCCAATGCCCCAAACGCCCCGTGAGTCGATGTGTGACTGTCGCCGCAAACGATGGTCATCCCCGGCTGCGTGAGTCCCATCTCCGGTCCGATGACGTGGACGATTCCTTGGTGACGGCTGTCGATGTCGAAGAGCTCGACCCCGAATTCCACGGCGTTCTTCCGGAGCGCCTCGATCTGGAGCCGCGCGAGGTCGTCGAGGATGGGAAGCGAGCGATCGGTCGTGGGTACGTTGTGGTCGATGGTGGCCACGCAGAGCTCGGGACGTCTTACCCTGCGACCCGCCAGGCGAAGGCCCTCGAACGCCTGCGGCGACGTGACCTCGTGAAGCAGGTGTAGATCGATGTAGAGGAGGTCCGGTTTGCCCTCCTCGACGTGCACGAGGTGGGCGTCCCAGATCTTGTCCAACATCGTCCTAGGCATCGGACGCCCTGTCCTCACTCGCCGCGTCAGCGGCGCTAAGCGCCTCCGCTACCGCAGCGCCCATCGCCTCGGTGCCAATCGTCGCTGCGCCGTCACGAGCCAGGTCCGGCGTCCGCAGTCCGTTCGCGAGTACCTGCTCCACGGCGGCCTCGATGGCCGTAGCCTCCGCTTCGTTTCCGTAAACGTGGCGCAGGAGCAGCGCGGCCGAGAGAATCATGGCCAGCGGGTTCGCGGTTCCAGTGCCCGCGATGTCCGGAGCGGAACCGTGAACCGGCTCGAAGATGCCACCGCCGCCTCCGACGCTCGCGGAGGCGAGCAACCCGATCGATCCGACGACGGCTGCGGCTTCGTCGCTCAGTATGTCCCCGAACAGGTTCGGCGTGAGCATCACGTCGATCTGAGCGGGGCCGAGCACCAACTCCATGGCCGCACGGTCCACGAGCATGTGGGTGCACTCCACGTCCGGGTACTCCTCCGCCACGCCGGTCACCACTTCACGCCACAGCCTGGAGCTGTGTAGGACGTTGGCCTTGTCGACGGAGAGCACCCGGTTCCGGCGTCCCCGGGCGGTCGCGAACGCGACTTTGGCGATCCTGACCACTTCGTCCCGGCTGTACTGCATGGTGTCTACGGCAGCCCGGCCCCCGTCGACGGGCCCACGCGGCTCCCCGTAATAGAGCCCGCCGGCCAACTCCCGAACGATGATGAGATCCGTTCCGTCGACGCGGTCCCGACGCAACGGAGACGCGTCCGCCAGGGCGGGTACCAGTCGGACCGGCCGTAGATTGGCGAAGCACCCCATTTCTTGGCGAAGGGCGAGCAGTGCCGCCTCGGGGCGGAGCTCCGGGTCGAGGTTGTCTCCTCGCGGGTCTCCTACCGCCCCCAGGAGTACGGCGTCGGCGTCGTTGCAGGCGTCGAGCGTGGCGGCCGGGAGGGGAACGCCGTGGCGGTCGTACGCGGTCCACCCCACATCGTGGAAGCCCAAGTCCGTCTCGTGTCCGAACCGCTGCGCGGCCGCTCGCAGCACCTGCACGGCCGCGTCCGTCACCTCGGGGCCGACTCCGTCGCCCGGAAGGACCGCGATGCGCCACGTCAACTCAGACACCCCACAGGTAGCTTTCCTTCTCCAACTCCATGCACTCCAGGACCTTCGCTTGCTCGGCCTTGTTCAGTGCGTTCACATAGGCCCTCGCCGCGGCATCGACAACGTCGGTCGACGCCCCGCCGCCTGCGAAGGTCTTTCCGCCTATACGCGCGTGCAAGTTTACCTCTCCCACGGCGTCCCGACCCGGCGTGGCCGCGACGATCTCGAAGTCCACGATCTCCACCGTGGCGTCGATCAGTTCGTCTATCGCCGAAAACGCTGCGTCGATCGGCCCGTGTCCCTTTGCGGAGGCCTCCCTGGGAGGACTCTCACCGTGCTTGAGCCGCACGCGCGCGGTGGACCACTCGCCCCCGCAGTGCACGTCCAGCTCCACCAGGCGGAACGACCTGGGAGTATCCACCATCGCCCCGTGGTGCAGGATCACGAGCAGGTCCTCGTCCAGGACAGTCTTCTTTTGGTCCGCCAGGAGAGTGAACAGCTTGTAGGCCCGGTCCAACTCCTCGGGCTCCAGCTCGTAGCCCAACTCCCCATACCGGTTCTTGAGTCCGGCTCGCCCGGAGTGCTTTCCCAACACCAGTCGCGTGTCCGGAGCTCCGACCAGCTCGGGGGTCATGATCTCGTAGGTCATCTTGTCCTTGAGCATACCGTGCTGATGTATGCCCGCTTCGTGAGCGAACGCGTTCTTGCCTACGATGGCCTTATTGGCCTGAGGGTTCATCCCGGTCAGGTGTGACAGGAGTTGGCTGGCCTTGTAGAGGGCGCGCGTGTTGACGTCGGTGTAGTGCTCGGTCAGGTCGGCGCGCACCTTGAGCGCCATCACGATCTCTTCGAGCGAGGCGTTTCCGGCGCGCTCGCCGATTCCGTTGACCGTGCACTCGACCTGTCGCGCCCCCGCCTCGATGGCGGCCAGGGAGTTCGCTACGGCCATCCCGAGGTCGTCGTGGCAGTGGACGCTGACCACCACCTTGTCCAACCCTTCGACCTCGCGGAACAGCGTCGTCATCAGGGCCGCGTATTCCTGGGGCAGCGTGTAGCCCACCGTGTCCGGGATGTTGATCGTCGTGGCACCCGCCTCCACCGCCTCCTTGACGACCTGACAGAGGAAGCCCACGTCGGTCCGGGTGGCGTCTTCGGCACTAAACTCCACGTCGTCGGCCAGTCGGCGAGCCCTCTCCACGGCCTCCACCACTCGGCTGAGGCACTCGTCACGAGTGATCTCGAGCTTGTGCTCCAGGTGGATGTCGGAGGTGGCGAGGAAGACGTGCACTCGGGGGTGCGCGGCCTCCTCGACGGCATTGGCGGCCCGGTCCACGTCGACCGGATGCGCTCGTGCCAGGGCCGCGATGATGGGACGCCGCACCTCTCTCACGATGGAGCGAACGCCGTTGAAGTCGTCGTCGGACGCCACGGGAAAGCCTGCCTCGATGACGTCGACGCCCAACTCGTCGAGTCGATGCGCCAGCCTCAGCTTCTCGGCGGTGGACATGGTGCAACCCGGAGACTGCTCGCCGTCCCGCAGCGTCGTATCGAATACAATGATCTTGGCCATGGTGCTTCCTATGCCAGCCCCAAAAAAATCGGGCCCCCTCGTTGCCGAGAGGGCCCGCGCGTTTCGCGCTTCCGATATCGCTTGCTCAGGTCGCCCCGAGCCGCACGAACCGGTGCCCTCTTATCGGCCGAAGAAGCCCGGTAAGTCGAAGGCCGTCAAGGCTAAGTGTCAGTGCCTGAGTCCGGATCATGCTCGCTGTCTCTCTTTGCCGAGGCGCCGGGCGCCACGCCACGAGTGCGGAAGAAGCGTCTAGATATGATGGAGAGTGCCCGAGACTGTCAAGGCGTATGATGCCCGCCGAAAGCCCGAACGTATGGGTCATCCCGCACCCGAACGCACCTCGCGTCGGGCCGGTGTCGAGGTCCGTCGCCCACCCGATCGGGCAGGCTCCGCCCTCCGCCCGAGCGTCTCTGAACAACCGCACGAGCGCCGTTCGTTACTTCCGACGGGCTCTGATGGAGCCCTTGTCGGCCTACGAGGCTAGCGTCACGATGCGGCGTGTAACCGCCGGCCGAACGCTAGTAGGCCAGGGTCGAACCTGTGCTTCTTGCGGTTCAGGAGTCCCCGTGGAATCCGGACACGCACCAAGGTAAAGCGCGCCGCAGACAACGAGGAAGAACGCGAAGAATCCGGCGCCGCCGGATGAACCCGGTGTCCTATACATGGTTCATCCCTCCACAAGCTGAGAATCGTTCGTCGTCCCAGTGTCTGGGACAGACTTGCACTGCGAAGAGGCACTGACCCGGGCCGGTGCATCCGGCACGGGTTGGGAACGAGAAGACGTGCAAAAGAGATCTCCCGCTCAGAGCTTCTCCTGACTCATCACCTCGGTGTGAGGACGACCGGTGGAGATGCTGCGCGAAACATTTGACTACGGGAGCTTCTTGGGGCCAGATCCGTGCCAGAGGGGAGTGGCCCGCCGACAGGCGTTTTCGCTGTGGAAAAGTCGCCGGGAAGCCGGATAGTTTTCCGGCTCGGCGCAGTTTGTACCGTCCCGATCGGCTTCCTCCCAACTCGCTGCAAACAAATCTGACAGTGTCGCGCGACGCCCGACGCCCCTCGACCGGGCCCGCGATCCGAAGGGGATCGCGGCCGGGTTTCCGCTATACTGTATGCTTCCTGAAAAACACGGAGAGGGAATGAAGATCGGGTTGGTCGGATTCGCGGGCTCGGGGAAGACCACGGTATTCAACGCGATGACGGGCCAGGACGTGCCCGTCGGGTTCGGCGGTGAGGTACGGCTCGGCACCGTGAGGGTGCCGGACGTGCGCATCGCCAAGCTGTCCGCCGTATTCTCGCCCAAGAAGACCACGTTTGCCGAAATGAGCTTCTGCGACGTCCAGGGAGAGCACGGTGCCGAAAGGAAGGGTCTCTCGGATCGAGCCCTTCAGCAGATCCGTGACCAAGAGGCGCTCTGCCTCGTACTCAGGGACTTCGACAACCCTGCCATCCCGGGTGACCCGGACCCCATGGGGGATCTGGAGGCGTTTCACACCGAGTGCATATTCGCCGACCTCGAGATCGTGGAGCGACGCCTCGAGAGGGCGAAGAAGGAACAAGCCGAGGCTCAGGAGGTGGCCGCGTTCGAGATCATGCGCGCCGCCCTCGAAGAGGAGCGACCGCTCCGGACCGTTGCGGCCGCGGACCTGAAGCGGGATTACCTGAAGGGCTACGGCTTGCTCTCGGACCGGGCCCTATTGGTGGCTCTCAATCGGGCCGAGGATCGCGCCGGCGAGGCCATGCCCCCGGAGCTGGTCTCGCGGCTAGAGGAACTGAACGCCGCCGGCCTCGGGCTCTCCGCGAGCGTGGAGGCCGAGATCGCGGGCCTCGACGCGGAGGATCAAGCAGCGTTCCTGGAGGACCTCGGCCTAGGCGAGTCCGCGCTGGACAGGTTCATTCGCACGGCCTATGGCCTTCTCGACCTCATTTCGTTCTTCACCGTGGGCGAGGACGAGGTGAGGGCGTGGACGATACGCCGGGGCACAACGGCCCGGGCGGCCGCGGGACGGATCCACTCGGACCTCGAGCGTGGCTTCATTCGCGCCGAGGTCACTCCGTACGAGGCCTTCATGGAGTTCGGGTCCGAGCAAGCCGTGAAGGACGCAGGCCGGCTGCAGGTCGAAGGGAAGGACTACGTCGTCGCCGACGGAGACATCATGCACGTGCGGTTCAACGTGTAGTCCCGCATGACCCGGTGACCCGCCGAGCGCTTCGCTCGAAGGCCCCTCGAGGCAAGGCTCGGGCCCTAGCCCTGTCCTCCGGTCAGGATGCGTTCGATCTCCTCGGAGGACGGGTGACTGGACTCCGCCGGTTCCGGGGTCGCGACGCGATCGGCGATCGTCACACGGAGCGCCTTCAGGCCGTAGATGCCCTGGCTGTAGTGATATTGTTGTAAGTCTTGCTATTATTCTACTTATCACTATACACCTATCTATTGTCCCCTCATTACACCCCTCTTTATGAACGGGAATCCAGTGGACCGTAGCGGAGGTTCCCGGAGGCGGCGAAGGAGCGAACCTTGCGGGAGGGCAGTTTGTTGATGGCCCCTGTCCTCTCTGATTGAGAACGATTCAGATGGTTATCGTCTCAGATCACTCGGCACTGCTGCGGCTCGCGGCGATCTGGTCTCGGATCCACGCATCCACTTCGGACTCGATCCAGCCGACGGCGCGCGCGCCTAGCCGGATCGGTTGGGGAAAGCTCCCGTCGGCCACCCGCACGTAGATCGTGCTCCGCGCCAGCCCGGTGCGGGTCTGCACTCGAGGTAACCTCAGGACTCGGGCGGGCGCGTCCATGCCCTGTTCCATTGCTCTCGTCATCGGTCTGCCTCCGTTCTGTTCGGTGAAGAATTCCGGGGCGCGTTGCCCCGGGAGGGAACAGGGGCCACTTGGGCCCGGCTGCAGGCTTCGATGAACACGGGGACCTGGCAGGCCATCGCCAGTCTCGGGGATCGGCCAGGACGGAGCCGACGCACCGGGTTGAGATAGCCCACCGCCCGCAGGTCTAACGTCGACGGCTTCAGTCCCGTGCGCTCGAGGGATGCATCCACTCGCGATTCGAAGTGCTTCGTCAGCGTCTCCATGGCAGTTGGGGTCGAGACCCGGCATGTGAGGACCCGCTGATGCACTGCGGCGCGTGGCCGAGCGCGACCGGATGCCGCCTCGGAGGGTGGTGCTAAGTGAGTCGAAGGCCAGCCGACGGATCGCGGCGAAGGGCTGCACCGTGCGGTGCATTGACATCGATGGCTGGCAGGGCGGCCAGTGCGGGCGGCCGCGACTAGAAGCTGACACCACAGGGGAGCCATGAGATGTTTCGACCGCAGGATCGAACCGGGCCTGCGGCCGGCTGCGCGACAAAGCCGCCCTGCCTACCGCAAGAACCCGATGGCGGTGGAACTGGCCAAAGTCTGCTCATCCCCGCACTCCTGCTGCCGCACCCGCGATCGGCCCGGAAAGGGCGTTGGCGATGAGTTCCAACGTGGCTCTCGCCGGACGTGCGGAGGAGCGCTGGCCTCAATCTGGGGGTGTCACTAGTATATAGGTAGCTAAGGCTGTTGAAGTCTAAGCGAAGTGCGGAAGCTCGAGCGAAGAGCGAGACTTCGGGGGCTCGAGAGTTTGGAAGTGAAGGCCGGAATGTGGAAAGCTCACATCGCCCGGCGCTCGCGGCGCGAAAAAGGGGGAAGCCGATGCTTTCCGAGAGAGTCAAGGCCATGTCGCTGGCAGAAAGAAAGGCTCGTTCGCAGTCGGTTTTCGGTTGGGGTATTCTCGCGTTCTTCTTGATGCCAATCGCCATCATTGCCGTTCACTCCAGACGCCCCCGTGTGCCGACTCACGCCCTCTTGAGTTTGGAGCCAACCGACGACGAAGTGGTGGTGGAGTTGTTCGAGGCGCGTTACAGCGAAGACCTCAAGTCTCGGCAGGTGAAGGTAGTCTGGATTTGGGCCGGCTTGGGGCTTCTCACGAACATCATGCGGGTCGCACTTTTCCCGGATCTCTAGTGCCCACGAGAGAACAGTTCAAAGCCCAGGCGAGAGCCGTGCGCCGGATGGCGGCGGCGACCCGCGAGGTGGACGCTGCTCAGATAGCCCAACGGCGCGAGCCCAGCACTACGAACAAGCGCCGTCTCGGTGAGGCCCTGCGCGAGTACGAAGCCGCCGAGAAAGAGCACGTTCGCCGACGTCTCGGTGGGATGGACTCCCGAGGGGTTCCCCCCCGGCGGGTGCCTCAGATAATGACAACCGGGCTCACGGCGGCTGAGAAGAGCAAGTTCCAGTTCGATGAGATGGCCGGGCGGGTGCAAGAGCTGGAGGAAGAGCAGCTTGAGTGGGAGACTGAGTTTCATGATCCCTCCTCCCGCTCGTGGCTGGAGCCAGACTCTCCAGACCGAGAGGCCGAGGCTGCCGGCGAGCACCACGGCGACGGCGGGCGCCACGTAGTACCAGACGCGGATCACCGTGTGGAAGCCCGGATCGTGGTAGGCGATGAGGTCGAGCACGGGATTACCGCCGCTGGCGGGAAACGGCGCCCAGAAGGCGTGGGCGATCGCGGCCACCGCGGCGGCGCCAGCCAGGATCAGCGCGGGCCGCCTCATCGCTGTGACAACCTTCCCGTAGGGATCCATGGCTGGGAGCGACCCCCCGGAGGAGGGTGGCATGGGCGTGCACATGCCAGCCCTCCCCGATGCCGATCGAGGCATCCCGAAAGGGGGGGTCGCTCCCTTCTTCGGCCGAAAGCTCCGGAGCGGCGTCGCAGCTCCGGCGGCCGTGCCGCAACTGCAAGACAGCCAGGCACATAAGGGAGCGCTGGCGCGCACATGAAAATGGCGTTTCGGTGCACATGCACCCCGTTGTCTGATGTGCATCAGGTCGCAGGTTCGTATCCTGCTACGCCCAAGGGACTTACGGGAATCGTTAGTCTGATTCCCGCTATTCGATTCCCGCTATTTGGGCTAAGAGCAGGCCCTCCGGCGGTCGTCGAGGGCCTTCCTGAGCTGGTCCTCGTCGGCCCGCTGGTAGCACTGGAGCACTGTCTGGGCCGTCTTCCAGCCGCCGAGTTGGCAGAGGACCTTGAGCGGCTGGTCCATTAGGTCGGAGGCGAACTTCCGCCTCAGTGAGTGCCAGCCGCGCCCACGCTTGGGTTCCAGCCCTGCGAGCACCTCGGCCTTCTCCCACCAGTCGCGGATCGGCCACTGGCCCACGCACATCGAGGCATCCTTGGGCGCGGGTAACACCGGAAGGTCCCCGATCCCGGGGTTCCGCCACCGCGCCTCTTCGAGGACGCCGAGCGCTTCGGCACTCACCGGGGTCCGGTGCTCGTAGCCGGTCTTCTCATGCTCGCCTCGCCACCGGATGACACGAGCTTCCATGTCGATGTCGGACCATCGCAACTGACGGATGGCACCGATGCGGTGTCCCGTCTCGTGCGCGAGCACGAGAGCGACGTGAAAGCGCCAGTCCACCTCCACGGACACCCGAAGCATGGCCTCGTATTCCGCCTCAGTGAGCAGCACCCGGGTAGGATTCTTCTCTTTCGGCGTCTTGAGGCCCCTGAGGGGGTTGGACTCGAGCAAGAGCCTTCCCCTCTCGTCCCTCGACCTCGCGGCCCAGTTGAGGACCGAGAGCAGGAACTTGAGGTCCCGTTCGATCGTCCGGTTGGCCACCGGCTTGCCGCTGCGGCCGGCTCTGCCCGCCCGCCGCTCCCGGATGAACCGGTCCCAGTCGCGCTGGGACAGCGTGGCGGGGTCGCGGTTCCGTCCGAAGCATCCGAGGAACGTCCCCATTGTGGCTCTGTCGTACCTCTGGGACGGCTTCGTCTTGGTCGGCGTCACCTCTTCACCGTAGATGTCAAAAAGCGTCTCCAGGGTGAGCGGCTCGGGCTCGGCTTCCGCCTTGCGGTGGAGCTCCGGCCCGAGGTAGCCAGCGGCGAACTCGTCCGCCTGCCGCTTCGCCCGTCTCCAGTCGCGGTGCTTCAGCGACCTTGTGAGCCTGCGCCCGTTGTCGCGCCACTCGATCTGGAACAGGCCGGTCTTGGGATCGGGAAAGACCCGGACCCGGTTCCGGCCCCATTCGCCGGCGCCGTAGGAGCGCCGGATAGGTTTCGTGCGTGCCATCATTCGATTCCTCCCTCGATGATGGACTGCACGATCTGCGCATTGGAAACTTCGCCTCGGCGATGCTTTTCCACCAGTAGCGGCTCGGCTGGTGCCTTCCGTGGCAGGTGCGAGCGGGCGATCCTGGGCGCGCCGGGCCTTCCGGCGTTGGGGATCCTGCCGTCGCGCACCAGGCGGCCGAGATGGTCAGCGGAGTAGCCGCTCTCCCTGGCGGCCTCCGTCAGCGAGAGGGTGGTCTCGTCCCTCTCCCGGAGCGTGGTCTCGAGCTCGGTCGCGCAGCTTTCGAGCGCGACGGCCGGCGTCTCGCCCCCGTACCGGCGGAGCGCCTTGGCCTGCGTCCGCCAGGTGACTGGCAGGGTCTCGACGGACGCGCCGCGAGGTGTGCGCGCACGTTTGGGTCGATCTCGTCGGCCCGCCGCCCGCCCGGTCTCCGCTTTCATTCCCAGTCGCCCTCGGCGTCTCTGCGGAGCGCGTCGGTGAGGGCCGGGTCGCCCTCGCCGCGCCGAACGGAGCGTTCGGCGAGATCGACGCGCCGGCCGAGGTCGGCGAGTCCGGTGGCGCGCGCGACGGCGTAGATGGCGGCCGCGACGGCTGCGAGTGCGAGCGCCAGGTGCAGGGCGAGCAAGACGCCGTGTTCGGCGAGGAGGAGCGGCCAATACGGCGCGAGGTATTCGAGGCGCGGCCCGGCGAGCAGCACGGCAGACCCCGCGATGGCGGCGGTGAGGCCGGCGCTGATTTCCCAGGGTTGCATGGCGAGCTTCTCCCGTAGTCAGAGTTCGACTGCGGCCGGATCGCGGTCGGCGGGTCCCCGCAGCGAGGAGCCGTCGTCGCCGCCGCCCAGGCCGAGCGTGCGCAGCAGCCGCGCCGCCGCCGGTCCGTTGGCGTGGAGCGCGAACCCGGCCGCCGCTTTCGCCTTGATGGCCCCTTCGCGGTAGTTGCCGGACGCGACCTCGATGTTGACGCGTCCAGCTCGCCCCTCAGAGGCGGTGTACTCGATCTGGGCGTCCGGGTAGAGCACGTGCCCTTCGTCGTCGACCGGGAGTCCGAGTTCGCCGGCGGTGCGGTGCCGTTCGGCATCGGAGGCCCGCTTGCCGTCCTTCAGCCGCGCCGCCTCGCTCCCGCGCGCGACGGCGCTCTTGAGTTCGGTGTCGAGCCGGATGCGCCGCACTGCTGCGCCCCGGTCGAGCAGCCGCTGCTTCTCCTTCATGCAGGCGCGGTAGACGGCGGTGTCGTGCGCGGCTTGCGCAGGCCGGGTGCGTGCGAACCGGACTTCCTGTCCGGGATCTATTCCCCGTTCGGCGGCCCGCTTCCGGGCCTCGGCCACGCCTTTCCGCGTGAGGGTCAGGACCTTGAACGGGTTGCCCCCGGGTCCGGTGGCCGTGGTCTCGGTGACGAGCCCGTCCCGTACCCAGGCGTTCACGGCCCGCCGGGTGGTGTAGGGATGGCCGCCGAAGCGGGCCTCGGCCAGATCGCGGTACGAGACGGCGCCGTAGACGCCGATGTCGGCGAGCCCGCGCGCGCACCGTTCGGGGAAGGAGGTGGCCCCGCGGTCCCGGCTCGCGGCGTATTCTCGGCGGTGGCCGTCCCGCATGCGGTAGCGATTGCGGCTGGGTGGCGCGGCGGTCCGCGGGTCCGGTTCGACCGTGCGGTCGAACATCTCCTGGCTCCTCACCAACCGTCAGCGGCGCGGCCCGAAACTGCGTTCCGGGACTGGGAGCGGCGGCACGGGATGGACGATCCGCCCCGGCGCCGGCGCGCGGGTCGCGGCCACGGCCGCGGGTTCGCGCGCGGCCTCGCGCTCGCGGTGCCGCGAGAGCACGAAGTCGGAGATCTTCTGCGAGTCGGCGGCGGCGCGGAGGATCTCGCGGGGGTCCTCCTCGAGTGCGGCGATCCAGCCCTCGACGTACGCGGCGCCCCGGCTCGGGTCATGGCCGACGCCCACGCGCTCGCCCGTCATCATGGCACTGATTTCGGCGCGGAGCTCCTCCTTCGCATAGGCCGGCGACCCGAACCCTTCAGAGATCCCTTGGGTGAGCGTCTCGCGGTTCATGCGCTCCGGGTGGCCGGTGCTGTGCCCCAGCTCGTGCAGCGCGGTCTGGTAGTAGTGGTTGGCCGAGGGGAACTGTCCACGCTCGGGGAGCACGATCTCGTCGCGGTTCAGGTTGTAGAACGCCCGGTCCCCCGCCACGTGACGGACGGGGACCCCGCTGTCCTCGAGGACGCGTTCGGCCTGCTGGTGCACCTTCCAGAGCGGCTCGGCCGTGGGTGTGGGCCGGGCCGGGAGCCCGTCGGCCTGCTCGGCGTTGAACACGGTGTACTGGCGGACGACGGGCGTGGGCATCCGCTCGTGGCGGTAGACGCGCTTGCCTTCGTTGTCCCTCTTGGGCCGTCCGCGCTCGTCGTTGACGGCGATCTTCCGGTGGTCCTGGAACGAGAGGATGCGAGTGCCCTGCTCGCCCTTGCGCACCTGTCCGTCCCGGGCTTGGATCTGGCGGTAGGTTCCCCAGCGCACGTCGCCGTAGCCACGCTCCTGCTGCACGGCGGCGAGATGCAGGCTGTTCCCGCCCCTGTAGGAGCGTCCGGTATCGACGTTCGCGGGGAGCACGCGCTCGCCCGGCCCCCAGGGCTTCTGCCAGAGCGCTGTGCCCTGGCGGATCTGCTCGATGATCCCCTCGGCGAACTGGCGGTGGTATTCGTCGTGTTTCATAGCTCTTCCTCCTCGGGGCCGTGCGGATCCTCTCCGGCGTCGCGGATCTCGTCCTCGCTGCCCACGTCCTCGGAGAAGAGGCCGTACTCTTCGGCCAGCGAGGCCGGCACCTCGAGGGCCTCGCCTCCGTCGCGCGCGAGCTCCCGGTCGAAGCCGTCGAGCGTCTCGACGCGAACGATGTTCTCGTCGCCTTTCATGGGTTCACCTCCTCGGTGTGTGGGTGCTGTTCTTGCGGGGCTTCGTCGGCCCCGCTCCAGATCGGCTCGGCGATCCAGCGGCCCTTGACCGCGTCGTAGCCCTTGACACGGAGCGCCTCCTCGACGAACCGTCGGCCCCCTCGCCGGGTCATGTGGACGACGAGCGAGATGCCGTCGACGACGCCCCGGCAGGTGACCTCCCAGGGAAGCGCGCCTTCGGCCTGCATGGCGCAGCTCGCTAGGCGCGAGAGCGCGGAGCGGGCGTTGTTCGCGTGGATGGTGGTCAGCGACCCGCCGTGGCCGGTGTTGAGCGCCTGGAGCAGATCGGCGGCCTCGCCGCCCCTGACCTCGCCGACGACGATGTGGTCGGGCCGGTGGCGCAGCGCGTGCCGCACCAGGTCGCGGATCGATACGGGCGCGTCGGAACCGGCCGCTCCCGGCCTCGAAGCGGAGGCAGTTGGCGCGGTCGATCCTGAGCTCGAGCGTGTCCTCGATGGCGACGATCCGCTCGTCTTCGGGCAGCAACACGATCAGCGCGTTCAGGAGCGTCGTCTTGCCCGAGCCCGTGCCTCCGGAGACCAGGATGTTCCTGCGGGCCAAGAGGGCCGACCGGGCGGCCCCGAGGACCGTCTCTGGCAGCGAGCCCATGCGCACCAGGTCCTCGGCCGAGAACGCGCGGCCCCCGAACCGGCGTATGGTGATGGCGACCTCGGGACTCGCGGGCGGCGTGCAGATGGCGACCCTCGAGCCGTCCTCGAGCCGCGCGTCTAGGATGGGTCTGGCGGCCGGATCGAGCCCGAGCGGCCGGGCGATGTGGATCGCGGCGCGGTGGAGCCAGGCGGCGGTGAGTCCCGGCGCCTCGTGGGGCTCGAGTCGGCCGCCTCGCTCGATCCAGACGTTGCCGGGTCCGTTGATCATGATCTCGGAGACCTCCGGGTCCTCAAGGAGCGTCTCGAGTCCCGGCAGGAACGGCTTCAGGTGGCCGATCCCGCTTGCGCGCTTCATATCCGTCCCTCCTCGCGGAGCCGCCAGTAGCCCACGTCCCTCGGCAGGTAGTGGGGTTTCAGGTAGACGCGCCGGGCCGGGAGCGACTTCGTGCCGTCGTAGGGCAGACAGATCGCCTGGTAGTTGGCCAACAGCGCGAACTCGCGCGGCGTGAACACGGGCTCCCTGGCCTGCCGGAACGACTTGCTCGCGCCGATCGTGCCGCGGCCGCCGCCTGCGCGCCCGGAGAGCAGCGAGAACTCGGGGCGTCCCGTGGTCTCGGTGAACGTGTAGGAGGGCTGCGTCTTCATGACGCTCCCGCACATCTCGGACGCGATCCGGGCCGACGACTCGTCGGACAGAGACAGGAAGATCCGGGTGCGGAGCGTCTGGAGGAGCGTGCGCCAGGCCTCGCCTCCGGGGAGCACGGAGCGGAGCGAGGAGATCGACTGCGTGGCGACGATCGGGACGCAGCGGCACTGCCGGGTGAGCGCGAACGCCTTCTCGTCGCCCGAGGGATCGTCCTGGCCGACGGTCGCGAACGCCTGGTACTCGTCGCAGATGAACACTGCGGGCCGGAGGTAGCGTCCGGGCCGGCGGGCGGCCTCGGCGGGCCGCCGGAGCAGCGCCTGCATCCAGGCGTTCTTGAAGCAGCACGCCGATGGCGCGGGCGAGCGCGGGGTTCGCGCCCGCGGGCATGTTGAGCGCGAGGACCTTGCCGCCCTCGATCAGCTCGCTGAGCGGCGGCAGCCGGCGCCGGAGGCCCGGCACGGGCCGGACGGCCTCGGCGTCCTCGTCCGGCGCACCGTCACCTATATATATAGACTCATCCGGATCCGGTGGCGGCGGACAGAACACGCCGGCGACCTGCGGCTGGTCGAAGAGCGAGAGGAAGACGCTGATCCCCTCGACGATCGACGTGCGGAGCTTGGCGTCGAGCGCCGTCCAGTCATGCAGATACCACCGCTCGATCGCCTCGACCTGCTCACGGAACTCGCTCCCCGCTCCGCCCCCGCTCTCCTCCGTCGCGTATGCGACCTTGAGTTCCTTGAGCCGGTCCCGGAGTGCGGGGTCGAGCCGGCAAGCCGCCTTGTCCGAGCCGGGCACCGGCTCCCAGACCCATTCCCCGAGGGGTTCCTTGTGAGCGGCGAGATCCTTGGTCGCGATGACGGCCCGCACCGGGCAGAGCCGGTCGGCCAGCTCGCGGGCCTCGCCGATCTTCCGGCCGAACAGTTCCGCATCCACCGTGCAGCGGTAGATGTCCTGCAGCGTGACCCAGCCCCCCGGCAAGAGCCGATACAGTTCGATGATCCAGCGCACGAGATTCGTATAGGCTTGCTGCCAGAACGGTTCGCGACTCTTGCCGAAGAGCTGGTTGATCAGGGATGAGACGCTGTAGGCGAGCGAGTAGGTGTCGAGCAGCGGATCGTCGAGCGGGTTCCACTGCAACGAGCCGTCGAGGCCGATCTCGAGGTAGTCGTCCCCGCGCCCGGCGTCGTCGAGGATCCTCCGCACGCTGTAGCAGAAGTCGCCCTTGACCTCGAGCACCAGGGCACTGGCCCGGCGCCCGGCCCGGTCGGCTTGCCACGAGAGGAGCTGCTGGGCGAACGGGTACATGCAGGCCGTGGTCTTGCCGGAGCCGACGGCCCCGACGACGAGGACGCCCGTATACAGCCCCGTCTCGGGAACGACGAGCCAGGAGGGCCGCTCGCTCGCGCGCGGAACGGTCGGATGGTGGAGCTCGCCGATCACGAGCGAGGGTGCCTCGTCCTCGGGCGAGGCGGGCCAGGGTGGCAACGTGCCCCGGCGCCCTCCTCCCGCTCGTGGCTCGAGCCAGACTCTCCAGACCGAGAGGCCGAGGCTGCCGAAGAGCACCACGGCGACGGCGGGCGCCACGTGGTACCAGACGCGGATCACCGTGTGGAAGCCCGGATCGTGGTAGGCGATCAAGTCCAGCACGGGGTTGCCGCCGGGGCCGGGGAACGGCGCCCGGAAAGCGTGGCCGGCGGCCGCTCCCAGAGCGGTGCCGATGATGGCGAGCGCAGCCGGCCTCATCGGTCCAACACCCTTCCTGGAAGGATCGATGGCTCGGGAGCGACCCCAGGAGGGCGGGGGCAGGTGCGCAAACACACCTGCCCCCGAACCCGTACCAGGCCCTTGGACTGGGGGGTCGCTCCCGTCCCGGTCAGTGCTGACCGTGCGGCGCTGACCGACCCGGCCGCGAAGGCGCAAGACGTTGCCGTGTCGCGGCCTACACCGCAGCAGCGGCGCGCATCGCCGGAGGGCCAAAGTGCGCATCGGCCCCCCGCGTCGTTTGCACACTCCAGTGCGGCCATGAGACGCGCGCCGGTCGTCACCGGTAGCGCGCTCCCGCGAGGCGCACCGTTTGCCAGGCGACGCCGCGGTGAATCGCCCCGCGGCCTGTCTGCCGGCGGGCCTGCTTCTCCAGCGCCACGCTACGTTTCAGGGCGGCTTGCAGGCCTCCGAACTCCTCGAGGATCTGGACCGCGCCTTGAAGGATCGCCCGCTCGATCCGGGCAAGCTCCTCACGGATCCCGGCGTCGGGCTCGCCGGGGCCGGACGCCTCAGCCCAGGCGCTCATCACGGCCAGGGCCCGGTCCATCTCCCGCGAAGTGCGGGCGACGGCGACGACCTCGACGGACCGGCCTTGGTTTTCGAGCGCGAGCCAGAGCCCGCGGTGCGCCCCGCCCCACGAACGTAGCGCGGTCGAGGTGTCGTGGCCGGGATCGACGTAGACGAACACTGCACGGCCCGAGTCCAGTGCGACCGGCAGCTTGAGCGGGAAGCAGGGATCAGTCTTCGCAAGTCCCGATGGGACAACGACTTGGCTACACGCTACGGGCTGCGTGTATCACCTCGTGTGTCCGAAGGTTGTAAACCGTATTACCCGTTGGGTTTACGACAGAAACGGAGAGATCTAGAGGTCGACCGCAGCATGATCGACCGACTCTCTCGGCGGCTCGACCGCCTTCCCGCAAGGACTGATACACCGGGAGCCACCCCGCCCAAGAGGGTGGGAGGTGTGCCCGGGGCGAGGTGGACCGCGCCCGACCGCGGCCGGCCATACGCGGCGACGGCTGTGACCGCGCGGCGCTCAGCCACCGTCTAGATCCTTAAATGCATGTGGGAAATTGCATTACATAGGTCATCGGTCGCTTGCCGTCACCCCTGCGATCACCCTTTCCGCGTGGGGTAGGGGAATCCCATGCGCCAGCGCCCGTCAGCCCCCGATGGTCCGGTTATCCCGTGGAGCCCCGCCTCATGCCATATCGTCTCGTGACACCGCGAGCTCCGGGGCGATGGCTTGGAAATCGCAGGTTCGCGGACTCGCGGACAGGTTGTAGGGGGATTCTGACGAGCGCTGGCGGTCGCATCTCCCACCACCGCGACCTAGCAGATCAGGCAGCTTCGTCCTTAGACCTCTTGAGGTGCGGCTTGAGTGCCGATTCGAGCTTCGCCATCCCCTCAGACAACTCTTCGTACACGGCTTCCCAGTCGTCTTCATCCCGGTACCCGCCGGTGGCGTAAGTCTTATGAATTCGGCATGCCCGGCGTCCTTCCTTTGTGTTGTCCCACTCTAGCGGCGAGGCGAACGCACCTTCGATTTTCTCTTTCTCGAGGACGAGTGCCTCGAAAATGCGCTGATTCTTGGCACTGTCCCCAGTGTCGATGTACAACATGACATCAGCATCATGCTGTCGAACCACGTAGTTGTAGCCAAATCCAGCGATCCCCGCTCCTGCCCCGAGGTGGTTGGCTGGGCTGGGTCTGATGTTCGCGTACAGCTGAGTTTTTGACTTCGCGTGCTCGAGCAAGCCTTCCCAGAAACGGTAACGTAATCGTTTTCGCTCAGCCATTTCTTTCTTCGTCCGGCCCACCTCACGGGTTTCCTCGCTCGGTCCTGCGATCTGAGTAAGGAGCGGCGCGGGTTCTGAATCATCGATCCGAATGGCTTCGAGCTTGAGTAGGTGGAAGTCCGCGGTAGAACTCTCATTCAACCAATTGATCACTCCCACATGCTCAGGGCGAGGATCCGCTACGATCCAAATCGCCCGCCGTGCCTCGATTGCCACGAGGTACGTGAGAAGTTTCCCAACGTGGTCATGATCGCTCTTCTCTAGCTGGTTCTCGATTACAACCGCGCGACCGTCTTCGTCTTCGGCAATAAGATCGACGCTGAAGGCGCCGGCAGGCTGCTCGCGTTCGACACCGCTGAGCTGAAGGCCCGTAGCCTCGGCGAGGACATCGACGTTCGCCTCCAACCAAGTCGTGAAGTCAAGAGCTTCGTGCTTCCACACCTCACGCAGCCCTACGCGCCGAATGCGCCCAATCCTTTGGGGGATTATATCCAAGAGTTACAGCGCCTCCGTTAGCGTGACGGCTCATCACGCTTGAATTGGAACGGACGCAAAAACGCTTGCCGCACCTTCGAGCGTGTCAATCCAGGCATGTCTACCGTCTCCTCAAGCTCCGCTTTGCTTGGCTGATACTCGGTCGGAGCAAGAGATAGAGGCTTCGGCTCGTCCGGCAGCTTCTGACTACGTCGTTTCTTTTTGATCATAGGTTATCTGCCCCGCGAGCTGGGCACAAGTTGACAGGCTCCGGATCAAGCGCGAGCCTTGGAATTGCACTCTGACCCAAGCCGCCTGACGCATCAGCCCAGCGGCGGACACGGAAACGATCATGAACGAAGCAACGATCCGACTCCACATCGGAAAACTAGCCGGCGGCGGTTTTCTCGCCACGAGCGTCGATGTTCCAGGCTTGGTCGCGGAAGGGCGCAGCGTCGCCGAGGCCACTGAAATTGCCCAGGGTCTCGCCCGGAAGATCGCCGAGTCGTGCATCGAGCATGGCGACCCGCTTCCGCCTGCGCTGATTGATTTCGTCGAGCCAGAGACCGGGCTCGACCTACTGGTGCCCATCAGCGTGCCGTAGTGGGGCGGCTTGCCGGTTTCCGGTACCGGGAGGTTGCGCGTCGCCTGAGACACGTTGGCTATCTGTTCGATCGGGAGGGACCGGGAAGCCACGAGGTTTGGCGTCACGTGCGAACTGGCCGGAAAGTCACGGTACCGCGCCACACTGGAGACATGGCAGAGGGCACCCTCCGTGCGATTCTTCGTGAGGCTGGCATCGACGTTCGCGATTTCTTGGCCGCCGAATAGCAGCCTACTAGAACTAGAGCCCTCGCGCCCAGTGAGGACGTACGCGGTGGAACGACACAAGGACTTCCCGCCTGATGTCTCGCGGCGACTCCGGAAGTATGTCTATCGGCTCATTGACCCTCGGAACGGAGAGACGTTCTACGTTGGGAAGGGCGAAGGCAACCGCGTGTTTGCTCACATCCGGGTACGCTGACCCATGATAGGTAACACTTTTCTGAACCATGATGGGTGACAATCTGAACAGCGCACCTGATGGTTGACACAATGGTGCCAGTTGATGGTTAACAGATTGGGTTACGTCCTGTGTTGCCGTGGGTGTCGAAAATGACGAAGAGTTCTTCGTCAAACCATCCGAGGGTAGTGGGTCCGAAGTAGACCTGCCACAGAGCGGGACCAATGGGTTCGAGCCCGATGAACTCGTTGCCCAGGGCCGAGCTGATGTTGATCCAACGTGAGTGCCAGCGGATTCCACCGTTCGTAGAGACTTTCTGGACCTCGAAGTGCTCGGGGTACTCGAGAGGCGGAAGGACGTCAGGGTAGGCTCTAGGAGCAGATCGGTAGACTGAGTTGGGCGTCGCATCGTCGAGAGCCTCATGCGGCCGGATGTGATTGAAGGTGCGCCGGAAGTCGTTGAAGTGGCGCTGCTGGGCACGGAGGTTGGCCTTCGGCGGCCGAGTGGCCTCGCGCTTGAGGGTCCGGTGCATTCGTTCGTGACGGCCGTTCTGCTGCGGCTTACCGGGCTCGATGGTCTCAGGACGGATGCCGAGCCGGATCCACCAAGCGCTCAGCCGTGTGAGGCGAGCGAGGCCGATGGAAGCGAAGGGCGTACCGTTGTCGGAGCGGATGACGGCGGGCAGGCCGAACTCGCGGAAAGTCCTGATGAATACAGGCTTGGCGAGCTCGATCGACGTGGAATAGAGCCCTCTGCACTCGAGCAGGAATCGGAACCTGTCAACGACAATCGGAACCTGTCAACGACAATGGGACACTCTACGGGATTAATTAAAGAGCAATTTCCTGTGTGGAGAGGGGTGTGGTGGGAGGATTGATCCAGACGGCCTCCGGGAGCGGTTTGGGTTTGGGAACGCCTCTGACGAAGCGTTCGGGATGGGTGGTCCATGCCGTGTTGAGCACGGTTGTCCTGCGGGCGATAACGTTGTCGGCGCGCCCGAAGTGCACTTGTTCGGGGGTCAGCATCGAGATGCCCCCGTGCCTGTGCTCGGCATTGTACCAACGGAAGAACGATCGACAGAAGGTCTTGGCCTGGCCCTGGTCTCCGAACCGTCCGGGAAACGAGGGATGGTACTTCAAGGTCTTGAACTGAGCCTCGGAGAACGGATTGTCATCCGAGACCTGAGGCCGGCTCAACGAGCGGGTCACGCCGAGGTCAGCGAGAAGTTGAGCGGTGCATTGGCTCGTCATTGGAGCTCCCCGATCCGAGTGCAGGGTCAGGACCCGGGGCTGGACGCCATGCTTCAGGCAGCTCTGCTGGATCAACCGGCCGGCCAGGGCCGAGTTCTCCCGGTCCGCCACCATCCAGCCCACGACGTAGCGGCTGTAGATGTCCAGGATCACGTACAGGTAGTAGTAGCTCCACTTCTTCGGCCCCAGCAGCCGCGTGATGTCCCAGGACCACACCTGGTTCGGCGCCGTGGCCATCAACTCGGGCTTCTTGTACTCGGGATGGGTGCGCTGCGCCCGGCGTTCCTGAACCGGCACCTCGGAGGCCAGAACACGATACATCGTGCGTTCGCTGCACAGGTAGACCTCTTCGTCGAGCAGCGTGGCCACCACCTCGGCGGGTGAGCGGTCCACGAACCGCTCCGAACACAGCGTGTCGAAGACCTCGCCTCGTTCCGTCTCGCTCAATGCCCGGGCGGACGTCGGGCGGGGCTGCCGTTGCCCGGTCGATGGGCCTCGACGACGGTACAACGTCGATCGGCAGACCTCGAGGGCCGCGCACGCCGGTTTTACACCGACGTGCTTAGCCAGCTCATCGGCCGCCTTCAAGAGTTCGTCCCGTCGTCGAGGCTTATCCCCAGCAGCCCCGCAACTTTTCCCTGCACGTCGATGATCAGGTGTGCCTTCCTGAGCTCATCCTCGAGCCGAGCATTGCGGCGCTCCAGCTTGCGTACCTTCTCATCCAGAGGATTTCGCTCCGGCTTGCGGCCGCGTTTCTTCGACAGGGCCTTCAGCGACCCGCTATGCGCCGCCTTGCGCCACGTCGTCAGGTGCGACGAGTACAGGCCCTCGCGCCGCAGGAGCTGGCCCACCTCGCCGGGCTCGGTGCACCGGTCCGCTTCTTCGACGATCCGCAGCTTGTACGACGGACTGAACCGCCGGCGTAGCGGCCTATCTACTACCTCCGGGTCCGCAGGAGCTGCCGCGCTTCGCTTGGCCCCCCCGGTTCGAGGGGCACTACCATTCTCTTCCATTCTCTCTCGCAGTCCCAACATGTTCGTTTTCTCTGCCTTCGCCCTACTCTAATTCTTTGCGTGCTCCGTGTCTCACGTACGTTGGCAGAGAGGGAATCGGCTGAAGCCGTCTTGGATGGTGAGGGGATAGCAGTAGCGGCCGTTGAGCATCTTGAACTGGCCCTTGAAGTCGACCGTCCAGACCGCATTGGACTCATCCATGGGCGTGAGCGGCTTACCGGGGTGGCCCGGTTTGCCTGAACGCCTGCGCTTCTTCGTGATCAGGTCGTGACGCTCGAAGATGCGATCGATCGTCCTGCGAGCTGGCGCCGAGCCGAACTTCTCAGCTGTGAGTTTACGGATCTTGCGTGATCCCCATCCGTAGCGCTGACGCAGATCAACGACGTGTTCCACGATGGGTTCTGATATGGCATGCGGGCAGTGGTGGGGCCGATGAGATCGGTCGTGGAGTCCCTCGAATCTCTCCGCGAGGAACCGTGTCCACCACTTGTATCCGGCGGCCCTGCTGATGCTGTAGCGCCTACAGGACTCGGCGAAACTGAAGGTGCGTTGCTGAACTTCGAGGATGAAGCGTACTCTTTGCTCGTACATAGTCGACTGGTTCCAGTCCATCGGGCTCTCCTAGTTGCAGAACCCTGGTTGATAGGAACCTGTCAACCATCAGGGTAGGCCATTGTGTAAACCATCAGGGTAGGCTGTACCATCTCAGATCCTAACATGGGCCTCCACAAGGAGGCGCCATGCCATGGTTGGAGACCGATCCCATGAACGAACGAAAGCGATTCATTCTCGAGGCCACTGGCGGCCTGTTCTCGCACACCGAGCTCTGCCTGCGCCACGGCGTCAGCCGTAAGACCGGCTACAAGTGGCTCGAGCGCTACGAGTCCGAAGGACCCGACGGCCTCGTGGACCGCCCTCATCAGATCCGCGCGCATCCACACACCACGGAGCCTTACGTGGTCGATGCCGCCTTGGAACTCCGCGGACAGCGACGGCGCTGGGGCGCCGACAAGATCCGCGCTCGGCTGCTGACTCTGCACCCAGACTGGAGCGTCCCCTCCGCCCGCATCCTCCACAAGTACTTCCTCCGCGAGGGACTCGTGAAGAAGCCGCGCAGGAGTCGTAGGCGCCCGCATCCGGGCAGGCCCACAGCTCCCTTCGACGCACCCAACGCCATCTGGTCCGCTGACTTCAAGGGCCACTTCAAGACCCTCGACGGTCGGTACGGATCGGCATCGACTCTCCGCGATCGGCGCCCAAGATCCGCCTCGAGGATGGCTGGCTCGAATGCCATGTCGTAAAGGCGTCGATGGTGGTTCCGGGCGCGCGGATCGGAGCAAGGTTCTTCAGCGCGACGATCCGCTATAAACGGACCCGCGGACCGTCGCGCAGCACGACCAGCCTCCCGGCTTCCAGGACGTCCATCCCGTGCGAGGCCAATCTGCGCCGCACGTGCCCACCGATGCTCGCGCGCCGGGTGGCCGATGCTTCGCCCCCTATCGTACATTGGGAAGAATGGGGATCAACACCTACGCGATCGTCACGACCCTGCTCACGCTGCTGGGCCTCGTGGGCCTGTTTTCCCTGCGTTTCGTCGGTTTTTACACCCACCAAGCGTTGGCGGTCGTGCTGTTACTCGGGAGCGGTTGGGCGGTCGTGAGCCGCGTTTGGCTGGTGCGGAAGGGGCGTCTGTATCCGGGGCTGCTTCGCGGATTCCGAGGGCGCGACAGTCGGCCTCAACTCCTCCAGGCGGTGGGGCGTGCGAGCTTCTGGGTGGCGGCCTCGGCCGCGTGCTTGGCGGTGTTTCCGCGGTCGGCGGAGATTACGCCCCTGATCGTCACGCTGGCCGGGATCTGCGTAGCCCGCATAGCGGCCTCTTTCCTCACCTCGCACCGGACCAACACCGGTCCCACCCTCGTCATGGTGGCAGCAGCGTTTGTGCTGGCATTCGATCTCGGTCGCGCCTTCATCGGAGGCTCCGCCGCCATCGCGCAGATTGCCCCGCCGTTCGAGGGGGAGTTGACCTGCCCCCAAGAGTGGTACCACATCCTATGTTAGTCCCAGCACCTGTGGAGGGCCGTGAAGGACGGACATCCTCAGGAACCAGGGCGACGGCTTAATCGCCTCAGGGGCCGGGGGAAAGCCGCCGCAGGCACGGATCTGCCGCGGGCCAGACCGACCTCTGCCTCCCGCAGTGCAGTGATGATCTGCTCCGGAGTGTGTCGCTTCCTTCCCATCCTGACCTCCTCGCTGAAAAGCTTCAGACCATGTCGATCCTAACATTGCACCTGGTCTCGTTTCAGGGGGTCAGGTCAGGGCTTACGGGTTGGTCCTCGGGTCCCGCCCGGAAGACTCATCGTCGACTGGACCCAGCGGGGGGTGGCCCTCGCGACCACCCCGTAACCCGGCACTCTCTCGGGGCCATGATAGGGTGATCGATCCGTGAGTGGCGAGCAATCCGCCCCGGTCAGGAATCTTGACCGGCTCGCTCCAGGCCCGCCTTCACGTAGATCCCGTCCGCCCATACGTAGACGACCTCACGGTCCGCCAAGGACCGCTTCGCCCACATCTCGAACTCACTCGACCCTGAGCCTGCGGATCGAAGCCTTCGACAGCGGCGCCCCCTCACCGAGTAGGCCCCTGAGCGCCAGCTCGAAATCCCCCTCGGCCAACCCGTGTAGGTACAGCTCCGGTATCAACCCCCCTACCTCCTTCGTCCGTCTCGCAAACAGCGGCGACACCCGACTCTCGAAGCGTTCCTCCAGACCCCGTACCCGGGGGCGTCGCACCGTGATCGTGCCCGAACTCATCGACAGCCGCCGCGCCTTGCCGTACCCGTTGCGGTAGCCCTCGGCCGAGTCCACCGTACTCCTGCGCTCTGACTTCTCCCGGCCTAACAACTCCGTGACTTCCTCCTCCATGATCTGTTGGATGAACTCCTGGGCCTTCTCACGAACCACTCCCTCCAGGCCCTCCCGCATCGGCATGGTGGACTCGGTCTCGGGTCCCGCGATATCCTTCCTCATGAGGCGACGTTCCTTTCCCCCGGGTGGCAACCCGGGACTCGCTGCTTAATGGTCAGCGGAAAGGTACGTCGCCTCTCTTCTTACACACCCTTTGATCCTAGCTCACGCGACCTTCTAGGCTTCGGTCTGCGTGTCGTGCACGCTGGGAAACACGGTCAGTGTTGTGGCGCCAATTCCCGCCCTTGCCGTGGCACATGGTGCGTGTCTGCCCTTGCCCCGATTTCCTGTCTGTTCCTTCGGTGTTGTGGCTCAGGTGCCGTCGATGGTCAGCGATACGAAATTAGACTCGAAGAGCTTCTTGTCGTCCCGCACTTCGCACCGCTGAAGGCAGTAGAGTTTCCAGTACATCGCCCACGTAGGATGGTCGGGAGAAAAATGCTCAATGTTCAGCTCGAGTTCTTCTGCTCTCTGAGCAGTGATGACTTGTCCGTGAGTGCGATTGGACCGCGGATCCAAGAGCTCCTCAACGACGGCGGTGTATGGAACCGTTGACGAGCCCTTCAAGAGATCCTCGTCCAAGGCACGAGTACGCGCCACAACACGACGGACCGTGTCCGATCTCGTGATCGTCGCGTCCACCGACCGGTAGTAACGCAGCACAAGTCCCGCAGCGGCTTGGAAGGCGTCATGTCCGACACGTGTTTACCGGGACCGGTCGGGACCTCCTCTCCGTGTATAAGGCTCTTCTGGATAGACGTAACCGGGATCCAGGGTGGTCCCGTTCTCTGGCATGATTCGCAGGAGGTTGTCCCGGGCCACTTTCTCTGCAGCGCCAGTGGTCAATCTCGATAGGAGCCGATCATACCGGCGGACAGTATCCTCGTACCCTTCGTAGCGCCCAACCGCATCTGATCCAATCACGAAGTTGTCGGGGTATTGCTCGATCAATCCCGTCCACGCACTCAGGTCCTCTAGCACGTAGTCCTCGTAGACCACCCAGGATAGGTCAATGTAGACGTGGTTTCTGTGAGTCGCGAGTACCGACGCCAGAACTACTGGAAGAGAATCGACGACTATGCGACGGCTGATGCCGGCATGGCACCAGATGAAGGTCGTGTTGGAGAACTCGTTGAACGCATGCAGCAGCTCCGGAAGATAGTCGGTGTCCCTCGCCTCTCCTTGCGGGGAGATGGGGGCAACGTTGTGGTGAATGCTCACGGGTAGACCGACTCGGCCAGCGAAGTCGAAGATGCGGAACAGTGCCGGGTGATCCGCGTGAGGACGCTCACCGGTCGTCAGGTTGGTCAAGTCATCGTGGCGAGACATCACCTCGCCGATTCCCTTGAACACACCGGGGAATTCCTTAATGCGCTTTACGATCATGTCCACCGCACCGAGGTCCGTCCCGTCGAATCCGGAGACAAACGGGAACAGCCGTTCGAGCTGAGCCGCCGCCCCGTGTACTCGGCGGTAGTCTTCGATCGCTAGTGCTAGGACATAATCAGTGTCTCGCGCTCGCACGACGCGGGAACTGCTATCCAGGTAATACGTTGGCCGGGAGGGGTCACCCACCGCCCATTTCTTGAGAAAGGGCATACCCGTGATGACCGCGTGGCTCACGTTGGCCTGGTCCATGGCCCACAGCACCGCCTCGATACGCCGGCCCCGTTCGCCAGCGGGCAGAGTGTTGGCCGGAGAGCTGTAGACTAGCCTCCCATCGACGAGGTATTCGCCGTTCTGTAGAAAGTCCAGGATATGGAGGTGGGAATCGGCCGTGAGGGGAACCTGCACCGTCGGACTCACAGGCACGGGCGCCGAGGGCCTGGGAGGGCCATGCTGGGTTTGAGTTGCGCACGCCACCAACGTCGGCAACACCGTGACCATCAGTCCCACCGCGCGCAACGGACACGATTGAACTCCCTGGCCAGTGCCCAAAGCCAACCTACGTCCAGCAACTTCGATCACGAGCCGACCTCCTAGCGTCGCTTCAGATTCGCCGCGAACACGGGAGAAAAGATAGCCACCGTCCAGAGGGGAAAGATAGCGCGCCGCAAGCTGAGTCTGCTACAGCTGGCCCAGGAGTTCGGCAAGGTGAGCAAGGCGTGCAAGATCGTGGGCTACAACAGCCGGCAGCAGTTCTACGAGAGCAGGAGGAACACGCTAAGCTTCCGTGCGGGCGGAAGTTGTTGTAGTCGGCCCGCCAGTGATCGAGGACCCGCTGGGCGTCCTCGAGATCGATGAACCAGTGTTGCCGATAGGCACTCACGCCGAAGCAGCGAGTTGAACGCCTCGATATGGGCGTTGTCGGTCGGCTTGCCCGGTCGGCTGAAGGCGAGCCGTATTCGGTTCCCAAGGGGTGTGGGGTGTGATGCACCCTCCGAGTTCATCGTGGTTTGATCAGAGGTCTACGCTGAGGCCAGTGCGAAGATTGAAGTCACCGTTCGAGAGGCCCTCCGGCGGGCGTGAGTCCCGTCGCCACTCAAGTGAGACCGTCGCCCGGAGAGTATCTGTGAGCGGTATCAAACCGCTCAGCTCGTTCAGAACCCTGGCATCCCCCAAATCCGTCAGTTCAGGGGTCGTCATGTCGTTCTCCCGAAAGGTTCGGATGTTGTCAAAAAAAACGATTCCTAAACCCTTCCGGGAGCGGCGTGGCCACCGCCGCCGCGCCCGACTCTTAACGGTCGCGCGCCGGCGGCCTAACTGGCAGGTGATGACCGTATCAATACACCGTGGTCCTTACACCTTGGTCCTTTGGCGTCCCGGGCGTTCGCCCGGCGCACGCTTTGCTCTTGCTCCACGGGGAAGCGGTTGCGATAGTCGGGGCATGGAGACGAGGGGATTCATCCGGCGCCGCGGTTTCTGGCTGCTCGCGCTGCTGTGGCTGCCGGCCGGTGTCATGGCGACTGCGGCGGTGCGCTTCGGACCGGGGACGGGATCGGTGCCGCCCGGCATGTGGGTAATGGCGATGCTGATGTCGGGGGGAGGGCTGGTGTTCGTCGCGCCCTGCGGCCTGCAGCTGGCACTGGGTTGCCGGCGGCTCTGGCATCTGGGCTACCACCGCGGCGCCTGGTGGGCGGGCATCGGGCTCGGTGCTGTCACGGTGGCGGCGTCGCTGTTGGCGGGGCTGCTCGGGCCGCTGGCGATCGCGATCTATGCAGCCGTGATCAGCCTGCCGGTGTGGATCGCCTGGTGGTGGTTGGCGCGCCGGAGTTGATAACCGACGACGGCTGCAGGCTGGCGGTCACGACCGACCTGCCCGAACGCGGATTCACCAGGAATTGGAAGTGAACGTTGCCATGGGTGACTGGTCCACGAGAATCCCGACATCCTGTTGGAGGCGCAGCGTAGCGCACGCGGCAGATGATCGAACGGCACAGTCCCAATAGCCGCGCTTTCCAGACTGATGCGCAGCCCCGACCTGCAAAAAGGGTTCAGGGTACTGCGTGATCGCAATAAGCTTGATATGACGTTCGAGAAGTTGATTGTTCGCCATGCCGAGCTCTGATGGTCGGCGACCGGATCGTGGGGGCAGTCGGGTGCAGTGGGGCCATGGGCTCTCAGGAATCAAGCGGCCTGCCAGGCGGGCGCGGATACGATGCAGTAGAAGTCAACGCCGAAAAGGTGGCTGGCCGGTAGCTGGGTCGTGCGTGGCTGCCCGAGCACCCGGCACGCTCTCCTCTCCGACGCCCCGAGCTGCTGACGTACACGCACCACACAACGTCGTCGGCGCTCGGGGCTCAGAAGTTTCCCTTGGCCGCTTCCTCCAGGATCGGCTTGTCCAGTGTCAAGTCCGCCACTGCTCGCTTCAGGCGCCCGTTCTCGCGCTCAAGCTCCTTCAGGCGCCGTGCCCCTGGCTCACCTTCATCCCGCCGTACTCCCGCCTCCACCGGTAGTACGTCTGCTCGGTGATGCCGAGCTCCCGGCTCATCAGCTTCACGGATTTGCCGCGGGCCAGACCGACCTCTGCCTCCCGCAGTGCAGTGATGATCTGCTCCGGAGTGTGTCGCTTCCTTCCCATCCTGACCTCCTCGCTGAAAAGCTTCAGACCAGGTCGCTCCTAACATTGCACCTGGGCTCGTTTCAGGGGGTCAGGTCACAATACCGAGCACCGGCATGGCGGCATCTCGATGCTGACGCCCGAACAGGTCCACTTCGGTTTCGCCGATCAGGTCATCGCCCGCAGGAAGGCCGTGCTCCGCGAGGCATGGGCCGCTCATCCCGACCGCTTCGTCTCCGGTGAGCCGAAGCCTAAACCACTCCCGGAGGCCGTCTGGATCAATCCTCCAAGCCACACCCTCACTACACAGGAGATTGCTCTCTAATTGATTCCCCCAAGTGTCTCATCCGGGTTGACATGCTCCGAAACGCGGGAGGGATAGCCCAGGCTCGGGTTATCCAGGATTCTCACCGGCAGCGACGAGGACGGCCCTACTAGTCCATGTACGGCATGGGCGGCACGAGCCCGCTGACGCGCGCGTAGACGGTCAGCGCGCCGCGATGGTGCGCGGTGTGGTCGGTGATGGCGCTGATGATGGCCATGCGGGGTGCGCCGCCCATGATCGGCCCGGCGGCGATCGGCGCCGTCAACTCCACGTTGCTCTTGGAGGACAGCGTGGCCTTGGCAACGGCCACCGCCTTGGCAAACCAAGCCCGCGCGTCGGTGAGCGACGTGCAGTTCTCGATGGCCTTGGCGTGAGCCTGGAAGTTCGTGTCGAAACCTTCACGCCGAAACGCGCCTTCGATGAACCAGTCGATCGTCTGGGCCGCGTGGGCCACCTGCTGCGCGGCGGTCATCACATCTGGCGCGGGCTTCACACCCGAGTGCTCTTCGGTGAGCGAGCGGGTCGAGCGGTTGAAGAATTGCTCAGTGCTCTCGAGTTCGGCGACCGCCTGGTCTGCGAGTGACATCGGATCCTCCTGACAGGGAGAAGAGGGCGCGGGCGGGCAGCAGTCTCGGCGATTGATCAAACAGGTGAGTGATCCGGGACCAAGCGTTCCATCGTGGCGGATAGGCTAGATCGTCGCTTTCACTCGCACACGATCCCGTCCCCGTCAGCATCGCGCATGTACTGATAGGCGGGATGACCGCGGGGCACCGGTGCAATCCCATGTGCGCGGGCCTCAGCGCAGGTGATCCGGCCGTTGCCGTTATCGTCGTACTGACTGAGCGCGTCTCCACCCCGGGTTACCGTCGAGGGTACCGGCACTTGGCGCGCGGTGCTGCCCCTGTCCGCACGGCCGTCCGTTTCGCACACGATGCCGTCCCCGTCAGCATCGCGCATGTACTGATAGGCGGGATGACCGCGGGGCACCGGCGCGATCCCGTGTGCGCGGGCCTCGGCGCAGGTGATCTGGCCGTTGCCGTTGTCATCCCATTGGGCGAGCGCAGCGCTGTCCGTGCCGACGGCGTCAGGGGAGTCGCCAGCAGAGGCGGGTGGAACGGTGCCACGACCCACCACGACCAAGCTGGTCGAGGTGCAACCAGCCAGTACGCGCTCAAGGGTATCGGCTTCGCGCCGGTCGATGGTGAGCCGGTACTTTTGACGAACCGCGATGACGCGACCAGCGAACCAACAAGTGTTCTGATCGGGAAGCCAATCGGTGGCGTCGCGGGCACCCTTCTGGCTACGGTTCACTCCGGGAGCCGCCAGCGTCAGGTTGAGCAGGTCGGTTGCGAAGCGACGCCGGGTCGCCTCGTCTGCTGTGCAGAGGCCACTGTCGTGCGCCTCTGAGCGCGCGACCATGTGCTCGATGTCGGTCTCGAACTGGCTGGCGAACCATCGGCCGGTGTAGGGACCATAGACACCGCCGAGTTCGGTGACGATCTGATCTTCTACAGACTGTGGGTACCGGTAGTCGTCCGCGTTGTAGGCAGAGCAGCGCTGCTCGGGCGCGACAACTAGGCCACGCCACAATGATCGTTGCTGTTGTGCCCGAGCCGATGGGGGCACACATAACACTGCCAGCGCAGCACTGAGTAGGCCAATGATCGCTCGTCGCATACGTGAGAGAGCTTTACTCTTTATGATGAGCCCTCCAGAAAGACGATGCGGCTGATCGCGCACCAACCGTCACCCGGGTTCACGGGCCACCTTCAATCGCAATCGGCGATCTGACCGAACCCGGGCCAAGCACCGAGTTCCCCAGCCACCTGTCGAAGCAGTGTACTTCGCGCACGATGGAAGTCAACAAAACCTTGGCGATTGTATATCTATTGCACGGCTGTCCCTATCGCAGTATATTGATTGTATGGCATCGTTACTCGGTTTTCGGCTCTTTCGGCTCGCTTTCCTGAGCCACGCGTTTCAACTCCTTCACGACGCGTTTGCTGAACACCTTCTGCATGATCTCGTCTCCCGTGAGTTTGCTCACGTCCTTGGGGAGCCGGTCCTTCTCTCTGCGCTTGGTGGAATCAACCATGTCGAGCACCGCCAATATCAATCTGATGTCGTTGATGGATCGCTTCGGAACCGAAGAGACCTGCCGGGAATACCTCGAAAAGCTGCGCTGGCCGTCTGGTGTCGCCTGCCCGCGTTGCGGTGACATGTCCGTATCCGAGATCACCACTCGGGACCAGTTCGATTGCAACGGATGCCGCTACCGCTTCTCTGTGACCTCGGGGACGATCTTCGACAACACCAAGCTTCCTCTGCGGAAGTGGTTCGTGGCCATGTACCTGATGATCGAGTCTAAGAAGGGGATCAGCGCGAACCAGATGAAGCGCACCCTCGGAGTCTCCTACAAGACCGCTTGGCACCTCTGTCACCGCATCCGTGAGGCCATGACTACCGACCGCTTCGAGGGACCGACGCTGTTCGGGATCATCGAAGTGGACGAGACGTTTGTCGGTGGTCGCCAGCGAGGCAAGGGCAGAGGACCCTACTCGACGACCAACAAGTCCATCGTCGTGGGTGCCGTGCAGCGTGACGGGCGCGTCCGCCTGGAGCGCATCCCGAACACGAAACGGGCCACCTTGGACGACTTCATCAAGCGCACCGTCACCGATGAAGCCCTCGCCATCTACACCGACGAGTTTCCGGCCTACCGTGGCCTCGGGGACCGTATGGGCATCGAGCATGACACCGTGCAGCACAACCTCGACGAATGGGTCGTGGGCGATGTCCACACGAACAGCGTCGAAGGCATGTGGAGCCTGTTCAAGCGTTCCGTCATGGGTGCCTTCCACAAGATCAGCGTGAAGCATATGGACCGTTACCTCGAAGAGCTTGAATGGCGCTTCAACAACAGGGATAACCCGCTCATTTTCCGGGATCTTCTTCTTCGGATTCTTGACGGGAAGGCTCTTCGCTATCGAAGCTTGACGGCATAGCCAGCCGCTTCAATGACTCCTGAATAAGCTCAAAGTCCTTCACGTAGCCCGGACCGCTTGCGTTATACGCTCGGCTCTTCTCCAAGAGCGTATCTTTGGCCTCATCCACTTTGGCACGACTAGCACCCCCCATCTCCACCTCCGCAACGACATCGACGAAGTGATCGCGGGCTCGCTTCAACTGCTCCGCCGGTGGGTAGACAGAGAGGTCGCCCAACTCAAGCGCCTTCAGGGACTCTTCGTACTCGCCGCCCGATTTCCCGAGGACGGCCCCAAGATCAACCCCCAATTGCTTCGCAGCCCGCTTGATATCGCGTCGCAAGAGGCCGCGCATGTGTCCATGGGAACCCACAGCAATCAGGTCAACGGGGCCGTACTTCTTCTCGACCGCCTCTATCGTTTCCTCGCTCAGGAAGGGCTTCATCTCAGGGTAGTGTTCCCCGTACATGAAGCTCAGTCGCTTCATGAGCAGACCAGCGTCTACGGGGTTCAGTGGTGCCTTCACGGCCCCCCACCAGGCCCTTAGCCGCTCCTCACGGTCTACCAGGCCCATCTCGCGGATGTCGCCCGGAACGGGGATTAAGACAACACCCCGGTTGGGGGCGTCAGGAATAGAATCGGGATCGACTTCAATCCCATGGTCGTTCTTCAGGTGGCGGACCAGTAGACTCTTGTCGAGGTTCTTGAACGGGCATTGCCCGCACTCGTAGTTGGGATACTGATTCCAACGGGAAACCCTGTAGGGTGCCGTCTCGGGATGAACTGTTGTTGACGCCTTCTCAGATGCAAGCGGCGAGGCGAGACTCGGTAGAGGCGGTAGCCGAGTCCGCGCATACCAAGGGGTGCGCCATTCTTCCCACAGCCATCCCGCGTGATATCGGCGATGGTGGCAGGAGAAAAAGAAAGTGCGCTGGACGGCACGTATGTTCTCGCCCGTAACCCGTAGCGTAATGAGGGTTATGCCCCCCTCCCAGATTTTGTGAGGGCCGAGGCGGGCCACCGGATGCGGGAAGTCAGCGCACACCACTTCGATCCCTGGGTCGTCATCAGCGACAATATCGAGTAGATCGCCGCCCGTGTCTTGCCAGTGCAGGCGGATTGTTGGGATATCGGAGCGGCGGTGGACACCACCTGGCCTAATCTCACGAACGGACACAACACGCACGGCACATTTCTTTGCAGCCACCCGACCCTTGTTGTGGATCTTTACGCGAGCCCGGAAACCCTGGCTTGCATCGTAGCGTGGCTTGGGGCGCACGATGGGCCGATATGCACGAAGCGACTCCGCGATTCCCAAAGCGCCGCCCACGAGAAGGGTTGCCCCAAGGATGCCAAAACCAGCTATCACGGCAGCTCCGGCGGCGCACACGGCGCTCCAGAGAGTGATATGCCCGGTCTTGTCTTCCATGCACCGGAAGCTAACTGATGCGCAGTATCCCGTGCAACAGGGTTACAATCACCAAACGTATGATGGCACGCACGAAACCTATCCGGCGCTCCTACGGCGCCGGCGAATGGGGCCGGAACCGGGTACGGGTCTTTCCCGATCCCAAGACCGGCCTGTTCCAGATCGAGTGGCGCGACAACGGGCGCAGGCTCACAAGGTCGCTGAAGCACCGCGACTGGGCTCGCGCGAAGCGGCAGGCGGACGAGTTCGCCGCTGGCTACCTCGGGCCGGAGCTCCACCGCAAGGCGGACGCCGAGCCCGAGCCACTCACCCTGGAGACGCTTTTTGACATCTACGGTGAAGAGGTGACGCCCACCAAGTGTGAACAGGCTCGGCGGCACGACAGGGCCGCGACGAGGATGTTCCTCGGGTGCTTCGGACAGAACCGCGACCCGGCGACGTTGTCCAAGCGGGACTGGGACCGGTTCATCCGGGAGCGGCGGGCAGGCAGGGTCGGCGCGAGCGGAAGCCCGGTGTCCGACCGGACGATCGAATACGACCTGAAGTTCCTGATCGCCGTCTTCAACTGGGCGGCGAAGTCGAGGGACGAGCATGGCCGCCTGTTGCTTGACTCGAACCCGCTGAAGGGCCTGAAGACGCCCAAGGAGAAGAACCCGGTCCGGGTCGTCCTTTCTGAGGAGGAATACCAGGCGCTTCTCGAGGTGTCCCGCCCGGTCGACTGGCGGTTTCGTGTCGCGCTGGTGGTCGCGCACGAGACGGGTCACCGCATCGGTGCCATCCGCCAGCTCCGGTGGTCGGACATCGACATGGAAGGCGGAGTGGTGCGGTGGCGCGCAGAGCACGAGAAGTCGGGCTACGAACACCGGACGCCGGTAACCGCCGAGGCGCTCGCCGTCTTCCAGGAGGCGCGAAAGAGGAACCCCGAAACCGGGGACACTGTGGTGCTACCCTCGCCGAAGTATCCCTCGAGGTGCGTGGGCTCCGCGCTGGCGTCCGTTTGGTGGAAGAGAGCCGAGAACCTTGCGGGACTCGACCCGAAGCCCGGCAGAGGCTGGCATTCCCTGAGGCGGAAGTTCGCCTCCGACCTCATGAACCAGCCACTCAAGGTGCTCTGCGAGTTGGGTGGCTGGAAGACGGCCAAGACGGTGCTCCAGTGCTACCAGAGGGCCGACGAGGCACAACTCAGGACGGCTCTGGAAAGCCGCCGCAGAGTTCGCGCCTGAGACCAATCAGTGGGAATCAGATGGCGGGAATCCGGCCAGCGAAGCCCGTAAGTTCAATAATCACATAAACATCCAAAACTGTGGGCGGTTGCCTTCCCGGCGGACGCGGTCACGGGCGAGGCCATGACGTGGCCGACCTGCCAGGATCCCGAGCGGTCGTGGCCGGGTCCGGGGGGTTAGGACCGGCGGATCCCGGTCTCGTGCGCGGTGGTCTCGTCGTGAATCCGCTGGGTGAACCGGTAGGTCATTTGAGGGGCGACGGGAACAGCGAGCCGCCATCGCGCGAGTCGTGGTCGAATTCGGAGTAGTCACACGTCAACTCGTCGCCCTCGCGCACGGTCCGGAGCGTGATCGTGTACCTGGGGTCCGCGTCGGTGCAGTTGGGCTCCGGGTGGTGGTTCATGAACCTCGCATTGTCTCCGCACAGCACGTAGATCCCGGACCCGTTGCGGTAGACGTAATGCCGTAGGCGAGCAAGATAGGGCTCGGGGAACCGGGCCAACTCTTCGGGAGCGATCCTCCAGTCCACACCTTCAGTGAATTCCCATATTCGCGTCCCGGCCGGCAAGCGTTTTGCTGAAAAGAGCCCCACGCCGGAGATCCGGCTTGGGGCCAGGTAAGTTGGCACTGACAGCATTCTCGATTCGCCACTCCTGGGGGCGCGCTTCTCTCGCCAGGGCCGCCACAGATGAGACCAGGGGTCTCGGAGTCAACCTGAATGGACGCGGCGCTCACAGGCGAGCGGAGAGCCGCAGCCGTCCCATCTGGGTGCGGCCGTTTCTTAGATAACGAGAAGTCAGATCTCAGTGCAACGGTTCCGTACGCTAGAGCGTCGGCTCTTGCAGGATTGCCTCTTCGTCGGGGATCGTGTCGACTGGGCCGAGTGCCCCAATATCGGGAAATTCGCCTGCGGCGATTCGGCGTTGGGCGTTTTGGTTCGCGAGCTTCATCAGCTGGACGGCCCCCAGAGTCATGGCAATCGTGGACGCTGCCGGCATGATGATGATGACCGCCAATCCGGCGTCGGCCACGACGCCAACCGTGGCCATCGCCGCGGCAAGGCCTAGGAATCCGAAGTGCCACGGCATTCGGCGACGGGCCGTTTCGGCACAGTCCTGACACACGAGGCGGCCGTGGATCAGGTACGGCTCACCCGACGGAGTCGATCGCCATGAGGTACCACAGGCCGCACACTCGCCGTTTCGATTCCGTCGTCCGGATCGCCATCGCTCGAACATCCACAGCCCGCCGGCCGTCGGGATACCCCCGAACACAGTGAGGGCGGTGACGACTCCCCAAAAGGTGAGCAAGCCCATACTCCTCGTCGGGCCGCCTGCACGCCCGGACCTGGAGGACTCCCACAACCGCAGTTGAACGCCTGTGTCGATTCTTGTGAGTGGCCCGGCCGGACACAAGAGAAATCAAACCGGAGCACCTGCACCGGGCTCTCTCAATCCTGCGGTTTGAGCCCGACAGGCGAGAGCGCGTCTACTCCCGTGTTGTCAC
This sequence comes from Longimicrobiales bacterium, assembly GCA_965226925.1. Classification (GTDB taxonomy): domain Bacteria; phylum Gemmatimonadota; class Gemmatimonadetes; order Longimicrobiales; family Gaopeijiaceae; genus CBDDCX01. Next base: position 1,125,531 of record CBDDEN010000011.1, on the reverse strand, counting down.
CCGTGAGAAGCCGGCGATGGTAGTCGACCTGACCCAGGTGATAAGCAAGGTGGACCGCCACCTGAAGGAGAACCTCTCGTGTGGAGAGGGTCTCGCCCCGGATCGGTTCCGGGAAGGGATCTGCCAGTTTCGACTCTGCCAGGGTCGGGAGGGTCGAAGCGATCGCTCGTTCAGCCGAGGCCACGTGGTCCGTCAGGCTCTGCCGGGAGAGATCGCGTGTCGCGAACTCGGCGTCGCGATCCCTCACGTAGCCCGTACCGCCCAGGATCGTGCCTACGTAGTGCTGGAGGTTCCCGCACACATGCACGGTCAACGTCCCTGCGGAGTTGGGAGCCCCCGGAGGCAGGCTCCAGATCAGCTCCTCGTCTGGGTACGCTTCGAGTTCACGTCGCAGACTCTCGAGTTCGCGCAGCAAGAAGCGACCGATCTGGGAAGGCAGGGGGGAGAGCACATTGGCTCCTAGGCCTGGGGTGAACCCGAGTCGTCTAAGGACTCGAGCAGACGTTCAAACAACTCGGCCCCGCTGAAGGGATCCGTGTCGCGGATCGCGACATCCGAACAGGCCCGAGTAGAGGCCCGCAAGGCTTCCGCATCCGGGCCGGCGATATCAAGAAAGACGATCGGTGCCGACATCATCTGCCTCTGAGGCGTGTCCCGTCCGGGGATGGTTACGAGGGATGGCTCGGCCCCCGGGGCCGGACCACCTGGCCACCGGCCTTCCCGCAAAGGTACAATAGCACGTCGACAGCGCGGGCGGGCCCGCGCGCTCGGACCCGAGAGAGAGGAGGGCAGGGAGCGATGGTACGCAATGCCTGAAGTCGACCTCTACGGCCCGGTCAAGCGGTTCCTGGAAGCTCAAGGCTACACGGTGAAGGGCGAGGTCGGGGCGTGCGACATCGTGGCCGTACGAGGGGACGATGGCCCGGTTGTGGTCGAGTTGAAAGAGCGCCTCAGCCTGGCTCTCGTTCTTCAGGCCGTCGACCGACTCTCGGTCTCCGCAACGGTCTACATTGCCTTCCGGATCGGAAAGGGCCACAGCGCCTCTTGGCGTTCCAGGAAGAAGCAAGTGACGGGTCTGCTTCGGCGCCTCGGCCTAGGCCTTCTCACTGTGTCTGCGCGTGGAAACGTCGTGCCGGTCCTGGATCCTTCCCCTTACCGGCCCAGGGCAGACACCAGACGCCGCGAGCGCCTGCTTAGGGAGTTCGCCGAGCGGGTCGGGGATCCGGAGGCTGGAGGCTCCGTCGCCCGCCAACGGCTCACCGCGTATCGTCAGGACGCGCTCCGGTGCGCGCGCGAGTTGGCCGAGGAGGGCGTCCTCAAGGTCAGCGTCATCCGCGAGCGCGCCCACGTGCCCCGCGCTGGACCGATTCTGCGAGACAATCACTACGGCTGGTTCGATCGCGTGAAGACTGGCCACTACGACCTCTCCCCCAAGGGCCGGCGAGACCTGCTCCAGTGGGCTGACGCGCTCGAGTACCTGACCCGTGGGTCCGAAGTCGATCGCTCAGAATCTGGCACCACCACACCGTAGCCGGCTTCACAGGCGTTCTCCGGCGCTTTGGCTGGACCCACTCGGCGACGATCGCGATCTTCCCGTGTCCACCAATCTCCACGGGTTCGAGGGCAATCTCAGCTCCCAGTTGCTCCGCCGCTTCGCCGGCAGTTGCGATATCGACCACGCGCAGGTAGGTGCGCACGCTAAGCCCTGTGACCGCGGTGTGTCTGCGGACCCTACCCCTCACCCAGGCGGCGCGATTCGTCGCCGGACTTGAGCGCCGGCCCCGCTCTTCGGGCGAGCATCAAGGTCGCTGTGGCCGATCCACCGCCCAAGAGCACGAAGATCGTCGCGTTCACGATGGCGGTCGAGACGGACCACGCGTGCCAGGCGTTTACGGCAAGCAACCCAAAGAGGAGAAGCCCGGCTCCAGCACCCAGTGCGGCGAAGTGGGGGAGCGAGAGCCTGTCGAACGCGCGGCCGGCTCTGGTTAGCGCCAGAACACCAGAGAAGGCCACACCGATCGGGAAGGCCCAGATCGAGCTTGCGATGACGATCCGGATCATCTCGCGATCGCCCCCAAGGAGCAGCCACGGGAGAACGGCGATCAGCGAAGCGACCACGCCGACACCCGCGGAAAAGGTCAGTCCCATACCGATCATCCCACGGATGATCCTTAACCAACGGGGCATAAACAGCCTCCGTACATGGTGTACTTTGCATCACAAAGTACACTGACTGGCGGTGGTGTGTCAACGATGCCTTCACTACCGCCGATTGGGCACTCGTCGAGTCCTGGCTACGCGAGGACCAAGAGAATCAGCCTCGCCCACCTCACCCCAACGCGACTGCGACCGCATTGCTGACAACCTCAACAACAGGCCCCGCAAGCGTCTCGCCTTCCGAACCCCAAGGGAATGTTTCCTACTCTCTACCGCCGCCTAGCTGTTGTTGCACTCAAACTTGATCTCAAGAATCCCTTCGATCAGGCGGACTCTAGGCCTTTAAGGAAGGTCGCGAGCTCGGGATGACTTCCGTGCTTCGCCCAGCCTGATGGACTCGAACCGTGCTCAGGATCTCGTTGCGATGGATCGCCGCCGGCATCCAGCAACAGGTCTACGATCTCCCGATGCCCGCACATCGCGGCCAGATGGAGTGCGGACCCCCGTTCGTGAACTCCGCGAGGGAACGCATTCGCGTTTGCACCGCATGTGAGGAGCCGCTGCACCGCGCCGGAACGTCCGTTCTTGGCCGCGATCACTAGCGCCTGATCCAGCACGCCCTGCGGTTCATCAGACAGCGAGCCCCAGGGGAACCTCACGGCGGAACCTGTCAACGACAATGGGACACTCTACGGGATTAATTAAAGAGCAATTTCCTGTGTGGAGAGGGGTGTGGTGGGAGGATTGATCCAGACGGCCTCCGGGAGCGGTTTGGGTTTGGGAACGCCTCTGACGAAGCGTTCGGGATGGGTGGTCCATGCCGTGTTGAGCACGGTTGTCCTGCGGGCGATAACGTTGTCGGCGCGCCCGAAGTGCACTTGTTCGGGGGTCAGCATCGAGATGCCCCCGTGCCTGTGCTCGGCATTGTACCAACGGAAGAACGATCGACAGAAGGTCTTGGCCTGGCCCTGGTCTCCGAACCGTCCGGGAAACGAGGGATGGTACTTCAAGGTCTTGAACTGAGCCTCGGAGAACGGATTGTCATCCGAGACCTGAGGCCGGCTCAACGAGCGGGTCACGCCGAGGTCAGCGAGAAGTTGAGCGGTGCATTGGCTCGTCATTGGAGCTCCCCGATCCGAGTGCAGGGTCAGGACCCGGGGCTGGACGCCATGCTTCAGGCAGCTCTGCTGGATCAACCGGCCGGCCAGGGCCGAGTTCTCCCGGTCCGCCACCATCCAGCCCACGACGTAGCGGCTGTAGATGTCCAGGATCACGTACAGGTAGTAGTAGCTCCACTTCTTCGGCCCCAGCAGCCGCGTGATGTCCCAGGACCACACCTGGTTCGGCGCCGTGGCCATCAACTCGGGCTTCTTGTACTCGGGATGGGTGCGCTGCGCCCGGCGTTCCTGAACCGGCACCTCGGAGGCCAGAACACGATACATCGTGCGTTCGCTGCACAGGTAGACCTCTTCGTCGAGCAGCGTGGCCACCACCTCGGCGGGTGAGCGGTCCACGAACCGCTCCGAACACAGCGTGTCGAAGACCTCGCCTCGTTCCGTCTCGCTCAATGCCCGGGCGGGCGTCGGGCGGGGCTGCCGTTGCCCGGTCGATGGGCCTCGACGACGGTACAACGTCGATCGGCAGACCTCGAGGGCCGCGCACGCCGGTTTTACACCGACGTGCTTAGCCAGCTCATCGGCCGCCTTCAAGAGTTCGTCCCGTCGTCGAGGCTTATCCCCAGCAGCCCCGCAACTTTTCCCTGCACGTCGATGATCAGGTGTGCCTTCCTGAGCTCATCCTCGAGCCGAGCATTGCGGCGCTCCAGCTTGCGTACCTTCTCATCCAGAGGATTTCGCTCCGGCTTGCGGCCGCGTTTCTTCGACAGGGCCTTCAGCGACCCGCTATGCGCCGCCTTGCGCCACGTCGTCAGGTGCGACGAGTACAGGCCCTCGCGCCGCAGGAGCTGGCCCACCTCGCCGGGCTCGGTGCACCGGTCCGCTTCTTCGACGATCCGCAGCTTGTACGACGGACTGAACCGCCGGCGTAGCGGCCTATCTACTACCTCCGGGTCCGCAGGAGCTGCCGCGCTTCGCTTGGCCCCCCCGGTTCGAGGGGCACTACCATTCTCTTCCATTCTCTCTCGCAGTCCCAACATGTTCGTTTTCTCTGCCTTCGCCCTACTCTAATTCTTTGCGTGCTCTGTGTCTCACGTACGTTGGCAGAGAGGGAAGGACTTTGAGCTTATTCAGGAGTCATTGAAGCGGCTGGCTATGCCGTCAAGCTTCGATAGCGAAGAGCCTTCCCGTCAAGAATCCGAAGAAGAAGATCCCGGAAAATGAGCGGGTTATCCCTGTTGTTGAAGCGCCATTCAAGCTCTTCGAGGTAACGGTCCATATGCTTCACGCTGATCTTGTGGAAGGCACCCATGACGGAACGCTTGAACAGGCTCCACATGCCTTCGACGCTGTTCGTGTGGACATCGCCCACGACCCATTCGTCGAGGTTGTGCTGCACGGTGTCATGCTCGATGCCCATACGGTCCCCGAGGCCACGGTAGGCCGGAAACTCGTCGGTGTAGATGGCGAGGGCTTCATCGGTGACGGTGCGCTTGATGAAGTCGTCCAAGGTGGCCCGTTTCGTGTTCGGGATGCGCTCCAGGCGGACGCGCCCGTCACGCTGCACGGCACCCACGACGATGGACTTGTTGGTCGTCGAGTAGGGTCCTCTGCCCTTGCCTCGCTGGCGACCACCGACAAACGTCTCGTCCACTTCGATGATCCCGAACAGCGTCGGTCCCTCGAAGCGGTCGGTAGTCATGGCCTCACGGATGCGGTGACAGAGGTGCCAAGCGGTCTTGTAGGAGACTCCGAGGGTGCGCTTCATCTGGTTCGCGCTGATCCCCTTCTTAGACTCGATCATCAGGTACATGGCCACGAACCACTTCCGCAGAGGAAGCTTGGTGTTGTCGAAGATCGTCCCCGAGGTCACAGAGAAGCGGTAGCGGCATCCGTTGCAATCGAACTGGTCCCGAGTGGTGATCTCGGATACGGACATGTCACCGCAACGCGGGCAGGCGACACCAGACGGCCAGCGCAGCTTTTCGAGGTATTCCCGGCAGGTCTCTTCGGTTCCGAAGCGATCCATCAACGACATCAGATTGATATTGGCGGTGCTCGACATGGTTGATTCCACCAAGCGCAGAGAGAAGGACCGGCTCCCCAAGGACGTGAGCAAACTCACGGGAGACGAGATCATGCAGAAGGTGTTCAGCAAACGCGTCGTGAAGGAGTTGAAACGCGTGGCTCAGGAAAGCGAGCCGAAAGAGCCGAAAACCGAGTAACGATGCCATACAATCAATATACTGCGATAGGGACAGCCGTGCAAGAGATATACAACCGCCAAGCGATTGCTGCTGTCGCGGTAAGCATCTGGCTCGCGCGCTTCGCTTGCGGTCACCATCTTAGCCGCGCAGCAGAGCCGAGGCGCCGTACTGCTTTCGAAGATCGGTTCGCTTTACGCCGAGACCACCGAACGCAGTGAGGTGAATCGCAATCCGTTAGGCATCCCCAAGAGAACTCCGTAGTGCTCCGATGTCGGAGGAAGAGTGGACGCCCGGTTTCAACCAATCATGCTGGCTGCGTGGTCCGGAAGACTTGAGGAATTCGTCTCGCTTCTCGTCAGGAGTCCAGACCTCGTCACTGCGCGATCGAGCTGCAGCCACCCGACGCTCCTGCAGTTCCTCGTCCTGGACGGTGGGGAGGGCAAGATAGCTGAGCCCGAGCGCTTCATGCGTGTTCTGGTGGATCGAGGTGCCGATCTCAATGAGCCCATCGTCGCCGCTGCGAGTATCGGATCGGAGCCGATGGCGTCGTTTCTTCTTGCGGCGGGGGCGATGGTAGAGTCTGGGGCACCTTGGACTCCGCTCGAAGAGTCGGTGTACTGGGCGCATTCCGATCTATCGTTTTGGCTGCGCTCCGTGCACGGGGCCCAGGTGTTGTCTCTCCGCGCTGCTGCTGGCCTTGGTGAGGTGGCAGAGATGGAGCGGTTCCTCGACGGCGATCTTCCAGCCCCGGGCGCGGGCCCCGCCCTCTCTGCCAACGTACGTGAGACACAGAGCACGCAAAGAATTAGAGTAGGGCGAAGGCAGAGAAAACGAACATGTTGGGACTGCGAGAGAGAATGGAAGAGAATGGTAGTGCCCCTCGAACCGGGGGGGCCAAGCGAAGCGCGGCAGCTCCTGCGGACCCGGAGGTAGTAGATAGGCCGCTACGCCGGCGGTTCAGTCCGTCGTACAAGCTGCGGATCGTCGAAGAAGCGGACCGGTGCACCGAGCCCGGCGAGGTGGGCCAGCTCCTGCGGCGCGAGGGCCTGTACTCGTCGCACCTGACGACGTGGCGCAAGGCGGCGCATAGCGGGTCGCTGAAGGCCCTGTCGAAGAAACGCGGCCGCAAGCCGGAGCGAAATCCTCTGGATGAGAAGGTACGCAAGCTGGAGCGCCGCAATGCTCGGCTCGAGGATGAGCTCAGGAAGGCACACCTGATCATCGACGTGCAGGGAAAAGTTGCGGGGCTGCTGGGGATAAGCCTCGACGACGGGACGAACTCTTGAAGGCGGCCGATGAGCTGGCTAAGCACGTCGGTGTAAAACCGGCGTGCGCGGTCCTCGAGGTCTGCCGATCGACGTTGTACCGTCGTCGAGGCCCATCGACCGGGCAACGGCAGCCCCGCCCGACGCCCGCCCGGGCATTGAGCGAGACGGAACGAGGCGAGGTCTTCGACACGCTGTGTTCGGAGCGGTTCGTGGACCGCTCACCCGCCGAGGTGGTGGCCACGCTGCTCGACGAAGAGGTCTACCTGTGCAGCGAACGCACGATGTATCGTGTTCTGGCCTCCGAGGTGCCGGTTCAGGAACGCCGGGCGCAGCGCACCCATCCCGAGTACAAGAAGCCCGAGTTGATGGCCACGGCGCCGAACCAGGTGTGGTCCTGGGACATCACGCGGCTGCTGGGGCCGAAGAAGTGGAGCTACTACTACCTGTACGTGATCCTGGACATCTACAGCCGCTACGTCGTGGGCTGGATGGTGGCGGACCGGGAGAACTCGGCCCTGGCCGGCCGGTTGATCCAGCAGAGCTGCCTGAAGCATGGCGTCCAGCCCCGGGTCCTGACCCTGCACTCGGATCGGGGAGCTCCAATGACGAGCCAATGCACCGCTCAACTTCTCGCTGACCTCGGCGTGACCCGCTCGTTGAGCCGGCCTCAGGTCTCGGATGACAATCCGTTCTCCGAGGCTCAGTTCAAGACCTTGAAGTACCATCCCTCGTTTCCCGGACGGTTCGGAGACCAGGGCCAGGCCAAGACCTTCTGTCGATCGTTCTTCCGTTGGTACAATGCCGAGCACAGGCACGGGGGCATCTCGATGCTGACCCCCGAACAAGTGCACTTCGGGCGCGCCGACAACGTTATCGCCCGCAGGACAACCGTGCTCAACACGGCATGGACCACCCATCCCGAACGCTTCGTCAGAGGCGTTCCCAAACCCAAACCGCTCCCGGAGGCCGTCTGGATCAATCCTCCCACCACACCCCTCTCCACACAGGAAATTGCTCTTTAATTAATCCCGTAGAGTGTCCCATTGTCGTTGACAGGTTCCGCTTCACGTAGCCCGGACCGCTTGCGTTATACGCTCGGCTCTTCTCCAAGAGCGTATCTTTGGCCTCATCCACTTTGGCACGACTAGCACCCCCCGTCTCCACCTCCGCAACGACATCGACGAAGTGATCGCGGGCTCGCTTCAACTGCTCCGCCGGTGGGTAGACAGAGAGGTCGCCCAACTCAAGCGCCTTCAGGGACTCTTCGTACTCGCCGCCCGATTTCCCGAGGACGGCCCCAAGATCAACCCCCAATTGCTTCGCAGCCCGCTTGATATCGCGTCGCAAGAGGCCGCGCATGTGTCCATGGGAACCCACAGCAATCAGGTCAACGGGGCCGTACTTCTTCTCGACCGCCTCTATCGTTTCCTCGCTCAGGAAGGGCTTCATCTCAGGGTAGTGTTCCCCGTACATGAAGCTCAGTCGCTTCATGAGCAGACCAGCGTCTACGGGGTTCAGTGGTGCCTTCACGGCCCCCCACCAGGCCCTTAGCCGCTCCTCACGGTCTACCAGGCCCATCTCGCGGATGTCGCCCGGAACGGGGATTAAGACAACACCCCGGTTGGGGGCGTCAGGAATAGAATCGGGATCGACTTCAATCCCATGGTCGTTCTTCAGGTGGCGGACCAGTAGACTCTTGTCGAGGTTCTTGAACGGGCATTGCCCGCACTCGTAGTTGGGATACTGATTCCAACGGGAAACCCTGTAGGGTGCCGTCTCGGGATGAACTGTTGTTGACGCCTTCTCAGATGCAAGCGGCGAGGCGAGACTCGGTAGAGGCGGTAGCCGAGTCCGCGCATACCAAGGGGTGCGCCATTCTTCCCACCGCCATCCCGCGTGATATCGGCGATGGTGGCAGGAGAAAAAGAAAGTGCGCTGGACGGCACGTATGTTCTCGCCCGTAACCCGTAGCGTAATGAGGGTTATGCCCCCCTCCCAGATTTTGTGAGGGCCGAGGCGGGCCACCGGATGCGGGAAGTCAGCGCACACCACTTCGATCCCTGGGTCGTCATCAGCGACAATATCGAGTAGATCGCCGCCCGTGTCTTGCCAGTGCAGGCGGATTGTTGGGATATCGGAGCGGCGGTGGACACCACCTGGCCTAATCTCACGAACGGACACAACACGCACGGCACATTTCTTTGCAGCCACCCGACCCTTGTTGTGGATCTTTACGCGAGCCCGGAAACCCTGGCTTGCATCGTAGCGTGGCTTGGGGCGCACGATGGGCCGATATGCACGAAGCGACTCCGCGATTCCCAAAGCGCCGCCCACGAGAAGGGTTGCCCCAAGGATGCCAAAACCAGCTATCACGGCAGCTCCGGCGGCGCACACGGCGCTCCAGAGAGTGATATGCCCGGTCTTGTCTTCCATGCACCGGAAGCTAACTGATGCGCAGTATCCCGTGCAACAGGATTACAATCACCAATCGCTTGATCTTACCAACGTCATCAATCAGTTCTCGGACCGGATTAACGTCGGCGCGATGTTTCGGAGCGGGAAGTCGCCCTTCTATTCGGGTGATCCCTATCAGGGTCGATCGCGACGCCTCTCGGCGACGCTGGGAGCGCGACCGTCCAACAACCTGGACACCGAGTTCCGGGTCACGTACGTGGACTTCTTCCGGGACTCCGATTCCGAGAAGATCTACGACTATCCCACGAGGGCGGGCGATTCAATCCCAGCGACCGGTTCAGCGAGATGCAGCGCCGACTCTTCTTCAAGACGTCGTATCTGTTCCGGGATTAGAAGCCTTCTAGGGTCGGGGAATCGGAATACCCACACGCTCCGCGTCGATCTCGAACAGGTCGGCGTCGCCGTCTCGGTGGCTGGTGAAGTAAAGCGTCCGACCGTCGGCGGAGAGTGCGGGACCGTACTCGTACTCGGACGAGTTGACCTCCGGCCCCAGGTTCCGAGGAGTCGACCAACCATCCTCCGTCCGAACGGACAGCCAGAGGTCGTCCCCGCCGTACCCCTCCGGATCGTCCGTGCGGGCGAACACGAGGAAGCGCTGCTGAGGATCCACGAACACATCCGGCTCGGAGTGCTCGGTGTTCAAGGCCGGCCCCAACGACTCGACCACGTAACCCGACGGACCGGGCGTCGCCTTGTAGAGGTCGGAGCGCCCAACGCCGCCTTCCCGGTCCGAGGCGAAGTAGACGGTTCCGTCGATCGCGACCGACGGGTGGAGCTCGTTGGCATCGGTGTTCAGCGGGGCGGGGAGCGGCCGGGGCGGACCCCAACCGTCCGGCAGCAGTTGCGTGAGCCAGATGTCGAAGTGGTTCTGAGGCTCCTCGCCCTGGTTGGCGCGCGGACGGTTGGACGAGTAGAAGAGCACGGCGCCATCCGCCGTGAGGCGGGCGCCTCGGTCGGCGTACACTCCCGAAAACGGTGTCACCTTGGGTTCGCTCCAACCCTCGCCGGCACGGCGTGCCACGTAGACCGTGTGGTCACCCCAGCCGGAGTCGTGGCGACCGAAGATCGCGATCTGCCCCGCGGGATCGAAGCTGAGCCACGATTCGCCGCCATCGGTGGACAACGTGCCGGGGGCCACGACCGCGGCGGCTCCCGGTGTCCCGATATCTCCGGTTTCTGCGGGGCCGTCCGCTCCGCCGTCGGAGCCGCACCCGCCCCCGATGAGGAGGCTCAGTGCTATGGTGGTGCTGCGTCCGACGGACATGCTGGACCTCCCATTGAAGCGCGGCCGAGGGCCACGGACCGCCTCCGTCCCGTGCTCTCCACCGCCGATTCCCTGTGCCCCTGGGGTAGCCGACGGTAGTCATACCGCCCTGGCCCCTTGGAGTTCGCCTGTCGCCCGTATCCAACGCCCCGCCCCTCGTGGACACCCCGGAGGGATCGGGCGATCTTCCTGCTGCCTTTCACCTGAATCGAACGGGTCGGACGCATGCGGAGCCGGCCATCTCCATATTAGGAACCACGCATGAGCCACGTCTTGAAGAACCTCGGTATCGAGAACCACAACCTCGGAGGATTCTGCGGCGAGTGGTTGGGCTCGGGCCCCGAGCTGCGGGTCCGCACTCCCATCGATGGCTCCGTCATCGGGACCGTTCAGCAGGTCACCGAAGACGAGTACGATCGAATCGTGGATCGTGCGCATGAGGCCTTCCTCCACTGGCGCACGGTGCCCGCGCCCCGCCGCGGTGAGGTGGTGCGACAGATCGGGAATCGGCTCCGCGGGCTGAAATCCGATCTGGGGGCTCTGGTCTCGCTCGAGCTGGGCAAGATCCAAGCCGAGGGTGAGGGCGAGGTCCAAGAGATGATCGACATCTGCGACTTCGCTACGGGACTGTCCCGGCAGCTCTATGGGCTCACGATCGCCTCCGAACGCCAGGACCACCGCATGATGGAGCAGTGGCATCCGCTCGGAGTCGTAGGGGTCATCAGCGCCTTCAACTTCCCCGTCGCGGTGTGGAGCTGGAACGCGGCCCTTGCGTCGGTCTGTGGTGATTCCGTCCTCTGGAAGCCGGCCAGCCAGACTCCGTTGACATCGATCGCGGGGACCAAGATTGCTCAGGCCGTATGTGAGGAGAACGGGGTGGATCCGGCCATCTTCTGTCTCACGGTGGGGAAGGGGTCCACCGTAGGCGACCGGCTCCTGCAAGACCGCCGCGTGCCGCTCGTATCGGCGACGGGAAGCTGTGCCGTCGGCTACCGCGTGGCCGAGGTGGTCGGAAAGAGGCTGGGGCGTACGATCCTCGAGCTCGGCGGCAACAACGCCATCATCGTCACACCGCACGCGAACCTCGACCTCGCGCTGCCGGGCATCGTCTTCGGGTCGGTTGGGACTGCGGGTCAGCGCTGCACGAGCACGCGTCGCATCATCGTGCATGAGTCCGTGCGCGAGGAGCTGGTGAGCCGACTGAACCGCGCGTATGAGGGGGTCCGCATCGGTGATCCGCGTGAACCCGACACGCTCATGGGTCCGTTGGTGAACCACGGGGCCGTGGACGACCTGCTGAGCGCCGTCCGACGTGTGCAGGAAGAGGGAGGGGACATCCTCTACGGTGGCGAGCGCCTGGAGGGGGATGAGTACCCGGGCGGCCACTACGTGACCCCGTGCATAGCCGCGGCCAAGAACGAGTACGACATCGTGCAGGAAGAGACGTTCGCACCGATCCTCTACATCATCGGATACGGCAGCGCATCGTCGTCGCCTCGCGAGTCCGTCGAAGAACTCGGTGAAGCGATGGCGCTCCACAACGGCGTTCCCCAGGGCCTCTCCTCGGCCATCTTCACCGATCATGTGCGTGAGGCGGAGTACTTCCTCTCGCACCGCGGCAGCGACTGTGGAATCGCCAACGTGAACATCGGCACCAGCGGCGCCGAGATCGGTGGGGCGTTCGGCGGTGAGAAGGAGACCGGCGGCGGGCGTGAATCGGGCTCGGACGCGTGGAAGGCGTACATGCGACGGCAGACGAACACGGTCAACTGGAGTACGGAGTTGCCCCTGGCTCAGGGTATCGAGTTCGGCACATAGGGGTTTCCCTGACAGGTCGATGCGAGGTCACCCTTACAGAACTCCGAGCCGCCCGTCGGTAGAATCCGTGTGAGCCTGCCTCGAGCAGGCTCCTCTCCACGGCAGCTCCCTGGTGCTGACCCCACCCCTTGATGAACCCGGATCGTCCACACGTACGTATATTTGTGTGGAACTTGAAGACACCGGGCGTCGAGAACGCCTGACAGCGGTGAGGAGGTTGGTCGGTGGCACGCTGCAGCGCTACGACGAAGAAGGGGACTCAGTGTCGGCTCAACGCCCTGGGGGGCTCCGACTTCTGTGCGGTCCATATGAGCCAGGATCCGTCTGCTCCCACGGGCCGCGAGGCCATCGAGGATCTCGAGAACCGGCTCAGCGAAACCGCGAAGATCGTGCTCGGACTGGCGATCGCCGCCGGCATCGTCCTCTCCGTCCTGATCAGGCGACGCTGAGCGGGGGTCAGTTTCCTCCGATCGGCTCCACCCCCGGTCGTCCAGCAGACGGTTGAAGCGGGCGACGTCTTCGACCGACAGGGTCTCCATCTGTCGCTGGTAGTCCTCCAACTCGCTGCGGAGCATTTCGAACACCTCGCGCGCCTGGTTGGTGGGCCGATCGTCCGGGGCGACTGGGATTTCGGAACTTGATGAACGGAGGAGCACACATGACGGCAAAGGGCTTCGCGGGATTCACACGTGCGGGCGGACCGCCGGGGCTGCGGCGGCGGGGACTCGCGGCTTTCGCCACGATCACTGCGGCACTCGTCGCGATCGCCACCGCCACCTTCGCAGCCACGGCCCTCCCCGCGTCCGCTCAGGATCAGGACGTGGAGGGGGCGTGGCAGGCGGAAACCTATGTGCTGAAGGGCGGTGCGGAGCATCGGGTCGAAGGCCGCATCTTCTTCACCGAATCCGACTGGCAAGTCCTGTTCTTCGTGGTCGACGAACGAGGCGACATCAAGAGGGGTTCGGCCGAGGGCGGAACGTACACGCTCGAAGGGGATGCCCTCACCTTCTGGCACCTGCACAACTTCTCGACCGGTGAGGCGATGGAAGGGCTGGCAGAGGCGCCGCTTCGTATGGTCTACCGTGATTTGGAGAACGCCCCTCAGGAGCCCTCCAACGTCTACGCGGCCGGAGAACGGCTCACCCTGGCGTTTCCGTCCGGCAACCGACTGCTCTTCACTCGGAGTTCTCGATGACCTCCTCAGTGGCGAGGCCCGGGGCTGCGGAGCACGACTCCTACTACAGCACCTACATCGATCAGGTACCCGACGGCGACGTGCTGGTGATCTTGAGCGGCCAGATCGGGACGACGCTCGACCTCCTGGCGTCGGTCCCTCCCGACTTGGAGCAGTATCGGTATGAGCCGGACAAGTGGTCGGTCCGTGAGGTCGTGGGGCATGTCATCGACGCGGAGCGGGTCTTCGCACACCGAGCCTTCTCTTTCGCCCGGGCCGACGCAGGCCCCCTTCCGGGGATGGACCAGCTCGAGTACGCGACGGCCTCGAACGCGGCGGTGCGCACGCTCGCGGACCTCGCCGCCGAGTTGGAGGCGGTCCGGCACTCGACCGTGGCCCTATTCCGTGGGCTTCCGAACGAGGCGTGGACACGTTCCGGTGTGGCGAGCGGTCTCTCGTTCACGGTGCGCAGCTTCCCCTTCATCATCGCCGGTCACGAGATCCATCATCGAACGGGACTCCTGGAGCACTACCTGCTCGTGTAGCGCGCCGCCTCGGTCTTTGACGTGCCGGGCGATCTCCACGCGAAGCGCTCGGCCCAAGGGTTCCCCTTCCCCTCGACTACGTCCGCGATGATCTCGCCGAGCATCGGCGCGAACTTGAAACCGTGCCCGCTGCCGCCGGCGGCCACAACCAGCCCTTCCCGGTCGGGGTCCCGGTCGATCCAGAAGTCGCCGTCCCACGAATCGCAGTAGAGGCAAAGTCGGCGCTTGACGATCGGGGTGTCTGCCGGTCCGCCCAATGTGTCCTGGAAGAAGCTCCGGAACTTCTCGTCGTGCTCGAGAGGCACGACCTTCTCGCTTCGAGGATCGAGGCGGATTCCGTCGCCGTGGTTGGCGATCTTGAGGACCCCGTCGGGTTGAATCGGGAAGCCGTACCAGCCCGTGTTCGCGACGTCCGCGCTCCAGGGTGGGAAGACCGCCGATTGGAACGGCGCCGGGTCCGCCGGTCGGAAGTGATAGACCGACTGCCCAACGCACCAGAGCGCGTCGGCCAACCACGGGAGCAGCGTGGGAGTCCACGCTCCGGCGGCGACCACCACCACGTCGGCGGAGTGCTCCTCGCCCCCGTCGGTGACGATTCCAGACACTCGGGAGCCGTCCTCACGAAGGGCCTTCATGGTCTGCCCCTCGACGAGCCGGACGCCGCTGTCTCGCGCCTTGTCCAACAGCCAAGACACCACGTTGCCGCTCTCCGCCCATCCGGCTCGGCGGTTGTAGTACCCGTCCGGGTACTGCTCCTCGCTCCAGCTCGGAAAGCGACGGCCGAGCTCGCCGGGCATCAATCGCTCGAGCGGGTGCCCCATCGCGGACAGTACTTCCCGACTGTCATGCTCGAAGCCGCCGGGTCGCATCTCCTCTCGAGCCAGAATGAGATACCCGGTCTCGTGATAGAGCGTGCGGCCCGCCTCCGCGTTCCACTCGTGCCACCGGTCGATGCACTGTCGGACCAGCCGTGCGTAGAAGACGTCCGGTCCGTAGTCGGCACGGATGACCTTGCTGATGTCCGTGGAGCTCGCGTCCGGGTGGGGAAGGGGGCCGGGGTCGACGAGTGTGACCGCGTGCCCACGCGTCCGTAGTTCGAGAGCGGCGGTGGCTCCGAATACTCCTCCGCCGACGACGACCACTGTGCCGTGTTCCACCTTGTAGAGTCCTCGTGGGGGAGAGGTTGATTGAGGGTTCTGGCCGAAAAGCCGCGAGCCGACGACCTTGCTCCAACCTTCTTCGAGGACGGACGTCATGCAACTACGAATACTGACGGCGGCTGACATACGCGCCTGTCTCGACATGCGCGGGGCCATCGACGCGATGAGGACGGCTTTCACCCAGCTGTCATCGGGTCGAGCGGTCGTGCCCGAACGCCTCGCCCTGTCCACGGATGGGGGTGTGAGCCTCTTCATGCCCGGATATCTACCCGAAGAGGGGCACCTGGCGGCGAAGGTCGTTTCGGTGTTCACGGGCAACCGCGACCGGGGCCTACCTGTCATCAACGCCGTCGTTCTGGTGCTGGACAGTCAGACAGGAGTGCCGTTGGCTCTTATGGACGGCACGCACCTTACCGCGCTCCGTACCGGCGCGGCGAGCGGTTTGGCCACGGACGTCCTGGCCCTCGACGACGCGTCGGTTTTGGCGGTCTTCGGAGCCGGCCCTCAGGCGCGCACGCAGATCGAGGCGGTCCGCTCCGTCCGGCCCATTTCCGAGATCCGCATCTCCTCCCTGTCGGTGCCGGAATCGAAGGCGTTGGCAGAGGAGCTCGACGGGGTGGCCGTGACCGTAGCCGACGATCCGGGGCGTGCGATCGTGGGAGCGCACGTCATCGTGACCGCCACCGATAGCCGACAGCCCGTCTTCCCCGGCCACCTTGTAGAGCCGGGAGCCCATGTCAACGCCGTGGGGGCCTTCACGCCCGACATGAGAGAGCTGGACGCCGTACTGGTCGGGCGGGCCAAGGTGGTGGTGGACTCTCGCTCCACCGTCATGGTAGAGGCAGGGGATCTGGTTCAGGCGATCGACGAGGGGGCATTCGCCCTCGACCGGATCCATGCCGAGCTGGGTGAGGTCGTGAGTGGAGACCGGCCGGGACGTGAGGGACCGGACGAGGTGACCCTGTTCAAATCGGTCGGGAGCGCAGCGCAGGACGTGGCCGCGGCCGGTCGGATTCTGAGGGCCGCGGAGCGGTTGGGACTCGGAGCGATGGTGGAAATATGACGGTCGATCGCGTCGGCCGAGCGAGGGCTCGTCGAAATATTCTCGCGCCCCGCGCATGAGCGGCATAAATTGTGCGACGCCAGCCAATTGTTCCCCCTATCCGACACCCACGTGACTCAAGACGACGACCGCGAACTCAAGGGATGGGCACGCTCCATCGAATCCCTGTTCGCCGAGGTAGAGCCGGACGAGCCCACAGACGTACGGTCCGCCGGCGCGGCTGAGGGCGAGCTCGAGGCGGCATCCCAGCCTACACTCGCGGAGCCGAAGCCCGAACCGATGCTCGAGTTCACGGAGATCCCCTTAGCCGAGGTACCCGAGCCGGAGCCGATGCTCGAGTTCACGGAGCTCCCGGCGGCCGAGGTCGAGGAGCAGCCACCCTTCGCGGGAGCCGACGAGCCCGAGGAGGAGTCTCGCTCACCCGCGGAGCTTCAGCTCGATGAGGCCGTCGCTCGTTACTTGCGGGCCACGTCGGATCAGCGCTCCTCGCTCGTCGATCCGGTGCGCGCGGCGGTACAAGCGGCTCGTTCCGCCAACGCTCTGGACGGCCTGGCAAGAGCGGTGAACGCCCTTCTGGTACAACCGGTGCCGGATCCCGACGCCGAGGCGTTGGCCGGTGAGCTCATGAACACGGCAACGCAGATGCGCATGGCCATCCGGCTAGGTGCCGTCCGCGACGAACGCGAGCGGACGGATCTCGTGCACGCCTACGCCAAGCTCGGTGACCCGATGGCCGTGGCCATCGCCGCCGCGCTCACCGAGACCGATGATCGACTCGCTCGGAAGACCTACGTGAGCGCCCTCGTGGCGCTCGGGCAGTCGGGCATGCGCGTCGTCGAAGAGATGCTCGAGGACTCCCGCTGGTTCGTGGTCAGGAACGGTGTTGCGGTGCTCGGAGAAACGCGTGGCGAGACGGGCATCGGCCACGTCACGGGCACCCTTGCCCACGAGGACCCACGCGTGCGCCGCGAAACGGTGCTCTCGCTTGCGAAGATCGGGGGAGAGGATGCGGCCCAGTTGGTTGTCGGGATGCTCAGCGACGCCGACGTGGACGTGCGCACGGCTGCTGCCCGGGCGGTGGCGGTGCTGAAGTCCGAGCGCGCCTTCAAGCCCCTCCTGAAGATCCTCGAGGACGGTGACGAGGATCCCGTCATCGAGCAGGTGGTTCGGGCGCTCGGCCAGCTCGGCGATCCAGCCGCCGTGCCCCTCATCGAAAAGCGCGCCGTCGGGTCTTTCTTCTCGAAGCCCACCCTCGAGGTCCGTGTGGCTGCCCTTTCGGCGTTGGGCTCGATCGGGACTCCCCACGCCATGAGCCTGGTCGAGGCCGCGAAGGAAGATAAGGACCCGAACGTCCGAGCGGTCGTGCAACAGGTTCTAGCCAACAAGTAGGGCCTCACTCCGAGGGTCCCAGCCCGGGTTGTGGTGTCGAGCCTCCTGCCCGGCGACTTCCTACCGTCAGGCGATTCCCAAGATCCGATTGAGCGTCCGCGCCAGTTTGAGGCCCTCCCGAACCTCGTGCCGGAGCGACGAAAGTCGCCCCTCCTGTTCCGAGTGGGAAAAGAAAGCCGTGATCGTGGTGTCGACCATCTGGTCAGGCGTGAACAACGCCTGCATCCGCAAGGTTTCGGTGTAGGGGATGAGGTGGTCGTCCTCCCCATGGATGAGGTGGACCGGCTTGCGGATTCGGGCCAGGTACGGCTGGGGGTTCATCAGCGGGGACGCTTCACTGACGGCCGCCGCGAGCCGTTTGGAGATGTCCTCGGCGCCACCCAGGTCGGGCTCGTGATCGGAAGCCGGCGCGAACAAGTCGAACAACCATCTGTGCTCCGGCGCCACCTGTCTTCCGAGGTCGGTCTTCAATGCGTCGTATGAGGGATCCCACGCCAGGATACGCCGCTCACCGGCCTCGACGGCGAGCCGCCAAAGCGCTTGCGCCACATCTTCCGCCTCTCGGTACTCCGGAATCGACGTCAGGTGATTGCCGCCGATGATCCACCTCCCGTAGGGATCGGGCCGGGTGCGGTGCGTCACGCCTTCCCATTCGTGCTCTCCGGTCATCTGAAAGCGCACCATCCGCTCCATGTCGCAGTAGCCCCCAAAGCCGACCACGCCTCCCAACTGCGCGGCGACGTCGTCGTGGGAGGCCGCGATTATCACCTGGGGGGCTCCGAAGGAGAAGCCGATGATTCCGTATGGACCGTCGTCGGTGGCGTCCAGGCGGCGAAGCCCCTCCAGCGCGCCTCGTAGCGTGGGCAGCGTAACCTCGGGTGCCAGACGGAGGTCTCTCCACTCGGGTACCTGAGGGACGAGTACCGCGAGGCCCGATGAAGCCAGGGCGCGGACGAAGCGAAGGAGGTTCGGGTGGAACCGGCCCGGCCGCGTGATGCCGTGGAGGACGATCCACCCCGGCAGCCTCCGATTCGTCCCTCGCGGCACGATGACGGAGGCCGGCACCTGCCGGTCGCCGCGATCCAGCAGCGTCTCGTACTCGGTGGTGGCCGCCTTGCGTGTGAGCCAACTCTTGACGGCGCGGAATGTTCGAAGGGTGCCCATAGGGGCGAGAAGCTACGAGCGGAGCAGAGGGGGCCGCCACCCGCGCCCTCATGTTTGCGCTCTCGCGGGGGGGGCAACATGATCCGACCGATGACCTTAGGTCGACGGAGCTTTCTTCAGACTGCCGGGGCTGCGGCGCTGGCGTGGCCGCGCGCGGTTTCCGCGCTCGGTCGGGACCTCCGGGGGGGTGGATCTCCGGCCGACGAGGAGTTCTGGGATTTCGTCCGCGGCCAGTTCCTCATCCCCAGCGACCGCATCTATCTGAACAACGGAACGCTCGGGCCTTCGCCGAGCGTGGTCGTGGAAGCGGTCGCGGAGCACACCCGCCGAGTGGCCGCCACCTATCCGCCGGGCGTCCGTTGGGAGGACCTCAAGGGTGCCATGGGCGCGCTCCTGGATGCCGACCCCGAGGGCTTCGTGTTTCCGAGGAACACGACCGAGGCCATGAATTTCGTGGCGAACGGCCTCGAGTTGAGCGCGGGCGACGAAGTAGTCGTCACCGACCATGAGCACATCGGTGGATACAAGCCGTGGGAGTTGATCTGCACTCGCCGAGGGGCCTCGCTGGTCACCGCCTCCCTACCGACGCCGGCCCGTTCGTCGCATGAGCTTCTCGAGGCCGTGCTGGCCGCCCTCACCCCCCGCACACGGGTCCTGGCCCTTTCGCACGTGACGTTCACGACCGGCACGGTGCTGCCCATCTCCGAGCTTGCCCGGGAGTGTCGAGATCGGTCCATCGTCTTCGCCGTGGACGGTGCACACCCTCCCGGCATGCTACGGGTCCGCCTTCGGGATCTCGGAGGCGACTTCTACGCGTCGTCGCCCCACAAGTGGCTGCTCGCGCCGCAGGGGACGGGGCTGCTCTACATGACGAGCGAATGGCGCACGCGGTTGTGGCCGACTCTAGCGTCGGGCGGTTGGGACGATCTGGATCTGGGCGCGCAGCGCCTCAACCACTTCGGGACGTTCGACGAGTCGCGGCTCGCGGGTCTTCTGGCGGCCGTGGAGTTCCATGGTGTGCTGGGCGTCGACCGGATCGAAGACCGCGTTCGGCATCTCCGCGCACTCTTGTTGGCGGGCCTCAAGTCGTTGCCGGGCGTGGAGATCGCGTCGCCGGAGGACGAGACGTTGTCCTCTGCGATGGTGTCGTTTCGCATGGACGGCGTGGACTCTCTCGCTCTGCAGGCGCATTTGAGCCGCACGGCCAAGATCCGCACGCGCGTCATCGGAGAGTACGACTACGGTTGGATGCGCCTGTCCACCCACATCTACAACCGCCCCTCCGACCTGGACCGAGTCCTGGAGCTTCTCGACGGCGTGGGCCGAGGAGGATTGCCGTCCGACGCGTGACGGCGCCGGCAAGCGGAACCGTGGAGCACGGATGGGCTACAACGTCGTGCGAATCCGGTCGCGGGCATCGCTTCTTACACAGGGTAGTGGATGACGGACTATCGACCGCCGTATCGAGCCGGTGCTCTCGTAGGGGCCGCGGCCTTCGCTCTCTATGCGTTGACCCTTGCACCCAGCACCGGCTGGTGGGACGCCAGCGAGTACATCACCACGGGGCACCTGCTGGGCATACCCCATCCGCCCGGGAATCCGCTCTTCGTTTCGGTGGCCCGCACTTGGAGTCTGCTTCTGGCGCCCCTGGGACTGCCGGTGGCCGTCCGGATCAACCTGCTGGCTGCGGTCACGAGCGCCACCGCGACGTTCTTCTTCTTTCTGATCGGGCATCGCATCCTCTCCGACGTGCTCGAAGAACGATGGATGACCATTCTGGGCGCCGCCTCCGGTGCTCTGATTGGAGCCACGGCGTACACCGTGTGGAATCAGTCGAACGTGAACGAGAAGGTGTATACGCTGAGCGTCGCCATAGTGGCCGCCGTCTCGTGGCTACTCCTGACGTGGTATGACAGGCGGGATGAACCGGCTGGCCTGAGGGCGTTGCTCCTCGCCATCTATCTCATGGTGCTCGGGACCGCGAACCACCTCATGTCTGTGCTGCCCGCGCCGGCCTTCGGCCTCTTCGTGCTCTTGGCCGGGCCTGCGGTGTTGCTGACCACCAAGTTCTGGGTTCGCGCCGTTCCCTTGGTGATTCTGGGATTGTCGTTCAACGTCTTCCTTCCTATTCGCGCCGCACAGGACCCCGTCATCAACGAGGGCGATCCGGTCTGTGCGTCCGCTTCTGATGTGGTGGTGGCGATATACAGCAACGGGAGGGCAGGCTGCGAGGCGCTGGCATCCTCCCTGAGCCGTGAGCAGTACGCCAAGCGCCCGCTCACGGAGCGGCAGGCTCCGCTGCCGGACCAGCTTCTCAACTACTACCAATACTTCGACTGGCAGTGGGCCAGGGGGGCCGATCTCGGGTCGGGGCCCATGGGCGCCCGTCTACCCGCAACGATGTTGTTCATGGCCTTGGGCTTCATGGGCCTTCTCGTGGTGTGGCGGGCGGACCGGTACATCTTCGCATATCTGTTGGCGCTGACCGCCACCCTCACGCTCGGGTTAGTCGTCTATCTGAACTTCAAGTACGGGTTTTCACTCGCCCCGAACGTGGCCGATCAATTGGCCCACGAGGTACGTGAGCGGGACTACTTCTTCGTGGCCAGCTTCATCGTGTGGGGCAACCTCGCGGGAATCGGTCTGGCCGGGTTCTGGGCGTCGCTCTCAGAGCATTGGGGCGGTGGCGCGGCATACAAGAAGGCGGCCCCGATCTTCCTGATCGCGCTGATCCCCTTGATGTACAACTGGACCTGGGCCGACCGCTCGGGCGACTATGCTGCCCGGGATTGGGCCTACGACCTCCTGATGAGCGTCGAGCCCTACGGTATCCTCTTCACCAACGGCGACAACGATACGTTCCCGCTTTGGTACGTTCAGGAGGTCGAGGGCATTCGTAAGGACGTGAGCGTCATCGTGATTCAGTACCTCTATACGGACTGGTATCCAAAGCAATTGCGCGACATGACGGAGCCGGAGCGACAGCGGCCGTTCAGTGACGAGTTCGCGGTGGGCCTGTACTCGTCCACGACCGTTCCGGACTCGTCGATCACCGGGGCGAGCGACGAGATGCTCGACGCCGTGGGCTCGGGCAGGATCCCCGAGGACCTGGACCTGCCGCTCGGCAACGTGGTCGTGACCTATCCCGCGGGGGCCTATCTGGATCGAGGCCACCGCCTGGCGCTCAACTTCATCCATGACTCCATCGGACGGCGCCCCGTGTACTTCGCGAGCGTGGCCGGACTGTTGGGCGACCTCGGCCTGCGGGATTGGGGCGTTCGCCACGGTCTGACCACGAAATTGGTGATGCGCGATCTGGAGGCGGACGCACCGGAAGGGGTGGCGCAGGGGAGCGCGCGCATGGGTGCCGAGTGGTTCGACATCGAGAGGAACCTCACGCTGGTGAACGACGTCTATCGGTACCGTGGAATCCGAGATCGAGAGATTTGGCCGGATCGTAGCACGCTGAACATACCGCTGCACTATCAGTTCTTGTTCGTTCAGCTCGCCGATGCCGCGGCGCTCGCGGGGGTGCCTACCGATCGGGTGAACGACCTGGCGGCGGAGGCGGCCGCGTTCCGTACCACGGCTCTGGGCGGCCGGCGATTCCTCCCGTCGGAGCAATAGTGTCCGACCGGCGTACTCCCGATCTCGAGGCGGCCGAACTGACGCGGTACGCCCGCCACTTGTCCTTGCCCGAGGTGGGACTCGATGGTCAGAAACGCCTCAAGGGGGCCAGAGTGCTGGTGGTGGGGGCGGGTGGTCTGGGGTCGCCCTTGGCGCTCTACCTGGCCGCCGCCGGGGTCGGTACCCTGGGCCTGGTGGATTTCGACGAGGTCGACGCCTCCAACCTCCAGCGACAGATCCTGCACGGCACCAAGGACATCGGGCGGGACAAGCTCGCATCGGCCCGAGACCGGCTGGCCGACGTCAATCCCCACGTGGACGTGATCGCCCATCCCGTGCGTTTGGACTCCGACAACGCACTGGGGATTCTGGAGCCATACGACATCGTCGTGGACGGCACCGACAACTTCCCGACGCGCTATCTCGTGAACGACGCGTGTGTACTCCTCGGCAAGCCGAACGTCTATGGCTCGATATTCCGTTGGGAAGGGCAGGTATCGGTCTTCGGGCATGGCGACGGACCCTGCTATCGCTGCCTCTTTCGGGAGCCGCCCCCTCCGGGGCTCGTGCCGAACTGCGCCGAAGCCGGGGTATTGGGCGTCCTGCCGGGCATCATCGGTTGCCTTCAGGCGCTCGAGGTGGTCAAGCTCGTCCTCGGAACCGGCACGTCGCTCAGCGGGCGGCTCCTCATCTTCGATGCCATGGATCTGAGTTGGAGGGAGGTCGCGTTACGCCGAAATCCGGACTGCCCGGTGTGCGGCGATCAACCCACCCAGACGGGCCTTATCGACTACGACGACTTTTGTGGCCTCCGTGCCCAGGACAACGACATGGTTCATGGCCACGCGCCCGAGTTACCGCCGACCTTCGGCGAGATCGACCCACTGCAGCTCAAGGAGCGACTCGACGGAGCCGACCCGCCGCTGTTACTCGACGTCCGGGAGCCGTACGAGTGGGATATCGTGAGCCTCGAAGAGTTCGAGGAAGTACGTGTCCCGCTCGGTGAGCTGATTCATCGCATCGGTGAGGTGCCCGTGGAGCGCGATATCGTGGTGTACTGCCGGTCCGGGGCGCGCAGCCGGATGGCAGCCGCCACGCTGGTGAATGGCGGCTTTCGGCGCGTGGACAACCTGGCAGGTGGCGTTCTCGCCTGGGCCGACCAGATCGACCCCAGCTTTCCCAAGTACTGAGGCACACGTAGAGGCCCGCTGAGCAAGCAGAGCGGGTCGCGCACCGTCGGGCGGCCGGAGTGCAAGACCAATCACATCCTCGCATCGTGGTCGTGGGCGCGGGGTTCGGTGGGCTGTGGGCCGCCAGACGCCTCGTCCGGCTCGGGCTCCCCGTCACGGTGCTCGACCGAAACAACTACCACACCTTCTTTCCGCTGCTCTATCAGGTGGCCGCCGCCGAGCTGAGCCCGGGAGAGATCGCCTACCCCATCCGGAGTCTCTTCCGAAAGGAGCCGCTGGTCGAGTTCCGCAAGGCCGAGCTTTTGGCGCTCGATCTCGTATCGAGGCGGATCGGGACCGACAGTGGCTCACTGGAATACGACTATCTGATCCTCGCTCCGGGTAGTGTTCCGAACTTCTTCGGAGTCGAAGGGGCCGAGAGCCATGCCTTCCCGCTCCGCACCATGGATGACGCCGTTCCGCTCCGCTATCACGTCCTCGCTTGCTTCGAACGGGCGGCCCAGGCGCAGAACCCGGCGGTGCGTCGCGCGCTCCTCCGGTTTGCCATCGTGGGAGGCGGACACACGGGTGTGGAGTATGCCGGAGCGCTGGCCGAGCTGATCTACGGCCCGCTTCTCAAGGACTACCGTGAGCTCTCACGCGAGGAAGTCGACGTGACGCTCCTCGAAGGAGGAGAGCGGCTTCTTCCGGGCATGCCGCGGCGCCTACAGGACTATGCGCGAACGCGCCTTGAGAAGCGTGGAGTGACCGTACGTGCCGCCTCCCGTGTGCTCGCGGTCCGACCGGATGCGGTCGTCACCAGCGCGCACGGAGAGTTGCCGACCCACACCGTCGTCTGGGCGGCGGGTGTCCAGGGCGACCCGTCGGCCACCCGGTGGGGGCTTCCGACGGGGCGGTCGGGACGGGTGCCGGTCGAGCCGACCCTTCAGGTGCCGGGGCATCCGGAGGTGTTCGTGGTCGGGGACCTGGCCTACTTGGAGGCTGAGGGCGCACCGCTCCCGCAGGTGGCTCAGGTCGCCCTCCAGCAGGGGAGGACCGCGGCGAGCAGCATCGCGCGTATTATCGAGGGAAAGGCGCCGGTACGGTTCGTCTACAGGGACCTGGGCGTGCTCGCCGTTGTCGGACGAAATGCGGCGGTGGCCAACGTGTGGGGCCGGTCCTTCACTGGTCTCGTCGCCTGGGTGTTGTGGCTGACCATCCACCTGGCCTGGCTCATCGGGTTCCGCAACCGGGTGCTGGTCCTGGTGAACTGGGGCTGGAACTACCTGTTCTATCGGCGGGCGGTCCGCCTGATTCTGCCCGAGGCGGGAAAGAGGTCCGCCCCGTCAGGGCCAAACGCTGGAAGCGGCTTCTAGAACTCCGCCAGATCCAGGATCGCGTCCAGGACGTCTTGAGGCTGGGGGAGGATGACCTGTTCGAGCTGCGGCGCATAGGCCACCCAAGTATCCAGAGACGCGACGCGACGAACCGGTCCGTCCAGCCAGGGAAACAGCTCGTCGGAGACGCGGGCTGCGATCTCCGAGCCGATCCCCCAGGAGAGTGAGTCCTCGTGGGTCACGAGTACCTTGTTCGTCTTCTTCACCGAAGCCGCGATGGACTCCATGTCGAACGGCGCGAGGGTCCGCAGGTCGATGACCTCGCACTCGATGCCGTGCAGATCCGCCGCGGTTCTCGCCGCGTCCATGGAGCGTTTGACCAAGGCCCCGCACGTGACGATCGTCAGGTCCGAGCCCGGACGCACGACCTTCGCCTTGCCGAACGGAATCATGTAGTCGTCGCCTGGATACCGGCCTTTGTTGTGCACCTGCCGGTAGAGGTGCTTGTGCTCCAGGAAGATGACGGGATCGTCGCAACGGATCGCCGTTCTCAGGAGTCCGTTGGCATCCAGGGCGTTGGACGGCAAGACCACCCTGAGGCCCGGCGTATGCGTGAATAGGGTATCGCCGGTCTGGGAGTGGTACGGACCTCCACCCTTGAGGTATCCGCCGTACGGAACCCGGATCACGACCGGAGCCGAGAAGGCGCCGCCCGTGCGGTAGCGCATGGTGGCCAGCTCATTACGGATTTGCATGAACGCCGGCCAGATGTAGTCGAGAAACTGGATCTCGACGACGGGCTTGAGACCGCGATGGGCCATCCCGATGGCTCGGCCTACGATGCTCGCCTCCGCGAGGGGAGAGTTGAACACCCGTGCCCCCCCGAAGCGGGTCTGCAGGCCATGCGTGACCTTG
The DNA here is from genome assembly GCA_965226925.1 of Longimicrobiales bacterium. Taxonomy (GTDB): domain Bacteria; phylum Gemmatimonadota; class Gemmatimonadetes; order Longimicrobiales; family Gaopeijiaceae; genus CBDDCX01. Next base: position 1,099,684 of record CBDDEN010000011.1, on the reverse strand, counting down.
AACACGCCTCCTTTGCCCTTGACCTCGGGCAGAATCTCCTCCCGAGAGGCGTCCGCCACGTCCTGGCCGAAAACGACGATCCGCGGATTTCGCTCCATCTCGTCCCGCATGCAGGCGTTCAGGAGATCGACGACGGTCAGATGACGGTCGTCCTTGAAGTCGGGTGAATCCTCGGTATCGAAGTCCGGTCCCGTGGCGTCGACTTCTTCCGAGAACAGGTGCTGCAGCACCGTGTCGGGGTTCGGTTGGGGATGGGTCTCGGCCTCATCCGCAGCTGCCGAGACCGCAGCATGGATCTCCTCCTCGAGCTCATCGAGTTCGTCGGGCGAGGCGATCTGTTCGTTAATGAGGAGCGTCCGAGTCCTCAAGAGCGGGTCTCGTTTGGCCTCTTCCTCCCGCTCAGCCGTCGGGCGATACATCCGCTCGTCGTCGGACATGGAGTGGGAATAGGGCCTGATCGTGTGCGCGTGTAGAAGCGCCGGGCCCTTTCTCGACCGACAGTACGCCACTGCTTCTCCCGCGGCCCGGTAGCTGTCGACCACGTCGGTCCCGTCACACTCCCGGATGAAGAGGTCCGGAAAGCCCGCGACCAGCTTCGAAATGCTCCCGCCCGCGGTGTTGATCTCGACCGGAACCGAGATCGCATACCCGTTGTCCTCGATCAGGAAGACGACGGGAAGCTTGAGATTACAGGCGCTGTTCAGAGCCTCCCAGAATTCGCCCTCGGACGTGGCTCCATCACCGGAGGAGACCACCACGACCTCGTCTTCGTGAAAGCCGGTGAGCTCGCCTTCGAGTTCGGGCACCTGCGCGACCCTCATACCCGCTTCCGCTGCTCCGACGGCTTGGAGGAACTGCGTGCCGGTGGGCGACGACGCGCTGGCGATGTTGTACCTGATGTCACCGAAGTGCGACGGCATCTGGCGGCCCGCGCTGTTCGGATCGTCGTGAGCCCCGACGGCTCCGAGAAGATGGTCGAGGGGAGTCTGGCCGAGGGCGAGCGCCAGGGCTCGGTCACGGTAGTAGAGGTAGAACCAGTCGTGGCCGCTCTTGAGATGCGCAGCCATCGCCACCTGGATGGCCTCGTGCCCGGCGCCGGAGATCTGGAAGAAGATCTTGTTCTGCCGTTTGAGGGCGATCTCACGGTCGTCGAGCCGGCGAGCCGTGACCATGGTTCGGTACGCGTCCAGCAACCAGTCGAGGTCGAGGCCCGGCTCCTCCGAGGTCGTGATAACGTCCTGCTCTTTCGTTGCCATCTATTCCCGGGATAGGTGTGCGGTCGGACAGCCCATAACATAGCCAAACGTCGAATCGGAGAGGAGCATCGTGCTATTCTCGCTGTCGCGTTCGGGCATGCAGTTGCGCCGACAAGGCCTCCGGGTCGGTAACCGGTGCCCGACACGAGTACCCCTCGCAAACATACGCCGTGGGTTTGCCGCCCAGGGCGCCTCGGTCCACCAAGAGCGGAATGGCGCGGCCCAAGACCTCTCCGGGTGCGACCCCCGCCAGCGTTCGGTTTGGAATGTACGGCGCTAGCGCCGCTCGGAGCAGCGCGCGGGTCTCCTTGTCGTCCCTCTCTCCGACGATTGCGATCTCGACCGGCCCGGCGACGGTGCGATCCAGGGCCGAGAGGAGTCGTCCGAACCCGGCTGGGAATCGGGCTAGCGACCCCGCCTCACGCTCGAGAACGCGCGCTGCGATGTCCTGATGGCGCTCTTCTCCGAACAGGTGGGCTGTTCTGAGCAGGAGCTCCACCGCCAGGGAGTTCCCCGACGGCGTGGCGTTGTCCATGATATCTCGGGGACGAATGATCAACCTCTCGCCATCGACCGGTGCGTCGTAGAAGACGCTGTCGTCCTCATGCCAGAAGAGCTCGATCATGCGCGATGTGATCCAAGCGATCTCTTCCAGCCAGTGCGGATCGAGCGTGACATCGTAGACGGTCACCAACGCGTTGCCGACGGCGCCGTAGTCCTCGAGGAAGGCGTCGATACGGGCTTCACCGTCCTTGTACGACCGGAGCAAACGATCGTCTCGCCTCATCTCGGTGAGCACGAATCCTAGCGCGGACACGGCCGCCTCCACGTAACTCTCGCGATCCAGCGCACCTCCGGCCTCGGCCAGAGCCCTGATCGCCAAGCCGTTCCAACTCGCCAGCACCTTCTCGTCACGGAACGGGGGTTCCCGACGATCTCGCGCCTCGATCAACAAATTACCCGACTCGCGCAACTGCGCACGAAGCGCGTCCGGCTCCAGGCCCTCGATTCGAGCCACCGCCTCGAGGTCGTGCGGGAGGTGGAGTATGCTCCTTCCCTCGAAATTTCCGGCATCGCTGACGTCGTAACAACGGGCGAACAGAGACGCGGCGTCACTGCCCAGCACAGCCCGAACCTGCTCCGGGGTCCACACGTAGAAGACGCCCTCCTCGCCCTCCGAGTCGGCGTCGAGGGCCGAGTAGAAGCCCCCGGCCGGGTCGCGCAGGTCTCTAAGCAGATGGTCCAGGGTCCGTTCGGCCACCTCGCGCAGGTCCCCGTCTCCGGTGACCTGAAAGGCGTTCAGGTAGACCCTCGCGAGCAGCGCGTTGTCGTACAGCATCTTCTCGAAGTGTGGCACCAGCCAGCGGGCGTCCACCGAGTATCGATGGAAACCACCCCCCAGTTGGTCGTGCATGCCCCCGCGGGCCATCTTGCGGAGCGTGTGAGTGACCATGCTCAGGGCGTGGTCGTCTCCGGTTCGGGCATGGAATCTCAGAATCAGCTCGAGGGTCACGGGTTGCGGGAACTTGGGCGCGCCTCCGAATCCGCCGTGCGTAGGGTCGAATCGAGAGGCGAGGTGGCGATAGGCGTGTTCGACGAGGTCGGCGCCCTCGAGCTTCTCTCCGTCGCGAGTCATCGGTCCTTCGCCCGCCTCTGCCGTACTGCGCAAGAGGATGCCCTGAAGCTCGCCTGCGTTCTTGGTCACTTCGTCGCGGCGTTCTCCGTATGCGTTCTGGATTGCGCCGAGGATCTGCCGGAAAGACGGTAATCCGTGCCGCGGCTCGGGTGGAAAGTAGGTCCCGCCGTAGAAGGGCTCGCCCTCGGGAGTGAGAAACGCCGTGAGTGGCCACCCCCCTTGGCCCGACATGGCCTGCACGGCCCGCATGTAGACCGAGTCGATGTCGGGCCTCTCCTCTCGGTCCACCTTGATGTTCACGAACCCCTGGTTCATCACCTCGGCCGTCGCGGGATCCTCGAACGACTCCTTTTCCATGACATGGCACCAGTGGCATGCCGAATAGCCGATGGAAAGGAGTATAGGCACGTCCCGCTCCCGAGCCTGGGCGAGGGCCTCCTCGCCCCACGGGTACCAGTCCACCGGGTTTTCGGCGTGCTGCTGTAGGTAGGGGCTGCTCTCTCGAGCCAGACGATTAGCCACTCTGAACTCCCGGGTTCGGCGAGAAAACACCTTAGCCGAACGACCGTGAAATGGCCACCTATCCCAGAGAATCCGCGCTTTCTCGGGTGGGCGAGAGGAACTTGGCCGCTACGATCATCGTTGAATTCGTTCGGCGGGGCCGGTAGATTCGGATATCAAATGTTTACGGAAGCATTTCTAACGGCTCCGCTACCGTGAGAATCCGGTTGGGATCGATATATACACGGATGACAAAGTCAGCCTTGAGAAGGCCTTCGCTCGTTCCGGGACTCCTGGGCACGGCGTGGGCTTTTCGGGCAAATCGATGGTACTTGAGGCCCCCGTTCCTCCCTATTCCGCCCCGAGACTACATGAGATGGCGAATGGAGACCGCATACGGGGATGCGGAGGCGGTGCCGCCGGTGGATGAGTTGGAACGGTATGTCCGGTGGGGCTCTGAGATGCGGAGGCGTATGAAAGTGAAGACATCGCCGTGAGCAAGCTCGTTCTGATGATCGTACTCGGCTTCGTCGCCGCGCTGTACTTCCCGGACAGCCGACAGATGATCATCGATGAGGCCATGCCGGTACTCCAACCCGTTCTCGTCTGGAATGCCGAACGAGAGATGGAGGACCTCTCGCGAGCCGTGAGGCTGCAGGCCCGTGAGACTTACCGTTTGGTCGGCCGTCGCGAGTGGAGTACGTGGCTGGAGACCAACTTCTCCGGGGGCGGTGGTACCGATCCGTGGGGACGATTCTACAGCTACCAGTCGTGGGCCGACTCTTTCGCGATCCAGTCCTTCGGGCCCGACGGGCTGCAGGGGAACGACGACGACCTCCGTATTTCGAAGCATCGCCCGTTCTAGTGGGTCCACCCCGGCCGCACGAACCCTGACCCGGTGATTCCCTCGCCATGATCGAGTGGATCGCGACCCACCTGACCGTCTACGGTCCGCTCTTGGTAGGGGTCATGGTCATGTTAGAGACCGCTCTGGTCATCGGACTGCTCCTCCCGGCCGGACCCACCATCATCGTGGCCGCCGCGTTCGCCCTGGAGGGGCATTTCAGCTTCACGGCCGTCGTGATCTACGCGTTGGTGGGTGCCGCCCTCGGCGACTCCTTTGGATTCATGATCGGGCGTTACGGCGGCAAGCGGGTGATGCGCGGGAGCGGGCTGCTCGCCAGGAGCGCCCGACGCCACCAGGATCGGGCTTCCGCCCTGTTCGAGCGTCGCGGAGTGCTCTCCATTACCCTCGCTCGCCTGATCCTATTCGCTCGCACGCTCATGCCCCTGGCGGCCGGCTCGACGCGCCTGAGCTACCGGAGCTTCCTGGTATTCGACCTCCTCGGGGTCGCCGGATGGGGCTTCTTGAGCTTGGGGTTTGCGTACGGCGCGGCCCGCGGTTGGCAGGTCGGTGTGGACCTCCTGGGCCTGGGATGGGTGGCTCTCTTGGCCGCCGTCACGGCAGTGGCGCTCTTGGCGGTGAAGGGTCGCGTGTTCAGCGCCCCGAGCCCTCTCCCGCTGGTCGTCGTCGGCCTGACGGGCAATGTGGCGTCGGGCAAGTCGGCGGTCGCGGGGTTCTGGGGTGGCGAGGGGGTTCCGGTGGTCAGCGCGGACTTGCTGGCCCGCCAGGCGGTGGAGCCGGGAAGTCCGGGCCTCGCCGCGGTCGTTGAAGCGTTTGGACGGGGGATCCTGAAGGACGACGGATCGCTCGATCGGTCCGCGCTGGGAGCATTGGTGTTTCGGGACGAGGAGGCGCGGGGGACCCTTGAAGCGATTCTCCACCCACGCATATGGGTTCTCTGCGACCGCTGGATGCGGAAGCGCTTCAGCGAGAGGGTCTCTCTTACCATTTCCGAGGTGCCCCTACTGTTCGAGGCAGGTCTAGAGCGCGACGTCGACTTCACCGTCCTCGTGGACGCCTCCGAGAGTGTGCGGCTGACCCGACTCATCGATTCGCGTGGACTCGATGAGGAGCAGGCCCGCGGGATCATGGCCAGCCAGATGGATCCCGCCCTCAAGCGTGATCGGGCGGACTATGTGCTGAGCAACGAGGGCACGTTGGCTGAGTTACAGTCCGCCGCCGGCGACCTGCTGGATCAGATCCGCATCGACGCTCAAGCCGGCCCCGGGCTATCCTCCGGTCACATTCGGATCGACATGCACCTTCACACGAGCGCCTCCTTCGACTGTCTCTCCGATCCCATGCGCGTGATCGAGGCGGCGAAGGAGAGGGGTGTGCAACGCATAGCCATCACCGACCACAACCGTCTGGGCGTGGCGTTGGAGATGGCAAAGGCCTTCCCGGAAACGGTGATTCCCGGCGAAGAGGTGAAGACGGCCGAGGGTATCGACCTCATCGGCCTGTACCTGGTGGAGGAGATCCCGAAGGGGACATCCGCACCGGAGGTATGCCGACTCGTCCATGAGCAGGGAGGCATCGTCTACCTTCCGCACCCCTACGCGGGCGGCAAGGGCGCGTCCGGCCGATACGCCGAAGAGCTTGCTCCGTTGGTCGATGTGGTCGAGGTTTTCAACGCGCGACTTCATCCGGGTAGGCTGAATGAGCCAGGGGAGGAGTTGGCGGCCCGTTGGGCCAAGGCCAGGGGAGCCGGCTCCGATGCTCACACGGTGGGCGAGGTGGCGGGTGGATTCGTGGAGGTGACGGATCACCCGAATGAGCCGGCGGCCCTGTTGGAGGCCCTGGCGGGTTCGCGTGTCAGGGGAGTAACCACACCCTGGTCGGTGCACCTGGCCTCGACTTGGGCCAAGGTGCGAAAGCGACTACCCTTCTCGGAATAGAGGGCCGTGCCCTCTCATGATCGTCTCTATGGCCTACCAGACTCCAACGTCCAGATCCTCGGATGTAGCCGCCGTGCTGGACGCGTTGGAGGGTAGGGAGATGGCCATTCTCACCACCCACATCAACTCGGACGGGGACGGTCTTGGCTCCGAGATCGCTCTGGCCGCCTGGTTGCGCGCCAGAGGCACCCAGGCCTACATCGTGAATCCGACCCCCGTACCGAAGTCTCTCGCCTTCGTCGTCCCCGATGAAGCGTGGGTCGTGGATCCGGGGGACCCCGCGACTCGGGATCTCTGTGACTCGGCGGACGCGGCCGTGGTACTCGATACCGGCGAGGTCCCACGCATCGGACGCGTAAGACCGCTCATCGAAGGACTCGCGACCGTAGTCGTAGACCACCATCCCGCGGGCGATCAACCGATTCCGGGCGTGTCCTTTCGCGACCCCACGGCTTGTGCCACCGGCGAGCTCGTGTTCGACATCATCTTGGCAACCGGAGGGCCGTGGCCGTCCTCTTCAGATCTGGCCCTATACGTGGCGATCCTGACCGACACGGGCTCGTTTCGTTTCAGCAACTCCACCCCGGCCAGCCACGACATCGCGGCCGATCTGGTGCGGCGCGGTGTGAATCCCGAGGTGGCCTATCGCCGGGTCTACGGAAGCTCTCCCCATCGCAGGCTGAGGCTACTTCAGAGTGCGCTCGGAGAGCTCGAGGTCGACGCGGAGTCCCGAGTCGCGTGGATGACCATACCCTCCGAGGCCTACGAGAGGCTGGGCGCTACGGCCGACGATATCGAGGGGCTAGTGGACTACCCGCGTGAGGTGGAAGGGGTCGAGGTGGGCCTCCTGTTCCGCAGCGTCACGAAGGGTGGCATCAAGGTGTCGTTCCGCTCCAACGGTGAGGTGGACGTGAACGAGCTTGCCCGTAGGTTCGGCGGTGGCGGTCATGTGCGCGCTTCCGGGGCGCTCATCGAGGGAGAATTGGAGCGGGTGCGCGGCGACGTGGTTGCCGCGACCATCGCCGCCGTGGAGCTACTGGACGGTGAGCGGTAAGATATGGGCGGCGACGGGCGGATGGACGGCGCTCACGACGACGCCGTTTCAGAGGCACCTAACGTGGAGGCACCGGGTGAAGGATAATCGTGGTCCGGGAGTGCCCGAGGCCATTCCGCGGACGCTACAGCTTGTCGCTCGCAGCCTCGGCGAAGGGGAGATCGACCGCCTTTGGGTCTTCCCGCCGCTGATTCGCGGACGAAAGGAGTGGGGGCTCGTCGCCGCCAGCTGCTTTGCGGACGGAGGCGCGCGGCGCCTCTACACGGCTCAGTATACAGCGGAGAGATCGGGCACCAGGTTGACCGTGGACGCTGGGATGGCCGAGGAAGGTGAGGCGCCGCCCGATCGGCTTCCACGCGTCATGACGGGGGTGGTGCGCAGAAGCGAGGTCGATCTCGGTGAGCCCAGGACGGTCGAGATCGCCGGTGACCCCGAGAAATTTCGGGCGTTCATGGACGAATTCGATCCGTCACTCCTGGAGAACACGGAACCGTGAAAACGCTCAATAGCCCGTCCCGATTCGTTCGGCTCTTCGGACGTTATCTGAAGGAACAGGGTCTGCCCGTCACGCATCAACGTGAAGCCGTGGCGAAGGTCGTCTTCGGCTCCGACGAGCACCTCTCAGTCGACGAGATCGAGCGGGTGCTTCGTTCCACGGGGCAGCGCATCGGAAAGGCGACCATCTATCGGACGTTGGACCTTCTCGTGAAGAGCAAGCTCGTGGCCGAGCACGACTTCGGAGAGGGATTCAAGCGGTATGAGCACCGTCTGTCGCCGGAACCGATCCATGAGCACCTCATCTGCCTCCATTGCGGAAAGGTCCTCGAGTTTCAGAGTCCGGATATTCACCGGATCGAGGCCATGGCGACGGCCCTGCACGGCTTTCGCCCCGCCCACCACAGGCTGGAGATATACGGCCTGTGCCGGGAGTGCTCCGAGGCCGGAATCGTACTCACGCCAGAAGGGCTGGCGTGCCCCATCGAGACCCTTTAGCGGGTCCTCTACACCCCCACGCCCCCTCTTCCCGGGAGATCGCCCCGTGTTCCAAGGTAAGAACCTCGTCCCGCAGCAGATGTTTTTCACCGCGGGCGTTGGTACCCATCGCGAAAAGCTGACCAGCTTCGAGCTCGCGCTTCGTGACGCGAGCATCGCGCAATACAACCTCGTCTCCATCTCGTCCATCTTTCCGCCACAGTGCGAGATCCTGGAGCGCGACCAGGGTGTAAGCCAGTTGAAGCCGGGGCAGGTGGTCTTCGCCGTCTTGAGCCAGGCCTGCTCGAACGAACCGAGCAGGCGTGTCGGTGTGTCTGTCGGGCTGGCGCTACCGGCCGACAGAGACCGGTATGGTTACATCTCGGAACATCATGCCTTCGGGCAGTCGGCGGAGTCGATGGGGGATTACGCCGAGGACCTGGCGGCACAGATGCTGGCCACCGTCCTCGGGGCCCCGTTCGATATGGACGAGGCCTGGGATGAGCGGAAGGAGCAGTGGAGGCTCGCCGGCTACGTCGTGAACGCGCAGAACCACACGATCGTTGCCGAAGTGCCAGAAGAGGGACCGTGGGTGACGGTCGTCGCCGCCGCGGTCTCGTGCGGGTGACGTGAGCATGCCCAACCGTCGTTCCGTGGAGACGCCCGGGCGGGGATTGGGGGCGCGGGGCGATTCGGGGAGCGGGGCCTCGCTGCCTCCGGGCCTTGCTGACCTGCCGTGGGAGCTACCGCACACGTTCCTTGGCCTCGACGAGGCGGCGAGCCATTTCGGCGGGTCCAAGGCCGTGATCCTGCCGGTTCCGTATGAAACGACCACCAGCTACGGCGGCGGTGCCCGGGGCGGGCCCGGAGCCATCGTCGAGGCGTCACGGTACATCGAGCTCTACGATCAGGAGCTCCGGATCGATCCGTCTTCGATGGGGATTCACACGCTTCCGGCTCTCGAGTTGAGCCGCGACGGGGCACCGGCCGCCATGGCCGAGTTGGAGGCGGCGTATTCCCGAGTCGCCGACGTGGTACAGGACCGCTTCCTGGTCATGCTCGGCGGAGAGCACTCCGTTTCCACCCCGGCCATCCGGGCCCAAGCCGCACGGGTCGGGCGGCTGAGCGTGCTTCAACTCGACGCCCATGCGGATCTGCGGGCCGAGTTCGAGGGGTCGGCCCACTCGCACGCCTGCGCAATGGCTCGGGTACTCGATGTGGCGGATCTGGTTTCGGTCGGAGTCAGGGGCGTCAGCGAGGAAGAGGTCGAGGTGGCCGACCGAAACGAGGGGGTCACGCTCATTTGGGCGGACGAGATGTGGGAGGATGACGCCTGGATGGATCGTGCGCTGTCGGCCCTGGGCGATCCGGTTTATTTGACGTTCGACGTCGACTACTTCGATCCTTCGCTCGTGCCTTCCACCGGAACTCCCGAGCCGGGCGGGGGCGACTGGTATCGGACCCTTCGATTCCTGAGGCGTGTGTTTCGTGAGAGAACCGTAGTGGCATGCGACGTGGTGGAGCTCGCTCCCACTCCGGGAGTGCACGCTCCGGACTTCCTGGTGGCCAAGCTGGTGTATAAGCTCATTGGGTACCGCTTCGAGGGCGGGTGGTAGAGGCACCGGGTCTCTGGCTCGCCGACAGGGGTCTCGATGAATCCACGAGAAGACAGCTCGACCCCCGCGGACGCCGGAAGGAAGAACCTCTCCCATGAGTGAGCCACAGGGCCGGTCCCTGGCCGAGTCATCGACGTCCGCCCGGGACGGCTTGCACAACCTGAGTGCGAGCATGCTCGCCCGGGCGACCGGGTCGCCCGAGATCGCCGGGAACGCCGTGAGTCTCCAGTTCGACGGGCCCAATACGTTCGATGCATGGATCGAAGCCATCCAGAGCGCGAAGCGGTACATACACTTCGAGAACTACATCCTCCGAAACGACGCCGTGGGAAAGGTCTTTCGCGACGCCTTGATCGAGAAGGCGCGCGAGGGGGTCGAAGTCCGAGTTCTCTACGACTGGGTGGGCTGCTGGGCGACCCCTCGCCGGTACTGGAGGCCCTTCCGACAGGCCGGAGTCGAGGTGCGTGCCTTCAACCGCCCCTCCCTTCGCGACCCGTACGGCATCTTCCAGAGAGACCACCGCAAACTGGTGGTGGTGGACGGCGAGGTCGCCTTCGTAGGGGGCTTTTGCGTGGGCCAGGAGTGGGCGGGGACGGCAGACGAGGCGCCCTGGCGCGATACGGGGGTCGAGTTCCGTGGACCTGCCGCCGCGGTCGCTGGCCGGACGTTCGGACGCATCTGGGACGAAATGGGGGAGCCCCTCCCGAGCCACGTGCTCGAGGCGCCCGCGGATCCGGCCGGGGGGGAGACGTCGGTCTGGCTCATAGAGGGTGAACCTCGCCGTAGCAGGGTGATGAGAACGATCTCCCTTGTGGCGGCGATGGCTCAGGAGCGGCTCTGGATCACGGACCCCTACTTCGTAGCTCCGGGCATCGTGGTCGAAGCCATGACCGAGGCCGCCCGGGGCGGAGTCGACGTCCGATTGCTGGTGCCCGCGAACAACAACTGGCCGCTCGTCGGGAGCTTGTCGAGAGCCGGCTATCGCTACCTTCTGGACAACGGCGTTCGCCTCTTCGAGTGGCAGGGTCCGATGATCCATGCGAAGAGCGCGGTAGCCGACGGGATTTGGTGCCGCGTGGGCTCGAGCAACCTGAACGCGTGGAGTCTGCTGGGGAACTGGGAGATCGACGTCGGCGTTATGGATGCATCGCTCGCCGGGCAACTCGAGGGACTGTTCCTCGCCGATCTGGCGTCCTCGTCCGAGATAGTCCTCCCCGGGAGTCGCCGCATCCCCGCTGTGCCAGAGGACCGCCATCTGCCCACCCTCAGACCCATTCCCGAGACTCCGCTGGAGCCGCAGGGGGGCCTGACCCAACGGATCGAGGCGTTGATCGAAACGCGAAGCGCGCGACCGTGGCGGCTCGCCCACCTGTTGCGTGCCGGGGCGTCCTTCGGGGGGGCCCTCGCGGGAGACCGCACCTTGGGGCGAGAGGATCGCACGATCCTCGGCACCGTGTCAGTAATCGCGATCTCGGGCGCGGTCCTGGTGGGTTACTTCCCGAGTGTGTTCGGGTGGGCCGTGGCTTTTGTGCTATTGTGGCTGGGCGTCGTGACCGGTGTCCGTGCCATATGGCACAGGTGGCGCGCCCGATATGCGGAGGACGGCGGGCACGACGCCGCGTCGGATCGCGGAATAATTGAACCGCCAGGAAGATAGATGACCGATTCGGTTGGCATTCTGGTCGCGCTGATGGCAGGGGTCTTCTCGTTTCTATCGCCGTGTGTGCTGCCACTGGTGCCCAGCTACCTCTCCTTCGTCACAGGGATGTCCCTGGAGGATCTCCAAGAGGGAGTGGATCGCAAGGCGACCCTCCTGCACTCGCTGCTTTTCGTTGCGGGCTTCAGCATCATCTTCATCACGCTCGGTGCTTCGGCGTCGTTCCTGGGGGTCTTCCTTCGGGTCTACGAGGTGTGGATCGCCCGCGTCGGCGGCGTTCTCATTCTCGTTCTTGGGCTACACCTCACCGGCGTCTTCCGCATCGCCCCCCTCATGCGGGAGCGACGAGTCCACGTAAACGACAAACCCGCCGGGTATATCGGCACTTTGGGCGTCGGCGCCGCGTTCGGGGCAGGCTGGACCCCCTGCATCGGTCCGGTTCTTGGGGCCATCCTCACCTTGGCCGGGACGCAGGACACCGTCTGGTCCGGTGTGTTGCTCCTCAGCGTCTACTCGCTGGGCCTGGCCATCCCGTTCCTGGTCTCCGCGTTGGCTCTCGATCTCTTCCTGGGCGCATTCGCCAGGTTTCGGCGTTTTCTGCCGATCGTGGAGAAGGCTTCGGGGGTGATGCTCATCATTCTGGGGCTGCTGCTGGCGACGGGTTCGTTCACGATCCTGAGCACCTATCTGGTGCGCTTTACGCCCGACTGGGTGCTGCAGAGGATTTAGCGGGGCCGTTCCAACCTCAGACCGACTCCCCCGGTCCAACCGGGCGACCTCACCTTGACACATTAGGCCCTTCGGGTGGATTAGGGGCTTCCGACCACGGCGGACTCGATGTCCTGCTCCAACATTTGCCGGCGCAGGAGCGTGGCGTAGGTACCCTCGAGCGACATGAGGTCGGCGTGCCGGCCTCGCTCCGCGACTCGCCCGTCGTCGAGGACCAGAATCTGGTCGGCGTTCATGACCGCCGAGACGCGGTGGCTGATGATGAACGACGTGCGTCCGGCCATCACTCGTGCCAGATCATCCAGGATCTTGGCTTCCGTGTGGGTATCCACGGCGCTCAGCGCGTCGTCCAGAATCAGGATCGTGGGGTCGCGCGCTACGGCTCGGGCCAAGGTCGCCCGCTGCTTCTGCCCTCCCGAGAGGTTGATGCCCCGCTCACCCAGATAGGTGCCGTAGCCCTTCGGAAAGCCGCGAATCGACTCGTCCAGTTGGGCGATCCGGGCCGCCTCGGCCACGGCCTCCTCCGGATCCTCCAGGGGTCCCTCCGGGGCGTTGTGAGCTTGACGCTCCTCGCGGGCCCAGTCCCCGGGAAGGCCGAGCCCGATGTTCTCCTCGATCGTCGTCGAGAACAGGAACGGGTCCTGCGGTACCATGCCGATGAGGGCACGCAGCTCGTCGGGGTCCAACTCCTTGACGCCTACGCCCTCCACCAACACCCCACCGTCGGTCGTGTCGTAGATTCGGGGGATCAGCGAGACGAGGGTCGACTTACCCGAGCCGGTCGGTCCCACGACAGCCACCGTCTCGCCGGGTTTGGCCACGAAGGAGACGTCCGTGAGCACGAGTCGCTCCGTGCCCGGATATCGAAACGACACGTTTCGGAACTCGACCTCTCCCAGCGCCTTCCCGAGACGGATCGGGTGTGCGGGTGCTCGGATGCCGGGCTCGGTTGACAGGATCTTGTTGATCCGTCCCATGCTGGCCGCACCTCTCTGGTAGAGGTTCACAACCCATCCCAGGGCGATGAGGGGCCAGATGAGCAGCGCCAGGTAGATCTGGAAGGCGACGAAAGCTCCGATGGTGATGCGGCCGGCGATGACTTCCAGGCCGCCCAGCCAGAGCACGATCACCATGCCGACGCCGGAGAAGAGCGCGAGGATCGGGTGAAAGAGCCCGGCCACCTTCACCAGGCCCATGTTCCGTTCCATGTACTGGCGATTGAGCTCCTCGAAGTGCCGAGCCTGTGAATCCTCCTGCCGATACGCCCGAACGATCCTCATCCCGGTCAGGTTCTCCTGCACCATCGTCGACAGGGTGGAGAACTGTTCCTGGATCTGCTCGAAGCGGGCGTGGATGACCCGGCCGAACGCCAGGACGACCGGCGGGAGGATGATCATGGGGATCAGCGCGTACGCGGTGAGGCGCGGGCTGATCCACAACATGAAGCCCAGGGCGAGAAGGAAGATCACCGAGGTGTTCACCGAGTACATGATCGCCGGCCCGGCCGCCATACGGACCGCAAGTGTGTCGTTGGTCGCCCGAGCCATGAGGTCCCCGGTGCGTACCGATCCGTAGAACGTCGCGTCCAACCGTAGGAGGTGTCTGAAGAAGTCGTCTCGCAGATCGCATTCGATGCGGCGGCTCAGCCCGTTCAGGAGCTGACGCATCCCGAACTTGGCTGCCCCCCCGACCAAGGCCACGCCTACGATCAACAACGCGTAGACGCCGACGCGAGCGGCGGTCAGCGTGGGATCACTGAGATCGTCGATGGCCAGCTTGACGAGGTAGGGCGCGGCCACGGTGAAGAGGTTGCTGATCACCACCAGAACGAGCCCGAACGCGACTCCCGCCCGGTACGGCCGGAAGTACGGCAGGATCGTTCGTAGCTCCTTCATCGCCAAGCCGAAGTCCTCCTCCTCCTCACCACCCGACCGCTGTGCCACCCCGACGCGGGTCGGAGGCGGCCTGCAGGGTACCGTCCGGCATGACCATGATGGCCTGCACGTCGCCCGAGACCCCGCTGCGCTCCACCATCGTGTGCCCGCGGGCCTCGAGGGCCGCCACCACGGCGGGGCCGAGGCCCGCGTTCTCGTAGTAGATCTGGTCGGGCAGATGCTGATGATGCACGCGAGGGGCGTGCACGGCTTGCACAACGTTCATTCCGTAGTCCACCACGTTCACGATCGTCTGAAAAGTCGTGGTGATGATCGTGGCGCCTCCGGGTGTCCCGGTGACGAAGAAGAGCTCACCGTCGGGGCGGGTCACGATGGTGGGGGTCATGGCCGAGAGCATCCGTTTACTGGGACCCACGGCGTTGCTCTCGCCCTGCACCAACCCGAACTGGTTCGGCGTCGCCGGTTTGGCGGAGAAGTCGTCCATCTCGTTGTTGAGCACGAACCCGGCTCCGGTCACGGTAACCTTGCTGCCGAACCAGGAGTTGATGGTGGTCGTGACCGAAACCGCGTTTCCGTCGGCGTCCACCACGGAGAAGTGGGTCGTGTGATCCCCTTCGTGCGGCGGTTCGAGTCCGGGACCGACCTCGGAAGAAGGGGTGGCCCGATCCGTGATATCCGCTCCCCTCTCGCGTGCGTACTCCTTCGACGTCATGCGCGCCAGCGGAATATCGACGAAATCCGGGTCGGCGAGGTACTCGTTTCGATCGGAGTAGGCTCGGCGCCACGCTTCGGCCATGAGGTGGACCATGTCCGCCGAGTGCCACTCAAGGGACGAGAGATCGTGGCCCTCCAGGATGTTGGCCATCTCGGCCATGGTGGCTCCACCCGACGAAGAAGGGGGCATGGACAGTACCCCGAATCCGCGGTAGGTGAACTCGATGGGGTCGCGCCAGGCGGCGGTGTACGCCTCGAGATCCCGGTGGGAGATCATCCCGCCGCCACGCTCCATCTCGGCGACGATCAGGTCGGCCGTCTCACCCCTGTAGAATCCGTCCGCACCGTGGTCCCGGATTCTCGCAAGCGTCACAGCCAACTCGGGTTGCGAGAAGGTCTCACCCACTTCGGCGACGTGTCCGTCGGGTAGGAACGTCGCCGCCGTCGTAGCGAATCGGGTCAGCCCGTCACTGGAGCTCAGCAGATTGCCGCGGAAGCGCTCGTGCACGACGAACTCCTCGGCCAGCCCCACGGCCGGCTCGACGAGATCGGCCCACGGCAGGAAGCCGAAGCGCCGGTGCGCCTCCCACAAGCCCATCACCGAACCGGGCACGCCGGCCGCAAGGTGCCCCACCACCGACTTGTCGGTGAGGTTGCCGGCCTCGTCCAAGAACATGTCACGGGTCGCGGCGAGCGGCGCCTTCTCCCGGTAGTCGAGCGCGGCCGTCGAGCCGTCCGCCATCCTCACCATCATGAACCCGCCGCCCCCGATGTTCCCGGCTTCCGGGTTCACGACGGCCAGGGCCAGGGACACGGCGATCGCCGCATCCACGGCGTTGCCACCGGCCCGCATGACCTCCACGCCGATTTCGCTCGCGTAGACGTCCGTGCTGACCACCATCCCTCGCGCCGCCGTGACCGGAGGGGCATCGGCCGGGTAACGCCACGCCTGGGGGAACGAGACGGCGGCGGCGGGGCGCGTGCTGGAGGGCGCGTTCCCCTCGGGAGAGCACGCCCCGGTCGACAAAGCGAGTCCGAACGCGAGCGCACTCAACGTTGTCGGACGCTTCGGGATCAGTCGCCTTGGCGGCATTCAATCGTCCTCATGGCTGTGATCGCCTCCGGCCATCTCCCCTAGGAGGCGGACCGCGCCGGCGGCCAGTGTGGCGGCGCCGACCGGGATGGCGGATTCATCGATGTCGAAGTCGGAACGGTGGTGCATGCGTGGCTCGGCTGGGGCCGCGCCCAGAAAGTAGAACGTGCCGGGCGCCTCGCGCGCCAGAAACGAGAAGTCCTCGGACAGCGTCATCGGTTCGATGGGCAGCGTGGCGTCCTCCCCAACGAGGGCTGCGGCCGCCGATCGCACCCACTCCGTGACCCGGGCGTCGTTGACCACGGGAGGATACCCGGGGCCGATCCGGACGGTCACCTGGGCACCGAGAGCCTCGAGCATGC
The DNA here is from genome assembly GCA_965226925.1 of Longimicrobiales bacterium. Taxonomy (GTDB): domain Bacteria; phylum Gemmatimonadota; class Gemmatimonadetes; order Longimicrobiales; family Gaopeijiaceae; genus CBDDCX01. The sequence continues at coordinate 1,083,397 of CBDDEN010000011.1, read as the reverse complement.
CGAACGATGCCTTAAGGTGCCGGGAGAGACGCTCGCGCACCTCCTCGGTGAAGAAGCGCATGGTCCCATCGATCGTGATCCGATCGGCCAATACGTTTCCGGCCGTGCCTCCTTCGATGCGACCGAAGGTAAGAACGCCCGCCTCGGTCGGAGATAGGGCGCGGGATACGGCCTGCTGCGCGGTCACGATGCCGAGCGCGGCCAGCACGAGCGCGTCGACTCCGAGGTCGGGCCTTGCGGCGTGACCACTTTGGCCTCGAACCTCGACCCGAATCTCCTCGGTGCCCGCCATGAGAGGCCCCGCCCGGAAGAAGAGCTTGCCCGTGGGGAGCATAGACGCGATGTGGAGCCCCGTCACGGCAGCGACCCCCTCCATGGCGCCCTCCTCCACCATGCGCATGGCCCCGCTCTTGCCCTCGTTGTCCGCCGCTTCTTCGGAGGGTTGAAACAGAAAGCGGACGGTGCCCGGGGGCAGCCGCCCCTCGGCCTTCTCTCGGGCCAACAACCTCGCCGCTCCGATCAGGCCCGCCACGTGTGCGTCGTGGCCACACGCGTGCATGACACCGGCAGATTCCGAGACGAAGCCGTGGGTATTGGTCTCCTGGATGGGCAGGGCGTCCATGTCGGCCCGGAGTGCCACCGTGGGGCCCCGACCGTTCTCCATCTCGGCCACCACACCCGTAACGCCCACCCGAGTTCGAACCCGACACCCCAGGTCCTTCATGGCGGTCGCCGCGATCCCGGCGGTGCGCACCTCCTCGAAGGACAGCTCTGGGTGCCGGTGCAGATCTCGCCGTATCTCGACCAGGTCCTGGGTCATCGCTCGGGCCCGCTCGAGTAGGTTCAAAGGGTCTACGCTCGGTGTATGTGATTCGGACCGCCGTCTCTGGATGACGCCGGTTGCTGCCGTAAAAATACGAAGGTTAGCTTGTCCGCGTCCGCGAGATGTCGCAAGCGATGCGGGTAGACACGTCGGTACCCTTCACGGAGGAGCGAGGTCGCATTCATGCTCGATGACCGTCTTACAGAGCAGAGGAACCCGCGTTCCGCGCGCATCGACACGCTGTCGGCCTTGGAGATCGTCGATCTCATCAACGCCGAAGACCGCATGGTGGCCGACGCCGTCGCCGAAGAACGGATGGCCTTGGCGAGCACGATCGACATGGTGGTGGAGGCGTTCAGGGCGGGCGGCCGCCTGATCTACGTGGGGGCCGGTACCTCGGGGCGCCTGGGAGTGCTCGACGCGGCCGAGATGCCTCCGACCTTCGGCACGGACCCCACGATGGTGCAGGGGATCATCGCCGGTGGCCTGGAGGCGTTGGTACGCTCGCAGGAAGGCGCCGAGGACAGCCGTGAAGACGGCGCGACAGCCGTCGACGACAGGCACGTAGGGCCGAAGGATTTCGTCCTGGGGATCGCCACGTCCGGGACGACGCCCTACGTGCACGGCGCCCTCGCCCGTGCTCGCGAACTGGGCGCTCGCACGGGGTTTCTCCTCTGCACCCAGCCGTCGCCCGAGCTGGTGGAGACCCACGACGTCGTCATCGCACCGCTGGTGGGGCCCGAAGTGGTCACCGGCTCCACACGCATGAAAGCGGGAACCGCCACCAAGCTGGTCCTGAACGTGATTACGACAGGGGCCATGATCCGGATCGGCAAGGTCTTCGGAAACCTGATGGTCGATCTGCAGGCGACGTGCGAGAAGCTCCAGGACCGAGGCGAGAGGATCTTGATGCAGACACTCGGCCTGGATCGGGCGGAAGCGTTGGCCCTGCTGACCGAGGCGGGGGGTCACGTGAAGACGGCGCTGGTCATGGGAGGGCACGGGGTCACGGCGGACGAAGCGGCCCGGATGCTCTCGGCGGCGGAGGGAGTGCTGGCGCGCGTGCTCGCGGACCTGCCTGGAGACTCCGGGGAGTGACGTCCGGAGAGCTCGTCGTGGGCTTGATGTCGGGAACGTCGTTGGACGGTATCGACGCCGCGCTGGTGCGTTTCGAGGGGAGCACGTCGGAGGATCTTTCCTGGAGCCTCGTCGCGTTCCAGAGCACCCCGTACGGCCCGGAGCGACAGGCCCTTCTGTTGAAGGGCATGGAAGACGGGACACCCGAGGGGCTGTGCCGCCTGAACGCGTCGCTCGGAGAGTGGATGGCCGCGGCCGTCCTCGGGGTGTGCGAGGGTGCGGGGGTTAGCCCGGCCGACCTGACCGCCGTCGGGTGTCACGGCCACACCATCTGGCACATCCCACCCGAGGGCGGAGTTCGCGGGTCGACCCTCCAACTCGGCGACCCGGCCACGGTGGCAGAGGTCACGGGCGCGGCGGTGGTGAGCGACTTCCGAAGCCGGGACGTGGCCGCCGGGGGACATGGAGCTCCGATGGTCACCTGGCCGGATTGGCTGCTCTACTCGGAGCCCGACCGAAGGCGAGCCGTTCACAACATGGGTGGCATCTCCAACGTGACGTGGCTTCCGCGGGCCGGTTCAGAGGAGCCACTCCTCGCCTTCGACACCGGTCCGGGTATCGGTCTGGCGGACGAGGCGACGCGACAGGCCACCGACGGAAAGCTCCCGTTCGACGTGGACGGCCGGCTCGCGGGGCGGGGTCGCGTGGACCAAAAGTTGCTGGCTCGTCTCCTCGACGACGAGTACCTGCGGGCCGCACCCCCCAAGACGACCGGACGGGAGCGGTACGGTCGCGACTACGTGCGCCGGCTCGCCGAGGGTCTGGTTCCCGGATCGGACGAGCAACGCTGGTGCGATCTGATCGCTACGCTGGTGGGGTTGACCGCACGCAGCGTGGGGGACGCATACCGGACGTGGGTCCTGCCCCGGGGGCTCGACGAGGTGTTTCTCATGGGCGGAGGATCGCGAAACCCTGTGTTGTCCGCGGCGATTCGTGAGGAGTTGGCGCCGGTGCCCGTGCTGGACGGCGGCGAGCTCGGCGTCGACCCGGAGGCCCGCGAGGCGCTGGCCTTCGCCGTTCTCGCGTGGGCGCATCTACACGGAGTCGCGTGCAATGCGCCCGACGCGACGGGGGCTCGCGGCCCTCGCGTGCTCGGGTCGCTGACGCCGGGGGCGGGCCCGTGAGCACCGTCGCACCCCCGGTACGCCCATGAGCACCATCACGCCCCCGGTATGCCCGTGAGCTCCGTGACTCCGGTATACCTGTGAGCAAGCCGGCCGAGGGGGGGGCGCGCGACGGAACGGGCGGACGCCCCCTTCCGACCTGGTCGATCCTCCTTGTGGTGGCGATCGCCCACCTCGCCATCGCCCTCCCCGCTCTCAACCCCGCCCCCCACACCGGGGGCGACAACGCCGGTTATATCTCGCTCGCCCACTCTCTGGCCACAGGCCAGGGGTACATTGAAGCGTGGGACCCCGCCCAGCTCCCGCACACGAAATACCCCCCGCTCTATCCCGCGCTCCTGGCCGTGGCGATGCTGCTGGGCGCCCAGGCCTGGCTCTCATTCAAGCTGCTCTCCGTATTTCTGATCACGGCGTCGGTGGCTCTGTCGTTCGGCTGGGTGAGGGACCGACATGGGTCGGGACTTGCCACCGGCGTGGCCGCCGTGTTGGCCCTTTCGCCGGCGCTGCTGTGGTCGAGCAACTGGATCCTCTCCGACCCCCTCTTCCTGGCTCTGACCCTGGGTTGCCTCTGGGCCTTCCAGCGGGCGAACGCGGTCGGAACTCGATGGCCGGGGAAGGACCGTCCGACCGAGGCCGATCCCTCTCGCGAAGGAGCCCGTGACCACGTCTGGATTGCCGCGGGCTGCCTCATGGCCATTCTGGCGACCTTCACCCGCACGGCCGGGCTGCCGCTGGTGCTGGCCGTGGGGGGCGCGCTCGGGCTCGCACGCCGCTGGAAGTCGCTGGGCGGGTTCATCGTGGCGTTTGCGATGCCCAGCGTCGCGTGGTGGCTGCGCACCCGGAGTTCGGGAAAGGCCCAGTACATCTCCGAGTTCTGGCTCATCGATCCGTACCGGCCCGATCTCGGCACCGCCGGAGTCGGCGACCTGGTCCGCCGCGTCTTCGACAACTTCCAAGGTTACGTGTTCTCGCACGTGCCGGGTGGGCTGACGCCCTGGTCCGGCGTGCCTTTGACCGTGCTCGGTGTTGTTCTGGTGGGGACGGCGGTGGTGGGGTGGTTCCGGCGCGTTCGGGAGGACGTGACGGTGGCGGAGTTGTTCCTTCCTCTCTACTTCGGCTTGATTCTGCTCTGGCCCGCGGTCTGGTCCGGGGACCGCTTCGCTCTGCCGCTCTATCCGCTCCTGCTTTTCTACTCGGGGGAGGCGCTCCTGGCCGGGGCGGGGCGGGTCCACGCGAGAGCTCCGCTCCTGACGGGTCTGGTCGCCGCCTCCCTTCTGGTCGTGCCTTCGGTCCGCGGCTGGAACGACGCCACGCGTCGCGCGGCGTCGTGCCGTGAAGCGGTGCGGGCCGCCGGTCCGTTCGCCTGTTATGGCGAGCCTTTTCAGGAGTTCGTTCTTGCGGCCCGATGGTTGGGAGAGAACGCCCCGGAGGGGGCCAGCGTGTTCACCCGCAAGCCACGGATCTTCTACACGCTCTCGGGTGTGAGGAGTCGGACCTATCCCCTGAGCCCCGACCCGGACCGGTTCTTCCGGGAAGCCCCGGCGGCCGGGGTTTCCTACGTGGTGCTCGACCGGGTGGACCGGTTGGGCGCCGCGTATGTGGCGCCCGTGCTGATGGCTCGGCCGGCGGCGTTCTGTGGACTCGTGGGCGTGGGTAGGGGAGAGGCTCCGACACAGATCTTCGGAATCCTCGGGGAACCGGACACGGGCGCCGAAGACGGTGGTGCGTCGGCAGAAGGCGGAGAGGCCGGGATCGGCCAATGTCCGGAAGGGATGCTGAGGGACCAGCCGAGGAGCCTGCCTCCTTACACGGGCTCGCGCCTGCCCCTTCTCGCTCTCCCGTCCCCGTAGAGTAGCCCGAGCGCCGCGCCGAATGCCACGTGCTGCGACAGGGATCCGCTCGGAGCTTCGTCGGTGGCGAAGAGAAGCGACAGTACGGGCATGGTGCGACGGGGGCTCGCGGCACCGAGGATGCCGTCGAGGCCGCCCATGGGCGAGGCGACGTACTCGATGATCCCGAACGTGGCGCCGCGCAAGACGGGTGAGCCCGGCAGGCGGGGTTCCACCATGGAGCCGTACAGAATCCCGCGCCCCGCGCCGATCAGGAGCTCGAGAGCCGGATCCGGAGCCGTGCCGTCCTCGGACGATCCGTTCGTGTTGCGCAACAGGCTCAAGACGAAGGCGGCGCCGGCGCCGGCGAGCGCGGCCCGAGCCAAGCGCAGAGTCCCGGGTTGGCCTCCGGACAACGCCGAGATCAGTTTGTGAGCCACGGCTCCGCTACCGACGGTGAGGAGCTGGTCGACCGCCGATGGCACATCGGCCGCGTCGGGCTTGGCCGCCTTCTTACTTACCTTCTTTGGGGCCGGAGCGAGCTGGCGCGCCGCTTCCAGCGCGTAGCCCACGTGGTACCAGACGTTCTTGGACGGTTCGCTCATGCCAAACGGCTCGAGGTGATCGAAGGAGGCCGTGGTGCCCTGTTTACCATCGGTAGCGCAACACTGATCGAAGGGTGATGACGACGACGCCGTTTGACAAGGTCGGAGGGTTGCCGTGATCGGCCTGCCCGAGAGGACCGCGCTCTGTTCGGTGGTCCTCGCCGCGCTTTGTGCCAGCGCCGCCGCCGCGCAGGTGCCGCCCGACGAGGACTGGCGAAGCCTCGAGACGGAGCACTTCCGCGTCACGTTTCCGGCCGAACTCGAGATGCTCTCCAGGAGGGCCGGAGAGCGCGCCGAGCGTGCCTACGAGCGGCTGAGCGAGAGGTTCCTCGAGCCGCGAGGTGGTCGGATCGAACTCCTGGTGACCGACCACGCCGACCAAAGCAACGGCTTCGCGAACGCGCTCCCGTACAAACGGATCACGGTATTCGTCCGGCCTCCCATGGAGGGCTTCAACTCCACCCACTTCGACGAATGGCTCGAGACGGTGGTCACCCATGAGCTGGTACACGTCTTCCACCTCGACCACACCGGCCCCCTGGGTAGCGTGGTGAGGACGGTGTTGGGACGCACTTCGGCCGACTGGCCGGCCTTTCCCAGCTACGACGTGCCGGCGTGGATCGGCGAGGGTGCGGCCACCTACTACGAGTCGGCGCTCACCGAGTCCGGGAGGGTGAACGGGAGCTATCACGACATGGTCCTCCGCACGGCGATCCTCGCGGGCCGTTTCGAGAGCCTGGATCAGGTCTCGGGCCGCTCGCCCAACTGGCCGGCCGGCAGTCGCGTATACGTGTACGGCGCTTCTTTCCTGGACTACATGCTGGGCGCCTACGGCGAGGAGCGCATGGGTGAGTTCGTCGATGCCATCGCCAGCCAAATCGTCCCGTGGCGTGTCGACTCGGGCGCGAAGGATGCCTTCGGCGTCGGCTTCGCGGAGGTTTGGTCTTCCTGGCAGGAGGAGCTCGAGGTCCGCTACCGTGCGCAGGTGGATTCGCTTGCTGCCCGAGCAACTCTCACGCAGGCGGAGCCCATAGCCCGGGACGGGCGCAGGGCGTTGTTCCCGGAGGTCTCACCCGACGGCACGCGCGTCGCCTACCTTCGCTCCGACGGCCGCAGCGACATCCAGCTACGGGTGGCGCGGCTCGACGGCACCGACTCCCGGAAGCTGACACGCGTCAACAGCGTCGCGGACTGGACCTGGCTTCCGAACGGAGACATCCTGGTGGCCGAAGAGGAGTTCACGGACCCATACCGCATCCGGTCCGACCTGGTGCGCGTCGATATGGCCGGGAACGAGCATTGGGTGACGCGGGGAGCGCGCTTGGCTCACCCCACCGCCTCACCGGACGGCCGGTACGCCGTGGCCGTGCAGGACGGCGAAGGGACCAACCGACTCGTGCGCGTGGACCTCTCGACCGGAGCCGTCGAGCCCGTCATCGGCTTCGAGGCGACCACACACTGGGCTTTCCCGAGTTGGTCTCCCGACGGCCGGTGGATCGCAGCGTCGCGTTGGACCCCCGGGGCCTTCTACGACCTGGTCTTGCTCGACCCCGATGGCGAGGTCGTCCACCGGGTCACCCGAGACCGGGCAACGGATCAGGCGGCCACCTGGACGCCGGACAGTCGCCGTCTCCTCTGGTCGTCCGACCGAAGCGGGATTCCGAACCTCTACTCCGCTGACGTCGATCCCGTTTCGGGGGCGCCGGGACCACTCCGCCAGGTCACGAACATGGTCGGCGGGAGCGCCTATCCCGACGTGGATCCCGCGGGCGCTTGGATCTACTTCTCGAGCTACCACGCACACGGTTGGGACGTGGAGCGCATTCGCTTCGATCCGGACTCCTGGTTCGCTCCGTTCCCCATGAAGGCGGGCTTCGCACGTGGGGGCGAGAGGGCCTCGGAGCTCTTCGAGCGGCAGGTGTCGGGTGAGATGAGGCCGTATCGCGCCCTCCAGACCCTCGCGCCTCGCTCGTGGGATCCGATCTACAGATCAAGCGTCAGGCGTGAGGATACCGAGGTGCTCAGGCCCGGCTTCGGTGCACGGATCGAGGGGCAGGACCTGGTCGGACGGCATTCATACGCGGCCGAGGGCGTGTTTCGACGGGACAGCCGCACCGATATCGATCTCTCGTACGCCTATTCCGGCCGTGGCAATCCCTTCCTCGGGCTCGCTTTCGGACAGGACCACAACGTCACGGGTCCGTTCGATTACGAGGCGGAGCCCGGCGACACGCTGCCCGTGTTCATCGCCGATCGGGAACGTGCGCTCAGGGGCGCGCTGACCCTGGTCCGTCAACGGATGCGGACGCGTACGTCCGTGTCGTTTTCCGCGGCGCATATCTGGGAGCGCCTCGACATTCTCGATGAGAACCTCGGTGCGAGTGCGTTCACCCTCGCCCGACCGGACCACAGGCAGGGCGAAGTCGCGGCCACGCTTTCTTTCAGTAATGCCCGGTCCTTCGCCTTCTCCACGACGGCAGAGGCGGGGATCGGGGGCTTCCTTCGATTACGGGCGCGCCACGAACTCTCGATGCCGACCTCCCTGCGCGGGGTCTACGGCAGGGATCGGGGTGTCCGGGAAGTATCTGGCCAGATCAGGGGGTACCGGGCATTCGCCGGCCCGGGCTTCTCACGCCATGTAATCGCCTGGCGAGCCTCGGCCGGGGGCGCGGTCGGCCCCGGAGCGAACGGGTATCACTTCGATGTCGGGGGAGCGCAAGGGCAAACCGAGGACCTGACCGGGCTCGAGCTTTTCGGCGGGACCCCGCTGCTCTTTCCCGTGAGGGGATACTTCACGGGTCAGCGCTCGGGGCGTTACGCGTGGACGGCATCCGCGGAGTACCGGTTCCCGATTCTCAACGTACACCGAGGTTGGAGGTTCTTCCCACTGCATGTGGACCGGGTGAGCGGCGCGTTGTTCGTGGACGGAGGGAACGCCTGGGGAGACTCCAATCCGGTCATCGAAAAGGTCGAACCGCGTAGACCTACGTTGGGTGCGGTCGGGGCCGAACTTCAGGTCTCGGTCCTCGCGCTCTTCAACACACGGTGGTTCTTGAGATTCGGCGGGGCCCTTACGCTGAACGATGAAGAGGACGACCCGCTGTACCTACGTCTGGGAACGGCCTTCTGAACCCGGCCTCCCGGATCAACTCTCTTTCCCGGCCAACTCCGCCATGCGGTCCGCGGACAGGTGCATCGCGGCGAGTGCCTCGTCGAAGCGCTGATCGCTCCCGTTCACTCCGGCCTCTCTCGCCACCGCTGCCGCATTGAGGTTTCGAATGAGGTCGATGAAGTGGTCACCCTCGTCGCGGAGCGCCGAGTACGTGCGCTCGTTAGGGAGGATTCGGCCTGTGAGGCCCCAAACCCCGGCCTCCAACATCAAGACCCCCACCAGGACGACAACAATCTGGAGCTGGAGGTCGCTCGGGGGGACGAAGAGGACCGCGGCGAACACGATCACCATCCCGAGAAGGGGAAGCCCCAACTCCATGGCCCTGCGTAGACTTCTCACTCGTAGATCTCCCCCGTGACGCGGCTGAGGCTCGCCCACATTCGACGGGTGGCAAGATAGGGCCAAACCGGCGCCGTTTCCAACTCCGACGACCACCGTCACGCCGTATGGCGCCGCCGTATCGGGGGCGGAATCGGCCAGATCGGGTGGTCTGAGCCCGTCGACGTGAAAAACTCTTGACCACAAGATATAGGGGGTGTACGTTGGGGATACCTCAAGATTTCGTGGTACCCAGGGGACTTTTCCACATACAACCGCAATGGCGGAGCCTCGTATTGCCGTTTTTCAACGGTCGAGGCGTCGTGTTTCCACTGACTTCCCACATTCGATCGATGGAGTAAGAGCGGAATGAAGCAGGGCTCTCCCTCAGGCGACGCGTGGCTCTTCGATGACGTGGTCCCGGATGACGTTCCTCCGGCGGATCTTTCGGACAACGCCCGTATCGTTTTGGCAAAGCGTTACCTGAAGAAGAACGAGCACGGCACTCCGATCGAAGAGCCCGAGACGATGTTCTGGCGGGTGGCCAGCGTGATCGCTGCCGCAGACGAGGGATACGGCGCGTCGGATGCTGCCGTTGGGGAGCTTGCGCGTCAGTTCTACGATCTCATGACCACCGGCAAGTTCGAGCCGAACTCGCCCACGCTCATGAACGCGGGTCGACCGCTGGGTCAGCTCTCGGCGTGTTTTGTCCTTCCCGTCGACGATGCCCTGTCGAACGGCTCCAGCGGTATCTACGACACGCTCAAGTCTATGGCCCTCGTGCACCAATCGGGCGGGGGCACGGGTTTCTCCTTCTCACGGCTGCGCACGACCGGATCCCAGGTCCGCTCCACCATGGGCGTAGCTTCCGGGCCCGTGTCCTTCATGAAGCTCTACGATGCCAGCACCGAAGTCGTGAAGCAGGGTGGGACGAGGCGCGGCGCGAACATGGGGATCCTGAGGGTGGATCACCCGGATATCCGGTCGTTCATCACCTGCAAGGACGACACGTCGCAGATCACGAACTTCAACATCTCGGTCGCCCTCACCGATGCCTTCATGGAGGCCGTCCGCAGCGACGCCAGCTATGACCTGGTGAGTCCGAGGAGTGGGGAAGTGGTCGGGCACGAGAGCGCCCGTGAGATCTTCGACATGATCGTGCACGGCGCCTGGAAGACCGGCGAGCCCGGCACCTTCTTCATCGACCGGGCCAACGCCTTCAATCCGGTTCCGAAGCTCGGGTCCTACGAGGCCACGAACCCGTGCGGAGAGCAGCCGCTGCTCCCGTACGACGTCTGTAATCTCGGGAGCATCAACCTGGCGAAGTTCGTCAACGAGGACGCCGCCGCGGACTCGCATCCTTCCGACATGATCGATTGGGACGGTCTGCGCCAAACGGTAGCGTTGTCGACCCACTTCCTGGACAACGTCATCGACGCGAACCGGTATCCTCTGCCGGCCATTATGGAGTTGGCTCAGACGATTCGACGCATCGGCCTCGGTGTCATGGGCTGGGCAGACATGCTTATCAAGCTGGGCATTCCCTACGACACGCCCGAGGGCGTCGAGATGGGTCGGAAGGTCATGGGCTTCCTGAACGAGGAGTCCCGAAACGCCTCGGAGAGGCTGGCCGAGAGCCGCGGGCCCTTCCCGGCGTGGGAGGAGTCGATCTGGGGCCCGGACGACTCCTGTGCCCGCGACGCGGAGGGACGGCGCATTCGGCCCGAGCGTCGACTTCGTAACTGCAACCTCACCACTGTGGCTCCAACGGGCACGATCTCCATCTTCGCCGGGTGTTCCGGCGGCATCGAGCCGATATTCGCCGTTGCGTTCATGCGCAATCAGGCCGGTGCGCTGATGCCGGACGTCAACCCCGACTTCGTGGCTCGGGCCCAGGCAGAAGGTTGGTACTCCCAGGAGCTCATGACCCGGATCGCGGAGGAGGGCCACATCCACCTCGACGAGGTCCCGGTGGAGGTAAAGGCGGTCTTCAAGACGGCGCACGACATCACGCCCGAATGGCATGTGCGCATGCAGGCGGCGTTTCAGGAGCACACCGATTCGGCAATCTCCAAGACCACGAACTTCCCCGCGGAGGCCACCGAGGAGGACGTCAGGCAGATCTACCAGCTCGCTTACGAGCTCCACTGCAAAGGCGTGACCGTGTACCGCGACGGATCCAGGGCCGGCCAGGTCCTGTCCACCGGTAAGACGGAGCAGTCCGAGAGCGGCGACGGCAGCCACGAGGTCGCCGAGCTCGAACAGTTGCTGGCCGACGCTCGCGAGTCGCTGCACGGACTCCGTGTGGAGTTGGAGCAGGTCCATCGGGACCAGATGGAGCAGGACCTCACCGCCGCCGCTGGGCGGCACAAGCGGCAGCGTCCCGCGATGCTCCGGGGACGCACCGTGAAGATGAGTTCGCCTCTCGGCGACTGCTATGTGACCATCAACGAAGACGAAGACGGACGGGCATTCGAGGTCTTCTGCACGCTCGGTAAGGCCGGAGGGGCCGCAACGGCGGATGCCGAGGCGGTCGGACGTCTCATCTCCCTGGCGCTTCGTTCCGGCATCCCGATTCCGGCGGTGCGAGATCAGCTTCGCGGCATATCGTCGGATCGCGCCGTGGGCGTGGGCCCTAACAAAGTGCTGTCTCTGCCCGACGCCATCGGACAGGCGCTCGAGAAGTACATGGCGGAGAAAGACGGAGTGCAGGAGACCCTGCCGCTCGAGGTGGTTTCGGGCGTCGCAGGCGCCCAGGCGAAGCCGGTGTCGGACCACGTACACCACAACAACTTCTTCGGTAGCTGCCCCGAGTGCGGAGCCGGGCAGCTGTCCTTCGAGGAGGGCTGTGTCAAATGCCACGTCTGCGGCTACAGCGAGTGCGGGTGATGGAAGCCATCTTCGTGCACTGAACGACCTTAGAAGGCTGTTGAAGAAGTACAGCGGGTCGCGTTGCGGATGCCACGGCCCCAGGCCCTAGGCGGAGCGACGACGCCATAGCCGTAGCTACGGTTAGGAGCTCCAACAACGGGGATGGGGCCGTGCCACCGCAACCCACGAACACGTAGGCTCATATCAACTCGTCTGTTGGGCACAGGGTGGTTGCGCGGTTGATGCTGCGTCTCTCCTCCTCGCCGTAGCTCGGCTACGACTCGTCGTCGTTCCTTGCCTGAACGCGCGCAAGCACCCTGTGCGCGACCCACTGTACTTCTTCAACAGCCTTCTAGCTGACCCCATTGGACCTGTCGCTCCGGAAGGGGCGACAGGTCGAGTGCCCCCCTCTGTTTTCCGGTTTCCTTTTTCAGCTCCCAGGCGTATGATCGGAACTAATGCGATGGCGTGCAGGGTTTCGCATTAAAAGCGGTCCGGCGCGCTCCGGCCCTCTACCCATCGGTTCTTCCCAGGAGGCCCACCATGTCCGATTACGCACACCCCGAAGTCCTCGTCACCACCGACTGGGTGGACGATCGTTCGGCCGACCCGGCGGTTACGGTCGTCGAGGTCAACGTCGATACGGAACTCTACGATCAGGGCCATCTACCCGGCGCCGTCGGTTGGAGCTGGAAGACGCAGCTCGCCGACCAGGTCCGGCGCGATATCCTGTCCAAGGGCGACCTCGAGACCCTGTTGTCGAACTCCGGTATCGCCCCCGATTCGACGGTCGTCCTCTACGGGGACAGCAACAACTGGTTCGCCGCGTGGGCCTTCTGGCAGCTGAAGATCTACGGTCATGAGGACGTGCGCCTCATGGACGGCGGCCGCAAGAAGTGGTTGGCGGAGGGTCGCGAAATGGTCACCGACGTTGCGTCGGTGACTCCCACTGGGTATCAGGCCAAGGAGGCCGATCTCACCCTCAGGGCCTTCCTGCCCGAAGTGCAATCACAGGTCGACGATGACGCGGTCGAGCTCGTGGACGTCCGGAGTCCCGCCGAGTTCAGTGGCGAGATACTGGCTCCTCCCGGCCTCCCGGAGACCTGCCAGCGAGGTGGACACATCCCCGGTGCCTCCAACATCCCTTGGGGCATGGCGGTCAACGACGAGGACGGTACGTTCAAATCGCGGGACGAGCTTGCCACGGTGTATGGCGATCGTGGAATCACGGGACGACGGCCCATCATCACCTACTGCCGTATCGGCGAGCGCAGCAGTCACTCGTGGTTCGTGCTGAAGTACCTACTGGGGTATGGTGACATCAAGAACTACGACGGGTCGTGGACGGAGTGGGGAAACTTGGTCGGGGCCAGCGTAGAGACGGGTGCCGGACAGGAGTCATCGAGCGCTGGCGCGTAATTCCTTGACGGAGAGTCGAATTGAGTGGGATGACTGATGACGCGACCGGAGCGAAAGACGTCGTGACCGGCGATCACATCGAGCGCCCGAGCCGGACCGACGAGTTGATCGGTCTCCTTTCGAGCAAAGTCGTCGGGCAGGCGCATGCGCTGGAACACATCGTCCCGAGCATTCAACTCCATCAGTCGGGCCTCGCGCCCGACGGCCGGCCGGTCGGCGTATTCCTCCTTCTCGGGCCGACCGGCACCGGCAAGACCCGCACCGTGGAGGCGCTGGCCGAGGTGCTCCACGGGGACGTGCGCCGAATCGTGAAGATCGACTGCGGTGAGTTCCAGCACGAGCACGAGGTGGCCAAGCTCATCGGCGCCCCACCCGGGTACGTGGGGCACGCGCAAACGGAGCCGAGGCTGACATAGGACATCCTGGACACGTCGGCCAGCGACCGGTGTGATCTTACCCTGGTCCTCTTCGACGAGATAGAAAAAGCCGCCCCTTCGCTCGCCCAACTGCTGCTCGGCGTGCTCGACAAGGCGACCCTGAGGCTCGGTGACGGGTCGGAAGTGGATTTCGAGCAGGCGATCATCTTCCTCACGAGTAATCTCGGTGCCCGCGACATGCTGGCCGAGATCCAGCCGGGGCTGGGCTTCGACACCCATCAGCGGCGACCCGGACCGGAGCTCGCGGCACATCTGGAGCGGGTGGGACTGCGTGCCGTTCGGCGTCATTTCTCGCCGGAGTTCGTGAACCGGATCGACGCCGTCATCACGTACCGCCCCCTGGGCAACGAGTCGTTGGTAGCGATCCTCGAGCACCACGTAACGGACCTGCAGCGTCACGTTCAGAGCCGCCTCGGCAACCGTTCTTTCGAGATCGAGGTCGCGCCGGCCGCCCGGTTCTTCATGCTCGACAAGGGGACGAGCATGGAATACGGTGCTCGCGAGCTACGTCGCACCATCCACAGGCACTTGACGCAGCCCCTGGCCGCTATGGTCGCCAACGGACAGGTGGCGCCGGGTGCCAACGTCACCGTAGATCTCCACGAGGAGGGCGACCACCTGACGCTCGTCGCCTCGGGCGGCGCGCAGCGCCTCGAGATGGCCCCGATGAAGGTGCTCGCGGTGGACGACAACGAGGCGCTCCTCGACTGGATCAAACGCGTCCTCGTCGAGGAGGGTCACGAGGTCCGGCTCGCCTCGACCGTCGAGAGAGCGCGGCAGATGGTGTCGGAGTCGGCGCCCGACGTTCTCCTGTTCGATCACATCCTCCCGGACGGGGAAGGCGTAGGCTTCGCCGTGGACCTGATCAAGGAGTTCGAGAACGCCGGTGCGGTCGTGATGAGCGGCGCTACTCTGGACGAAGAGGAGTTCCTTCTCTGTCAGAGTTACGAGATCGCCTTCCTGAAAAAGCCCTTCGTCGCCGAGGAGCTGTTGGGGGCCCTCGAGGCCCTCAGCCTCAGCGCGGGAAGCAGTCGCTCCGCCACGGCTTGACCGCGCCTTTTCCGCGCCCCATCCTGACCTCGTTCCACTTCGCGGCCGGATCCCATCGGGACCGGCCGTGGTCCTTCTCCCTCACAGGGAGCCGTTCATGCCAGTCGTTTCCATGCAGGTCAACGGGCAAGCGGTCTCGCACGAGGTCCAGGAGCGCACTCTCCTTGTCGACTATCTGCGCGAGACCCTCACGCTCACCGGAACCCATGTCGGGTGCGACACGAGCCAGTGTGGGGCTTGCGTCGTGCACGTCGGAGGCAAGTCGGTCAAGAGCTGCACCATGTTGGCGGTCGAGGCCGACGGCGCCGAAGTCACGACCATCGAAGGGGTCGCGACGAACGGAGCGCTCCATCCCATGCAGGAGGCCTTCAAGGAGCATCACGGCCTCCAGTGCGGTTTCTGCACCCCCGGCATGGTGATGAGCAGCCTCGACTTGGTGAGCGTCAATCCCTCCCCCTCCGAAGGCGACGTGCGCGAGTGGTTGGAGGGCAACCTCTGCCGGTGCACCGGCTACCACAACATCGTGAAAGCCGTGCAGGCCGCGGCTTCCGAGATGGGAGGCTGACATGGCGGAGAACGGAATCGGGGTCGCCGTACGGCGAAAGGAAGACCGCCGCTTTCTGACCGGCAAGGGCCGGTATACGGACGATATCAACCGGCCGGGCCAGCTCTACGCATGCATGATTCGGTCACCCGAGGCACACGCGAGCATATCGGCCGTGGATGCGGCCGAGGCCGCCTCCGCTCCGGGTGTGGTGGCGGTGTTCACGGGAGCCGACATGGCGGCCGACGGTGTGGGTGGCGTGCCGTGCGGCTGGGGTATCACGAACAAGGACGGCACACCGATGGTGGAGCCGGGACACCCTGCGTTGGCCGTCGGTAGAGTGCGCCACGTCGGTGACATCGTCGCGGTGGTCGTCGCCGAGACCAAGACCCAGGCGAAAGAGGCCGCGGCCCTCGTCGACGTCTCGTACGAGGGCCTTCCTGTCGTCGTGTCGTCGCAGCAGGCTGTAGCCGAGGGTGCACCCCTGGTCTGGGACGAAGCGGCAGGCAACGTCTGCTTCGACTGGGAGCTTGGGGACAAGGCGGCCACCGAGGCGGCCTTCGAGGGGGCGCCACATGTCGTGTCGCTCGACATCGTGCAAAACCGGCTGATCCCAAACGCGATCGAGCCTCGAGTGGCCATCGGTGACTACGAGGCGGCGCGGGACGCATACACGCTCTACACGACCACGCAGAATCCGCACGTGATCCGCCTGCTCATGGGAGCCTTCGTGCTGCACATTCCCGAGCACAAGCTTCGCGTGGTGTCTCACGATGTGGGCGGAGGCTTCGGATCGAAGATCTTCCACTATCCGGAAGAGGTCATCGCCATGTGGTCGTCGATCAAGATCGGGCGGCCCGTGAAGTGGACTGCCGAGCGGTCCGAGTCGTTCATGTCCGACGCCCACGGTCGCGACCACGTGACGCGTGCGGAGTTGGCCCTGGACGACGAGGGACGGTTCCTGGGGCTACGGGTCCACACGCTCGCCAATCTGGGAGCCTACCTATCGACCTTCGGGGCCGCGGTGCCGACGTGGATGTACGCTCCCGTCTTCTCCGGCTGTTACTCCACGCCCGCCATCTACAGCGAGGTTAAGGGGATCTTCACCAACACCGTGCCCGTGGACGCCGTCCGCGGAGCCGGGCGTCCGGAAGCTTCCTTCATGCTGGAGCGTCTGGTCGATGTGGCTGCACGAAAACTCGGCATCGATCCGGTGGAGATTCGACGGAAGAACTTCATTCGGCCCGACCAGTTCCCTTATCAGACACCGGTTGCGCTCGAGTACGACATTGGGGACTACGAAGGCACGTTGGATCTCGTGCTCGACCTATCCGACTGGGCGGGCTTCGAGGCGAGGAAGGAAGAATCGAGCGCGAAGGGCAAGCTGAGAGGAATCGGCCTCTCGACCTTCGTGGAGGCGTGCGGCGCCGCTCCGTCCGCCGTTGCGGGCGCTCTCGGTGCTCGCGCAGGGCTCTACGAGGTCGGGCAGGTGCGGATGCACCCGACCGGCAGCGTGACGGTCTTCACCGGGAGCCACAGCCACGGCCAGGGTCACGAGACCGCTTTCGCGCAGCTGGTTGCCGAGAGTTTGGGCGTGGCGTTCGACCAGGTGGAGGTCGTGCACGGAGACACCGGGGAGATTCCATTCGGAATGGGTACGTATGGCTCCCGCTCGCTGGCCGTCGGTGGCTCGGCGATTCACAAGGCCGCCGAGAAGATCGTCACGAAGGGCATGAAGATCGCCGCCCATCTCATGGAGGCCGATGAGGCGGACGTACTGTTCGCAGATGGGACCTTTACGGTGGCGGGTACCGACAAGTCGGTGGGGATCGGGGATGTCGCCTTCGCTGCCTACGTGCCACACAACTACCCGGAGGGTCTCGAACCGGGCCTGGACGAGACGGCGTTCTACGACCCCGGCAACTTCACGTATCCGGCTGGGGCCCACGTGGCGGAGGTGGAGATCGACCCGGAGACCGGAGTCGTGGACCTGGTGGCCATATCGTGCGCGGACGACGTGGGGCGGATCATCAACCCGATGATCGTGGAGGGCCAGCTGCACGGAGGTCTGGCTCACGGGATCGGGCAGGCGCTCCTGGAAGACTGCAAGTACGACGACGACGGACAGTTGATCACCGGGTCGTATATGAACTACACGATGCCGCGGGCCGCCGATCTGCCCTTCTTCAAGACGGGACACAACATCACCCACTGCACCCACAATCCTTTGGGGGTGAAGGGTGTCGGTGAGGTAGGCGCCATCGGAGTGCCACCTGCCGTCATCAATGCCGTCGTCGACGCCCTGGCCCATTTGGGCGTCGAGCACATGGACATGCCGGCGACCCCGGAGCGCGTGTGGCGCGCGATCCGGGACGCGCCGGCCGCCAACCGAGGGGAAGACCATGGATAACTTCGCGTTCCATCGCCCCGGCACGTTGGCCGAGGCCCAGCAGGCCATCAGAGGGTCCGACGCCGGCAAGTTCCTGGCCGGTGGCCAGAGCCTGCTCCCTATCATGAAGCTGGACATGGCCGCGCCGAGCGATGTGATCTCTCTGGCGGGCTTGGAGGAGCTCCGGGGGATCCAGGTCGACGGCGACACGCTGTCGATCGGAGCCGGGATGACCCACTCCGACGTGAGTCGCTCCGCCGAGGTGCGGGGTGCGATTCCCGCGCTCGCCGCCCTGGCCGGAGAGATCGGAGACCCTCAGGTGCGCAACCGCGGCACGCTGGGCGGTTCGGTCGCGCATAGCGATCCCGCGGCCGACTACCCGGCCGCTCTGGTGGCGCTAGGCGCCACGGTCGTGACCGATCGCCGAGAGATCGCCGCCGACGACTTCTTCGTCGGCATGTTCGAGACTCCCCTGGAAGATGACGAGATCATCACGTCGGTGCGCTTCCCGATCCCGGAGCGGGCGGCGTACGCCAAGTTTCCGAATCCCGCCTCGAAGTACGCCATCGCCGGCGTCATGGTGGCCAAAGGGAGCACGGGCGTGCGGGTCGCCGTGTCGGGGGCCGGGTACAACGTCTTCCGTGCGTCCGCCCTGGAAGAAGCGCTCGCCGCCGACTTCTCGCCGGGTGCGCTCGACGGCATCGGTTTGGACCAGGACGGTCTGGTCTCCGACACGGACGCGAGCGCCGAGTACCGCGCGCACCTGGTATCGGTCATGGCTCGCCGCGCGGTGGAGGCGTGCGCATAGAGAAGCGCGTTCCCGTCCCCGATTCGGTCGAGGAGACCCTCTCGCTCCTTCATGGGGAGCGCTACGTCGCCGACCGATCTCTCGCGACGGCGGTCTACCTGTCGTTGCGTCTGGGCAGGCCGCTCTTCCTGGAGGGAGAGGCCGGGGTAGGGAAGACAGAGGTGGGAAAGGTCCTGGCCTCGGGACTCGGCCGCCGCCTGATTCGCCTGCAGTGTTACGAGGGTCTCGACGTGTCGTCCGCCGTTTATGAGTGGAACTACGCTCGCCAGATGATCGAGATCCGCATCGCCGAAGCGGCGGGCGTGACGGACCGCGCACGCCTCGAGTCCGACGTGTTCTCCGACGAGTTCTTGATCCGCCGGCCGCTGCTCGAGGCGCTTGCTCCCCACCCCGGAGGCCCCCCGGTTCTCCTCATCGACGAACTGGATCGCACGGATGAGCCGTTCGAGGCGTTCCTCCTGGAAATGCTCTCCGACTTCCAGATCACCGTGCCCGAGGTGGGGACGATCAAGGCGAAGGAGCCGCCGGTGGTGATCATCACCTCCAATCGGACGCGCGAGATCCACGACGCGCTCAAGCGTCGATGCTTCTATCACTGGATCGACTATCCGACGAGAGATCGGGAGACGGAGATCGTCGCGCTACGCGTTCCGGAGGCCGGAGAGGAGTTCACACGGCAGGTAGTGGGCTTCGTCCAGCGCTTGCGCCAGGAAGACCTCTTCAAGCTGCCAGGTCTGGCCGAGTCCATCGACTGGACACGGGCGTTGTTGACCTTGGGCCGGTCGAGCCTGGACCACGAGGTCGTCAACGAGACGCTGGGAGTGCTTCTCAAGTACGAGGATGACCTGGCACGGGTGCGCGGTGAGCCGGTCGCGGCCATCCTGCAGGAAGTTGGCTGACCCCGGACGCTCCCGTCCCGCCGAGTCGGGCGTAGAAGCTTCCCTCTGGGGGGATCGGTTCGCGGGACGGGTGACCGACTTCGCGCGACTACTCCGACGGGCCGGCCTTCCGTCCGGTCCCGGCGACGTGCTGAACGCCATGGGAGCTCTCGCCGCCGTAGACATCACACGCCCCGACGAGTTTTATTGGGCGCTCCACGCGGTCTTTGTGAGGCGTGGAGAGCACCGGCTGACATTCTTCGAAGCGTTCAAGTTGTTCTGGTCCGATCGCCCTCCCTCGAACGCG
Source organism: Longimicrobiales bacterium (assembly GCA_965226925.1). Taxonomy (GTDB): domain Bacteria; phylum Gemmatimonadota; class Gemmatimonadetes; order Longimicrobiales; family Gaopeijiaceae; genus CBDDCX01. Next base: position 1,063,686 of record CBDDEN010000011.1, on the reverse strand, counting down.
GTCTTGGACGAACTCCCCTCTTTCTCGAAGGTGCCCGAACCAGAGCGGCCACCTCTTCAGAGGCGTCTCGCCGAAGCTTGGTCCGGGGGCGACATGGCGGCAGACGCGGACCGGGAGAGCGTCGACGTGGACCCCCGGATGACGTATTCGGAGCGCGAGGCTCTGTCCGAGAAGGACTTCGAGCAGATGTCCGTTAGCGAGATCGAGGCCGCGCGCGACGCGATCGCGCACATGCGCCTTCCCGTCCGGGACTTGCCGACGCGACGACGGCGACCGCACTCGTCGGGGTCCGAGGTGGACCTTCGTCGCACCCATCGCGCAACCCTCAGGGCGGGCGGCGCGACCATCCCCTTGGAGTGGCGCACCCGGCGGCAGCGCCCACCCGCCTTGGTGGCCCTGTGCGACATCTCCGGTTCGATGACCGGCTATACGCGCATGCTCCTGCACTTTCTGCACACCCTGACGAACGACAGAGACCGCGTCCATACGTTCCTGTTCGGGACACGCCTGACCAACGCCACCCGCCACCTCAAGCACCGGGACGTGGACGTGGCCCTCGACCGGCTCGGCCACGTCGTCGAAGACTGGGACGGTGGCACGCGTATCGGGGCCTGCATCGAGGAGTTCAACCGCCAGTGGTCCCGCCGGGTGCTCGGGCAGGGAGCGGTGGTACTTCTGATCACCGACGGGTTGGACAGGGAGGGGGCCGAGGGCTTGAGCGCGGCCATGGATCGACTCCACCGTTCGTGCCGCCGGCTCATCTGGCTGAATCCGTTGCTTCGCTACGACGAATTCCGGGCGGAGGCGCAGGGCATCAAGGCCATCCTTCCCCACGTCGACGATTTCCGGCCGGTTCACAGCCTGAGCAGCCTCCGCGAGCTGGCACGGGCGTTGACGCTGCCCCCTACTCCTTTCCGAAGAGTCGCCGGAGCCACGATCGGAGCGACCGGAGCAGCAGCGGGAGCAGAGGCAACGCTTCCAGGCTAGGGCCGGCGGCGGCGCTTGGAGCGTCTCCTGCTGCCACCGAGCTCCCAGCCTCGCCCGCGGGCCGACTCGCCAACTCATCCGCGAGGCGGGCCGTGAACTCCTTGAAGACCTGTGCGGTGACCGCCTGGATCATGCCTCTTCCGAAGCGGACGATCTTCCCGGCCAGTTGGATGTCGGCCACGACCGTGACGGCCGAACGGCCTCCCTCCAACTCGTGCACCTCGCTCTCCATGGTGAGCGAGGCGTTGCCGCCCCCCCGCTTCTCGCTTCCCTTGCCCTCCATCCGGATGAGGCGTCGGTCCACGTCTATCTCGGTGAATTTGACCGTTCCGTGGTACTCCATGGCCACGGAGCCGAGCTTCACCTTGACCCCCCCCGCGTAGTTCCGCTCGTCGATGACCTCGGTGAGTTCCGCGCCGGGCAGGCACACGACGATCCGCTCCGGGTGCGTAAGGTAGGCCCAGGCCTCGTCCGCTTCGGCGTCCAGCTCGAACCGCTCTTCGATTCTCAGTGACGACATCAGGGTCTGGTCGGCTCAGGATGGAGTAGAGGCATCGTCGGAGGCGCCTTCACCGATCATCGACTCGGGTCGTCATCCGGGTGGTCAGCGCGCGCAGTGCCTGGGGCGTGTCGACGTCCGTGAGGATGCCGGGAGCATCGACCGGCACTTCCCGTAGCTCGGCCCGGTGGCGGTCCATGAGCACGCTCGCCCCCACATCCCCCGAGAGGGTCGAGAACTCCGGAAACATCTCAGCGGTCCACAGCACGGGATTCCCCCTGCGGCCCTCCCACGTAGGCACGAAGATGGACCCGCCCGGATCCGCGAGGAAGGCCCCGACCAGGGTGTCGATGTGACCCGGTCGCACCCACGGCATGTCGCCGAGGCAGACCACGACGGCCTGCGTGCCGTCCGGGAGTGCGGAAAGCCCGGCCCGAAGCGACGTGCTGAGGCCTTCGGCGTGGTCGGGGTTCCACAGCGCGTCCACCGGAAGTCCGCGGAGACACGCTTCCACCCGTTCATGGTCCTCACCCGTGACCACGAGGACCGCATCGGCGCAGGACGCCGCAGCCGTCCTCGCCACGGTCGCTATCATCGGTGAGCCATCGATGGGTTCCAGGAGCTTGTTACGTTTCCCCATACGGGTCGACGAGCCCGCAGCCAGTACCAGGCACACCACGAAAGAGCGATGCGTCGGGGGGTGCGCCGCAGCCGGCGCGTAGTCGGTCATGTCCCACTTTGTCGCAGCGCTCCGATGACCTGGGCCAGAATGGCCGCCGCGATCTCGCCGGGCGTGCGGGCCCCGATGTTCAGACCCACGGGTCCGTGAATCCTGGACAGAGCCTCGTCGTCGAAACCCGCCTCCGTCAGGCGCTGGAGGCGACGGCTGTGCGTCTTCCGACTCCCCAACGCTCCGATGTAGAACGCAGGACTGGTCAGCGCGGCGACGAGTGCCGGGTCGTCGAGCTTGGGATCGTGCGTGAGCGTCACCACCGCGGTCCGATGGTCCGGTTCCAGATCGATAAGAGCCGCGTCCGGCCACGAGAGCCGGCGGTCGACGCCTGGAAATCGGCCCTCGGTGTTGAACGCCTCGCGGGGGTCGATGAGCGACACCTGAAAGCCGGCCTGCCTCGCCATCTGGGTCAACGGTTGGGCGATGTGAACGGCGCCGACCACGACCAATCGGTGGGGCGGATTGTGCACCTGTAGGAAGTAACGGCCGTCCGGTTCGTCCACGGGCTGGGAACGGTCGTCCAGGAGCGCCAGGCGGGCCGCTTGATGCAGCGACCCTCCGTCCTCGGGTCCGGCCTCCAGCGGATAGAGAAGGATCTGCTCTCCACTTTCGAGGTTGGTCGCCAAGACCACGGCCCGATCGTGCCGGCGATCCTCCACCAGTTGCTCGAGCAGGTCGGCCTTCACTCCACTCCCTCCACGTAGATCTCCACTTCGCCGCCGCAGGCTAGACCCACCTCCCATGCCTCCTCGTCGGTGACGCCGAACTGCAGGAGCTTCGAGCCTCCCTGGGCCATGAGTTCCCGGGCTTCCTGAATGACGGCGCCCTCCACGCATCCGCCCGATACCGAGCCCACGAAGTGCCCGAGCTCGTTGATGCACATCTGGCTGCCGGCCTGACGGGGAGCGGAGCCCCACGTTCGCACCACGGTCGCCAGGGCCACGCTCAGCCCCTGTCCCCTCCAATCCTCGGCCTGCTCCAGCACATCGAGGGGCACGAGGTTGTTCATGAAGGCTCGGGTCACCGGGTGCTCCGGTCGTCAGGCGTTCGCAGGGAGAGTCGGGAAGGTCCTCCTCGGCCTTTCGGGACCTTCGGGAGGATACGCTGGCCCTCCTCGGGAAGAAACCCCGGAAAGGCCGCGGGGTTCTAGAAGGCCGACACGCGCCCAGGCGGTCGGACCCTCGGCGGCCACCGTGCGACGCGACAAGGGAATGCGAACAACGTGACACCGGACCAATTCGTCGAGCGCTTCAATCGGCTTCTCTCCTGGGAGGACCGGTATCGCTACCTCATCCAGTTGGGCCGCAAGCTCGATCCCTATCCCGAGGAGTACCGAGATCAGGATCACCTGGTACCCGGATGCCTGAGCCAGGTCTGGCTCGTATCCCTCGGTGCGTCGGACGAGGGTAGGTTGCAGCTTCGCGCGGACAGCGATGCACACATCGTGAAGGGGCTCATCTCGGTGCTGTTCCTGATGTATGCGGACAAGACGCCCGAGGAGATTCTGTCCGCCGACGTGGAGGGCCTCTTCGAGGGGCTCGACTTGGGCCAGCACCTGTCCGTCAACCGACGAAACGGATTCTACTCGATGAACCGGAAGATCCGTGAACGTGCCGCGGAGGCGCTTGCCGTCGAGGGTTGAGAAGAGAGCGAGCCACCGACCGGTTGCGTCCGCGGAGGGTTGCGGAACGCGGCTTTGGGTTTGGTGAGGCCGACCGGCGGCTCTTGTATGCTCTCTTCTTCTGCGCCCTTCTAAAAGGTCACGTTGATCATCAGGTAGCCCCAGGTCATGTCCTCGCCCAGACGCCCGATGTCCGCCCAAGCGTCGTCCTGGAGCAGCCAGGAGAACCCACCCTGGAAGGTGAGGTTCTGTGTGTAGCGGTACTGGAGCGTCGCGTCGATCTCCTCACCCAAATGCGATGAGGCGAGGGCACGCTGCGCTACGAGACTGAAGGTGTGCAGGTCGACCCCTAGGGATACTTCGGGGGTGATCTGATACGATCCCTTTACGGCCAGATCCTGGAGCCCCTGCCCTCCCGTGTGGGTCGGGATGTCCAGGAACATGTCCGCGAATCCATAGAACTTGTGGTTGGTCGCGAACATGGTGTCGAACACCTTGGTGTCCCCGTCGGCGGGGTCTGAGTCCCCGGACAGATAGTCGTACCAAAGGGTCAGCACGCCCGTGTCTCCCACGTCAAGCCCGACCCGACCACCGAACATGAAGGCCGACACGTCGTTGCCGACCCGGGTACCGGTCTGGACCGTCGCTTCGCCCCGATAGCTCACCGCACCGGTCTTGCCGGCGAAGCGCGCCCCGAAGCTGCTCTGGTCGGTGTCGGCTCCCGCGTCGACCGCCTGGTGGAAGGCGTAAAGGTCCAGGTTCCCTGCCGCGCCGGCGTCGATCACCCCGTACGCTCCCCAGAACGTCGCGTTGTCGCTGACGCTCGGGGCGACCAAGTCCATCGTCTGGTAGCCCATCAGCTCGAGGGAGCCCCAGGACTGGTTGATTCGCGCCCGCACGCCGTCGAAGCTACGGCCCTGTTGGGTCCACCCCACCGCGCCCACCAGCCGTTGCCCGCCGAGGTTGACTTCCTGCCGTCCGACTCGGGCGGCGAAGGGTGAGCCGGTGAAGCTCTTGATGTCCACGTAACCCTGGTGCAGGTCCAGGTTGTCGGCGTTGAAGTCCCCTAATGTGTTTCTCTCCTCACCCCAGAAGCGGACGGCCTGCAGCTCGATGTAGACCCTGATGTCGTCCTCCAGGGCCGCCTCGATGGCCGCGCGGACTCGCATGGAAGTGAACTGCCTCGCTCCTGCGGAAGCCGGGTCTCGAAGCTCGTGACGTGGCCGCAGCTGCCCGTGCACCCTCACCTCCTGCGCCCCCAGCGGGAGGCCGACGGCCAGTAGGATCAGGCTCGACAGCAATCTATAGAATCTCATCATCACATCCTCATGGATGTTGTTTGTCGGAGCCGGTGTCGGTCAGCAGATGTCCTGAGCCGTATTGTAGACGTTAAACTTTCCGGTGGGCGTCACCAACCAGTCGCCTGCTGCTGACCGATCGGATCCGTCTCGGCCGTACCGCGAGGATCCTTGATCCAGCGGACCAGCCAATCGCGCTCCAATCCGATTCGACATGGGTCCTCCGAACGTAAACCGACTGGGAATGGGACCGTTCTCAACATCAGAAAGGGAATCGGCAACGTCTGTAGGGCGTTGGGTGATGCGCCTGTAGGACAATTCCCCCCACCCAGGTGATGTTTGTCATCGGGAGGTGATCTTTGACCCCCCGGCCCCTTTCCGTGAGATTGTCGGCCTGACCGGAGTCGGCGATTATCCGCGGCCTGAAACGGCTTGTACACGACCCGTGCGCACGGCCGAATTCGGGCCGGTGCGCACCATCCACCGCGAGGACGACGTGACGACGAAACGGCTCCTGATGATGGTGCCACTCCTGGTGGTTGGGGCGTGTGTGGGGGGGGACGAACAGGAGGGGGCGACCCTCTCGGTACGTGTGGATCGGCCCGCGTTCGACGGGTCGAGGGCGTTCGCCGATCTGCAGGCCCAGGTAGCTTTCGGTCCACGGGTGCCCGGAACCGAGGGCCATGTCAGGCAACTCGAGTGGATGGTGGAGCGACTCGGCGGACTCGCCGACACGGTGTTCGTGGACGCGTTCGAGTACGTCACCACCGGTGGCGACGTTTTGCACCTCTCCAACGTCATCGCTCGCTTCGGGGTTGAGGCGGATCGGCGCCTCCTGCTCCTCACCCATTGGGACACCCGCCCGAAAGCGGACCAGAGCCGTGACGCGGCCGATCGGGAGAAGCCGGTGCCCGGTGCCAACGATGGCGCCTCCGGGACCGCCGTCCTTCTCGAGCTGGCGCGGATCTTCGCTCAGCAGACTCCGCCCGGGGGAGTGGACCTCCTCTTCAGCGACGGCGAGGACTACGGGCCGACCACGGCCGACATGTTCCTCGGAGCCGCCCACTACGCGGCGGGACGGGGGGCGTCGGATCCGCCCGACCTCGCCGTGCTCCTGGACATGGTGGGCGACGCCGATCCCCGTTTCCCCGTCGAGGCCTACTCCCTCGAAGCCGCGCCGCAACTCGTGCAACGAATCTGGGGCATCGCTGCGGACTTGGGTTACCGACGCTACTTCCCGCTGGACGAGACGGGTCGCGTGGTGGATGATCATCTCAAGCTCAACGACGTCGGAATCCCCACCATCGACATCGTCGACTTCGACTACGGTTCCGGGAACGGTCTTTGGCACACACCGGACGACACGCCCGAGAACACCAGTGCTCAGACGCTACTCATGGTAGGCGACGTCGTGGCCGAGTTCGTGTACCGGAACCGCTGAAATCAAGGGAATCAACGTGAACGACGATCGTACAGTGATTGCCGCCGTCGTACAGGCGTCCCCCGTCTTCTTCGATCGGGAGGCGACGATCGAGCGGGTCGCCGAGCTCACGACCAAGGCCGCGACGGACGGCGCGGGGCTGGTGGTGTTTCCCGAGGCCTACGTCGGCGGCTACCCCTGGGGCCTGGCCTTCGGGACCGCGGTGGGTGGTAGAACCGACGCCGGTCGGCGTGTGTGGAAGCGCTACTGGGACGCGGCGGTGGAGGTGCCGGGTCCCGACACCGAGCGCATGGGGGAAGGCGCCCGGGAAGCGGGGGTCTACCTGGTGGTCGGCGTAGTGGAGCGCGATTCGACCTACGGCGGGGGCACCCTGTTCTGCACGCTGCTCTACTTCGGCCCCGACGGCAGCCTTCTCGGTAAGCACCGGAAGCTCAAGCCGACGGCGGCCGAGCGCGTGATCTGGGGAGAGGGAGACGGCAGCACGCTCACGACGGTGGACGCTCCATTCGGGCGGGTGGGCGGCCTCATCTGCTGGGAGAACTACATGCCGTTGGCCCGCATGGCCATGTACGGCAAGGGCGTGGAGATCTACCTGGCACCGACCGCCGACTATAGGGGCCGGTGGCAGGGGACCCTCCAGCACATCGCGCTCGAAGGGCGCTGCTTCGTACTCGGGTGTAACCAATACGTGACCCGCGACATGTACCCCGACGACCTCGAGATCGCCGGGGAGCTCGAGACCTGGCCCGAGACCTTATGTCCAGGCGGTAGCGCCATTTACGATCCGGCGGGCGAGTGTCTGGCTGGACCGTTGTTCGACGCCGAGGGGATCCTGATGGCGGAACTCGACATGGGGGCCGTGGCGCGAGGGAAGTTCGACTTCGATGTGGTCGGGCACTACGCCCGCCCCGACGTGTTCCGCCTCGAAGTCGATGAGCGGGAGCAGGCCCCGGTTGCGTACCCGAAACACGAGTCTTGAGTTACACTAGGGGGTGCTCGTAGCGGCACACGGCGACCGCGGGACTTGTATTATTATTAATTTATAAGTTATTATTATGATTGCGCCGGCATCTCCTTTTCGCCGGCGCGTCATCCATAGCGGCGTTCGAAAGACGTCAGGTGAGGGTTCCATGATCCAGGCCAGTGCTGCAAAAACCGACTTGTACCTCAGTGAGGCCGACCAGTTCAGCGCCCACAACTACAAGCCGCTCCCGGTCGTTCTAGAGCGAGGAGAAGGTGTTTGGGTTTGGGACGTCGACGGCAACCGATACCTCGACATGCTCGCGGCCTACTCGGCTCTGAATCAGGGACACCGCCACCCGGAAATCATCCGAGCCGCCCAAGAGCAGATGGCCAGGCTGACCCTAACGTCGCGGGCCTTCCACAACGATCAGATGGGCCCGTTCCTTCGTGAGCTCTGTGAGGCCACCGGTTTCGAGAAGGCGCTTCCGATGAACACGGGAGCCGAGGCCGTCGAGACCGCGATCAAGACCGTGCGGAAATGGGGATACAAGGTGAAGGGCGTGCCCGAGGGGCAGGCCGAGATCATCGTCTGCGAGAACAACTTCCACGGACGGACCACGACCATCGTGGGGTTCTCTTCCGAGGAGCAGTACAAGGAGGGCTTCGGGCCCTTCACTCCCGGGTTCGTGACGGTGCCTTACGGAGACGTCGATGCCTTCGAGGCCGCCGTCACCGACAACACGGTCGGCTTCCTGGTGGAACCCCTCCAGGGCGAAGGCGGAGTGGTCGTGCCTGCTGACGGATACCTGAGCCGCACCGCGGAGATCTGCCGTGAGCGCGGTGTCGCCTACGTGGCGGACGAGATCCAGACGGGACTCGGCCGCACGGGTCGGCTGTTCTGCTGCGACTGGGAGGGTGTGCGGCCCGACGTGCTGATCGTCGGCAAGGCGCTCGGTGGCGGCGTGTACCCTGTGTCGGCGGCCATCGCCGACTCCGAGTTCATGGACGTGTATCGGCCCGGTGACCACGGCTCCACCTTCGGAGGCAACCCACTCGGAGCCGCGGTGGGCCGGGCTTCGCTCCGCGTGATCCTCGAAGAGGATCTGTCGCACCGCTCGGATGAGTTGGGCAGCTGGTTCATGGATGAGCTCCGTGCCATCGGCTCGCCGCACGTCGAAGAAGTGAGAGGCCGCGGCCTCATGATCGGCGTGGTGATCAAGGAGTCGTCGGGAACGGCCCGGCCATACTGCGAGGCGTTGCAGGCCAAGGGAATCCTGGCCAAGGAGACGCACCACCAAGTGATCCGCTTCGCGCCGCCGCTCATCATCGAGAAGTCCACCCTTGAAGAGGCCCTGGTGGACATCAGGGCGGTCCTAACGGACTGAGTCCTCGGAGGTACATGTCCACTTCGGGTCCCCCTGAAGAGCCCGGTGCCGCCCTGAAAGGGGGGGTATCCGGCTTTTCCGTGGCGACGCTCACGGCCGGCGCCCTCGCCGTGGTGGCGGTGGCGGCGTGGGAGGTCGTGCCGCCGGGAGTCTGGAACGATGACGGAGCTTATGTCCTTCTGGGCCGGTCGCTCGCCGAGGGCGAGGGGCTACGTTATTCACAGGTCGCCGGTTCGCCACCCGGCGCCAAGTTCCCTCCGCTCTATCCCCTGCTTCTCGCCGGCCTTTGGAAGGTCGCGCCGTCGATGGTGGCCCAAGGATCGCTCGCCGCGCTGGTGAACTTCCTCTTCGTGGTCGTGGGCGGCGGCGTGTTCGTGTCCTACCTTCACTCCCTCGACTTTTCGTGGCGTAGTTCCGCGGCGACGGCTGCCTTCCTATGGCTCATGCCCGACGTCTGGCGTCTGTCTCTGGTGCCCCTTTCGGAGCCGCTCTTTCTGCTCGTGCTCGTGCTGGCACTCTGGGCCGGATCCCGTCTGGAACGAAGACCCTCGGGACCGACTCTGGCGGTCTTTCTCCTGGCGTTCGCCGCCGTTTATCACGTGCGGACGATGGGCGTGGTCCTGGGGGCGGCGGTGCCTGTGGCGCTCGTCCTCCGCCGCCAGTTCCGCTGGGCCGTCTGGACGGGTCTCGGTGCGGCCTTGGTGGCAACCCCCTGGATCGTCTGGTCGACCCGTGCGGCGACGGCGATTCCGGCTCCGCTTCGTGACACGCTTGGTCCGTATGGAGGTTGGCTGACCCGGCAAGTCGGGGCCCAAGGCGCGGGTTCGCTGGGGGTGATGGCCTCGAGCGCGGCGGCGCTGGCGGGACGCTTCGCGGCGGTCCTCTTTCCGGGTGCCGGCGGCCGCTGGGGCGTGATCTTGGCCGTCGGGGTCGCGGGAATCGGGGGAATCGGCCTCTACCGCCTGTCGCGAGAGTCGTGGACTCCGGTTCTGACGGCGGGCCTCATGGTCGTTCTCCTTTGGATGTGGCCCTATCAGGAGCGCCGACTGATCATGCCGGTGGCGCCGCTTCTGGGCCTGATCCTGATCTGCGGATTCCGACGAGAGCTCGCGGAGATGCTCGGATCGCTACGCCGTTGGGGTAGGTCCCACACCGATCACGAGGGAGGCGGCAGCCGGGCACGGTCGACGGCCGCAGCCGGGGCCCTGGGCGCTCGCACGACTGCCTTGGGTATCGTGGGTCTCTGTTGGATCGCCTGGCTCGGCGGGGCGAGCCTTCTGCACCTTACGCAGGATCGGCACCTCGAAGCCTACAACCAGCGCTCGCGCATGCTTGCCCGGGCGGTGCTGGCGTTGGAGGGCCGTGTCCCCGAGGACGGCGTAGTAGGCGCTCCGGAGCTGTGGGCGGGACTGGCTCTACACACCGGGCGCACCGTCGCGCCCAGCGCGAGGTTTCACCCGGTGGGCGAGGGACCCGTCTGGGGCACGAACCGGGAGCAATTCGAGGTCTGGGACGCCGCGGGAATCGAATACGTAGTGCTCGAAAACGCCGGACGGATCCACAAAGACGCGCTCGACGAACTGGACGCCCGCTGCCCCGGATCCGTCGAACTCCTGGCCTCCTGGGGAGGGGGCATGTTGGTGCGGCTGGACTGGGACGAAGCCTGCCGGTCTCAAGTGCTCAGAGGCTCCTGAGGACCAAGTCCAGTGGGAGACTCGCTCTACGCGCGCGCCAGGCCCCCCGGGCTGTTCACCACGCGATCTCGCCCTGCTTGCTCGTGTCGATCTCCTCCCCGGCCCCTTCGCCCAGGAGCACCTTTTCTATCTGGGCGTAGAGGAATTCCTTGGCTTTCGCATCGCGAGGATCCAGCCCGTAGTGGTTGATGAGCAGCGTCTGGTGCTGCAGCCATTCAGCCCAGCAGTCGGCGCAGATCTGCTCCTGGATGCGCTCCCCCAGGTCGGTACGAAACGGTGTCCTGGCCAGCTTCGGCTTGTCGGGCCCGCAGCGTCGGCACTCTATGGTTTCCACGGTGACTTCGGTCTCCCCGATTGACACGGAATTCGGCGCCCCTGATCGTGACGAGACCACGACTACCCACGGAGACGGCGAGGGATCCGGCTTCGTCGTGTCCCGCGGTGGAGCTCGACCGGTGGGAGCCGAATTGAACAAGGAGGGTGTTTTGCCCAGGACAGCGTTTCTTGGAACCGGGTTCTACGTGCCTGAGCGCGTGGTCACCAACCGAGAGTTGTCGGAGCGAATGGACACGTCCGACGAGTGGATCGTGGAGCGCACCGGGATCAGGGAACGGCGCTGGGTCTCGGGGGATGACACGGGCGCGGCAATGGCTCTGAGTGCCAGCACGCATGCGTTGCAGCAGGCCGAAATGGAGGCCGACGAGGTCGACGCCATCATTCTGGCGACGCTCAGTCCTGACCACTTCTTCCCCGGTACGGGCGTGTTCCTACAGCGGGAACTCGGCCTCGAGGGCGTTCCCGCCCTGGACATCCGCACCCAGTGCACCGGGTTCCTGTATGGCCTGTCCGTGGCCGATGCATGGATCAAGAGCGGGCAGTACCGGACGATTCTGCTCGTCGGCGTCGAGATCCAGTCCACGGGGCTCGACGTGACGACTCGCGGGCGGGACATGGCGGTTCTATTCGGTGACGGCGCCGGAGCCGCCGTTCTCGGCGCCACGGAGGACGAGGACCGAGGTGTGCTCTCCACTCACCTTCATGCCGACGGTCGCCACGCGGAGATCCTCTGGTGCGACGCGGCGTCCAGCGCGCGACATCCGCGGATCACATCAGACGATCTCGAGCAGGGACGACACTATCCGACCATGGTGGGCAAGGAGGTATTCAAGCACGCCGTCACCCGCATGCCCGAGGTGGTGGGAGAAGCGCTCGAGGCCAACGGGCTCACTACCGAGGACATCGATCTGCTGATACCTCACCAGGCCAACCTCCGCATTTCGGATATGGTGAGACGTCGGCTCGGTCTTCCGGAGGACCGTGTCTACAACAACATCGATCGCTACGGCAACACCACCGCGGCGACCATTCCCATCGCACTTGCCGAGGCGGTGGACCAGGGTTTACTGAAGCCCGGTGACCTGCTCGCCCTGACGGCGTTCGGATCGGGCCTGACCTGGGCGAGCGCGCTCGTTCGCTGGTGAGGACGTAGACGACCATTCCCGAATCGATTAATTTCCGTCTCTCGGAGCCGATTCGGGCGGCTAGCCGTCCCTGAACAAGGCAGATCGAATGCTCACCAAGACACAGCTCAAGCACATCGAGAAGAGACTCATGGACGAGCGCGCGAAGGCGCTCAAGGCCCTGGGACTCTTCGACAGCATGGCAAAATTGGACCGGGAGTCGATGGATTCTGATTTCTCGGCCTATACGGATCACATGGCCGATCAGGGCACGGAGGCCATGGAGCGCGAGAAGGCCGCCCTCTTCGCGACCAAGGAAGGCCGCTACATCTACAGGCTGGAAGAGGCTCTGCGGCGGCTCTACAGCGATCCGAAGACCTTCGGGCTGTGTCACACGTGTGGGGTCGAAGTGGGGTTCGAGCGGTTGGACGCCCTGCCTCACGCGCGGTACTGCATCGAGTGCAAGCTCAAGGAGGAAGAGGCGGCCTGAACCAAACCGCTTCCGAGATTCGAAAGCCCGCCCGAAGCGATTCGGGCGGGCTTTTTCTTCGTCAGCGCCCGCCGGTGGGCAGGGTAGGGGGAGCGCCTCCACTCAGGACCTGCATCAGCGCTTCACCCACGGCCTCGACCTGCCAACGTCGCACACCCTCGACCGCCAACAGCTCCGTGGCCTTGTCGGGTCCCGCGCGGGCGATCTCGAGGAGCAGCGTGTTGGAGACCAGCGTGCCGCGGGGGATGCCGAGTTCGTCGGACCTCCGGTTGCGGACCACCTTCAATCGCTCCGTCAACTCTTCGATCTCGGGCGAGGCTCGGCCCGGTCCCGACCGGCTGTCCCGCGGGTAACCCCCCACTGCCCCATCCTCGAGCCGGTCCACCCCCGCCAGTCGGTGGAGTAGGGCCTGGCCCGAACTCTCCGCGAGTGGAGGCGAGAACCCGCTCAGACCGGCGAGGTCGGAGATGCCACGTGGACGCGTCGCGACGAGTTCGAGGAGTACGGTGTCGCCCACGATTCTGAACGGCGCCCGGTCCCTCTCTCGTGCGATCTCGTCGCGCCAGAGCCAGGCTTCCCGGAGCAAGGCCACGTCGCGCGGGTCCAGGTAGCGGGCCTTCTTCACCCTCGTGACGGGGTCCTGCTTACCGTTCTCACTCCATCGGATCGACTCCATGAGCGTCGACTCTTCCTCCGCCCAATGCAGGCGTCCCAACGTATCGAGACGCTCGCGGAGCAGGTCGGCCAGGGCGTGCAAATGCCGGGTGTCGGAGGCGGCGTACGAGAGCATTTCTTCGGAGAGGGGTCGCTTGGCCCAATCGGCCCTCTGGTACTTCTTCGAGAGGCGCACGTCGAAGTAGGTCTCGAGGAGGGACGCGAGTCCCAAGGAGGGCTCTCCCAGAAGGGCGGCCGCCGTTTGGGTGTCGAACAGGTTGACGGGGTGCAGGTCGAGATCCCGGTCGAGAAGTCGGAGGTCGTAGTCACCCCCGTGAAGGATGACGCGAACGTCCGGGGACTCGAGAGGTCCGCGCAGGGCAGGGGCGGGGTCGACCGCCAGTGTATCGACCAGGTACGTACCCTCGGAGCCGCTCATCTGGATGAGACAGACGCGATCGGAGTAGCGATGGAAGCCGGCCGCCTCGAGATCGATGGCCAGACGGGTTTCGTCGGCCAGGGCGCTGGCCAACTCCTCCACCCCGCGAGCGTCTGTGATGAGTTCGAATGTCATTGCCAGCAGCTTCGGGCCGACGAGCCCGGAGCGCAAGCGAGGGTCCGAGTCGAGGTGGCGGACGAGCCTTGCCGGACGGTACGCCGCGCGTGAGGTTCAACCGACCCCTCGAAGGGGTCCGTATTCGCCTCACTCCCCCTGTACCGTCGGTACCAAACGGATGCTGCGCACGAAGATCGTCTGCACCTTGGGTCCGGCCACCTCGACCCCGGAACGCATAAGCGCCTTGGTCGAGGGCGGCATGAACGTGGCCCGCCTCAACATGTCCCACGGCGACCACGAGGGTCATGCGGCGGTCATCGGGCACCTGCGCACTGCGGCCGAAGACCTTGGGCGCCCCTTGGCGATCCTTGCCGATTTGGCCGGACCCAAGATCCGGGTGGGGGAGTTGTCCGCGCCGATGGAGTTCGCGTCGGGTGACCGCGTCACGATCGCGCCCGAAGACACGGCCGGGGCGGGCGACATACCCACCACTTACGACCACCTGGCCGAGGATCTGAAGCCGGGCGATCGCATACTCCTCGATGACGGTCTCTTGGAGATGGAGTGTGTCGAAACGGAGGGTGACAGAGCGACATTCGACGTCGTCTCGGGTGGGCTCCTGAGGAGCCACAGGGGACTCAATCTCCCGGGCGTCGACCTTCAGGCTCCCTCGCTGACGCCCAAGGACCTCGTCGACCTGGAGTTCGCGCTCGGCCAGGGAGTCGAATACGTGGGCCTCTCCTTCGTGCGGAAGGGTGCGGACGTCAGGGGCCTGAGGAAGCGGGTTGGGAACAAGGCCCTCGTGGTGGCCAAGATCGAGATGGCTCGGGCGCTCGACGCCCTCGACGCTATCGTGACGGCGGCCGATGCCGTTATGGTCGCGCGGGGCGACTTGGGGGTCGAATTGCCGTTCGAGCAGGTGCCGTTGGCTCAGAAGCGCATCGTCAGCCTCGCCAACGCCTATGGGCGTCCGGTGATCACGGCCACTCAGATGCTCGATTCCATGATCGAAAACCCCCGTCCGACGAGGGCGGAGGTATCCGACGTGGCGAACGCCATTCTCGATGGGACCGATGCGGTCATGCTGTCGGGCGAGACGGCGGTCGGGAGGCATCCTCTCGCATCGTTGGATGCCATGGTGCGAATCACGCGGGAGATCGAGTCCAGTGGGGTCCTCGATCAGGGGCCGGTCTACGACATGGCCGTCGCTGCCCAAAGGAGGGGCGGCGCTACGGATCGGGAGCACGCCGTCGCCGCGGCCACGGTCGAATCGGCGCGCCGGGTCGGCGCTCCGGCCGTGATCGTGATCACCAGAAGCGGTCGTTCGGCCCGGCTCGTATCGAGCTATCGGCCACCCGTGCCGATCTTCTGTGTGTACACCGACGCGCGTGTTTACCGACAGATGTCGGCGGTCTGGGGTGTGTGGCCCCTGTTGGCGGCCGACCAGGAGGTCACTCTCGACGCCCTGACCGACTTCGGCAAGGAGGCCATTATCGCGGCCAGGATCGGGACCGGCGCGGAGTCTGTTGTTGTGACGTCCGGATATCCGTTCCACACTTCGGGTAGCATGAACACCCTGCGCGTGGAGATGCTCTGAGCCGATGAAGCTCACCTTTCTGGGAACCGGGACCTCGTTCGGCGTGCCCGTCGTGGGGTGTGACTGCGACACCTGCATGTCTGACGACCCGCGGGACCGGAGGACCCGGCATGGTGCCGTCGTGGAACTCGACGGCGGCACGGTCCTGATCGACACGCCCCCGGAGCTCCGTCTGCAGTTGCTCGGCGCCGGAGTGGAGGTCGTCGATGCCGTGTGGTTCACACACGCCCACGCCGACCACATCCACGGAATCGACGATCTGCGCGTGTTCACGGCCCATCGCCGACGTGACCTCGTGGCCTTCGTGCCTCGGGAGTACGAGGATCTGATCCGGTCACGCTTCCGGTACATCTTCGACGACGGCTACCGCCCGCCCGCCGGAACCACCAAGCCCGAGATTCGCTTGTACCCGTTCGAACCCTCGGAGCCGGTGGCCGTATTGGGACACACGTTCGAGCCCGTGGCCGTGCCCCACGGACCGGTCACCGTATATGGATTCCGCGTCGGGGACTTGGGGTACGTGACCGACGGAAAGTGCCTTCCCGACGAGGCGATGGGGATACTGCGTGGCGTTAGGGTACTGGTCCTCAATGCGCTCTGGTTTGGGCGGCCTCATCCGACCCACTTCAACGTCGAAGAGGCCGTCGAGGCCGCTCGAGCGGTTGGAGCGGAGCGCACGTATCTCGTCCATCTGACACATCGCGTCAGGCATCAAGAACTACTGGACCGCCTGCCGACCGGTGTTCTTCCGGCCCACGACGGACTGACCATCGAGATCCCATGAGCCCGATCACGCTCGACTTCGCCAACATGGTAACCCCCAACCTCGACGGCGCCGGAATCGATCCCGAAAGACTCGACACCGACCTGGCCGTGAGATTCCGTCAGGCCTACGAGGCCGTGGAAGCCAGCCGAGCCGCGGGCGACATGGGTTTCTTCAACCTGCCTTACGCCTCGGAGACGCTGGCGCGCACGAGGGAGCTCGCGGACGGATACGGTCAGTGGTTCGAAAATGTCGTGATCCTCGGGATCGGCGGGTCGGCACTGGGGGCTCGAACGCTGCGAGACGCACTTCTCGGGCCCCTTTGGAACGAGAAGAACAACGAGGCCCGTGACCACTTTCCGCGTATCTACGTGCTGGATAACGTCGATCCCCATACGGTCAGAGGTCTCCTCGCGCACATCGACATCCGCCGGACCCTGTTCAACGTGATCAGCAAGTCGGGGTCCACGGCCGAGACCATGGCCCTCTACCTGGTGTTTGAGGGTCTGCTCATCGCCGAGGTCGGACCCGAAAAGGCGCGGGGCCATTTCTTGTTCACGACCGATCCGAGCGAAGGGCCGCTTCGCGCCATCGCCGAGGCAGAGGGCGTTCCCAGCCTCCCCATACCGGCTGACGTGGGCGGGCGCTTCTCCGTGCTCTCGCCCGTGGGACTCCTCCCGGCCGCGGTGGCCGGAATCGACGTGGAGGCGCTCCTCGCTGGAGCCGCGACGATCGACGACCGTTGCAGGACTCCGGTGCTCGGAGAGAATCCGGCAGGGCTCATGGCCACGCTCTTGCACACCGCGCACAGCGAGTCGGGAGCGTCGATCCACGTGATGATGCCGTATTCGGACCGCCTCCGGTCGTTCTCCGCTTGGTTCCAACAGGTTTGGGCGGAGTCGCTCGGGAAGGCACACGACCTCGCCGGCAACGTCGTTCATACGGGGCCGACACCCCTGCCGGCCGTCGGGGTCACGGATCAGCACGCGCAGGTGCAACTCTTCATGGAAGGTCCCCGGGACAAGGTGGTGATGTTCCTCGCCGTCACCGGATCCGCCGGGGCGAGTGGCGAAGGTGATCTCGAGATCGCCGGGCACCGCTCCGCCATGGCGTCGGTGGGCTATCTCGGAGGACATGGCCTGGGAGCCCTCCTGGACGCGGAACGGCGGGCCACGGCCGAGGCTCTGCGCCGGGGCGGTCGGCCCAGCATGACCTTCGAGATCGAGACGCTCGACGCTAAGTCGCTGGGCGAGCTCTTCATGCTCATGTCCATCGCGACCGTGTATGCCGGCGCCCTGTACGGGATCAACCCGCTGGATCAGCCGGGAGTCGAGCTAGGAAAGAAGCTCACGTATGGGCTCATGGGCCGTTCCGGTCACGACGTGCCCGACCTTCCGGCGCCGGACCCGAGATGGAGGGTTTAGAAGGCTGGGGCACCCCCCGGGGTCCTGTGATCGGCCGCCGGGGCACGGTATCTTAAGGGTGGCGGTGGGCCCTTCGTCCGCCGCGATCGCAGCACACAGGAGTGGATCCGATGCGTAATCAAGACGACGTGCCTTACATCATCGTCGAGCGGGACAGCGGCGGGGGATTCGGCTCTTTCTTCCTGGGTGCCCTGGTGGGTGCGGGGCTAGGTCTTCTCTTCGCTCCGCAGTCCGGAGAGGACACCCAGGAGGAGATCAGAGAACGGGCTCGGAAGCTCCGCATCGCCGCCGAAGAGCGGATGCGCGAGGCACAAAGCACTCTGGAACAACGACTGGAAACGGTCAGGGACGGCGTGCAGACGCGAGTGGGCCTCGTAAAGGACGCGGTCGAGTCCGGACGCGAAGCCGCACAAGAGGCCCGTGGCGATCTGGAAGCGAGGCTCGAACGCTCCAAGGCTGCGGCCCGAGCCGGGATCGCGGCGGAGAAAGAGGCGGTGGCGGCGAGCGGGGACGGGACCTCCGAGGAGGCCGCCGGCAAGTAGTGGCCGGCCCGGATCCCGTGTGACGGGAGTGGGGATTGGGACGCCACTCGGCTCGCGCGGCAATCGCTTCAGGGAATTCTGCCACCGGGTGTACCAGAAGTCCGCCGAGGACGACGTGTTCTTCATGGCGGGTGCGATCAGCTATAACCTGCTAATCGCGGTTGTGCCCCTCTTTCTGCTCGTCGTGGGCCTTTGGGGATACGCGCTACGTGCCCGCTACGGGGACCCGTCCGAGGTCATTGTGCGCTTGCTCGAGAACTACCTTCCGTCCGGGGGCGGAGACGTCGACCTGATGGGAGAGGTGGGCGCGGCGGTCACCGGCGTCGTGGCCGGGCGTGCGGGATACTCGGTGGTCGGGTTGCTGCTCTTCATCTGGCTGGCCACCCGCCTGGTGAGCACCCTGCGGTCCGCCCTCCGAGAGGTCTTCGACATCGCGGCGGACCGAGGCGTCCTGAGGGGCATGCTCTTCGACGTGCAGTTGGTGGTCGTGGGGGGCGTTCTGCTCCTTCTCAACGTTCTGATCACCGTGGTCCTTCAGTCCGTGGGGGGGTGGGGCGCGGGGCTCATCGGGGCTCCCGAGGACTTCCTGGGAACCACCCAGAGGTTGCTGGCGGCGCTCCTTGCCTTCGGTTCCATCTGGGCCCTCTTCGCGCTGATCTATTGGTACGTTCCGGCCCGACGGATTCCATGGCGGACGACCTGGCTGGCCGCGACCATCATGGCACTGTCCTACGAGTTCATGAAGTGGGGCTTCGGATGGTACGCCACGTCGGTGGCGAACTACAACTCCCCTTGGGGGAATCTGACCACGTTGGTCGTGGTGTTCTTCTGGATCTATTACGCCTCGGTAGTGTTTATCCTGAGCGGAGAAATCGCCCAGGTATACACCATGCGCAAGGCGCGGAAGGTGCAACTCCAGACGGCCCTGGGAGGCTCTACGTGAGGCGCGCCACTTGAGCGAAGAGAACGGGCGAAAAGTCGTGGGCCGGAATCGAAAGGCCCGCCACGAATTCGAGATCCTGGACACGTACGAAGCCGGCATCGTTCTGAAGGGCCCCGAGGTGAAGTCCCTTCGGGCAGGCCAGGTCGCCTTTCGTGACGCCTTCGCTCGCATCGAACGCGGCGAGGTGTGGCTCTACAGCCTTCACATCGCTCCGTACGAGCAAGCCAACCGGGCCAACGTCGATCCCGACCGGGCGCGCAAACTCCTTCTGAACCGCGGCGAGATCCGGCGCCTCGTGGTCAAGGTCGGGGAGAAGGGGCTCACGCTGGTCCCTCTCGAGATCTACTTTCGAAGGGGCAACGCCAAGGTGACCCTTGCCGTCGCGCGAGGCCGCCGCCTCTACGACAAGCGCCAGAAGCTCAAGCAACAGACCCAAGACCGTGAAGCCCGCCGAGCAATGGACAAACACCGATGAAGTGGCGCCGCAGATCCCCCCGTAGTGGGTGGGCTCCCCGCGCCCTGTGTCTGTCGGCTACCGTCGTCCTTGGGACCGCCTCACTCGCCGGCGATGCGGGGGGCCAAAGTGTGGCGCCACTCGTGGTCCGCGGGCCGGAGGGCTCGACCGCATCGTTACCCGTGGATCGCTCTCGCGGCTATGCCTCCGTCAGCGTGGAGACGCTCATGGGGTTGGGATGGGTCGTGGAGCCGAGCGCTTCGGGCTTGATGGCGACGAGCCTCGACGGTGGCTCGGTGGTCGAGTTCTCGTTCGGCGCCCCGCTGTTCCGGTGGAATGGGCAGGTGTTGCAGTTCGTCGACGCACCCTTCGTGGAGAGGGGGACAGGTCACATCCCGCTCCAGTTCGTGCTGGACTTCCTTCCAGTCCGGCTCGAAGGGAGCTACGCCCTTCTGGAAGCGGAGGGCGCCCTGCAGATCCGGGATGCCGCGGTGTGGGCTGGGTTGGCGAGAAACGTGCCGACGACGCCCCCCGACGCGTCCCTGCCCCGACCCCCCGAAGAGCCTCCCGTCGATGGGGGGCCGAGGGTGGAAGGGGGCTCGTCTTCTGGGGCCAAGTCCTTCCCGGCCGACCAGCAGTCGTCCGGCGACGGTGGGGGGCCGACTCCGACGGCCCGGAACGAATCAGGCTCGCCGCCTGCGGCAGACGAGGCGAGGACCTCCGGGGCGGCGGAGGCCCCGGGAGACCCGGACGCATCGGGAGACGGGAATGTCTCGGGAGACGGGAGCGCCTCGGGAGGTGGGAGTGCGGCGGGAATCGCGGACGCCGTCGACGCACCGCCCGTCAAGCGTGTGGTGGTCATCGATCCGGGACACGGCGGTAAGGATCCGGGAACGTCGGGGCCGGGCGGACGGCGCGAAAAGGACATCGCTCTTGCGGTGGGTCGTGCTCTGGCGCGAGAGCTTCGCGGAGACGAGACCCTCGAGGTGCACCTGACACGGGACCGTGACGTTCTCGTTCCGCTGTGGCGGCGTGGTGAGCTCGCGACCGAGTGGAAGGGCGACCGCCCCGGCGTCTTCATCTCGATCCACGCCAACGCCCTCCCGAACCGCAATGCGGTCCGCGGATTCGAGACGTACTTCCTCTCGGAAGCACGGACCGAGCATGAGCTCCGGGTGGCGGCGAACGAGAACGCTCCCCTCGAGATCGATCGCGAGGACGGAGCGGTCGAGGGAGACGAGGAGGACCTCGGCTTCATCTTGAGGGAGTTGCGCAATCTGGATCATACGCATTGGTCATCCCTGCTGGCCGAGGGCGTGCAGGGGCAGCTGGCGACGGTGCATCCCGGCCCGAGCCGGGGTGTGAAGCAGGCGCCGTTGGCGGTCATCACGAACGCGCTCATGCCGGCGGTGCTGGTCGAGGTGGGGTTCGTGACGAACCGTGAGGAAGAGAGACTCCTCTCTCGAGGCGAGTTTCAGGCACATCTCGCCGAGGCGATGGGACGCGCCATCCGCGACTTCTTCGAGCGTTACCCACCCGGGCTGGACGAGACCGTCACCGGCCCTCGACCGTGAGCCGAGCACCTGGCTTGAGAGGCCTCCTCTTCTCGGCATGTGCATCGTCGACGCTGGCAGCGTGCGTGTACTTCAACACGATCTACAACGCCAAGGAGTTGTACCGCGAGACCGAGTTGGCCCGCTTGGCCGGCCAAGACACGGCCTTGGCCGAGCGCTACGACGAGGTCATCGCCAAGGCCACCCGCGCCTACCGTGAGGACGACGGAGGCAAGTGGTCGGACGATGCCCTTCTGCTGATCGGTCAAGCCCAGCTCCGACGGGGAGCCCTCCGCGACGCTGAAGAAACGCTGGAAAGGGTGTTGGCCGTCAGTGACGATCCGGTCGTACGCCGGCACGCCACCCTGTACCTGGGTGCGGGCGACGTGGCGGCGGGTCGGCCCGCCTTGGGTGCACCACTCCTCGACGAGGCTCTCGTGACCATCACCGACCCGCTGATCAAGGCGGAGGGTCATCTGTGGCGAGCTCGGGCGTTGCTCCAGCAGGGCTACGTGGACCAGGGGTGGTGGGACCTCGATCGCGCGGCCGAGTCGCACCGTACGCACGTGGCCCCCGCCGGCCTGGAGCGCCTCATCTTGGGGATCGCCCTCGGTGACTCCGCCAGAACCCTCGGCGGCGTTCAGACGCTCATCTTCACGAGCAATGCCCGCGTCTATGGCGACTCCATCCGCGACCTTCTGCACCGGGCTGCGCAGCGGTGGGGACCGGCCGTGTCCGCCGACGTCATGGTCAATGCGGAGCGGGCCCGCTGGTCGCGCATCGAACGGGATCGGCTGTTGATGACCAGGGCTAGGTTCGCGTACGAGGCCGGCGACACGTTGCGGGCGCTGGCCGATGTGCGACGCGTGGGCGGGGGTGTCGGCGAGCAGGCCTTCGACGCGCGCGTGACCCTGGTGCGATGGCGGTTGGCCGATGCGGATGGGGGGAGGGGTTCGACGAGGCGCGATCGGTTCTTCTTCCCGCGGTAGCCGCGGTCGAGGCCCAGGGACTCTTGAACGCCATGAGACGGGTGGAGTTGCTCATAGACTATGGGCGGGCGGGGGACGTGATCGCCTACTTCGCGGCGGCCGAGTTGGCCAGGGACGTCCTCGGGGCTCCTCGCGTCGCAGCCGTCCTCTTCCAGACCTATGCCGCCGAACGGCCCGACTCCCCCTGGTCGGGAAAAGCGCTACTGGCGGCTCGGGGCTTGGCGATCCGCCCGGCCGAACGGGATCTGCTCGAAGGCCACCTGGGGGCACTCCCGGGGAACTCCTACGTTCGCTATGCTCGTCGGGGTGACGTGGGACCCGACCTCGCCGACTTGGAGGGACGCCTGCAGACCGTCCTGGACGAGATCCTGGCGCGGGCCGACGAGGAGTTGGAGGCCCGGCGACTCCTGGTGGGCGGACCCGGCGGATGACTTTTACGACGCTCGTATGCGACTAGATCAAACCCTCTTCGGGGCGACCTTCAAGAACCCCGTACTTCTGGCCGCCGGGACGTGCGGCTTTGGCGCGGAGGTGGGCGACGTTCTCGATCTGAATGCTCTCGGTGGCCTCGTGACGAAGTCGGTGACGCTCGAGCCCCGGGCGGGGAACCCGGCTCCCCGGGTCGTCGAGGCCGGCAATGCCATGTTGAACTCGATCGGTCTGGCGAACCCGGGAGTAAAGCGCGTGTGCGAGGAGCAGCTGCCCTGGATGAAGGAGCACCTCGCCAGACTCCAGGTCTTCGTGAGCGTGGCGGGGCATGTCCCCGACGAGTATCGGCGCGTCGTGGAAGAGCTCGAGGCCGTCGGGGGCTTTCTCGGGTACGAGCTCAACCTCTCCTGCCCCAACGACACGCGCCTTGGCGGCCTGCCCTTCGCCCTCGACCCCGATGCGCTCCACGAGGTCGTAACCGGGGCCAGGGCGGCCACGAAGCGCCCGCTGCTCGTCAAGCTCGCGCCGAACGTTCCCGACATCGGTCCGGTGGCCGAGGCGGCCGAAACTGCCGGGGCGGACGGGATCACTCTGGTCAACACCATGCCCGGTCTCATCATCGATGTCGACTCGCGGGGCGCCGCGCTCGGGGCGGGCCCGGGCGGTCTGTCCGGACCGGCGCTCCGTGCCGTGGGGGTCCACGCGGTGCACCGGGCCGGACAGTGTACGTCTGTGCCGCTCCTGGGCGTAGGGGGTATCACAGATGCGAACGACGCCCTCCAGTATCTCCTGGCCGGAGCGTCTCTGGTCCAGATCGGCACCTCCACCTTCGCAGACCCGAGGGCCGCCGAGCGCGTGGTGCGAGGCCTTGCCCGCTACGGTGACGCCGCCGGAGTCGACAACATTCAGGACCTGATCGGTGCCTATCGAAGGGAAGACGGCGCGAAGGCGACCTCTGGAGGCGAGCACTGATCATGGCCGAAGTCATCGTTGCCCTCGACTTCGCCGACGGCGAAGAAGTACTGGAGCTTGTCGAGACGCTGGGCAGTGCGGGCGACTTCTACAAGGTGGGCCTCGAGCTCTTCTCCCGTGAGGGCCCCCGGATCGTCGAGGCGCTCACCCGAAAGGACAAGCGGGTCTTTCTCGATCTCAAGCTGCACGACATTCCGAATACGGTAGCCAAGTCGGTCCATGCTGCACGGGATCTGGGGGTGGACTTCCTCACGCTTCACACGACCGGTGGCGGACCCATGATGGCCGCCGCCGCAGAGGCCGCGGGCGACGAGGTCACGCTGCTCGGCGTGACGGTCCTCACTTCGATGACCGTGTCCGACGTCGAGGCCGTGTGGCAACGGGAGTTGGGCTCCTTGCGGGACGAAGTGGTGCGGCTCGCGGGGCTGGCCAAAGAGGCGGGTGTGCGTGGGGTGGTGGCCTCACCCATGGAGGTCCGTCCGCTCAAGCGTTTGCTGGGTTCCGACCTGCTCGTGGTGACGCCGGGCATACGCTTGGCGGGGGACGGGCACGACGATCAGGCGCGGGTCGCGACCCCTGCCGCGGCCGCCGAGGCGGGCGCGGACTACCTGGTGGTGGGGCGATCCATCACGGCCGCTCGCGACCCGGCGGAGGCGATGGCCCGAGTGCGCGTCCAGGCCTCGACACCGGTGGATTCCGGCGAGGAGCCGCGGTCCGCCGCACAGTTGGAACTGCCGACGGATCGACCCGCCGTATGAGAGGACGGCGCCGTTGGTCCGTCGGACTCTTGGTGGCGTTCGGGGTCTCGTCCGGCCCCTGCCTCGGGCAATCCCTCCAAGACGCTGCGTCGAGCTTCGCGCGGGGGTGGGGGGCCGGTGAAGTGGCCGGACTCGAAGGGAGCTTGTCCTCCGGCGGTGTACGCATCCAGTGGGAGGCGCGGCAGGTAGGGTCCCTGGAGCCTCGACACGCCGTAGCTTCCATTCGGGAGTACATGGGGAGCAGGGAAGGGGTAGCGACCCGGGTGACCCGGGTCGAAGAGGTGGGGGGTGACCCCCCGAAGGGGTACGCCGAGCTCCGATGGGAGTCCCGAGTTCGTGGGACGTCGGACGTACTCGCTCGTACGGTGTTCGTCGCCTTCGTTGCAGAAGGCGGGGGCTGGCGTGTGACCGAGCTTCGGGTACTGCCCCTGTCGCGGTCGTGAGCTGCGGTGCTCGTCGGTCGCATGAAACGCAACGAACCTTGAACCACGGCGGCACATGGCCCTGAGATTTTACGATACACTGACCCGCTCGGTGAAGAACTTCGAGCCCGCGAACCCTCCCGAGGTGCGGCTCTATGCGTGCGGGCCTACCGTCTACGACTACGCTCATATCGGCAACTACCGCAGCTTCCTGGTCTACGACCTGCTGTACCGCTACCTGACTTGGTCCGGCTACGACGTCCACTTCGTCATGAACCTCACGGACGTGGACGACCGGACCATCGAGCGGGCGGCCGAGGAGGGGAAGGGCATCACCGAGCACACGGCGCCCTTCAGCGAGCAGATTCTCGCCGACGCACGCACGCTAGGGATGTTGCCGGCGCGTAGCTATCCGCTCGCCACCGAGTACGTCCCCCAGATGGTGGATTGGGTCGAGCGCTTGGAGCAAGAGGGACTGGCGTACCGGGCGGATGACGGATCGGTCTACTTCGCCATCGGCTCCTTTCCCGGATACGGGCGTCTCAAGGGGCTCAATCCCGACGCTTCGCGCCCGGGTGCTCGCGTAGCCGAGGACGACTACCAGAAAGAGGACGTGAGGGACTTCGCCCTCTGGAAGGCCGCCAAACCGGTGGACGAAGAGGTGGGGGCCGCCTGGGACTCGCCCTGGGGTAGGGGGCGTCCGGGATGGCATCTGGAGTGCTCCGTCATGAGCATCACCGAGCTCGGTGAGACCTTGGACATCCACATGGGCGGGGAGGATCTGGTCTTTCCCCACCACGAGAACGAGATCGCGCAGTCAGAGGGTGTCACCGGCAAGCCCTTCGTGCGCCATTGGGTGCACATCAAGCACCTGATCGTCGAGGGCGAGAAGATGTCGAAGTCGCTCGGCAATACGATCACAGTGCGCGAGTTGCTCGAGGAGGGGGTCGAGCCGGCTGCCATACGATACGAGCTGATGAGCGCCCAGTACCGGCGCGAGTTGAACTTCACCCGAGACGGCCTCGCCGCGTCGTCCGCGGCCATTCAGAGGCTCCTGGACTTCGAGGCCCGGCTGGCCGAGACCGCACCGTCCGAAGGAGCGAAGGGTGGCCCCCTGGGCCGGATCGCGGCGGAGGGCGTCGACGCCTTCCGCGAGGCCATGGACAACGACCTCAACTCGGCCGAGGCGCTGGCGGCTCTCTTCGTCTTCGTCAATCGTGCCAACGGCGAGTTGGACGGCTCGGACGGGGTTTCCGAGGGGGACCTCACGGCGGCGCGGGAGGCGCTCGCATCCCTGGATCAGGTCCTGGGCATCCTCGCCGTGGCCCACGAGGGGCGTCAGGTGGACGACGACGTCGAGGCTTGGGTCGAATCGCTCATCGGGGAGCGAAACGCCGCTCGGGACGGTCGCGACTTTCAGCGTGCCGACGCCATTCGGGACGAGTTGGCCGAGAAGGGCATCGTGCTCGAGGATTCCGCGGGCGGGACTCGCTGGAAGATCGTCCGCTGATAGGGATGTCGGCGCTCCAAGTCGGCCCTTTCATATTGACGCGCTCCGCCGAGGGCTGATAGGCTGACCCGTTGCGGTCGGCCGACCGATCTTCGTCTGCGCTCTAAGGACTCATCGTGTCGAAAATACTCATCGTCGAGGACGAGCCTTCCGAGCAGGCTCTTCTCCGTGCGGTCTTCGAGGGATCGGGGCACGAGATCTACGTGGTCGCTGGTGGCGAGCAGGCCTACAAGGCCCACTTGAGGCGAGGCTTCGATATCGTCGTTACGGACCTTCAGATGCCGGGAGTCGGTGGGCTGGAGCTGATCACGTCGCTGCAACAGATCTTCCCCGATACGCCCATCATCGCCATCTCCGGTAAGGGTCCGGCGATGCTTGCTCAAGCCAAGGTCGAGGGCGCCGTTGCGGCGCTGAGCAAGCCCATCGACCGCGATGAACTCCTCTTGGCGGTCGGGAACGCCCTTCCGAGCGCATAGCCTTCCGACGCCTGGCCGGCGAGCCGATCCGCGAAGGTCGAATCGATCCCACCCAGCGGTTATCTTACCCGCGTGTCTCGCTGGCGTAGCTCAGTTGGTAGAGCAGCTGCCTTGTAAGCAGCAGGTCATCGGTTCGAGTCCGATCGCCAGCTTTTTGGGCAACACCCGACCCTCCCGACACCTCACGTCCCTGGGAAGACCGACGATGAAGAAGCTGCTTCTCGCGTTCGCATCGATCACCTTGGTTTGCACCCCGAGTGACTCGGCCGACGAGGTCGCCCGTTGGGAAGCGCGTGCCGAGGGGATCACGATTATCCGCGACGATTGGGGCGTACCTCACACCTACGGTGAGACGGACGCGGATGTGGTGTTCGGGCTGATGTATGCTCAGGCGGAGGACGACTTCAACCGCATAGAGGTCAACTTCCTCAACTCGCAGGGGCGGCTGGCGGAGGCCGAGGGCGAGGGCGAGATCTGGCGGGACCTCCGTATGAAGCTCT
This sequence comes from Longimicrobiales bacterium, assembly GCA_965226925.1. Classification (GTDB taxonomy): domain Bacteria; phylum Gemmatimonadota; class Gemmatimonadetes; order Longimicrobiales; family Gaopeijiaceae; genus CBDDCX01. The sequence goes on along the minus strand of CBDDEN010000011.1, from coordinate 1,036,573 downwards.
TCATCGATCCCGTGGAGATGCAGGCCATGTACGCCGACAGCCCCGAGTGGCTGAAGGCTCTCATGGACGCTTGGGCGGACGGTCTGAACTACTACCTGCACACGCATTCCGAAGTGAAGCCGCGAGTCCTTACCCGTTTCGAGCCGTGGATGGCCCTGAGCTTCAGCGAAGGCAGCATCGGCGGAGACATCGAGCGGGTGAATCTCGAACGGCTCGAGGCGTTCTATGGAGATCCCGACCGACAGATGTCGGCCGTCTTGAAGGCCGACGAAGGGGGCGAAAACTCGAGCACTCATGTCGCTTGGGCACGTCGGCCCGTCGGTCGGGTGGCCAGCGCCCTCCTCGAACCGGATCCGTCCGTCGAGCCGGAGGGCTCGAACGGCTTCGCAATCGCGCCGTCCAACACTGTGAACGGCAACGCGCTGCTCCTCATCAACCCGCACACGTCCTTCTTCTTCCGTCACGAGGCGCACATGGTGAGCGACGAGGGGTTGAACGCCTACGGCGCGCTCACCTGGGGACAGTTCTTCGTCTACCAGGGCTTCAACGAGACGACGGGGTGGATGCACACGTCCAGTGGGGTCGACAACATCGACGAGTACCTGGAAACGGTCGTCGAGCGCGACGGACAACTGGTCTACCTCCACGGGGACGAAGAGAGACCGGTCCGGACGCGCACGATCACGGTTCCCTATCGGACCGACGGCGGCATGGCGGAGCGGGAATTCACCATCTACCGCACGCATCACGGACCCATCGTGCGTGCCGTGGACGATCGCTGGGTGAGCGTGGCCCTTATGGAGGAGCCGATGCGCGCCCTCGTCCAATCCTACGCCCGCACGAAGGCCACCAACTACGACACGTTCGCCGAGACGATGTCGACGCACACGAACTCGTCGAACAACACGGTCTTCGCGGACGCCGAAGGCAACATCGCCTATTTCCACTCGAACTTCATTCCTGTTCGGGACACGCGGTTCGACTGGCTCGAGCCCGTGGACGGCAGCGATCCGGCTGCCGATTGGCAGGGAGTACACACGCTCGAGGAGACCCCGGGGTCCCACAATCCATCGAACGGGTGGATTCAGAACACCAACAACTGGCCGTTCTCCGTGAGCGGCCCCACGAGTCCGAAACGGGAGGACTTCCCGGTCTATGTACAGCGCAGCGGTGAGAACGCGCGGGGCCTACATGCGATCCGGGTGCTGGAGGGCAAGACGGACTTCACCCTCGAGAGCCTGATAGACGCCGCGTTCGACAGCTATCTGACGTGGTTCGAGCCGATGATCCCTGCTTTGGTGCGCGACTACGACGCGCTTCCCGCGTCCGACTCGCGAAAGGGCGGACTGGCGAATCAGATCGCGCTGCTTAGGGGCTGGGACCTCCGTTGGGGAGTCGAATCGGTGGAGACGTCACTGGCGGTGTTCTGGGCCGACGCGCTCACGCGCGACGCCGGCGAAGAGGCCTGGGCCGCCGGAGTGCCGGCTTCGGACTACATTGCGACGGACGCCGCGGCCGGACTCCGGCTGGCCGCTCTGGCCTCGGCCACCGATCGCCTCACGGACGACTTCGGTAGCTGGCAGACACCGTGGGGGGAGATCAACCGGTTCCAGCGACTCACGGGTGACATCGTCCAGCCGTTCAACGACGATGGGCCGAGCACGCCGGTCGGCTTCACGTCGTCGCGTTACGGCTCGCTCGCCTCGTTCGGGGCAGCGCCGTACGAGGGCACCAAGCGGTGGTACGGCACGAGCGGAAACAGCTTCGTGGCGGTGGTGGAATTCGGTGATCGCCTCCGGGCTCGGGCGGTGACGGCCGGTGGGCTCAGCGACCAACCGGCATCCCCGCACTTCAACGACCAGGTGGAACGTTACGCGACCGGGGACCTCCGCGAGGTGCGCTTCTATCGTGAGGACGTCGAGGCGAATGCCGAGCGGGAGTATCACCCGGGGAACTGATCGGCGTGACTCGGCCCCTTCCCACGGCGCCCCTACTTCTGGGACGCGGTTTACCGCCGAAAGACGAAGATCGTGTTGTCTGAGCGGAGCGACACCGTGGATGCCGTAACGAGCCCGGTGTCGACGCTCCCGTTCGGGTAACTCACACTGATCGCTCCGTGGCTGTAGCTGTACTGGCAGTCCAGCGAGTCGTCGGTCGTCGTCGACGCTCCGTCCTCTGTCGTGATCAGGGTCAGTGAAACTCGACAGACCGTGCCTTGATGCAGTGTTAGGTTGCCGGCGGTGACCTCGGTTGTTGCGGGTCCCAGGCGGAGCAGTCTCCACGGAAGCGGCGCCCCGTTCACCGACTCGAGGGCGTAGCTGCCGGTCACGTCGAATTGCGCCAGGCCCGTGGCGTCGCCGCGGCAACTCACTAGGGACAGGGCCCAGAGGCCGACGACTATGATGCGTTGCATCGGTCCACTCTCATCGGTCTGAAGGCAAGGCCGGTCGAGACCCCTGCCGCCGCCGTCGCCGCCCGACGTAGACGGACGCTCGGAAAAGCGTAGGGCCCCCCGGGTGGATTCGGCAAGCCGGCGAGGGAACTCGGTCATGTCTCGGTGAGTTTCTAGCCTGATGCCAACGCACATTTCCACCGGATGACGTGCCCGTGCGGAAGACCCTGACAACGAGGTCCGTCAATCCCGGCTTGGGAGTTGGGGCCCTGACGGTCGCGCTCATGACCGTGGCGTGCGGCGATTCTCCGGTGGCCGAGGCCTTTCCGAAGCTCGAGCGCGAGGAAGACGGCTCGTGTAGCATCCCCGAGAGCCAGATCGTGTCGGGTGGCGTCCCGATCGACGGGATTCCGGCCATGTCCGATCCGACCCTCGTCAGTCCGGATCACGCTGATGCGACCTACGTTAGATCCTGGGATCGGGTCATCGGAATCGAGATCGACGATACCCACATCGCGGTTCCGCACAACATCCTATGGTGGCACGAGATCGTGAACTTCAGTGTCTTTTCAACGCCGCTGGCCGTGACGTACTGCCCCCTCACCGGATCGAGCATGGTCTTCGACCGCACGGCCGCGGGGGGAGCCGAGTTCGGCGTGTCGGGGCTGCTCTTCCAGAACAACCTCATTCTTTACGATCGCTCGGAGGAGCGGTCGCTATGGCCCCAGATGTTGCGAGGGGCCCGGTGCGGACCTCGCGACGGCCAGGTGCTCGAGATGGTTCCCTCGATCGAGATGCGGTGGGACGCATGGGTGGAGCTACATCCGGATACGAAGGTCGTCTCCATCACGAGTTCCCTGAACCGCAACTACCAGGTGTACCCCTACGGGGACTACGAGAGCTTGAACAACACCAGAACCCTGTTTCCGCAGGGGGACTTCGACGGCCGACGTCCACCGAAGGAGCGCGTGTTGGGGATCCCATACGCGAACGGCGGTGGCCTGGCCTTTCCTTTTACGGCATTGGACTCGGGAGGCGACCGGCTCGTGGTCAACTCCCGCGCCGCAGGGGAGGACATCGTCGTGTTCTGGGATCACGATTCGCAGGCGGCGGTGGCCTTCGAGGGGACCCTCGAGGGTCAGACCCTCGAGTTCGAGCTTTCGGACGGACGTTACGTGGACGTTCAGACCGGAAGCGAGTGGACCCTGGACGGACGCGCCGTCTCGGGCGACCTGGAGGGACGGCGACTGGTCCAGGTGGCGAATGCCTACGTGGCGTTCTGGTTCGCCTGGGCCGCCTTCGTTTCGGGCACGGACCTCTGGTTGTCCCAGAGGCCGGCGACGCCCGATCTGACGGACTAGGTGCCTCTGGAAACAGCCCGGCCGACGGACCCCTGGAACGCCGGACCAGCGGGGTCTGCGAAAGGGGTGGCGTGCGGGTCCCCTTCGCGGCAGCTTACCGGTCCCGGTTCGCCTCTGTAGATCCTTCGGAACCCCAACGACCGCAAGTCTTCCCCCGTACGCATGCCAGCAGACCAGAATCCCCTCCTCTTGGAAGTCGAGCCGACGCCCTTCGATCGGATCGAGGCTTCCCACGTGGTTCCGGGGGTCCGGCGGATTCTGGAAGACGCCCGCGCGGCCATCGAGGAACTCTGCTCGGGGCCGGTCCCTCCGACCTACTCCGACACGATCGAGCGCCTCGATGACGTGATGGAGCGGGTGAAGACCCGGGTCGGACCCGTGACTCACCTCCTTGCCGTGGCCGAGACAGCCGAGCTGCGGGAGGCGTTCAAGGAGGTGTTGCCGGAGATCACCGAGTTTTGGACCAGAATCACTCTGAATGAGGCGTTGTGGAGCCGTCTGAAGACGTTCGCCGAAACGGATGAGGCCGCTGGCCTGCGCGGGATCCGCGAACGCCACCTCGAGAAGGTCTTGAAGGACTTCCGCAGAGCCGGAGCCGAGCTGGCTCCGGAGGAGAAGGACAAGCTCAGTTCCATTCGACTCGAACTCTCGCGGCTCCAACGGAAGTTCGCCGAGAACGTCCTCGATGCCAGCAACGCCTACACTCTGTTGGTCACGGACGAGTCGCGCCTTGACGGGATTCCGGCATCGGACCGAGAACAGGCGCGGCAGAGGGCCCGCGACGCAGGCGAGGAGGGATGGCTGCTCACCCTCGACTACCCTTCGTTCGAACCCGTGGTCAAATACGCGACGGACGGTAGCCTGCGAAGAGAGTTGTTCGAGGCATACGTCTCCCGCTGTCGCGACGGTGAGTTCTCCAACGTGGAGATCATCGCGCGCCTCTTGAGGCTTAGGAGGGATCTGGCCGAAGTGCTCGGCTACGCGGATTTCCCGGACTTCCGCCTCGAGGATAACATGGCGAAGACGGGGCAGGACGCGTTCGACTTCGTGGTCGAGTTGACCGGTCGAACGCGTCCCTATTGGGAACGTGACCTCGAGGAGCTCCGCCGGCACGCGCGGAGCCTCGGATTGGATGACCTCTATCCTTGGGACGCCGCCTTTGTGAGCGAGGACCTACGTCGGGCACGCTACGACTTCGACGACGAGGCGACCAGGCCGTACTTCCCGCTCGAGCGGGTGATGGACGGCCTGTTCGAGGTGGCGAGGCGCGTGTTCGGCCTCGCGGTGCGGCCCCGCCAGATCGAGGAGGTTTGGCATCAGGACGTACTCTTCTACGACGTCTTTGACGAGGAGGACGAAACCCACCTCGGATCGTTCTACGCCGACTGGCATCCTCGACGCGAAAAGCGCCAGGGGGCTTGGATGAACGACCTGGTCACGGGCGGGCCCACGGAAAACGGATTCGAGCCCCACTTCGCCGTCATCGCCGGGAATCTCACTCCGCCCAAGGGTGACGTTCCGTCGCTTCTGACTCATAGAGAGGTGGAGACGATCTTCCACGAGTTCGGACACCTCCTTCACCATCTCACCTCGCGCGTGCCGATCGCGCCTATGGCGGGCATCAAAGTGGCGTGGGACTTCGTGGAGCTTCCGTCGCAGATCATGGAGAACTGGGCGTGGGAAGCGGAGGCGCTCCCCCTATTCTCCGGCCACTACCAGACCGGTGAGGCGCTCCCCGACGAGCTCTATGACCGACTCCGACGAGCGCGGCGTTTCATGGGCGGTTGGACGCAGATGAGACAACTCGCCTTCGGGTTCCTCGACCTTCGACTGCACCGAGACGACGTACCGTCTCCCGATGATGACGTCATGGCCCGGATCGAGGAGCTTCTCGTGGACTATCTGCCGTGCCCGACTTTCGCCAGGGCGCACACGACGGCCTCGTTCACGCACATATTCTCCGGTGGGTATGCCGCCGCATACTACTCGTACCTCTGGTCCGAAGTTCTCGAGGCCGATGCGTTCGGACGGTTCAGACAGGAGGGGATCTTCAACCGAGAAGTTGGAAGGTCCTATCTGGACTCCATACTGACGCGCGGCGACAGCGATGAGCCCGAGATCCTCTTCGAGGACTTCATGGGCCGACCCCCCGATCAGCGGGCGCTCTTGGAGCGCAACCTCGGACCACCCCCGGAGTAGGTCGGTCGACTCCGGTCGCCGAACCCGAAACCCGGCTTTTCGGGCCTTGATGAGGGATTATCGAGTCGTTAACTTATCAAGCTCGCCTGGAAAAGGCCGCCTAGGTCAGGCGGCTTGCTTTGTTCCTGGGCGACGAGGTCGCGGGGTGGAGGCCCCGGATCGGTATCCGGTGGGGTACCGAAGCGGTCAAACGGGGCAGACTGTAAATCTGCTGGCTTAGCCTTCGTAGGTTCGAATCCTACCCCCACCACTTGAGTCCCTTTGAACGATGGCTTTGCGGGAGTAGCTCAGTTGGCTAGAGCATCAGCCTTCCAAGCTGAGGGTCGCGGGTTCGAGTCCCGTCTCCCGCTCTTTAGGAGTAGGAAAGCGCAGGGGGTGCGAGGGGAGACGGGGTTCCCGTCGTCCGCTCCGGTTTAGAGCGCTCCGGAGGAGCGCTCCAGTGGGTGGCGCTCCGATAGCTCAGTGGTAGAGCGCCTCCTTGGTAAGGAGGAGGTCCCGGGTTCAAGTCCCGGTCGGAGCTCTTTGGTGCTACACAGGAACAATCAAGGAAGCGATCCAACCCAACGAGGGGAACAATGGGCAAGGCGAAATTCGAGCGCAGCAAGCCGCACGTGAACGTGGGCACGATCGGGCACGTGGACCACGGAAAGACGACGTTAACGGCTGCGATCACGGCTACGCAGGCGAAGAAATTCGGTGGAGACGCGATTTCGTTCGAGAACATCGACAAGGCGCCGGAGGAGCGGGAGCGTGGGATCACGATCGCGACCGCTCACGTGGAGTACGAGACGGCGAACCGTCACTACGCGCACGTGGACTGCCCCGGACACGCGGACTACGTGAAGAACATGATCACGGGAGCGGCGCAGATGGACGGCGCGATTCTCGTGGTGAGCGCGGCGGACGGCCCGATGCCTCAGACGCGCGAGCATATTCTGCTGGCTCGGCAGGTGAACGTGCCGTACGTGGTGGTCTTCCTGAACAAGGTGGACATGGTAGACGACGAGGAGCTTCTGGAGTTGGTGGAGCTGGAGGTACGGGAGCTGCTGAGCGAGTACGGGTTCCCGGGTGACGACACGCCGGTGATCCGTGGGAGCGCACTGAAGGCGATGAACGCGGAGGGCGAGGGCCCGGACGTGGAGTGCATCGGCGAGCTGATGGACGCGATCGACAGCTACATCCCGGAGCCGGAGCGTGACGTGGACAAGCCGTTCCTGATGCCGGTCGAGGACGTGTTCTCGATCACGGGCCGGGGGACGGTGGCGACGGGCCGGATCGAGCGCGGCATCGTGAAGCAGGGCGAGGAAGTGGAGTTGGTGGGGATGGGTGCGAACCGGAAGACGGTGGTGACGGGAGTGGAGATGTTCCGGAAGCTGCTGGACGAGGGTCGGGCCGGAGACAACGCGGGGCTGCTGCTTCGCGGAGTGGGCAAGGACGAGATCGAGCGCGGGCAGGTGCTGGCGAAGCCGGGCTCGATCACGCCCCACACGAAGTTCAAGGGCGAGGTCTACGTGCTGACGAAGGAAGAGGGCGGACGTCATACGCCGTTCTTCGACGGCTACCGGCCGCAGTTCTACTTCCGGACGACGGACGTGACGGGCGCGGCGAACCTGCCGGAGGGCGTGGAGATGGTGATGCCGGGCGACAACGTGCAGATGGAAGTGGAGTTGATCACGCCGATCGCGATGGACGAGCAGCTGAGGTTCGCGATCCGCGAAGGCGGACGCACGGTAGGGTCCGGCGTTGTTACCGAGATTATCGAGTAGGTAGGGATCCGAATTCAATCGCGCCGCGACTCGGAGCTAAAGCTGCTGCCGCTTCGCGGCAGACCCTCGCTGCGGCGCGATCGAATCCGAATCCCTCGGACCTAGCGGGACTCCGGCACGGCGCCGGACGGTCGCGCGGGGCTTGGCGGGTGGGATTTCCGCTGCACGGCCACGACGAAGGCTTATTTAGGGCTTTGGCGGGAAGATAGAAGATGGCACGAGACAAGATCATCCTCGCTTGTACGGACTGCGAGGAGCGGAACTACCACACGAAGAAGAACAAGCGGCTGCATCCGGAACGGGTGGAGCACCGCAAGTACTGCCCGCGGTGCAAGACGCACACGGCGCACAAAGAGACTAAGTAGCACATGGCTATCGGCGAAAAGATCTCAAGCACCCGGGACTTCATCGAGGAGTGCTGGGAGGAGTTGAGCAAGGTCACTTGGCCCGACTACGACCAGCTCAAGAGCGCGACCCTGGTGGTCATTGTCTTCGTAATTCTGATCTCGGGCATCATTTGGATGATGGACGTCGCCTCCCGGACGGTGATCGGCTTCATCATGGGCATCTTCGGCGCTTGAGTGAGGCGCAGATGATCATGGCTCACTCCAAGTGGTACGCGATCCAGACCTATTCCGGACATGAGAACAAGGTCCAGAAGCTGATTCAGCGTCGGATCGAGGAAGAGGCCGTCGAGGAAGCGAGAGAGATCCGAGACGTCGTGGTCCCGACGCAGGACGTGGTAGAGATTCGCAAAGGGAAGCGGGTCACGGTGACGAAGCGCCTGTACCCCGGATACGTGTTGGTGAACATGGACCTCAACGAGAGGACCATGCACACGATCAACAACATCCAGGGGGTCATCAAGTTCGTCGGTGCCGGAAAGACGCCCCAGCCTCTACATGAGGACGAGATCAACAAGATTCTCGGGATCAAGGTAGAGAAGGAAGAAGACGGCGCGCGGGAAGAGATCCCCTTCCACGTCGGTCAGGTCGTCGAGGTCACGCAGGGTCCGTTCAGTGACTTCTCCGGCACGATCCAAGAGGTCTACGTGGAAAAGGGCAAGGTCAAGGTCGAGGTGTCGCTCTTCGGGCGGCCGACCTCGGTGGAATTGGATTACACGCAGCTGAAGGGGTTCTAAAAGCCCCGTAGGCAACGTCTCGGGATTGGAAAATGGCGAAGAAGGTCATCGGTTTCATCAAGCTCCACGTCACGGGAGGCCAGGCGAACCCTGCGCCCCCCGTCGGTCCCGCTTTGGGCCAGCACGGCGTGAACATCATGGAGTTCTGCAAGCAGTTCAACTCCAAGACCCAGCAGCAGCCCGGAGTGACGATTCCCGTGGAGATCACGGTCTACGCGGACCGGTCCTTCACCTTCGTCACCAAGACGCCGCCCGCCTCCTTCCTCATCAAGAAGGCCGCGGGCCTGCAGAAGGCGTCGGGTGAGCCCAACCGCGAGAAGGTGGGCAAGATCAGCCGGAAGCAGTTGGAGGAGATCGCACAGACCAAGTGGACCGATCTGAACACGCAGGACATGGACGCCGCGGTCCGGATGCTGTCGGGAACCGCTCGCTCCATGGGCATCGAAGTAGGAGGCTAGTCACGCCCCACAATCCGCTGACCACCTGGTGTGAGCCGCCACGGGTGGGAGGATGAACAAGCCGGCTCAGAGCCATGCCAAAATACGGTAAGAGATTCCGGGACGCCAAGGCCAAAGTGCCTGTGGGCGTCCAGTTCAAGCCCGACGAAGCGGTCCAGATGGTCAAGGATCTCGCGTCGGCGAAGTTCGATGAGACCGTCGAGGTCGCGACCTCGCTGAACGTCGATCCCCGCAAGGCCGATCAGATCGTTCGGGGTACCGTCGTCCTTCCGCACGGCACGGGCAAGACCGTTCGGCTGCTGGTCATCGCACAGGGTGAGAAGGAGACCGAGGCGACGGAGGCCGGCGCCGACTTCGTGGGCGTCGAATACGTCGACAAGATCCGGGAGGGCTGGCTGGACTTCGATGTATGCGTCGTCACCCCGGATCTCATGGGTAAGGTCGGACCGCTCGGTCGGATTCTCGGTCCCCGGGGGTTGATGCCGACTCCCAAGGGCGGGACGGTGACCTTCGATGTCGGTCGCGCCGTCAAGGACATCAAGGGCGGGAAGATCGAGTACCGCGTGGACAAGACGGGGAACGTACACGTGCCGATCGGTCGCGTCTCGTTCGAGCCCGATCAACTGTATGACAATCTGGGCGCCATCATGGACTCGATCGTTCGTGCCAAGCCGGCTGCGGCCAAAGGCACGTATGTGAAGAGCGTTACGATTTCGAGCACGATGGGGCCCGGTGTCAGAATAGATCCCAACCTGTATCGCCGGAGCTAATAGATGAACCGGACGGAAAAAGAAGCCTTCGTCGCGGACTTCCGGGACAAGGTCGGGAAGGCTCCGGTCATGTACCTAACCGACTTCTCCGGTTTGGACGTCAAGTCCATGACGAGACTGCGGCGGAACCTCAAGGCTTCCGGAGCCGAGTACCTGGTGGTGAAGAACCGCCTGGTGAAGTTGGCCCTCGAGGGTCTCGAGTTGCCGGACATCACCGAGGCCCTCCTCGGCCCCACAGGGGTCGTGCTGGGCTACGAGGGAGTGGTCGAGCCGGCGAAGGTCATCAGCGACTTCGCGAAAGAGCACGACGCGAAGCCGGTCTTCAAGCTCGGGGTCCTCGACAACAACGTGGTTTCGCCCGACGAGATCGAGCGCCTGGCCAAGTTACCCCCAAGGGAGCAGTTGCTCGCGGAGTTGGCGGGCACCCTCGAGGCTCCGATGGCGATGCTGGCGTCGGCCTTGGAGAGCAAGCTTCAGGAGATGTCTGGTCTCCTGGATGCGTACAAGCAGCAGAAGGAGGCCGAGGGGGAATAGCCTCCTGGCATATCGAGTAACAACCGGGCATTCACACCCAGCCCTGGACAGATCAAGGGCGAACTGAGGAGAAAGCCAAGATCATGGCTACTAATCAAGAAGAGCTTCTCGAAACCATCGGCAACATGACCGTCCTCGAGCTTTCGGAGTTCGTCGACGCCTTCAAGGACAAGTTCAACGTCACCGCTATGGCTGCCCCCGTGGCCGTTGCAGGCGCGCCTGCAGCCGGTGGTGCCGAGGTTGCCGAAGAGCAGGACGAGTTCGACGTCGTACTCGAAGGTGTCGGCGACAAGAAGATCCAGGTGATCAAGGTCGTCCGCGAGGTCACCAGCCTGGGCCTGAAGGAGGCCAAAGAGGTCGTCGACTCAGCTCCCAGCACGGTCAAGGAGGCCGTCTCCAAGGACGAAGCCGAGCAGATCAAGGCGAAGCTGGAGGAGCAGGGCGCCACGGTAGCCCTGCAGTAGGTCACACCCGTGACGTCAACTCTCGGCTCGACCGAGAGACGTCGGGTGAGACCCGCCAGTTTTCGGGTTTACCACCACAGGGCCAACTCGCGTCGGTCGCTGGAGGCGTACGTGTACGTCCCAAGCGGCCGGTCGCTTCTTCCGTTGTTGAACATATGCTCGTTCGGCCTCCCCTCGGGGTGTAGGCCGACAAAGGGGGCAACCCTTGGATATTAGGAAAGATGATCGTGCCGTTGTGAGCTTCGCGAAGCTCGAGCGGGTCATGCCGATGCCCAACCTGTTGGACGTCCAACTCCGCTCCTTCGAGAAGCTCATCGAGCAGGACGTGGATCCCAAGGAACAATGGGACTTCGGTCTGGACCGTGTCTTTGCTGAGATCTTCCCGATCTCCGACGTGAACGAGAACTTCACGCTCGAGTATGTCACGGCTTCTCTGGGTGAGCCGAAGTACTCGGTCGAGGAGTGCATCGAGCGGGACATGACGTATGCGGCTCCCCTCAAGGCGAAGCTGCGTCTGATCGTTTGGGAGGAGTTGGAAGACAAGGGGGAGAAGCGGCCCGGGGACATCATTGAGAAGGAGGTCTATCTCGGTGATCTACCTCTCCTGACCGAGTTGGGCACCTTTATCATCAACGGAGCCGAGCGGGTCGTGGTGAGCCAGTTGCATCGCTCGCCCGGCGTAGTGTTCGAGGAGAACATCCACCCCAACGGGTCGAAGCTACACAGTGCCCGCATCATCCCGTTCCGAGGGTCGTGGGTCGAGTTCACCATCGACATCAACGCCATCTGCTACGTCCACATCGACAAGAAGAAGAAGTTCCCGGCCACGGCCCTCTTGCGTGCGTTCGGCTACGGCACCGACGCGGACATCTACCAGCTCTTCTTCACCACGAAGAAGGTTGATCCGCGAACGATCGACAAGCAGGGTGCCAAGGAGATCCTCGGGTCCGTCATCGCCGAGGAGATCATCGATCGCGATACCGGCGAGGTGCTGATCGCAGAGGCCACCGAGATCGACGAAGAGGTATCGGAGCTTCTCGCCCGGACGGGCCGCAAGCGGATCAAGGTCTATGCCAGCGAGCAGGATACGGGTCGCGGCGAGAGTCCCATCGTCAAGAACACCCTCCGGAAGGATCCGACGCAGAGCGAAGAAGAGGCGCTAAACGCCATCTACTCCCTCTTGCGGCCCGGAGACGCGCCGAACATGGAGACCGCCCGGATCGCGTTGGAGCGCGTCTTCTTCAACCCCAAGCGATATGACCTCGGCCGTGTGGGTCGCTACAAGATCAACAAGCGCCTCGGCGTCGATGCGCCGAGCTACGAGACTGTCCTCACCAAAGAGGACTTCATCGAGATACTCAGGTACCTGATCGAGTTGAGCGAGGGCCGGGGAAACACGGACGACATCGACCACCTCGGCAACCGCCGGGTCAGGACCGTGGGCGAACTGATCGCCAATCAATTTTCCGTGGGTCTCTCCAGGATGGCGCGGCTCGTCAAAGAGCGCATGTCCATCAACACGGATCCGGACAAGGTCAACATCGACGATCTGGTGAACGCCCGCACGGTCTCGGCCGTCATCCAGGCCTTCTTTGGGTCGTCCCAGCTCAGCCAGTTCATGGATCAGACGAATCCGCTCGCTGAGATGACACACAAGCGACGCCTTTCCGCCCTGGGGCCTGGCGGCCTTACGCGCGAGCGCGCCGGATTCGAAGTCCGTGACGTGCACTATTCGCACTACGGGCGCATGTGTCCCATCGAGACGCCTGAGGGTCCCAACATCGGACTCATCACGTCACTCACGACGTACAGCCGCATCAACGAGCTGGGCTTCGTGGAGACGCCATATCGCAAGGTGGTGAAGGGCAAGGTCACGAACGAGATCGAGTGGCTCTCGGCCAACGAAGAGGAAGAGGTCCGTATCGCCCAGGCCAACGCCCCGTTGGGTGACAAGGGCAACTTCCTGAACGAGTACGTCATGTGCCGTGAGAAGGGGGACTTCCCTCTGCTCGTGCCCGGGGACATCGACTATATGGACGTGGCACCCGACCAGCTCGTGTCCGTCGCCGCGGCGTTGATCCCGTTCCTGGAGCACGACGACGCCAACCGGGCCCTCATGGGATCGAACATGCAGCGCCAGGCCGTGCCTCTGCTCTACCCCGATGCGCCGCTCGTCGGCACCGGCCTCGAATTCAAAGTGGCCCGGGACTCGGGCGCGGTCATCACGGCTCGTCGCGGAGGGCGCGTCGTCCACGTCACGGCCGACGAAATCGTGATCGACACCGGCTCGGTGGTCCCGGGCAAGACGGATCAGCCCCTGGCCAAGCTGGCGCAGTACGATCGCTATCGCCTGAAGAAGTTCTGGCGCACCAACCAGGACACGGCGATCAACCAGCGACCGCTCGTGGAAGACGGGCAGCAGATCAACCCGGGCGACATCATCGCCGACGGCCCGTCGACCGACAACGGGGAGTTGGCGCTCGGCCGCAACGTGGTCGTCGCCTTCATGCCCTGGTACGGATACAACTACGAGGACGCGATCGTCATCAGCGAGAAGCTGGTGAAGGATGACGTGTTCACGTCGATCCACATTGAGGAACTCGAGCTTCACGTGCGGGACACGAAGCGCGGAATGGAAGAGATCACCCGCGAGATTCCCAACGTGGCGGAAGAGAGCCTCGTCGACCTGGACGAGCGTGGGATCGTGCGGAGCGGCGCTCGCCTGACCAGTGGCGACATCCTGGTCGGCAAGATCACTCCCAAGGGTGAGACCGAGCTCTCCCCCGAGGAGAAGCTCCTCACGGCCATCTTCGGCGAGAAGGCCAAGGACGTGAAGGACTCGTCCCTGCGCGTTCCTCCGGGGATGAGCGGTACCGTCATCGACGTGAAGATCTTCTCGCGGCGCATCGACGATCCGCTTCTGGAAAAGGAGCACGGAGCGCGCATCGGTGAGCTCCGTCAGCAAGAGCGTCAAGAGATCAGGCGCATCAGCGCGGCCCGCGACGAGGAGCTTCGGGAAGTCCTCCACCTGAACACCGTGGCGCTGGCGCTGAAGAAGGGCACGGTCGAGCCGTTCTTCAAAGAAGGGACCAAGCTCACCAAGGAGGTCTTGGACGAACTGAAGTTCAACAAGCTCGACCTCAGCACTCTCAAGGTGAAGAGCAAGGACGGCAGCGGGCGGCTCCGTCGCGTGGTCGACGAGGCCCAAAAGCGCATCGAGCGGGTGAAGGCGAAGACCGAGGAGCAGATCGACAAGGTCTTCCAGCCCGACGAGCTCCCGCCGGGGGTCGTGCAGCTCGCCAAGGTCTACATTGCCGAGAAGCGCAAGCTCTCCGTTGGCGACAAGATGGCCGGAAGGCACGGAAACAAGGGCATTATCGCTCGGATCGCGCCCGAGGAGGACATGCCGTTCCTGCCCGACGGGACGCCCGTCGAGATCGTGCTCAACCCGTTGGGCGTACCTTCGCGCATGAACGTTGGGCAAGTCCTGGAGACGCACCTGGGTTGGGCCGCCCATGTTCTGGGATTCGAGGCCAAGACGCCCGTCTTCCAGGGGGCTTCGGAGGATGAGGTGGGCCTCCTACTCAAGGTCGCCGGTATCCGCTGGGCGCATCAGTGCCTCGACATCAAGGCCCAGATGCCCGCGCTGGACGCCGAGTCCACGATCGGGCTCATCGACCTGGCCCACGACCTGCCTCCGAAGGAGGTCGGTGTCTCCACCAACGGGGGCGAGCCTACCAGCAGCGGCATCGGACGAACGCTGGACGCGTATCTGGGGCTCAAGCTGTCGGAGTCCCAGTCGGTCTTCTTCGACGGCCTGCGGGACTACCTTGTCGAAGCGGGGAAGGAGCTGTCCCAGCGCAGGGACGGGACGTTCTCGGAGGAGTTCCCCGCCATCGCGCACCTGAATCGGAAGCAGAAGCTCAACGAGGGGCTCGACGCGGCCTCTCGTGAGATCATGAGTGCGGCGAGCATCCTACCCAACGGTAAGGTCTACCTGAGGGACGGGCGCAGCGGAAGGCAGTTCGACTTCCCCATCACCGTCGGCATGATCTACATGCTAAAGCTCAGCCACCTGGTGGACGACAAGATCCATGCGCGGAGCATCGGACCCTACTCTCTGGTTACGCAGCAACCGCTGGCCGGTAAGGCGCAGTTCGGCGGGCAGCGATTCGGGGAGATGGAGGTGTGGGCGCTCGAGGCGTACGGAGCCGCACACACGCTCCAGGAGATCCTCACGGTGAAGTCCGACGATGTAACGGGCCGCTCCAAGGTCTACGAGGCCATCGTAAAGGGAGACAACTTGCCGCAACCTGGCATTCCGGAGTCATTCAACGTGCTTGTCAAAGAGCTGCAGGCCCTCGGCCTGAGCGTAACCCTCGGACGGGAGGAATAGACGATGATCGACTTTCCCAGATCCAGAGAGGAACGCTCGGCCGACTTCGACTTCATCCAGATCGGGATCGCCTCTCCCGAGAAGATCCGTTCCTGGTCCTTCGGCGAGGTCACGAAGCCCGAGACCATCAACTATCGGTCTTTCAAGCCGGAACGTGACGGGCTGTTCTGTGAGCGTATTTTCGGTCCGGTAAAGGACTGGGAGTGCCACTGCGGGAAGTTCAAGCGCATCCGGTTCCGCGGACACGTCTGCGACCGCTGCGGAGTGGAGGTCACGCTCTCCAAGGTGCGGCGTGAACGGATGGGCCACATCGAATTGGCCGTGCCGATCTGTCACATCTGGTTCTTCAAGACGCTGCCCAGCCAGTTGGGTTATCTGGTGGGCATGACGTTGCGGGACCTGGAGAAGGTGATCTACTACGCGTCGTACGTGGTGACGCACCCTGGCAAGCAGGATGTCGAGTTCCTCGAACTGCTGGACGAGGACGAGTACTACGATCTGCGGGTCAAGTCACGGGACCAGGGAGACGAGAGGTTCAAGGCCGAGATCGGCGCCGAGGCGGTGCGTACGCTTCTGAAGATGCTCGACAGCCCCGAGCGCCGGATCAACGACCGCAACTCCGACGGCAAGGGCCTCGATCGGCTGGCCAACTGGCTGCGCATCGAGATCGCCACGGAGACGTCGCAGCACCGCAAGAAGAAGAAGCTAAAGCGGCTCAAGGTCGTCGACGCCCTGCGTCACTCGGGCTCCAGTGCGGAGGATCGGAACCGGCCCGAGTGGATGGTCATGGACGTGGTCCCCGTGATTCCGCCGGACCTGCGACCCTTGGTTCCGTTGGACGGTGGCCGCTTTGCCACGTCCGACTTGAACGACCTGTACCGTCGCGTCATCAACCGGAACAACCGGCTCAAGAAGCTCATCGACATGCGCGCTCCGGAGGTCATCCTCCGCAACGAGAAGCGCATGCTACAGGAGGCCGTCGACGCGCTGTTCGACAACGGTCGTCGCTCGAAGGCCATTCGTGGCCGGGGCAAGCGGCCTCTCAAGTCGCTGTCCGACATGCTCAAGGGCAAGCAGGGACGTTTCCGTCAGAACCTGCTCGGCAAGCGGGTCGACTACTCGGGCCGTTCGGTCATCGTAGTCGGTCCCGAGCTCAAGTTGCACCAGTGTGGTTTGCCCAAGGCCATGGCCGTCGAGCTCTTCAAGCCGTTCATCATCCATGAGCTCGAGAAGCGGGGCGAGGCCGAGACGGTCAAGAGAGCCAAGAAGATCGTCGAGCGCGACGATCCCAAGGTCTACGAGGTCCTCGAGGACATCATCAAGGACCACCCGGTCCTTCTGAACCGGGCCCCGACGCTGCACCGACTCGGCATCCAGGCATTCGAGCCCGTGCTGGTCGAGGGGAAGGCCATCCGAATCCACCCGCTCGTGTGTGCGGCGTTCAACGCCGACTTCGACGGGGACCAGATGGCGGTACACGTGCCCCTGTCGTTCGAAGCGCAGTTGGAGGCCCGAGTGCTCATGCTCTCGAGCAACAACATCCTGCTGCCGTCCAACGGCCGGCCGGTCGCCACGCCGTCACAGGACATGGTCATCGGTTGCTACTACCTCACCAAACCCTCTCTCGAGATCTCGGATCTGGAAGAGGTGGCGTACAACAGCAAGGCGCCCAAGACCGCACGCAAGGCCGCGATAGCGAGCCTGGAGAAGATCTACGCCGACGTTCCCCGCTTCTCGACGTACGGCGAAGTGGAAATGGGACTGGAGGCCCTCTGGCTCGAGTTCCACAGCCCCTGCTGGTACTGGGTGCATGAAGAGGGAGACCCCGAGGGTAGTTGGCTCAAGAGCACGGCGGGACGAGTACTGTTCAACTCGATCATTCCCCCCGAGCTCGGCTTCTTCAACCAGACGTTCGGCAAGAAGGAGTTGGGAAATCTCATCTTCGATTGCTTCACCCTGGTTGGACTGAGCCGTACGACCGCGTTCTTGGATCACCTGAAGGATTTCGGCTTCCGCTACGCCACCATGGGTGGCGTCAGCGTGGGGATCTCCGACATGGAGGTGCCCGAGGAGAAGCTGGAGATCCTGCGTGAAGCCGGGGAGCAGGTCACGCGCTTCCAGAAGGCGTATTCCAGCGGTTACATCTCCAACGGTGAGCGCTACAACAAGGTCATCGACACCTGGACACACGCCAACAACGACGTGGCCGACGCCATGGTCGGACGGCTGGAGCGTTCGCAAGAAGGCTTCAACCCCGTCTACATGATGATGACGTCCGGAGCTCGGGGTAACCGAGACCAGATGCGGCAGCTCGCGGGGATGCGCGGCCTCATGGCCAAGCCCCAGAAGAAGCTCACCGGTGGAATCGGCGAGATCATCGAGAGTCCGATCAAGTCGAACTTCCGAGAGGGCCTGACGGTTGTGGAGTACTTCATTTCCACGCACGGCGCGCGGAAGGGTCTGGCCGACACGGCGTTGAAGACGGCCGACGCGGGGTACCTCACGCGCCGACTCGTCGACGTCGCACAGGACGTGACCATAACGCAGGACGACTGCGGCACCATTCTCGGCCTCGAGATGACCGCCCTCAAGGAGGGTGAGGACATTATCGAGCCTCTCACGGACCGCATCGTGGGCAACGTGGCTCTCGAAGACGTCTATGATCCGATCGACGGCGAGTTGTTGGTCGAGGCCGGTCGGTTGATCGAAGAGGAGACCGCAGACGCCATCGAAGCCGCCGGGATCCAGCTGGTGAAGATCCGGTCGGTGCTCACGTGCGAGTCCAAGAGGGGGCTCTGCCACATGTGCTATGGCCGCAACTTGGCCACCATGAAGCTCGTAGACATCGGTGAGGCGGTCGGGATTTTGGCCGCTCAGTCGATCGGTGAGCCGGGCACGCAGCTCACGCTGCGGACCTTCCACATCGGTGGCACCGCAGCCCGCATTGCGGCCCAGACGCAGCGTCGCTCCAAGATCAAGGGTGTGGCGTCTCTCGAGCGTGTCACCACGGTCCTGACACCGAACGAGGAGCTGATCGTCACCTCCCGCGAGGGGCAGATCGTGCTCAAGACGACGGAAGGCCAGGTCCGAAGCCGCTTGAGCGTGCCGTACGGCGCGACCCTGGTGGTCGAGGAGGGACACCTAATCGAGTCGGGCGATCAGCTCTTCAGCTGGGATCCGTACTCGGAGCCGATCGTGGCCGACGCCGGCGGCGTCGTGAAGTTCGTCGACATCGTCGACGTGCAGACCATGAGAGAAGAGCTCGACGAGTCCACGGGTCGTCGCCAGATGACGATCATCGAGGATCGGGACAAGAAGCTCCACCCGACCATTCAGATCCGGAAGGACACGAAGAAAGGCGAGAAGCTCCGCGAGTTCATCATCCCCGTCGGAGCGCAGCTCACGGTTCACGACGGTGAGGCGGTCAATCCCGGAGACACCATCGCGAAGATCAGCCGAGAGGTCTACAAGACCCGGGACATCACCGGTGGTCTGCCGCGTGTGGCCGAGCTTTTCGAGGCCCGCCGTCCCAAGGATCCGGCGGTCATCACCGAGATCGACGGCGTGGTGCGCTTCGGCGACATCAAGCGAGGCAAGCGGGAAGTCATCGTGACGCCCGAGACCGAAGAAGGGGAGGAGCGGGCCTATCCGGTACCCGTAGGCAAGCACATGCGTGTGCATGAGGGTGACCGGGTACGGACGGGAGACCGCCTCTCCGAAGGGCCGATCAACCCGCACGACATCCTGAAGATCAGAGGCCCGAGGGCCGTGCAGGAGTACCTGCTCAACGAGATCCAGGAGGTCTACCGCCTGCAAGGCGTGAAGATCAACGACAAGCACATCGGGGTCATCGTCCGGCAGATGCTTCAGAAGGTCCGCATCGTCGATCCCGGCGAGACGGAGGTGCTCGAGGGAGAGAACGTCGACCGCGTCGAGTTCCGGGAGGTCAACCGCCGGGCGATCACCGGAGGCAAGAAGCCGGCTCGTTCCGAGCCGTTGCTGCTCGGGATCACCAAGGCGAGCCTCACCACCGAGTCGTTCATCTCGGCGGCCTCCTTCCAGGAGACGACACGGGTCCTCACGGACGCGGCGGTCCGGGGTGCCAGGGACGACCTGAAGGGGCTGAAAGAGAACATCATCATCGGTCACCTCATTCCGGCCGGCACCGGCGTCCATCGTTATCAGGACGTCGAGTTCATGGTCGAGCAGTCGTTTTACGAGGAGGAGATCCTGCCTTTGGCGGATCCTGCGGAGCTGATCGCGGGATTAGAGGAGGTCACGGCGGACTGAGTGGTCGGGGAGGGTGTCGTCGCCTTCCGCTCCGCGCGGACGCTACGCTCTGCGGCGTTGCCGCAGACCCGCGCTTCGGGAAGGCGACGACATCCTCCCGGTCGACGGTTCTTGGCGTGACGCTCTCCGGGGCCTGCTGAGCGGCTCCTCAGGATCGTCCGCGTTGTCTTTTGGCGGGGGCATTTGGGTGCATGCTTCAGGCTGATCCTGCGATCGACTTTGTTGCGGAGGTGTTGGCGGGGCGTGCTCCGCAGGACCTTGGGCCTGCGGGTTCCGATCTGGACCGAACGGTAGAGCTGCTCCGCTTTCACCGCCTGACCGGACTCTGGTACTCCGAGGTGCGGGCCGCGGGGGCGGAACCGGTTGGAAATCTCCAGTCGGAGTTGGGTGCCAGCCTCAAGGACCAGTACCTGAAGACTGGATTCCACTCCACCCTGGTTCTCGAATCGGCTCAGCGGGCGCGGGCGGCGCTGTCCGACGCGGACATCCCCTCCATCGCCTTCAAGGGAGTGGCCCTTCTCCTCAACGGCACGTACCTGGAGCCGGCTCGCCGAAGCTTGGATGATGCCGACGTCTTGGTTCCCGAGAGTTCGGCGGGCGCCGCGGTCGCGGCCCTCGAGGCCGCGGGCTTCGCACCCTGGGTGGAGTGGGATGAAGCCCGTGTCGGGTGGCTGCCGGCCTTCACCTTTACGGACGGGCAGGCCCCGAAGGGCATGCCCGTCCGTCTCGACCTCCACTGGCGAACCCCCTACGCGTCGTTTCGCACTGGATCTGAAGCGGGTCCGGAGATGTTGTGGGAGGGAGCCGATCTCGAGGCGGGGCTGCCCGCTGAGGAGCCGCACTTCCTCCTTCTCGTCGAGCACTTCCTGAAACACCTGCGGGTGGTGACGCACGTGAGGGCGCTGGGCGACATGGTGCGCTCCTTGGATCGCCTCGCTCGGCCCGACCTGCTGGCGGACCTGGCGGCCCGAAGGGGTAGCCTGCGTGGTCTGCGCGTGATGTTGGCCTTCGTGAGGGACGGCCTGCGCGTGCAGGTCGCGGACCCGCTGCTCTCGGCTGTTGGCGTCCCGGCCGAGTTGCCCCATGCCCCGTCCAGGGTCCTGAACCGGGCACGGCTCCTCGGGACGGAACCGGCCGTGACCGGGACTCGATTCCGAGGGCTCCGGTCCCAGTGGGTGCTCGGAGGGTCGCCGTCGTCGATCCTGCGTGACGCCTTCGACGTGATGTTGCCCCCGAGGTCCTGGCTGGACCAACGGTATCCCCAGGTCTCAGGCGCGTGGAGCCGTCGACGTCTGCATCACATGAAGACCGTGGCGGTCTGGCTGATGGGCAGGGGGGTCTCGCCGCTGTCTCCGAACCAGGAGTTCGAGGAGTGAGGGTTCGGTTCTCGTTCGAGGGTGGGGAGACGGAGGTTGTCGTACCGGATGCTCGACTCGCCGCCGACGTGGCCGCGCTCTTTCCTCAGGGTCGAATCGAAGCGGCCGAAGGCGAGGCCGACCGGCGGGCGGAAGGACGGAGGCGAGATGAAGTGCTGACTGAAGCCGAAGGGGGCGTCGGCGCCGGCCTGCGTGTAGTGCCGGGCACCGACGGCTTCGTCCTGCTCACCGGAGAGGGCCGGGCCACGTTCGACTCCCTTCCCGATCTGCTCGCCGCCGTCGAGTTCGCCGTCGTGAACGACCTTCTCGCGCAAGACGACCTGAGCACTCACCTGCATGCGGAAGGCGCGATCACGCCTTTCGGTGCCGTGTTGGTGTCCGGCCCCTCCGGAGCGGGCAAGTCCAGCTTGGCGTTGGCGTGGTCCTTGGCCGGCCATCCCCTCTTGGGTGACGATGTCGTCCGTCTCGACCGGGAGGGCCTGTTGGGGCCCTTTCCTCGGCTGCTCAAGGTGGACCCCACACTCTTGGCGCAGCACGGGCTGGCTCCCGAGGATACCCCCGCGTGGGACCCCGAGAGCGATGAGGCCTGGTTCGATCCGACGACGGCCGGCGGGTGGGCCCAGGCAGGGAGTCGCGCGGCGGTCGTGGCCCGGATAGAGTACGGTGCCCGCCACGGGATGCGGGTGCGCGAAGAAGAGGCGGGCGTAGGGCTGCGCATACTCTTGGACGCGGTGCAGGCGACCGGTTTACGGACAGAGGAGAGCATGGACCGCTTTATCGGGCTGTTGGAAGGAGTGAGGGTCTTCGACGTGCGTTTCGGGTCTTCTCGTGATGCGGCCCGTGTGATTGCCGAACTAGCCCAGGAGCCCGGGGCCTTACCGATGCCCGATCCGGCGCCGGGGACGGAGCCGTGAGCGAGGCCCGCCCGTGAACGCCGTGAGACCTCGTGTGCGAGACGATGCGGTCTTCCGCTCTCTGGGAACCGAGTGGGTGGTCTACGACCCTCGAACCCAGCTCCTGCATGTGCTCAACACGACGGCAGCGCTCGTCTGGTCGGCTTGTGACGGCTCGCGATCGGTCCAAGACATCGCCCGTGAGTTGACCGAGGTGCTGACCGAGACACCCTCCGAGGAGCTCCTCACCGAAGAGGTGTGCGACGTCATCGAGGGGTTCCGCGGCCAGGGACTGCTCGAGTGAGCGTCTCCTACTACGCGAGCCTTCTGGTCTACTCTAACCGCATCGACGCGTTTCGGCGTGCGATTCTCGAAACCGTGAAGCCCGGCGACCGTGTGCTCGACGTCGGCGCGGGCTTGGGCACGTTCGGCTTCTTCGCCGCGCAGGCGGGGGCCGGACGTGTGGTCGCCGTCGATTCGAGCCCCGTCGTCCACCTCGCGGAGGCCCTCGCCGCCGCGAACGGGTTGGCCGGGCAGATGGAGTTCGTCCGGGGCTCCCTTCCAGGTGCCCCGGTCGAGGGCGAGTTCGACCTCATCCTCTTCGAGGATTTCCCGACTCCCTTTCTCGACCGCCCCACGTTCGGGTTGCTCAAGTCTCTCCAGGAAGAGCATCTCGCACCCGGTGGCAGGATGCTACCCCGATCGGCACGCATGTGCCTGGCCCCCGTGCAGTCGCGCTCGGTATGGGACGAAACGTTCCCCTTGGATGAAGCCGGACACGAGCGATGGGATCTCGATTGGGCGGGCCTGCGACCGTTCCTGTCCAACACACCCCGGCAGGTCAGCCTGAGGCCGGAGGACCTGCAGGGCGAAGCGGTAATCGGATCTCCCCTGCCGCTGCAGCCGGTGCCCCCGGCCGCGGCGCTTCGGATCGAGGGGAGCTGGGATGCCGGTGAAAGCGGGACGGTCCATGGCCTGGCGCTGTGGTTCGACCTCGAGATAGATGAGGGCGGGTGGATCTCCAACGCCCCCGGATCGGACACGGAGCCTTGGGGGCAGTGGTTCCTTCCCGTCGACCCGCCGCTCCAGGTCGCCGCGGGGCAGACGCTCGAGGCGTCGGTTTGGAGGGAGGCCCTCGAGCACGGTGCGCCGGGGTGGACGGGGTGGGAGTGCCGGGTGGAGGACGTGGTGCGGAAGGGTCACGAGTTCGCCGGGATATTGGCCGGGGCCGAGGATCTGACGGATGCCGGTGACGGCGCTGCGGGATTGGGAGAGTCTTGATCCCGCGCGGAGTGTAGAAGCCTTGGTGTCAACCGGGTTGACATCGGGTCGAGCCTCGATAGCCCTTGGGTGAGGAGCCGAGCACGGGCAAACGGAGTTGCCAGCAGTCCGCTCTCGGCCTTTTTCGGGAGGACCCGTGGAAGACCGACGTGAGTTCTTGATCAAGGTTGCCACAGGCGCGGTGTATGCTGCTCCGGTCATCCGTACGCTCACGGCCCCACGTGCGCTCACGGCCCAGAACCACCGGGAAGGGGGATATGGGCATGGGCATGGGCATGCTGATCATTCAGGCCCCCGAGCCGCCGCCGACCACGAGTACGGCACCCTGGGCGAAGAAGCCCGGCGGCTGACGCAGGAAGCGTAGCCACGCCCCCCCGTAAGCCCCCGGCTGAAGCGGGTTTTCAGGGTGTTGACCCCGTTGACACCCCCCTAGGCCTCTTTTAACTTTCCAAGTCTTTCCCGGAGATGCGCCGACGCGTCGGTCGCTCCGGTACCGAAGCCGCGCTGAAACCCGCGGTAAACCGCGCTAGGACCCGCGGCCGAACCCGCGCTAGAAAGCGCGTTTTTTTGACGACATCAACCTGGGCTGACATGCCTACGATCAACCAACTCGTTCGCAAGGGACGTCGCGAGCTTCAGAAGAAGAACAAGTCCCCTGCGCTTCAGAAAAACCCTCAGAAGAGGGGGGTCTGCACGCGCGTGTACACCACCACTCCCAAGAAGCCGAATTCGGCTCTCAGGAAGGTGGCGAGGGTGCGTCTGACGAACGGGTACGAGGTGACGTCATATATCGGTGGCGAAGGACACAACCTCCAGGAGCACTCGATCGTGCTCATCCGGGGTGGCCGGGTGAAGGATTTGCCCGGCGTGAGATACCACGTCGTTCGGGGGACCCTGGACGCGTCGGGTGTCAGCGATCGCCGTCAGGGTCGATCGAAGTACGGCGCCAAGAGACCTAAGTAGCGGATAGAGAATGAGTCGTCGCACAAGGGCAGTCCGCCGGGAGCTACTCCCAGATCCGAGATACGATTCGACCGAGGTGACGAAGTTCATCAACAACCTCATGGTCGACGGGAAGAAGTCCCTGGCTGAGAAGATATTCTACGGTGCTCTGGACATCTGCGAGGAGCGTTCGGGCCAACCCGCCCTGAACATCTTCACGCAGGCGCTCACCAACGCCAAGCCGGCTCTCGAGGTCAAGAGCCGGAGGGTGGGTGGTGCGACCTATCAGGTCCCGATCGAGGTTCGGCCTGACCGCCGGGCCGCGCTGGCGAGCCGGTGGCTGATCAGCTTCTCCCGCAATCGCGGGGAAAAGACGATGGCCGAGCGACTCGCGTTCGAGTTCCTGGCAGCGAGCCGGGGAGAGGGAGCAACTATTAAGAAGAAAGACGACACGCATCGGATGGCGGAGGCGAACAAGGCGTTCGCCCACTATCGCTGGTAGTCAAAATCCGCTTGAGCGTCAGGTGCCGCTGAACGAGGCCTGATAGAACTCAACCCTGTTGTCTCGCGCACGGAGCGCCGAGGCACGAAGCGCGGAGGCTGCCGGGTGACAGGCTACGGCAGCCCGACGGAAGGGCGCGCTTCTGCTTCGAAGTGCTCGTGCGTTTTTTTTGGCAAGGAGCGAGTGGTCCAGGCAGGTTCACGACGAACGGTTGGATACACCGATACAGTTCGACAGACAGAATAGAAAAGATGTCCAGACGTACACCGCTTAAGCACCTGAGAAACATCGGCATCATGGCCCACATCGATGCCGGTAAGACGACTACGACCGAGCGCGTCCTGTACTATACGGGTCGCCTGCATCGGGTCGGTGAGGTCCATGAGGGTTCGGCCACTATGGACTGGATGGAGCAGGAGCAGGAGCGGGGCATCACCATCACGTCGGCAGCCACTACGTGCCATTGGGAGCGCAACGACATCGAGTATCGCATCAACATCATCGATACTCCGGGCCACGTGGACTTTACCGCAGAGGTCGAGCGCTCGCTCCGGGTGCTCGACGGTGCGGTCGCGGTGTTCTGCGCCGTGGGCGGCGTGGAGCCCCAGTCCGAGACGGTGTGGAGACAGGCCGACCGTTATGGGGTGCCGCGAATTGCCCTGGTCAACAAAATGGACCGGGTCGGCGCCGACTTCGAGCATGTCCTCGAAATGATGCGCGAGAGACTCGGAGCCAACGCCTTTGCCGTCCAGTATCCGCTCGGCGAAGGCGATCTTTTTACGGGCATCATCGACATCGTGGGCCGGCGGGCTCTGCACTACCAGGAAGAGCTGGGCTCCGAGGTGATCGTGGGCCCGGTTCCCGACTCGCTGACCGAAAAGGTGGCCGAGCTCCGGCACGAGATCACGGAGGCCGCGGTCGAGCACCACGACGAGCTGCTCGAGAAGTACCTGGGCGGTGAGGAGCTCACGGATGACGAGCTCCGTCAGGCGATTCGCCGGGCAACGATCGCCGGAAAGCTGTTCCCGGTCTTCTGTGGCTCCGCGTTCAAGAACAAGGGCGTGCAGGCCATGCTCGACGGCGTCATCGACTATCTGCCGTCCCCGCTCGACGTTCCCCCCATCCAGGGTCATCTGCCGCAACACGACGAGACGCACGAGACCAGGGAAGCGTCGGACGATGCGCCGTTCGCCGCGCTCGCGTTCAAGATCATGACCGATCCGTTCGTCGGGAAACTGACCTATGTGCGGGTCTATTCGGGCTCGCTCCCGTCGGGGAGTTACGTGCTGAACGCGACCAAGGATCGTAAGGAGCGCGTAGGCCGTTTGCTTCAGATGCACGCGAACAAGCGCGAAGAGCGGGACGAGGTCTTCGCGGGCGACATCGCGGCGGTCATCGGTCTCAAAGACGTAAAGACCGGAGATACGCTGTGCCAGCCGGACCGGCCGATCATCCTCGAGGCCATGAAGTTCCCGGAGCCGGTGATCTCGGTGGCCATCGAGCCGAAGACGCGTGCCGACCAAGACAAGCTCACGTCCGGCCTCGTGAAGTTGGCCGACGAGGATCCCACGTTCCGGGTCCGGACGGATCCCGAGACGGCACAGACGATCATCAGCGGCATGGGTGAGCTCCACCTGGAGATCATCGTCGATCGGCTGCGCAGGGAGTTCAACGTCGAGGCCAACATCGGACGCCCGCAGGTCTCGTACCGTGAGACGATCCGAAGCCGTTCCGAGAAGGTCGTGGGCAAGTTCGTTCGGCAGACCGGTGGCCGGGGCCAGTACGGACACGTGGTCATCAACGTCGAGCCGGCGGGGCCGGGCATCGGCTTCGTTTTCGAGGACAAGGTCAAGGGCGGCGTGATTCCCAGGGAGTACATCAGCTCGGTGGAGCAGGGGGTCAAGGAAGCTCTCGACACGGGCGTCCTGGCCGGTTATCCGGTCATCGACGTGAAAGTGGAACTCATCGACGGGTCCTATCACGACGTGGACTCCAGTGAAATGGCGTTCAAGATCGCCGGCTCCATGGCCATCAAGAACGGCCTCAAGAAGTCCAAGCCCGTGCTCCTCGAGCCGGTCATGGACGTCGAAGTGGTGACGCCCCAGGACTATATGGGCGACATCATCGGAGACCTGTCTTCCCGCCGGGGCAAGATCGGCGGCATGACGGACCGGGGCGATGCCCAGGTCATCGGGGCCAGCGTGCCCCTCGGCGAGATGTTCGGATACGCGACCACCCTCCGCTCGCTGAGCCAGGGCCGCGCCGTGTACACCATGCAGTTCGCCCAGTACGAAGAGGTACCCAAGAACGCGGCAGAGGAAATCATCAACGCCAACGGCGGTGGCGACTAGCAGGTCACCGGAACAGGCGTAGGACGCCTCCGAGGAAGAACCATGGGTAAAGCGAAATTCGAGCGCAGCAAGCCGCACGTGAACGTGGGCACGATCGGGCACGTGGACCACGGAAAGACGACGTTGACGGCTGCGATCACGGCTACGCAGGCGAAGAAATTCGGTGGAGACGCGATTTCGTTCGACAACATCGACAAGGCGCCGGAGGAGCGGGAGCGTGGGATCACGATCGCGACCGCTCACGTGGAGTACGAGACGGCGAACCGTCACTACGCGCACGTGGACTGCCCCGGACACGCGGACTACGTGAAGAACATGATCACGGGAGCGGCGCAGATGGACGGCGCGATTCTCGTGGTGAGCGCGGCGGACGGCCCGATGCCTCAGACGCGCGAGCATATTCTGCTGGCTCGGCAGGTGAACGTGCCGTACGTGGTGGTCTTCCTGAACAAGGTGGACATGGTAGACGACGAGGAGCTTCTGGAGTTGGTGGAGCTGGAGGTACGGGAGCTGCTGAGCGAGTACGGGTTCCCGGGTGACGACACGCCGGTGATCCGTGGGAGCGCACTGAAGGCGATGAACGCGGAGGGCGAGGGCCCGGACGTGGAGTGCATCGGCGAGCTGATGGACGCGATCGACAGCTACATCCCGGAGCCGGAGCGTGACGTGGACAAGCCGTTCCTGATGCCGGTCGAGGACGTGTTCTCGATCACGGGCCGGGGGACGGTGGCGACGGGCCGGATCGAGCGCGGCATCGTGAAGCAGGGCGAAGAAGTGGAGTTGGTCGGGATGGGCGCGAACCGGAAGACGGTGGTGACGGGAGTGGAGATGTTCCGGAAGCTGCTGGACGAGGGTCGAGCCGGAGACAACGCGGGGCTGCTGCTTCGCGGAGTGGGCAAGGACGAGATCGAGCGGGGGCAGGTTCTGGCGAAGCCGGGCTCGATCACGCCTCACACGAAGTTCAAGGGCGAGGTCTACGTGCTGACGAAGGAAGAGGGAGGACGCCATACGCCGTTCTTCGACGGCTACCGGCCGCAGTTCTACTTCCGGACGACGGACGTGACGGGCGCGGCGAACCTGCCGGAGGGCGTGGAGATGGTGATGCCGGGCGACAACGTGCAGATGGAAGTGGAGTTGATTACGCCGATCGCGATGGACGAGCAGCTCCGGTTCGCGATCCGCGAGGGCGGGCGCACGGTAGGGTCCGGCGTGGTGACCGAGATTATCGAGTAGGTAGAAGGCTTCGAGAGGAAGACATGGCAGACAGGATTCGCATCAGGCTTAAGGCCTTCGACCACTGGATCGTGGATCAGACGGCGGCGGACATCGTACGGACGGCTCAGAAGACGGGGGCAAGCGTACGGGGTCCGATTCCGTTGCCGACGCGGCGCGAGCGCTGGACGGTGCTGCGCTCGCCTCACATCGACAAGAAGAGCCGTGAGCAGTTCGAGCTTCGGACCCACAAGCGGCTCATCGACATCGTCGATAGCCGCCCGCAGACGGTCGATGCGCTGACCAAGCTCGATCTGCCTGCTGGCGTAGACGTCGAGATTAAGGTCGACTAATGCCTGGATTGATTGGAAAGAAGATCGGGATGACCCGAATCTTCGACGAAGATGGGGCGGCACAGGCCGTGACCGTCGTGGAGGCAGGGCCTTGCCCGGTGCTCCAGATCAAGAGGGACGAGACCGACGGGTACTCCGCCGTTCAACTGGGCTTCGGTGCCCAGAAGGACAAGCGCGGCAGCAAGGCGGAAAAGGGCCATGCCGCGAAGGCCGGAGTCGATGTGGCTCCTCGCCTGGTGCGCGAGTTCCCGGTGGACGAGGGCACCGAGTTCGAGCTCGGACAAGCGATCACGGTGGAGGTCTTCGAGGCCGGTGACTCGGTCAGAGTGACCGGCACGTCGAAGGGGAGAGGCTTCCAAGGCGTGGTCAAGCGTTGGGGCTTTGCGGGGCGACCCGCCACCCACGGACACCCGAGTTCGAGGACCCCGGGTTCCATGGGACCCGGTACGGACCCGTCGCGGGTCATCAAAGGCAAGAAGTTGCCGGGCCGTATGGGTGGTCGAAGGGTCACACTCGGCAACCAGAAAATCGTGAGAGTGGACGCCGAGCGTAACTTGCTCTTCATCAAGGGTGGGGTCCCGGGGTCCAGAAACAGCTATCTGTTGATACAGAAGTGACGCATGCTTAAAGCTCGCTATTACCAGACGGATGGAGCCCAGGGGGGTGAGCAGAAGCTCCCTGAGTGGCTTTTCGACGGGGTCGTCAACGAGGACGTCCTCCACCAGGTGATCAAGGCCTACCTGTCCAATCAGCGACAGGGGACGGCTGCGGCCAAGTCCCGCGGACAGGTTGCCGGCGGAGCGGCAAAGCCCTGGAAGCAGAAGGGGACCGGTCGCGCCCGGCAGGGAACGATTCGGGCCGCGCAGTGGGCAGGCGGTGGTGTCGCTTTCCCGCCGATTCCCCACTCGTGGCGGCAACGGGTGCCCAAGAAGGTCCGGGCCCTCGCTCGCAGGTCCGCGTTCAACACGCGAGCCCAGGGTGAGCGGGTCGTCTTGGTGGACGCCATCGAATTCGAGACCCCCAAGACCAAGCAGCTGTTGGCCTTGCTTTCTGCCATCGGCGCCGAGGGGAAGATCCTCGTGCTGACGGACGGGGCGAAGGGAAACGTCCACCTGTCCGCTCGCAACCTCCCCGACGTCGAGACCCGTCCCTTCGGCCAGGAGTCGGCCTACGACATTCTGTGGGCGAACGTGGTCGTCATCGAGAAGGCCGCGCTGGACGCCGCCGAGCCGTCTGAGGCGGATCGTGACGCGACGGTGGCCAGGGATCGGGGTGAGCCGGAGGTGCGGGGCCGCGAACGCGACGCCGCCGAGGCCCAGGCCGAGCGCAGGAAGGCTCGTAGGGGCCATGCGAAAACGGCCAAACCGGCGGTCCGCAAGGCGAAGGCACAAGCGGACGTTGAAGAAGTGAAGCCCAAGGCCGAGGGGAAAGCCGAGAAGGCGGCGGCGGCCAAGGTGAAAGGCGGGGCGGCTGCCGAGGCCGCGCCAGATGCCGCGGAAGCAAAGGGAGGGGCCGACAAGGCCTCCGTGAAGCCGCCCAAGGTCGGTGAGTTGGCGGACTTCCTGGCTCAGATCGACTCCGCGGAGTACGTGAGGACTCTCAAGGCCGCCGATAGCCGCAAGACGGCGCAGGCCCACTACGACGCGCGCTTGCTCGAGCTTTCGGGTGGGGCCGAGGTACAGGAGGAGGGCGACGATGCGTGACGTTTACGACGTGATCTACTCGCCGGTCGTCTCCGAGAAGTCCGCGACGGCCATCGATGAAGAAAACGTCTACACCTTCATCGTGAACCGGGCCGCGAACAAGGTCGAGATCGGACGAGCCATCGAGAAACTCTGGGACGTCAAGGTCCAGCACGTCCGCACCATGCGCTACGCCGGGAAGGCCAAGCGCGCCCTGATGGGCCGCATGTCCCGGAGTCCGAATTACGGACGTCGCCCCGCCTTCAAGAAGGCGGTCGTGCAGCTCGCCGAAGGCGACCACATCGAGTTCTACGAGGTCGGATAACCAATATGGCTATCAAGAAATTCAAGCCGGTTACTCCGGGAATGCGCTTTCGCTCCATAATCGACAACTCCGAGATTCTCACGAAGAAGGAGCCGGAGAGGTCGCTCGTGGAGCCGTTGAAGAAGTCGGGGGGCCGGAACCACCACGGGAGAATCACCTCTCGGCGGCGGGGAGGCGGACACAAGCGCCGTTATCGCCGGATCGACTTCCGACGCAACAAAGACGGGATTCCGGGGAAGATCGCCGCCATCGAGTACGATCCGAACCGCAGTGCGAACATCGCGTTGGTCCACTACGCGGACGGTGAAAAGCGCTACATCCTGCACCCGCGGGGCCTAGAGGTCGGCACCACCATCGTATCGGGGCCCGAAGCGGACATCCGGGTCGGCAACGCGTTACCGCTGGCCAAGATCCCGCTGGGTACCGTGGTCCACAACATCGAGCTCAAACCGGGGAAGGGAGGCCAGATGGCCCGCTCGGCCGGAGCCGGCGTGCAGCTCGTCGCCAAGGAAGGGAAGTACGTCGCCCTGCGGCTACCCTCGACCGAGGTGCGACAGGTGCTGGAGACCTGTTTGGCCACTATCGGGCAGGTGGGGAATATCGAGTTCAACCTTCAGAGCATCGGTAAGGCGGGCGCCAATCGCTGGCGCGGCAAGCGCCCCGAGGTTCGCGGTGTCGCCATGAACCCTGTCGATCACCCGCTGGGTGGCGGTGAGGGTAGGGCCTCCGGAGGACGTCCTCCGGTGACGCCCTGGGGCAAGCGTGAAGGGACGAAGACTCGTAAAAGGAAGAAGCAGTCGAACAAGTACATCGTCCGCGGACGCAAGCGGGGCAAGGCAACACAGTGATGTCTCCTGGTTCGCACGTAGAAGCGCAACGGTTGAGCAGAGGTCGGTCATATGCCGCGTAGTATCAAGAAGGGTCCGTACATCGACGAGAAGCTCCTCCTCAAGGTCGAGGTCATGAACTCCCGTGGCGAGAAGAAGGTCATCAAGACCTGGGCACGGGCTTCCACGATCTCGCCGGACTTCGTGGGACACACGATCGCTGTGCACAACGGAAACAAGTTCATTCCCGTTTACATCACGGAAAACATGGTAGGCCACAAGCTCGGCGAGTTCTCTCCCACCAGGCTCTTCAGGGGTCACGGTGGCAGGCTCGCCGACAAGCGGTCCTCGGTGAGGTAGCGAGAGATGGAAATGCAAGCAAAGGCGATTGCTCGTCACGTACGGATGAGCCCGCGCAAGGTCCGCCAGGTGGTGGACCAGATCCGCGGGAAGTCCGTGAACGAGGCTTACGCGATCCTCCGGTTCTCGAAGAAGGCCGCCGCGGACCCCGTGGGGAAGACCCTGCGCTCCGCCGTGGCGAATGCTCAGAACAAGGCCCAAGACCACGGCGACGTCTTGGACGTGGACGAACTCGCGGTCGCCACCGCGTTTGTCGACGAAGGCCCGACGCTCAAGCGTTGGAGGGCTCGGGCAATGGGTCGTGCCGGCCGCATCAACAAGCGGACCAGCCACATCACCGTAGTCGTGGATACCAAGGAATAACCATGGGACAGAAGACTCACCCACTGGGGTTCCGTCTCGGAATCGTCAAGGACTGGCGCTCTCGCTGGTACGCCGAGCGTGACTTCCCTCGCCTTCTCAAGGAAGACGAGACGATCCGGACGTACCTCCACCGGCGACTTGCGCACGCCGCACTCTCCAAGGTGGAGATCGAGCGGAAGCCGTCGAAGATCGTCGTCACGCTGTTCACGGCACGTCCCGGCGTCGTGATCGGCAAGCGTGGCGCCGAAGTCGACAAGCTGCGCGACGAGCTGGCCGTCCTGACGAAGGCGGAGATCTCCGTGAACGTCGAGGAGATTCGCCGGCCCGAGGTCGACGCCCGGTTGGTGGCCGAGAACGTGGCCCACCAGCTCCGGCAGAGGATCTCGTTCCGTCGGGCGATGAAGCGGGCCGTCCAATCCGCCATCAGAGGTGGCGCCGAGGGCATCAAGATCCAATGCGCCGGCCGGCTGGGCGGTGCCGAGATCGCCCGGACAGAGGGATACAACGAGGGGCGCGTGCCGCTTCACACACTCCGCGCCGATATCGACTACGCGCAGGTTGCGGCCATCACGACGTACGGAACGGTGGGTGTGAAGTGCTGGATATTCCGCGGCGAAGTGGTTGAAGAGCGCCGTGACCATACGTACTCGACCGGCGCCTGAGCACCGGCGCTTCACCGAGAGGATTAGAAGACGATGCTAGCGCCAAAGCGCGTAAAACACCGTAAGATGCACAAGGGCCGGATGCGCGGTAAGGCGCTTCGCGGCAACAAGGTCTCTTTCGGCGAATACGGTCTCCAGACCACGGAGTGCGGCTGGATTTCGAACCGGCAGATCGAGGCCGCCCGTGTCGCCATGACCCGCCACATCAAGCGTGGTGGTAAGGTCTGGATCCGCATCTTTCCGGATAAGCCCATCACGTCCAAGCCCGCCGAGACCCGCATGGGTAAGGGTAAGGGTAACCCCGAGGGCTGGGTGGCCGTCGTGAAGCCCGGTCGAATGATGTTCGAGCTGGAAGGTGTGGACGTGGAGACCGCCAAGCGGGCCATGGAATTGGCCGCGGCCAAGCTCCCCGTGGCGACCCGTTTCGTCATCCGAGAGCACCAGCTCTAGTACCAGAGACGAGAAGAGACGATGAAGGCTGAAGACATACGCGAGTGGGACAACACAGAGGTCCTGGCACGGCTCGAGGAGTCGAAGGAGGAGCAGTTCCGCCTCCGCTTCCGGACCGGAACCATGGATCTCGAGAATCCCAAGATGCTACAGCACATCAGGCGCGACATTGCGCGCCTGAACACGATTCTCCGGGAGCGTGAGTTGGCCGGAGGATCCGACGAGTCAATCGCGGAATCAACCGGGCAATCCGAGGGGTCGACCCAGTAGATCATGACAGAGAACACATCGGAAACGGCCGAGCAGGCCGAGGCGGCCGGAGAAGCGGCCGAGCAAGCCGAGGCGGGTGGTCAGGTCGAGACGGCCGAGGCGCAAGAGTCCAGCGAGGGCCGAAATCGACGGAAGGTCCGGACCGGCGTGGTGACCAGCGACAAGTCCGACAAGACCGTGACCGTGCGTGTGGAGCGGCAGTTCGCTCATCCCCTGTACGGGAAGCGAGTCAAGAAGACCAAGAAGTACCACGCCCACGACGAAGAGAATCAATACCAGGAAGGCGACGTGGTCAGGATCGTCGAGACCCGGCCCCTTTCGAAGACCAAGCGGTGGCGTGTTCTCGATCTGCTCGAGCGCTCCGAATAACAACACCGACGCGATTCTTACGCGAATTAGGACACAGAGATGATTCAGCAGGAATCGATCCTGAAGATTGCCGACAACTCGGGGGCCAAGAGCGCCCTTTGTATTCGGGTCCTGGGTGGATCACACCGACGCTACGCCAGCGTCGGGGACGTCATCGTGGCGACGGTCAAGGACGCCATTCCCAACTCGCCCGTGAAGAAGGGTGAGGTGGTGCGGGCGGTGATCGTGCGCACGGCCAAGGAGGTGCGCCGGCGGGACGGCACCTACATCCGCTTCGACGACAACGCGGCGGTGCTCATCACGCCCCAGGGCGAACCCCGAGGTACCCGCATCTTCGGGCCCGTCGGACGAGAGCTACGTGAGAAGAAGTACATGAAGATCGTTTCGTTGGCCCCGGAGGTGCTGTAATGGCCACCAAGGAACTGAAGTCATCGATCGTGAAGGGCGACCGGGTGAAGGTGATCCGGGGCAACCACCGCGATATGGAAGGGACCGTCCTCCGTGTGCTCAAGGACGACGGCCGGCTCGTGGTCGAGGGCGTGAACATGCGCAAGCGCCACCAACGTCCCACCGAGGCGAACCCGGAGGGTGGAATCATGACCTTCGAGGCCCCGATCCACGTATCCAACGTGATGTTGGTGGATCCTGCTTCGAATCAGGCGAGCCGGATCCGCACGCGGATCGAGGCCGATGGAACCAAAGAGAGGATTGCCGTAAAGACGGGCAATCCGATCCCCAAGCCGTAGCGGGAGCCGTCGACTCGTATGGGAGCGACGTACACTGCGGCGCGACTTGAGGACTGAGAGATAATGGAACCGAGACTACTGACGCATTACAGGGAGCACGCCCGGCCGCGCCTGGCGGAGAAGTTCCAGTGGGGGAACCCCCATCGGATTCCCAAGATCGAGAAGGTGGTGTTGAACGTGGGCGTGGGTGAGGCGGCGAAGAACGCCAAGCTCCTGACGTCCGTCGTGGAGGAGTTGGGGGTGATCACCGGTCAGAAAGCCGTGATCACTCGCGCGCGGAAGTCGATTTCGAACTTCTCCCTCCGCGAAGGCATGCCCATCGGAGCCGCGGTCACGCTTCGACAGCACCGCATGTACGAGTTCCTGGATCGACTGGTGAGTGTCGCGATACCGCGTGTGAGGGACTTCCGCGGTTTGCGTACGCGGGCCTTCGACGGTCGCGGGAACTTCACGATGGGCATCCGGGAGCAGATCATCTTTCCGGAGATCGACTACGACAGGGTCGGTCAGATTCACGGAATGAACATCACCGTCGTCACGACGACCGATAAGGACGACGAGGCGCTCGCCCTGCTTCGCGAGATGGGCTTCCCCTTCCAAGGGGCGGATCCGATCGTGGTCGGGCAGCACGCCAACTAACGGACAGGGGAATTCGATGGCCAGGAAGGCGTTGATCGAGAGGAACAACCGGAAGCCCAAATTTCCAGGGCGACAGCGGAATCGCTGTCAGCGCTGTGGGCGTCCACGTGCATTCATTCGGAAGTTCGGGATCTGTCGGATTTGTTTCCGCCAGATGTCCCTTCGGGGCGAGATCCCGGGCGTCCGGAAGTCAAGCTGGTAAAGGACTGAAACGGTTATGCTGACGGATCCCATTGCGGACATGCTCACACGCATCCGGAACGCCGGTAGCGCGGGGCATAAGTGGGCGGACATGCCGGTCTCGAAGCTGAAGACCGAGGTGGCCCGTCTGCTGAAGGAAAACCACTTCGTGTACGACTACAAGGTCCTGGACGATGGTGGTTTCGGAGTCCTGCGTGTGTACCTCAAGTACCACGAAGAGGGCCCGATCATTCGGCACCTCGAGCGTGTATCACGCCCGGGCCGCCGTCGCTACGTGGCCGTCGACAAGATTCCCCGGGTTCGAAACGGACTGGGTATGGCCATCCTGTCCACCTCGCGGGGACTGATGTCGGACCGGGTCGCTCGTAAAGAGGGCATGGGTGGCGAACTCATGGCTCTGGTCTGGTAAGGGGATAGGTCTGATATGTCTCGAATTGGTAAACAGCCCATCGAGGTGCCCAAGGGCGTCGATGTGACCGTCAGCGGGCAGAACGTGAAGGTCAAGGGCGCGAAGGGGCAGCTGACCTTGGACGCACACGCCGACATGACGGTCACCTTGGATGACGGCGTGATTTCCGTCGTGCGTCCCTCGGATGAGCCGGAGCACCGGGCGCTGCACGGCCTGACGCGTTCGCTCATCGCCAACATGGTCGAGGGCGTAGTCGACGGATTCAGCAAGACGCTCGAGATCCAAGGCGTCGGGTACAAGGCCGAGAAGAAGGCGCAGGGCATTCTCCTGACCTTGGGATACTCCCACACGATCGACTATCAGGCACCGGCCGGCGTGGAGCTCGATACACCGAGTCCGACCACGATCGTCGTAGCCGGTATCGACAAGCAAAAAGTGGGCCAAGCGGCCGCCGAGATTCGCGCCTTCCGTCCCCCGGAGCCGTACAAGGGGAAGGGCATTCGCTATCAGGGTGAGCACGTCCGCCGCAAGGCCGGCAAGACGGCTTCCGCGGCCTAGGAACGAACGGAATCATGGGCACTAAAACCAGCAACAATAGACCGGCTCAGCGTGCCAGACGGCACGCGCGGATCCGAAAGAAGATCTGGGGCACGGCGGAGCGTCCGAGGCTGGTCGTCTTCCGTTCCCTGAAAAACTTCGAGGGGCAGGTTGTGGACGACGACGCCGGCAAGACACTGGTGGGTCTCTCCACGCTCTGCGCCGAGCTCGCCGACTTCAAGGCCGAGGGCTCGAACCCGCGAGTCGCGCGCGCCCGCGCCGCCGGAAAGCTCCTCGCGGAGCGGGCGGTGGCTCAGGGAGTAGCATCCGTCGTGTTCGATCGCGGGGGATACCAGTATCACGGCCGGGTCAAGGCATTCGCCGATGGCGCCCGGGAGGGAGGGCTTCAGTTCTGATGGCCAGGGATCAAAAACGCAGAGAGAGCCGCGGACGCGAGTCCGAGTTCACCGAGAACGTGATCCACATCAACCGTGTGGCCAAGGTCGTGAAGGGTGGCCGCCGGTTCTCCTTCACCGCGCTGGTGTCGGTGGGCGACCAGAAGGGTCGTGTAGGCATCGGGCTCGCGAAGGCGAACGAGGTGGCCGAGGCCATCCGCAAGGCGTTCGAGCGCGGCAAGAAGAACATGATCGAGATCCCGGTTCAGAACGGGACCATCCCTCATGAGATCATCGGTCATTGGGGTGCCGGGCGTGTCATGTTGCGTCCGGCCGCGCCCGGAACCGGTGTGATTGCCGGCGGACCGGTGCGTTCCGTGCTCGAGGCCGTCGGCATCAAGGACATCCTCACGAAGAGTCAGGGGAGCAACAACCCGATCAATGTCGTTCGAGCGACCATGGACGGACTCACGAATCTCGTGACCGCCGAACAGGCGGCGCGGGAGCGTGGCGTTCCCGTGGCGGTCATCC
Source organism: Longimicrobiales bacterium (assembly GCA_965226925.1). Classification (GTDB taxonomy): domain Bacteria; phylum Gemmatimonadota; class Gemmatimonadetes; order Longimicrobiales; family Gaopeijiaceae; genus CBDDCX01. The sequence goes on along the minus strand of CBDDEN010000011.1, from coordinate 999,126 downwards.
TGGGAGGGGATCGTGGCTAAGAAGTTGTCCATAACTCAGGTCCGGAGCGGTGTCGGTCGCAAGTTCAAGCACCGGCGCACGTTAACGGCTCTGGGATTCAAGAAGCACCAGCAGACGGTGGTGCACGACGATACGCCCGCCATCCGCGGGATGGCGAAGCAGGTTTGGCACCTGGTAAAGGTAGAAGAGATCTAAGCATGGCAGAGCTACACGAACTACGTCCCGCTCCCGGCTCGACGAGTCGGTCCAAGCGGAAAGGGAGAGGTCAGGGCTCCGGGAAAGGCAAGACTGCCGGACGCGGACAAGATGGCCAGAAGTCCCGCAGTGGTGGCTCCGTTCGCCCCGGATTCGAGGGTGGACAGATGCCGTTGCACCGGCGTATTCCGAAGCGGGGGTTCACGCCGCGCAAGCGCACGGTGTATCAGATGGTGAACGTGGGAGACCTCTTTCGTATCGAGGGAACCACCGTCACCGCCAAGCTGTTGAAAGAGGCGGGATTGATCCGATCCGCGAAGGGACTGGTCAAGGTCCTCGCCAGGGGCGAGGTGACCCAGGCCTATTCGGTCGAAGCCCACAAGTTCAGCGGTGGGGCCGTGGCCAAGATCGAGGCGGCCGGAGGGTCGGCCACCATCCTGAAGAGCGGTGGAAGCGACTCGACGGAGAAGGGCTCGAAGCTGAAGAAGAAGGTGGGCGTCGCGAAGGCGACCGGCGAGGCTTCGGCCGCGCCGGTAGCCGAGGCCGCCGCGGAGGCACCCGCGCTCCAGGCCGACGCGCCTGCCTCCGAAGCTGATGAAGGCGAAGCGGAGACCGATGGCTAACCCGATTCCGAATCTGTTCCGGGTTCCGGAGCTCAAAGAGAAGATCCTCTTTACGCTCTTCATCATGCTCATCTACCGGGTCGGTGCACACATCACCGTACCGGGTGTTGACGTTGGAATCCTCCGCCAACAGTTCGGGGCCCTTCAGGGCGGGATCCTCGGCATCTACGACATGTTCGTGGGTGGCGGTCTCAGCCGTGCCACGATCTTGGCCTTGGGCATCATGCCCTACATCTCCGCCAGCATCATGTTCCAGCTGCTGGCTGCCGTCTTCCCCACCGTGGAGAAGATGCAGAAGGAAGGCGAGGACGGACGTCAGAAGCTGACCCAGTGGACCCGCTACACCACGGTCCTCCTCAGCGCCGTCCAGGGATTCAGCTACGCGGCCTTCCTCAACAGCACGGGTGCCGTACGTAATCCCGGCTTCGTCTTCAACTTGACCACGACGGTCACGCTCACCGTCGGGGCCATCTTCGTCATGTGGCTCGGTGAGCAGATCACGGAGCGCGGGATCGGGAACGGAATGTCGCTCCTGATCTTCTTCTCCATCATCGAGGGTTTCCCGGCGGCGGTGGCCAGGACCTGGGAGTCGTTCATCGCCGGGCAGATCCAGATCTTCGCCGTCGTCATGCTCGTCGTGGTGCTGATCGCGATTACGGCGGCCGTGGTGGTGATGACGATGGGAGCGAGGAAGATACCCGTACAGATACCGCGGAAGGTGGTCGGGCGCGGGCGCATTCGAGAGGGGCAGAAGAGCTTTGTCCCCCTGCGAGTGAACTCCGCCGGTGTCATGCCCATCATCTTCGCCCAGTCCTTCATCGTCGTGCCGGGCACGATCGCCCAGTTCGCCGGTCAGACGGGCGGGTTCCTCGATACGATCGCGGACATCTTTCAGCCCGGCACGGTCTACTACATCACCTACGGTCTGCTGATCGTGTTCTTCACGTACTTCTACACGGCCATCATCTTCAATCCCGTGGATCTGGCCGAGAACCTCAAGAAGCAGGGGGCTTTCGTTCCGGGGGTGAAGCCTGGAGCCCGGACCGCCGAGTACATCGACCGGGTGCTCACTCGAGTGACGCTTCCCGGGTCCATCTACCTGGCGCTGATCGCGCTGGTGCCGTTCTGGATCTTCAGCATCTTCAATATCCAGACGTTCTTCTTTGGTGGCACAGGCCTTCTGATCGTCGTGGGTGTGGGACTGGACACCGTCCAGCAGGCACAGCAGCATCTGCTGCTCCGTCACTATGACGGCTTCATGAAGAAGGGTCGCGTCAAGATGCGCGGCCGTTCCCGTTACATGTAGCTCTGCGTCGAGGCAAGGGTATGTACGTCATTCTTTTGGGCCCCCCGGGGGTTGGAAAAGGCACCCAGGGGGTCCTTCTTGCCGAAGACAGGGGCTGGGAGCGGGTCGTTACGGGTGACCTGCTCCGCGGGGCCCGAGCCGAAGGGACGGATCTCGGGAAGGAGGCCCAACGCTTCATGGATGCGGGCGAGTTCGTTCCGGACAACGTCGTGATCGGCATGGTCAGAGAAAAGCTGACGTCGATGCCCGCCGGCATGGGTGTCGTCTTCGACGGCTTCCCGCGGACCAGCGCTCAAGCTTCGGGTCTCAGCATGATGCTGAGTGAGCTGGGCGGGAAGATCGATCAGGTGGTGGTGCTCGAGGCTCAGGACGAGTCGCTGGTCCAGCGGATCTCCGGTCGACGGTCGTGCCCCCGGTGCGGGGCGGTCTACAACGTCTTTCTGGCTCCGCCGGCCGAGGATGGCGTCTGCGACAGAGAGGGTGCGGTCCTCCAGCACCGGAGCGACGACAACCCCGAAACGGTTCAGCATCGTCTGGACGTGTACAGAAGGCAGACCGCGCCGGTGATCGACTACTACGAGGCTAGCGGCGCGCGGGTGCACCACGTGGACAGTGAAAAGAGCGTCGAGGGTGTCCAGGCGGCGGTCGTCGCGGCGCTTGGCGTGGCTGGATGATCCACCTCAAGACCGCGGAAGAGATCGACGTGATCGCCCGTGGTGGGGCCATCATCGCCGACTTTCTGGTGGAAGTGCCGTCTCGAATCGCACCCGGAGTCTCGACCCTTGAAATCGATGCGTTCGCAGACGACTTCATCCGCTCTCACGATGGGGCCGAGCCGGCCTTCAAGGGGCTCTATGGCTTCACCGGCAGCGTTTGCCTCTCCTTGAACGAAGAGGTGGTGCATGGGATCCCGAAGGGTGACCGGATTCTGATCGATGGCGATATCGTCTCGATCGATGTCGGCGTCAAACTCGACGGCTGGTGTTCCGACTCTGCGTGGACGTTCCCGGTGGGAGAGGTGGAAGAGGAGAGCCGTCGACTGCTCACGGTGACGGAAGAGGCGCTTCACGCCGCAATCGATGCGGCACGGATCGACCACCATGTCGGGGACATAGGCGCGGCCGTCATGGAGCGGGTGGAGGGCACGGGACTGCACATCATCAGGGACCTCGTGGGCCACGGTGTGGGACGGGAAGTGCACGAGGAGCCTCAGGTCTCGAACATCGGGCGAGCGGGCATGGGCCCCCTCCTGCGGGAGGGCATGGTCGTCGCCATCGAGCCCATGCTCGCCCTCGGGACAGACAACATCAGAACGCTGGCTGATCGTTGGACCGTGGTGACGCAGGACGGCACCCGGTCCGCACATTTCGAGCACACGGTGGCCGTGACGGCCAACGGGCCACGCATCCTGACGGCGGCTCAAGTCGAGACGTCGGTCTGAATACAACGAAAGCCCCCGGAGTGCCTTGAAGGGCAGGGGACCTTCCATTATCATTACAAGCTCTGCTAGAAACGCACGTAAAGGCGCGAAAAATGAAGGTTCGTAGCAGCGTAAAGCCGATGTGTGAACACTGCAAAGTGATCCGCCGCAGGGGTGTGGTGCGGATCATTTGTTCGCGTAATCCGAAACATAAGCAGCGCCAGGGATAAGTGATGCGCCGATGAAATCGGCGCGGGGCGGTGTCGGGCTTCGGACCGCGTTCCCTGCGGCGTACTTAGAGTACGCCTCAGTCGCGCGCCCTCGCCCTCCTACCCCCGCACTCGATTTGATCGGCGCCGGGACTTTGTGGGTTTAGCAGAAGCGATTCTAAACAACAGTTAAGAGAGTGGTATGGCACGCATCGCAGGTGTTGATCTTCCGAAGAGCAAGAGGATAGAGGTCGCGCTGACCTACATCTACGGTATCGGGGACTCCCGGTCGCAGGAGATCCTGAGTGCGACGGGCGTCGACCCGGACCGTAGAACCGTCGATCTGACCGACGACGACGTGAACAGCCTCCGCAGGGAGATCGAAGGCCGCTACAAGGTGGAGGGTACGTTGAGGACCGAGGTTTCCATGAACATCAAGCGTCTCATGGACATCGGATGCTATCGGGGTATCCGGCACCGCCGGGGATTGCCGGTGCGGGGGCAACGCACTCACACCAACGCTCGGACCCACAAGGGCTCCAAGCGGGCCATCGCCGGCAAGAAGAAGGCGCCGAAGAAGTAGGGCGCCCATCGAACAGATAGATCGAACACGGATTTGACATGACGCCTTCGATCCACAACACCGAAGGACGGTAGCGAGTGACCGAAGAAGAAGCAGCGACACCGGCACCGGAATCAGCACCAGCGACGGATCCAGCACCAGCGCCGGATCCCGCGCCGGCGGTTGCGCCGACGCCGTCGCTCGATGCGACACCTGCGCCCGAGGCGCCATCAGGGCGTAGGCGCAGCAAGAAGGTCGTAGAGGCGGAAGGGGTCGCGCATATCCAGGCGACCTTCAACAACACGCTGATCACGATCACCGACAACGCAGGCAACACCGTCGTCTGGGGCAGTGCCGGCAAGGCCGGCTTCAAGGGGTCCAAGAAGTCGACGCCCTTCGCCGCCACCGTGGCCGCCGAACAGTGCGGCCGCGAGGCCGTGGCGTTGGGAGTAAGGCGCGTGAATGTCCGGGTCCAGGGGCCGGGCTCAGGGCGCGAGTCTGCGATCCAGGCTCTTTCGACGGCGGGGCTGCACGTCAAGTCGATTCAAGATGTCACCCCGCTTCCCCACAATGGCTGCCGCCCTCCCAAGAAACGCCGGGTCTAGAACAGCATGGCACGATACACAGGACCAGTATGCAGGCTCTGCCGCCGTGAGGGGCAGAAGCTCTTTCTGAAGGGTCAGAAGTGCTACACCGAGAAGTGCGCCGTCGAACGGCGCGCCTATCCTCCGGGTCAGCACGGACCGGCTCACGCACGGCGGCGCAAGCAGTCCGACTACGCCGTGCAGCTTCGGGAGAAGCAGAAGGTGAAGAGGATCTACGGGCTCCACGAGCGTCAGTTTCGGAGCCTGTTCGAGCGCGCCTCCACTCGCGACGGCATCACGGGTGAGAACATGCTCATATCTCTCGAGTCCCGGCTGGACAATGTGATCTTCCGGATGGGATTCGCTCCGAGCCGAGGCTCTGCCCGGCAGATTGTCCGGCACCGCCATGTGGAGGTCAACGGGCGCACGGTGGACGTTCCGTCCTATCAGGTGGGCCCCGGAGACGAGGTGGCCATCCGACCCAAGTCCAAGAACTTGGCGTCGGTTCAGGTGAGCCTCGAAGCCAGGACCCGACCGGCTCTTGTGGAGTGGCTCCTCCTCGACGAGAAGAATCGCGTCGGCCGCATGACCCGTCGTCCCACCAGACAGGACATTCCGCTGGCCGTCCAGGAACAGCTCATCGTGGAGCTCTACTCGAAGTAATGGAGGCTTCCGTGCAGATAGATCTTACCGGATTGGTACTACCCGAGCGGATCGAGGTCGCCGGGACCTCGGAGGATGGGCGCTCGGCCGAGTTCGTCATCGAGCCTCTCGAGCGCGGCTTTGGCCACACTCTGGGCAACTCGGTGCGCAGGGTGCTCCTGTCGTCGCTCCGTGGAGCGGCCGTCTGGGCGTTCCGTATCGACGGCGTGGTGCACGAGCACCAGACGATCCAGGGCGTGGTGGAAGACGTCCACCAAGTCATCCAGAACCTCAAGTCTCTGGTCTTGACGTTGGACGACGACATCGACGAGGCGACCCTCGAGATCCGCGTGAACGAAGCGGGTCCCGTGACGGCGGCCAACATCACCCCATCGGGGGGAGTCACCGTCCACGACCCGGACCATCACCTGATGACGGTCCAGGACAAGCGCAAGCTCAACATCGAGCTGCACGTCAACAAGGGCCGTGGATTCGTTTTGGCGAGCCAGCACGAGCTTCCCAGGGGAGCTCCGGTCGACATGGTTCGCATCGATTCGATCTACAACCCGGTCCGCCGCGCCAACTTCTCCGTCGAGCAGACGCGGGTGGGGCAGCGCACGGACTTCGATCGACTGACCCTGTTCATCGAGACGGACGGATCCGTGGATCCCGAGTCGGCGGTCCGGTACGCGTCGGAGCTGGTACGGAAGCACCTCGAGTTCATGCTCTACTTCGGTGAGGGCGGGGTTCCTCAGATCACGCCTCCAGGTGCCGTCGAGGTGCCGGATCGGCTACGCGATCTGTTCGACCGGCCCATCGAAGATCTGGCCGAGCTCAGCGTGCGGTCCCGCAACTCCTTGCAGAAGGAGAACATCCGCACCCTTGGTGATCTCGTTCAGCGCTCCGAAGACGAGATGCTCGGCATCGAGAACTTCGGCAAGAAGTCGCTCAAAGAGATCTCGGACTTTCTGGATGAGCACGGCCTCCACTTCGGTATGAGCCTCAGGCAGGGCGACGACGGCCAGCTTTTCCTCGTGGATGAGGATCCGGTCGAGCCGGCAGCCGAGGCCAGCGAGGAATAGGGCAGACACATGAGGCACAGAAAGAAGGGCCGGGCCCTTTCCCGGACAGCGAGTCACAAGAAGGCGACGCTGCGCAACATGGCGACGTCTCTTTTCGAGCACGAGCGGATCGAAACGACGACCGCCAAGGCCAAGGAGCTCCGTCCGTTCGCGGAGCGGCTCATCACGCTGGGCAAGAGGGGTGACCTTCACGCCCGGAGGCTTGCCGGGCGCCAGATCGCGGACCGAGATGTTCTCGGTAAGCTCTTCGATGACATCGCCCCCCGCTTCACGGAGCGGCCCGGGGGATACACCCGCATCCTCAAGTTGGGGAATCGTCGTGGAGACGCAGCCGAGATGGCGCTGATCGAGTTGGTCGATTAGACTGGCGGAGTCGAATCTCTCGTACTGAACAAGAGCGGGGAGCACAGCATAAAATGGCATGCTTCGGGTCCCGAAAAGGCGCCGCCGCCGGCACTTCTGTAATCCTGATGGTGGCGACGTTCGTCGTCGTCGGCGGATTTCTGGCTTGGCTGAACAAGCAGGCCGCCGAGACTCAAGTGGAGGTCGTCGAAGACACGTCCGGCCGCGGAGGGTTGTTGGGTTCGGCCCGCATCGTCGAGGCGGCCGTGTTCGGCTCCGACCCCATGGCCCACTCCGAGGGTGTCGTCCGGATCAACAACCTGACCGTGCAGAGCGCCGTGGGCTCGCAAGCGTTCTTCGTGGAGATGCCGAACCAGCCCGGACCGTATCTGGTCAAGATGGGAGCCCGGGTCGTGGCAGACAGCGTTTCGGTGCCCAGTGGCTCCCGGGTCTCTGTGGTCGGTCGGGTGTACGCCATGTCGGACAGCGTGGCCGATGCCTGGGTCGCGAGTGGTGCGATTACGGAGAACGACAAGATTCTTGCGACCTTCGCGTCTTCGTACCTACAGATCGAAGACATCATCGTGATGGCCGGCGGTGGCGGCGGCGACGGTGGAGATAACTAACGGGTTAGGCCCGAGGGTATAGAGAATCATGGCTCGAGTGTGCTATTTGTGCGGCAAGGGACCCGCGTCGGGAAACAACGTGAGTCACGCCCACAACAAGACGCGGCGGCGTTGGCTGCCTAACTTGCAGACCGTAAAGATCGTGACCCCGGAGGGCGTGCGGCGTCGCGTGCGTGTCTGTGCGAACTGCATCAAGGGGGGTAAGGTCACCAAGGCACCCCCGGTCAAGCCGGTCGAGGTCTGACGGCCGCACCGTCGAGCGAGTGCTACGCGCCCCTGGGATCTGATGGTCCCGGGGGCGTTTTGTTTTGGGGGAGCATAGGTGTGGGGAAGCGCCTTATAATTAGCGATTCTTGTACCCACAGCCGCTTTCGCCCCTATATTAGGGCCCATGAACACTGCCGAGACACTTGAGGTGCCGGTCGGTGTCCACCCCTTGGCCGGCCGGACCCTGGTGGTTACCAGGCCTGAGACTCAAGCCGCGGAGTTCGTCGAGGCGTTGGAGCGCCTGGGAGCCCGTGTTTTGCGAATCCCCACGATTCGTATATTCCCCCCCGAAGATCCGCGAAGGCTGACGGAGGTTTCGCGCCGCGCCGGCCAGTACGACTGGGTGGTCTTTACGTCTGCGAACGGCGTGCTCGCCCTTCGGGATGCCGCCGAGGCGGTGGGGAACGCCCTTCCGGGCGGAGTCGGGGGTGCCGCGGTGTGTTGCATCGGGCCGGCCACCGCACGCGTAGCGCGGGAGGCCGGCCTTTCCGTGAGCCTCGTCCCGGGGGTGCACGTGGCCGAGGGGGTGGTCGATGCACTCACGGCGTCGGGTTCCTTGGACGGGAAACGAGTGCTTCTGCCCGTGGCGGCGGGGGCGAGAGACGTGCTGCCCCGAGGGCTCAGGGCACGGGGTGCTGTCGTAGACGTGGTCGTGGCGTACCAGACGGTTCCCGTCGAGCGGGTGGACGATGAGGCGAGGGAGCTGCTCCGCGATGGCGTGGACCTGGTGACGTTCACGTCGCCCTCGGCCGTTCGGGGTTTCGATCGACTTGTCGGGGGGCGGCCGGTAGCCCCGGCCGCCGCGATCGGCCCCGTAACGGCCGCCGCCGCGCGCGAGCATGGGTACGATGTTACTGTGCAGGCAGAGGATTTTACGGTGGGTGGGTTGGTCGAGGCAGTGGTACGCCACTACGCGGACGAGCTCGCATGAGCGACGAACGACAGAGAGCGGACGGCGGTGCGGCCTCCGGCGTGGACTCGGGCGGCGAGGCCCTCACGGATTCGAGTCCGACAGGCCCCGCAGGGTCGGAGCCGATCCCGGACCCGTGGTTGGTGCGCTACGCGGTTTATGCGTACCTCATCGTCATGCCTGTCGGCCACCTGGTGGTCGTGCCGGTCAATGGCGCGATGGCCACCCTGACCGATGTCTTTCTCGGCCTCGTCGTTTTGGCGGGGTCGATCAACTCACCCGCGTGTTTCCTCAGTATGTGGCTCGTCGAAGGAGGGGAGGGCCGCAGCTTCCCGCGCACAGGGCGTTTCACCTGGCGGCGCTGTTCCTTCTGGCGTTCAGTGTGTGGGTGATGGTCGGTGGGTGGTGGGGCTTCCACGACGGGTACGCCATCACCAAGGGCGTCGGGTACGCGGCGCTCGCGCTGGGGACCCTCGCGATTCTGTGGTGCGGTGCGGAGTGGGGGAAGGTGGCCGACGCGTGGCTATTGGGAACGGCGGTCTGCCTGGTGAGCGCTTGGATCTTGGCGTTCGTCGGTCCGGAAGTCGTTCAGGAGCGGGTGGTGTACCGGGGTGGCTCGATCCACGGACTTCCCGCCCCTCGGCTGTCGGGGCCGTTCCTGCACCCCAACATGTTCGGCGACTACCTGGTCGTGTCGGGTGCCCTCCTCTGGGCGCGCTGGCGGCCCGTGCAAGGCCGTCTCGGTGCCTGGGCCACGGTCTTCGCGTGGCTATTGGCCGTGACGCTGTTCTTCACGGTGTCGTCCGCGTGGATCGGCGCAGGAGTGCTGTTGGCCGCCATCGGGCTCCTGACCATGCGCCAGCGCGATGGTCGGGTCTCCATCTACAGGAAACGGCCGGGTCCCGTGATCTTCTTGGTGGCCGGCGTGGCTCTCTTCGCTGTTTCGTTCCTGGGCATCATGCTCGAGATGACCTTCCAGGTCGGGGGCGTGTCCATCGCGGCGAGCGGAATTCGGCCGGTCATCTGGTCCTCGGCGTGGGGCGCCGTCATGGAGGCGCCGTTGGTGGGTGTTGGAGGAGCCCGTATCTGGCCCAGGCCGCGGATCCGCTCAGCGGATCCAGTTACCTGGAGCTCTGGGATGCCCACAACCTGTACCTCAGCGTGCTCGGGCAGTTCGGTATCGTCGGCTTCCTGCTGATCATGGGCGGGGTGGTCGTCCTCGTGCGTGCGATGGTGAGTGAGGGTACCACGAGGCGTCACGCGGCTCTCATGTTGGCCCTGTTCGCCGTGGCGGTTCACGGTGTCACCGTGGCGAGCGAGGACTTCCGGCACGTCTGGGCCCTCCTGGGCCTGGTAGGGCTGGCGAGCGTGCCCGAGTGGGCCCAGGGGCGCTGGTGGAAGGCCAGGGGCGTGGAGCAGGGTGTGGGGCGGGGTCGCCGGGCGTCGGATGCTTCACGCGGTGAACCCGAGGCCGAGACCGCGTGAGATCGACCAACGCCGGTGCCGTCGCCATCCTGATGGTGGCGGTGGCCTCCGCCTTGCTCGGGTTGGCCGTGATCGAGAATCCGGGCGTGGCGTTGCCGTTCTCGATCGAGTTCATCGTGCTGCTCGGTATCACGATGCTCGGCCTGATGCGAGAGCGGGACGCGGAGGTGCGACGCTGGCTGAGTAAGCTGGTGTTGGCCGCGCTCGGATTACGCTTGGTCCTGGCTTTGTTCGTCCACTTTCAGCTATCCCCCTACTTTTTTAGCGCCGGATGCGATCGGATACGAGCGCATGGGCCGGCAGATCAGCGAGTACTGGTCGGGGGGCAGCTTCGTCCCACGGGCGGTGCAGGAGGGTTGGCGCCCCAGCTACATCCACCTCAACGCGGCCTTCGACTTCATGTTCGGTGAGTCGCGCCTGGCGTTGGTCGTACTGAACATGTTTGCGGGAGTGTGGACCGCGCTCCTGACGTTCTATCTGACTCGGGAGTTCCTGAGCGTGAAGTCTGCCAAGGCCGCGGCGCTGCTCACCGCCTTCTTTCCGTCGCTCGTGCTCTGGTCGATTCTCAACATCCGTGACGCGCTGGCTACGCTCTTCATCGTCATGATGGTCCTTTACGGTGTGCGGCTCTCCAAGGGGCTTCGAGCCTCGCACGCGGTGATCTTCGTCGCTTCGCTTCTGGGTCTGGGTCTCCTGAGAGACTATATGGCGTTCCTTGTTGTCGTGGGACTCGCGATCGGGAGTTTCGCGGCCCTCCGCCCCGATCGGATCGTCGGTACGATGGCTTTTGGCACCGTCATCGCTCTGGCGTTCACGTATTTCGCCGATCAGGTGGGTCTGTTCTCCACGATCCGCCCGGAAGACGCGCTGGAGACCGCTCAGATCCTGCGGTCCGGCCTGCAGGCCGACGCGACATCCGCCTTCGGGCTCGGTGCCCAGACGGAGACGGTGGGCGGTGCCATCCGCTACCTGCCGCTGGCCATATCCTATCTGCTGTTTTCTCCCTTCCCGTGGGCGATCGACTCGCCGCTGCAGTTGACGGCCATGCCTGAAACGCTTCTTTGGTATCCGCTGTTTCTTCTGGCCATCAAGGGCCTCAGGATCTCACTCCGGGGACGGCTGACGAACGTCCTCATCGTCGTGGCTGTGCTCGTCATCGTGGTCACCAGCTACGCGCTGGTGGAGGGGAACTTCGGTACCGCATACCGGCACCGGGCTCAGATCATGCCCCTCTTCTTCGTCTTCTCCGGGGTCGGCGTTTCGTGGCTGAAGGACCGTGTGATCACACGGAGCATGTGGTGGAGAACCAGGACGGTCCGAGCCCGCGTTCCGGCGGCTCGAAGGTAGGGGAATGACCTTGGCGCGCGGGGTATCCTGAGGGATGTGCGGAATCGCCGGCATCGTCTCCAGGGCCGACAAGCCCCTCTTCCATGGCTCCGATTCGGTCTCCCGGAAGATGGCCGTCAGGATGCGCCATCGTGGCCCCGACCGGCAGGCCGCGTGGACCGCACCCTCGGCTAGGTGTGTGCTCGGCCACGCCCGGCTGAGAGTGATCGACCTGGAGACCGGTGATCAGCCGATGCAAAGCGAAGACGGCTCGGTCGTCGTTCTGCTCAACGGCGAGATCTACAACTACCGTGAGCTTCGGGACCATCTCCGGGATCGGGGGCACCGGTTCCGCACGACGAGCGACACCGAGGTCGTCGTCCCTGGCTACCGGGAGTGGGGTCTCGAATTGGCGAATCACCTGGACGGGATGTTCGCGTTCGCCGTCTGGGACGAGGCGGCACAACGACTCCTTCTCGGACGCGACCGGGTGGGCAAGAAGCCGCTGTTCGTATACGAGGACGAGTCGATCCTCGCGTTTTCGTCGGAACTGAAGGGCTTGTTGGAGGTTCCGGACATCGACCTCGGTCTGAATCCCTCGGCCATGCCGCTGTATCTGACATACGGCTACGTGCCGAGCCCCGGTACGTTCTACGAGAAGATCGAGAAGCTGCCGCCGGGTTCATGCCTGGTGTTGGAGGGCGGTTCTTCCCGCATCTGGTCGTATTGGGACGTCACGTTCGAACGAAGACCCGTGCCGTATGCCGAGGCGAGGGCCGAGGTCAGGAGCCTGGTGGAGGCCGCCGTGAAGCGGCGCCTGATATCCGACGTTCCTCTGGGTGCGTTTCTGTCCGGAGGCGTCGACTCGACGGCGGTCGTGGCCGTCATGGCGGGCCTCATGGACGAGCCGGTGCGGACGTTCTCGATCGGCTTTGAAGGCGCTCCCGACTATGACGAGACGCGGTTCGCCCGTCTGGCGTCCGAGCGCCTGGGCACGGTTCACACGGAGTTTCAGGTCGGCCCCCAATCCGTAGACCTCATGGACCGCCTCGTTGACGCCTACGACGAGCCGTTCGCCGACTCATCGGCCATTCCAACGTATCTGGTGTCGGAGTTGGCGCGAGATCACGTGACCGTGGCGTTGACGGGAGACGGCGGCGATGAACTCTTCTGCGGCTACAAGCGGTTTCGGGCGATGGAACTCGCCTCCGCGGTCCCGGGCTGGGTTGCCGCGGGCGCGAACTCGATGTTGAAGCGCTTTCGCGATCGGAGCGACGCCAGGAGCGTACGCGGACAGGTCACCCGCTTCTTCGAGGCGGCGAGAGCGCCGGAAGACCGGCGTTGGCTGCAATGGGTGGGTTTGTTCACCGAAGACCTGGCCGAAGTGCTCCGGGTCGAGCAACGAGGTCGGCTCGGCGAGGTAGACCTGACGGCGAGCATTCGAGGTCCCATGGCGGAGTTGGCAGGGTCGAGCATTCTGGCGCGCTCGCTCTCCGCGAACTTCCGGACCTATCTGCTGGACGATCTGCTGGTGAAGGCGGACCGGAGCAGCATGGCCCACGGTCTCGAGTTGAGGTCTCCACTCCTCGACACGGTGCTTGTCGAGTACGCCAGTCGCCTTCCCGACAGTCACCTGCGTCGGGGTCGCACGCTGAAGCGCATTCTCAAGGAGGCGTTCCACGACGTCATCCCGGGGCCGATTCTCAAGCGCGGCAAGATGGGCTTCGGAGTGCCCATTCCGGACTGGCTTCGCGGACCCTGGCGTCCCATGGTGGAGGAACGAATCCTGTCCGAGGATGCTCGGATATGGCAGTGGCTCGAACGTGACCACGTGCTGAGGAGGGCCCGGCTCCACTTTGAACGTCGAGAGGACTTCAGTCATCAACTCTGGGCCTTGCTCACGCTCGAGACGTGGCTGCAGCGGGCCGGCGGCGATCGAGGGCGCATCGAGTCCGGCTCGGATGCCGTCCGAGTGAGGGCCGGACCGTGAATCCGGCAGCTACCATCTTGCTTTACGGGGCGCTGGCGCTGACCACGACCCTCGTCCTCACCCCCCTCGTACGGGGCGCGGCGATTCGTTGGGGCCGCATCTCCCAGGCCGATCCTGATCGATGGCACGAGCGACCCACCCCCAACGTCGGCGGTGTGGCCATCTTCGCGGGGTTCACCCTGGCCGTGATCGTAGGCGCGGTCGTCGATTCCGGAAATATGGCGAGTCTCGACTTGTCTGAGCGAGCCGTCGTGCCCCTCACGCACCGCGAGGGGCTGTTGCTCGCCTCCGTGCTTATCTTCTTTCTCGGTCTCGTCGACGACTTCGCCCCTCTGCGCCCCAGCACCAAGCTCGTAGGTGAGCTCGCGGCGGCCGCGATCCTGCTCATGAGTGGAATCGGTGTATGGCTCACCGGGGTGTACGTGGTCGACGTCATGGTGTCGCTGTTCTGGTTCATCGGGATCACGAACGCGTTGAATCTGCTGGACAACATGGATGGGTTGGCCGCCGGGGTCGGGGCCATCGCCGCCACGTTCCTGGGCATCAACTTCCTTCTCGCCGGTGACATGGGATTGGCCGGCGTGTCGTTCGCCTTCACCGGTGCCCTGCTCGGGTTTCTGGTCCACAACTACCCGCCGGCAAGGATCTTCATGGGCGACAGCGGAGCCCTGTTCGTGGGCCTCTTGCTGGCCGGCCTCGCCCTTTCACCCACGCCGGGGCTTTCTCGAAGCCTCTTTGCGGTCGTGATCGTGCCGGCCGTGGTCCTGGCGGTCCCGATCCTCGACACGACGTTCGTAACCGTCACGCGCCTCCTCGAGGGCCGCGCCGTGTCGAAGGGGGGCAGGGATCATACGTCGCACGGACTGGTGGCTCTGGGCATTCCCGAAAAGCGGACCGTGTGGGTGCTGTGGGGCCTAGCCGCGTGCGGCGGGCTGATCGGCCTGGTCATCCGGTCCGCGAGCCGCACTACCGCGTACCTGTTGGGTGGCGGTGTGTTGGTCCTCCTCACGCTCGTCGGCCTGTACCTGCTCACGTCGCGTATGTCCGCCCTCGACGACCCGGAGAGCCGGACGGAGGGGGAGGGGGCGAGTGCGTTCAACCGTCTCTTGCGGCTCCACCATCGATTCCCGGTGCTCGCCGTTCTGATGGACGTGGCGATCGTGGCGGTGGCCTATTACGGCGCCTACCTGATTCGGTGGGACACGCAGCAACTCCCCGCCGAGCTGGCCTACTTCCGCAGGACGCTGGCCATGGTCGTCGCGCTGAAGCTGATCGCGTTCGCGGCGGCGGCGGTCTACGCTCCGCGCTGGCGTCACTACAGCCTTTCGGATGCCCTGGTGACGATCCGAGCCAACCTGTTCGGGACACTCCTCACCGCTTCGGTGCTCCTGCTCGTGGCCCGCATCGGGCTCTCCCGTGGCGTTCTGGTGGTGGACTTCCTCTTGTGCACGAGTCTCACCATCGTGGCCCGCGGATCATTCCGGTTTCTCGAAGACGCAGTGGAGAAGTGGTCGCTCGAAGGGATCCCGGTTGCCATCATCGGACGCATCTCGGACGCCGAATTGGCCTTCAAGGCACTGCGGGGCGTCACCGAGCCCCATCTCCGTCCCGTCGCGGTGGTGGATCGCACCTATCCGGGAGACACGGGGAGGCTGCGAGGCTACCCAATCTTGGGGGGAGCCGACGGGATCAGGAGGGCAGTACGGGACTACGGCGTCAACGCGGTGGTGGTGGTGGACCGCAGGAAGGCCGGAGGCATCCGCGACGAGCTCCTCGAGGAGTACCTCGCGACCACGGGGGCGCTCGACGTCTTCGTCCTCCGAATCACACTGGAGCCTGGGTAGCCCGGGTGTGTGAACAGGGAGCCGTCGCCGCTCGAGTGGCATCCGCGTCCCCGGGTGGGGCTTGATTCGGCCCTCGAAGGGAGACTCGTAGCTTGAAGAACGTCTTGTACATCTCCTACGACGGGCTGACGGACCCCCTCGGGCAATCGCAGATCATCCCGTACCTGACGGGACTCGCGCGACTCGGGCACGGGGTTACCGTCCTCAGCTGCGAGAAGCGGCACAACTTCGACCGGCACGAAGATCGCTGTGCGCGAATCCTCTCGGCGCACGGAGTCGTCTGGCATCACGTACCCTACACCAAACGGCCACCGGTCCTCTCCACCTGGCGCGACCTGCGTCGGATGGAGGCGAAAGCGCGCCAACTCCTCGGCGGGGGCGGCTTCGATGTCGTGCACTGTCGAACGGTCCTCTCCACGCTGATCGGACACAACCTCAGGAAGCGGTACCCGACGAAGCTCGTCTTCGACATCCGGGGCTTCTGGGCCGACGAGCGGGTGGACGGGAAGCTCTGGAATCTGGCGAATCCTCTGTACCGGATGCTCTACCACTACGTTAAGCGTCTCGAATCGCGATTCCTGTGCGAGGCGGACCTCGTCGTCACGCTCACCGAGAGGGCGAGGGACTTCATTCGATCTCCGGATGGGCCGGTGGACTGCAAGCCCGACATCCGGGTGATTCCGACCTGCGTAGATACGGACCACTTCGCGCCGGACCGCCTCGGCGAGGGCACCTCGGCGGAGGTGCGACGCCGGCTCGGGATTCCCGCGGAGAGCTTCGTGCTGACGTACCTGGGGTCGCTCGGAACGCGTTACCTGCTTCTCGAGATGATGCGGTTCTTCGCCGTCCTCCAGCGTGGGATTCCGGAAGCACGGTTCCTTTTTGTGACCGGAGATGAACACGATGCGGTTTTCGCGGCGGCGGCCGCAGCCGGTGTCGACGCGTCGCTCGTCGTGGTCGCTCCGAGCACCTACGACGAGATCCCCGCAGTTCTCTCGGTGTCCGACGCGTCGATCTTCTTCATCAGGCTGGGGAAGAGCGGCATCGCGGTGTCTCCCACCAAACAGGCCGAGTTGCTCGCCATGGGGGTCCCGGTGGTCTGCAACGCCGGGATCGGAGACTGTGACCGCATTGTGGGGGAAACGGGGGCGGGTATCGTGCTCGAGTCGCTGGACGAGGAGGCGTTTCTGGCGGCGGCCGAGCGACTGAGGGAGTGGAGCGGTATGGACTCCGAGGCGATCCGGGCCGTGGCCATGGAGAGTCTCTCACTCGAGAGTGGCGTTCGGCGTTATCACGAAGCCTGGGAGTCTCTGTAGCCGTGGACTACAGCCGGACCCCCGACGATTGGATCGAGACGGCCGATGGGCGTATCGCCGCCTTCAGCACCGATCATGACCCCAACATCGACGCACTCACGGTGGCGTCCTTCGGTGAGGAATGGACGAAGTTCAGCCGCTTCACGGACGATGAGATCGAGCGGATCGGCGACGAGTACTTCGACGTCGTCGACGAGTCGATCCTCCGTCGCGACTCCTACGTGCTCGACCTGGGTTGTGGGTCCGGCCGTTGGTCGCGCTACGTAGCGGGGCGTTGTCGCTTCGTGGAGGCCGTGGACCCCAGCGCGGCCGTGATCGCCGCTCAGGCACAGGTAGCGGAGTTGGGCAACGTCCGGGTGACCCGTGCGTCGGTCGGCACGCTCCCGTTCGAGGACGGGATCTTCGACTTCGTGCTTTGCCTCGGGGCGCTCCATCACATTCCGGATACGGCCCGGGCGCTGGAGGCCGCCGTGGCGAAGCTCCGCCCGGGCGGGTGGATTCTCCTGTACATGTACTACGCGCTGGACGATCGCGACTTTGTTTATCGGCTTCTGTTTCGGATGTCGGATCTGATGCGCCGCGTCATCGCGAGGTTCCCACCGGGCCTGAAGCGGGTGGTCTGTGATGGAATCGCCGCCGTGGTCTACCTTCCACTCGTTGTGCTCGCTCGCGGGATCGGTATGGTCTTGGGGCCGAATGTGGCCGAGAGGGTTCCACTGCACTACTACGCAGACAAGAGTTGGCACGTGATCCGAAACGACGCGTTGGATCGGTTCGGCACACCTCTCGAACAGCGCTTCACGCGTACCGAAATCGCCGAGATGATGACGAGCTGTGGCCTCGTCGACCTACGGTTCTCGGACCGAATGCCGCGGTGGCACGTCGTGGGTCGGAAAACGGGCTCATGAAGCGGCTTCTGGTGATCTGCCCGCATCCGGAGAACGTCGCGCCGGGCCAGCGGCTGAAGTACGAGCAGTACTTCGGTCACTGGCGAGCGCACGGTTACCAAGTGGACGTCTCTCCGTTCATGACCCGGCGCTTCCAGGAGATCGTGTATCAGCCCGGCCGCGTCCCCGAGAAGCTCTTCTGGGTGCTGTGGGGCTATCTGCGCCGGGTACGAGACCTGTTCCGTCTGCGCCGGTACGACGGAGTGTACGTCTTCCTCTGGGTGACCCCGCTCGGTCCACCGTTCTTCGAGTGGCGCTGTTCGATTCTCGCGAGGCGCATCGTCTACGACATCGACGACATGGTCTTCCTCGGCCACTCGAGTGAGGCCAACCGCTTCATACAGTCGCTGAAGGGCCGGCGGAAGATGACGTTCCTGATGCGCAAGGCGAACCACGTCGTCGTCTGCACGCCGCATCTCGAAGCCTTCGTCAAGCGATACAACGCACGCACCACCGATATCTCGTCCACGATCGACACCGAGCGGTACCTTCCGGTAAACACCTACTCGAACGAACGACCCCTCACGCTCGGATGGAGCGGCAGTCACAGCACCGCGAAGTACCTTCATCTGCTGGACGATGTGCTCCGGGAGCTGCCCCGGGAGCTCGACTTTCGGCTCAAGGTCATCGGCGACCCGACGTTCACCGTCGAGGGCGTGGACGTCGATGCGCGGCCCTGGAGCGAGAGTACCGAGGTAGAGGACCTTCAGGAGAGCGACATCGGACTGTATCCGTTGCCGGATGAAGAGTGGGTGCTGGGGAAGAGCGGACTGAAGGCCCTGCAGTACATGGCTCTCGGGATTCCACCGATCGCGACGGACATCGGTGCGAACCGACGGATCATCGAGGACGGCAAGAACGGGTTGCTCGTGAGCGATCCCGATACATGGAAGAACGCCATCCTCAGGCTAGCCTCCCACCCGGAGGAAAGGAGGGCCATCGGCGTCGAGGCGAGGAAGACGGTGGTCGAACGGTTCTCGGTGCGGGCGAATGCACCGAGGTATCTGGATGTGCTTACCGAAGTGTTCGGCGGGGTCGAAGACGCCGAGTCAGGACGGTCACACGGTGACTAGTCCGGGTCGGCTGTGGGGGAAGATCCGAACGCTCGGTTGGTTCCTGGCTCGGCCGCGGTTCTACGGACAGGCGATAAGAGCTGTCCGCTTTCGGCTCTTCCCGCATCCGGGTGAGCAAACGCGTGATCGAGCGACGCAGTGGTGTCGTGAGCGGGCCGTCACGACCGCGGAGGCTCTGGACCGTCTGCTAGGCCCCGGTGCACGGCGGCCGCTGTCGGAGCTCGAGCCCGAGCGCTATAGGTGCGCTCGCGAGGTTGCCGGCGCCGTACCCGTCTTCATGGGTGGCCCGGGGGATCTGGATCTGCTCTTCCACCTCGCCGGGCAGGGAGGGGTGCTCAGCGCCGTCGAGACGGGCGTGGCCTTTGGCTGGTCATCGCTGGCCATGCTTCTCGGGATGGCCCCTGGCGGACGGCTATTCAGCACCGACATGCCCTACGTCCGTGGGAACAACGAGGACTATGTCGGCTGTGTCGTGCCCGAGGACCTCCGCGGCGGATGGACGCTCACGCGTCTCCCGGACCGTCAGGCTCTCCCCGGCGCCTTGAAGGCGGCCGGGGGGATCCAACTCTGCCACTACGACAGCGACAAGACCTATGTCGGACGCATGTGGGCGTACGCCCTGCTCTGGGACGCCCTGGAGCCCGGCGGCTACTTCGTCTCGGACGATGTGAGCGATAACGAGGCGTTCAGGGAGTTCTCGGAGTCGGTCGAACGGGAGCCGACCGTGATTCGTCCCGGTACCGACGGAGAGAAATACGTGGGTGTATTGGTGAAGGGACACGACACCTAGGAACTTCCGGACACCTCGCGGTAGACCGCCGAGAGTCCGTCGACCATGGCCTGCGCCTGAAACCTCGACCCCACGTCTCGCCGGCCGTTCTCGACGATCCGCCTCGCGAGTTCGTCGTCGTCCAGAATCCGGAGGATCGCCTCGGCCGTCCGTTCCGGTGCCCGGTGCGGCACCACCAGCGCGTTGTGTTCGTGCCGAATGAACTCACTGCCCACGCCAGCCAACGTAAAGACGCTCGGCACACGAGCGGCCAATGCTTCGACATAGGTCTGGCCGAAGGCCTCGATTCGGGGGTCGATCGGTGTGTGGACGTAGACGTCGAACAGCCGGTAAAGAGCGAAGAGGTCCGGCTCGAAGGGGATTTCGAGGAAGCTGCCCGGCGGGAGGGCCCGGACGGCGGCGCGGATCGCCGGGGCGCCTCGGGCGTTGGCGAAGACGAACAGGGCGTTCGGGTGCACCTCGCGGACGAGCCGTGCCGCTTCGACGATGCCCTCGATGCCTTTCCACTCGATGTAGCGTGCGATGACTCCCACCACCGGATACGCCTCTCCGATCGAGTACGCCTCCCGTAGTGCCTTGACTCTGTCATTCGAGACGTCATCGAAGTCCTCGAACTGGAACCCGTGGTGGACGAGCCGTATCTTGCTGTCCGGCACCCGTTCCATCTCTCCAAGAACGAACCGGACGTTCTCGCTGATTGCCACCACGTGCGTTGCGAGGCCGTTGAGAAGGCGGTCGACCAGGACCCAGCGCGGGGCGTAGTCGTGGTGGAAGGTGGAGTGGTGACGGGTGTAGACACGCTGGGGAACGCGAAGAAGGCTCGACGCGATGAGCCCGACGATGTTGGCGGGAAGGAGGTGGGCGTGGACCGTGTCCGGCCTCGAGCGCCGGAGCAGTCCGATCGTTCGCCAGAGTGCCCTCGGCAGGTCGCGATAGCCGCGGTACGTCACCCTGTAGCAGGGGATACCCCTCCGGGTCAACTCGCCCTCCAGCGCGGACGGGCCCGGATTGAGGAGGATGAAGCTGAGTTCGAATCGATCGGCGTCCAGCAGGTCAGCCACCCACTCGAACGCTACGGCCTTGTCGATATCGGCCAGTATGTACACTACCCGTTGGGCCATGTGTTCGTACGGAGTTGCGCCGGGCAAGAGGAGTATTGGCCCGGAAGCTAGCGCTCTCGGGTCGGAGTCGCATCGGAGCCACAGAAGACCTCCGGGTCCGACCGGTAGGTCGCATGCCTGAGGAGCGCCCTACTTTCGCTGTGGTGATTCCCACGTACAACCGGGCACAGCGCCTCGTTCGCACACTGGACACCGTGTTCGGACAGGAAGAGCCCGCCGCGGAGATCATCGTGGTGGACGACGGCTCGACGGACGAAACACGTGCGGTTGTCGAGGCGCTCGCCGCCACCCACCCGGAGCTGACGTACATTCGGCACGAGGTCAACCAGGAACGGGCCGTATCACGAAACACCGGCATGAGCCACGCCACGGCGGACTATGTGACCTTCCTGGACTCCGACGACGTGATGTACCCTCAGAATCTCAGGGAAGCGGTCGACTTCGCCTCCGAGACCGGAGCGAAGTTCTTTCACAACCTGTTCCACAGTGTCGATGAGTCGGGGAACCACCTGCGCAACTTTCCGGAGCCCCGTTTGGGGAATCGGCTCCGGGCCTTGGCTCTGGGGAATTTCCCCTCCTGCATCGGCGTCTTCGTGCACCGTGACATCTACACGACCTACCGATTCGACACGAACCCGGTTCTGATCAGCTCCGAGGACTACGAGCTTTGGCTCCGCGTCATGGCCGACTACCCGATCCAGCGCATCCCACGTGTAAACAGTGCCTTTGTCCACCATGAGGGCCGATCCATGGTGAATCAGAACCTGGAGACTGCGGAGCGTCGCATCGAGTACATTCTCGAGAAGGTCCGCTCGGATCCGCACCTTCGGAAGGCATACGGTCCTTATCTCGGGCGCATGTATGCGGGAAGGATGTGTTTCCTCGCCAGCCTGGTGAACGACAACCGCCAGTCCTCGGCCGCACTGGCCTACTTGAAGCGTGCCGTGACGAAGCACCCCACAATCGCGGTCTATCCCAGGTTCGTCCGCTGCCTACAGTTGGCGATCCTGCACGCGGTTCGGGCTCGAGTTCGGGTGTCGGATCGAGCTTGAGTTGCCAACTGCCCGGAGGGCAAAGACTCGACCGTCAGATGGGCAGTGGCACTTCGCAGCCGGTCTTGGCCGACTCGTAGATCCCGCGAACGAGTTCCAGCGACTTGCGCCCCTCTCGACCGTCCGTGCCCGCTTCCGCCTCTCCTCGCAGCACCGCGAGCACATTCCGGTAGTACGGTTCGTGTCCCGAGCCATACACGGAGAGCGTCTCGGTATTCGCCTCTTCGACCAGCCGATCGTCGTCGTCGGGTTCCGCGAACTCCCATTTCTCGATCTTGTTGACCGCGGTTCCACCGATCTTGACGGTGCCCTTTTCTCCGAGGATCGTGAGCGACCCTTCGAAGTTCTTCGGATAGGTCAGCATCGTGACTTCGAGGACGCCGATCCCTCCGTGCCTGAAGCGGAGGATGGCGGCCCCCGTGTCCTCGGCTTCGATATTCCGGGCCAATGTCACGGTCTTCTCCATGACCGACTCGACGGTTCCTCCAAGCCACAGGACGAGGTCGACGTAGTGGGAGGCCTGGTTCATGAAAGCCCCTCCGTCGAACTCCCAGGTACCTCTCCACCGTGCCATGTCGTAGTACTCCTGTGGCCGCGTCCAGCGGACCGTCGCGTTCACGAGGTGGATGCGCCCGAAGCGCCCCTTGTCGACCGCCGACTTCAGAAGCTGAACCGGGGGGTTGAGCCGGTTCTGTTTGACCACGAAGAGGTGCACCTTCGCCTCGTCACAGGCGTGGACGAGTTGGTCCGCGGCCTCGAGGGTGATGGCCATGGGCTTCTCGGTGATCACGTGCTTCCCGGCCCGTGCCGCCAGGATGCCGTGCGCCGGATGGAGGCCCGACGGTGTCGCGATGGTCACGGCATCGCAGTCGGCGTCGTTGAGCATCTCCTCGATCGACCCGAAGGAAGGGACCGACCATTCGTTTCCGGCCGCCTGTGCGCGCTCCATGTCGACATCCGAGACTCCCGACAGCTCGAGTCCGTCGATACGTTCGATGGCCTCGAAGTGGTTCTTGCTGATACGACCGCACCCGACGAGCGCGATCTTGAACGACGGGTGATCACTCATGGAGAGACTCCGTCATGTGCGGACTCCACGATTTCCGCGGCATCGGACGTCACTACGTACTCCGAGCCACAATCGTCGCAGACTACCCGTCCGGTGCCGGACGGGAGCTTGACGCCGCACCGACAGGCCCACCCGATGTGACGCGCGGGCACTCCCGCAACAAGCGCGAAGTTCGAGATGTCCTTGGTCACTACCGCCCCCGCGGCCACGAACGAATAGGCCCCCAGCGTCACGCCACATACGATGGTCGCGTTGGCGCCGATCGTCGTACCACGCTTCACTAGCGTCTTGCGAAACTCGTGTTTCCGCACGACTTCGCTGCGCGGGTTGATCACATTGGTGAAGACCATCGAGGGACCGCAGAAGACGTCCTCCTCGAGCTCGACACCCTCGTAGACGGACACGTTGCTCTGAATCTTGACGCGGTCTCCGATCTTGACGCCGCCCATGACGACCACGTTTTGACCGAGTGAGCATCCCTCGCCGATCTCCGCTCCCGGCATGACATGACAGAAGTGCCAGATCTTCGTCCCGGCACCGATGACGGCTCCGGGGTCCACGTAACTGGACTCGTGGACGAAGAAGTCGGGTGTGCCTTCTGGAGTGTTCATAGGCTTTGTCGCGTGGCCCCCTGCGGAACGGCTCGAACGGTTTCGTCTTCGTGAGACAGGTCTTGCCCGCGGACAAGCTGTTGGAAGACGCCGCATGACTCCATCAGCTCCTCGTAGGTTCCGCACCCGACGACCCGCCCCTCGTCGAAGACGGCGATCTGGTCGCAATCCCTGACCGTCGAGATTCGGTGAGCCACGTGGATCAAAGTCAGATTGCCGGTGAGGCTCTCCACGGACCTCATGACCGCTGCCTCGGTCATGGTGTCCAAGGAGCTCGTCGCCTCGTCGAGGACGAGCAACTGTGGCTTTCTGTATAGGGCGCGCGCGATCCCGATCCGCTGGCGTTCCCCTCCGCTCAAACGCGCACCGCGCTCACCCACTTCCGTGTTGATCCCTTCCGGGAGCTTTTCAACGAACCACAGTACCCGCGCTGCATCGAGGGCCTCCCGCACTCTGCCCTCGTCGATCTCATCGGGATCGAGTCCAAACGCCACGTTGGCCGCAACGGTATCGTCCAGAAGGAATATCTCCTGAGGGACCTGTCCACAGAACTGCCTCCACACACGCTCTCTACCGCCGTCGAGCGTCCAGTCGTCCAAGGCCACTTCGCCTTCGGAAGGAGTGATGAGCCCCATCAGAACGTCGGCGAAGGTCGACTTTCCCGAGCCGGAAGGGCCGACGAGGCCCAGCGTCGCTAGCCGTGGAACGTGGATCGTCACGTCTTCCAGCGCCGCGGCCTCGCTTCCAGGGTACGAGAAGCAGATGCCGCTCGCCCTCAGCTCCTTCCAGTCTTCGGGAATCTCGCGCGGTTCCAGTCCAAGCATCTCGCCCTCCCGCACGGCCAGGCGGTCTAGAACCGTCAGGTCCCCTCGGAGCGCCCCCACGGCCGGACGGTAGAACTGAAGCCGGTTGGCCGCTTGGAACGCGTGCTGAAGCGACGGCAGGAGCTTGTACCCGCCGAACGCGTAAAGGCCGAGCCGGGGAAGAATCGCCGAATCCCCGTTCGTAGAGACGAAGAAAAACAGGGCCAAGAGAATGATCCCACCGAACGCCACCGCTTCCATGATGAAGCGTGGAGCGAGGCCTATCAGCAGGGAACTTCGCATCGACCGCGAGAACGCTTTGGCGGCCGGCGCGAATCCCGCGACGAACCGCCGCGGACGGCCTGCGAGCACGTAGTCCTTGAATCCACCGAAGGCGTCCTGAGAGAACCGGGACCGCTTCCGGTCCGCCGACATCCGTCGCTCGCCGAGCCAGTTCTGGCGCCGCTTCACCATGGGATAGATGATCGCGTACATGGAGGCGAGTACGGTCGCGACGACCACTGCAAGTACGGGGTCCACGACGAGCAGCAGCGTGAAGATGACGAGCCCGCTGAGCCCTTCCGAGACCAGCGTCACGATCTGCATCGCGACGCCTTCGCTGAGGCTGCCCGACTCGTTCATGAGCTTCTGAGTCAGATCGGCGGAGTGTCGATTCCGCGGAGTGTCGATTCCGAAATTCCAGGTAGGGGAGCGCCAAGTACCGGGAAAACAGGTCGACCGTCACCCTGGCGTGCTGATCCCACACGAAGATCATCACCGACCGCATTCCCAGGGCCGTGAGGAGATTCGCGCCGGAGATCACGATGATGGAAGCGAGACCCGCGAAGACGACGAATTGGGCAGGGGACCCGAAGCCGGCCCACTCGTAGACGGCCGCCGCCCACCGATTGCTCTCGATCAGCCCCGGATCCGACACCAGAGCCAGGAACGGCATGACCGAGGCGACGGAAACGGCTTGGATGAGCGCGATGAGGAACGAGAATCCGATCGCGCCGACGAGCCGGCGCTTCTCGGCGGGCGTGCAGAACGTTAGGTAGATGCGGATCGAACTCCAGATCGAGGACTCCCTTCGCCGACTCTGGAGGTTCTCCCCGGCTCGGGCCTTGTCGTTCGTCATGCTTCGAAGGTCATGCGATACCATCGCCCGAAGTTGAGCCATCGCCAAACGGCCGGCGTATAGGCCGTCTTGCCCGAACATACACGGTCGAAGTAGGGGAGCATTCGGTCGGTCCGCAAGAAGGGAACGGCGCGGGTCATTTCGAGACTTTCCCTGACGGTGTCGGCCGCCGCGCGCATCCAGCTCGCTTCGGGTGTGGAGAATCCGATCTTGTCGCGGCGGTCCAGGATGGCGTCCGGGACGATACCGCGCATCGCCGACCGGAGCACCCGCTTGGATTCACCGTTGGCTCCGATCAGGTAGTCCTCGGGAAGGCTGAGGAGCAAGTCGGCCATGTCGGTCGTGAGGAACGGCAGTCGACTCTCGATCGAGAAGTGCCTGGCGTTGCGATCTCCGTGACGGAGGAGCTTCGCCAGATCGCCCCTCGCCACGACTCGGGCCAACTCCTCCGCGACCCGTCTCCCTTTGGCGTCGGCGGGCGGAACTTCCAATCGTAAGCGAGCATCCACGTCCGCGCTCGCGAGCGCCTCCTCGTCGACCCAGTCCGGGAATGCGGATCGGGTCCTCGACCGCGAGGCGGCTCGAGTCGCCTGAAAGCGCATGAAGTCCCTCAGGGCCCACGAGAAGCTCCGGCCAGGCCACGCGCCCCAATTCCAGGCGAAGCGCAGCGCGCCGATCCAACGGCCGGATTCGATCAGGCTCAGGAGTCGTTGATTGGGATACCCATGGTACCCGGCGCAGAGTTCATCCGCCCCCTGTCCCTCGAGCGTGACGGGGATGCCGTTCTCACGGGCGGCCTGGAACACGCGATACTGCGCGTAGATGCTCGAGCCGCCGAACGGCTCGCCCTGCGACCGGATCAGCCCGTCGAGATCGTCCGCCAGTCCGGAGGGTGAAGCCGTCACCGTACGTCCTTGCCCGCCCACGGTCTCGTTGACGAGGTCGATCCACTCGACCTCGGAGATCCGAGGATCATCGGCCACATAGCTGAAGGTGCGAATCGGGAGATCGGGTGCGACATGGTGCATCCCGCATACGATGGACGAAGAATCGATCCCCCCGGAGAGCGCCGCTCCGACCGGAACGTCACTCCTCAGGTGCTGTCGGATGTTGTCCAGAAAGCGCTCTCGAACCGCTTCTACCGCCTGCGGATAGGTGAGCGTCGATTCGACGCGGAACCGTGGTTGCCACCATCGGGGCAGTTCAGTCAGCCGTCCGCTCGAGAGGTCCAGGGACAGGGCCGTTCCCTGCGGGAGATGAGACGCGCCCTGAACGAAGGACTCATCCTCGGTATCGTAGTCGCCGTGAGCCAGGTAGTCGTAGCTGCGCTGCCAGTTCAGCTCGGGTCTACCGGAGCGAAGCTCGAGGAGCGCGCCCAGCTCCGAGGCGAAGACCAGCCCATCATCGGAATGATCGAAGTACAGCGGCTTGATGCCGAAGGGGTCCCGCGCGAGGGTCAGCGTTTCACCCTGCGCATCGTAGACGCAGAAGGCGTACATACCAGTCAGCCTTGGCAGGCAATCGGGGCCCCACATCGCCCAGGCCTCGAGGAGGACCTCCGAGTCTCCCGAGGAACGGAACCGGACCCCGGCTCGCTCGAGTTCCTCCCTCAACTCCACGTAGTTGTACACCTCTCCGTTGTATACCAGGGCGTACCTTCCGCACCCAGACCACATCGGCTGCCGGCCGCGGTCGCTCAGGTCGAGGATGGCGAGGCGAGTGTGCCCAAGGGCCACGGTGCCCGTCTCGGAACGCCTGAAAAGGACATCCTTGCCGTCGGGGCCGCGATGAGTGAGCGCTTCGACCGCCCTGGCGAGGCGGTTCTCGGCGTCGTGAGGCTCGTGGCGCCACCATGCCCCGGCGATCCCACACATCGGTCAGCCACCTCCTGGATGGGTGATCATCGAGAGTCGCCCAACCAGAGATGCGCCAAGACCGGACCATACCGGTCCATCGTGTGGCTCTTCCCAACCCACGCAGCCTGACCGGCCGCGTCGACGCGCCCCGAGCGCACATCGTCTACGGCGCGCCGGAGAACGGCCGGTAGACTCTTCTGGTCCGTGACGAGGATCGGACATCCGTCGGGGAGGTATCCTCGCAAACCCTCGTCGACGCCACAGATCACCGCACATCCTCTCATCAGCGCCTCGACGCTCTGGAGGCCGTACCAGCCGATCGTCAACTGATCGACCACGACGTCGGCCCGATCATAGAGGGCGAACAGCATCGGTCGGGGTACGCTGTACACCGACCCCGTTTCGATCTCCAGTTCGTGGGTGAGGATCAGGTTCACACCAGGGTCCTCGGCCACCAGCGCCCGTACGGCGGGCTCCAGCAGTGCCGTGCCCTTCATCGCGACGTTCGAGGGCGCGTGCAGAATGGTGACGTCTCCTTGTGCGTCTTGGAGGGTCGGTTCCTGTCGCGGAGCCGCACACTCGGCATTGAACTTCTCGACGTCCAGGACCACGGGCAGGAACTCGGCCGACGGCACGATTTCGAGTAGATCCGGGGTCGAAACGAGGATGTGATCGGCGAAGTCGACGGAGTCTCGGACCAGACGTAGCTGCCACGGCGCCGAGCGAGGGGGTGCGTCCGCTTCGCCGGCGACCCTGCACAGGTGGCGGTCCTTCCAGATCACGTACTCCGGGTTGCGGATGTCCGTCCCGACGAAGTGGACGATGACACGCTTTCCGAAGAGTCGATAAAGCCGCAACTCGATGCGCCGGAGCCTTCTCGTGAGGAGCGTCTCTCCCGAGAAGAAATGGAAGATGTCAAAGCGCGACAGAGCCAACAGGAAGAACAGCAGGGCATGCGTCCATTGGACCGGACGTACGTGATCACTATACTGGACTTCGTAGGTATAGCTGGTGGGGTATTGTGTGTGCGAGACCTTGTGTTTCACGAAGGACTCGGCTTCGATCCGGTCGCCCAGGTGCTGTTCGATCCACTTGGAGTAGAGTTCGATCCGCCAGCCGATATCGACCGCGCCGAACAACAACCGCTTCTTACCACGCCGCCCACGGAAGGGCCATCCCATCGGCAGAGAGCGACTCAGCAATCGAACGAGAATCCTCAACCTCCTGAGGCGTTTTTGGCTGCTGCCGGGGCTTGAAGGGGTGGCCGCGGCCGTCTTTGGCGGGTCCCGACTGGGGAGCCCGAAATCACGGTTCCTTCCCAACTACTACCAGTTCCCGCAGCCATGTGAAAGGCTCGTGACGACGGACGAGGGCGTGAGGTTCCTCGCCGACGTGGGCACGCTGCTGGGCTGGTGCCTGCGCTTCAGGATCCAAGACCCGTCCCTGAACGGTCTGTTTGGACTGCTTCGTCCGGGAATGACCGTGGTCGACGTCGGAGCGAACATCGGGTTTACTGCGCTCACTGCGGCGAAGCGTGTGGGCCCGTCCGGTAGGGTCCTCGCGTTCGAGCCGCATGGCGCGAACTACGCCGCCCTGCAGGCGAACCTGACGCTGAATCCGGGGCTGAACGTAGAGGCGCTCAACGTCGGGCTCGCCCGCGCGCCGGGTGAGGCCAACATGGTAGAGCCGTTCGCGAGGAATCCGGGGGGTTTCCGCATCTCGTCCGAATCGAAGGGAGAGACCGTCGTCCTCGAGCCGTTGGACGCAGTTCTGGAGCGCCATGGGGTCACGTCGGTCGATGTGCTGAAGATCGATACCGAGGGCTTCGAGCTCGAGGTGCTGTCCGGATCCCGGCGTGTGCTGGAGGAGAGTCGACCCGCGATTTTCATTGAACTCAGTGAGGACAACCTGCTCGCGCAGGCATCTTCTACCGTCGACGTGATCTCGTTCTTGATGGACCGAGGCTACCGGGTGCGCGAGGCCGTTTCCGGGGAGAGCATGGGCCTCGAGGCGGACTACGCGGGCTGCCACTGCGATGCGATCGCCCTGGCTGTGGAAAGCGCCGATACGCCCGATTCCGCCTTGTAGGGGCCGTCCGCAGCCGTCATATTGCCGACGGTCACCCTGCTGTCTCGTCCGCCCCACAGCCGCGCTTGCGCTCTCATGACCGATTCCCTCATCGACCACCTTCGTAACGACGACCTGACCGTCGGCGTTATCGGGCTCGGCTACGTCGGCTTGCCTCTCTCGATGGAGGTAGCCCGTGCGGGCCTCTGGTGTGTGGGCTTCGACGTGCTACCCGAGGTGACCGAGGGAGTGACTGCGGGCAAGAGCCACATCGGAGACGTCACGGACGACGAATTGGGCGAGGTACTGGCCACCGGACGCTTCGAGGCCACCACCGACATGTCCCGGCTCGCCGAGTGCGAC
Organism: Longimicrobiales bacterium; assembly: GCA_965226925.1. Classification (GTDB taxonomy): domain Bacteria; phylum Gemmatimonadota; class Gemmatimonadetes; order Longimicrobiales; family Gaopeijiaceae; genus CBDDCX01. The sequence continues at coordinate 969,507 of CBDDEN010000011.1, read as the reverse complement.
GCCATCTCGATCTCGGTTCCGACGCCGCTCTCCAAGACGCAGGATCCTGATGTGTCCTACGTGATCGCCGCGTCCGAGGCCGTTGCTGCCTCGCTTCGTCCCGGCCAGCTCGTGGTGCTCGAGTCGACCACGTATCCTGGAACCACCAGGGAGGTGCTGCTCCCGGCCCTGGAGTTGAGCGGCCTGCGCGCCGGAGAGGACTTCTTCCTGTGCTTCTCGCCTGAGCGCGTCGACCCCGGCAACGCGGTGTGGAAGACCAAGAACACGCCCAAGGTCATCGGGGGCATTACGCCTGCGTGCACTCGGGCGGGACTGGCGGTCTACGAACGGTTCATCGACACGATGGTGGCCGTCTCCTCCACCGAGGCCGCCGAGATGGTCAAGATTCTGGAGAACACCTTCCGAGCGGTGAACATCGGCATGGTCAACGAGGTCGCGCTCATCGCCGACCGGCTCGGAGTGGACGTCTGGGAAGTGATCGAGGCCGCCGCCACCAAACCCTTCGGCTTCATGAAGTTCACGCCGGGCCCGGGTCTGGGTGGACACTGCATTCCGGTCGATCCTCACTACCTGGCCTGGAAAATGCGCACGCTCGACTACCGCACGCGGTTCATCGAGCTCGCCTCCGAGGTCAACGCGGCGATGCCCCGCTTCGTGGTGAACAAGGTTCGGGACGCCCTGAACGCCGGCCGCAAGGCCGTGAACGGGTCGCACATCCTGGTGCTCGGCGTGGCGTACAAAAAGGACGTCAACGACATCCGCGAGTCGCCGGCTCTGGACATCATCCGGCTTCTCGCGGCGGATGGCGCCCGGGTGGACTACCACGACCCGCTCGTGCCCTATGTGTCCGAAGACGGGAGCCGCATGTCTTCCGTTCCCCTGACGGATCAGGCCCTGTCCGAAGCCGACGCCGTGGTCATCGTCACCGACCATTCGGGGGTGGACTACCGGCAGGTCCTCGCCCGGGCCGAGGTCGTGGTGGACACGCGCCACGTGACCCTGCCGTTCCTGGAGGAGAGCGACTCGCCGCCACGCTCCTGGATCGTGAAGGGCGGGACCACCTGACGGCGGGTCCCGACCCACCGACCCCATGAGCCCCGTTCTCTTCCACCGAGTGATCTCCCGGCTCAACACCGGCGGGCCCGCCATGCATGTCGTGAACCTCGCGGCGGGTCTCGATCCGACCCGCTTCGAAACTCGCCTCATCGCCGGCCGCATCACGGACGACGAGGGGGACATGACCTACTACGCGCGTGATCGTGGCGTGGACGTGGTCGAGATCGCGGGAATGTCGCGTCTAGTGTCCCCGTGGAAGGACTTGGCGACGGTGTTCCGGCTCTTCAGGATCTTTCGCCGGGAGCGCCCGACGATCGTTCACACCCATACGGCGAAGGCCGGCACCGTGGCCCGCTTGGCTGCCCTGGCCGCCGGCGTGCCCGTGATCCTCCACACCTTCCATGGTCATGTGCTGGGCGGCCGGTACTTCTCCCCCCTCAAGACACGCTTGTTCCTGGAGATCGAGCGGCAGCTCGCGCGCGCCACCGATCGGTTGATCGTCCTCACACACCGCCAGGCCCTGGAGATGTCCGAGGACTTGGACGTGGCTCCCCCGGAGGACTTCGCGGTCATTCCTCTCGGGTTGGACCTTCAGCCGTTTGCGGATGTGGATCGGGGCGAAGCACGTGCGCGACTGCGAGGCCAGCTGGGCATTGAGAACGATCGCCCGGTGATTGGCATCGTGGGCCGGATGGTTCCGGTCAAGAATCACGAGCTCCTGTTCGACGCGGTGGAGTTGCTCGTGGCTCGGATGGACCCGCCGCCGCACGTCATCGTGGTCGGGGCGGGGGAGCGGGAGGCGACCCTGAAGCGCTACGCGGCGGAGAAGGGACTGGACCGGCTGGTGCATTGGCTCGGCTGGCGGGAGGATTTGCCCGACGTCTTCCCGTCGTTCGACGTGACCGCGCTGACGTCGTTCGATGAGGGAACGCCGGTCTCGCTCATGGAATCGCTGGTGTCCGGGACTCCGGTGGTGTCGCGAGCGGTCGGGGGTGTTCCGGAGATGCTGGAGGACGGAGGGATCGGCCGTTTGGTGTGGAGCGAGTCGGCCGTTGACTTTGCCGAAGCGCTGGAAGACGTGCTGCGGACGCCGCCCGAGGCCGAGGCGGGAGTGAGGGCCCGGGTAATGGTGCTGGAACGGTACTCGGTCGAACGCCTGGTGGCGGACGTGGATCGGCTGGATGCGGCTGTATGCGGATGCGCTTGGGCGGGAACCGACCGATGTCGCCAGGACCACACCTGGGGATCGGCCTCCCCGAACCGACCGAGGGCGCCAGGCGCCGTGTCAGGCGGTGATCTGAGAGCCGGTAGTGGGTCAGTTTGACAGTTACAATAGAGTGTGAGGACTGATGCTCTTTATCCGGGCCCTATTGGGGGTCTACCTCCAACGAGTGGGCTTGTGCACCTGCCGGCCATCGACATTGACAGTATCGGGGAATTGGCTGTCACGTATCGGGCCCTTTCTAATTGGCTTCCAGAACGTTGCCACCCTCTGTAGCTCCTTCGATTTGACGCGACGAGGGCGCGATACCGGCATGAGGACACCGACTTTCAAGCCCAATTCCTGGGCGACGATTCGGATAGGCTCACACAGATCGGAGTCGTTGCTGACGACCGCCGCCGCCTCAAACCTCTTCATAAAGGCGTCCGTGACTAAGTGTGTCGCGAGATTTACGTCCGAACCCTTTTCTTCGGTCTTCAGAATCTTCACCCAACCCTTACCGTCCGCCCTAGGGCGCGGGACCACATTGGTCGGGAAGTGGCCGTATATGACTTCAAGCTCAGGGAGAGATCGCAACGCTCGGATATAGGCTTCTTGGCGGGCCGGAGCGTGTGCGTTACCGGGCAGCGCAGAGACCTTGGCAGTGAAGTACTTCACCTTCACAATCTCGTGCCCGGGACGAAGCAGCTTCTCAACGAGGCTTTTCGGGTCCAGCCAACGGTAGGTGGTACCCTTTAGCGCGCCGTAGTAGAGATTGAATCCATCTACGTAGACATAGGTCCTCATCGATCCCCCAGCGCTTGAACTGGGCGGGAAAAGCAGAGCCCGGACACCCCGAAGGGGCCGGGCTCGCACCCTACCCACGAAGGAGTAGGGGGGGTAAACCTGTACCTAGTGTGAGTACACGGCACTTGACTGTCAATAGTCACGGCGTCTACCTGCGGGCCTTCGGGTGGGGCGAGGTGGTCTACGCCATGCTGGTGAAGATCTACGGCCATTCGTCCGAGGGTCAGCGCCGCTACAGTCCCGCTCGTCTGCATCGGGGCCGAGCGGACCCGCGTCATGGGCCGATCGATTGACGTTAGAACATAAGCGGCTTAAGCTTTGGACATGAAAAATGCCGTTCGAGAGTATCTGGTCGAAATCGGTCGGCGCGGGGGGAAGAAGAGCCGACGCAAGCTGGATTCCGAGACGGCCCGGAACATGGTTCGCATCCGGGAGGCCCGCCGGGCGTACCGGCAGTTTCACGCACTGTGTTTCTGGTCCTACCGCCCGGACCTCGAGATCGGGAAGGACGATGTCGACTGGGTAGCCCAGACCCTCATGAAACACGGCGATCGTGAGGCTTGGGAGGTCGCGCAACGTCTATGCCCCTGACGGGGTTAGGGACCCCAGGCTCATTGCGGGATATTGAAGCCCGCCACCGCGAAGTGGTGATCGAGCGTCAGCGCCTCCTCGATCCCCCGTCGCGCCATGACCGTGAAGCTCACCGCATCGGTCAGAGAGAACTCCTGGTCCGCGAAACGGTCGAGCCACTGGTCGACGGCCTCGGCTTCGATGTCGGCGGTGCTGTTCTCGACCCGGAGGGGCTCCCGGCGGATCTCGCGCAGGAAGCGTAGCGCTGGGGAGCGTCCCGTGCGCCGAAGTAGCAGGGCGTGAGTCTCAGCCACTACCAGGTTGGTGGTCACGACGCGAGTACCCTCGAGCACGCGCTCCTCGAGCAGGGTGGCGAGGCGGTGGTGGTCGGGATGCCTGGGATCCGCCAGGGGATACCACGCGCTCGTATCCACGAAGATCTCAGCCGTCACGATCCCTCGACTGCTCCTCGGAGTCCGCCAGGAAGCGGTCGTGCTCTCGGGCCGGGTCGTAGTCCGGGCCGGGGAGATCGGGCGCGCCGGCCGCGATGCCGATGATCCGAAGCTCCGGGTGGTCCTCCGGATCGTGCAACTGACGTTCCAGAGCCCGCAGCCCCTGGCGAAGCACCTCGGACTTGGAGGTGTCCAGGTCCTGCCTGAGCCGGTTGAGACGCGCTTGGTCCTCGGGGTCGAGGTACACCTGCACCGGTTCTCTTAGGCGTGCCGGCACCGAATCGAGCGACTTGCGAGACGTCATGAATCATGATCATGATTCATGACGTGAATGTCAACCACATCGAAAGGGCCCGCTGGCGTGTCAGGCGGTGATCTGAACGTTGTCGCGAAGGAACTCAGGCGCGACGTCGGCCCCGTTCGGCCAAACGAGCGTGTGGAACTCCGGATGAACCGAGAATTTCCGGAAGTACTGCGGGTCCCGAAGCGGCTCGAAGACGGGGCCGTTCAGCGCCGGCGCAAGATCGATCTCTCCGGTCGTGCCATCCCGGAATCGAACCCACACGACATGGCCTCCAACGTAGCGCGCTTCCAGTACGTGGTAGTCCATCTATTCACTCCAGGCGAGCGATGCGTTTAAGCGGTTCTCCCTTGCGGGCCAAGTCCCAGTCCTCCAGGAGTTCCGCCTTGCGAAGAACGGCCCATTCGAGAACGTGCCGTTGCGCCCTCGGCGGGAAATGCCCGTGAACGGCTCCGGATTCTACCTCCACGGAAACCTCGTGTTCCCCGTACACGGCGTGGAAATGTGGGACTCCATGCTCGTTGTAGAACATGCCGACGACGATACCGAGAAAGCGAGATACTTCGGGCATGGGGGCGGTTGAGAGCGAGAATCGGTTGTGCCTCTCGAACCGTACTAGCGTGCCCTGGGCGTTTGAATAGCGGTATCGGAAGGGTACATTGGCGCTGCAGGACCCTCGTCCTCGAAGCGACATCCATGGCGGACTCCCATCCATGACAGGCATCCCGTTCCTCGACCTCCGGCCCCAGTACGACTCGATCTCCGATGAGCTCGACGAAGCCGTCACGGCGGTAGTCCACTCGCAGCGGTTCATTCTAGGCGAGGCCGTGGAACGACTCGAGGCGAGTCTGGCCGAGTACCTCGGGGTGGAGTACACGATCGGCTGCGCGAGTGGTACCGATGCCCTTCTCTTGCCCCTACAGGCATTCTGGAGGCAATCCGGAGACGAGGTCATCGTCCCTGCCTTTACCTTCTTCGCTACGGCCGGTGCCGCGTGGAACGCCGGGTACCGCCCCGTTTTTTGCGATGTCGATCCGGCGACCTTCAACGTGACCGCGGAGTCGGTGGCGGCGGCCTGGACGGATCGGACCCGGGGGGTCATTCCTGTACATCTGTACGGCCAGATGGCGCCGATGAGGGAGATCTCGGCGGTGGCGGGGGAGCGAGGCGGTTTCGTTCTCGAGGACGCGGCCCAGGCGATCGGAGCGTCGCAGTGCGCGACTTCGGGGGCCGCCACCTCAGCGGGAGCGGTGGGCGACGCAGGGGCGTTCAGCTTCTTTCCGACGAAGAACCTCGGAGGATTCGGGGACGGCGGCCTCATTTCCACGAACGACGCCGAGCTCGCCGATCACCTCAAGAAGCGTCGAGTACACGGTGGCCTGAAGATGTACCACCACGAGATGGTGGGTACGAACAGCCGCTTGGATGCGCTACAAGCCGCCGTCCTGTCGGCCAAGTTGCCCCATCTGGAGGGCTGGGCCGAGGCCCGGCGACGGAACGCCGCGATCTATGACGAGATGCTCGCCGACGTCGCTGAAGTGATCGTTCCCGTTGTGGCCTCCGGCAACGTTCACGTCTACAACCAGTACACGCTCCGTGCACGCAGGCGCGACGACCTTCGGGAGCACCTGAGCGGGAAGGGCATCGGAAGCGCGGTCTACTACCCGGTGCCGCTCCACCTGCAGGAGTGCTTCTCGGAATTGGGGTACCGCGAGGGCGATCTTCCGGTCTCGGAGCAGCTCTGCAAGGAGGTCGTCAGCCTGCCGATCTTCCCCGAGCTCGGTGAGGAGCGGGTCGCGGCCGTGGCGGAGGCGATCCGGGCGTTCTACTGTTGAACATCCTAGTGACCGGCTCCGGAGGGCTGCTGGGTGGGGCCGTCGTTCGGGCTGCCCGTGAGAGGGGCCACACGGTTCATGCGCTCGACCGCGCCGCACTCGACGTGACCGATGCCGCGGCGGTACGCGGCCGGATCACCGAACTGAGACCGGAAACCGTGGTCCACTGTGCCGCGTACACCGCGGTGGATGGCGCCGAGCAAGAGGAAGAAGTGGCCATGCACGTCAACCGAGACGGCACGTCGAACGTGGCGATCGCCGCGGCCGAGGTCGGGGCGGCGGTGTTCCTTCCCAGCACGGACTACGTGTTCGACGGTCGTTCGGATCGCCCGTATCGGCCCGACGACGCGGTGCGGCCTGTGAGCGCCTACGGCCGCAGCAAGGTGGCCGGAGAGTCGGCTGTGAAGGCCACGGACGGCCGCTGGACGATCGTGAGGACCAGTTGGCTCTACGGCGCCCACGGGAGGGACTTCGTGGACGTGATCCTGGAATCGGGGAAACGAACGGAGCCGATGACCATCGTGGATGATCAGGTGGGGTCTCCCACCTGGTCGGGCAGCCTCGCGCCCGCGCTGATCGAGCTGGCAGAACAGGGAGCATGCGGCACGCTGCATCTCTGTGATCGCGGCGAGGCCACGTGGTTCGAGTTGGCTCGTGAGGTCGCGTCCGCCGAGGGTCTCGCGGTCGAAATGACCGCCACTACGTCCGACGTCTGGAATGCTCCGGCGCCCCGCCCGCCCTATTCGGTTCTGGATTGCACGGAAGCCGAGGGCCTCCTCGGACGATCGATGCCGCCGTGGCGCGAGTCGCTGCACACTTATCTTGGGGAGATACGATGAAGGGTGTCGTCCTGGCCGGCGGCCTGGGGAGCCGGCTCCAGCCGATGACCCGGGTCACCAACAAGCACCTTCTGCCGGTCTTCGACCGGCCCATGATCTACTTCCCTATCCAACAGCTCGCCGACGCCGGAATCGACGAGATTCTCATCGTGACGGGAGGGAACCATGCCGGGGACTTCCTGCGCCTTCTCGGCAACGGGAAGGACTTCGGCATCAAGGGCCTGAATTACACCTACCAGGAAGGGGAGGGGGGAATCGCGGAGGCTCTGGGCCTGGCGGAGGACTTCGCCGAGAACGGACCGCTCTGCGTGATCCTCGGGGACAACATCTTCGGCTCGCCGATCAAGCCCGCCGTCGATGCCTACCGAGCCGATCCCGCGGGTGCGATGGTGGTCCTGAAAGAGGTGGAGGACCCGCAGCGCTTCGGAGTGGCCGAATTGCGGGACGACCGGGTCGTGGGGATCGAGGAGAAGCCTGCCCAACCCCGCAGCAACCTCGCCGTTACCGGATGCTACTTCTACGATCGCCGCGTCTTCGAGATCGTCCATGGGCTCTCTCCTTCGGATCGGGGCGAGCTCGAGATCACGGATGTGAACAACCGCTACGTCGAGTGGGGAGCGCTACGCTATCACGTCGTGGAGGGCTGGTGGACGGACGCCGGTACGATAGCGTCGTTGTATAGGGCGACGCGGCTGGTTGCGGAGGCGGGAGACGTGCCGGTTCTCCACATGCCGGATGTCGGCGACCCCGGCCGGCGGTCGACGGATCCGTGAGGCTCCTCGTCACCGGTGGAGCGGGTTTCATCGGGTCGAATCTGATCCGGTATCTCCTCGAGGAGCAATCCGATGTGGAGGTGATCAATCTCGATCTGCTCACGTATGCCGGAAACCTCGACAACTTGAAGGACGTGGAGGAGGACCCGCGTTACCGGTTCGTTCACGGAGACATCTGCGACGACGCACTCGTGAGGGAGCTGGTTGCGGAGGTCGATGCCGTGCTGAACCTGGCTGCCGAGTCGCACGTGGATCGCTCCATCGCGCACGACGCCCCGTTCGTGCGGACCAACGTGGTCGGCACGCATACACTGCTCAGCGCAGTCCTGGCCGCCTCCGATTCGCCTCGGTTCGTGCAGGTTTCCACCGACGAGGTCTACGGAGAACTACCCTGGCGGGACCCCACGCAGGGAGACGCCGGTGGCCCGCGTTTCACCGAGTCGACTCCTCTCGCCCCCCGGTCACCCTATTCGGCCACCAAGGCGGCCGGGGACATGCTGGCCCTGGCGTACCACCGCACCCACGGCCTCGATGTGGTGATCACCCGTTTCTCGAACAACTACGGGCCTTTTCAGTTTCCCGAGAAGCTCATTCCGCTCATGGTGTCCAACGCCGTGGCGGGGGAACCCCTTCCCGTCTACGGAGACGGGCTCAACGTCCGTGACTGGATCCACGTGGTCGATCACTGCCGAGGGTTGGATCTCGCGCTCAGCAAGGGCAGGGCCGGTGAGGTCTACAATTTCGGTGGCGACGCAGAACGGACCAACCTCCAGGTCGTGGGGGCGATCATCGCGCACACGGGCGCCGATCCGGGCTTGGTCACGTTCGTCGAGGATCGTCTCGGCCACGATCGGCGCTACGCCGTCGACTCGTCGAAGGCCAAGGACGAGTTGGGTTGGGAGGTCACCGTGGGCTTCGAGGAGGGGCTCGCCGAGACGATTTCCTGGTACTGCCGGCGAGGGGAGTCGGACTCGCTCGCCTAGAACGGATTCTCCGCCTCGGACAAGGGGGGGAGGACGCGGTCCCGTTCCGACATCACGGGATCAGATATGGGCCACTGAATCCCCAGGTTCGGGTCGTTCCAAAGAACCCCTCTGTCTGAGCTCGGCTCGTACGCCGCCGTGACCTTGTCGGTCACATCCGCTGTTTCGCTCAGGACCAGGTAACCGTGCGCGGAGCCGGGCGGAACCCACAGCATCTCTCCTCCCTCCGACGTGAGATGCGTGGCGACCCATCGCCCGTAACTGGCTTCACCGCGCCTCAGGTCCAAGGTCACGTCTAGAATCTCACCCCGGACGACGGACACCAGCTTCCCCTGGGCGTGGGGAGGGAGCTGATAGTGCAGCCCACGGAGAACGTCCTTTTTCGAGAACACGGTATTGTCCTGCACGAAGTCGTGTGTGATGCCGAACTCCTCGAACGCACGTCGCCGATAGGTTTCCGAGAACGTGCCACGCTCGTCCTTGTGCAGTCGGCGGCGGACGAGTACCAGGTCCCTGATCGCTTGAGGCTCGAAGGTGAAGCTCATCGTTTCGTGATGCGCTCGTTTGTGGTGGTCGGTGAGACAGCGGTGGCTGCCAAGATGGCGACTTGCGTGGGAGGCCCACAAGCGCCGATCCTCGGGTTCACCGCTTGAATGTGTCGCGAGCGGCTCCGAACTCTACCGTTGCAGAGTCTCGAACGCAAAGCCTGCGATATCCCGATCGAAATCGTTGCGTTGTCTCGATTGTCCTGTAGTTTCGAGACATGCTCTCGTCCCGATACCTCCCTCGTATTGCCGACAGGACGCTCGACCAGGCCCTGGCTGCCCTGGGAGCGGTCGTCCTGGAGGGTCCTCGAGCCGTGGGCAAGACCGAGACCGCCCGGCGGCGCGCAGCGAGTGAGGTTCGACTCGACGTCGACAGGGACGCCCGCCGACTCGCGGAGATCGATCCCGGGCTCCTGCTCGAGGGCGACACGCCGCGCCTGATCGACGAGTGGCAGATCTTCCCGGACCTCTGGAACCACGTCCGACGCGCGGTCGATGATCGTCGCGAAACCGGGCAGTTCGTTCTCACTGGCTCGTCCGTACCGACCGACGACGCCACCCGCCACAGCGGCGCCGGCCGATTCGCGCGACTCAGGATGCGCCCGATGTCGCTCTTCGAGTCGGGTCACTCGGCGGGCACGGTTTCCCTGGCTGCCCTCCTTCGAGGGGAGCGTCCGCGCGCCCGCGACCCCGGACACTCGGTTCGAGACCTGGCCGAGCGCATCGCGGTGGGCGGGTGGCCCGCCCTCGTCGGGCGCGACCCTGCCCACGCCATGACCGCCGTCCGGGCCTACGTCGGCGAGGTTGCCCGCGTCGACGTTCGCAGGGCCTCCGGTATCGAGCACGACCCCGCGCGCGTCACGGATCTGCTCCGCGCATTGGCCCGGCACAGCGCAACCCCTGCAACCATCCGCACCCTGGTGCGGGATGTCGCCACTCGCGGGACGTCCTCCGTCCACGAGGAGTCGGCCTACGCCTATCTGGACGCGCTGGAGCGCATCATGGTGGTCGAAGACCAGCCGGCGTGGGGGCCTCACCTGAGATCGCGCTCCCGCGTCCGAACGCGTGCCAAGCGCCACTTCGCGGATCCCTCTGTTGCCGTCGCAGCCCTTGGGGCGACCCCCGATCGGCTTCTGGCCGACCCCGAGCTGCTCGGGCTGCTCTTCGAGTCGATGGTGGTCCGAGACCTTCGCGTCTACAGCCAACCCCTCGCGGGACGTGTCCTGCACTACCGGGACAACACCGGCCTGGAGGTCGACGCCGTGGTCGAGACCGACGACGCCTGGGCCGCCTTCGAGGTGAAGCTCGGCACGGTACGCGTCGACGAGGCCGCCGCGTCGCTGCTGCGATTCTCCGACGTGGTCGACACCCATCGACTCGGCGAAGCCGCGGCGCTGGTGGTGGTTACCGGCACGGGTCCCGCCTACCAACGCGAGGATGGCGTGTCGGTCGTGCCGATCGGTGCCATGGGACCCTAGCGCAACCCGCGTCCCTCAGCCTCCCGGGTTCCGCAGTACCCCGGCGATCAACAGAGTTCTGTACGTTGGTGATCACCAGACACGAACGTCCGCCGCGCAGCCGGACGCCAGTTCAGTTGAACTGTTTGTGAGCGTGCCGTAGCTTGAGGTCTACCGGTGCCGTTATATCGTTGCAGGAAACCCGGTTAGAATCGTCAGACGCGAGCGACGGGAAGAGTGCATGGCAGACACCATCTTGGTGACCGGGGGCGCCGGATTCATCGGCTCGCACCTGGTCGAGCGGCTGCTGGAGCAGGGCAAGACCGTCTTTGTGGTGGACGACCTCTCCACCGGCTCCCTCGACAATCTGGCCGACGTACGGCATCACACCTCGCTGCACCTCATCGTCGACTCGATCCTGAACTACCCGATGATGAACGACACGGTCGGACAGGTGGACCAGGTGGTACATCTCGCCGCCGCCGTGGGCGTCCGGAAGATTATCGAGTTCCCGGTGGAGACAATCACGACCAACGTGCGGGGCACGGAGATCGTGCTGGACTGCTGCCACAAGCACGGCAGCCGGCTCTATGTCGCCTCGACGTCCGAGATCTCTGGCAAAGGCGGAGACCAGCTCGACGAAGAGCACGACCGGGTGATGGGGAGCACCACGCACCGGAGGTGGTCCTACGCATGCACCAAGGCTCTGGACGAGTTTCTCGCTCTGGCTTATGCCACGAAAAGGGCCTCCCGGTGATCCTGGGACGCTTCTTCAATACCGTGGGCCCCAGGCAGACCGGTGACTGGGGCATGGTGGTACCCACCTTCGTGAACCAGGCGCTTAAGGGTGAGCCGATCACCGTGTACGGAACCGGGGAGCAGCAGCGCTCGTTCTGCCATGTCGACGACTCGGTACGGGCGGTTATGGGGCTTCTCGACGCTCCCGAGGCCTTGGGCGAGGTCTACAACATCGGCAACGAGCACGAGATCACGATCTACGCCTTGGCTGAACGAGTGCGGGACCGGGTCGGATCCGAATCGGAGATCGTGGTGATCCCCTACGACGAGGCGTATGGTGAAGGATTCGAGGACATGGAGCGTCGGCAGCCGGACACCACGAAGATCCGGGACCTTTTGGACTGGGAGCCCGAGAAGGACATGGACGAGATCATCGATGACGTGGTTGGGTTTTACCGGGTGAAGGCGTCGGCGGGGGCATGACCTCACAATGTTCTGGAGCGATTTTCGTTGAGTGATCCGCATCCCTGGCTGACCGTCGCCGAGAGAGTGCATCACCGCCTTGCGCGTCACCGCCGAGGCGTGGCGCTGCTCGTCTATGCGTCGCTGATCCTCACCGCGTCCGTTCTGGCGTCTGCATTCTCGGTCGGGTTGGACTTCTCGGCCGTAATCTGGTCGGATGCACTGATCTTCGGGTGCCTACTCGTGCTGGTCCGGTTGCCGCTCTACTGGTGGGGACGGCTCGGGATCGGACGCTGGCGGTTCGTGGGGGTTTGGGAGGTCGTGCGCCTCGCCGGGGCGACGGTGGTGGGATCTGTCGTGGTGGCCACCATGGGACTCGGCGTGCCGGCCATCGAGCCGACTCTGTCGGTGATGATCCTGGAGCTCCTTCTATCCGTGGGGCTGATCGGTGGGGTCTGGATTGCCTACCGAAGCCTCTTCGAGTACGCGCAACGACTCCGTGGACTAGGGGGGAACGGGTCTGACCCCAATCGAAACGGGCGCCGGCGTGTTCTGGTCGTGGGTGCAGGCGAGGCCGGCAGGATGATCGTGCATCAGATGCTGCGATCCGGGCAGGACATAGAGATCATAGGGTTTGTGGACGACGATCCGTTGAAGTGGGGCACGGCCATCCACGGGAGGGAGGTCATCGGGTCCATCGAGACGCTCCCCGCTATCGTGGAGTATGAGGGGGTGGACGAACTCCTCGTCGCGATGCCTTCGGCCGCCCGGTAGACCTTCGCCGGGTGGTGGACGTATGTGCCGAGATCGATATCCGGTTCAGCGTGTTGCCGAGCCTGCACGAGGTGATGCGGGGGGGGGTGTCCCTCGACCAGGTGCGGGAGATCCGCATCGACGACCTTCTCGGGAGGGATCCCATCCAGTTGGAACTGCCCGAGTTGGAGGCGGATCTGAAAGGGAAGACGGTCCTGATCACGGGAGCTGCCGGGTCGATTGGGTCGGAGTTGGCTCGCCAGATTCTGCTTCATCATCCGCGGGAGCTCATCCTGTTGGACCAGGCGGAGAGTCCCCTGTACCACGTCGATCGGGAGCTGGTGGACAGGAAGACCGACACACGCATCGTGCCGGTGATCGCCGACGTCCTCGACCGGGAGGAGATGCGCGCGGTATTCGCTCAGTGGAGTCCCCACCGCGTCTTCCACGCGGCCGCCTACAAGCACGTCCCGATGATGGAGTGCAACGTCAAGTCCGCGGTGCGGAACAACGTGCTGGGGACCTGGCAGGTTGCGGAGGTGGCTGCAGAGTCCGGTACCGAGAAGTTCGTGCTGATCTCTACTGACAAGGCGGTTCGGCCTTCGTCGGTGATGGGTGCGACCAAGCGCTTGGCCGAACTGTTGATTCTCGCTTTCTCGAAGCGGTATCTAGATACCGACTGGTACGCGGTTCGGTTTGGTAACGTGTTGGGTAGCGCGGGCAGTGTGGTCCCCGTTTTCAAGCAGCAGATCAAGGACGGTCAGCCCCTTACCGTGACCCATGAGGATGTCACCCGCTACTTCATGACGATCCCGGAAGCGGTGCAGTTGGTGCTTCAGTCGTCGCTGCTTCAGGAGGCTCGCGGCAGCATCGCCATGCTGGAGATGGGTGAGCCTGTGAAGATCCTCGAGTTGGCGCGGAGCATGATTCGGCTGTCTGGGCGCACGGAGGGGTATGACGCGGCTATCGAGATTACGGGTATGCGGCCGGGCGAGAAGTTGCACGAGGAATTGGACTCCGGAGGAGGACCCTCTGCCGACAGCCGTCGAGAAGGTCATGATTCTGCGTCAGGACCATCTCGGTTCGAGTCTCACCGAGGCAGAGGAGATGATGAGGTTGTTGTGGACGGAGGTCCGGCAGATGGGTGACGGGGATCTTCGCGAGTGGTTGTTCGCGGTTCCGGGGGTGGTGCGGGATGCGATCCGACATGAGGTCGGCAGCGGTCGGCTGTGAACACGCCCCTGCAGGATGTCAGAGGACTGTGGGTCACCGGAGTGACCGGGCCGGCTTATCCCTAGAATACCGCCCGGGCTTCGGCGCTGACCCGAACGTTCCAAACGTCGGAACCGAAGTTCCGATCGAGGTTGAGCGTTGCCGCCAGCCCTTGCTTGTTCATGTTTCTGTGAAATCAGGAGGCCCGCTATACAGATGAGAGTCCCATGAGCAACGCCGGCGATCGACGTGCTTGCGCCTGGCGAATGAGGATCGTGCAGTGAGGATCGCCGTGGTTGGAGCGGGTTCGATGGCGAGGGAGCACATCAGGGTGTTTCTAGATGTCCCGGGCGTCGAAGTCACGGGTATTCACTCCCGCACGCGGCACAAGGCTGAAGCGATTGCATCTGATTTCGGCATCGCCGGCGTGTACGAGTCGGTTTCGGAACTTTGGGAGCGGACCCAGGCAAGCCTTGTAGTAGTTGCGGTTTCAGTGGCCTCGGCCCGCGACGCATGCCTCAAGGTGTTTGAGCATCCGTGGACGTGCCTTGTGGAGAAGCCGGCTGGGTACGATGTCGCGGATGCTGAACGCATCGCAGGCGTAGCCGAACGGAGCGCCCAAGGGGTCTTCGTGGCGTTGAATCGCCGCCATTTTTCGAGCACACGAACTGTGGTCGAGGATCTGTCCGCGATTAAGGGTGAGCGCCTCATTCACGTGTACGACCAGGAAGACCTCGATGCGGCACGCCAGGCAGGTCACCCCGAGATTGTGGTCCAGAACTGGATGTACGGCAACTCCATCCACTGCATCGACTATTTTCGGGTACTCGGTCGCGGTGACATCGATGCCGTTGAACCCATCATCCACTGGGATTCGGACACGCCGAGATTCGTGGCAGCAAGACTGGCGTTTTCGTCAGGTGACATCGGCCTATACGAGGCCGTATGGAATGGTCCCGGGCCGTGGGCGGTGACGGTGACCACACAAGAGAAGCGATGGGAAATGCGGCCACTTGAGTCTGCTGCGTTCCAGCCATATGGCTCGCGCAAGCTGCAGCCAGTCGAAGTCCATGCATGGGACACACTATTCAAGCCCGGGTTGAGATACCAAGCGGGTGAGGCGGTCAAGGCCGCCCGGGGGGAGTCACATTCCTTGCCGAGCCTAGAAGAGGCGCTCGCCACCATGCGCCTGGTCCAGCGACTGTATGCCTAGGTCGATCCTGATCGCTGGTGCCGGTCAACTCGGCTCGCGTTATCTGCAGGGGCTGGCGCCCGTTTCGGCACCGCTTTTCATCGTTGTGTATGATGTGTCCGCCGAGTCTCTTCGGCGCGCGGAGGCGCGGTGGCATGAGGTGCCCTCGCAGGGCGGTCTGAAACAGGTTGTGTTTTCCCAAACCCTTGAAGTTGTCCCTGAGGTCGTCGATGTCGCGGTCGTGGCGACGGTCGCGGATGCCCGACCACAGGTCGTTGAGGCGATATCCGGCGCGACGACGGTGCGATATTGGGTGCTGGAGAAGGTGCTAGCGCAGAGTGAAAAGGGTATCGCCACCATCGAAGCAGTCGCCCGTCAGGCTGAAGGATCGTGGGTCAACACGCCAAGGCGATTGATGCCCTGGCACCAGGAGGTTAGGGCGCATCTTTGTGAGATGCATCCGATTGCGATCAGGGTCACTGGTGGTTCCTGGGGCCTGGTATGCAATGCCGTACATTTTCTGGATCTGCTGCAGTGGTGGACTGGGGGCTCGCTTCAGTGGCCTTGAGTCGACGTGGATCGAGGGGAAGCGGCCGGGATATTGGGAGGCGTTTGGGACGTTGTGGCTAGCTACTTGGCAGTCGTGGCCTTGAGTCGACGTGGATCGAGGGGGCCGGGATATTGGGAGGCGTTTGGGACGTTGGTGGCTAGCTACTCCGATGGCTCAGTCGCCAGGTTGTCTGTTGGTGGCGGTGACGAATCGATTAGCTTTTCGGCTCGAGTCTGCCGGTTTGAGTGGATCATCGACGAGGCAGCTGGGAAGGCCGTTCGCGACGATGGTCTGACGGTGGATGGTCGGGTGAACCTGCAGAGTGAATTGACAACGGAGGTTGTCGAGGGATTGCTGGCTCGTGGGACTTGCGGTCTCCCGACTCTAACCGACGCAGCGCCGCTCCACCGCATGTACATTAGGGGCCTGCTGGATCACTGGAACAAGCACATGGCGGGGCCGGTAGCGGCTTTGCCGATCACCTAGGCGATCCTTCCCAATGGCACCGAGAGTTCTTGTCACCGGGGCGGACGGCTTCATGGCTCCCACCTCACTGAAGCGCTGGTTCGAGCCGGACTGTCTGTTCGAGCGATGGTCCTCTACAACTCTTTCGGTTCAGATGACTTTCGCGGAGCTGGGAAGACGTACCCGCCGACATTCGTGACGAGGGGCGGCCCCGAGCCATGCAAGGTGGAGTGGGGCATCCTGAGGAGCTGGACAGGCGCGATGGTTTTGTCCGGGGGTAGTGGCGCAGGGCTTGGCGTGGGCACGACTGGGGTCGGACGGTGTCGGTCGACGAGACCGTTGCCTCGAGGCAGTGTGTAGAAGATCCTCCGTCGACGAGTCGTTGGATTCTGCCCGGCGCCGATGTAGGGGCCTGCTGGCCATCTCCGCACCAGTCGCCGTGAACGGCAGGTGTCGACAAGCGGACCGTGCCGAGGGGTTGCGACGCGAGATCGGTGGCGCACCTCGGTCGTGAGCTCGAGTCTTTCGAGACCGATCGCCGAGACACTGCCGCGTGCCTCGCGTCGGTCGGTGCGCTACGAAGTGGCGTAGGAACCGCTCTACACGCGCCGGCGCGTCTTGTGCAGACGTTGAGCCACAACGCGACCCCGAGAACGCGGTTGCCGTCCGCCCGGGGCGGACGGCTTCAGCGAAGCGACCTGCCTCGGTTCACCTCCCAGCCCTCGATACGCTGAGATCTGGCGAACCCGTACCTGCCGAACCGGCCGCCAACCGTATCACGTTCCGTCCGAGCGCCTCCTCGTCGCCCTCAGGTAGCTTCTGGCGCTCCCAATGGCACCTGACCTTGTCACCGGGGCGACACGCGTGACGTCCCACTCGCCCCTGAAGTCTCTGGTCGATGCCACGCACCTGTCGAGCGATCGGGGCTCTACAACTCTTTCGGTTCATGGGCTTCCTCCAGGTGGTTGGACCACGTACCCGCAGACATTCGTGACCACCTGGACGTGATTGCGGGCGACATCCGTGACCCCCACGGCATGAAGGCGTCCATGAAGGGGTGCGAGTCGGTCCTTCACCTGGCAGCACTCATTGCGACCCCCTACTCCTATCATTCGCCGGACACCTACGTCGATACCAACGTGAAGGGCACGCTCAACGTCCTTCAGGCAGCGCGTGAACTGGGCATCCGTCGGCTGGTCCATACGTCGACTAGCGAGGTATACGGCACGGCGCGTTTCGTGCCGATTACCGAGGAACATCCTTTGCAGGGTCAGTCGCCTTACTCGGCCACCAAGATTGCCGCAGATCAATTGGCCCTCGCATTTCACGCTTCATTCGGTGTACCGGTCGTGATCGCGCGACCGTTCAACACCTATGGCCCGCGCCAGTCCGCGCGTGCGGTGATTCCCAGCGTCATCACCCAGATTGCGAGTGGTGGTCAGCAGGTAAGACTCGGGGCGCTACGGCCGACCCGCGACTTCAGCTATGTGCAGGACACGGCGGCAGCCTTCTTGGCAACGCTGGATTCGGAACTGGGTTTGGGGGAGACGGTGAACTTCGGCAGCAATTATGAGATTTCTATCGGGGAAACAGTGGAGCTTATTGCCGAGGTGATGGGCGTCGAGGTGGAGATTGTGACCGACACCGAGCGGCTCAGGCCGGCGAACTCGGAGGTCGAGCGCCTCTGGGCTGACAATACGAAGGCGCGGGAATTGTTCGGTTGGCAGCCGACGTTCCGTGGACGGGAGGGCTTCAAGCGAGGCCTAGCTGCTACGGCCGAGTGGTTCACGAATCCCGCGAACCTAGCCCGATACAAGACCGACCGTTACAACGTCTGACATGGACATGGTGGCAAATCTCCTTGAGACCACGTTCTTGCGTGGGTTACATCAGGTCCTCGGCACGTCTCCGGGGTTGGTTGCCCTGCACGAGCCGGAGTTGACCGGCAGCGAGGGCAAGTTCCTGAGGGCGTGCCTCGACTCGACGTTCGTGTCGTCGGTGGGCGGCTACGTCGATGAATTCGAGCGGATGCTCGCCAGCTACTGCGGCGTGAAGCACGCCGTGGCGGTGGTGAATGGTACAGCGGCCCTAGAAATCGCCCTCCGGCTCTCCGGCGTCCAGCGTGACGACGAGGTGTTAGTCCCGGCGCTGTCTTTCGTTGCGACGGCCAACGCCGTTGTGCACGCAGGCGGGGTGCCACATTTCGTGGACAGTGCACTCGATACCCTAGGACTGGATTCTGGAGCTCTGGCCGCCCACCTCGATTCGATTGCGGATCGCACTGCGAGGGGCGTATTCAATCGCACGACTGGTCGGCGAATTGCGGCTGTCGTCCCCATGCATGCGTATGGCCATCCCGTTGATCTCGGAGGGCTCATGGAGGTGGCGGACCGCTACGGCATTCCGGTTGTGGAAGATGCTGCGGAGTCGCTCGGGAGTACCTACCGCGGCCAGCATGCCGGGACGTTTGGGCTCTTGGCGACGCTGAGCTTCAACGGCAACAAGATCATCACCACGGGTGGCGGTGGTGCAATCCTCACGAACGACAGCCAGCTTGCGGGTCGAGCGAAGCACCTGACTACGACGGCCAAGCGGCCCCATCGGTGGGAGTTCGTTCATGATGAAGTCGCGTGGAACTTTCGACTGCCGAACCTGAACGCGGCGTTGGGGTGCGCGCAGATGGAGCGTCTGGTGGAGTTTGTGGCACTAAAGCGCGTGTTGGCTGGGAGATACTCCACTGCTTTCGCGGCGGCGGACGGCTTTCAGTTTGTGTCCGAACCCGCTCATGCCAGGAGTAACTATTGGCTCAGTACGATCCGGCTGAATGCGCCGGACATGGCCACTCGAGATGGACTTCTTGCTGCTGCGAACGATGCCGGATACCAGTGTCGACCAGCGTGGACATTGTTACATCGGCTGCCGATGTTCGAGGGCAGTCCCCGTGCCCCCTTGCCGGTGGCGGAGCGTCTGGAGTCAAGCCTGATCAACCTGCCCAGCAGCCCCAAACTGGCCTTGGTGATGTCGTGAACGCTCGTCGGCGAATCTGCGTGGTCACGGGCGCACGTGCCGAGTATGGCCTGCTGTATTGGCTGATGAGGGAGATCTCATCCGATCCAGACGTGCACCTGCAGGTGGTGGCAACCGGTATGCACCTCTCTCCGGAGTTTGGGAGTACGTTTAGACAGATTGAAGCAGATGGGTTTGTCATTGACGCCAAGGTTGAGATGCTGCTCTCGTCCGACACCTCCGTCGGCATCGCCAAGTCGATCGGGGTGGGCACGATCGGGTTTGCGGATGCTTTCGATAGACTCGGACCCAGCATCGTCGTCATGCTTGGCGATCGATTCGAAATCTTGGCCGCTGCTCAAGCGGCCCTGGTCGCCTGCATTCCGATTGCACATATCCATGGCGGGGAGACGACCGAGGGCGCGTTCGATGAGAGCATTCGCCACGCTGTCACGAAGATGTCCCATTATCACTTCGTCGCGGCAGAGGCATACCGTTGTCGGGTGGTCCAGATGGGTGAAGCGCCGGATCGGGTCTTTAACTACGGAGCACCGGGGCTAGACCACATCGAGAAGGCCGGTCGGCTGACTCGACCCGCTCTCGAGGCGGCTCTCGGCCTTGCGCTTGGATCACCGACTTTCTTGGTGACTTATCACCCCACAACCCTGGGACTGCTGAGTCCGGTCGTTGCGATGGGGACCTTGCTCTCGGCCCTCGATGATTTTCCAGAAGCGTCGGTGATCTTTACGTATCCGAATGCTGACACGGGGGGGCGCGCGCTGATCAGGGAAATCAATCATTGGGTCTCCTTGGCCGCAGGACGCGCCGTGGCGCACGCGTCGCTGGGGCAGGAGACCTATCTGAGCCTTATGCGAGAGGCGGACGTAGTCATCGGAAACTCATCCAGTGGACTCACTGAGGCGCCGGCGCTGAAGAAGGCGACTGTCAACATTGGCGACCGTCAGAAGGGGCGCCTCAAGGCACTGTCGGTGGTCGATGCATCCGAAGACCGAACGGAGATAGTCGATGCCATCAAGCGGTGCCTTTCCCCGGAGTTTCAGGGGATGCTGCCGTCGACCAAGTCCCTTTACGGTTCGGGAGGTGTTGGCCGGAGGATCAAGGACACGCTAAAGGTGGCGCCGCTTGAAGTCAGGAAAGCATTCTTCGATGTTGGCCATGACTGCTGAGCCTGGCACGTTCTTCATCGCTGAAGCCGGCGTAAACCACAATGGTGACATTGCGCTTGCGCGTCAGCTCATCGATATCGCCGCCGCCGCGGGCGCAAATGCGGTGAAGTTTCAGACCTTCCGGGCCGATCAGGTGGTGAGCCGGAGCGCGCCGAAGGCCGAGTACCAGACGCGAACGACGGACGGCGCTGAAAGCCAGCTTGAGATGATCCGTGGGCTCGAATTGAGTGAAGCGGACCACGCGCAGTTGATTGACCACGCCCGGGCGAGAGACATCGAATTCTTGTCCACTCCGTTTGATATGGGCAGCCTGCGCCTCCTTACGGAGCGTTTCAAACTGGATACGGTCAAGATTCCGTCTGGAGAGATCACCAACGCACCGTTCATCCTGGCCATCGCTCGTTGCGCGAGACGTGTCATTCTCTCCACAGGCATGAGCACGCTGGGGGAGGTTGAGGCCGCTCTCGGTGTGCTGGCGTTCGGTTTCTCAGCGTCGCCCGACACCGTACCGACCGCCGGTTCATTTGCGCGGGCGTTTGCTCTGGAGTCGGCGCGCCGCGAGCTACGCGAGCGGGTGACGATCCTCCACTGTACGACGGAATACCCGGCTCCATTCGCTGAAGTCAACCTCCGTGCTATGGACACGATGGCGGCGGCCTTCGGCCTGCCGGTGGGGTATTCGGATCACACCTCGGGCATCCATATCTCGCTTGCAGCCGTGGCCCGTGGGGCTCGGGTCATCGAAAAGCACTTCACAACGGATCGGACCCTCCCTGGTCCAGACCACCGGGCTTCCATTGAGCCGGAAGCGCTGGGGGAACTCGTCCGTCAAATCCGCGAGATCGAAGTGGCGGTCGGCGACGGCTTCAAACGTCCAGGGGAATCAGAGTGGAAGAATCGTGACGTCGCCCGTCGGAGCTTGGTGGCATCCCGAGCGATCACCGCTGGAGAACCGTTCACGGAGCACAATGTGACGTGCAAGAGACCTGGCACTGGGGTGACCGCCGCGGCGTGGTTTGCGACGATTGGGAAGCGTGCACCGCGAGACTTTGATCCTGACGAACTCATCGAGATTTAGGGCGTGGAGTCTCCCCCCACAGAAGCTGCGGCGGCCCTGATCTTTCGGGCCCGTTCACTCGACCTGCGCTGCCCGCCTCGCGTGGACGCGCACCTTCACACGGTGTGGACGGATGGAAGGCCGACGGTCACCGAGGCATTTGATGCGGCGTCGGCGGCCGGACTGTCTGCGATCCTCTTCAGTGAGCACAGCAGGAAGACGAGCATTGACTGGTTCGCGGAGTTTGCCGCGGAGGTACGGAGTCTTCCCCGGGGGCACTGCCGTGCCTTCGTTGGGACCGAAGTGAAGGTCGAGGCGGTTGACGGGACCATCGACACGACCCCAGCGATCAGTGACCTTTGCGATCTCGTCACCGCGAGTGTCCATCGGTTTCCCGATGAGAGCGGAGTGGGTATTCCATTTGACCACGTTGATCCCGGAGAGGCGGTTGAGCGGGAGTTTGCGTTGACGTGGGCGGTGCTGGGTAATCCTAGGGTAGACGTCCTCGGCCACATGTTCGGAATGAGCTATCGCCGCTTCAGGGTGAGGCCGGAACCCGCCAAGCTGCGGCTGCTCATTGAACGGGCCGCCCAAACAGGGGTCGCGGTTGAAGTGAACGCCGCCTACCATCCGGATCCTCTGCAGATGATCCGGTGGTGTCAGGAATGTGACGCAAACATCACCTTCGGATCCGATGCGCACGATATCGCCAACATCGGACGCATCTCACGCATTGTGGACGCCCTTTATGCCGAGTAAGAAACCGTGTCGGGTGATGGTCACAGGTGCAGGGAGTGGCGTTGGTCAGGGCATCGTAAAGGCGCTCAGAATCGCCGACCTGCCAGTCACCATCGTGAGTGCGGACATCGATGCGATGAACGTGTCCCTCTACCGAGCCGACGAGGCGGTCCTGATCCCACGTGTGGAGTCGCCAGATGCACTAGATGTGATCGTGCGGCTGCTAGGCGACCATCAGATCAATGTGGTGCTTGTTGGCTCGGAGTTTGATCTGGAGTTCTTCTCGGTGAACCAGAAGACGCTACAGGAGAAGACGGGGGCCAGGGTCATCTGCTGCCCCCCTGAGACGGTCGCGATTGCGAACGACAAGTGGCTGACTGCCGAGTTCCTCCGGAAGCAGGGGCTTCCGTTTGCTGAGTCACGACTCGTGAATGGTGCAGATGAGGCTGTGGCTACCGCCTCGGAATGGGGCTTCCCTGTTGTCGCCAAGGCCCGTACGGGCACCTCGGCTCGGCATGTCCACGTCGTGCGGAGTGCTCGGGAGCTGCAGGAAGTGTGGACTGCGATTCCCAGTCCGATGCTGCAAAGGATGGTTGGCCTGCCGTCCACGGAACTCAGCGGGGAGTATACGTGCAGCATTTTCAGAACAGCTAGGGAAACTCTGAACAAGACGGGTGTAGTTTCATGGTATGAAACGACCGGGGAGTTGTGAGCGGGCCATGGAGCTTCAGATGACTTTCGCGGAGCTGGAGTACGATTCGAAGAAGCGGCGGACGCGCCGGGAGATTTTCCTGGAGAAGATGGAGGGGCTGATTCCCTGGCAACAGCTGGAGGATCGGATCGAGCCGTTCTATCCGAAGGCTGGCCGTGGCCGCCGCCCCTATCCGCTTGGGGTGATGCTGCGGGTTCATTGTGTGCAGCTGTTCTACAACGTGAGCGATCCGGGCATGGAGGATCTGCTCTACGAGGTGGAGTCAGTGCGCCGCTTTGCGGGTCTGCGCCTGAGCGGTTCTTTGCCGGACGAGACGACGATCCTGAACTTCCGTCACCTGCTTGGAGACGCAGGGCTTGGGGATGGGGTTGTTCGAGGAGATCAATACGCATCTGGCGTCTCTCGGGCATCGGTTGAAGACGGGGACGATCGTGGATGCGAGCATCATTGACGCGCCGTCGTCGACGAAGAACCGCAGGGGAGAACGGGATCCGGAGATGCACCAGACGAAGAAGGGAAACCAGTGGTACTTCGGGATGAAGGCGCATATCGGGGTGGACGCCGAATCGGGTCTGGCGCACAGCTTGGCGACGACGGCCGCCAACGCGGCGGACGTGACGCAGGCGTGCGTGCTGCTGCATGGTGACGAGACGGAGGCATGGGGCGACGCGGGCTACCAGGGTGTGGACAAGCGCCCGGAGAACAGGGGTTGCGACGTCGCCTGGCAGGTGGCGATGAAGCCGGGCAAGCGTCGCCTGCTCGATCGGGACGGCGCCGAGGCGGCGGCCGAGAAGCGCAAGGCATCGGTGCGGGCGAAGGTGGAGCATCCGTTCTTGTATGTGAAGCGGCGCTTCGGGTACGGTAAGGTGCGCTACCGGGGACTGGCGAAGAACACGCAGCGCATCGCGTTGCTGCTCGGGTTCTCGAATCTGCTCATCGCTGGCCGCTACGCGACCGGATAACGCGCGGCCCATGGACCGCCCGAGGGCGGGAGCCGGACACATCGAAGCGACTTCCTGACGGTTCGGACCGTTTCTCCGGCGCGCCAGCCAGCACTTCATCGCTCCGATAGGTCTTCGAACCGGATCTTCGAACCGAAACCGATCGCGTTCCTCCCAAGATGGGGGTTGTTCAGACCCTCCCTAGTGGCCGGGTACTCGGGCCGTTTTGCGCGCGGCGGACGCTCCGAGGCGGGACGTCGTGGCATATTGAGGTTCAGCGATTGGACGAATTTGACTCTCTGTTGCTAGGGATCGGAAGCCTCCTTCCTTTTGAGGGTTCGCTGAACGTGCAGCTCATGATGGGCGCCGGAGGACCAATCCCGTTCGAACTAAATGCTCGGTTCTCCGGCACGACGGCGTTGCGTGCCCATTTCGGGTTCAACGAACCGGAGTTTGCCCTGCGTTCCTTCTACTACGGAGAAGAGCCGGAGCAGCTCGTCGTCCGGCGGGGCGTGGCGATGCGGTACCACGAGGAAGTCTTCATTGACGATGTCAGCGCCGCGGAGTTGGTGGTCGGCACCTCGAGGGGTAGCATCCGGAGGTGGTTCTGAAGACCGTTGCTGTAACGGGCGCCACCGGCATGCTGGGGAGCCACCTTGTTGCGCGGCTTAGACAAGGGGGTTTTGAGGTCGTTCCGGTCACCCGAGCTGAGCCGGAGGTCACCGGATCTCGGCGGTGGGACCTGCTCGAATGGAGGAGCAGGGCCGAATGCGATCAGGTGTTTCGTGGCGTGGACGCCGTTGTGCACAGCGCCGCAGTGATCACTCCAGAGCAGCCCGAAGAAGGCCTCCGGACACTTTTTGACGCGAATGTGCGGTCGTGTGCAATGCTGGGAGATTGGGCGCTCTATGCTGCCACTCCACTGGTGTTCATCTCATCGTCGTCTGTCTACGAGAATCCGGAGGCACGATCCATCCGGGAGACGGATTCGGTGGACTGGTCGGGGCTGGGTGGTCCGTACGCCCTTTCCAAGATCCTCGCCGAGGATGTGTTCGCCCGGCTGAGGTACGCGGGGCTGAAGGTAGCGGTCCTTCGCCCCTCAAGCTTGTATGGGTATGGGGAGCCGCCCACCCGAATCGTCTCCAAGTTCCTAAGTATCGCGGCCGACGGTGGACGTATCGACCTATCGGAGCCGTATGGCGACGCCGTGGACTTTGTGCATGCTGCGGACGTGGCCAATGCGGTGGGTGGAGTTCTTCGGAGTGAATGTTGGGAGACATACAACGTGGCCAGCGAGGCGATGACAACCATCAAAGAGCTAGCCGAGTTGTGCGTTAGCGTCGCAGGTAGTGGGTCGGTGGAGTTGAAGCGAACGAGCATCCCGGCTTCATCTCCAAGGACCCGCTTCCAGTTGAACTGCGACCTGGCCAGACGAGATTACAGGTTCTCTCCCCAGATAGGTTTGGCGACGGGAGTGCGGGCGGTTTTCGAGCGGCAGGTCATCTCGGTGGATGGCGATGCTCATGGATAATTGGGAGGACGTGGTGGTCCAGGCGGAAACGTCGCTTCGCGCGGCGATCGCAACGGTGGACAAGTCCGGCCATCAGGTGGCGTTGGTAGTCGCGGCCGACGGGTCGCTCCTGGGAATCCTGACAGACGGCGATATCCGGCGGGCCGTATTGGCTGGGACGAGCCTCGAGAAGCCCGTGTCCGAAGTCATGGGTGCGCACCCCGTGACGGCGGCCGCGTCGACGCCCCGGGAAGAGGTGCTGGCGCTCATGCGACGGAAGAACATCCATCACCTTCCGTTGGTCGACGGGAGCGGACATGTGGCCGGTCTCGTCACATTGGGAGACTTCATGGGCGTCACCGAGCGCCCGAATTGGGTGGTCCTCATGGTGGGAGGGCTCGGAACACGTCTTTACCCCCTGACAGAGGACGTACCTAAGCCCCTGCTACCCGTGGGTGGCAAGCCAATTCTGGAGACCATTCTCGAGAGCTTCGCTGAGCAAGGCTTCCGGCGGATCTTCCTGGCGGTGAACTACAAAGCGGCTATGATCCGGGAGTACTTTGGATCTGGCGAGAGGTGGGGCCTGCAGGTCGAGTATTTGCACGAACGCTCGCGCCTTGGCACGGCCGGCGCGCTGTCCCTCCTTCCAGGCACACCCAGCGCACCCGTGATCGTGATGAACGGTGACCTGGTGACCCGGACGGATTTCGACAGCCTCCTTCGCTATCACCACGCCCATGGCGCAGCCGCAACCATGGCGGTGCGCGAGTACGACATCCAGGTGCCGTACGGCGTGGTGCGACTCGACGGAGCGTGGATCCGGACGATCGATGAGAAGCCCGTGGAGCGGTGCTTTGTCAACGCCGGCATCTATGCTCTTTCGCCGCATGCGATGGGGCACCTGCCGCCTGAAACGTTCTTCGACATGCCGACCCTCTTCGAGCATCTGATCGCGGCTGGCGAGACCACAGCTGCCTACCCCTTGCGGGAATACTGGCTCGACGTCGGACGTGTGGAAGCGCTGGAACGTGCTGAACGAGAGTGGGGACGCGACTTGCCGTGAAAGCGTTGGTGGTCGGGCACGGCTCCATCGGGCAGCGTCACGCACGTCTGCTATCCGAGTTGGGTTGTGACGTCGCGATAGTCAGTCGCAGGCCTGCGGAAGCTGGACGGGTGTTCACGGAATTGGCCCAGGCGCTATCTGATTGGAATCCTGCGTATGTCGTGGTGGCCAATCGAACTAGCGAGCACCAGGTGACGCTGGAGGCGCTTGTGCTGGCCGGATACCGAGGGCGCGTCCTCTGCGAGAAGCCGTTGTTCGAGCGGGGGTGAGGTGCCCCCAGTTGCGGTACCACTTCCTATGTTAGACCCCGAGCCATCGGTGGTCCCTGGAGTTGGGGCATCCTGAGGAACCAGGGCGATGGTTTTATCGTCTCTGGGGCGGGGGGTAGTCCGCCGTGGGCACGATGGGGTCGGACGGTATTGTACAGCCGCCTCCACTGCTCGACGAGTACCGTTGCCTCGGGCAGTGTGTAGAAGATCTCTCCGTTCAAGAACTCGTCTCTCAGTTTGCCGTTGAAGCTCTCGTTGTAGCCGTTCTCCCACGGACTGCCCGGCGCGATGTAGAGGGTCTGGATCCGCAGCCTGGCCAGCCATCTCCGCACCAGTTTCGCCGTGAACTCTGGCCCGTTGTCCGAGCGCAGATGCTCGGGCGGACCGTGCCGAGCGAAGAGATCGGTGAGCACCTCGAGAACGTCGTGAGCTCGAGTCTTTCGACCGACCTTGATCGCCAGACACTGCCGCGTGTACTCGTCGAGCACGGTCAGAAGCTTCAGCGCACGGCCGTCATGGGTCCTCGTGCTTACGAAGTCGTAGGACCACACGTGATTCTTGTGCAGTGGCCTGAGCCGGATGCACGAGCCATCGTTGAGCCACAACCGACCCCGTTTCGGTTGCCGTCTGGGCACTTTCAGCCCCTCCTGCCTCCAGATACGCTCCACACGCTTGTGGTTCACCTCCCAGCCCTCGATACGCAGCAGGTTCGTGATCTGGCGATACCCGTACCTGCCGAACCGGCTCGCCAACCGTATCACGTCCGTGCGTAGCGCCTCCTCGTCGCCAGGTAGCTTCTTCACCCGGCGCTGCGTCGAGCGCGGCTGACCCAGTACGTGACACGCGTGACGTTCACTCGCCCCGAGTCGCTGACGTACATGCATCACGCACCTGCGTCGGCGCTCGGGGCTCAGAAGGTTCCCTTGGTCGCTTCCTCCAGGATCAGCTTGTCCACCGTCAGGTTCGCCACCGCTCGCTTTAGCCGTGCGTTCTCCTTCTCCAGCTCCTTGAAGCGTCGAGCTTGATCCACCTTCATCCCCCCGAACTCCTGCCTCCACCGGTAGTACGTCTGCTCGCTGATCCCCAACTCCCGGCTCACCATCGCCACCGTTTTGCCGTTCGCCAGACCCACCTCCGCCTCTCTCAATGCCGTGATGATCTGCTCCGGCGTGTGTCGTCTCCTACTCATTCTGACCTCCTCCCTGATAGCTGCGACCAAAGCCGCATCCTAACATCAACTTCGGTCTCGTTTCAGGGGGTCACGTCAAAGGTACGTGAGGCCGTGGAGGGCGAGACGGAGCACAAGGTCCACGTCTGCTCCAACCCCGAGTTCCTCAAGGAGGTGGCCGACTTTACACAGACGGACATTCCGCGCTGACCCTCAGCCTCGAGCCCAGATACACGTAGCAGTCATAGGCACAGGATACGTCGGCCTCGTAGCCGGCGCCTGCCCCGCCGAGACCGGCAACGACGCCGTCTGCGCGGATACCGTCGAGGCCAAGATCGCGCGACTGAACGCCCGCGAGATCCCTGAGGGGTTCGACTGGGACACCGGCCCATGTTTCCTACGTGGTTGCAAGGGTGGCGAGATCGGATCACCGTGGTGATGGGGGCGATCACTCATCGTCGACTTTCGCAGAGTTGGCGAGGAGTTGTGCGGGCGCAGGTTCGGCGAGCATCTTCGAGACAGGGCGAGGCGTGCGGTATCCCGAGCTTGAGGCGTCCGATGCGGGCGGCCTCGCATATGCCGGGCTCGTGCGTCTCGCCTTGTTTGATGGAGTCGTCGGTGAGGCGTCCTGCGAGCTTGTTGGCGACGGCACAGACGGCCTGATCGTGGACGCGGCCCTTGCGTCGCCGCCCGGTAGAGTCTGGAGCACCGCTCCCGGGTCGAGTTCGTGATACAGGTCCGCGATGCGTTCCTCGAGTTGGCGGGCCTGGGCCTCCTCAGCCTCCATGAGATCAAGCTCCATGCAGACCTCGAGTTGGACCTGATCGGGATCGAAGAAGGCCCCGCCTTGTTCTAGCTGAACCTCCAGGAGCTGGGCGCCGGAACGGGCGGCACGGAAGATCTTCTCAGTGCGCTCCGGCATGAGGCCAGCACCCCCGAGGCCCTCATTCGGTTCAGACGACTTCTCGACTCGTTCCAGTAACGCGGGTGCGGAGCATGAGCGGATCCGGGCACGGCTGCTGCTCGCCTACCGGCGCATCCCGCTGTCCCCCGAGGTCTTCGACCGGTTCGTGAAGGTCACGCATCAGCCCTCCGAATGGGTGCCGCGGGGCACGGTCGCTTGACGGCACCTTCGGCCGGGGAGATGTTACGAATGGGAAAACCCACGCCCTGGGAGGAGGGTCACATGGGGACCGTGCGGGAATACGATGCCAAGCTGGACGTCCGGAATCGCCTGACCATCCGGGAAGCCAGGTACGAGCACTACCACGTGCGAGAGCTTTCCGACGGAACCGTCGTCCTTCAGCCTAGAGTCTTGGTATCGCCGGACGACCGAGCGGCCAAGGCCATCCTCAACCCCCTGGCTGGGCGCGATGGCGCGGAGTTGCGGAACGCCGTGGCCCGATGGGCTCAGGAGTGCCCAGAATGTCGGATGCTCGTCCTCTTCGGGTCGCACCGGAAGGGCTCGGCCCACCAGGACAGTGATGTCGACCTGGCTGGGTGCTTCGATCCCCTGCCTCCACCCCGGGATCGCCTCCGGATCCTGGGCGAGCTTCAGGACCGCCTCGGCCGGCGACGTGCGGACCTCGTCTTTGTCACACCGACAACCGATCCCGTCCTGCGCTTCGAGATCTTCCGCGACGGCGAGCCTCTCTACGAGAGAGAGTCGGGGCTCTTCGTGGAGGAGCGAGTCAGGGCCGTCATGCTCTATGAAGACGCTCTTCCATTCCGACGTGGCCTGCTGGCGCGGCTGGGCGCCGGATCTCCACGGTGACGCGAGACGTACTGGCTCGCAAGCTCGATGCGCTGCGCCGTTACCTCGATGACCTACGCCCGCACCGCGGCCGGTCGGCCGACGACATCGAGGATGCGCCCTATGAGGTGGAACGGCTCCTTGAGCTGATCGTTCAGGTGGCCGCGGACATCGGTGCGCACGAGCTGGCCGAGCGCGGAACGACGCCGGCGAGCTACCGAGACGCCTTCGCTCAGGCCGGTGCCGCAACCCTCATTCCCCGGGCGCTCGCGTCTCGGCTCTCGGAGGCGGCGGGACTGAGGAACATCCTCGTCCATCTCTACGAGACGATCGACTACGAGATCGTGGCGGCGAGCGTGGGGGATGCACTGGATGACTTCCAGGCCTTCATGGACCATTACGCGACGCGTCTGGAGAAGACGGCGGAGAAAGGCACGGAGGGCTGAGCTCGTGACCCCCTTCCAGCTCGTTTCCCCCCACCCCTTCCGGTGACCAGCCCCGGACCATCCATGTCCAGCCGCTCACCGCGTTTGGGGCCAACGTTGCGCGAAGGTTGACTTGGCATCACTCCCATATCCCCCCGACATGATCGGGCGACGCGCCGAATGGGCGCGACTCGCCGACTTCGCCACTTCTGATCAGGCGCACGGGAGCCTGGGCCTCCTCTGGGGCCGGCGCCGCATTGGCAAATCGTTCCTGCTGCAGGCGCTCGTCGAGCAAGCCGGCGGATTCTATTACGAGGCGGTGCGCGGCTCCAAAGGGGAAGCCCTACGGGATCTCGGGGCAAAGCTGGGGCTCTTTGCGGGCTCCGGAGCCCCGCTCGCACTGGAAGACTGGGAAGGTGCCGTTCAGGCTCTGCTAGCCTTGGGTCGAGACGGTAGGGTGGTTGTCGTTCTTGACGAGTTCCCCTACCTGCTCGAGCACAGCCCGGAGTTGGAGTCGGTCATTCAACGCGCTCTGGGCGCGCGGAGTTCGTCACGTGCGCCCGGCCAAGCGCGCCTCATTCTCTGCGGCTCCGCCCCGTCCGTCATGCGGAAGCTGCTCAGCGGCACCGCGCCACTCCACGGGCGAGCGGGAATGGGCTTGCAGATGTCACCCTTCGACTTCCGCGTGACTCGTGAGCTTCACGCAGTGGCCGACTTCGCAACGGCCCACCGCACGTACTGCGTGATCGGCGGCGTGGCCGCGTACGCACGTGAGATGGTGGGAGGCGACCTACCTCGGAGTAAGCGCGACTTCGATCGCTGGGTCTGCCAGCGGGTTCTTTCTCTCGGCGCTCCTCTCTTCAGTGAGATCCCCCTGATGCTGAGCGAGGACCCATCCACAGCCTAGGCGCGGAAGCTCAATCTGTACCACGCAACCCTCGCCGGGGTGGCACTAGGGCACCATGCCCCCAGCAAGCTTACCCGATACGTCAAGATTCCGGGTGGATCCGTGGCTCCGATCATTGAAGCTCTCGTGGCGGCCGAGTTGGTGGAGCGTGTCCAAGACCCAATTCGTGACAACCGGCCCTTCTACTATCCCGCCGATCCACTCATCCGATTCCACTATGCGATTATCCGGCGCCACCACGCGCGGTTGGGCCGGCACGACACGGACGTTCATCGCCTGTGGGGCGACCTGCGCGCGACGTTCGATGCGCAGGTGGTGGGCCCTACGTTCGAGTCCACTTCCCGGTTCTGGGCAACGCACTTTGCCGAGCCTGGGCTGTTTGGTGAGCAGCCCGTCCATGTCGGCCCAACGGTCACGCGGGCCCCTGACGGTTCAGAGATTCAGGTGGATGTCATCGCGGCGGCCGACGATTCGGACAGTCCATCCGGACGCACCATCCTGGCGCTGGGCGAAGCCAAGTCCGGCGAGCGATTGACCGAGACCCACGTTCGCCGGCTGGAGGCTGCTCGCTCGGGATTTGGGGCGAGGGCGGCGGAGGCCAAACTGATCCTGTTCGGGACGGAGTTCGCGCCTGATCTGGAAGCGACGACGCGTCGTCGCCGAGACCTGGAACTGGTGGGCCTGCCGCGGCTGTACGGCGAGTCGGGAGCGAGATAGTGGGCCAAATCCCAGGACTTCTCCGGAGTTTGTCCAAGACTGTTCTTCCCCGACCCGGCTGAAGCCGTCTGCTTCTCGGATCGTGACGGTGGGCCGGGTCCGCGAAGGGCTCAGGAAGGGCTAACGGTCGCGCCAGCGCGTATTTGAGGCTTGAACTTGTCTCGCTCCTTCTGGCCGAATCCGTCCCAAAACTTCTCGACGCCGACACCACACGACACGGTGGAGGACACGGCGCTGTCCGTCTCCGACGTGGAGGCCCGCTTCGGCAAGGAAGTGGCGACCATCGTGGACGGGGTCACCAAGCTGGGGAAGGTCCAGTTCAGCTCCGCCACCGAGCTGCAGGTGGAGAACGACCGGAAGATACTCCTGTCCATTGAGGAGGACGCCCGGGTCATCTTGGTCAAGCTCGCCGACCGGCTCCACAACATGCGGACGTTGGAGCATCTGCCCATGTCGAAGCAGCGGAGGTCCGGGCGATCTACGCGCCTCTTGCCAACCGCCTGGGGATGCAGCGGCTACGTCGACCCCGTTGAGCGGCGGCCCAACCAGACATGGATCGGGAGCGTGCTGCACACGTAGCTTTCCAGGTGCACAGGGACGAAGATTCGCTTGATCTGAGGCGGTCGTCGAACTCGATCAGCAAAAGGCCGATACTTCACTTCACTCAAATCGAGAGCGGATCAGTCACGAACCTCCTCCCAGGTAGCCTCTTTCACCAGTCCCCCTCAACCTCGAGACCCCATGCACGTAGCAGTCATAGGCACCGGATACGTCGGCCTCGTAACCGGCGCCTGCCTCACAGAAACCGGCAACGACGTCATCCGTGCGGATACCGTCGAGGCCAAGATCGCGCGACTGAACGCCCGCGAGATCCCTGAGGGGTTCGACTGGGACACCGACCCATCCCGACATGGTCTTGCCGTGAACATCGCCTTAGGTTGGCACGAGTGGGAGCGAACGCGTAGCCTGGGGGCATGAAGCCGGAGGCCGGATGGCCAAGAGCGAACACCAGGAGTTGGTGGAGTTCATCGCCGTCCGGTTCGATCGCAACGACAAGCGCTTCGACACTATAGATGAGCGTCTCCGCCGTGTGGAGATCCTCGGGGAAGACAACCGCCACCAGATCCAGATCGTGGCCGAGGGCGTGTCGGGGAACGCCCTCAAGCTCGAGGCGTTTCGGTCGGAGGTGGCGGCTGGGTTCCAGGACATTCGCGAGTTGATAGGGACTTCCTACCTGGAGCTGGACGGGCGGGTGACGCGCCTGGAGGAAGATCGTAGGCGGTGAGCCTTACCCCGCTTACGGAAGCCCACGCCACCGTCTGTGAGGATGCCTGACGCCCCTGGATGGGGTTGGATTCCCACGATGCCGATCCGTGCCGACTTGACCTCATGCGAATCCGACGTTTGACCGCGCCGCCTACCGCCAGAATATTGCAGCACTACAACTTGTAGTCCTGCAACATAGGAAGTCCTTTGGAGAGGCCGCCCGACCTCATTGATCGAGAGGAGGAGTGGGGGCGTCTGGTGTCGCTGTGGGGGAGCGATCGACCGGAGTTGGCGGTCGTTCTGGGCCGGCGTCGCGTTGGCAAGAGCTTCCTGCTGACACGGTTCAGCGAGGAAGCGGGGGGCATCTACCGTCGAAGCCAAGATCGCGCGACTGAAACGCCCGCGAGATCCCTGAGGGGTTCGACTGGGACACCGACCCATCCCGACATGTTCTTGCCGTGAACATCGCTTTAGGTTGGCACAAGTGGGAGCGAACGCGTAGCCTGGGGGGCATGAAGCCGGAGGCCGGATGGCCAAGAGCGAATACCGGGAATTGGTGGAGTTCATCGCCGTCCGGTTCGATCGCAACGACAAGCGCTTCGACACTATAGATGAGCGCCTCCGCCGTGTGGAGATCCTCGGGGAAGACAACCGCCACCAGATCCAGATCGTGTCCGTGGGCGTGGCGGGGGTGGCCGAACGCGTGTCGGAGGTGGCCGAACGAGTGTCGGGGAACGCCCTCAAGCTAGAGGCGTTTCGGTCGGAGGTGGCGGCTGAGTTCCAGGACATTCGCGAGTTGATAGGGACTTCCTACCTGGATCTGGACGGGCGGGTGACGCGCCTGGAGGAAGATCGTAGGCGGTGAGCCTTACCCCCGCTTACGGAAGCCCACGCCACCGTCTGTGAGGATGCCTGACGCCCCTGGATGGGGTTGGATTCCCACGATGCCGGTCCGTGCCGACTTGACCTCATGCGAATCCGACGTTTTCCCAATGGAACCACGCCACGTGAGCTGCAAGGCGAGAAGCATCCCAACCGACCATGGTGCCGCCACGGGTGCGCGTATAGCTTGGCATCGATGGTCCTCGCGGCCAGAATCAGCTCTGGTTCTTGGATCTTGCGGTAGGTGAGGGGCGTAGCACGACTGAATACATTGGAGCAAATACGGTCAAAGAGGACGCTGTGATGATCAAACCGATAAAGGTAAGACCCCTGCAAGGCTATCGGCTATGGCTTCGGTTCGAGGACGGGTCTGAGGGCACGGTCGATCTTTCTGACATCGGTGGCCGGGGTGTTTTCGAGGCCTGGCAGGAGCGCAGTTTCTTCGAGGCGGTTCGGGTCGGAGTGCACGGCAGCGTCGAATGGCCCGGCGGTCTCGATCTCTGCGGTGACGCTCTCTACTTGCGGCTGAGCGGAAAATCAGCGGGCGACGTATTCCCCAAGCTTCATCTTTCCGGGGTGGATGCCTGAGATTTGCCGGTTCTACGGCATCGTGATCAAGATGTACTTCGGCGACCACCCACCTCCACACTTCCACGCTGAATACGGCGAGCACGAGGCCGTCCTGAGTATCGAAAGGCTGACTGTGATCGGAGGAAGCTTGCCCCCCAGGGCGATGGGGCTCGTCAATGAGTGGGCCTCTCTTCATCGGAGTGAGTTGCTGGTTGCCTGGCGGAGGGCCGAAGCCTTTTCACCCACCGGCAAGATCGATCCGCTTCCATAACATGCACGTAGCAGTCATAGGCACCGGATACGTCGGCCTCGTAGCCGGCGCCTGCCTCGCCGAGACCGGCAACGACGTCGTCTGCGCCGATATCATCGAGGACAAGATCACCCGACTGAACGCCGGCGAGATCCCGATCTACGAACCCGGCCTCGAGCCCCTGGTGGCCCGAAACCTCCGCTCCGGCCGCCTCACCTTCACCACCGACATCCCGGCCGCTGTCCAAGCCTCAGACGTCATCTTCATCGCGGTGGGCACACCACCCGACGAAGACGGCTCAGCCGACCTCCAGCACGTCCTAGAGGCCGCCCGAACCATCGGCCGAGCAATGAACGCTGAGAAGATCGTCATCACCAAGAGCACGGTTCCCGTGGGCACCGCCGACAAGGTTCGTGAGGCCGTCGAGGGTGAGACGGACCACAAGGTCCACGTCTGCTCTAACCCCGAGTTCCTCAAGGAGGGAGCCGCGGTCGAGGACTTCATGAAGCCGGATCGGGTGGTTCTGGGTGTCGACAGCGAATACGCGGCCGAGGTCATGCGGGACCTTTACGCGCCGTTCGTTCGGACCGGCAACGCCGTTCTGATCATGGACATCGCCTCGGCGGAGATCACCAAGTACGCCGCCAACGCCATGCTGGCCACCCGCATCAGCTTCATGAACACGGTGGCGGGGCTCTGCGAGAAGACGGGTGCCGATGTGAACATGGTCCGAAAAGGTATCGGCAGTGACCAGCGCATCGGCTCGCAGTTCCTCTTTCCGGGGGTGGGCTACGGCGGTTCGTGTTTTCCGAAAGACGTGAAGGCGCTCATCCGGACCATGGGCGATCTGGGGGCGGACCCGTCCATCCTCCAGGCCGTGGACGAACTGAACGACCGGCAGAAGGGACTCCTCCTTCGGCTGCTCGTCGAACGCCTCGGCGAGGACTTGACAGGGACGACCGTCGCAGTGTGGGGCCTGGCCTTCAAGGCCAACACGGACGACATGCGGGAGGCGCCCAGCCTCGTGACCATCGAGGGGCTTCTGGAGCGTGGCGCCCGCGTCGTGGCCAACGACCCCGAGGCCATGACCGAAGCCCGGCGGCACTTCGGCGACCGCGTCGAGCTCACGGAAAACGCCTACGGCGCTCTGGAGGGTGCCGCAGCCCTGGTCATCCACACGGAGTGGAATCCCTACCGCCGTCCGGACTTCGACCGCATGAAGGCGGCTCTGGCGCAGCCCCTCGTGTTCGACGGTCGTAACCTCTACGATCCCGAGCGGATGGCGGGGATGGGGTTCGAGTACTACTCGGTGGGTCGGGCTCCGGCGGGCCGGGGGTCTACCTAGGCCGACCCACGGAGAGGGAGCTCGTAGCCACGGTCTCGGGCTCCAACCTCATCCCGTCCTTCGTCACCACGAACGCTTCCAGCGCATAGATGTCCCCCCGGGGAATGTGGCACCCGGACTCCGGCACATTCACGTGGTCGAAGAGGTTCGTCCGAATGAACCGGTGATAGGAGTGGACGCGACCCAGCTCCATGGGGAAGTACTCGTCCAGATTGAACGTCACGACCTGGGAGAAGTCCAAGCCCCTGGGCGGTCCCGAGTACGTCGAAAGAAGTCCCATTCTCGCATCTGCCTCGCTTGCGGGTTGCGTTACGTTGTCGGGGGATGGGAGTTCGTTACGCGAAATCGCGAGAACCTGTAGGGGGTTGCTCTGGAGCGCCCACGACGAAGTGAAGTCGAAATCCCGCGACGCAAGGTCACCGGATACGTCCTGGCGACGGGGCACCCTGTGGGGGGCGAGAAGGCTAGGTACTTCGAGGCCAGAGGCTACACCCTCGAATCTCCGGAAGCTCTGGAGGCAGCGCTCCGAGAGGTTGCTGAGGTCGGAGAGGTCGTCACGACAGAAGCGACGCAGTGGGGAACGAAGTACTTTGTCTCGGGGAATGTCCGGGCTCCCGAGCCCCATTCACCTATCTTCCTCGCTTGCGGGTTGCGTTACCTTGTCGGGAATGGGAGCGTTACAAGACAAAGCTCTGGATCGAGTGTTTTGTTGACCTGGTTTCAGCGCCCTGAGAGAATAGAGCATGGTCCAGTTTGACGATTCGCAGCTCGCAGCGATCTGTAGGCGGCATGGTATAACGCAGCTCCGCCTCTTCGGGTCGGCCGCTCGCGGGGAGGACACTGCTGCGTCTGATATCGACCTGATCGCTGATTTTTCTCGGCCGACCGGCTTTTTCGGGCTCATTCGCTGCGAGGACGAGCTTGCGGAGTTCTTCGGATGTCCTGTGGACCTACTCACCGAGGGTGGGCTGAGCCCGTACATGCGAGACGATGTGCTCGCTGAGGCGAGAATAATCTTCGATGACGCCGCCTGACGCGCTCTTTCTCCGCCATATGCTTGAGGCGGTGGATCGCGTCATGGAGGTCACGGCGAAGACGACGAAGGATCAGTTCCTAGGGGACTGGATCCTCCAGGACGCCTTGATCCGGGAGCTCGAGGTTCTCGGTGAAGCCGCCGGTCGAGTGGCTCGTGAAGTGACATCCCAGTACACCGAAATCCCTTGGCGCGAAATCACAGGACTTCGCCACAAGCTCATCCACGACTATTTCGTGGTCGCGCTCGACGTCGTTTGGGATACGGCCACGGTCGATGTGCCTGAGATACGTCCGCTTCTCAAGGCGCTTCTGAAGAAGCTACCGGCAGTGGAGTAGGGAACCGCCGCTTCATCCTGTAGCGCCGCGCTCCCGCCGGACCCTTCGGTGCGCTTTCGCGCATTACCTCTTGTGACACAGATCGTGGTGCTCAATGCGGACTGCTCACGTCTGGTAACGATCTTTATGAGATGTTGCGGCCTATGGCGCCTTCTTGCCTCCCCCCTCCTCCCCCCCCGTCCCAGCTACCTGAGCGCGAGCATCCGCCCACTCCGACTGCAGGCCCAACTCTGTGACCCACTTCTCAACGTAGGCCCGGTCGATCTGTGCCCAGGTCCGTTCGAGGAGCTGTAGCACGTCTCGTCGCTGCAATGCGGAGTCTCCGAGGCGGCTCCATTCGAGTTTCGCGATCAGGACATCCTCCAGGCTCGCGATCTCCACCTCAACATCCAGGATGGTGACGCGCTGCCGCCGACCAAACTCGACTCGGCTGTAGACCCGGTCCTTCCGCACGATCAGATCAGCCTTCCACCCCGACGTTGGATCGATCGCATTGAACTGACCGTGCGTGCGATGGGCCTCCAGTGCGGCTTCGCGGTCTACGTAGCACCCGGCCTCGCTTAGACCCCGAACAATCTGGTCAACCCCGGGCTCTTCGGCCTCGATCACAACATCGAGATCCTGAGTGGCTCTTGGCACTGCGTAGTAGGCCGCAGCGAGGGAGCCGGTCAGCATGTAGGGCACACCAGCCTCGTCGAGGATCTCGACAACCTTGCGGAGAAACGCCGTCAGGCTCACGGCGACGTGGGAAGGGTGACCCCGTAGTCCTCCGAGACTAACCGGGCAACGACCTCCCGATGAGTCAGTTCCGGATGACGTGCGCGAATCCCCGCAAGGCGCACCTCGCGCACCGCGTCACTCAATTCGACCGCGGCGCACAGCCGCGCCGATCCGTCCATCCGGTCCAGTACGGCGTTGTACTCGGTCCAACTGGCGGGAGCGGTATCAAGAGGGCGTGAAATCATGTGCCGAATCTACGCCTCGCTTCGGTAGCCTGCACCGCTCACGCAATGTGTCATAACGATCTGTATCCGAAAGGCCGTACTCGAAATGGCCGTGGCGCGTAGCCTTGTTGGCTTCCGGGCTCCCGAATACCCCCGAACCCTGAATACCTGGCAAGGCAGCCCCATTCACGCATCTGCCTCGCTTGCGGGCTGCGTTACCTTGTCGGGAATGGGAGAGAACGCGTAGCATGAGCGCATGAAGCCAGAGGCCCGATGACCAGAAGCGAATACCAGGAACTCATAGAGTGCATCGGCCCCCAGTTCGACCCTATCCACAAGACTATAGAGATGCCACCAACGTACGACGAGCTTGAGGCCAGCGCTCGCGAATTTCCTGGTGAGGATCGTGCGCGTCTCGCGCGGATGCTGATATCGGGTCTCATCGCTCCTGGAACCCACGGAGAGATCCGCGAGGAGGTGGAGAGGATTGCAGACGGACGAAGCGGGGCGACCTCGTGCGATCGGGAGCGTCTGGAAGAGGCCATCGCGAAGCCCTTCCGAGTGAGGGATCGGCGGATCGATGCGGTCGGGAGCCGTCTAGACGATATCGACGTGCGCCTGGCGGAACTCGAACCTCGGGTGAGCGGTGACGGGGTGTCGCGCCCTGAGCCCAACCCGCGGCACCTGACATGAACCGCGTCCTCATCACCGGCGCCGCCGGCTTCCTCGGCTCCCACCTGGCCGACCGTTTCCTCCTCGAGGGATTCGAGGTCATCGGCGTCGACAACTTCATCACCGGTTCACCCGAGAACGTGGCCGAACTGCAGAAGAACGACCGATTCTCGTTCATCCGCCACGACATTTCCACCCCGCTGTACGTCCGCGGAGAGTTGGACGGGGTGCTCCACTTCGCCTCGCCGGCCAGCCCGGTGGACTACCTGGAGCTCCCGATTCAGACGCTCAAAGTCGGCAGCCTGGGCACCCACAACATGCTTGGGCTCTCGCTGGCGAAGTCGGCCCGCTTCCTCCTGGCGTCGACCTCCGAGGTGTACGGCGACCCGGAAGTTCACCCTCAGACAGAGGGCTACTGGGGCAACGTGAATCCGGTCGGTCTCCGGGGCGTCTACGACGAGGCCAAGCGATTCGCGGAAGCCATGACCATGGCGTACCACCGCTACCACGGAGTGGACACTAGAATCGTTCGGATCTTCAATACTTTTGGGGAGCGAATGCGTCCGGCGGACGGCCGCGTCGTGTCCAACTTCATCGTCCAGGCCCTTCGCGGAGAGCCCCTGACGATCTACGGCGACGGCTCCCAGACGCGCTCCTTCTGCTACGTCGAAGACGAGGTCGAGGGCATCTTCCGGCTCTTTCACTCCGACCGCACC
This sequence comes from Longimicrobiales bacterium, assembly GCA_965226925.1. Lineage (GTDB taxonomy): Bacteria > Gemmatimonadota > Gemmatimonadetes > Longimicrobiales > Gaopeijiaceae > CBDDCX01. The sequence goes on along the minus strand of CBDDEN010000011.1, from coordinate 929,847 downwards.
GACCCGACGAACATCGGCAATCCTCACGAGTTCACGATCGCCGAGTTGGCGGATCTGGTGATCGAGGAGACCGGATCGGACTCGGGCATCGAGTCACTTCCGCTCCCGGAGGACGACCCCAAGGTGCGCCGGCCGGACATCTCCGTGGCTATGGACGTTCTGGGGTGGGAGGCGATCACGACCCTCCACGAAGGCCTCAGGAAGACGATCCCCTATTTCCGGGAGCTGGTGGAGTCGACGGATGCCAGGGCCCGAACGCTTGCGGACTGATCCGCTGATTCCCTTGCCGCGGCCCGCCCGATGAGCTCGAACGCGGAGCTCGTTTCCGCCGAGGCCTGCTACCTCGTCACCGGCGGGGCGGGGTTCATCGGCTCGAACCTGGTGGCGACCCTGGTGGATGCCGGCGCGACCGTCCGTGTCCTCGATGATTTCTCCACCGGACGTCAGGAGAACCTCGACGGCCTCTGGGACGGGATCGAGATGATCGAGGGCTCCGTTACCGATCCCGCGACATGCGCGGCCGCCTGCGCCGGCATGGACTACGTGATGCACCAGGCCGCCATCCCGTCTGTCCCCCGTAGTGTGGCGGACCCCGCCACGAGCCACGCGACGAGCGCGACGGGCACGCTGAACATGCTCATCGCCGCACGCGACGCCGGCGTAAAGCGCTTCGTCTACGCGGCGTCCAGCTCCGCGTACGGCGACACCCCCACGCTCCCCAAGGTGGAGGACATGCCGTCCCAGCCCCGCTCGCCCTACGCGGTGGGCAAGCTGGCCGGCGAGCACTACTGCCAGGCGTTCGCGGTTGTCTACGGGTTCGAGACCGTCTCGCTCCGATACTTCAACATGTTCGGCCCCAGGCAGGACCCCACCTCCGAATACTCTGCGGTGATCCCGCTCTTCATCACCAAGGCGATGGCGGGCGAGGCCCCCACGATCGACGGGGACGGGGAGCAGACTCGGGATTTCACCCATGTGGACAACGCGGTGCGCGCGAACCTGCTGGCGTGCACCGCTCCGGCAGATGCGGTCTCGGGGCAGGTCTTCAACGTGGGGTGTGGCGAACGCATCTCGATCAATCAGCTCTGGCAAGCCATCCAGGAGGCCACAAAGGCATCTGTGGACGCGGTCCACGGACCGGCAAGGGAGGGAGACGTTAGGGACTCCCTGGCCTGTCTTGAGCGAGCCCGTGAGAGCCTCGGGTACGACGTGACGGTGCCGCTGGACGAGGGTCTCCAGCGGACCGTGGAGTGGCTGGCGGCTCATGCTCCCTGAGTCCCGGCTGCTCATTCCCACGCCCAGTCAAACGGCGGTTCTTCACCCATGAGTGGCGTGGATTCTCCACTCCACGGGCCTGGGTTGGAGACGACTGGGTTGCCCACCATATTTCGCAGCGGGCCTTATCGGTTCTTCTTCTACAGTAATGAAGGAACCGAGGCGCCCCATGTGCATGTAGAACGAGAGGGTCGTGTGGCCAAGGTATGGCTCACGCCGGTGAGCGTCCGGAAGTCAGGCGGTCTGCCGGACCACGAACTCGGCAAGATCGAGTCGATCGTGTCGATGCACCGGGAGGATCTGCTCCATGAATGGAAGGCATTTTTCGATGCCCAGTTCTAGTCCGCGCGCAGCGAATGTCCGGGTCCTGGAAAATGAGATCGTGGTCGATCTCGTGGACGGCCGGGTGATCTCCGCCCCGCTCGTGTGGTTTCCGCGGCTACTGAACGCCACCGCGGAGCAGCGCGATGATTGGAGTCTGATAGGCCAGGGGGAGGGCATCCACTGGCCGGCCGTCGATGAGGACCTCAGCGTAGAGGGACTGCTGCGCGGCGCCCCGGCGCCCGGCGCCAACGTCTGAACAATTCCGCGGACCCCGGCCCGAACTTTGCGGTACATTCCTGCATGATGCCCAGACCTGACCGGAGCAAGCGCCGCCGCGGCCCCCTTGCCCTCGCCCTCCTGACCCTCCTCGCCGCCTGCACCGTCGGAGTCGGCGAAGAGACCTCGGTCCTCCGCGGAGACGAGGCCGCCGCCCGCGGGGACCTCGAGGCCGCACTCGCCGAGTACCGCCTGGCGGCCAACCAGGGCGCAGAACACGCGCCCAATCTGGCCCGGGTGGCCCACACCTACGCCCAGATGGGACGCATCGACGAGGCCGGGGACTTCTACCATCGGGCCGTGAACCAGGACCCGACGTTCGCCGATCAGGCGGTCTCCGACATGGTGCGGCTGGCTCGGTTGGCCCAGGGTCGGGACGACTTCTTCGGCCTCGCCTCGGCGATGGAGACCGCGATGTCGTTCCGGCCCGGGGTCTCGATTCAGGCCATGGCTCTTCCCCTGGCCCGCCACTACTTCCGGGCGGGTGAGTACGCCACGGCGTTGCCGTACTATCAGTCGGCGATCGCGGGCATGGAGGGGGACACGGTGCCGGAGGTGCTCTTCGAGGCGGCCTCGGCGTACGACGAAGTGGGTGATTGCCGGCGGGCGCTCCTACACTACGAGCAGCACCGTCGCATGATCCGGCGCTGGCAGAGGGGTGAGGTGGACTGGAAGATCGGCAGCTGTTCGTTGCGACTCGCCCAGGAACTCCGTCTGGAGAACGAGGAGGAGGAGGCCCTCCAGCACATCGAGCGAACGATCGCCTTGGGTGAGCCCCGGAGTCTGCAGGCGGTGGCCTACTTCGAGATGGGAGAGAGCCTGTCGGACCTGGGCCGATGCGAAGACGCGATGGAGGCGTTCCTTCAGGTGCGCCGTGTGGATCAGACGAGGTCGAGCCCCTTGGTGGAGCGAGCCCAGTGGCGTTATGACGAGCTCCGCTTCGTGGGACCGTCGCGTGGGAGCCTCGGGGTGGGCTGTTAGGCGGGTCCGGCCTCCAGCCGTTTTCCCTTGCGTTGTGCGGGATTCTTCGGCTAGTGTCAAATAGAGCCCCCGCCCGTGCGAGTCCCCGAAGAGCGTCCCGATCGTGAGTCCGAAGAAGAAGCAGTCCCGCGAGTATCAACGCCCCGAGATGGGTCCCGGGTCCGAGTCCGCCAGGTCGTCCCTCCGTCAGATCATGGCCCAGGGTGTCGCGGCCTGGGAGAGCGACGACTTCGAGGGCGCGTATCAGCGCTTCCGGAGCATCCTGGACGAGCACCCCGAGTTCGCGGACGTGCACAACAAAGCTGGGTTGTGCCTGGCCATGATGGGCGACATGGACACCGCACTCGCTGAGTTCGACGACGCTCTCGAGCTCAACGACGGCTACGCGGAGGCCCACCTGAACCGCGCCATCGTGCTGAACGACCTGGGACGCTTCGAGGAGGCGTCCCAGTCGTTCCACCGGGCGAGCGCGTTGGACACGCGCGACTCGAGGGTATTCCCGTCCGATCTGGGCAATCAGCTGGCCGACTCGCACGCCCGGAGCGGGGATCTCTATCTGGTCGCCAATCGTCCGGAAGAGGCGGCAGAGCAGTACGCGGCGGCCGTATCGGTCCGTCCACGCTTCGCGGATTTGCGCTTCAAGCTCGCCGAGGCGTACCTCAACCTGAACCGCCTCGATGACGCACGGGATCATCTGGAGGCCATCTTGGAGATGAACCCCCACTTCCTCGATGCCAGGGTGAGACTCGGTGCACTACTGCACCGGCTGGGCGACCTCGGAGGAGCTCGAAAAGAGTGGGAGCGTTGTGCGGAGGCCGATCCCGAAGACAGGCGCGTGCAGGCCTATCTGGCGGCGTTGGACTCCTAGCGCGTCCCGCTCCGGGCACTCCGCGACCCTCCGTTTTCCCCCATTGCCAAGCGTCGGGCATCCGGCGAGCCTTAGGGCTGTTCTCGCGAACCTGACCCTGGCATCGGTGTAACTCCCGGGTATGAAAACCGACGTCCGACCCCTTTTGACGTGCCTCGCCGCAGGCCTCGTATTCGTCGCCTGCGGGGGGAGCCTTCCGTTTCCGGGCCTGACCGCCCTGGAGATCTACAACATCGGCGTCCAGGCCATGGAAGAGGAGCGCTGGGACGCCGCCGTGGAGGCGCTCCAGGCAATGGTCCTGACGTCCGGCTTCGAATTCGCCGCCGAGGCGCGACTCCGGCTCGCCCAGTCCGAGTTCCAGCGGGAGAACTACATCGAGTCGCGCGCCGAGTATCAGCGTACGCTCGACCGGTTTCCCGCCGACACCACGGCGCCCCACGCCGCGCTGGGAATCTGCCGGTCGCTGGCCGAGTTGTCGCCGATCCCGCACCGCGACCAGTCCTTCACCCGGCAGGCGAGGACGAACTGTCGGCAGGTGGCGTCGGATTACGCCGGAACACTGGTCGGCCTCAGGGCTTCTGAGATCACGGCGACGATGAGTGACAAGCTCGCCGAACGGGACTACAACACGGGGCTCCACTACCTGAAGAGGAATCTGCTCGACTCGGCCATCCTCTACTTCGAGGCGGTCGAGGAGGGCTACCCGGCCTCCACCTGGGCACCGTGGGCGTTGCTGAAGAAGATCGAGGTCTTCGAGAAGTTCGGCTACCGAAAGGACATCGAGGAGACCCGAGAGAAGCTGCTCGAGCTGTATCCCGACTCCGAGCCCGCCAAGCAGCTCGACAATGGAGCCGGCTAGCGCGCCGACCGGCCCGCGGCGCTTCGGCGTGTTCGGGGGCACGTTCGACCCGCCCCACATCGGGCACGTTTCCGTGGCCCGCGAACTGATGGAGACGGGCGACCTCGACGAAGTGGTCTGGATGCCCGCTCGCCAATCCCCCCACAAGCCCGGCCACGGTTGCGCGCCTGCCGGGCTTCGCCTGGCCATGGTCAAGGCTGCGACGGAAGGCGCTCGGGGACAGAAGTGGAGCGATCTGGAGCTGGCACGCGACGGCCCCTCGTACACGGTCGACACGCTGCGGGCACTCCATGCAGAGCACCCCGACGCCGATCTCGTGCTGATCCTCGGCGCCGATCAGTTCGCCGAATTCTCCACGTGGCGAGAGCCCGAGGAGGTGGCCCGCCTGGCCCGGTTGTGGGTTCTTGCCAGAGAGGGACAGGACCCCGCCGAGGTGGACCCGGGCGTGGCCGTAGAATGGACCCCGGCGCGTGTTTCGAGGGTCGACGTATCGTCGTCCGACATCCGCCGGTGCATCCGGGAAGGGCAGCCCTTTCACCACCTCGTGCCCGGAGGTGTGGCCGAGGTCATCGAGCGGGAGCGGCTCTATCGGGATTGACGGCGCGAATGACGGCTTACGTGTCACGGACGCGCTAGCGAGTGCGGCGGGCATTACTTCGATGGCGGTTTTGGTGCAAGTTTAAAGGCTGTGGTGTAATGATCGCCCAGATTGAACGCGATTTGGCATCCGAGCGATGCCCTGGAAGGCTGTTGAAGGAATACAGTGGGTCGCGCACAGGGGTCTTGCGAGGCTCAGACTAGGAACGACGACGAGTCGTAGCAGAGCTACGGCGAGGAGGAGAGACAACCTATGAGGCCGCAACCCCCCTGTGCCCTACGGGTTAGGGCGGCGAGGGCCCATCGCCGGTGTTGGCGCTCCTCCCCGATACTACAGCATCGCGTCGTCGCGCCGCCTACGCGCTGGACCCTCGGCGCTCCTAACGCGACCCGCTGTATTCCTTCAACAGCCTTCTAGAGGGATAAGAATCCATTGAGCATGCTCCAGGCGGTAGCCAAGAAGATCCTCGGTTCACGACACATTCGTGAGGCGAAGAAGCTCCAGCCCGTGGTCGACGAGATCAACGGCTATTACGAGGAGTACGCGTCGCTCTCCGAGGAGGAGTTGAAGGGCAAGACGGACGACTTCAAGGCCCGTATCAAGGCGGCTACCGAGGCCGTGGAAGCGGAGATCGAGACGCTCCGAGAGGAGAAGCGCCACTCCGAGGATCCCGACCGCAGGCAGGAGCTTCAGGAAGCCCTGAGCGACCTCGACGCGAGACTGGTCGAGGTGACCGCCGAGAGCCTCGAAGAGATCCTTCCCGAGGCCTTCGCCACGGTCAAGGAAGCGTGCCGCCGACTGATGGGGACGGAGGTCGTCGTCACCGGCCAGAAGCTGGTCTGGGACATGATTCCCTACGACGTGCAGCTCGTGGGTGCCATTGCCCTCCACCGTGGGCGCGTCGCCGAGATGGCCACCGGAGAGGGAAAGACGCTCGTGGCCACCATGCCGCTTTATCTGAACGCCCTTCCGGGGCGGGGCTCGCATCTGGTCACGGTGAACACCTATCTGGCTCAGCGCGACGCCGAGTGGATGGGCTACATCTACAACTACCTCGGCCTGAACGTCGACTGCATAGACAAGTACGAACCCCACTCGCCCGAGCGCACGGCCGGGTACGGCGCTGACATTACATATGGGACCAACAACGAGTTCGGCTTCGACTACCTGCGCGACAACATGGTGCACGCCTTGGAGCAGCGCGTGCAGCGCAGGCACTGGTACGCCATCATCGACGAGGTGGACTCCATCCTCATCGACGAGGCCCGGACGCCCCTCATCATCTCGGGTCCGGTGGGCAAGGACACGGCGACGCCGTTCAAGCAGTACAACGCTCTCGTCAGCAACCTCTACAAAAAGCAGACGCGCATCGTCAGCGAACTCATCGCGGAGGCCGAGAAGGAGCTCGAGGCCGGCAACGAGTTCGAGGCGGGCGAGAAGCTGCTGGCCGCCAAGCGCGGAGGGCCACGCAACAAGCGGCTGATGAAGCTCTTCTCCGACGACCCCGGCCTGCAGAGGCTGGTCCTCAAGGTCGAGGCCGACTACATGCGCGAGAAGCGCCTCTTCGAGGTCGATGAGATGTTGCTCTTCGCTATGGACGAGAAGGGGCACAACGTCCACCTCTCGGACGCGGGCCTCGACTCGCTGTCACCCGGGGACGTCGACGCATTCGTGGTACCGGACCTCTCCGAGGCCATGGGCAAGATCGAACGGGACGAGTCGCTCTCCGTGGACGCGAAGCGGGAGATGTTGTCCCGGCTCGAGGCCGAGTATGCCGGCAAGAGCGAGAAGATCCACGTCATCCACCAGCTCCTGAAGGCGTACACGCTCTTCCAGAAGGACGAGAAGTACATCATCGGCGAGGACGGAGCCATCGTCATCGTCGACGAATTCACCGGTCGTCAAATGGCCGGCCGGCGCTGGAGCGACGGGCTGCATCAGGCGGTCGAAGCCAAGGAAGGGGTGGAGATCAAGGGCGAGACGCAGACGCTCGCCACCATCACCATCCAGAACTACTTCCGGATGTACGACAAGCTGGCCGGGATGACGGGTACGGCGGAGACCGAAGAGACCGAGTTCCATCAGATCTACAAGCTCGACGTCTTCGTGATTCCGACGAACCGCCCGATCGTCCGCGACGATCGGGACGACCTGATTTTCCGCACCAAGCGCGAGAAGTACACGGCGCTCATGGACGAGATCGAGCGCCTGAAGAAGATGGAGCTCCCGGTGCTGGTGGGAACGACAAACGTCGAGATCTCCGAGACGCTGTCGCGCATGCTGAAGAGGCGCGGGATCGTCCATAACGTGTTGAACGCGAAGCAGCACAAGGCGGAGTCGGAGATCGTGGCGGAGGCGGGACAAGCCGGCGCCGTGACCATCGCCACCAACATGGCCGGACGTGGGACGGACATTAAGTTGGGCGCAGGTGTCACGAAGGCCCGCACCGTGGGCTGGGCGAAAGAGCGGGGTCTCGATCTCGAGGACCTCGCCCCGGTGGATCCGACGCGGGAGATGGACTTCGAGAGCAAGCCCGACGATTACCTGATCGAGATCGGTGGCCTCCACATTCTGGGCTCGGAACGCCACGAGTCACGGCGCATCGATCGCCAGCTCAGGGGTCGGTCCGGACGTCAGGGCGATCCCGGCGCGAGCCAGTTCTTCATCTCCGTCGAAGACGACCTGATGCGCCTGTTCGTGGGCGACCGGTTGGCCAACGCGATGGACAAGCTCGGGGCCGAGGAGGGTGAGGTGATCACCCATCCGCTGGTGACCCGCTCGATCGAAACCGCCCAGAAGAGGGTGGAGGGCAACAACTTCGAGGCCCGGAAGCGTCTGCTGGACTATGACGACGTCATGAACCAGCAGCGCGAGGTCATCTACGATCGCCGCCTTTTCGCCTTGGAGGGCGGGGAGGATCTCAAGGGCGAGATGTGGGAGATGATCGAGCATGCCGTGGAGTCTTCGGTGGAGGAGTACCTGGACTTCGAGCATGACGATGAGTGGGATCTGGCGGGACTCAAGAAGCGGCTTGCTCTCGACTACCAGACCCTCTTGCGAGGACTCCCGGACGAGAATGACGCCGAGCACGAGTGGGAGCGCCACGAGATTCAGGAGATGGCGGTCACCGCCGTGCACGAGCAGTTCCACAAGAAGATCGAGAGCTTCGGCGAGCACGCCGAGAGCGTCACGAGCTATATCATGCTCGGCGTGATCGACACCAAGTGGAAAGACCACCTGTACGATCTGGACCACCTCAAGGCGTCCATCGGGTTCCGTGGCTGGGGCCAGAAGGACCCGCTTGTGGAGTACAAGAAGGAGGCCTACGAGATGTTCGTGGATCTGATGGCGGATCTGCGGGCCACCGTCTCGAACCAGACGTTCAGGGCCCACATCGGTCAGCCTCAGCAGCAGGTTCGGCAGCCACAGAGACTTCAGTACTCCGGTCCCTCCGAGGCAGTCGGCGGTGGCGCCATCGCGCGGGCGGCGGCCGCGCAGCGTGCGACGCAGACGACGGGCAGCGCTCCGGGCCGGGTGGACGATCTGGGGGTATCCAGAACGGCGAGATCGGGCGTTGGCAGGACCATGCCGATCGGATCGGTCAGTGGCGTTGCCGCGCCGCAGGATCCGGGGGAGCTCCGCACCAACCGGGGTGAGGCACGGGTTCGGGCGCCGGTGACGGCGACAAAAGAGCCGGGGCGGAATGATCCGTGTCCGTGCGGGTCGGGCAAGAAGTTCAAGAAGTGCCACGGGGGGGCGTAGCGGGGCCGCTCGGATCCCAACCGCCCATTCTGCCGCCCTCGTCTGACCGTTCCCTTATCGGTTCACCGACTCGTGAACCGTACAGCCCGGGGGGGCGCCATGAAGGTCTACGAACTGATGGACGCGATCAGCAATCTCGAGGCGCTGATGAACGAGGCCTGGGCCAAGGGGCCGGTCCGGATCCGTCAGCGGTTGGGCAGGGACTTCATGCTGATGCCGTGGAACGTCCCATCTCCTCTCGACGCGCTTGCGGGGGTCGACGAGTTGTTCGACGAGTTGTGGGAGGACGATGACGACGAAGAGGACTTCGAGTTCGACGGAGAGGGCATCTTTGGGCCCACCCGCGGCCCGATGAACGGCAAAGCGGCCTGAGTGGACCCCAACGCGGTCTAGCCCGCAGGAACCGCACCATCCGGAAGCTACCGGAGGCCGAGCGTCCCCGGGAGCGACTCGTCGCGCTCGGGCCTGCGGCCCTCTCGAGCCGCGAATTGTTGGCTGTCCTGATCGGGAGCGGCGGCCGGGACGGCTCGGCCCTCGAGATCGCCGAAGCCGTGCTCGGCGTGGCGGACGGGTCCGTCCGCAGGCTGGGATCTCTGTCTCCGCTCGGCATCACGGCCGTCCCCGGCGTGGGAGCGGCCACCTCGGCGCGGATTTCGGCGGCGCTGGAGCTCGGACGGCGCGCCAACGCCGAGGAGCGATATCCGGGAGACCGCATCCGCGGCCCTCGAGACGTGTTCGACCGCATGGAGCCACATCTGCGCGACCTCCACCAGGAGGAGTTCCACGCGTTGCTGCTGTCTTCCCAGCACCGCGTGATCGGGCAGGTCCTCATCACTCGGGGCATTCTGGACGCGTCTCTCATCCACGCGCGCGAGGTGTTCAGGCCCGCGATCGTTCGGAGCGCGGCGGGGATCATCCTGGTCCACAACCATCCTTCGGGCGATCCGACCCCGTCGGGTGAGGATCGGGCCGTGACCCGACAGCTCACGCGGGCCGGCACGGCCGTCGGCATACCGGTGGTCGACCACGTCGTGGTGGGCGACGGTCGGTTCGTGTCGATCGCCGAGGACGGGGGGTTGGGGTGAGGTCCCCCCCGGGAAACAGATGTGGGAACGCGGGGGTAGCCAAGGGATGCCTAGCGCCACCGCTACTTCCACGATTCGAGGTTTGCCCCGTCCTCTGGCCAGGGCCATGGAGTCGTACGCCGATCGGTTGGATGTCGATGCGGTGCGGGACGCCTACGAGCTCGCTCGCGAGGCGCATGCCGGCCAACGGCGCGCGTCCGGTGAAGAGTTCGTCACCCACGCGGTGGAGGTGGCGACCATCTTGAGCGTGCTGGGCCTCGACACCGATTCGATCGTGTCGGGCCTGGTTCACGACGTGGTCGAGGACACGACCGTATCCCTGGCCGACATCGACAAGCGGTTCGGCCATGGCGTGTCCACCATCGTGGACGGGGTCACGAAGATCGGCCGCGTCGAGTTCAGGTCCCACACCGAACAGCAGGTCGAGAACTACCGGAAGCTGCTGCTCTCCATGGCTCGTGACGCTCGTGTCATCCTGGTGAAGCTGGCCGACCGCCTGCACAACATGCGAACGCTGGACGCGCTCAAGCCGAAGCAGCAGCAGCGCATCGCCCTCGAGACGCGTGACATCTATGCGCCGTTGGCCCACCGCTTGGGAATGGCCGCGATCCGGTGGGAGTTGGAGGATCTGGCCTTCAAGTACCTGGAGCCCGAGGCCTACGAGGAGCTCCGCAAGAAGGTCCGCGGGCGCCGCAAGGAGCGGGAGCGTCAGATCCTCGAGATGAAGCGGCCCCTGGACGAGGCACTGGCCGCTGCCGGCGTCCCGGCCGAAGTGACGGGGCGGCCCAAGCACCTGTGGTCCATCTACCGCAAGACGGTGCACGGTGGCGTGCCCTACGAGGAGATCTATGACCTGATGGCCATGCGGGTCTTCACCGACAGCGTCCAGCACTGTTACGCCGCGCTCGGGGTCATTCACAACCAGTGGAATCCCGTTCAGGACCGATTCCACGACTTCATCGCGACGCCCAAGACGAACATGTACCGCTCGCTCCACACGACGGTCATCGGGCCCGGCGGGCGCAGATACGAGATCCAGATCCGCACCGAGGAGATGCACCGCACCGCCGAGTACGGGATCGCGGCTCACTGGCGATACAAGGAAGGACTCGTGCAGCCGGAACCGGAGCAGGAGCCGGACGAGGCCGACGAGGCGCTCACCTGGTTCCGTCAGGTGCTGGAGTGGCAGAAGGATACGGACGAGCCGGAGGAATTCATGGAGTTCCTCCGCATGGACCTCTTTCAGGGAGAGATCTTCATCTTCACGCCCAAGGGAGACGTGAAGCCGTTGCCGCTGGGCGCCACGCCGATCGACTTCGCCTACTCGGTGCACACCGAAGTCGGCCACCACTGTGCCGGCGCCAGGGTGAACGGGCGCATCGCCCCCTTGTCCCGTGAGCTCAAGAACGGCGACACGGTGGATATCATCACCGACACCCGCCAGCGTCCCAACCGGGATTGGCTCGGGTTCGTGAAGACGTCCCGGGCCCGGGGGCGCATCAAGCAGTGGATTCGCAAGGAGGAGCACGAGTCGGCTCTGAGTCTTGGAAGGGACATCTTCGAGCGGGAGGTTAAGAAGACTCGCAGGGAAAGGCCGACCAACGCCCAGTTGAAGGAGGCCGCCGGGTCCATGGGCTACGCCGATTTCGATCGGGTGCTCTCGGCTCTCGGACGTGGCGACGTGGGGCCCACGGCGGTGATCCGGGCCCTGTATCCGGATGAGGATCCGCACGAGGTGGTTCAGCGCTCGCCGAGCGCCCTCGAGCGCATCGCCGATCGCATTCGCCGCTCGAGCCGCGCCGTGCGGATCCAGGGCATGGACAACCTGATGATCCGGTACTCGAAGTGCTGTCAGCCGGTCCCGGGCGACACGGTGACGGGGTACATCACCCAGGGCCGGGGTGTCTCGATTCACCGGACGGATTGCCCCAACGTCTTGAACCTCGATGAAGAACGACGCGTCGAGATCGAGTGGACGGCGGAGAAGGGGGACCGGTTCTTCGTCAAGCTGTACCTGGAAGGGAGCGATCGGCGGGGCCTGCTGTCGGACGTCGCCAAGGCCATCACGGACTCGGGAACGGACATCGCGCAGGCGGAGATGGGGGGTGTGGAGCGGGGGATGATGGGACAGTTTTCCGTGGAGGTCCAGGACCTGGCCCACCTGAACAGGGTCATGAAGGCGATCCGCCGGGTCGATGGGGTGCTGGAGGTGAATCGGAGGGAGACGTTCCAGGAGTCCGACCTCCGGTAACGTACCTCGCAGCGGACACACGACGAACCGGAACTCTCAGACGCCCGAGCATCGATGCCGCAATTCCAGATCTCTTCCACGTACGAGCCGCAGGGTGACCAACCGGCAGCCATCGCCGAACTCACGGAAGGGCTGAGGCGCGGCGACCGGTTCCAAACCCTGCTCGGCGCCACGGGGACGGGAAAGACGTTCTCGATCGCCAACGTGATCGCCGCCTACGGACGACCGACGCTCGTCACGTCCCACAACAAGACGCTGGCGGCGCAGCTCTATGGGGAGCTCAAGGCGCTCTTTCCCCGGAATGCGGTCGAGTATTTCATCTCCTACTACGACTACTACCAGCCCGAAGCGTACGTCCCGTCGACCGACACCTACATCGAGAAGGACTCCAGCATCAACGAGGATATCGAGCGCCTGCGCTTGCGCACGACCTCGTCCCTCATGGAGAGGGACGACGTGATCGTAGTGGCGTCGGTGTCCTACATCTACGGCTTGGGCAACCCTCTGGACTACCGCTCGCTGATGCTCCACCTACGGGTGGGCCAGCAGATCGGTCGCAAGGAGATTCTGAAGGGTCTGGTGGAAACCCAGTATCGGCGCAACGACTACGAATTCCAGCGGGGCACGTTCCGGGTCCGGGGGGATACCGTGGAGATCTTTCCGGCGTATGAGGAGCAGGCGGTTCGCATCGAGCTGTGGGGAGACGAGATCGAGCGTATCACTCGTTTCGAGCCGCTCACCGGCGAGATCGTCACACCGATGGATCGGGCGTCCGTCTATCCCGCGAGCCACTACGTGACCCGGCGGGAGATCATCGAGGGCATGGCGCCCCTCGTGCGCGAGGAGATGAAGCAGCAGGTCGCCCACTTCGAGGCGGAGGGCCGCCTGTTGGAGGCGCAGAGGATCGAGAGCCGCACGAATTTCGATCTCGAGATGATGCTCGAGATCGGGACTTGTCCCGGCATCGAGAACTACTCGCTCTATACCAGCGGCCGGCGCACCGGGGAACGGCCGGCGTGCCTGCTGGACTACTTCCCCGAGGACTTTCTCCTGATCTGCGACGAGTCCCACGCTTCGGTTCCCCAGATCCACGGCATGTACAAGGGCGACCGGTCTCGGAAGGAGACTCTGGTGGAGCACGGGTTCCGGCTCCCCAGCGCGCTCGACAACCGTCCGCTCACCTTCGACGAATGGGACTCGCTGGTGCCGAAGGCCGTCTTCGTTTCGGCGACCCCCGGTGACTGGGAGCTGGAGCGGTCCGGAGGCGTGGTCGTGGAGCAGATCATCCGCCCCACCGGGCTGGTCGACCCCGAGGTGGAGGTGCGGCCGGTCAAGGGCCAGGTGGACGATCTTCTGGCCGAGATCCGGGCGCGCGAGGTCAAGGGCGAGCGCGTGCTCGTGACCACGCTCACGAAGCGGATGGCGGAGGACCTCTCCGAGTACCTCCAGTCCGTGGGGGTCCGGGTGAGCTACATGCACTCCGACATCGATACCATCGAGCGAATGCGGATCCTGCGGGAGCTGCGTCTGGGCAAGATCGACGTGCTCGTGGGCATTAATCTGCTAAGGGAGGGGCTGGATCTGCCCGAGGTGTCCCTGGTGGCCATTCTCGACGCGGACAAGGAGGGATTCCTCCGTGATGGACGTTCGCTCATCCAGACCATCGGTCGCGCGGCACGCAACGTGGACGGGAGGGCCATTCTGTACGCCGATCGCGTCACGCGGTCCATGCAGACGTGCCTGAACGAGACGAACAGGCGTCGCGAGATCCAGGTCGCGCACAACCTCGAGCACGACATCACACCCGAGACGATCAAGAAGAGCGTCCAACAGATCGAGTTCTCCACGCGGGTGGCCGATGCCAGCGAGAAGCGCGTGGCGCGCGTCTCGGAGCAGAAGCCGAGCTACGCGGACGAGGTGAATGCCGAGGAGTACATCAAGATACTGGAGCAGGAGATGACCGAGGCCGCCGAGGCTATGGACTTCGAGCGGGCAGCGCTCCTGAGGGACGAGATCTTCGATCTCAAGGCCGCGGTGACATGAACCTGAAGGAGGAGGAGCTGGTCCGTTGGGGCGAGGTCATCGGTGCGGAGGCGCGCGCCCCGATGTTCGTGTTGTTACGCGGGCCGCTGGGTGCGGGTAAATCGGTTCTGGCCCGGGCCGTCGCCCGGGGTGCCGGGGTGGAGGGTGCGATCCCCTCGCCGACGTTCAACATCCTGTTCCGTTATCCGACATCTCGGGGATTGCAGATCGTGCACCTCGATCTGTACCGGGTGTCCGATTCCGAGGAGCTGTGGGAGTTGGGCTGGCAGGAACTGGGAGCGCCCGACGAGCTGGTTCTGGTGGAGTGGCCGGAACGGGCCGAGGGGCACCTTCCCCGAGACCGATGGGAGATCGCGCTGACGCATGTCGCAGGCGACGCGGACAGCCGTGCGGTCGAAGTGAACCGCGTCGGTCGGCCGCCCCACCTGCCCGGCTTTCCGGTCTCGCTGAGCGCATGAGCGACGCCGGTTTGGTCGGTTCGGTCGAGGGCTTCATTCTGGCCTTCGATACATCCACGCCCCTGGGGTCGGTGGCCATAGGCGTCGGGACTGAAGTGCTGGCGCGGACGGAGCTGAGACGCCAGGGCGCGCACTCGTCTGATCTGATTCCGAAGATCCACGAGACCCTGGAGGAGGGAGGGGTGGACGTGGGCGAGCTGACGGGCGTGGTGGTCGGATCCGGCCCCGGATCGTTCACCGGTGTGAGGGTGGCGGCGTCCACGGCGAAAGGGCTGGCGCAGGCGCTCGATCTGCCTCTCTGGGCCGTTTCGTCGCTCGAGGCGGGTGCGGCGGCGGTGGACGCTGCGTGGGTACCGCTGTCCGACGGGCCGCGCGCGGAGATGTCGGCGGACGAACGCGCCTTGCCCCGGTACGTGCTCTTCGACGCGCGCGGCGATCGTGTGTACGCCGCGTGTTACCTGCCCTCCGCACACGGGTTGGAAGAGCTCATCGCGCCCCATTCCACGACGATCGGCGAGATCCTGTCGGGCACCATCCCTTTGTCGATCTTCGCGGGTGACGGCGCCGACCGCCACGCGGACGAGATTCGAGGCGCAGGCTTCCGGGTGCTGCCGCCTCCGCTCGGGATGCCGACTGCGGACGGGTTGCTCACGGTCCTGAGGCGTGATCCCGCGAGGGCGCACGTGGAAGACGTGGCCCGCTGGGGGCCCGACTACCTTCGCCCCTCGTCCGCGGAGCGCCTCTCCGGGTCGGCTTCGTGAGCCGGGATCCCGCCGCACCGGGCCCCGTCATGCGGCCGATGGCCGCCGGCGACGCCGCAGAGGTGGCCGGGATGGAGGCGGCCACATTCAGCACGCCCTGGAAGGAGGACACGTTCCTTTCGCTCCTCGCGCGCCCGGGCGTGGAGCTCTGGGTGGCCGAGTGGGAGGGGGAAGTGGCGGCTTACGCCATCCTCTGGTGCATCCTCGAAGAGGGCGAGTTGGCCAACATCGCGGTCCGTGACGACGTGAGGGGGCGGGGGCTCGGTTCGGCGCTTCTCGACCGGATGTTGGGCGTGGCGGAGAAGGCCGGCGTGCGGAACCGCTACCTCGAGGTGAGAGAGTCGAACGAGGGTGCGCTGAGGCTCTACTCGGGCCGTGGATTCGTAGAGGTCGGGGTGCGTAAGGCCTATTACGAACGACCCAAAGAGGACGCCCGAGTGCTCAAAAAGGAGGTGGGATCCAGAGCGAATGCCCCCGTTTCCCGAGGCTCCTCGTGGAAACGTTTGTAGTTGAATAGCAAAAAACGCGTTGACCGCCAGGCCCGTATCGGCCTATCTTCGTCGATGGATAGTCGAGGATAAAGTCCCGTCCCATCTGGAAAAGGAAGCGATCATGGTCCGGTTCGCAGCAACCGCCCTGGCCCTGACAATTTTGCCCGGTTTTGCGGCTGCCCAGCAGCCTGTACAGACCGCTTCCCGAACGCACGTCGTCGTGAAGGGAGAGACCCTCTGGGCCTTGGCCGGGCGGTACTACGAGGATCCGTTCCAGTGGCCGCGCATCTTCGAGGCGAATCGGACTCAGATCGAAGACCCGGACCTCATCGAGCCGGATCAGCGGTTCGTGATTCCGGGAGTCGCTGCGGCAGAGGCCGAGATGGCTCAGGACGAACCCGCGGTCGTCGGGGAGGTGGCGGTCTCTGTCGCCCCGCAGACTCCGGCTGCGCCTCCGGCCGAAGCCCAGATCAGCGAGCGCGATCGGAAGTCCGTCTTCTTCCGAGGCCAAGAGTCGTCTTCCGGTTCAGTCGGATTCGACGAGCAGGAGTTCCTGTGGGTGAGCCGCGCGTCGGTATGGTCCGCCGAGTGGCTCGGGCCCGAGAACGTAGAGGCCGTCCGGTCCGATGGGAGGATCTCTTCGCTCATCGCCCAGGGTGATCTCCGCATGGCGCTGGCCTACGCACGGGTCCGGATCGCTCTGAACCCGGGCGTCCAGGTCGCCGTGGGCGACGCTCTCCAGGCCTTCCGGGCCGACCGGATCATCGAGGGGGTAGGCTCGATCGTTCGTCCGACCGGAGTGCTGTCGGTCACCAAGGTGGATCCACGAGGTGTCGAGGCCGTGGTCCTCCAACCCTTCGAGCGAGTGCAGCCGGGTGACCTGATCCGGCCGGCTCCCACCTTCGATCTGGTAGCGGGCCAGTATCCGGAGGTGGTGACCGACCGCAGCCGTACCACCGTTCTGACGTTCGGGGCCAGCCACGCCCTCTACGGCGTGGGCGACGTCGCCATTCTGAACACCGGAGGTCAGCAGGGTGTGGCGATCGGTGACGAGTACGTGGTGTACGAGCGCGAGGGAGTGACCGACGAGGTGGTGGGTCGGCTCCGCGTAGTGGCGACCAACGACCGGACGGCGTCGGCGAGGATCATGTCGGCCAACGGGGCTGTGTTCCGCACCGGGATCGCGGTACACTTGGATCGCAAGATGAGGTAGGGTCCAGAACTTTCACGCTGACGCGGCCCCGTTGACGCACGTAGTCGCCCTTCTTCTATACACGGGATCTCTGTTCCTGTGGTTTCGCTCCCTCCTGACGGGAGGGCGGGGTAGTGGACCCCAACTCGCATTCGGCATGGCCACGGCAGGGGTGGTCGTGCATGCCATTGCGCTCGCCGGATTCACCGCCGCGTACGGTCAGCTTCCCCTCGTAGGGCTGGCTCCGTCGCTCTCCACGCTGGCGTTGGTCGTCGGAGCCGGCCTCGTCGCCACTCTCGGCTTGGGCGAGGTGCGCAGGGTCGGGATCGTCATCGTTCCGGGTGTCATTGTCCTGCAGGGCGTCGCCGTCTCTCTCGGATTCGAGCCCACGTCCGAAGCGCTGGACTTTCAGGGTGCCTGGTTCGTGTTCCACGTGGCCCTCGCGTTCCTGGGGCTCTGTGGGATGGCGCTCGCCTTCGCGGCGGGACTGCTCTACCTGGTCCAACTCCGTGAGATCAAGGGCAAGCGCCTGGGCCGGCTGTTCGAGTTCACACCGCCGCTGGCCACGTTGGATCGCCTCGTGCGGTTCGGGTTGGTCTCTGGGTTCCCGGCCTTCACTATGTCCATCATTCTCGGTTGGGCCTGGACCGTGAGCTTCAGGCACTCCCTGGATCAGACGAACCCGAAGGTCGTCTGGGCCGTGTTGACTTGGCTGGTGTTCGCGGTGGCGCTGGGGTCGAGGGCGGGCGGAGGGCTGAAAGAACGCAGAAGCGCGCTGGCGACGGTCGTGGGCTCCGCGGTGGTCATCGTCTCGTACCTGACGCTTCGGGCGATGAGCACCAAGGGAGGCTTCTTCCTTTGACCTCCATCGCCGTAGTCGGGGTGAGCCATCGGACCGCACCCGTCGAGATCCGCGAGCGCTTCGCCTTCACCGACACTGAGGTCGTCGCGGCCCTGGGCGGGCTTCGCGACCGTGCGGGCATGGAGGAGGCCGTCCTCCTTTCGACCTGCAACCGGACCGATCTTTACCTCTGTCCCGGATCGGATGCCGACCTCGTGGCGGCCGGAGAGGCCGTCCTGGCCGACAAGGCCGGCGGTCTCGTGGGGGGGACCGCTCAGTATCTCTATCGCGAACGGGGCCTGGAGGCCGTACGTCATCTGTACCGCGTCGTGGCCGGGCTCGATTCCCTGGTCCTGGGCGAGGCCGAGATCCAGGGGCAGGTGAAGGGCGCGTACGAGCTGGCCGGTCGCGTTCCCGCCGATCCCCCCGTTGCGGGCCCGGTGCTCCACAGGCTCTTCCAGACCGCGTTCGCCGTCGGTGGTCAGATCCGGTCACAGACCCCTCTCGGGGAGGGTGCGGCGAGCGTGGCGTCGGTTGCCGTGTCGTTGGCCCGCAAGATCTTCGGTGGCCTCGAGGGGCGAGAGGTGATGATCCTCGGCGCCGGCAACACGGCGGAGTTGGTCGTGGAGGCGATGAAGCGGGATCGCATCCACGGACTCATCGTTGCCAACCGGACATTCGACCGTGCACAGGCCCTCTCGGCGCGGCTGGCCGGGAGGGCGGTCCACTTCGACGAGATGCCCTTCGCCCTGGCACAGACCGACATCCTGGTGGCCTCCACGGCCGCTCCTCACGCGCTGGTCACGCTCGACGGATTCCGCCACGCGGTCGGGGGGCGTCGTAAGAAGCCGCTTCTGATCCTCGACCTGGCCATTCCCAGAGACGTGGAGCCCGAGCTTGGCGGCGAGGCCAACGTGTTCCTTTACAACGTCGATGACCTTCGCGAGATCATCGACGGGAATCTGACGCAGAGACGGGCCTCCGTTTCCGACGCGGAGGCCATCGTACAAGAACACGCGGACGCGTTCGCTCACTGGCATGACGCTCGTGACGTCGTACCCCTGATCACCAGCCTGCGAGGCCGGTGGGGTTACCTGAGGGAGCGCGAGTTGAAGTGGCTGTGGCACCGTCTCTCCCACCTGCCCGCCGAGGACCGGGAGGTCGTGGAGTCGTTCTCGAAACGGCTGCTGAACAAGCTCCTGCACGAGCCGATGACCCGTCTGAAGGAGGGCGCGGCCAACGGCCGGGGCGCCGAGTTCATCGATGCCGTCCGCTTCTTGCACGCCATCGACGACGTCGAGCCCGTAGCGGATCCGGACGCCGGCTGGGACGTCGATTGGAGCCACGAGCCGGACCGCGTATCCGACCCGCCGGCACGGGCTCTCGAGGACTCTGGACCGGAACTTGCTGAACGACCGGAGCAGCATGACACCGGTGAGTGATTCAGCAAGGAAGGTCCTCGTGACGGGTGGAGCGGGGTTTATCGGCAGTCACGTGGCAGATGCCCACGTGGCGCACGGTGACCGTGTGTGGGTTGTGGACGATCTCTCGAGCGGAGCTCGCGAAAACGTCGGCCCCGACGTGGAGTTCCTCGAGATGGACATCGCCGACCCGGCGCTCAGGGATCTCTTCCGGGAGGTGCGGTTCGATCTGGTCAGCTTGCACGCCGCCCAGATCGACGTCCGCACGTCCGTCGCCGACCCGGTTCGCGACGCCCGCGTCAACGTCCTCGGGCTCCTGAACGTGCTCGAAGGCGCTCGGGAAGTAGGCACCGACAGGGTCATCTACGTGTCCAGCGGCGGGGTCGTGTATGGAGAGCCTGATGTGATCCCCACGCCGGAGTCGGCGCCGAAGCGGCCCCTGTCGCCGTACGGGGTGACCAAGCTCTCGGGGGAGCACTATCTCCACTACTATCGGGAGGTGCACGGGCTGGAGTACGTGGCGCTGCGATATGCCAACGTCTACGGGCCGCGCCAGGATCCACATGGGGAGGCGGGTGTAGTAGCGATCTTCTGCAACCGCCTTCAGTCCGGTGAAGAGCTCACCATCTACGGCGACGGAGAGCAGACCCGCGACTACGTGTACGTGAAGGACGTGGTGAGCGCCAACGTCAGGGCCTCCGACATGGCGCTGGACCGAGAGCCCGATCTCGATTCGGCGGCGTTCAACGTGGGCACCGGGACACCGACCAGCGTGAACCGCCTCGCCGATGTTCTGGAGGACATCGCCGAGGATCGGCCCGGGCGCGTCTATCGCGGTGAACGTCGCGGGGAGCTGCGGCACAGCACCTTGGACGTGTCACGCTTCGCCGATCGGGGATGGACGCCCGGTCACTCGCTGAGGGACGGTCTCAAAGAGACCTTCGACTTCATCGCCAACCGAAGAAATGGGGACTAGTGTGAAGAGCCGGGAAACTTCTGGGGCACGGCGGCAGAAGGCTGCTGAGGAAATACAGTGGGTCGCGCACAGGGGTCTTGCGAGGCTCAGACTAGGAACGACGACGAGTCGTAGCAGAGCTACGGCGAGGAGGAGAGACGACCTATGAGACCGCAACCCCCCTGTGCCCTACGGGTTAGGGCGGCGAGGGCCCGACCACGCTTCGCGCGGTGCCCCCGGTGTTGGCGCTCCTCCCCGATACCACGGCATCGCGTCGTCGCGCCGCCTACGCGCTGGACCCTCGGCGCTCCTAACGCGACCCGCTGTATTTCCTCAGCAGCCTTCTAGATGGGGCTGGTCACGCTCCTCGCTCAAGTCAGAGGGCCGACCAGCGCGTGGGACATGGTGTTCGGGGGAAGTCTTCCGACCAGGCTGGTTCTGCTCGTACTCGCCGTGTCCTCCGCGGCCTCCTGGGTTCTGATCTTCTGGAAGGCCAGGCAATTCAGGACCGTTCGGCAGCAGGGCAACCGCTTCCTCCAGCAGATGGAGCGCGCGACGGGCTTGGAAGACGCGTACAAGGCCATCATTGCCCTCCCCGAGTCGCCCTACGGCCGCGTCTTCCGACAGGGTGTCAACTTCTTCAGCGAGCTCAGGCCCGGGGCCCTGCGAGAGGGAGCCCCCGTGGGGGAGGGCCTCTCGCTGACCCAGCTTCAGGCGCTGAGGATGGTGCTCGAGAAGGAAGAGGCGGAGGAGAGGGACGAGCTGTCCAGAGGGCTCACGTGGCTCGCCGTGATGGGGTCGGTATCGCCGCTCCTGGGACTCATGGGCACCGTCATCGGCATCACGAACACGTTCCTGGGGATCACGGCGTCGGGATCGACGAACATAAGTGCGGTGGCTCCGGGTGTGGCCGAGGCTCTGGTGACCACGGTGGCGGGACTTGCCGTGGCGATTCCCGCGGTGATCGCCTACAACCACTTCGTTGCGAGGCTCAACCTCGTGAGTGGCGAACTCGAAGGCTTCTCCAGCGAGTTCATCGGGACGCTGGCCCGCGAGGGCAGGGTATGACCCCCCGGTTCCGGGCGGCCTGCCTCGGGAGCGAGGCCGGATGATACGATCCAGGTCGGGTCGAGGCAGGGATCTCGAGCCCATGGCCGACATCAACGTCACCAGCCTCGTCGATGTCGCCTTCACGCTCCTCATCATCTTCATCATCACCGCGCCCATCCTCCAGGGGGGCATCGAGGTAGAGGTCCCGGAGACGGACGTCTCCGCTCTGTCGGCCGAGGACAACACGCTCATCGTCTCCGTGGACCGGGAGGGCGTCGTTTATCTCGCCGAAACGGCGGTTAGCCGGACCGATTTCGCCCAGTCCTTCGGCCAACTCGTTTCGGGAGGACGCATCGAGAGGGTTTGGATACAGGCGGACTCCTTGGCGGCGTGGGGCGTCGGGGTAGAGATCATGGGGACGATCAAGGACAGCGGACTCCCGTTCGCCATCGTGGCACAGCAGCGTCCCCGGCGATGACGCCGGTCGCAACGCCCCGCCGCCGCCGGCACGAGAGGGTGGGCAAAGGCCCCGTGGCGGGCTCGGTGCTGATCCACTGCATGGCCATCTTCCTGGCTTGGTGGACCTCGGCGATCGAGCGAGAGGTTCCCAACTTCATCGTTTACGAGATCGAGTTGGTCTCTCCTCCCGCCGCCGAACTCGGGGATCCCACGCCGCCGCCGCCCCCCCAGGAGCTCGTCGTCGAGACCCCCGAAGAGGCCGCCCCGGAGCCGCAGGAGGAAGAGCCGCCACCGGTAATCGAAGAGGCAGACCCTCCTCCCCGCGAGCAGCCGCGGCCCGAAGAGATGGCCGCTCCTCCGGAGCCCGATGAGGACCCCACACCGGCTATGAGTCCCGACCCCGACCCCGATGTGGAGACCCCGGGCGAGGACTTGAACGTCCGTATGGAAGGGCTCCGTCGGGACTACCCGGTCTACTACGAGAACATCATCCGGCAGATGCAACGGTGCTTCCGTTGGCGGGGGTCCGACGACTACCGGGCGAGCATCTACTTCGTTATCAACCGGGACGGTTCAGTGTCGGGGATCGACGTGCTGGAGTCGTCGGGGAACACCGCCTTCGACATCGAAGCCATGGGAGCCGCCGAGTGCGCCGGGAGTCGGGCCCGCTTGGGGCCGCTTCCCGAGGAACTGCCCGTCAACCGCCTGCCGATCGTGTTCAAGTTCGATCCGAAGAGCGGTCGGGGCGGCACGGATCTTGAGAGCCAATCGAGTTGAGATGCGAACCAAGCGGGAGGTGTCGGTGCACGTGAATGTGACCAATGGCTTGCCGGGAGCCGGTTTCCGGGTCGGGCTGCTCGTTCTTGTGGCGTTGACGCTCTACGCCCGGCCGGTGATGGCCCAGGTGGAGGACACGATTCCGGGCGTAACACTCGGACTCCTCTACGAGACGGGTTACCAACCGGCGCTCGCCATCCAGCCCTTCTCGGGTCGTTTGGGCGGTGAGGCTTCCGCCTCTCGCGTCGAGGCCATCATCGCCCGTGACCTTCGCTACAGCGACCGGTTCGAGATAATGGATTCCATTCCGCCGTCCCTGGTGAGCGAAGCGATCGACTATCAGCTCTGGGACCAGCTGGGGGCCGTCTGGCTTCTTTCGGGTGCGCTGGAGGGGGCCGGCGAGGGATTCGTATTGGTGATCGAGCTTCACGACGTCGTGTATGGAGAGGTCCGTCGACGCGGCCGCTTCGCGGTTCCCGACGACATGTCGAACGACTTCCGCATGGCCGTGCATAGCGCGTCGGATGCGATCGTGGAATGGATCTTCGACGAACCCGGCATGGCCGCGAGCCGGATCGCGTTCTCGCGCTGGACGGAGGACGGCAACCAGGAGATCTACCTGATCGACTCCGACGGTGAGAATTTCCGGCGCCTCACCGACTACGGAAACCTGACCATGAGCCCAGCGTGGTCGCCCGACGGGATGCGCCTGGCCTTCACTTCACGGAAGAGTACGGGTTTGCCCCGGACCCACGAACTGAATCTGGAGACGGGTGAAGAGCGGGTGTTCGAGCCGAACCGGGAGGGCGATCACATCACGCCGACCTACACTCCCAACGGACGGGAGTTGGCGTTCGCGGTCACCGGTGGGAATCGGAGCGGCATCTTCCGATACGACCTGGCGCGAGACTGTTGTCTCACCCAGGTGAGCGGGGGCCGCTGGGATGACCTGTCGCCCTCCTTCTCTCCGGACGGAGTCAGGATGGCGTTCAACTCGAACCGTCTGGGCACGGACCATCCCCAGATCTACGTGATGCCGGCGGCCGGCGGGGAGGCGGACCTCATCTCTCCGTATCTGCACGGTCAGGAGGGATACTACACGTCGCCCGAGTGGGCCCCCATGGGGGACTACGTGGCGTTTCACGGCAGGGTGAGCCGGAGGGGCCGCTACCAGATTCTGGTGGCGGACGTCTCGGACCAGGGGAGGCGCATACGCCAGCTCACCTGGGAGGGTAACAACGAAGATCCCAGCTGGGCTCCCGACGGAAGGCATCTCGTCTTCGTGGGGCGTCGCGACTGGGGCACGGGCCTCATGGTCGTCGACACCGCGACGGGCAAGTATCGGATGCTCTTGCGCGGGTTCGACGTTCGGGTGCCCGACTGGTCTCCCGCGCTCGCAACGACGGGGTCGCGCTTATTGCGCGGCGCCGGGTAATTGGGTATATGCGTATGGCCGCTTTTGTCTATATTTGTGGACTTACATGGGCGTGTCTTGCGCCCGAGTGGCCCGTCAACCCGAGCGGGCCTCGTGACATAAACACTCCCACGACAGGAATTGGGATGAGACTCAAGGATCTAATCGTGCCGGGCCTCGCCGCGGCACTCGTGCTCGGCGCCTGCTCCAAGCAGGCCCCGCCGCCGCCGCCTGCCCCGACCGGTCCGTCTGCCGCTGAGTTGGCACAGCGTCGCGCTGATTCGATCGCGGCTGCACGTGCTGCAGAAGAAGCTCGCCGGAGGGCCGAGCAGGAGGCCGCGGATCGTGCGCGAGCCGCGCAGGATCGTGCACGCCAGGCGGCACGGGCCACCCTCGAAGAGATCGTGAACTTCGATTACGACATGTCCAATATCAGGGCCGACGCGGAGCAGATTCTGCGACGCAAGGTCCCGATTCTGCGGAACAGTCCGACCGTTCGGATTCGGATGGAAGGTCACGCGGACGAGAGGGGTTCGACCGAATACAACCTCGCTCTGGGGAGCCGACGCGCCGAGAGCGTGAAGGCCTTCCTGGCGGGCTTCGGCATCTCGGCCGATCGGTTCACCACCACGTCGTTCGGTGAGGACCGTCCTCTGGTCAATCGCAGTGACGAGGCGGCCTGGGCTCGGAACCGACGTGTCGAGTTCGTGATCACCGGCGGGACGATCGTGGTCAGCGAGGACGACCGGGACCAGCCGTAACGCTCCGGTCGGAGGCACGATGAGATACACCCCTCCCTCCGGCCCCCTCACCGCGCTTTGCTGCGGTAGAGGTGGTCGTGGGGGAGGGGTGCTTTTCTTGTGGATGGTGGCAGCGCTCAGCTCCGGGTGCGCCACGAAGGGCGACGTCCGCGCGTTGGAGGTGGTGGTGGCGGGGCAGGCGGATCGGCAGGAAGGCCGGCTCGAAGCTCTGGCTGCCCAGATCCAGGCGCTGCAGGACACGCTGGAGGTCCAATCCGGCTTGGTGGTCGACTCTCGCGGGGGGATCGCCCGGGAACTCCGGGACGTGCAGGATCAGCTGTCGCGCCTCATGGCGTTGACCGGGCAGATCCAACGGGACGTCGCGATGTTGTCGAATCGGTTGGACGCTCGGACGGCTCGGGTCATTCCGTCGCTTCAGCCGAGAGATCCCGACTCGGTAGGTGTGCTCACCGGCGGGGGAGCGGATCCGGCGGCCGCGGCCGACACCTACCAGGCCGCCATGGCCCAACTCAACCGGGGCTCTCTAGCTACGGCCCGCCGGGCCTTCGAGGGCTTCTTGGTGGACTATCCGGATCACCGCCTGGCCCCTTCGGCGCAGTTCTTTCTTGGAGACGTCCTGGAGCAGGAGAACCGGCTGGACAACGCCGTCAAGGTGTTCCTCCGCATTCCTGAGCTCTACCCCACCGATGACCGCGTTCCTCAGGCGCTCTACCGTGCCGGCGCCATCTACGCCCTTCAGGACAACGTGGAGGAGGCGCGTCGTTACCTCGAGACGGTCGTCAACACCTACCCTGACAGCGGTGCGGCGGACCTGGCCCGGGAGCTGCTGCAGGAACTCCGCTGATTTTCGGTCCGGTGGCTAATGCGCTGTCCTGAATGTGACGCGACCGAGAACAGGGTGGTCGACACGCGTGATAGCCGTGGGGGCCGGGCCGTTCGACGCCGGCGGGAGTGTGCGGTGTGCGGGGCCCGCTTCACGACCTACGAGCATATCGAAGAGCGGCCCCTGCGGGTCCTGAAGAACGACGGCACGACGGAGGAGTTCGACAGGAGCAAGTTGTTTCGGAGCATCTCGATCGCGTGCGCCAAACGCCCCGTGACCCAGGACGACATCGACGTCCTGGTTGACAGCATCGAAGACGCCCTGACCGGTCAGTTACGCTCCGAGGTGCCCGCCTCGAGCATCGGCGAACTGGTGATGGAGCGGCTTGCTCCCCTGGACCGTGTCGCCTACGTCCGCTTCGCCTCCGTGTACCGGAACTTCCAGGACATCGGTGAGTTCCAAGAGGTGGTCCACGACCTGAACACCCAGGAAGCGAAGATGGTCCGGTCTCGGAACCAGGAAGAACTCCCACTCTGACCCTTCCAGGGTCCGCCTTTTCGGCACGGCAGAGGTCTGCTGTGAAAGTGGGATGGGCCCGCCCCACTTCATCAACAGACCTCCAGACGCAATGTTGAAGCGAACCAGAAATAAGCGGGGCGAAATGCCCTTCCTGGACCACCTGGAAGAACTTCGGTGGCGGATCCTGTGGAGCCTCATCGCCATCGTGGTCGGGAGCGTGTTGGGGTTCGTTCTCGTGCTCGAGTTCGGCGTGCTGGAGATTCTGTTGGCACCCCTCGAGGCCGTCATGGGCGAAGGGGAGAAGCTCAAGTTCTTCTCGCCGACGGAGCCCTTCTTCCTGATCCTGAAGATCGGTGTGTTGGTGGGTGTGATCCTCGTTTCTCCGGTCATCACCTACCAGATCTGGGCTTTTCTGTCTCCGGCGCTGGAGCGCCACGAGAGGAAGGTCATCATCCCCAGCCTGTACATGGGGCTGGTCCTCTTTGCGGCGGGCGTGGGGATGTCGTACGTGCTCGCCCTTCCGGTGACTCTCCGGTTCCTCCTCTTCTTCGGTGAGGAGTACTGGGATCCCATCTTGCAGGCAGGCCCCTATCTGAGCTTCGTGACGAAGCTGCTGGTCGCGTTCGGCGTGCTTTTCGAGTTGCCCGTCGTGATCATGATCCTTTCGGCCCTGGGGCTGGTGACGCCGGCCTTTCTTCGGCAGAAGAGGCGCCATGCCATCGTCATCATCACCGTGCTGGCCAGCTTCCTGAGCCCGGGTGACGTGGTCACCGTGACCGTGATGATGATGGCGCCCCTAGTGCTCCTCTATGAGTTCAGCATCCTGCTCTCGGTTCTGATCTACCGCCGTCGGGAACGGCACGAGATCGGCGGTACACCGCCCGAGGGAGCAGTCGAGGCCAAGTGATCTCCGAGGCACGACCGTCAGGTCGCCTCGGGCCGTGGGTCCTCGTTGTCGGCGTCCTCGGCGTCGTGCCGCCCGGGGCCGCCCCGCTCGCGGCCCAGGTGGTGGAGGAGCCGGTCGACTCCGCCCGAATCCGGATTCTGGATCGCCTGACACGGCTCGCCAAGCCGCCCGGCGTGGACTCGACCCTGTTCCGGGACTCGCTGAGCGGCCGTGAGCCGCCCCGCGCCCCCGCCACTGCGGCGGCGGACACTTTCATGGCCAGGCTGCTCGAGCTTCCGGGCTACTCCGTAGCACGCTACGAGGGATCGGAGGCACGCTTCGGCGCCTCTGACAACCGGCTGATCCTCATCGGCGCCGAGGGATCGCCCGCGAAGCTCAACCGCGCGCGCGAGTCCATCACAGCGGCCGACACCATTACAATGGCCGACTCCCTGGTGTGGACGGCCGGTGAGACCACTACCGAGCGGCCCGGCCAAGAGGCGGTGCGGAGCGCGAACATCATCTACGACCTGAGGCAGGGCCGTGGATCCGCCTTCAAGGCGCAGACCAGGCTGACACAGGGTGCGACATGGGTCATGACGGGCGACCTGCCTGCGATCCTGCCCGACACCGTGTTCGGGCACGACATCAACTTCACGTCCTGTGAAGAGGTGGTACCGCACTATCACTTCGCGGCCCGGGAGCTCAAGGCCATCGGAGGGAGCTGGCTGGTGGCCCGCAACGTCACGCTCAACTTCGCCGACGTTCCCGTGCTGTGGCTCCCCTTCATCTTCCAGAGCACCGAGACGGGTAGAAGGAGCGGCATTCTACCGATCCGGGTGGGCGTCAACGACATCGTACGAACGTCTCGGGGCCATACCCGCAGGGTGTCCAATGTCGGGTTCTTCTGGGCGATCAACGACTACGCGGATGCCACGGTCGCCATGGACTGGTGGAGCGACAACTTCACGTCGCTGACGGGAGGGTTTCGGTACCGGCACACTCAGAGGTTCATGGACGGGCGGGCGAACGTGCGGCGCTTCTGGAGGGTGGACGGGGGCAGGGAGTTGGCCTTCGACCTCGGGCAGAACTGGCAGGTGGATGAACGCACCTCCCTCCGAGTCTCGGCTCGCTACGCCTCGAGTTCGCAGTTCGTGAGGCAGAACTCCTTCGATCCCAGGGAGGTTACCCAGTCGATCAACTCCGAGGGAGGGTTGCACCGACGACTCGACTGGGGATCGTTGTCATTGAGCGCCAACCGCCGACAGTTCTTGAGTGACGATCGGGTGGAGATGACGCTGCCCACCGCCGGCCTGTCCCTCAAGACCATCACGCTGTTCCGGGCACCCGACAGTCGCGCCAAGTTCTTCAACAACATGACGTGGTCCGGCAGCGCGCGGTACTCCAAGAGCACTACGGACCGGGCACCGCAAGCGGACGACTCCACCTTTACGGCCAACTTGGCCGATTCGGAAAGCACGAGCGGAAACGTGAGCAGCTCGTTCAACCTCGGCGCCTTCTCGTGGAATCAGAACCTCAGCTTCTCGGGTGCGAGCGTGCTGGGCCTGCCCGCACTGGTGGCGTTCCCGGGCGATACCCTGGGCCCCCTGCCGACCGGCTTCGTGGACAAGAGCAACGCCGACATCACCTGGAGCATGGCGTTCAACTATCAGCAGCGGCTCATCGGTAGCACGACGCTGACCCCCGATCTGAGCATCTCCGGCTCCTCGAAGCGGTCCGACGACATTCCGGAGGCGTCCAGCTTCGTGGCAGGGCCACGCCGCATCTCCTTCGGCGCGCGCCTGAAGAGCGACATCTACGGGTACTACGGCGGCTTCGCCGGGTTCGAGGCGATTCGGCACAAGATCTCTCCCTCGTTCACCTATTCCTACGCGCCGGAGATCGTGCCTTCGCTCCTACAGGAAACGGTCTTCGGATCGCGCGAAGCGAAGGCCAAGAACCTGCTGAGCTTCGGATTGAACCAAACCTTCGAGGCGAAGCGCCCTGCCGACGAGACCGAGGAGGAGATCGAGCCGGACCTCGAGGATCCGTTCGACCTGTTGGACGACCCTTTCACCCCCGACTCGCTGCAGGAGGCCAGGGCCGACTCGTTGGCAGCGGAGGCCGAGGCGTTGGCACTGCGCAGACAGGAACGGGACGCCGAAGGTGGCCCCGAGAGGCTACCTGCGTCGCGGATTCTGAACCTTCTGTCGCTCCGTACCAGCGTGGTGAATTACGACTTCGTGCGGGCGCGCTACGAAGACGATTTCCTCCAGGGCTTCACCACGACACGGCTTCAGAATCAGATCAGCTCGGACTTCCTTCGGGGGATGACGGTTTCCGTGGAGCACGATCTGTTCGACCAAGACGACGAGGGGAAGCGGAGCTTCGCGCCCCTCCTCTCACAGCTCAACTTCAGCTTCTCCATGAGCAATACGTCCGGCGTGCTTTTGGCCCTTGGAAGCCTACTCCGAGGTGGGGACGACGAGGAAGATGCCGGGGCCGCCGAGCGTACCCGCCGAACCCAACCGGTGGTCACGGCCGCAGGCGACACGATTCCCGCCCTGGGTGACGATCCCGAGGATCTGGATCCCCTTCTGGACGTCCTCGGGGACGTGGAGGTGGGTGACGAGTCGGTGGTGATTCCGGGGGGGTCGAGCTCGCCGAGGGCGGGACGCCCCCGCAGCCGCGGGGCCGCGGGTACGTGGTCGTCGACCTTCAACTACTCCCTTCGCAGAAACCGGGACCCGAACCTCCCCGCGAGCCAGTTGCTTCAGGTGGGCCTCCGACTGCGACCGACGGAGAAATGGAGCCTGACCTGGGGTACGTCGTACGACCTCGACGTCCGGAGCTTCACGGATCACCGCATCCGGCTCACCCGCGACATGCACCGCTGGACCGCGAACTTCGACTTTCTTCAGACGGCCACGGGGAACTGGAGCTTCCGCTTCCAGGTGTCCCTGACGGACAACCGTGACCTGAAGTTCGACTACGATCAACGCAGCCAGGACATCAGGGACCGCTACTGACGCGGGCGGTGGACCGCCCCCCGTCTTCGCACGGGTCTCAGCGCTGTCCTCTCCAGGGGACGATTGCGAGGCCCTCGTCGCTGAAACCTCTTTATTTATGCGGTTTCCGGTTTTGGTATCCGTTGTGCAGTAGCCCGCAGGTGAAAGGATCGCCGGGATCCGAGAGACCCGGCGCGGAACCCAGCGTGGGGTAGATGAATCATGCCGAAACGGTTCTTTGTGGTGGTGGGTGTGGCTCTGCTGCTGGGCGCCTGTGACAACGAGAACACCGTGTTCATCCCGGTCGACGACCTGCCGGCTCCGCCGGAAGCGCTCGATGGCGAGTACTACGACCAGGCGATCACGCTCGGGTGGTCTTTGGCAGCCGGTTGGAACGGGGAGTCCTTCCGTGTCTACGGTCGTCGCGTGGGCGACGCGTCGTATCTGTTGATCGCCGAGGTGACCAGCTGTGCCGACGGCGCTTGTGAGTATACCGACACGAACATCGTCGAGTCGGTCGGATACGAGTACTTCGTTTCGGCGGTCGATCCTGATACGGGTGCCGAAACGGATTCGGATGGTGTGATCTTCGTTGCGGTGCCGGCGTTCACCCCACCTCCCGTGCCTTTGGGGCTGGATGTGGTAGCGCTGGACAACACCAATTACATCCGCTGGAGCGACAACGCCCGCTCCGTCAGTGACTTCGCCCACTACCGGGTCTACCTGCTCACGGACGACGGGCCGACCATGCTGGGCGAGACGGACTCGGAGGGCTTCCTGGATGAGCTGGCCGAGAACGGCGTATCTTCTGCGTACGTAGTGTCTTCGGTGGACGTCTACGGCCACGAAAGCGCGGATAGTTTCGAGAACGCCGCCACGCCCCGGCCGGACTTCCGCGGGGAACTCCTGCTCTCCTTCTCGGACGATCCGGCTCGCTCCGGCTTCCGGTTTAGGGAGTCCGACCAGCAGGATCCGATCGTGAGCGGCACTTCTGCCGCGAGGCACTTCCGCCTCGAGACCGACGCGGCGGGCTGGTGGCTCGTGCCCGGTCCGGCTTCGGACGTCTTTCCCGAGGGTTCGTTCACCACGGCCCTGAAGTGCGGTGTCGCGGCCGATGCGCAGTGTCAGGATTGGACGGTCGCCCCAACTTCCGGGTATACCCTGGCCGACGTGTTCCTGGTGCCGGAGCTCTCGTACATGCTGCGCGTTGTGGGCGACGATGGTCAGACCCACTACGGTACCATTCGGGTCGCGTTGCTGGGCATGGACCAGAGCGGAGCGGAGATCATGATCTTCGACTGGGCGTACCAGCTCCAGGCCGGGAACCCGCAGCTCGTGGGTCGCTGACGGTCGCCGCTGTCGGTCGATCTCGCGCGACGCCCCCGGTGGCTTCGGTCGTCGGGGGCGCCGCATCGGGTCCTGCGGTGTAAGCCCTTGTGTTCCGCGCTGTTGCGCACAGATTAGTGCTCTTCGTTCCCACGCTTCGCATTTCAACTCCCGCTGCGTTGTAATGTGAAGGTGTCCGGGAGTGGGAAGACCTGAGTTAGAGCGTGAGTAGATGAGTGTAGAAGCGCTAAAAGAGCAGGCCCGGCGCCATGAGCAGAACGAACAGTGGCAGAAGGCACTGGACCTGTACATCAAGGCCATGGATCGGCTGTCCGATCAGGACGCGCCTGACATCGGCCTCTTCAACCGGGCGGGGGATCTTGCGACTCGCACGGGCGCTTCCGCCCAGGCCGTGAGCTTCTACGAGAAAGCGGTCGACTACTACGTCGAGGCCGAGTTGCCGAACAACGCCATCGCCGTCTGCAAGAAGGTGATGCGCAACCTACCGGATCGGTACTCGATTCACCTCAAGATGGGTCAGATCAGGGCCGCGCAGGGGTTCATCACCGACGCTCGATCCAGCTTCGTGACGTACGCCGAGCGCGTCCAGGCAGCGGGCGACACCGAAGAGGCGTTCAGGGCCCTCATCGAGTTCGTCGATCTGGCACCCGACGACCACGAGATCAGGTTGCTCCTCGGGCCCCAGCTGGCGCAACATGAGCGCAGGGTGGAGGCCGTCCTCCAACTATCCGACGCGCGTCACATCATGATGAGGAAGGGACTCGTGGACGAGGCCGCCGCGGTCGAGGCCCAGATTCTGGAGATCGATCCCAACGCCACGCTGGGTCCCGCACCCATGGCGGGCGTGTCCGGACCCGCCGTCGGCGGTGTCGAGGCTGACAGAGGCTTCGCGGTGATGGACTTCGATGAGCCGGCTACCGCTGAGGTGGGGGCGCCGGCCGAGATCGAGGCCGACTTCGGTGGCTTCGATCTCGGGGATGAGGCGGAGAGCGACGAGGGGGCCGTCGAGGAGATTCCGGTGGCTGTTGGCGGCCTGTCTCTGGGCGAGGACGCCGAGGACGATGAGATCGCGGATTCGCTCACCGAACTACCGCTCATGTCCTTCTCCGACGACGAGGATGATGCGAAGGAGCTGCCCAGGATCGACGAAGCACTCGTGGAGGTCGAGGCCTCATTCGAGGAGTCGGACGCGGGAGAGGCCGTCGAGGCGGCCATGGAAGAGTCGCTGGCCGACGCCCCGGCCGAGGAGGCTGCCTCCGAGCATGGGGCTCTGGCCGCAAAAGGAGACTTCCTGGGGGCCATCGAAGCCCTTTCAACCGTTGTAGAGGCCGAGCCGGACGAACAGCCCCACCATCAACGCATGGTCGAATACGCCTTCCGCTCCAACGACTCGAGTGCCCTCGCGGAGGCATACGCGGGTCTCGCTGAGTGCCTGCAGCGTGCCGGGCAGGACCAACGTGCCAAGGCCGTGTTCGAGCAAGCCTTGACGGCGGATCCGGCGAATGAGCGCGCCAAGGCGGGCTTGGGCCAACTCGCCGGCGAGACGGCGGCCGGGACGGCCCAAGAGGTATCGTCGGCGGAGTCCTACGTGGACCTGGGCTCCATGCTTCTCGGCGACGAAGCAGAGAAGACCACACGCTTCGTGGTGGCCTACGAGGAGCCCACCGGAGACGAGTCGGCGGACTTCCAGAAGATGCTCTCGCAGTTTCGCGAGAAGGTGTCGGAGAACATCGGCGCCGATGACGCGACCGCACACCATGATCTGGGCACTGCCTTCCGCGAGATGGGTCTTCTGGACGAGGCGATTGCCGAGTACCAGCAGGCCCTGCGGGCGTCTGCCGACCACCTGCCCACGTATGAGCTTCTCGGACAGACCTTCCTGGGAAAAAATGAGCCGGAGGCCGCTCTGAGATCTCTCACCCGCGCTCTGGACGCGCCGTTCGAGGTCGAAGACGAACTCATGGGCATCTACTACTATCTGGCCATGGCCCACGAGACTGTTGGGAACAAGGAGCAGGCGGTAGAGTTTTACGACAGGGTATTCTCCCTGGATATCAACTTCGCGGACGTCACGGAACGCTTGCGAGCACTCCGAGGGTAGACGGCTGCCGTCTAAACCAGCGAGTTCGGATCGATGCTACAGTGCAACCTGGCCCCGTGCTGATGGAGGCGGCTGCGAGCTCGCTACTGAGAGGCGCCCCCCCTGGCCTGTCCGCGATGCAGTCCCTCGTGGGCGATCGTCTCGAGTCGGTGCAGGACGAGCTGAGGCGGATCATCGTTTCAGACTTCGACATGATCGAGGAGGTGAACGAGTACCTCCTGTTGATGCGGGGCAAGCTTTTCCGCCCGACGCTACTCTTGCTGGCCAACGAGGTCGGGGGCGCACGCTCGAACGATGCCGTCACGTCGGCTGCGGTGGTGGAGTTGGTTCACCTTGCCACCCTCGTACACGACGACGCCGTGGACCACAGCGTCCTTCGGCGAGGCCTCCCGACGGTCAACGCCCTCTGGACCCACCAGATCGCGATCATCATGGGCGACTACCTCTACAGTCGCTCCATCACCGAACTCACTCGCCTCGGCAAGCTCGAGTCCCTGGCCGTACTCGCCGGTGCCGCCAACGAGATGAGCGTCGGAGAAATGCGTCAGTTGACGTCGTACGACGCGCTGGGCTTCACCGAGGATGACTACTACCGGCTCATCGCCGCCAAGACAGCCTCGCTCATGTCGGCCGCATGTGAGATGGGAGCGTTGGACGGGGCCCGTGAGTATCGTGAGCCTCTGGCCCGTTTCGGACACGATCTCGGGATGGCGTTCCAGATCGCAGACGACCTGCTGGACTACACCGCCTCCGAGGCGGTCATCGGCAAGCCCGCCGGACACGATCTGAGGGAGCGGAAGGTCACGCTGCCTCTGGTGGGCGCCCTCGCCAACGTCTCGACCGCTGAGATGACGGAGATTCGCGAGTTCTTCACACTGGTGGAGGCTTCCGACGACGACATTCAGCGCATCATCGACATCGTCGACGATCGGGGGGGCATCTCGTATGCGCGGGATCAGGCGGATCTCTACGCCGAGCGTGCGGAAGAGGAGCTCCATGACCTTCCGGACGAACTGGCCGTCGAGTCGCTTCGCGGCGCGGTCGCGTACGCCGTCGGCCGCGATCGGTAGAAGGCTGTTGAGAAATACAGTGGGTCGCGCACAGGGGTCTTGCGAGACTCAGACTAGGAACGACGACGAGTCGTAGCATGGCTACGGCGAGGAGGAGAGACAACCTATGAGGCCGCAACCCCCCTGTGCCCTACGGGTTAGGGCGGCGAGGGCCCATCGCCGGTGTTGGTGCTCCTCCCCGATACTACAGCATCGCGTCGTCGCGCCGCCTACGCGCTGGACCCTCGGCGCTCCTAACGCGACCCGCTGTATTTCTCAACAGCCTTCTAGGGTCGGAGCCGAACTCTGACGATCCGTGATCCGCAGGGGAATGGGAACCAGACGCACCGGCGGACCGTATGTTAGTTGATACGTATCGGCGGAACATCAAGCGCTTGGCTTGGACTCAGGTGCTCGGGTTGCTGCTCGGAGGACTCCTCACGCAACTGTCGGAGTTGTTCCTTCCCGAGAGTGCGGCCAAGTCGTTTCTGACCACCGCGGTAGAAGCGTCCATCGGGCCCTTGTCCATCGACCTTGTGGCTGTTGCGTTCGCGATCGGGCCCCTAACATTGAGCCTGAACGTGTTGACGTTGGTCGGTATCTCGATCGTGGCATTTATCGTTCGATCCTGGATCTGAGACGATGCTCCAGACGGACATCTAAGGAGGTACATCATGGGACTCGGCGGACTCGGAATGTGGGAGATGCTCCTCATCTTTTTGGTCGTCCTCCTCCTCTTCGGCGCCAAGCGGCTTCCGGAGATCGGATCCTCCCTGGGGAAGGGCATTCGGGAGTTCAAGGGCTCCATTCGAGAAATCGAACGCGAAGTCCAGGCCCCGCCTGCACCTCGCGAGTCGGTCACGTCGGAGTCGTCGCCTTCGGATGACGAGGAAGAGGGGCCCCGGACGCTGACCACGTCGCCCGACGCGGATCAATACGAGAATTCGGACGCATAGCGGCCGGATTCTCGCGGGCGGGACCTCCACGAAAGAGAGCGGCGGCCGGAGCCCCTGAGGCTCCGGCCGCCGCTTTTCTCCGATACTACAGCGTCGCGTCGTCGCGCCGCCCTACGCGCTGGACCCGCGGCGCTCCTAACGCGACCCGCTGTATTCCTTCGACAGCCTTCTAAAAGATTGGCGGAATGAGTGGCTGATCGGCAGGATCGACGTTCAGCACTTCGTCGCGACGGTCGATGATGCGGGCGGCATCCCGCAAGCCCTTGAGCCACTCCTGAAGCCGGGTTTGCTGCACGGAGGCGACCATCTGCGAGCGTTGCACCAAGCGCCCTTCCTCGAAGACCGTGGTGTCGGCGGCCATGTAGTCGACGAGTTCCAGAATGAACGCGTTGTTGTTGGCCTCCACCACGTTGCTGACCTGCCCCTGGTAAAGGCCGAATCCGGCACCCACCGCGGCATTCAGGCGGCCGAGGCCCGGCACGAAGTCCATCCGTGCGTAGGGACCCGCGTCTCGGATCTCGAGGCCACGACTCTCCGCGGCGACGTCCAGGGTGGTTCCACCGCGAATCTCGGCGACGATTCCTTCACCCTCGGCCTTGGCCATCTCCATCTTCTTGCGGTTCCTGACCTCCTGTTCGATGGAGGCCGTGGCGTCCTGGAGCGAGATGAAGCCCGCGTCGCGCGTTTCGATCAGCTCGAGCATGTAGAAGGCCTGCCTGGTCTCGAATACCGGACTCACGTCACCCGGAAGGGCCTCGTCGAAAGCCCAGTCAGCACCCTCACCCACCTGACCGGCGCCGACGACGAAGGCGAAGTCCGGGCTGAGCGTGGCGTTCTCGGTCCGGAGCCCGAGCATGCTGGCCGCCTCATCCAGGGTCCTGGATTCGCCCAGGCCCTCGAGTGAGTCAGCGAGGGTCAGGAGCGCCAGCTCCGAGTCATCCGTCCGCTCGAAGGGGACCAGAATGTGGCGAGCCTGGATGCTGTCGGCGTCCTTGTCCTGCACGTCGATGAGGTGGTACCCGAACGACGTCCTCACCGGTTCGGTGATGGCTCCCTTCGGGGTTCTGAACACCGCCGCGGAGAACTCGGGGACCATCTGCTCCTCGGTAAACCACCCGAGGTCGCCCGAACCCGTAAAGATGCGGGGTCTGGCCAGAATCTCGTCGAACCCGACGCCGTCCCGGATCTCCTGCCGAAGCTCGGCTGCCATCTCCCCGGCAGCGACGGTGTCGGCCGGTGTCGGTGCCTTTACGAGGACAACCGCCTTGACCGAGGCCTGAGCCAGAATCGCGAACTCGGCCCGGTGCTCGTCGTAGTGGGCCGCGATGTCGACGGCGGTCACGGACATGTCGGCATCGGCGATTCGTTGCGTCGGATTGAGCGGAACGTATCGGATCGAGATCTTCTCGTTGCGGTCCTTGAAGTCCTGCCAGAGCGCGGCGTCCGTGATGTATACGTCCGAAGACACCTGACGCAGCAGCTTGCCGCGCGGGATGATTTCCCGGTAGTACGCCTCGAGCTGGAGCAGAACCTGATCGTCGATCGTGGGCGACGCGAGGAAGGCCTGGTACTTCTGAATGTCGAACACGCCGTCGGTCTGGAAGGCTGGACTGGAACGAAGCTCGGCAGGCGGGCTGAAGCGGGCCGCGCTTCGAACTTCGTCGTCCGTCACCTCGATACCGCGCCTCTGCAGCTCCTGCCTGATCAGGACCTGATTGACCACCTCGTCCCAAGCGGCGTCCTCGAGGTCGCTGATCTGTTGGCTGGTGATCGGTTCCTCTTGCGAGTTCTGGATCTGATCCATGAGTCGGCTGTACGTGAAGTTGTACTCCTCATAGCTGACCGGCACACCATTCACGCTGCCGATCTCGCCGACGGACAGCCCACTTCTCCCCGTGATGTCCATGCCCCACTGGAACACCATGAGACCCACGAAAGCGAACGCCGTGATCAGCATGATCCACTGCGTGTTCTCCCTCATCTGACGCATCATAACCCGGCTACTCCTCGGCGCGGCGGTCAAGAAAACTCGTCCCTTTTCATACGCAAAAGGCCTTAGAAAGTAACGGCACCCTAATGGGCCCTCAACTCCTTCGTTGACACGTTTTTGACGAAATCAGTATCTTCCCCCGTTCCTGCGTCCTCCGGCTCCGCCCTGTGTTTTTCCCGATTTTCCGTGGGAGTGACTGTGCCCGAACCGCTGAATCAGCAGATCGACCGGCTCCAGGAGATCCTCTTTTCGGAGCGTGATCCGAACGGTCGCGCCTTTGTGCCCCTGGCCGACGCCCACCGTCGTCTGGGTGAGTTGGACCGGGCGCTCGAGGTTCTGCAGGAGGGATTGGGTGCGCATCCCACCTCGGCTTCCGGGCATGTGGTGGCCGGGTGGCTGTACCAGGACAGGGGAGACGACGCGAGCGCGATCGAGGCTTTCGAGCGGGTTCTGGAGCTCGACGACGAGAACGGGGCGGCTCTTCGTTCGCTCGCCGGTCTCGTGGAGGCAACGCGAGGGTTGTCCTACGCGGAGAGGCTGGTCGAGCTCGAGCCCGACGATGCCCGGTCGCTGGCCACGCTCGAGGAGCTGCGGGCTACGGTGGCTGCGTCTGCCGAGCCCGAAGCGGGAGCGGTCCCCTTCGACGAGCCGGCGGCGGCAGCCCAGCCGGTCGCTGCCGAACCGGCCCCCCCCGATTCATCCGTTGGGGATGCCAGCGCCGGGGCGATTCCCGTCGAGGATCTGGCCCCGGACGAGGTCGAGCTCGACGAACCCGTGCTGGAGGTGTCGGCCCGCGCCGAAGACGCTCACGCACCGGCGCCCGTCGTCGCGGAGATCGAGCCGGGGGTGGAGACGGCGGCCGATGAGTCCACGGACGGCGCGGAGATCTACACCAAGACGCTTGCCGAGCTCTACGCGAAGCAAGGTGCCGCGGACAAGGCGGTCGAGGTCTACCGGAAGCTCCTGGAGGATGATCCCGACAATGGGATGTTCCTTCACCGTGTGGCCGAACTGACGAGGGGTGTGGATGTGGGGCCGGTTGCCGAGAAGGAGCCTCTTGCCGCGTCCGACGAGCTTCCCGCCCCGGAGTCCCGGGAAGCCGCCGACGATCGTCCGCTTGTGCCCGTCGAATCGTTGGCGCCCGATCCGGAGCCGATGGGCACCGTGGCCCCCGTGGTGTCGATCGAGTCGCTGGCGCCCGACGCCGTCGAGGCCGAGCCGTTCGCCGAGGAGGCTGTGGCCGACCGACCGGTGGTGCCGATCGAGGCGCTCGCTCCCGGTGACCCGTCCGAGGGTCGGGGCGCGGACCCGTTCCCCTGGATGAACAAGCTCTGATGCGGATCGCGATCATACACGGACCGAACTTGCGCCTGCTCGGTCAGAGGGAGCCCGAGGTTTACGGCACGGAGACGCTAGGTGACATCAACCAAGCTGCCGAAGCCCTCGGCAAGGAGCTCGGCGTCGAGGTCGAGTTCTTCCAGTCCAATTCCGAGGGGGAGATTCTCGACTTCCTGGAGGAGGCGAGCGGACGGGTCGACGGGTTTCTGGTGAACCCGGGGGGACTGACCCACACGAGCGTAGCGCTGCGAGACGGCTTGGTCAGCGTCGCCAAACCCTTCGTCGAACTCCACCTCTCCAACACGGCCGGTCGAGAGCGATTCCGCCGTCATTCGTTCTTGGCGCCCGTGGCCGTCGGGGTGGTTCTTGGGTTTGGATCCCAGAGCTATCTTCTAGCGCTCAGGGGCCTCGTGGCTCACATCGACGCCCGGTAACACGGGCGGATCTCCACCGACTGACAAGGCGTCATGGCCTCCACCGCTGATTTTCGCAACGGACTGGTTCTGGATATCGACGGACAGCTCTGGACGATCATCTACTTCCAGCACGTCAAGCCCGGAAAAGGCGGGGCGTTCGTGAGAACCAAGCTCAAGAACGTGCTGAGCGGGAACGTGGTGGACAGGACGTATCGCGCCGGAGAAAGGGTGACCGACGTCCGCCTCGAGCGTCGTCCGGTCACGTATAGCTACACCGACGGTCAGCTTTACCACTTCATGGACCAGCAGACGTTCGAGATGATCCCGATCTCGGGAGAGCTCCTGGGCGAGGAACAGCTCAGGTACCTGAAGGAGAACATGGAGTGCGAGGGTCTGGTCCACGACGGGAACGTGATCAGCGTAGAGCTTCCTCAGTTCGTCGAGCTCGCGGTGACGCAGACGGATCCCGGCGTCCGGGGTGACACGGCGCAGGGGGGCACCAAGCCCGCGACCCTCGAGACCGGTGCGGTGGTCCAGGTTCCGCTCTTCATCGAAGAGGGGGACGTGCTCAAGGTGGACCGTCGCGAAGACAAGTATTTGACACGGGTCACTTCATGATCGATCTGGACTTCCTCAGAAGCCTCATCGAGACCCTCGACGCCAGCGGACTCGATTCCATCGAGATCGAGCGCGGAGGCACGCGCATCAGGCTGGCCAAGACGGCCGGGACGGCGGTCGCGGTGGCCACACCTCGGAGCCCCGCTCCGCCGGCGGCGCTACAGGCCGCCGCCGCCGCCGCGCCGGTCGCCGCGACCCCGACGGGCGAAGGTTCGCCCGTGGCCACGCCGCCCGCATCGAATCTCATCGAGATCAAGTCGCCCATGGTGGGCACGTTCTTTGGTGCCCCGGCTCCGGACGCCCCGCGGTACGTGGAGGTGGGCGGTCGCGTGAGCCCCGGCGATACGCTCTGCATCATCGAAGCCATGAAGCTGATGAACGAGCTCGAGTCGGAGGTTTCCGGCGTGATTCAGGAGATCTGTGTCGAGAACGCGGATCCGGTCGAGTTTGGCCAGGTTTTGTTCCGCCTTTCACCTTCTTAGCGCTGGGCTCCTCATATCGGCACAGGGCGGCGTCAGGACTGCGCTCGGTTCCCTGCGACGTAGCCCGGCTATTTGTTACGGTTCGGCCTCCGGGCCGGTTCGCACCGATAGAGGTGAGCTGAGTGTTCAAGAAGGTTCTGATCGCCAATCGCGGGGAGATCGCTCTTCGCATCATCCGGGCCTGTCACGAGCTCGGTGTGAAGACGGTAGCGGTGTATTCCGAGGCGGATCGGGAGTCGCTGCACGTACGCTTCGCGGACGAGGACGTGTGTATCGGGCCGGCCCCGGCCTCCAAGAGCTACCTCAACGCGCCGCAGATCATCTCGGCGGCCGAGGTGACCGGGGCCGAAGCGATCCACCCCGGATACGGATTTTTGGCGGAGAACGACGAATTCAGCGAGATCTGCCAGGCGTCGGACATCGTCTTCATCGGCCCGACGCCCGACCAGATCCGAGCCATGGGCGACAAGGCGGCCGCTCGCCGTACCATGATGGAGCTCGGCGTTCCTACCGTCCCCGGTTCGGACGGTGTGGTCTCCGACCCGAAGGAGGAGGCGCGGATCGCCGGCGAGATCGGTTATCCCGTCATGGTCAAGGCGTCGGCCGGCGGCGGCGGGAAGGGGATGCGGGTCGTTCCGGATGCCGAGAGCTTCGAGCAACTCTTCCAGGCCGCCCGGACGGAGGCCGCGGCGGCGTTCGGCAACGCCGAAGTGTACTTGGAGAAGTGCCTCGTAAAGCCCAGGCACATCGAGTTCCAGATCTTCGGCGATCAGCACGGTCGAGTCGTCCATCTCGGCGAACGCGACTGCTCGATTCAGCGTAGGCATCAGAAGCTCATCGAGGAGGCACCGTCACCCGCTCTCACGCCTGAGCTGCGCGAGCAGATGGGCCAGGACGCGGTGGCGGCCGGCAAGGGCATCGACTACGTGGGAGCCGGGACGGTGGAGTTCCTTCTCGACGCCGACGGATCGTATTATTTCATCGAGATGAACACACGGATCCAGGTCGAGCATCCGGTCACCGAAGTGATTACCGGGCTGGACTTGGTGAAGGAGCAGATCCGGGTGGCCGCGGGTGAGCCGCTCTCCTTTCCCGAAGGACCGGTGAGCCTGCGGGGGCACGCCATCGAATTCCGGGTGAACGCAGAGGATCCCGAACGTAACTTCGCCCCCTCGCCCGGACCGATCCTGACGTTCCACCCGCCGGGAGGCCCTGGTGTGAGGCTCGACACGCACCTCTACAGCGGCTACCAGGTACCACCCTACTACGACTCCCTCCTGGCCAAGCTGATCGTACATGGGAACAGCCGTGAGGAGGCGATCGTCCGAGCCCGACACGTGCTCGACTCCTTCGTCATCGAGGGTGTCAAGACGACGATCCCGTTTCTGTCCGAAATCACCCGCGATGATCACTTCGTCCGGGGAGATGTCGACACGGGCTTCGTGGCTCGGTTCCTGAGTGAGCGGGCGAGCCGCGCATGAGGATCGACGTGTTCTTTCAGGCCGGTGAGCCTGCGGTTTTGGACATGGTGGACCACGCGGTCGTGGTCATCGATGTCTTGAGGGCCACGAGCACGATGGTCGAGGCGCTCGTGAACGGAGCTCGCGGGGTGTATCCGGCGGCGTCGACCGAGGAGGCCATGAAGCTGGCGTCGTCTTTGGGGCGAGAGGACACACTCCTGTGCGGTGAGTCGAAGGGCCTGATGATCGAGGGCTTCGATCTCGGGAACTCCCCGCGGGAGTTCGTCGCGGACCGGGTTGCGGGCAAACGACTGGTCATGAGCACCACGAACGGGACGCGAGCGTTCCTGTTGGCGGAGGACGCCGATCGCGTGCTGGCTTGCTGCTTCCTCAACCTCTCCGCCGTGGTCGACGCGGTGGCCGATGTGGAGCGCTTGGTGGTGGTCTGCGCCGGCAGGGAGGGCAGGTTCGCCACGGACGATGCGGTCTGTGCCGGTGCCCTTCTCGACCGTCTCGGAGAACGACACGAGGGCGGGATCGAGCTCAACGATGCCGGGTACGCCGCTCTGGAGCTCGCCAACCGATTCCGGATCGGTGCCGACTTCCTGGCGATGACCGACGGCGGCAAGCGCCTGGTGGATATCGGATTCCGCGACGACCTGAAGCACTGCGCACAAATCGACCGCTACGCAGTCGTTCCCGAAATGGAGGACCGCGTGATCCGACTGCCCATACCGAGCCCGAGCGGCTCCGAGGTGAGCCACTGATGCTCTCGCGGGAGCAGCAGCGGGACATGATGGCAGCCGGCCTTCTGGCGCTGGCCGTCTTCTTCGTGGCCGCGTTGATGCCCGTGGCGGCTCTCGGCCCGCGTTTGGCCGCGTGGTTCCCGTCGGGGAACATGATGGGTCTGGTGGGCGGCAT
Organism: Longimicrobiales bacterium; assembly: GCA_965226925.1. Taxonomy (GTDB): domain Bacteria; phylum Gemmatimonadota; class Gemmatimonadetes; order Longimicrobiales; family Gaopeijiaceae; genus CBDDCX01. The sequence continues at coordinate 887,031 of CBDDEN010000011.1, read as the reverse complement.
CACGCAGCGGGGCTTCGCCGGCCTGCTCGGTGGCTCCGCGTTCTTCGTGCCGATCCTCTTCTTGGTCTCGGGCCTGAGGGCGGGGGACTGGCTCTCGCAGAGATGGACCGTGTGCTTGGCGGTGCTGTCCTCGGGGCTGATGCTCATCCTGCCCGTCGGGTTGCAGGTCGTGGGACAAGGGCCCGAGACGGTGGGCGCCTGGGGTGCTTTCGCGGGACCGCCCCTCGCCACGGCACTCGGGTTCTTGGGCGCGGTCCTCTTCCTGTCGTTTCTTCTCGTGGTGCTGTCCGTGGGCACCCTGGGTTGGAACCCGCTCCGTTCGTTCGCCTATGGGATGGCGCAGGGGAGCGGCGTCATGGCGCGGGGCGCCGCGAGGCTCGTGACCTGGGGAGAGGGTCTCAAGGCCCGCTGGGACGAGCGGGCTCGCGAGCGACTGGAACGCACCCCCCCGATGGAGCTCCTCGAGGGTGAGGGCCCCGGTGGCGACGACTCGGCGGAAGGGTCGGAAGAGGAGCCGGAAGGAGCCGACGTAGCCGATGAGGTGGAGGATCCGCTCTCGGAAGAGGACGATTCCGCAGCGGGTGATGACGACCTCGACGAGCCGGAGGTCGGATCGCAAGAAGGCCTGCCCGATTCGGAGCTTACCGACGAGGCGTACGAGGAGCCCGACGAGCTGATGCCCGACCCCCTTCCCAAAGAGGATCTCAGTGAAACGGGGCTTCCACCCGTGGAGTTCATGACCACGGTGGAGGACGAGGATCGCGGAGACATGGAGCGCGAGTTGGACGCCCTGGGAGAGGTCCTGATCGAGAAGCTGCGCACCTTCAACGTGGAGAGCGAGCTCGGTGGGCGTACGACGGGCCCCGTCGTCACCCAATACGAGGTGATCCCCGCGCCGGGCGTGAAGGTCAACAAGATCGCCAATCTCGACGCCGACCTCGCGTTGGCCATGAAGGCCAAGAGCATCCGGATCGTGGCTCCGATTCCGGGGAAGGGCGCCGTCGGGGTGGAGATCCCGAACCCCGAGCCCGAAGTGGTCCGGCTACGGGAGATCCTGGACTCTCCGGCCTACCAGAACAGCAAGGCGGAATTGCCCTTGGCCCTCGGCAAAGACCTGAACGGAAAGCCCTACGTGGCGGACCTGCGCAAGATGCCGCACGTGCTCATCGCAGGGACTACCGGATCGGGGAAGTCGATCTGCATCAACACCATCATCACGAGCTTGGTCTATCGGCACACGCCCGAGACGCTTCGACTGCTCATGGTGGACCCCAAGATGGTCGAGCTGTCTGCGTACAAGATGCTCCCGCACCTGCGCCACAGCGTGGTCACCGATCCACGAGACGCGGCGGGGCTTCTCAAGTGGGCGGTCCTGGAGATGGAACGTCGCTATACGCTCCTCAGCACGAACGGCGTCCGATCCATCGGCGAGTTCAACGAGCGTGTCCGGGGTGGCGTCATCGTCCGGCGTACGGAGCCCAAGGGTGCCGAGGACGACCCGGATCGCTGGGTCTACCAGGACGGCGTGCTGCCCTACGTGGTGGTGGTCATCGACGAGCTGGCCGACCTGATGATGACGGTCCAGAGCGAGGTGGAGAAGCCGCTCACGACGTTGGCGCAAAAGGCCCGGGCCATCGGCATCCATCTGATCGTGGCGACCCAGCGGCCCAGCGTGAATGTCATCACGGGCCTGATCAAAGCGAATTTCCCGGCGCGGATCGCCTTCCGGGTGGCGTCGAAGACGGACTCCCGGACGATTCTGGATCAGAACGGCGCGGACGCCTTGTTGGGGAACGGCGACATGCTGTTCCTTCCGCCGGGGACGAGCGAGCCCGTGCGCATTCAGGGAGCCTACATCTCGACTTCCGAGACGGATCGCATGATGGGTTGGTACAAGGATCAGGTCGAGATCCGGGAACGGGCCTTCGATGAGGCCCAGGCCGAGAAGGAGGCGGACATCCTGGAGCAGATCCGAAGTCACGAAAAGGAGGAAACGAGCGGGGGAGGTGATGGCCCGTCGGAGTGGGACGAGCTCTTCCGGGCCGCCGCCGAGGTGTGCATTCAACACGAGCAGGGCTCTACGTCGCTTCTCCAGCGCCGACTGAAGATCGGCTACGGCCGCGCCGCGAGAATCGTGGATCAGCTACACGAAGCGGGCGTCCTGGGCCCATCCGAGGGGTCGAAGGCGCGCGAGGTCCTCGTCGGCATGGACGCGCTCGATCTGATCTGTTCGAGCCAAGAGATCTAAAGACCTGTTCGGCACGGTCCCCCAGAGGCTCGGTGCGGGATGCGGGCCGACGAGGCGACCGCCCGGGGTGGCGCACCCGCAGGAACGGCTCCGATGTCCGACGGGTATGGACGGCTCATGATGGAGCCCCGAACCAGCCACCGCCTCGACAGGCCAGATCGATGGCGAGATCGTCGTCGGCTCGTGTGGGGCGCCGTCGTCTTGGGGGCGGTTACTGCGGCGGCTCCCGCCGGCGCCCACGCGCAGGACGAGCGGGCCTACCAGGTGCTGGAGGCCGCATCGGAGAAGTACTGGGGGCTGAAGACGCTCTGCGCCCGGTTCCATCAGGAGATCGAGGTCACCCTGCTCGGCCAGACCCGGTCGGGTGAGGGTACTCTGTGCCAGCGGCAGCCCTCCGAATTCTCCATGCGCTTCAGCGATCCGGAAGGGGACCTGGTCGTGGTGGACGGCGAGTTCCTCTGGACCTTCTACCCGAGCATGGATGCGAAGCAGGTCATGCGTTTCGCCGCCGCGGGTGCCGAGGGTCGGTTCAACTTCTACAAGAATCTCCTCGAGGATCCGAGGGACAGATTCGTCGCGACATACGACGGGATCGAAGATCTCGCCTCGGGGCCGTCTCACAAGCTCACCGTGACTCCCAGGGATCCGGACGCGTTCCGTTCGGCTGTCGTCTGGGTCAACGTGGAGAGCGACCTGATCGCCGGCGTGGACGTGCACGACTCCAACGAGTCGATCCGTCGAGTACGCCTCACCGACATCCGGGTGGACGTCGAAGTGTCCGACGGGGAGTTCCGCTTCGTGCCTCCCGCGGGCGCGCGGGTGATGAGTCGATGAAGACCAGGGACTTGCCGGTCTTCCCCTTGTCGGCCGATCCCATCCGGTCCGATGTGGCGCGAGATGTCCAGGCGGTGCGTCTCGACATCGATCCGGTCGGACCCGAGAACGGCCCACGCATCGGCCTGGTGACCCTCGGTTGTGACAAGAACACGGTGGACTCCGAGAAGATCATGGCGGCGCTCGTGGGCCACGGTGCCCGGGTCTCTTCCGACGTAGAGGGCTCGGACGTCGTGGTGGTCAATACCTGCGGCTTCATCGAGGCGGCCAAGGAGCAGTCCATCGAGACCATCCTCGAGGCGTGCCAACTCAAGGAGGAGGGGCAGGTCAAGGCGGTGGTCGCGGTGGGGTGCATGGTGCAGCGCTACAAGGACGAGCTGCAAGCCGAGATGCCCGAAGTGGACCTGTTTCTCGGCCTCACCGAAATGGGTTTGCTGGTGCCTGAGTTGAGGCAGCGCGGCCTCCTCCTGGAAGAGCCAGAGGTCGTACCCAACATGGAACGGCCGCTCCGCGTCCTTTCGGCCGAAACGCCCCACACGTCGTTCCTCAAGATCAGCGAGGGGTGCGACCACACCTGTGCGTTTTGCGCCATTCCGAGCTTCCGGGGGCTGCACCGTTCGGCTCCGCTCATGGAGCTGGTGGCCGAGGCTCAGGCCTTGAGTCGCCAGGGCGTAAAGGAGCTCAACATCATCTCGCAGGACACCACGTGGTACGGACGCGATCTGTGGCGGAAGGACCGATCTTCCCCGCTCCTCCCGGGACTTCTACGGGCCTTGGTTCACGACACGGACATCGCCTGGTACCGACTCTTCTACATGTATCCGTCCGGCATCACCCAGGAGCTCGTAGAGCTCGTGGCCACGGAAGATGCGCTCCTCCCGTACCTGGACATGCCGCTCCAGCATGGCAGTGACCGCATGCTCGAGGCAATGAGGAGGCCGGAACGTCAGGATGTGATCCGCGAGCGAGTGGCCTGGCTCCGCGATGCGATTCCCGACCTCACGCTTCGTACCACGGTGATCGTCGGATTCCCCGGGGAGACCGACGACGACTTCCGGGACATGCTCGATCTGCTGGAGGAGGTTCGCTTTGACCGTGTGGGGGCGTTCACGTATTCCGTCGAGGATGGCACACCCGCCGCCGACATGCCCGATCGGGTACCCGAATCGCTCATGAGGGAAAGACTCGAAGAGGTGATGGACCTTCAACGCATGATCTCCGCGGAACGGAATGCCGAGCTCGTGGGTCGGCGGATCCAGGCGTTGGTCGACGAAGTCGTCGAAGATCCGGGTCCCTTGGGAGAGGCCGCCGAAGGCAAACCCGTAGGGGCCGCCCGCACGGTGGGGCAGGCGATCGATGTGGACGGCGTCACACACCTGTACCCGGACCCGGGTCTGACTCCCGGTGACTTCGTCACCGTCGAGATCGTCGACGCGCTCGAATACGACCTCATCGGCCGGATGGTGGAGTCATGACCGCCGATTCCGCCGCGATCTGGAGTCGAGCCCAGGAGCTGATTCCCGGAGGCGTGAACTCTCCCGTACGGTCGTTCCGCTCGGTGGGGGGCACTCCGTTCTTCGTGGAGCGGGGTGAGGGGCCCTACCTGTACGACATCGATGGGAAGCGCTACACCGATTACGTGCTGAGCTGGGGGCCGCTCATCCTCGGCCACGCGCATCCGGCCGTGGTAGAGGCCGTGGCCGATCAGCTGCATCGTGGCACATCGTACGGCGCCCCCACCGTGGCCGAAGTCCGGTTGGCCGAGCGGATCGCCCGCTTGGTGCCCAGCGTGGAGATGGTGCGCCTGGTCAATAGCGGGACCGAAGCCACCATGAGCGCCTTACGCCTGGCCAGGGCGGCCACCGGGCGCGACGTGGTGCTGAAGTTCACGGGATGCTACCACGGTCATGCGGATGCCTTCCTGGTGGCGGCCGGGAGCGGCGTAGCGACGCTGGGGCTTCCCAATTCGCCCGGAGTGCCCGAGGCGGCGGCGTCACAGACGGCGGTGCTTCCGTTCAACGACCTGGACGCCGTAGAAGACCTCTTCGGGACCCGGGGCGACGAAATCTCCAGCGTATTCGTGGAGCCCGTGGTCGGGAACTCCGGACTGATCCCCCCCCTGGACGGATTCCTGGAAGGGCTGCGGTCGATCACGGAGCGACACGGCGCCCTGCTGGTCTTCGACGAGGTCATGACCGGCTTCCGGGTCGCCATGGGTGGGGCGCAGGAACGCTACGACGTCATGCCGGATCTGACGACCCTCGGGAAGGTCATCGGGGGCGGTCTGCCCGTGGGTGCTTTCGGAGGCCGTCGCGACATCATGGAGCGGGTGGCGCCGGCGGGTCCCGTCTACCAGGCGGGTACCCTGTCCGGGAACCCGCTGGCCACGGCGGCGGGCGAGGCGCAACTTGGGTTCCTGGAGACCCACGACCCGTTTCCGGCTCTGGAAACCGCCGCGAGCCGTCTCGCGCGGGGTGTCGTTTCGGCCCTGGAGACGGCGGGCATCCCGGCCTCGGGGAGCTCCGTGGGATCCATGTGGGGCGTCTTCTTTCGAGAGGGGCCGGTCCACTCCTTCGAGGACGCCCAAGGTGCGGATACCGACAAGTTCCGACTCTTCCACCGTGCCTGCCTCGAGCGGGGTGTGTTTCTTGCACCCTCTCCGTTCGAGGCCGGTTTCGTATCCACCGCCCACACGCCCGAGGTCATCGACGAGACCCTCGAGGCGGTCCGGGAGGCGGCGTTGCAGGTCGGCTGATCACGAGTCACAGGCTAGAAGGCCACGACATGGAGGTGAGGCCCGGATGAGGACGGCAATGATGTGGAAGTCGGCGTTGGTGGCACCGGTGATCTTGACGCCCACGGGCGTACGTGGTCAGGAGTTGGCGGACTACGACTATGCGAACCTCTCCTTCAGGGGAGTGTTGGTTGAGGGCGGATACATCTTCGCCAACAACGTGGAGAACACGGAGATCTTCGGTCTCCGGTTCGACCTGGGCTTTCTGGGACCGGGCTTCCGGATCGTTCCGGGGGTGGCGTACTGGACATCGCATATGGCCCAGAGTGAAGTCGACGACTTCGAGACGCGCCTCGGAGCTCTCAACGCGCTCCAGGGAGGCACGCCGCCGGTGGGCGGTTTCGACCTCGGGGTCATCGACCGGGACGACGTCGTGTTCAGTCTCGATGGGCACTACATGTGGACGGTGCCGCTGGACCTCTTTTTCTGGACCGGTGTCGGCGCGTCCGCCCACTTTCTGAACGGATCCGGACCGGCCGTGAACGGTACGTTCGTTGAGGATCTCTTGGACTCGGTGTCCGCGGGCTTCAACGTGCACGGGGGCCTGGAGTATCCGGTCACGGATCGTTTTCGGGCATACGGAGGCGGGAAGCTGGAGATTCTGGGAGACCTCCGCTACGCCGAGCTGCGTTTCGGTCTGAGCTACATCTGGGGCGACTTGGTGTCGGGAGAGGGGAGCTGATGTCCGGACCGGCCGGCGGTCCCATCAGGGTCGGAGTCATAGGGGTGGGCGCGATCAGCCAGATCGTCCACCTCCCCATCCTCTCGGAGCGGGAAGACGCCGAAGTGGTCGCCGTCGCCGACGCCGACATGCCCAAGGCCAAGACACTCGCGAGCCGTTTCGAGGTTCCCAAGGTCCTTTCCGACCAAGCTCTGATCGAGGACGAAGACGTCCAGGCCGTGGTCATCTGCGCACCCAATCACCTGCACGAATCGCTGGCCATCTCCGCTCTCGAGGCGGGGAAGAACGTCCTGGTGGAGCGGCCGGCGGCCCTCACCCCGGAGGGCGTGCAGAGAATCCTCGATGCCGCCCAGGCCGCGGGACGTTGCCTCACGGTCGGGATGAACCACCGGTTCCGCCCCGACGTGGAGGCGTTGGCCTCTTTCGTAGCCGGTGGGGAGCTCGGAGAGGTCTACGCGGTGCGGGCGAGCTCTCTGACTCGCAAGACCCCGTCGGGCCGCTCGACGTGGCGGCAGAATACGGAGCAGGGGGGTGGGGCTCTGATGGATCTCGGCGTCCAGATCATGGACCTCTCCCTCTGGCTGGTGGGTTATCCGCGCATTGCCCGGGTCTCGGCCGTGCTCGAGAGGGGGGACCTTGCGGTGGAGGAAGCGGCCAGCGTCTTCGCGGTGACCGAGTCCGGCGTGGCGTTCAGCGTCGAGGTGAGTTGGAGTCTGTTCGCTGACGCCGATCGACACTACGCGCGTGTCATGGGCACGGACGGGTCGGGGTTGTTTCCTCCGTTGGAGATCCAAAAACAGCTGGGGGGTCGACCGATGAACGTGACCCCGCGGCAGCCCCGGCCGCGGGGTGGTGAGAATCCCTTCACGAACGCATATCGCCGACTGTTGGATCAGTTCGTCCGGGCTGCGGCCGGGGAGTGCGATATCCCACCACCACCGACCGAGCAGGTACACCTGATGGAGGTCATGCAGGCGGCCTATCGATCGGCGGAGCTGGGGCGGGAGGTAGCCCTTGGCGAAGGCTGAGGAGCCTGGCGACCTCGCGGGGAGGCTTCTCGGGGGCCGGCGGCCGACGAGCAGGGCCCGGCTCGCGAGAGCCGCCTTCCTGACCCTCACCGCGTGTATGGCCCTTTCCCGGACGCCGGGGTCTGCACAAGTCGTTGCTCCGTTGGACGGCGACTCCCTCTCCGCCGCCCCGGGGTCCCACCTCGAAGTCTTCCTCATGACCATGGGTCCGGGCGAAGCCATCTGGGAGCGGTTCAGCCACAACGCCCTGGTCATCCGCGACGACCTCGCCGGGACCGAGATCGCTTACAACTGGGGCATCTTCGACTTCAATCAGGCCGACTTCATCCCGCGCCTGGCGCGAGGGCGCATGCGCTATTGGATGGCCGGGTATCGCTCGGCCGACATGATCGAGGCGTACCGCCGTGCGGGTCGTAGCGTCTGGATGCAGCGGGTCAACCTGACCCCGAGTCAGCGCCTCGAGCTCCAGGCCTACATTCGAGAGACGGACACCGAAGCCAATCGCTACTACCGATACGACTACTACCGGGACAACTGCTCGACGCGGGTCCGAGACGCGCTGGACCTCGTGCTGGACGGACGAATACGCGCGGCGACCGAGGAGATCGCCACCGGCACGACGTACCGGTGGCACACATCCCGACTCTTGGGGCCGGTCCTACCCGCCTACGCGGGCATCCAGTTCGTGGTGGGCAACCGTGGCGACGAGCCCATCTCCGCGTGGGACGAGATGTTCTTGCCGCTAGCCCTCCAGCGGCACCTGGGAGACGTGCGGATCGACGGGCCGGACGGTGAGTTGCCGCTCCTCGGGCCGTCCGTGCAGGTCGTGGACGCTCGGCAGGAGCCGGTGCCGAGCAGTCCGCCCAACAAGCTCCTCGGATTCCTGCTGGCGGGAGGTCTGCTAGGGGGCCTGTTCGCCGTATCCGGGCTCGGTGCCGGCCGGGGCAGGCGGTGGGCCGTTTGGCTCCTCGTGCTGGCCGGCGGCGCGTGGAGCCTGATCTCGGGGCTGCTGGGTTCGGCGCTGATCCTCTCCTGGTGCCTCACGGATCACTACTTCTGGGGCCTGAACGAGAACGCCCTACAGGCGAGCCCGGTGTCCTTGGCGCTGGCGGGTCTGCTCCTTCTCGCCGCGACCGGAAGGGCCCGCGTGTGGGCCGGGCGGGCGGCCGTGACGGTCGGGGCGCTGGCGTTGGCCGGACTCGTCCTGCAGATCCTGCCCGGTTGGGATCAGGTCAACGGGGAGATTCTGGCGCTGACGGTTCCTGCCCAACTCGGCCTGACTTGGGGGACACTCAAGGCGTGGCCGTCGGCGAAGGGGTGATTCCCAAAGCCGGGGACCGCCTCGTCCCCGCCGTTTCAGCGGTACTCCTCGCCAGCGCGTTTCCACCGTTTCACCTGGCCGTCCCCTCGTTCGTCGGTCTCGTCCCGCTCGCGGTCTGGATCGTGGACCGTGGCGACGACTCCGGTGTCGGTGGCGACGGTGGTTTTGCCGGCGCTCCGGGGGATGCGTTCCGGGGGGGAGCCTGGTTCGGTTTTCTCTACTTCGGACTTCTCTTCCACTGGATCGCATCAGCTCTCATCGGGTTCACGTGGTGGGCGGTGCCCGCGTACCTGGCGGTCGTGTCGGCACTCGCGCTCTGCGCGGGCGGTTTCGGTTGGGCGCTTCATCGCATGGTGCGGCGCGGTCGGGTGCCCTTGTGGATCGCCCTTCCGTTGGCGTGGACCGCTCTGGAGTGGCTGCGGGCTCACGCGCCGGGCGGAGTGGCACTCCCCTGGTTGGGCCTGGGCACTTCGCTGACCGCCTTTCCCGAGCTGGTGGGTTCCGCCGAACTCGTGGGCGCCCGCGGGATTACGTTCTGGTTGGCCCTCCTGAACGGGTTGGTGGCCGAAGCGATCCTCGCCGCCCGACGTGAGCAGGGATCGCGGAGGGTGTGGGTGTGGGCGGCAGCGTTCGTGTTGGTGCTCTCCATCCCGGCCTGGTGGGGCTACCGGCGCGCTGCCGATCTGCCCGTCCGGGCCGTCGGGAGCGTGGTCATCGTGCAGCCGAACGTTGCCCAGCCGGTCAGGCTCGACCCCGCTGGGACGATCGACAGCACGCTCGCCGCACTTGCGAGACTCGCGCCCGGTGAGGCGGCACCTCGCGCCCTCCCGCGAGCCACGCCTGATGGCCGCTCGGGGGTTGCAGCGGACATATCCAGTGCCGCCGCCCCCGATCTCGTGATTTGGCCCGAGGCCACGATTCTCGGGCCGGTCGAGACGGACGCAGTATTGCGGGGACGTGTCGTCGAGGCGGCGGCGCGGTGGGGTGCGCCCGTCCTTTTCGGGGGAATCGGCCGGGGAAGCGAGGGTGCGCACGCGGAGGTGCCGTTCAACTCGGCGTACCTGACCGCGTCGGACGGAACGCTCACCGACTTCCGGTACGACAAACACCACCTCGTACCCCTGGTGGAGCGGGTCCCTTTCGTGCCCGTCGCCTGGGTGGCGAGCCGGGGGGTGTTCGGCCAGTACGGGCAGGGCAAGGCCTGGCCGCTCGGCCAGACGCGCAGCGGAGTGCGATTCGGAACACTCATCTGCTTTGAATCGGCCTTCGCCGGACACGTCAGGCGGTTCCGGATGGAAGGAGCCGACATCCTGGTGAACATCACCAACGACGCGTGGTTCGGGCGTGAACCGTGGTACACGCGAACCGCGGCGCTCTGGCAGCACCCGGCGCATCTGGTCATGCGCGCCATCGAGAACAGGGTCGGCGTCGCCCGGGCCGCGAATACGGGCGTCTCGCTATTCGTCGATCCGCGCGGGCGCGTGTACGGTCAAACCCCGCTCTTCCGGCCCGAAGTGCGGGAAGCGACTCTCTACACGAGCGACGTCACCACGCTCTATACGCGAACGGGTGACCTCGTCGGCCCGCTGGCCGTGGCCCTCACGCTGATGCTCCTCGTGGGAGCGGGGCGAACCGCACCTATTCGTCGATTGTAGTGCTGATTTTGTTGGTTACTTCACCGTCCTAGTAGAGGCGATTCGTTTGTAGGCAAAGGAGCGGCCCCATGGAGGCGAGGACAGCGGCGGGTTAGGTTATGGATCATGCCAAAGCGCTCAAGCAAGAAACGCAAGCAGGAAGAAGAGCGGGACGATCCCAGCGTCATTGCGTACGAGGAGGTGCAGCAGGCGACGTGGGAAGACGAGGGTGGTGACGGCAACAGGAACGTCGAGCCACCGTCGGAGAAGAACCCCGCCGCCGTCGCCCTGGGCCGTCTAGGCGGCCTCAGTGGGGGTAAGGGGCGAGGGCGGCGAAGTTGAGCCCGGACCAACGGTCGGAGATAGCACGCCACGCCGCGCTTGCCCGCCTCTAGCTCTGCCAAGTCCTGACAGAAATCGAATACAAGCTGGATTGCGTCCTGCTCGGAGTGTGCGTCGTTGTACACTACCCGAAGCCCGCACCTGCTTGAACTGACTTGTCCGCATTTCTATATTCCCCAGGCTAAAGAGCGGGCGTGCGTTCCCGCGAGGCGTTCTCGCCGGGAACCCCCGGCGCGGTTTTTCGCCGGGAACCCCGGCGCGGTTCTCCGGGGATCCCCGGACCGCTTTCTGTTGAATACCGGAGATGGATCATGAAAGAGGGTATCCACCCTGACTATGTGCAGGCGATGGTGACCTGCTCGTGTGGACATTCGTTCGAGACTAGGGCGACACAGGCCGAGGTCCACACCGACATCTGCTCCGTGTGCCACCCCTTCTACACGGGCAAGCAGCGTCTGGTCGACACGGCGGGACGCGTAGAGCGGTTCAAGAGGAAGTACGACAAGGCCGCCAAGTAGGACGTAACCGGGTCCGAGTCGCGCATGAGTAACCCCGGAGGAGTCGATGAGCGGCTTCTCGACCGTCTCCGTGATGCTCGAGGGCACTTCGGCGACTTGGAGGCCGAACTGGCTGACCCCGCCGTCGTCCGGAACCTCGATCGACTGCGGACGCTGGGGCAGGAGCGGGCCGAACTCGAGCCGGTGATCCTGGTCGCGAATCGGCTTCTCGGCCTCTTGGATGAGCACGAGGGAGCCAGCGAGGTGCTTTCCGAGGCTGATGATCCCGAGATGCGATCTCTGGCCGAAGACGAGATCGCTTCACTCGAGAAGCGGATCCACACTCTGGAAGCCGAGGCGCGCAAGCTCCTCATCCCCCAAAACCCGCTCGACGACCGTGCGGCCGTAGTGGAGATTCGCGCCGGGACGGGAGGCGACGAAGCCGGGCTCTTCGCGCACGATCTGTACCGCATGTACAAGCGAGTCGCGGAGCGCGAGGGATGGAGCGTCGAGCTCATGAGCCTCTCGGAAGGCATCCCGGGCTCGATCAAGGAGGTCATCTTCACCGTTCGCGGAAAGGGCGTGTACGGGCGCCTTCGGTTCGAGTCGGGGGTTCACCGCGTGCAGCGTGTTCCCGAGACGGAAAGTCAGGGCCGGATCCACACCTCGGCGGCTACGGTCGCGGTGCTGCCCGAGGCGGAGGAGGTCGACCTGGAGATCGATCCGAAGGACCTTCGGATCGACGTGTTCCGTTCGTCCGGGCCCGGGGGTCAGTCCGTGAACACGACGGACTCGGCGGTGCGGATCACCCACATGCCCTCAGGGCTCGTCGTCTCTCAGCAGGACGAAAAATCGCAGCACAAGAACAAGGCGAAGGCCCTCAAGGTTCTGCGGAGCCGCCTCCTCGACCAGAAGATCGCGGAGCAGGAAGCCGAGCGATCGAGGGAGAGACGGGCTCAGGTTGGCACCGGGGATCGGTCTGCGAAGATCCGTACGTACAATTTTCCGCAGAGCCGTGTGACCGATCATCGGATCAAGCTCACGGTTCACAACCTGACCCAGGTTCTGGACGGCGATTTGAGCGACCTGATCGAGGCCCTGGGTATGGCCGATCAGGAAGAGCGTCTCCAGGGCGGCCAGGAGTGACTTCGGCCGAAGGCGCCGCCCGGGTCCGAGACGACGCCGGCTCCGAAGAAGCGTGGACGATTCTCCGCATGATCCTGTGGAGTGCCGACTACCTGGCCGAAAAGGGGGTGGACAACAGCCGGTCGGACGCGGAATGGCTCTTGGCCGACGCGCTCGAGGTGGAGCGCTTACAGCTTTACCTGCAATACGATCGGCCGTTGACCCCCGCGGATCGGGCGGCGTTCAAACCGTTGTTGCGTCGCCGGGCCGGCCGGGAGCCGCTACAGTACATTCTCGGACGAACGGCATTTAGGGAATTGGATCTGGTGACCGACCCGAGAGTGCTGGTTCCCCGCCCCGAGACCGAGGTGCTGGTGGAAGAGGTTCTGGGATGGGCGGCTGCGAGACCAGGAGGTCTGGGAACCGTGTGGGATGTCGGAACCGGCAGTGGCGCGGTCGCTTTGTCCCTGGCGGTCGAGGGGGTCTGTGAGCGCATCGTGGCCACCGACGTGTCGTCGTCGGCGCTCGAGGTGGCGGAGGAGAACGCGCGGCGGCACGGGGCCGACGGTAAGGTCGAGTTCCGCCGGGGCGTTTTGTTCGAGGCGCTGGAGGCGGACGAGCGCTTCGACGTCGTCGTTGCGAACCCACCCTACGTCGAGGAGGGGCAGAGGTCGCATCTGGAGCCCGAAGTCCGCGATTGGGAGCCCGCAGCGGCCCTCTTCGCGGGCGTGGACGGGCTTGATGTGATCCGGCCTCTGATAGCCGGTGCCGCGGACAGGGTGCTGCCGGAAGGGCTGCTGGCCCTCGAGGTAGGCACGGGACAGGAGTCCCGAGTGGTCGATCTCATCGACGAGACTCGGCCCTTCGGTCCCGCGCGGGTACGACGAGATTTGAGCGGACGCCCACGAATCGTGATGGCTGAGCGAATCCGAGACTGACACGTAACCCGAGTCCGGACACTGGGTCCGGGCCAACGAGGCGGGAAGGTACATGTCGCGAATGATGGAGATGGCCAAAGACCTGGGTAGGGCCCTTGCTCAGACAGACGAATACCAGATTCTCAAAGTGGCCGTCTCGTCGACCGAGGACGACGGTGACATGGCCGATCTGCGCCGGGAGCTCGAGGGGCTGGAGCAGAAGATCGAGGCCGCGCTTCAGGCCGGTAGCGAGCCGGACGACGAGCTCAAGACGAGTTATGAGGACGCCGTGCGCCGACTGCAGTCCAGTTCGACCTATCAGCGGTTGGTGTCGGCTCAGACGAATTTCGACAAGGTCCTGCTCAAGGTGAACCAGCCGATCCAGCAAGGGATCGCCGAGGGCGCCGAGAGTCGGATCATCATGCCCTAGACGCTAGAATGCAGGGAAAGAACCTCGACGACCTCCGCGATCGGGTCTACCCGATCATCGATCCGCTCACGGGCTGGCTCGTGAGGATGCGCGTGCATCCGAACGCCATCACCACCAGCGGGTTCGCGGTCACGGTGTTCGCCGGGTTCCTGTACGGTACCGACCATGTGCGCACGGCGGGGTTCTGCATCCTCCTCGGCGGTGCGCACGACATCTTCGACGGGCGCGTGGCCCGCGAATCGGGGCTCCAGTCCAAATTCGGCGCGTTCTACGACTCGGTGCTCGACAGGATCAGCGAGGTGGCCATCTACATCGGGCTGATCTCGCTCTACAATCAATACGAGATGTCTCTCCTGAACATCGGCATGATCTACCTGATCGCGCTGGCCATGGCGGGCTCTCTCATGATCAGCTACACGAGGGCCAAGGCCGAGACCTTGGGCTTGGATTGCTCCATCGGCCTGATGCAGAGAGCCGAACGCGTGGTCCTCCTGGGCCTGGGATCGTTGATCTTCGGCCTGAGTTGGGATGGCCTCGTCATCAGCGGGGTGATCGTGATATTCGCCGTGCTCACGAACTACACGGCCGTACGCAGGATTCTCTGGGTCTACAAGCAGGCGGCGGGCGTACCCCTGGACGGGTAACCGGCCTCAGCCGCGAACGAGGGGAAAAACAGTGAAAGAACGTCCTGAGATTCGGTCCGCGGAAGGGCGCCTCGGCGTCCTGCTTCCCGGTATGGGCGCCGTGGCCACCACGACCATCGCCGGTGTCCTGCTCGTCAGGAAGGGGCTGGGCAAGCCCATCGGAAGCCTGACCCAGATGAACGCCATCCGGTTGGGCCAGCGGACGGAGAACCGCACGCCGCTCATCAAGGACTTCATCGGTTTGGTCGGGCTCGATCAGATCGTCTTCGGCGGCTGGGACCCCATTCCGGACAACGCCTACGAGAGTGCGGTCAACGCCGGTGTGCTGAAGGCCGAGCACCTCGAACCGATCAAGGACGAGCTGTCCGCCATCAAGCCGATGCCGGCGGCGTTCGACAAGGAGTACGTCACCCGCCTCGATGGGCCGAACAAGAAGACCGGCGCCAACAAGCGGGAGATCGCGGAGCAGATACGCGAGGACATCCGCAACTTCAAGGAAGAGAACGGCTGCGATCGGGTGGTCATGGTGTGGTGCGGATCGACCGAGATCTTCCTCCGGCCCGGCGCTGCGCACGAGACCATGGAGTCGTTCGAGAAGGCGATGGAGGGCAACGACGCTTCGATCGCGCCGAGCATGTTGTACGCCTACGCGGCCCTCATGGAGGGGGTCCCGTACGCCAACGGTGCCCCCAACCTTTCGGCGGACTTCCCGGCCTTCGAAGACTACGCGAAGGCGCACTCGATTCCGATCGGCGGAAAGGACTTCAAGACGGGGCAGACTCTCATGAAGACGATCCTGGCCCCGGGGTTCAAGGCCCGCGTGCTGGGCGTCCGGGGGTGGTTCAGCACGAACATCCTGGGGAATCGCGATGGGGCGGTGTTGGACGATCCGGCAAGCTTCAAGACGAAGGAAGAGTCGAAGCTCGGCGTCATCGACCACATCCTACAACCGAAACTGTATCCGGACCTTTACGGCGACATCTACCACAAGGTCCGTATCAACTACTATCCGCCGCGTGGAGACGACAAAGAGGGGTGGGACAACATCGACATCTTCGGGTGGTTGGGTTACCCGATGCAGATCAAGGTCGACTTCCTCTGCAAGGACTCCATCCTGGCGGCGCCCCTAGTGCTGGACCTTGCCCTGTTCATGGATCTCGCGAGTCGGGCCGGGCTGGGCGGCATTCAGGAGTGGCTCTCCTTCTACTTCAAGAGCCCCCAGTGCGCGCCGGGGCTGTATCCCGAGCACGATCTGTTCATCCAACACTGGAAGCTCAAGAACACGCTTCGGTGGCTGGCGGGGGAGGAGCAGATCACGCACCTGGGACGCGAGTACTACGAGTAGATCCGGGAGACGAGTCGTGGCCACAGGAAACGGACCGAATCAGTGTCGCCGCTCGTAGGCGCAGCCGAGCGCGGGCCCTTCCTGGCCCTCGAGGGCGTGGAGGGGGCCGGGAAGACGACCCAGGCCCGCCTCCTGGCCCGTTGGCTCGAGTCCCGTGGGGTGAGCTTCCGGCTCGAACGGGAGCCCGGTGGCACCGACGTGGGCGAGGCGATTCGGCACGTGGTGCAGGATCGCCCCGAGCTTTCCGTGCCTCCGGAGACCGAGCTCTTGCTCTACTTGGCGGCACGGGCCGCGTTCGTCCGTGAGATCGTCGCTCCCGCGCTCGAGCGCGGCGAGCTCTTCATTGCGGACCGATTCTCCCTGTCAACCTATGCGTATCAGGGGTACGGAAGGGGGCTGGCCTTGGACGAGGTGCGCCGATTGGACCGTTTCGCCACGGGCGGACTGGTCCCCGATCTCTATCTTGTTTTCGACGTGCCCGTCGAAGTCGGTAGAGCCAGGCAAAGGGCTGCGGGGAAGCAGGACGACCGCCTCGAGGCCGCCGGGAGCGAATTCCTCGAAGCGGTCAGGCAAGGCTATAGGGAACTGTCCGAGAGAGACGAACGGGCCTGCCTGATCGACGCGTGCGGTACGGCCGACCAGGTGCACGCGCTGGTCAGAGCGACGCTACGCGCAAAGATGCCCGCAACTTTCGCTCTGCTCGAGGAGTAGTTTTCTTGGAAGAAGAGCGGAAGGATCCGGGGAAGGACTCGGTGGGCGGAGCAGAGATGAGAGATTCGAGATCGGTTCTTGGTCCGGTGGTGGTGTTGTCCATCGCCTTGGTCACCGGTGGGTGGTTCCTCCAGCGGGGCGTGGATCAAGAGACCAATGTCTACGTGCAGGCCAGGCTGTTTCAGGAAGTCATCGAGCACGTTTCGGAGCAGTTCGTCGACCCGGTGGATCGGTCGGGGCTCATCGAGTCGGCCATCGAGGGTGTCCTCGAGGATCTGGGAGACCCCCATACCTCTTTCATCGATGCCGCGACCTGGGAGAGTTTCCGGTTCCGCAGTGGTGCCGACGCCGAATACGGAGGCATAGGTCTCGAGATCCTGAAGAGGGACGGCTGGGTGACGGTCATCAATGCGTTGCCCGGTGGGCCGGCTCTTCGAGCCGGCATCCGCGCCGGTGATCAGATCATCGAGGTCGAAGGAGAGTCGGCCGAGGATTGGGAGACCGATATCGCCGCCGACCGGTTGCGCGGCACCCCCGGGACCGAGGTCGAGATGATGATCCGCCGTCCCGGCGTCGACGAGGCGATTCCGTTCAAGTTGACGCGGGACGTCATCGAGCTCCGGTCGGTACCCTTCTCGCTCATGGTCGACGACGGGGTGGGCTACATCCCGCTGCAGGTGTTCAGCGAGACCTCGCATCGCGAGATGGAGGCGGCGATCGCGAGCCTACAGGCGCAGGGTATGACGTCTCTGGTCCTTGACCTGAGAGACAATCCCGGTGGCTTGCTGGACGAGGGCGTCGCCGTCGCGGACATGTTCCTGCCCAGCGCATCTGCCATCATGGAGACGAGAGGTCGTGCCTCGGGACAGAACCAGCAGTACGCGGCTTCGAAACCGGAGTTGCTTCCGGACCTTCCCGTGGTCGTGCTGGTCAACCAGAACAGCGCGAGTTCCTCTGAGATCGTGGCGGGAGCGTTACAGGATCACGACCGGGCGCTGGTCATCGGCGGACGCAGCTACGGCAAAGGGTCCGTGCAGACGCTTTACCGCCTGAGCGGAGGCAATATCCTCCGGCTGACCACGGCCCGCTGGTACACACCCGTCGGCCGCTCCATCCACATTACGCGCGAAGACCAGTTGGCCTCGCGGGCACCGGAGACGTCCACACTGGCGCTGAACGGCCAGCGAGTGGTCAAGGACGACTCCGACGGACGTCCGGCGGTCGAGTCCATGGGGGGGAGGACGCTGTTCGGAGGCGGAGGCATCACCCCCGATCTCACTGTACTGCCCGACACGTTGACCCTCACCGAACAGGAGGCGGTCCAACGTGTCTTCCGCTCGGCCGGTGTCTTCGCCACTGCGCTGTTCAACTTCGCCGTGAACTACGTCCAAGAGCACCCGAACCTCGAGCTCGGCTTCTCCGCTTCGCCGGCGGATCTGGACCGATTCTACCGATATCTCGTCGACGAGCATGAGGTCGCGTTGGATCGCGCCGACTACACGGCGGCGACCCGCTTCGTCGCGTATCAGCTCGAGAGGGAGATCGCTCAGCAGGCGTGGGACGAGGAGGCCGCCTTCCGGCAGGTCCTGGGTCAAGACACCCAACTCGGCAAGGCAATCGAACTGCTCCGGAACTCAGAGTCTCCTCAGGCGCTTTTCCGGGCCTCCGGTGGGGCTGGGGCCCCGGACGCGGACTTCGGAACGGGTACGTCCGGGGCATCGACTTCGAATTGACCCGCTGCGTTCCTTCGAAGGGCCACTAGCGGCTGATGCGGTTCACCCCGCACCCGATCCGCTTCATGCCGATGATGTGGCGACTTACCGGTCCTGCGGTACCGACCCATCGAAACCTGCAAACGTCCCTGACGATCCGGTAGACTACATGCTCGTATGCAATGCTCGGTGCCGTCGAGAGTCGAGTCGCCCATGAGGTCCGTCGTGGTCGTTCGCCGCGGCGGACTCGTCGAATCGGTCCACCGGGTCCACGCCGCCGTCGTGGACGGGGACGGGCGCCTGACGGCCAGTGTCGGGAATCCCGAGTATTCCGTCTTCCACAGATCCGCGGCCAAGCCCTTCCAGGCCGTGCCTCTGGTTGAAGACGGAGTCGTCGAGCGGTTCGGATTGTCGACGGAGGAGTTGGCGCTCTGTTGCGCTTCACACAGCAGCGAGCCGGAACACATCAGGACGGCACGGTCCATCCTGGAAAAGGCGTCGCTCGGAGAGGAGGATCTGGAGTGTGGTACACACCTGCCGTTCCACGAGAGGTCGGCGTATCGACTCCTCCGCGCGGGTGAGAAGCCGACGCCGATCCACAACAACTGCTCGGGCAAGCACGCCGGCATGCTCGCCTTGGCCAAGGCCCACGGATGGCCTACGCGTGGGTACATCGGTCGAGACCATCCCGTGCAGAAGCGGATGCTAGCCGAGGTCGTGCGCTGGACGGGCGTCGCCGAGGAGCAGATCGGACTGGGAGAGGATGCTTGTGGAGTGGTCTGCTTCGCGACGCCGGTTTCACGGCTTGCGTCGGGATTCGCCAGGCTTGGCGGGGCGAGTGGGCCGCCGAGGGAGATCGTGGGCGCCATGACCGCGCACCCGTTCATGGTTGCCGGGAGCGGCCGCTTCGGGACGGCTCTGGGTGAGGCCGCCCGTGACAGGCTGTTCGGGAAGACCGGGGCCGAGGGAGTATTCGCCGTGGGAGCCACCGACGGATCCTTCGGATTGGCCGTAAAGGTGGAGGATGGCGGCACTCGCGCGAGTGCCGTCGCGATCGTTCACATCCTGAGCGAGTTGGGGGTCCTGGACGGAATCCGGAGCGAGGCCCTGGACGGTTTTCGGGCCCCGCCCGTGATCAGCACCCGCGATGTGGAAGTGGGGGACATCAGGCCCGAGTTCGAGTTGGAGCGGCACGAATGACAGCCGCCGAGCGGTCGTTGGTGCGCATCAGCGCGGCGCTCGCGTCCAGAGACAAGACGGCCCTCTTGGCGGCCTTCGAGGACGCTCGAGAGGCGGCCGACAACGCGCAAGTGGAGGAGGTGCTCCTCCAGTCCTATCTCTTCCTGGGGTTTCCGGCCTCCCTGAACGGCATGGCGGCGTGGCGGCGGTTTTCCGGGGCCGTACCGTCCGACGCTCAAGACTTGGATTGCGCCGCGTGGGCGGACCTTGGGCATGAGGTCTGCGGCTCGGTATATGCGGGTCAGTACCACAAGCTGCGAGAGACGGTCCGGGCCCTGCACCCCGATCTGGAGCAGTGGATGGTCGTCGAAGGGTACGGAAAGGTCCTCGGAAGGCCGGGATTGCCCCTGACGACTCGGGAACTGTGCATCGTGGCGAGCCTGGCCGTCTTGGGAGTACCGAAGCAGCTCTACTCCCACCTGCGCGGGGCGTTGAACGTCGGCGTCGACGCGTCCGATGTCGCCGAGGCCTTGGCGCAAGCGGACCCGTACCTGGACGAGGATGGGCGTCGGGCGGCGGTGAAGGTGTGGGCGAGGGTCCAGGAAAGGCACGTTGCCTGATGTTCATCGACCGCACGGTGATCAGCGTCTACGGTGGGCCGGGAGGGGCCGGGTCCGAGGCGTATCGCCGTGAGAAGGGTGTCCCGCGCGGTGGCCCAGCGGGGGGAGACGGCGGGAACGGCGGGGACGTGGTCATGGTGGCGGATCCGCAACTCTCCACGCTGCTCGACCTCCGTTACCGCCAGCATCACCGAGCCGAGAGGGGCCTGCACGGCTCCGGAAAGAACAAGACCGGCAAGAGCGGTGAGGATCTCATCATCCGGGTCCCGCCGGGCACGGTGTTGAAAGACGCGGATACCGAGGAGGTGCTCGGTGAGCTCCTCGAGCCCGGAGAACGCCTGGTCGTGGCACGCGGCGGCAGAGGCGGCAGGGGCAACGTCCACTTCGCCTCGTCCACCAACCAAACCCCCGTACGCTGGGAGCCGGGCGAGCAGGGTGAGGAGCGCCGCGTCGAGCTCGAGCTCAAGCTGATCGCCGACGTGGGTCTCGTGGGGGAGCCCAACGCGGGGAAGTCCACCCTTCTGGCGACGTCGTCCAAAGCTCGACCCAAGGTGGCCGACTATCCGTTCACCACGCTCGAGCCGAACCTCGGGGTCGTCGAACTCTCGAACTTCCGTACCTTCGTCATGGCGGACATTCCGGGCATCATCGAGGGTGCACACGAGGGGAAGGGCCTGGGCCTCCAGTTCCTACGCCACATCGAGCGCACTCGGACGTTGGCTCTGATGATCCCCGTGAACTCTCCCGACGCCCAGGCGGAGTACACGGAGTTGAGGAACGAGCTGACGGCGTACTCCGAAGAGCTGCGGGCGCGGCCCCACTGTGTGGTGCTGACCAAGGCCGACCTACGGGGTCCGGACGATTCGCTACCCGAGATCGACGCCCCGGACGCGTGGGCGACGTTCGTGATATCGTCCGTTGCCCATTCCGGACTCTCGGATCTCATGGAGGGCCTTTGGGAGCGGACCAGAGAGGCCATCAGGGAGGAGGAGGGGCACGAAGAAGAAGATTGGTGGACTCCGTGAGGTCTGGGTCCGGCGGATCGATGGAGGACGGTACCTCGAAGGACTGGTCTCCGGAGCGCGCGCGTGAGGTCGAGGCGTTGATGCGACTCCAATGCCTGCCAGGGGTCGGAACCCGAACTCTATGGCGGATTCTGGAGCGGTTCGGTTCCGGGGTCGCCGCGCTGGAGGCACCCGCCGCCCAGCTGCGCGCCGTGGGGGCTCGCTCGGCCGCCGCCGACCTCGGGGCTCCCCAGCTCGACGATCGGCTTCGGGGTGCCCTGGCCCGGTGTGCCCGATCGGACATCGACGTGCTGACCTGGCGTGATCCGGGTTATCCGGCACGGCTTCGCCAACTCGCCGATCCTCCGGCACTCCTCTTCTGCCGTGGCGATCCCGCGCTGCTGCTCAAGTCCTCGGTGACGGTGGTGGGCTCACGCCGCTCTACTCCGTATGGCCGCAGGGTCGCCGAGACCCTGGCCGCCGAACTCTCGGTGCGAGGCGTGGTGGTCGTGAGCGGGCTGGCGCTCGGGATCGACGGAGCCGCCCACAGGGGTGCCCTGGAGTCGGGGGGAGATACGATCGCCGTCCTCGGTTCCGGGGTCGATCTGATTCAGCCATCCTCGCACCGCGCGCTGGGTCAGAGGATCTCCCGAGAGGGGCTTCTGGTGTCCGAGTTCCTTCCCGGAGAGCCCGCTCAAGCTCATCACTTCCCGCGGAGGAATCGCATCCTCGCGGCGCTCGGCGGCGCCGTAGTGGTGGTGGAGGCTGGCGAACGGAGCGGTGCGTTCATCACCGTCGAACACGCCTTGGACCTGGGTCGCGACGTGTACGCGGTGCCTGGACCGGTGGATTCCCCGCAGAGTCGCGGGTGCAACGCCCTGCTACAGCAAGGTGCCTATCTCGTGTCCTCCGTACACGACTTCGTGCGTGAGCTCGAGCTTCCCGGCCTGAGTGCTTACGGCGGGGCCGGGGGCTCCGACGCCCCACCCGCCGCCGCCCCGAACGCAGTCCCCGGGTCGGCGGGCCCACCCTCGGCGGGCGACCGCGCGGAAGCGCAGGGGCGGTTGAGCCCGGTCGCGCGCCAGGTGTGGGGAGCGCTGGGCGACCGGCCCGTGAGGATCGAGGATCTGGCCCACCTCACCCGGCTCGATCCGGGCCGCCTGCTGGCTGTGCTCACCGAGTTCGAGGTAGCGGGGTGGGTCGCACAGGAGGCCGGCATGCGCTTCCGCAAGGCATCCTGAGTGACCGCCGCCGAAGCGCTCCGCCCGGTCCGACTCGACCAGCCGGTATCCGCTGCCGGCCTGATCCGCTCGCTGTATGTGCACGCGCCCTTTTGTTCACGCCGTTGCTTCTATTGTGACTTCGCCGTCAAGGTGGCGACCCCGGACGACCCGAGGGAGTGGCTCGAAGCGATCGGGAGTGAGCTTCGCTCCCTGGAAGAGGAGGGCAGCTTCGTGCTCGACGCGACGCTGGACACCCTCTACGTGGGCGGCGGGACGCCATCGCTTCTGGGCCCGACCGCGATGGACGGGCTTCGGCGGTTGGTGGGTACGAGCCGGCTGGAATCCCGTGACGTGGAGTGGACGAGTGAAGCGAACCCTGAGAGCTTCACGAAAGACGTGGCCGACGGCTGGAGGCGGGCCGGTGTGAACCGTCTGAGCCTGGGTGTCCAGAGCTTCCACGAGGACTCGCTGCGTTGGATGGGGCGTCTCCACGGTGCCGCCGTTGCGGGAGCGGCGGTCCGCACCGCCCGCGCCGCCGGATTCGACGACGTCAGCGTGGACCTGATCTTCGGGCTTCCCGAACACCTCGGGCGTGATCTGGATCAGGATCTCGAACGAGTGCTGGCGCTAGACGCAGACCATGTGAGCCTGTACGGGCTGAGTGTCGAGTCAGGGACCCCTCTGGCGCGCTCCGTCGCCGAGGGCCGCGAGGCCGTCGCCTCCGAGGAACGGTACGAATCGGAGTACCTCTTGGCGGTCCACCGTCTCACATCGGCCGGGTACGAGGCGTACGAGGTCTCGAACTTCGCGCGGCCGGGGCGGGCGTCACGCCACAACATGGTGTACTGGTCGGGAGAGCCCTATCTGGGCCTCGGGAATGGGGCGCACAGCTACCGTCATCCGGTACGTCGGTGGAACCTGAGGGACTGGGACGCCTACCGGGTGCGTGCGGGGGGCGACACTCCGCCGGTCGCCGACGAAGAGGAGCTCGATGCCGACAGAGTCCGGCTAGAGCGCATTTGGGTGGGCCTCCGCACGCGCCGGGGTCTCGCGACCGCGGCACTCCCCGATCCTGCTCGCCAGCGGGTCCATCGTTGGATCGACGGAGGTCTCGCGGTCGAGGATCGAGGGGCCGTTCGCCTCACGCCGGCCGGGTGGTTGATCATGGATCGGCTTACGGTCGAGCTCGACCGTGACGTGTCCGCCGTTGACTAGGTCGGGAACGGACTTCGATCTTCTAACGCGATGTTACGAGTCTCGAGGACTTGGGTATAGATGACCCTCCAGAGAACGAACCCCGTGGGGCAGGAGCTTTCCGACCGCGAGCGACAGGTGCTCGAGGCCGTGGTCCGCACGTATGTGGACTTCGCGGAGCCGGCGGGGAGCCGCACGGTGGCAAAGAGGTTCGAGCTCGGTGTGTCGCCGGCGACGGTCCGCAACACGATGAGCGACCTCGAGACGAAGGGCTACCTCTTCCACCCGCACACGTCGGCCGGGCGCATTCCCACCGATCACGCCTACCGCTTCTACGTTGATCGCATCGTGCGGCCGGCCGAGCTCACGGATGCCGAGCGGGAGCACCTGGTCAATGAGATCGAGTCGTCCGGTTCGTCGGCCGTCGAGCGGTTGGTACAGCGGTCGATTCGGGCCCTGAGCCTCCTGTCACAGGAGTTGGGTGTGGCGGTCGCACCCAACCTGGCGGACGCCGCCCTCGAACACCTCGAGCTCATTCAGGTGTCGAGTGCGAAGATCCTCATGGTCATGACTATCCGCAGTGGACTCGTGCGGACCGTCTACGTCGACCTGCCTGGCGAGGTCCAGCCCGATGTACTGTCAAACGTGACGCAAGTCCTGAACGAGAGGCTCAGTGGCCTGACGCTGAGGGAGATCCGGGAGACGCTGCCCGAGAGGTTGAGGGACTCGTCACCCGACGAACGGTCCGAAACGGGCGAGCTCCTGAACATCTTCATGCAGTCGAGCTCCGAGCTGTTCGAGTGGTCGCCGGCACAGACGGGAGCGGTGCATCTCGGGCAAACCAGCGTACTGGCGGCTCAACCGGAATTCACGAGCGGTGAAAGACTCAAGGGGCTCATCGAGCTCACGGAGCAGCGGGACCTGCTGGCGCAGGTTCTGGGAAGCCGCGAGCACAAGGGCGGGCTGCAAATCACCATCGGCGGCGAAAATGCAGCCGAGGCCCTCTCCGACTTCACGCTCGTGACGGCCGAATACCGAGTCGGCGGACTGAAGGGCGTTATCGGGGTCATCGGACCGACGCGCATGCCGTACGAGAAGGTCATGGCCATCGTCGACTACACATCGACGCTGGTCAACAGCGTCCTCGGCGACTGATGGCCGACTACTACCGACTGCTTGGAATCCCGCGTGATGCCAACGCGGAGGACATCAAGAAGGGGTACCGGAAACTCGCGCTGAAATACCACCCCGATCGGAACCAGGGCGGAGACGAGGAGAGCCAGGAGCGCTTCAAGGAGGCCACCGAGGCGTACGAGGTCTTACGCGACTCGGAGAAGCGCTCGATCTACGACCGATACGGGGAGCAGGGCCTGAAGCGGGGCGCCGGCGGCTCGGCGGGCTTCGCTGGCTTCGACTTCACCGACGCGGTCGAGATCTTCATGCGGGATTTTGGTGGTTTCGGAGGGTTGGAGGATCTCTTCGGAGGGCGTCAGAGGGGTTCTTCAGGAGCGCATCGGAAGGGACAGTCCATCAAGGTCAAGGTCCCGTTGACGTTGCTCGAGGTCTCCACCGGCGTCACCAAGACGCTCCGCGTCGCCGTGTTGGGTCCCTGCGACGACTGCGAAGGAAGTGGAGCGGCTGGCGGGTCGGGACCGGTGGTTTGCGCGACGTGCGGCGGTTCGGGTGAGCAACGGCACGTTCAGCGCTCCGTGTTCGGCCAGTTCGTGCGCGTGGCGCCGTGCGGCACGTGCGGCGGAGAGGGTCGTGTCATCGAACACCCCTGCGCCAAGTGCAAGGGGGATGGCCGGACCCGTACGCATCGTGAGATCGACGTGGAGATCCCACCCGGGGTGACGTCCGAGAACTTCCTGACCCTGAGAGGCGAAGGCAACCAGGGGCCCCGGAGCGGCCCCGCCGGTGACATCATCGTCCTCCTCGATGTCGCCGACGACACCCGGTTCGTGAGGGACGGCCCCCACCTGCGGTACGAGTTGCCCGTCACGTTTTCTCAGGCGGCCCTCGGGACCGAGATAGAGGTTCCCACCGTCGACGGCACCGTGCGGCTCACAATTCCACCCGGCATCCAGAGCGGCGAGGTACTTCGGCTTCGCGGACGCGGACTTCCCGAGCTCAACGGCCGGGCCAATGGGGACCAGCTCGTTCGGATCGTGGTGTGGACACCGGATCGTCTTTCGGTCGAGCAGGAAGAGGTGCTCCAGGCGCTCCGAGACGTCGAGGATGCCGCCCCCGAGCATATCGAGGGTGAGTCGCGAAGGAGTCTGTGGTCGCGAGTGAAGGAGGCGTTCAGTCAGGCATGAGCGACGCGGGGGGCCCCTCCGGCTCCGTTCCCAAGCGTTGGTTCGTCCTGTCCGTCAGGTCCCGCTCTCCCTACGCCTCCGATGTCCTGGTCGAACCCCTGCTGGCGCTGGGCGCACGGGCCGTGGAGGAAAGGGATGGCGCACTGATCACCCATCTTCCGCCGCCGGAGCACCCGGACGAGTTCCTCCTCTCCGTGCGGACGACTCTCGAGCGGACTTCGGGCCTCGACGACTTGAAGCTCGGTTGGGGTTGGCAGGCCCATGAGGACTGGGCGTCGACTTGGAAACAGGGTCTCGGGCCCCGCAAGCTCACTGATCGGCTAGTCGTTTCGCCGAGTTGGTGCCGGGCTGAGGCCGACGAGATCGCCGGTGGGGACTGCGTGGTGGTGATCATCGACCCCGGGATGGCGTTCGGCACCGCCGAGCACGGGACCACGCGGGGCGCGCTACGGCTACTGGACCGAGCGATTACGCCCGGAGACGTCCTTCTGGACGCCGGATGTGGTTCGGCCATTCTGGCCATCGCGGCGGCCCGACTGGGCGCGGCGCGTGTGCTTGCGGTGGACCTGGATCCTTACGCCACCGAAGCAGCACGGGACAACATCGTGGAGAATGCGGTGGAGGACCGCGTGGTGGTCGAGACCGAGGCCGTGGATCCCGAGTGGGTCGTCGCGAAGGGGCCCTTCGACGGGATCTTGGCCAATATCCAGACAAGCGTGCTCGTTCCCCTGCTCTCCAGCTTCGCCGATGCCCTCGAGTCGGACGGGTGGATGATCCTGAGCGGCCTCCTGGTTGAGGAGTGGTCGTCGATGGTCGGTGCCGCTGCGGACGCGGGCTTCTCGCTCGAGGCGGTGGACAGCGACGGTGAGTGGAGAACCGGATGGTTCACACCCGTACGGTCGACTGCCGCTCCATGAGCAGTAACCATCTGGCCGTGGCCATCGCCGAGCCCTGATCCACCCGACGCCCCAAAGAACGCAGCGTCTCGGACAGTCGAGCTCGGACCGGGGAACAGGGTCGCTGCCGAGGGCTCAGGCCGAGGACCCAGAGGTCGGGGGTCCATGATCGGGCCACGTCGTTGGACGAACGTCGTACGTACCAGGGTCCCACCCGCGGATCCAGCACTCGAAACAGCTCGGGGCGGCTCCTGAGTTCGCTGAGTACACGCTCGGGGCCGCCGGTCGTCATGACGGTCTCCCGTTCCAGGGCCGCGACCAGGCTCGCCAGCGGAAGGGCCGGCGAGGGAGAGCGCCAGAGGATCTCCTGGACGTGCTCCGACATCGTTTTCATGGGCCCTCCAGTGGGACGTTGAGTAGGGTCGACAAGACAGGAATAGGACTTATTGTCGGCCAGTTGAATAGCTAGACGGGACACGGATTTCAGGGAGGAGCGTCGCGTTGACCCCCCCAGGGGCTTCGGGTAGCTTCAGCCTCATGTCGACCGACCTCATGAAACGGATCCAGAGTGACCTGATCGAAGCCCGAAAGGCTCGCGATCGGCGGCGAACGGTGCTGATCACGACTCTCCTGTCGGAGGTCAAGAACCGCGAAATCGAAGTCCGGGGCGAGTTGGACGATTCCGGCGTCGAGGCGGTAGTGGTGCGGGCGATCAAGCAGCGGTGTGACGCTTCCGAGCAGATGAGGGCGGGGGGGCGTCCCGAGTTGGCGGACAAGGAAGATGCGGAGGCCCAGATCCTCCGGGCCTACCTACCTCCGCAGCTGACGGAGGCCGAGGTGCGGGCGATCGTACAGAGCGCCATTGCCGGAGGGGTCGACCAGTTGGGGGCTCTCATGGGGCAGGTCATGCCTCAGATCCGAGGACGGTTCGACGGCAAGGAAGCCAACCGCATCGTTCGGGAGGAGCTGGGGTGAAAGGCGGGCCGCTCCCTCGGGGGCCGACCGCTCGAGGGTTGGCCGGATGAGCGACCATGCACTCTCCGTTCTGGATTTTCCTCGGGCCTTGCAGCTCGTCGCCGGGTACGCCACGTCCGAGGCCGGGAGAGGTGCCGTTCTCTCACTACGGCCGAGCACGGATCGCGTCTGGTTGGAGCGCGAACTCGGGCGCATAGCCGACACCGGGGCCTTCGTCGAGTCCCTGTCCCCTTGGGCTCCGCCGACCATTCCCGACTGTGCCGAGGCGCTTTCTCGCCTTGGGGTCGAGGGATCCGTGCTCGAGGCCTTGGAGCTGCATCGGGTCGGAGTCCTGCTCGCCTCGTCCGGTGAGCTGGCCCTGACGCTTGCGGCCCGGCGCGAGGACTTTCCGGAGCTCGGCATCCTGGGAGACCGTCTTCATCGAGACCCGCAGACGGTCGCTCGCGTCGACAAGTCGGTCGACGACACCGGCGAGGTCTTGGACACGGCGAGCCCGGACCTGAAGCGAATCCGCGGCCGGCTCCGAAGCGCACACTCCAAGATCGTGCGCAAGCTGGAGGCCTTCGTGCGTGATCTTCCCGAGCGGTACACGGTCCCCGACGCGTCCGTTGGGGTTCGCGAGGGCCGGTACGTGGTCCCCGTTCGCCGCGAGGGCAAGAAAGAAGTCGGCGGTATCATTCACGATGAGTCCCACACGGGCGCCACGCTGTTCGTGGAGCCGCCCGTGGCTCTGGCGCTCACGAACGAGTTGCGGGCCCTCGAGCGGGAGGAGGTCCGAGAAGTCCATCGGGTTCTCACGGAGATCACCAAGCTCCTGCGTCCGAGCCGCGACGCTCTGTTGGGTAGCCTCGACGCGTTGGTCGAATTCGACTCACTGTACGCGCGGGCTCGAGCCGCCCGAGACTGGGGGGCGGTGCCACCCGCCTTCGTCGACGACGGCCAGGGAGCAGCGGTGGTGCGAGGGAGACATCCACTACTCCTTTCGGGCTCGGAGGGAGACGTCGTGCCGTTCGACCTCACGCTCGATCCCGGAGAGCACGTGCTGGTGGTCTCAGGGCCCAACACGGGCGGCAAGAGTGTCTTTCTCAAATCGGTGGGCCTCATCGCGGCGCTGGCACAGAGCGGTGT
Organism: Longimicrobiales bacterium; assembly: GCA_965226925.1. GTDB lineage: Bacteria > Gemmatimonadota > Gemmatimonadetes > Longimicrobiales > Gaopeijiaceae > CBDDCX01. The sequence continues at coordinate 858,230 of CBDDEN010000011.1, read as the reverse complement.
GATTCCGCCCGTCGACGAGGGCACTCGTCTGCCCGTCTTCCGGTCCTTCTTCGCCGACATCGGCGACGAGCAGTCCATCGCGGAGAGCTTGTCGACGTTCTCGGCCCACCTCGCGAACTGGCGAGAGGTCGTGGAGCAGGCCGACAGCGGGTCGCTGGTCCTGCTGGACGAGATGGGCACGGGAACGGACCCGACCGAAGGAGCCGCCCTTTCGATGGCGCTTCTGGAGCACCTGGTGCAGTGTGGTGCCATCGCCATCGTCACCTCGCATCTGGGCGCCCTCAAGCGACTCGACACCGAGGGGAGCGGGATCGTGAACGCGTCGCTTCAGTTCGACCCCGATCGCATGGAGCCCACGTACGAGTTGGTGAAGGGCCGGCCGGGTCGCAGCTACGGGCTTGCCATCGCGCGCCGGTTGGGTCTCCCCGCCGACCTTCTAGATCGGGCCGACGACTATATGTCCGGGGGCGAGTCTTCCATCGAGGACCTGTTGGAGCGTCTCGAACGGAAGGACAAGGAGGCCAGGGAGCTCGTCGATTCTCTCGAGCACGAGCGGGGTGTGGTCATGCGGCTCCGAGCCGAACTGGAACTCAGGGAGTCCGACCTTCGTAGCGCGGAGCGAGAGGCGGAGCGGAAGGCCCGGGACGAGGCACGGCAGCTGCTCATGGAAGCCCGGAGCGAGGTGGAGGACGCCATCCGCGAGGTGAAGGAGGCCAAGACGGCCGAAGACCTCCAGGAGGTGGCACGCAAGGCCCGCAACAAGGTGGAGCAGGCCGCGCGGCGCCAGAAGGAACTGCGCCCCGGAAAGCGGCACCCGGGGCAAGCCCTCGCACTGGCTGCGGGAGACCGCGTGCGTGTGATGGACGGGGGTCCCAAGGGCGTGGTCGTGGAGGTTCGCGACGACCGGGCCGTGATCGACGCCGCCGGCATCCGGATGAAGGTGCCCCTGTCCGATCTCGAGCCCCTCGAGGGTGGGACCGGAGCGAGCGCAGCGAGGTCGGCGTCGGTGTCGTGGAGGGCTCCCGAGGGGCCGGTGCGTACGGCGGTCGACCTCCGAGGGCGGCGGGTGGACGAAGTCGAGCGAGAGCTCTTCCAGGCCATGGACGAGGCGATTCTGAACGATCTGCCCGAGCTCAGGATCATCCACGGCAAGGGTACGGGAGCGGTCCGTTCCCGTGTGACGCAGATCCTGGAAGACGACGGCAGAGTCTCGGCGTTCCGCATTGGCGGGCGCACGGAGGGCGGGGCCGGAGTTACCGTGGTGAGCTTCAAGTGATCCCCGACGACCAGGTCGAAGAAGTCCGGGCTCGGGCCGACATCGTCGAGATCATCGGCGACATCGTTCCGCTCAAGAAGTCCGGGAAGGACTACAAGGCCTGTTGCCCCTTCCACGAAGAGAAGACCCCGAGTTTCTATGTGGTCCCGGCGAAGGGCTTCTATAAGTGTTTCGGCTGCGGTGAGTCGGGCGACGTCTTTTCGTTCCTGATCAAACGCCTGGGCCTGGACTTCGTCGATGCCGTCAGGCATGCGGCGCAGAGGGCGGGTGTGGAAATCCGCGAGGTGACGAAGGGCCATCGAGAGGAGGACCCGTTCCGGCATCTATACGAGGCCAACGCGTTCGCGAGGGTGTTCTTCCAGGATTCACTGTGGGACGAGAAGCGGGGGCGGGAGGCCCGTGCGTATCTGGAGAAGCGGGGCATCGACCGTGACACGGCCGAGCGGTTTTCGCTCGGATTCGCGCCGGACGAGTGGCGGACGCTACGAGACGCCGCGGCCCATCACGGCATCGGTGACGAGACGCTTCTCGAAGTGGGTCTCCTGACGCAGAGTGAGAAGAGCCAGGAGCCCTATGACAGGTTCAGGGGCCGGGTCACGTTCTCGATCGAGGACCTGGGCGGTAAGGTCCTGGGCTTCGGTGGCCGCGTGCTCGACTCCGGCAGGGAGGGAGCACCCAAATACGTCAACTCGCCCGAGTCGCCGATCTACCACAAGGGAGAGGTGCTCTACGGGCTGAGCTGGGCGAAGAACAGCATCCGTCGCCAGGACACCGCCCTGGTGGTGGAGGGCTACATGGATACGGTGTCCTTGGCTGCGGCCGGCTTTGAGAATGTCGTCGCGCCTCTCGGCACGGCGCTGACGGCCCAGCAGGCGGCGTTGCTTCGCCGCTACACCTCACGGGTCCACATACTCTTCGACAGCGATCCCGCCGGTCTCAAGGCCACGTTCAGAGCCGGAGACGTGCTGTTGGTCGCTGGACTCCACCCGTCCGTCGTCACGCTCCCTCCGGGAGAAGATCCCGACACGCTGGTTCACAAGGAGGGAGCCGCGGGGCTTCAGGCTCACATCGATCAGGCCGTCGACGTCCTCGACCGCAAACTCCAGATCCTCGAAGAGCGCGATCACTTTTCCGGGATCGAGCAGACGCGCAACGCGGTCGACCGGCTCCTGCCGACGTTGCGGGCGGTGCAGGATCCCGCGCTGCGCGACATCTACGTTTCCAAGGTCTCCGATCGCACCGGGGTCCGCCGCGAGACCCTCCAAGCCGAATTGGCGAGGTCCAGTGGCGCTTCAACGTCCGCGCCCACCACGCGCCGGCCGGCGCCAAGGCGCGTCGTCGCTCCGACGGTGCCACCGATGGGTGCGGAGCGTGAGCTTCTTCTTCTCATGACGAAGGATCGCGATTGGATCGAGCGGGTGGGTGAGCACCTCGGTCCCGACGACTTCCTGAACCTCGGGTATCGAGGCGCTTTCGAGGCCCTGCTTGCCGATCCGGGGCTTACGCACGCCCCTCACGGACTCTCTCCAGGTGTCACTCAGACGCTCGAGGAGCTGCTTGCCGATCCGAAGGAACTCGGCCAGGCGCATCGGGTTTTCGAAGAGTCGCTGAGCAAGATCCAAGGGGCCGCGTTGCAGGGAAGCCTCGACGAAGTGGATCGCCTTATACAGAATACGACGGACCCGGAGCGGCGCGATGAGCTCCTGGCCGAGAAGGCGCGCCTAGGTGAGGAGCGCCGAGAGCTCGGACGCGACTGGTCGTCCGCTGCTCGAAGGGCCTCGAAGAACAACGGCTAGATCTCGACAAATGGCTAGACATCCAATACAAGAGCACACATGACACCTCAGACGCATTCATCACTGAAAGAACTCCAGCAGTTGGACCAGGAGATCGCCTCGATCGAGGCCGTCGTGGGCACATTCGACGCCAAGCTCGACGAGGTCGGCGAGCCCATCGAGCATCTCGAAAAAGAGGTGAAGGCGTTACAGGGTCGGCTGCAGGAGGTAAACCTCGAAGAGAGCAGGATCGAGTTGTCCATCGAGGAGCGTCGGGTACGGTCGGCCAAACTCCAGGAGCGGATGAACAGCGTTCGGAACGTGAGAGAGGAAGCCGCCGTACACGCCGAGTTGGAGATGGTGAAGCGGTCTCTGGAGAACGACGAGCAGGAGGCTCTGAGCCTCCTGGACCAGATTCGACGCATGGAGGAGCGTCGGACGGAGCGGGAGGCGGCCTTGGAGGAGGCTCTGGCGGAAGTCGAACCTCGACGCGTGGAGTTGCACGAGGAGAAGGAGGCCGCGGAAGCCCGGTTGAAGGAGTTGCTGGCAAAGAGGGACGCGTTCGCGGTTGGGATCGATGCCGAGGAACGCCGGGTTTACGAGAGCATCATGGCGGGACACCGCGACGTAGCCGTGGCGGAGCTGACGGACGATGGAGCGTGTGGTAACTGCTTCAGCGTGGTCCCACTACAGATCCAAAACGAGATTCGGCACTCCACGGGAATGATCCGGTGCGAGGGATGCGGGGTCATTCTGACGCCGGAGTCCCAGGAGGGCCTGGCCAAAGCGCGGGAAGAGGCCGATCGGATCGAGGAGACCCTGCGCGTCTCGGAAGAGGCCAGGGACATGGAGCGAGCTGAAACGGCGGCGCAGGATGAGGCGGAGGTGGCCGCGGAGGTGGAAACCCGAGCCGAGGCCGACGACGAGGTCGGCGAGGAACCCGGTTCGTCGGGTGAGCCGGGCGAGGACCTCGCAGCCCTCGCGGCGGAGGTCGCCGACGAAGTAGCCGAGTTGTTGGCGGGGGTTGCCGAGGAGGTCGCCGCGGCCGCGGCCGAGCCCGCAGCCGAGCACGCAGCCGAGCCCGCACCGGAAGCCATCGCCGAGGTGGCTGAAGAGGTCGAACTCGGCGTCGAGGTGGCTGAAGAGGTCGAGCCCAGCCTGGAAGAACCCGAGGGCGCTGCCGAGATCGACGATGAAGAGGAGCCCAAGGAGGGAGCCGCCGACGTCTAGGCGACGGCTTTCGCGACCTTCCTGACGTGGCCGGCCCAGGCGAGTCGCCCCAGCCGGATCTGCCGCCGCTCATTCCCCTGTGGCGGACGCAGGCGTCGGTTTCCCAAGACGCCGTGCGGGTGCTGGCGGATGCGCTCTCGATGCCCGAGCCGCTTTGCGCCCTCCTCGTGCAGCGCGGCCTGACCGAGCCGGAGGACGCCAAGAGCTACCTTCGACCTCTCCTGTCGGATCTCCATCCGGCCTCGCAGCTGGCGGGGAGCAAGGAAGCCGTCGCACGGATCCTCCAGGCCATCGACGTCGGTGAGACCGTGCTGGTCCATGGGGACTACGACGTCGACGGCGTCTCCGGCACCGCGCTGTTGACGCGTTGGATCCGGAGGTTGGGAGGACACGCCGTGCCCTTCGTTCCAAACCGCGTAAGAGACGGATACGACCTGGGTCCTGCGGGTCTCGGCGCGGCACGCACGGCCGGCGCCGCTCTCGTCGTCACCGTCGACTCCGGAATCCGGGCGCACGACGCGGTGGCCGAGGCGAATGCGTCGGGTATCGACGTGATCGTCACCGACCACCACACCCCGGCCGAGACGCTTCCTCCCGCCCTCGCCGTCGTCAATCCGAACCGAGCCGACTGTCGGTATCCGAACAAGGGACTTTGCGGGACCGGGGTCGCGTACCGCCTGTGCGAGTTGTTGGCCGACGCGCGGGGGATCGCTCACGACGAGCTGCACGGGCTCTTGGGCTTCGTGGCCCTGGCCACCATCGCCGACGTGGTGCCGCTGGATCGGGAGAATCGGACGCTGGTCCGTTACGGCCTCAAGGCGCTGGGCCGCACCGATGTTCCGGGACTTCGGGCCCTCATGAAACAAGCCGGGTTGAGAGACGAGCCTCCTCAAGCTGGGCAGGTGGCCTTCAGACTCGCGCCGCGCATCAACGCCGCGGGCCGCATGGCCGAGGCCATGACCGCGCTCGAGCTGCTCATGACCGACGACCCCGGGCGAGCCGTGGACCTGGCCGGCAGACTGGAGAAGAACAACGTCGACCGCCGGGAGGAGGAAGCCAGGACTTTAAAGGAGGCGTTGCAGGCGTTGCGGGGCAGCTATCGTCCTGAGAGCGACTTCGGGGTGGTCCTGGCGGGGGAGGGGTGGCACCCTGGCGTCATCGGCATCGTCGCTTCGCGCATCGTGGAGCGTATTCACAGGCCGACGGTTCTGGTCGCCCTCCGGGACGGGCAGGGGCGCGGGAGCGCCCGGTCCATCTCGGGGTTCGACCTCTACGGCGCCGTTCACGCATGCCGCGAGTATCTGGGGCGTTTCGGGGGGCATCGGGCGGCCGCGGGCATGGATGTCGCTCCGGAACGGATCGAGGACTTCCGGCATGCATTCAACGCGGAGGCGCGCGATCGCCTCAACGGCCAACCGCCCAGGCCGACCATCAGGCCCGACCTCGAACTGCGCCTGTCCGAGGCCACTGAGAGGCTCACCCACCTCCTCGCGTACTTCGGGCCATTCGGCATCGGTAACCCGACGCCGGTGTTCGTCGCCCGAGACGTGGAGTTGGAGGGGCCGGCGCGCGAGGTCGGCAAGGGCCATCTCAAGCTCAAGCTCGCTCAGGCGGGGCATACGCTCGACGCGATCGGCTTCGGCCTCGTGCACCGCGTTCCGCCCGAATCGCTCGGGACGGGACCCCTGGACCTGACCTTCAAGCTCCAGATCGGTGAGTTCCGTGGTCGCCGTCAGGTGGAAGCCCACCTCTTGGACGTGCGGGTGCACGGCGCGGACGACGGTTTCGACGGAGATGCCCAGACGTGAGGATCATTGCCGGGCGATGGAAGGGGCGACGGCTCAAGGCGCTCCGCGGGAAGGGTGTCCGCCCTACGAGCGACCGCGTGAGAGAGTCCTGGATGGCCGCCTTGGGGCCGGCCGTGGAGGGTGCGGCGGTCCTGGACCTGTTCGCCGGGTCGGGCGCTCTGGGTTTGGAGGCGCTCAGCCGGGGCGCGGCGAGCGTCGTTTTCGTGGAGCGTGCGCGCACCGCCCTCAAGACGCTCCGCGCCAACGTCGAGCTACTGGGCGCCGAAGCCGAGTCGACGGTGGTCACCTCCGACGCGATGGCCTACGCCGAGCGGTTGGACGGACCCGAGTTCGACGTCGCTCTCGCCGATCCCCCGTACGGGCTGGGGGTAGCCTCCCGACTGCTGGAGTCCTTCACGAGGAATCCGTTTGCGTCTCAGCTCTGGGTAGAGCATCGTGTTAGCGATCCCATCCCGGAGCTCACCGGCCTCCGGCAACGACGCTACGGAGATACAGTCATCTCGATCCTCGAGGCGAAGACATGACCCGCGATCGGCCCGTAGTCGCCCTCTACCCAGGTTCGTTCGATCCCGTCACGAACGGGCACATGGACGTCGCTCGCCGTTCGTTGCGCCTGGCGGATCGTGTCATCATCGCGGTCGCGCACACCTCCACGCACGTGAAGGGCAGCCTGTTCGGCGTCGAGCGACGCCTCGAGTTGATCAGCGAGGTCTTCAAGGACGAGGAGCGGATCGAGTGTCTCAGCTTTCGGGGTCTCCTCGTCGATTTGGCTCGGAAGATGGAGGCCCAGTTCGTGATCCGGGGCCTCAGGGCCGTCTCCGACTTCGAGTACGAGTTTCAGATGGCCCAGATGAATCGGGTGTTGTGGAATGGAGTCGAGACCGTCTTCCTGACGCCGGATCAGAAGTACTCCTTCTTGTCGGCCTCCCTGGTGCGCGAGGTGGCGAGCCTCGGAGGGGACGTCTCTCCCTTCGTGCCGGAGCCGGTACGCAAGGCCATGGAAGCCGTGCTTCGGGAGTGAGCTTCCTCGAGTCTCTGGAGGCTCGGGCCCGAACGCTCCAGGCAAGGTTGGCGTTCCCCGAGGCGACCGACGCTCGCACCGCGGCGGCCATCGCGCGGCTCCTCGACAGCGGCGTCTGCTCGGTCGTTGCGGTCGGCCCCCCCCCGTCGGTGCGCGACGCCCTGGAGGCCGTCGGGGTCGACGTCGGCTCCGTCGAGGTCGTGGACCCCACGCACGAGCCGACGGCTCATCGACTTGCGGCGGTGCTTCGCGACAGGGCGGGGGATCGCCTGCAGGACGGTGGGGCCGATCAGTTGGCCAGAGACCCTTTGTTGGCCGCGGGCCTGCTGGTCGAGGAGGGCAAGGTGGACGGGGTGGTGGCCGGCGCGGTATACCCGACCGGCGACGTCATCCGAGCCGCGATAAGGACCATCGGGACGGCCGAAGGTGTGGACACGGTTTCGTCCGCCTTCTACATGCTCGTTCCGTCTTTCCGGGGGGTGGACGACGAAGTACTCACCTTCGCGGACGCGGGAGTGATACCCGAGCCGACCTCGCACGAGTTGGCCGACATAGGGGTTGCCGCCGCCAAGGCAAGGTCGCTGGTGGTGAACGACGAGCCACACGTGGCGTTTCTGTCCTACTCGACCTTGGGGAGCGCGTCGGGCGCCGCGGTCGACAAGGTCGTCCGGGCCGTCGAGCTGTTCAGGGAGCGGCTTCCGGGGGTCCCCGTCGATGGAGAACTCCAGGGAGACGCCGCGCTGATCGACTCCGTGGCCCTCCGCAAGGCGCCGGGGTCCGCCGTGGCGGGCCGCGCGAACATCCTGATCTTCCCTGACCTGAATTCGGCCAACATCGCGTACAAGCTGGTCCAGCGGATCGCGGGGGGACGGGCTCTGGGACCCATCTTACAAGGGCTTCGGCGGCCGTACAACGACTTGTCGCGGGGCGCTTCGGCCGAGGACATCTTCGATGTGGCGTGCGTCACGGCCGTGATGGGAAAGTTCGACGAGTAGACGATTGTGTCGGGGTCCCTCGCGGGGACCGATTATCAGGAGTATTGCCCCGTCGGGGCGTTTTCCTATATCGTTTTCCCGTTCCCTTGTAGCCGCGCGCGCCCGCGTAGCGAGAGGATCGCAACCGTAAACGGAGGAATGATGGCATTTCAGGTGAGCAAGTCGGGCGACGTGACGGTCATCGATGTTGAAGGCCAGCTCATCGTCGGAAATCGCCAGGAACTGAAGCAGAAAGTGCTCGATGAGCTCGAGAAGGGCGAACGCAGGTTCGTCGTCGACTTCTCCAGCACGGGCTACATCGACTCGTCCGGATTGGGCGTCTTGGTGTCCCTTTCCAAGAAGATCCGTGAGCAGGGCGGTGAGCTCAGGCTCGCCAGCCTCAACGAAGATCTTCGCACTCTCTTCGAGCTGACCAAGCTCGACACGCTGTTCAAGATCGCTGACAGCCGAGAAGAGGCCCTGACAGGTCTGTAGGGAGCTCCCGCAGGTTCGCTGACTCCGGCCGAAGGTAACGAGTGGATCAAGAACTCATTTTCGAGTTGCCGAACGACATTCGCTCCATAGAGCACGCGGTCGAGTACGTCATGGAGCACTGCTCCGGCTGCTGCTCGTACGCGCGCAAGCTGAATCTGAACTTCCGAGTCGGCCTGAGCGAGGCGTTGACCAACGCCATGTTGTACGGCAACGACCGGGATCCCGGGAAGCGCGTCCGGGTCGAGGTGACCGTCCGCGAAGAAGAAGTCACGGCGCGAGTGACGGACCAGGGCACGGGCTTCGACCATACGACCGTGCCGGATCCCACTTTGCCGGGAAACCTCACGAAGCCCGGCGGCCGCGGCATATTCCTCATGAGGTCGTTGATGGACGATGTCCAGTTCAACGAGGAGGGGAATTCGGTGACGCTCGTTCTTCGCCTCGAAGAGGCGCTGCCCGCCCCGGCTGGAGGGGCCTCGGCATGACCCCGGAAGGCGGGCCTGCCCCAGTCCTTCCTGTCCCGGTCAAGGAGATCTTGGACGAGTTCTGCGGGCAACTCGGCCTCGACGTCCAGGTTTGGACGATCGCAGAGAACGGTACCAGGGCGATTCACCTATACCCCTCCGAAGGCTCCCAGCCCGCCGCTTCGCCCAACGGTTCGGTGGTGAGAACGATCTCGCCAAGCAACGGACCCGCGCTGGAACTCGAGCTCCGCCCCTCCGGCGTACTACCGCTCGAACCGTTGGCTTCGATCCTCCAGAGCGATCTCGAACGGGCGCTGGATATCGCTCAGGAAATCGACTTCTTCACGTACGAGCTGCAGGAACGCTACGAGGAGATCAACCTCCTCTATTCCATCAGCGAGACCCTGGGATCCGTTCTCAAGCTCGACAAGGCCGCCGCACGCATCCTGAAGGAAGTCTGCGACGTCCTGGGGGCGACTCGGGGAACGCTCTGGGTCCATGACCCGAAGCTCGACGTTCTCAACCTGATCACGGCCGTAGGACCGGACGAAGCTGACACGCGACCCCCGGACGCTCGACCGGACGCCGTCACCTCTCTGGTCTTCGAGGGGGGACGGTCGCGGATCGGTAATCGCGATCCCGGCGGGAGTGGGAACGGCGGGGCCTCGACGGACATCTCGGTCCCTATCAGCTACAGCCCCCCTTCGGGAGTGGCACGCACGGTCGGCGTCATCAACCTGTTCGGCCGCGAGCGGGATGATCCCTTCGCGTTGCGTGACCAGAAGCTCCTGTCCGCCATAGCCAGTCAGATCGGCGCGGCCCTCGAGAATAACCGGCTTATTCAGGAGAGCCTGGCACAGGAGCGGATGAGCCATGAGATGGAACTCGCGCACCATCTCCAGATGAAGTTGCTCAAGTCTCCTGAGGCGTTCGACCGGGCGGACGTGGCGGCTCGAGTGGCCTCTGCAGAGCAGGTGGGTGGGGACTTCTTTCATCTCTTCAAGCTCCCGAAGGAGAAAATCGGGATCATGATCGGCGACGTCTCGACGCACGGCTTCCCAGCGGCGCTGATCATGGCGTTGTCCATGAGCGCTGCGAGTATCTACGCCCTGGAGTCCTCCGACCCGTCCGTTGTACTCAGGAACATCGACGACGCCTTAAGCGATGAGCTCGAGAGTACGGAGATGTTCTTGAGCCTCTGCTACGTGGTCATCGATCCCGTCGCGGGTGAGCTGCAGTACTCCAACGCGGGCCACCCTCATGCGTTCGTCTTCCGTGAGGGGTGTGAGCCGGAACGCTTGCTCGCGACCGACCCACCGGTGGGCTTCGCCGGGCCCGACTCCTATGTCCGGGGCCGGGCGGAGTGGAAGCCGGGAGACCTCCTTCTGCTCTTCACGGACGGACTGTCCGATAGTTTGGCCACCGCGGTACCGCGGAGCGGTGAAGCGGCGGTCTTGGAGGCGGTGATGGCCCAAGGAACCGCCTCGCCCGCCCACATCGTGGACACCCTGTTCGAGCTGGCGGGGGCGGCAACGCCGTACATTCCGGCGGACGACCGAACCGCGATCGTTCTGAGGACTTTTAGTGTCCCGCCCCAGGAGCTAACGCCTCCCCGATGCGCGCGAAGAAGTCCCTAGGGCAGAATTTCCTCGTAGATCCGAATCTGCAGCGCAAGATCGTCGAGGCGTTGAACCCGACGCCGGCCGATACGGTTCTGGAGATCGGACCCGGCAGCGGCGCCTTGACTCGCCACCTCTTGGACCGGGGGGGCCGACTCGTTCTGGTCGAGTTGGACGACGCACTCGCCGGGGCGCTCGAGGACGAGTGGGGTGGCCGGCCCGATGTGGACATCAGACATGAGGATTTCTTGCTGACGGACCTCGGCACGCTCGGGGTGGATCCGTCGCGGCTGCTCGTGGTCGGCAACATCCCGTACAACATCACGGCTCCAATCATCTTCAAGCTCCTGGAGCGCCCGCGCCCCAGGGAAATCTTGTTGATGGTGCAGCGCGAGGTGGCCGAGCGTCTGGTGGCTCCGGCCGGGACTTCCGAGTACGGAGCTCTCTCGGTGGGCGTCAGGAGTGTCGCCGACGTAGAGGGCGTGCTCCGAGTTCCTAGGACGGCGTTCCGACCTCAACCCCGCGTAGACTCCAGCGTGGTACGCATCACAGCCACCGTCCCCCCGCCGTTGTCCCCAGAGGAGGAAGCCTCGCTCCGCACCGTGACACGGGCAGCATTTCAGTGGCGACGAAAGCAGCTTCAGAAGACCCTTCGTGAGCACCCGGACTTGGTTCTCTCCCGGCCGTCGCTGGATCGGGTCGCGAGCGAGACGGGCTGGGACTTGACGCGCCGGCCAGAGACGCTGGAACCCGAGGACTTCGTGCGGCTCACGAAACTGATCCACGCACAGTGAGTCGAACCGCGCCGGTTTGACGCTTCCGGCTCCCTTCGCCTAGAATTGTGAAGCTTTTCACAAGCGCGGGTTCTGGCAGGGTCTAACTGGATTCCTACGTGTCCGTATCGAAGAAGATCTCCGAGTCCGCCGTCCGCCGATTGTCGCTCTATCTCCGAATATTGGAGAACCTCGAACGAGACGGTGAGGGAACGGTATCCAGCGAGCAGCTGGCCAAGCACAGCGACACGACGGCGGCGCAGGTGCGGAAGGACCTCTCCCTGTTCGGGTCGTTCGGCAAGCGCGGGCTCGGTTATGGGGTGACGGAACTGGCGCTTCGGATTCGGAGGATCCTGGGTCTCGACCGTCGGTGGCGGGTAGCCTTGGTCGGGGTGGGCCGCATCGGCTCGGCGCTGGTCGAGTATGGTGGATTCCAGGAACGAGGCTACGACATCGTCGCGATCTTGGATGTGGATCCCTCCAAGGTCGGTGAGAGCTGGGCCGACCTCACCGTGCGCGACATCGCGGACTTCGAGACCATCGTGCTGGAGCGCGACATCGAGATCGTCATACTCGCGGTGCCGGTCGAGGCGGTCCCGGTGGTAATGGATCGGGTCACCGATGCGGGGGTACGCGGGATTCTGAACTTCGCTCCCACGACCCTGAGGGTTCCCGAGGGTGTTACGGTGAAAGACGTGAACATGGTCATGGAGCTCGAGGCGCTCTCCTTCGCGTTGAGTCGGGAAGAAGGGGAGGAGTGAAGGGAGATCGGGCACTGATCGGCCGTGCCGCCTCCGTTCTGGAGGGCGGTTCCACGCACACGTTGGACTTGGCGAGAGAAGTCCTGGGTCTCTCCGGGCATCCGGGTGCCGCTTCGGCCGCCGTGTTCACCCTCCTCGGTACGGACGCTCGGTTCCACGTCGATCCCGAGGGACGTTGGTCGTTCCGAGGGCCACGGCCCGGGGCGCCGCTCGCGACGCTGGAGTATGCGGTCGTGGACGTGGAGACCACCGGCGGCCCGCACCGCCGAGGTCATCGGATCACTGAAATCGCGATCTACCAGGTGCGTGGAGGAGTCGTGGCGGACACGTACCGGACGCTGGTCAATCCGGGCCGCACGATTCCGCCTCGCATCGAGGTTCTCACCGGAATCTCGAATCACGTGGTGTCTTCGGCTCCGTACTTCGATCAGATCGCCCCGGACGTTCTCGAGCGATTGGAGGGTCGCATCTTCGTCGCGCACAACGCGCGCTTCGATTGGGGGTTCGTGAGCCAGCAACTGGCCGACGCCATGGGCGAGGTGCCCCGGGTGGAACGACTCTGCACGGTGCGCATGGCCCGCCGAATCCTGCCGAGGCTCAGACGGCGGAACCTGGATGCCCCGGCCCGACACTTCGACATCGGGATCACGGAGCGGCATCGGGCACACGGCGACGCGTTGGCGACGGCTCGCGTGCTGTTGAGACTCATCGATGAGGCTGGGATGCAGGGTGTGACCGACCTCGAGTCTCTGAAGTCGTTCCTTCGCAAGCGTCGTCCGCAGTCGCGGCCGCGACAGGGCCAGCAGCTCTGTCTCCTCGACCCGAGTCCCGACGGGGTCTGGTGACTTCAGGGTCCGGTTCTCCCGGCCTTCGCCGTCGTTCTCCGGACTCTAGAGAAGTACCCTCCACTCGGCTGCGCCGGGTGCCGGATGGCGATAAATTACGGTGCTGTCCGGCAGCCGGCCGAAAATGTGCGACTCCTGAACAAGCTGTGCCTTCATGAGCGATAAAGCGAGAATCCCGGTGATTGTCGACGGGGCTCGGACCCCCATAGGTCGCTTTCTGGGCGGTCTCGGGCCCCTGTCGGCGCCGGAGTTGGGCGCGGTGGCCATCCGCGCCGCGGTGGAGCGCTCCGGCATGGACGTCAAAGCGATCGACGAAGTCATCATGGGCAACGTGGTGGTGGCCGGTGAAGGGCAGGCCCCGGCCCGCCAAGCGGCCATAGGAGCGGGGATTCCGGCCACCGTGCCGGCCATGACCATCAACAAGGTCTGTGGGTCGGGGCTCAAAGCCGTGATGCTGGCCGCGCAAGCCGTCCGGGCCGGGGATGTCAAGGCGGTGGTGGCGGGAGGGATGGAGTCCATGTCCAACGTTCCGTACTACGTGAGGGGACTCCGATCGGGTGTCAAATTTGGCGACCAAAGGGTAGAGGATGGGCTCATCCTGGATGGCCTGTGGTGTGCGTTCGGACACTGCCATATGGGTGGGCACGCCGAATACACGGCCGCAAAGGCAGGGATCTCCCGGCAGGACGCGGACGAGTTTTCCCTCCGTTCTCACACACTCGCCGTCGCGGCGATGGACGAAGGGAAGTTCGACGCCGAGATCGTCCCGGTCCCGATCGAGACGCGGCGCGGGACCACTGTGGTGGACAAGGACGAGTCGCCACGACGAGAGTCGTCGCTGGAGGCGTTGGGTAAGCTCCGTCCGGCGTTTCCAAACGACGCTCCCGAGGGCCTCGACGAGCTCGTCGTGACGGCGGGCAACGCCCCGGGACTCAACGATGGCGCCGCGGCTGTCGTGGTGACGTCGCTGGAGTTCGCAGAGACGCACGGGCTGTCCGTCAAGGCGACCATCACCGGTTATGCCGCGAGCGGCACCGAGCCACGGGATCTCTTCTTCGCTCCCATCACCGCGGTGCAGAGCCTCATGGCCAAGGAAGGGAAGAAGGTGGGCGACTACGGCCTCTTTGAACTCAACGAGGCGTTTGCAGTGCAGGCGTTGGCGGACATGAGGGCGTTGGAGGTCGATCCGGAGCGCGTGAACGTTCACGGAGGTGCGGTTGCGTTGGGGCACCCGATCGGCGCGTCCGGCGCACGGATTCTCGTGACGCTGCTCAATGCCATGGACGATCGGGGAGTGGAGTCGGGTATGGCCTCTCTTTGCCTCGGCGGCGGCAATGCCGTGGCCCTTTCGGTCGAGAGGGTGGCATGACCATAGACAGGATCACGGTGATTGGGGGCGGCACCATGGGCAACGGGATTGCCCATGTGTGCGCCCAGCAGGGTCGGGACGTGCGTCTCACCGACGTCTCGCAAGAAGTCCTGGACCGCGCCATCGAGACGATCTCGAAGAACCTGGAGCGACAGGTGAAGAAGGAGCTCATCGATGAGGCGGCACGAGACCAGACGTTGGCCCGCATCGTGTCCACCACCTCCTTGGAGGAGGCGCTGGAGGGCGTCCAACTGGTCGTCGAGGCGGTTCCGGAGAACGCCGAGCTAAAGTACGACCTCTTTCGGCGTCTGGACGGAATGACGGCGCCCGAGACGATCTTGGCCAGCAATACGTCGTCCATATCGATCACGGGCATCGCGGCCGCGACGGGCAGAGCGGACCGGGTGATCGGGATGCACTTCATGAACCCGGTGCCGGTCATGAAGCTCATCGAGATCATTCGCGGTCTGGCCACGAGCGACGAAACGACGGCCACGATCGTCGGGCTGTCCGCGGAGCTCGGCAAGACGCCCGTGGAGGTGAACGACTTTCCGGGGTTCGTCTCGAACCGGATCCTCGGCCCCATGATCAACGAGGCCGTCTTCGCCCTCATGGAGGGAGTTGCCGAGGTCGAGGCGATCGACGACGTGATGAGGCTCGGGATGAACCACCCGATGGGACCGTTGGCTCTGGCAGACCTCATCGGACTCGACACGTGCCTCAGCATCATGGAGGTGCTGCACAGGGAGCTCGGAGACGTCCGCTACCGTCCGTGCCCCCTCCTCCGCAAGTACGTCGCAGCGGGCTGGTTGGGCCGAAAGTCGGGCCGCGGCTTCTATCAGTACGACGGTTGACCTTGGCGGTCTTCACGCCTGAGCAGTTGGAGATCCGGGCCCTGGCCCGGGAATTCGCCGAGGGAGAGATCCGTCCCCACGCCGCCCGTTGGGACGAGGATCGCGAGATGGACCCCGGGATCTTCGCGAAGCTCTCCGAGCTCGGGTTCTTGGGAATGCGCGTGCCGGAGCGGTACGGCGGTTTGGATCTGGATCTGGGGACCTATCTCCTGGCGCTGGAGGAGTTGGCCTGGGGAGACGCCAGCCTCGCGCTCACCGTGGCGATCCACAGCGGGCCGGTCACGACCCTGCTACTCGAGCACGGTTCCGACGAGCAGAAAGAGACCTACCTGCCCGCTCTCGCCTCCGGGTCCCTCCTGGGGGCGTTTGCACTGTCCGAGCTCTCGGCGGGCAGTGACGCGGCGTCCATTCGGACTCACGCCACCCGGACGGGCGGAGGGAGCTGGTCCCTCAGCGGCACGAAGCGCTGGGTGACCAATGGAGACAGGGCGGGTCTCGTGGTGACCTTCGCGTCGACGACGGAAGGGGATGCGGCAGATCGGCAGGACCGTCCGCCGCTCGGGGC
The DNA here is from genome assembly GCA_965226925.1 of Longimicrobiales bacterium. GTDB lineage: Bacteria > Gemmatimonadota > Gemmatimonadetes > Longimicrobiales > Gaopeijiaceae > CBDDCX01. The sequence goes on along the minus strand of CBDDEN010000011.1, from coordinate 842,401 downwards.
TTTTCTCGTCGAGCCGGGGAGCGAGGGATACAGCGTGTCGAGCAGAGAGATCACCATGGGGTTGCGGGCGTCCCAGACGGTATCGGTGCAGCTGACCGAGGTGCCGGTGGCCGCCGAACGTGTCCTGGGAGATGCGACCCGGGGGTTCGGCTACGCGCTCGAGGCACTGAACGTGGGTCGCCTCGGCGTCGCCGCACAGTCGATCGGAATCGCGCAGGCGGCGTTCGAACACGCGACGGCGTATGCTCTTGAGCGCCACCAGTTCGGAAAGGCCATCGCCGAGTTCGGCGCGATTCAGTTCAAGCTTGCCGACATGGCGGCCCGTATTGCAGCTTCTCGGTCGCTTCTTCACGCCGCCGCCGGGCGGATGGAAGAGCAGGACGCCGGGGCGGCGCGAGGCGCCGAGTCGATTCCCGTCCTGGCGGCCATGGCCAAGCTGACAGCCAGTGAGAGCGCCATGTGGGTCACCGACGAGGCGGTGCAGATCTTCGGCGGCTACGGATACATGCGAGACTACCCTGTCGAGAAGTTGATGCGCGACGCCAAGGGCACTGAGATCTACGAGGGCACGAGCGAGATCATGCGCCTCTTGGTGGCCCGCGAGATTCTGAAGGAAGCCCGGAACGGGTAAAACGAGACTCTTTGCCACGAGGTCGACGGAGTGATGGAAATATTTGACGCGATGGCCAAGCGTGGTCATGAGCAACTCGTATTCTGGAGCGAGCCGTCCGTCGGGTACAGAGGGCTCATCGCGATCCACGACACCACGTTGGGGCCGGCGCTCGGTGGCACCCGCTTTTGGAACTACGCCTCCGACGAGGAAGCGTTGACCGATGTGCTCCGTCTCTCCCGGGGCATGACCTACAAGGCGGCGATCACGGGCCTGAACCTGGGTGGCGGCAAGTCGGTGATCATCGGTGACAACCGCACCAAGGAGCGGGAGATGATCTTTCGCGCCCATGGCCGGGCGGTGGAGTCGCTCAAGGGTCGGTACATCACCGCCGAAGATGTCGGTACCTCAGTGGACGACATGGAATACGTCCGGATGGAGACCGACTCGGTGACCGGTCTGAAGGAGGGCTCGGGCGACCCCTCGCCCATCACCGCGTTCGGGGTCTACCGAGGCATTAAGGCCTGTGCCCAGTTTCGCTACGGTGAAGATTCCCTGGAGGGCAAGCACGTGATCGTGCAGGGTGTCGGGCACGTCGGTTATCACCTCTGTAAGGACCTGGCGGCCGAAGGTGCCAAGCTCACCGTCACCGACATCGACGAAGGACGGGTTCGGCGAGTCGTGGACGAATTCGGAGCCACGGCTGTAAGCGCCGAGGCGGTGTGCGGCGTGGACGCCGACATCTACGCGCCGTGCGCGTTGGGCGCGGTGATCAATGACGAGACGTTGAAGGAGCTCAAAGTCGATATCGTCGCCGGTGCAGCGAACAACCAGCTCGCGGAGGCGCGTCACGGGCAGGCGCTTCACGATTTGGGCATTGTCTATGCTCCCGACTACGTGATCAACGCAGGGGGGCTGTGCAACGTCTATGGCGAGCTCCACCGCTGGACGCCCGAGCAAAGCAGGAAGAAGGCGGGGGCGATCTACGACACCCTCCTACGGATCTTCAACCGGGCGAAGAGTGAGGAGATCCCTACCAGCGAAGCCGCCGACCGGGTCGCTCGACAGCGCATCAGCGAAGCCCGCGAGCTTCGGCGTAGCCACATCTAGTGTCGCACACCTCCGAAACGGCACACGGGCGTATGGCCCGAATCCACCTCCCTCGCTACTTTCGGCCGCCATGGACCACTTGAAAAGCACAGATCCAGAGATCTTCGAGGCCATCCGAGCCGAGGCCGAGCGCCAATCCGCTCAGCTCGAGCTCATTGCCAGCGAGAATTTCGTCTCGCGTGCCGTGCTGCAGGCCATGGGCACGGTGTTGGCCAACAAGTACGCCGAGGGGCTTCCGGGCAAGCGCTACTATGGCGGTTGCGAACAGGTGGACGTGGTCGAGGAGTTGGCCCGCAGTCGGGCCATGGAGCTTTTCGGGGCGGAGCACGCGAACGTGCAGGCCCACGCCGGCGCCCAAGCGAACATGGCCGCGTACTTCGCCTTCCTCGCACCCGGGGACACGATCCTGGGGATGGACCTGAGTCACGGCGGCCACCTGACACACGGATCTCCGGTCAACTTCAGCGGGCGACTTTTCGAGGTGGCCTCCTATGGAGTACGCGAGTCGGACGGACGCATCGACTACGATGCCCTTCGGGAGCAGGCGCTCGAGATTCGACCCAAGATGATCGTTGCGGGAGCGAGCGCGTACCCGCGCATCATCGATTTCGAGACATTCGGTGAGATCGCCCGTGAAGTGGACGCCCTGATGTTAGTGGACATGGCCCACATAGCGGGGTTGGTCGCTGCCGACGTGCATCCGAGCCCTGTGCCGCACTCCGATGTGGTGACTACGACTACGCACAAGACGCTGCGGGGACCGAGGGGCGGTCTGATCCTCTGCAGAGCGGAGCACGCGAGCGCCATCGACAAGTCGGTCTTCCCCGGCACCCAGGGAGGCCCGTTGATGCACATCATCGCCGCGAAGGCCGTAGCCTTGAGGGAAGCCCTTCAGCCGGACTTCAAGAGCTACCAACGCCAGATCGTCGCGAATGCGCGGGCACTCGCGGACAGTCTGTCGGAGAACGGTTTCTTCCTCCTCAGCGGCGGCACGGACAACCATCTGTTGCTCGTTGATCTTCGTAAGAGCCATCAAGAGCTCACGGGGAAGGAAGCGGAGAAGGCCCTGGAGGCGGCCGGTATGACGGTGAACAAGAACACCGTGCCGGGTGAGACCCGGTCGCCGTTCGTCACCTCGGGACTCCGCATCGGGACCTCCGCCGTGACGACGCGAGGGCTTCGCGAAGCGGATATGCGGCAGATCGGCACTTGGATCGCCGCCGTGCTCACCGACCCGACCGACGAGGAGGTGATCTCGAGTGTGCGTTGGGAGATCGACGAGATGTGCCAATCGTTCCCGCTCTATCAGGAGTTGGCCGCGCGGGGCTAGAGGCCCGAGTAGCCTGGCGCCGGGACGACGAGCGCGTAACATTTCCCTTATGACCGAGCTCCAGTTTGCCGAAGAGGTCCTGGATCAGCTCCAGGAAAAACACCCCCGCTTCCACGGGAAGGCGTACCTCTTCTTGCTTTCGTCTCTGCATCAGGTGATGGAAGGGCTCGACGCACCGCGCCACATCTCGGGTCGGGAGTTGGCGGAGGGGGTCCGCGGTCTCGCCCTTGATCGGTTCGGTCCGATGGCTCGGACCGTTTTGCAGCACTGGGGTATCCACACGACCGAGGACCTGGGAGATATCGTGTTCGCCCTCGTCGACTGCGGTGTCCTGATCAGGCAGGATGGGGACAGCCCCGAGGACTTCCGCGACGTGTTCGACTTCGAGGAGGCGTTCGAACAGGATTATCCCTGGAGTCCGGGGGTTTGAAGGACGGCCTATCGGGCCTCAGTCTGCTGAATTCGATTACCGAGAAGCGCCTGCCCCGCCGCCGGTTGGACGCGGGGGGTTCGCCAAAACAAAAACGTTGTTGGGGGGGGGGCGAACATGCCGGAAGAAACTGGGTTTCCTCGCTGTCAGAAGTGCGAGTCGGGGATCCTGTTGCCGCTTTCGGATTATGGACGAGACGGTGCGGCGATCCGTTATAAGGCCTGGGTGTGTTCCGACCCGGAATGCGGGTTCAACATCCGGATTGACAATGGGGAGATTTCGCTGGGTCGGAGCATCGGCCAAAGCTACAAGTAGGTCCCTTCCTCCCGTTCGCATGGTCTGGCGGCTCGGGCAATGCCGTCGTCGCTTCACGCCGCGCCTGCCACCGCTGAAGTCGAATTCGATCCAGCGTGGCCGCGGGTGGGCATGGAGTATCGAGGCCTCATGACCGGGATCCGTGTTCGTCCCTTCGGTGGGCCCCGTGTGTGGGCCCCAACGGGGACCGAAGCGGCCGCTTTCGACCGTTCGGCCATCAAAGGACTGGGCGTGCCGCAAGTCACGCTGATGGAGTGCGCCGGCCGCTCGGCCGCCCAAGTGCTCGATCGACTGTACCCTCGGGGTGACGTGGTCGCGCTCGTGGGGGCCGGGAACAACGGGGGAGACGCCCTGGTGCTACTCCGCACTCTCCGCTCCTGGGGTCGACCCGTGAAGGCCGTCTTGGTCGCCGATCGGGAGGCGGACGATCCTCTGCTCCACGGCTGGGACGTGACGCATGTGAGCGACGACTGGGACGGGAAAGGTGATGTGACCTCCGAGGATGGCGGAATGCTCGGATCGGTTCTGGCCGCCGCCGCCGTGGTGGTAGACGGCATTCTGGGCACCGGCATTCAGGGAGCGCCCGGGGCCCGCCAGGCTCGGGCGATCCGAGCCCTCAACGCCGCGGGCCGTCCTGTCTTCGCGCTCGATGCGCCCTCCGGCGTGAATGCGGACACGGGGGGAGTCGAAGGGGAGGCGGTGGTCGCCGACGTGACCGTAGCTTTTGGTTGGCCGAAGATCGGAACCCTGCTCCAACCCGCACGGGCCAACGTCGGGAGATTGATAGCGGTGGAGATCGGTTTCCCCCCGGTCGCCGACGGTGCCTTCGGGGCTGCGGTCGTTACCCCCGCCTGGGCGTCGGAGCGGAAGCCGGTCAGGGAGCTCGACACCCATAAGAACCGGGTCGGTGCTCTGCTGATCGTTGCCGGCAGATCCGGCATGGCCGGGGCCGCGGTGATGGCGGGTCGGGCTGCGCTGCGCGCGGGAGTTGGGCTCCTGCGCGTGGCCTCGGCGGCCGCAAACCGCGAGATCATCCAGGCGTCGGTCCCGGAGGCCGTCTTCATACCGGACGACGATCCTAAGGCCCTGAGGAATGCGGCGATGGCTTCGCACGCGGTTGCGGTCGGACCCGGGTTGGGGGACGCCGCGGAAGGCGGAGCGCTCCTGGAGGTGGTGCGTGAGGCCAGCACCGGCCGTCCGACGGTGTTGGACGCGGATGCCCTGAATATGGCCGCTTCGGGTATCGGGCCCGCCGTGAGGCACTGGTCCCACGAGAGGGCTGCGCTGGTCACGCCCCATCTCGGTGAGATGAGGAGCCTGACGGGTCTGCAGGCGGAGGCCATCGCGGCCGACCGCGTGGCGGCGGCCCGCGACCTCGCGTCCGAGACCGGGGCGACCGTGCTGCTCAAGGGGCTCCCGTCCATCGTGGTACCCCCCCGTGGGACGTGTTGGGTGGACTCGGTGGGCAGCTCCGATTTGGCCACCGGGGGGATGGGGGATGTGCTCACCGGGGTGGCGGGTGCCCTGCTCGCTCAGGGATTCGCACCGGATGTGGCGGGCGCCTTGGCCCTCTACATGACAGGTCGGGCTGCCACGCGTGTGCGCAAGGGCGCGGGCCTGACACCGTCGGACGTCATCGAGGCCCTTCCCGCGGCGTGGGACGACGAGGGACCGGGAGAGAGCGATCTGGGGCTTCCGTTCGTGCTCTTCGATCAAGACGCGGCCCGATGATGGTGGCCGGTCCGACCGGTGGCCCTGCGGGAAGGACCACGCCCATGGGCCCGGGAGGAGAGTTCGATCTGATCCGGGCCTTGCTCGACGACCCGGCTGCTCTCGGCCCGGCCGTGCTCGTCGGGCCCGGGGACGATGCGGCCGTGCTGAGGGTCGACCGACTCGTTGTGACGACCGACCTCGCCGTCGAGGACGTGCACTTCCGACGATCCTGGGTTTCCATCGAAGAGGTGGGCTTTCGTGCGGTCATGTCCGCGGCGAGCGACCTCGCGGCCATGGCCGCGAGGCCAGTCGGTGTGCTGCTCTCCGTCGCCGTGGCGACCCACGAAGCCGAAGTGGTCTTGGCGGAGCTCGGACGCGGCGTACGCGAGGCGCTTGAGGACCTGCGAGCGTGTCTCGTAGGGGGGGACCTCACGGCATCCCCGGGGCCCTTGGTCGTAGGCGTGACCGCGCTCGGAGAGGCCACCGATCCGGTAGAGCGTGCGGGAGCCCTTCCCGGTGACGAGATCTGGGTGACCGGCGTTCTGGGCGGCAGCGCGGGAGCCGTTCGCCACTGGATCGCCGGGGCGGAGCCCCCGATCGGCTTACGCACGGCGTTCGCACGACCCGTCGCCCGCATCCGAGAGGCCCTCTGGCTCGTGGAGCACGCCGACGTGCACGCCATGATCGACCTGTCCGACGGACTCGCGGGAGATGCGGGCCATTTGGCCTCGGCGTCCGGCGTGCGCATCGAGATCGACGCCGACCTGGTGCCTATGCACCCCCGGTTGGGGGTTGAGGATGCCCAGCTGGCGCTGTCGGGGGGCGAGGACTACGAGCTTTGCCTGGCGGCGGCCCCCGGCGCGATTGGACCCCTTGCCGATACCTTCCGTAAGAGGTTCGAGACCACGCTGACCCGGGTAGGCCGTGTGCTTGAGGGTGACGGAGTGCACATCGAGGGATGGGACGCCGACGGTGGACGCGCGAGCGCCGGTGGATTCGACCATTTTCCGAAGCGGCCGAGCGAATGCTAAGGTCGGCTTGGCTCCTCTTCGTCGGTGCGATTCTTACCGCATGGTACGCTGGGAAGGTCTACGTGTTGGCTCTGTTTGGAGCGACGGACGCGCTGTGCCGATCTTGCCACCCGGCGGCTCGCGACTGGTCGCGGGCGATCCTCAGACTCGCCGGGGTTCGGGTCCGGGTGGTGGGCGAGGACAACCTGAACATGGACGGGGCGTTTATCGTCATCGCCAACCATGAATCGTGGTTCGACGTGTGGGCGCTCGCGGGATGGCTGCCTATCGAGGCTCGCTTCCTCGCGAAGAAGGAGCTTTCGGGAATCCCGATATTCGGACGGGCGTGGCGGGCGTGTGGCCACATCTCCGTCGACCGAGGAGACCGGGCGTCCGCCATCGAGTCCCTGTCGCATGCGGGCCGACAGATTCGCGACCAGGGTCTGCACATGGTGTTGTTCGCCGAGGGGACGCGGTCGGCCGACGGCAAGCTCCAGGAATTCAAGAAGGGGCCGTTCGTGTTGGCCATCCAGGGAGAGGTCCCGATCATCCCGGTGGCCATCCTGGGCACCCGTCCGCTGATGCCGAAGGGTTCGTTCAGGATCGGGCGTGGCGAGATTCTGGTCCGCGTGGGTGAGCCCATCTCCGTGGCCGGAATGGAACATGCCGATCGGGACCGTCTCAGGAAGATCGTCCGCGATGCGGTAGCCGACCTCAGAGGTGGAGAGGGACGCACCTCGTACCTGAGGGGGGAAGAGCCCGAAGAGCCGGAGCACGCGGTGCTGGAGGCCCGCAACATCACTGAAACCATCAAACGGGGCCGCCGGGCCTCGATCATCGATAGGAGCGGATAGGGCGTGTCAGCGATCATGGACGTACGTGGCCGGGAGATTCTGGACTCCCGCGGGAATCCCACGGTGGAGGCGGAAGTGTTGTTGGAGACCGGGGTTCGGGGGCGGGCCGCCGTTCCCAGCGGAGCGTCCACCGGAGAGCACGAGGCCGTCGAGCGCCGCGACGGGGACCCCGGACGGTATCTGGGCAAGGGCGTACTGAAGGCCGTGGAGTCCATCAACACCGAGATCCGTGAGGCCGTACGCGGCTTCGAGGCACGCGAGCAACTGGATCTGGATCGCACGATGATCGACCTGGACGGTACCCCCAACAAGGCGCGTCTGGGGGCGAACGCCATCCTTGCGGTCTCCGTGGCGGCGGCCAGGGCGGCCGCGATCGAGAACCAGCTACCCCTCTTCAAGTATCTGGGAACGGGGGGGTCGAACCTGCTTCCGGTGCCCATGATGAACATTCTGAACGGCGGGGCTCACGCTCCCAACAACGTCGACATTCAGGAGTTCATGGTCATGCCCGTGGGGTTCGACAGCTTTTCCGAGGGGCTCCGTTGCGGCGTCGAGGTCTTCCACCACCTCAAGAAGGTGCTCTCCGAGAAGGGACTCAACACGGCAGTGGGTGACGAGGGTGGGTTCGCCCCCGATCTACGGAGCAACGAGGAGGCCGTGGAAGTGGTCCTCAGCGCCATCGAACGCGCGGGTTTCAAGCCCGGCGACGACGTGGTCCTGGCCATCGATGCGGCCGCGAGCGAATGGGTGGAGGGAGACGAGTATGTGTTCAGGTGGTCCTCCGGGGAGCGACGGGATGCGGCCGGCATGGTGGAATTCTGGACCGACTGGATCGACCGTTATCCCATCCGTTCCCTCGAGGATCCTCTTGGAGAGAACGACTGGGAGGGATGGGAGCGGCTCACGGATGCGGTTGGAGGAAGCGTCCAGATCGTCGGCGACGACATTTTCGTGACCAACGTCAAGAAGCTCGAAAGGGGAGTCCGCAACGGGGTCGCCAACGCCGTGCTCGTCAAGGTGAATCAGATCGGCACCCTCACCGAGACCCTTCAGACCATTCAGCTGGCCGACGACTCGGGCTACAAGTCCGTCATATCGCACCGGTCCGGTGAGACCGAAGACACCCTGATCTCCGACCTTGCGGTGGCCACGGCCGCGGGGCAAATAAAGACGGGAAGCGCGAGTCGGACCGACCGTGTGGCCAAGTACAACCAACTCCTCAGGATCGAAGAGGCATTGGGCGACTCGGCCACGTATCCGGGGCGGAGTCTTTGGTCCAAGTAAGACGATTCATCTTGCCGGCCCTGATCGGCCTCGCGGTCTATTTTGCGGTCTTCGGTGGGGAGTACTCCCTCCTGGAAGTGAGGCGCGCGCGAGCGGAGCGTGAGCGGGAGGCGGAGCGTTTCGCGGAACTCACACGGGTCAACGACTCCCTTCGAGCGTGGGGCGATTCGCTCGAAGCGGACTCGGCCACGATCGAGCGACTCGCCCGCGAGCGCTACGGGATGATCCGCGACGGTGAGGTTCTATACCGCATCGCCCCGCCTCCGGATTCCACGGAGGATTCAGAGGGCCGCTGAGGCGAAGAGGGAAACCGGTGCCTCGGGTTGCCCGGCTCTACGGGCCCTTGGCCTTTCCGGCTTCCTCAGAAGAGCCCTCGGACTTCGCGGGGACCGGTGCCGGCTCTGCCGCCGAGCCGCCGCTCCCGATGCCGAGGAACGCCTTCGCGGCTTCGGCGAGCATGGTCTGCTCGGCGCCTTCGAGCATCCCCTCTCCCGCGGCGTGCAAGGCCTTGAACGAAGGGCGCTCGCCGGCCTTCCAACGTTCCCCTGCCTCTTGGATCGGCCAGAACAGATCCATGGGGATCGGGAAGACGGTCGTGGAGTTGTTCTCGGCGGCGATCTCCACCACGGTCTGCAGGAACCGGAGCTGAATGGCGACAGGGTAGTGCTGGAGGATCTCCGCGGCTTCGGCGAGCTTCGCGGCTGCCTGGGCTTCTCCCGCCGCGGCGATGACCTTTCCTCGCCTCTCCCGCTCCGCCTCGGCCTGTTTGGCCATGGCGCGCTTCATCTCGTGGGGCAGGTCGATGTCCTTGATCTCGACGGAGGTGACTTCGATTCCCCAGGGATCCGTACCCTGGTCGATGATCTTGCAGACGACTTCGTTGATCTGGTCGCGCTCCGCCAACAGCTCATCGAGTTCGGACTGACCGATCACGCTACGCAGGGTCGTCTGTGCGAGTTGGCTCGTCGCGAAGTAATAGTCCTCGATCTCCACGACCGCCTTGGCCGGGTCGGCGACCCGAAAGTAGACGACCGCGTTCACCTTCACGCTGACGTTGTCTTTCGTGATGGTGTCTTGAGGGGCGATGTCGAGGGCGACGATTCGTAGATCCATCTTCTTCATGCGCTCGATGGCGAACGGGACCAGGAAGATGAGTCCCGGGCCCTTGGCCCGCGTCAGCTTGCCGAGCCGAAAGACCACGCCTCTTTCGTACTCGTAAAGGATGCGCAGGCTGGAGAGCAACGCGGCCGCGGCCACGACTGCAGCGGGGATTAGGATGGTTCCGAAGTCCATGAAACGACCCCTTGATACCAGGAATGTCCGTTGTCGTAGCGTACCCGGACTACGTACCTGAAAAGGTACCCCTTCACCGGCGAAATAGCCCGTCGCCGCGCCTTGACACCCCTTTGGACTCTTTGGAGTTTTTGGGGCACGACAAGGGGGCGGAGTAGCTCAGCTGGTTAGAGCAGCGGAATCATAATCCGCGTGTCGGGGGTTCGAGTCCCTCCTCCGCTATTGGACGAAACCAAGGCCGTGAACAGCGCACCTGATCATTGACACAATGGTGCCAGCTGATGGTTAACAGATTGGGTTACGTCCTTTGTTGCCGTGGTGCGTCGAAAATAACGAAGAGTTGCCCGGCAGCGCGGAGCGAAGAAGGAGAGGAGGCCACGCCCCCTACTTCCGGGATCTGGCGGGCAGCGCCATGGCCTCCAGGGACACAATCTGAGCCCGAACCTTGATGGGTAACAGAAACTGAGCATTGATGGGTTACAGTTTTGGGTTACGAGAAGAGGAGCCATCGTGGTCAAGGATGGCTCCTTTATCTATGTGGTGGGCCCGGCATGGGCGATGACTTGGAGGTGAAAGTCCTCCCGGAACCTGGTCGCAGGGACCGAAGGGAAGCGCAAGGCGTGGGTAACAGAAACTGAGCATTGATGGGTTACAGTTTTGGGTTACGAGAAGAGGAGCCATCGTGGTCAAGGATGGCTCCTTTATCTATGTGGTGGGCCCGGCATGGGCGATGACTTGGAGGTGAAAGTCCTCCCGGAACCTGGTCGCAGGGACCGAAGGGAAGCGCAAGGCGTTCGTCGTGAGGCGTACGCTGAACGAAGCGTGCAACGAACCCGTGAGTCGACGAGCAGGAACCGGATACGAGGCGCTGCGGACCGGGGCGAGCGGACCACTGACCGCGAAGCTCCTGCGACCAAGGGGAAGCGGCGTAGATCCGGCGATTGTGCGGGGAAGGTCATCGTTCTTACCCGGGGAGGTCTCGCCTGACGCCTGAAAGGGCGACGCCGGCATTGCGCTGTTGGGCCTGCCGGCGGAGCGAGAAGTCAGCAGAGGCCATAGTAGGCCGACGAAGTGCATGATGCGCTTGGACCCAGCTTTGTCGGACGAAGGGCCGAACGGAGAGGAGAGTGTGACGACCGTGGATCTCGAGAAGGCCATGCGCCAGGAGTCCAGGCAACTGGAGCTCCCGCTGGAGGATAGGGGTGAAGCCCCGAAGGTAGAGGGGAGTGGCGAAGCCGGAACGGTGGCCCATGGAGACGAGCGCTCAGGAAGCGAGGGGCACTACCATTCTCTTCCATTCTCTCTCGCAGTCCCAACATGTTCGTTTTCTCTGCCTTCGCCCTACTCTAGCGTGCTCTGTGTCTCACGTACGTTGGCAGAGAGGGAAGCGAGCATCTCCTGATGGAGGAGGTGGTCGGGCGTGCCAACCTCGTAGGAGCGTTGAAACGCGTGCGGCAGAATAAGGGCAGTCCGGGCATCGACGGGATGAGCGTGGAGGAGCTGCCAGAGTACTTGCGCAGGCACTGGGGGGAGATCCGACAGCGGTTGCTGGCGGGGACCTACCAACCGAAGCCGGTACGAAGGCAGGAGATACCGAAGAGTGGGGGAGGGGTCCGGGAGTTGGGGATTCCGACCGTGCTGGACCGGTTCATCCAACAAGCCATCCTGCAGGTGCTGCAACCGAGGTTCGACCCGACGTTCAGTCGGCACAGCCACGGCTTCCGGCCTGGGCGCCGAGCACACGATGCGGTGCGCGAAGCGCAGCAATACATCCAGGAAGGGAGACGATGGGTGGTGGATGTGGACCTGGAGAAGTTTTTCGACCGGGTGAACCACGACGTGCTGATGGGGCGGCTGGCAAAGCGGATCGAGGATAAGGCGATGCTGCGGATCCTCCGTCGCTACCTGGAAGCCGGAGTCATGGCGAACGGGGTGGTGATGGAGCGGCACATGGGGACGCCTCAGGGCGGACCGTTGTCGCCGTTGCTGGCGAACGTGCTCCTGGACGAAGTGGACAAGGAGTTGGAGCTACGCGGACACGCGTTTGTCCGGTACGCCGATGACTGCAATGTATACGTGCGGTCGAGGCGGGCAGGACAACGTGTGATGCAGGCGCTGAGGCACTTGTACGGGAAACTTCGGCTTCAGGTCAACGAGGAAAAGAGCGCGGTGGCGCGAGTGTGGGATCGACAGTTCCTGGGCTACAGCTTCTGGGTAGCGGCAGGGAAGGTCGTGAAGCGCCGGGTCAGCAAGAAGGCCCTGACGAAGTTCAAGGAGCGAGTCCGGCAGATTACAAGCCGGAGTGGCGGGCGGAGCCTGCAACAGGTGGCGGAAGAGCTACGGCGCTACGTGCTGGGGTGGAAGGCATACTTCGGCTTAGCGGATACACCGGGGGTTTTCCGAGACCTGGACCAATGGATCCACCGCCGGCTGCGTACGTTGCAATTACGCCAGTGGAAACGGGGAAGGACAGCGTACCGGGAGTTGAGGGCTCGCGGTGTGAGCGAGAACCTCGCCTGGCGAGCTGCTCGGTTCGCGCGAAGCTGGTGGCACGTGGCCGCGCACCACGCCCTGCACACGGCCTTGCCAGGGGCGTACTTCGACGAGCTGGGTGTGCCCCGGCTCACGCCGTACTGACCTCAACTCACCGAACCGCCAGGTGCGGACCCGCATGCCTGGTGGTGTGGGAGGGGAAGGACCGGGATCGCCGGTCCTCCCCTATCCCGATCAGCCAGCCGAGGGAGACGGAGCCGAAGTAAATAGCCCAGATGCCATCGGCGATCTCTTCGAGGCCGATGTATTCACGTCCGAGTAGGTGGGAGACGTTGACCCAGGTGGAATACCAACGGACGCCACCGTTGGTGGAGACTTTACGGACCTCGAAGTGAGCGGGGTACTCCGGCGTCTTGAGCTTCTTCGGGAAGGGACGGGTCGAGGGTTCGTAGGCAGAGGCTGGGGGCCGCTGGTCGTGAGCCTCGTGGGGCCGGACCTCGTTGAAGTCAGCCCGAAAGGCGTTGAAACGGCGCTGCTGAGCGGAGCGGTTGCCGGCAGGTGGGATGGTGGTGTCGGCCTTGAGGTCTTTGTGCATGCGCTCATGGCGGCCGTTCTGCTGAGGCGAAGCGGGCTCGATGAGATCGGGCAGGATACCGAGCTTGATCCACCAAACGGAGAGCCTAGAGAGACGGCCGAGCGCCATGGAAGCGAAGGGCGAGCCGTTGTCGGTGCGGATGCGTTCAGGGAGCCCGAACTCGCGGAAGAGACGAGTGAAGACACGCCGTGAACCGGCGTAGGTGGTGCCATCGAGGCCCTGGCAGGCGAGCAGATACCGACTGAAGCCGTCCTGGACGGTGAGCGGGTAGCAGTAGCGGCCGTCGAGGGTCTTGAACTGACCTTTGAAGTCGGCGGACCAGATGGCGTTGGGTGCATCGAAGGGAGCGGTGGGTCGGCCGGGATGCGGGCGTGTCCGACTCCTGCGCGGCTTCTTCACGAGTCCCTCGCGGAGGAAATACTTGTGAAGGACGCGAGCCGAAGGGACGCGCCAGTCAGGGTGCAGGGTCAGGAGCCGAGCACGGATCTTGTCGGCGCCCCAGCGACATCGACGCCTGCGGAGCTCGAAGGCTGCCTCGAGTACATGCGGCTCGGTGGTGTGTGGATGCGCACAGGGACGGCGCGAACGGTCTCCGAGGCCATCGGGTCCTTCGACCTCGTAGCGATCGAGCCACTTGTAACCGGTCTTACGGCTAATGTCGTGGCGCAGGCAGAGCTCGGAGTGCGAGAAGAGGCCGCCGGTGGCCTCCAGGATGAATCGTTTGCGTTCGTTCATGGGATCGGTCTCCAACCATGGCATGGCGCCTCCTTGTAGGAGGGCCACGATAGTGATCGAGACTGTCACCCATCATTGTTCAGAAAAGTGTTACCTATGTTTGGTCAGCGTACCATCGTCGCACGCCTAACTCGCGGTTGCTGCTGATGGCAGCGAACGTCCGGGCTCGCGCGGTGCGCTCGCCGGATGCATCTTGGGCCGCAGCAGAACCGCAACGAGTTAGACAGCGACAACAAAGCCCGGAAGTGTCCTCAGCCTTTCCAGACCTACCTTCACCACAAGCGTTGTTCCGCCAGAGGCTTGATGGCCATGGAGTCCTGTGGGAGTCGGCCTCCGCGATCGTCGCCCTGACAGGCCGTCGACGCCGGCACGTACGAATATCCATGCGCCATGGACTCCCTTCCCGGTCCCGAGCCTTGGCTTTGCTCGTGGCACTCGCTGTTCCGCACATGGCTGCAGGCCCACAGGGGCTCGCGGCCCAGGTCGGAAGGATCGAGGGGACGGTAGAGCTCGCGCCTGGCCTCGACCGGGCTCGGTGGTGCCCGAGGCCCCGTCCGACGACGCGCGGCCGATGGCCGTGGTCATCTACCTGGACTCGGAGTCGGACGACGCCCCCCGGGGAACGGCTCCCGGGCGCTACGCCGTCCACCAGCGCGATCAGGCCTTCGATCCGAGCCTGCTGCCGATCGCCACGGGATCGACCGTGGACTTCTTGAACGACGACCCGATCTTTCACAACGTCTTCAGCCTGTCGGGAACCAAGACCTTCGACCTGGGACGCTATCCGCAGAACAAGTCCAAGGCGGTCCGCTTCGATGAGTCGGGGATCGTCCCCGTGTTTTGCCACATCCACTCCGACATGAGGGCGATCATTCTTGTCCTGGATACGCCGTACTTCATCCGGCCGGACGCGTCAGGCCGGTTCACCCTCGAGGACGTCACGCCGGGTGAATACACTCTCGTCGCGTGGCACGAGCGAGTCACGGCGGTACGAACGCGTGTGCGCGTCCGGGCGGGGGAGACCATCAGCGTTCGGTTCTCCCTGCCGCTGATCGACGGGGGGGGCCATTGAGCTCGAACCGTCCGGGCCGGCCGTGGGGTTTTCCGGTCTACCGGGCGGCGCTCAACGTGCGGCTGGTGCTCCTCACCACGCTTATCACCGTCGTGGTGGTTGGCTCGACGTTCGCGGGCTTGAGCGTGCGGGTCCGAGGCAACGCGCGTCGGCTCACCGCCGAAGAGGTGAGCCGCAATCAGCGCGTCCTCCTCACCTTCCAGCGGCAGGAGCTTCAGGGCCGGTTGCTGACGCTCACGCTTCTCACCGAGAGCCCCACGCTGCGAGCGGCCATCGACACCTATCGCCTCGAAGCGTCTACCGCGACCCTGACGGACCTCGAGCAGCTTCTTGCCACCATCCAGTCGGAGATCGACCGCATGCGCGGCAACCTCGGGGAGGACCTGCTCATCGTGACAGACGATCGGGGCCGCGTCCTGGCGTCGCAGGTCTCCCAGGGGGGACGCTCCAGCTCCGCTCCAGGATCTCTCGGCCTGGAAGGGGATAAGCCGGGCCCTCGACTCTAGGTCGACGCTCGACATGACGGGCATCTCGGTCACGCGCGTGGGCGAGGAATGGTATCAGATGTCCACCCTCCCCATCGTGCTCGGTGGCTTCGCGATCGGCACGCTCTCGCTCGGGAATCGGTTGGACCGGGCGTTCGTCGACCAACTGCGCCAGATGTTTCAGGGAGAGGTGGCGCTCGTCCTCCCGGGAGGTCTGGTGTCCACGCTCCCGGCGGTGAGCGGGGCCGAGCTGGAGGCCACGCTCTCGGAGGGGTCCGCTACCGATGACGGAGCGACCGTGCGCCTGGGCGGAGAGGAATTCGTGATCGCGTCCTCGCCGTTGGGCGTGGACGAGGAGAGAGGGCCTGTCGATCTCTACCTCCTGGAGTCGCTCACCGAGGCGACAAGGCCCATCGAGTCGGCGTTGCGCAGGAGCTTTCTGACCTACGGCGCCCTGGCGCTTCTGCTCGCCGGCTTGGGCGGCGTGTGGGTGGCTCGCTCCGTGCTCGAACCCCTTCGGAGCTTCGTGTCGTTCATGGACGACGTTTCGGGGACCCGTGAGGGTGGGAAGCGCTTCGACGCCTCGGGCTCGCCCGCGGAGATCGCGACGCTCGGAGAGGCCTACAATCGGCTTATCGGATCGCTCGAGAGGCAGCACGTGGCGCTCAAGGCACGCACGGAGGAGCTGGCGCGGACCAACGAGGATCTGCTGGCAGAGATCGGTGAGCGCGAGCAGGCGGAGAGCGCCCTGCTGGAGAGCGAGGAGCAGCTCTTGCGGGCGCAGAAGCTCGAGTCGCTGGGCACGCTGGCGGGGGGGGGTGGCGCACGACTTCAACAACATCCTCACGGTGATCTCGGGCTACGCGACGCTCCTCTTGCGAAAGACGGAGCCCGACAGCCCGGCCGCGACGGACCTGTCACGGGTACGCGAGGCGGTGCGACGCGGCGCCTCGCTCACTCAGCAGCTCCTGGCGTTCAGCCGCAAGCAGGTCCTCCAGCCGAAGGTCATCGACCTGAATGCCATCGTCTCCGACGTCGAGACCATGCTCGTCCGCCTCATCGGCGAGGACATCGAGGTCCGCACGGTCATGGACCCGGCCCTCGGACGGGTGAAGGCCGACCCCGGCCAGATCGAGCAGGTTCTCATCAACCTTGCCGTAAACGCTCGCGATGCGATGCCCCAGGGCGGTGTCCTCACCGTCGAGACCACCAATGTGGAGCTGACTGAGCAAAGCGGCGCCCCGAGCCGTGCTCTCCGGTCCGGCCCCTACGTCCTCCTCACGGTGAGCGACACCGGCACGGGGATGAACGCCGCCACGCTGGCCCGCGTGTTCGAGCCCTTCTTCACGACCAAGGAGGTCGGGAAGGGAACGGGTCTGGGCTTGGCCACCGCATACGGAATCGTCAAGCAGTCGGGCGGAGACATCGTCGTCGAGTCGACCCCCGATCAGGGAACGACCTTTCGGATCTACATCCCGCACGTGGAGGAGCTGGCGAGTCCGAACGACGACGTCGAGGATCTTTCCGACCCTGCGGGTACCGAGACGATTCTCGTGGCCGAGGACGAGGACGATGTGCGCCGGCTCGTGGTGCGGGTGCTGGAGGACTACGGCTATCGAGTGTACGCCAGGGGTGGTGGGGAGGAAGCGCTCCGCTTCGCCGAGGAGACCGATGAGACGATCGATCTCTTGCTGACCGACGTCGTGATGCCACGAATGAGCGGCAAGGAGCTCTCGGACGCGCTCGAGACCCTACGCCCCGGGATCCGCGTATTGTTCATGTCGGGATATACGGATGAGCTCATCGGACATCATGGCGTCCTCGATGCGGACATCGAGCTGATCCAGAAGCCATTCATGCCGGATGCGATCGCGCGACGGGTGCGCAGCATTCTCGACGGGCCCGCCGATGGAAGGGAAGCGGGGGTGGATGCATAGCCTCGCGGTCGGGCTGACGGCGGGACTGATGCTCGTTCCCACCCTGGCCCCGCCGGGGGCCGCCGCACAGGACTGGCTCCTCGTCCAAGGCTCCCTGGAGGGGGAGGGCTGGCTGACCGACGACGGATCGAGGCTGCTGGCCCGCAACGGGGGAGACCCGGCGCCCGTGGGTCACCTGTACCTGTGGGGTGCAGCCGAATTGGCGAGAGGGGTGCAGCTCTACACGGTGACGGAGTTCGAGGCCGGATATCCGGACCAGACGAAGGAAGGATCCTGGGCGGCCGAAGTCGAGCAGCTGGCGCTCCGGCTCTCTTGGTCCCGCCACCTGGTCGTGGACGCGGGGCGCATCACCTCTCCGGTGGGGACGTTCGCTCCGCGCCGATTCGCCGCCGAGAACTCCGTGATCGGCGTGCCCGATCTCTATCCCGTCAGCTACCCCGAGGGAATCCAGCTCTCGGGCATGGCGGGCGCGTTCGACTATCGGGCCGCCGCGGTGAACCTGCCGGTCATCAACGAGAAGTACGTTCCCGCCACGACCCGGGCGTGGCGGCCGGCGCTGGGCGGGCGCGTTACGCCGTTCGTGGGGCTGCGCCTGGGCACCTCCTACACCTGGGGTCCCTACCTGAACGACGACCTCGGCGCGGCTCTCCCCGCCTTGGCCCCCTGGGACGACTACGAGCAGCGCGCTCTAGGATTCGACGCCCGGTTCAGCCGCGGGTACCTGGAGACGTGGGCCGAGGTCTCGCTCTCGAGCTACGACGTGCCGGACGGAGTGGGCGGGGGCACCCGCCGCATCGACGGAACGGCGTATTTCCTGGAGGCGCGCTACACCTGGACGCCCCGATTCTTCACGGCGGCCCGCTTCGAGATGAACGACTACGCCTTCATCCGTCCGGGAGCCGATCCCGCGTCATGGACGGCCCGGGCGGTCAAGTTCCACGACGGGGAGATCGGCGTAGGCTATCGGCTGGGTGCCCGGACGCTCGCCAAGGCCAGCTTTCGCAAGGACTGGTGGGACGTCACGGAAGCGCAGCGCACGTTCCTCCCCGACGGATACGCGGTTGCCGTCCAGCTCTCATTGCACGTCCGTCCGGGAGCCCTGGGGGTTCGATCTACTTCCGTGGTCGGGCAGGGGGTACTAGTGTCGTAGCCGTCGTGGGCGTGGTCGGCGACGACTTCGGCCTCGGCACCGCCAGCGTCCTCGAGCACACCGGAAGCGGATGGGCCGAGGTGGCCAACCTATTCAGTGAACCCGTTGGCTTGGAGGCGGTCACGGGAGACCAGATCGACGGCACCGCGACCCTCTTCGACTGCAGCGACATACAGTCCAACTACGTGAGCGGACTCCAGATCCTGGATATCTCGGATCGCAAAAACCCCGAGTTCGTAGGGGATGTTCATCCTTCGCAAGCGGGAGCGCAACCTGATCCCGTAGCCCCTCCTGGTTCTGACGCCCGCCTATTTCGGGTGAGACGCCCTCTCCGCGGCCTGCGGGGAGGGCGTCGTCTTGCTACCGCACTCGGAATCCCACGAATCGCTTGTGGATCCTGATTGCAACGGTGAAGATTCAAGAAGCACAGGCCACGGATCCCACAGCAAAAGGGTGCTCGATTAGCTAGTGCCCAGTGCTAGCCCGAGGGGAAATGGCTTCTCCAACCACAACGGACGCACCCGCCTTGCAGACTCTCCTTCAGTCGTGGGAGAAGGGCCTGCGCACGCTGGCCATGTACCTTCCCAACAACCCGGTCCGTCAACAGACGATCGAGGCGCTTCAGGAAGGGCTCACCAACGTGTGGCAAGAACTCCCGCTCCTTGCGCTTGGCGTTACCGAGGCCGGCCTGGAATGGGAGTCTCAGATCGTGCTTCCGATCGGGGATAAATCGGAGAGCCTTGCGTGGACCCTGTTCGGGGACGGAATCAGGTGGATTTCCTTCTCCCCGGGGGTGGAGACGGAGGAGATCGTCACCTTCCTGGGCATCATTCAGCAGGCCCGGACCCTCACGGACGAAGACGAGGACGACCTCCGCACGCTGCTCTGGTCTGCGGACTTCCGGTGCATTCGCTACAAAGTGGCACAACCGGAGCAAGGTGGCGTCGAACCCATCGAGGCCACCGCGGCGCTCGATCTGCCCCCCAGACCGGAACCCGAGCAAGTTCGAGGATCGGTCGAGGAGGATCTTGCCGAAGAGGGCGGAAACGGCGAAGGCGCCACCCCGGGGCCCAAGGGACCCGTCAACATGGCGGACTTCGAGTCGACGCTCTACTTCCTCGACACTCAGGAGATCGACTACCTGAAGGATGAGGTCCGGCGAGAATATGAGCAGAACCTCAATGAAAACGTGCTCTCGATGCTGTACGATATCTTCGAGGCACAGTCGGAAGCCGGGGCTCGCGCGGAGGTCATTTCGATTCTCAGCGACCTCCTCCCCAATCTGCTCAACTCCGGGGACTTCCACTCCGTTGCATATCTCATCTCGGAAGCATCCGTCGTTCTCGAGCGCGCCGAGGGGGTCCTTGGGGCTCACCAGCAGCTCCTGGATGGGCTCACGAGGACGCTCTCGAAGCCCGAGGCCGTGGGCCAGCTCCTCCAGGCCCTGGAAGTGGCCCGGGTCGAGCCCTCAGCCGAAGAGCTCGAGGAGTTGTTCCAGGAGCTGCGGCCGGAGGCCTTGGGCACGGTCCTCAAGTGGATCAGGCGCCTCTCGAACGAGGATGCGCGGCAGACTCTGACGAGAGCGGTAGCCCGGATGGCGGAGGGCAGACCGGCGGCCGTGGGTGTCGCGCTGAAGTCGTCGGAGCGAGTCGTCGTCATCGAGGCGCTCCGACTGGTCGCAGAGCGAGGCCTTCGAGGCGTAGGAGAACAGTTGGTCGGCCTGGTGGAGCAAGACGACCTCGGCATCCGCGCCGCTCTGGTTCCGGCCCTGGCCGCGGCGCCGACCTCTCAGACCATGGAAGCGCTGGTCAAGCTCATCGACGACCTCGATCCCGATGTCCGGATCGCCGCTGTCAAGGCGTTGGGAGTCAAACGCTTCCAGGGTGCCGTGCCCGCGCTCGAGGAAGTCGTGCTCGGAAAGGAGATACGGTCTCGCGACCTGACGGAGAGGAGGGCCTTCTTCGAGTCATACGGGACAATCGCCGGCCAAGCGGGCGTGACCAAGCTTCGAGATCTTCTCCTTAGCAAGGGCTTCGGGCGGCGTGTGGACCCGGACACCCGGGCGTGCGCCGCGATGGCGCTCGGAAGGGTGCCCCTCCAGGAGGCCCGGGTCGCACTTCAGAAAGCGACGAAGGATCGGGATCCCGTAGTACGGAGCGCCGCGTTGAGGGCACTCCAAAAGGGCGGTCGGTGAACGAGTCGACGAGCGGGCCGGGCGAAGGGGCCACCCCGGCTGACGCAACGAGCCCAGCGACGCTGGCCAGCCCGGACCCCCCAACGCGCTTGGCCACGCCGGCTGCTCCGGCCGCCCCGACCTCGACCGAGGACCCGGAAGTCGCCGACCCTGGGCTGCGCGTCCGAGGCCGTAGCTTCCTCCAGCCCTGTACAAGACCCTGAGGAGCATCAAGCTCTACCCCATCGAAAACGCCCAGGTGAGAGGAAGCCTGGATGAGCTGGCCTCCGCGACCTCCGAGATTCTCACGGTCAACGGGAGGTTGGAATTGAAGATCAGCAGCGACCTCCTCTACGTGAACGACGCGCGGCTGCGGTTGGACGTAGACAACTTCGCCTCGTTCGGCCACGTCATCAGCGCTCTTTCTCGGGCCGGGATCGGGGTGATCCGCATCGACGACGCTCCCAGCGAACAGGAGTGGAAGACCTTCGTCACGCAGCTGATCCAATTCGAACCCGAAGGGGAGGACGAGCACCTCGTCTATACCTTCCAGAAGCTGATTCTGGACCGCAGCGTCACCAACATCATGGTGGGGTCGCCCGTCGAAGGAGAGGCCGAGTTCGCGGACGAGCTAGCGCGGAAGCGGACCTACCAGCAGTCGGTCACCGTGACGAAGGACTTGTTCGACAGTGCCCGTATGGGCCGGGCGCCCCAACTCAAGCAGGTCCGGCATGCCGTTCAGGGTATCGTCGATCAGGTGCTTACCAACGAGGTGACGTTGGTCGGGCTCAGCACCCTCCGGGACTTTGACGACTACACCTTCACGCACACCGTCAACGTCTGCATCTTCAGCGTTGCCATCGGCCGAAGGCTCGGATTGAGCAAAGCCAGACTCTTCGATCTAGGGATGGCGGCCCTTCTCCACGACGTGGGGAAGAGCCGCATCGACGTTGACATCATCATGAAGGAGGGGAAGCTCACCGACGAAGAGTTCGTCAGAATGCAGGCCCACACGTGGCTCGGCGCCTTACGCGTATTCACCCTTCGCGAGTTCGGTGAGATCCCTCTTCGGGGCATGGTCACCGCATACGAGCACCATATGAAGGTGGATTTCTCCGGCTACCCTCAGGGCGTTCGATCCCGTGAGCTATCGGTATTCTCAAAGATCGTCGCGGTTGCCGACTCCTACGACGCCGCCACAACCGCTCGCCGCTACTCGGATGTCAAGACAGGGGACGTCGTGCTTCGAGAGCTGTGGGAGGATCCGGGTTATGACCCCGTCCTGGTGAAGGCCCTCATCAACCTCCTCGGGATCTGCCCGGTGGGGACCTGTGTGATTCTAGACACCTTCGAGGTGGGCCTCGTCCATGCCGCCAACTCGGACGCCACACAGGTCAATCGGCCCGTCGTGCGCGTTCTTTCGGATGCAGACGGGCGATGGCTCGATGATCCGACGCTCGTGGATCTGGCCGAGACCAAGCCCGACGGGTCCTTCAGCCGTTCCATCATCAAGGTCACGGACCCCGACAAGTACTTGATCAACGTATCCGACCACTTCGTCTAGCGAGGGTGAGGCTACCCTTGGCTCCCCCCCCGGGCCGGTGGCGCCGGATCACGCGAGAGCCTACGGTGTGCCCGACACTCACCCGTGATCTCGAGAGGCTTTCATGTCGGCTACGCCCCCACGGGTCGCTTTGGTGACCGGGGCCTCGTCCGGAATCGGTCGTGCGCTTGCTCTGCGCCTCGCCCGCGAGGGGTACTCGGTCGGATTGCCTGCACGCCGCCGGGAGGCACTCCAGGAGGTGAGCGAAGAGATCGAGGGCGGCGGTGGACGGGCCCGAGTCCTCGTGTGCGACGTGACGGATCCGGAGGCCGTGCATAGGGCCGCACGGTCCTGCGAGGAGGCCCTGGGCCCGGTCGATCTTCTCGTGGCCAACGCCGGACTTAGCGAAGGTACACGGGCGGACCGCCTGGACGCCGCGGATGTGGAGCGCCTGATGCGGATCAACTTTCTGGGTGCCGTCCATGCCGTCGCGGCCGTGCTCCCCGGCATGTTGGAGCGAGAGCGTGGGCATCTGGTGTGCGTGTCCAGCCTGGCGGGGTTCGGAGGCCTGCCCAAAACGGCGGCCTATGGGGCCGCCAAGGCCGCCGTCCGAGTGTTCTTCGAGAGCCTTCGTGTCGATCTCAGGGATCACGCGGTCGACGTCACCGTGGTTTCGGATGGTGTCCCGCTGACAGTTGAAGGTGGTGGCTCCGGAGAGTCTCCTTGTTAGCCTGCCTTTCTCATTTCGGCAACCGGTTCATGGTCGTCGAGGTGGGCCCTGAGCATCCAGAGCTGGTGGTAGCCGATGATCCTCCGGTAGCTCTTCTCGGTCTCCACGAACGAGGCCGCAGCCCAGCGCAAGGCCATCGCTCCGTTCTTCCAGTGGGTCACCCTGCGGGTCTTCTGTCTTACGCCCGAGTGGGTGCTGTCGATCAGGTTGGTCGAGCCCAGGCACTTCCTCAGCCGCGGCGGGAGGCCGAGCCGGTTGATCGTGAACATCTCGCTGAGGCCTTCGCGTAGGCTGGCCGAGGCCGAGGGGTGGTCGCGCTCGAGCCATCGGGCGAGCTGCTCGAGCTTCTGCTCGCCCTGCTTCGCGTCCAGCTTCATCGCCGCCCGGAACGCCGCCTTCACCTGAGGATGCTGATCCTTCGGCAGATGACCCAGCACGTTGCGGAGCTTGTGGTTGCGGCAGCGCTGGATGGGGTGACGTTGGCCGAACACCTTCTCGATCGCCTTCCTGAGCGCTTTCGAGCCATCGATCACGAACAGCCGCCGCCTGCCCGGGTCCAGGCCGCGCTCGACCAGATCCTCTAGGAGCGCGCTGGTCACCTCGGCGTTCTCACTCGCTCCTTCCCTCACGCCCAGCACGTGCTTCTTTCCGTCTGAGTCCACGCCTACCGCAGCAAGCACGTGGTGCGAGCCCATCTGGATCCCGTCCAGGTAGATCACCAGGAGGTCCCACGCATCCAGCCGGCGCTCCATCAGCTCCTTCAGCACGCGCTCCGAGGCCTCGACCGTCTCACGGCTCACCGCCGACTTGCTCACCCCGACCGTGTCGGCCATCTCACCGATCACACGGCCGTACTTCCGCGTGCTCACCCCCGCCATCAGGACCTCGAGCATCCGATCCGCCACGGCGCCCGGTCTCCGCATCGCTGCGTACGCCGGCACCTCGACCTCGCCACCCTCCCCGGCGCCCCGGCGCCTGAGCCGTGGCCGCTCCACACGCACCTTCCGGTCCGACAGGTAAACCACACCACCCTGCCGGCCATACCACACCGTGTCGTCTTCCGCTCGTGACCGACCTGCCTGCTTCACGCCTGCCACACCCTCGGCGCTCATCTCCAGCACCGCTTCGATCGTCGCTCGTCCCATCACCTGGATGACTTCGTCGATCGCGACCTCCGTCTGCTCCACGAGCTCAAGCATCGGAAGCAGAAACTGCCCCTCCCGCTTCGGGAACTCCCTGATCGCGCGCTTGTCCGCCCGATCCCTTACCTCGTACGTTCTCTTCATCGTGGTGGCTCCGTGTTGGGGTTTTTGCCTACCCGAGCCTATCGGCCCGGGACCCCCGGAGCCACCACTTTTCTTTCTCCCCTATCAGGAACCTTCAACTACGGTTGGGACAGCTTCTGGTTTCGCTCGGGCACGTGAGGACCTCCGACACCTCCAAGTACATACACGAGCGGCCCTTTCTCGTCGATCTCGACCGCGCCGTGGATCGGATTTACCGGGCCATCGCGGGTCGTCGCCCATCCTTGCTGTTCCCGATGGCCCCGTCCTTATTGGTCTGGGTCGGCCAGGTGCTGCCTCGTCGATTGTACGACCGCCTGGCGGGGCGGATCCGCCGAGATCTCCGGGAGTAGGCCCGACGTCGGACGCTGTCCGGAGTGGCGGCCGAGCGACGACTGTCGGTAAGTTGCCCCGTGGCGCGCATACCCAAACGACCTTGAGGAGTCTACCACATGGATTATCGAGCCAAGGCATTGCTCGATGAGCGGAGGGAGGCCTTGGAGCGGGCACTGGGTCGTAAGCTGACCGTCCCGACCCCGTCCGACGGCCCCGATCTGTCGGAATCCGAACGAGAACACCTCTACAGCGATGCCACCGACCTGTATGAGAACGAACTCGCGTGGGAGGACATCACGGACGAGGAGCAGGCCGAGGGAGAGCCTCTGTCCGAGCTGACGTTCCCCGGATTCCTCGCGTATATTCGGGGGTTGCTGCTCGATCAGGTCATGCCGGATTCCCTGGCGCCCGCCAATCCCCGCCCGGAAGTGGTGGAAGACGTGGCCGGGTTCCTGGCCGAGAGTATCGTGGCCCTTCAGGGTCGGAACGGAGATCCCGAAGACGACGATGCTTCGCGGACGGATCGCGATCTGACTCTGACCGATCGTCTGCTGGATCTAGTGCTCTTCCAACTGCACGGGGTCGACCCGGCCGACGTCGAGGGGTTCAGGGACGGCGCAGCCGCGTCCTGACGCACCGGACTGATGGCCTCGCCCTCAAGGCCGCGGCCTGGCTGCTCCTACCTCGCCGGAAGCCCGCTTTTCATCGCCCACCGAGGCGGGGCCGCGATGGCCCCGGAAAACACGATCGCGGCCTTCCGGATGGCGGTGAAGGTGTGGGGCGTCGACATGCTCGAGACAGACGCACACCTCACGATGGACGGCGAAGTCGTATTGATCCACGACCCGACCGTTGATCGGACCTGCAACGGCACCGGGTCGGTCGCTTCCATGTCGTGCGAGCGGCTCCAGGCCCTGGACGCGGGTTTCCACTTCCGCGATCTGAGCGGCGCGACGTCCTTTCGGGGCAGAGGCGTACGTGTGCCCACCCTGGACGAGGTGCTCGAGGAGTTCCCCCACACGCGGGTGAACGTTGAGACGAAGTCGGCCGAGGTGGCACGTCCGCTCCTGGACGTGATCCGCCGGCACAACGCCACGCATCGGGTTCTGGTCGCGGCCGAGGTGGAGCGGTGGCGCCGGCACGCCCGAGGCTACACGGGCCCCTGGGGCGCTTCCAGGCGGGATATCGCCCTTTTCTGGTGTGCTTGTCACGCCCGGATGGTCGGCATGATGGCGCCCGTCTTCGACGTGCTGCAGGTACCCGAACGCTGGCATGGTCTTCGAGTGGTGACGCCGCGCTTCGTCTCTCAGGCCCACGGTCTCAACATCGCCGTCCACGTCTGGGTGGTGGACGACGAGAAGGACATGCGCAGACTTCTGGACTGGGGAGTCGACGGAGTCCAGACCGACCGACTCGACACCTTGGGCCGCGTTCTGGCCGATGTCGGCGGCCGGCACCTGTCGTCGTCCGGGTTTGCGTCCCGGCCCGCTTCCGGGCCCGCGTCCGGATCGGAGGTCGTCAGATGAGCCGTCGGGAGGACACGCTGACGCAGGACTTCGAGAGGCACGTGGTCGGACGGGGGTACTTCGCCGAAGGTGACGGTGTTCTGGTGGCCGTCTCCGGCGGGTTGGATTCGCTCGTCCTGCTTCATCTCCTCCGATTCTCCCCGGGGCTGCCTCGTCTCGAACTCACCGTTGGCCACTTCGATCATGGCATGCGTCCAGGGAGTGCGGGAGACGCCTCCTGGGTCTGCGGGCTGGCCCGGGCATGGAACGTCGCCGTGCGTTTTGGGGTGGCCGAGACCGATCTCGCCGGCGAAGAAGGGGCTCGTGAGGCCCGCTACCAGTTTCTGGAGGCGGAACACGGCAGGTTGGGGAGCCGGTGGATCGTCACCGCACACCACGCCGACGATCAGGCCGAGACCGTGCTGTTCCGAATCCTCCGCGGAACCGGACTCCGTGGCCTCGCGGGAATTCCCGAACAGAGGGAACCCGGAATCCTGAGGCCGCTGCTCCCGTTCACTCGGGAGCAACTCGCCCGGTATGCCGAATCGGTGGGGATCGAACCGCGTTTCGACCCTTCGAACGAGGATTCGGCCTACGCCCGAAACGTGATCAGGAACGAAGTCCTGCCACGGCTGGAGGCGGCGGTGGCACCCGGAGCACGCCGTTCCCTCGTGCGCCTGGCCGGCATCGCCCAAAGGGAGGAGCGGGCCTGGCGGTCGATCTTGGCCAAGTTGTTGGACGACCTCGTCGTGGAGTCCGGCGAGGCGCGCATCGTGCTCGATCGACCTTCCTGGGTGACCCTAGATCCGGAGGTTCAGGCTCGTGCGCTGAGGACCCTCACGGCCCGCCTTGGGGTGCGTCTCGACGAGGCCGGAACTCGTGCGGCCGTTCTGTTTACTAGCGCGGGCGCCAGCGGCAGGGAGCATTGGATTACGGGCCTCCTGAGATTGTACCGCTCCTTCGATCGCCTCGTCGTCGAGCTCGTTTCGGAGCGAGGCGTCGACGGCTCGTTGGAGATCGCCGAAGCCGGTGAGGGTCACGGGGACTTCTGCATCGGGGGGTCGGAGTGGTCGGCGCACTGGTCGCTCACCGACCGGGTCGACGGGGCTTGGATCGAGCGGTTCTCTCTGACGGGTCTGGAGTTCCCCGTCCGTATGCGGGGATGGACTGCCGGTGACCGTGTGCGGTACCCGTACGGGGCCAAGAAGCTCAAGAAGATCTTCGGCGAGGCCCGCGTAGCTCTGGATAGGCGGTCGCGGTTACCTGTCGCGGTGGACGGCCGTGGTCGCGTGTTGTGGGTACCGGGTGTGGCCCGCTCCTGCCTGGCTTCGCCGGCCGGCGCGGAGACCGTCTTGGCCGTTTCGTTGTCCACATCGGAGGGTTGGAAGTGACGATCCAGGCGCGGCTGGGAGGGCAGGAGCTGGGCCGCGTCGTCTACTCGCAGGAGGCGATAGCCGAGCGCGTGGAAGAGCTGGGTCGCGAGATCACCGCGGCCTACTCGGAGGACGACGATCTGCTCTTGCTGGGTCTCCTGAAGGGTTCCTTCATCTTCATGGCGGACCTGGTTCGGGCCGTCGACCTGCCTCTCCAGGTCGACTTTCTCATGGCGTCGAGCTACGGCAACGCCACCAGGAGCAGTGGGGACGTGCGGTTGATGCATGACCCGAAGGCGTCGCTCGACGGCCGGGCGGTCATTATTGTGGAGGATATCGTCGACAGTGGAAACACCATCAACCACCTGATCCCACTCCTTGCCGAGCGGGGCGCGAGGAGCATGGAGATCTGCGCTCTTCTACATAAGCGCCTCGGGACGCTCATCAAGGAGCCCAGATGGGTGGGCTTCGAGGCGCCGAGGGAATTCCTGGTGGGTTACGGGCTCGATTTTGGCGAGAACTTCCGCCACTTGCCCTATATTGCGAGTTTGTGAGCGTTGGGGACTCCGGCGCCCTTCCTGGTGTAGCAGAAACAAATGGCTGAACAAGACCCACTTCGTAACCCGAAGGACGGCTCGCCGATGAACCGGTTCTCTCGGACCGGGGCCTTCTGGCTGCTGCTCGTCCTGATGACCGCCCTCGCGTTCCAGTTCATGCGCGGGCAAGAGGACGCATCAATCGAATTCACGTACACCGAGTTCAAGAGCCAACTCGCCGCGAACAACATTCTTGAGGTCACGATCGTCGAGAGCCTGATGATCGAGGGCGAGCTTCGAGCGCCCCGCATCGTGGAGGGTCAGGAGTTTCAGAAGTTCACGGTCATGCTCCCCGGCGAGATCACGGCTGAGCTTCTTGCCGAGTTGGAACAGCAGGACATCGAGATCTCGGGTAAGCTGCAGACGCGCGGGTGGGGAACCCTTCTTTTGGGCGCCTTGCCCTGGCTGCTCTTCATCGCGTTCTGGATCTGGATCTTCCGTACCATGCAGGGTGGCGGGAATCGGGCATTCCAGTTCGGCCGGTCCAAGGCCAAGCTGATCTCGCCGGATACGCCCAAGGTCACCTTCGCGGACATCGCCGGGGCGGATGAAGCCAAGGAGGAGCTCGAAGAGATCATCGAGTTCCTGAAAGACCCGCAGCGGTTCTCGCGTCTGGGCGGGCGGCTGCCCAAAGGTGTCCTGCTTGTCGGCCCTCCGGGAACCGGTAAGACGCTGTTGGCCAGGGCAGTGGCGGGAGAGGCCGGAAGACCCTTCTTCCAGATGTCGGGATCCGACTTCGTGGAGATGTTCGTCGGCGTCGGGGCGTCCCGGGTCCGGGACTTGTTCGAGCAGGGCAAGGCGCACGCTCCCTGCATTATCTTCATCGACGAGATCGATGCCGTCGGACGGCACCGCGGAGCCGGCCTGGGTGGGGGACATGACGAGCGCGAACAGACCCTCAATGCCCTGCTCGTTGAAATGGACGGCTTCGAGGCCAATGAGGGTGTGATTCTGTTGGCCGCGACCAACCGACCGGACGTGCTCGATCCCGCACTCCTGCGGCCCGGCCGTTTCGACCGCCAGGTCGTGGTGGACCTTCCCGACGTCCGCGGAAGGGAGGGGATTCTGCGGGTCCACGCGAAGAAGCTGCCGCTGGCGGGTGACGTCGAGCTCAAGATCGTGGCCAAGGGCACTCCGGGCTTGAGCGGAGCGGACCTGGCCAACATCTGCAACGAGGCCGCTCTTCTCGCTGCCCGTGACGGAAGCACCAAGGTGAGCATGGCTCACTTCGAAGAGGCCAGGGACAAAGTCATGCTGGGGGCCGAGCGCCGCAGCATGGTGCTCACGGACTCGGAACGAAAGCTCACGGCGTACCACGAGGCCGGCCACGCGGTGATCGGACTTCGACTGCCCGGTCTGGATCCGGTCCATAAGGTCACCATCGTACCTCGTGGGCGCGCCCTGGGGATTACGGCGAGTCTCCCGCAGGAGGATCGCCATTCCTACACAAAGAAGTGGCTCGAAGGGCAGTTGTGCATGCTCTTCGGCGGGCGTGTGGCCGAGGAGATGGTCTTCGGCGCCGAACAGATCACGACCGGCGCGGGCAACGACATCGAGAGTGCCACGGCGTTGGCCCGGCAGATGGTGACTCGCTTCGGTATGTCGGAAATCATCGGTCTCATGGCGATCGGTCAGGGGGACCAGGAGGTCTTCCTGGGTCGCGAGCTGGTTCAACGCAGGGAGGTTTCGGAGCACACCTCCCAACAGGTAGATCAGGAGATCAAACGCGTGCTCGACGAAGCCCACGAGCACGCCCGCGAGCTCGTGGCCGAGCATCGAGATCTCCTCGAAGTCCTGGCGCAGGCCCTTCTGGACCGAGAGACGCTGGATGCCGCCGACGTCGCTGCCTTGAACGCGGGCGAGGAGCTGCCGCCCCTGGCGGATCCCGACGTTGCAGAAGAAGGCGCAGCGTCCCCACCTGCTTCGGACGAAGCTCCGGTCTACGAAGGGGAGGCCGACGGCGAAGCCGTCGAAGAAGGCATGGTCCTGGAGGGGACCCCTCCGGAAGGTGCGAACCACGACGAGTCCGGCGCCGAGGAGTCGAGTCCCGACACGGTCCGCACCCCGGTGGTGCGGCTCGTGGCCGAGGATCCACAGGCCTCTAGCGAATAGAACGTGTCCCGACTCTGGAATCAGATGCAGTTCTTCCTTCCGGGGTGGCTCGACCTCGTCGAAATCCTCATCGTCGGGTTTCTGCTCTACCGGGTTCTGCTGATCATCCAGCGTACCCGAGCGATGCAAATTCTGCTTGGGTTGCTCGTCTTGGCGGCCGCCTATCTCGTGTCGCAGGTCCTCCGGCTGACCCTCATCGAGTACATCCTCGAGTCGGTCTTCCAATACGGCGTCATCGCGGCGCTGGTCGTTTTTCAGCCCGAACTGAGGACCGCGCTGAGCCGTCTCGGTCAGAGTCGATTGATCCGCATGGTCAGCCCCATGCAGGGGGGGCTACTGATCGACGAGATCGTCCATGGCGTCGAAGAGCTCTCCCGCAAGAAGCTCGGAGCCATCATCGCCATCGAGCAGAAAGTCGGCCTCGACGAGTATGCTCAGACGGGTAGCCGCGAGCGGGTCACGGTTTCTTCCGAAATGCTCCAGACCATCTTCACGCCCGGAAGCCCTTTGCACGATGGAGCCGTGATCATTGTGGGAGACGAGATACGAGCCGCCGGTGCCATCCTTCCGCTGACTCAGTACGCGGTCGCCGGCAAGTCCCTGGGCACCCGCCATCGCGCAGCCATCGGCCTGAGCGAGGAGACCGACGCCTTGGTCGTCGTGGTGAGCGAAGAGACCGCGCGGGTGTCGGTCGCGCTGCGCGGCCGGTTGGAGCGGGATGTGGAATCCGCCCGCCTGAGGGAGATCCTGGGGGGGACATTGCCGGAACGTCAGGCGGCGCTGACTCCCAGTCTCGCGTAGGTGCGCTTGCGAGACCGTCTGAAAGCCCGAATACTGAGTTTTCGTAAGACCCTAAAGGTGGTCTAGGAATTTCCGGGAACGCGCACTAGATTGGCCCGTCTTTCTCGGAGATGACCGTTCGCGGGTCGACGGTACCAAGACCGTTGCACAAAGGAGCGTCGCTTGGACGCGAGTCAATACGATATTCTGTCACTGTTCGCCGATGGCGGTCTGATGATGTATCCGTTGGTCCTTTGCTCGCTCATCGCACTCGGTGTGATGATCGCGAAGGCCTGGACTCTCTGGATAGCCCACCACAGCACGCAAGCCGTGCTCGCCGAGGTCGACGAGGCCGCGCACGCCGGACGGCTCGACGAGGCGCTGCAGCTTGCGTCCTCCCGGCCGGGACCGGCAGCCGCCATCCTTGTGGCGGGTCTCCGAAAGATCAAGGCCGATGAGGTCGAGATGCAGGAAATGGCTCAGGCCATCAAGACCACGGGGACGATCGAGCTGGGCTTCTTGGAGCGAGGGCTCGTGATTCTCGCGACCGTTGCCAACGTTGCGCCGCTCATGGGTTTCTTGGGCACCGTGGTCGGGATGATCCTCGCCTTCGCGGCCATCGAGGCCGCAGGCGACGTGGATCCGACGCTGGTCGCCGGCGGGATCAAGGTCGCGCTCCTGACGACCGCGACAGGCTTGTTGATCGCGATCCCGGTCAACATTGCGTACAACTTCTTCGTCTCCCGCATAGACATGTTGATCATCGACATGGAGCAGGGGGCGCAGAAGGTGCTCGATCTCGCCTACGATCTCAGAGACATGAAGGCCGCTCCGGCGGGAGTCGGTGCACGGCGCTCTGCGCCTTCGGCACCCGCACCCGGGGCGACGGGATCCGGCGGCGCCTGACCCGTACAGGACTAGAGGAACCTTTCCGGCGCGTTGCCGGTAGCTGGCACATACACGGGGGCTTGAAGAATGGCCGTTCTCAACAACAAGAAGTCGAAGGTCAGCGACGAGGTCCCGACCTCGTCCATGGCGGACATCGCTTTCCTGCTACTGATCTTCTTTCTGGTGACCACGACCTTCCCGAAGGACAAGGGCCTCGCCATCGTCCTTCCCGAGGAAGCTGAAGAGGTCCAGGTAAGCCAGAAGAACATCATCCACATCATCATTCAGGCCAACGGCATCGTCGACCTGAAGCGTGGTGAAAGCCCACAGATCCAGCAGGTACGGCCGGACGACATCGAGGGCATCTGGCGTCAGGAAGTGGCAGAGAACGAGAACCTCATCGCGGCGCTGAAGACGCATCCCGACGCACCGTACAAGTTCATGATCGACGTCTTGGACGCTCTCCACACGGCTGGCGCCCAGCGTATCTCCCTACAGTTGCTGGAAGGCTGACGACAATGGCGATGAGAGGCGGATTCTCGCGCAAGTCGAAGGTGTCGTCGGACGTGCCCTCCTCGTCCTTGGCCGACATTGCGTTCCTGCTGCTGATTTTCTTCATGGTGACGACGGTTTTCCAGAACGACAAGAATCGGCCCATCGTCTGGGCCGAGGCCGAGGCCACCGAGAAGATCGACGAGAAGGCGAAGAACATCCTGAACATCTGGGTGGAGCGGGATGGCAGTGTCTTCATGAACGACCGGCCATACCGCATGGGTGAGATTGCCCCGGCGGTTGGCCCCCTGTATGCCTCCTCGGACCGGGCGTTGGTCATCTCGATCCGCGGAGATCGAGAGGTCACCTACAACACCATCGACCAGATCCAGAAGCAGTTGGTCGCCGCAGGAGTAGTCCGAGTGGTATTCGCCACCGAGCTCGAGCAACGTATGACGAGGGAAAGACGATGAGCGCTCAAGCTGTGCCGTCCGAGGGTGCTAAGGGCACATTCGAGACCGAGAACGACAGATTCAAGCGGTCGTTCAGTTCGTGGTTCTGGGGATCCATGATCGCCGCGACGGTGGTCCACTTCCTGATGTTCCAGTTCTGGCCCACGCTGACGGCTGAGGACGTGTCGTTCACGAGTGAAGAACTCGAGACCATCGAGCTTCCGCCCGAGATCGAGATTCCGCCGCCGCCGCAGGCGATCTCTCGACCGGCGACGCCGGTGATCGCGACCGCGGCGGTCGACGAGGACATCACGATCGCCCCGACGACGTTCGAGGAAAACCCGGTCGAGGACCTGCCGCCACCGCCTACCGCAGCTGCAACGGACATTGCAGCTGCTCCGGTCTTCACTCCCATGACGGTGAGGCCGGAGATCAAGAACCGACGGGAGGTGGTCGCTGCCATGATGAGAGCCTATCCGCCCATCCTGCGTGATGCCGGCATCGGTGGGCAGGCGTTGGTCTGGTTCTTCATCTCCGAACAGGGCCGAGTCCTCGACAAGAGGATCTCTCGCAGCTCGGGGCACGAGCAACTCGACGAGGCGGCTCTCGAGGTTGCGGGCGTTTACGAGTTCACACCGGCTCTGAACCGCGACAAGGTGGTCAAGGTCTGGGTGCAGATTCCGATTACCTTCGAGGTCCGTTAGAAGCCGGGTTCGAGGGTTTCCGAATTGCGACCCCGCCGGCCACGCCGGCTGGGTCCTTTTTTACCAGTACCGTATCCTCTCACCAGTACCGTCTCCCCTAGCGATGCGATAGAATGATCACGCCTGTGTACGAGGCACGGATAGAACGCTCTCTCGGAGCGATTCGGGAGAGGATCGCCCGTGCCGCCGAACGGAGTGGCCGGGATCCGGGCGAGGTCACGCTCGTGGCGGTGACCAAGGCCCACCCGTTGGATGCGGTTCGAGCCGCTCTTGCGCACGGGCTTTTCGATCTGGGCGAGAACCGTGTCGAGGACCTCGCTGAGAAAGCGGCGGCAGTCGGCGATACCCGGGTGCGTTGGCATATGATCGGCCACCTGCAGAGCCGAAAAGCCGCGCGCGTCGTGGGGGTAGCGGGGCTCGTCCATTCGGTCGATTCCCTCAGATTGGCCCGTCGTGTCTCGAACGCGGCGGAGGAGGCCGGGGGGAGGCAAGCCGTGCTCATTCAGGTGAACACCTCCGGTGAGGAAACCAAGAGCGGTCTGCAGGGTCGGGAGATCGGGGGCGACCTCTGGGAGATCCTCGAGTTGCCGGGATTGCAGATCAGGGGCCTCATGACGATGGCTCCGTTGACCGATGATGAGACCGTGCTACGAGGCACGTTTAGGGCTCTGCGCGAGATCAACGATGAACTCCGGGGCTCGGACGGATACACCGCAGAGGAGCTCTCGATGGGGATGACCAACGATTTCGAGATCGCGATAGAGGAAGGCAGCACGATGATACGCCTAGGGACCGCTCTTTTCGGAGGACGCACGGCATGATCGAGCTCACACCGCTGGACGTACGGAAGAAGCGAGGCGACTTCGCCAAGGCTCTCCGTGGCTATGAAACCCAGGAGGTGGACGTCTTCCTCGAACTCGTGGCTGAGCGGATGGAGGTGCTCGTGAAGGAGAACCTCCAGTTGAGGGAGCGTTCCGAGCGGCTCGGCGAGCAGGTCAAAGGGCAGGAGGGGCGTGAGCACGCGGTTCAGGAGGCGCTGGTGACGGCCCAGGCCCTACGCCAGGAGGTGAAGGAACAGGCCAAACGCGAAGCGGAGCTCCTAGAGAGAGAGGCTCGGGGTCGAATCGAGCATATGGTGCAGGAGGCGGACAAGCTCCTGGCGGACCGCAGGACGGCCCTTGAGGAGCTCGAGAGGCACCGGATTCGATTCCTCAAGGCCTTCAGGAGCCTGCTCGAGAGGGAACTGGACTCGGTAGAGGTAGAGGCGAACCGGACCCCCCTCGAAGACGTCACCCTCGACCTCGATTTGGGGCGGGGAAGTTGGGTGACGGACGAGGACGGCAGCGACGGCTTGGAGATGCCTGCCGAGAATGGAGAGGACTCGGAAAGCGCCGCCGCCGATTCCGCGGCCGACGCGGCCGAGGGTTCCGATGAGGAAGGACGGTCCTCCGCCGACGTTGCCGAGGAGGGCCCGGAAGGAGAGGAACCGGAAGGCTCGAGCTCCGACAACGCGCTATGGCTCTCCACCATTCTGAAGCGAGACCAGCAGGAGTCGGAGTGAGGATGGAGTGGGATCGCATCCAGGAGAGCACCCACGCGATTCGAGAGCGGCTCTCGGCTGAACCTCGCATCGGGATCATCCTGGGCACCGGCCTCGGCGCCCTGGCCGACGAGATCGAGGTGGAAACGGCGATCTCCTACGAGGACATTCCGCACTTTCCGGTGCCCACGGTCGAGAGCCATTCCGGCAGTCTGTTGTTCGGTACCTTGGAGGGGCAAGCGGTCGTGGCCATGCAGGGTCGCTTCCACCTCTACGAGGGACATGACGTCCGCGATGTCGTCCTCCCGGTAAGAGTCATGGGGAGTCTCGGCGTCGAAACGCTCGTAGTTTCGGGCGCGGTCGGGGGAATGCACCCGCTTTGGGAGCCCGGCGACCTCGTTGTCTTGGATGATCACATCAACTTCCTTGGGGACAATCCGCTGGTCGGCGAGAACATCGACGAACTCGGTCCGCGATTCCCCGATATGTCCGAGCCCTACGATCGGGCTCTGCAGCAAGTCACCATGCGGGCGGCCCTGGAACTGTCCATCCCGCTCCGGCGGGG
This sequence comes from Longimicrobiales bacterium, assembly GCA_965226925.1. GTDB lineage: Bacteria > Gemmatimonadota > Gemmatimonadetes > Longimicrobiales > Gaopeijiaceae > CBDDCX01. Next base: position 806,913 of record CBDDEN010000011.1, on the reverse strand, counting down.
TGTGTATGCGGCGGTGGTGGGACCCAACCTCGAGACGCGGGCCGAGTACCGAATGCTGCGGGGGATGGGCGCCGACGTCGTGGGGATGTCCACCGTACCCGAGGTGATCGTCGCCCGGCACATGGGCATGAGGGTCCTGGGCCTCTGCATGATCACCGACCAATGCCTTCCGGACGCCCTTGCCGAGGTCGACGTCCAGACCATCATCGCCACGGCGGTGGAAGCGGAGCCGCAACTGACCAAGCTCATCCGGGCCGTAGTCGCGCGGATCTGAAACCACAGAATACAGGAACGAATCGATGCGATATCCCGAGATACCCGACGCCCTTCTGGCGCTTGAAGAGGAGACTCTCGGCCGCTGGAGGAGTGAGGATCTCTTCCACCAGACGCTCGAAGCGACGGAGGACGGTGAGCCCTTCGTGTTCTTCGAGGGACCGCCCACGGCGAACGGCAAGCCCGGCCTCCATCACATCATCAGCCGCACCATCAAGGACCTGGTGTGTCGGCTGCGGACGATGGAAGGCAGGAGTGTAACGCGAATCTCCGGCTGGGATACGCACGGTTTGCCGGTTGAGATCGAGGCCGAAAAGCGGCTGGGAATCAGTGGTAAACCGGAGATCGAAGCTCTGGGTATCGCCGAGTTCAACGAAGCCTGCCGAAGCTCGGTGTTCACGTACAAGGAGGACTGGGAGAACCTCTCCGAGCGCATCGGATACTGGCTCGACTACTCGCGGCCCTACGTCACGTTCCACTCGAGCTATGTGGAGAGCGTCTGGTGGATCTTGAAACAGTTGGCCGATCGTGGACTGCTCTACAAGGGGTACAAGAGCGTTCCGTACTGTCCTCGTTGCGGCACGGCGCTCAGCTCTCACGAGGTGGCGCAGGGGTACAAGGACATCGAGGACTCATCCCTCCACTTCCTCTGCCAGTGGCTCACGCCGGACGGTGATCCGGATCCCGACAGGAGGGCGTTCGTGGTGTGGACCACCACTCCCTGGACGGTCCCGTCGAACACCGGGCTCGCCGTTCACCCCCACCTGACGTACGTGGAGGTGAAGTTGGACGGGAAGTCTCTGGTGTTGGCCGAGGACCGCCTCGGGGCCGTGTTGGGCGAGGGCGTCGACGTCATCCGGCGCTACAAGGGCACGGAATTGGCCGGAGTCCGGTACGCTCGTCCCCTCGAGGTGGTGGCCATGCCCGCCGACCCGGCGAACGGCTGGACAGTCGTCAACGAGGACTTCGTCAGCGCCGACGACGGCACCGGCATCGTGCACATGGCACCCGCCTTCGGCTCCGACGACTACGCGGCGGGCCAGCGACACGGTCTGCCCATGCTCAGGCCCATCGACGACGCCGGGTGCTTCCTTCCCGACGTCGATATGGTCGGTGGCGTGTTCGTGAAGGATGCGGATCCCCGCCTGGTGGAGGCCCTCGATGAGAGGGGCAACCTGTTCCGCTTCGGCACGGAGGTTCACTCCTACCCGCACTGCTGGAGGTGCGAGTCACCGCTGCTGTATTTGGCCAGAGACTCTTGGTTCGCCGCCACATCGACGCTGAAGGACGAGATGCTCGCGAACAACGCGGCCGCCAACTGGTTCCCGCCGGATGTCGGAGAGGGGCGGATGGGAGAGTGGCTCAAGGGTAACGTCGACTGGGCCCTCTCCCGAGATCGGTACTGGGGTACTCCGCTCCCTGTCTGGGTGTGTGACGCCAGTGAGGACCACCTGGAGTGGATCGGCAGCTTCGCGGAGTTGGAGGGGCGTGCCGGCCCGTTGGGTGAGGACTTCGATCCGCACCGCCCGTACATCGACGCACACACGTGGGGCTGCACCCGGTGTGACGGCACGATGCGCCGGGCGCCCGAGGTGGTCGACGCGTGGTTCGACTCGGGCGCGATGCCCTTCGCACAGTGGCACTACCCGTTCGAGAACGACGATGAGTTCCAACGGCACTTCCCGGCGGACTTCATCTGTGAAGGGCTCGACCAGACCCGTGGCTGGTTCTACTCCCTGCTGGCCATCTCGACCATGCTCGAGACCGGACCTCCCTTTCGAAACGTGGTCGTCAACGATCTGATCCTCGATGCCGAGGGTCAGAAGATGTCGAAGTCCAAGGGCAATACCGTCGATCCTTGGGACGCGATAGGCGACCACGGAGCGGACGGCCTGCGATGGTATCTCATCACCGTCAGCAATCCGTGGGTCCCCAAGCGATACGATCCCACCGCCGTCCGGGAGAGCTCACGCAAGTTCCTGGACACGCTCTTCAACACCTACCGGTTCTTCACGCTGTACGCCAACGCCGAGGGATGGGCTCCGTCGGATGCCGACCCGGCGCCCGAAGACCGCAGCCTCCTCGACCGGTGGCTGCTTTCACGCCTGGCCTCCGTGGTGGCCGAGGTTCTCGAGGAGCTGGACTCCTACCAACTCACGCGGGCGTATCGGACCCTGGGAGAGTTCGTCAGTGAAGAACTGTCGAACTGGTACGTACGCCGCTCACGGCCGCGGTTCTGGGGGAACACGGACGATTCCGACGGGCGTGCCGCCTTCCGAACGCTCTGGGACGCGCTGCGCACGGTGTGTTTGGTGGCGGCTCCCGTGACGCCTTTCGTGGCGGACTGGATCCACCACGGCCTCACGGGGAAGAGTGCGCACCTGCAGTCTTTTCCCGAGGGTGAAGCGGACCGCATCGACCGTGCCCTCGAGGACGAAATGGCTGCGGTCCGCTCCTTGGTTTCACTCGGGCGGGCGGCCCGGGAAGAGGTCAAGATCCGCGTGCGGCAACCGCTTTCGCGGTTGTTCGCTGTGGTTCCGGGCGACTTGGAGATCCGCCCCGACGTTCTCGGCCTTCTCAGGGAAGAACTCAACGTCAAGGAGGTGGACTTTCTCGAGTCTGCCGAGGGGTTGGTGACGCTGGTCGCCAGGCCGAACTTCAAGGCGTTGGGCCCTCGCTTTCAGAAGGACTCCGAGCTCGCCGCGGCGGCGATACGGGGCCTGTCACCAGCGGCCCTCGGGGCGCACCGGAGCGGCGAGCCGGTCTCGATCGAGGTGGGGGGGCGCACCGTACATCTCGAGAGCGAGGATTTCGACGTGGTGGAGGAGTCGAAGGGTGCGCTCGTCGTGCGCTCGGAGGGTGGGTACACGGCCGGCCTCGACCCTGTGCTCGATGACGACCTCCGAGCCGAGGGACGCGCCAGGGAACTGGTCAACCGCATTCAGCGCCTCCGAAAGGAAGGCGGCCTCGACATCACGGACCGGATTCGTCTTGCGATCCACGGCCCGGACGAGATTCGATCCGCGGCGGACGACCATCGTGACTTCATCTGCGGCGAGACGCTCGCGATCCAGTTGGCCATCGGGGGTGACGAAGATGACGTGGAGGGCTACGACGTGGCATCGAACATCGAGATCGACGACCTCTCCGCGGTCATCGCCCTCAACCGAGAAGTGGAGGTCGATGCAGCGGGCGATCCCGGCGTAGCCGGCACAGCGGGCTGAATGTCAGCCGAGGAGCGCGTGGAGATCTTGACCGTCGAAACGGAGGGCGACCGACTCGACGCCTATCTAGCCCATCATCTGGATCTGTCTCGGACCCGCGTGCAAGCGCTGGTGGAGGCCGGCCGGGTGCTGCTCGACGGCCAAGAGGCCCGAAAGTCGGAACGGCTCGAGGCGGGCCAGCGGATCGAGGTTCGTGTTCCGGCTCCAGAACCGTTGACCATCGAACCGGAGGACATTCCCCTCGACGTCCTCTTCGAGGACGCCTCGGTTCTGGTCGTGAACAAGGTCGCCGGGATGGTCGTCCACCCCGGTCCGGGACACTCGACGGGCACGTTGGTCAACGCGCTGTTGGCTCATGCCACCGACCTCTCCGGCATTGGGGGCAAGCTTCGACCGGGTATCGTACACCGACTGGACAAGGACACTTCGGGTCTGCTGGTGGTGGCCAAGAGCGACACGGCGCATCATGCCCTTTCCCGAGCGCTCGAACGACGTGAGATTAAGCGTTTATACAAGGCGGCGTCCTGGGGACACCTCTCCGAGTCGCCGCTCGAGGTGGATGCGCCGGTGGGCCGGGATGCCGCCAAACGGCAGCGCATGGCGGTTGTGGAGGGCGGGCGGCGAGCAGTCACCCGCTTTCGAGTGGTCGAGCATTGGCTCGGCGCGGAGCTCTTGGAGGTGGCACTCGAGACCGGAAGGACGCATCAGATCAGGGTTCACCTTGCCCATATCGGACATCCGGTGGTCGGTGACACTGTCTACGGAGTGGGTTGGGAGCGTGGGATGGGTGGAAAGGCACGTCGTTGGGCCCGGGAGCTCAACAAGCGCGTCGCACGACAGTTCCTGCACGCGTGGCGGCTCTCCTTCCGACATCCGGTCAGCGAGGAAATGCTCCGCTTCGAGGCACCGCTCCCGGAGGATCTGAGTTCGTGTGCCGAATGGGCACGATCGGAAGAGGGACTATGAGCGAGGTAGGCATAGACAGGTGGTAGCGACGGATCTGGACCCGAGGTTCACCTTCGACAGCTTCGTCGTGGGGCCCGCGAATCGGCTGGCATCCGCAGCGGCGCGGCGAGCGGCCGACGCTCCTGGCACCTCGTATAACCCGCTCTTCATCTACTCCGGGTCCGGCCTCGGTAAGAGCCACATCCTCAGCGGCATCGCTCACTATGCCACCAAGGTCCACCCGGAGTTCGGCGTGGTCTATCTGGCGGTCGAGGTCTTCCTCGATGAGTTGACTCGGGCGCTTCAGGCCGGGACCCAGGACGAGCTGCGGGAGCAGTACGAGGAACTCCACATCCTGCTCCTCGACGACGTACAGTTCCTGACCGGACAGAAGGAAGCCCAGGAGATGCTCTTGCGGCTCCTGGATCAGCTCAGCGCATCAGGTGGCCAGATCGTCCTGGCCAGCGATCGCCCACCCTCGGAGATCGACGGTCTAGACGAGCGTTTGGTCACACGGTTCTCCGGGGGGTTGATCGTCGATATCGGGGCCCCGGAGTACGAAACCAAAGTCGCGATTCTCCGGAAGAAGGCCGAGGAGCGTGGTCAGACCTTCGAGGCCGGGGTGGCCGAGGTCCTGGCCAAATACTCGTTCAAGAGCGTGCGTGAGCTGGCCGGCGCCCTCAACAAGGTGCTCGCGATCCAGGAACTCGAGGGCAGGCAGGTTACGGCCGACGAGGTCAAGGCCATGCCGGGGCTGCAGGCGGAGCCCGCGGCGAGCGGGCCGATAGCCGGTCAGCAGCTCCTCGACGAGTTCGGCTCGTTCATGGAAGAGCTCAGCCAGACGGTGGCGACGAAGGTGGAGCGGGAAGAGGCTCCGTGGAGGAGGGTGCTCGGGGAGACCGCCGAGAGCTTCGAGAAGGACGGATACTCCGGTACTCGGCTTCGCATGCTCTTCGAGTCCGACGAGCCTACCGACGATCCGCAGGCCGTGGCCGACGCATTCCGCCGGGACATCACCAGGCTGCGTCAGATTGCGAAGGCGCTCGACCGCGTCGGGAACCCTTGGCCCGAGGCTGCCGTCGGCCTCCTCAAGGACCCTGAGAGACTGGATGAAGCGGAGTCCTTGCTGGCCTCGGCGACGGAGCGCGTGCGTCCCTTCCCGCTGATTGGCGAGGGCCCCCTCCTGGAGGACCTGAAGAAGCACTTCCCCCCTGTGAGCTTGAAGGCCGCTCAGCAATTGGTCACTCAGGAGCGCCCGGAGTACAACCCGCTCTACGTGTGGAGCCGCCAGCCCGACGGACCCATGGCCCTCTTGGCGGCCACCGCCCGGATGTATAGGGACCATGAAAAGCACGGGAGCTACGCCATCGTGTCGGCCCAGGAGTTTTCGGAGGACTTCATACGGGCACTGTCCGAAGGCGTCGCGGGGGCGTGGCGGGAGCGCTGGTGGGGCGTCGACCTGCTCCTTGTGTACGATGCGCAGGCACGCTCCGACACGGAGCGGGTCCAGGACGAGTTCTTCCACCTGTTCGAGGCCTCCAAGCGGAAGGGCGCGAAGATCCTCATTACCGCGGATCGTGAGCCCTCGGGCATCGCCGGCATAGACGATCGCCTACGGTCCAGGTTCGAGATGGGTCTCGTCGTGGAAGTTACGCCCGAGTCGCTACCTCCCGGTGCGGCGGAATTGAACCTCGAGGAGGCACCGCCGGAGTACATCCAGGACGAGGATCTGTGGTCCGGCTTCATCAGGCCCAAGACTGGCGCCGGAGTGGTACCACCGCTCGACGAGATCGAGGTGGGCGATCGGGGCGGCATGATCCTGATGGAGCCGGAGGTGGCGGCGGCTGAGCCGGAGGTGGTGACGCCGGAAGCCGTGCCGACGGTCGACCCGGGTTCGCCGTGGCGTCCCTCGAGGGAAAACGTGGTTTGGGATTGGCCGGTCATCGAAGACCGCATCGTCCAAGTCGACGAGGGAGAGTAAGGCGAAATGGCGATCGAAGGCGCTCTCTCAGACGTCAGCTTGGCCGACATCTCCCAACTCCTCGCCATGGGAGGGAAGACCGGCTGTCTGTCGCTGACGGACCAGTCGAACTTCGGCTACATATACTTCGACGCCGGCCGGGTCGTTTATGCGTCCGTGGTCAACCGACCGGATCGGCTGGGCGAGCTTCTGGTCAAGAACGAAGTCATCGACCGGAATCAGCTCTCCGTGGCGATGGAGAAGCAGGCGCACGAAAAGGGCAAGAAGCTGGGCGCTCTTCTGGTCGAGGGCGGAGCCCTCACCCAGGAGGATCTCGACCGCTACATATCCCTGCAGATCGAAGAGGCCGTCTACCACGTCTTCACGTGGAATAAGGGCACGTTCCAGTTCCAGCCGGACGTGAAGCCCGAAGATCACGTGATGCGGGTGTCCATCAGTATCGACGCGCTCCTGATGGAGGGGGCCCGTCGAGTCGATGAATGGAGCCTGATGGAGAGGAAGATCTCGTCCATGGACCTGATCTTCGTGCTCGAGCGGGACCCCCTCAAGGAAGAAGGCATCGAGCTCACGGATGGACAGCAGCGGATCATCCCGCTCATCGACGGCAAGCGCACGGTGGCCGATCTGGTGGAAGAGTCCGGGTTGGTGGAGTTCGATACGGGGAAGGCGCTGTACGGGCTCATTCAGGCCGGTTTCGCCGTTCAGATCGGCAAACGATCCGGAGAGTCGCAGGGCAAGGGCTCCGTGGAAGAGCACCTCAACCTCGGTTTGGCGTTCTACCGGTCCGGCATGTTGGAGGACTCCGTCAGGGAGTTCCGGAAGACCCTGGAGCTGGACGCCAAACATCCAAAGGCGCGTGCGTACCTCGGCCTCATCAGCCTCAAGTCCGGGAGGGCCCAGGAGGCCGCCGTGCACTTCGGCGAGATGGGCGACACGGCCTCTATGACCTACGCGCTGCACCGAAACCACGCGTTGGCTCTAGAGAGGATCGGCCGTTTTGGCGACGCCCTCGCTGCGCTCGACGCGGTCGAGAAGCTCAATAGCGACGACGCCGATCTTCTTCTCGCCCGAGGCATCGTGCAGTTCAAGGCTGGAGACGGAGCCGGGGCCATGGGCTCGTTCAAGGGTTACCAGGACAAGGTCGGAGATGGCACGCTGTCTCCGATGTTCTTCGCGTTCTCGGTGCTGGCAGCCGGGATCGCCGGTGACATGGACCGAGCCGTCGAAATCGGTCGGGAGGGCCTGAAGCAGTACCCCGAGGAAGGTGCGATCCTGGTCAACACGGGGGCGGTGCTCGAACATCGTGGAGAGAACGAGGCGGCCGAGAGTTATTACGAGCGCGCCCTCGAGCATGAGCCCGTGGTGCCACAGGCGCACAAGGCCCTGGGTGACCAGGCTCTGCGTCGCGGTGACAAGGAACGGGCGCAGTTTCAATACGAGCTCGCCGTGGAGGCCGATCCTCGGCTCGGGGACGACGTCTACATCAAACTCGGGGCGATCGCTCTGGAGAACTCCAAGACGGCCGAGGCTGGCGCCCTGTGGAGACGGGCGCTCGAGCTCAACCCCGAGAACCACACGCTTCAGGCCAAGCTCGATCAGATCGGAGCGTCTGGAGGAGCGTGATTTCCGCGCTCCTGGTCCTACTCTTCGGGATCGGGCAGGAAGCGCCGGCACAGGCGTTGGACGGTGGGCGGCAGCTCGCTGGAACCCGAGTGACCGTCTTGTTCATGGCTCCCGACTCCGGTAAGGCGGCCCGTGTGCTGTCCTCTCTCGAGGCGGCTCCCCCGTTGCCCGGGCTTCCATCGCACGTGCCCAGCGGAGTGCGGGTGATGTTGGCGCCCGACGAGGCCGGCTTCCAGCGACTCACCGGCGGACGGGCTCCCGAATGGGGAGCCGGGGTCGCCCTTCCGTCCGAAGCGACCATCGTCGTGCCTGCCTACGTGTCGGCCCGTGGGCGAGGATGGAGTGACGTCCAAGTACTCCGACACGAGTGGGCACACGTCGGGCTTCATCAATACCTGGACGGACTGCGGGTGCCTCGGTGGTTTTCCGAGGGCTACGCCCAGTGGGCCAGTGGGGGATGGGATTGGTCGGAAGGATGGAAGCTCAGGGTGGCATTGGCCCGAGACCGGAGCCCCTTGGATTCCCTAGACCTGTCCTGGCCCCGGGATCAGGCGCGAGCGCAGACGGCCTACCTACTCTCGGCCACCACCATCGAGTACCTGGTGGTGCAGAGTAGCCCACGGGGCTTGGAGGTCTTGCTCACCAGGTGGAAGGAATCGGGGAGCTTCGAAAGGGCGTTCCGGTCCACATACGGCGTTACCACGGCCCAGTTCGAAGAGGATTGGCGGCGCTACGTAAAGGACCGGTACGGGTGGGTGTTCGTGCTGTCGCACTCGGCCGTGTTCTGGATGTTTCTGAGCCTGGCCCTGGCGGCCATGGTAGGAGTCCGGCGACGAGCCAAACGCGAGCGTCTTGCTCGGTTGAGGGCCCTGGACGCCCCCGATCAGCCCAGTTTCTGGCTCGATGAACCTTCGGGCCCCGGGCGGCCGGGACCCGAGCCTGACGGGTCGGAGTAAGAGTAACCGACGTACCCCCCGACCCAAGAGGACCTTTTTGTCTCGCATTCTGCTCGTCGACGACGACGCCGACACCCGCTCGGTCTTCCGGACCAAGCTCGAGCATTCGGGCTACGAACTGGACGAAGCCGAGAGCGCGGAGGCCGCCCTGGGCAAGGTGAAATCGTTCGATCCGGCCCTCGTCATCACCGACGTGCGCATGGACGGGATGACCGGACTTGAGCTCCTGAACAGGATTCGGGAGTCGATGGCGGGTGTGGATGTCATCGTTATGACCGGCCATGACTCCATGACCTCGGCGGTCGAGGCGATGAAGTCCGGAGCCTTCGACTACCTGGTCAAGCCGGTGGGCCTCAAGGAGCTCGAGTCCGTGGTCGAGCGCTGCCTGGGTGAGCAGGAGCTGGTGCGCGCAGCGGCGGGGGATCCCGAGCCCGAGCCGGCGGACGGCGAGGGAGCGGGCACGGTGGTGGGCCGCGACCCGCGGATGATCGATATCTACAAGATGATCGGCGTGCTGGCCCGAAACCGCGCCACCGTGCTCGTACGGGGTGAGACCGGCACCGGCAAGGAGATGGTGGCCCGTGCTATCCACGACCATTCGCTGCACTCGGCCGAGCCGTTCATCGCCGTGAACTGTACGGCCCTGACGGACACGCTCCTGGAATCGGAGCTCTTCGGGCACGCCCGGGGCGCGTTCACGGGCGCCGTCGCGAACAAGAAGGGGTACTTCGAGCTATCGGGGCGGGGGACCATCTTCCTGGACGAGATCGGGGACACCCCGCCCGACTTCCAGTCGAAGCTCCTGCGAGTGCTGCAGGAGCGGCAGTTCTACCCCGTGGGGGGCGAGCAGCCGAAGCGAACGGAGGCCCGGGTGGTGGCGGCGACGCACCAGCCGATGGAGGAACTCGTGTCGGAGGGCGGTTTTCGAGAAGATCTGTACTTCCGGCTGCGTGTCGTCGAGATCGTAGTGCCGAGCCTGAGAGAGAGGAGGGACGACATCCCTCTTTTGGCGAACCACCTCCTCGGTCGAATCCGTCGCGAGACCGGCAGCGGCGTCCGACGAATCTCGGAGGCCGCGATGAGAGAGCTCCTGGCCCACGACTGGCCGGGGAATGTACGGGAGCTCGAGAATGCGCTCACCCGAGGCGCCATCGTGGCTCGGGGACCGGTGGTGGGGCGCGAGCATCTGGCTCTCGGTCTGTCGGGCGGCGCCCGACGGTCGACTTCGCCGGCGGCCCCCGGCGAGGAGGGTGACATGACGTTGGATGGCGCCATCGAGCGCCAGATTCGTCGCGTTCTCCAGAATACGGGTGGGAACAAGACCGAGGCGGCGGGACTGCTCGGGATCTCCCGCTCCCGTCTCGCTCGCCAGGTGGAGCGGTTCGGGCTTTAGGGATCCCGGACCCCGGGTCGGTTGACCCGGGGGTCCGCGCAAAATAGGATCGTGGCCATGGCCAAGCAGAACGACACCAAGTCCGGCGGAGCGGCACAGAAGGCGTCGCTCCAGTTCTCCGGGATCAACCTCGCGTTCGGGGTCGGTGCCCTGCTCACCATCACGCTCGGCTACTGGCTTCTCGCGCAGGGCTCCATCACGATGGCGCCCATCCTGTTGGTCGTGGGCTACGTGTTCCTGGTGCCACTGGCCATCATCCTGTAGGAGTCGGTCGAACCGCGCCGGCCGAACAGGCACATCCCCTGAATTTGAGGGTCAGGGTGTGCGCGGAACCGGCCTCGTGACCACGCGCGTCTGCGTGAATTGGCGGTGTCCATCCTTGGACTTGTGGAAGCCGAAGCCACTCTGCCGCGCCCCGACCCACGGCGTCCCGGCCGCACCGCCCGCCGCCTTGTTGATCCCGATCATGCCGGCGGTCAACTGGCGAGCCACCTTGGCCGTCCGTTCGTCGTCCGCGCCGAAAACGACCGCGCCCAACCCGAAGTGGGTCGCGTTCGCCCGATCGACGGCGTCCTCCTCCGAGACCACGCGTGTCACGCAAGCGACAGGCCCGAAGGTCTCGTCCTTGGCGATCGACATCTCTTCGGTGACCCCGGTGAGTACGGTGGGTGTGACGAAGTTATCGTGATGACCGGCCCCGCCTGACAAGACCTTGGCGCCCTCGGCGACCGCCTTGCCGAGTTGTGCCAGAACATGGTCCCTCTGCTGTGCGTTGACCATGGGGCCTACCTTGACCCCCTCATCCATGCCGTCGCCCTGTTTCATGGCCTCACTCGCCGCCACCAGGAGGGACTCGAATCGATCGGCGATCGACTCCGGGACGAAGATTCTCTCGGTGCTCACGCAGACTTGACCGGCGTTCCGGAAGCTGTTCCACGCCGCGAACTTGGCGGCCTTCTCGAGGTCGGCGCTCTCCAGGACCACCAGCGGGTCCTTGCCGCCGAGCTCGAGGATGACCCGCTTCAGTTCTCCACTCGCCGTGCGAAGGATGTGTTTCCCGGCCTCTCGGGAGCCGGTGAACGCGATGAGGTCTACGTCGCTCTCGACCAGCCACTTGCCCTGATCGTCGGCTCCGTGGACCACTTGTAGCACGTCGGGCGGTAGCGCCGCGTTCAGGACGTCGGCGTACGCCTGACCGCACAACGGCGTCTCCTCGGAGGGCTTGAGGATCACCGTGTTCCCGGCGGCCAAGGCCGGAAGCACCATCCACTGAGGCATGGACATCGGGAAGTTCCACGGCGTGATGGCCGCGCACACGCCGAGAGAGTCGTGGTAAACCGTGGAGTGGTTACGGCCGTCCTCAAAGACCTCAGGAGCCAGGGCCTCACCGATCTCGTCGAGCTCGTCTTGCACGTCGGCCAAGGACTTGGCCTCACCGATCCCCTCGGCGAGCGGCTTGCCCATCTCTTCGGTGATGAGCCGTCCCAGGTCCTCGGCTTGCTCGGCGAACGTCTCGGAGGCCTTTACCAGCAGGCGTGCTCGCTCCTCGTGGCCCAACGCCTCCCAGGCGGGCTGAGCCGCCCGGGCGCGATCCACGATCGCCGGGATGTCGTCGGGAGAGGTGACCGGTACTTCGCCGACGAGTGCGCCGTCGGCCGGGTTGTAGGACTTCAGCGTTGCCATATCGGATCTCGACTCGCGTTCTCGGGATGTTTTCCAACCGGAAAGATGGTCAAGGTGGCGACGGGGCGCTACGCATCTTGTGACGACATGCCACCCCGGCGGCGGCGGTGTTAAGTTTGCAGCTTCGCGGGCGGTTAGCTCAGTTGGTTCAGAGCGCCTGGTTTACACCCAGGAGGTCGGCAGTTCGAATCTGCCACCGCCCACTGACCGTAGGACGGCTCGGTCCGGTCGGGTTCGAGCCGAGGCGTCCGGTCGGTTTTGAAGACCCGTTTGCGTTTCGCCGAGACGACCGAGCACCGCGAAGCGGGCGCAGGTCAATCTGCCACCGCCCACTGAACTTTGGGCCGACTCCACCCGGTTGGGTTCGAGCCGAGGCGTCAGCGTTGGCTTCGAAGAACATAATGCGCACCGCCGAGACGACCGAGCGAAGCGAGGTCAATCCAGTACAGTCCACTAGTATGGTGGTCGGTGCGCTCGTGGAGAGGGGCGTCTTCCCGGACCTCGCCTAACGGGTGGGCAGGGCCGACGACGCCTTGATCGTTCCGTTTCTCGATCGCCTCCCACGCCCTGGAAGACGGATCCAACTTCGGGGCCGGGTCCGGGTTTTATGGGTTGCCGGGCGAGCGTGGCGTTGTGCGACTCGGCCCCTCGTCGGGTCGATTGACAAGGTTCGGTGGGCCGACTATGGGATGGTGTCCCGCTGACAGTTGAAGGTGGTGGCTCCGGAGAGTCTCCTTGTTAGCCTGCCTTTCTCATTTCGGCAACCGGTTCATGGTCGTCGAGGTGGGCCCTGAGCATCCAGAGCTGGTGGTAGCCGATGATCCTCCGGTAGCTCTTCTCGGTCTCCACGAACGAGGCCGCAGCCCAGCGCAAGGCCATCGCTCCGTTCTTCCAGTGGGTCACCCTGCGGGTCTTCTGTCTTACGCCCGAGTGGGTGCTGTCGATCAGGTTGGTCGAGCCCAGGCACTTCCTCAGCCGCGGCGGGAGGCCGAGCCGGTTGATCGTGAACATCTCGCTGAGGCCTTCGCGTAGGCTGGCCGAGGCCGAGGGGTGGTCGCGCTCGAGCCATCGGGCGAGCTGCTCGAGCTTCTGCTCGCCCTGCTTCGCGTCCAGCTTCATCGCCGCCCGGAACGCCGCCTTCACCTGAGGATGCTGATCCTTCGGCAGATGACCCAGCACGTTGCGGAGCTTGTGGTTGCGGCAGCGCTGGATGGGGTGACGTTGGCCGAACACCTTCTCGATCGCCTTCCTGAGCGCTTTCGAGCCATCGATCACGAACAGCCGCCGCCTGCCCGGGTCCAGGCCGCGCTCGACCAGATCCTCTAGGAGCGCGCTGGTCACCTCGGCGTTCTCACTCGCTCCTTCCCTCACGCCCAGCACGTGCTTCTTTCCGTCTGAGTCCACGCCTACCGCAGCAAGCACGTGGTGCGAGCCCATCTGGATCCCGTCCAGGTAGATCACCAGGAGGTCCCACGCATCCAGCCGGCGCTCCATCAGCTCCTTCAGCACGCGCTCCGAGGCCTCGACCGTCTCACGGCTCACCGCCGACTTGCTCACCCCGACCGTGTCGGCCATCTCACCGATCACACGGCCGTACTTCCGCGTGCTCACCCCCGCCATCAGGACCTCGAGCATCCGATCCGCCACGGCGCCCGGTCTCCGCATCGCTGCGTACGCCGGCACCTCGACCTCGCCACCCTCCCCGGCGCCCCGGCGCCTGAGCCGTGGCCGCTCCACACGCACCTTCCGGTCCGACAGGTAAACCACACCACCCTGCCGGCCATACCACACCGTGTCGTCTTCCGCTCGTGACCGACCTGCCTGCTTCACGCCTGCCACACCCTCGGCGCTCATCTCCAGCACCGCTTCGATCGTCGCTCGTCCCATCACCTGGATGACTTCGTCGATCGCGACCTCCGTCTGCTCCACGAGCTCAAGCATCGGAAGCAGAAACTGCCCCTCCCGCTTCAGGAACTCCCTGATCGCGCGCTTGTCCGCCCGATCCCTTACCTCGTACGTTCTCTTCATCGTGGTGGCTCCGTGTTGGGGTTTTTGCCTACCCGAGCCTATCGGCCCGGGACCCCCGGAGCCACCACTTTTCTTTCTCCCCTATCAGGAACCTTCAACTACGGTTGGGACAGCTTCGACTATGGTCCGGCCCTCTTCATCATGGGCTGACGCCATGCGTCTACTTGAGGTTCTCCGCGAGCGCCGGGTACTGCCGTTTATCAGCGCCTACGCCGTTTCAGGCTTCGTGGCGCTCGAAGCAGTCGACCAGTTCGTAGGACGTGCCATACTGCCCGAGTTGGCATATGGGATCGTACTCATATTCTACCTGGCAGGCATACCCGCCACACTCATCATTGCCTGGTTCCATGGCGAGAAGGGACAGCAGGAGCGGCCTGCCATCGAGATCTGGCTCTTGAGTGGCGTGGCGCTGATGGCGGTCCTGGCGAGCGGGGTCTTGGTCAGGAGTGATATGGCGGCCCGTGGGCTGGCTGCCGCGGCGGCGGAAAGCGAGCTCGACCTCCGGCGTGTCGCCGTGATGTACTTCGACGACCTCAGCAGCGGAGGGGAGCTGGCGTACTTGGCCGACGGCCTCACGGAAGCCGTGATAGCCAACCTGGCCCAAGTGCGGACCCTGGACGTGATCTCGCGAAACGGTGTCGAGCAATACAGGGACACCGAGATCTCACGGGACAGCATCGCGCGGGAGTTACGCGCAGGCACAATCATCGAGGGGAGCGTAGAGCAGGTCAGAGATCGGCTCCGCCTCGGAGTCCGCCTGGTCGATGGTCTCAGTGGGGCGGACTTCGTTCGAACCAGCTTCGAACTCCCGGCCGACGACATTCTCGCCGCTCGAGACTCGCTGGGGCAGGAAGTCTCTCGTCTTCTGCGCGAGCGGTTGGGCGAGGAGATTCAGCTCCGCCAGCGCAGGGCCGGCACGGAAGACGCAGCAGCGTGGGCGTTAGTGCAGCGAGCGGAGAAGGCGAGAAAGGACGCCGAGAAACGCGTCGAAAGGGACGATATCGCGGGTGCCACGCAGCTGTTCCAAATCGCGGACTCGCTCCTCGCTCGGGCCGAAGCCGTGGACGCGGATTGGATCGAGCCCATCGTATTGCGGGGCCAGATCGCCTACCAAGAGTCGCGTTTGGCTCCCGACCCGCTCGCAGCCGTCGACTGGATCGAGCTGGGGATGGGCCATGCCGAGCGGGCGCTCAACCACGATCAGAATTATCCCGAGGCGCTCGAGCTCCGGGGGACGCTACGGTATTTCCGCTACCTGCTTTCCGTCACGCCCGACCCGACGGCAGCCAAGAATCTGTTGAAGGCGGCCCGAGAAGACCTCGAGGCCGCGGTCAGGGCGGATCCGACCCTTGCCAGTGCATATAGCACGCTCAGCCATCTCTTTTATCAAGTCGAGGTCGATGTCGTGTCCGCGCTCTTGGCGGCCCAGCGTGCCTATGAGGAGGACGCGTACTTGAGCGTAGCGCCCGAAGTCCTGAGGAGACTCTTCTTCGGCTCTTACGACCTCGAGCAGTTCACGCAGGCCCGCCGCTGGTGTGCGGAGGGGCGGGAGCGCTTTCCGCAAGATTTCAGATTCGTGGAGTGCGGACTCTGGCTCATGACGACTCCTGCGGTCGAGCCGGATGTGGCCGACGCGTGGAGCCGGTTGGACGAACTCACTGCCCTAGCTCCCGAGCCGGTCCGGCCGTACCAAACACGCCGAGCACAGATGGTGGTGGGTGGAATCCTGGCCCGAGCCGGGCTTGCCGACAGCGCGCGAGCCGTGCTGGTCCGAGCACGCGCCGGTGCCGAGATCGACCCGACGCAGGAGCTGACCTTTGTCGAGGCGTTCATGCGTACCCTGCTCGGCGACCACGACGAAGCCATCCAACTGCTGAAGCGGTACATGGCGGCGAATGGGGGCGCGGGCGAGTCGGGCGAGCCCGGTGGAGAGATCTACTGGTGGTGGCGTGACCTCAGAGACCATCCCGAGTTCGAGGCCGTGAGGGAGGTGGTCGGATGACCGAGGCGGAGTGTGTGTGGCGGGACTCTTGCGGGCCTGCAGTCGCCTCACTAGTGGACTGTAACACGTGAACGTTAAGCGACGTGGATGCGTCGCGAGGGGTCATCATACTGCCACTTCACGGTTCTTGGATCGTCGTTGTAGCGACGGATGTAGGTCATGATGCGTCGGGCGAGGTCGTTCACGGAGGTGAAGACGCCGCGGTGGATGAGATCGCGCTCGATCTTGGAGAACCACAGCTCGACTTGGTTGAGCCAAGAGGAGTAGGTAGGGGTAAAGTGCAACGTGACGTTGGGGTGAGCGTCGAGGAAGGCTTGAACGCGCTGCGTCTTGTGAGCCGAGAGGTTGTCGAGGATGATGTGGATTTCCCGATCCTCGGGCTGCCTGACCACGATATCGGTCAGGAAAGCCACGAACTCCTGGCTCGTATGGCGGGCCGTGGTCTTGCCCACAACCTCGCCGGTCTGAGTGTCGAGCGCGGCGTAGAGCGAGAGGGTGCCGTGGCGGACGTACTCGAACCCGTGCCGCTCGGCCCTGCCGGGCGACAGGGGCAGAACCGGATCTTTGCGGTCCAGCGCTTGAATAGCCGTCTTCTCGTCCACGCAAAGCACGACGGCATGTTGCGGGGGATTGAGATAGAGCCCGATCACATCGGCGGCCTTCTCCTCGAACTCGGGGTCGTTGGACGCCATGTAGCGCTCCATCCGATGAGGCTGAACCCCGTGCTTCTTCCAGGTCCGAGCCACCATCATGTGGTGGACGCCGAGCTTCTTGGCCAGGCGCCGCGTGCTCCAATGCGTCGACCCGTCGGTCGGCTTCGTGCGCGTCCAGTTCAGGATCCGCGCCTCCACCTTGGGTGTCAGCACCGTCACGGGCCGTCCCTCGTGCCGGACGTAGAGTCCGGCCAGCCGCTCGGCCAGGAACCGCTTCTTCCACTTGCTGATGAACGGCTCCGAGCAATCGACCCGACTCGCGATCTCTCGGTACGTCACCCCGTCAGCCAGCAAGAGCAGCACCCGAGCGATCCGAGCATCATCGGCACGCCCTGCCCGACTCTTCGCACGCCGCCCGAGCTCGGCACGTTCCCGCTCGGTCAATCTGATCGGATCAGTTTTCATACCATTCAATCTACCACTAATCATTTATATGTTACAGTCCACTAGTCTGGCGTTCTGCCCGGTGGCCCATGCCTCCGCCGATTGAGTGACGTCCTGTAGGACGCCCCCCGACGACTGCCGAGTGGCCGACAAGAAGATCGGTCTTGGTGTTTCGTATCCGAACAGGAGGTCAAAGCATGCGTACGATCTTTCTTCGCACCCTAGTGGTGGGAGGTCTATTGTGGGTCGTCGCCTGCGCGGATGATTCCACGCTCCCGACGTTCCCCCAGTTTGACCACATCCCAGGGCGACAGGATGCCTTCGCTGACGTACAGGCCCAAATTGTGGCGCTGTTTCCGGGAAATTCAGGGAAAGGCAAAGGCAAAGGGAATGGGAATGGGGGTGGCACGCAGAATGCCGCTCTCAAACGGCTCCGCAATATTGACCGCCAATTGTTGAGGAACGTCGATGTCGCCCAGCGGATGGCTTTCGAGCTCGGCGAGTTTGCCATGAGGCAGTTGAATGCGGGGAAACTTCAAGGAGGAGACCCAGCCGGCGCTTTGGACGAATTGCTCGCCGACCTCAGCTTTTTCGTGGGAGGGGAGGGTGGCTTCGCCTTGGAGATAGTGTCTCCTCCTCCTCCTGGCGGCCAAACCACGGTAGTCACGGACAACGGCCACGCCAGCGTCATAATTGAAGATGATGATCTGACGGAAACTATCCTCGTCAGCATTCAGCAGATCGTCCAAGAGAGCTGCGACCTGGAGACCGACCTTGTCCAGTCGGATGGGTGCTGGCGGTTCAACAGGTTCCCAGCGGGGGATTTCGCCAATGATGTGGAGATCACTATATGCGTCGATGTTGAAGACGTACCACCATCACTTCTCCCTTTTCTCCGGCTCCATAAGGGGGACCCAGGACAGCCGATACAGCCCCTCGTGGCCACCGCCGGAGATGCCCTGATCTGTGACGGCTTTGATCCGATAGCCAGCCTCGGCTCGAACAGCCTCGTGAACTTCGCGAACTTCGCGAGTGCGGTGTCGGGCGGGCTCCGAGAGTTTTGAGTCCGGGTGTAAAACGGGAAGCGCTCCTCGGCCCGAAGCCGCTTTTCGCTAGCGTAGCCTTTGGCGGCCGTCTCGGTGGGTTGGCCGGCTCGTTCAGTGACTTCGGTGGCGCCGTTCCCTTCCACGAGAGTTTTGAGTCCGGCATTCCAGGGACGTGGCCGTCTACTGGAACGGTTGGAACCTCAGGAACAACGACCAATATCGCGGCGACGGACGCAAGCCTATTCGCCACCATGCTCACGCCCGGGGTTGCCACGACCGTCTTTGAAGGAACAGGTGGAAGCACGTTGGAGTCGTCTTCCTTTGAAGCTCTGGCCGGTGACGTCCTGAGCCTGGACTTCAACTTCCTGACAACGGATGGCGCAGGCTTCACAGACTTCATGTTCATCCAGTTGATCGATGCCACCACCAGCGATGCTGTCGCCACACTTGCCAACGGAAATACCACCGGACCGACTTCTCAGGCCGTTCCGGCTGTTGTCGGTGGACCTGCCCCACTGATCAGCGCATCGGTCACGTTATCCCCCACGTCTGCTTTCTTCGACGGAGTCCTCACGGGGCCAATTGGTGTGTGCGTTCTGACGTTGAACGGGTGCGTCGCCGGAGGGCAGACGTTTGGACCTGGCAAATACGGCGGTGGTAACGGCGGTGCGACCGGGTACGTGACTTCTACGTTCACTGTCCCAGCGACCGGTACGTACAAGCTCCTCTTCGTCGTGCAGGACGCTAACAATCGAAACTACCCCTCGGGGTTGGCGATTGACGACATTCGACTCACCAGACCCATCACTCCTTAGCTAGAGACGAATAGAGGGGCGGTTCCTTCGGGAGCCGCCCCTTCATCCTTGGGATGGGCCCGTCGCACACTCGGACGGAGCATCGGGCTGGAGCGAGCGCGATCGAGGCGCCGCCGATCCCCTAGCGGGATCGGTGCCCTGGCCGGGCCGTCCGACCTTAGGGCGCAGAAACGGACCCCGACCGGGGTCCGTAGGGGTAGGAGTGTCGTGGGGTATGAACCCCGCGGGAACTCTACGGCGAGGATTCAACGATGTTCGAGTTGATCGGCTTGGGCGTGGCTGCGGCGGTTGGGATAGTCGGGCACATGAAGTCCAGGAAGTTCGTGGGCCGTAAGCTGAGGTTCACGAGTTTGGTGGAGAAGCCGGGCATCGGCCTAGCGGCCGGAGTCGCTGCGACGATCGTGGCGTCTCCGATCGTCGCCATTCTCCCCCTCGTCGGGGTCGGCACGGCCGTGGCGTTCGGCGCCGGGGTGGGCACCGGGGTGTCGTTGGGCGCTTCGGATGCGAAGAAGCCGCTCCTGGAGGATTGACGTAGCGGTCGATCCCGTGGAGATGTGCGCCTCGCCGGACTGGATCCGGCGAGGCGCTTCTCGTTTCCAGGGGGCTGGGATTGCGCACCATCGCGGGACGGGGGAGTCTAGTACCTCCACAAGTACTGATGGAGGATAGGGTCATGCGCGGTTCGCTAGTGTACGTTCCCGCCTTGATGGCGCTCATGGGCTGTCAGGCACCCGCCGGACAGCCGGAGTTCTCGGCGGTGTTCGACGGATCGGGTGGTCGCTGGGTTGATCTCAGCTACGCCTTCTCCGACGAGACTATCTACTGGCCGACGGCTGGTGGTTTCCAGCTCGACGAGCTCGCCTACGGCGAGACCGACGCGGGCTATTTCTACAGCTCCTACAACGTCTCGACCGCCGAGCACGGCGGTACGCATCTGGACGCGCCGTTCCACTTCTCCCGAGGCGGCATGAAGGCGGACGAGATTCCTCTGGAACGGCTGATCGCTCCGGCCGTCGTCGTGGATGTCTCCGCCAAGGCCAACCGGGACTACCTGATCTCGGCCGGCGATCTGGAGGCCTGGGAGGCCGAGCACGGCCGTATCCCGGACGGCTCGATACTGCTGTTCAGGACCGGCTGGGGTGACCGCTGGCCGGACCGGCTGAGCTATCTGGGCACCGATCGGACCGGACCCGACGCCGTGCCCGAGCTCCACTTTCCGGGAATCCACCCGGATGCGGCCCGCTGGATCACCGAGCAGCGTAGCGTCGCGGCGGTCGGGATCGACACGCCCAGCATCGACTATGGGCAGTCCACGGACTTCGAGACACACGTGATTCTCTACTCGTCCGATACCCCGGGCTTCGAGAACGTCGCCAACCTCGGCGCCCTGCCGGAATCCGGGGCGTTCGTGGTGGCTCTGCCGATGAAGATCGCCGGGGGCAGTGGTGGCCCGCTCCGCATCGTGGCGTTCATTCCCTCCGCTTTGGGCGGGTCGTGATCTATCTTCAGTGGCAGCTCAACCTTACAGGAAGGGGTGACCATGTCTGAACGCACGATGATGGATCGTATGCTCGGTGCCGCTATGCTCGACGTGGAGGTCTACGAGGAGGTGGAGGCCGACGAGACCCTGACCTCGCAGGCCGCGGGAGTCGTGGCCATGGTGGCCGTGGCGCAGGTCATAGCCGGCATCGGTGGACCGGGGCGAGGTTTCATTATCGGTCCGCTGGCGGCACTCCTCGCGTGGGTCATCTGGGCGGGGGTGACCTATGTGGTGGGGGACAAGATCTTCGGGGGAACCGCCACCTGGGGTGAACTGCTCCGTACGCTGGGTTTCGCCCAGGCGCCGGGCATCCTGCTGGTGCTCGCTTTTCTACCCTTCGGATTCGCCGTGAGAGGCGTCGTTGGCATCTGGATGCTCGTGACGGGCATCGTGGCGATCCGGCAGGCGCTCGACTTCGGTACGGGCAAGGCGCTCCTGACAGCATGGCTGGGCTGGCTCCCGGCACAGATTCTCATGGCGCTCGCCGGGGTCTGACCGGTGATCTCCCCCGCCAAGGGGCTCTCTCCCGTTCGGATCACACGCTTCGTCGGTAGCCGCCTTCTCAAGCGTAAGGACGTCGTCACGGTCGAAGAGCCCCTGGAGATTCGCGTGGAGTACACGGTCGACGGAACACGCGTGATGTCGGCGATCTCGGTGACCATGCGTACCCCCGGCGACGACTTCGAGCTGGCCGCCGGCTTTCTCTCGGGTGAGGGCATCTTGCGGAACCGGGACGAGATCTCGGAGATCAGCTACTGCCAAGGTGACGAGCCTCCGACCTACAACATCGTACAGGTCCTGTTGCGTCCGGATACGCACTTCGATCCCGAGTCGCTCTCGCGGAACTTCTATATGACGTCGAGTTGCGGAGTCTGCGGAAAGGCGTCTCTGGAAGCCGTGGAGGTAGGGGGGTGTGAGCGCTTGCCCGACGAGGGCCTGAAGGTGCCCGCCGAGATCATCACAGGGCTGCCCGAGAGCCTTAGGGCCGCACAGGGGCTCTTCGAGCGTACGGGCGGGATCCACGCGGCGGGGCGCTTCGATGAGACCGGTCGGCTCGTGTCGCTCAAAGAAGACGTGGGTCGACACAATGCAGTGGACAAGGTAGTCGGCGAAGCGTTCCTCGCGGGAGAACTTCCTCTCGGACGTACCATCCTCGGGGTCTCGGGACGGGCTTCGTTCGAGATCATGCAGAAGGCCGTGGCCGCGGGTATTCCCATCGTGGCGGCGGTGGGTGCCCCCTCCAGCCTGGCTGTGGAGTTGGCCCACAACTTTCAACATGACCCTGCTCGGCTTCACGCGGGCCGAGGGGTTCAACATCTATGCCGGTTCGGAGCGTGTGGCGGGGTGAGCGCTGGGGAGGAGCCCATCTTTGGCGTCATCCTCGCGGGTGGCGCGGGTCGCCGGTTCGGTCGGCCGAAGGCCACGGCGGAGGTCGGTGGGGGTCCGTTGGCCGGTCGGGGGGTGGAGGCCCTTCGAGCCGCTGGACTTCCGGTGGGCCTTGTCGCTTCGGACGAGGATGTCGGGAGGACCCTCGGTGTGCCTTCGCGCCCCGATATCGAGCCGGGCCTCGGTCCCCTAGGCGGCCTGTGGACCGCCCTGGAGTGGGCGACCGAGCGAGGCGACTCCGCGGTCTTCCTTCTCGGCTGCGACATGCCCCTCGTGACTGGGGACCTGGTGCGACTGGTCATCGAACGCCGTACCGCGGCGCCAGCCGTGGCTCCGATGGGTCCCGACGGCCTACAGCCCCTCTGCGCGCTCTACAGGCCTGCCTGCCTTCCTGAGATCGAGAGCAGAATCCGGTCCGACGACCTCTCGCTGCACGGGCTCCTTACGGCCGTCGATGCCGATCGGGTGAGTCAGGAGGAGGTCGCGGCCGTGGCTGACCCTGCGACCGTTTTCTGGAACGTCAACACCGAGGCCGACGGGGCTCGGGCGGCGGAGCTTCTCGCTGCGCCGCGCCGGGTCCACCCATGACAACACGCGGGAGTGGCCCGTGACGACGCCCCGGGCAGCGCGGCCTTCACGACCGCCCGTGGTGAGCGTCATCGGCTTCAAGGACAGCGGCAAGACCTCCGTGGCCGTGGAACTCGTCGCGGCCCTGGAGCGACGGGGGCGAAGAGTCACGGTCGTCAAGCATGGCCACGGCTTCGACATCGACACGCCGGGCACCGATTCGTGGCGGCTTCGCAACGAGGGTGGGGCGAGTCGAGTCGTTCTCGCGGGTCCGGACGAGTACGTGGTGATGGGGGAGTGGGGCCACGAGGGTGAACCGGCGCTCGACGAAGTCGTGCGTCGCTTCGTTTCCGATGCCGAGATCGTCGTGGTGGAGGGGTACAAGCGGGCCGCCGTCCCGAAGATCGAGGTCTACCGGCCCGCGGCCCATGTTCGACCGGTCTTTCAGGCCGACGCGGAAGACGCCGGTCTGTACCTGGCTCTGGTAACGGACGCCGTCGACCTCGACCTGCCGATTCCGGTCATGGATCTGAACGCGCCCGATCTTCCGGAGCGCTTGGCGGACCTCGTCGAGAAGGCCCTTCTGAGCTAGTGTCGTGTCCCGGACACGACCCTAGGCCATCGCATCCGACCCGATCTCCGGATGGGCCCTCGCGAACTCCACCAAGCGCGGGAGGTACCGCCCGAACGGGGGCGGTCGTAGGCCGCTCCCCTCCAGGGCCCGCTCGGTGGCGGTCGTGGAGTAGAGCGTCGGGTGGGTGAAGTAACCCAGCGCCCCGGCCGGGATGCCGGTCCACCTTCGCACGCCCGGCACGTGTCTGGTGGCCCAGTCCGCCAGCCGGTGGGGAAGGCGCACTCGCACGATTCGTCGGCCGGTTATGCGTCCCATGAGGTCGATCACCTCGCGCGCGGTGCATGGGGCAGGGTCGGCGAGGTGGAACGTGCACCCCAACGTGTCGGATCGGCCGGAGAGGTACTCGATGGTCTCGGTGACGAAATCTCGAGGCACGAAGTTGACCCGGGCATTCCCGCTGCCCAGCACGGGGACGACGGCGACTTTGCCCTGCTTGAGGATCAGCTTGAGGACGAAGTAGGGTCCGTCGTACTTCTGGGTCGTTCCCGAGTCGGAATCGCCCACGACGGAGGCCGGCCGATAGACGGTGACTGGGCCACCGTTACGGCCCCAACCCTGGACCGCACGCTCGGCCAGAAACTTGGTTTCCTCGTACACGTTGTTGAAAGCCTGCCCGACGTCGAGATCTCCCTCATGGAACACTCCCGCGTGTCGGCCACTCACATAGCACGTGCTCACGTAGTGCAGGCGCCTTAGCTTCGAGCACCTGTCCAAGATGGAGAGCACGTTGTGCGTACCTTCGACGTTGACGGAGAAGGCCCGGCTCCGAGGCATGTCGAGATCGTAGATCGCCGCCAGGTGAAACACGTGATCCACGGAGTGGAGCCAGTCGGGTGAGCCCAGTCCGAGGCCGTGCCGGGTGACGTCGCCTTCGACCAGATTGACCCGCTTCGAGATCTCCGGGCCGAGTCCTTGCAAGGAGATTCCGGCCAGATGTACGAATGCGGGCTGGACGAGGCAGTGGGCCCGGGCCCCGACATGCCGGGTCATCAGTCGTGACAGCAACTGGCTTCCCAGGAATCCGGGAAAGCCGGTGAAGAGGATGTGCTCCATGGGTGGAACGATAGGCGGTGCCCCCGGCCTGGTCACCAGGTCGCGAACACGGAAAGGCATCGATGCCCTCCGGCGGTGAGCCGCGAGTTGGCCGGTCAGGGTGGATACTCTCCTTGGGGGTGTCCTTCTTTGCGCTGTTGTCGCTCGCCCTGATCCCTTGGTTCCTCGAGCGGCAACAGGCGGACCTGGAGAGGGACATCGATGTGTTCACCGATGCCCGGCCGCTCATCCCGGAGATCGCCCTCTCCCACTCCAACCAGATGATGAGGGTGGAGCAGTACGTGGCCTCGGGTGATACGACGTTCCTGAGCCTCTACCGGGAGGACCTCGAGAAGGAGTCCCTGCGCCTCGACGCGCTCGAACGGGTGATCGGAGAAATGCCGTCGCCGTTTCCGTATCTGCGAGAGCTCAACCAACTCCAGATGCGGATCAGCGAGTGGCAAGTGCTTCATGCGCCGCTCATGGAAGGTGGCGCGATCGGTATCCGTCCCGAGGAGTTCAGAGAGAGGCTGGCGGACGATCGGGTACGCTACGAAGCCGTGCGTTCCGAGACGCGGGCGTTCGAGGACCGGCTGATCCGTGACGCGGCCTCCGCATCCGTTCGCTGGGACCGCCAGGCTCTCATTCAGCTCTGGGTCTCCATCGGCACCATTTTCCTCGCGATCGTGGGAGCGGCGGCCATGGGGATGGTGGGGTTCCGGCTTCAGGAGTTGGTCCGCAACGAGACCCGGCGACGCCGGGAAACCGTGGCCGCCCGCCGCGGCCTCCGGGCGGTCCTTGGTGGTACGGGCGACGGGCTCGTCGGTCTCGACCTCGATGGTCGGTGCACCTTCCTGAACGAGGCCGGTGCCGAGTTGCTGGGATACTCACCGAGGGAGCTACGTGGTCAGGTCGTCCATCCGCTGATCCATCACACGAGACCCGACGGCACCCCTCATCCGGCGGCCGAGTGCCCCGTGCGCACGTCGTTGGCCACGGGGGAAACCGTTCGCGTTTTAGACGACGTCGTATGGCGGAAGGACGGGTCCTCGTTCCCCGTGCAGCTGAGTGTGAGCCCGATGAAGGATGGGCTCGAGGTGACGGGAGTCGTGTTGACGATCACGGACATGACCGAGATGCGGGAGGCACAGGAGGCACTTCGTGCGGCTGTCCGGGCCCGGGACGAAGTCTTGGCCGTCGTCTCGCACGATCTCAGGAACCCGGTGGGAACGATCGCCGCTGCCGCCGAGCTCCTCGCCGACGTGCCGCTGTCGTTGGAGGCCAGGGGAGAACACCTGGAGATCATTCACAGGGCTGCGGACCGTATCAACCGGCTCATCCAGGATCTGCTGGATGTGGCCCAGATCGAGGCGGGCAGGCTCTCCGTTTGGCAGAAACCCGTGGCGACCGGAGAGATGCTCCGCGAAGCCGTTGCGTCGGCGCGCTCGCGGGCCGACGACGAGGGCGTGACCTTGCGTGCCGTAATCGACCCGGAGCTCCCGCAGGTGGAGGCGGATCGCGACCGGATCCTCCAGGTGATGTCGAACCTGATCGGGAACGCTCTGAAGTTCACGCCTGAGGGCGGGGAGGTAAGGGTTACGGCTTCGGCTTCCGATGGAGGCGTGCTCGTGGCGGTCCGCGATACGGGTCCCGGCATCGACCAGGAGATGCGCGAGCACCTGTTCGACCGATTCTGGAAGGGTCACCGCTCCGCCGGCGGCGGCGCCGGACTCGGTCTCGCGATAGTGGAGGGGATTCTGGCCGCCCACGATGCTCAGGTGCGGGTGGAGACGGAGATTGGGGAGGGGAGCACGTTCTCGTTCGTCCTACCGCTCCATCGAGAGACCAAGACCGCCTGACCCTCACCCCACGGGAACTCCGCAGATCCGGCGACTCAGTCGGACGGCAGTCCGTGTTCGGAAGCAAGGGCGTGGTAGTCCTGCAACTCCTGAGTCCTCCGATCGGTGCTCCACTCCAGTTCTTCTGCCATGATGTCCGCCGCCGCCTCGGCGGCCGCGAGCCCGAAGTTGTCGCTGAAGAGGAGCAGGGCTGCCCGCCGGTCCATGAAGTCGGTGAGCGTTCGAGCCATCTCGTGGGTCACGGAATTCTGGACTTCGGCCCGTATCGCCGGAACGTCGGGGTGGAGCGGCTCGAGCCAACTGGCGTCGTCTACGGCGAGGGCGATGAAGTAGTCCAGTTGTTTGCCGTAGAGCCAGCAGAGCCGGTCGACGGTGTCCGGAGGAACGCCCATTTCCAGAAGGCTCCGGCCACGGTCCGCGCGGAAGGCCTCCATACCCTGGGGTCCCACGTCGGCGCCGGGCAGCGGAACCACGGCCGTGCGCTCGGGAAGACCCGGAGCCGGACCCAGCTCGCGGTCGGCGATCGAGAGTATCCGATGCGCCATCGTCCGGTACGTCGTGAGCTTGCCTCCGGTGATACTGATCAGGCCTGGAGGGGAGTGCCACACCGCGTCTTCGCGGGACGTATCTCTCGTGCTCTTCCCCTCTTCCCGGATGAGGGGTCGCACGCACGCCCACGTCGCCAACACGTCGTCGTGCGTGAGGTTCTGGTCCGGGAAGCAATCCTGGACCATCTCGAGGACCTCGTCGACATCGGCCCTAGTGGCGCGAGGCCGGTCCAGGGGTCCGTCGTACTCGGTGTCCGTCGTTCCTACGTACACGTAGTTCAGCCGCCGCATGGCAAGTCCGCGCTTGCCGTCGGTAGCTCGCAGGAAGGTCGCCCCGGTCATGGGTAGTCGTTCGGCCCGCAACAGAATGTGGATGCCCTTGCTGGGGATGAGAGGGTGCTCCGTTTCGATCGATTCCTCCGACAGAACCTCGTCGCACCAGACCCCGGTGGCATTCACCGTGACTCGGGCTGTCACGTCCACCACTGCCCCGTCGAGCGTGTCGGTCACCTGGCATCCCGTCACTCGACCATCTTCCAGGGTCAGCCGTCCGGCCCGGGCATGATTGACCACCAGAGCCCCGTGCTCGGCGGCGGACTGCGCGTTCTCCAACGTGAGGCGGGCGTCGTCGGTGATGTATTCGAGGTAGCGGATTCCGCCCTTGAGCCTCTCGCGAAGTCCGGGAAGCTGCTCGCGGACCTCTTCCGGAGAGAGGTTGGCGTGTCGGGCGTCTTTTTCGTTACTGGCCAGGAAGTCGAAGACGGTCAGCCCGGCCCTGGTCTTCATCACGCTCTCACCGTCGAAGACCGGATACATGAAATCCAGGGGGTGCACCAGGTGAGGGGCGATCTTCCTCAACACCTTGCGCTCGC
Source organism: Longimicrobiales bacterium (assembly GCA_965226925.1). GTDB lineage: Bacteria > Gemmatimonadota > Gemmatimonadetes > Longimicrobiales > Gaopeijiaceae > CBDDCX01. The sequence continues at coordinate 779,409 of CBDDEN010000011.1, read as the reverse complement.
GCGCCGACTCACGAACGAGTAGAAAGTGTCCGTACTCCAGGTACCGGACCCCGCCGTGGATAATCTTCGACGAACGACTGGAGGTGCCGAACCCGAAGTCCTCCTTCTCCACGAGGCCCACGGTCCAGCCCCGCAGTGCGGCGTCACGGGCAATTCCGCAGCCCGTGATGCCACCGCCGATGATGAGGAGATCGAGGTGCCGGTTGCCGAGGCCGGCCAGCGCCTCCTGGCGCCCGCGCGAGTCGCCGAACGGAGAAGGGGGCACGAGGTCAGCCTCGCCGAGTGCCGGCCCAGTCGAGGAGTCTCGCGACCTGGTCCGTGGTGAAGCGCGTGACCCCGGCCTCCGCGAGTCGAGTCGCTTCTGCGGGATCGTTGACGGTCCAAACGGCCACGTCGATGCCCGCCGTGCGCGCTCGCTCGACCAGGGAGGGGTCCTCGAGACCGAGGGTGTGGTTGAGGTCCAGTATGGCACTCGGATCGTTCTTGGCTCGTTCGAGTCCCTCTTCGAATCGATCCGCCGTTTCGACGATGAATCCGATGCCGAAGCCCGCCCCTGGCCACGAATGCGGTCCAGGATGTTCCAGTCCAGGCTGATGAACGTGGTCACCTCGACCAGGCCCGCCTCGCGAACCAGGCGGACCATCCGGTCGAGGTCCTCGAGCTCTCGGAAGCCCTTCACCTCCGGATAGATGCGGTCGACCCGTCCCCTGAGCGTGTCGAGGGCCTCGGTCAGGGAGGGCACCTTCTCACCGGCGAACTCGGCCGAGAACCACTTGCCCGCGTCCATCGCCTGCAGTTGCCCCAGGGTCCGGCGTCGTACCGGCCCCACGCCGTTCGTCGTGCGGCCGAGATTCACATCGTGGAACAGTGACCTGCCCCCAAGAGTGGTACCACATCCTATGTTAGTCCCAGCACCTGTGGAGGGCCGTGAAGGACGGGCATCCTCAGGAACCAGGGCGACGGCTTAATCGCCTCAGGGGCCGGGGGAAAGCCGCCGCAGGCGCTGTGGGGTCGGACGGTATTGTACTCGCGCCTCCATTGCTCGACCAGCACGGCCGCCTCCGCCAACGAGTAGAAGATCTCCCCGTTCAACAGCTCGTCCCTGAGCTTGCCGTTGAAGCTCTCGTTGTAGCCGTTCTCCCACGGGCTGCCCGGCTCGATAAAGAGCATCTCGACGCCCACGCGCCCCAACCACCGCCGCACGAGCTTCGCGGTGAACTCCGGTCCGTTGTCCGACCTCAGATACTCGGGAGGCCCGTGTCGGACGAACAGATCGGCCAGCACCTCGAGCACGTCGTGGGCTCGGATCTTGCGAGCCACCACGATCGCCAGGCACTCCCTCGTGTGCTCGTCCAGCACTGTCAGCAGCTTCAGCGCACGCCCGTCGTGCGTCCTCGAGGCCACGAAGTCGTACGACCAGACGTGGCCCCGATACAGCGGCCTCAGCCGGATGCACGATCCGTCGTTGAGCCACAGCCGACCTCGCTTCGGCTGCCGCTGCGGGACCTTCAGCCCCTCCTGCCTCCAGATCCGCTCCACCCGCTTGTGGTTCACCCCCCAGCCCTCGATGCGGAGCATGTCCGTGACGCGTCGGTAGCCGTAGCGGCCGAATCGACTCGCTAACCGCACCACGTCGGAGCGAAGCGCCGCCTCGTCGGCCCGCACCTTCCGCCGACGATGCTGCGTCGACCGTGACTGGCCCAGCACCCGGCACGCTCTCCTCTCCGACGCCCCGAGCTGCTGTCGTACACGCACCACACAACGTCGTCGGCGCTCGGGGCTCAGAAGTTTCCCTCGGCCGCTTCCTCCAGGATCAGCTTGTCCAGTGTCAAGTCCGCCACTGCTCGCTTCAGGCGCCCGTTCTCGCGCTCGAGCTCCTTCAGGCGCCGTGCCTGGCTCACCTTCATCCCGCCGTACTCCCGCCTCCACCGGTAGTACGTCTGCTCGGTGATGCCGAGCTCCCGGCTGATCAGCTTCACGGATTTGCCGCGGGCCAGACCGACCTCTGCCTCCCGCAGTGTAGTGATGATCTGCTCCGGAGTGTGTCGCTTCCTTCCCATCCTGACCTCCTCGTTGAAAAGCTTCAGACCAGGTCGATCCTAACATTGCACCTGGTCTCGTTTCAGGGGGTCAGGTCAACAGGACCGGCGTTCCGCACGACGCCACGTGCAGGTCGAACTCCACCGCGCGGACTCCGGCGACCAGCGCCGCTTCCAGAGACGCGAGCGTGTTTTCGGGAGCTACGGCCGCATAGCCTCTGTGCCCGATGATCTCGGGCATCCTACTCTCCATCTCGACGGGCAGGGAGTTGCGCCTGGTCCTTCGACCCCGATTGAAGCTCCTGATGGAACTCGTTCATTTCGACGAGCCGATGTCCGTTCGCTTCGATCGACTCGATCTGTTGCTCCAGGAGCGCCATTCTTCGTTCCAGGATGGCGACCACCTCATCGACTCCTTTTCGATCGAAGAAGCGACTCAACGGCTCCACCGTCGGCTTCGGCGCGAAGCGCGCCGTAATCCCCAGCTCCAGTATCAACACGATGGAGATTCCCATGAAGACGGCGAGTAGGGCCGTCAGATCGACGGGCATGATGGGCTGGGCCTGGAGAAGCGTCAGTGCTGCAAACATGAGCGACCTCTATCCCGTAGGTATCATCAGCAGATGCCGAATGGTCGCGTGTGCCGCTCGGCCTACGCAAGGAGTCGGTGTTCCAACCCAAGGGGGGTGGTAGCTGTCCAAGTGTTTGGGAAGAGACACCTCGAGCCGGTATTGAGAGCTGAGCAATTTGGCCGCCCGAGCCGACATGAAGGCTGAGGGCGATGACGTCACCCTGGCCGCGAACGGAGATTCCGCCCCGACGGCACCTTCTACGACGTCCCAGCCCACGAGGCTGGGGCCGCTCTCCCCTCATGCGTCCGGGTCGGTCCGCTCGCGACGTCGAACCCAAGGCTTCCAGCTCCGCTTGAGCTCTCTCGGCACGTCGACCCAGAAGGCGCTCCCGACGGAGCGTCGTTCGACTCCCGCCTCCCCGCCGATCCGTTCCATTCCCCGCCGCACGATTGCGAGTCCGATCCCCGTACCGGGGCGCTCCGATGATTGGTCGAGTCTCTCGAAGACACCGAAGATGCGTTCCTCCTGGCCCTCGGGAACACCGATCCCGTTGTCTTCTACCCAAATTCGGATGCGCTCCTCGCGCTCCTCGCATCGGACTCTGACTTCGGGGGTGCGTCCCTGCGGCACGAACTTGGCGGCATTAGTGACCAGGTTCGACAGCACCTGCGTCAAGATGGTCTTCTGCGCCATCACCGACGGAAGCTCGCCGTCCACGGTGATGTCCGCCTGGAGGTCCTTCACTATCGGTCCTACCTGCTCAAGCACCGAGGCCATGACCTCCTTCAGATCGATGGCCTGAAGCTCCAGGGCCTCGAAGGTGAGGCGGCTGTAGTTGAGGAGGTCGGTGATCAGGTTCTCAGCCCAGGCCCCCGAGACGATGATACGTTCGGCGAAGTTTCGGGCGTCCTTGTTTGCGTCTTCCCCCAAGGTTTCCATCAGGGCATGCGCAAAGCCGGTCATCGTGCGCAGGGGCGTGCGCAGGTCGTGCGAGATCGAGTATGCGAAGGCCTCGAGCTCGTCGTTCGCCTGCTGGAGCTGTCCGGCAAGGGTCCTGAACTCGGTCTCACTCTGGCGCAGCGCCTCGGCTGCACCAATCCGCTCCATGAGTCCTGCAATCGTGTGGGCCAGGCTGGTCGCCAGTCGGCTCACCCAACGGTTGGGCTCCAGCGCCTCCGGATGGGCCAGCGTCAGCGTGCCGACGGCGTCGCCACCGATCACCACGGGGAAAGCCATGTAGGTCTGGACGCCGAGGTCGTGGAAGACGTCGGACGAGTGACGCTTGTTGGAGCGAACGTCTCGTTCAACCACGGCCTGGGCCGTCTGGACCGCCACCCCCGAAAGGGTCTTGTGTCCGGGGATCACGAGGGGCTCTCCATCCTCGGGCAGGGGGATTCCCCTATTCGCCATGAAGACCATGGCGTCACGCTCCGCATCGTAGCGCTCTATGGCGACGATGGGATAGCGGGTGGCCCGGCTCACCTCCTCCAGAATGTCGTCCATGGCTCCACCCAGGCTCTCGGCCGCGAGTGAAAGCTCGGAGATGCGATATAGGGTCGTGAGCTCTTCATTCTGGGCCGCCAACTCCTCCTGAGCCCGATGGCGCTCCGTCACGTCCGAGATGACCCCGTCTATGCGAAGCAGAGTCTCGTCGTCCGCGAAATGGGGCTTGAGGGTGGCCTCGACCCAAAGGTCCTCACCCTTCGGCGTCCGCGTCTGGTAGCTGTGCGTGAACGACTCACCGGTGCCGACTTGGGCCAGAATGGAGTCCGCGCTCGTCAGGGCCGCAGGATACAAGAAGTCGTGCCACAGGTCCTTGTCGGCGAGGAGCTTCTCCGGTGCCACGCCGAGCACGTCCCGGGCGGCCGGCGAGACCTGGATGAGCCGATCCTTGGGCACGTCCACGGAAAAGAACACCTCATCCAGGCTCTCGAAGAGGGTACTCAGCTCGCTGGTGGTGGCGAGTAGTGCCGCCTGCGTTGCCTTGCGCTCCGCCTGCGTCTGCACCTCACGTTCGGCGACGGCAAGCCTAATGTTCAGGAGGGCGATGTCCACGGGCTTGGCCACGTAGTCGTTGGCGCCGGCTTCGAGTACCGATTCGAGGACGTCCGGCTCGTTCTTCGCGGTGACGACCAGGATGACGGGCTGGTCGCCCTCGGGACTGCCTCGGATGCGCCGGGTCAGTTCCAGACCGTCGATTCCAGGTAGGACCAGGTCGAGCACCACCAGAGGAGCGGGGTTCTCACGGAACGTGTCCCACGCCGCTTCGCCGTCATCACAGGCGGCGACGATGTGTCCGCGGGATCGAAGGATCTCGGAGAACAGCCATCGTTCTCCGGGGTTGTCCTCGACCAACAGCCCTCTCTGCCAACTTACGTGAGACACGGAACGCTTAAAGAATTAGAGTAGGGCGAAGGCAGAGAAACCGATCATGCTGGGACTGCGAGAGAGAATGGAAGAGAATGGTACCGCTCCTGGATCCGGGGAGGCTAAGCGAAGCGCGGCAGCCCCTGCGGACCCGGAGGTAGTAGATAAGCCTCTGCGCCGCCGGTTCGATCCGTCGTATAAGTTGCGGATCGTCGAAGAAGCGGACCGGTGCACGGAGCCCGGAGAGGTGGGTCGACTCCTCAGACGGGAGGGCTTGTACTCGTCGCACCTGACGACATGGCGCAAGGCGGCGCATAGCGGGTCCTTGAAAGCGCTGTCCAAGAAACGGGGACGCAAACCGGAGCGGAATCCGTTGGAGGAGAAGGTACGCAAGCTGGAGCGCCGGAATGCTCGCCTCGAGAAGGAGCTCAGGAAGGCGCACCTGATCATCGACGTCCAGGGAAAAGTTGCAGGGCTGCTGGGATTGAGCCTCGAGGACGGGACGAACTCATGAAGGCGACCCAGGAGTTGGCCAAGTACGTAGGGGTGAAGCCCGCGTGCGCTGCGCTCAGGGTGCCGCGAGCCACGTTCTACCGTCGTCTGAGGCCATCGACCGGGCATCAGCAGCCCCGTCCGACGCCTGCCCGGGCCTTGAGCGAGAAGGAACGAGACAAGGTCTTCGACACGCTGTGTTCGGAGCGGTTCGTGGACCGGTCGCCCGCCGAGGTGGTGGCGACGCTGCTCGACGAGGACGTTTACCTGTGCAGCGAGCGTACGATGTATCGCGTTCTGGCCTCCGAGGTGCCGGTTCAGGAACGCCGGGCGCAGCGGAGCCATCCCGAGTACCAGAAGCCCGAGTTGATGGCGACGGGCCCGAACCAGGTCTGGTCCTGGGACATCACCCGGCTACTGGGGCCGAAGAAGTGGAGCTACTTCTACCTCTACGTGATCCTGGACATCTTCAGCCGCTACGTCGTGGGCTGGATGGTGGCGGATCGGGAAAACTCTTCCCTGGCCGGCAGGCTGATCCAACAGAGTTGCCTGAAGCATGGTGTCCAGCCGCAGATCCTGACGCTGCACTCGGATCGAGGGGCTCCCATGACGAGCCAATGCACGGCTCAGCTACTCGCCGATCTCGGCGTGACCCGCTCGTTGAGCCGACCCCAGGTCTCGGATGACAATCCGTTCTCCGAGGCTCAGTTCAAGACCTTGAAGTACCATCCCTCGTTTCCCGGACGGTTCGGAGACCAGGGCCAGGCCAAGACCTTCTGTCGATCGTTCTTCCGTTGGTATAATGCCGAGCACCGCCATGGCGGCATCTCTATGCTGACCCCCGAACAGGTCCACTTCGGGCGCGCCGACAACGTTATCGCCCGCAGGACAACCGTGCTCAACACGGCATGGACCACCCATCCCGAACGCTTCGTCAGAGGCGTTCCCAAACCCAAACCGCTCCCGGAGGCCGTCTGGATCAATCCTCCCACCACACCCCTCTCCACACAGGAAATTGCTCTTTAATTAATCCCGTAGAGTGTCCCATTGTCGTTGACAGGTTCCGCAGGACATGAAGCGTGTCTCCGTTCGGCATGGCTCCAACGGCTGGGGGCAGACTTTAGAAGGCTGTTGAAGAAATACAGCGGGTCGCGTTAGGAGCGCCGAGGGTCCAGCGCGTAGGCGGAGCGACGACGCGATGCCGTAGTATCGGGGAGGAGCGCCAACACCGGCGATGGGCCCTCGCCGCCCTAACCCGTAGGGCACAGGGGGGTTGCGGTCTCATAGGTTGTCTCTCCTCCTCGCCGTAGCCCTGCTACGACTCGTCGTCGTTCCTACTCTGAGCCTCGCAAGACCCCTGTGCGCGACCCACTGTATTTCTTCAACAGCCTTCGAGGTCGAGAAAAGTACGCCGTGTGTTCCGACGCGGCTACGAGCACCGGTGGGTCGGCCTAATCCTCGCTGGCACCCAACGCGCCTCCGGCCCTCAGTCTCGCAACCCGTGCCAGAGCGGCGTCGGACTCGAAGAACGCCGTGCCCGACAACTCGGTGGCCATCTGATAGGCGCGTCGCGCTGCCTCCCAGTCGAACCGGTCCTCGGCTTCGATCCCCCGAAAGAAGGCGGCGACCGCCTCGGTCGAGACTCCCGACGGAGTGAACGCGGTGGGAGCGGGGTGGACCGTTGCGCTCGCGAGCGGATCACTCCAGGACGGTATTCGCCCTAGAGCGTTAAGGGCCGAGATCATGGACCCCACGATCGTTCGTGCGACGCTCGTTGGATCGATGTCCTGCGGTGTAGTGGTCCTCCACGCGGTCACGACTGCGCTGGTCTCCACGTCGACGAGCCTCAGGTCCAACGTGGCGGAGTCGCCTGCAGGGATCCAACTTCCCGCGAGCTGGAGCTGTGCTCCGGGAGAGACGCCGGTCCTCGGTGAGTTACGGAGTGGCGGCAACCCACTGGCCTCTCGCTCGACGGCGGCCGCGAACCTCCTCCGCTCCACGAATTGAACGTCGCGACGGCGGATAAGGCCTGCGGCAACGAGCTCCTGGAGTCCCAGGGATGCCGACACCGCGGATGCGCCGGGCCAAACGCCTCCGATGACGATCACATCGGTGACCGATATCCGGGGAGCGTCGGCCAGCGGTTGGGCGCGGGGTTGGGCCAGATTCCTCCAGACGGACTCGGGTGCGACCAGGACCGAAGAGGGCGGACCTCCTCCCGAGGCACAGCCTACGGTCAGGACCAGGGAGGAGAGAACCAAGGCGCGGAGGGCCGAGGCGATCGTGGGGCCGGACGACGGTTGATACGGATGCAATGTTAGCGCTCCTGACCATGGGTGGAGGCGTCCGCACGCCTATCCTGAACACTAAGCCCAGTGCTCCACTGAGAGCCAGAGGTATGACCCAGGTTCAAGGGGTCGTCGCAACAGCACGGTGTTGAAGGTCTCACAGACCCGGTCTTGCGGGACGATAAGTTGGCGAGCGTGACGAAGTCCAGCCAGAAGGCGTTCCACATGTCTCCCAACCCGAGGGAGTCAGAAGCGACCGAAGGTCGTAGAAGGCAGGAGCCGCCGTATTGGTGGAGCCGTCAACGCGCGGGTTAGGTCCGGTTCCGTGATTGCAGGAGATCTTTCAGGGTTTCCGCCGGGGTTTTCCAACCGAGGGTCTTGCGGGGGCGGCTGTTGAGCGCAGCTGCGACGGCGGCGAGATCGTCAGCGGTATTCTGGCTCAGGTCCGTTCCCTTTGGGAAGTACTGCCTCAACAAGCCGTTGGTGTTTTCGTTCGTGCCGCGCTGCCACGGGCTCTGGGGGTCGCAGAAGTAGATGGCCATACCGGTGTCGATACGGATCTGTGCGTGCTGAGCCATCTCCGCCCCCTGGTCCCAGGTCAGAGACTTGCGGAGTTGCTCCGGCAGAGTCGTGATCGACGAAGCGATTGCGTCTCGGACCGCTTCGGCACCGTGGCCGGCGACGGCAGGGCCGTTCTTGATCCTGTGCTCGCCGTGACCTTTCAGACGGGGAAGGTGGAGCAGCATCGTGAAGCGCGAGGTCCGCTCGACGAGCGTCCCGATCGCGGAGCTGCCCAGCCCAAGGATCAGGTCGCCTTCCCAGTGCCCCGGAACGGCCCGATCATCTGCTTCGGCCGGACGCTCGCTGATCATGATCTCGGGTCGAACGAACCCCTTGCCTCGTCCGCGGGTTCGAGATCGCGGCACCCGTAACGCGCGTCCCGTCCGAAGGCACGCCGTCAGCTCGCGTCGCAGGGCACCGCGCCCCTGCACGTAGAGCGCCTGGTAGATGGCTTCGTGTGATATTCGCATGGACTCATCATCGGGGAAGTCGACCCGGAGCCGGTTGGCGATCTGCTCAGGACTCCACGAGGCCGCCCATCGGCGGTGCTGTCGATGAATGCGCCGCCGCCCAGTCCATCGTACATCTGGGCCTGGAACAGCCGCACCGCCCGGAGCCTCTATCACGCCGCCCAGGCGATCATGCACATACTGCCTCAGGTCGTCGTTCGCCGCGAGCTTGGCCACCTTCGGCCGTCTTCCTCGCTTGTCCGCGTGCCACTGCGCGGTCGTGGCTCGGTACTCCAGGTTCCCACCTCGAGTTGCGGCGTTGCGCCGTAGCTCCCGAGAGATCGTCGACGGTGACCGGTCTAACCGGCGGGCGATCTCGCGCACGCCACGACCTCCGGCGTGAAGGACGGCGAGCTCTTCTCGCTCGACGAACGACAGATACCGCCCCGACAGGGGACCAATAGGAAAGGATGGCATCCCACCATACTCGCGGAACCAACGCGATCCCACAGCAGGTGATACTCCCGCCGCCACCGCTGCCTCTTCACTCGACACTCCACGGGCGATCGCTTCCCAGAAACGCTGACGGTGCTCTCGACGGCCTACCGTCGGGCGACCTGGTGAACACATCCGCGGACGTAGCGCACGATCCGACCGTCGACGTTTGCCCACTTCCATCGCAACTCCTCCCTATCGAGGCGTTGCAACGACCGCTTGAATCCACCTGATGTCACACCGTCCGGTGCGGGACACGCGCATCATTCCACGTCGTCATGGCCCATGAGGCCCGCTCGCCCCAGGGGGAAGTGCTCGTTTCCGGCAGCAGCGTGCAGGTCATGTACGACTACGCCGCTCAGGCGTCCACGACCGTTCCGACGGCGATTCGCTCCGCTCTGGAGGCGTGGGACGGTCCGTTTCCCGAGGTGTCCGATCGAGTTGCCGGTGCGGGGAAGCCTCGGGATTAGCAGCGGATGATTGCGGGCAGATCGCCGGCGAGGCGCCGATGTGAGAACATTCACTGATCGCGTTGGAAGCGTGCGTTGTAACAAATCGGGCCATGTGGCGGTAGGAATCGCATGCCGGGTGTGGAGAAAGCGGTTGACCTCGCCGACACCCCGCATATTTTCTATTGCCGGCCTCGGAGGCATTAAGAGGTCATCAGTTCGCCAACACTCCAGCGGAGCCCGAAGAGGGGAGCGCCGGAGTCTATGTGTTGAGGATCCGATCCAGGAGTGAGGATGATGACTGGACGTCGACGTCTCGGTGTGTTTACAGCCGTGCTCTTCGCGTTGCCGCTGATGGGTGGCACGGCCATCGAAGCCCAGCAGACCGTAAGCAGCCGCTTCCGTGTTCTCATTCCTGACTTCCGCGCCCTGAATGGCGAGAACAAAGGGTTCGGTGAGAAGCTGGCCGAGAAGCTCCGAGATCGGATCAGTGATCTGAATACGCACACGGCCGTGAGCGAGAACGACATCAAGGACGCGCTCAAGCGGTTCGACCTCAAGATGGAGAACCTCACCTGCATCCAGGCTCGTCAGCTCGCGGCCCAAACGAACTACGAGGTCGTGTTGTGTGCGGGGTACACCGGCACGAAGGATCGTTGGGTGGTTCAGGACATCAAGTTCGTGGATACCAGTACCGGCGAGGAGTTCGTCGTCGATGCGGTTACCTCGGCCGACAAGATGGAGGAGCAGACCGCCGGTCAGATCGTCGATCTGTTCAAGCTGTTCGTCGAGCAGACGCGAGTAGCCGTGTTCTGCGTGGACTACGCCCAGAGCCAGCAGTGGGACAGTTCCCTGGAGAACTGCGATCGCGCGCTCGAATTGAACCCGAACGCGAACTCGGTTCGGTATGTGCGTGCCAACGTGCTGCGGCAGACGGAGCGGTACCAGGAGTCCCTGGAAGAGGTGCAGCGCCTGCTGGAGCGGGATCCGTTCCATGAGAACGCGCTGCTGCTGGGTGGGTTCATAGCCATCAACCTCGGCGACGAAAAGTTGGCTCGCGACTATTATCGCCAGTATCTGGAACTCGACCCGACGAACGCGACGGTGCGCATGAGGGTTGCCTACGACTTGGCCCAGGAGGGTGACCCCCTGGGTGCGATGGAGCTGATCGAGGCAGGCATCGCGATCGACGCCGAGAACATCAATTACTACGAGCAGGCGGGGAACTTCGCCTTCGCCGGAGCCGAGCAGGTGCGCACTGAGGCTCAGATCGACGGCGGAGACGGCATGACCCCCGAGGTCGCCGATCTCTATCGCAAGGCGATCGGGGCGTATGAGAAGGTCTTTGCGGCCAAGGGCGGCGAGACTCTCGTCACACAGCTGCGCAACGTAGCCGCTGCCCACCTCCAGTTGGGCGACGCCGCCGCGTCGGCCGAGTTCTCCAAGCGTGCGCTCGAGTCGCACGCGAAGGAGCCCTCTCTGTGGGACGTCTACGCGAGAGCGCTGAAGGAGAGCGGTCAGGTCGACGAGGCCGTGGCCGCGCTGGGCAGGATCGAGGGGATCGACCCCAAGTGGCCCAACCTGCATCTGCGGAGGGGCAGCTGGTTGCTCGAGGTCGGGCGCGTCGACGACGCGGTGCCGGTGCTTCAGCGGGCGGTCGCCGATGGCTCCGCGGCGGATCAAGCGGCGAACATGATCTTCAGCCACGCCTATTCAACGTACATCCAGCCCACCGAGAAGAACTACGGCCGTTTCATCGAGTTGATCGCGAAGGCCAAGCAGTTCGAGGTCACGACGCAGATCCGCGAGCAGTTCGACTTCTGGCACGCCTATAGCCTCTACAACTCTGGGATGGCGGTTGGCGTGGCCGAGACGCTGGCATCTGCGAATCGCTCGTTGCCCATGTTCCGGCAGGCGCTGACGCTCTTCCGTCAGTCGAAGCCGTACGCCGATCGGACTCCGTCCATCGACTATCAGCGCTTCATGGATGCCACGGGCACCTACATCGAGATCCAAGAAACGATCATCAAACGAGGCCGGTAGGCCTCGGCCGCAAGCGGGGCCCCTAGGCCAAAACCGCTCGTCATGGCGCGAGAAGCGCCGCGGGGGTCGTCCCCCGCGGCGCTTTTTTTGTGGTGGGCCCGGCATGGGCGATGACTTGGAGGTGAAAGTCCTCCCGGAACCTGGTCGCAGGGACCGAAGGGAAGCGCAAGGCGTTCGTCGTGAGGCGTACGCTGAACGAAGCGTGCAACGAACCCGTGAGTCGACGAACAGGAACCGGATACGAGGCGCTGCGGACCGGGGCGAGCGGACCACTGACCGCGAAGCTCCTGCGACCAAGGGGAAGCGGCGTAGATCCGGCGATTGTGCGGGGAAGGTCATCGTTCTTACCCGGGGAGGTCTCGCCTGACGCCTGAAAGGGCGACGCCGGCATTGCGCTGTTGGGCCTGCCGGCGGAGCGAGAAGTCAGCAGAGGCCATAGTAGGCCGACGAAGTGCATGATGCGCTTGGACCCAGCTTTGTCGGACGAAGGGCCGAACGGAGAGGAGAGTGTGACGACCGTGGATCTCGAGAAGGCCATGCGCCAGGAGTCCAGGCAACTGGAGCTCCCGCTGGAGGATAGGGGTGAAGCCCCGAAGGTAGAGGGGAGTGGCGAAGCCGGAACGGTGGCCCATGGAGACGAGCGCTCAGGAAGCGAGCATCTCCTGATGGAGGAGGTGGTCGGGCGTGCCAACCTCGTAGGAGCGTTGAAACGCGTGCGGCAGAATAAGGGCAGTCCGGGCATCGACGGGATGAGCGTGGAGGAGCTGCCAGAGTACTTGCGCAGGCACTGGGGGGAGATCCGACAGCGGTTGCTGGCGGGGACCTACCAACCGAAGCCGGTACGAAGGCAGGAGATACCGAAGAGTGGGGGAGGGGTCCGGGAGTTGGGGATTCCGACCGTGCTGGACCGGTTCATCCAACAAGCCATCCTGCAGGTGCTGCAACCGAGGTTCGACCCGACGTTCAGTCGGCACAGCCACGGCTTCCGGCCTGGGCGCCGAGCACACGATGCGGTGCGCGAAGCGCAGCAATACATCCAGGAAGGGAGACGATGGGTGGTGGATGTGGACCTGGAGAAGTTTTTCGACCGGGTGAACCACGACGTGCTGATGGGGCGGCTGGCAAAGCGGATCGAGGATAAGGCGATGCTGCGGATCCTCCGTCGCTACCTGGAAGCCGGAGTCATGGCGAACGGGGTGGTGATGGAGCGGCACATGGGGACGCCTCAGGGCGGACCGTTGTCGCCGTTGCTGGCGAACGTGCTCCTGGACGAAGTGGACAAGGAGTTGGAGCTACGCGGACACGCGTTTGTCCGGTACGCCGATGACTGCAATGTATACGTGCGGTCGAGGCGGGCAGGACAACGTGTGATGCAGGCGCTGAGGCACTTGTACGGGAAACTTCGGCTTCAGGTCAACGAGGAAAAGAGCGCGGTGGCGCGAGTGTGGGATCGACAGTTCCTGGGCTACAGCTTCTGGGTAGCGGCAGGGAAGGTCGTGAAGCGCCGGGTCAGCAAGAAGGCCCTGACGAAGTTCAAGGAGCGAGTCCGGCAGATTACAAGCCGGAGTGGCGGGCGGAGCCTGCAACAGGTGGCGGAAGAGCTACGGCGCTACGTGCTGGGGTGGAAGGCATACTTCGGCTTAGCGGATACACCGGGGGTTTTCCGAGACCTGGACCAATGGATCCACCGCCGGCTGCGTACGTTGCAATTACGCCAGTGGAAACGGGGAAGGACAGCGTACCGGGAGTTGAGGGCTCGCGGTGTGAGCGAGAACCTCGCCTGGCGAGCTGCTCGGTTCGCGCGAAGCTGGTGGCACGTGGCCGCGCACCACGCCCTGCACACGGCCTTGCCAGGGGCGTACTTCGACGAGCTGGGTGTGCCCCGGCTCACGCCGTACTGACCTCAACTCACCGAACCGCCAGGTGCGGACCCGCATGCCTGGTGGTGTGGGAGGGGAAGGACCGGGATCGCCGGTCCTCCCCTATCCCGATCAGATCCCGGCGAGGTGTGCACCGAACTCCACCGTGACATCCGCCTCGGGTGGATATGCCGTGTGCGGGGCATCGTGGGACCCGATCAGGTCGGCGGAAAGCGGCAGCTTTCCGGTCGCCATCAGCACCTTGCCCAAGGGGCCCCAAGAGACCGGCGGCACCTCGTTGTCGACCGGTGGCTGCGCCTGCAGGTAGACGATGATGTCGGAGAGCTCCCGGTCCGACATGAGCTGGAAGTCCTGCGAGGGCATCGCAGCGGGCCTCCCGTCCTGGAGGAGCCCGTGTCGGACGATCCGGTCCCAATCGGCGTTGCGGTATCCCACGGTTCGGCTGCCCGCCCCCGACGTGAGGTTGGGGCCCAGGATCGTGCCGATGGCGGGATCGTCCACCATGACCCCACCGCCGAAGTCGGTACCGTGACACTCGGCGCATCCGTAGCGGGCCTCGACCAGATGCCTCCCTCGCTCGAGCGCGCGGTCCATCTCTAGTTGGAGACCCTCCTGCGCCGTCAGCCCCTCCGCGATGCCGTCGGTACCCAACGGGAACGGCACGGGGAAGGTCACCGAGTGAGCCTGAAAAGTCTGGGAGAGCATGCGGTTACTCTCGGAGGACGCCCACCAAAAGAAACCGATACCGGCAAGGACCGCGACGACGCAGGCTGCCGCAACCACCTTGAGGACGACTCGCATGGAGAACCCGGTTGAGGGATCCTGGTCGAGCACGGCTAGGCCCTGCTCACGACTCCCGATGTCGGGGGTCTCGGCAGTAAGTCTTCTCTGTCTCGGCCCGGTTGACAAGGAGCTTCTCCACTAGGTGCATGAGCGTTGCCGACCGGCGCTTTGACCGGTGCCGTCCGGCGGAGTAGCGTTCGGAGGCACATCCGCCTGGAGGAGTCAATGCAGAACGTCACGTTCGTCATCGCGGTTGTCGGTTTCGTCCTCTCCATCTACACGTTCATCGTCACACGGCTGGGGCGGCGCCCCAGACTCGAGATCTTCCGTTTCGCTCCCGAGGGGCTGGTCGTCGATGACGATTTTGACACGCTCCACGTGTACACGGACGCCGACTTCATCGTCACGAACCTGAGCGACAAGCCGAACACCGTGATCCGACTGGAGGCTGCTGCCAACATCGGCGACGGTTGGCTGGACGGGACGGTCTACGGGAAGAGGCTCTCGGAGCGGATGCGAACGAGAACGGACTACGGCGGGGCCGGCGGTGAACCGAGTCACCACAACGAGATCGTTCACGAATGGGTCGGCGCCGACGTGTGTCCCATCATGCTATCGCCGCAGGCCTCCGGCATTCCGAACCAGGGCGTCTCCCTCCGGATGGACTTCCAGAGCATGGGTCCGATCAACGACCTCGAGAGCATCCGGCTGCGCCTGACGCTTCATGATCAGTACGGGAAGAATCATCGGTTCGACCTGGACGCGCGGGCGTTCTCCTCCCTGAAGGCGCGGCGTTTTCCGAAGTTCTTCGATGACGAGCACGAGATCGGACGCCTCAAGGACCGAATCCTCGACGAGGACATGGAGGCGGTGGTGCGGGTGGTGCACCGTCGGTACGAGGAGAACCTGTCGCAATCGACGCTCTCCGTCCGGCGGTACTATCCGCTCAAGGGGGGACGACGGGTCGCCAACGTGGCCCACAGGGGGCGGGACGGCTACGCGTACGACACCTATCGCCCACGTGACTTCCAGAAGGGGCTCGCGCAGAAAACCGACGCCCCCTTCGAACTCGGAAGCCCGGACGGGTTCCGCATCTCCTTTACCGCGAAGGACGGTTTACCCCAGGTGCTGCATCTGGGGCTTCCGATTGGTTGGTCAAAGAAGGAGATGGACGTTCCCATCCCCGAGGACTTCTCCCGGCTCTGCGCGGTCGAAGAGCCGGCGTGAAGGACCCGGTCTACCTCGCCCCGGCCGGCTCCATCCGGTAGATCGCCGTCGGCGCTCCTTCCCGGTCCTCGACCGCCAAGTAGATGTATCCGGCCGGTCCTTGGCGAACGTCACGAATCCGGCCGAGGCCAGTGAGCAGTGTCTCCTCGACCACGACGACCTGCCCGGCCATCGTGAGCCGCGCGAGCTGCTGCCCGGACATGCCTCCCACGAAGATGTTACCACGCCACGCGGGGAACTGGTCGCCCGTGTAGACCATCATGCCCGCGGTCGCGATGGAAGGCACCCAGAAGTGGATCGGAGGTTGGATCCCGTCACGGTGTGTGCCCTCATGAATCGCCTCTCCACTCCCGTAATTCACTCCGTAACCGACCACGGGCCATCCGTAGTTCCCACCCGGGCGGATCAGGTTGAGTTCGTCGCCTCCCTGGGGGCCATGCTCCGTGGCCCAGATGTCACCCGTCTCCGGGTGGATGACCAGGCCCTGCGGGTTCCTGTGTCCGTAGCTCCAGATCTCCGGACGGACGTCGGCCTCGCCCACGAAGGGATTGTCGCTCGGAATGCTGCCGTCATCGTTGATTCGGTTGATCGTGCCGTGGTTGTTCGAGCGATCCTGTGCGGGATGGGATTCGAGGTCGCCGGTGGACGGTGCCTGGCGGTCACCGACGGTAATGAAGAGGTGCCCGTTTCCGTCGAAGGCGAGGCGCGAACCGTAGTGGCCCCGTCCCCTCGAAGCGGCTTCGAAGACTTGTTCGACGTTGCTGAGGCGGTCGTTCTCGAACCGTCCGCGCACCACCGCGGTCGTGGCGCTCGAACCGTCGCCGACGGGCTTGGAGTAGCTCAGGTAGATGAGTCGGTTGGCGGCGAAGTCCGGATGCGGCACGACGTCGAGGAGTCCGCCCTGGCCCTGAGCCAGGACCTCGGGTACTCCGGGCACCGGATCGAAGAGCAGGGTCCCGTTCCTGACGATCCGAAGCCGCCCGGGTCTCTCCGTCACCAACATGTCGCCGCCCGGAAGGAATGCGATGGACCACGGGTGCACGAGCCCGTCCGCCACAGTCGCGAGCTGGAAGTCGTGGAGCGACGATCGGTAGACCGGCGACTGACCTTGCGCGGCCGTCGCGACTGACAGGAAGAGGCCGGCGGCTACGAAGGCGGATGCGATACGGGACATCTCGAATTCTCCTGATGCAACGGAAGTTCCCAGCGAGCACCAACGGCGTTTTGGCGTGCGAGTCACTGACCCCCGGTACCCCCGGGGAGTTCCGCGCAGCCCACGCCCATGGACCATCACTGTATGCATCTACGTGGATTCACGTCGTGACGAAAGCTCTTCGGGCGTCGGGGTGCCGTTGCGATCCGGTCCAGAATGGGGAGTTTCCCCAAGGTCTAGATCTGGGGCGTGGCTTGCGGCACGCACCGGTGTGCATAACGATGCCGAGGCAGGACAGGAGTGTGAATGTGCGCCCCGAGTGACGAGGGATCCACCATGTTGAATCGTCCGAAGTCACGTCCGGCCACCATCGGCCGCATCTCGGTCGTCGTGCTCTCGGCCGCGGTACTCCTGGGACCTGCCGCACTCTCGGGTCAAGATCGAGGCAGCGGCCAGCAGGCCCGCCCCGACGATCGAAGGCTCGCTCGGATACTCGGTGGCGTCGAGATGACGGCCGCCGACAGCGCGGTAAAGGCGGTAGTCGATCGCTTGGACTTCGACAGCTACAAAGAGATTCTCCGGGGCCTCACCGAGTTCGGAGACCGTGAACAGGGCACGGAGCGGAACGCACGGGCCATCGATTGGATCGAAGCGCAGCTCCGGGGCTGGGGTTACGAGACCGAGCGAATCCACTACCAGTTCACAGCAAGGGGAGCCACGGAGGCCGAACCGCGCGAAGAGGTCTGTGCAACGAAGGTGGGAGGTGAGGTGCCAGGCGAGATGTACATCCTCGGCGCCCACATGGACGGGCGGGGGGGTGGTCAGGCCGCGAACGATGGCGGGTCCGGGACGGCGCTCGTCATGGAGATCGCACGCGTGCTGGCCGACGACTCGGCCGCCCTGGCTCTAAAGCTCCTGAACGCCAACCGGGTGTTCGCCACGGACTATCCGGCGGTCATGAGCAACGCCATGAGCAACACCGACTCCGGTCCGTTCCAGGATTTGGTGGCGGCCGTCAGCCTGCGCGAGAACCGGAGGCTCTACGAGACGGGCGACCGGGCCAACCCGCATTGGCACCAACCCACCGACCTGTTCGTGACGTTTTCGGATGCGGACTTCCGCCTCGGCTTCAATGCGGCCCAAACGACGTTCGGGGCTGTGGCGAGATTGGTGGAGGCACGGGTGGTCGGCGGCCGCTAGGAAGGGCCTTTAAATCAGGCGGTGGGGAATGGAACGCGACCGGTGGCCGAATGAAGAGGCCGGAGGGTCGGGCTTCGCGCTCGAATCCGAACGTGTGATTCTGCTTCCGGTGAAGGGCGAGGAGCTCGAGCGTCTTCACGCCATCTTCACGGAGCCCGAGGTACGGCGGTACCTCCTGGACGACCAGGTCGTACCCGCGGACTGGGTGAGTCAGGAGATCGAGCGGAGTGAAGCGCTCTTTGCCGAGCTCGGCTGCGGTCTCTGGTCGATACGTGAGAAGTCCGGGGCCGGCATCGCGGGATTCGTCGGACTCTGTCACTTCTTCGAGCCGCCGGAGCTCCAACTCGTCTACGGGCTCCACCCGTCCCGTTGGGGTGTAGGACTCGCAACGGAAGCCGCGCGGGCGGTCCTCGACTACGTCTTTGTGCGTCTGGGCTTCCAAGAGGTCGCAGCAGCGACCGATATTCCCAATGACGCTTCGGTGAGGGTCATGAAGAGGCTCGGCATGGTGTTCGACAGGGAGATGGCCGAGGGCGAGGCCGGTACGGTGGTCTACACGTTGGCCCGTACGATCTAGATCGTACCCGTACGTTTCGTCGGCGCGTACTTTTTAGCACATCAGGGCCGCGACCTGTGGCATATTGTTAGTACTAGGGTGTTGCGGCCAAAGGCGAAATCAATGAGGCGGGTACGAAATTGGGCTCGGAATCAACTCTGATGTCGGCACTGGGCGAACTTTGGACTTGCCCGAAGTGCGGGGCCAAGTTCGTCACCGAGGACCAGTGGCACTCGTGTGGGGAAGTAACCCTCGGCGACTGGGTCGACGATCTGGGGCCTCGCGGGGGGGCCCTCTACAACCGGTTCGAGCAGATGATCGCCGCCTGCGGGGAGTACCACCTGGCTCCGGCCAAGACCCGCATCGCCTTCATGGGGCGTGTGCGCTTCGCGACCATCACGAGCATCTCCGAGCGAGGGATGACCTGGTCGTTCGCGCTGCCCTACGTCATCGAGTCCCCGCGAATCCACCGGATCGAAGAGGTGGTGGTCGGGTGGCACGTCCACTGGGTCAGGGTCGTCGATGCCGCCCAGCTCGATGCCGAGATCCAGGGGTGGATCGAGAAGAGCTATCGGCTCATGGGCATGCAGGAGCGCCTGAGCCTCTAGGGAAACTCTGAACAAGACGGGTGTAGTTTCATGGTATGAAACGACCGGGGAGTTGTGAGCGGGCCATGGAGCTTCAGATGACTTTCGCGGAGCTGGAGTACGATTCGAAGAAGCGGCGGACGCGCCGGGAGATTTTCCTGGAGAAGATGGAGGGGCTGATTCCCTGGCAACAGCTGGAGGATCGGATCGAGCCGTTCTATCCGAAGGCTGGCCGTGGCCGCCGCCCCTATCCGCTTGGGGTGATGCTGCGGGTTCATTGTGTGCAGCTGTTCTACAACGTGAGCGATCCGGGCATGGAGGATCTGCTCTACGAGGTGGAGTCAGTGCGCCGCTTTGCGGGTCTGCGCCTGAGCGGTTCTTTGCCGGACGAGACGACGATCCTGAACTTCCGTCACCTGCTGGAGACGCAGGGCTTGGGGATGGGGTTGTTCGAGGAGATCAATACGCATCTGGCGTCTCTCGGGCATCGGTTGAAGACGGGGACGATCGTGGATGCGAGCATCATTGACGCGCCGTCGTCGACGAAGAACCGCAGGGGAGAACGGGATCCGGAGATGCACCAGACGAAGAAGGGAAACCAGTGGTACTTCGGGATGAAGGCGCATATCGGGGTGGACGCCGAATCGGGTCTGGCGCACAGCTTGGCGACGACGGCCGCCAACGCGGCGGACGTGACGCAGGCGTGCGTGCTGCTGCATGGTGACGAGACGGAGGCATGGGGCGACGCGGGCTACCAGGGTGTGGACAAGCGCCCGGAGAACAGGGGTTGCGACGTCGCCTGGCAGGTGGCGATGAAGCCGGGCAAGCGTCGCCTGCTCGATCGGGACGGCGCCGAGGCGGCGGCCGAGAAGCGCAAGGCATCGGTGCGGGCGAAGGTGGAGCATCCGTTCTTGTATGTGAAGCGGCGCTTCGGGTACGGTAAGGTGCGCTACCGGGGACTGGCGAAGAACACGCAGCGCATCGCGTTGCTGCTCGGGTTCTCGAATCTGCTCATCGCTGGCCGCTACGCGACCGGATAACGCGCGGCCCATGGACCGCCCGAGGGCGGGAGCCGGACACATCGAAGCGACTTCCTGACGGTTCGGACCGTTTCTCCGGCGCGCCAGCCAGCACTTCATCGCTCCGATAGGTCTTCGAACCGGATCTTCGAACCGCAACCGATCGCGTTCCTCCCAAGATGGGGGTTGTTCAGACCCTCCCTAGAGAACCGGAGCGCCCCGACGAGGTGTGGCCTGAGGCTCCAGATGTCGTATGATCAGAGGATAGGATAGAGATCGTTCGCCATCAGGAGCCTCCCATGACATCGCAGCGCCCCTCGTTTCGACTCACGTTCGCCCTGCTTGCCCTGGGCGTCGGCGGTACCGGCTCGGTGTGTACGCCCGCGGGTGCGGCGGCTCAGCCGATCCCGACGCCCGAGAGCTTCTTCGGTTTCCAGATGGGTGCGGACCGCAAGCTCGCGCGCTGGGACAAGCTGGTGGAGTACTACAACCTGCTCGGGGAGCAGAGCCCCCGGCTCGAGGTGGTCGACATGGGGCCCACCACCATGGGAAACCCCTTCTTGGCGCTCTACCTCTCCTCACCCGCGAATCTGGCGAGGCTCGACGAGTTCAAGCGGATCAACGCCACCCTGAGCGACCCCCGGGGCGTGTCGGAGT
Organism: Longimicrobiales bacterium; assembly: GCA_965226925.1. GTDB lineage: Bacteria > Gemmatimonadota > Gemmatimonadetes > Longimicrobiales > Gaopeijiaceae > CBDDCX01. The sequence goes on along the minus strand of CBDDEN010000011.1, from coordinate 758,592 downwards.
CCGAGATCGACCGGGCCATATCCGAAGGGAAGGCGGTGGTCGTCCAATCCATGTGCCTCCACTCCACAGAGGTGGCGTCGGGGCAGATGGCGGCAGAACTCATGTACGATCTGGTGACGCGCACCGACCAGGAGGTCATGCGCATTCTCGACAACACCATCGCCATCATGATTCCGTGCTTCAATCCCGACGGTGAGGTCATGGTCGTCGACTGGTACAACGAGACCGTGGGCACCGAGTACGAGGGCTCGGGCATGCCGTGGCTGTATCACAAATACATCGGCCACGACAACAACCGTGACGCTTTCATGACCAACACGGTCGAGTCCCAGTACGGAGCGGAAATTCTCTTCCGTGAGTGGATTCCCCAGGCCTACGTGGACCACCACCAGATGGGTGCGTACGGCGCTCGCATCTATGTCCCGCCCTACGCGGAGCCGATCCGCCCCGCCGCCGATCCCCTGGTTTGGAGGGAGATGAGCTGGTACGGGGCCCACATCGCGTACAAGGAGGAGGAAGCCGGTAAGTCCGGGGTGGTGAACGCCGCGATCTACTCGGGTTGGGGCCACATGGGATTCCACTGGATCACACCATTCCACAACATCGCGGGCATGCTCACCGAGTCGGCGAGCGCCCGGCTGGCCACGCCCCTCTTCCTGCACCCCGATCAACTCCGGGGAGGAAGCCGGGGCCTCCCCGAGTATGAACAACAGACGTCCTTCCCGAACCCTTGGCCGGGCGGCTGGTGGCGGGTACGCGACATCGTGGAGCAGCAGAAGATCGCGGCCATCGCCACGCTGGACATCGCGGCGAGGAACCGGGAGACGGTGCTCAAGAATGCCTACCTGAAGGCCAAGCGGCAGACCGAACGGGGAGCGAGCGGCGAGACCGTGGCCTACGTGGTTCCGGCGGAACAACACGACCCTCTCACCGCCAAGAAGATGGTGAACAAGCTTCTGGGCCAGGGCATCGAGGTACAGGAAGCCGCGGAGGACTTCATTCATGGGGGACGAGTGTACGGGGCGGGCACTTACGTGGTGTCGATGGCGCAACCCAAGATGGGTGTCATCCGTTGGCTCTTGGGCCGCACCTTCTATCCGGACAACACGTACACCCGAGATCGGGACGGCAATCCGATCCGCCCTTATGACATGTCCACGGACAACATGGCCGAGTTCATGGGCGTTCGTGTTGATCCCGTGGCAGAGGCCGTCGACACACGGCTCAGCGGAGTGACGGCGCCTATCGACCCGAACGGCAAGGTTACCAAAGGTCGGTTCGGCTATGTGCTCGACTGCCGGCTGAACGACAGCTTCGAGGCGGTCAACCTCTTGCTCGCCGCCGACGTGGGTGTTCGGCGTGTGGATTGGCCGGCGAGCCAGGGCCTCCGGCCAGGTGACTTCTTGGTGGACCCTGGAGCCTCGGATCAGCTCGTGGCAGCGGTGGCCCGAGAGACCGGTGTCGACTTCGCCGCCCTGGAGTCCGACGCGTCGAGCGGGAGCCGAGCGCTCAGCCAGCTTCGGATCGGGATGTACCAGCGCTACCTGGGCGGCAACATGGACGAAGGTTGGACCCGTTGGCTGCTGGAGGATTTCAGCTTTCCGTATACGACTCTCATGGATGACGAGATCACGGGCGGTGACCTACACGAGGACTACGACGTGGTTATTCTACCGGCCGACGGCGCGGCGCGCATGACAGGCGAGCCGGGTGAGGGCGGCGGGCCGGGGGACGGAGTCCAGAGCTATCCGGAGCGGTACCGCAGCGGGTTCGGTCAGGAGGGCGTGGACGCCCTGGAGGCCTTCGTCGTAAACGGTGGTACGCTCGTGACGTTCGCCGAGGCGGGGGAGCTGCCCATCGACGAGTTCGGGCTGCCGGTCAGGAACGTGCGAGAGGGACTTCCGTCTGTCGAGTTCTGGTCCCCGGGCTCCACGCTCCGTGTGAATATCGACAACACCCACCCTATGGCGTACGGCATGCCCGCGCAGGGATTGGCGACGTTCTTGGGCAACAATCACGCATACGAGACGGTCGCGTCGGCACGCAACGAGCGTGTCGATCGTATCGTGACATTCGTGGACCGTGACCTGCTGCAGAGCGGGTGGCTTCTCGGTGAGGAAGTGATCGCCGAGAAAGCGGCGATGGTTTCCGTAGAGCACGGTCGCGGCCAGGTGGTCCTCATCGGCTTCAGGACCCAGCACCGCGCCCAGACCCACGGCACGTTCAAGCTGCTCTTCAACGCGCTCGTGGGTGGACCCGGCCCGGCCGATCTGGCCATGGACGATTGATGTCCCTCAGCGCCCCCCCGACCAGGATCGTTCCGATGCGTGTATTCAGAGTCGGTGTCCGCCGGTTTTCCTTTGCGCTGGCCTCTATGATGCTGCTGTCGTGCGGAGGGGATTCGAGCAGTGGATTGGGTCCGCCCACCTCCCTCACCATCAGCCTGTCTCCCACGACGGCGACGGTGGCCACGGGAGGGTCACTGGCCCTGACCGCGACCGTACTCGACCAGGGCGGTAGGGTGACGTCCGGCCAGGCGATTGCTTGGAGCTCGAGTAACGAGGCGGTGGCCACCGTGGGGAGCGGTGGCACCGTTCAGGGCCTGACTCCGGGACAGGTCACCATCACGGCCATGGTCACGCTCAACGGAACGACCAACTCCGCCACCGCCACCATCACCGTGGTCCGGCAGGCTACCACCGTATCGGTGACGCCGGCGACGGGATCCGTTTCGGCCGGGGGAACACTCCAGTTCACCGTGGAGGTTCTCGACGGGCTGGGGGTGGTCATCGTCGAAGCCGACGTGACGTGGGCTTCTTCGGACCAGACGGTCGCTACCGTCGACTCCGACGGCCTCGCCACCGGTGTCGCCGAAGGGACGGCCACAATCACCGCGACGTCCGGATCGGCTTCGGGCACGGCGAGCCTGGAGGTCGCGACCCCACTGGGACCGCTCGACGTGAACGAAGACACGGCGCTGAGCGGTGAGGTCGCCGTCACGACCTTCAACGTAGCCGCCGGTGTGACGGTCACCGCCGATGACGATTTCATGCTGACGGCCAGTGGGACGGTCAGCATAGCGGGAACGGTGACGGCGAACTGCAAGAACGTCGCGATCCAAGCGGTCGGCATCGTGACCCTGTCCGGGTCGGTCACGAATCCTTGCGCCACGGCTCCGGCCGCCGGCGAAGAGGTTCCCGGAGTCACCATCGTGTCGGACGAGGCGTTCAGCCTGCAGGGCGCCGTGATCAGCTCATCGGGCGACGTGATTCTCCGCTCGAACACGGCCGCGACCGCTTCGCCGGCGGGCCGAGCCGGAGCTGCACGGGCGTCGTTCGATCCGACCTGTTTCATCCACAACAGCACCATTACGCTCAGCGAGGCCGGTTCCGGAGAGGACGGTGGCACGACGGGCTCGGACGGGGGTGACGGTCGGTCCATCGATGCCAGCTGTGGTCGCGATCGGGTCGTGGTCTCGGGTTCGTTCCTGACGGCGGCGGAGTCACGCTTCGCAGCGAGGTGGGCATCTCCTTCACGACCAGCAAGTCCTTCATCAACGCCGGTGACGGCGGAAAAGGAGGCACGGCTGAGGCCTTCAACTCAGAGAACGCCGAAGCGTTCGGAGGAGACGGAGGTCCGGCCGGCATGATCCTGGTCGAGATACCGGCGAACGCCGGCGAGATCTTCATCGAGGATCTCGATTTCCTGGACATCGGTTTGGGTGCCGGGGGCAAGGGCGGGATGGCGTCGGCCAGTGCCTCCCGTGGCGACGATGCCACAGCCACCGAGGCGGCCAAGAAGGGTGGTGACGCGCGGGCCGAGGGCGGTCATGGTGGAGACAACTACCCCACCGAGAACCCGTCCCTCTTCGGCGATCTCATTCCCAGAGGAATCGGCTTCACGGGATCGGTCGAGTTCAGTGGTGGAGAGAGTGGTGAAGGAGGCGAGTCCTGGGCGCAGGGAGGCGAAGGAGGAGACGCCAACGAGCTGTTTCCAGACGGGGCAAAGGGCGGAACGATGAACAGCTGGGGCGGCCACGGGGGCAAGCTTCAGGTGAAGGAAAACCGGAACGAGGACACCTATCCCGGACTTCCCGGCGACGGGGCCAAGGCCACCTTCATCGAGGGCATGGGCGGCATGGGATGGAACGACTGCGTGGTAGGCAACATCAAGGCCGGTGGCAAAGGCGGCACCGGGGGCGACGCGTTCGGTAGCGACGGCAACGCCGGCCAGGGTTTCGACGGCTCGAACAAGGGCACGTCGAAGGGCGTCCTTATCTGGGGGGGGACCGGAGACGGTGGAAACGGCGGGGATGGTGAGGCGCCCGGAACCGGAGGTCCCGGGGGCAACAACGCCATCACCTCCATGGGTCCCCTCGAGGACGAGGGGTCGTTCGAGGCCGGCAATCCCGGATCGAACTGCATGAAGTCCCTGACTTCTTCCGTCTCGGTCCTGTCAGATCCGGACTACCACGAGTTCACACTCAACCTCACGTCGGTGGACGGCCTCGTTCTCGAGCTCCAGCCCGACAACGGGCTGCGCGTGACGGGTGCACCGCCATGGGTGAACCTGGAGGGCTTCGTCGTCTTCAGCGCGATCCTGCAGGCCTGGACGTTCAACGTGCAGGGAGTCTATTTCGATTGGATCTTCACGCTCACCGGGACGTTCACGGTCGATGCAGAGGGGAGGGTGACCGGCTTCACCGGTACGTTGCAGGTCGACGTGCCGATGTACGAACCCGCGACCTACAGCGTGACGGGAACGATGTCGATGCCGGCGGCGGGATCGCCATAGCGACCCAGGCGATCCGGCTACCGACCCTTCGTTTCCTTCCGCGCCCACATCTTGTCGATGTAGAGTATGGCGGCCGGCGTCGTGCAGTTCGTCTCCCCGTGATCGACGTCGATCCTGCCGATTCGTTTGGCGGTGGCGGTCGCTCTCTTTCGCAGCGTGGCGTTCCTGGCTCCGATGCTGATGATCGCTCCGTTCATGGAGTGCCGGACCCGGTTGGGGCGCACGTGCACCTCGGCTTCGATCGTCCTCAACTGCTCGATGAAGAACGCGTCGTCCAGGTCGTCGGCGTGGGTCGCGAGGTAGGAGAGGAGCCCCCAGCCGACCTGCCCGACGAACTCCGACTTCGAAGGTGACCATTTTTCGAACTTCTTGAAGGCGAAAGACGTCTGGGCTACGAGATCCCTCAGCGCGTCCGCCAACACATAGGAGTCGACGTCCTTGATCCACGAGTCGAGGGTGCCCGACTTGGTCCCAGCCGGATCGGCCACCATGGTCGCGAGCACGCGCGCGTCGTGATTCGCCGAAGCCCACAGCTGCTCCGCCAATCCCTGGTCCGTCCCGACCTGCTTCTTGAGTTTGTTCAAGTTGGCGTAGCTGACGCCGTACATCTTCTTTCCGATGCCGTGCCGGGCGTAGACCTTCCGGTTCTGCTCGGTGCCCATCGTCTTCAGCCCTGCCATGATCACGCGGAACGACATCGGTGCCTCCTGATCGGCCTGGAACGGACCAGTGATACCGATATGGGCGGCAGAGGTTTCTGACCGCCTCCCGAAGGCGGCCGAGCGGCTCAGGAAGGTCGGGTGACGGCTCCCCTCCATTTCGAATTGACATCCCCTCGGCACGGCACGTACGCTCTGGCCATGACGGACCATCGCACGGAGATCGTCAAGCGGGTCATGCGCTCGCTCGAAGAGACGACCGACCCCGAGGAGTTGGTCTCGGCGTATTTCGACGCCGAGCGGGAGATCGTCGTGCAGGCGACCCAGCAAACCCTGGAAGCCACGGGTGAGTCGCCCTCCCGGGCGGTGATCACGGAGCGCGTCGAGGCGGAGCTGGTAAAGGCCCTCCGGTTTCCCAAGGGAAGGGCGGGTGGCGGCCTGCTACCCACACTGTATGTACATCGCGGCGTCGTTGCCTTGGCCACTACGTTGGTGACCATCGGCTCTGCGTTGCTCTTCCTCTTCTTCTGAGCGTGCTCACCGGTCGCCAGGCTCTGAGGACCATCCGGCGCCGGGTCGAGAGGGCCAAGAAGGACTACGACCAGATCAGCGACTACGTGCGAGAGCTCGAGGAGCTGCACGGGAGCGCTCTGCAGGAGGAGCGGGAAGTCCTCACCGAGTTGGCTCAGACCTACCTGCCCGAACTCACTCACGACGCGATGGTGAAGGGCCTCACTCAGCTGAAGCTCCGCGTGGCGGAGGTGCTCCAGCGGCGGGACCAGCGGAAGGAGGCGCTCCAAGGCGGAATCGATCGCCACCTGACGCGACTCGCCGAGGCGGAGCGCGCGTTGGCGGCCGAGAAAGCGGGGGAAAACGCCGTCGGTGAGCGCGTCGCGGCGGGCAGAACCGCGCTCGCCGCGGCGCTGGACCAGGATCCCGAGTACCGGGAGCGGGCCGAGGAGCATGCCGGTCTGATGGATCGTCGCGATCAACTCAAGGCCCGACGCGCCCGGTTGCTCGCGGTCGCCTCATCCGAACGCCCCGCCTACGAGGGCTTCGCCCCATTCTGATACCTGAAGGACCGAGCATTTGGCGAGCCCGAGTACCGGGCGGGGTGGAGCCCATCGACGCGCCCGGCTTCGCTCGCGGTCGCCTCATCCGAACGCCCCGCCTACGAGGGCTTCGCCCCATTCTGATACCTGAAGGACAACGAGCCTGTATCGTTGGCGTGGCGCAGCCGCATAGAGTACCGGGCGGGAGCGAAATCCGCTTACGCAAGCACGAGGCTCCTCGAGAATGAGCTCAGGAAGGCACACCTGATCATCGACGTGCAGGGAAAAGTTGCCTGCTGAGCCTCGACGACACAAACTCTTGCCGGTGGCTAAGCATCGGATGCGTCGCCCGATCACGTTGTACCGTCAAGGGCCAGCAGCCCCGCCCGACGCGCCCGGGCATTGAGCTCTTCGCACGCTGTCGGAGCGGTTCGTGGACCGCTCATCCACGAAAGAGGTCTACCTGTGCAGCGAACGCACGCCTGGCCTCCGAGGTGCCGGTTCAGGAACGCCGGGCGCAGCGCACCCATCCCGCCCCATGGTCCTGATATCCGCGGCTGCTCGGGACCGAGAAGTGGAGCTTTGGCTGGATGGTGGCGAGCCCGAGTACCGGCCCTGGCGGGGTGGATCCACGAGGCTCCTCGAGCCCCGGGTCCTGATGGCTCGCCCGCCGCATCGACTTTCCCACGCTGTATCGTAACCACCGCTTGCTCCAGATCGGTCCTCATCAGATCCAAGCGGAGATCCTCAGGAGTAGCCGTAGAGCCGGTGACCTGGAGGGTGCCATGGACGAGAGGGAGCAACGCGCGGCGGTCGAGGAAGGCCTTCCGGAGACCCTGGAAGAGCTGGCGGCCGCGCTCGAGGACGTTGCCAAAGCCCGGGAGGTCCGTGACGCCACGCGCGTGGAGTACGAGGGACGGGAGGGAGAGCTCAGAGCAATCGAAGCCCACCGCGGGCAGTATTACGAGGAGGCCCTGGAACTCCATCGGCAGCACCTGGGTGCCAAGTCGATCCGGGAGCTCGAGGCGCTGGCTCGGGAAACGGCGGGTGGCGAGGACGACCGCCTCGTGAGACGGTTGGATGACGTCCGATCGCGTCTCGACAGGATCGTCAAGCGGGGGCGGGAGCGGCTCGAGGAGTTCAATGCAGCGAGGGAAAAAGTGGACGGACTGCTCCAGATCGAGGAGGGCGCCCGGCGGGACTTCGGATCGTTCAGATCACACTTCCACGAAGGGTTCGCCCTGGACTCCCTACTCGAGGGGTTCATGGTCGGCAGAATGTCGTGGGAAGCGGTCCTGGGTTACATGAACGACGCTCACTTCAAGCGTGAGACGTGGGGGTCCATAGCCGAGTCCATGCTCGGAGGAATCCTCTCTGAACTCGCCGCTTCCTTCGAGCGACCGTCGTCCGAGGACGCGGACCTCACGGTCACGACCTTCGTCTTTCGCGACGCCCAGGGAAGAGAGTCCCGCCGCGTGACCCGACGCAGACCGGCTTCCGAGAGCCGACGAGAGCGTTAGAAGGCTGTTGAAGGAATACAGTGGGTCGCGCACAGGGGTCTTGCGAGGCTCAGAGTAGGAACGACGACGAGTCGTAGCAGGGCTACGGCAAGGAGGAGAGACAACCTATGAGGCCGCAACCCCCCTGTGCCCTACGGGTTAGGGCGGCGAGGGCCCATCGCGGGTGTTGGCGCTCCTCCCCGATACCACGGCATCGCGTCGTCGCGCCGCCTACGCGCTGGACCCTCGGCGCTCCTAACGCGACCCGCTGTATTCCTTCAACAGCCTTCTAGAGTGTCAGCCCCTCTGCGGATCCCCGGGATCCACCACGTCACGGCAATCTCGGGGCCGGCCCAGGCCAACCTCGACTTCTACGCGGGCGTCCTAGGCCTCCGCCTGGTGAAGCGCACCGTCAACTTCGACGATCCGGGTACCTACCACCTCTACTACGGTGATCGGATCGGTACACCCGGGACCGTCATGACGTTCTTTCCGTGGGAGCGGGCGATGGCGGGCCACCGTGGATCGGGGTTCACGGGCTTCACCTCCTTCAGCGTGCCCTTCGGGTCGACGGAGTTCTGGGTCGATCGCTTGCGGGTCACCGGCGTCGGGGGCGTGGAACGGGAGCAGCGCTTCGGTGAGGACGTCGTGCGATTCGAGGACCCCGACGGGCTGATCCTGGAGTTGGTGGCTGGACCCCGCACGGGCGAGACGCCGGCCGGACCGCCCTCGTTTCCGGGCGTCCCGTTCGAACACGCAATACGGTCCTTTCACGGGGTCGGCCTCGACGTGGCCGATCCGCAGGCCTCGGCTCGTCTGCTCACGGACGTTCTGGGATTCGAGCACGTCGACGAGCAGGGTGGACGGCTGCGCTTCCGCGCGGCCCCCCACGGCATCGGTGGCGTGGTCGATCTGATGGCGCCGGGTTCCTCCGAGGATGGACGTATGGGGAGGGGGAGCGTGCACCACATCGCCTTCCGGGCCCGGGACGACGACGAGCAACGCGAGTGGAGGGAGGCGATCGCGGCGGCGGGCATACCCGTGACCACCGTTCAGGATCGCAGCTACTTCCGATCGATCTACTTCCACGAGCCTGGAGGCGTACTCTTCGAGATCGCGACCGATGCCCCCGGCTTCTTGGGCGATGAGACCGAAGAGGATCTCGGTAGGGGGATCAAGCTGCCGGGTTGGCTGGAGGGCCGCCGGGCCGAGCTGGAGTCGCGGTTGCCCTCTTTGACCGTGCCGCGCGGCGACCCGGTGTGAGAGGCGTGGATCCGGAAGATCCGCACAGGGACACGCCGTCGGTGTACTTCGGTCCGGATCTTGAGAGCGCCCGGGCCGCCGCTGTCCTCGTCCACGGTCGGGGGGACAGCCCCCACGGCATCCTGACCCTTGCCCGGGAGCTCGACGTGCCTGGGGTGACGTTTATCGCCCCGCAGGCCAGCGGGTTCTCGTGGTATCCGCTCAGCTTCCTGGCTCCGACCGATGCCAACGAACCCTGGATCTCGTCGGCGCTCGACCGTGTGAGTGCCGCTCATCGGGAGGCGATGTCGACTGGGCTCGCCCCCGAGAAGACCGTGATGATGGGCTTCTCACAGGGCGCTTGCCTATCCCTTGAGTACACCGCCCGGAATCCGGGCCGCTACGGGGGCGTCGTGGCCTTCTCGGGAGGGCTCATCGGTCCGGAGGGAACCGCGTTCAGGTATGAAGGCGCGCTCGATGGCACGCCGGTGTTCCTGGGATGCAGCGATGTAGATGCCCACATCCCTCGAGCCCGGGTCGACGAGTCCGCTGCGGTCATGGAGGCCTTGGGTGGCCGCGTCGAGGAGCGCATCTATCCGGGAATGGGACACACTGTGAACATGGACGAGCTCGAGTGGGCGCGGGCCCTCCTCCTGGGGCTTTCGGCCGACGGCATCGTTCGACCGTAGGCGATCGGTAGCCGGGATGAGCCGTCGGCGGGATCTACCCCGTCCGGGCATTGGTTCAAGTCGACGGCCTCCATTCCCGGAAGGAATGTCTTGTCTTGGTCGTTAAGCGGGGGCTAATGTTGAAGATGCGCTGATCCCCCAGGATCAAACGCTCTCTTTGGGAGATCGCCATGGGCCAGACGACCATTCTCGTGGTCGAAGACAACGAGGACCACGCCACCCTGATCAAGGCGGTCTTCGCGCGCGGGTACAGGCAAGCCTGTGTGCACGTGGCCGTCAGGGGTGAAGGAGCGAAACGCTACCTTCGCGGTGAGTGGCCCTCGTACGAGGACGACGAGGAGTATTGTCCCCTGCCGACCATCATGGTGCTCGACCTATGGCTCCCCGACATGACAGGTCTGGACATTCTCGAGTGGATGCGGGACCAAGAGCAGCTTCGCGAGATCCCGGTCATCATGTTCACGGCCTCGACCAATCCGGAACACGCCCGAAGGGCGCTCGCTCTCGGCGTGCGCCGCTGCCTTCAGAAGCCGGCGCACTTCGGTGACCTGGTGGAGGCGGTAAGGCAGGAAGTCGCGCGGTTGGGTGCGCCGCAGTCCAACACCGCGACCGGCTAGGGTTCCCCCGAATCCGCCGGACACCGGCCCCGCCGCGGTCTACTGGGGCAGCCTATTGCTCCTCGTCGGGATTCCCGTTTTCGTTGGGTTGAAGAGACGCTCTTCCGAGGGATTCGAAGACGCCCACCCATGATCCTGGAGCATACCTACCGTGGCCGCTGGCAGACGAGACGAGTCGACGCCGCCTCCGCGGGAACGGTCGGGACTCGATGGACTCGATGTGTCACCGCCGGAGGGCCGAGGGTCAGGGGCGGCCGTATTCGGCGTAGCTTCGGAGGTCGGCAGGCTCCGCAAGGTGTTGGTCCACCGTCCCGACCTGAGCCTCGAGAGGCTCACCCCGTCGAACGCCCGCGAGTTCCTGTTCGACGACGTGCTCTGGGTCCGCAAGGCCAGGGAACAGCATGATGTGTTCGTCGATCATCTTCGGGACCGCGGGGTCGAGGTCTACCTGCTGCGGGACCTCCTCTCGGAGACGTTGACGCTCAACGACCAGGCACGCAGGGCCGCCGTGGAGCGGGTGGTGACCGAGATGACGGTTGGCGTATCCCTCGTCGACGAGGTGAGGGCGTATCTCCTGGAGATGGATCCGGACCAGCTCGCGACGCACCTCATCGGTGGGCTTGCCCAGCGGGAGGTGCAGGGGCTGGATCTGGGCCGCTCACTCACCGCGCTTGCCGGTCACCATGGCGGGTTCATCCTGCCTCCGCTCCCCAATTCGTTGTTCACCCGGGACTCGTCGTCATGGATCTACAATGGCGTGACCCTGAACCCGATGTACTACCGGGCTCGCCGCTTGGAGACCGTGAACGTGAGCCTGATCTACATGGGCCACCCGCTGTTCGTAGGAGCGGACTTCGAGGTCTGGTACCCCCGGGCCGACAGTGACGGCGGTGGAGAGGACTTCGGCCGGGCGTCATTCGAGGGCGGCGATGTCATGCCGATCGGGAACAAGACGGTCCTCATGGGCTTGAGTGAACGGACGACCGCACGGATGGTCGAAAGACTCGCCAAGACCCTGTTCGATGCAGGCGTGGCGGAGCGCGTGATCGCGTGTGAGTTGGGCCGAGGCCGGGCCCACATGCATCTCGACACGGTCTTCACCATGGTGGACGTGGACGCCGTTACGGTCTACCCGAAGGTGGTGGACGCCATCAAGGCGTACAGTCTACGTCCCTCGGAACAAGGGAGCGCTCATCTCTGCATTCGGCAGGAAACGAGCTTTCTCGAAGCGGTACGGGATGCACTGGGCCTTGCGGAGTTGCGGGTCATCGGCACCGGGGGTGACGAGTCTCAATCGGAGCGCGAGCAGTGGGACGACGGGAACAACCTTCTCGCCATCGAGCCGGGGGTCGTCGTGGCCTACTCGAGAAACGAGTATACGAACACCAGGCTGCGGAAGGCCGGCATCGAGGTCATCATGGTGGACGGGTCCGAACTCGGGCGAGGCCGTGGGGGTGGGCATTGTATGACGTGTCCGCTCCTGAGGGACGCGGTCTAAGCCCGTCGTACTTCTTCATCGGGGCTCGAGGCCCGATCATTAGGCGGCCGTGCGCCGCACTCCCTGACGGGATCGGCATCCACTTAAATCGGAGAACGTGCATGACGCTGGACCTCAGGGGCCGGAACTTCCTGAAACTCGAGGACTTCACTCCCGCGGAGATCCGGCACCTTCTCGACCTGGCCGCCGATCTGAAGCGAGCGAAGCTCGACGGCACTGAAGAGCAGCGCCTCTGCGGCAAGAACGTCGCCCTCATCTTCGAGAAGTCGTCTACGCGCACGCGATGTGCGTTCGAGGTTGCGGCCTACGATCAAGGGGCTGATGTGACCTATCTGGGGCCGAGCGGCTCGCAGATCGGCAACAAGGACTCGATGAAGGACACCGCCAGAGTGCTCGGGCGCATGTATGACGGCATCGAGTACCGCGGCTTCGGGCAGCACATCGTCGAGGAACTCGGCGCCTTCGCGGGCGTGCCGGTATGGAACGGCCTGACGGACGAGTTCCATCCGACCCAGATTCTGGCGGACTTCATGACCATGGAAGAGCACTCCGACAAGCCCCTGTCGGAGATCTCGTACTGCTACCTGGGAGACGCCCGAAACAACATGGGCAATTCGCTCATGGTGGGCGGCGCCAAGATGGGAATGGACGTCCGACTGGCGGCACCCGAGGTATGCTGGCCGGAGGCCGGGCTGGTAAAGCGCTGCGAGGGGTTCGCGTCCGAGAGTGGGGGCAGCGTCACGATAACCGAGAGCGTGGAGGAGGCGGTCGGCGGCGCAGACTTCCTCTACACCGACGTGTGGGTCTCCATGGGCGAGCCCGCCTCCATGTGGGCTGAGCGGATCGAGCTTCTCCGCCCCTACCAGGTGAACGCCCGGGTCCTGGCGATGACGGGCGCGCCACCCGCGAAGTTCTTGCACTGCCTTCCGGCCTTCCATGACCGGCAGACCGCCGTGGGCGAGGACATCTTCCAGAAGTTCGGTCTGGACGGCATGGAGGTGACCGACGAAGTCTTCGAGGGGGAGCACTCGATCGTCTTCGACCAGGCCGAGAACCGGATGCACACGATCAAGGCCGTGATGGTGGCCACGTTGGCGGGGTAGGCCGGGACGGTCGTGGAGTGCTGATCGAAACCCAGGTGGTAAAATCAACGTCGGGTCAGCAACACATCCACGTCGGCCCTCTCGTCGAGGCCGACGGGCCCGCCTGACTCACAGCCGAGGCGAAGAGGGTATGGAGCCGGAGATCATCGTCGGGATCCTCGCCATTTTCGTGAGCGGCGGGGCCATGGGGGCTTCCGGAACACTCTTGGGGCAGTGGGTGCTGAAGAAGATCTCCCTTGCGACTCCCATGAGGATGGGCGCGTCGAATCCGCGGGAGTTGGATGTTCTCAGGGCCGAAGTGGCGGACCTGTCGACACGGCTGCACTCGGTGGATACCTGTCTGGACTTCACCGAGCAACTCCTGGGCGGCGCACTCCTCGGAAGCTCGGCGCCCGAGCCCTTGCCGCCTCCCGGGCCGGGCCCGGCCGCGGCCGACGGCCCAGCCGAGGAGGACGCGCACGTGCAGCCGGGCGCTCCGCCGTCGGGAGAGGCAGAAGACGGCTGACCGGTGTGGGTCAGCGGGTGTCCACGGCGGTCAGCATGAGTTCGATGCGGGCGTTTCGGGCCAGCTCTTTCACCGCCACCGCGGCCCGAACGGGCAACGGCTCCGTCACGAAATACTGACGGTAGAGTTCGTTCAGACGACCGTAGTCCGCCATGTCGGCCAGGTAGACGACGACCTGGACAACGTCGGACAGCTCCATTTGGGCCGCTTCCAGGACCTGTTGGTAATTCCTCATGATCTGGTGGAACTCGGCCTCGAATCCCCCCGCCACCAGGCGTCCGGTGGTTGGGTCGCCCCCGGTGGCCCCCGACTGGTACAGGGTGTTTCCCACCTTGATGGCCGGCGAGAGGGGAGCGGGCGAAGGCCGGTCACCGTCGGGCTGGACGACGACTTTTAGCGGGAGCTCCTGAGCGCCCGTCGCAAACGGGGTGACGGCGACGATCGCGATGACGAGTTGGACGGCGAGGTCGGGGAGTTTCATGGAGTACTCCGGCGTGGCTTTCGTGGGTGGGCGGGCCGAGTGCGAGGTCAGGCGATACTATATCGCCATGTCCACCCCAACGCTGCGAATCGGAGTCGACCTGGGCGGCACCAAGATCGAGGCCGTGATCCTCGATCGGACGGGTGTCGAATTGGCGCGGCGTCGTGTCGCGACGCCCGGGAGTTATGACCAGACCCTAGGGCTTCTCCGCGGCCTCGTGTCCTCGCTGGAATCCGACGCCGCGGCAAAGACCGCCGCCGCGGAGCGGGCGAGCGTGGGGATAGGGATCCCGGGGGCCATTTCTCCGACGACGGGGCTAGTAAAGAACTCGAATTCGACCTGGCTCAACGGTCGGCCTTTCGACCGGGATCTGGGACGGCTACTGGGACGAACCGTGCGAGTCGCGAACGACGCGAACTGTTTCGCGCTCTCGGAGGCCACCGATGGGGCCGGGGCCGACGCCGACGTCGTCTTCGGCATCATCGTCGGCACCGGAGTGGGTGGCGGTATCGTGATCCGCAAGCGCGTGCTGGAGGGGCCGCAACGCATCGGGGGCGAGTGGGGCCACAACCCGCTGCCGTGGCCAGGGGACGCGGAGCGACCGGGGCCCGTGTGCCCGTGCGGTAAGCGAGGCTGTCTCGAGACGTTCGTATCCGGGCCGGGGTTTGCCCGTGACCATGAGGCCAACACCGGAGAGGCCCTGTCCACCCGAGAAATCGTGGCACGGGCTGCCGAGGGGGAGACGGGTGCGAGTGCGTCGTATGACCGGTACGTGGATCGGCTGGCTCGCGGGTTGGCGACGGTCGTCAACGTCTTGGATCCGGACGTCGTCGTGTTGGGAGGGGGCATGTCCAACGTCCCCGATCTTCCGGAAGATCTGCGGCATGCGCTGTCGCCCTACGTATTCACCGACACCTGCTCGACGCCGGTGGTGCACAACAGCCATGGAGACTCGAGCGGTGTGCGGGGCGCGGCCTGGCTTTGGCCGGCGGAGCCCGACACCGCGACGTAGGCCGATTCCATGTGGCTCCTCCCTGTACTCTCCGCGCTGTGCTGGCTGGTCAGCCGACTCTTCTACCGACTGTCGGTTGATGGCCCCGGGGTCCCACCCGGTGGCCCGGTCCTGCTTGTGGCCAACCATCCCAACTCCCTGGTGGATCCCGTCATCGTGGCCGGGGTGACGGGTCGGCGGGTCCGATTCCTGGCCAAGGCACCCCTCTTCGCGGATGCGAACGTGGGCTGGATGGTGAAGGCGGCCGGCGCCATTCCCGTCTACCGAAAACAAGACGATCCCTCCGCGATGGGTCAGAACCGGGACGTCTTCGAGGCCGTCATCAGGGAGCTGGCCGACGGTGCGGCCATCGGGATCTTCCCGGAAGGGGTCAGCCATTCGGAGCCGTCCCTGGCGGAGCTGCGGACCGGCACCGCCCGCATGGCATTGGGTGCCTACGAGAAGACGAAGGAGACGTTCCCGATCGTCCCGGTCGGGATCGTGCCTGCGCGGAAAGAGCGCTTTCGTTCGGAGATGAGGGTGGTTCTCGGGGAGCCCGTCTCCTGGGACGATCTCGCCGAGCGTGGGGGCAACGACCGCGACGCCGTGCGCGAACTCACGGCGCGGATCGATCGAGGACTGAGGAGCGTCACGCTCAACCTGGAGAGGTGGGAGGACCGTCCGCTCGTGGAGACCGCCGAGGCGATATGGAGTCTCGAGGTGGAGCGGGCCGAGGGGCCGGCGGATCAGCTCAGGCGCTACGAGATCACGGCACGCATCCTGGCCGCCGTGCGACGGGGTTCGGACACGCGCTGGAAGGCGGTGCAGCTCGACCTGTCCCGACACTACCGTCGCCTGGCCCTTTTCGGCTTTCAGCCGGCAGACCTGCAGGCAGATGTCGGACTCCCGTCGAGCGTGCGTTGGTCGGCGCGACGCCTTTACCTAGTGGGTATCCCGCTGGTCGCCGTGGCCCTGGTGGGGCACGTCACGTTTCTGGTCCCGTTCTGGCTCACACGCCTTTTGACGGAGAGAGCCCGGCCCGCCCTCGACCGGGTGTCCACATACAAGCTCCTATTCGGAATCGCTACGTACACTCTGTGGGTGGGGGTCGTTGCCTGCGCCGGTGCCTGGGCCTGGGGCTGGGTCTCGGGAGTGGGCCTGCTCGCGCTGCTGCCGCCTCTGGGGATCGCGGGCCTCTGGATTCGAGAGCGGTGGCGTTGGGGATTCAACGACGTGCGCCGGTTCATGATCCTTCGTACACGCAGCGACGTCATGGAGGAGCTGCTTGCCGAACAGAAGCGTCTGGGGTCGGAGTTGGAGGCCCTCTTCGAGGCGTGGGACGCCGGGCTGGTTCAGTGACGCATCAGGGATTCACCGAGGTCCAATCGCGGTCTCACTGAAGACCGATGGCGATCGCCAGGACTACTACTGCGGCACCGAGCACCATGAGAGCCAGGTACCACTTCACCGTGAACTTCAGCCACTCCTGATACTCGACTCCACCGGCGGCGAGGATCGCCATGAGAGCGCCGTTGGTGGGCGTGATCAAGTCGCAGAGTCCGGCCCCGTACTGATAGGCGAGCACGGTGACCTGACGCGAGAGGCCGAGCAGGTCGGACAACGGGACAAGCACCGGCATAGTCAACACTGCCTGCCCACTCACGCTCGGTACGGGCACGTGCACGAAGACGTGTGACACCATCATTCCGAGAGCGGAGAGCGCAACCGGCAGGTTTGCCACCGGGGTGAACATGCCGTGGACGATCGTATCCACGATGCGGCCCTGGTCGAGCACCACGAAGATGGCCCTGGCGAAGCCGATGAGCAGGGCGGCGTACGCCATGGAGCGGAAGCCCTTCACATATGCTTCGGCGGTACCCATCACGTGCAGTCCGCCCACCAGGCCCGCCGCAATGCCCATGATGAAGAAGAGCGCCGACATCTCGTCGAACCCCCAACCCCGGCCCAGGATGCCCCAGACGAGAACGGCGAAGGTCACCGCCACCATGGCCAGAATGGACAGGTGGTGGGGACCCATGGGGTCATCCCCCCCATCGGGGCGCTCGGGCACCTCGGGCGCCGTGCGAGTACGCTGGGCGTAGCGCATGGTGGCGAAGATCCAGATGCTCAAGGCCACGGCGAGAAACACGATGCGGAAGAGGCCCGCGGAGAGCAGCGGCAACTCGGCCAGCTTCTGAGCGATCCCCACCTGGAACGGGTTGATGGGGCTGAAGGCCGACCCCACGAAGGCGGCGCCCGCACTCATCGACACGGCGGTGAGAGGCGCGAAGCCCAGGCGCTTGGTCAGGATGAGTAGCACCGGGACCAGAGGGATGATCTCTTCCTGCATGTTCTCCAACACGCCGCCTGTGGCGAAAGCCAGGCTCACGACCGGAATCACCAGGACCTCGCGGTTCTGAAGTCGCTTGATCAGCCAGCCCACGGCGCTGCGAAGCGCCCCCGTCTCGTCGACGACGGTGAACGCTCCACCGATCAGAAACACGAGAAAGACCACGTCGGCGGCGTCCGCCATCCCCTTCGGAATCGCCACGACGGCCTGGAATAACCCGACAGGCGCCGGCTCCACCTCGTGAAAGGTCCCGGCAACGACCACGCTTCGCCCGGTGACGGGATCGTCCCGACGCTCGTACTGACCGGCGGGAAGCACGTAGCTCAGCGCCGCGGCGATCAGGATGCAGCCGGTGAGCAGCGTGAGCGGATGGGGAAAGCGCGGCTTCTTCATCGATGGGGGCGGCTCATTCCAGGTCGATCTCCTCGTCGCGCCCGTCCAGCCGGGCGATACGCTCGAGGAAGAAGCCTATGGCATACACGCCGGCCCCACTCACCAGCATGTAGAGTGTCTCGGTCCACGACACGAACAAGAAAGCCAGGGCCATGATAATCAGGCCGAAGGTCGAAATGAGGCTGGCAAAGGGCGAAACGCGGTTCCTGCGGCCCCTGCGTACCACTTCGGTGACGCCCGAGGCCGCCGCCGAGGCGGCGATGAACTTGAAGACGGTGGACCAGGTGTTCATTTGGTGGCGGTGACGACCTCGGGGCCGTAGGCGAAGAGAACTGGGGTGCCCCCGGTATGAAGGAATATGATCGGGTCGGAGCCCGTCGTGCTTTCCCGCACCAAGCTCAGGAATCCGGCGAAGGCCTTTCCAGTGTAGACGGGATCCACCAGCAACGCTTCCGTCCGAGCCGCGAGGAGCATGGCCTCGTTGCCCGTCGCGGTAAGGCGTCCGTAGGCCGCGCCGAGGAAGTCGTCGGTTGCCAGGACGTCGTCGTCCTCCACCGCGCCCACACAGTCCAGGAGGATCTCCGTCTTCCGCACGAGCCGGGTGACCCGCCCCATCTGGGCGTCCCGTCCACGGCGCACGCAGATGCCGTGAACCGCGACGTGGGGGCGGCCATGGGCCCTGAGTCCCACGAGCAGGCCCGCATGGGTGGCCGCGCTTCCGCTGGCGAGCACGATGGTCTTCAGCGGGACCTTCATCCGATCGGTCTGCTCGATGATCTCTACGGCGGCGTCCACGTACCCCAGGGCGCCGAGGGGCTTGTGCTCCTCGGACATATGGATGACGTAGGGACGTTCGCCCGCCGCCCTCAGCCCTTCCGCGATCTCCGTCAGCGCGTCGTCGGCCCCCGCCTCGTCCTCACCCTCGGCGTAGGTGTGCACGTGGGCGCCCAGCAGCCGATCCAACAGAACGTTGCCCGATCCGTGGTAGACCTCGCCCATTCCCGGTACGCGATCTTCGAGTTGGATGTGGCAGCCGAGCCCCAACTTGGCGGCGGCCGCCGCCACGGTTCTGACGAAGTTGGACTGCACCGCCCCCGTCACGAGAACGGTCGAAGCCCCGCGTGCGACGGCGTCACCGAAGTAGAACTTGAGCTGTCGTGCCTTGTTGCCTCCCAGCGCGAGCCCCGTACAGTCGTCCCGCTTGACGAACAGATCGGGCCCGCCCAGGAGCTCGGACAGGTTGGGCATGGCTTCGAGGGGAGTCGGGCGGTGGGCCAACTCGACTCGTGGAAAGTCGGATAGTGGGAGCATGGTCTTCAGCCCATGAGTGTGGTGATCAGCATGTAGGAGCCCATGGCCGCCAAGAGAAGCAGGACGATGCGACGGAACCATACCTCGTTGATGTGACCGGCCCCGCGGTGACCCACGGCGGCACCGGCCCAGGCGAGGGGGAGCAACGTAGCGGCCATGATCCAAACTCGTCCGGGAATCCCGATGGTTACCGACTGCACGAGTATCGCTCCTATATAGAGCGCCGTGAACAGGGTGAGAGCCACGGCCCGAAGGGTCGCCTTGTCCGCACCGATGGCGGTCAGATAGAGAACTAACACCGGGCCGGGCATGCCGAGGGCGGAGGTCATGGCGCCGGCGGCGAGCGCTGCCGCGAGCGCCGACGGGGGCCGAAACGACAACGATGTCTTCGCGGGTAGGGAGCTGTCCGCGGCCCACGGGCCGCTCCCGTCGTCCGGCGCCTCTTGCAGAGCCAACAACGCTGTGGAAAACAGGACCGCGGTGGCGATCGCAAGTGTGAGGCCCGGCAGGCTCGCGTATGCGAAGGCTGCGACCCCCAGAGGAACCCCGACCACCGCTCCCGCCAGGAGCAGGCGCCAGAGTCCGAGAGGCACGTCCCTCCAAAGGCGTCGGCACAGCGAGCCGCAGATCGCTAGGTTGAGGACCAGCATGACCTGGACCGCCTCGGCCGACTGCAGGATGAGAAGGAAGAACGACACGGCAAGCAGGGTGAACGCAAAGCCAATGGCACCCTGAACGGCTGAAGCCAGCAAAGTGACCAGCCCGAGCTGGACCCACTCGGTCAGCTCAATGCCGCCGATGACACGCCCCCTTCCCGTCGCTGGGCCCAGCCTTGGATGAGCTCCTGAATCTGCGCGACACCGTCGGTGAGGGCCGCCGGCCCCGGCTGCAGGATGACGGAGGACTTGATCTCGTACACGTCGTCGTGGCGCACGGCGGGAATCTCGGACCATCCGGGGCGAGCCACCAACCTGTCCTTCCGGAACTTCCGTCCGCACCAAGAGCCGATGATGATGTCGGGGGAGCGGCGCACGACCTCCTGCGTATCCGCGATGATGCGGCCCTTGGCGAGGGACGACGTCGCCAGTTCCGGGAAACAGTCCTCCCCGCCGGCGAGCTGGATCAGCTCCGACACCCATCGGATGCCCGAGATGAGGGGGTCGTACCACTCCTCGAAGTACACGCGCGGGCGAGCCGGAAGCGCGGCCGCCTCTTCTCGGACCGAGGCCAGGCCTTCGTCCAGCTTGGTCGCGAGTGCGATGCCCTTTCGCTCACACCCGACCATCGCTCCCAAGGTGCGGATCATACGCAGGATGCCATCGACGCTTCGGTGATTGAAGACGTGAACCTCGACCCCGCGGCGGATCAGCTCTGCGGCGATGTCGGCCTGGATGTCCGAGAAGCCGAGGACGAGATCGGGTTCCAGATCGAGGATCTGGTCGATCTTCGCGCTCGTGAAGGCGGAGACCTTCGGCTTTTCCCGTCTGGCACGGGCAGGTCGGACCGTGAAACCCGAGATGCCGACGATGCGCCAGTCCTCTTCCATGAGATAGAGGGCTTCCGTGGTCTCTTCGGTGAGACAGACGAGGCGTTCATACATCGGGTCGGTCGGGACTCCGGGTTCGATCGGTTGTTTTCTTGACCGTTAAGGTCGTAACATGCGTTCCCACGTCCGTCTTGCGCCATCCGCGCGACCAACGGGTGCGTCCAATCGTGGGACACTACCGACCAGAGCGCTCCCCGACGAGCAGAATCCAACGAGGTACATGATGAGGACGAAGGCTGCAGTGACCGTTGCCGCGACCCTGGAGGGCGAAGATGGCGGTGTCATGAACGGCGCGTGGGGCACGGACGTGCGCAACGCCGATGGTCTGATCGTCGTGTCCGACATGGCAACCGGCTTCTGGGCCTTTCGCATGGACGGGTTCAAGGGTTGGAATGGCCTGGACTGGGGGCAGCCCAACATTTCGAGCGTTCAGGACTGGGAAAACGGACCGGAATATCAGGCACGTGCGCGCTACTAGATCCCCAGGTCGGGGACAGCCGATTCAACGAGGTGTGAAGATGAAAACGAACAGACTGGTGGGGTGCGGGCTGCGACCCTGACGGGGGCTGGCCCTTGTCGCGGTCGGTTCCACTCTCGGCGCGCAGCAGAACGCCGAGAAGCTCGGGAGCGACAACATCACGGTGGTGGCGCACCTGCCCATCGGGGCCGAGGGAAGCGTGTCCGACATCGAGATCTCACAGGACATGGATCGCCCCTACGTGTTCCTCGGCCGCGAGGTGTTCGGGGATATCTCGGGGATGGACCGGGGCATCGACGTCATCGACATCCATGACCCATACAACCCCAAGGTCATCGTTCAGTGGAGAATCGAGGACTCCGAGCTCCACATGGGCGCGGGCGGGAAGGACCTGAAAGAGTTCAAGTGGAACGACCGTTATTACGTGGTCCTTTCCACTCAGTTCTCACAGGGCGGGCCAGACTACGACCTGGGCGCCGTGATCTTCGACGTGACGGGGCTGCCCGATCCGTCGACGTTCCGCGAGGCAGCTCGCATTCAGGGGCCGCAGGAGTTGGGCGGGTTCCACAACATCTTCGTCTACAAGCACAGCAATGGCCGCGTGCTCCTCTTCACCACGACCAGCACGCCATTCTCCCATGTGTACGACTTGGGGTACGTGGTGGAGGGCCGTGGCGACGAGGCGTTGGTCGCCCGCGTACCGGTCCCGGGGCCTGACGCCAGGAGTTACCACGACTTCTATACGGGATACCACGCGGACACCGAGCAGGACCGCTTCTACGGACGGGGTACCGGCGGCTACTACGTGTACAACGTGACGGATTTGGAGAATCCCGAGCTTCTGGTGAGCCTCACGGGCATCAACGGGGTCACCGGCGGGCACACGTTCACGCCGTCGGCGGATGGGCGCTACGTGGTGGCCGAGACGGAATACCAGTATGCACCGCTCCGGATCTTCGATCTGAAGCCCGGGCTGGACGGAGAGGTTGCGAACATCAACAGGCCCATCTCGGCCTGGACCGCGAACTGGGAGCACCTGGTTCACAACCACGAGGTGCGCTGGCCGTTCGTCTTCGTGTCCGGGTATTGGGACGGATTACAGGTCTTCAGCCTGCAGGATCCCAAGCATCCCAAGACGATCGCTCACTACGACACGTTCCTCGAGCACAGTGAGAGCTCGATCATGAACGGAGCATGGGGCGTGGACGTTCGCAACGCGGACGGCTTGATCGTGATTTCGGACATGGCGACCGGATTCTGGGCGTTCAAAATGCAGGGCTTCAACGGCTGGAACGGCCTGGATTGGGGCCAGCCGAACATCTCGAGCCAGCAGGCGTTCCCGTAATTAATCGGGTGCGCTCCCGTACCTAAGGTATGCTGGGTCGATGGGGGGCCGGCGGCCGACTCCGCAGGCTCTCTGTCGCCTATTCTAGCGACGAAAACCGCGAAATGCTTCACTTGACAGATTTGACGACGCCGTTCTAATTACCCGTTCGATTGTTTTCACCGAAGGCTGCATCGAGGGTCGGCGCGTCCTACGGCCGACCCGTGGTCAGCCATTGAACGCGAGGGCGATGTCCATGATGCGACTTCGTTCGCTTTTCTTCACGGCCCTGCTCGGCTTTATGCTGGTCATGCCGGCATCGTCGCAGTCCACGGATGTGGTCGGGGAGCTGTCGCTGCACGTACAGGGGGGACTTTCGACCGACCCGGTAGGGTTCGACGTCTTCCGGGAGACCACGTTCGGGTCCGCTACGGCCATCGGCGGCGGATTCACTTACGTGATATACGAGAACGTGGCCGTACGTGGTGACTTCCACTCCGCACCCAAGACCGGGCGTGAGGAGTGCTGCTCGGCCCGGGCTCTCGGCGACGGACTGGGCGTCACGGTGCCTGCCAACCCGGGTGCCGTCTCCGAGGATGTCGACCTCAACCGTAAGTACTTCGGTGCGAGTGTCCTCATTCGATTCCCGATGGGCGGAGCGGTTCCGTACCTCAAGCTCGGTGGTGGTTTCATCGATCTGAAGCGCGACGCGCCGTCCTACCAGTATGACTTCGCGGAGTTTGGGGCCCAGCTTGGTGGTGGGGTCTCCTTGCCGCTCGGTGACTCGCCGGTGTCCTTCTTCGCTGACGTGGTGGAGTGGATCTACGCTCGCACCGGTTCTGGCGAGGGCAATCAGTACGACACGCTGGTCAGCGCCGGACTCTCATTCGCGGTCATCCGTTAGTCTGACACCGAAGGATCGGACCCGGACGCTCGGCGCGTCCGGGTCCGAAGCAGTACCGACAAGCTTCTCGCCGATTACCTTTTGATGGGGGTAAGTACGATGGACCGATTGCTACGGAAGACGTACTCTTGTGTCTTGGTCGCACTGCTGTTGGGCCCGTTGGGCTTCACGGCAGCGGCCCAGACGAACGTAGCGGGGACGGTAGTCTCCGGTACGGGACAACCGCTCGCCGGGGTTCAGGTCTTGATTCCCAATCTACAGATGGGAACGTTGACGAACTCGGACGGGCGTTTCGTGATTCAGAACGTACCGAACGGCGCGCAGATCATGCGTGCGGAGTTGATCGGTTACGAGGCTCAGCAGCGTCGTGTCGACGTTACCGGTACGACGGTCACGGAGAACTTCACGCTCATCGAGACGGCGGTGGAGCTGGAGGGCCTGGTGGTGACGGCTCTGGGCATCAGCCGTGACGAGCGCGCGTTGGGCTACGCGGTGCAGGACATTCAGGGCGACGACATCGCCAATTCGGGCGCGTAGACGAACCTGGTGACCGCGCTGTCCGGTAAGGTTTCGGGCGTGTTGATCAAGAACCAGGGCGCCATGGGCGGCCGTTCGGACATCACGATCCGCGGACTCGCGTCGATCGCCGGCAACAACCAGCCGCTGTTCGTTGTGGACGGCGTGCCGATCGACAACACGACGGACTTCCAGGCCAACAGCAACGCGATTCAGCGCGTCGACTACGGCAACGCGGCACAGGACCTGAACCCTGACGACATCGAGTCGATCTCGGTGCTGAAGGGTGCGAACGCTGCGGCGCTTTACGGATCCCGTGCGTCGAACGGCGTGATCCTGATCACGACGAAGAAGGGCGCGGGGGCCGACGGCCGGTTGGAGATTTCGGCCAGCATTGATGCGGGGTTCACGACGGCAGCGATCACGCCGCGTTGGCAGAACGTGTTCGGCGGCGGCGACCGCGAGGAGAACTTCGAGTACGCGGACGGAGCCGGTGGTGGCGTCGGTGACTACATCGACGAGAGCTGGGGCCCGCCGATGAACGGGCAGCTGTACAACCAGTGGACGGACGATCCGAACGATGCCGACGGCATCGCGCTGCGTACGTGGATGCCGGTCGCTTATTCGACGCGTGACCTGTTCGAGACGGGCGTCAACTTGACGGAGCACTTCTCGGTAGCGGGGAGCAGCGGCCCGGCGAACGGTCGTCTTTCGGCGACGCAGTTGAACGCAGACGGTCAGCAGCCGGGTCACGAGGTCGACCGCACGCAGCTGTCTATCGCTGCGGGCGTGACGCCGATTCCGAGCCTTCGGGTTCAGGGTTCCGCCAGCTACGTCAAGAGCGGTGGTACGAACCGTCCATTGAACGATGGTGGCTCAACGCTGAACTCGGCGACGTACCAGTACATGTGGTGGCAGCGCACGAACCAGACGCAGATGCTCAAGCGTGCGTATGACCTGTGGCTGGAAAAGGGCAGTGAGTTCGGACCGGATCACCCCGGATACGGACTGCCGCGCAACTGGAACCACAACTACTGGGACAACATCTACTTCGTGATGGCCGAGGCGGGCAACAAGGACACGCGTGACCGCTTCATCGGCAACGTAGATATGGACTACCAGATCAGCGACGTGTTGTCGATCTCCGGCCGAGTGGGAACGGACTGGTACGAGCACCGCCGCAAGAATGTGTTCCCGAAGTTCAGCCACGACTACAAGTTCGGCGCGTTCATCGACCAGACGATCTTCCGTCAGGAGACGAACTTCGACGTCGTGCTGACGGCTCGGGGCGACATCAACGACGACTTCAACGTGTCGGTGCGCGGTGGTGTGAACCGTCGTGCGAACGACACGAACCGTCACTCGATCGAGACGGAGCGCCTGATCGTGCCCGGGCTGTACACGCCACAGAACTCGGCGGTACCGCCCACGGTCGACAACTGGATCACCGAGAAGCGAGTGTACAGCGCCTACGGGCTGGGCTCGCTCTCGTTCCGCAACTACGCGTTCGTGGACGTGACGGCACGCAACGACTGGTCGTCGAGCTTGCCTGATGGTGAGAACTCGTACTTCTACCCGTCGGTGTCGGCGAGCTGGGCGTGAAGGAAGACGGATCGCCGAACGACATCTACGTCGACGGCAAGATCTTCTGGAATCAGCTCCGCTCTGCCGAGGCAGCGTATGCTGAGCGCGCGACGTTCGGGAAGCTGCGTGAGGTCAAGCTGAGCTTCGACCTGACCCCGAACGTGCTCGAGAAGCTCCCGTTCTCGACGGGCCGGATCACGCTGGTGGGCCGAAACCTGGCCACCATCTGTGGCATGCGGGCTTGCGACAACATCGATCCCGAGTCGGATGGCTACGCGGGTGCCGATAACCATGGCCGCGGCGTCGAGCACCTGTCGGCTCCGACGGATCGTACGTTCGGTATCAACTTCAGCGTAACGAGATAACGGAAAGGAGAATGACCATGCGTTAGCATGAAACTAGGACCGCTCGCGGTTCTCCTCGCCGTTGCCATCGGCACGGTGGGGTGTGACGAACTGAGTAACCTGACGGACATCAACGAAAACCCTAACGCCCCGACCTCACTGGCGCCGGAGTTCCTACTCCCGTCGTTGATCCGGGGACTGGCCGACAAGCTGGTCGGTGAGAGCAACATCGACCTGCCTTCGGCCTCCTTGTTCGTGCAGCACTTCGCTCGCATCCAGTACGCGAGCACGGATCGTTACGATCTGGGCACGGACTTCGGAGACTGCTGCTGGGGCGACTTCTTCAGCCTGACTGGCGATCCGCCGAACGGCGTGTTCGTCCTGGCCCAGCACATGCTTGATGGTGCCGCAGAGCTCGGTAATGCGAACCAGACGGCGGTGGCCAAGATTTTGAGGGGCCTATGCTGTTCACAACCTCACCGACCTGTACGGCGACGTGCCTTATTTCGACGCCGTGAAGGGCGGTGCTGAGACACCCATCATCAGGCCGGCCTACGATCCGCAGAGCGCGATCTACGACGACCTGTTCGCGGAGCTCACCGAGGCCGCGAACATGATCAATACGGGCGCTACCGGGTTCAGCGGCGGTGACCTGATGTACAAAGGCGACATGGACAAGTGGCGCCGGTTCGCCAACTCGCTCAGGCTGCGGTTGGCCATGCGCATCTCCGAGGTGAACCCGGGCAAGGCGGCGACCGAGGCAGCGGCTGCGGTAGCGGCCGGCGTCATGGAAAATGCCTCGCACTCGGCGGCCCTCTGGTTCTCGGCGGCAGCGCCGGACCAGAACCCCATGTGGGTCGGGTTCGTCGAGCGTCCGGGTGACTATCGCCCGGGTGCGTACTTCATTAACGAGATGCTCGCTCGCAACGATCCGCGTGTGCGGATGCATGCGGACGCGGCCGTCGACGCACTGCCCGCGATCGTTTATCGCGGCATGCCGAACGGACTCAACGACGACACCGGGTTCGACGCCAACGGCGAGCGGGACTTCGACTACGTATCACAGGTCGGAGCCTGGCACTTGAGGCCGGACGCGCCTGCGTTCTTCATGGAGTATGCGGAGACGCTGCTTCTGCAGGCGGAGGCGGCAGAGCGGGGTTGGATCAGCGGAAGCGCGCAGGGCCTCTACGAGGCGGGCATCACCGCTTCGATGATGGTCTACGCCGACGGTACGGCTGCGGACGCGGGTGCGTTCGTGACGCCGGCCGTGCCTGGCATCACGCAGGCCGAGATCGACGCTTACTTGGCCCACCCGATGGTGGCGTGGGGCGGCGGCGGAATCGGCGGCGAGAGCAACCGCTCGCTGATCTACAGGGCGTACTGGTTCCAGCTCTGGGATCAGGGCATCGAGGCGTTGAACAAGTATCGACGCACGAACGTGCCGCACCTGATTCCGGGTATCGACTCGTTCAACGCGTTGGTGCCGACGCGCTATCCGTATCCGCGCGATGAGCAGACGTTCAACGAGACCAACGTTCTCGCTGCAATCTCCGCCAATGGTGGGGACGACGCGTGGGACGGAAGAGTCTGGTGGGACGCTTCGGACCAGAGTTCCGGTCCGGCTAACTAGACTCCAAGTCTAGGTTCTACCCCGCGCCTCCTGCCTCGGCAGGGGGCGCGGGTTTTTTTACAGTAGTGGCCACGGGCCCCACGACGTTGCTCCTTACAACGCCAAGGTCATTCTCCGGTGGAGCTTCGAGGACATGGACCTGCACATCGGGTCCGCGGGCAAGGACATCAAGATCTTCGAGTACAAGGGGCGCGACTACGTGGTCCACTCGGTGCAGTTCCGGCAGGGTGGTCCGGACAATGATCTGAGCGCCGTCATCTTCGACGCCACGGATCTCCCGGACGTCTCGAAGTTCAGGGAGGTGGGACGGATCCAGGGCCCCAACGAAGTCGGTGGCTTCCACAACATCTTCGTCTACCGGCACAGCAACGGTCGTCCGCTCCTCTTCACGACCGTGGGTGGTCCGTTCGCCAACGTGTACGATCTCGGTTACGTCGTGGACGGGCGCGTCGACGAGGCCCTGGTCGCTCAGGTGCCCGTGCCCCAGGGGCAAGAGCCGGGCCGGGCCGGCGCGGCCGGCTATAATGACTTCTACACGGGCTACCATCCCGACAGCGAGCAGGACCGCTTCTACGGTGGCGGCACGGGTGGTTACTACGTTTACAACGTCACCGACCTGGAGAACCCCGAGCTCTTGGTGAGCCTGACCGGCATCAACGGCGTGCGGCGCGGCCACACGTTCACGCCGTCTCCCGACGGTCGCTACGTCGTTGCGGAGACCGAGTACCAGTATGCTCCGCTGCGTATCTTCGACTTGAAGCCTGGACTCGACGGTGAGGTCGCGAACGTCAATCGGCCCATCTCGGCGTGGACCGCCGACTGGGAGCACCTTTCGCACAACCACGAGGTGCGTTGGCCCTACGTGTTCGTGTCCGCGTATGTGGACGGGCTACAGGTCTTCACGCTATCGGATCCGGCACACCCCAAGACGATCGCGCACTACGATACGTATCTCGAGCCCGAAGACGGTGGAGTCATGAACGGCTCCTGGGGCGTGGACGTGCGGAACGCCGATGGTCTGATTGTCATGTCCGACATCCAGACGGGCTTCTGGGCCTTCAAGATGGAGGGCTTCGCGGGGTGGAACGGGCTGGACTGGGGCGTGCCGAACATCTCCAGCGTGCAGGACTGGCAGAACGGGCCCGCCGTGCAGGCTCGGTCGTGCAACTAGCGCACTCGACGGAACCCGTGGGCCTCTGGGAGCGCTCTGGGTGTCCTGAAGTCGTTTGGAGGGCCGGCGGGGGACTGCCCCGCCGGCCCTTCGTCCGTATCGGTCTATGAGCCTTCCGGCGGTCGGCTTCGTCGGAACCAGCGCGAACCGCCGGGAGGCGGGACGGGTCCTCCTCGGGGCGGTGCTGATCACCGCGGTGCTCGCGGCCCTCACGACGAGCTTGGCTGCCAGGCCGTCCTGGCTCGAGCTGGTTGGGACCTCCACCGGGCTCTGCAACGTGTGGCTGCTCCGCAAGCAGAACGTCGTCGCCTGGTTTTTCGGGATCGTCAGCGTGACCGCGGTGGGTTTGGTCTTCTACCGCCTGGGGCTCATGGGTCAGGCGTGGCTGCACCTGTTCTACTTTCTTCCGATCAACTGGTGGGCCTGGTATCACTGGGTGCGCGGGGGGGAGCAACACACGGAGTTCCGCGTGAGTTGGACCAGCAGGAAGGAATGGCTCGTTTACGTACCCTTCTTCGTCGTGGGCACCTACTTGGTGGCGAGCTTCTTTGGCCGTGTCTACGACCGCGCGATCTTTGTCTATTGGGACGCCACCATCGTGGCTGCGAGCGTGATCGCCCAGTGGCTTCTGAGCCGCAAGAAGATCGAGAGCTGGATCCTCTGGGTCGGGCCGGTGGATGCTTCGGCGATCGTTCTCTTCTCGCTTACGGGAGCACATATGTTCAGTGCTCTGTACATTATCTTCCTTCTGAACGCGTCGGCGGCGATATACGAGTGGCGAGAAGATTGGAGGGTCCATGGAGCACCATATGCGACACAAGCACGCTAGTGACGTCCCGGTTGAGCCTGTGGGTGCCGGTACCGGGACCGTTCGCCAGGTTCTCATCGGCCCGGACGAAGGGCCCAACTTCGCCATGCGCCGCTTCATCATGGAGCCGGGTGGTGGAATGCCGAAGCACACCAACACGGTCGAGCACGAGCAGTACGTGCTCCGCGGGAACGCGCGGGTCGGTATCGGAGACCAGACTTTCGAGGTGAAGCGCGACGACGTCGTGTTCATCCCCGCCGGTGTGCCGCACTGGTACGAGTCCCTCGGGCCAGAGGCTTTCGAGTTTCTGTGCGTCGTACCCAACGGGCCGGACGAGATTCGGCTCGTCGAGGACGAGTAGCGGCGTCGAAGCGCCCTTGTGTCTGCCGGTGCCGCGCCCGCAGGTTGGTCCGTTCCCGTAATCCGGCGACCCTGAACCCGAGGCGATATGGAGACCATCGGATGGCTCTCGATTCTCCCACCAATCGTGGCCATCGCGTTGGCCATCAAGACCCGAGAGGTCTACATCTCGCTTGCGCTGTTCGTCTGGCTGGGGTGGACCCTTCTGAATTCGTGGAATCCCATCGTCGGGCTCGTGCAGGGCGTGAACGTCTTCCTCGATGCGATCACCAGCCCGGGCAACGCCCGCACGCTTCTTTTCTCGGCGCTGATCGGTGCCATCATCACTCTGACCCAGGCGTCGGGCGGGATGGAAGGGTTCATCCGGTGGGCGGAAGAGAAGAAGCTGGGTAGGAGTAGGCGCACCGTTCGCCTGTTCGGCATCGGGACCAGCATGGTTCTCTTCCTCGAGTCCAACTTCGGGCTTCTCGTGGCGGGGTCGGTGTCCCGGCCTCTCTTCGACCGAGCCAAGATCTCACGTGAGAAGCTGGCCTATATCCTGGACGCGACGTGTGCGCCTAAGCAGCTCTTGATTCCTATCAACGCCTGGGGGGCGTATATCGTCACGCTCCTGGCGGCCCAGTCCGTTCCCGAGCCCAACCGGGTTCTTCTTTCGGCGCTGACCCTCAACTTCTACGCGATCCTCGCCATCCTCATGGTCGTCTTCGTGGGAGTCACCGATTGGAACATCGGTCCCATGCGCGAGGCCGAGCGGCGTGTCCGTGAAGAGGACAAACTCCTGCGGGACGGAGCCGAGCCCATGGTCTCGTCCGACGTCAGTATGCTGGCCGCGAAGGAGGGGGTGCCGAAGCGGGCGATCAACATGCTGCTCCCCATCATCGCGATGGTCGCGACCGTGCCGTACGTGCTGTGGCTGACCGGCGATGGAGTGATCTTGAACGGGAGCGGGTCCGACGCCGTGCTCTGGGGTGTCATCATGGGCATCCTACTCGGCGCCGTCATGTATCAGATCCAGGGCATCATGACGTTCCGCGAGGTGACGAACTACACCATCAAGGGCATCCAGGGGCTGACGCCCGTGGTCATCGTCCTAGCCCTCGCCTTTGCCATCGCCGGCACACAGCAGGCCCTGGGGACCGGGGTGTGGTTGGCTCAAGTGGCTCAGGCGAACGTCAACCCGGGCTTCGTGCCGGCCATCGTCTTCGTACTGGCCTGCATCATGGCCTTCTCGACGGGTACGTCGTGGGGAACTTTCGCCATCATGATCCCCATCGTCGTTCCCATGGCGGAGCTCCTGGATCTGCACCTCGGTCTCACGCTCGCGGCGGCTTTGGGCGGCGGGATCTTCGGGGACCACTGTTCGCCCATCTCGGACAGCACGATCGTTGCGTCCATGGCCTCGGCCACGGACCACATCGACCACGTGCGGACTCAGCTGCCGTACGCGCTGATCGCGGCGGCGGGTGCCTTGGTTCTCTTCCTGGGGGTCGGCTTCACCCTGTAGGAGGCGTGCTACCGGCTCCGGTTCTCCATGAGGACCAATCCGCCCCCGAGCGATCCGGAGAAGACGTCGAGATCTCCGTCTCCGTCGATGTCCACGACGGAAGGCGTGGAGTAGTTGGGGAGTTGGAGGGCGAACGTCGAGTCCGGCACGAACACGGGGTCCGCGGCCCCTCCCTCACGGAGATAGAGCAGCACCCCGCCGGCTTCTCGGCCGAGCAACAGGTCCTCATCGCCGTCCCCGTCCATGTCGCCGAACGACGGGAAGCTCCTGCGCCCCGCGTCGATTCCTCCGAAGTTGTCACTCACCAGTTCGAAGGACGGCGTTTGGCGTGTCCCGACGTTGCGGTAGAAGTTGAGTTCTCCCGAGGACTCTCCGATGAAGAGGTCAAGGTCGCCGTCCCCGTCCACGTCGGTCAGCGCCGGCGTGCTGTTGCTCCCCCGTGTGAGCTTCACGAACGTGGTGTCTGCCAGGACGAATGCCGGCTCTTCGCTCGACCCCTGGTTGACGAAGAAGGACACGCCCTTGTTCCACGTGCCCATCAGCATGTCCAGGTCGCCGTCGTCGTCCAGGTCGCCCATGGCCGGGGCGTAGTGGTACATGGTGAAGAACTCGATCCGCTCTCGCTGCTCGAATGCGGGAGCCTGAGCGGATCCTACGTTCTCGAACCGGTACATGCGTGAGGTCTTGGTGTCGTCCGGGTCGATCTTGTTGGACAACAACAGATCCAGGTCCCCGTCCCCGTCCAGATCCGCGAACGTCGGGATGCTCTCACTCCCCACGTCGATCGTGTAGATGAAGCGCTCGCTCCGGCGGCTGAATCGACCGTCCACCTGCTCGTAGAAGAGGAAGTTGCGGATGGTGGTCAAGTTGGGGTTGAAGGCGCCGCCCAGCACTCCCACGAACAGGTCCAGGTCTCCGTCGGCGTCCACGTCGGCAAGCGCCGGAACGTTGTATCCACTCGTCGTAAGGGAGTCCTCCACCTCGAAGGGCAGGGGCTCACCGAGCAGAATCGGCTCGCTACACGATCCCGTGTTCTCCAGGTACAGGACGCTGGCTTCGAAGAAGTCACCCCAGAAGAAGTCGAGATCTCCATCGTCGTCCATGTCGGCGAACGCCATCGAGTTCGCCCCGTGGAGGCTCCCGGCCATCGCGGCGACGATCTCGATGCCTTGAAAACGATCTTCGATGAAGCGGAAAAGCGGCGCGCCGTCGGCGGACGTGGACGATGTCTCGTAGCGTGTGACCGTGCCGTCCACACGCCCCAGAAAGAGATCCCAATTCCCGTCGCAGTCGATGTCATTGAGGCTCGGGATGTTCTGCCGGTCGGCGAAAAGAGGCTCGTCATCGACGTCACGTGCCGAGTCACCCACAGGCAGGAACGCGGCCCCCCGAGTCGTGCCCTCGTTCCGGAAGTACTGCACGTAGCTGAACGGCCGTTCGGCCAGCAAATCGAGGTCGCCATCGCGGTCGAAATCGAGGAAGCGACTCCACTCGCCGATCTCCAGGTCCTGAAACCGATCGGTGCGCCATACGAAGCGGGGCTCGCCGGCCGATCCGAGGTTCTCGAAGTGAATGAGCTCACCGGTGCGCTCCTGGAGGAAGAGGTCCAGGTCTCCGTCCCCGTCGAGGTCGGCGAACTGGGGCCGGGGCACGTTCAATCCGCCCAGGAGCGGAGATTCGTAGGGCCGACCCGATTCATCCAAGAACGAGAGTCCGTCCACCACCCGAACGAACCGTTCGGCCTCTTGTGGCCCGCCCCTGGGGCCCGCCGGCGCGGAGGCCGCGGGGGCGCCGTAGCCCCCGCAGCTCGTGATCGCCAAGGTGCTGACGGCCCAGAGGGCCACTCCCCGGCCGGCCAACGAGAACGCGGCTGCCGTCATCGTCCCCTCAGGTTATCACCAACGAAGTGTAGCCAAAGCGTTTCATTTCATGCCTCACAACGGACTGAACAAGATTGTGGTCTAACAATTTAGTCGATTCCATCATCGTTTGAGAGGGTGGTGGGCGAGGCAGGAGGTGGAACTTTCCGCCCGGGTCGTCCCGTATGGTATATGCAGCTTGCCCACAAAGGAGCTTGGCCGATGCGTAGAGAGGGGAGGAACCGGTGACGAAGTGGGGACGTCGGTCGAAGATCACCTTTCTGATGGCCTTGCTGGCGGAACTGTTCCTGCCCAGCCCGGCGGTCCACGACGACCTCTGGATCTTCGGACCCTCGCCGGGCTCGCACGACCTGTCGGTCGCGATGGCGGCTCAGGACCTCCATTCCCCCGATCTGTTCGCGATCGATGGCGTCGTCGGAACCGCCGTCGGAATCGGATTCGGCGGGACTCCGGTGGTGATGGTCTATACGGCGCGCCTGGGCGTGCTCGGGGTGCCGGCCAGCCTGGAGGGCATTCCGGTGCTTCCCGAGGTGACCGGCGAGTTCTGGGCCTTGGGTGACGGTCCGAGCGCGAGGGAGTCCGACAGTGCCGTCGACCCCAAGCAGCGTTTCCCGCGACCCGTCCCGATCGGTGTCTCCGGTGGCCAGCCGGACGTGACCGCGGGCACCATCGGTGCCCGGGTGAGCGACGGCGGCAAGACGTTCTCGTTGAGCAACAACCACGTGTTCGCCAATCGGAACGATGCCAACAAGGGGGACGACATCCTCCAGCCCGGCCGAGTGGACGGGGGCACGGACCCGACCAACTCCATCGGCACCTTGTACGACTACGAGCCCCTCCGGTTCTGCGCCGCACTGAGCTGCCTTGAGAACCGCATCGATGCCGCGATCGCGCTGACGTCGCCCGAGAACCTGGGTACCAGCACGCCCGCCAACGGATAAGGGGAACCGCGCTCCAAGACCGCGGCGGCCGCCCTCAGTCAGCGCGTACAGAAGTATGGACGGACCACGGGACTGACGACCGGCACCGTGACGGGCGTCAACGCCACGATCAACGTCAACTACAACACCGGGACCGTTCGTTTCGTGGATCAGATCCTGATCAGCGGCGGCAGCTTCAGTCAGGGCGGCGACTCGGGATCGCTCGTTGTGACGAACGCCAGTGGCCGAGACGACCGCAGGCCCGTGGGACTGCTCTTTGCGGGCAGTAACACCCACACCATCGCCAACCCCATCGATCTCGTTCTCGACCGGTTCGGCGTGAGCGTCGATGGGAGTTAGCGGGCCGGCGCGCAGGCGCATAACTTGACGGACGAGATGAAGAGCGCCCTCGCGAAGCTCACGAAGAAGGTCATCGACCTTCCCGGCGTGTCCGGAACGGCCATCGGCCTGTCGGGCGGAAAGCCCTGCCTGAAGATCTTCGTATCCGGAAAGAGCGGATCGGCGGGGAAGATTCCCTCATCCGTGGATGGTCACCGCGTCGTAGTGGAGAATACGGGGACGTTCAAGCGGTACTGAGACGACGGGGCGGGGGGGGGGCAACCATATGATTGGTGATTGTAACCCTGTTGCACGGGATACTGCGCATCAGTTAGCTTCCGGTGCATGGAAGACAAGACCGGGCATATCACTCTCTGGAGCGCCGTGTGCGCCGCCGGAGCTGCCGTGATAGCTGGTTTTGGCATCCTTGGGGCAACCCTTCTCGTGGGCGGCGCTTTGGGAATCGCGGAGTCGCTTCGTGCATATCGGCCCATCGTGCGCCCCAAGCCACGCTACGATGCAAGCCAGGGTTTCCGGGCTCGCGTAAAGATCCACAACAAGGGTCGGGTGGCTGCAAAGAAATGTGCCGTGCGTGTTGTGTCCGTTCGTGAGATTAGGCCAGGTGGTGTCCACCGCCGCTCCGATATCCCAACAATCCGCCTGCACTGGCAAGACACGGGCGGCGATCTACTCGATATTGTCGCTGATGACGACCCAGGGATCGAAGTGGTGTGCGCTGACTTCCCGCAT
Organism: Longimicrobiales bacterium; assembly: GCA_965226925.1. GTDB lineage: Bacteria > Gemmatimonadota > Gemmatimonadetes > Longimicrobiales > Gaopeijiaceae > CBDDCX01. Next base: position 723,350 of record CBDDEN010000011.1, on the reverse strand, counting down.
CCGGTGGCCCGCCTCGGCCCTCACAAAATCTGGGAGGGGGGCATAACCCTCATTACGCTACGGGTTACGGGCGAGAACATACGTGCCGTCCAGCGCACTTTCTTTTTCTCCTGCCACCATCGCCGATATCACGCGGGATGGCGGTGGGAAGAATGGCGCACCCCTTGGTATGCGCGGACTCGGCTACCGCCTCTACCGAGTCTCGCCTCGCCGCTTGCATCTGAGAAGGCGTCAACAACAGTTCATCCCGAGACGGCACCCTACAGGGTTTCCCGTTGGAATCAGTATCCCAACTACGAGTGCGGGCAATGCCCGTTCAAGAACCTCGACAAGAGTCTACTGGTCCGCCACCTGAAGAACGACCATGGGATTGAAGTCGATCCCGATTCTATTCCTGACGCCCCCAACCGGGGTGTTGTCTTAATCCCCGTTCCGGGCGACATCCGCGAGATGGGCCTGGTAGACCGTGAGGAGCGGCTAAGGGCCTGGTGGGGGGCCGTGAAGGCACCACTGAACCCCGTAGACGCTGGTCTGCTCATGAAGCGACTGAGCTTCATGTACGGGGAACACTACCCTGAGATGAAGCCCTTCCTGAGCGAGGAAACGATAGAGGCGGTCGAGAAGAAGTACGGCCCCGTTGACCTGATTGCTGTGGGTTCCCATGGACACATGCGCGGCCTCTTGCGACGCGATATCAAGCGGGCTGCGAAGCAATTGGGGGTTGATCTTGGGGCCGTCCTCGGGAAATCGGGCGGCGAGTACGAAGAGTCCCTGAAGGCGCTTGAGTTGGGCGACCTCTCTGTCTACCCACCGGCGGAGCAGTTGAAGCGAGCCCGCGATCACTTCGTCGATGTCGTTGCGGAGGTGGAGACGGGGGGTGCTAGTCGTGCCAAAGTGGATGAGGCCAAAGATACGCTCTTGGAGAAGAGCCGAGCGTATAACGCAAGCGGTCCGGGCTACGTGAAGGACTTTGAGCTTATTCAGGAGTCATTGAAGCGGCTGGCTATGCCGTCAAGCTTCGATAGCGAAGAGCCTTCCCGTCAAGAATCCGAAGAAGAAGATCCCGGAAAATGAGCGGGTTATCCCTGTTGTTGAAGCGCCATTCAAGCTCTTCGAGGTAACGGTCCATATGCTTCACGCTGATCTTGTGGAAGGCACCCATGACGGAACGCTTGAACAGGCTCCACATGCCTTCGACGCTGTTCGTGTGGACATCGCCCACGACCCATTCGTCGAGGTTGTGCTGCACGGTGTCATGCTCGATGCCCATACGGTCCCCGAGGCCACGGTAGGCCGGAAACTCGTCGGTGTAGATGGCGAGGGCTTCATCGGTGACGGTGCGCTTGATGAAGTCGTCCAAGGTGGCCCGTTTCGTGTTCGGGATGCGCTCCAGGCGGACGCGCCCGTCACGCTGCACGGCACCCACGACGATGGACTTGTTGGTCGTCGAGTAGGGTCCTCTGCCCTTGCCTCGCTGGCGACCACCGACAAACGTCTCGTCCACTTCGATGATCCCGAACAGCGTCGGTCCCTCGAAGCGGTCGGTAGTCATGGCCTCACGGATGCGGTGACAGAGGTGCCAAGCGGTCTTGTAGGAGACTCCGAGGGTGCGCTTCATCTGGTTCGCGCTGATCCCCTTCTTAGACTCGATCATCAGGTACATGGCCACGAACCACTTCCGCAGAGGAAGCTTGGTGTTGTCGAAGATCGTCCCCGAGGTCACAGAGAAGCGGTAGCGGCATCCGTTGCAATCGAACTGGTCCCGAGTGGTGATCTCGGATACGGACATGTCACCGCAACGCGGGCAGGCGACACCAGACGGCCAGCGCAGCTTTTCGAGGTATTCCCGGCAGGTCTCTTCGGTTCCGAAGCGATCCATCAACGACATCAGATTGATATTGGCGGTGCTCGACATGGTTGATTCCACCAAGCGCAGAGAGAAGGACCGGCTCCCCAAGGACGTGAGCAAACTCACGGGAGACGAGATCATGCAGAAGGTGTTCAGCAAACGCGTCGTGAAGGAGTTGAAACGCGTGGCTCAGGAAAGCGAGCCGAAAGAGCCGAAAACCGAGTAACGATGCCATACAATCAATATACTGCGATAGGGACAGCCGTGCAAGAGATATACAATCGCCATATGATTGCTCTCGGCGTCCTATCCATAGACGGGAGCCCTCGGGGCGGTATCGACCGACCGGGGATGGGGTTGGACTCAGCGAATGGAGCCTTCGATGGGTGTGCGAAAGTCAGACATCATGGCCTGGACGGCCATCCTTGCCGGCGCCGGTGCCGGCTACGGACTCACGAGCCTTTACGCGCACGGTCGGAGTGAGGCGCCCCAGGACGAGTGGATCACGGTCGTGGAGTCCGACGCTCCTCACGTCGTCACCAGAATGCGCATGCACCGACCCGGTCACGGTCATGATCGCGTCAAGGTCATGGAGTTCCGTCGTGAGGCGCGGGGCAAAGCCTGGGAGGCCCGGAGCAATGCCCGTGAGGCCCGAGAGAGGGCGCGGGAGATCAGGACCGAGGTACGGGTCGGGAAGGCCTTCGCGCTGCAGGAGGCGCTCGAGGGACTCGAAGGCCTCAAGTCACTGGAGTCGCTGGAATCGCTCGAGCTTCTCGAGAGTCTCGGCGACGAGGTCGTCAACCTGGAGGCGCTCGAGAAGGCCATGGCGGAGCTCGAGCTGGAACTCCAAGCGGAGTTCGACGGTGACGTAACCGTCGACGTGAGAGTGTACGACGCCGATGACCAGCACAAGAAGAAGAAGCGCAAGCGCCGCATCGTGGTAAAGCGCCCGGGGAGCGGTGGTCCGGGCAACTGAGGCTGAGCGCACCCCCCGCTTCGGGTCCGAGAGCCCCGCCCCTTCCGGGCGGGGCTCTTTTTTTCATCTGCCGCGGGCGTGCAAAATGCCTGTGGAGCGCATATAACTGAGAGGTGATCTGGAGCTCCACATGGCGCTGAAGAAGCTGGGCGTACCCACGGATCTATTCATGTATCGGGGTCGCACGCACGGCATCACGGAGCCACGAAACCGACTCGTGAAGGCCGTGAGCGAGATGGCTTGGATGGATTACTACGTGCGGGGGATCGGAAACAAGTTCGAGTGGCGGGACGTGTTGAAGACGCTGGAGGAGAAGGAGGGGAAGCCGAAGGCCACGACCGAGCAGGACCTGGAGATGGGCGGTCGGTGAGGCCGGCACGCCGTTTGGTATGACGGTTCGAGGGGTGGGGCGCTGGGCGCGGGGGAGTCTGAGGCCCTCGAGGTACGTGGCGCGCGTGGCACGGCGTCTCGCGATGCTCCTGGCCGTCGCTACGGTCTCGGGGTGCGGCGGGGAGGCCGTCGAGGAGCCGGTGGATCCGCGACTCCAGAACCCGCTGCTGAGGGCGAGTCAGTTCAATGAGACGGCGCCCGGGACCTTCCGCGCCCTGTTTGAGACGACCAACGGCGCCTTCGTGATCGAGGTCCACCGCGAGTGGGCCCCGCTCGGTGCCGACCGCTTCTACAACCTGGTGAAGCGGGGGTGGTACGACGGGGTGAGGTTCCACAGGGTGCTGAGCGACTTCATGGTGCAATGGGGCATTCACGACGAGCCCTATGTGAACGCCATCTGGCAAGACAAGCTCCTGGCCGACGACCCCGTCACCCAGTCCAACACACGCGGACGGGTATCGTTCGCCCGGGGCGGGGCGAACAGCCGCACGGTCCAGGTGTTCATCAACTACAAAGACAACGGCAGCCTCGACGAGCGCGGGTTCTCGCCTTTCGGCGAGGTGGTCGAGGGCATGGATGTGGTCGACGGGCTTTACTCCGACTACGGGGAGGGGCCTCCTCGGGGACAGGGCGTATATCAGGCGATGGCGATGGCCCGCGGAGCCGAATACTACGATGAGGAGTTTCCGGAGTTGGACCGGATAGTGACGGCGACGCTCGTGAACGACGGATCGTGAAGCTTCGGGTCCGAGTGGCGTCATTCAGGGGAGGGCCGTAGTGGGGCGGCCACCCGCGAAACTCTTGAAGCTGGTTGGGACGGCCAGGCTCCCGCAAAGTCGTCCATAGCTGGATGGGACTGATCGGCCCCCTCCTACCAGCTGATGTACTTGTACATCAGGCGAATCAACTGGTAGGCCTGCGTCATGTCCTGCGCATCATACTCGACGCTGGTCCCGTCCACTCGACGCATGCCCGGAATAGCCTGTAGAACGTCCGCCCGCGTCGTCGATGCGAAGCGTATGCGGATGTTGATTGGGTCGCGAACCTGAAGCGGGGTGGCGTTGGCGAGATCGGCGAGCGCCTCCCGGGTCGCCTCCCGAAGTGCAGAGCGTACCACCTCCGGATGGACCAGGCGTGCGACCTGGTAACCGATGGCCTCTTTGGTCGTGACGGTCCGGGTCCGGACCAGCGCGCCGAACTGCTCCGCGAACGTCGCGTCACCCGCGGCGACCAGGATCGGCACATCGTGCGACCTCGCGTAATGAGCGTTCAACCCGCCTTCGCCGACTTCGACACCGTTCAGCCAGAGCCCTTTGACCGACCCGGACCCGGTGTGCGCCAGGAACCCGCCGTCCGTGCCGGCTCGCGCGTGGTACCCGAGGAAGATGGCGCCGTCGAACGAACTGTCGAGTCCCTGCACCATGCCGAGCGGCTTGATGTTGCCTGTATGTACGTGACGCGTGGATCGAGGCGCGTGTGCAGTAGGTTTTGCATGTCGCCGTGCGAGTCGTTGACGAGGATCTCGGCGGGGCCGCGCTCGAAGATGGCCGCCACCACCGTGTTGACCTCCTCCGTCATCAGCTCGCGCCCCGTGGCGTAGTCCTTCCCGGCGCCGTTGGTCATCTGGCCGGTCCCGATGCCTCCGATGCCCTCCATGTCCACGGAGATGAAGATCCGTAGGGGACGGTCCTGTCCGGCCAGCCCGGCCGTGGCGAGACCTGCCGTTGCGAGCGCCAAGATGAGCGGAAGGAAGGAAAGGCGATACGAGGTCATTTTCGATTCTCCGAGGAAGGACGGCGTGGCCAGAGTCGAGCGAGGTCCGAGCAGAAAGTACTGCGTGTACGTCCCGGGCCGCTGATAGATTGAGAATAAGGGCCTGGATTTAACATATCGACCCCCTTTGAAGTCAAAGTCGTTGAGATGGGATGACAAGTCGCTTGGTTCAGCTCGCGAACCGTAGGAGGAGATTCGAAACATGAAGCAGCGTTTTCTGCATGCAGTGGTGACCTCGGGCGTCGTCGTGATGGCCTCCTGTAGCGACGCGGCCGCGCCCGATGAGGCCGAATTCTTGCTCGAGTCGCTCCTGACCTTCGATGTGGCAATGGTCTCGGCCGACGCGCTCATCGACGACTTGGCGGAACTACAGTTGGGCTTCGTCGGTGGCATCGGCGGCGCGCTCGGCGCGCCTCCCGACCGCTCCCGGGTCGTCCCCTTCTACGACGCCGACGGGAACGAACAGGAGGCCTATGACGACGTCACGACGGCCTCGATCCACATTACGAGAGAGATCAGCGGCGAGATGGCCCGTGGGGGCCTGTCGGGCAGCTTCTCGCGTACCCGGGACGTCACGATTACGGGTCTCGAAGGCGACGAGGTCACGCGAACGGCCAATGGTACCGGAAGCGGCACCGTGTCGCGCAGCCATCACTCCGATGAGCACGGGGACCGGAGCTACGACATGTCCGTCTCGACCGTCATGACCGATGTCGTTCATGCCGTGCCGCGTCAGGACAACCCCTACCCGTTGTCCGGGACAGTTACGCGCGACGTGACCGTGATCGTGATCAACGGGCGCGATGGCGACCAGACGCGCACGAGGAATGTGGTGATCACCTTCGACGGGACCCAGTTCGCGACCATGTCCGTAGATGGTGAATCATTCGAGGTCGACCTGTCGACACGCGACGGCCATGTTCCCCTTCGAAATCGGGGACGGTAGTATCGGTTGGTCGTGATCTTTCCAAGCACTGACCGGTCATGCTGACCCGGTTGCTCAGGATCGTGCTGGTGACCGCGTTGTTGGCGTTCATCGCCATCGCCGTGGTGTCCGTTGCGACTCGCCTTCCTCTGGAGGGGCCGTCCGCTCGTGGTGAGCACGAGTGGGTCGGTGCCATCCACGTTCACACCGTCGCCTCGGACGGTGGTGGGACCCTCGAAGAGGTGGCGGCGGCGGCACGGGTGACCGGGCTCGACTTCGTAACCGTTACGGACCACAACGTCTGGGCGATGCCCGCATCCACCTACATCGACGGGCGGTTGATGGTGCTTGGCGAAGAGGCCCGAGTGCCTTCCGGACATATTCTGGTCATCGGTGGCGACGATCCGGTGGAGAGACGAGCGCGCCGCGCCGAGGCGGAGGAGCGGGGTCTACCGTTCGGCTCCTCGGTCCCGGCGGGTGCCGGCCTTCGCATCGTGGCCCATCCGGAGGGCCCGGGCGAGCCCTGGAGGGACTGGGATCCCGCAGGATTCGATGCGCTCGAGATCTGGAACTGGGACACGGAGCTACGAGACGACGGCCTGGGTGATTGGCCAAAGGCGCTGCTGCTGCTCCCGGCGGAGCCGGTCTCGGCCATGCTCGAGCTCGTCGATCGCCCTACCGCGTCACTCGGGCGCTGGGATCGCCTGCTATCGGAGGGCCACCGAGTGGCTGGCGTCTGCTCGGTGGACGCGCACTCGAAAGTGCCCGTGACTGCCGAATTTTCGCTTCCGTTTCCCGCCTATAGGGATCTCTTCAGCCTTGCCCGCCAGCATGTGCTCCTGGAAACGGAGCCCAACGGAGACGCCGCCCACGATGCGGCCCTCGTGACGGATGCGCTGCGCTTCGGACGCAGCTTCTGTGCTCTGGACGGCATTGCCGACGCTTCGGGCTTTTCCGCCACAGCCGTGAGCGGCGACGAGTCGGCGACGTTTGGTGGCGAGATCGGTTGGAAGGCGGGACAACTCCGCATCACTGCGTCCGTTCCCGACATTTCGGCGCCGACGATCGTGAGGCTCTATCATGATGGGTCGGTCGTGTCGGAGGGGCGGGGGACTCCGGCGTTCTGTCGGAGCCTATCGTCTGGAGATCTACGTCGAGCTGAGGCTCGGAGAGCTTCCCTGGATCTTCACGAACCCGATCTGGGTGCGCTGATGACTAGGAGCGTATCGTCTGGAGATCTACGTCGAGCTGAGGCTCGGAGAGCTTCCCTGGATCTTCACGAACCCGATCTGGGTGCGCTGATGACTAGCCCGGGCCGGGCGCCGAACTGACCGGGCCGGCGGGAGCCGATTTGAAGCGGACTACGAGTGTGATGGTGACCCCTGGTCGGGGCCTCCCGCCCGGGACCGACGCGCGACGCCCCGGTCCCGGGCGGAGAGCCAATGAATCTGCGATCACGCCCCCCCGCTGGCGGCCGTCACAACGGGATACGCCAGGGAGGCGATGATGGCGATGTAGGCGACGATGACACCCGTCACCTCCAGGAAAATCACGGCCTTCGACTCCTTCTTGTCCGCTTTCTTCGCTTCCCGATCCATGGAATCCTCCTTGCTCGGCGACCTGAGTCGCTGTTGACGATTCCCACCGAGCCAGTCGGTCGCCCGGTGGGCACGCTGATCCACCCGCGCGGAGAATCCGCGCATGGTTGTGGAGAGCCGCGACCGCCCTGGCTCTGCGGTGGAGCTTGAGACACTCATCGCACACCTCCTTCGTTACGCGCCCCGGGGGGCACTCGTTGTGTGTGAAGGAGGCTAGGCGGGGGCCGTCAGACCCGGATCAGACGTGCGTCAGAAGGGGTCGTCGCGAGGACCCTGCCAGGGCGAAGGGAGCCGTGGATGGGGGCGTTCCCGTGAGACACGGAGCCGTCATGCATCTCCGTCCAGGGGTGCGGGCGGATCTGTAAGAGGTTGATACGTACAGACTTGAAAACGCGAGTCAGGGCCCCGTCTCTGGCTTGGGCGGTGCCGAGGATGGGCTACGAGACTTCCCTGAGGGATGGATGATTCGGGTGCGCTCACCGATACGAGATGCTTGCGTTTCGGGGCCGGGTCGGACAATGATCAAGCACTGTCGGAGTCTGGAACCCTGCCGTCTCTCCCCCGCGGGTTAGCGCTCCGACCAGGTTTGAAGGACCTCTGCCATGACCGTTCGCCTCAACACATTGGGCAGACTCCAGGTGCTTCGCGGATCCGAGGAGTTGAAGTCATACTCGGTCCGTGGGACCCGGTGCGCGCTCCTGGTATACGTCGCCCTGGAGGGTGAGACCACGCGTGACGCCGCGATGGGGATGGTCTGGCCCGAGAGCTCTCCCGAGAAGGCGCGCCATTCCCTGAGCCAGACGCTCTACGAGTTGCGTAAGGACCTCGGTGAGGACTGGATCGAGTCGGCGGGAGAGGTGCTCCGCACCGGCGACGTGGAATCCGACGCCGAGCACTTCGCCGAGGCGGTCGAGTCGGAGAGGTACGGGGAGGCACTGAGACTCTACCACGGACCGTTCCTCGACGGCATCTATCTCGTCGACTCGGGCGACTTCCAGAAGTGGGTGGATCGGAGACGTTCTGCGATCGACCGCATACGACGAAACGCGCAGCGCGCCGAGCTGGCGCACCGTCTCGGGCGAGGGGACCTCGAGGGAGCGCTCGATACGGCCTATTCGTGGGTCGACTGTGATCCCCTCGACGACGAGGCGCAGCACGCCCTCGTCAAGCTGCTCGCAGACGCCGGACGCCGCTCCGAGGCGCTGAGTCAGTTCGACGAGTTCGAGCGAACACTCCGTCGGGAGCTGGAGGTCGCTCCTCTGGACGAGACCTGCCGCCTGATCGAGCAGATTCGGGCTGGGGACGAGGCAGTGCTCGGAGCCAAGCGCCTCGGCACGGAATCGGGGTCCGATGCACCGAGCGTCTCGACTTCCGGGGGAGTCGAGGGCACCGAACCGGAGGCGGTGAGATCCGATCGAGGCATGCGGGGACTGCTGGAGGCGGCCTTGGCCGGGGAGTTCGACATCGTTCGCAAGATCGGCGAAGGGGCGATGGCAGAGATCTACCTCGCCCGCGAGTTGAGCCTCCGCCGGCTGGTGGCCATCAAGGTGCTGCGACCCGCTCACGCCGAGACCGAGACGGCCAGGCAGAGGTTCGTTCGTGAAGCCCAGGCGGCTGCAGGGCTCTCGGATCCCAATGTCGCCACGGTCTTCCGCACCGGGGTCCTACCGAACGATTTGCCGTTCCTCGTGATGGAGTGGATCAAGGGTACGAGCCTGGCCGACTGGCGGGCCTCGAGCAGCCGAATCGGCGAGGACGACGTCAGACGTGTGGTCCTCGGCCTCGCCAAGGGACTCGCCGGAGCCCACGCGAAGCGCATCGTCCACCGGGACGTCCGACCGGACAACGTGCTCGTCGAAGACGACACGGGCCGGATAGCCCTCACGGACTTCGGAATCGCCGCGACGTTGGCGACCGGCGCGGAGACGCCGGAGCGACTTACCGAGACGGGCGAGCTGCTGAGCCACCCGCGTTATGCCGCTCCCGAGCAGCTCGCCGGCGACGGGGTGACCGAACGCTCGGACATCTACAGCCTGGGAGTGATCTCCTTCGAAATGCTGACGGGCGAGCATCCGTTCGGGGAGTTGTCGGCGACCGAGATGGCCGCGGCGAAGCTGCACGACGAGCCCCGCCCTCTCTGCCAACGTACGTGAGACACAGAGCACGCAAAGAATTAGAGTAGGGCGAAGGCAGAGAAAACGAACATGTTGGGACTGCGAGAGAGAATGGAAGAGAATGGTAGTGCCCCTCGAACCGGGGGGGCCAAGCGAAGCGCGGCAGCTCCTGCGGACCCGGAGGTAGTAGATAGGCCGCTACGCCGGCGGTTCAGTCCGTCGTACAAGCTGCGGATCGTCGAAGAAGCGGACCGGTGCACCGAGCCCGGCGAGGTGGGCCAGCTCCTGCGGCGCGAGGGCCTGTACTCGTCGCACCTGACGACGTGGCGCAAGGCGGCGCATAGCGGGTCGCTGAAGGCCCTGTCGAAGAAACGCGGCCGCAAGCCGGAGCGAAATCCTCTGGATGAGAAGGTACGCAAGCTGGAGCGCCGCAATGCTCGGCTCGAGGATGAGCTCAGGAAGGCACACCTGATCATCGACGTGCAGGGAAAAGTTGCGGGGCTGCTGGGGATAAGCCTCGACGACGGGACGAACTCTTGAAGGCGGCCGATGAGCTGGCTAAGCACGTCGGTGTAAAACCGGCGTGCGCGGCCCTCGAGGTCTGCCGATCGACGTTGTACCGTCGTCGAGGCCCATCGACCGGGCAACGGCAGCCCCGCCCGACGCCCGCCCGGGCATTGAGCGAGACGGAACGAGGCGAGGTCTTCGACACGCTGTGTTCGGAGCGGTTCGTGGACCGCTCACCCGCCGAGGTGGTGGCCACGCTGCTCGACGAAGAGGTCTACCTGTGCAGCGAACGCACGATGTATCGTGTTCTGGCCTCCGAGGTGCCGGTTCAGGAACGCCGGGCGCAGCGCACCCATCCCGAGTACAAGAAGCCCGAGTTGATGGCCACGGCGCCGAACCAGGTGTGGTCCTGGGACATCACGCGGCTGCTGGGGCCGAAGAAGTGGAGCTACTACTACCTGTACGTGATCCTGGACATCTACAGCCGCTACGTCGTGGGCTGGATGGTGGCGGACCGGGAGAACTCGGCCCTGGCCGGCCGGTTGATCCAGCAGAGCTGCCTGAAGCATGGCGTCCAGCCCCGGGTCCTGACCCTGCACTCGGATCGGGGAGCTCCAATGACGAGCCAATGCACCGCTCAACTTCTCGCTGACCTCGGCGTGACCCGCTCGTTGAGCCGGCCTCAGGTCTCGGATGACAATCCGTTCTCCGAGGCTCAGTTCAAGACCTTGAAGTACCATCCCTCGTTTCCCGGACGGTTCGGAGACCAGGGCCAGGCCAAGACCTTCTGTCGATCGTTCTTCCGTTGGTACAATGCCGAGCACAGGCACGGGGGCATCTCGATGCTGACCCCCGAACAAGTGCACTTCGGGCGCGCCGACAACGTTATCGCCCGCAGGACAACCGTGCTCAACACGGCATGGACCACCCATCCCGAACGCTTCGTCAGAGGCGTTCCCAAACCCAAACCGCTCCCGGAGGCCGTCTGGATCAATCCTCCCACCACACCCCTCTCCACACAGGAAATTGCTCTTTAATTAATCCCGTAGAGTGTCCCATTGTCGTTGACAGGTTCCGATGCCGAGGACGCACTCGTCGAGGCTCGCAAGGTGAATGCCCTCCTGAGGCGCTACACGAACGACAACCCCGGGAGGAGCTTCGCAGGCGACGCGGCGGTTCAATACATGGCAGGGATGCTCCAGTGGAGCGAGCGCGACGAGAACGCCGCGATCGTCTCTTTGCGTCAGTCGCTGGAGGCGTACCAGGACTACGAGGTCCGCTACGGGGTGCGGGCACCCCGCCCCTTGGCGGTCGACCTGGTCAGGATCGCTTCGGCCGTGGGGCTGGACGAGGTCGCCGAGCAGACGAAGGACCAGTTCCTCGGCGGTCGCACGGACGAGGCTCGCGAGTCCGCGCGGCCGACCGATTCGGGTGACGTCCTGCTGGTCATCGAAAACGGATTCATCGCCCACAAGAAGCAACAGAAGCTCTTCATGCCGATCTTGAGGTCGGAGCGGGACTCGGTCCTGGCGGGCAGCGCGTCCTCTGCGGTGGAGGCGTCCGCGCGTGTTCTGCTTCGCACGGTCATCGTGATGAGCGAGTTGAGTGGCAAGGGCCAGGACTACGTGCAGGCCCACGAAGACGGCGTGACCTTTACCAGTGCAGCCCTGAGCGCGGTCGGGATGGAACTCATCACGATGGCATGGCCGACGTACGAGCTGGACGCCCGACGCGCCACTGGGATCACGGTGGTGGGGGGAGGCGGGGTGAGTCAGACGCCGGTGTTGATCGAGGATCTGTCGGCCATCGCGCTGCGGGACTTCGAGGAGCGCAAGACGTCCATGCTACTCCGGATGATCGCGCGCGCCCTCCTCAAGGAGGCCGCGGTCCTCAAGAGCGAACGGACGGGCACCCAGGCTGGAGGCGCCTTGGGAGGCCTCGCGGCTCGGGTCGCGGCCCGCACGGTGGCGAGCGCGACGGAGCGCGCCGACACTCGCAGTTGGTCCGGCCTTCCCGCGGAACTCCTTCTGGCGCGAATGCGCCTGCCCTCGGGGCCCAACGAGATCCAACTGTCCTATCAGGGCCTCAAAGGACCGGAGACGAGGACACTCCAGATCGACGTTCGACCCGGCGCGGTCGAGTTGTACACGGTCTCCCTCGTCGGTAGAGACCGCGGAGACCAGGGCCGGTTCCGCGGTTCGACCCGCGGAGTCAGATACGAAGCACCTCGGACCCGGGGGAGAGCCGGGGCCCGCTGACCGGGCCGGATCCGGAGGCTGTCCCTGCTACCGACGGCCCAACCTGAGCGCGTTGGCGGTGACGGCCAGGGACACCCCCAGGTCGCCCACGACGACGGCCAGCACGAGGGAGACCCATCCCATCGGCACGCCCACGGCGAGCACGCCCTTGACCAGGAGGGCCGCGCCCACGTTCTGCCGGATCACCCGATTGGCGCGCTGGGAGAGGTCGATCAGGTAGGGCAGAGTCTCCAGATCGTCCCCCATGAGGGCGATATCGGCGGCCTCCAGCGCGGTATCGCTTCCCGCCGCTCCCATTGCGATTCCGACGGTGGCCGCGGCCAACGCGGGTGCATCGTTGATCCCGTCTCCGACCATAGCTACCGATCCCAACTCGGCTTCGAGAGCGCGGACGACGTTCACCTTGTCTTCGGGTAGCAGGCCCGCGTAGACCCTGTCCATACCGAGCTTCCGCCCAACGGCGTCGGCGGTCTCCTGGTTGTCTCCCGTGAGCATGACCACGTGCTCGATACCCACGTCTCGAAGGTGCAAGACGGCTGACGTCGACTCGTCTCGGGCTCCGTCCCCCAGCGCGATCCAACCGAGGAAGCGATCGGTTCGGCCGACACCGACGACCGTCCGGCCCCGCGACCTGAGCTCGCCGACCCTGGCACTCTCCCCCATCTGGCCGAATAGCTCGGGCCGTCCCACCCAGTACTCCTCATCGTCGAGGAGCGCGCGGGCACCTTTGCCGGGGATCGTCTGAAAGTCCGTTACCACCCACCCGTTCTCGGCCAGCCCGCGTTCCTTCACGGCGCGCCGGATCGACGCCCCAATCGGGTGCTCGGACCCCGCCTCGACCGCGAAGGCGCGCTCCAGCAGCTCCGACTCCTGCACACCTGGCGCGGGCCGAAGATCGACCACTTCGGGATGCCCGTGGGTCAGGGTCCCGGTCTTGTCGAACGCCACCACGCGGACCCGCCCCGCCGCTTCGAGGTACGTGCCACCCTTGATGAGGACTCCCCTCCGCGCTGCCGCCGTGACGCCGCTCACAACGGCCACGGGGGTGGAGATGACCAGTGCACAAGGACAGGCGATGACCAGCAGCGTGAGCCCGCGGATGAACCAGAGCGCGAACGGGGCTCCGGCGATCAGGGGGGGGCCGAACGCGACGAGCACGGCTCCGACGGTGACCACGGGGGTGTAGTATCGAGCGAATGTATCGACGAAACGCTCGCTCTTGGTCTTGCCTGCTTCCGCTTCCTCGACCAGCTGGATGATTCGCGCCAGCGTGCTCCTGCCCGCCTCCCGGTCGACCCTTATCCGTAGCGCTCCGTCCTGGTTGACCGAGCCCGCGAAGACCTCGTCTCCCACCGAGCGCTGGACCGGCATGGATTCACCGGTGATGGCGGACTGGTCGACCGCGGCGACACCGCTCTCCACTCTCCCGTCGGTCGGAATCTGCTCGCCGGGGCGCACGATCACGAGGTCGCCGACGACCAGGCTATCGGCGGGGACCACGATTTCGTCGCCGTCTACCAGTACGCGGGCGCTCGCCGGGGCCAGGTCGATGAGGGCCTCGACCGAAGCGCGTGCGCGATCGACGGAGAAGCGCTCCAAGAGCTCGGCGATCGAGAACAGAAAGGCGATGGCGCCTGCCTCCAGGTACTCGCCGACCGCAACCGCGCCCAGGATGGCGATGGTCATGAGAAAGCTCATGTCCAGAGACAGCACCTTCGCCGAGCGCCATCCCTTGGCGAAGAAGTTCAGACCACCGACCAAGGCGGCGAACACGAAGAAGAGATCGTCGACGTGAACGTCGTGGAGCGGGTGCTCGACCAGCGTCGGCGTGGTCCCGGAGAACCGCAGGATCAGTCCCGTGGCGAAGAGGAAGACGGCAGCGTAGGTGATCTTCGCACGCGTGCTGGCCCAGGTCGTCGGGGAGCGCTCGCCGTCGCCGTCGAGAGGGTGCGCGGCATATCCGAGGCGCCCGACCTCCTCCCGCAGGCGTCCGGCGTCGACGCGGTCTCCTTCGAACGTGATGCTCAGCGTGCGCGCGACCGGACTCCCGTCCACGGCGACCACGCCGTCGATCTTCTCGAGCCGCGCCTGGATCTTCTTCAAGCAGCTCGAGCAATCCATGTCGGCGACCCGGAGCCGAACGTCGCTTACGGACATGGGCTACGCACCGGGGCGACGAGGCGGCGAGGGGTCGGTCGTCTGTTGGAGTGGGGCATCCATCCGATCCTGTGCGGGTCGATCGTCGGTGTCGGCGAGAGAGTAACGACGTTGTGGGGACTGGACAATAAATTTAGGCTTGCCTAAATTATGTCGAATCGAGGTCGAAGGGAAGTGTTCCAGTTCCAGAGGGCATGGCCGAATGGAGAATGCAGTGATGGTGGATCCGGGTGTGGCGCTGCTGGCTTTCGCCATGGGTTCGCTGGTGCTCGCCATCTGCTTCTGGCCGAAGCGAGGACTCGTCGCCGTGGTTCGCAGGCTCGCCTCGTCTTCCGAGCGAGTCCGCGTGGAAGACGCGCTCAAGCATCTGTACGACCTGGAGTACCGCGGCCGTCGCGCGTCGATCGAGAGCTTGGCGGGGATCCTCGAAGTGTCGCGGATCGTCGCCGCTCGAACGGTCCAGCGACTGACCGAACGGGCATTGGCGGAAATGCACGACGGGGCGCCGGAGCTCACGCCCGACGGCCGGGACTATGCGATTCGCATTCTCCGAACGCACCGGCTGTGGGAACGCTATCTGGCGGATCGCACCGGGGTTCGGCCGGAGGACTGGCACGCATCGGCCGAGGAAGCCGAACACCGAGTCACGTCCGATGAAGCCGAGGCTCTGGCGGCCCGCCTCGGACACCCTCGGTACGATCCGCACGGCGACCCGATTCCAACGGTTGCGGGCGACATGCCGCCTTCCGAAGGCGTGGCACTGAGCACGGTCGAGCCCGTCGCCCAGGTCATGATCACCCACCTCGAGGACGAGCCACCGGAGATCTTCGAACGCATCGCGGCCATCGGGCTGGCGCCGCACCTTCGCTTCACCGTGATCGGGAGAGACCGCGAGGAGGTACGCATAGACGTGCGAGGCGAGGAACTGACGCTGCCCCACATCGTGGCGGGTAACGTCACGGTGCGCTCGCTGGTCGAGGGCGAGTCGGTACATGAGGCGACCGCGACGTTGGCCGATCTCGAACCGGGCGAGTCGGCGCGAGTGATCGGGATCACGGCTCGTTGCCAGGGGCCTCAACGTCGTAGACTTCTGGATTTGGGGATCGTGCCCGGGACGGAGATCCTCGCGGAACTGGAGAGTGCCGGCGGTGACCCGATGGCCTATCGGATTCGTGGGGCCTTGATCGCACTCAGGGAAGAGCAGGCGTCGTGGGTCGAGGTCGAACCCGTCGGCGTCGGGGTTCCCGAGCCGGTGGCAGTCTGAGATGGCGACCCTCGCTCTCGACGGGTGCGGGAGCTGCGCACAGCATCGCACCGAAAGCCTGGTCCGCCTGGGCCTGAGCCCCGACCGGTGGGACTACCTGGTCGCTCTCGCAGGCAACCCGAACACCGGGAAGACCACCGTCTTCAACGCGCTCACGGGGCTCAGGCAACACACGGGTAACTGGCCGGGCAAGACGGTCGTTCGGGCCGAGGGAGCCTTTCTACACGAGGAGTCTCGGGTGAAGGTAGTGGACCTTCCCGGGACCTATTCCCTCCAGGCGGGAAGCTCAGACGAGGAGGTGGCCCGCGACTTCATTCTCTTCGGGCGCCCGGACGTGACGGTCGTCGTCGTCGACGCCACACGCCTCGAGCGTAACCTCAACCTGGCGTTGCAGATCTTCGAGATCACCGACCGTGTCGTGGTGTGCGTCAACCTTATGGACGAAGCCAGGCGACACGGCATCGCGATCGATCTGGATCGCCTCGAGAAAGAGCTCGGAGTGCCGGTCGTCGGCACCTCGGCGAGGCAAGGCGACGGAGTCGATGAGTTGATCGCCGTCGCCGTGGACGTCGCGAGCGGGAAGACCCCCACCCGTCCCTTCCGTATCGAGGCCCATCAGGATGCGGTTGAAACGGCCGTCATGGACTTGGTCGGCGAGCTGGAGGCGGCTTTTCCGGAGCTTCCCAATGCTCGGTGGGTTGCCCTCCGCTTGCTCAACGCCGACGAGGCCGTCGAAGAGGCCGTGCGATCAGGAGAGTTGGGCCTGCTCATGTCCGACTCCGACTCGGAGGATCTGCCTCCCGATGCGGCCGGACTCGAGACCCGGCTTGCCGTGCTGAGCCATGCTTCGGCTCTACGATGGGATCTCCCGCACGACTTTCATGACGCGCTGTCCCATCAACTCTACGAGGTGGCGCAGGAGATCGCGGCCAAGTCGCAGGCGCGTGGCCTCAAGCGGGCCGGATTCGATTTGGACCGGACGTTGGACAGGATACTCACGAGCCGCGTGCTCGGCTTTCCGATGATGCTGCTCATGCTGGCCGTGGTGTTCTGGATTACCATCGCCGGAGCCAACGTGCCGTCGGGGATGCTCGCCACTCTGCTGGTCGACAACGGGCACCGGTGGCTCACCTCGGCGGGGGGGGCCGTCGGTATGCCGTGGTGGCTCAGCGGATTCCTGTTCGACGGGGTCTATCTTGCGACGGCGTGGGTGATTGCGGTCATGCTGCCGCCTATGGCTATCTTCTTTCCGCTCTTCACCCTACTGGAGGACTTCGGTTACCTGCCCCGAGTCGCGTTCAACCTGGACGGCATGTTCCGCAAGGTCGGGGCGCACGGGAAGCAGGCGTTGACCATGAGCATGGGGTTCGGATGCAACGCGGCCGGGGTGGTGGCGACCCGTATCATCGACAGCCCGCGTGAGCGGCTCATCGCCATCATCACCAACAACTTCTCTCTCTGTAACGGGCGCTGGCCCACCCAGATCCTCATCGCGACCCTCTTCATCGGAGCCCTCGCCCCGCCGCACCTGGCCGGGCTCGTGTCGGCCAGCGCGGTCGTCGGGATCGCGCTACTAGGGATCCTGATGATGTTCTTGGCGTCTTGGCTTCTCTCCAGCACGGTGCTCCAGGGCGAGGCGAGTACGTTCAGTCTGGAGTTGCCACCGTATCGGCCGCCACGGATCCTCCAGACGCTCTATACGTCGATCATCGACCGCACGCTCATCGTCCTCTGGAGGGCGGTCGTGTTTGCCTTGCCGGCCGGTGCCGTCATCTGGCTGGTCTCCAACATCACCGTCGGGGGCGTGAGCATCGCGGCGCACCTGATCGACTGGATGAATCCGGTGGGCATGCTCTTCGGCTTGAACGGGGTCATTCTGCTGGCCTTCGTGGTCGCGATTCCGGCCAACGAGATCGTGATTCCCACGGTGCTCATGCTCACGGTGTTGGCGGCGGGCCTCTCGGGCGTCGGCGACGGTGCCGGGGTCATGTTCGAGTTGGACTCGGTGACGGCAATGGGAGAGATCCTACGGGCGGGAGGTTGGACGCTGCTCACCGCCGTCTGCCTGATGTTGTTCAGCCTGCTTCACAACCCCTGCTCGACCACGATCTATACCATCTACCGAGAGACGGGTAGCGCGAAGTGGACCACGGTGGCGACGTTCCTGCCTCTCGTCATGGGCTTCGTGACGTGCTTCTTGGTAGCTCAGGTCTGGAGGCTCGTGGCCTGACCTCTGCCCCGGCGACCTGCGCTAGGCCTCTAGTCGACCACCCGGTTGAACCCGGCGGTATCCATGGTGCCGTCTTCTCCGGCCACGCCGTAGACGTTCATCCGTACGACGTTGTGAAGCGACCACCCGCGAGCTTCGAGACGGGTCTTGAAGCCCTCGAGTATGGCCGTACCCTGGGCCTCCATGTCGCCGGCCTCGCACCCCGGACCACCGCGCTGCTCCCTGGAGCAGCCCTCCGCGTAGGCGTAGTTGATCGACCCCGAGTAGAACAACGTTTCGGCGTTCGCGGGCACGATGAAGCCGCCGTCGTCACCCTTTTGGAACTCCTGAGCGCTGGCGGTCACAGGCAGGAGCACCGCGAGCAGTGGTGTCAGGGCCAGCGATAGCGCTTTGGCGATTCTCGACATGTCTTTCCTCGGGCCCGTGTTCTGGAGTCACATCCGCCGGCCACGATCTGTCCGGCTGGGCACGATCGACGCCCTGGCTCGGGCGGTTGCTACGGTAGATCGGTGCGCCGAGTGGCCCAAGAAGCGTTGGGCCGGGCAGGAGTGCGGGCCCCCGGGGGTGCATCGGGTGGCCGGCGGACCGACGCGGAACTAGGGGGCGCCGAACTCCTCGAACCGGTGGTTGCCGATCGTGTAGCGCCGCCAGTCTTTGTAGTCGAAGTGCCACCACTCCGCCTCATAGACCGTGAATCCTTGCGCCTCCATGGCTTTCCGGAGCAATTGGCGGTGCCAGCGCTGGCGGGCCGTGCCCCCGGGGTAGTCCGGGAACGAGCGGGGGGACATTTCGTCATATCCCCCCGTCATCGTCACCGGGGTCAGCGTTTCCAGGTCGTAGAGCGTGAGGTCGACGGCGCAGCCTCGATTGTGCCGGGAGCCGTTGGCCGGGTTCGCGACGAAGATCCTTAGCTCTTCGGGCGTTGCGTCCCAGAACATCTTCGTCACGTACCACGGTCGATATCCGTCGTGAACGAGAAGGCCGTAGCCCCGCTCACCGAGCCAACGGTTGGCTCGCGCCAGCGCTTCCGCGGCCGGACGCTGCAGGAACGCTCTGGGCTCGGAGTAGAAGACTTCGCCCATGAAGTTGTTTGTGGTCGCATAGCGAACGTCCAACCGGATGGTCGGGTCGAGTGTTACCAGCTCCACGAGGTCTGAGGCCAGGAACTCCCCCTCCTCCAAAGGAGGCGAAGCGCTCAGCGCTTCCTCCAGAAGGTCCCCAGCGGCCCGGATCGGTGTAATGCGGAACGTGCCTCCGTCCTCCGCGCCCAAGGACAGCCGACGGAACGCCCGTCCATTCACGTCGAGAGCCCCGATCCGGTCGTCACGCCTCTCGAACACAACCGATGCGTTCGAGTTCGTCTCGAAGCTGCCGTCCTCCAGGGCCGAGAGCCGAATCCTCTCGCCTGGCCAGAACAGCAGGATCAGGTCGCCGTCCTCCTCGAGCACGGAGACGGTGTCAGGGCCCTCGGCATACTCGCCGACGAGTGGCCGCCACGACTCTGGGGGTGCCGGGGGTGCTTGAGTGAGTGGGACACTCGAGGTGTCCCCGCCGGTGCACGCTGCGAGCGAGCAAAGCAAGATCATGATCTTGTTCATGACGCAATGCTCGGTGCTGTCGCGGTGGGGGGCAAGGCGTCCTGGACTGGTCCATTGACCCGGACGAGGGAAGGCCGAGCTTTAGGCGACTTGGGATCATCGAGTCGCGATGGACGATGTCCGACCCGGGAGCGTGCCAATAGACACCTTCGAGCTTTTCTCAGGCCTCATCAGCCTGACGGCCTGTCTGGCGTGGGTGAACCATCGATATGTCCGGCTCCCCGCGACCATCGGGGTCATGGTGACTTCGATGCTCTTCTCCCTTGCCCTTGTGGGTCTTGAAGGAGTCGGCTGGGGTGCTTCACGGGTGCTCGCCGGTGTTCTCGAAGAGATGGACTTCAGCGTGACCCTCCTCCACGGGATGTTGGGCGCTCTCCTGTTCGCCGGTGCGTTGCACCTGAACCTGAACGACCTCCGCGAGAAGAAGCTGGCCATCGCGGTGTTGGCCACGGGAGGGGTCCTCCTGTCCACTGCGCTGGTAGGGGTTGGCGCCCTGCTGCTCTTCGGCATGCTGGGACTGGAGATCCCGGCGATCTACTGTTTCCTCTTGGGCGCGCTCATATCTCCTACAGATCCGATCGCGGTAGGGGCGATCCTGCGGAAGGCCGAGGTGCCCGACTCGCTCCGGGTGAAGATCTCTGGCGAGTCCCTTTTCAATGACGGCGTAGGGGTCGTCCTCTTCATCCTGCTCCTGGAGTTGGCCACGGGTGGCCAGGGCCACGGAGCCCTGCCGTTGGTGGACGGCGCGGCGCTCGACGAGGGGTTGCCCGATATCGTCAGGCTCGTCGTGATGGAGGTTGGCGGGGGGTTGCTCTTCGGGGGAGCCGTGGGATGGATCGTCTACCACATGTTGGCTCGGGTGGACAACTACCAGGTAGAAATTCTCCTGACGCTGGCCATTGTCACCGGGGGTTATGGCCTGGCCCAGGCCCTCCACGTCTCAGGACCGTTGGCCATGGTCGTGGCCGGACTCCTCATCGGTAACCACGGGCGCAGCTTCGCTATGAGCCCGGAGGTGGTGGAGCACCTCGATTCGTTCTGGGAGTTGGTGGACGAGCTCCTGAACGCAGTCCTCTTCGTCATGATCGGGTTGGAGGTCTTGGTCCTGGACTTCCATCCCCTCTTGCTCGTGGCGGGCGTGGCCATGGTGCCTCTGGTGCTGGTGGCCCGCTGGACCAGCGTGGGGATCTTCGTGAGCGTGCTGAGACGCTTCGTGCCGTTCAGCCCCCACGCGGTGAAGATCCTCACCTGGTCAGGCCTCTGTGGGGGCGTTTCCGTCGCGTTAGCCCTCTCACTTCCGAAGGGCCCCACCCGGGACCTCTTGGTCGGTGTGACCTACATCGTGGTGGTGTTCTCCATCGTCGTCCAAGGAATGACCGTGGGATTTGTGGCTCGCAGGCTCTCGGCGGAACCGAGCGCGGGCGCCGTCTAGTCGGTCGGCGGCGGCCCCCTAGTCGGCGTGACGGCGTTTGACCACGCGGTCCGTCCAGCGACGCTACATGGGCCAGTTGTCCGCCCAGGCGTTGGGGAAGGTCGCCAGCCCACCTAAGGCCTCGAGCGCGTTCGCGATATGACAGGAGTTGTAGTAGATGCGCTTGGTTCCGTTGCCGATGGCGTTGGTGCCCATGGCGGCCGCGATCGAGTCGGGGTTGGCACCGAGCTTGACGTTGAGGCCGGTTACGAGCGCCCCCGCTATGCCGATATTGCCGTTTCCGGTCGTCATCCCGCCCGTCACAATGATGCCTTCCCAGTCCTTGTTACCGCTCATGGTCAGGTCACCCGTCACGATGAGCGTACCGCGCCCGTCGCCCGGTAGCGTGAAGCTGCCCGTCACCAGGATTACCGGCCAGTAGTTCGGGTCCGAGAACGAGGGCCACGACCCCCCGGGAATGACGATGTCGGGGGTGAGAGCCGTGCCGGCGACGATTCCGGCCCAGTCGATGGAGACCGAGTCGGAAAAGTCGGAGACGGTTCCCATGTCTTCGGTGGGCGGCGACCCGGTGGGCACGCTGCTGCCCCCGCTCTGCGTGTATCCGGGCGTGGTGGGCACGGCCATCCCGGCCAGATCCGTCTCTACGCCGCACTGGTCCGCACCGTCGATCGTGCCGGAGCCTCCGTTTTTATGGAATCCGGTGAGGGCGGACACGGCGGCCCCCACGTCCAGCGTCGCGGTGCTCCAACGGGCGAACTGCGCTACGGTACGTGCCGCCTGGGGCACGTCGGGAAGCTCGGGATCCGTGCTCACGCCTCGTGAGCGTACGACGTAGAGTGAGGGTGAGCCTCCTACGCTGGGCCGTATCCGCTGGAGAACCACCTGGGCGACGCCCCCCTGAAGCGTCACCTGGATCGATTCTTTGACCGCAGGCGGAGAGCTGGTGAAGCCGAGCGAGTCGCGCGAAACCAGGAACAACTCCAGGCCGGACTGTGCGATCCCGAAGGCTCGGACTTCGTCCCTGGCGTTGTCGACGAAGCGGCTCTCGGACGAGACCACCATGAACGAGGCGGTAACCGTGATCGTCAGCATCGTGATGAGGAAGACCGCCATCGGCAGCGCGATTCCGTCGGAGTCTCGTGCGTTCGTCATGGCAGTTCTCATGGTCAAGTTGCCGGTGAGCCCTACATGGCCCAGTTGTCAGCCCAGGCGTTGGAGAATATCGCCAGCCCTTCGAAGGCCTTGAGCGCGTTCGCGATGTGACAGGAGTTGTAGTAGATGAGCTTGGTTCCATTGCCGATCGCGTTCGTGCCCATGGCGGCGGCGATCGAGTCGGGGTTGGCACCGAGCTTCACGTTGAGTCCGGTTACGAGTGCCCCTGCTATGCCGATGTCGCCGTTTCCGGTCGTCATCCCGCCGGCCAGAATGATGCCCTCCCAGGTATTGCTGTCGTTCATGGTCAGGTCGCCCGTCACCATGAGTGTGCCACGGCCGCTGCCCGGCAGGGCGAAGTTCCCCGTGACCAGGATGAGCGGCCAGTAGTTCGGATCCGAGAACGAGGGCCACGACCCCCCGGGGATGACGATGTCGGGGGTGAGAGCCGTGCCGGCGACGATGCCGGCCCAGTCGATGGAGATCGAGTCGGAGAAGTCGGAGACGGTTCCCATGTCTTCGATGGGGGGGGAGCCGGTGGGCACGCTGCTGCCACCACTCTGTGTGTATCCGGGGGTGGTGGGCACGGCCATCCCGGCCACATCCGTCTCTACGCCGCACTGGTCCACCCCGTCCATCGTGCCGGAGCCTCCGTTCTTGTGGAAGCCGGTCAGCGCCGTCACGGCGGCCCCCACGTCCAGCGTCGCGGTGCTCCACCGGGCGAACTGCGCCACGGTACGTTCCGCCTGGGGCACGTCGGGAAGCTCGGGATCCGTGCTCACGCCTCGGGAGCGTACGAGGTAGATCCCGGGCGAACCTCCGACGCTCGGCCGTACCCGCTGGAGAACCACCTGGGCGAGGCCCCCCGGAAGCGTCACCTGGATCGATTCTTTGACCGCAGGCGGAGAGCTGGTGAAGCCGAGCGAGTCGCGCGACACCAAGAACAGCTCCAGGCCGGACTGGGCGATCCCGAAGGCTCGGACCTCGTCCCTGGAGTTGTCGACGAAGCGGCTCTCGGACGAGACCACCATGAACGAAGCGGTAACCGTGATCGTCAGCATCGTGATGAGGAAGACCGCCAGCGGAAGCGCGATTCCGTCGGAGTTTCGAGTGTTGAACACAGGTGTATTCATGGTCAGTTGTTCCGGTTTTTGAAGAATACCGCCGCGCTCAACTCGAACGTGACGGGGCTTGACTTCCCCTGAGGAGTGAGTTCGCTGGCGCCGTTGAGAAGGAGCTGCAGGCCCCTCAGGTCACCGAGGTCGGCCGGCGGAGCGCTCTGGGGCGAGGACGCATTGAGTACGTAGAACTGAAAGGCGGCGGTGGTGTCGAAGGGAGTCGCGATCTCCTCGGGCACGCCCGTCGCTTGAGGCGTCCTCCAGAATCCCACTCTCCCCGGAACCACCGTGGAGTTGTCGAACTGGTAAGTCACGGTCTGATATAGGAACGCGGGGGTGCCGGCCGGCGCCGCGGTCGCGGGGCTGATGCCGAATATCTGTCCTCCCGGGAGGGTAGTGATGGATTCCGCGCCACACGCTGAGGCGCTTCCGGAGCCGATACTCACCCCTGTTTCGTACGTGTAGTCACCCGAGGTCGCCCGCCATGCGTAGCCCGATAGGGTCGAGTTCGACACAGTGGCCGAGTCCGTCGGCAGAAGGCTCAACGTGGTGGTGCCGCCCGAGGTGCCGCAGACGATGCCGAATCGATAGGGCACACGAAGGCGCACGCTCTTCGCCGTAGCGGCCTCGACCCCACCCGACACCTCGACCATCCGTAGCTCGGACAGCAGGAAGTTCAAAGTACCCTGCGATACCGCGCGCGCGCTGCGCACGGCCTCTTGCTGGTTGGTGAAGTCCGACTGCACGAGTAGTAGCCGCATGAGTGCTGAGCCGATCAGGGCCACGATCAGCATGGTGATGAGCATCTCCAGCAGCGTGAACCCCACACTTGGCCCTGCTTGGGCCGGTGCCGTGTCGGTGTTCATCGGCTGAATGGGTTGGCGGTGACGGGTTTGGTCCTCCGCAGGATCACGGTGTCGGACCGTACCATCGCCAGGGCCGGATTAACGACCAGCGTGACCCTACGGACGTCGGTCGCGAGATCGGCGACCGAGACGCAGCTTTGGTGCGGAAAGGCCGATCCGAACACCGTGGGGCATCCCACGGCGGAGGGCAGCGAGTCGAACGGTAGCACGGAGAGGCGTCCCGACTTGGCCGTCATCACGCCCGTTCTGTGCATCTCCGTGGTGGACCGCACGGCCCGGGAGGCCACCTGGTAGGACATGCCAGCGAGCGGGAGCAGCACGACCGCCAGAAGGGTGAGTGCGACGACCGCCTCCACGAGCACGAAGCCGTCTTGCTTAAGCGGTGTCGTCTTCATCGTGCCACCACCCGGACCATGCCCGCTCTCATCATCTGTATGCGGCGGTCGTACGAGTCCGCGGCGAGTGTCACGGTGAGCGCGCTCGAGGCGATGCCCGACGGTGCGATGTTGATCGTCGACGGGAAGAAGGTCACGCTGGGTAGTTTGAACTCGCTCAGGTCGCGCGTATGTAGCAGCGTCCCGGTCGAGGCGTCCGTAAACGTGTAAGTATCCAGATCGCTCCGGTAGGTCACACGCACCGGACGACGCTGTCTGGACGCGAGCGACGATGCCAGCCGCAGGTCCATTGCCACCACGGCCGTGCCTCGATTCACGCCGGCGTGTCTGATCGCTTCCGCTGCCGGGGGCATCACCGTGGAGGCGAGAATGCCGAAGGCGGCGACCCCCGCGGTCACTTCGAGGAGGCTGAACCCCCGGTTGTGGGTGCCTGGGGAAGTGCGGGGGGTGAACAAGAGCCCGGTGGCCCGGAGAACGCGCTCGAAAGTGCCCTCGCTGCGAACCGGTATCGGACGATGAATGCTCATTTTAGACCTCGATCTGTCAAGTTTCTTTACGTTCGGCGGGTCGACCGCGTCGGCGGAGGCCCACTGCCCGTGAGAGTCACCCTACTGAATCGCGAGATCCGTGCCGTTCGCGTCTTCGAGGCCCTACCTGGCTTCTTCGATCACGGCCGATTGCGGCCTGCGAAGGAGTTTCCCAACTTCGCCATTGATTGCCGTCGCAAAATGAAAATTGTGGAAAACTCGGCCGCCGGTTGGCCGAAACGGGCGGCCCGACGACGGCTCCCGCGACTTCTCGGACGGAATTCAGCCTCTGAAAATGGCGCGAGAGTCTCGGCGAGATCCTACATTCTCCTCGCGGGACCCACGCCGCGGCGGGCCTCGCGCTCGACCCGCCGGTCTGAGGGAGTTCACCGAACACAGTCGAGTCCATGACACGATCCAACGAGCGAGAGATCCTAAACCAATGGAGGGACGAGCCTGCCCCTCTCCTTCCCGTCCTTCACGCTTTGCACGATCGGGATGGATATCTGTCCGAGGAGGCCCTGAGAGCCGTGGCGGTCGGGCTCAGGATTCCCGTCGCCGACCTTTTCGGGACGGTCACCTTCTATCATCACTTCTCTCGAGAGCCCGGGGGCCTCGAGGCTCCGAGGGTGTGCACGGGTCCGGTCTGCCAGATGAAGGGAGCCGACACGCTGGTCGCGGCCCTCGACGGTGCTACGCCCATGCCCTGCTCGGGTCGGTGTGACGATCCGATACCGGTCTTGCGAGGTAATGAGACCCTTGTCGGTCTGTCGGCCGACGCCTTGGAATCCCGGCCCTCCCCTCTGCCTCCCGCAGGACCCGAAAGAGTCGAGGAGTGCGTGTTCGCCGACATCCGCAAGCCGGGTCGTTCGAGCCTGGACGGGTACGAGAACACAGTGGGCTATGACGCTCTACGGTCGGCCCTCGGCAAGAGCTCCGGCGATCTGATCCAGCTGATCACCGATTCCGGACTCGCGGGGCGGGGCGGGGCGGGCTTCCCGACCGGCGTGAAGTGGAAGGCCGTGGCCGATGCGGAAGGGCACCCCAAGACGATCGTTTGTAACGCGGACGAGGGTGAGCCGGGGTGCTTCAAGGATCGTTGTCTGATGGACTATGATCCCCACGCCCTCGTGGAGGGTATGACGCTGGCGGCTTACGCTACGGGGGCTGCTCGCGGCTTCATCTACCTCCGCTACGAGTATCCGGAGACCGAGTTGGTGCTGGCCCAGGCGATGGTCGAGGCGCGGGATGCGGGGCTGCTGGGGTCAGGCATCCTGAGTACGGACTTCTCGTTCGACCTCTATTTACGGCGAGGAGCCGGCGCTTATATCTGCGGTGAAGAGACGTCCCTCCTCAACAGTTTGGAAGGCAAACACCCGTTCCCCCGGAACAGGCCTCCCTATCCGGTAACACATGGCTTCGAGGATCTCCCCACCGTCGTCAACAACGTCGAGACCCTGGCGTCCGTGGCTCCGATCGTGAGACACGGGGCGGATTGGTACCGCGGTCTCGGGTGCGGGGAGCAGGCAGGCACCAAGGTCATCAGCCTCTCGGGGGACGTCGCTCGCCCGGGCAACTACGAGGTCCCGCTCGGCTTCCCGCTCATGGAGCTCATCGAGTGGGCCGGGGGGCCGCCCGCAGGGCGCACGATTCAGGCCGTCACGATGGCGGGGCTCTCCGGTGGCTTCTTGGCGGGCGAGGATCTGGACGTGACCCTCGACGAGCCCAGCATCCGATCGAAGGGTTCGTTTCTCGGAGCCGGCGGCATCATGGTGTTCGACGATTCCCGAGACATGATCGAGGTGTCTCATCAGGCGATGGAGTTCTTCGCGCACGAGTCGTGCGGTAAGTGTTTCCCTTGCCGCATCGGGACACAGAGGCTGATGGAACGACTGGCCGGTAAGGCGGGTCCCAAGGAGTTGGAGGCCTGGATCGACGAGGTGGCGGATCTGGGTAAGACCATGATGGAAACGAGCGCGTGCGGCCTGGGAATGGCCGCTCCACTGATAACGAACAGCCTGCTGAAGTACTTTCCTCAGCAGGTGTCCGATCACGTGACGAGGTAGCCGCATGAGTGGGAATAACGGAAAGGCTCAGGACGACCTCACCCTCCTTCTCGACGGCGAGGAGGTACCGTTCGCCCGTGGCGAGACCATCTACGAGGTCGCGGAGCGACACCAGCGTGAGATCCCGACGCTCTGCTACGATCCGCGCCTCGACCCGTTCGGCGGTTGCCGGATGTGCATCGTCGAGTTGGAGGGCGCTCGCAACCCTGTGGCCTCGTGCACGACGAAGGCTGCGGCCGGGATGAAGGTGAAGACCAGCGGGGGGCGGCTGCAGATGCACCGTCGCGTGCTTCTGGAGATGGTCGCTTCGGAGAACCGCAACCTCGATGTCGATCCGCTCTCCGGATATGCCAGCCAGGAGCTCGGAACGCTGGTGGACCTTTACGAAGCGCGCACGGACCGGTTCAAGGGGAGGCAGTCCGGGACGAGCCATCCGGACGATCCCAACCCGTTCATCCTACGGGACTACGAGAACTGCATCTCGTGTTACCGCTGCGTACGGGTTTGTGCCGAGCAAGAGGGTGACTACGCGATCTCGATCATGAACCGGGGCTTCGCCACTCAGATCACGACCGAGTTCAACGGCGTGCTCAAGGACTCGAGCTGCACGTTCTGCGGGCAGTGCGTTCAGACCTGCCCCACCGGAGCGCTTGCCGATCTGAAGGCCCTGTCGAACGTCGACGTGCCCGGCACCACCGAGAAGACCCGTACGATCTGCACCTACTGCGGCGTGGGTTGCTCCATCGATGTCCTTACCCGGGGTGACGAGATCGTCGGTGTCCTACCAGCCATGGATGGGCCGGCCAACAACGGCGCCCTGTGCATCAAGGGCCAATACGCCTACGACTTCGTGGGGCATCGGGACCGTCTGACCACGCCGTTCGTCCGGGGCGACGACGGACAGCTCCGACCGGCGTCGTGGGACGAGGCGCTCGACCGGGCCGCCGAAGGCCTGGCAACGTCGTGAAAGAGCACGGTCGCCACAGCCTCTACGCCGTCGCATCGGGCCGGGCGCCCAACGAGGCAGCCTACGTCATGCAGAAGTTCGTGAGGGCGGGGTTGGGTACCAATTACATAGACAACTGTAGCCGTGCCTGACACGCTCCTACTGTCGCCGGTCTGGCGGCAAGCATTGGACGGGGCGCCATGTCGAACCCCCTCGCCGACATGGACAAATCCGATGTGATCTTCTGCATCGGTACCAACATGACGGAGACCCACCCCGTGGCGGCCACGGGGCTGAAGAAGGCGCTGGCCAAGGGTGCCAAGATGATCGTGGCCGATCCGCGACGGATTACCCTTGCGGAGATGGCGCACCTCCATCTGCCCATCCGTGTGGGTTCCGATACGGCGTTGCTCTTGGGCATGGCCCACGTCATTGCGAGAGAGGGGCTCGTGAACGAGGCCTTCATGCGTGACCGCACGACTGAGGGACAGGACTTCCTCGAGCATGTAAAGAACTTCACACCGGAATGGGCTGCCGAGATCTGTGAAGTTCCCGCCGAGGACATCGAAAAAGCCGCCCTTTGGTACGCCCAAGCCGAGCGCGGAGCCATCTACTATACCCTCGGCATTACCGAGCACATCTGCGGCGTTGAGAACGTGCAGAGCCTCTGCAATCTGGCCCTCATGACCGGACACATCGGCCGCGAGGGAACGGGCATCAACCCGATGCGGGGGCAGAACAACATTCAGGGCGCCGGGGATATGGGAGCACTCCCGAACAATTATCCAGGCTTCCAGCCGGTCACCGATCCGGCGAACCAAGCGAAGTTCGAGGCGGCGTGGGGCACCAAGGTGGACCTCGAGAAGGGCATCACCAAGGTCACGGCCTTGGACATGTGCGGGGATCAGATCCGGGCCATGCTCATCGACGGTGAGAACACGTTGGTAACGGATCCCAATCGCCACCACTGTGAGCATGCCCTCAAGAGCTTGGACTTCCTGGTCGTCACCGACCTGTTTATGACGGACACGGCGGAGTTGGCTGACGTCGTCTTTCCCGCGGCAGGCTGGGCAGAGGTCGACGGGACCCAGACCAACACCGAGAGAAGGATTCAACGCTTGAGAGCGGCCGTGCCGCCTCAGGGTGACGCGATGCCTGACTGGTGGATTATCAGTCAGCTCGCGAAGCGCATGGGATTCCAGGGGTTCGAGTATGAGGGCCCTAAGCAGGTGTTCAACGAACTATGTGAGCTGTCGCCCACATACAAAGGCGTAAACTGGGATATGGTCGAGCACGGCAAGTATCAGTGGCCGGTGCCCTTCAAGGACCACCCCGGCACCTTCCGGCTTCACGAGGAGGGCTTCGAGAACGGCCGTGGGATCCTCAAGCTGGTCGAGTACCGGGACCCGGCCGAGACCATCGATGACGACTATCCCGTGTGGCTCACCACCGGCCGCAGGCTGGAGTCCTACCACACCAGGACGCAGACGGGACGCTCGGCCGGGATCGAGTACCTCCTTCCGGAGGAGCTTTTGGAGGTTCATCCCAAGGACGTCGAGGACTGGGGGCTCGAGGACGGAGGCTGCGCCATCGTAACCAGTCGACGGGGGTCCGTGCGGGTGAAGGTCCAGGCCACGAAGCGCTCTCCGAAGGGAACTGTCTTCACTTCGTTCAGCTTCAGCGACGTTCCCGTCAACGTGCTCACGGGTTCCGGCTACGATCCTGTGACTCAGACGGCCGAATTGAAGGTCTGCGCTGTGAGGGTCGTGCCGGAGTAGGTGGGGAGGAGGGGCGACATGCGGCCATCAAGGCCCTGGGCCCCCGATCAGCCGCCGCTCGGCGCCCGGCCGTTCGATTCGTGTGACTGCACGATGGTCCAAGTGCCGCCCAGCCGCTGATACCCGAACGTCCAGATCTTCCCGTTCGTCCACTGAGGCGTTCCCGCCGTGTCCACCACATGTGCGTTGAACACTCCGGTGAACGCTGCCCCGTCGGGACCGAGCACGACCACGTGGGCCGGGTCCCACGTTCCGCCAATCCGCTCCTGACGTGAGGCGAAGCCCGCGAAGGCGTTCCTCAGGGCCTCCCGGTCGGGGTAGATGCGACCACCGTCCACGTAGACGAGATCACGGCATCGCTGAAGCGGGCGACGAAGGCGTCGCCATCCAGGGTCGACAGGCCCACGACGAAGTCGTTCGCTGCGTCCATGATCTCCTGCGTGATCACGGCGCGCCGTTCGTCGGTCAACTCCGGGGCCGCACAAGCTGCGGTCAGCACGATCAGGACCAGGGCGATGGAGCGCATTTCGGACACCTTTCCTCGAGAATTTCGGCTGTCGAGACGGCTATTCGTTATGAGGTTGATTCCGGTCCAGGAGCAGATCCGGCGTCGCCACCTTCTCCGGGTCCGAAGAAGCTCGGCCGGCACTGGACCGGATCTCCTCGACGATCTCCTTCAGACGCTCGTAGGCTCCGTCCAGCTCCTCCTCGACCTCACTCGGGCTCCGGATACCACGTTCCAGGTCCACGGCCAGCCAGTTCATCCGGCGTACCACGTCGAGGAGCAGTCTCACGTGGGAGCGAAGTGCTCCGAATTGGCGGTGGCGGACCTTGGTCCTCGGCAAGTCACTGATTACGTCGGCGATCCCCAGGGCGTCGGCGGCCCAGATGATGGGCAGAAGAAAGAGCAGCCCCAGGATGACACGTAGCGTCGCATCGGTGAATACGAAGATGACGACGGCGTCCAGAAAGAAGGCCGTAATGAGCACGAGGGTGTAGAGCAACTTTGATCGCATGGTGCCTCAGGTCGGTTCAGTCCCGTAGGCCCGTCCGAGCCCGGCATTCATGGAGAAGAGGTAGGTCGGCGAGACTGATCCACCGTACCCAACCGCGGCCGAGGGCGCCAGCAACTCATGCGTGGCGCGGTCCGTCCGATCGGCGGCGCCCGGTCACGTCCGGCCGCGGCCACCCACCTTACCGTGGGTCCGGGATCCGCCCCTCGAGTATGCTGCTCAGGGCGGCGCGAGAGAGGTTACCCCCGGAAACGACACATACGACCTTCCCGCCCCCGGCCGCCCCGGCCGTGGCTGCGGCAACCGGCGCGGCTCCCGCACCTTCGGCGATCAGCCGGTTGCGGAGAGCCAACAGGCGGATGGCTTCGACGACGGCCTCGACGCTGACCACGAGGGATCCGTTCAACAATGTTCGGGCCAAAGGCCACATTTCAGCCAGGACACCCTTGCCTCCGATTCCGTCGATGAAGGTCGGGATCCGGTCGATGGTCGTGGGTTTCCCCCTCTCGAGGGATGCCCGAAGGGGAGCAGCCGTCTCGACCTCGCAGGCGAACACCTTCGTGCCCGGCTTGAGCGCCTTCACGGCCGAAGCGATTCCGCGCAACTGAGCCAGCCGCCTCCGTAGGGCACCACGACAGTGTCGACGTCGGGGAGATCTTCGATGATCTCGAGTCCGACCGTGCCGTTTCCCGCGATGACCGCGGGGTCGCTTACCGGGTGGATGAAAAGCCCCGGCACCCCGGGATGGTGATGGTTCACGATCACTTGCCACCATTCGTCGAAGGGCAGGGGGATGGCCTCGGCCCCCAGCCGACGAATCGCGTCCAGCTTTGTGTCGGGAGCGTTGTCTGGCACCACGACCCTGCACGCTATTCCGAGGCGGCGGGCGTTCCAGGCCACGCCTTGGGCCATGTTCCCCGCGCTCGCCGTATAGACACCCTCGGAGAGCACCGCCGGGTCGGCCTGGGCCATGGCATTTCCCGAGCCTCTCAGCTTGAACGAGCCGATGGGTTGCAGGCTCTCGAGCTTCACGTAGATCTCGGCGGGGGAGTCGTTCGCATCAAGCGGCAGCAGGGGCGTCCTCAGCGCCACACCCCGGATCCGCTCCTTCGCTTCCCGTATGGCCTCGAGCGGAATGGGCTCGACAGCCTTAATGGCGGAGCCCTCCGAGCGGCACCGACACCCCGACCCCCTCGGCCCGAGCACGCTCCAGCACATAGTGCGCGGATACCAGATCCTCTACGGCGAGCCCCAGCGACTTGAACAGCGTGATCTCCTTTTCGCTCTCTCGACCGGTCAGTTCACCCAGCAGGATCTCACCGAGTTCCCCTACGATGTGGGAATCGTCGATGGCGCCCTCGACCTTGGGAAAGAGAAAGTCACCGGCCTCGTTCAAGGTCGATTCGCGTCGATCTACGAACAGTCGCGAGCTTGCCACTGCGTCGGTGTCGAGCTCGCGCGTGAACTTCACGCTGGAGCCGGCCGCGTTGATGTGGGTACCGAGAGCGATCCACTCGCCTTCGAGAATCGGCTCCCGCGAAGAGGTCACGGTGCAGATGATATCCGCGTTGCGGACGGCCTCTTCGACCGACTCTACCGCTTCGACGGCGATGCCGTGGCGCTCACTCGCCTGCTCGGCAAACGCGACACGATTGGCTTCGGTGGGGCTGTACACACGTGCTCTTTCGATCGGCCTGGCCTCTAGCATGGCCTCCAGGTGCGTTCGGGCTTGGACTCCCGATCCCACGATGGCCAGCTCCGTGGCGTCCTCTCGGGCAAGGAGCTCGGTAGCCACTCCGCTCGCGGCGGCGGTGCGGATAGCGGTGATCTCACTGGCGTCCAGGATCGCGATGGGTAGCCCGTGCTCCGTGTCGAAGAGCACGACCAGGCCTTGATGAGAGTCATATTCCGTGCCGTGATTGCCTGGGAAGACCGTCACCACCTTGAGCCCCAGCGCCTCGGGAGATCCGGACATACCGGGCATCAGACCGAGGATGCCACGCTCCCCGGGCAGCTTCATCGCCGACCTCAAGGGGTTGACCCCCTCGCCCCGGGCCAGCGAACGGAACGCCTCCGCCATCAGGTCCATGCATGCCCTCATCGGCAGGAGGCGACGGACCTCCGGCTGCGTGAGGATCAGCGTCTCGGGCCCGCGCTCGGCGCTCATCGTCGTACCACTTCCAGGATGCGCACCGGCTCCTCGAGGATCTGCCCACTCGTGTACTCGCTGTCGGACACGGCGGGAGCCTCGAGGCGGTCGATGACACGCACCACGTCCATGCCGCGTACGACCTGCCCGAACGCCGCGAAGCCCTGCATGTCGGCGGTGCGCGATTGGCCGTGATCGAGCCCGGGTTGATCGCCGATGCAGATGAAGAACTCGGAGGTCGCGGTGCCCACTCCCCCGCGGCCCATCGAAATGGTTCCATCGACATGGAGCTGTCCCGTGTCCTCGGTGCTCTCGTGTGCGATGGGCGGGAACGCTCCCCGGCCCGCTTCGTTCACTCCGCCCTGGATGACTTCGATCTTCGGGTTGCCGTTGTCGTTGTCGTTGTCGTTGTCGTATCGCACCACCCGGTAGAAGCCGCCTCCGTCGTAGTGACCCGCATCGAGGTAGGCCAGGAAGTTGGCCACGGTGACCGGTGCGCGATCGGGGTAGAGCTCGAGATCAATGTCTCCCATGGCGGTACGGATCGTAACGGCCACCGGGCCCTGCGAGCTCTGCGCCGCCACCGGACTGGAGCCCGTGGTCATGGCGAGCGCCGCGGCGACCGCGAGGAGTGCGCCTCGCACCGGCGCCCACGCTCTCCCGCTCATGCGCTCCTTCAACCTGCGACGCGCGGTCGTTCTGATCATGATCCGGCTCCCGTGTCTCCCGGGCCGTCACGCGTCGTACGCTTCGAGCAACCCGAGAACGTGATCGATATCCGACTCCGTATGATCCGCGTTGATCTGAGTGCGAATCTCCTCGTCCCCCTGCGGTACGACCGGGTAGGCCAGGCCCGTCACGAGGACCCCGTTCTCGTAGAGGTAGTCGACGAGGGCCCGGGTCCGCTGTGTATCGCGGATCATCAACGGGACCACAGGATGCTCCCCCGGAATGGTCTCGATGCCCAAACGTCCCAGTCCTTCTTCGAACCGTTTGGTCAGGCCTCGGAGCTTCTCCAACAGGGCCAGGCCCTCGGCACTGTCCACGATCTGTAACGACTTGAGCCCCGCCTTGGCCTCTCCGACCGTGATCGGGTTGGAGTAGATGTAGGTCGGTGAACTCTCCCGCAGGAAGTTGATGATCGACTCGGGGGCGGTCACATAACCGCCGTTCACGCCGAAGGCCTTGCCGAGCGTTCCCACGAGGATGTCGACCTGCGGCGAACCCGTGAACTCCTCCACGCCCCTCCCCGTCCTTCCGAACGAACCCACCCCGTGGGAGTCGTCGACCAGCACCACCGCGTTCTCTACGTAGGCATGATCGTGGCGCGCGGCCACCTCCATGATCTCGTCCAAAGGAGCGTGATCTCCCCGCATACTGAATATGCCGTCGGTGACAATGAGGGCCCGCTTCGCCTTGCCGGCCCACTCCGTGAGAGCCCGGTCGAGCCCCGTGACGGAGTTGTGGTCGTAGACGACCTTACCGGCCGGGCGGGACAGTCGCATGGCGTTGATGATGCAGTTGTGGTTCAGGGCGTCACTGATGAGGACCGTCTCGGAGGTGACCAAGGACGAGATGGTCGCGACGACGCAGCCGTAGGCGGACGAGAAGATCATCGCCGACTCCCGCCCGTGGAAGTCGGCCAGCTTGCGCTCGAGCTCGATATGGGCCGAATACGTTCCGCTGATGAAACGCACCGCTCCGGGGCCCGCTCCGAACGCGGCGGAGCCCTCCTCCTCGGCTCGGATGACGTCGGGATTGAGGCCCAGCCCGAGGTAGGAGTTCGAGTTCATGCGGATGAACCGCTTGTCGCCTTCTCCCTCCAAGAGGAAGCGGGGGCCGCGGTCTCCTTCGGCCCTCCGGACTCCCGTGACCACGGTCTCCGCACCCTTCGCGGTGCCGGCTTCGTGGAGGCCGGCGACGTGGGCTTCCAGCACTCCTGCTATACGATCGAGAGGCATCTTCGTCCTTCTCCAGGTTCAGGGCTGCCGGCCAGACAGCTCCTTGATCATGTCGGCGGTCATGCTCGCCATGTCGTGTTCGGGTGACCAGCCCCATTCGGCCCGGGCGGCGCTGTCGTCGATCCGGCGGGGCCAGGAGCGGGCGATGGTCTCCCGAACCGGATCGATGTCGTAGTCGATCTCGAAGTCCGGGAGGTGTTTGCGGATCTCGGAGGTGAGCGTCTCCGGTGCCAGCTGCATCGCGGTGACGTTGAACGCGTTGCGGTGGATCAAGCGTGCGGGGTCGGCTTCCATGATCTCGATGGCCGCGCTGATCGCGTCGGGCATGTACATCATGTCGAGCTGCGTCTCGGGGCCGAGGAAGCAGGTGTACCGGCCCTCTTCGACCGCGTGGTAGCAGATGTCCACGGCCCAGTCGGTCGTGCCACCGCCCGGCGGTGCTCCGTGGGAGATGAGGCCCGGGTAGCGCACCCCGCGCGTGTCCACTCCGTATTTGAGGTGGTAGTAGTCGCACAGAAGCTCGGCGGCGACCTTGGTCACACCGTACATGGTGGTGGGACGCATGATGGTGTCCTGCGGTGCCGGATCGCTCGGGGTCGAGGGTCCGAAAACGCCGATGGAGCTGGGCGTGAAGACCGCACAGCCCTGGTCCCGGGCCACCTCCAGCACGGAGTGTAGAGTGCCCATGTTGACGTTGTACGCCAGCCGCGGATCCTTCTCGCCGACCGCGGAGAGGATGGCCGCGAGATGGTAAATGGTGTCCGCACGGTGGCGAATGGCCGCGTGGCCCACGGCCTGCTGATCCAAAGCGTCGATGACCTCGAAGGGTCCGCCGTCGATGAGCCCGCCTTTGGGCGCCCGGATGTCGCTTGCCAGCAC
Organism: Longimicrobiales bacterium; assembly: GCA_965226925.1. Taxonomy (GTDB): domain Bacteria; phylum Gemmatimonadota; class Gemmatimonadetes; order Longimicrobiales; family Gaopeijiaceae; genus CBDDCX01. Next base: position 687,429 of record CBDDEN010000011.1, on the reverse strand, counting down.
CATTTCTACGCCGTATCGCTCGCGTAAGGCGGGAACGAGTTCCGAGCCGATCTGCCCGCCGGCTCCCGTCACCAGGATTCTCTTCAAGTGCGGCCTCTCCGCGTCAGAGTCTTCGTGGGAGCGAACACCTCTAACCGTCCCATCCCATCGCGGGCAGGATGTCCGATTGCAGCTCGAACATGCGGTCGATCAGATGGACGGACTGCCTGTAGCTGTGGCACGTCGGATCCAGCAGCAGCGCTTGGAGCAGCTTGTTCCGTGAGTTCTCCGCGTAGGCGTCCACCAACAGCTTGTTGATACTGACCTGCGTACGGAGGAGCGCCAAGACCGCCTCCGGTAACGCGCCCATGGTGCGGGGTTGTAGTCCCTCGGGACCGACCGTGGCGGGAACCTCCACCACGGCTCCGGCCGGAAGTCCGGGAATCCACCCCTCGTTCGGGACATTGACCGCGGCCAGCTTCCTCGTCACGCCGCATGCCAATCCCTCGATGATCGGGATGGCCAACTCGCCTGAAACCTTGATTTCGTCGCCGGCCCGGTCGCGGTCCTCGCGGGAGGGCTTCAGGCGGGGAAGGGGGTTCTCCGGAAAGAGGGGTGCGTCCGTCGGATGGTCGGACAGGTTGTAGAGCCACGTCGGGACGTCACCGGTCTCCCAGGGATCTCCCTCTCGCGGATCGTAGAAAAACTGAAGCAGGCTGCTTCCCAGGAAGTCCTCGGCCCAACGGACGTATTCGCCGATGTGGTTGGCACCGGGAGACGGGAAGAGCCCGAAGCTGCGCAGCAGGATTCGGCTCAACGCGATCTCGTCCCAATCCGAGAGCCAGTGTGCTTCCTTTTCGCGCTTCTTGAGCCGGGGGTAGAGATCCTCACCCGTGCGGTGTGAGCGCAACTCCTGAAACCACGTGAAGTGGTTGAGCCCGCAGGCGTACCCGCACAGGTCTTCCTGAGGATGCTCCAAGAGGCGGCAGACCTGCTCCTTGCCGTGACAGATGCCGTGACAAAGCCCCACGACCTTGGTCTTGGCCAGACGGGTCTGGCCCTCACACAGCTTCGTGAGCGGGTTCGTGTAGTTGAGCAGCCAGGCATCGGGGCAGCGCGCCTCCATCTCTCGGGCGATGTCGACCGAGGGTCCCATGTTCCTGAGGGCATGGAACAGCCCACCGGGTCCACCGTTCTCGCCGTAGATCTGTCGAAACCCGTACGTGCGCGGGACGTGGAAGTCCTGGGCCCAGTAGAAGTAGCGGTTTATCTCGATGGCCATCACCACGAAGTCGGCGCCGTCGAGTGCCTCGGCCAGGTCGGTCGTGGCGGAGACCTCGTGGCCCCGGTTGGTCCGGCTCGCGAGGGACTCGGCGTACGCCTGTGTGGTGGCCAGCTCATCGGCGTTCAGATCCATGAGCGACACTTCGGCTCCTCGCTCTGCGAGAGGCTCGCTCAGGTAGATGTCTCGAAGCGTGGCCGGGCCGAACTCTCGGCTTCCCGCGCCCACCAATACGATCTTCAATCCGTGTCCCTCATGCTCAGGGCCGTATGCCCGCGCCCGCGCCCCGGTCGGCCGGCGCGAGTCCGTTGTCGTCTGCCTCGAAAGCGGTAGCGACGCTCAAAGTAACGAATCCGGTCAGGATGCCGAGCAGCAACAGAGCGCTCCCGGAACCGGTGCGACCGGTGAGCAGATGCCCGATCCCGACGAGAGAAGCGTACAGGAACACCAGGCCGGTGGCAAAGCCGAGCCACCGCTGTCCCGCCGGCAGTCCTCCCACCACGACGTCGTCGCACCGCGCCGCGACCGGACCCCACCATCCGCCCGGGCGCACGGTTCGGTAGAAGCGGTCGAGATGCTCATGGGCGTCGGGTCTGGTGAGGTAGGCGACGACGACCCAAACGCATGTGCACGCCACGAGGATCATCAGAGCCCGCACGAGGTCGTAGTCCGCCGCGTAAAACCGCTCGACGGAGCCGAGGGTCGCGTCTCCCAGCCAGCCGATCCGTGAGGCCGTCCGAGCCCAGAGCGCTCCGTTGGCCAGCAGGACCGAGCCGGCCATGGCCGCGATCTCAGCCCAGGCGTTCACTCGCCACCAGTACCAGCGAAGCAGCCAAACCAGTGCGACCCCGGCGGTCAACTCGATCACGTAGATCCAGGCGCCCTCGATGGTCTCCATCTGCCAGGCGGCGAACGCCGCGGCCACGGCCAGGAGCGCGACGGACACGCGAGCGGCGAGCACGTAGTGCCGAGCGTCCGCATCCGTCCGGATCAATCTCCGGTACACGTCGTTCACCAGATACGACGCGCCCCAACACAGGTGTGTGTCCATGGTGCTCATGAAGGCGGCCAGGAACGACGCCACCATGAGACCCCTCAGGCCGGTGGGCATGAGCTCCACGATCATCATCGGATAAGCCAACTCGGGATCGGCGGCGAGCTCGGGAGCCGCCGTCGCGACCGGGAGCACTAGCAGGGATCCCAACCCCACCACCACCCACGGCCAGGTCATGAGGATCGTCCCAGCCAGAGCGAACCAAAGGGCGGAGAGGGCCGACTGGCGCTCGTCGCGCGTCGCGAAAAGCCGCTGAGCCAGATAGCCGTCTCCCTGACCGCTCCGCGCCCACAGGAACAGGATGAGGCACAGGAACGAGGCGAACTCCAACGGGCTCAGGTGAGCGGCGCTGGGCAGGATGTCCAGGGTGCCCGGCGCCGCGTCGGGGAGGGCGCGGATGCCGTCGGCCATGGCACGGGGGCCGCCGAGCCGGACCAGCACCAGTCCGGCCAGCACCAGCGCGCCCGTCATGCCGGGCACGAACTGCAACAGGTCGGTGACCACGACTCCCCAGAGCCCGGAGGCGACGGTGTAGACCAGCGCCAGCGACACGCAAGCGATGAGGGTCACCGCGGGGTCCCAACCCAACAGGACCTGGCTGAACTTCACCATGGCGAGCATGACCCAGCCCATGACGACGCAGTTCTTGAGCAATCCCTGGAACAGAGCCGAGAACCCGCGGAGGAAAGACGCGGGGTGCCCTGAGTAACGCAGTTCGATGAACTCGGCGTCGGTGAGGACGGCCGCCCTACGCCAGAGGCGGGCGTAGAAGAACACGAGGAGCATGATGCCCGCCGCTTCGTACCACCAAAGCCAGTTCGCGTAGATGCCCCGCTGGCGGACGAGGGATGCGGTGGCCAGGGGAGCGTCCGTCCCGCGACGAAGTACTCCTCCACGCTCTGGCCGGCCCGGCGCGTGAACCAGAAGCCGATGGTGAGGGTGATGGCCCCGTAGACCGCCACCACCACCCAGTCAGCCGCGACCAGTTGCACGTCGGCGCCGCCCTACGCGATCACGGGGTGGAGCCGGCCACCCGCCGGGACGGCCAAAGGGACGGGAGGTTGGCCGGCATCCGGTACGCCGAAACGCCGTCTTCTCATACCATGAGATCGCCACCGGCGATGTCGTAGGCCGAGCCCGTGATATACGCCGCGGCGTCGGAAGCGAGGAAGCACACCAGGTCGGCCACCTCCTCGGGCTTGCCGAGCCGGTGGATCGGAAAGGCGGCCCGATAACCCTCCAGCCTCTCCGGGGTGGTGTTCTCATGGGCCATCTCGGTGTCGATGAGACCCGGGCACACGGCGTTCACGGTTATGCCGTACGGCGCCAACTCGAGGGCGCACGCCCGGGTCAGGCCGAGCACGCCGTGCTTCGACGCCGTGTAATGAGCTCCGCCCAACGTGCTCACCGTCTTTCCTGCCGTAGAAGCCAGGTTAACGATACGACCGTACCCCTGGTCCTTCATGGAACCGATCGCGGTCTGGATGCAGAAGAAGGCCCCTGTGAGGTTCACATCGAGGGTCTTCCGCCACTCCTCTTCCGAAATCTCCTCGAGGCGTGTCGGGAACAGTATTCCCGCGTTGTTCACGAGAATGTCGAGGCGCCCGAAATGGTCCACCGTGGCGGCGACCATCCGCCGCACGCCGTCCGACGAGACCACGTCCGCGGGGACCGGCAGTACGTCCGCGGCCAGCCCGTTGGCGGCGGCGGTGGTGGATACAGGATCGAGGTCGTTCAGCGCAACGGACGCGCCCAAGGCGTGGAGACGGCGAGCGATGGCTAGACCCATGCCTCGAGCGGCTCCTGTCACCAGTGCGATGCGACCGTCCAAGCGGCTGACGACGCCGTCCATCGATCCTCCGTCTGCGAGATCGACCCTTATCGCGGCGTCGACCATGTCGGTGTGTGGCTCTTCCCCATCCAAGTCCCGGGTGAAGTGGCCCTCATCATGTCCGTGGCTCCCGACCGGCGCCACCCCCGTGTCGACGGTGATCGCCCCCGGATCTCGCTTGGGCCGATGCCCTCCGGCAGACGGCGCTTTCCGGTTCTGGCCACGCGGCCCAAAGAGCCACTGGGAGGGTTCGGATCCAGCCTACACGATGTTCACCGTCGGAGAGGCGCCGGTCGCGGGCATCATGGATCTTCCGGAGGAGGCCCGAGCCGGCGGCGCTCCGCCCCACTGGCTGGGCTATGTCTCCACGCCCGACACGGATGCGACGGTTGAGAAGGCCAAGGGGTTGGGTGCTCAAGTTCTGGTCGAGCCCAAGGACATTCCCGACGTCGGCCGTTTGGCCGTGTTGTGCGATCCGCAGGGTGCGGTCTTCGCGGTCTTTACCGCCGCCACCGATTCACCCGGGCGTGAGGGTCCTCCCGCGGTCGGCGAGTTCTCGTGGCACGAGTTGACCACGTCCGACCACCAGGCCGCCTTCGACTTCTACGCGGCGTTGTTCGGCTGGGTGAAGACCACGGCCATGGAGATGGGCGATCAGGGCACGTATCAGATGTACGGGACCGGCGAGCGCGAACTCGGGGGCATGTACAACTTGCACTCCGCGATTCCCGCTCCTCCGCATTGGCTCCTCTACGTCAGGGTCGCCGACCTGGACGCGGCCATCGAGACCCTGAAGTCCCTGGGCGGTCAGGTGCTCAATGGGCCCGAGGACGTGCCGGGTGGGGATCGTGTGGCGCAGTGCATGGACCCACAGGGGGCCGCGTTCGCGTTGCACGAGCGTGCCGGAGGGACCGGGTAGCTTGCAGGGACTCAGCCTCCGAAGGTGAACTCGACCGTCGCCGACTGACCTTCCGTCACCGTGACCCGCTGCGTCCGGGTGCCGAGCGTCGGATGCCAGGCCTCGATCACGTAGTCACCCGGGGGCACGCTGCCCAGGGAGAATCCGCCGTCCCCTCCTGTCGTGTCCGAGAACGGATGATCGAGCACCAGGACGGTCGCCTCCATCCATCCGTGGATGTCGCACGCCACCCTGATCGGCACTTCGGGATCCTTGAAGACCTTCCGGCTCTCGAGCCCCTTCAGAGGCTGACCGATATTGAAGGCCCGGTTCACCTCGGCGAACGCGTGGACGTTGTGGAGGGTGGCATCGCTGTTTCGGATGACCAGCGTCTGACCCGCCTGCAGCGGGAGGACCCGGGGCTCGTACATGCAGCCGCGCTGATCCAGCAACCTTTCCTCGGTCGGCGTCTCGTACTCGGCGTCCAGCCCTTCCTTGATGTAGACGGCCACCTGCGCCAGACCGCCGTTCGGCCCGACCACGATCGGCGACACGCTCGGGGATGCACCGCCGTGCGCTTCGACGCAGTAGTCGTCTGCGCTCATCTGGACCAATTCCGCCGCGGGGGGCGTTCCCTCGAAGCTCACCGAGCCCGTCATGGTTCCCGATGAGGGAGGGGCGGTCCGCGACCCCGCCAGGCTCAGCGTGATGCCTACTATGGCCATCGCGGCCATCGTCTGTTTCATCTCTACCATCCTTCGAAGAAGCCACCGTCGAACCAATCCCACAGGATGTAGATCATCAACTGGGTGGACCGCAGGTCGGCGCCCGTCACCGGAACTCTGAGTCCAATGTTCGCGAGAACATGCTGCCGTGTGTTCAGGCTCACCTGTATCTGAGGCACGAGGTCCCAATCCACGGGAGTGGCGTCGTCCTCGAATTCGGCCGTCCCGAGAACCTCCACCATGGGGGTCCAGCTCCGCCCGAAAGCGCCCTGAGTGAGCGTCCATCCGAAGGCCCCTCGCCACTTGGCCTCACGCGCCGCCACGTCTCGGTCGGTCGGCACCTCCCCGATGGCTTGAAGCTGGAAGAACCCGTCTCCCGCAACGATCTGACCGTATGCCAGGTAGCCCTCGAACACGGTCGTGCCCTTGCCCAACCCGGTGCCTTTGTCACCTACCGGCAGCTTCACCTCGGCGCCCGCGCTCACGATGGAGCCCGAACCGAGGCTCGAGAAGAGATTCTGCTTGACGCCGAGAGTCACGTCTCGGATGCCGGCGTCCCAGTCGTCGCTCGGGTCCTGCTCCAGGGCGCCGAACGGGACTTTGACTTCGATCTGAGTTCTGGGTCCGAAGCGTTTCTCGTACAGCAGCTCGACGGTCGCCGCACCCGGGTTCTCAGTGTTCACCGTGAAGGTGCTGACGGCCTCGTCCTCCGGGAAAGCCTTCTCCGTCACCAATGCCCGGGGGAGGTTGAGCTCGCCCCTCGGCCAACGGTCGTCGGTGCACATGGTGCGGATGTGATCTAAGGCGAGCTGCAGCATCTCTTCCGTCAAAGCGTCTCCGAAGGCAGGCATGGTCTCGGCAAAGCCGCGGACCGGTCCTCCTTGGTGAGCTACGGCGATCCAATCGCCGTCGGGTTCGCGCGATGCGAAGCTGCAGTCGGTAAAGTCCGGCACGGGCTCCTGGAAGGATACCTCGTCTTCGGCGGGACCGGCGCCGTCCGACCCGTGGCACTTTGCGCACGCGGCTTCGTAGAGCTGCTCGGGCGTGAATTCCTGGGTGTATGCCACCTCGGTCAAACCCCACGGAGTGGAAAACTGCGCCGCGGCGGGATACACGAACGCGCCCCCGGTAACCAGGGTGATGAGGATCGCAGGCAGCAGGTGGGGAAGCTCGGTCGGGTCTTCGACCTTGAACATGTCTATAAGCTCCTTCAAGCGTCGAACTCACGGTGTCCGAGCTCTCGCTGAATCGTCGCTGGCATCTCTGTAAGATGACACCAGGAGTCGGGTCCGTGTTGGGGGCGGTCGTGCCTCGTTCTCGGGAAGCCGTAGGAGCCACGGGTACTGTCTCGGGCGGACCCTGCTTAAGGCTACCGGGGTCTTGGTTGTCAAGCTTATCGAATGGCTGAGTCGCCGGCTTCAAGCGGGGACTCCGGCAAGGGTCTCCAGGGAGCGGCGATGACGCAAGTCCAACGGATCGAGACGGTCGAACCCTGGCGCCGCCTCGCCCTCTGGCTGTTTCTGTTGGGGACGGCCGGAGTGGCAATCGAGCTGGTTCTCATGGAGCACTTCGAGGATGCATGGCAGTGGACGCCGATCGCCCTTCTCGTGGCTGGGCTCGGGTTTGGTGTGTCGATCGTCTTCCGCCCGACCCGTGCGATGCTTCGGGCCGTCCAAGCGCTCATGGTCGTCTATCTGTTCTCAGCCGGCTTCGGCATCTACTTCCACTTGAAGGCCAACGTGGAGTTCGAGCTGGAGCTCCATCCGTCGATGGCCGGCTGGGAGCTGATCGTCGAGACCCTCAAAGGAGCCATGCCCGCCTTGGCACCCGGGGCGATGCTCCAACTCGGCCTACTCGGCCTACTGATATGTTTCCGGCATCCGGCTCTCACAGGGGTCGGACCGGAAAGGGAATCACCACTTATACGGGGGAACCCATGACGTACGCACTTTCTCGCGCCCTACCGGCCTTGGTTGCCGGAAGCGTGATGCTGTTCTCGCCGGCGGCGGCCCAGGTGGGCAAAAACCTGGGCCTGTTGAATCCGAACCTCGCGAGCGCCGACGAGTTGGCGACGGTTCCGGGGCTGAACAGTGAGGCCGTCGCGGCGGTCATGGATGGCCGACCGTTCCTGCGCATGGCCGACCTTCACGCCGTCGTGGCCCGATCTGCCGCCGAAGGCGAGTATGACGCCGTCTACAGGGCCATGTGGATACCGATCGATCTCAACGACGTGACCGACGAAGAGGTCCTGCTGATCCCCGGCGTGGGAGACCGGATGCTGCACGAGTTCGAGGAGTACCGTCCGTATGCGGCGCTGATCCAGTTTCGGCGCGAAATCGGCAAGTACGTAGATGACGACGAGTTGGCTCGTCTGGAGCAGTACGTTTACGTGCGCATCGACCTCAACTCGGCGTCCCAGGAGGACATCTTGAGCATTCCCGGCGTGGGAAGCCGGATGCTGCGGGAGTTCGAGGAATATCGCCCCTATGCGGCGATGGCCCAGTTCCGACGGGAGATGGCCAAGTACGTGGACGACGACGAGGTCGAACGCATGGCGCGCTACGTGGAGATCCGCTAGCAGGCTGTTGATACAGCGGGTCGCCTTCTAGAGGCCCCCGATTACTCCGGATTCGCGACCGGCGGGACCGATCGCAGGTAGACCCACAGCGCCTCCATCTCCACGTCCGTCATCCGTCGGGCGTACGGGAGCACGATCGTCATAGGCAGGAGCAGAGTCGTGCCGTTGGGCCGCATCCCGTCGCGCATGGCCGCCACGAACTGCTCATACGTCCATCCTGCCAGCCCGTCCGCGTGGGGCGTGAGGTTGCGAGCCGGTACCCAACTCGGGTCGCCCCCGGCGATGGGGCCGCCCGAGAGGTCGGCCCTTTGGCATCCGGTGGTGGGCCCGGCATGGGCGATGACTTGGAGGTGAAAGTCCTCCCGGAACCTGGTCGCAGGGACCGAAGGGAAGCGCAAGGCGTTCGTCGTGAGGCGTACGCTGAACGAAGCGTGCAACGAACCCGTGAGTCGACGAACAGGAACCGGATACGAGGCGCTGCGGACCGGGGCGAGCGGACCACTGACCGCGAAGCTCCTGCGACCAAGGGGAAGCGGCGTAGATCCGGCGATTGTGCGGGGAAGGTCATCGTTCTTACCCGGGGAGGTCTCGCCTGACGCCTGAAAGGGCGACGCCGGCATTGCGCTGTTGGGCCTGCCGGCGGAGCGAGAAGTCAGCAGAGGCCATAGTACAGCAGAGGCCATAGTGGCCGACGAAGTGCATGATGCGCTTGGACCCAGCTTTGTCGGACGAAGGGCCGAACGGAGAGGAGAGTGTGACGACCGTGGATCTCGAGAAGGCCATGCGCCAGGAGTCCAGGCAACTGGAGCTCCCGCTGGAGGATAGGGGTGAAGCCCCGAAGGTAGAGGGGAGTGGCGAAGCCGGAACGGTGGCCCATGGAGACGAGCGCTCAGGAAGCGAGCATCTCCTGATGGAGGAGGTGGTCGGGCGTGCCAACCTCGTAGGAGCGTTGAAACGCGTGCGGCAGAATAAGGGCAGTCCGGGCATCGACGGGATGAGCGTGGAGGAGCTGCCAGAGTACTTGCGCAGGCACTGGGGGGAGATCCGACAGCGGTTGCTGGCGGGGACCTACCAACCGAAGCCGGTACGAAGGCAGGAGATACCGAAGAGTGGGGGAGGGGTCCGGGAGTTGGGGATTCCGACCGTGCTGGACCGGTTCATCCAACAAGCCATCCTGCAGGTGCTGCAACCGAGGTTCGACCCGACGTTCAGTCGGCACAGCCACGGCTTCCGGCCTGGGCGCCGAGCACACGATGCGGTGCGCGAAGCGCAGCAATACATCCAGGAAGGGAGACGATGGGTGGTGGATGTGGACCTGGAGAAGTTTTTCGACCGGGTGAACCACGACGTGCTGATGGGGCGGCTGGCAAAGCGGATCGAGGATAAGGCGATGCTGCGGATCCTCCGTCGCTACCTGGAAGCCGGAGTCATGGCGAACGGGGTGGTGATGGAGCGGCACATGGGGACGCCTCAGGGCGGACCGTTGTCGCCGTTGCTGGCGAACGTGCTCCTGGACGAAGTGGACAAGGAGTTGGAGCTACGCGGACACGCGTTTGTCCGGTACGCCGATGACTGCAATGTATACGTGCGGTCGAGGCGGGCAGGACAACGTGTGATGCAGGCGCTGAGGCACTTGTACGGGAAACTTCGGCTTCAGGTCAACGAGGAAAAGAGCGCGGTGGCGCGAGTGTGGGATCGACAGTTCCTGGGCTACAGCTTCTGGGTAGCGGCAGGGAAGGTCGTGAAGCGCCGGGTCAGCAAGAAGGCCCTGACGAAGTTCAAGGAGCGAGTCCGGCAGATTACAAGCCGGAGTGGCGGGCGGAGCCTGCAACAGGTGGCGGAAGAGCTACGGCGCTACGTGCTGGGGTGGAAGGCATACTTCGGCTTAGCGGATACACCGGGGGTTTTCCGAGACCTGGACCAATGGATCCACCGCCGGCTGCGTACGTTGCAATTACGCCAGTGGAAACGGGGAAGGACAGCGTACCGGGAGTTGAGGGCTCGCGGTGTGAGCGAGAACCTCGCCTGGCGAGCTGCTCGGTTCGCGCGAAGCTGGTGGCACGTGGCCGCGCACCACGCCCTGCACACGGCCTTGCCAGGGGCGTACTTCGACGAGCTGGGTGTGCCCCGGCTCACGCCGTACTGACCTCAACTCACCGAACCGCCAGGTGCGGACCCGCATGCCTGGTGGTGTGGGAGGGGAAGGACCGGGATCGCCGGTCCTCCCCTATCCCGATCGCTAGTCCGATCCGGCGCGAGCTGCCTGGCGTTCATTATCCCCACCGGGCTGCCGTTCTTCCCACGCGAGTATCGGGGTCTGTTCGACCCCCCTGGAAGCGCGCCCCAGAACAGTCGCGAGGTGGTGGGGAATAGTTGGAAAGGCGGAGTTTACCAAAAAGCGCCTCCCAAAATTTCCAGAATCGGCCCTCCACCCGAAGTGGACTCCTGGGCTGTAACCCTCCCAACAGTATTGCTTTAGAGTGCCTACGCTCCGACCGCAAACCCAAAGAAAAACCGAAAACTATCTACCACGAAAAGGGTTGACTGTTCTCGAAGCCCTGCCGTATTATGGCTCCAAGACTTACCACTTATCACCACATTTCCCCACAGAGTGCCACAAGCACATGAGCTTTCTGGGCAGGTACGAGTATCAACTCGACCAGAAGGGCCGGGTCAGCTTGCCCTCGGCGTTTCGCCGAGAGGCTGAAGGCGACCGCTTCGTCCTGCTCCAGTGGAAGGCACCCGCGCTCACTCTCTTCCCTCGGCACGCCTGGGCACAGACCCAGGAGCGACTCCTCACCTTCCGTCGAAACCAGCCGGAGGCCTGGGGAGATGTGTTGGCCATCGCGGCGAGCGCAGTGGAGGTCAGCCCCGACAAACAAGGGCGGATTCTCGTTCCCGCGTGGCTGCAGGAAGCCGCAGGCCTGGAGGGAAGCGTGCTGCTCGTCGGCAATATCGACCGAGTGGAGCTCTGGAACCCGACCAGCTTCGACCTGGCGGTCCAGACCGGTACCGGGGAATTCGAGAAATTCTCAAACCAGATCTTTGGGTGATCCGTGGCTCTCATCATGCGGGCCGCTGAAGCGGTCAACCAACGGGCGGAGCGTCGAGTGGGATATCACGAGGCGGTAATGGCGGCAGAAGTGATGGAGCTGATGGGACCCCACGGATCGGGCCTCTACTTGGACGGCACCGTGGGGGGCGGCGGCCATTCCCGTTTGCTGCTCGAGATGTGCGCCGACTGCCGAGTGATCGCCGTGGACCGTGATCGGGAGGCCTTGTCCGCCTCGAAGGCCGCCTTGGCCCCGTTCGGCGGACGAGTCCGCTTCATGCAGGCGCGCTTCGATGAGGTGATCGACGAGGTACGGCTGACCGAGCCGCTCGCCGGGGCGCTCCTCGACCTGGGAGTGAGTTCACATCAACTCGATGCGGACGAGAGGGGCTTCACGTTCCGTCGGGACGTGGGCCTCGATATGCGTATGGCTGGAGGAGACGAGCACGTCCCGACCGCGGCCCAGGTGTTGAACGACGCGAGCGAAGACGAGTTGGCCCGAATCTTCCATGAGTACGGAGAGGAGCCGCGGGCACGTCGGTTGGCGCGGGAGGTCGTGAGCCGCCGGGGCGGGGCGCCGTTACGGACCAGCGATGACCTCGTCGCGGCCTACTCCAAGGCGCTCGGCCGAGGGCCCAAGGCGAAGGAGAAGGCGAGGATCTTCCAGGCATTGAGGATTGCGGTGAACAGCGAGTTGGAGGCTTTGGAGCATGGTCTTGCGAGGATTCGGGAAGCTCTGGCCCCCGAGGCGACTCTGGTCGTGATCTCGTATCACTCGCTCGAGGATCGACTGGTGAAGAACGCGTTCCGCGAGTGGAGCCGAGCCTGCGTTTGCCCTCCGGGAATGCCCTTGTGCACGTGCCGGGGCGAGCCCCTCGGCGCCACGATGACCCGCACCCCTCTCCGGCCGAGCGACATCGAAGTGGCTCGTAACCCTCGAGCCCGTAGCGCCCGCTTGAGGGCTTGGAGGAAGTCGTGAGGCGTCGGCGGAGTCAACGCAGTTGGGGCGCACCCAGCCTTCTCGCTCTGGGGTTCGCTGGGCTACTTGCCTCTCTAAGCTTGGTGACGTGGCGTCAGAGCAGGGCCTTCGAGGCCCTGGCCGATTTGGACGAGGTGCGACGCGAGTCGTCGCTCGCAACCGCGGAGCAGACCGAGCTCGAGCGTCGGATCCAGCGACTCGAGAGTCGGACGCGGGTGTCGACGGTGGCCGTCGAGCGGCTGGGGATGCACCAGCCCGACGCATCCGAAATGGTCCTCCTCAGCGGAGGTGCCCCGTGAGGCGCCGGCACCTGCAGGCCCGGTCCAAGGCGACGTTCCGCCGCCGCGTGCTTCTGACGGCGTGGCTGGCGGCGGGAGGGGTTGTCGTTGGCCGAGCCTCGCAGATTCAGGTCGCCCAGGGGGCCACCTGGAAGGAGCAGGCCGAGCAACAACACCGGACGAGTGTCGACGTGCCGGCTGCCCGCGGATCCGTCTTCGACCGTTCGGGGGTCGAGCTCGCTCTCAGCCGGGAGACCTTCAGGGTAAGCGTTGCCCCGCACGAGCTTCGCGACGTCGAGGGAGTCACGCGCCTCCTGACCGAAACGTTGGGCCTCGATCGCGATGTGGTCCGAGACGCCACGACGTCATCGAGGCCGTGGCGGGTCCTGCCGAGGTCGTATCCTCCCTCCGTGCGAGAGGCGCTGGCGGACGTCCGAGGCCTGTATCTGGAACGGGAGCACCGTCGCTTCTACCCTCGCGGCGACTTGGCCGGTGCGCTGCTCGGCGTGATTCGTGATGGCGAGGCACACGGTGGAGTGGAGCAGGCCTTCGACGAGGCGCTCCGAGGCAGAGAGGGAAGCGCCGTTCTGGCGCGTGATCCACTCGGCCATCCGATTCCCGGTGAGAGCGTGCTCGTCGAGCAGCCTCTAGAGGGTGGTCAGGTCGTCCTAACCCTCGACGTGGATCTCCAGGAGATCGGCCAGAAGGCACTCCAGGAGGCCGTGCAAGAGACCCAGGCCCGGGGTGGTGACCTGGTCATCAGCGACCCGAGGACGGGTGACATCCTGGCTATGGTCTCGATCCAGGACGGATCCACGAACGCGCTGTCGGCGATCAATACACCGTATGAGCCCGGTTCCACCCTGAAGCCCTTCACCGTCTCCGGGCTGCTTCAGCATGGTCTCGCGAGCCTCGAGGACAGCGTCGACACGGGGACGGGTCAGTGGACCGTGGAGGGTCGGACCGTCAGCGACGTACACCCGGTGGGCGGTACGATGACGCTCGCCCACGCGCTCGAGATCTCCTCGAACGTCGGCGTGGCGAAGGCCGCCCAGGTCATGCCGGCGGCCGTCCAGTACCAGACTCTGCGGGACTTCGGACTCGGCGTACCCACCGGTGTCGGATTGCCCGGCGAGGTGAAGGGCACCCTCCGGCGCCCCGAAGGATGGAGCCGCCAGTCTCCGGTATCCCTCGCCATCGGCTACGAGGTGTCGGTGACGCCTCTCCAGATGGCCATGGCCTATGGCGCTCTGGCAAATGGCGGCCGCCTGATGCAACCCCGACTCGTGAAGGAGTTGCGCGACGCACAGGGCAGGACGGTCCAGCGCTTCGAGCCGCGAATGGTCCGACAGGTGGTTTCGCCCGCCGTGACCCGGCAGATAACCCAGGTGCTCGTCAAAGTGGTCGAAGACGGGACCGGCACTCGGGCTCGGCTCGGCACCTTCGCGGTCGCCGGCAAGAGCGGAACGAGCCGGGCGTGGGCGGACGGGGGCTATCAAACGGGTGACTATTTCTCGTCGTTTGCGGGCTTCTTTCCGGCCGAGGATCCGCAGTTGGTGGTTCTCGTGAAGCTGGACCGACCGACCGGTGCTTACTACGGAGGAGCCACGGCCGCTCCCGTAACGCGGGCCACGCTCCAGGCGATTCTCGCGGCGCAGCAGACACCGTTGGATCGCAACGCGCTGGCTCAGGTCGCACGGGCGCAGGTCCTCCCGGCCGGCCCGGAGATCGGCGCGCCTGCGACTCCGGTTCGGACGGCGACGGCCACTCGGTTCGCGTCGCTCCCCCCGGCCGAGGATCCGACGCCGCGCGGCCGCGCGACTCGGCGCGCGGGGGCCGGGACGGGCGGACCGCCGAACGCTTCGGCAGGCATCAGCGTTCCGGACGTCACGGGGCTGCCGGCACGAGCCGCCGTCCGGAGGATGCACGAGCTGGGGCTGCGTGTCCGCTGGGAGGGGTCGGGCCCGGTGACGCTCACGCTTCCCGAAGCCGGATCGCGCCTGTCACCGGGGGACACGGTGCGCCTCTCATCGAGGGGACGGAGGGGGGATGGTTAACGCTCCCACCACGCTCGCGTCGGTCGCGAGAGTCCTCCGGACTGCGGGTCTCTTCGATGAGCTCCACGGTCCGGAGGACGTCTCCGTTTCAGGAGTGACTCAGGACTCTCGATCCGTGCAGGAGGGCGACCTCTTCCTCGCCTGGCGCGGATCCGAGTGGGACGCCCACGACTTTGTGGCGCCGGCCGCGCGGGCCGGGGCGGTCGCCGCCGTGGTCGAGCGCCACGTGCCCGAGGCCGACATCCCTCAGCTTCGCGTTTCGGACGGACGCCGGGCAGCCGCCCTGGCGGCCGATACGGTTCTGGGGTCTCCCTGGGAGCAGCTCTTCACCGTGGGTATCACGGGGACGAATGGGAAGACCACCACGGCGCTCATCACCCGCCACCTCCTGGAGGACTCTGGGCCGGCGACGGCCGTCGGAACACTCGGCCTGGTGGACCCGGATGGTTCCGTCCGTGCCGGATCGGAGGGGCTCACCACACCCGGACCCGTTCAGATGTCTGAGTGGCTCGCCGGGATGGTGGACGAAGGCGTCGGGTCCGTCGCGGTAGAGGCCTCGTCACACGCCTTGGAGCAGAAGCGGTTGGACGGGATGCGCTTCGACGCGGCCGTGTTCACGAACCTCTCTCAGGATCACCTGGACTACCACCCGGACATGTCGGGCTACTTCGGGGCCAAGGCACACCTTCTGGATCTGATGAAGGACGGGGGAGTGACGGTCGTCAACGCCGACGTCAAGCACTGGCGGTCATTGCCCCTGCAGGGACGTCGCACGTTGACCTACGGCGTGGACTCTGCCGCCGACCTGAGAGCCGAGGCCCTCTCACCCGAGGCGCACGGGACAAGTTTCCGCATCACCCTGGCCGACGCGGGTGGGGCGGATGTGAACCTCCCCCTGCTGGGCCGCTTCAACGTGGAGAACTCGTTGGCGGCCGCCGGTGCGGGCACCGCGGCGGGGATGGACGTGGAGGTGATCGCCGCGCGGCTGGAGACCGTTCCGCAAATCCCGGGACGACTCGAGATCGTAGCGCGCGAGCCGTTCTCCATCCTCATCGACTTCGCACATACGGCGGAGGCCCTGCGCAGCGTGCTCGCCACGCTGAGACCGTTGGTGGCCGGTCGGATCATCGTCGTGTTCGGGGCGGGCGGTGATCGAGACCGGGGCAAGCGTCCCGAAATGGGTGCGGCGGTCGCTCGGGGTGCCGACCTGTCCGTCGTGACGTCCGACAACCCTCGGACCGAAGACCCCGAGGCGATCATCGACGAGATCGTCGCCGGAATGACCGGCTCCCCCCACCGACGCCACGCCGACCGCCGTGAGGCCATCGGCATGGCCCTCGCCTCGGCGCGCGCCGGCGACCTGGTTCTCCTCGCTGGCAAGGGCCACGAGAGCTATCAGGTCATCGGAACCGAGAGCCGTCCCTTCGATGAGCGTCGGGTCGTCCAGGAGAGCCTGGCCGAGCTCGGAGGCGCGGCATGAGCGCTAGCTTCGCCTGGACCGATGGTCACGTCAGAGCCGCGCTGGGGCTGCCGGAGAGCGACGCCTCGGCCTCGCTGGGCCCCTTCGACGGGGACGCCGCGGTGCGCTTCAGGGGAGTGTCCACGGACAGCCGTACGACGGGCGAAGGCGACCTCTTCATCGCGCTCGAGGGTGACAACTTCGACGGCCACGACTACGTGGTCGCGGCCTTGGAGAAGGGGGCTCGAGGAGCCGTCGTCGCGCGGGAGGTCGAATTCGAGGGTAACGCCCGATTCTATCCGGTGGGCGACACGCTGCAGGCGCTGGGGCGCCTGGCGGGGTACCGGCGCACGCACCTCGGTGCCGCCGTCGTCGGCATCACGGGATCCTCGGGCAAGACGGGCACCAAGGATCTCACACGGGCCGCCATCGAGGGGTCCCTCAAGCTCCACGCCACGCGTGGCAACCTCAACAACAGGATCGGGCTGCCTCTCACTCTGCTCGCCGCCCCGGACGACGTCGAGGTCGTGGTGTTGGAGATGGGCACCAACGAACCCGGCGAGATCCGGGTGCTCACCGAGATCGCCGCACCCGGGATCGGCGTCGTCACCACCGTCTCCGAGACGCATATCGAGAAACTGGGGTCGCTGGAGGGCGTGCTCAGCGAGAAGCTCGATCTGCTCCGAGGACTTCGGGAGGACGGGAAGGCAGTGGTGGGGGACGAACCGGCGATCCTCCCTGCCGAAGCGCGGCGGGTTCGGCCCCAAGTCAGGGTGGCGGGGTGGGGTGAAGGCGCCGATGCGGATCTCAGGCCCGATCACGCGACGGTCGACGACCAGGGCCACTGGACCTTCCGCTGGCACGGTGAGCCCGTGAGGCTCCACGTGCCGGGTCGTCATTCGGTCGCCAACGCCCTTCTCGCGCTGACCGTGGCGGACATGTTGGACGTCCCGGCGGCGGAAGCGGCCAGGGGAGTCAGCGCGCTCGAGGCGTGCTCCATGCGTGGTGAGATCCGGCAGTTGGGCAGACTGACACTGCTGGTGGACTGCTACAACGCGAATCCGCAGAGCACCAAGGCGGCGCTGGATCTGCTTCTGGCCATCGAGCCCGGGCGCCCCAAGGTGGCCTTTTTGGGGAGCATGCTGGAGCTGGGAGATCGCAGCGAGGAAATCCACGAGGCCCTCCTCTCCGAGGCCGCTGGCCTAGGACTGGATCTACTGGTGGCGACCGGTGACTTCGCAGGCGCTGTGGAGCGGAGGGGTTCAGGGACGGACCCCACGGCGATCTCGGCTGCGGACCCCCTCGAAGCGTATAGGCAGCTCAAGGGCCGGCTGAACGGTGACGAGGTCGTCTTGATCAAGGCGTCACGAGGATTCGCCCTGGAGCGCGTGATCCCGGAGTTCGAGCGGGACTTCGGAGTCGCCACCGTGCCCCGCGGGACGGAGGCCTGATGCTCTACCATCTCCTTCCAGGGCTGACCGACGTCCACATCGTCTTCAACCTCTTCCGTTTCATCACGTTCAGGGCGGCGGGCGCGCTCGTCACGTCGCTGGTGGTGGCCTTCGTGCTGGGACCCGTGACCATCCGTTCCCTCACGCGGCTTCGGGTCGGGCAGGTGGTCCGCGCCGAGGGGCCGGCGACTCACCTCGAGAAGGCCGGGACACCGACCATGGGCGGTGTGTTGATCCTCATCGCCACCACGCTCTCGACGCTGCTGTGGGCGGAGCTCACCAACTGGTACACCGTGCTGGCGCTGCTCACGCTGGTCGCGATGGGCGCCATCGGCTTCATGGACGACTACCTGAAGGTGGTTCAAGGGCGCACAGCCGGTCTCGTGGCCCGCTACAAGATGACCGGGCAGTGGGCGTTCGGTCTGGCCCTCGGACTGTTCCTGCTACTGCACCCGGTGTCCCCGGTGGATCCGAATCGGACGATGCTGCCGTTCTTTTCGGACCTCTCGCTCGTATTCGCACCGTGGGCCTACGTGCCCTTCGTGGCGTTCGTGATCTCGGGCAGCTCGAACGCCGTGAACATCACCGACGGCCTGGACGGTCTCGCCGCCGGCTTGACGGCTATCGCCGCGGCCACCTTCGGGATCTTCGCCTACCTCCTGGGTCGGGTCGACAGTTCGGCGTATCTGGGCCTGTTCTACCTCCCGGGGGCGGGCGAACTCACCATCCTGGCGCTCGCATTGACGGGCGGATGTCTGGGTTTCTTGTGGTACAACGGCCATCCGGCCGAGGTCTTCATGGGTGACACGGGGTCCTTGGCGCTCGGTGGAGTCATCGGGGCGATGGCGATCCTGCTCAAGGCCGAGTTCCTCCTGGTGATCGTGGGTGCCGTCTTCGTGGTGGAGGCCCTCTCGGTGATGCTCCAGGTCGGCTACTTCAGGCACACGGCCCGCAAGTACGGCGCGGGAAGGCGGCTCTTCAAGATGGCTCCGCTGCACCACCACTTCGAGCAACTGGGCTGGCCCGAAAGCAAGGTGGTCGTGCGGTTTTGGATCATGGGCATCCTGTCCGCGATGGTCGCGTTCAGCGCCCTCAAGATCAGGTGACGCAAGGGAGTTCTGACAGTTTGGACGGCGAGCGGATCGCCGTGGTCGGTTTGGCCGCGTCCGGAAGGGCGGCGGCCCGTTTGGCACTCGCAAAAGGAGGTAGCGTTCATGTCTCGGATCTGCGCAGCGACGCCGCAACTCATGCTCGTGGAGACGAGCTCAGAGGTCTCGGCGTCGAGGTCGATCTCGGCGGCCATCCCATGGATCGAATCGCCACGGCCGACACGGTCGTGGTCAGCCCCGGAATCCCCCCCGACGCTCCGGTGCTCAGAGAGCTCGCGGAGCGGGGCATACCATGGATCTCTGAGCCTGAGTTCGCCTTTCGCTTCTTCCATGGTCCACTGATCGTCGTGACTGGAACGAACGGTAAGACCACGACCGCTGTCTTGGTGGCACACCTGCTCGAGAGCGACGGGCAGGACGTCGCCCTCGGCGGCAATATCGGCCAGGCCTTCGGGCCGGCGGCCTCGGAGCTGGCGCTCCGTGTCCAGTGTCCGGCGTGGTACGTGGTGGAAATGAGCTCGTTCCAGCTCGCGGGAATCGATCGGCTCCGCGCAGACATCGGCGTGGTGACCAATCTGGCGCCCGACCACCTGGACCGGTACGCGTCGGTGGAGGATTACTACTCCGACAAAGCCAACCTCTTCCGCAACGCCGACGAGGACAGCCGTTGGGTGCTCAACGGCGACGACGCGCCCGTACTGGAACTCGCCGGTGACGCACCGGGAGAGCGGTACTTCTTCAGCACGCGAGAGACGGGCGTGCGGGGGGCCTATCTCGACGGAAACGGCCTCACCTTGGAGATCGTGCCCGGTGAGAAAGAGGGCCTGATTCCCGTCGATCGACTCGGGCTGCTGGGTGCGCACAACGTCGAGAACGCCTTGGCGGCGGCCATCGTCGCCAGCCTCGCGGAGGCTTCGACGGCGGCCATTCAACGTGGATTGGCTACCGCCCGCCCTTTGCCTCATCGAACGGAACAGGTGGCGGAGGGGAAGGGGATCCGTTGGATCAACGACTCTAAGGCCACCAACGTTGCCGCGGCTTGTAGGGCGATCACCAGCCTGGAAGGGCCTCTTATCGTGCTGTTGGGTGGAAAGGACAAGGACGAGGACTTCTCGCCCCTCGCGTCCGCCCTCGTGGAGGCCGACGCACGGGTCTTCGCATACGGCGAAGCCGGTCCGCGGATCGAGCGGAGCCTGTCGGACCGCGTGCAGGTCGAGCTGATCGAGGCCGACTTCGAACGTGTGGTCGAGGCGGCGGCGGCGGCGGCGAGACCGGGGGACGTTGTGCTCCTCTCTCCGGCCTGCTCGAGCTTCGACATGTTCGAGAACTACGAGGCTCGCGGGAAGCGATTCGCCGAACTGGCCGCCGCCCTCGCGACCGAAGAGGCCGGCTGATGGCCCGCCCCGTCGACGTCGCTCCGTCGGGGCCTCTGGCCCTGCCCATCACCGGGCTGGGGAGAGGCTGGGAGGCCGGTGCCATCATGACACTCACGAGCGTCCTGCTGTCGCTGGGATTGGTCACGTTGTACTCCGCCAGCGCGTTTCTCGCACAGCGTCAGATGTTGCCGGACTACTACTATGTGGTGCGGCAGGCGACCGGCGCGGCGGTCGGCTTGAGCGTGTTGGGCCTCTGTGCCTGGCTTCCGCACGATTTCTGGCGGCGACTGGCCTGGCCGCTGATCGTAATGGCCTGGCTGATGCTCGTCGTGCTGGTGCTTCCCGGAACCGAAGCCATCGCTCCCGAAATCAACGGAGCTCGTCGGTGGCTACGCATCGGCGTGACCCTCCAGCCCTCCGAGTTCGCCAAGGTGGCCGTGCTCGTATGGACGGCATCGCTGGCCGTCCGCAAGCAGGAGCACTTTCAGAGCCTGAAGCGGGGCTTGGTCCCATTCCTGCTGGTATGGGGCGCCATCATGATACCGGTCGCCCTTGAGCCCGACCTGTCGACGGCGTTCTTGATTGGCTTGCTGGGGTGTGTCGTGGTCTACGCGGCCGGCGCGCGGGTCGCCCACTTCGCCTTCCTCGGACTCCTCGCCGTGCCCGTGCTCTGGCGGCAGCTCGCGGTGTCCTTTCGGGCCGAGCGCATCACGGCGTTTCTCGATCCCTCGGCGGATCCGGCCGGTGCCGGTTTCCAAGTGCACCAGTCGCTCCTGGCTCTGGGCTCCGGAGGGATCGCGGGAGTCGGCTTCGGACAGGGACGGCAGAAGCTCGGCTTCCTGCCCGAGGCACACAACGACTTCATCTTCGCAATGATCGGCGAAGAGTGGGGCTTGGTCGGGGTCATCGTGACCGTCGCCCTGTACATGCTCCTCGTACTTCTTGGCTACCGCGTGGCGGCGCGCGCTCCCGATCTCTTCGGTCAGCTTCTCGCCACGGGCATCACCAGCATGATCGCCCTGCAGGCGATCCTGCACATGTCGGTCGGCTTGAGCTTGGTTCCACCCACCGGACTGGCTTTGCCTTTGGTCTCCTACGGGCGCTCGAACCTGCTGGTCACGCTGGCGGCCCTCGGGATTCTCATGAGCATCTCCCGAGCCTGCGAACGGCCCCTTCCCGTCGGAAGGAGGGCCCGTGCATGAGCGCTCCATCGCGGTGTTCGCGGGTGGTGGTACCGGCGGACACCTCTACCCGGCCCTGGCGCTGGCCGACGAGCTCGTTCGGCAGCGGCCTGGCACTCGTCCGTATTTCCTCGGCGCGCGCAGGGGCATCGAGGCTCGAGTGTTCCCCGAGCGGCGGTTGGAGCACCGTCTCCTCCCGGTCCGTGGTCTCAACCGGGGTCACGTGCTGTCCAACCTGGGCGTCCCATGGGGACTGGTTCGGTCCGTCGCCATCACATTCAACCTCCTGCGGCGTCTCGAGCCGGAGCTCGTCGTGGTGACGGGCGGCTACGCCGGTGCGCCCGCGGGATTCGCCGCCGCGATGGCTGGTATCCCTCTGGTTCTACAGGAGCAGAACGCCTGGCCCGGAGCCACGACCCGTCTTCTGTCGCGGTGGGCCGCACAGGTTCATCTGGCGTTCCCGGAGGCCGCGGCGCATTTGCCGTCGCGCGCGAGAGCCGCCGTCCACGTGTCGGGATGCCCGATTCGGCCGCTCCCGCATCAACGCTCCGAGCGGCGCGCCGTATGCGGCGGCTTCGGCCTGGACCCCGAGCTAAAGGTCATGCTCGTGGTGGGAGGGAGCCAGGGCTCGGCGGCCCTCAACGCCCTGGTCCAGGCCGCTGTCCGGCGGAGCGCCACGGGAGGGGGCTTCGTCCCCGACGGTTGGCAGCTCCTGTGGGCTACCGGTCCCGAGCATCATGCAGGCGTCTTGGCGGCACTGTCCGAGCTGGGCGACCCGGTGCGGGTTCGCGCCGTGGCGTACATCGAGGACATCCCGGCCGCGCTCGGTGTCACCGAACTGGCCGTGAGCAGGGCGGGAGCCATGACCACGGCCGAACTGTTGGCATGGGGCGTGCCGGCTATTTTGGTGCCACTTCCGACCGCCGCCGCCAACCATCAGGAGTTCAATGCCCGGGCGCTGGACGAGTCGGGAGCGGCCCTCCACGTGCGCCAGGCGGGCCTCACCGCCGAGGCGTTGTGGCACGCGGTCGTGGACCTGGCTACCGACGAAGAACGCCTCGCACGCATGAGCGATGCGGCCCGGGCCAGGAGTCGCCCCGGGGCGACCGCGGACATCGTGACCGAAATGCTCCGTCTCCTTCCCGGCCCCGGTCCCGAGGTAACGGCATGATGACCGTCGGCCGGGCAGCGGGCCCCCTGAGCGGAGATGATCTGCGTCGGCTCGCAAGCGAGGGACACGTGCACTTCATGGGCGTCGGCGGTGCGGGTATGTGCGCGCTCGCGGAGTTGTTCGCCCGGAGCGGGGGCCAAGTATCGGGTTGTGACCTCCGGCTCGGCGGTAGCACGGACCGACTGCGGGCCCTGGACGTCACGATCCACGAAGGCCACGGGCCCGAGCATCTGGAAAGCGCCGGCGCGCTCGTGATCAGCGCCGCGGTGCCGGCGGATCATCCGGAGATCCTCGAGGCTCAGGCGCGCGGAATCCCTGTGCTCAAGAGGGCGCAGGCCCTCGGCTTATGGGTGAACCGGGGCAGGGTCCTGGCCGTCGCGGGCACACACGGCAAGACGTCCACCACGGCGATGGCCACCGAGATACTCACACAAGCGGGACTGGACCCCACGGGCTTCGTGGGTGGCCGTGTTCCCGGTTGGGACGGCAACCTTCGAGCCGGCGGTGACCTCTACGTGGTCGAGGCCGACGAGTATGACCGCTCCTTCCTGGAGCTCGAGCCCATGGTGGCCGTGGTGACCAACGTGGAGGCGGATCACCTCGACACCTACGGTGGCTTCGACGGCGTCATGAGCGCGTTCTACGAGTTCCTCGCGGCCCTGCCGGACGACGGACGCGTCATGATCTGTGGAGACGACCACGGCGCGAGTCGGCTGTTGGCCGGGCTGAACGGGGTCGGCTACACCTACGGGACCGCGGCCGGGGCTCAGCTCCGTGCCGTGGACATTCAGGCCGGCCCCGACGGTATGGAGTTTCGGATCGTCGAAGACGGATTCGACCGTGGGACGTTCAGCCTTCCCGCTCCGGGGGTGCACAACCTTCGGAATGCCCTGGGCGCCTCAGGCGCGGCCCGCTGCTTCGGGGTGGAGTGGGAGCACGTGCGAAAGGGGCTCGCGGCCTACCGGGGCGTGGATCGTCGGTTCGAGACCTTGGGCCTCGAGGATGACGTCCTGGTGGTGGACGACTACGCGCACCATCCCTCCGAGATCGCCGCGACGCTCGAGGCGGCCCGAGAGGCCCACCCCGACCGCAGATTGGTGGCCGTCTTCCAGCCGCACCTCTTCAGCCGGACGCGTGACTTCGCGAGTGACTTCGGACGTGCGCTAGCGGCTGCAGACTCGGTCTGGGTCACCGATGTGTTCCCGGCTCGAGAAGCGCCCATTCCGGGCGTTACAGGAGAACTGGTGTCGGCGGCCGTTGAGACCGCCGGGGGCGATGTGCGCTATCACGCGGAGCTGGACACGCTCGCCGAAGCGGTGGCCTCCCAGCTGATCGCGGGTGATCTCCTCTTGACGATGGGAGCCGGCTCGGTCGAGACCGTGGCCCCTCGGGTTCTCGAGCTCCTCAGGGAGGTGGACCATGCGTAAGCTCCTCCGCATCGGACTCTGGCTCTCGGTGGCCGGCGGCGTGGCCCTGGCGGCCGCTTGGCTCCCCGACGCATTAGCGGAACTCGACTACTTCAGGGCGACCGAGTTCAGCGTGGTCGGGGCTCGCCTCCTCGACGTCGACGAGGTAATCGAAACGGCCTCCGTTCCCTCGTACGCGAGCGTCTTCGATGCCGCGGACGCTTGGGAGCAGCGCCTCGAGGAACACCCGCTCATCCGCCGCGCGGAAGTCACGCATGACCTTCCGGCGACGTTGATCATCACGATCCAGGAGAGGGTCCCCGTCGCCCTGGTCGCGAACGCGCTCCTGGCTCCTGTGGACCGCGACGGCACGATCCTGCCACTGGATCCCAGCCGGCATCGGTTGGATCTGCCGCTCCTCCGTGCGGGGGCCGGCCAGGCCGAACTCTCTACGTCGCAGGTGAGGATCCTGGCGATGGAGGTGGAACGCCTCACGGAGGACGATCCGTCGTTCATGGCCGCTGTGTCCGAAATCGGACTGGACGACAAGGGTGACGCGACCGCCGTGGTGGAGGGCGACGTGAGAGTCCGGTTCCGCCCGCCGCTGTCTCATCGGCGGCTACGCGACGGACTCACGGTCCTCGAAGACGCGGGCAGGCGGCGGCCGGACCAGCGGGCGTCCATCGTGGATCTCCGATATGCCGACCAGGTGGTGGTCTCTTACGAACGACGGAGTGAATAGGTAGATGCACTCGATTCTCATCGCCGGCGTGGACCTCGGGACGACGCAGACCCGCGCGGTCATTGCGGAAGTCCATGAGGATCCGTTCATGCGCCGCGAGCTCAAGATACTCGGGGTGGGACAGGCCAAGAGCACGGGCATGCGGCAGGTCGTCACCCATATCGAGGAGACCACGGAGTCGGTCAAGGCGGCCCTCGAAGAGGCCGAGCTCATGGCCGGCGTGACCGTCGATCGGGTCTATGTCGGCATCAGCGGTGAGCACATCCGGGCCATGACCTCTCCGGGCGTCGTCGCCGTCACGGAAGACGAGGTGTCGCGCTTCGACCTGCAGCGCGTCCACGAGGTGGCTCGCGCGGTGGCCCACCCGCCCGATCGAGAGCTGCTTCACGCCATCCCGCAGGACTACATCGTCGACCACCAGCGCGGCATCAAGGACCCCATCGGAATGGTGGGCACGCGCCTGGAGGCCGAGGTCTACCTGGTGACCGGCTCGGCCTCCGCGGCCGAGAACATCCGAAAGTCGGTGCAGCGGGCAGGTTATCGCGTGCAGGAAGTGGTGCTCGAGCCGTTGGCCGCGGCACGGGCGGTGCTGACCGAGGACGAAAGGGAGGTGGGCGTGGCCATGGTCGACATGGGCGCTTGCACGACGGACCTGGCCGCCTACTGCGACGGAGAGATCCGCCACGTGGCGGTGCTGCCGATGGGTGGGAGCACCGTGACCAACGACCTGGTGAGGGGCCTCTCCATTCCCTTTGCCGAGGCCAAGCGGGCCAAGGAGCACTTCGCGGTCGCCTTCGCTCAGATGGTCGATCCCCAGGAGACCGTCGAGTTGCCTGGGCCGAGCCCCGGTCAGAAGCGGCATGTGGCCCGGGAGTTGATCGCCCACGTCGTCGAGCAGCGCCTGGACGAGATGTTCGGCCTGGTGCAGAGCGAGCTGGAACGACACGGGCTGCTGAACAAGCTGGGCGCCGGCATCGTGCTGACCGGCGGCGCCTCGGCGCTGTACGGAACCGCGGAGTTGGCCAGGCAGGTGTTCGCGGCGCCGGTTCGTTGTGGTGCGCCCGGCGAGGGTCTGGGCGGTCTGGCCGATTCGGTGGGCCGCCCGAAGTTCGCCACGGCTGCAGGGCTCGTGCTGTACGGAGCGGATCGCTTCGAGCAGACGGGAGCGGGTGCGTCAACGCTTACGTCCGGCCTGGTCTCGAAGGTCGGCTCGTGGCTCAGAGAATTCTTTTAGGAACGTGAACCGAGCACTACAAACCCCCGTACGGGAGTCAACTGATGATGATCTTCGAGTTTGAGGACACTCCGATCCAGAATGCCCGAATGAAGGTGGTCGGGGTCGGCGGAGCCGGCGGAAACGCCGTGAACCGGATGGTCGACGAGGATTTGGAGGGCGTCGAGTTCATCACGGCCAACACCGACGCCCAAGCGCTGAAGAGCTCCCGTGCCCAGGTGACGTTGCAGCTGGGCAAGAAGCTGACCAGGGGACTGGGGGCCGGGGCCCGACCGGAGATCGGTCGCCAGGCCGTCGCCGAGAGTGCGGACGAGATACGCAGGGTGCTCGAGGGCGCGGATCTCGTGTTCATCACGGCCGGCATGGGCGGCGGAACCGGCACCGGCGCGGCGCCCATCATCGGCGAGATCGCTCGGGAGATGGGGGCGCTCACGATCGGCATCGTGACCAAGCCGTTCGCCTTCGAGGGCAAGAAGCGCGAGCGCCAGGCGGATCAGGGACTGGCCGAGCTGCGCCGTACGGTGGACACGATGATCTGCGTTCCCAACGATCGTCTCATGTCCGTCGTACCGAAGGGGACGTCATTCCGCGACGCGTTGAAGAAGGCGGACGAGGTCCTCCTTCACGCCACCCAGGGCATCAGCGATCTGATCCGCGTGTCGGGCGAGGTCAACGTGGACTTCGCCGATGTGCGCACCATCATGGCGTGCCGCGGCCCGGCCCTCATGGGGTCCGGGTTCGGAGAGGGCGACAACCGCGCTCAGGAGGCGGCCCAAGAGGCGGTCTCTTCTCCGCTGCTGGACAATGTGTCCATCAACGGTGCCCAGGGGGTGTTGATCAACATCACGGGGGGCATGGATCTCGCCATTGACGAGGTCCACCAGATATCGACTATTATTCAAGAAGAGGCCGGCGACGAGGCTGAAATCATCTTCGGCGCGGTGCATGATCCGTTGCTGGAGGGCAGGATTCGCGTCACCGTCATTGCGACGGGGTTCGATGACGTGCTCCGGCCGGACTTCGGCAGGCGCACTGTGGGGCAGGTGCCACAGCGGCAAGGGATGGAGCAGCCGCTTCGGGCGGCCGTCGGCGGCAGCCCTGTCGGGGTCGTACCGCTTCCTCGGCTTCCGGAGCGGGTCGTGACGCGGGAGCAGATCGGTGAGCTGGACATTCCGACCTTCATCCGCCGTCAGATGGACTGAACAGCGGCTTTCGGCCGTGACAATTAGAGAAGGGCGGGGACCGTGGCACCGGGACGAGCGGCCCGGTTGCCACCGCAGCTAGAAGGCTATTGAAGAAGTACAGCGGGTCGCGCACAGGGTGCTTGCGCGCGTTCAGACAAGGAACGACGACGAGTCGTAGCCGAGCTACGGCGAGGAGGAGGGACGCAGGATCAACCGCGCAACCACCCTGTGCCCAACAGACGGGTTGATATGAGCATACGAGTTCGTGGGTTGCGGTGGCACGGCCCCGACCACGCTTCGCGCGGTGCCCGCGTTGTTGGAGCTCCTAACCGTAGCTATGGCTATGGCGTCGTCGCTCCGCCTAGGATCTGGGGCCGTGGCATCCGCAACGCGGCCCGCTGTACTTCTTCAATAGCCTTCTGGAGGGGATGAGGGTGCGCTCGGGCTCAATCGTAAGGCAAGTCGTCGGCCTTGTGGGGCTCTTGGCCCTGGGAGCGGGCTTCCTCCTGCTCAGAGGGGAAGAGGTGATTACGGTGGCCCTCGTCGAGCCCATCTACGCGGCGCCGGCCGAGCGTGTGGAGGTGCGTTCCCTCGCTCAAGACCAGACCCTCGGCGATCTCCTCTCGGGCGTCCTCGATGCCAACGCCCAAGCCGGGCTGCTCCTGGCCCTCCAGGAACAGGCCAGCCCACGGCGCATGCGCACCGGCACCGAGGTGGCCTTCCGTTGGCTCGTGGGCGACCCCCCTGGGCTCCGGTCCGTCGACATCAAGATCAGTGCCGATGAGACGGTGCGTTTGGCCCCCACGTCTCTGGGATGGGACTCCCACCTCATCGAGACTCCGGTTCTCAGCGACACTGTCTGGGTGGCGGGGGAGATCCGATCGTCTCTCTGGGAGTCCGTCTACGGCAATGAAGATCTCGAAGGCGTGGTTCGGGACGATCGGGCGGAACTGATCCTCGAGCTGGAGAAGGTCTTCCAGTGGCAGGTCGACTTTCTGCGCCAGATTCGCACCGGAGACTTCTACCGGTTCGCCTTCGAGCGCGAGGTTCGCCCCGACGGCACCATGCGTACCGGACACGTTCTGTCGGCCGAATTGGTCAATCGAGGACGCAGCCTCAAGGCCCTTTGGTTCGACCCGAACGGCGACGGGAGCGGCACCTATTACGACGCGGAGGGGAACTCGGTTCGGCGAGCGTTCCTCAAGAGCCCGATCGAGTTACGGTACCGGATTTCCAGCGGCTTTTCGAGCAGCCGTCTCCATCCCGTCCTCAAGACGTGGCGTGCTCACCGCGGCGTCGATTTCGCGGCCAACACGGGCACTCCGGTGCGCGCGACCGGCAACGGGGTGGTGACCCGGCGCAGCAACGACGGGACCTACGGAAACGTGATCTACATCCAGCACGTCAACGGATGGACGACCCGCTACGCTCATATGAGCCGCTTCGCCGCCGGGTTCAGAGTGGGGAGTCGAGTCTCGCAGGAGGACGTCATCGGGTACGTCGGCCTGACCGGCCTGGCCAATGGCCCCAACCTCCACTATGAGATGCGGCTTCACGGCAGTCCCAAGGACCCGCTGTCCGTGGATCTTCCGGCGGGCGACCCCGTACCGACGGACCAGTGGGACCTATGGACTTCGAGGAGCGGCGAGCGCTTGGCGCTGTTGGACCGCCTGCCGCTGCCGTGGGACGTCGATCTCGCCGTGAAGGTGGGTGACCGAGTCGAGTCGGATCCGGGAGCGCGGTGACCCTTTCCTGGCTCATCTTCGGAGCCCTGGCTGTCTCTGCCGCCGCGTTCTCCGCATGGATCTACTATCGGCGGGAGCTCCCGATTCAGGGTCGCAAGGTCCTCGGTGTCGCTCGGGGCCTGATCCTCGTTCTGGTTCTGCTGCTTCTCTGGGATCCCCGTCTGCCCAGTAGCCGAGCGGGCGCGTTCGGCGGCGCGGAACGCTGGGTGCTCCTCGATGGCTCGGCCAGCATGGAAGCGAGGGGGGCGGCGGCGTGGACCGTGGCGTTGGCCAGGGCCCAGGAGTTGGCTTCAGAAGGTGCCCGCATCCTGCTCTTCGGAGGCGTGCCGAGGGTCGTATCGGCCGACTCCCTCGGCGCTCTCGAGCCGACCGAAGGGAGCACCCGGTTGGCCCCGGCGCTGGCCCGTGTTGCGGAGTCGGGCGCTAAGGCGGTGACGATCCTCTCCGACTTGCGATTGGACGATCCCGTCGAGGCGAGGCTGACCGCCGAACGCCTGCTCCTCGATCTCCAGAGCGAGAGCGGAGGGGAGGGGGTCCGCAACGTCGGGGTATCTCGTTTCGCGTTGCCGAACCGTGCCGAGTCCGGAGAGGCCCTCATTGCCGAAATCGCCGTCTTTTCCGAAGAGACCACCGGAGCCGACACGATCCGGCTTCAGATCTTCGAAGAGGATCGGCTTGTCGCCTCGAGCCAGGTCGCACCCGCCGGCCCCGGACGCCTCGCCACGGCTTCGATCGACCTACCCGCTCCACGCGGCTCGGGCTGGGTGCGATATCGACTCTCGGCTGGGCTGGCCGGGGACGAATTCTCGGGCGACGACACCAAGGCGGCCTTCGTCGAGGTCGACCCCGAGGAAGGCGGTCTTGTGCTGGTCTCTCTCAGGCCTGACTGGGAGCCGCGCTTCCTGTTGCCGGTGCTCTCGCAGGTGAAGGGGCTCGACACGCGCGGGTTCCTCGCCATGGGTGGCGCCCGCTACCTGAGACTGGGCTCGGGGGCCGAGGCCGGTGCCTCGTCGGATGAAGCGGCGGTGCGCCGTGCCGCCGAGGGGGCCGACTTTCTGGTCCTCCACGGCGTCGGACGGAATCCTCCGGCCTGGGTGTTGGAGGCCATCGCCGGCAGCCCGCGCACACTGTTGTTCCCGGTCGATGCGGGTGGGGCGGCCGCGGCCGGGGTGCGGACCGGCCCACCACTTCCGGGTGAGTGGTATCCCGTGCCGGACCTCCTGCCATCGCCGCTGGTTGCCAGTCTGGCGGGAGCCGACCTGACGGGATTGCCACCGCTCACCGACCTGCTCCCCAGAGTGGGGGCCGAGGCCGGAACGGGCCCGCTGCAACTCCAGCTTCAGGGCAGCGGAGCGGCTGCGGCTGCTCTGGTACTGAGAGAGGACCAAGGGCGGCGCCAGGCTGTGATGCTGGCTTCGGGCTTCTGGCGCTGGGCCTTCCGAGAGGGATCCGACAGGCAGGTCTACCGTCGGCTGTGGGCGGGTGTCGCGGGGTGGCTCCTCGCTTCCGCGCCCGTCGAGGAGGGAGCGTGGATCCGGCCTGCCACTCGGGTCGTCGGCGCGTCGGAGGGCATGACGTGGCGAGCGCGCGGGATGATCGGTGACTCGGTCGTCCTGGCTCTCTCTGTCGGGGATTCGGTGGTCATGGATACGACCGTGGTCGTGGACGGGACCGGAGAGGTCCGCACCCGTAGGCTTCCTGCCGCCCAGTACACATACCGGGCCACATCGGCCGGTGCCGGCGACTCCATCGGTGGTGGCCGGGTGGAATCCGAGCGACACAGCCTCGAGTTGCTCAGGCAGCCCGCCGAGCTGACGGCGGGCCTTGCCGTCGACGGCGCGGGCACGCCGGTGCGAGGTCGGCGGCCCGGGCGACCGCTTCGGACCCACCCGATCCCCTATCTGTTCATCGTGGCCCTCTTGTGTGCGGAGTGGATCGGACGCAGACAGTGGGGGCTGCGGTAGCTACGTATGGCTCGACTGTTCAAACGAAGGGAAGAGCGCAAGAAGGGGTTCTGGAAGAGAGCGGTCGATCTCGCGCTCACGGACGTGCGAGTGGCCGTGGGGGGATTGGACCACGAGTCGCTGGAGTCCCTCGAGGAGCGTCTGCTGGCCTCCGACTTCGGTGTCGACGCCACGATGCACCTGGTGGACCACGTGGATGGACTGGCCCGGCGGGGCAAGGTCAATGGCGGCAAGGAACTCCGCGTGGCGCTGCGCGAGGAGATGTCACGGATTCTGGATCCGGCCAGGGAGGCGTACCTTCGGGCAGCGGAATCGGGGCCGACCGTGTACCTGGTCGTCGGGGTCAATGGAGTCGGAAAGACGACATCCGTGGCGAAGCTTGCCTACTGGATCAAGAAGGAGGGGAGGAGCGTGTTGATGGCCGCGGCCGACACCTTCCGCGCGGGCGCGGTAGAGCAGCTTCGCCAGTGGTCGGAGCGGATCGGCGTGGACTTCGTCGCCGGCCACCAGGGCGGAGATCCGGCGGCCGTGGCGTTCGATGCCATCGAAGCCGCAGAGGCGAGAGGGATCGATGTGGTGCTGGTCGACACCGCGGGTCGGCTCCACACTCAGAGGGGTCTCATGGAGGAGTTGGTGAAGGTGGATCGTGTGGTAAGGCGTCGCTGTGAAGGCGCGCCTCACGAGTGCCTTATCGTCTTGGATGCTACCGTGGGCCAGAATGCCGTTTCCCAGGTTCGTGCTTTTGGGGAGGCCGTCGACCTCACAGGCATCATTCTCGCCAAGCTGGACAGCACCGCGCGGGGCGGAATCGTGCTCGCGTTGCAGCAGGAATTCAGCTTACCGGTCAAGCTCGTGGGTCTGGGGGAGGGGATCGATGACCTGGAAGCGTTCGATCCTGACGACTTCATCGAGGGGGTGTTCGAGGAGTGAGTTTCTTCAAGCTGGGCCGTCCAGTCCAGTTTCTTAAGGGTGTCGGCCCGGTCCGAGCCGAGGCGCTGGGTCGTATGGGCATCGTCACGGCGAGGGATCTCCTGTACCACGTGCCCAGCCGATACGATGATGCATCCACGGTGCAGCCGATCGCCGATCTCGCTGTGGGAGAAGACGTTACGGCGGTGGGGCGCGTTCGGTCGAAGGGCGTGCTTCCCACACGGAGGGGACTCCGGATCTTTCAGGCGGTCCTCCAAGACGACACGGGGATGATCACGTGCGCTTGGCCCGGGCAGCCGTGGCTGGAGCGCAAGCTCCAGGAGGGGGATCTGCTGCTCGTCACCGGCCCGGTGAAGTTCTTCCATGGACGACAGCTTCGTCCTCGCGAGTTCACGGTCCTGGCGAGGGCCGCCGACGAATCGCCCGCCGAAGGCGACCGAGGACACGTGTTCGTCACGTACCCGGCGAGCGAGGAGGTCCCGCAGTGGGTCCTCAGGGGGCTCTTCGAGAAGAACCTGGACGTCCTCCTCGGAGAGGTCCAGGACGAGGAGTACCTGTCGTCCGCGGAGCTGGACGGACTCCGCCTTCCGGGGCTCGGAGAGGCCTTGGAGGTCCTGCACCGTCCGGCGTCCGTGGGAAGCGTAGAGGCCGCGCGGCGTCGTTTGGCCTTCGACGAACTCTTCTTTCTCCAGCTTGTTCAGGCTCAAGTCCGGTATCGGGAGTCGGTCCAGGCCCCGGGGATCGTGTTCGAGCGTACCAATGAACTCATCCGCCCTCTGCACGAGTCGCTCGACTTCGAGCTCACCAACGCCCAGGCGCAGGTCCTCAAGGAGATCTACGCCGACATGGGGTCCCACCGGCGGATGAACCGCATGCTCCAGGGCGACGTCGGGTCGGGCAAGACCATCGTAGCGCTCTTCGCCATGTTGTTGGCCGTCGAAGGCGGACGTCAGGCGGTACTCATGGCCCCGACCGAACTGCTGGCCGAGCAGCACGCGAGGAAGCTGGGTGGGCTCGTGGAACCTTTGGGTCTCCGGGTCCACCTGCTGACGGGCCGATTGGGTGCCTCGGAGCGGAGGGAGACGCTGCAGGCGCTGAAGGACGGGAGCGCCCACCTCATCGTGGGCACCCAGGCGTTGATCCAGGAAGCGGTGGACTACGCCGACCTGGGCCTGGTCGTGGTGGATGAACAGCACCGCTTCGGCGTGCGCCAGAGGATGGTGCTCCGTGATCGCGACGAGCCGCCCGATACGCTCATCATGTCCGCCACGCCGATCCCCCGATCCTTGGCCATGGCCATGTACGGTGATCTGGATCTGTCGATTCTCTCCGAGCTGCCGCCGGGCCGGAAGCCCGTGGAGACGCTTCTGCGGTACCCGAGTAAGCGGGAAGACGTTTACCGGTTTCTCGAATCCGAGCTCGAGGAGGGCCGCCAGGTCTACGTGGTCTACCCCC
This sequence comes from Longimicrobiales bacterium, assembly GCA_965226925.1. Taxonomy (GTDB): domain Bacteria; phylum Gemmatimonadota; class Gemmatimonadetes; order Longimicrobiales; family Gaopeijiaceae; genus CBDDCX01. The sequence continues at coordinate 654,309 of CBDDEN010000011.1, read as the reverse complement.
TCGTCGAAGAGTCCGAGAAGGTGGATCTCCGTTCGGCGACCGAGGAGTACGAGCGCTTGGCCGGCACGGTCTTCCCGGACCGGCGGGTCGGGTTGATTCACGGCCAGCTACCCAGCGAAGAAAAGGATCGGGTGATGCGGGCGTTCCTCGAAGGCGAGGTGGACATCCTGGTGGCTACAACGGTGATCGAGGTCGGCATCGACGTTTCCAACGCGAGCGTGATGGTCGTGGAGCACGCGGAGCGTTTCGGCTTGTCGCAGCTCCACCAGCTCCGTGGCCGGGTGGGGCGCGGACCGTCGGAGAGCTACTGCATCCTGGTCGCAGAGCCCGGTGAGCTGGCGGCCGAGAGGTTGAAGGTCCTGAGGGATACGCCCGACGGTTTCGTCGTGGCGCAGGCGGACCTGCGGATCCGTGGGCAGGGAGACCTTTTCGGGGCCCAACAGCACGGTCGCGATGCCATCCTCCGATTCGCCGACCTCTCGAGGGACGAGGGACTGCTGGTGCAGGCTCAGGCCCGCGCGAGGGCGTTGGTCGAGACCGACCCCGAGCTCGAGGGCGACAATGTCTCGCGCATCCGTGGCCTGATGGATGACCGCTATGCGGAGCGTCTGAAGCTTTTCTCGGTCGGCTGAGCCGACTAGAGTCCGCTCCCGTGTGTCTCCCCGGGATGAGGTCGATTATCTTCGGCTTCCGATACACGAAACCGGCGCACGACAACCCTTGGGTATTCGAAGCAGATGAGTCACGAGGCGACAACGGAGGTGGGCTCGTTACGCGAGCACGTGGGAGAGACGGTAACGGTCCGCGGATGGGCAGACGCCACACGCAGTCACGGGAAGGTGGGCTTTCTCGTGGTTCGGGATGGCACGGGGCTGGTGCAGGGAGTCCTGCTGAAGAGCGACCTGCCCGAGGATACGTGGGCGTTGCACGAGTCGATCACCCAGGAATCGACGGTCGCGCTCACCGGCGAGGTCCGTGAGGAGCCGCGAGCCCCGGGCGGGTTCGAGATCGGCGTGACGACTCTCGAACTGCTCGGGCTGTCGGAGGAGTACCCGATTCAGCCCAAGGAACATGGCGTGGAGTTCCTTCTGGACCATCGGCACCTGTGGCTCAGGTCGAGCCTTCAGCGCGCCGGTCTTCGGGTCCGCCACGAGGTCGAACAAGCGATCCACGACTACTTCTACGAGCGGGACTTCGTTCGCGTCGACACGCCGATCCTCACCGGCTCCATCGGCGAATCCGCCGGCACGCTCTTCGAAACCGACTACTTCGGCGAATCCGCCTACCTGGCCCAGACCGGACAGCTCTATGTCGAGACCGCGTGTCCCGCGTTCCGGAAGGTGTACTGCTTCGGCCCCACCTTCCGAGCCGAAAAGTCCAAGACCCGCAGGCACCTGACCGAGTTCTGGATGGTCGAGCCCGAGGTCGCGTTCGCCGACTCGAACGACAACATGAGGCTTCAAGAGGACTTCGTTTGCCACATCGTGGAACGGGCGCTGGAACGGTGTACGGTGGAGCTCGAGATTCTGGAGCGGGATACCTCAGAGTTGGAGGCGGTGGCCTCGCCCTTCGCGCGCATCTCCTACAGCGACGCCATCGCGCTCCTGCAGGAGAACGGAAGCGAGGTCGAATGGGGAAGCGATCTCCGCGCACCCGACGAGATGCTGCTGACCGAGCAGTTCGACCAGCCGGTCTTCGTGCACGACTATCCAAAGGCCGTCAAGGCGTTCTACATGAAGGAAAATCCCGACGACCCCCGTACCGTGCTCTGCAACGATCTGCTCGTGCGCGGATACGGGGAGCTCATCGGCGGGAGCCAGCGGGAAGACGACCTGGATCGGCTGCTGGCGCGGATTCGTGAGGAGAAGCTGCCCGAGGAGGCCTACTCGTGGTACCTGGATCTGCGGCGCTACGGAACGTTCGTGCATTCCGGGTTCGGGCTGGGTCTCGAGCGCACCGTGGCTTGGATCACGGGGCGGCATCACATCCGGGAGTTGATCCCGTTCCCCCGCATGATGAATCGGTTGTCGCCGTGACGTTTGAGACAGGCGGGGGTGCGGTGTCGCGCCTGCGCGGGGCGGCTGCTCCCCGCTCCGCCACCACGCCTCCTGCAGATGCCCCGCGCAGACGCGACACCACACCCCTGTCTCCAGGTTCGGGCTTTTCGGGGCTTGGGCGGGCTGCTAGTTCGCGCATCCCCGCGCCCACGCTGAGGTCACCCCTCCATGTCTGGATTGGGGCTGCTGCAGGTCTCTCTCGGGGCATCTGCAGGAGGGGCGGCGGTGGGGCCCGGGAGCAGCCGCCCCGAGAGAGACCCGCAGCAGCCCCCTCTAGCACATGAACAAACTCGTCCTTGATATGAAGGATAAGAGGCCCCTCTGGGCGCGCCCGGACTGGTTCGTCGACCATTTTCGTGACGCGATTCCCGACGACTGGGAGATCGTGGTCATCGAGGAGGATGCGGACGGGTCGGGGGATGGGTCGTCTCGGGCGAGTGCGGCCGTGCTCGAGGCGGTGCGGGACGCTCGGGTCTACCTGGGATTCGGGATCGCGGCCGAAGTCGTGACCGACGGATGGGACCTGGAGTGGGTGCATTCGGGTGCCGCGGGTGTGGGCAAGTCGTTGACTCCCCAGATGCTTGCCAGCCCGGTGCGCTTCACGAACTCCGCGGGCATTCACGCGATTCCGATGGCGGAGACGGTGCTGGGGATGATCCTGTATTTCGCTCGGGGTCTCGACTTCGCCGTCGCCGGCATGGCCGAGGGAACGTGGAGCACGGATTCGTACTACGATGCGGTCTCACCCGTTCGTGAGCTGTCGGAGAGCGTCGTCGGGATCATCGGGGTCGGGGGCGTCGGGCGGGCGGTCGCCCTCCGGGCCTCGGCCTTCGGAGCCGGCGTCATCGGGCTTCGCAGGAGCACGGTGCAGCCCGGGGAACGCCCGGCGTGGGCGGGTGAAGCCGGCCCGGGGGACATCCGCGTCGTCTCGGGCGACGCCGGCCTGGAGGACTTGCTGTCGGAGAGTGACTACGTCGTGGTGTCGGCGCCGGCGACCCCCGAGACCGAGGGGATCATCTCGCGTGGCGCCATCGCGGCCATGTCGAGAGGGGCCGTGCTGATCAATGTGGCCCGCGGATCGCTCGTGGACGAGGGTGCGCTGGTGGAGGCGCTCCAGGAGGGGCGTCTACGTGGGGCGGCGCTTGATGTGTTCACGAGGGAACCCCTCGCCGAGGGTCACCCGTTGTGGTCGCTGCCCAACGTCTTGCTGATGCCCCATGTGTCGGCCGTCACCCGGACGTTTTGGCGGCGAGAAGCGGAGCTGATCATAGAGAACCTCCGTCGCCTGCTGGACGGGGAGCCGCTACTCAACGAGGTCGACAAGGTGAAGGGCTACTGAAGCGTTGCCGGCGTTGGGTCGCCCGGGATTCGGGCGGTGGAAGGTCGGTCGATCAGTTCTCCGGTTCCGCCTTGATGTCGTTCCACATGGCGTCCAACTCCTCCAGCGTCGCCTCTCCGAGCACCACGTCGCGTTCCGCCGCCACGGCCTCCAGTCGCTCGAAGCGGCGCGTGAACTTCCGGTTGGCGAGTTCCAGGACCGTCGCCGAATGCCCTCCAGTGAGGCGCACGAGGTTGACCATGGCGAACAGAAGATCCCCCAGCTCCTCCTCGAGGCGCTCCGGGCCCTCGTCGGTCAGGGCGTGTTTCACCTCGGCGAGCTCTTCGTTGACCTTCTCCCACGCCCCGGACGAGTCCGGCCAGTCGAAGCCCACGCCACTGACGCGGTCTTGAATCCTGTGGGACCTGTGCAGGGGGTCCATCGCCTGCGGTAGGCCGGTCAGGAGCGAGGCGCCGTCCGCGCGTTCACGGGCCTTGAGAACCTCCCAGTCGACCCGCTCACCAAGGCCGAACAGGTGGGGATGTCGCCGCTTCATCTTGTCTTCGAGTCGCGTTGCGACAGACTCCGCAGTGAACGCCCCGCGCTCCTCACCGAGAACGACCTGAAACGCCAGGTTCAGCAACAGGTCGCCGAGCTCCCCCTCCAAGTCTTCTTCGCGTCCGCCTCGGATGGCGTCCGCCACCTCATGGCTCTCCTCCAGGAGGTGGGGGACCAAGCTCTCAGGCGTCTGCTCGCGATCCCAGGGGCAATGCTCCCTGAGGAAGCGGATCAGCTCAAGGGCGCGATCGAGCATTCCCGGTCCGAAGTCGTGGGGGGGTGGTGTCTCTTCTTCGCCGCTCATTGTCGGATCGCCGCTCGTCCTCTGGGAAACGCACCTTGATCAGGGCATATCTTTTCGCTTCTTTCAACGTCTATGTCAACGGACGAGCAGGCCGTCGGGGACGCGCCTGGCCGGTCGTGGGTCGAGGTGCGACCCGGGGCCCTTCGCAGGAATTTCCGCCGGATCCGAGAATCCGTCGGTGCCGCTTCAGCCATCATCCCGATGGTGAAGGCCGACGCATACGGACTCGGCATGGAAGCGGTGGTGCGGGCGCTGGAGCCCGAGTCTCCGTGGGGATACGGGGTGGCCACCGTGGCGGAGGGCATACTACTCCGGGGTGCCGGAGTTGCGAAGCCGATCGTGATCGTAAGCCCGTTGGCCCCGGGAGATTACGACCACGCGGTGGCGCACGCACTCACTCCGACGATATCGGAGTTGGACGGGCTAGAGCGACTGGCCGCGGCGGTCGAGAGGGTGGGCCGGCCCGCCCGGTTTCACGTCGAGATCGACACGGGCATGGGCCGCTCGGGCTTCGATCGGTTGCGAGTCGGGGAGTGGGGTCCGGCGTTGGTGGCGCGCCTCAACGATCGCTTGGCTTGGGAGGGCAGCTACACGCACTTCCACTCGGCCGATGTTGAAGGTGACGATTCCACGATGGAGCAATGGCTACGGTTTCGTCAGGCAACAGAGGCGCTGACGGGCGTCGGCGCTGAAATGGTCCATGCCTGCAATGGGGCGGCGGCTCTGCGGTATCCGTCTTTGGCGGCGGATGCGGTACGGCCGGGCATCTTTCTGTACGGCGGGCGCGTGGGCGCGGGAGTGGCGGTTCCGGAGGAGGTGGTCAGCGTCCGGTCGAGGGTGACGCTGATCCGGCAGGTGCCCGACGGCACGACGCTCGGGTACAGGGCCACGTACCGGGCGACCGGGAGCGAGCGGTGGGCGACGCTTGGGATCGGATACGGAGACGGCTTGCCCCGAAGCCTCGGCAATCGGGGCGGCGCGCTGGTCCGCGGGCGACGCGTGCCCATCATCGGAAGGATCTCGATGGACATGACGGTGGTAGACATCTCGGGCGTCGACGGCGTGGTGGTGGGTGACACGGCCACGGTGATCGGATCGGACAGGCAGGAACGTATCTCGGTGGATGACGTCGCGGAGCTGGCGGGCACGATCAGCTACGAGATCCTGACCGGGCTCACCGGCCGTCTGCCCAGGATTTGGGCCGAGGCGGACGATGTCGGATAGTTTGCTGGAAGCCGCTGCCCGAGTGCGGGCCAGCGCCTATGCGCCGTACTCGGGATATCGGGTCGGCGCCGCTTTAGAGACATCCGACGGCACCGTGTTCGTCGGGTGCAACGTGGAGAACGCCTCACTCGGGCTCACGCTCTGTGCGGAGCGATCCGTTGTTGCCGCTGCGGTGGCGGCGGGGCATCGGGAGTTCCGCCGGCTGGCCCTGAGTGTCGAGGGTGGTGATCCGCCGGCTCCGTGTGGTGCCTGCCGGCAAGTACTCGGGGAGTTCTCCCCGGACCTGCGGGTCGTGTCGGAGTCGAACGGTGTATGCAGGGAGTGGAGCTTGGACGCTCTTCTCCCCGAGCGGTTCTACCTGGAAACGGATGAAAGTCCGAGGGATTCGGTTTGAAGCGATATCTGGCGACATGCGGGGCCCTTTTCATGGTGCTCCTTTACGGGTGTACGGAAGTGAACCCGACCGCCTCGCTCGATGAGTTCTTGGGGGAGCTGAACCCCCGGACAGTAGAGGTCGTCCTGCCTTTCGAGGAGTTCACGTCGGGGGTCCAGGTTCTGGGGGGCTACGGAACCTTGGCGACCATGGGCCGGGGTGTCCTCGCGGACGGATATAGGGGACTGACCTCGAAGGTCCTGATCCGCTTCGGTACGTACCCCGACTCTGTACGCCTCTTCGACCCGATCACGGGCATCGCCACCTTCGACAAGGATCATTCGATCATAGGCGGTCGTCTGGTCCTGTTCTTCGACACGATACAGGGCGTGAATGTAGGACCGGTCGACGTCACCGCCGCGGCGACCCAACAGGTGTGGGACGTACGCACCGCGAACTGGAACGTGGCCGTGGATACGGCCGGGCTGGCTTCGGAATGGGTGCAGCCCGGTGGTGGGATCACCGTGCCGATCGGATCCGGGGTCTATGATCGTCAGTTCGGCCGACCCGAGGGCGACACGATTCCGTTCAGCGATTCGTTGAGTATCGCGCTGGATTCGAGCCAGATCGCGGCGTGGGCGGATCCGACGGACGCCTCGCGTGGCGTGCTTGTCGGCCTCGACGATCCGGGTAGACGCATCGTTCTCGAGGGTGCGCGTCTCAGGCTGACCATACGGCCCAGCACGGCCTCGGGCGATGGGGGCGATGACCCCGACGGTTTGGCCGAGTCGAGTGCGGTCGGCGGAGAGAGCACCTTCATCTATGATCCGTTTCCCGGGCCCCCTCCCAGCGAGGAACTGAGGGTAGGCGGCGCCCCGTCCTGGCGCACGGTGTTGAGTCTCGACATTCCCCGGGTGCTCACCGGCCCTGCGGAGCTGTGTGCGGTGCTGACGTGCCCTTTCGACCTCGCTGCCTCCGACGGCCAGTTGGGCCTGGCGGAGCTGTTGTTGACCACTCGGGCGACACTCCCGGCGTATGAGCTGTTCGATTCGCTTGCCGTGGATCTCCGCACGGTTGTCGCTCCGGCACTCCTTCCCAAGTCTCCGCTCGGCCGACAGCTGGCGGGATCCTTCGGTGTCATCGTTCGACCGAAGATGTTCTCTGACGAAGCGGGTACCCAGATCGCCTTCCCACTGACCGGCCTCGTCAACGACCTCATGTTCGGCGACTCCATCAGGCTCGCCTCGACGCCCGACCACATCGTGTTCCTCACTGTACGTGAGCCCGTCTCGCTGGGCTTCGCATCCTTCCACGGACCGGGCAGTCCAGACGCCCCCGCACTACGGCTGCTCTTGACGGTGGCCGGAAAGTTGACCCTCCCATGAGGCGCGCCTGGATTCTGCTCAGCCTGTTGGCGGGCCTGCCGGGCGTCGGCGCCGGCCAGTCCATTCTCAGTACCGAGGGGCTGGGCATGCGCAGCGAGCCTCTAGACGCCGCTCAGCGCGCCCTGGGCGGAGTCGGTCTGGCGACCGGGTCCGTGTCGATTCTCCCGAACGATCCTACCGCCTCGCTCGATCTGCTGGCACCCACGGTCTCCTTTTCGGTGCAGCCCACGTGGGGAGACTACACGCTCGGGTCCGAAGAAGGCGACTACCGCGGGACCCGCTTCCCGATCCTGGCGGTGGCCTATCCGATCGGGATAGGGAGCGTCTTGACGGTGACCGCGGGAAGTGTCTTCGATCAGCGATGGGGCGCGGTCACCGAGGGAACCCTCGACGTGGTGGGGGAATCCGTGCCGATTACGGACACCTTCCAGTCCGAGGGCGGAGTGTCCGCCATGCGGGTCGGGTATGCGCGGCGCCTTTCTCCCACCCTGGCGCTCGGTGCTTCCCTGGGGCTGTACCGAGGCCACCTCGATCGGAGCTTCAACAGGCGCTTCAACCGGGAGTTGGATACCCTCGACGTGGTGAACCAAATCAATCCATTCGGCAATGCCGGCAGGTGGACGTACTCGGGTCCGGTGGCGTCGGTGAGCGCGTCGTGGGATCCCTCAGAGGTGGTGCAGCTCGGCGCCTCCCTCGGTTGGTCGGGTCACATCGCCGGAGCACCGGTGGGCATTACCCAAGGCGAGACGATCGAGGTCGCTCCTCCGCTGGAGATCCGGGTGGCGGCCACGACGATTCTGAGCCCGTCCCTCTCTTTGACGGCGGGTCTTTCCACGTCGAACTGGTCGGACCTGGGTGACGCCGCTTTCGATGCCCTCGCCGCGGGGAGGGTCACCACCTACGGCGCGGGAATCCAGTGGAGCGCGGGGGACGTCTGGGCGGGCGAGCTGCCGCTCCGTCTCGGTTATCGGCGTTCCGGCCTGCCCTTCCTCTTCAGGGGCGAGAGTGCGGTGGAAAACACGTTTTCCGGCGGATTCTCGGTAGTCATGGCCCAGGCCCTCGGGATCCCGCTGGCGACGTTCGATGCGGCAGTGGAGATCGGAAGCCGAAGTGCGGGTGAACTGGACGAGAGCTTCAGACGACTCACCTTCACGATCCGAGTCGGTGGCCGCTGACGCGGCAGGTGGCATGCGGGTCAACTACCACACCTTCGGCTGCAAGGCGAACCAGTACGACACCGAGCGCATGCGGGAGGAGCTGGAGGCTCGCGGCGCCAGCACGGTAGGCGGTGATTCCGCCGCAGACGTCTGTGTGGTGAACACCTGTACCGTGACCAACGCGGCCGACTCGGAGGCTCGCCGCTTCATCAGGCGGCTTCGAAGAGAGAGGCCCGACACTCGCGTCATCGTGGCGGGATGCTCCGCCGCGTTGAGGGCCGGCGAGTACGAAGCCATGGGCGAGGTGGCATCCGTCGTGCCGGGCCACGATCCCCTGGAGGTTGCGGCCGCCGTCGCCGATCTCCAGGGCAGGCTTGTGCAGCTGGGCGCGGAGCGTAGCCTGGCTCGTGTGGACATGGAGCCCGTGGGCGCGTCCATCCTGACGCGCCGAGAGGGAGCCACCAGGGGCTGGCTGAAGATCCAAGACGGTTGCGACCGCCACTGCTCCTTCTGCGCCACCCGACTGGCTCGGGGCGTGAGTCGGTCTCGACCGCCGGCGGAAGTGATGCGCGAGGGGTCGACGCTGGCGCTGGCTCATCCGGAACTGGTCATCACCGGCATCCACATCGGCCACTACGGGCGTGATCTCGAGGAGCCACTCAGGCTCTCCGAGTTGCTGGCCCGCCTGCTCGAGCGTGTGCCGGACGTTCGGTTTCGTCTGGGCAGTATCGAGGCGACGGAGGTGGACGATCTGCTCCTGGAACTGATGGTCACGTCGGGAGGTCGAGTGGCTCCTCACCTCCACATGCCACTTCAGAGCGGGGCGGATGCCGTACTCCGGCGAATGCGACGATGGCACACCCGAGAGACCTATCGGACCCGGGCACTCGAGATCGCGACGAAACTCTCCCGCTTCGGCCTCGGCGGTGACGTGATCGTCGGTTTCCCCGGTGAAACGGCGGACGACCACGAGGACACGCTGCGCTTGGTCGAGGAACTCCCCTATACGTACCTGCACGTCTTCCCGTTCTCTCCCAAGGATGGTACGGAGGCCGCGGAGTTGCCGTGCCCGGTTCCACAGAGGATCGCCGGCGAGCGGAGCAGGGAATTGAGGACGCTCGTACAGGAAAAGGGCAGGCGCTACCGTACGTCACGTTCAGGTGAGCGCGCGCGAGTGACGCTCGAGGCGGCCGGCAGGACGGCGCTCACGGGCGATTACCTTCGGGTGGACGTCGCGGGCACGGGAGAGTCGGATTTGGGACGCCTGCACGGTGGTCGGCTGCAGGGCTCGGGCGATGGCCTATATATTGATCTCGACCCGTCGGCTCGCTCCGACATGGACTTGTCACCCCGTTCGCAACTGAGTACCGCATGATCTCCAGACCCGGGAAACGCGCCTACGTCGAGACCTACGGCTGCCAGATGAACATCAGCGACGGAGAGCTGATGGAGGGGATTCTGGCTGAGCAGGGGTACGAGATCGCGTCCAGTCCCGAAGATGCCGACGTCATTCTGGTGAACACCTGCGCGATCCGCGAGCATGCGGAGAAGCGGGTGCTGGGTAGAGTCGGACAGCTACACGGGCTGAAGCGGGAGCGTCCGGACCTCGTGATCGGAGTAACGGGATGCATGGCCCAGCGCATGGGCGACGTGCTCCTCGAGCAGGCGCCCTTCGTGGATCTCGTCATGGGTCCCGATGGGTATCGCTCCCTGCCCGCTCGCCTCGAGGCCGTCGAGGAGGGGCGCCGGATCATGCCGTCCCGGTCGAGCAAGAAGCGAGGTCCCCAGCTCTCCGTACTGGACCTCAACCTGGGCGAGAACTACGAGGGCCTGTCGCAGCGTCGGACTTCCCGGATCTCCGCGTGGGTCCCGATTCAGCGGGGATGTGACCACCGGTGCACGTTCTGCATCGTTCCGTACGTGCGAGGTCCCGAGAAGAACCGCCGGCCCGAGGAGGTCATCGAGGAGATCGAGGCGATCGCGGCCTCGGGCCTCACCGAGGTGACGCTGCTCGGACAGACCGTGAACTCCTATCGGTCGGGGGACACAGCCTTCCCCGACATCCTCCGCTCCGTGGCCCGGGTGCCCGGCATCCGCAGGGTGCGGTTCACGTCTCCCCATCCGAACGACGTGACGCCTGAACTGCTGGAGGTGATGGCCGAGGAGCCCGCCGTTTGCGAGCAGCTGCATCTGCCCCTCCAGGCCGGCAACGACCGGGTGTTGAAGCGGATGCTGCGCCGGTATTCGGTCGAGACCTTTCTGGACAAGGTGGAGAGGGCGCGGCGGGCCGTTCCCGACATCGCCCTGTCCACCGACGTCATCGTCGCGTTCCCCGGCGAATCGCGTGAGGAGTTCGAGGACACCCTCGAGGTTCTTCGTGCCGTGCGCTTCGACGATGCCTTCACGTATCGGTACTCCCTGCGCGAGGGAACACCGGCCGCTCGACTGCCGCCCGGGGATTTCATCCCCGCCGACGAGGCGCAGGCACGTCTGGCACGGCTCATCGAAGTCCACCGCGAGATTCAGGGCGAGATCAATCGGGCAGAGGTGGGGCGCGTCGAGGAGGTCTTGGTGGAGAAGACGGCGCGGGACGAGGGGCAGGTCCTCGGCCGAACCCGGCGGAACAAGGTGGTGGCCTTCCCGGGCTCGCCCGACCTCATCGCCACCTACCAGACCGTGTCGCTCACCGCCACCACTAACGCCACTTTCGTGGGGGAGTTGCGGGGGGCTCCCGTGATGGCCGCCCGGTCATGAGGATGGCCGGACCCGTCGGGGTGTTCGCGATCCTCCTCATCACGATCGTTTTTGCCGCCCTGAACGGCGCCCAGCGCGTCACCGTCGATCTGGGCCTCGTCGTCTTCTATCGTGTCCCGGTCACGGTAGTCGCCTTCGGCGGTCTGTTCACCGGCATGGTGGTCATGCTGATCGCCGGCGTACAGAGCGACCTCAAGGTGCGCTCGATTCTCCGTCAGCGCCTGGAGACCGAAGACCGTGAGGAGCGGGCGCTGATCGACCGCACTCAGCAGGAGCTCTTCCCCACGGAGTCCGTCGTGAGCCACGTCGAGTTGGATGACGCGGAGGAGGACATGTTCTAGCCTGATGCCGGACGTCCGGCGGCTTTGCGGTCCCCCTTGAGACCTCGGCCGCCTCCCGTGGCGCTGCTCGCCCTGGCCTTTCTGAGTGGGTGTGCCGTCGTCACGGCGTTTGCCTCTCCCCTCTCCCGCGTTCCCTCCCTCACTCCCCTGGTCCTACTCGTTCTCCCATTCCTTCGCCCGTCGCGGAGGGGGCGGGTTCCTCTCGCCCTGTCGCTCGCGGTCCTGGCCGGAGCGGCTCTCACGCACTCGCGGCGGCACGCGGCGGAGGCGGATTGCCGGCTCCACCTTCCGGACCGCACGTCCGGAGCCGTGACCGGGTGGTTCGAGACTCAGCCGGGGCCGGGGGCTCGCCCGTTCCACCTCGTGGACGGTTTCGGGTGCGGTGGAGAGGTGCGGGTCGTGTGGCGGGTGCCCGACTCGGTGCCACCCCTTCAAGCCGGGCAGCGGATCGAGGCCGCTGCCCGCTGGCAGAGATCCCCCCATCCCGAGGCTTCGAGACCGCAGTTCGCCGGGGTGATGACCCTGGAGGACGTCCGCACCGACGGCATGAGCGGCGGTTTCGGAACCTGTCAACGACAATGGGACACTCTACGGGATTAATTAAAGAGCAATTTCCTGTGTGGAGAGGGGTGTGGTGGGAGGATTGATCCAGACGGCCTCCGGGAGCGGTTTGGGTTTGGGAACGCCTCTGACGAAGCGTTCGGGATGGGTGGTCCATGCCGTGTTGAGCACGGTTGTCCTGCGGGCGATAACGTTGTCGGCGCGCCCGAAGTGCACTTGTTCGGGGGTCAGCATCGAGATGCCCCCGTGCCTGTGCTCGGCATTGTACCAACGGAAGAACGATCGACAGAAGGTCTTGGCCTGGCCCTGGTCTCCGAACCGTCCGGGAAACGAGGGATGGTACTTCAAGGTCTTGAACTGAGCCTCGGAGAACGGATTGTCATCCGAGACCTGAGGCCGGCTCAACGAGCGGGTCACGCCGAGGTCAGCGAGAAGTTGAGCGGTGCATTGGCTCGTCATTGGAGCTCCCCGATCCGAGTGCAGGGTCAGGACCCGGGGCTGGACGCCATGCTTCAGGCAGCTCTGCTGGATCAACCGGCCGGCCAGGGCCGAGTTCTCCCGGTCCGCCACCATCCAGCCCACGACGTAGCGGCTGTAGATGTCCAGGATCACGTACAGGTAGTAGTAGCTCCACTTCTTCGGCCCCAGCAGCCGCGTGATGTCCCAGGACCACACCTGGTTCGGCGCCGTGGCCATCAACTCGGGCTTCTTGTACTCGGGATGGGTGCGCTGCGCCCGGCGTTCCTGAACCGGCACCTCGGAGGCCAGAACACGATACATCGTGCGTTCGCTGCACAGGTAGACCTCTTCGTCGAGCAGCGTGGCCACCACCTCGGCGGGTGAGCGGTCCACGAACCGCTCCGAACACAGCGTGTCGAAGACCTCGCCTCGTTCCGTCTCGCTCAATGCCCGGGCGGGCGTCGGGCGGGGCTGCCGTTGCCCGGTCGATGGGCCTCGACGACGGTACAACGTCGATCGGCAGACCTCGAGGGCCGCGCACGCCGGTTTTACACCGACGTGCTTAGCCAGCTCATCGGCCGCCTTCAAGAGTTCGTCCCGTCGTCGAGGCTTATCCCCAGCAGCCCCGCAACTTTTCCCTGCACGTCGATGATCAGGTGTGCCTTCCTGAGCTCATCCTCGAGCCGAGCATTGCGGCGCTCCAGCTTGCGTACCTTCTCATCCAGAGGATTTCGCTCCGGCTTGCGGCCGCGTTTCTTCGACAGGGCCTTCAGCGACCCGCTATGCGCCGCCTTGCGCCACGTCGTCAGGTGCGACGAGTACAGGCCCTCGCGCCGCAGGAGCTGGCCCACCTCGCCGGGCTCGGTGCACCGGTCCGCTTCTTCGACGATCCGCAGCTTGTACGACGGACTGAACCGCCGGCGTAGCGGCCTATCTACTACCTCCGGGTCCGCAGGAGCTGCCGCGCTTCGCTTGGCCCCCCCGGTTCGAGGGGCACTACCATTCTCTTCCATTCTCTCTCGCAGTCCCAACATGTTCGTTTTCTCTGCCTTCGCCCTACTCTAATTCTTTGCGTGCTCTGTGTCTCACGTACGTTGGCAGAGAGGGGTTTCGGTGCCGCACGCGCCCGTTACCGAGGGCGAATCGAGACGTGGATCAAGCAGCTCTTTCCCGACACATGGCCCGTCGCGTCGGCCCTCATCCTGGCTCGAAAGGAGGGCCTGGACCCCGAGCTACGGGAGTCGTTTGCACTGGCGGGCATCTCGCACCTGCTGGCCATCTCCGGTTTCCACGTGGGGGTGGTGGCGCTCGTGGTCGGTGCCTTGGTCCGTGTCGTGGGTGTGTCACCGAGATCGGCGCCGGCAACGGCGACCCTCCTGACCTGGCTGTACGTGGGATTCATCGGCTTTCCCGACGCGGCCACCCGCGCGGCTCTGATCCTGACTCTGGTTTCGCTGTCGAGACTTCGGGCGCGGTCCGCCGGTGCCCTCGGGGCCATCGCCAGCGCGTTCCTAATGGTTCCGACGATGACTACCACCGCCGGGGGCGTGGTCGTCGTATCGTCGTCACAGGCGACCATCGGAATGGTCGAGAGCAACGCGATAGCTGCGAAACGAAGCAACTTCATTGAGAAATCTCCAGTATGGAGGTGTAGTTCGCTCGCCCGAAAGAGCAGAGCGCAAAAATCCAGATTCGTGCAAGTGCAAGGATGGTGCCACGGCCAAATCCGTCGTTTGTCCAGTGTTTATAAGGCTTTTCGGCCGCCCCGAGATAGTGAAAACAGCCTCAGAAACCCGTGAACCCTCAGATTTCTGAGGGTTCGGCCAAATACCGCTCGGCCATGGCCACGATCTCACTGGAACCGATGTACAACGGGGTTCTTTGGTGCAGCGTCCGCGGTTCGAGGTCCAGAATGCGGTTCCTTCCGTCTGATGCCCTCCCGCCGGCCTGTTCGCAGATCATTCCCATGGGCGCGGCCTCGTAGAGGAGCCGCAGCTTCCCTTCCGGCGCCTTGCTGTCGGCCGGATACATGAAGATCCCACCTTTGAGCAGCGTCCGGTGGAAGTCGGCCACCAGCGAACCGATATATCGGGAGCTGTACGAGGGCGCCGATTCGCCGTCGAGGCCCTTGAGGTGCTGCATGAGGCGTTGTTGCCCCCTGGACCAACGGGGGTAGTAGGCCTCGTTGATCGAGTACATCAGGCTGGGCGGATCCGGAATCGTGATGTTCGGGTGACTCAGGAGGAACTCGCCGATCGACGGATCGAGCGTGAAACCGTGCACACCCCGGCCGCTCGTGTACACGAGCATGGTCGACGAACCGTAAACGACGTATCCCGCCGCCAACTGCCGGCTTCCGGCCTGCAGGCAATCCTCGAGCGTCCCGTCCTCTCCGCCCGAGATCTTCCGATGGATCGAGAATATCGTGCCGATCGAGACGTTGACGTCGATGTTCGAGGAGCCGTCCAACGGATCGAAGATGAGTACGTAGTCCCCCTTGGGGAATTGGGCCGGGATCGGGAGCAGTTCCTCGCACTCCTCCGAGACCATGCAGCAGAGCGTCCCGGTATGGTCCAGGGCCCGGAAGATGACGTCCTGGGCGTACAGATCGAGTTTCTGTACCCGTTCCCCTTGAACGTTGACGGTCCCCGCGCCGCCGAGAATGTCCACGATTCCGGCCTTGGTCACCTCGCGGGAGATGATCTTGGCCGCCAGCGTGAGCGAGTACAGGATGTTGCTGAACGCCCCGGTGGCCTCTGGACGGCTCCGTTCCTCTTCGACGATGTGCCGCTCTAGGGTGACGACGCTGTTATCGGGCATGGCCTTGGGGTAAAAGTCCGCCTGCGACTGCCGTTCGGCCAACATAACCGGGGCCCCGGCCACTCACCACCGGGTATCCACTCACCACTGTGTGCGGACGTCGTAGAGCCCTCCGCGCCGCGCACGCACCCGAACGTGCCCGCTCTGGTCCGTCCGCACCACCCGCAGGCCCGCGTCGGTCAGGCGCCGCAACACCGCGGGGTGTGGATGCCCGTACCGGTTCCTGGCGCCGACCGAGATCACCGCGAGCTCCGGCGACGTCGTGGACAGCAGGTCGGCGGAGGTGGAGGTGTTCGATCCGTGATGACCCACCTTCAGGAGCTCCAAGTCACCGGGGAGATCCGGTAGGAGCGCCTCTTCCACCTCCGTGGGAGCGTCTCCGGTAAGGAGCGCCTCGAAAGCCCCGTACCGGACGAGAACGACCACGGACTGGGCGTTTGAGTCACTCTTGCCGGCCGGGGCGATGACGGGTCCGTCGGGATGGAGCACCTCGAGGCGGGCCCCGTCGAACTCGAACGTAAACCCTCGCCTGGCCTCGATCCAAGGGATTCCGTTGGCCGTGGCGACCTCCAGGACGTCGATGTAGGCGTCCTTTCCGGCCGCCTGAGCCGGATCCATGATGAAGCGCGGAACCAGGGCCTCTGCGACGACCTCGGCGCCGCCGATGTGATCGAGGTCCGGATGCGTGAGAATGAGCGCCTCCAACCGGGTGACGCCCCGACGCCGTAGGTACGGGAGCACGACTCTGGCCCCCGCGTCCCATGACCACCCCCTCGGACCGGTATCCACCACCACCCACCGACCGGCGGGCGAGCGGATGGCCACGGCGTCTCCCTGCCCCACGCTCAAGAACACGATTTCTAGCGTACCGACACCCAACGCGCGGGCCACCAGCGGTGCCGCACCCGCGCAGGTGACGGTCACCGACAACACCACCAGGTGTCTGACCCACGGCCTCAGCCGCCGCGGGATTGTTCGCACCCATACGACTCCCAGGAGCCCACCGGCCACGCACCCGATCCACACGGCGTCTCCGACCCACAAGGAGGCGCCCGGCAGAGACCCGGCCAAGTGGGCGAGTCCTTCGAGGCCTTTGAGCAGCACGTCCGTCCCGCCGGCCAGGAACGCAGCCAACGACGGAACGACACGATACGCCACCACGGTGGCCAGAAGACCCGGGATGGCCGCGGCGACCAGCGGCGTGGCCAGGAGAGTCGTCACGACCCCGACGACCGATATGCGCCCGAAGTGCCAGGCGACGAAGGGCAAGGTGAAGAGCGTCGCGGCCACTCCCGCCGCAACGCCGTCCCGCAGCGTCCTCGGCACCCGACGGAGACATCCCGAGCCCAATGCCTTCCTCAGTGGAGGCCCGGCGGTCACCAACCCGAGCGCGCCGGCGAACGAGAGCTGGAATCCCGGCTGCCCCGGTGCGAAGGGGTCGTGAAGCACGAGAATCATCGGTACGGTTTCGGTCGAGGGCACTGGGTTGGCCGGCGTGACCGTCAACCTCGTGGGCGCTGCCTCGCAGTCGGCGACGACTGCGCGGGCGGTACCTTTTCGTTCGCCAACGTTCCTGCTGGAACGTACGGCGTACAGGTCAGCGGCGGCCCCGCCGACGTGACCTTCGCCACGACCTCAACGGTCGTCACCATTTCGACGAGTGGCCAGACGGTCACCGCCGACTTCGGTGGTAACTACATTCGCACGTCGAGCATCCGCGGCACCGTCACTTCCGGCACAACCGGAATCGTGGCGACGGTGACGCTGGCCGGTCCGACGCCCCAGGCGGGGACGTCGAACCCAGCCGGTAGCTTCGAGTTCACGGGCCTCCGTGCCGGTGACTACACCGTTACCGTTTCCGACTTCGGTACGGCCACGATCACCGTTACTACGCGTAGCGTGACGGTCGCCGTTGGTCAGAGCGCCAACGTGAGCTTCGTCGGTACGGTCGAGGAAGTCACCACGGCCGCTACGGTTACCATCTCGACGATCACGGTCAGTGGTACGGCCGGTGTGACGGTCATTCCGACCGCGGTCGTCGGTGCCATCGACGTGAACCTCACGATCAACGAGGGTACTTCGACGCTGCTTTCGGCCTCCGTGCTTCTGGACGGCGCCGTGGTGGGCACGCAGACCTTCGCGACGGGTGCCGCGGCCGAGGACGGGCCTGAGGGCGCCGAGCGCAACGCGACGATCCAGATCGGCACCGCTTTCTGTGGAGCGTCCCCCGGGACGCCGTGCGCCTCGGGCAACGGTACTCCGACCTTCGCTACCGGTAATCACAGCATCTCCGCGATGGTCACGACGGCCGACGCGGCTACGGCCACGGCGGCGAACAGCGTGAGCCTGACGTTCGCGAACCCCGACATCATCATTGGTGTGCTGACGAGTTCGTCGACTCCCATGTCGGCGGTGAGCGCTGCGAGCCAGCTCTGGTACGGTGGTAGCCTCACGGCAACCTGGACGCCGGTGCTGTATTCCGGACTCACGTTGGGGACACTGACCTCCACCTATACGGACAACGATGGCGTCGGTGTGCTGGCTACTGGTCCGGTGACCGCGACGGCAGCGCCGTGGGCCACGACCTTCTCGGCTGCCGTTGGCGGCCAGCTGGTCGGACACTCGTCGAGTGGCCTCCTACCTGACTTCGTTTCGGTAACGGCGGCCGCCTATACGACTGGAGCGGCCTTCGCTCTCGGAACAGCCGCGGCGCCAGCCGCCTTCATCGGTGCGGCACCAGCCATCGCCCTTGCGCCTTTCCTCGTGCTGACTGACAACGTGGCTCCCCTTTTGGCGGCGGGTGCAGCGTTCAACCTGACCGATCAGGTGATTCCGGTGGCTCCGGCGGCAGCGGCGACGGTACTGTGCTGTGCGAACAACTGGATCACCTCCGCCTACTTGTTCTCGAGCGGTCTCGGTGCCACGGCTGACCTCGACGGTACCCTCGTGAACGCCGGCGTCGGTGGCATCGCCACCACGTTCTACATCGGTGCGACGGGGCTCGGTGCCGTGGCCATTCAGGCCCTCCCGAGCGCTACGACGGCTGGCGGTGCTGGTATCGCCACCAGCTTGCTCAACACCGACAACCTGCTGTTCGTCGGACTTACGGATGCCTTGGGTAACCGGAGCAACACGCCCCTGGCCGGCGTTGGATCCAACCTTCTGGCCTCGGTCGGTGTCGAGGACAACCTGCCGACGGCAGTGGCGGCCGCCGCCTCTCCGGCGACGATCACGAACCAGACGATCCTCAATGCGGCCAGTGCCGGTGGGCACCTCTCCGGCTTCAGCCTGGGTGGTGTGGAGGACCGGGCGGGCTTCTCGGCTGCTCCTGTGCAGGCTTGGATGACCCAGGATCCCGCGACGACGAACGGTGTGGGTATGCCGTTCCTGTTGGGTCAGTCGGCGGCGACCGGTGGCACCGTCAACATCCCGGCGACGATCGCGGCTTGTACTATTGCGCCGGTAGCCACAGTTCTGGCATTCAACGCGACACCTGCCGGTGCAGGCAACATGTGTGTACCGGACGGCTACTACAAGATGGGTGGAGCGTTGATGGACCAGGCTGGTAACATCGTTGCCGAGATCGTCCGTGACTGGCTGATGGACGCGACCCCTCCGACCACGTCGAACGTCGCGATTCCGCCGACGCTGACGGGTGGCGCATCTGCGACCTTCAGCGCAGCCGTGACGGATGTCGTCGACCTGTGGAACACCTCCTTCGCCTTCGACTTCGGACCCGCAGGGGTCGGATTCGGGAGCTTCATTCCCTTCACCGATCCTGTGCAGCTCGGCGATGGCGTGCGCTTTGATGGCGCGCGTTCGACGAGTGCGTCGGCGGTGCAGGCTGTGCCTTTCGTCGCCCAGGTTGAGCTCGCCGCCGTCGGCGGTGGGCCTCCGGGCGCCGGTAGCTCGATTCTGGCGCAAAACGTGACGGCAACGACGTTCGACGCCGCCGGGAATTCGTCGACGGGTGCCAACAACTTCATTGCCGGTACGGTTACAGCCGTGCCGGAGTACGTCACCCTCCCGGGACCGCTCGGGACGTTCCAGGTGCTCTCAGCGCCGTGGACGCCAGGTACCCTCCCGTGGCCGCCGGCACCGGTGGCGGTGACCTTATGTGATGGGCAAGGTGCAGCGGCGTGCTTGGTGGGCGAGGTGACGTCGGTCACGCTGAACGCCGAAGCTACCGGGCCCACCGGCACGATGCCGAACACGTTCGCGGGTGGGACCGTCTATTGGTTCTTGGTGGCCGATGATGGTGACGGCTTCCCGTACACCACCGGTCCTGAGACCTGGTCGATCCTCGGAACCACCTCCGGGTCGGCTGCGACGTTCACTGACGACGGCGTGGTAGCGCCGACGCTGCGTCACTACAACCACACGTTCTCCCTCAGCGGGACGCATCCGGCCATCCAGGCTCTGGGTGCGGGCCTTGCGCCCGGCATCGCGGTCAACATCGCGGCGATCGGGGTGAACACTGCGGGTGCTGCGTTGATCACACAGTTCAGAACCAACATCAGCGTAGTTTCCGGTACCTAATAACGACCTCCTGCTTTAGGGCAGGACCAACCCCCCGCCCGGCTTCGGCCGGGCGGGGGGTTTTCTTTGCTGGGCCCGGCATGGGCGATGGCTAGGTGGTGAGAGTCCTCTCGGAGCCTGGTCTCGGGGACCGAAGGGAGGTGCAGGGCGTCCGTCGAGAGGCTGGCGCTGAGCGTCGAAGAGTTGGTCAAGCTCCAGCGCCAGGGTGCCGAGGCGAAGCCGTACCAGGTCAGGCAAGTGTGCGCCATCCTGTTACGCCACGAGATAGGAGGTGAGGTCTGATGCACAAGTACGAGATTATCATCTTCTGGAGTGACGATGACCACGCCTTTGTTGCGGAGGTCCCCGAGCTTCCCTGCTGCACGGCGCACGGCGATTCTCCGGGCGCCGCCCTTGCCAACTGCCAGGAAGCGATCGATCTGTGGTTGGCCACTGCTAGGGAGTTCGGCCGCCCCATCCCCACGGCGAAGGGACGGCGTCTTCGGCTCGCCTGATCCTGGCGCACCTATGTTCTAGATCTGTCCGGGGGCTTATCGCTTAGGGCCCGTCCGGACCTGCCGGCATCTCGAGTTCCACGATCTCCCTCGCCACCGCGGCGATCAGCCGGCCCTTCTCACTCCGGTGCAGAAACGCCGACTCGAACCCCATGCGCGCCACCCGCTTGAGCTCCTCCCACGTGAACCCCAAGTGCTCATGAGCCTTCCAATACTCATCCGTCACCGTAGTGCCCGACATCAGCCTGTTGTCCGTATTCAGCGTCACCACCAACCCGGCGGCGAAGTACCGACGAAGCGGATGAGCCTCGTATGAAGCTACCGCCCCCGTCTGCACGTTCGACGTCAGGCAGATCTCCAACGGCACCCGGAAGTCGTTCACGAACTGCATCAGGTCCGGGTCCTCGATCAGGCGTGTTCCGTGTCCGATGCGGTTGGCCCTGCAGTAGTGCAGCGCCTGATGGATCGACTCCGGTCCGTAGGCCTCGCCGGCGTGGATGGTGGTGGCCATGTTGCGGTTGATCACCGTGAAGAACGCGTCCCGGTGTTTCTTGGCCGGGTAGTTGTACTCGGCACCGGCCAGGTCGAAGGCGACCACGCCCCGGTCTTTGAAGGCCACCGTGAGGTCCGCCAGATCACGAGACGTACCCACCTCCATGTTCCGGATCCCACAGATGATCAACCCGGTCTTGATCCCGTACTCCTTCTCGGCTCGAGCGAGGCCCCTGATGGGCGCCTCAACGGCCTCCGTCAGCGGCAGGCCCTCACGGGTGTGAAGGATGGGCGAGTAGCGCACCTCGACGTACCGCACGTTCTCGCGGGCGTTGTCCTCGGCCAGCTCGAAGGCGACGCGCTCCAGGGCCGAGGCGTGCTGCATGACCGAGAGCGTGGTCTCGAACTTGGCCAGGTATTCCTCGAGGTTGCGGGTGTCCTCCGCCCGCATGGCGTCGGCCAATTCGGCAGGATCGGTGCTGGGGAGAGGCTTCCGGTACTGCTCGGCGAGTTCTATGAGCGTCTCGGGACGAAGACTACCGTCCAGGTGCACGTGAAGCTCGGTCTTGGGAAGCCGCTCCAGGAGTGCCCGCGTGACCTTCATTGGTCTACGCTAGCAGTTGATGGGGTGGTTCCCCGGTACGTAGCCCTTGTCGACGTCGACCAACGGAGCCGCGTAGTTGCCCGAGAAGCATGCGTCGCAGAACGATCCGTGCTCTGAGACGACCGAGAGCATTCCTTCCAGTGACAGGTAACCCAGGGAATCCACGCCGAGCGTTTCGGCGATCTCGGGCGGGCTCATTTGGGAGCCGATTAACTCCTCGCGGCTGGGCATGTCGATTCCGTAGAAACACGGGAAACGCACGGGAGGACTGGCGATGCGGAGATGCACCTCCTTGGCTCCCGCCTGGCGGATGAACTTGACCAGGCTCTTGCTCGTGGTGCCGCGGACCAAGGAGTCGTCCACCACGATGATCCGCTTGCCGTCGAGCACCTCGCGGACGGGGTTGTATTTCATGCGGGCGCCGAAGTCGCGGTCCGCCTGGGACGGCTTGATGAAGGTGCGGCCCACGTAGTGGTTGCGGAGCAGCCCCAATTCGTACGGGACCCCGCTCGCCTCGCTGAAGCCCAGGGCCGCGGAGTTGGCGCTGTCCGGCACTCCGATCACGGCGTCGGCGTCCACCGGGTGCTCCGCGGCCAGTCGCCGCCCGAAGCCTCGCCGGGCGCCGTCCACCGAGATGTTCCAGAGGCGCGAGTCAGGCCGGGCGAAGTAGACGAGCTCGAAGATGCACGGGGCCTTCTCTTCGGCGGGTTCGAGGCCCTGAAGACGCTCGACGGACGCCCCCACGATCTTCACGATCTCACCCGGTTCGATGTCCCGCACGTACTCGGCGTCCAGAATGTCCAGGGCACAGGTCTCGCTGGCCACCACGTGCCCGCCGCCCAACCTGCCGAGCACCAATGGCCGGTAACCCCTGGGGTCGCGGATCGCGTAGAGCGTCTCTCCAACGGTGATGGCGAGCGAGAACGCGCCTTCCAGTTGGCTGAGCGCGTCGTGTAACTGGGCGTCGATCGTGTCGTGCCTAGACCGAGCGATGAGGTGGACGATGACCTCCGAGTCCGAGGTGGTCTGGAAGATGGCACCCTCGCTGACGAGTCGCTTCTTCAGGTCATGGGCGTTGGTCAGGGTGCCATTGTGCGAGACGCCGAGGTCACCCTCGGCGTACCGGACCACGATGGGCTGGGCGTTCAGAGCCCTGCTGCCCCCTGCGGTGGAATAGCGGACGTGCCCGAGCGCCGTGGAACCGGGCAACTTGATGAGGGCCTCGGCGTTGAACACGTCGCCTACCAGCCCGACCGCCTTGTGGAGACGGGCCTCTCCCTCGTGGATGGCGCAGATACCCGCGGATTCCTGGCCCCGGTGCTGAAGAGCGTAGAGCCCGAGGAAGGCGAGCTCCGCCGCGCCCTCGATGCCGCTAACGCCGACCACTCCGCACTCCTCCCGGGGCCCTTCATCGAGCTCCGCAGCGAGGATGTCCTGAGGCCGACCGACGATGGGGAGTGGCTGGGGGGTCACGTCTGGGTAGCTCCATCCATTAAACGAGGAATCGTACCGAAGTATAAGTCGGACAAGGTCTCGACATCGACCTCGAGCGTCGCGCTACGGCCCTCCATGCGGAAGCCCTCCTCGGCCGCAACGACCCGGCCGATCTGCCTGCAGGGCACTCCGTGCTTCTTCGCGATGCGAAGGGCGTCGTCCACCGAACGGGGGTCACAAGACACCACGACGCGTCCTTGGGCCTCTCCGAATAGGAGGGGCAGGGGGGAGAGAGGGTCGTGAAGCGTGACGTGCACGCCCATGAGCGAGCCCCCGCGCCCGAGGGCGCTCTCGGCCAACGCGCAGGCCAGGCCACCCTCCGAGACGTCGTGGGCCGAGCGCAGCAGGCCCTTCTGGATCATGGCCAGCACCGCGTGTTGGAGCCGGCGTTCCGCAAGCAGGTCCACCGAGGGAGGCTCACCGGCAACCAAGCCCTCCAGGACGTAGAGGTATTCCGAGGCACCCAACTCGTCCGTGTTGTCACCCAGGAGGATGATGGCGTCGCCTTCCTCCTCGAACGCGGCATGCGTAAGGTGGGCGACGTCTTCGACGATGCCCACCATGCCGATGACCGGAGTCGGATAGATGGCCACCCCGTCCGTCTCGTTGTAGAAGGAGACGTTGCCTCCGGTCACCGGCGTCTCGAAGAGCTTGCAGGCCTCGGCCATGCCCAGGACGGCTTCGCGGAACTGGTGATAGATGTGGGGCTTGAGGGGGCTTCCGAAATTCAGATTGTTGGTGATGGCGGTGGGCAACGCGCCCACACAAACCAGGTTCCGTGCGGCTTCGGCAACGGCGGCCATGGTCCCCACTCGAGGGTTCAGGTACACGTAGCGCCCGTTGCAGTCCGTGGTGGCCGCCACGGCCTTGGTGGTGCCGCGCAGGCGCACCACTCCGGCGTCCGCGCCGGGGCGGATGGCCGTTCCCGTCCGGACCGTCGTGTCGTACTGGCGGTACACCCAACGCTTCGAGGCGATGTTCGGCGACCCCATGAGCTTGAGGAACGCGTCGCTCTGGTCCGCCTCCGCCTCCTGGAAGCGCGACAGATCCATGCACCGGAGCTCTCTGATCTCCTCGGACTCGATCCCCTCCCGCTCGTATGTGGGGCACCCTTCGGTCAGGGGCAGGGACGGGATCTCGGCCACGGCCCGGCCGCCCTCCATCACGCGGAAGAGCCCGTCGTCGGTGACCACCCCGATCTCCTCGGCCTCGAGCTCCCACTTGTTCAGGATCGCTCTGACGCCGTCTTCGTGCCCCACCTTGGCCACGACCAGCATGCGCTCCTGCGACTCCGACAGGAGGATCTCGTAGGGCGTCATGCCCGGTTCGCGCACGGGCACACGGTCCATGTCGATCTCCACGCCGTTGCCCGAGCGTCCGGCCATCTCCGACGCGCTGGAGGTGATGCCCGCCGCTCCCATGTCCTGAATACCCGTGATGTGACCGCTCTGGATGAGCTCCAGGCTGGCTTCCAAGAGCAGCTTCTCGGTGAAGGGGTCGCCTACCTGGACCCGTGGGCGGCTGGCCTCGGAGTCCTCGTTGAGCTCCTCCGAAGCGAAGGTGGCTCCATGGATCCCGTCGCGGCCGGTTCTCGCTCCCACGGCCATGAGGGGGTTGCCCACGCCCTCGGCTTCGCCCTTGATCAGATCCTCCGCCTTCATGAGCCCGAGGCACATGGCGTTGACGATGGGATTCCCCTCGTAGCCCTCGTCGAAAAAGGTCTCCCCTCCGATGTTCGGGATGCCGACGCAGTTGCCGTAGTCTCCGACGCCCCTCACCACGCCCGAGAACAGGTAGCGGACCCGACCGCTGTCGAGATTACCGAAACGGAGCGAGTCCAGGACGGCGATCGGTCGCGCTCCCATGGTGAAGACGTCCCTCAGAATGCCGCCGACCCCCGTGGCCGCACCCTGATAGGGTTCCACGGCCGACGGGTGGTTGTGCGACTCGATCTTGAAGGCCAAGGCCAACCCGTCGCCCACGTCGATCACGCCGGCGTTCTCGCCGGGGCCCTGGATCACCCATGGCGCCTCCGTTGGCAGAAGGCGCAGAAGGCGCTTCGAGTTCTTGTATCCGCAGTGCTCCGACCACATGGCGCTGAACACGCCGAGTTCCGTGTAGGTCGGCTCTCGGCCCAGGATCTTGAGAATCCGCTCGTACTCCGAGGGGGAGAGGCCGTGATCGTCGACGAGTTCGGCGGTGATTGATGGGTCCCCTTCGCGGGGGGCCATGGTCGACCCCGGCTTGCGGCCGTTATGCTCCGGTCTATCGCTCAAGATTCGGCTGGTTCCGTTCGGTAATGGGTTGCTGGACGGTCGGGTTCACGAGGTTCCGACCGGTGACAGGTGCGCGAGCAGGGCCTCGAAGATGCCCAGTCCGTCCACGGAGCCCAGAATGTTCTCGACGGCTCGCTCGGGATGGGGCATCATACCCATGACGTTGCCCTCGCCGTTGATGAGGCCTGCGATGCCGCCGGCGGATCCGTTGGGGTTCGCCCCGGCGGTCGGCTCACCCGCGGCGTTCACGTAACGGAACAGAACGCGACCTTCATCCTCCAGGCGGTCCAGCGTCTCTTGGTCCGCGTAGTAGTTGCCCTCGGCGTGGGCGATTGGCATGCGCAGGATCTGCCCGACCTCGTAGTCCCGCGTAAAGATCGTGGCATCGCTCTCCACGCGGAGCAGGACGTCTTGGCTCGCGAACAAGAGCGAGTTGTTGCGCAGGAGGGCGCCCGGAAGGAGCCCGGCCTCCCAGAGCATCTGGAATCCGTTGCAGATGCCCAACACCGGACCGCCCGAGGCGGCGAAGGCCTTCACGGCGTCCATCACGGGGCTCATGGTGGCAATGGCACCGGCCCGCAGGTAGTCCCCGTACGAGAATCCCCCCGGGAGCATGACGGCGTCCACCTCGCCGACATCCACCTCACGGTGCCAAACGAACGTCGGGCTTCCGCCCACCAGTTGGATGCACTTGTACAGGTCGTAGTCGCAGTTGGAACCCGGAAAGGTGACGATCGCGACTCTCATGCCGGCGTCCCCGCCGTCGGCGCCTCCTGCACCTCGATCTCGAAGTCCTCGGTCACGGGGTTGGCGAGGAGCCGTTGGCACATGGCCTCCCCGCGTTCCTGAGCCGTGTCCGCCGAGGGGGCGTCGATGTCGACGTAGAGGATCTTACCGACCCGTACGTCTTGAACGCCCTCGTAGTCGAGTGACTGCAGGGCGTGCTGGATGGCCTTTCCCTCGGGGTCCAGCAGACCGGGGCGGGGGACGACTCGAATCTCCAAGCGAAAACGTGTCACGCCTCGCTCTCCGTTTCAGTGGGTTGTATGCGTGTCGGGTCTTGCTGGTAGCGCTTCGGAGCCAGCTCTCCGTAGTCGAGGGTCCGCACCTCGTCATCCTCGTCGTCGGGCACGTCGAGGAGCGGGTCACGGTCAGGCAGTATCTCCAACAGGCCGTGGATTACCGATCCCATGAGTCCCCACGTCGTGTAGGCGAGGAGCATCGGGAAGAAGTAGTACGCCGGGAACGCGATCGCGACGAGAACGTTGGCGAACAGCCAAAGCGAAGTCAGGATACCCTTCCTCGACCTGAGGCCGATCTTGGGCACGAGCGCGTAGGGAATGTTGCTCAGCATCAAGGCGCCCAGGACGATGAGCAGAATGCCCATGATCCTCGGCCACGGCATGCCGGCCAAGTAGGTGTCGAAGAACGGGGTTTGGCTGAACGGATAGAAGGTGGCGAGGATCATGCCGGGGGTGGGGGAGGGGAGGCCATGGAAGTGGGCCTTGGCGGCTCCCTCCTGTTCCACGTTGAAACGCGCCAGCCGGACCACGACGGCCATCACGTACACGAGCGGGAGCACCCAACTCCAGTTCCCGTCCGAGAAATACAGCGTGTACATGATGAAGGCGGGCGCGACTCCGAAAGAGATGGCGTCCACCAATGAGTCGAGCTCCCCGCCGAAGGCCGATCCCGTTCGGGTGAAGCGCGCGATGCGACCGTCCAACAAGTCCGTGACGGCAGCCCACACGATGAACCAGCCGGCCCAGGTGAAGTCCCCGCGGGTGGCGGCCACGATGGCGTAGAACCCGAAGAACAGGTTGGCCATCGTGAAAGCCGAGGGGAGGATGATGATCCCCTTCTGGAGCCTGGTAGGGCGCCTCGGGCGGTCGATCATGCGCTCGCCTCCTGTGTGGTAACCTCTTGTGCGTCGGTTACTTGCGCGTCTTCCAGGGGTGTGTCCCGTGTCTCTGAATCCGGCGTCTGGGAATCCGGCGCCTGCCGCGCTTCCGCATCGGTCCGGTCCGCCGAATCGTCCATGTTGGCGAAGACGGTCATGCCCCCCACGGCCTTGTCGCCCACGGTGCAGGCCAGCGGCCAGTCGAGCGGGATGAACAAATCGACTCTGGACCCGAACCGGATCAGCCCGATCCGGTCCCCGAGTCGGACGGTGGCGCCTCGCTCCGGATAGGTGACGATGCGACGCGCGATCAACCCGGCGATCTGTCTCACGAGGACTCGGCCCTTCGGGGTCGTGAGTCCAAGAGACGCCTGCTCGTTCAGTTCGCTCGCCTTGGGATGCCAAGCGACGGCGTACCCGCCGGGGCGATAGTCCCGATGCTCCACACGGCCGGACACGGGAGCCCGCTGCACATGGACGTTGAAGACACTGAGGAATATGGTGATGCGACGGCA
Source organism: Longimicrobiales bacterium (assembly GCA_965226925.1). Taxonomy (GTDB): domain Bacteria; phylum Gemmatimonadota; class Gemmatimonadetes; order Longimicrobiales; family Gaopeijiaceae; genus CBDDCX01. The sequence continues at coordinate 626,684 of CBDDEN010000011.1, read as the reverse complement.
GGGACCCTCGAAGAACGACGGCTCATCCACCTCCCGGATATCGATGATCTTTCCGTCTCCGGGGGCGATCACGAGGCCCTCTCCGACGGGGATCTGGCGTTCCGGGTCCCGGAAGAAGTAGAACACGAATGCGGCGAGCACCGTGAAGAGTACGGCCGCGACGTTCGCCCACCCGTTCAATTGAAGCGCGACCGCCCACGCCAGCGCCGCCAGGAGCCACCCCGCCAGCATGAACGGATAACCTTCCCGCGCGAACCTCATGCGGTTCTTTCTGTCCTCCGGCGATCAGCCGAAGTGAGGGGGCTCGAATGCATTGAGCTCGGTTCCGGTCAGGCGCCGGAAGATCTCCAGGTATCTCGTTGAAGTGGCCTCGACCACCTCACCCGGTAAGTCGGGTGGTGGTGGCGACTTATCCCAGTCCAGACCGTCCAGGAAGTCTCGGACGGGCTGCTTGTCGAGGGACTGCTGGCCCTGTCCGGGCACGTACCGATCGGCCGGCCAGAATCGCGACGAATCGGGGGTGAGCACCTCGTCGATCAGAAGGAACCGACCGTCCGGGTGGTACCCGAACTCGAACTTGGTGTCCGCCAGGATGATCCCTCTCTCTTCGGCCAATCTCACACCGTGGCCGTAGATGAGGAAGGAGAGATCTCTGAGACGGTTGGCGACCTCTTCCCCCAACCGCTCGACCACACCCGAGAACGTGATGTTTTCGTCGTGCCCGGTCTGGGCTTTGGTCGCCGGTGAGAAGACGGGCCGCTCAAGCCGGCCGCTTTCCACCAGCCCTTCGGGGAGTCGCTCCCCGGCGAGCGTTCCGGAGGCACGGTACTCCTTCCAGGCGGATCCCGAGATGTAGCCCCGGACGACGCACTCCACGAGCACCGGTTCGGTGCGGTGCACCAGCATGCTGCGTGCGGCCCAGGCCTCCCGAGAGCCGGCCAACGCGGGCACCCGCTCCGCGATCTCGTCGGGGTCGACGCTGATCAGGTGGTGGTCGAGCTGACCCCGGAGCGTGTCCATCCACCAGGCCGTGAGCTGCGTCAGGACCTCTCCCTTCCGGGGAATCGGTTGCGGGAGGATCACGTCGAAGGCGCTGACCCGGTCGCTGGCCACCATCAGGAGTAGACCCTCACCGGCGTCGTAGACGTCCCGGACCTTACCCTGGTGGAGGAGCGGCAGTGGTACCTGTGACTCTGTTACAGCCATCGCATCAGACTCGGACATCTGGTTCTCCCAGGCGCTCGTTGGCGCCTGCTTCAAGGCGTGCCAAGGCCGGCTGTACCCACTCGGCCAGGAAGCGATCCACCTGCTCCGGGGCTCTCCCGACGAAGCGGGACGGATCGGCGATCTTCTTGAGATCCTCCAACGTCATGCCGAAGGCGTCGTCGGCCGCGATGCGCTCGAGCAGATCGGCCTCCGCGCCTTCGTCTTTCATCCGCCCGGCGGCCCCCATGGAGTGCCGGCGGATGCGCTCGTGCAGTTCCTGGCGGTCCCCCCCGGCCGACGAAGCGTGCATGAGGATCGTCTCCGCGGCCATGAAGGGAAGGTGCCCCTCGAGGTTCCGCCGGATGACGCCGGGGTTCACCACGAGTCCCGACGAGACGTTCTCGACCAGCACCAAGATACCGTCCAGGGCCAGGAAGGCGTCGGGAATCGACAGCCGACGATTGGCCGAATCGTCCAGCGTTCGCTCCAGCCACTGGGTGGCCGCCGTGTACAGCGGGTCCTGGGCCAAGGCGATCACGTGGCGTGCCATGGCGCAGATCCGTTCGGCGCGCATCGGGTTGCGCTTGTACGGCATGGCCGACGAACCTATCTGCTCCTCCTCGAAGGGCTCCTCCACTTCGCGCAGGTGGGCCAAGAGCCTCAGGTCGTTCCCCATCTTCGACGCCGAGGCCGCGACGCCCGCCAACGCGCCCAGAATCTGTGCGTCGACCTTGCGCGTGTACGTCTGGCCGGTCACGCCGAAGCGTTCCGTGAATCCCATTCGGTGCGCGACGGCATGATCGAGCTCGTCGACCTTCGCCGTGTCTCCCTGGAAGAGCTCGACGAAGGACGCTTGGGTTCCGGTGGTGCCCGTCACTCCACGGAAGCGGAGCGTCTTCAGGCGGAACTCGACCTCTTCGATGTCGAGCATCAGATCCTGCAGCCACAGTGTGGCCCGCTTACCGACCGTGGTCGGCTGCGCCGGCTGGAAGTGCGTGTAGCCCAGCGTGGGCAAGTCCTTGTGTTCGGCCGCGAAGTCCGCGAGGTGCGCCACACACTTCACGATCCGGTCCCGGACGAGCGTCAGGGCTTCCCGGTGCAGGATGAGGTCGGTGTTGTCGCCGACGAAGGCGCTGGTGGCCCCCAGGTGGATGACCCCCTTCGCCGCCGGAGCCGCGTCGCCGAAGAGGTGGACGTGTGCCATGACGTCGTGGCGGAAGCGTCGCTCGTACTCGGCGGCCTTGTCGAGGTCCACGTCGTCGAGCGTCTGCCGCATCTGGTCCAGGGCCTCGGACGGCACGGGAAGGCCGAGGTCGTGTTGCGCCTCCGCCAGAGCCAGCCAGAGCCGCCGCCACGTGCCGTAGCGGTGGGCCGGAGAGAATATGGACTGCATCTCGCGGGAGGCGTATCGCTCCCCCAGGGGATGGCTGTAGGTGTCGGCCGAGGAATCAGCCACGGGACCGCCGGAATGAGAGTTGCCTCACGATGACTCCGCCTTGGCGTTCAATGTAGACGGCCAGGTCGCCCGATGCCCGCCGGAAGATCTCCGCTGCCTGCTCTGCTGATGTGATCCGGGTCCGATCGATCTGAAGGATGACGTCACCCGCCCGAAAGCCGATGCGACCGGCGAGTTCTGACTGGATGGACAGAATCAGGGCACCCGTGTCGTATCCGAGGTTCCTCTCGGACCTGATCCTCGGTGTCACGGTAACCAACTCCATCTGTTCCAGAGCCGTAACCCGGTCGGCGGACATCGACGGGACCTCCTCGGATACCACGGTGAGGGCAGTCGGTCGGCCTTCGACGCCCAGGGCCATGGACTCGCCCGCCCTCATGTCCAAAAGCACGGACGCCAAGTCGAGAGGGGTGTGGAGGGGCTGCCCGTTCACTGAGACGATACCGTCACCCAGAGCGAGCCGAGCCCGAGCCGCCGGCGAGCCCGGAGACACGCTGGCAACCACGACTCCCTGCGTCCGGCCCCAGATGTCTTCGGCGCCGGCGTCGACCTCGAACCCCAGCCACGCCCTCTTCAGCTCGCCGCCGCTCAGGAGCTGTTCGGCCACGCGCATGGCCCGGTCGATCGGAATGGCGAAACCGAGGCCTTCGCTTCCCCCGCTTCGCGAGAAGATCGAGCTGTTGACGCCGATGACCTCTCCGGCCGAATTGACCAGCGGACCTCCTGAGTTCCCCGGATTGATCGACGCGTCCGTCTGGATCATCCCCAGGTAGACGACGCGGTCGTCGTCACCGGGAATGATGTGCCTTCCGGTCGCGCTCACGACGCCGGCCGTGACCGTGGGCTCGGAGTTGGAGAACAGATTGCCGAACGGGTTCCCGATGGCCAAAGCCCATTCACCGATCAAGATCCCCTCGGACGTCCCTAGGCGAGCCACCGGGAGCCGGTCACCTCGGATGCGCAGTACCGCTACGTCCGTTAGCTGATCGGTCCCCACGAGTTCGGCCTCGAAGTCCCGGCCGTCGGGTAGGGTGACCATGATGCGTTCCGCACCTTGAATCACGTGGTCGTTCGTCAGGATCACGCCCTGCTCACTGATGATGAACCCCGATCCGAGCCCCCGGCTGCGGCGCGTTCGCGGCATGGAGAAGGGATCGAAGAACGAGCGGGTCTGCACCTGCTCGGTTCGGAGGACGTTGACGCTTACGACGGCCGGTGCCACCTGCGAGGCGGCCTCGACGATGGCCGTGCTCCGAGACGTGTCGAGCTGCGTAGAGCGTTCAGCAGCTCGCACCTGCACCGCCGAACCGAGTTCAGCCGGAGTGGCCGGAGCAAGCGACACGACCGCAGAATCGTCGCGGACCTCCTCCGCTCCGCACGTGGCGGGAATCAGCGCCAACGCGGCGGCGGCTATTCCCGCGAGGGTCGAGCGGTACCTCGCGGCTGGCTTCAACGGTCTGTCGACAACGAAGTAGGTCATTTCGACCCGGATAGAGGTGTTTGCGGCCCGACTACAGGTCTCTTCCCAGCTTCTTCCAGTCCGCCATAAAGGCGTCCAAGCCGCGGTCGGTCAGCGGGTGTTTCAACAGCTGGTAGAGCACTTTGGAGGGCAACGTGCAACAGTCCGCGCCGAGCAGGAGTGACTGCACCATGTGCTGGGGATGCCGGATGGACGCCGCCAGGATCTGGGTCTCGATGTCGTAGTTGTCGTAGATCTGCCGGATCTGGGCTATGAGCTCCATCCCGTCTCCCGATACGTCGTCGATACGGCCGATGAACGGTGAGATGAACGTGGCCCCCGCCTTGGCCGCCAGATGAGCCTGGGTCGGCGAGAAGCAGAGGGTCACGTTTACGCCGATGTCCTCGCTCCGCAGCGTACGGCAAGCTACGAGCCCCGCCTCGGTGAGTGGCACCTTGATCACGATGTTGTCGTGGATCTTGGCCAGACGTCTGCCCTGATCCACCATTCCTTCCGCATCCAACGCAACGACCTCCGCGCTCACCGGACCGTCCACGGCCTGACAGATCTCCAGGAAGAGATCGGCCGGCTCACGGTCGCCGGCCGACATGGCCATGAGGGACGGGTTCGTGGTCACTCCGTCGATGAGGCCTGCTTCGGCGGCTCGTCGGATCTCGTCGGGATCGGCGGTGTCGAGGAAAATTCTCATGTGCTCTTCGGTTCAGGGCGTCGAGGGGTGGGCGTCCGCGGCTTCCGCCGAATACGCCACATGATGTAGAAACAGACCTTCGGGCGGTGCCGGGGGCGACGTTTTCAGCTCGCCGTCAGGCGTCGCGAGCAGTAGGCCCACATCCTCTACGGGGCGCCTTCCGCGCGCGATGTCCACCATGGTACCTACAAGGTAGCGAACCATGTGGTGTAGGTAGCGGTCGGCCGTCACCCGGAACGCAAACCCGAGATCCTCCCAGCGTTCCCACCCGGCTGCGTGCACCGTACAAAATTCGCCCCGCTCGGGTTGGCCCGACTTGGCGAAGGCCTTGAACGAATGCTTGCCAGGGAGGAGATCGGCGGCCTCGCTCAGCAGCGTGTCGTCGACCGCCGTCGCCAGTGCCCAGCACCACGCACGGTGGAACGGAGACCTACTCCGCTCGGAAACACCGAGTCGATAGAGGTACGTCCGGGCGATCGCATCGTAGCGGGGACTGAAGTCGGAAGCTGCCGACTCGACGGATTCAACCCAGATGTCGTTGGGCAGCACGGCGTTCAGAGCTTTCTCGAGCTTGGGCGGTTCCCAGGCCTCGGGAAGGGACACGGCGGCCACCTGGCCCGTCGCGTGGACCCCCCGATCCGTTCGGCCCGATCCTTCCACCGGGCGGCGGGCGCCTGTAAGACGCGTCAGAGCCGCCTCGAGCTCCCCTTGAACGGTTCGCTCCTCACGCTGCGTCTGCCAGCCGAAGAAGGCCGAGCCATCGTATTGAAGGATCAGCTTGAGGCGATTCACCCTCACGGATTCCACGCCCGGAAGGTAGAACGGAGGTAACTGTTGTCAAGCGAGGCCCGAAGGGTTGAATTGTAACTGAATCCGCCTGCGTAATCGTCCCCTTCTGCACCGGCTTCCTCTATCGAACACCACCTCGAAATGCCCCAGACTTCTCCCCCGACGTCGCCGCCGTTCGACCTTCGGGACATCCTCCACAGGGTCGCCGACGGTGAGCGCCTCAGCGCGGACGAGGCCGAGCTCGCGTTCGACATGTTCATGGAGGGAAGCGCTTCTCCGGTACAGATGTCTTCGCTGCTCACCGCCTTTCGGGTGCGCGACGTGACGCCCGTGGAGGTGGCCGGGGGTGTACGGGCGTTGCGCAAGGCCATGGTGCCGGTGGCCTCCGAAGCGACGGACCAGCTCATCGACACCTGCGGAACGGGGGGCGGGGCCGTAACCACGTTCAACATCTCCACGGCGGCCGCGCTGGTCGCCTGCGGTGCGGGGGTTCGAATCGCCAAGCACGGGAATCGCTCGTTCACGTCCCGGAGTGGAAGCGCCGACGTGCTCGAGGCGCTCGGTGTTCGCATCGAGCTCACCCCGGAAGAGATGGCCACCGTGCTCAAGGAGGTCGGACTCGTCTTCATGTTCGCCCCCCTTCTTCATCCTGCAATGCGGCACGTGGGGCCGGTGCGCAGGGAGCTCGGCTTCCCCACCGTGATGAACATCCTCGGGCCGCTCACCAACCCGGCCGGCGTCGGAAGGCAGTTGGTGGGCGTGGCCGATCCGTCCCTGGTGTCGCTCGTGGTCGGGGCCCTTCAGGAGTTGGGCCATACCCATGCGTTGGTCGTGCACGGGGAGCCGGGAATGGACGAGGTCAGTCCCATGGGGCCCACCCGGGTAGCGGAGCTGATGGACGGCGTCGTGAGCGAACGTACGATCGGCCCCCAGGACTTCGGCATGGAGCCTTGCACTGCCGAGGAACTGGCCGGAGGTGAGCCCACCGACAACGCCCAGGTCATCATGGAGGTGCTCGAGGGAGAGGAGCGGGGAGGAGCCCGATCCGCCGTGCTTCTGAATGCAGGGGCGGCGATCTACGTGGCGGGCGTCGCGGGGACCTTGGAGGCATGCGTCGATCTGGCGAAGGAGGCGCTCGACAGCGGTAAGGCTCTCGAGGCCCTGGACCTGCTCAGAGCGGCGACGCGCGGGCCCTGAAAGGCCTCTAGTATCGTCGAATGACCCCCACGACGACCCCCTGGATCTTGACGTTGTCCGGATCCTCCAAGATAGGCTGCATGGTGGGGTTGGCCGGTTGCAGGCGAATGCGGCCGTCGCTCTCGCGGTAGAGCTTCTTCACCGTGGCGCAGTCGCCTCCCACGAGGGCCACGACCATCTGCCCGTCGTCCGCCGTCTCCTGCGAGGTCACGACGATGTAGTCCCCATCTCGGATCTGCTCGTCGATCATGGACTCGCCCTCGACCCGGAGCACGAAGTTGTTCCGCCCCGTCCGCACCATGTCGGGCGGCACGGCCACGGTCTCCTGCTGCTCGATGGCCTCGATGGGGAGCCCCGCGGCGACGGCGCCGAGGAGCGGCAATTCCAGGCCGCCCGGCGACGAAGGGTGACCCACCAGTTCGATCGATCGACTCTCGTTGTAGGCCTTCCGGATGTAGCCCTTGCGCTCCAGATTGGTCAGGTGCTCGTGCACCGTGGCGAGGGAGGAGTACCCGAACGCCTCAGCGATCTCCTCGAAGCTCGGGGCGTACCCATGCTCTTCGATGAAACTCTCAATCAGATCGAGGATCTGTTTTTGTCGCTTCGTCAGGGGCATACTGTTTGCCTCCGTGTCGGTGGAACCCGAAGAGGACCCGAACAAACGATACCCGAACGTTGCCCGAAACGCAAGGACGGGCGGGGATTGTGGAATTTGGCGGGCTCGCGGGGATCCGCGTGAGCGCTGCGGTGGGTATCCTCGAACGGATCGTGGAGACCAAGCGGCAGGAGGTGAAGGGCCTCGAGACGCGCCTGCCCGCCCTGCGGTCCGCCGCCGAGAACTCGGACCCTCCGAGGGACTTCCTACAGGCTTTGGGTGGTGAGCACGTGGCCGTGATCGCCGAGATGAAGAGACGGTCTCCGGGTGCCGGCCCCATCCGACCCGATCTGGACCCTCTCCATCTGGCCCAGGCGTACCAGCAGGGAGGTGCGGCCGCGCTGAGCGTCCTCACCGATCGCCACTACTTCGGAGGCTCTCTGGAGGATCTGGCCACGGCGCGGGGACTCGTGGGCATCCCGGTTCTGAGGAAGGACTTCCTCATCGACCAGGCCCAGATCTACGAGGCACGGGCGGCCGGGGCGGATGCCGTCCTGCTCATCGTGCGCATTCTCGACGACGCGAGCCTGCGCGCGCTCCGCGTCTTGGCGGAGGAGTTGGGAATGACGGCCCTCGTCGAGGCTCACGACGGAGAGGAAGTCGATCGGGCGCTGGCGTCCGGTGCCCGACTGCTCGGCGTGAACAACAGGAATCTAAAAACGTTCGAAACCCGGCTGGAGGTGACGCTGGGCCTCGCGGATCGGGTTCCACCCGACGTTGTGCTCGTTTCGGAGAGCGGTATCCGGACGCGCGAAGACGTCGAGATGCTCGGAGTGAGGGGAGTCGACGCGGTGTTGGTCGGAGAGTCGCTTCTCCGACAGGAAGATCCGCGTGAGGCGGTGGCGGCTCTGGCTGGAGAAGCGAGGAGGCCCCGGGCCCATGTCTGACGTGCGGATCAAGATCTGCGGGGTCTGCTCAGCGGAAGACGCGCGAGCCGCTCAGGAGTTGGGGGCGAGTTATCTCGGCATGATCCTCTCGCAAGGCTTCAACCGAAGCCTCCTACCCGATCAGGGGGTGGACATCGCACTCGCTGTCGACATACCAGTAGTGGCGGTGTTGGTCGACGAGTCCGTCGATGAGGCCGCACGTATCGCCACTTTGGTGGGTGCTTCCGTGATCCAGCTTCACGGGGAGGAGAGTCCCGTCTTCGTACGGGAGTTGCGCGCGCGGGGCGATTGGGCCATCTGGAAGGCCGTGAGAGTCCGCGGGCCCGAAGACGTGAGCAGGGCCGTGAGCGAGTACGCCGTCTCGGTGGACGCCCTGCTGCTCGACGCGTGGCACCCGGAACGCCCCGGAGGTGGGGGCGTCACGTTCGAGTGGGAGGACTTCGCTTCCGTCCGTGACATGCTGCCGTCCGGCGTCGAGCTGATCGCGGCCGGAGGCCTCGATCCGGACAATGTCGGGCGTGCCGTACGGCTGATCTCTCCTGATGTGGTCGACGTGAGTTCGGGCGTGGAGCTCGCACCTCGGTTGAAGGACCACGGTCTGATCCGGTCGTTCGTCGCGAACGCCCGGCGGTACGATGTCATCCCGGATGCGGGGCAACGATGAGCACACAGACCGAGACGGGTCGCTTCGGGTCGTTCGGGGGACGGTATGTACCCGAGACGCTAGTGTCGGCCCTCGACGAGCTCGAAGCCGTGTACGATGCGGCGGCTACCGACCCGGAATTCCACGCCGAGCTGGGCGGGCTGTTTCGTGACTACGTGGGTCGCCCGTCGCCCCTGTATCGAGCTCGGCGACTCGAAGAGTGTGTGGGGTCGGGTCCCATCTACTTGAAGCGAGAGGACCTCAACCACACGGGTGCGCACAAGATCAACAACACCCTCGGCCAGGCGCTCCTGGCTCGCCGGATGGGGAAACGCCGCATCATCGCAGAGACCGGGGCCGGCCAGCACGGCGTCGCGACCGCGACCGCGTGTGCGCTCTTCGATCTCGACTGCGTCGTCTACATGGGAGAGGTGGATGTCGCACGCCAGGCCCTCAACGTCTACCGGATGGAGCTGCTCGGCGCGGAGGTGCGTCCCGTGTCCTCCGGTACGAGAACGCTCAAGGACGCTACGAACGAAGCGATCCGTGACTGGGTCACCAATGTCGAGACGACCCACTACATCATCGGTTCGGTGGTCGGGCCCGCGCCCTTTCCCCGTATGGTGCGGGACCTCCAGGCCGTCGTCGGCGTCGAGGCCCGTGAGCAGATACTCGATCGAACCGAAGCCTTGCCCGCTGCGATCGTGGCGTGTGTGGGAGGCGGATCCAATGCCATGGGGATCTTCCATGCCTTTCGGGACGACGACGTCGAGCTGATCGGGGTCGAGGCGGCGGGGGAGGGTCTGGACTCGGGCCGACACTCGGCCACGTTGGCCGCAGGAAAACCTGGTGTCCTTCACGGGGCCATGAGTTATCTTCTCCAAGACAGCGACGGGCAAGTGGCGCAGGCACACTCGATATCGGCGGGGCTGGACTATCCGGGCGTGGGCCCGGAGCACTCCTACCTCATGGAATCGGGTCGTGCCCGCTATGTATCCGTCACGGATGACCAGGCGCTCGCGGCGTTTCACCGGTTGTCCGAGTTGGAGGGCATCATTCCGGCGCTTGAAAGTGCACACGCCATCGCTCATGTGTTGGACGTGGCTCCTGACTACAAGGAGCGCGGCTCGCTTCTTGTATGTCTGAGTGGCCGAGGAGACAAGGACGTTGCCCACGTGGCTCGAACCGAGGGGCGAGGGAGCATTGCGTAGAATGACACCCCAGACCGACCGGTAGGGCAGGAGACCGTTGACCGACGCCCCCGTCGATCTCTCCGGCCAGGGAGATGGCTCCGCAGAGTGGTCCGACCCACAGGACCTGCCTCTCGTCCAAGTCCGGGAGTTGTTCGTCATTCTCGGGAAGGTGCTCCGCGCCTATCAGCTCTACGACGAGAACAACCCGGTATACAAGCGATTCGTCACCAGTCTGCGGGAGGCGTTCGAAGCGCTTTGGCTTGAGATCGAGGGCCTCAACGTCTCGGTCGAAGAGGACCGCTTCTCGCTGGCGGGCGAAGAAGTGTACCGCGCCGAATCGCGTGCGGACTCCCTTTCCTTCCTCTTCTACAAGGACGGCGTTCGGGATGTGACGTTCCTCCCGGGAATCGAGGGGCAGGAACTCGAGCGCTTGCTCAGCCTTCTCCAAAAGGCCAAGACGCTGAAGGCCACCGAGGGCGACGACCTCCTTACGATTCTGTGGGAAGAGGATCTGGAGTTCTTCAAGTACTACTACGTCGACCAACTGGCGGACGGGGTCGCGGTTCCCGAGGCACGACCCGAACAGGAACGCCCCGAGCTGACAGGCGTGCTCCAGGAGGCCACGGAGACCCCGGCCAGTAGCTCGGCCGCGGCGGCGGCGGAGGCGTCCACTCAGACGCCGGCTCCGAAGATCGGGCGGGGCGACTTCATGCCCGCTCTCTATGCGCTGGATCCGCAAGAGAAGCAACGGCTAAAACAAGAACTCGAAGCCGAGATGTCGAGGGACCTTCGAGGCGACGTCCTCACGGCCCTTTTCGACCGGCTGGAGGAGCCCGAGAAACCGGAGCGCCAATCGGAGATCCTCGACATCATGCGGGATCTCCTCCCGAACTTCCTGAGCCGTGGTGCGGTCGCTTCGGCTGCGGATGTGCTCGAACAGTTGGCCGCGGCCCGCGCTCGATCCGGGACGCTGGACCAGGCGAGGCAGCAGCAATGCGACGCGCTGTTGGACGACCTTTCGTCGCCCGAGACCATGGAAGAGCTCGTTCGCGCGCTTCAAGACGGTACAATCGACGTGCCGGTGGCCGTTCTGGAGCGGCTCTTCAAGTACCTTCGCGCCGGCGCCCTGCCGATTCTCCTCTTCGCTTCCGAGGAAGCCGAGGAGCCGGGACTTCAGGAGACGCTTCGACGGGCTGTGCGCGGCATCGCCGACGAGAATCGCGAGGTGCTGGTTTCCCTCCTCGCCGACGACAACGCGGTGATCGTCGCCGGGGCGGCCCGTCTCGTTGCCGAGATGCACCTCACAGAGGCCGCTCCCAAGTTGGCGGCACTCATGACCCATCCGTACGCCGCGGTACGGCTTGCCGGCGTTGAGGCCGCACGCACGCTGGGTGCCAGCGGAGCGGCTTCCGGCCTGGTCGAAGCGCTCACGGACGCGGAGTCGGATGTCCGGATCGGTGCGGCCCGTGCGTTGGCTGGCATGCAGTATACGAACGCCGCTCCGGCCTTCAAGGCGATCGTCACGGGCAAAGACATCCGCCAGGCGGACCTCACCGAGAAGATCGCGATCTTCGAGAGTTACGGCATGCTCGGTGGCGCGGATGCGGTAGACGTGCTCGACCGGCTCCTCAACAAGAGGGGCCTGCTCAGTCGAAAGGAGCCCGCCGAGATTCGGGCATCGGCGGCACGGGCTTTGGCGAAGATCCGAATGGCAAAGGCCCAGAAGGCCCTCTCCACCGCAAAGAACGATGGGGACGCCGTCGTGCGCACCGCCGTGCGGAAGGCGATGCAGGGAGGGGAGGACGCCGAATGAGCCGGGATGACGGCACCGCCATCGTGCAGGAACTAGGCGGGCGGCTCCTCACGGCCCTCTACGTGGCCCTCCGATCGTTGAAGCTCTATCCGGTGGAGAACCAGCAGGTCCAGCAGGCGATCGACGATCTCCACGCGCAGATGGTCGAGTTCTTCAAACATGAGGGCGGGTTCCAGCTCCAGTTGGTGGGAGACTTCTTCTTCATCAACGAAACGAGGCTGCGCCTCGATCTCTCGAATTTCTCTACCTTCGGGAGCTTCTCGTCGGGGTTGACGGGACATGGGATCGGCGAGCTCTCGATCGACGCCAACGTGAAACGGTCCGAGTGGGCACCGTTCCTGTCGGTCCTGATCCGCGATCCCAGGGGCGAGGAACCCTTCGAAGCCTTCGTGGAGAGGCTCTCGCAAACGCCGGTATCGCACATCGAGGTCCGCGCCGAGACGGTGGCCCCCGAGCAAGAGGTGGTCGAGCGGGACGCCATGGCGGCCGCCAAGGGCACCTACGCCCAGTCCGTCAACGTCGCCAAGGACGCACTCACCGACATGCGTCTCGGGAAGGCCGTGAACGTCCGGAAGGTCAAGCGCGCCGTGCAGGGAATCGTGGATCAGGTGCTCGACAACGAAGACTCGATGATGACCATGACCACCCTGCGTGGCTTCGACGAATACACGTTCACGCATTCGGTCAACGTCTGCATCTTCAGCGTGGTCATAGGGCAGCGGCTGGGTCTCACCAAGCTCCAGCTCTACGAGCTCGGCATCGGTGCGCTGTTCCACGACATCGGCAAGATGAACGTCGAGAGCGACATCATCAACAAGGCCGGCGGTCTCACCGACGAGGAGTGGGAGGCCCTGAAACAGCATCCCACCGAGGGGCTCCTGCTGCTCTTCGGAATGAGTGGTTTCGCCGACGTACCGTACCGCCAGATGCTCATGGCGTACGAGCATCACATGAAGGTCGATCTGACCGGCTACCCGGATAACACACGCCCCCGCGAGCCCGGTCTCTTCTCGCGAATCGTCGCGGTGGCCGACGGGTTCGACGCGGGTACGTCGGTCCGGAGCTATCAGTACGAGCCCTGGCCGCCCGACGAGGTTCTGAAGGAGATGCGAGACAACCCGCGCCGGGGCTTCGATCAACTGATCGTGAAGACGTTCATCAATGCCACCGGCGTCTATCCCGTGGGCACGCTCGTGGTCCTCGATACGCTGGAGCTCGCGGTGGTCTCCAAGGTCAACCCAGATGTTGCCCACCTCCACGAGCCCTTGGTCAAGATCATCTCCGACGAGATGGCTGTTCCGCTCGCGACGCCCCTTCCGGTGGATCTGGCGCTCGATGGCCGTGCCATCATCAAGACCACCAATCCCCAGAAGTACGGAATCCGTGTCAGCGACTACCTCATGTGATCCGTCGACTCCTGGGCGGCGAAGTTGAGTTCGGCGGTTGGGGGGATCGCGCAGCGGTTCGCGATGCGGAAGGCGGAGGGACGCAGCGCGCTCGTGCCGTACGTGACCTGCGGCTTCCCGACACCCGAGGCCAGTGTGGACGTACTCCTGGCCATCGCGGAGGCGGGAGGGGACGTGCTCGAGTTGGGCATTCCCTTCAGCGATCCGCTCGCCGACGGCCCCACCATCCAGGAATCGACGCACCGGGCCCTCGAGGGTGGGATGACCGTGGCCGGTGCTCTCGAGGTGCTCTCGGCCTTCCGCGCCGCGTCGGCCGCGCCCGTCGTGCTCTTCAGCTACGCGAACCCGCTCCTGAGCTACGGAATCGAGTCGTTTCTTCAGGATGCGGTGGAGGCGGGCGCGCAGGGGCTACTCCTGACGGACGTGCCCACCGGTGCCGATCCAGAGCTCGAAGAGGCCATCCTCGATTCGCCGTTGGACCTTATCCGGCTCATCGCCCCGACCACCGAACCCGATCGTGTAGCCGTCGTCGCGCGGAGCGGACAGGGCTTCCTCTACTACATCTCCCGCACGGGATTGACGGGCGCCCGCGAGAGCTTGAGCGACAGCCTCTCCTCCGAGGTTCGCGGCTTGAAGAGTAAGGTGGACCTACCCGTGGCCGTGGGTTTCGGTATCTCGACTCCGCGACAGGCTGCGATGGTGGCCAGTGTCGCCGACGGGGTCGTCGTCGGGAGCGCTCTCATCAAGGCGTTGGACAGCGGCGGAGCTTCGGAGGCGAGCACGTTTCTCGCTTCTTTACGCGCGGCTATGGACGAGGGTCGCGGCCCCGCCCACTGACGGGATGGGCCCGGACTCCCCGGGTCGGCGCTGACTCCCTCGCACCGCCCGGACCACCGCAGTCCGAGAGCGGACCCTACTCGCTCAGGCGGTCGGGGAGCGTCGGGTCGGGCTCGACGAAGAGCGTCTTCACCCGCTCCGGGACCACGCTTCCCGGCGGGGACTTTCGGGGCTTTCTGACGTACTTGCGGTGTGTCCAATCCACGGGCACGCTTCCCGAGGTTCGCGCCTTGGAATGGACCGCCGCCAGCACCGCCGCTTCGTGAAGGTCACGAGCCGGCGGTGCTTCCCTCGCGTCCCATCTCAGGATGACGTGTGCTCCGGCCGAATCGCGGGCGTGGAGCCAAATGTCGTCGGGCTTGGAGTGTCGGAAGGTCAGGTCGTCGTTGGCTCCCGATCCCCGTCCTACCCGCACCTCCAAACCACCCGACGTTCGGTAGATGCGGTAGGGAAGTCCGGCGACCGTCTCTCCCTCGGGCGTGCGGGCTCGCAGCTCCCTTTCCGGCAGGGCGACGCGAATCTCCTGTTCGGTGGCCGTCCCCGCTCGCACCCGTTCCCAAAGCCCTGCGAGCGCCTCTGCCTTTTCTCGACTTTGGCGTATGAGGCCGGGAAGCCGTTCTCTTGCGCGCTCCGCGCGCCCCGCGCGGTCGTAGTAACGGGCTGCGTTGTCTTGAGGGGCAAGGGTCGGATCGAGCGTTACCGTCACTTGTTCACCGTCGAAGCCTGGAAGCGAGACCCGGGACACTCCCTTCGGCACCTGTTTGAGGTGGGCAAGGAGAAGGTCTCCGATACGCCTGAGTTCCTGCGGCTCGGGGGCTCGCTCGAGTTCACCTCGGAGCTTCGCCGTACGCTTGCTCGCGACGTCGAGCGCGTCCGCCACCGCTCCGGTCAACCCGGACGGGATGAGCCCGCGCGTGATGCCGGCGGTGCTCCGAACCTCTCGGATTGCCTCCAGGAGAGACGGGAGCTGGCGGCACGCGTGCCCGGGAAGGCAGATGGGGTAGGGTTGGGGGCCCCACGGGCAGTCCATCACGTAGGCCTCGGATGCGGCCCGGCCGGACCCGATTTCCCGAAGGCGCATCCAGAAGCCGTGGCCCGCCTCGAGCGCCGCGCGGACCGCCTCCCCAGATTCGTCCACACCCTCACGCTGGGCGTCACCGAGGAGGACCGGGGCGTTGACGGGAGACACGAGGGCGACGTTGCGAAGCAGGACCCGCCTGCGGGCCTTCGGCTCCTCACCGACCAACAGGTCGTGCCATTCTTCCAGGCTCAGTGAAGGCTCGAGACCGCGGCGCGTCGAGTGCGGCAAGGGGTAGGGTCGGCCGACCTGCGGTGTACGGGCCCCGCCGCGATTGGCCAACACGTGCCTGACCGTCCAGTCGTTCCCCTCGACCACCGTGGCGTTCCCACGGTTCGGAACGAGCTCAAGCACCATCCTGACGACCCCACCACGTCCTCGCAGCTTCGGCAGCACCAGAACGAGGATGCGTTCGTCGGGGATGGCCTCCACGGAGGCCAAGCCGCACGGGAACGTCCTGGCTTCCTCCGGTGGCTCGACGGCCTCGCGGATCTCGATGCCGATCCGTGCAGGATCCAGATCGGCCAGGAGGGTGGCGCCGCGGAAATACGCGTGCAACGTGCCGGCACCGCGGTCGATGAACACCGCGTTGAGCCTCTCTCCGGAGAGCGCGTTATCCAACTCCGTGGCCACCGCGGCCGTCAGGAGCGGGTCCCATCTCATGGTCATGACGTGAAGATAGCAGATTAGGAGTAGGCGGCCGTTACGGTCCACTGGCCGATTGTCCAGCGCGCCATTAGGTTGCCGCCGAGAGTCTCGGATGAGCCTTCGTTTCAGGATGAGCGTATCCCTTTGGCGTCCCCCGCAATCGTGCCGAATCCGCCGCCCCCCGGAGGGATGAGCAAGAAACTCCACCCTTTGATCTCTGCCGCCGCCAAAGGAGAACTACCTGATTGGGCCGCGGCGGGCATGAGACGTCGAGAGCACATGGCCCGCGTCGCCAGGCTTCTGAAGAAGTGGAGCAAGGCGCGCGGCGAGAAGAAGCGTGACGTCAAGCGCTGGATCGCTCTCGGCTATCTTCATGACGTGTTGCGAGAGGCGAAACCGAACGATTTGCGGAAGATCTTGGTCGGGCGCCAGGCCAGGCTACCGGGCCCCATTCTGCATGGGCCCGCGGCGGCCGTCAGGCTGAGCCAGGAGGGGGTCACCGACGAGCCATTCCTGATCGCCGTGGCGTATCACAGCATCGGGAGCGCCAAGCTGGATGACATGGGTAGGGGGCTCTATGTCGCGGACTACGTGGAGCCCGGCAGACGGTACCGGCCGGAGTGGCGTGCCGAGATGCGGCGCCGCATGCCGGGCGATCTGGATATCGCGGTCAGGGGCGTCCTACGGAACCGCATGCGGCAACGGCTCTCCAGGGAAAGACCCATCCGACCCGAGACCGTCGGCTTCTGGAACGTAATGGTGAAAGGGCAGCTGTGGGCCAGCGTGTCCGAGGTCTGATGCTCTTGGGGGTCGTCCTGGCCACCGGGGTGTTCATCGGGTCGGCCATTTCGCAGTGGAAGCCGCTACCCGAGCAGGAGCGCTCGGTGGCCCCCCCCCGAAATCCGACGGCGAACTCGATGGGGCGGATACGTGTCGAGGTTCTCAACGCCGGGGGCGAAGCGGGCATGGCCCGTCTGGCCACGGATCGCCTCCGCGATCAGGGCTTCGATGTGGTCTACTTCGGAAACGCCGAGACGTTCGATCAGGATTCCACGGTCGTGGTGGACCGGTCCGGCAGGCTCGAAGCGGCTCGGGCGGTCGGCGATGTGCTCGGGGCGATGTCGATCCTCAGTGAGCCCGATTCGAACCTTTATCTGGACGTGACCGTATTGCTGGGCAGGGAGTGGAGTCCGGGGACCTTGGAGAACGAGGACGTGCCCGGCGATCAGGTTCCGTGGTGGGACCTTCGCAAACACCTCCGTTGATCGAGGGTTGATCCGGGCTGCGTATGGCCAAGAAGAGTCAGCGTAAGAGCGCCGCCGCCGCACGTTCGAGCCCCGAAGCCGATAATTCGGCCAAGGCGGACAAGGCGGGCAAGGAGGAGCCGGCGGAAAACGCCCTGGTCGAATGGACCAAGTCCTTGGCCATCGCGGCGGTGCTCTTCGTGCTGATTCGGACGTTTCTCCTCCAGACCTTCGTCATCACCTCCGGATCCATGGAAGACGCCCTGCTGGTGGGCGACTTTCTGCTTGCGAATCGGGCCGCCGTCGGATCCCGGATTCCGGGCACGCGGATCCGCATCCCCGGGTACTCGTCGGTACGGCGGGGTGATGTCATCGTTTTCGACCCACCTCACGAACCCGATCTAAAGCTGGTCAAGCGGCTTATCGGCATGCCCGGCGATACGGTTGAGATGCAGAACGCGGTGCTTCTGCTCAACGGTGAGCCGCAGGACGAGCCTTACGTGAAGCACCTCGACCCCGACGGGGACCTGCCTCATCCGATGATGTCTTGGCATGCGCAGTACCTGACGGATGAGGTCGACCGGCCGACGTACCGCCCGACCCGGGACAACTGGGGCGGCCGACGTACCGCCCGACCCGGGACAACTGGGGCCCCCTGGCGATTCCCGAGGATCGCTACTTCATGCTTGGGGACAATCGCGACACCAGCCTCGACTCCCGCTATTGGGGACTGCTCGAGGGGTGGCGTATCGAGGGCCGAACCTCCTTCATCTACTTCTCCTACAACAAGGGGTCCTTCCGGCCGTTTCCCTGGATTCGCGAGATCCGGGGGAGCAGGATCTTCTCCCGTATTCGCTGAAGGTGTAGCGGTCTAGTGTCGTGTCCCGGGAATACGCTGGCATTCGTGAACCGCTGCATCCACCCTGGCGGCGTTGCTCCTCCTCGAAATAGCGTTGCTATTCCTCGTCGTCTCACCTTGCCAGGGCGGCGCTTCGGTCCCCTCGGTGCGTCACCGTATTTCCGGGACACGACACTAGCTCTCAGAGATCCCTTCAGCTTCGGTCGGCCCTTCCGGCGCCCTCGGTCCGCTCCGCTGAAGCTCGACCAAGGCGCTCGCTCGCAGTTGCCCGCACGCGGCGTCGATGTCGCGCCCTCTGGGTACCCGGACCGCGACGGCGACGCCCCGTTCCTCCAGGACCGACCGGAACTCCTCGATGCGCTCGCCGGTGCTCGACGTCCAATCCTGGTAGGGGATGGGATTGAAGGGAATGAGGTTCACGAAGGCGTCCAGCGAATACGCGAGCTCGGCCAGTTTGGGGGCCAAGCCCTGAGCGTCGTTTACTCCTCGAATCATCGTGTACTCGAGGGTGATCCTACGACCCCCGGCTTGGTTGAAGCGACGCAGGGCTCCGACCAACTCAGGCAGCGGGTGGCGTAGCTCCAGCGGGATGAGCTCTCGCCGCGTCTCGGACTCGGGCGAGTGGAGCGAGACGGCGAGTCGGAATTGCTCCTTTCGCTCGGCGAGCTCCAGAATGCCGGGCACGACCCCCACCGTCGACACCGTGATGCGGCGGGCGCCCAGTCCGTATCCCTCGTGGAGGATCGTCAACGACGGGTGGAGCGCCTTCCGGTTGCTCATGGGCTCGCCCATGCCCATGTAGACCACGTTCGTGATCCGCCCGTAGTCGTTGTCCTCGGCCCACCTGCGGGACGCCCTGTATTGGGAGACGATTTCACCGGCTGTGAGCTGCCGCCGGAAGCCCGCCCAACCGGTTGCACAGAAGGTGCATCCCATGGCGCAGCCGGCTTGGGACGAGATGCAGAGGGTCAGCCGCTCAGTCGCGGGGATCAAGACCGACTCCACGAGTTCCCCGTCCTCGAGCTTCCAGAGGTGTTTGACGGTGCCGTCGGAAGAGCGGGATACACAGTCCGCTACTGCTTCGCCCAGGACGAATCGCGCCGCGAGCGCGGACCGTTCGCCCGTGGGCAGGTTGGTCATGCCCTCGAAGTCCGCGACGCAACAGTCGAGAATCCAACGCCTCACCTGGTCGGCCCGATAGGACGGCTGGCCACGAGATCCGAAATGAGCCGCCAACGTGGCTTCGAGTTCCTCCGGCCTTAGGCCGAGCAGATCGGTCTTGTCAGCGTGCATGTTCATAACCGTTCCGGGACGCGTACCGCGTGCCCAGCCAGGTGCCGTTCTGTGTGATCGAGGCAGAAGATAACGTAACCGTTGACGCGGTTGGAGAAATCCCGTCGCGCGGGACGGGAGGCCGTCGGATTTTCTTGTATCGCTCCGTCGCCCGGGTTAGACTTTAGGCGATTTCAACACGATTGAGAGGAGGATCGGGCGCTGTTCAATTCACCGAACACTCCATGATCGAGAAGGTCATCGGTTGGGGGCCGGCTGCCCTGTGGGCGGCGGTCCTCTTTTTGTTGAGTGCGTGGAGCTCGCCTAGCGTCGGTCTGGATTCCGGATGGGACAAGCTCGCTCACGGCGGTGCCTACCTGATTCTCGGCCTGTCCCTGGCATGGGGAAGAGCAAAGACGGAGTCGGGCGTGCCGGTCGTGACGCTGATCTTCGTGGGCGCGACGTACGGCGGTCTGGTCGAGTGGTACCAAACGCTCGTGCCGGGCCGGCAGGCCGAGCTCATGGACGGAGCGGCCAACGCCGTAGGGGTGTTCGTGGGGTACCTGTTCTTCACGAGATTCGTACCTTATTCGCGTAAAACCAATAAGGCACCCGACGAAGGAACGACGGCATCGTCTACCAGACAGACATGACGGATATCGCTATCGAGCGTACCGCGCTCCGCTCTCGCATGGTGGGTGGCATTCGCGCCGCCGACGAGGGGACCGAGCTGAAGCTGGCCGGCTGGGTACATCGGCGGCGCGATTTGGGTGGATTGATCTTCGTGGATCTGCGTGACCGCAGCGGGCTCGTCCAGGTCTCCTTGGGACCCGATTGGACGGAGGCGGCTTCCCTGGAGTTGGCTCACCGGCTGGGCGCCGAGGACGTAGTAGCCGTCGCGGGCCCTGTGGCGGCCCGACCGCCCGAGGCCCGAAATCCGGACATGGCCACCGGCGACGTCGAGATCAGGGCCACGACCCTGAGTCGGCTCACCGACGCCGACGTGCCGGCGATCCCCGTGTACCAGGCGCCCGAAGACGAACTGCCTTCGGAGGAGTTGCGCCTGAAGCATCGTGTGCTCGACCTGCGCCGAGACCAACTCCAAGACAACCTGAGGCTCCGGCATCGGCTGATCCTGACGTGCCGGAATTACATGGACGCTCTGGGATTCATCGAGATCGAGACACCGGTCCTCACCAAGCCCACGCCGGAGGGTGCCAGGGACTATCTGGTGCCGAGCCGTGTGCACCAGGGGGAGTTCTACGCTCTGCCTCAGAGCCCGCAAATCTACAAGCAGATCTGCATGGCCGCCGGTTTCGACCGCTACTTCCAGATCGCCCGTTGTTTCCGCGACGAGGACCCGAGAGCGGACCGGCAGCCCGAGTTCACGCAGATCGATGTCGAGGCCTCCTTCGTGGAGCCGGACGACATCCTGCGCTGGATGGAGGGCCTGATGTCTGCGCTGGCGGCCGAGGCACCCGGTGTGGAGGCCGAAGCGCCTTTCGTGCGGATGACCCATCGAGAGGCGCTCGAACGGTACGGTACCGACCGTCCCGACCTTCGTTACTCCCTGGAGATCCAGGACTGGACCGGCGTGCTGAGCGGTCGGGAGTCGACCATCCTGGAGGCGGCCATTGAAGGCGGGGGTCGTATCCGAGGCTTGCTACTGAGGGGAGGGGCGCGCCTGTCCAGGCGAGAGGTGGAGGCCGTCGAGGCGCACGCCAAGGCTGCTGGTGCGCCGGGGCTCCTCTGGGCCAAGTTGGGCGACGACGGTGGGTCGGGACCGCTGTCCAGGTTCATGGACGAGGCTGCCTTCGAGGCGTTGGGCATGGGGTCGGGCGACCTTGCGTTGGTGGCCGCCGGAGACGACCGGATTACCTCGGCGGCCTTGGCCGCGACGCGGGCAGCGGCCATCGAGGCCCTCGGCATCGCAAAAGACCGGGAGCACGCGTGGCTCTGGGTGGTGGACTTCCCCATTTTCGAGCCGGGTCCGGACGGCGAGCCCGCAGCCAATCACCATCCCTTCGTGATGCCGCATCCCGACGATGTCGAGCTCCTCGACTCGGATGCGATGTCGACACGAGGCCTGGCGTACGACTTGGTCTACAACGGAGTCGAATTCGGTTCGGGAAGCATCAGAAACCACGACCCCGAGGTCCAGCGCCGCATCTTCAGGATTCTGGGCCTCGAGGACGGGGAGATCGACCGGAAGTTCGGGTTTCTGTTGGGTGCCCTCGCCTCCGGCGCGCCCCCGCACGGGGGTGTGGCTTTCGGGATGGATCGCATCGTCGCCGAGTTCGTGGGCGCGCGGAGCATCCGCGACGTGATCGCGTTCCCCAAGACTACGGCGGCACGAGCCCTTTTCGAGGGCGCTCCGACTCCGTTGGCGGATTCGGATCTCGTCGATCTGGGGCTGCGGAGGGCAGAGCCGGCCGCGAGAAACTCTGAAAAGGAGGATTTCACCGCATGACCTCGGGACAGAGCACGATCGTCGAACATCGGCTAGACGCCGAAGGAGTGGACCCGCTCCTCTTTACCGGAGTCAACGACGCCAACTTTCAGGAGGTGTCGAAGCTCTTCGGCATTCGGCTCGTCCTGCGGGGTGATCACGTGATCCTCTCGGGAGAGCTCACGGCCGTGGAGCAGGCGGCCCCCGTGGTGCAGCACGTGATCGAACTCTCACGCTTGCGGGCGCCGTTCGACTCCAACGACATCGCACGCTTTGCCGAGGGCTTCGCCGCCAACGGCGGGGACGGAGTGGTGCGTCCGGAGGACAACACCGGAATTGCACTGCCCGGCACGCGCAAGGTCATCCGCCCCAAGTCGGATGGTCAGCGGCGTTACCTCAACTCCATTCTGGACAACGATATCGTTATCGGCATCGGTCCTGCCGGAACCGGAAAGACCTATCTGGCGGTGGCCGCTGCCGTGGACGCTCTCTACAAGAAACGGGTCAAGCGCATCATCCTGGCGCGACCCGCCGTCGAGGCTGGAGAGAGTCTCGGCTTTCTGCCCGGCGACATGCAAGAGAAGGTCGATCCGTATCTGCGGCCTCTCTATGACGCCCTCGAGGACATGATGCCCGGCGATCGCGTGCGTCGTGCCCTCGAGGACAGGACCATAGAGATTGCCCCGTTGGCCTATATGAGGGGCCGCACGCTCTCCGATGCCTTCGTCATCTTGGATGAAGCGCAGAATTCGACGACCGCGCAGATGAAGATGTTCCTCACCCGTTTGGGGTTGAACTCGCAGGTGGTCATCACCGGAGACAAGACTCAGATAGACCTACCGCGTCGTGAGGATTCCGGCCTCCTCGAGATCGAGGCTATCTTGAGTGGGATCGACGGAATCCGGTTGATCTATCTGGACGACATGGACGTGATCCGGCACCGGCTGGTGAGGGACATCATCCGGGCGTACGCCGAATCGGACTCCGAGGGGGATTCTTGACCCGTAGCGGTCGCGGAAGCCAGGCCCTGGTCCGAGGGGGATCCTCGGACGAACCGAGGCCTCCTTGGCCGGACGGCGTGCTGTATCACGGATCGCGGCTGCTGCTCATCGCGGCCGTGGCGGCCATCGTTACGGCGCTCTTCCCTCCGGTCGGCCGGTCCACGCTAGGCCGGTACTCGGTGGGCATCGTACTGACGGAGCCAGTGATCGCGGAGGTGCCCTTCGTCGTTCCCAAGTCCGTGGCCGATCTGCAGCGCGAACGGGCCGATGCGGCCGCCGGAGTGCCGTCCACGTTCGACTTCCGACCGGAAGCCGCCGACTCGATGGCGGCCCGGCTCGGTCGGTTCTTCGATCAGCTCGACACGTTTGCTTCGGCCGGTGACGCGGAGGCCATGCGCCGTTATATGGTCGGCTCCTCCGTGGTCGCGAGGTTGGATCAAGCCAACCTGCTGCTGAGGGAAGAAACGCGTCGCCTGCTACGGACGACCGCCATTTCGGGGGCCCGGCAATACGCTGCCCCGGGAGTCCTGGAGGCGAGCCAGGGCCAGGACGTGACGTCGCAAAGGGTGCTTGTCCATGACCCCGGTGCGGAGGGCCGCCGCTCGGTGGCGAGGGGGGAACTGCTCACGGGACGCGAATTTCAGGACCGTGTCGTCAGCCTGCTCATGACGCCCAGCCCGGAGCTGAGTGAACTGCTCCGCCTCATCGTGATCCGTCACACGATCTACTCGCTGGCCTTGAATCCGTCCATGACCGAGGACGACCGCGAACAGGCCCGGCAGGCGGTGCCCGCGACCAAGGGCAACGTGGTACAGCAGGAGGCGATCGTGCGCGCCAACGAGCCCATCACGCCCGAGGATCTGGAGCGACTCAATGCCTATGAGGCGGAGCTGCGGGAACGTCAACAGCTCGAGGATCCGGGTCTCCGGTTCGGGGTGATCTTCGGCGCGTTGCTTCTGAACCTGACGATTCTCGGCGTGTTCGGTGTGCTCGTCTATTTTATTCGCCCGGTGATCTACGCCTCTCCCCGCTGGCTGCTGCTGCAGGCGGGCCTGATCGTCGCGTACTTCGCGCTGGCGCGCCTCGTCGCCGCGAACAGCCTCCCGTCGTCGGCGCTGCCGATCGCCTTCGTGAGCCTCACGCTGGCGGTGCTTTGGGACTCTCGTATCGCTCTGGTGATGGCGTTGGTCTTGGCCGTGCTGACCGTCGCGCAGCCCCCCTTCGGGGTCACCGAGGTCTTGTTCCCCACGATGGTGGGTGGGGCCGCGGCGGCCATGAGCGTCCGCGTCGTTCGGCGCAGAGCTCAGACCTGGGTGTTCGTCGCCATCATCAGCGGAGCCTACGCCGTGACGCTTTTGGCCCTGGCGCTGCTCGAGGGGAGCTCCGCCGGGCCCGTTGCCGTCTCGATGGGTTGGGCAGGGGCGAATGCCGCGCTTAGCGCCGTCGTCGCCATGGGCTTCATGCCGGTCTTCGAGTGGTTCACGGGGATCACTACAGACCAGACCCTGCTGGAATGGGCGGACCCGAACCGCCCTCTGATCCGGCGACTGTCCCTGGAGGCTCCCGGGAGCTATGCGCACACGATCAATGTGGCCAATCTCGGTGAGATGGCCGCGAATGCCATCGGGGCACATGGCCTGCTCTGCCGGGTCGGGCTGTATTACCACGATGTCGGCAAGGTGCTCAAGCCCCACTACTTCGTCGAGAACCAACCCGAGGGAAGGAACCCTCACGACAAGCTGAAGCCGGACACGTCTGCTTCCATCGTGCGCGAGCACGTTACGGAGGGTCTACGACTGGCCCGCGAGGAGAACCTGCCCGAGATCGTGCTCGACTTCATCGCCGAACACCACGGCACCCAGCTCATCGGCTATTTTCACTCCCGGGCGAAGGACGAGTTCGGTGAGGACAATGTGAACGAGTCCGACTTCCGGTATCCGGGACCCAAGCCCCAATCGAAAGAGACCGCCATCGCCATGATGGCGGATTCCATCGAGTCGGCAACACGTGTGCTTCAGGAGCCCACGCCCGAGCGGGTCAGGAGCCTGGTGGACGGCATCGTGGAGGGCAAGCGGGAGGACGGGCAGCTCGACGAGGCTCCACTCACGTTGCGAGAAATCACGGTGCTGAAGGACACGTTCGTGAAGGTCCTGAGCGGCATCTACCATCATCGAATCGACTACCCGAGTACTCAGCATCTGACCGATGCGCCGGGTTCGGGCGCCACGAAGACGGACGATCGGTCTGCTTCCCGGCCGCACGACGATTCTACGTCGCGTACGGCCACCGAGGGAGATGAGCAGATGGAGTTGGGTGCCGTCGCCGACGAAGGGGCCTGAGCCGCTTGGAGGTTCAGGTTTCGATGGGTGCAGCGCAGGGCGTGTCCCAAGATCTGCTTCGCGCGGCCGTCGAGTTGGTCCTGCGTGACGCCGGCGTCGAAGAAGGTGAGATTTCCCTGGCTCTCTTGGACGACCAGGCGATCCGTCGGCTCAACCGCGACTACCTCGGCATCGACCGACCCACGGACGTCCTCGCGTTCGCGCTTCACGAAGAGGGTGAACCGGTTCTCGGCGATGTTTACGTCGGCCACGAGCAGGCCGAGCGTCAGGCCATGGACGTGGCCGTTCCAGTAGTCGAGGAACTCTCCCGGCTGGTTATTCACGGCATGTTACACGTGTTGGGACACGAGCATCCCGAGACCGACGCGCGCTTCGACAGCGCGATGTTCGGGGTCCAGGAGAGACTCGTCCGGGAGCTACTGGACGAAGCGCGGTGAACGCCCCACTGTCCGGGTCATGAGCACCAGCCAGGATCCGGCCGTGGCATCGACCGTCTTCCTGACGGCCCTAACCGACATGACGGGCTTCCTGCTGCTGCTCGGGCTCGCCACCGTCCTCCTCTAGAAGGCTGCTCAGCGTGACGTTTCGGTTGCTTTCGATACTGCGGGTGTCGCCGTGAAGCGCTTCCTGAGAGGGGTCCGGGTGCTCGCGGGGCTCACCCCCTTCGTGCTGGCCTTTCTTCGGGACCGAAGGCGGTGGGTCGTCCTGGGGCGTCCCGCCCGCCGGAGCGAGCGCCATCACAAGCGTCGAGCGGAGAAGCTCGTGGCTCGGGTGGCGAATCTAGGCCCGACGTTCATCAAGCTCGCACAGTTGCTCTCGGCCAGAGCCGACATCTTTCCGGAACCGTACCTGACGTCCATCGGGACGCTGCAGGATCACGCCCCGCCGGACCCGCCGGATCAGATCATCGCTCTGCTCGAGCGGGACTTAGGACGTTCGGTTGACGAGGCCTTCGACGAGTTCGAGCGGGAGCCGTTGGCGGCCGCCAGCCTGGGTCAGGTGCACGGCGCCGTCGTGGCGGGTCGTGATGTGGTGGTGAAGGTCCTGCGCCCCGGGGTGGAAGAGCTCGTCGCTCTCGATCTCGACATTGGGTTCACGCTCCTGTACTGGCTCAACATCCTCTTTCCCAACCACCACATCCAGGCCCTGACGAACGTGGTCCGGGAGTTCTCTCACCGCGTCCGCGAGGAGATGGACTTCCACCACGAGGCCGAGAACATCGCGCGCTTCCAGCGGCACTTCAGAAACGTCCCGAAGGTCAAGGCCCCCGAGGTACTGCCCGACTTCACTCGCCGTCGGGTGCTGGTGATGGAGCGCTGCCACGGCACGAAGATCGATCAACTGGACGACTTCTTCGAGTCGGGGCGTCTGCGCTTCACCGAGTTGATGGAGCGTCTCACGGGGCTCTATCTGCGGATGATGATGGTCGACGGGTTCCTCCATGCGGATCCCCATGCGGGAAACCTGTTGGTGCAAGACGACGGGACCATCGTCGTCCTCGACTGGGGGATGGTCCTCGACGTGCCACGCTGGACGCGGGAGTACATTCTCGATCTTGCGCTGGCCGTGGAGCGCGACGATCTGGACAGCATGATCAATGGCATGTACCGGCTCGGCATGATCAGTCCTGAGGTCTCCAGGGGAGAGATCCGCGAAGCGGCCACCGAGATCCTCTCGATCATGGCCCGGGTGAGGATCTCGAATCGGGACCGGATCGAGGAGGTCATCCACGAGATCTTCGACACATTCTACACCTGGCCCATCATGCTCCCTCAGGAGCTCGTCTATTTCTTTCGGGCGTCCGTCCTCCTCGAAGGGCTCGGGATTCGGTACGACCGGAACTTCGATGGTCTCGGCGTGCTCAAGAGGGTCGTCCGGGAGTTACGCGGTGAGATCGTGAAGACGGCGGTGCGTGAGCCGGTTGCCGTCGCGAGAGACCTGTTGGGCGAAGCCCAAACTGCCCTCCGCACGATGATGGACCTGCTGACCCGAGCCGAGCGAGAGGAGCTACGGGTCCGTATGCATCCCCGAGACATCCAGGGCCAGGAACGCTTTCTTCACCTTCAGGCCCGTCGGATCACGCTCAGCATCTTCGCCACCGCCACTGCCGTCATCTCGTCGATCCTCTACATCGCCGTACGTAGCGTGTGGTTGCTCGGGGTCGGACTCGCCTTATCGCTGCTCATGTTCGTCCTGGTATTCTTCATCCCTACGCACCTGCTCGAGAATCCGCTCCGTCACGCCCGACGGATCCGACCTGGAGAGCGCCACCGATGACCGAAGAACTCCTGGAGCCCCTCCCGGAGGGGCTGGAGTCGCTGCTCGAGAGCTTCCGAGCGGGAAAACGAGCGGCCCTGGCCCGGGCGATCTCGGTGATCGAGGGTGAACGCCCGTCGTTCCAGCGCTTTCTGCACGAGGCGCTCGAGAAGGAGCCGCGCGCCCGCCGCGTGGGCATGACAGGCCCCCCCGGGGCGGGGAAGTCGAGTCTCATCGCGGCCCTGGCCACGCGATGTCGCTCTCAGGGCGACGAGGTCGGGATCGTTGCGGTGGACCCCACGTCGCCCTATTCGGGAGGCGCGCTCTTGGGAGACCGCATCCGCATGAACGACCTGGCGACGGACGGCGGAATCTTCATCCGATCCATGGCCACACGCGGCTCCGTCGGAGGGTTGGCCACCACTTCGAAGGAGGTGATCGACCTCATGGATGCGTTCGGGTTGGGCCGCATCATGGTCGAGACCGTAGGGGTAGGCCAAACGGAACTCGAGATCACGGGCGCGGCGGACACGGTGGTGGTCGTTCTCGTACCGGAGTCCGGTGATGGCATCCAGGCGATGAAGGCGGGGCTCATGGAAATCGCTGACGTCTTCGTCGTGAACAAGGCGGACCGACCGGGCGCGGACCGCCTGCTGAAGGACATACGGGTGGCACTACACCTGAGGGCAGGCAAGGCGCTGAGCGATGTGCCGGGCCACCACGGCGTGGACCTGTCGCGCGTGGGTGTGGAGAGGGAGGCAGCGCCCGAAGCGAAGGACGAGGTGGCCTCCTGGGAAATCCCGGTCCTCAAGACCGTCGCCCAAACGGAGGAAGGGGTGACCGAGCTGCTGGCCGCCATCGACGAGCACGGCGCCTTTCTGAGAGAGTCCGGAGAGTTGCGCGCGCGACGCCGGGCCCGGGCCGCGGTCCGAATCCGTGAGGTGGCCAATCGCGAGCTACGCGGGATTCTGTGGGGCCGGCAGAGCGTCCGCGCTCTCCTCGAGGAGGGCCTCGACCGGATCCAGGCCGGAGAGGCGACCCCCTATTCCGTGTCTTCGTCCATCTTGCACGATCTGCTGGGGGCCTAGCGGCTCCCACCGCTCGGGACATTTCGGCCGGAAATGTGTAACTTCGGGCATGTCCACTCTAGAGCGTGATATGACCTCTCCGGGCGAGCTCATGGAGACGGTGGCCGAGCAGAAGGCGGAGATCGAGCAACTGCGTGAGCAGTTGAAGGCGTGGGAGGAGGAGTTCGGAGCGACCCCCACCAGGGACGTCCCATTCACCACCCTCTCCGGTGTGGACGTGCAGCCCCTCTATACGCCGCTCGACCGCGAAGGGGCGGAGGGCTATGAGGACGCCCTCGGGGTTCCGGGCCAGTTCCCGTTCACCCGGGGGCCGTATGCGACCATGTACCGCACGTGTCTTTGGACGATGCGTCAGTTCGCGGGGTTCGCCACGGCCGAAGAGACGAACGAGCGGTACAAGTACCTGCTGGAGCATGGCACAACCGGGCTGTCGGTGGCGTTCGATTTCCCCACCCTCATGGGCTACGACAGCGATCACCCTCGCTCTCTCGGTGAGGTGGGTGTCTGCGGAGTCGCCATCTCGTCCCTGAAGGACATGGAGACGCTGTTCCAGGGGATCCCGCTCGACCAGGTTTCGGTCTCCATGACGATCAATGGGCCCGCGGTCATCCTCTACTGCTTCTACGTCGCGGCGGCGGAGCGGCAAGGGGTCTCACCGGACAAGCTGCGTGGCACGGTCCAGAACGACATTCTGAAGGAATACCAGGCGCAACACGCGTGGGTCTTTCCTCCCGAGCCTGCCTTGCGCTGCATCATCGATATGTTCGAGTGGTGCTCGGAGCATGCGCCGAAGTACAACCCCATCTCCATCTCCGGCTATCACATACGCGAGGCGGGCGCCACCGCCGTGCAGGAGCTGGCTTTTACGCTGCGGAACGGCTTCGAATACGTGGAGCGGGGCATCGAGCGGGGGTTGGACGTGGACCGCTTCGCGCCCCGCCTTTCGTTCTTCTTCGACGTACACAACGACTTCTTCGAAGAGATCGCCAAGTTCCGGGCCGCCCGTCGGATCTGGGCCCGCGTCATGCGCGACAAGTACGGCGCCACGGACCCGGACTCCTGGAGACTACGCACGCACGCGCAGACTGCCGGGGTGAGCCTCACGGCTCAGCAGCCCGAGAACAACATCGTGCGTGTTGCCTATCAGGCGATGGCTGCCGTCCTGGGAGGGACCCAGTCGCTGCACACGAACTCGATGGACGAGACCCTTTCTCTCCCCACCGAAAAGGCCGTTCGAATCGCGCTTCGCACGCAGCAGATTCTCGCATACGAGAGCGGCGTGCCCAACACGATCGACCCGCTGGCGGGATCCTACTACGTGGAGTCGCTCACCGACCGGCTCGAGGCCGAGGCACTCGACCTCTTCCACCAGATCGACGAGTTGGGTGGAGTGGTTCCGGGCATCGAGACCGGCTTCTTCCAGCAAGAGATCGCCAACTCGGCCCTTCGCCAGCAGAGTGAGGTGGAGTCGTCCATGCGATTGGTGGTAGGCGTGAACGAGTTCACCGAGGGCTCGGAAGATGTCGCGATCGACACCCTCAAGATCGATGCGACCGCCGAGGAGCGTCAGCGGCGGCATATGGCCGAGCTTCGCGCGGGCCGGGACGACTCGCATGTGCAGCGGAGCCTGAGCCACCTGGAAGGTGTGTGCCGTGACGGCGGCAACGTGATCCCGGCGATCCTCGACTGCGCACGTGCGGACTGCACGCTCTACGAGATCCGCCACGCGATGGAGACGGTGTTCGGAAGCTACAAGGAGCCGGTGTTCTTCTAGGCGCCTCTAGGGGCGTTGCCATCCGGACGACGCGGCGTGGAGAGCGGGTCCGGGCGACCGATCCGGAAACGACGGCTAAAGCTCAGATCTTCTCGATGATGTAGCTGATGCGCCAGTTGGACATCGCCTCGAGATCGGTGGATCCCTCGTCCGCTGGCTCGTAGAGACCGACCCATTCATCGATCGGTCCACTGAACTCCCGTCGGTATCGATCGAGCTCATCGTTGGCCGAGAGCGTGTCGATCTCCTCGCCGAACAACTCGACGACCAGGTGGTCTTCGATGTCACCCTCGAACAACACCTCGTTCAGGGTCACGAAGTTCCAGCCGGGCTTGTCCGAAAGGGAGTAGTGCCCCTCCTCCGGAAAGCGGGTCTCCGCAGACAGGCCACCGTCGTTCCCACTCGAGACCTTGGAGCGAAACTGGAACTCTCCCGTCTCTTTGAAAAACGGTTCGAGCTTATCGAGAATCTTGATCCACTTCAGCGTGACACGAATCCGCGCCATCGAATGTCTCCTCCGGAATGGAGAGTTTGAATTCTGGTCGGGGCCGATCCCTCAAACGGCCTGAAACTGGCCGATGTGATGCATGAACGCCCCGTTTGTCCAGCGGTCCGCACGGCTTCGGCTATCTGCCGGAACTCCGTCGTGCAGGACTACACCCCGGCCACTCCTCATTCCCCGGGAGGGCCCTCTGGGTGTTCGACACCCGCTCGGGATCTTCCGAGGCCAAGTACGCCAGCATGGCCGCCAATGTGGCGTTGTTTCTCAGGTCGTCGAACACGAGCTTGTCGTAGGTGTCGATATCGGTGTGCCAAGTGTACTGCCGGTAGTCCGGATAGTGGGACTGCAGGCGGAAACCCGTGGTCCCGCGGCATATGAACGACAGGTGGTCACTGCCACCCCGCTCGGGGATCCCCGGGATGTCGAGCTCGACGTGCCGAGATATCTCAAGCGGGATCTTCCCGAACCAGCCGCCGAAGTTCCTGCCCGCTTCCACGAAGCCCTGCATGCGTATGTAATCCACGCGCCACGTGCCGTTGTCCTGGTTGAACGCGGCCTGCAGCCCGTCCACCACCTCCGGATGGTCCTCCGCGAAGGCGCCGGATCCGATGAGTCCTTGCTCCTCGCCGCCCCAATGGGCCACCACGATCGTGCGGCGGGGCCGGGGATACACCTCCTTCAGGATCCGCATCGCCTCCATCATCATGACCGTGCCCGAGCCGTTGTCGGTGGCACCCGATGCCCCGTCCCAGGAGTCGAGATGCGCGGTGAGGAGCACGTACTCGTCGGGTAGCTCGGTCCCGCGCAACTCCCCGATGACGTTGGCCACCGGGACCTCGCCGAGGTCCCGGGCCTGGGCGTCCACGCGCAGGCGTGGGCCCTGGCCATGGGTTGCCAGACGGTGCACGAGCCCGTAGTCCTCGCAACTCAGGTGCAGAGACGGCACGGTCTCGGTGGCGGAAGAGAAGATCTTGTTGGCGCCCCACCCGTTGGACCAACGGCTCGTGAGCACGCCCAGGGCTCCCGCTCCTTCGAGGGCCGCCATGATTTGGCCCGGTCCGCCGGCGTTTCGGAGCCCCTGATTCCACTCGTTGCGGACGCTCTCCTGAAGAGCGTCCATGCGCTCCACGGATTCCGGAGCGGCGAGTGCCTCCCAGCTCTCAGGTGCCCGGCAGGTGGGCTCGGCGTAGCTGAAGGCGACGAACTTGCCGGCTACCTGTGGAAGCCAGGACCGGAACTCCGACTGGCTCGAAAAGGCCGGCATGGCGATAACGTCGCCCTCTACGGGCCCGTCGGTCCCGGGACTCCAGGCCAGCATCATCCCGCTCAGTGTGCGCTTGCGCGGCACAACGAGATCGATGTGGGTGTAGCCCCGGTCCCAGCCCCGCCAGGTTCCGTACTCCTCGAGTCTGGCCGGTACCTTCCACGCCTCGTACATGCTCGCGACCCAGTCGATCGCGGCCCGCTGACCGGGACTGCCCGAGAGTCGTGGCCCGACGGAGTCCAGGAGTGTCTGAGCCAGGTCCTGGATCTGAGATCCCTCCTCCATGCCCTGTTCCCAGATGGCTCTGATGACCGGATCGTCGGTTGGGAACGTCTGAGCTGCGACGCCGGGCGCCATGACGAGGGCAACGATCCAGGTGAGCCGGGGGAGTGCGGGCCATGGACGCATCTTCATCTCTATCTCCAGGGAATTCGATATGGCAGTCGCGTGTTGGACAGGCGGTCACGCGTGGGAAGTTGCTTGTTCTACGAGCGGAGCGCGTAATGCGTTTCGTCACTCGGTGTCCACGCATTGGCCGGTTTGACTCCATCCCCTCGTACGGAACCTCGCTGCGGCGGCGGCTACCGATCAAGTCACCGGCCTCCGACCACCTCCTCGTGGAACTGGTGACGACCCTGGTCAATCCAATAGATTTGAAACGCTTCGAGCGATCAGACCGGGTCGCGCCTCGAGCATTCCCAAAGGAGAAGCCGATGACGTCTGAGGATCGAAAGATCCGGGTGCTCGTTGCCAAGCCGGGATTGGACGGACACGACCGCGGGGCCAAAGTCATAGCCGCTTCCTTTCGGGACGCCGGGTTCGAGGTCATCTACACGGGGCTGCACCAGACTCCCGAAATGATCGTCAACGCCGCCGTCCAAGAGGACGTCGATGTGGTCGCGTTGTCCGTCCTGTCGGGAGCACACATGACTCTCTTCCCGAGGGTGCTCGGGCTGCTCAGGGAGGAGGGAGCCTACGAAGTTCTTCTCACGGGGGGCGGCATCATTCCCGAGGAGGACATGCGCTCCCTCGCCGATCAGGGCGTCGGGCGGCTGTTCGGTCCCGGGACCTCCACGGTCGACGCCGTGGCGTATGTCCGCGACTGGTTCGCCACGCGTGAGGAAAGGGTCTGACGTGACCCCGACCGGGGATCCCGCCACGGAAGCTCCAAGAGCCGCACCGGGTTCGGGCCGCCTGGCCGAGTTGGGGGCGGAACTCCGAGAGCTTCGCTCGGTGCTCCT
Organism: Longimicrobiales bacterium; assembly: GCA_965226925.1. Classification (GTDB taxonomy): domain Bacteria; phylum Gemmatimonadota; class Gemmatimonadetes; order Longimicrobiales; family Gaopeijiaceae; genus CBDDCX01. The sequence goes on along the minus strand of CBDDEN010000011.1, from coordinate 593,419 downwards.
CAAGGGGGGCGGGCCGGAACGCATCGAACGGCAGCACGAACAGGGCAAGCTGACGGCCCGTGAACGCGTGACGCGCCTTCTCGATCCCGGGGGCACCTGGGTCGAGATCGGCCTCCTCGTTGCCCACGATCAGTACGATGGCCGGGCGCCCGGGGCGGGCGTCGTGACGGGAGTGGGCCTCGTTGAAGGCCGTGAGGTCGTGGTCGTGGCCAACGACGCCACCGTCAAAGCAGGGTCGTGGTGGCCCGAGACCATCAAGAAGATCCTCCGGGCCCAGGAGATCGCCATGCGTTGCCGCATTCCGATCGTCTACCTCGTTGACTCCGCCGGTGTGAATCTCCCGTACCAGGGTGGGGTGTTCCCCGGCCAGTACGGAGCGGCCCGCATCTTCTATTACAACTCCATCATGCGTCGCTATCTGAGGATTCCTCAGCTGGCGGCGGTCATGGGACCATGCATCGCGGGCGGGGCATACCTGCCTGCCCTCTCCGACGTGATCATCATGGTCGAGGGGACCAGCTTCATGGGCCTGGGGGGGCCGAATCTGGTGAAGGGCGCAACGGGGCAGACGGTGGGCTCGGAGGAGCTGGGCGGAGCCCGCGTGCATACCGAGGTCAGTGGGGTCGCCCACTACATGGTGCCGGACGATGAGGCGTGCATCAGCAAGCTTCGACGACTGATCCATGAGTTGCCCGGAGGCACCGTACCGCGAGTGCGACGGGTCCCCGTCTCGGCACCCGAGCGGGAGGCGGCGGACCTGTACGACCTCCTTCCGCCGGACCACCGTCAGCCCTACGACATGCGTGCCGTGTTGGCGTGTATTCTGGACGGAGAAGCGCTCGACGAGTTCCAGCCCGAATACGCCGCGGAGATGATCTGCGGGACGGGATTCCTCGGGGGCATCCCGATCGGCGTCATCGCCAACGCCCGGAGCATGATCAAGGACGATCGACCCGGCCCGCCCCGGTTCGGCGGGATCATCTATACGGAGAGCGCCGAGAAGGTGGCGTACTTCATCGAGACCATGAACCGTCGTGGGACGTCGATTCTGTTCGTCCAGGACGTATCAGGCTTCATGGTGGGTCCGGAGGCCGAGCACTCGGGGATCATCCGCGCCGGAGCACGTTTCGTCGAGGCCATGGCGACGGCCACGGTGCCCAAGCTCGTCCTGACGTTGAACCACGCTTCGGGTGCGGGCTACTACGCCATGGCGGGTCAGGGATTCGATCCGGATTTCATCCTTTCGCTCCCGACCGGCCGGATGGGGGTCATGGAGGGCGACAGCGCCGTGATGGCGCTCTTCAGCCGGCAGCTCGAGGAGCTCAAGGCCAAGGGCGAAGTCCCGGACGAGGACCTGAGTACGCGCATGGACGAGGTCCGCGCGGACTACGACCGACAGCTCGACGCCCGTTTCGCCGCGGCCCGCGGCTTCGTCGATGAGATCGTGCTGCCCGAGGAGCTCCGGCGGGCGTTGGTGCACCTGCATCGGGCGGCACTCAACAACTCCGGTCCCCACGTCGGGCCTTTTCACTTAGATTCGGCGCCCGCGGCCTCATCGGCGACGACCTCGGTGCCCCCTGCCTCGAAGTCGGAGGGGGAGGCAGGGCCGGACGATGGCTGAAGGGGGCGTGGTGCGGATCGCCTCGGGTCAGGGGTTCTGGGGCGACGATCCCGAGGCTCCCGTTCGCCAGGTGGAAGGTGGCCGGATCGACTACCTCATGATGGACTACCTGGCCGAGGTCACCATGTCCATCATGCAGAAGCAGCGCGCCCGCGACCCCTCCGCGGGGTACGCCCGGGACTTCGTGCCCCTGATGGGCCGGATCTTTCCGGCGTGCATCGAGCGAGGCGTCACGGTGGTCACGAACGCGGGTGGCGTGAATCCACTCGGGTGTGCAGAGGCGCTCGTCGAGGCGGGACGAGAGTCCGGGGTGGGTGGCAGGGCCACGGTCGCCATCGTGGTCGGGGACGACCTCATGGACCGCCTCGACACGCTTCTCGGCGAGGGACACGACTTCCGTAACATGGAGACGGATGAGCCTCTTGCCGTCGTGCGAGATCAGGTGCAGAGCGCCAACGTCTACATGGGTGCGCGGCCCATTGTCGAGGCTCTCGGGCGAGGTGCCGACGTGGTCGTGACCGGCCGCTCGACCGATACGGCGCTAACGTACGGGCCGATGATCCATGAGTTCGGCTGGGCTCCCGACGATTGGGACCGCATCGCCGCCGGCGTGGTTGCCGGACACATCAACGAATGTGGCGCCCAGAGCACCGGCGGGAATTGCCTCATCGACTGGTGGTCCGTCCCGAATCTCGCCGAGGTCGGCTTTCCCATCATCGAGGCCTGCGCCGACGGGACGTTCGTGGTGACCAAACATGAGGGGTCCGGTGGTCGCGTGACCCGAGGAACGGTCGCCGAGCAGATCGTCTATGAGATGGGGGATCCCCGCACGTACATCACACCGGATGTAGTGGCGGACTTCACCACGATCGCACTCGAAGACCAAGGTGGCGATCGGGTGCGGATCAAGGGAATCCGAGGCCGGCCGGCTACCGACTGCCTGAAGGTGTCGATCGCCTATTCCGACGGCTTCAAGGCGGTGGGAACCCTGACCTACGCGTGGCCCGATGCCGCCGCCAAGGCCCGCGCCGCCGACCGGGTCCTTCGGGAGCGACTGGATCGCCTCGGACTCGTCCTGGACATCCGCACTGAGCTCGTGGGGTGGGATTCCACCCACGGCTTCTTGCCGGGGCCGCCGCCCGCTGATCTCCCGGAGGTCCAATTGCGGGTCGGGGTGAGGAGCCGAGACCGGGCTGCCGTGGAGCGCTTCACCCGGGAGATCGCACCTCTGGTCCTCACCGGGCCTCCTTCAGTGACGGGATTCGCGGGTGGGAGACCTCGTGTCCAGGAGATCATGGCCTACTGGCCGGCCCTGATTGCCAGGGAAGCGGTCGAGCCTCATTTGAAGGTGGAGGTCTTCGATGTATAGGTCGCGCGCCGCCGGCCTGCACCGTGACGCGGGTCGGAGACCCGGGAGTGTCAGGTAGCATGGCCACCATTCAACTCGTCGACTTGGCGCACGCCCGCTCGGGCGACAAGGGTGATACGGCCAACGTGGGAGTTATCGTGTACGATGCGGATCACTACCCGCTCCTGTTGGAGATCCTGACGGCCGAGCGCGTGAAGGAGCACTTCGGCGACATGGTGCGTGGCCCTGTGGAGCGCTTCGAGCTTCCCAACCTCGGCGCCCTCAACTTCCTGCTCCACAACGCGCTCGACGGAGGGGGCACCGTGTCGCTCATGAATGACGCTCAGGGAAAGGTCTTCAGCACGGCGTTGCTCCGCCTGGAGGTGGAGGTGCCCGACGAGTTGGCGGACGCCGTCCGAGGTCGAGGACGGGCACCCGCCGACTCGATGCGGGGAGCGCCATGACGTCACCGATCCTCGGCTTCGACGTCGCCGATGGGGTTTGCCGTCTCACGCTCAACCGGCCCGAGAAGCGAAATGCCCTGAACCGCGAGCTCGTTTCGGCACTGGTACAGGCGCTCGAACGTGCATCCGGCGACGACGCGGTCCGGGTCGTCGCCATCGCGGGTGCCGGGAGGGACTTCTGCGCGGGGGGCGACCTGGCGGAGTTGGCCGAGATCGCGGACCAGGGGCACGAGGCCAACGTCGACGACGCTATGACCCTCGGGAATCTGTTCAGGCAGATGCGGTGTCACGCCAAGCCCATCGTAGCGGTGGTTCATGGTCGGGCGCTGGCCGGCGGCTGTGGATTGGCCACCGCCTGCGACATGGTGCTGGCCGACGAGGATGCCGAGTTCGGGTATCCGGAGGTCGATATCGGGTTCGTTCCGGCAATGGTCATGGCCATTCTGAAACGTAAGGTCACCGAGTCGGTAGCGTTCGATCTCGTGACCACGGGGGAGCGGATCTCGGCGAAGAGGGCGGAACGCCTCGGTCTGGTGAACCGGGTCTTCGACGGCGACGAGTTCCAGGCGGGCACGTCGCGACTCCTCGAGACGCTGGCGAAGAAGCCCGCGTCGGCGTTGGAGCTTTCCAAAGCGCTGCTCTATGAGCTGGACGGGGCCAATTTCGATGAGGCGATCCGAATGGGTGCCGAGGTCAACGCCATCGCTCGCCGGACCGATGCGTGTCGGGAGGGAGTGCGTCGGTTCCTCGACCGGGCGGGGAGTTGAGGCTTGGCCGGGGAGTTTCCAACCTGCCCGTCCAATCGGGTCGCGTCGAGGGCGACCCGCAACCTTGCTTGAGTGGACCCTTTGAACGGCTCGAACTTGCGCAGGCGTCGACCTTCGCCACATCGTGCCCCTCGCACCACCATCGGTCTGGACGGCTCGTGCTCGATATCGAGGCGCTGCAGTGGGAGGGCTCCGGGCTCCCGGGGTGAAAGCTGGTGGACGAGTCGGATCCTTGTCTAACCGAAGGAGAGAGCCATGGAGATGTCGGTTGCTTCGGATCGCAACTGGAGAGGAGCCGCCGAGAGGCGGGCATACCACGCGAGCCTGTCCATAATCGGTTGTCTTTGCGCCTCTATGCTCACGGTCCTCGTGGCTCTACCAGCCACAGTCCTTGGGCAGACTGCACGCACCCACACGCTGACCAGGCAGGAACTCGCCGACATGATGGTGGGCGCCGGAATCTTCTGCTCCCGGGGCATCGACACGCAGAGGAACATAGATCGCATCACGAACGCTTTTGACGACGGACAGTCGTTCGAGATGATCGCACTCGAGGATCTGCCCGATGACTGGTTCGGGTTCACGTCTTTCGGGATCGGCGGTGGTGGTGCCTGGCAGGACGTGATCGACCGCTACAGCGAGCAGGGCTTCGAGCCGGACCCGAACCGCCCCACGCCGGAGCAGATCCTGAGCGAATACCTCGGTCGTGAGTTCGACGTCACCTTTCAGGCCGAAGCAGGGGGGGCCACGGTCGGTGCTCTCTTCACGGCGTCGCGCCTCGGTATTCCGATCATCGACGGTGGCCCGTCCGGGCGTTGCCTGCCCGAGGTGCAGATGAGTCCCTTCAATATCAACAGTGGGATCACGCGCGCTCCTTTCGCCGGCGTCACTCGCTACGGCGACATCTTCATCTTTCCGACGGTGCTCGACGACTTCCGGACCGAGGACGTGACTCGAAGCCTGGCGGTGGCGAGCGGTGGCGGGGTTTCCATAGCGGCGAATGCGCTCTTGGGCTCCATTTTGAAGGAGAATCTCATTCCGGGGTTCCTCAGCACGTGCATCCGGCTGGGACGGGCCGCCCGCGAAGCTGTGGCTCAAGGGCGTGATCCGGTGCAGGCTGTGGTCGACGCCGGGGATGGCTACATCCTGTTCAAGGGCCGGGTGACACGGTCGGAGTCGAAGGGGGAGCGTGGATTCGGCTGGACGGACGCCTATCTCGATGGGATCGGAGAGTACGCCGGGAGCGAATACCACATCTACAACAAGAATGAGAATATGGTAGCGTGGAGGGACGGTGCGCTCGACGCGGCCGCCCCCGACATAATCGCCGCGGTCGAGCCGGAGACCGGCTGGGCCATGCTTGGAGGTGGGGGTGTGATAGGTGGCTTCGAGGTTGGCAGAGTGCTCACGGTCATCGGAATTCCGGCCTCGGATCTCTGGCGCACAAGCGAGGCCATCGAGGCTTTGGGGCCCCGGCACTTCGGGTTCGACATCGATTTCGTGCCCATTGAGGAGTTGCACGGCAGATCGCGCTGAGGGCGGCGTGCTCCCGGGGGAATTCAGGGCCGGGGCTTAGGGGTCGCCGGTCGGAAAGTGCTTCTCGATCTCGGTCGCCGAGCGCAGGGCGAGCGCAGCGAACGTGAGGGTGCTGTTGGTGCACCCCGACGTCACGGCGGTAGGTCCTCCCACGATGAAGAGGTTTTCGTGGTCGTGGGCGCGCCCGTGGGCGTCCGTGACGCTTGTGGCCGGGTCGTCCCCCATGCGACAGCCTCCACCGGGATGGTGCTGACCAGGGATAGGTCGAGCGGTAAGGACTCTGCCGTTCCCGGCTCTGGCCATGTCTTTGAAGAGCGCCGTGATGCTGCTCTCAGTGTGCTCGCGTAAGGACGCGGATACCGGACTGTCCTGGAAGTCGACCCTCGGAAGAGGATCGCCCCATCTGTTCCTCGTAGCGGAGTCGAGACGGAGAGCGCTCTCCCGCGCCGGGAGGACATCGTAGATCGCACGCACGTAGGCGGTGGACTTCGTTGTGGTACGCCGCCGCCAGTCGCCAATGATCTCATCCCCCAGAAGCAGGGCACCGTCGGCGTCGTGCAGGCGGGGCTCCCTGCCGTAGCTGGACTCCGAAATCGTGAGATCGTGACGGACGTAGCGGTCCATGGGGCCGGCTCGTGCGAACGTGGCCGAGAAGAGGCTTTGGTTCTGAAAGATTCCGGGATACAACTCGACGGGGAGCTCGACGAATCCCTCCCAGGCCCGGTGGCCATGCATGTATCGCCCTACGAGGCCCGAAGAGTTGGCCACGCCGGCCGGATACCGACCGCCGGCTGAGAGAAGGAGCAGGTGGGAGCTCCACACGTATCCTCCGGCGAGCACGAAGGTCTTTGCGCGGAAATGGAGCGCCTCCCCCGGGTCGTTCCGATCGACCGCCTCAGCCCGCTCGATTCGGGCGGTGCGATCTCCCGGCACCAGCTTTCTCGCCAGACATCCAGTGAAGAGCTGCACTCGACCCTGTTCGATCAGACGCTGGAAGGTATAGTCAGGCGTGTACTTGGCCCCGGTGGGGCAGATACTGCACGTGTCGCAGCGGGCGCAGACGTTACGGCCACGATAGGGCACGCTGTTCTTGGACACAGGTCCTGTCCAGAATGGGATTCCCGTGCTCTCACCCCATCCCTTCAACCGTTCAAGGTTGTAGGACCGAGGGATGGGGCCCATGGGATACGGCTTGGATCGCACATCGAGCTCGGGAGGACCCTGTTCTCCGGCCACGCCGATGCGCTCCTCGGCCTCCTGGTAGAAGGGCTCGATCTCGTCGTATTCGATAGGCCAGTCGTCACCCACCCCGTAGATCGACCGGACCCGAAAGTCTTCGGCGCTGTAACGCGGAGTAGATCCGCCCCAGTGCATGCTCCATCCCCCGACCACCATGGAGCGCGAGATGATACCGTGCGCGGTCTGATCCGGTATGTGATCACGCACCCAGGGGTTCTCGCCGTAGGCGAGAAAGCGGCGCCTGCGCTCCATCCGCTGGGCGAGGGGCGTGGTCCACTCCCCGGCCTCCAACACGACGATCTTGATGTCTCGGGTCTCGGCGAGCCTTTCCGCCACCATGGCAGCCGTGATGCCGGCCCCAATAACACAGACATCGCACTCCACGACCCGGGTCATCTACGCCCCATCCTGCAACGGCTCCGGCGCATCGGGCGCCGTGGAAATGCCTCGACACGTGCTCTTACCCACCCTTCGACCGTAACAGAGATCGGTAGCCTCAGAGCCGCTGTAGAAGTGCGTCAGAATGCCTACGGCCACGTGGGACGCCTCAGCGGTGCGCGGAGGAAAGCCGGAGGTCTCGGAGTCGATCTGCCGGCGAATCAAGGACTTCCGCTCGTCGTCTGAGAGGTCCAAGTAGGAGGCTTGGTAGCGCACTCTCGATTCGAGCTCCAGGGCCTCAAGTTGAGCTTGCCATCTCGGGGCGGGATCGGGTGGTCCGTAGCGGATCTCGGATGAGATGTACCCGTGATCCAGCTCAGCGACGGGCTCATACTCCTGGACCCATCGATCGAAGTCGCGGAGAACCCGCTCGCTTCCCTCGGGTCCCAGCTCCGACGGCAGGACCGACAACCCCACTCCCCAAAGCATGGCGCGATCGAGCTGGACCCGGCCTCCACTTCCCGTCACCGGGCTACACCGGGAGACGGCCAGCGACGACAGGGCCACTGTGGACTGCTTGAGGAACGTCCGACGATCGCCGGTCGTCATGAGTTTGCCCCCGAGCTGTGACTCCTACGGCTCGGCACGGCCAACACCCGTCCGACCGCCCCGAGGCGTGCGGAAGACGTAGTCCGACAACGTGGCCAGCGCGGGAGCCGCGAACCCGACCAAGACGCTCCCGACGGCCTCCGGCACGCCGAAGCCGTCGCCATCACTGGTTACCATCAATCCGAATCCCATACCAAGAGCCGAAAGAGCCGCCGCGGCCGCGATCATTGACCGCCCCTGGGACAGCTCGGTCGCCCCCATTAGGCGAGCGCCGAGGCCGGCCCCCAGCGCCGGGAGGGCAAGGCCGCCGAATTGGGCAAGGGTCATATCCACTCCACGACACTCCACTTCGCGGATCTCCCGGTTCAAATCGAACCAGTTGAAGCAGTCGCCTCCCGCTTTGGAGGCGAGCAGAAGCCCGGCCGCATTTCCGATGGCGGCCCCGAAAAACGCACGGGCCGAGGGGTGCGCCTCCGTCGCCGAAGTCCAATCATACGCGAGGGAGGAGTCGAGGGTTGTGTTCGCCCCGGCACCCGTCGACCCGCGAGGCCGGCGCGTCTCGATGACCAGGGCGCCGTAAGCGGTACCCAGCCCGAAGCGGCTACCGGCTTCCGATAGGGGCACGACCTCGATGCTCTCGATATCGCTCAACTGAAGCGCCTCCAGGTAGAGTGAGGGATCCTCCATCCGGACGCCGTCTACAATGACGGCCAGCATCTGACACCCGCGCGGGTCATACATTGACATCGCTCGTCCATACTCGATGCAGATGCCCGAACCCACGAAGCCGCTCAACTCCCACACGGTGATGCCGGGCACGAGGGCCCGGAGCGCCTCTCCGACGGTGCCCGCGCGGTTCTCCATGGCCTCGATCTGGCGCCGCGTCACTCGACGTCCCGAGGTTCCTCGCGCGCGCCGTGCCATCGCCTCAGGCGAGACCTCGACTAGAAGCGGCTCGAGGGTGATGGCGGTCGGGGAGATGATGATCTCGAGAGAGAGGGTGGCCCCCGACTCTACGACGATCGTGTGGCTCTTGTCGCCATAGGCCAAGTGCTCGAACATCAGCAGGTGGCTACCGCCGGACACATCTGTCAATCGAAAGCGACCGTCAGAGTCGGTGAAAGCGGCGCGCCCGGTGCCCTTCAGGCCCACCAGACCGTCCTCGACCGGTTGCCCACTGAGGTGGTCGACGATGTGGCCGACCACGACGCCCGTCTCCTGGGCCGACAGGGGTCCCCACCACAGAATCGCGCCCGTCATGAGCGCCAGCGAGCGATACCGGGCAGCGCCGATCATGTCCACCTCCACGGGGCGGTCGCCCGAGAGCCGGCTTTGGCCGGGAAATCCCGACCTCGGCCGTTGCGGGAGGGCTCCGCCGACGATCTACTTCCATCTAAGATATTCGTACTGGCCGGAGTGAGCTATCGCAAGCGCCCTCGAACGAGTCGTCCGGGAGCAGCGACCCGCTCCCGCACGCTCAGGCCACGCCCGGGCGCAGGTGGCGATCCTATGAATTGGACCTGTGTGCGACCCGGGCCGGCCTTGAACAGAGACTAGAATCCCAGCGTAAAGGTGTGGGAATACTTGAACAGAATCGTTCGACTGTCGCTCGGCGGAAGGGTCGGCAGCTGCCGGTACCGGTCCGTGTTCGACTGCTCGTTGTAGACTACATATAGATCGTTGCCCTCTCGTGGATTGAAGCGAAGGCGGAAGTTGGAGATGATCTTGCGGGTGGCACTGTTGTACTGGAGGAAGGCTGCGGCAGAGAGGGTGGACGTGAGCGCGGTCTCGACGCGGAGGCCAGCGGTGTGCGCATCGAACCGCTCTCCACGATCGGCAAAGCGTATCCGGTCGTACTTGTAGTTCGCGGTGAACTCGAGGTGGCGAGAGACGGACCAACCGGGGGCCAACCCGAGGCTGAGACGCGATCCGTCATAGAATGAGCCCACGGCCCCGCTCGCGACCCACCGCACAAGGGCTGTTCTCGACATCGTGTAGGATGCGCTCAGGTCGTAGAAGGAATAGGGCCCGGCAGGGACGCCTGCATCGTCCGACAACCTGAAGGGGTCGGACAGATCCTCGCGGAGGGCCTTGGCCGTAAGCGTGAGGATCGACCCCGACTTTGCCTCGATCGTCCACTCAGGACCGATTTCGGCGGATTCGAGGCTGCGATCTTCGTTCCGGAGGAAGAGATGGCCCCTCAGCGAGAGGATGTGCCGGAGAATCCCTGACTCGGGATCCGGAATCCACCCACGGAAGACCCGGTCCCCGATTCGGGTGAAACCGGTGCGCTGTACGAACCCCACTCCAGGATCGTACGCGGATCCCACCCGAGTCGCCGAGAGATCATACCCGAAGCCGTCGACGGTGCGGCGCTCCCAGCGAGCCCTGGCGAGGGCCGTACCGAAGCCACCGAGACCCGGCTTCGCCCGGTCGTCGAACGACTGGGCCCAATTGAAGGTAAGGTAGTCCTGACCAAAAAGGCGAAGGACCCCGTCCAGACCGTAGGCAACGTTGTGTCCCTCCGCCGCCAGCCGGGTTGTGGCTATCCCGCCCACATAGGAGTTCTCGTTGAGGATCCTGCGACGCAGTCGCAGGACCCCGAAGTTCTCCGACCGGGCCGCTGCGTTGGCCCGGGTCTGCATGTTGAGGAGGCCCAGGTCCCAGTCCCCCAGACGCCCGATGAGACGTGCGCCACCGTAGACGGGTACGACCTCTCCGTCCGCGATGCCGATGCGGCGACTATAGAAGAGGTTGTCGCGCTCGCCGGTGCGAAAGTCGAAGACGCTGGCTCGCTCCTGGAAGAAGAGACGCTTTTCGGGAAAAAAGAGCGAGAAGCGCGTGAGATTCACCTGCTGATCGTCCGCCTCGACCTGTGCGAAGTCCGTGTTGACGGTGACGTCCAAAGTCAGGTTGCTCGCCAATCCGTACTTCACGTCGAGGCCCATGTCCGCAGCCGGCTGATCGTCGCGCTCGTACCCATTTGCCTCCGCATCGAGAACGTGCGATTGGCCGATTCCTCCCAAGCCGTAAGGCGTAACGTAAAGGGGCCGGGTGCTCCGGATCCCCTCCAGGACCACCTCCCGAGCCTGAGAGGGCTTGATTAGGCTGTGGAAGCCCCATTTCGGAGGGATCGCCGGAAAGACCGCTATCTCGTTCTTGCGGGCGATCCATCGGTAGGCCAATAGTCCAAGCGTGACCGTCCCGTCCCGATCCTGAAATCGCAAGCTGGAGAATGGGATGCGCATCTCGGCGAACCAACCGTCTTCGTTTTGGGTGCCCGCGGCATCCCAAAACGTGTTCCAGCTGATGTTGAAGGGAGGGGTTCCCGTAGCGTCGTTGGAGATGGCCGCGTCCAGTCGGACACCGGTGGGGGTAGTGAAGAAGTAGAGGCCGTTCTCCTTGTCGTTGAAGGTGTCCAGGATGATCCCGAATTGGTCATTGGTCAGACCCGACCGGTCGCGCTTCATCGACGTCGCTTGAATCCGGCCGGGCTCGGAGTCGTAGAAACGCCCCGCTACGTATAGGTAGACGTCGTCGTACGCGACCCGGATCTCCGTAGGTTCTGTAGGGGGTTCGCCGAAGTTTGGCGCTTGCATGACCATGGGCAGTGGCTCGATGGACCGCCAGGCGGGCTCGAAACTCAATCCGTCCAACTCGACCGGACCGCCGATTCGCTGGAGCAAGAGGGGCTCCTGGGCTGAGAGGTTGGCCATGCACGAGCAGACAATGAAGAGCCCGCCGGGGATCGCACGCATCAGCCCTTCGAATCGGGACATTGTTTCGGAGTCCGGGGATTCACGCAGACGGTCGGGAGTCGACCGTGACTGGGGGGCCTCCGGTTGGTGTCCGCGGAGCGTACCCTCTGCGGGGAGGAGTGGCAAGGAAGTGGTGGGCCTGTGTCTTGTGTGCCTGCGCGGACTCGCGAGCGGGTCGGCTCGGGCTTGGTGCGGTCCCCCGCCCTTGACACCAGATCTCCAGAGCACAATTCGTTGCGCTAGGAAAGCTTCCCACAGGAGGGCCGACCCATGATCAGGAACATCCTTCCCCTAGTTGCACTGGTGAGCGCGGTGGCCTGCGGAGGTAGCGCCGGCCCGGCCCGAGCAGCTAGCCGTTCCGGAGTCATCACGGCCGCCCAAATTGCCGAGATCTCGCCGGTCAACGCCTATGATGTGGTAGAGAAGCTCAGACGAGGCTGGCTGGTCTCCCGGGGGCCGAATTCCGCCAGGGATCCCACTCCAGCCTATCCTAGGGTGTACGTGGATGGGTTGGAGGCAGGAGAGCTGCCCTTCCTGAGAGCGATCGCCGCCTCGGTCGTCGCTCAGATCACCTTCCTGAGCACGACGGAAAGCAACCTACTCTACGGCCCAGGTCACTTCGGCGGAATCATTCACGTGATCACGAAGCGTTGACCTGGCGGCGCTGGGTTAGGCGTTATCGCCGCCTCTTGCGCACCTTTTACTTGCCTCATACGTTCGCGCCGTGTTGGCATTCTCCTATTGAGGGGTGACCCCTATCGGTTCGGCAGGATCTTCATCTCGGGCTACCGGATTCAGCGTGTGCGTTTACGCAAACCCACACTGGTCCCTCGGGCCGCAGGGCTTGGCCTTGGCACGCCCCACGTGCCTCGCTTCGACTCTGACTCACATGTGTATCAGCTAGGCGGATTTAGCCACCGTCGTCGGTGGTGAATATAGATGGTGTGGTAGTTAGACGTCACGAGTCCAGCGGAGGTAATTTACAATGAGACCCTCGATCGTTAGATGGAAGACTCTCGCCCTGTTCGCCATTGCTGCGGTGCTCTTCGGTGGCGCGCCTGCAGTGGAGGCGCAGGCAACGGGCGTGCTCACGGGTACCGTCATCGACCAGGCGACGCAGCGCCCCCTTGGCAGCGTGCAGGTCTTCGTTGTGGACAGTGGAATCGGCGGGCTCAGCAATAACGCCGGTCGGTTCCTCCTTCTGAACGTGCCGACCGGAGCCGTGACGGTTCGCGCCGAGCAGGTCGGATATGGGTCGGTCGAGCAGACCGTGACCATCGGGGCCGGACAGACGGTGACCGTGGACTTACAGATGGGTGAGGTGGCTATCGACCTCGGAGAGCTCATCGTCTCGGTAGACGCCGTCGCGACTCGGCGCATGGAGTACGGCACGGACATCGAGCGCTTCGACGCCGACCTGGAGGTTGAGAAGGCGGCCGTGTCCAGCATGTCGGACCTGCTCAGCGGCAGGGCCGCGGGGGTGGATGTCCAGCTGGGCTCAGGACCCATCGGCACTGCTTCGAGGATCACGATTCGTGGCGTCACGAGCATGACGCAGGGATCGAACCCCCTCATCATTATCGACGGAATCCGGAGCAACAATCAGACGGACCTTGGTCCGCGGTCCATCGACTGGACCGAGGGGCGCACGGTCTCGCGCCTTGACGATCTGAACCCCGCAGACATAGCCACCGTGCAGGTCATCAAAGGCCCGACCGCGACGGCTCTGTACGGGGCCGGCGCGGCTTCCGGGGTGATCCTCATCGAGACCAAGGATGGGAGTTCCTCCCAGGCACAGATCACCATCAACTCGGAGTTCGGGTTCGTCGAGGACGTCGCCCACTACTGGGACAAGTACTACAACTTTACCGAGCACATGGGCATCACCAGCGCCGATGACCCGATCGCCAAGCAGTGGAACGCCACCACGAATCCGGTGACCGGCGACGTTTGGGGCTATCACAACTCGATGACGAACCCCCTTACCAGCCCGCTCAGGAAGGGAGCCTTCTCGAACACTACGGTGAGCGTGACTGGGGGTGGAGAGGACGTGCAGTACTTCCTCTCCGGCCGCTTCAAGGATGCCAAAGGTCCTTACGTGCCGAACACGCAGGAGCAGATCTCCCTCCGGGCTAACATCACGGCCAGGCCAAGCGAGCACGTCGAGATCGCGGTAAACACGAACTACCTCGAGACTGACCTCCGCTTTCCTGAATCCTCCCGGAGCTTCCGGGGCTATTCCACGAACGGCGGGGCTGGGTCTCCCATCAATTCCTTCGGAGTTCGTGCAGACGGCTCCCGGGGAGATTGCCTCGGGACCCTGGCCAGTGGCAAAGACCCTTCGGTGTGCGAGCGGCTACAGGGCAACCTGATCTCGAACTTCGATGCCCTGAACACGGTCTTCGGGGGACAAGAGACCGGTCGCTTCGTGGGGAGCGCTACCGTTCGCTGGAACCCGCTATCGTGGCTCACGAACCGGGGGATCGTCGGCGTCGACTACGCCCAGATGAAGGACGTCAACTCATTCCCCTTGGACCCCGATCGCCCCTTCGGTATCCTTTCCGCGGGATTTCTCCGGGACGCGCGTACCACGGACGTGAACCGGACTTTCGAGTACACGGGTACCATCGTCACGAGTCCCACGGAGGACCTACGGTCGACGACCTCGTTCGGGGCGCAGTACTTCAGCCAGAGGACCGAGCTGGTGGGCTGCATCGGTGAGGGCGGGTTCGCCAGCCCGACGGCCACGGCATGTGACGCCGCCTTGATCAGGACGGGTTATTCCGGCCTCACTGAGAGGGTCGAAGTCGGCACGTACATGCAGCAGCGGTTCGGCTACAAGGGGTACCTGTTCGCGACTGGGGGTATCCGGTACGATGACAATAGCGCGTTCGGGCTTGAACAAGGAGGAATCTGGTCGCCGAGTGTCAACGGCTCTTTAGTCTTGAGTGACATGCCCTTCTGGAACTCGGACAGAATCAACAGCCTTCGCCTCCGCGCGGCGTGGGGGACGGCGGCTCAGGCGCCTCCGCCCGGCGCGGCGCTCGAGAGGCTTTTACCCGTCGTGCTCGAGGTGGGCGGAAACCAGGTCACGGGGATTTCGGCAGCGTACCCCGGGAATCCCGCCCTGACCGCCGAGAGAAAGTCCGAGTTCGAGGCCGGGATCGACGCCGGGTTCTTGGAAGAGCGCATGTCGCTCAAGCTAACCTACTTCAGGCAGAAGACGACCGACGCCATCGTAACCCGGTTCCTGGCGCCCTCCCTCGGATCTCGTGGTGAGCAGTGGGTCAACGTCGGTGAGTTGACGAACAATGGCTGGGAGGCATCCCTCGGGGCTCAGATCGTCAACCGGCCGGACTTCTCGTGGGACGTCGACTTTAGGGTCTCGACGCAGAATCCCCTCGTTACGGACCTTGGGGACACGCCCCCGCTCCTCCTCGGCTCCAACCGGGGAGCGTTCGTCGAGGGCTTCGCTCCAGGCTCCTACTACGGGCCGATCGTCGACAGCGCCCAGCGGGATGCCAGCGGCAGGATCGTTGACGGCAGCGTCGTGATCAGGCCCGGGAATTTGGGTAGTGAAAACAATCCCGAGTACTCGTACCTCGGGAGCCCCCAGGCCGGCAACTTCCAAAACCTGTCGACCACGCTCTCCTTCTTCGGCGGGGCGTTGAGGCTCTCCACTCTCTTGGACAGGAAGGGCGACATCGCCAAGTACAACGGCACCGATTCCTTCCACGTGAGCTTCGGCCGGACCACTGCTGGTCCGCGCCATTACGCGTTCCGGGAGTCGGAGATGACCCCGGAGGAGCAGGCGGGGATGGAGAAGTCCCTGGTGGATGGGGGCGAGTACCGGAAATTCGTATTCACCGAGGACGGGTCCTTCACCCGCTGGCGCGAGCTGACGCTGACGTACAGCGTGCCGTCCGGCTTCGCGGAGGCCTTCGGCGCCTCCTCGGCAAGTATCACGGTCGGTGGTAGAAACCTCCACACCTGGACGGGCTACACCGGTTACGACCCGGAGTCCTCGGTGCTTGGGGGAAGGACTGCACAGCCCTCCAACGAGGAATTCTTTGGCGAGGCCCAGCCGCGGCGGTGGCTCACACGCGTCCAGTTGGTCTTCTGATGGGAGCCGTGAGCTGGATGTCCGATTGGAACCATGAATCCACCGTGATGAGAGATACAAGGAGTCTGCACGTGAAAAACCGCATCGAGAGAAGGTCCACCGCGCGAAAGGGGGGACGGTGTGTCATGGCCATGCTCCCTCTCGTGATCGGTGTGACAGTCATGACGGCGTGCGAAGGGGTTTTGGACGTGGATCCCGATCCGCACTTTGTAGACGCCATCGCCAACCCGGCTCAGCTGAACGAGACGATGGTGGGAGCCGAGGTCGACCTCAACAACGTGTATGATGTATGGGTGTACGAGACCAACATGACCTCCGGAGGCATGGTGGCCCTGGGTCTTCTCCGCTATACGGAATCCCTACGGGAGTTCAGCCGGGGTGGAGGCCAGGCGGGTGGGCTCACCGGCGGGGGCCGGGAAAGCCGAGGTCCGGGGGTGGCGTACTACGCGTTTCTACAGCAGGCCATCGCCTCCTCCCACAGGGCGCAGCTGAGAATCCTGAGCGGGGAGTTCGAAGGGCTCTCCGAGTCCTCGGAGCAGTTTTCCAGAGCCGCGCTCTTTAACGGCTGGGAGATCCTCTGGCTAGCCACTTTCTATTGCGAGTTCGTCCTCTACGGCGATGGACCGGTCCATACGTCGCAGCAGGGGTATCAGATGGCCGCGGATCAATTTCAGGCTTCAGTCAACGCGGCGGGAGCGACAGACGCGACCCGCTCGGCGGCCAGGGCGGGCTTGGCCAGGGCGAATTGGCAAATGGGCAATGAATCCGCGGCCGTACAGAACGCGGCGCTCGTGGACCCGGACTTCAAGTATCAGGCCACGTACTCGACGAACACCTTCGAGCAGACCAACCGGGTCTGGTTCCGGACGTGGGGCTTCGGCGAGCACGCCATCTCGGCCGCGTTCCGCAACCTCACCGTGGATGATACGGGAACGCCCGACCCGCGTACGCTCATGACGCTGAACCCGGTCCCGCCGCGTGGGGACCTCGACCAGGTCTACGCACCCAATAAGATCCCCTCGGGGGGATCGCCTCTGAACATCACGTCGGGCGTCGAGATGCAGTACATCGTCGCCGAGGGGGCCCTCTCCTCGAACCCGGATCTGACGGTGCAGATCATCAACGAGAACCGCGTGCGCCGGGGACTGAACATCGTGTGGACGCCGGCAGGGACGGGCCCCAACGAGATCCGGGATAAGCTCATCGACGAGCGCCGGCGGACCCTTCTCGTGGAAGGGACGATCATGGGCGAGAACCGCCTCTATATCGACAAGTACGGTCTGAACCTCTTCCACACCACGATTCCCCAGGGGTTGCCGGTCGGATCCGAGACGTGCCGGGCCCTGCCGCAGACTGAAATCGACAACATCCCGGGGCTGGTCTACACCGTACGGTGATCGGATGCGGATGAGCGATCAGAGAATGATGACGCGGCCGGCGACCCGAGGAGCGGACCGCACAAGCGGTTGCCGATGCCACGGGGTGCGCTGGTATACGAACTCGAGCGAGAGAAAGTGAAAAACATGAAACGAAGAGACTTCTGCAAGGGTGTGTCGGTCCAGGCGCTGGCGGCCACCGCGCTCCCCAGCGTGCTGCTCGCGAGCGACGATATTCGCATCGAAGAGGTGGACGAAGGGGCGGTGATGGATCAGTCCTCCGACATCGTCGATCTCTTTGTGGCGAACATGAAGCTCTGCAAGGTCCGGGAGGGGGAAACGTTCCTCTTCTATTCGACGCCGGGCTATGCCCGTCCCGAGTACATCGAGGCTTCGTTGGCCGCGGCCAAGAGTCTCGGCGCCAACGCTTTCTCTTTGGTCGCTAATGGTGCACCGAGTGTGGCGACGACGAGGACTGCCCGGGACATCGCTCCGGCGGACCTACTTAAGGACACTTTCATTGCCGCCGACATCGTGTTCGGGGAGATCCCACTCTATACAGCGGCCCACAATGCGGCCCTGGACTCGGGAACACGCACGCTCATGGTGGGGCAGGGCGTGGAGACCCTGCGCCGAATGTTCCCGGACGAGGACGTCATCAGGCGCACCTACGCTGGGGCCGCGCGCATGGAGACAGCGAACGAGATCCGTGTCACAGACGATCACGGAAGTGATTTCACGCTCCGCAAGGACGGCCGCAAGGGCCACGCTCAGGTGGGGATCTCCGCCGACCGGGGCCGGTGGGACCACTGGCCGTCCGGCCTGGTGGCGTGCGGGCCCCTCGAGGACCGATCCGAGGGAATCTATGTGGTGCGCCCCGGGGATATCCTCCTGGGCCTATCGCTCCGCTGCCAGGACGAGATCCGGATCACCCTCGAAGGCGGGCGTCTCACCAAGATCGAGGGTGGTTACGACGCGGCCACGCTTCGGGACCGCTTAGAGCTGTTCGAGGACTACAGGGATCCAGACGGGCACCTCGCCGATCCCTTCAGGATCGCCCACGCCGGGTGGGGCACCGAGCACCGTGCCCAGTGGCAGTACCTGGGCATGGACTCCGAGAGCATGTACGGCAGCCTCATGGTCTCCATTGGACGCAACATGTTCAACTCCAGCGATCGCTGGGCCGGTCTGGGCGGGACGAACTACACGCCGGTGCACATCGACATTTGCTGCCGGAACAAGAATCTCTACCTGGACGGCGATCTCATCGTCGATCAAAACAAGATTATACCGCCCCGCCTCGCATAGATAAGCGGATCGTTGACGGAAGTAAGGAGGCACTCTGGTTGGGGGCGCTCGTGGTCCGATGGTCAGGAGCGACGAGCGCCCTTCCGACAAGAGCATAGATCTGGCGGAAGAGGTTCGAGCGTCGGGCGTCTCAAACCTCACCTCTCCGAGAAGCTGAACCGGGCGTTTCGACGCGGATGGGAGGCCAGGGGAGCGGACCAGAGCGTGGGTCTGAGGGTGCCGGAGATCCTCTTGCGGAACGGCGTTGAGGGGATCGTGGCCCAGGCTGTTTGCCAAATGTTTCTGCTGTGTGACCCGCGAAGGGAGCTTCAGGATATCGAGGACCAACTGAGCACAGAGGCCTCCACCTTACCCGAGCCGACCGTGGCCTTGCTCAGGAAGGGAGGAATCGCCGGGAAAGAACTGAAGGAACACAACTCAAGGGCCCAGAAGAGGTTGTCCGACTTCAGGTCGAGGCCGGATGAGGTTGTTCGTAGCGGGTATCTCCGAGTCATGGCGCCGGTGCTCGTGTTCGTGGGGAGGACGCCCGGTGGGACGCCCGGTGGGACGCCCGGTGGGTCGCCCGGTGGGTGATTCGACGAATGCCTATGGGCGGAAGCGGTCATACAAGAGGGGTGGAGCGGACCATCCGACAGCGCGGGAGCATGCCCGCAACGCGTGTGCGGTTTGGCCCTTGGACGTCCTGAGAGGAGTTGCGACATGAGAGGATTGAAGCGTCTCGGAGCCTTGTCCCTGATGCTGGGCGCGGCGACCTGTGCCCCGGCCGGCCAGACAACTGCGGCGCCCGAGTACCATACGCTGACCGAACAGGAAGTAGTCGACCTTCTGGTGGGATCGTGCATTCAGGCGACCCGAGGCTGTGACGCCGCGACCTACATCGAGCGCGTGACGAACGCCATGGCGGAGGGCGCGGAATTCAGGATGATCGCCCCGGACGATCTGCCCGACGACTGGATGACCGTGAGTCCGGCGGGAGTGGGCGGCGGAGGCGCGTGGGAGTACGTGATCGAAAGGACGAACGAGCAGGGTCTCGAGCGCATCGAGAACACGAACCTCAAGTCTATTGAGCTTCTAGCCAATCACCTCGGCACGGAGTTCAACGCCATGGTGCGGCTCGAGGCGGCGGGCGCGACGGTCTCGGCGCTCCTGCTCTCCGCCGAGATGGGGATCCCCATCGTGGACGCCTGCTTGTCGGTGCGCGCCCGTCCGGAAATCCAACAGCAGATCCCGTGGCTGAACGGTATCCCCTCGACTCCTGCAGCGATGTTCACCCGCTGGGGTGACGAGGTCATCATCCAGAGAACCGTCGACGACTACCGTGCCGAGGATCTGGGTCGGGCGGTGGCGGTGAGCAGTGGCGGAGGAGCCTCCATCGCCATGAACCCCATGACGGGTGCCCAGGTCAAGAACGGGGGTGCCATCCCGGGGGCGCTTTCCGACGCGATGCGCGTGGGTCGCACCGTCCGGGAGGCCCGGGAGCAGGGACGTGATCCCATTGCAGCGCTGATCGAAGCGACGGACGGCTACCTGCTCTTCCAGGGCATCGTCACGAAGTCCGACCAGCGTGGTGACCGCGGTTTCAGCTGGACGGACGCGGAGCTCACGGGAGTCGGCCCGTTCGAGGGACACACCTACCAGGTGTTCGTCAAGAACGAGAACATCGTCTCCTGGCTCGACGGAGAGGTTGACGTCACCTCACCGGACTACATCTTCAACCTGAGCCCCGAGACCGGCGAGGCCGTTACGGGTGGCGGCCTCGGGGGATACCCCATGGGAATGGAGGTCGCGATGGTGGGCGTGGCGGGCCATCCGCTGTGGCTTACGCCCGAGGGGATCGAGGTCATCGGGCCTCGCCACTTCGGGTTCGATTTCGACTACACGCCCATCGCTGAGCTTCAGGCGGCTCGGCCCTCGTTTGACTGAGCGGACGGAAGCATGGGCGGGGCTGGGCCTCCCGACTCCGGTCGACAACGGCCCGGGTCCTCCGGCACCGGCTTTGGTAAGGATGGATGGATTCCAGGAACCAAGGAGGATGAGATGAGACGTAGGAGGTTCGTACGGACCCTTGCCGCTGCGGGTGCCGGCGCCACGCTTGCGCCACGTGCGGCTGCGGCCGGTGAGTACGTAACGACTACCGATGACCTGAATGTGCTTCCGGAGCCGTCGTCCGTGCTCGTGGCCCACTGCAAGAAGATTCTGGAGCAGAATCTGCTCAAGACCGGCGAGACTTTCGTGATCGCCACCACCAGTGTGTACGACCAGGACTACGTACTGGCCATGCTGGTGGCCGCGGGGGAGATCGGCGCCTCGGGAGCGCACCTGGCCGTGTTCCCGAAGATCGACGGCAATCAATACGAGAGCGGGTTGACCGCTTGGCACTGGGAAGCCTACGCCGGCGCGGACCTGTTGATCACGTCCAGTCTCGGCAACTCGCCGGGAGTGCCTGCGTCACAGACCGCCTATGAGTCCAAGGTCGGCGACCACCCCTATCGGACCGACCTCGAATACATCAATCGTCCGGGTTCGAAGACCAGGTGGCTGCAGCTCGGGTACGACCTGGGCCGCCAACGGAGGTACTTTCCGACTGCGGAGCGAAGAGATCGGACCCGTAGGGGAGCCATCCTTCTGGACCAGACCCGAGGAGAGCTGCGGGTGACGAGCGATGCCGGCACGGACTGGCGCTGCTCCATGCAGGGACGCCCGGGCCATGCGCAGTACGGTATAGCCGATGTGGGGGGTCGTTGGGACAACTTCGGGTATGGCTGCGTCGCCTGCATGCCGCAGGAGGACAGCGCCGAGGGGGTGCTCGTCCTGCAGCCGGGCGACATCATCACGTCGATCTATCCCCAGGTTCTGGAAGAGCCGATCCGGCTCAACTTCTCGGGTGGCTACGTGACTGAGATCGAAGGAAGGAAACGGGCTACCCAGTTCCAGAACCTGTTGGCATCGTACGGTAGTCCGGAATCGTTCGGCCTCAGTCACTTCGGCTGGGGCACGCACGAGGCCACCGAGCTCACCGGGCCCGATGACATCGGCCACTACCATCACAACAAGATCGGAAGCTTGCTCTACTCGCTCGGGATGAACTTCGGCCACGGCCTGGGAGGACCGGAGACCGGTTATTCGGGAGGCGGCGCTTCCACACGCATCGCACCCAACCACTCACACTTCGCCATGTTCGGCTGTGACGTATACGTGGCCGGACAGCAACACATCGATCGAGGACGAGTTTCGGTCGAGGCGGGGGGGATCGATTGACACACACGCCTGAAGGAGGCAACGAATGAAACGCAGAAACTTTGTCAAAGTTGTTGGGGCGGTGGGGGCGGGATCCACGCTCATGGCCATTCCGGCTTCGGCGGACCCGCTCGTGTCCACCACCGACGACCTGAACGCCCGTCCGGAGCCGTCGTCGATCCTGGTGGGTCACTGCAAGAAGATCCTCGAGCAGAACATGCTCCGGGCTGGAGAGACCTTCGTGATCGCCACTCCCATGGTGTTCGACCACGACTACCTGCTCGCCATGCTGGTGGCGGCGGGCGAAATCGGGGCGACCGGAGCACATGTGGCCGTCTTTCCGAAGATCGCCGGCAATCAGTATACGGTCGGCTTGACGGATTGGCACTGGCAGCTCTACGCGGGCGCGGATCTCCTGATCAGTTCGAGTCTGGGCAACTCACCGGGTATTCCCGGAGCGACCACGGCGTACGGGAACAAGGTCGGTAATCACCCGTACCGCACCGACTTCGAGTACATCAACCGTCCGGGCTCCAAAACCAGGTGGCTGGCTCTCGGCTATGACCTCGACCGCCAGCGGCGCTATTTCCCCACCGAGGAAAGGAAGCAGCGCACGCTCAGGGGCGCCCGGCTCCTGGACGAGTCGCGGGGCGAGCTACGCGTCGTGAGCGACGCGGGATCGGACTTCCGTTGCTCGATGGCGGGGCGCCCGGGACATGCGCAGTACGGAATCGCCGATACGGCCGGCCGCTGGGACAACTTCGGGTACGGTTGCGTGGCGTGCGGGCCCGTCGAGGACAGCGCCGAAGGAGTCCTCGTCCTGCAGCCGGGTGACATCAGCGTCTATACGTTCCCGCAGATCTTGGACGAGACGATCAGCCTCCACTTCGAGGGAGGATATGTCACCAAGGTCGAGGGCGGCAGACGAGCCAAAGATTTCGAAGAGCTCCTCACGCATTACGGGAACGCCGAGTCGTTCGGTCTCGCTCACTTCGGGTGGGGGACGCACGAGACTACCGAATACACGGGCCCGGGTGACATCGGCCACTTCCATCACAATACCGAAGGGAGCCTGCTCTACGCCCTCGGAATGAACTTCGGGCACGGCCTCGGGGGACGTGAGGCCGGCTACTCGGGCCTGGGGATGTCCAATCGCGTCGCGCCGAACCACACGCACTTCGCCATGTTCGACTGTGATGTTTATGTGGCCGGGAACAAGCAGATCGAGCGAGGACGGGTGTCGCGTGCGGCCGGAGGAACCATGTAGACTCAGTGCCGAGCGTCTGGGCGTGGCCCGGGTTAGCTCTGCACGCGTGCGCTGCGAGGGGAGCGGTTGTCTGGCGGTTCGCCGGGCGCCGCTCCCCGACCGGTAATCTACTAACTGTTTTCAAGCACCTGGACCCGGTCCCGCCAACACTGGATCGGGCCTCGTTGCAGTACAACGGGCTGGAACGTCGGTAGACAGAGTTCGGATTATTCTCCGGAAAGAGGGCAGGCAATGAAGAGTCACCGTTCGCGGCGGTCGGTCGTCTGGACACTCGCGCTATTCGTGGGCCTCGGCTGGGTACAGGCCGGCAGTGCTCAGGGGAGCTCACACAAGATCGCCCTCGTCGGGGGTATGCTCTTGGATGGCTATGAGGCTCCGCCCATCCATCACGCCGCCGTTGTCATCGAGGGGAATCGCATCACGGCAGTGGGCCCCGCCAGTGAGATCGAGATTCCAGCCGACGCGGAAGTGATCAACACGAGCGGGATGACCATGATGCCCGGCCTCATCGACCTCCACGTTCATCTCATGATCCTCGGTCACGGCGAGTATTCTGACTGGTGGCCGATCCTTGAAAAGAGCAAGGAAGAGATGATGGCCATCTCGGCCAAGCAGCTGTTGATGGCCGGGGTCACCACGGCCGTCGATCTGGGCGCTCCGCTGGAGATCCTGAACGTACGGGACAGGATCAACAGTGGTGACCTTCTGGGCCCGCGTATGCTGGTCAGCGGGCCGTGGATAACGCGCGTCGGACAACAGTTCCCACAGTGGTTTCAACGCAGGATCTCTTCTCCCGAGGAGGCCGCGGCGCAGACGGGCGACCTCATCGACGCGGGCGTCGACCTGATCAAGACGTGGGCGGGCATGACCGAGGACGACATTCGAGCCGTTGTGGAAGTGGCCCACCGGAGAGGCGTCGAGGTACACAGTCACCTTTATGCGCCCGAAGACCTGTGGGCGGCGATCAGGGCGGGCACGGACGTGATTCAGCACGGGGGCTCGGGGGGCAACCCGCCTTACAGTGATGAGCTGATTGCCGAGATCGCTCATCGTGGGATTCCCGTCGTGCAGACCATTGCCCATCGGATCTGGATCTATCCGGCGACCCTGGAGTTTCCGGAACGGCTGCAGGACTCGCGGCTAAAGGAGGACTTCCCTCCCGACCTGTACGAGGAGGTCCAGCGGTCCTTCAAGAGCTTCCACCGGAACTCGTACTTCCGGACGTCGCCGCGGCAAATCCGAAACTCCGCGATCGCAGCGCGTCAGTTCATCGACGCCAACGTTACCATGGCCATGGGCACCGATTCCGGCTCCCCGATGAACTTTCACACGGAGGCGGCCTGGAGGGAGATCTCGGCTTTGGTGGACAGCGGCATGTCGCCCCTCGAGGCGATCTCGGCTTCGACCAAGACGGGGGCCCAGGTGATCGGGCGGGGCAGTGATCTGGGAACGATCGAGCCAGGTAAGCTCGGGGACCTTCTCGTGGTGGAGGGAAACCCCCTCTTCGATATCAATGCCCTGGGCCAGGTGCGGATGGTCATCAAGGATGGAGTGAGGTACCGGTGATCCCTTTCACTTCGGCGGTTGAGCGGGTTCTGGGTGGATATGGACCCCGCCGATCGTGTGCGTTACGTCAGGAGCCAAGCATGAAGAGATCGGGAATGCGAGTGCGGTGCGCTGCGGCCTGGACCGTTGTGATGTTGCTGATTCCCGGGGGATTAGCGGCGGCCTATCAAGGTGGTGCTTCGCAGCGGCTCGCCATCGTGGGTGGATACCTCATCGACGGTACGGAGGCCGATCCCATTCAGAACTCCGTCGTTCTCGTCGAAGGGGAGCGCATCGTCCACGTGGGGACCGTGGCAGATACCCAGATCCCGGCCGGAACGAGGGTGATCGACGCCAACGGATACTCGGTCATGCCGGGCCTGAGCGACTCCCACGTGCATCTGCTCCTGATCGGTCACGGCATCTACGACGAGTACTTCCCCGAGTACCACTACGAGCAAGACCGCATGCGCGAGTTCATGGAGATCTCTGCGCGACAGCTGCTCATGGCGGGCGTCACCAGTGCCCGGGACCTCGCGGCGGAAACATCGGAAGCGCTCTGGATCCGGGACCAGATCAACGCGGGCAGAATAGAGGGTCCGCGCCTGTTCGTCTCCGGGAACTTCCTTCAGAAGACGACCCCGCCGTCGCAGGCGTTCGTGCGGACGCTCATAGATGGCCCGGAAACCGCGAGCGCCAAAACTCTGGAGCTCGTCAACGCCGGGGTCGATCTCATCAAGGTGATCCAGCTCGACCTGTTGTCCCGCGAGGAGCGCCTGGCCATCGCCGCCGAGGCCCGAAGGGCTGGACTGCACATCGCGGTGCACGCGAGCACCGTCGAAGAGGTCCGGGCCGCGGCCGAGATGGGCGCCCGATCCATCGAGCACGTGGGAGGGGGGTCACGCCCGTTGAGGGATCCCGAGAGCATCGAGCTCATGTCCAAGAACGGCATCTACTACAGCCCCACCTCGGTCGTCAGCCGGATTTATGATATTACCCGGGCCTCGCCGGAGCGCCTCGACAACCAGCAAGTCCGGAGGGACCTGCCACCGGACGTCTATGAGGTGGTCCGGAAGTCCCTCGAGTTCCCCGGGAGGCTCCTCTACTTCTCGGGCGCGAAGGACGCGAATCGAACGCACCGAGCCAAGATCATGCAGGCCTACGAGGGCGGGGTTCGCCTGGTCATCGGGACCGACTCGGGGACACCGATGAACTGGCACTTCGAGTCCACGTGGCAGGAGATGAACCTGTTCACGGAGTACGGCATCCCCAACGACAAAGTGATCAGCATGGCGACCCGCCACTTTGCCACCATGATCGGACAGGGCGCTGACCTGGGCACGATCGAGCCGGGCAAATTGGCCGATATCATCGTGGTGGACGGAAACCCCCTCGTCGACATGCGGGCGCTTCAGCAGAACAACGTCCTCTACGTGATCAAGGGTGGAGTCCAGTACAAGGGACCCGAGTAACCGTGCCCCAGGAGTATCGAAACCGCAACTTCGGAACGAAAGGTGATGCCGGGCGCCGGCGTCGCTTCCTACGAAAGGGAAATGGCATGAAGAACGGACGACTGTTTAAGCTTTGCTGGACCCTCGGGATACTTCTCGCGACGGGTGGATTGGGGTCGCTCCACGCTCAGTCTTCGGACCGCCTCGCCATAGTGGGGGGGTACCTGATCGACGGGTTGGAGGGCGTGCCCATCCAGAACTCGGTGATTCTCGTGGAAGGGGATCGCATCACCCACGTGGGCACGGTTTCGGACACCGAGATCCCACCGGGGACCAGAGTGATCGATGCCAACGGGCTCACGGTCATGCCGGGGCTCAACGAGGCGCATGCGCACCTCTTCATCGTCGGCCACGGCATCTACGACGAGTACTTCCCTCGATACGCCGGCCGTTGGAGAGAGATCATGAAGATCTCGGCCCGACAGTTGCTCATGGCGGGCGTGACCAGTGCCCGGGACCTGGGAGCCCCCCTCGAGGACGCTCTCTGGATTCGTGACGAGATCAATGCCGGCAGAATGGAGGGTCCTCGTCTGTTCGTCTCCGGCCCCTTTCTGCAGAAGAGCCTGCCCGCCGCGGCAGGTACGAGCTACGATTCCCAGGTCCAGGCCTTCTTCCGAAGGACCGTGAACGGACCCGAAGACGCGGCCCGACAGGCCCGTGCGCTTATCGACGCGGGGGTGGACCTGATAAAGGTCATCCAGCTCAACCAGCTCACCAGGGAAGAACGGCTCGCAATTGCGGCGGAGGCGAAAAAGGCCGGCCTCCACATTGCCGTTCACGCTAGCACCATCGAAGAGGTGCGGGCCGCCGCGGAGATGGGCGCCAATTCCATCGAACATATGGGTGGCCGACCCTATCCCTTGTATCCCGAAGAAACCGTAAAGCTGATGGCCGACAACAACATCGTCGCCTCGGTTACGTCCCTGGTGGGCAAGGTGTACGACGTCACCACGGAGTACCCTGAGCGTCTGGACAATCAGCAACTAAAGGCCGACCTGCCTCCCGACATCTATGAGGACGTTCGGGGATCGTTGGATTTCTTCAGCAGGCTGAACTACTTCTCGGGGGCCAAGGATGCCAACGCTCAGCACCCCGCCAAGGTGAGGCAGCTGTATGAGAACGGGATCCGCTTGGTGATTGGCACCGACTCGGGAACACCCATGAACTTCCACTACGAGTCGACCTGGCAGGAGATGAACCTGTTCACGGAGTACGGCATTCCGCCCATGAAGGTCATCAGCATGGCGACCAAATACCCAGCGCTGCTTTACAGGAAGTTCAACGATTTTGGCTCTCTCGAGCCAGGTAAGCTGGCCGACATCATCATCGTCAACGGTGATCCCCTGAAGGACATGAGCGCTCTGCAGCAGAACAACGTGATCCATGTGATCAAGGGCGGCGTCGAGTACAAGGGACCAGACATCGACTCGTCCCGACCCATCTCCGACGGCGACGCGGGAGGACTGTAGTCTATCCGGGCACCATGGCTCCGGCTGGAAGGTCTGTTCGCCGGAGTCGTGGCGCTCGCACTTCGGTTTAGCACTAGAGAGAGAGGCACCGATGCACGAGTTGATGGACAGGAACAGTCGGAGGAGGGGGCGGTGCGCCGGTCGCGGAGGCTTGGGACTTCTCACGGCGGCGGTCATATTCGTGACGGCGGCGATGTGGGCTGCGGCTCCCGATGCGCTCGGCGCTCAGAGACTCACGCTGCCCGACAGCACGGACGTGATCGCGATCCACGCCGGACGCCTCATCGACGGCGTGGATGGCAGCGTCCAGGAGAATGTTACCATCCTGGTCCGTGGGACTCGCATCGAGGCCGTCGGTCGAAATGTCTCCGTCCCGTCGGGCGCCACGCGCATCGACCTGTCGGGCCACACGGTGATGCCCGGCTTCATCGACCTGCACACCCACCTCACCAGTGATCCCGGGGGTGGCGGACGAGACCGGCGGCTGCATCAATTCCCTGGGTACTCGGCGATCGTGGGCGTCATGAATGCTCGGACCACGCTTCAGGCCGGGTTCACGACGGTGCGCAACGTGGGCGGTGACCAATGGGCCGATGTGGCGCTGCGTGACGCGATCCGTGACGGCATCGTTCAAGGTCCCCGGATGTACACGGCCGGGCATTCGCTCGGGATCACCGGGGGACATTGCGACAGCAACGGCTACCGGCCTGACATCTTCTCTGAGCCGGGCATAGAGGCCGGCATCGCCCAGGGTGTCGATAGGGTGCGCGAAGCGGTCAACTACCAAATCAAGTACGGTGCGGAGGTCATCAAGTTCTGTGCGACTGGGGGAGTGCTCTCCGAGGGGGACGCCGTAGGTGTCCAGCAGTATACCGAGGCTGAAATGGCCTCGATCGTGCAGACGGCGAAGCTGGCCGATCGCACCGTGGCGGCGCATGCGCACGGTGTGGAGGGAATCAAGGCGGCTATACGGGCCGGTGTCACCTCCATCGAGCACGGTTCGATGCTTGACGACGAGTCGATCCGGCTCTTCAGAGAACACGGGACATACATGGTGCCTACCATGATGGCCTTCGAGAACGTCTTGAGTAGGGCGAGGAATGGTACGCTCACCGGGCTGCCGGGCCAAAAGGCGCTCGAGATCTATCCGTACTTCAGGGAGTCCATCCAACTCGCGATCCGGGGAGGTGTGAAGATCGCTTTCGGGACCGACGCCGGCGTCTACCCCCACGGAGAAAACGCCGGAGAGTTCGGCCTGTTGGTGGACGCCGGCCTGACTCCGATAGAGGCGATTCTCGCCGCGACCCGCGAGGCCTCGCTTGCCCTGAATCGAGAGTTCGACCTCGGGAGCGTGGAGGCCGGCAAGGTCGCGGACTTCGTAGCCGTCCGTGGAGACCCGCTCGAGAACATCGAGTTGCTCGAAGATATCGATTTCGTAATGAAGGACGGCGTCGTCTACAAGGAGGGCGGACAGGGTTCATCGCTCACCACTACCCCGTGACAGTTGAGTCACGCGGGCGTCTTTGACGAGGATCCGTAGCGTACTGCGATACCGCGAGGCAGCGGTCGGGAGTCCACACCGGTGAAGGCGGCGACACGGAGAGTCGGCCCGGGAGTAGCGGTTCTTCTCCTTCTTTGGGCCCTGTGCGCGCTCCCATCTAGGGCTCTAGCCGTCCAGGTCCGTGCCCCTCCCAACCGTGGGACAGTTCTAGGAGAGCGCGTCGATCCGGAGACCGTGCCACGGCCCTCCA
Organism: Longimicrobiales bacterium; assembly: GCA_965226925.1. Classification (GTDB taxonomy): domain Bacteria; phylum Gemmatimonadota; class Gemmatimonadetes; order Longimicrobiales; family Gaopeijiaceae; genus CBDDCX01. The sequence goes on along the minus strand of CBDDEN010000011.1, from coordinate 564,112 downwards.
TGCGTGCTCTTCGCGTGACGGGCCTTGTTTCGGTGGATGGTGTGCTCGACGAGCCCGTTTGGGCCGAGGCGGAGCCCGTCACGGACTTCGTCCAATCCAAGCCGAACACCGGATATCCGGCCAGCGAGCGGACCGTCGTACGGGTCCTTTACGACGACCAGAATCTGTATATAGGGGCGGTCCTCTACGAGAGAGATCCCCGTGACATCACCGTATACTCTCTGAGGCGCGACTTCCCGACGGGAGAAGGAGACGTCTTCGGGATCGCTCTCGACACCTACCTCGATCGCCGGAACGGATTCCTTTTCGGCATCAATCCCCGAGGGGGCTTCGCCGACCTCCAAGCATTCGACAACGGACGAGACATCAACTTCTCGTGGGAAGGGGTGGTGAACCGGGCGGTCCGCGTGCATGAGGAAGGGTGGACGGTGGAGGTCGCCATACCCTTCACGACACTCCGATTCGACGCCACCACGGACCAGCCGTGGGGGCTCAACTTTCTCCGCCGGATCCGGCGGAGGAACGAAGACAGCTTTTGGGCCCCTATGGACCGCCGATTCAGTCTCAACCGGATGACCGAGGCTGGGACGCTCACGGGCCTATCGGGGATGCGCAGCGGTCTGAACCTGATGGTCAAGCCGTACATCCTCTCGGAACGAGCCTCGGGGGAAGTCCTGACGGGCGGAGAGGGGGTCACGGACGTGGACGCCGGATTAGACGTGAAGTACGGTGTCAGTCGACGCCTCACCCTCGATCTTACCTACCTCACCGACTTCTCACAGGTCGAGGTGGACGAGGAGCAGGTGAACCTTACTCGGTTCTCACTCTTCTTTCCGGAGAAGCGAGAGTTCTTCGTGGAGAACTCCGGCCTCTTCGACTTCGGCGACGTTCCGGAGAGGGGCTACAGGCTGGGCGCTTCGCTCCAGGATTTCAAGCTGTTCCACTCCCGACGGATCGGGCTCGAGGGCGGCCGCCCGGTGCCGGTCTTGGGAGGCGGACGTCTCACCGGGCGCGTGGGGGATTGGGGTGTGGGGATCCTCAACATGCAGACCAGGGGCGCCGAGGACCTGCCGGCCGAGAACTTCACCGCCGTCCGGCTTCGGCGGACCGTCTTCGGGAGCGTGCAGCTTGGGGGCATATTGCTGAACCGTGAGGTCACGGACGACGCGCCGGGAGGTGGATTCAACCGGAGCTTCGGAGCCGACCTGTATGCGCGTCTGTTCGGCAAGATGGTGGTGCAGTCCTATCTCGCCGGCACTCGGGACGGGGGGGATGGCGGAAACAATCGTGCGGCCCGCATCTCCGTCGCGTTCAGGGACCGGTTCTGGAACACATCGATCATGTTTCGAGAGATGGGAGACGCGTTCAACCCGGAGATGGGATTCGTCCGCCGGCGGGGCATCCGCCACAGCTACGCGACGGTAGGGGTCCATCACCAACGGGCGTCGGGCCTTCTGAACGAGTTGAATCCGTTCGTCGAAGTGGACTACATCACCAATCTCGAGTCGGTCCTGGAGACCCGGACAGGAACGGCGGGGCTCATCACGACCATGCTGGACGGAAGTCGCCTGACCCTTGAGTACAGCGATCGGTTCGAGCAACTCTTCGAGCCCTTCCGAGTCCTTGGGGAGCAGGAGGTTGGCGTGGGTTCCTATGACTTCAAAGAGGTCAGCGCCGACTTCCAGTCAAGCACCGGACGTGTGGTCTCCGCGGGAATGAGGCTGAGCAGCGGAGGCTACTTTGGAGGCACTCGGCGGTCCGCTCAACTCGGAGGACAGTGGAAGCCGAATTACCACATTTCCTTCGATCTCAATGCCCAATACAATCGCATCGACCTTGGCGGCGACCCGTTCACCGCGGAGGTTTACCGCGGACGGGTGGAATACGCCTATTCCAACAACCTCTTCGGCAGTGGGCTCGTGCAGTACAACGGGGCCACCGACGAGATGATCATGAACCTTCGGCTCGACTTCATCCATTCACCGCTGAGCGACCTCTTTCTGGTCTACACCGAGCGGCGTGATGTGGGGGAGGACACCGTTCTCGACCGTCAGTTCACGGCTAAGCTGACCAAGCTCTGGTCGTTCTGAACGGACACATACACTGGGGAGGAGACTCGTTTCATGCCGGGACAACGTCTTGCCATCGACGTCGGAGGCACGTTCATCGACTTTGTCTTGTTGGACGAAGCCACCGGAGCGGTCACGCTCGAAAAGGAACCGTCCCTCAAAGGGGAACTGACCGAGCGCATCTTCGAAGGCGTCGGTCGGCTGGAGGTGGACATCGGTGCGCTCGAGATGGTCATCCATGGCTCCACCGTGGTCATCAACACCATCCTCCAGGAAGTCGGCAGCAAGGTAGGTCTGATTACGACGCAGGGCTTTCGCGACGTCCTGAGCCTCGGCCGCGGGAACCGCCCGGAAGTCTACAACCTGCTGTACAAGCCGCCGCCGCCCCTCATACCTCGCTACCTCCGATACGAGGTTCCGGAACGGCTCGACCACCGAGGCGAAGTGATCACGGCTCTCGACGAGGACGCCACTGGTCGGGTGGTCGAGCAGCTCAAGGCTCGCGGCGTGAAGGGGATCGGCGTGTGCTTTCTGCACTCGTATGCCAACCCGGACCACGAGCGAGCGGTGCGAAGGATCGCGAACGAGGTCTTTCCGGAGGCCTACGTCTCGATTTCCTCGGACATCACCGGCGAGTTCCGCGAGTTCGAGCGCACCTCGACGGTCGCGCTCAACAGCTACGTCATGCCGCCTGTCGCCGCGTACCTCACCGAGCTCGAGGAACGGCTTACCGAACTGGGATTCAAGGGTAGTCTCAACGTCATCCAGTCCACGGGGGGGCTGACCAGCTCTGAGGAGGCCCGCAGAATGCCCATCCGTACCCTCGAGTCGGGCCCGGCCGGCGGTGTGATCGGGGCCGTGGGGCTAGGTAGCCAGATCGGGGAGCCCAACCTGATCGCTACGGACGTCGGAGGCACCAGCTTCGATGTGGCCCTCATCATGGACGGTCGCCCCTTCGAGAAGTCCGAGACCTATGTGAATGGGCGTCCGGTTCTCCAGCCCACCATCGACATCACGTCCGTGGGCGCCGGAGGGGGTAGCATCGCCTGGCTCGACGATTCGGGGGCCTTTCGTGTCGGGCCCTTGAGCGCCGAGGTGGATCCAGGGCCGGTATGCTTCGGAAAGGGTGGAACGGAGCCCACGGTCACCGACGCACATCTCGTCCTCGGCCGCATCAACTCGGAGAACTTCCTGGGTCAGCGGATCAAGATGGACATGGCGGGGGCGAGGAAGGCGATCCAGGAGAAGATTGCCGATCCCCTGAACCTGTCTCTCGAGGATGCCGCCTACGGGATTACCCACCTGGCCGACACCAACATGATTCATGCCATCCGGCGCGTCACCATCGAGCGAGGCCATGACCCTCGCGACTTCACGATGCTAAGCTACGGGGGTGGCGGGGGCCTGTTCGCTGGATCCCTGGCAAAGGAGATGGAGATCGGAAAGGCCATCATACCCATGAACCCGGCCGTGTTCTCGGCCTGGGGCATCCTGAATTCCGACTTCCGGGAGGACGTGGTGCGGACTTCGGTGGTGCCGACGGCGGATCTCTCCGCAGAGCAGCTACTCGCCATGTTCGCCGAGCTTTCGGAGGTCGGCGTCGCGAAACTCGCCAACAGTGGCCTTCCCACGGAGGGCGCGCGCTTCATCCGTGTGGTCGACATGCGATACGAGGGACAGGAGCACACTGTGAAGGTACCGCTACCCTCCGTAGACGAGTTGACAGAACAAGGCATGCCGCTCCTTCAGAGCCTCTTCGACCAGCTGCACGAACGAGCCTACGCTCACGCATCGCCCGGAACGCCCACGGAGCTAGTGAACATGCATTTGTCGGCGGTCGTGGAGTCCAGCAAGCCGGCCGTCTCGAAGATCTCTTCAGGATCGGGGGACGGGAGCGCGGCACTCCAGGCGAGCAGGCCCGTCTACTTCAGGGATGCGGGAGGCGAGGTGGATTGTCCCGTCTACGAACGCGACAAACTCGGCGCGGGCGACGGATTCCCCGGACCGGCCATCATCGAGGAGTGGAACACCACGGCCATCGTGCACCCGGGCCAGCGTCTGCTCGTGGACGCCTACGGCAATCTGATCATCACGCAGGAGAGTGCGTCATGACGACTCCAGACCAAACGCGTGTCGACCCGATCACCTCTCAGGTCATACGCAGCGGGCTGGTTGCGGCCGCGGAGGAGATGCGCATCGCCCTGGTGAAGACGGCCTTCAACCCGCTCATCTACGAGGTCCAAGACTTCGCGGTGGCCCTTCTGAGCGACAAGGGTGAGATGCTGGCGCAGGGGTCGTCGCTGCCGCTCTTCCTGCCTTGCCTCTCTCTGACCATCCAGAACGGCGTCAAGAAGTTCGGCGCCGACGGATTCGAGCCGGGCGATGTGCTCATTGCCAACGATCCGTACAGCACGGGCACGCACATCTCCGACACGTCCATCTACACGCCCATCTTCTTCGACGGAGAGCTTCAGGCGTTCTCGGCGAATACCGCCCACTGGGCGGACGTCGGCGGAAAGACGCCGGGTGGGTGGTGTCCCGATTCCAACGACGTGTTCCAGGAGGGGATGATCTTTCCTCATCTGAAGCTCTACGACGCGGGGCAGCTGAACGAGACCATGATGGAGTACATCATGGCGAACACGCGCTTTCCCGACCTGGTGAGGGGCGATCTGGGTGCCCAGATCGCGGCGTGCAAGACCGGAGTCAACCGCTACGTGGCGCTCTGCGAGAAGTACCGGGCGAAGACCGTTCGAGAGGGCATGGAGTTGGTCTTCGACCAATCGGAAGCGCTCATGCGAAAGCTGATTCGGGACATGCCCGACGGGGAGTGGAGCGCGGAGACGTGCATGGACCACGACGGCATCGTCACGGACAAGACCCGGAAGCTGAAGGTGACGGTTCGCATCGAGGGAGACGGGGCCACGATCGACTTCGCGGGCACGGACGAGACGGCCGTCGGGCCCATCAACATCCCACTCACGGGCGCTCGGGCCGCCGCGGAGATCGCGTTCAAGTCGGCCACGGTTCCCCACGAACCGGCCAACGAGGGGCACAGCCGCCCCCTGAAGGTGATCTCTCCGGAGCACACGATCACGAACCCCTCACACCCCGCCCCGTGTGACTCGTACGGCTACGCCGCGTTGATGATCATCGATCTCGTCACGGAGTCTCTTTCCGAAGCCGTGCCCCATCGGACGGTTGCGGGGGAGTACATGCTGTTCGGCGCGTGGTTCTTCCGAATCGATCCTCGCTACGGCAAGCCGTTCATCTACATCGATCCCGTGGACGGTGGGGGGGGCGCCTTCTCCTTCGACGACGGAGCGGACGGCCTGATCTTCCACGGAGACGGAGACGCCCCCAACACCCCGATCGAGGTGGCGGAGTCCCGATACCCTATCCGCTTCCTGCGATACGCCCTCCACACGGAGGAGTACGGGATCGGGAAGTTCCGCGGTGGACTCGGAACGATGCGTGACTACCAGTTCCTGACCGGCAACGTCTCGATCCAGATCGCGAACGAGCAGACGGTCTGCCGGTCCCACGGACTTGAGGGCGGACACGAGGGTGGCATCAACCGGCTCTGGGTGCGACCGGATACCGAAAGGGAGACGATCCTCACGGAGCGGGTGTCGTTCTACGGGCCGTTCGAGGAGGGCGATGTGCTGAGTTGCCGTTCCGCGGGTGGCGGAGGCTTCGGAAATCCACTGGATCGGGACCTCGGCCGCGTGCGCGAGGAGGTGCTGAATGAGATCCTGACGCCGGAGCAGGCCGAGGAGTACTACGGAGTGGTTATCACGATGGACGAGAACGGCGATCCCCAGGTGGACGAGGCGGGGACGAACTCCCGTCGCGAGGATCGTAGGCGCCTGCAACCGTAGAGCAGGAACCTCGCCGTAGTTAGGACTCGCGAACGAGAGGGTGACCGGGTGGGAATCTTCGATGATATGGGGAAGCGAGGACACGAACAGTTCGTTTTTTGGAGTGAGCCGCGCATGGGATACCGGGGGATAATCGCGATCCACGATACCACCCTGGGACCGGCCTTGGGCGGGACCCGTTTCTGGAAATACGCGTCGGAGGCCGAGGCCATCACCGACGTACGCCGTCTCTCTCGAGGGATGACATACAAGGCCTCGATGGCCGGCCTTGACCTGGGCGGAGGGAAGTCGGTCATCATCGGTGATAACCGGACGCATGAGCGGGAGCGGATTCTCCGTGCCCATGGGCGGGCTGTCGACTCACTCAAGGGCCGCTACATCACGGCTGAAGACGTCGGGACTTCCGTCGACGATATGGAGTACGTCCGCCTGGAGACAACTTCGGTAGTGGGGGTCCGGGGCGCTTCGGGCGATCCCTCGCCGATCACGGCTCTCGGGGTCCATATCGGAATGAGGGCTTGCGCCGCCTTCCGATATGGCGATGACTCGCTCGCGGGAAAGCGGGTGGCCGTGCAGGGCGTCGGCCACGTCGGGTACCAACTGTGCGAGCTCCTCGTGGCGGATGGGGCCCGTATCACCGTTGCCGACGTCGACGAAGACCGCGTTCAGAGGGTTGTGAACGACTTTGGTGTGGATGCCGTGACGAGCGACGAGATCTATGCCGTCGAAGCCGACATCTTCGCCCCGTGCGCCTTGGGGGCCGTGATCAACGACGACACGCTCGGGGTACTCGCCGTGGATATCATCGCCGGGGCCGCGAACAACCAATTGGCTGAGGCGCGCCACGGCCAGGCCCTCTCCGACCGGGGGATCCTCTACGCCCCCGACTACGTGATCAACGCCGGCGGGCTCTACAGCGTGTACGGGGAGCTGTATGGCTGGACTCCTGAGAAAGGCCGGGAGAAGGCAGGGGAGATCTACGAGACGCTGCTGCGCGTCTTTCGACAGGCAAGGGCCGACGGGACACCCACTAGTGAGGCGGCGGACACGCTGCCCCGACGGCGCATCGAAGAGGCCCGGGTGGCCTGAAGAACCGAGCTAACGGGGTTCGCAGGCGCCGAGATGCCGCGTGAAGAAATCCTCTAGCCGCCGGTACATGTCGATGCGGTTCCCTGGATTGCTGAACCCATGTCCCTCTCCGGGATAGTTCTTGGTTTCGAACTCCTTGTCGTACCGCTTCAGCGCCTCCACGGCCAACTCGAAATGCTGGAACGGGACGCGTCGATCCTCTTCGCCATGCATCAGGAGGACCGGGGCCGTTATGTCGGCTATACGCTCGATCGTATTGCTCTTGGAGTAGATTTCCGGCCGGTCTTCGGGGAGACCGCCGTGCCCCGTGATTGAAAAAATCTTTCCGAGGCGGTCGGTCTGCTCGAACGTCTCGGTCTTGGAATAGGCGCCCCTCATTGCGACGGCCGCGTCGAACTTGTCCGGTGTGCGCGTGATGGCCGCCATGGACATGCTTCCTCCGTAGCTACCCCCGTAGATCCCGACCTTGTCCGTGGTGAAGGGCAGGTTCCGTAGAAAGTCCCCGGCCGCTCCTGCGTCCAGAGCCTGCGCGTTCAGCCAATCCTCCACGGCCAGATCCTGGAAGGCACGTCCGAATCCGGATCCACCCCGGTAGTTGATGGCCAGGACCACGAATCCTTTTGAGGCCAGGTACTGTTCGACGAGACTTTGGCCCTGCAAGTAGGAGTTCGTGCCGCCTCCGTGGACCTGCACGAGCGCCGGGCAGGCGCGGTTGTCGGGGACGTCCGGAGGGAGGTAGAGGAATCCCTGCATGTAGAGGCCGTCGAAGCTTCGAAAGGACACCTCGAGGGGCGCCTCGACGCTTTGCCACTGCGTCGCGAAGTGGCTCAAGCGGCCAGCCGTCCCGCCGCCGGCAGAAAGGCGATAGGCATCGTAGCCCTCCGTGTGGGTGGACCGGAGAAAGACGAAGTCGTCCGCGGCCACGGTAGCCTCGAAGGAACGGAGCGCGCCTCCTACGTTGCTGACCCGAGTGGCCACCCCGCCCGTGGACGGCACAGCCCAGAGATCGTAGCTGCCGCGCTCCTGATAGGGGAAGTAGATGCTCGTCCCGTCGCCCGACCAAATGGGTCGGTTGCGCATCGTCGCGTCTGTAGCGTAGACCTGCATGTCCACGATCTCTTCTCGACCGCTGACGGGATCGAGAAGGTAGATGTACGCCAGGTCCTGGTACCAATACTCGTCCTTCGCCGTCCCGAAAACGGCGATACGGCTCCCGTCGGGAGACCAGACCGGCGTGGACGAGGCCATGAGTGAATGAGAGAGCTGTCGGGCTGTGCCCGTCACCACCTCGACGAGCCAGACGTCGTCCGCCCAGTAGTCGGCGCGGTTCGAGACGTAGGCGATCGTGGTGCCGTCCGGCGACCACGACGGGGTGAAGCGGGGATCGTCGTCTGCAGCCGCGTCCGTTGTCAGGCGTCTCGGGGACCCGCTGCCGTCCGCGGGGACGATCCAAATGTCTTGGGCGCCACTGGTGCCGGAGTAGAAGGCGATGGCAGTGCCCTCCGGCGAGAACACGGGCTCTCTGGCATCTCCCACGCCCGACGTCATCTGCCTGGGCGCACCCGAGGGCACCCGAGCGGTCCAGACCTCCCCACCGCGTGCGAAGACCACCGATCGGGAGTCTGAAGCCCAGTGGAGCGATCCGGCTTCGATCCAGAGCTCCGGCTCCGCGCTGCCGTCTCTTCCGTTCAAGAGGTAGACACCGCTCCCCGAGGGCCCTTGGCCCGTGATCGCGATCCACTCGCCGTTCGGTGAGACGCTGACCGCCGACGCACCGGCGCTTCGGCGGTTGATATTCTCGAGCGTCAGGGGAAGGGCGCCTTCCTGGGCTGACGCGAGCGTGGGAAGTGCGAGCAGGAAGGACAGACAGGTCGCCAAGGCCACCCCTCGGCGGGGACTCGGCGCGTCGTCGGGACGCCGGCACCGGGCCATCACCGGTCCTCCTGAGAGATCGGTGTGGCGAGGTGCTGCTGGAAGAACGCGAGTAATCGTCCGTACGCGTGCACTCGGTTCTTCGGGAGACGGAATCCGTGGCCTTCGTCAGGATACGAGTGAAACTCCACCGGGTTGCCTCTCGCTCGGAGGGCGTCGGCCAGTTCTACCGACTGTATGAACGGCGCCCTCCGGTCCAGCTCTCCGTGCATGATCAGGAACGGGATGTCGGTCCGCACTCGATCAAGGTGCCGCATCGAAGCCGTGTACTCGAAGAGATCGGGGTTCTCGCTCGGCTTGAACCCGAAGTGCCCCTCGACCACCCAGAATTTCATCAAGCGGTCCCCGTGCTCGTACGCGCCCTCCCAGTCGTAGATTCCGTAGAGTGGGGCTGCGGCGTCGAATGGGTCCGAGTCACGCGTGAGCCCAGCCAGAGTCATGATCCCGCCGTAGCTGCCTCCATAGATGCCTACTTTGCCATTGGTGTAGCCGAGATTGCCGAGATACTCGGCCGCAGCCACCGCGTCCCAGCCCTGGCCCGCGGCCCACTCACCCTCTCCTAGATCCTGGAATTCACGTCCATGGCCCGCGCTTCCCCGGTACTCGATCGCGAGGATGACAAAGCCCTGCTGGGCCAAGAACTGCTCAAGGGCGTTGAAGCCGTGACCGTACGCGTTGTTCCCACCCCCGTGAACTTGAACGAGCGCGGGATACTGAGCGGTCGGGTCGAAGTCGCTCGGGAGGTACAGATACCCGAGGATGTACTTCCCGTCTTTGGCACGGAAGGCGATTTTCTCGGGCGCCTTCACGCCTGAATACGGTCGGAACCAATCGGTGAGTTGAACCGGTGCACCTCCCTTCAAATCCAGTCGATGGACCTCTCCACCCCGTACCGGCGTGGAGCGGACGTACGCGATTGAGGCTCCGTCGCCGCTGACCGAGAAGTTCCGGAACGACCCCTCCTCGTACGTGAGCTTGGTGGCCACGCCCCCTTCGACTCCGACTCGCCAGAGATTGGCGTCTCCCTCCCACTCGTAGCGAAAGAAGATCGACTGGCTGTCCGGCGACCACGCCATGTGGACACCGCCGTTGCCGTCGCTCACGTAGGTGTTCATCTCCAGCCTTCTCACCTCGCGGCTCGGGGCGTCCACAACGTAGATGTCGCTCTGGTCACCATACCAGAACTCGGATTGGTTCATACCGTTGAAGGCGATGGACCGTCCGTCCGGAGACCAAACAGGTGTGCTCATGACGTGGATATTCGCCGTGAGCTTCCGGGTCTCGGCGGTCCCGACGTCCACGAGCCACAGGTCGTCTGCCCACTCCTCGCTGCGGTTGCTCACGAACACGATGGAGCGCCCGTCGGGGGACCAGGCCGGCGCCCAGCGGAACTCGTCCCACGGGTTCGTCTCGAAGGTGAGCTGCTCCACGGCCCCCGACTCGACGTCTACCGCGAACACGTCCTGATGCCCCGCCCGATCCGAGAGGAAGGCGATACGCCTCCCGGACGGTCCCCAGGTGAGGGCCCGCTCTCCCTCGGGGTCATTCGTAATGCGATGCAGGTCTCCACCTTGGCGATCTACGGTCCAGATGTCCTGTTTCCCGCCCTCGGATCTGAGGAAGGCGATCCGTCGCCCGTCCCGAGACCAGGCCGGAGATGTTTCGCTCCCGCTGTCGTCGAGGAGGATACGCGCGTTCGAACCGTCGGCATCCATGAGCCAGATTTTCGAGGTGCCCGACCGGTTCGAGATCAGGGCGATCTCCGCCGCGGTCGGTGAGAACTCAACGGATCCGATGTCGACGTTCTGGTTCATGCTCTCGAGCGTGAGCGGCTCCTGTCCGTTCAGGAGCCCCGGAAGCATCAGGACGAGCCCTGCTGTAAAGGTCGCCTTCGTCGTCCGCTCGACACGTCTCATCATGAACACGGCATTCTCCCCGTTGTATGGCCGTCGATCAAGCAAAGTGATCCGTCCGCCCAGAGCGCGTCAAGCGCCCATTCGGTGGGTCAGGGACGACTGCGACTACGAGACGAGGAGAGACCAGGATCGTCACGGGCGTTACGCCCCGGCAGTGGGGAAATAGGGCGCCGTGGCCGCCTCGGGCGGGGGCGGCGTTACGAGGCTCACACCCACCATCAGCGCCGCTGACGCCAGGAAGCCCGGAAGGACGGGGTCTATGGCCGCGGACCCGAAGACCTCCCACACGAACGTAACGGTAACGCCTCCGAACATGGCAGCGGCCGCGCCCTCGCGGGTTGCTCGACGCCAGTAGATCCCCAGGAAGACGGGCACGAAGAAGCTGGAAGCCATGAGAGCCGTGAAGAGGAGGACGATGAACTGGACCAGTTCGCCCTCACCGACTCCGGCGAGAAGCAGGAGGACGGGTGTGGACCCCACCACGACCACGCCGATCCGGTCCACGATCTTCCTACCTTTGTCGCCCAGATCTGGGTTGATGAGCGTCTTGTAGATGTCCTGCGAGAGAGCGGATGCGGCGACGATCAGGAGGGAATCCACCGTGGACATCATCGCCGACGTGATGGCCGCGAGCATGATCCCTCCGATCAAGGGCGGCAGGACCGTGCGGGCGATCATGGGCATGGCCAGGTCCCCCGTGGGGAGGGCCGGATACAGGACCACGGCCACAAGGGAGATCATGAAGACCATCAGGTTCACGAACGTAATGGCGATGATGGCCAGGAGGATGCCGCGGCGCACGGTCTTCATGTCGCGCATAGCGTAGAGCCGGACGAGTTGCGCCGGAGACGAGATCGACCCCAACAGGAATGCCAAGCCCATGGTGAAGAGCAGGGTCGGGGGCAGGCCCTCCCAAGTGAAGGTGTTGGGATTCACCTCCTGCACGTAGGTGAAGAGCGCCTCCATCCCGCCCACGTGGTGGACGGCCAGCGGAAGGGTGATTACAACGCCCGCCACCATGATGAAGAGCTGAAGGAAATCCGTGTACACCACGGCCAGCATCCCACCGAGGGCCGTATAGGCCAAAAGCACCACCGTGAATCCTATCATGCCGGCCTTGGGGGGAATCCCGAAAACCGTGGAGGCGATCAGCCCTCCAGCGACGATCTGCGCCTGGATGTAGACGACCGAGGCTACCAGGATAATGACGGCGGCCAGGGCCCGGACCTTGTTGCTGTAGTAGCGAGTCCCGATGAAGGCCGGCAGCGTGAGTTCGCGCACGCGTGTGAAGCGTGGAGCCAGCACCGCTGCCATGAACCAGTACGCCAGCGGCAGTGAGAGGACGATCCAGCCGAAGGACCAGCCCGTCGTGTACATGACGCCGATCGTACCTACGAAGGTTCCGGCGCTCGTGTGGGTAGCCGCGATGGTGGAGCCGCCCAGGGCCCATCCCAGGTTCCCTCCCGCGATCCAGTAGTCCTCCTCGCTGCGGGTTCGCCTGTAGCTGATCCAACCGATGGCGAAGACCACCAGGAAGTAGAGGCAGAAGATGAGGAGTTGCCCGCTCATCGCTCCACCCAGTACATCCACATCAGATACAGAACCACAATGATGCCGGAGATGAGAAAGAGACCCCAGAAGACGAATCCGGCGTCGGCCACTACTCCCCCTCTTTCAGATAACGCCAGCCGAGGATGGACATGCTCCCGAAGAGGAGGATCGGAACTGCGACGTTGAGAAAGCCGGCGGCCGTCATCCGTCCTTTCCCTTCTGCGACCCTGAGGCTGACCAGGGCCGGGACGACTGGCGCCTCCGTCACATATCGTCTCCGTGCCCCGTCCTCACCCGCGTCTCGCAGATTCGTCGGAAAGGATTCCAGGAGCGAGTACTCCGCGGGAATCAGCGCCTCGAGGGTAAACGTCGTCGGGCGCGCAAACAAAGGAGGCCACATCACGGCCAGTATGGGGATTCGCCATCTCCATACGCCATCGGCATGGCTCCCTGCCTGAATTACGTCGTAGAGCAGCTCCAGGGAGATCGGTTCATCCGTGGCCGGGAAACGCGAAAGCGGGATCGAGCCCGTCACTCTCCCGACTGGGGAGCGGGAGAGCTCGATCGTTCGCGCCAAGTCGGCGACCACCACGCGTACTCCCGACAGCTCCGATCCTCCGAACAAAAGCCCGGCGAGCGGGACCTCCGACAGGCCGTCCACCGGCTGCACCCTGTAACGGATGGAAACTCGGACGACGTCGGCGCCGGCCCAGTCCAGGCTGGCCCGGGCGTCCACGAGGTGCTCCTGGCTAGAGAGACTCGGCGCCGACACGAGGAGTACCATGAGGAGGACGGGGAGAGCCCCGAGGTAGGGCGAGGAGAGCCTCAAGATGCCCAGACTTCCCGCAGGAGCCTGAGAGCGTTGCCGCCCATCACCTTGGCGATGTCATCGTCGCCGTAGCCGTGCTTCACCAGCCAACGGACGAGGTTGAACGATCCCTCCGTCGGGTTCTCGAGCCCCTTCACGTACTCCACCTTGTCGTACGCCTGCGAGGGCTCGGCCGCGTTCTTGTTCGCCGCCCTCGACTCCTCGAGAGAGAGACTCTTGGTATAGGCGTTGTGGAGGCCCACGTGATCTCCGTACAGGGAATCTGGCCCGAAGCCCACGTGATCGATTCCGACCAAGCCCTTGATGTATTCGAAGTGCTCCATGAAGGCGTCGATGTCGTGGACCCGCCGGTCGTATGTGATGGTCGTGTGCGGGGCCGCCTCGATACCGATGATACCTCCCTTGGCAGCGCACGCCTCCAGAACCTCGTCCGGCGCGAGGCGATTCGACTCCCAGAGGGCGCGGGCGCCGATGTGGCTGAGCATGATGGGCTTCTCGCTCACTTCGATGGTGTCGAGGCTGGTCTGATCCCCACAGTGGGAGCAGTCGACGAGCATACCCAGCTTGTTCATGCGCTCCACGGCCTTGCGACCGAAGACCGTGAGGCCCCCGTCCCTGGGCTCCTTGAGGCCTGAACCCAGAGCATTTGCCTCGCTGTAGGCGATCCCAAGCGCGCGCACCCCGAGGCCGTACAGGATGTCGATCCGGTCCAGGTCGTTCTCGATCATCGCCGCGCCCTCGAGGGACGCGATCCATGCGATTCGACCCTCGGCGTGTGCGGTCTCGATCTGATCCACCCGGGTGCAGTGGACGAGCATGTCCTGGTGTGCCAGGTCGCAGAGGCGCATCCCCAGATCATGGATGGTGTCCTCCCACTGCCATCCGTTCCGTGAGTGGATGGAACCGACACCGTCCAGCAGGTTGTCGAACACCGCGTCCCAGCAGGACACGGCGAGGGTCTCGAAGGCCGTTGCCATACGGCCTTCCTTCACGTAGGTGGGGGTCTCGTAGACGTCGGCCGGAAAGAGCCCGAGGTGCTCGTGGAGGGAGATCATGATCGTCTCTTCGAGGAGGGCACCCACACGGGCCTCTTTATCCGCATCGAGCGGGACGCGAAACGGCTCCACTCGATCCGGCTCGGGACACAGTTCGAAGACCCGGTAGTCCTTCCCGGCCGTCAAGTATTGAAAGGACCGATACCCGTCGTAACGCTTGTCTACGCCCATGCCACGATCATCCCGGATTGATTGTGAGAAGAACGTGAACTTCCCCTTGACGGGGCCGATTCGCAACTCCTTTGACGCGGGCCGCCGGGGGTCTCATGTGGGTGCCTGTTCACCCGGGTCGTGTCCACCCACGTCCTTGCCTTGACGCCTGAAACGATCTTCGCGTGCCGGTTGCGATCACTACGATCGTATTCGTGAGATGGTCCGGCACGAGTGTCTCCATATGACCGGAACGCCGGCCGCGGAGGGAGTCGATTGGTCCTTTGTGTGTGTGACCGATAATATGCTCTGATGCTGACTGTTTCCGAGATCGAAAACGAGGGCACGAAAGATGAAGCGACGAGATTTCTGCAAAAGTGTATCAGTCCAGACGTTGGCGGCCTCGACGCTTCCGACCGCACTGCTTGCCGAGAACGTTATTGTGACCGAGGTGGATCCGGAGCCGCAAACACCGCAGTCGGCGGACATCGTCGACCTCTTCGCGAGGCATATGCGCCTCTGCAACGTCCGGGAAGGGGAAACCTTCCTGTTCTACTCGAATGAGGGCTACGCCCGACCGGAATACATCACGGCGTCGCTGGCAGCCGCGAAGTCTCTGGGGGCCAACGCGTTTTCGCTGGTTGCGCTGTCTGGAGCGGAGGATAGCGACATGCTCCTCGAGGCCTTCATGGGGGCCGATGTCGTGTATGGGGCGATCCCGCTGTACGCGGAGGCTCACAACGCCGCCGTGCGCTCGGGCACACGAACGCTGATGGTGCAGCAACCCATAGAGACTCTACGACGGATGTTTCCCGATGAGGACGTCATCAGGCGGACTTCGACAGGGGCCAAACGCATAGAAGTGGCGAACGAGATCCGGGTGACGGATGACCACGGAACCGACTTCACGATGAATAAGGCGGGGCGCAAAGGCGCCTACGGTTGTGGAGTCTCCGGCGTGCCGGGGCGTTGGGATCACTGGCCTTCGGGCTTGGTGACCTGCGCGCCCAATGAGGACCAGGCCGAGGGCGTCTACATGATTAACCCGGGCGATATCATCCTCGGGCTCCAGATCCGCTGCCAGTCGCAGGTCAAACTCACGCTGGAGGGGGGGCGCCTCACCAAGATCGAAGGCGGCATGGATGCGGACATGCTTCGCGAGCGACTCGAGTTCTACGGGGACGAACGGGACCCAGAGGGCCGTCTGGCGGACGCGTTCCGGATCTCCCACGCGGGGTGGGGCGCCGAACACCGCGCTCTGTGGCACATCATGGGCATGGACTCGGAGGCCATGTATGGGAATACCATGGTCTCCCTTGGGCGTAACATGTTCGATTCCTTAGGCGGGGCGAACTACACGCAGGCCCATATCGACATCTGCTGCCGCAACAAGCGGCTGTACCTGGATGGCGACCTGATCGTCGACAACAACAAGATCGTCCCGCCTGAACTCGCCTAGAGCCGGGCGGTGGGCCTCAGTGATCAGATCGGCGCGGCGAGTCCATCGAGGATGAGAGAACGACTTCGCTTTCCACTTTCTTCGTGCGTGACTCTCTGACTCACCGGCGGACGGCGGTCGATGGGCCGACGAACGGGATTGGTTCGCTCGCGGAGACGACACAGGATGTACGCCTCGCCCTGCGCCCCGGAGCCAAGCCGAAGAGCCCCGTCGGAGCCCTGGCAGCCCATGAAATCTGTGTTAGAGGAGAACAATGAGAACACTGACATACGAGGACATCGACGACTTGGCTCTCGGTGCCACGTTGTTGGGAACAGGGGGAGGGGGCGATCCCTATATCGCCAAGCTCATGGTGAAGCAGGCGATCCAGGACTTTGGGCCGATCCAGGTGGTCGAGCCGAACGACCTTCCCCCGGACGGCCTGGTCCTGACCACGGCGATCATCGGTGCACCCACGGTGATCCTCGAGAAGATTCCGGCAGGCACTGAGTTCATCGCCGGAGTGAAAGCACTGGCCACCTACCTCGGACAGGAGCCGGTGGCACTCATGCCGATCGAGGTCGGCGGGATGAACACCCTTGTCCCGCTCGCCACCGCGGCGGAGATGGGGTTGCCGGTGATCGACGCCGATTCGATGAGACGCGCCTTCCCCGAAATCCACATGACGGTGTTCACCCTTGCCGGGCTACAGGCATCGCCGCTCACGATCGCCGACGAGAAGGGCAACATGTGCGTTTTTGAGGCGACCACCAACCAGATCGGTGAGACGCTGGCGCGAGGTGCGGTCGTAGCCCTCGGCCTCGCCAATGCCATCTCCTGCTATCCGCTGACGGTACAGCAGATTGCCGACCATGGAATCCGGGGATCGATGAGCTATTGTGTGGATCTCGGGCGTTTTCTGGCCGCCATCCAACGGGGTGAGACAGGTGCGTTGGAGGACTTCCTGGAATTCGCCGAAGGAGTCAGAGTGTTCACAGGCAAGGTGATCGACATCGATCGCCGCACCACAGGCGGATTCGCTCGGGGAACCGTGGTGCTGGAGCATATCGACGATCACAGCCGTCAGATGCAGGTCGAGATCCAAAACGAGAACCTGATCGCTTTCGAGAATGGAGAGCCGATCATCACAGTGCCCGATCTGGTCTGCATGATCGATCACGAGACGGCCGAGCCGATCACCACCGAGACTCTCACTTACGGTCAGCGTCTCGACGTTATCGGAATGCCGTGTGCACCGGAGTGGCACCAGCCCGGGATGCTCGACTTGGTCGGTCCCCGAGCCTTCGGCTACGACATCGACTACGTCCCTTTTGGAGGTAGGTCGGAATGATCAAGCTCCGAATCGGTATCGATGTAGGTGGAACGAACACCGACGCTGTCGTCGTGGATCAGAGCGGTGGCGTGATCGCCGCCACCAAGACGGCCACGACCCCCGACCCGTTCGACGGCATCGTCGCAGCCCTGGAGCAAGTGATCGTTGGCGTCGATATCTCCTCCATAACGAAGGCGATGCTCGGCACCACCCACTCGGCCAATGCCATCATTCAGCGGCGCGACCTCGATACCGTAGGGGTGCTCCGGCTGGCCGCGCCGTCCTCCCTGGCCGTGCGGCCGGGCGCTGCTTGGCCCGAGGATCTGCACGAAACGGTCATCGGCGCCGTGGCCATTGTCGGCGGCGGATACGAGTACGACGGGCGGGAGATCGCCCCCCTCGATATTGACGCGATCCGCCGATTCGCGGCCGAATGCGCTGGGAACGTATCTGCCGTCGCCGTGTCGTGTGCCTTCAGCCCGGCAACCTTCGACCACGAGTTCGAGGCGGCCCGAATCCTCGGCGACGAGTTGGGCGATGGGGTGGCGGTATCACTAAGTCACCAGGTGGGTTCGTTGGGATTGCTCGAGCGAGAGAACGCCACGATCCTCAACGCCGCGCTTCTTGGGGTCGCCGGTCGGGTGGTGAGCGGCCTCTCCTCCGCGCTCGAGCGTCACGGCATCAGCGTCGAGTCTTTCCTTACTCAGAACGACGGGACCCTGATGACCGCCGACGAAGCCTCCCGGTTCCCTATCCTCACGGTCGGGTCGGGTCCGACCAATTCTATGCGGGGCGCCTGCGCCCTTGCCGGACTCACGGACGCTCTCGTTTTCGATGTGGGTGGCACCTCGACCGACGTCGGCATCCTGGTCGACGGGTTTCCTCGCGAGTCGGCCTTCGCTGTGGAGGTGGGCGGCGTCCGGACCAACTTCCGCATGCCGGACCTGATTTCCATCGGGCTCGGCGGCGGCACGATAGTGCATGGGGAAGCCCCCGACGTGAAGGTGGGTCCCGACTCGGTGGGTTACAGAGTGGTTACAGACGCCTTGGTCAGTGGCGGATCGACTACCACTCTCTCAGACATCGCAGTCAAGACAGGTAGGCTCAAAGGGTTCGGGGACGCGTCTCTACTCGATGGGCTGCCCCGAGACAAGACGGCTGCCGCCATAGATTGGGTCGATGCTCAGATCCAGGTGCTGTCGGAGCGCATGAAGGCCAGCCGTGATGAGCTCCCCCTCATCGCCGTGGGCGGGGGATCGCCACTGATCAGCGATCACGTCGCCGGAGTGTCCGCGATCGTTAGACCGCCCCATCATGCCGTCGCCAACGCCTTCGGTGCCGCCATCGCCGAGGCGTCGGGGGCGGTGGACCGGGTATACCGCTACGGGACCCGTGATCGGGAAACGTGTATGGCGGAGGCGAAGGAGCTGGCGCGCGAAGCCGCGATCCGGGCCGGTGCCGACCCGAGCAACGTGAGGATCACATCGGTGAACGAGGTGCCGATGACGTACGTTCCAGGAGAAGGCTGCCGTGTGCAGGTAAAGGCAGCCGGGCCCCTCGCTCTCTGACCGCCGAGGAGTAGGAGTCTCACCGCTGTCACCTATAGCTTGTCCAAGAACTCCTTGTGAGGGATGCAGTCTCTCCTGAACTGCACCAGGTTTTCCTGCAGCCTTCTTACGGGCCGTCCCACGGCCGCCACCGCCTTATCAACGGAATCGAACTCCTGTAAGAAGTCGGCCTGCGCGCTCTCCTTGTTCAGAAGCCCCAACGCCTGCATCACATAGACATGACTGAGCTCGCCGAACACCCTCCCCCTGATCTGCTGAGACTGCACCCGATTGTGACCCACGGTTCGATACCTGGCCGTCTCGATCTTGTCACGGAGCGTGTCAGGGTAATTGAGGGTCGTGTAATTGTTACCGATATATCGCCAGAATGGCGTATCACTCCTCCGGGTCACGTAGTGCAGAATGATGAAATCGCGGAATCGCGGAGGTCATCGGTTTCCGACTTGATCGACCTATTGTAAGCCTCGATCACCCTTTCATTGTAGCTGAAGGGGTCGCGTAGGAGGTCGACGGCTCCGAGGATCTGGGTCAGGGAGATTTGGATCGCGGTAGATTCAAGAGGCTCTATGAACCCTGCTGAGAGTCCCACCGCGACACAGTTCTTGATCCAAGTCTCACGCAGGGTTCCCGCCTCGAAGCGGATCGTGCCACCGAAGGAGCCTGACTGGCTTGGATCGACGTTCCGTTCGATCTCCTCGAGTGCGCTCTCCTCGGAAGCGAACTCATCACAGTACACGTAGCCCGCTCCGTAGCGGTCCCGTAGCGGAATCCTCCAGAGCCACCCCGCACCTAGAGCCCTGGCCAACGTATAGGGTGGGACAGCCTCGTGTTCTCGATCACCCGGGATCCCGTACTCGATATTGAAAGGGATCGCACGATTGACCGGTAGCCAGTCCGAGTACGACTCCCACGCTGGAGACATCGTGGATATCAGAACTCGTTTGAATCCTGTACAGTCGATGAAGAAGTCCCCCTCGACGGTCCTCCCATCCTCCAGCGACAGATTTTCTATAAAATCCGTCTCCACGTTCTTGTTGACGGCCACGACGTCTCCCTTTACGTGGTCCACGGCCTTTTGCACCGCGAGGGAGCGGAAGGTCTCGGAGAACGCCCCGGTGTCCATGTGGTACGCGTAGGATCCGAAGCCGTGATACTGACCCCCGTCTTCTTGGAAGTTCTTGAACCAGGGGACCTTGTCATGTTCGCACAGGAGAGCGTAAGAGGTCGCGAGGTCGTGGATGGGGATCCCTTCAATGAGAGCATAACTCACCAACCGATTGTATCCGGGCGAGACGCCGAACTCCGGTTTCACCGCGTACTCGCCTCCGTCCTGGAAAGGATGGTAGTACGTGTCGTTTTCTCCCATCCAGTTCTCGAATCGCACGGCCAGCTTGACGCTTCCCCGAACGTCTTTGACGAACGCCACAGGATCGTAACCGATGGTGTTCAGAAAGGAGAAGAAGAAAGGGGTCAATGCCTCGCCCACGCCCACCGGCGAGATGGTGGGTGACTCGACTACGACGATTTTGGATCTCGTTCGAGCCTTCAGTACGTTCGCGCACATCCAACCGGCCGTCCCGCCCCCGACAACCACGATGGTCCGAACTCGTCTCGATTCGATCATCCAGCCTACCTTCTCAGAACGCCAGCATCTTCGTCATTTTGAGCGCGACGGAGCGATCCAGGGTGAGGTTCCGACTCGTGTCGCGTCGCTCCGTGAACACGATGAAGATGTCGCTCAACGGCCCGTAGCGGTATTGCCCACGCAGGTTGGTGACGAACTCCTCGGTCTGCGTGTTGTACTGGACGAACGCGCTCCAGAAGAGAGCGGTGTTGAACGCGTATCGGACCCTGAGGCCCCCCAACCCAGCGCTGAACGCGGCCTGGGGAAGATCGATCTCGTTTCGTTCCAGCGACAGGTTGAGATAGAGGTCATATCGGGGCCTCCAGGATCCCCCCAGCTGGAAGGTCCTGCGGGTCCCATCCCAGAAGCCTCCGAAGGTCACGCTGGCGTTCCCCGAGAGGTTGCTGTTGCCGGAGGTGGTGTACGAGATCGTGGCGTCGCGAAACGTGTAGTCGCCCGGCTCGATCACCGTGGCCCCCGGGATCACGAAAGGCTCCTCCAACCGCTCGAACTGATCGTTCACCTGCGCCGTGATTGCGGCACTGCTTCCTAGCGTCAGCGTTGCTCCACTCGTGATCCGTCGGGTCTCGAGGACCGACGAGAAATTGGTGATGTAGTCGGCCTCGATGAAGGGATTGATCTCCTGGATCCACCGAGCTCCCGGCTGGTGGTGGACACCCAGGGTGGCGTAATAGTGCCTGATATTCCGCCGCCTGATGAACCCCACCGCCGGGTTGAACTCCTCGTCCACCTGCTTCGCGAAGAACGAGGTGTTCCAGAAGTTGTCTCGCCAGGCAGCGCCGAACTTGGCCGCCATCCCGTCGGACTCTTGGCCCGGGCTTCGGGTCCCGGCCACGTAGGTGTTGAAGACGAGGTGATCGATGGGCCGGATGTTCGCGTCGACGCCGAAGCTCCAGCTGTGCGGTCGCTCCACACCCGTCGTGGCCTGGCGATTGACGAACAACACCCCGACATCGGAGTTCCCCAGCACGTCTTGCCTGACACGGGCCACTACGAAGTTCTCGGACGGCAGACTATCCAGGGATTGCGTCTGCATGCTGAGAATACCCACGTTGGAGCTACCTATCCGGCCGCTCACCCGACCTCCCGCAAGAATGGGAATCGACCGGCCGTCCTGTGTCAGACCGATCCGTCTCGAGTGGAATAGCGAGAAATCCCTGAGCGTGGCGCCCATGCGATACCCGCGTTCCGGGACGTCGCCAAAGTTAAACGTGCCCTGGTTCTCAATGAAGAAATCGCGCCGCTCGGGGAAGAACAGGGAGAAGCGGGTCAGGTTCACCTGGGCTTCATCGAGTTCCACCTGCGCGAAGTCCGTATTGACCGTCAGGTCCATGGTCAAGCCGGGGGTCAAGCCGTACTTCACGTCCAATCCGCTCGTGAGGCGTGATCCTTCACTGTCCTCGGAGACCCTATCTCCCGTCGAGTGTCCACCCAGCCCATAGGGCTTCACCTTGAGATTTCGACCAGCCTCGATCCCCTCGAAACCCGTCAGGTCTCCGGCCCGAACCATCTGGTGAAGGATTTCGTGGCGAGCGAGCGGCGCCCAGTAGTCCCACTCGTTGTACCGGCGGATGATACGGACGAAGTTGATGCCCCAATCCTGAATCCCGTCGCTGGGGTCGAATCGCAGGGTGGAGAAGGGAATCTCCATCTCGACGATCCACGTCGAGTCGTTCATTGTGGCTTCGGCGTCCCAGACGCCCTCCCATGCCACTATGATCTGGCGGCTGTTGTCGAACGTCTGCTCGTCACGCTCGGCGCCCATCGGGTGGCTGATGAACACGAACGAGTTGCGCTCGTCATGGAAGGGATCGATCGCCAGAGCGAACAGGTCGCCGGACCGGGGATCGAACTCGCGCTCCAGCCCCGGAATGATGACCTCGTCCATCTCGGAATCGTGGCAGACCGCGCTGATGTACAGCTTTTCGGAATCGTAGAGGACCCGGACTTCTGTCCGTTCGCTGGCCGCGTGGCCGGGCTGCGGCTGGCTTTGCACGAAGTCGGTAGCGACGTCGGCGAGGTCCCAGGCACGCTCGTCGAGCCGTCCGTCGATCACGATCGGTGAGTTGGTCCGCACCGCCTTCATCGAAGGTCGCGGTGCGGTGAGTGGGTCGATCGGGTAGCTGCGCCCAACGCCCGGCCCCTCTCCGCGACTAATCGAGGGCGGTTCCTGTCCCTGCGCAGGTGGGGCGAAGGCGAGGAGAAGAAGCCCGATTTGCACGGCCCGGGCCAGTTCTTCATTCATATGGGTGCGAGCTCCCCAACACTTCGACGACGGGGAGTCCTCGGTCGGAGTTCTCATCGTGTCGCTCGGGAACCACCTAGGCCGCCTGGCGGTGGGTGAAGTGACCCGCATAAAAGACCCGCATGCCAAGGTAGTAGAGCAGCATGCTCGAACCCATGGAAGTCAAAGAGGCGACATAGATATCCGGCGTGTAGCGCGCCACAAGGAAGCCGAAGGCCGTCGCCGCGATCGCAACCCAGTTTACGCCGCGGTGATAGCGAAAAGTCCCGTTACGTAGGTAAACTTCGTCCAAAGAGAGGATCCCTTTGCGCACAAAGAAGTAATCGCATATCAGGACTCCCACCATGGGAGAAAAGACGTTGGAGAGCAACGTCAGGAAGCCTCGGAAGTATTCGGTCACCCTGAGGACGGCCAGAACCGTTCCGATCACGCTGAGCAGGACCGTGTTCTGCCAGCGCTTGAGGCGCGTAAAGAGGTTGGTCAGGGCCAACCCGGCCGAGTAGAGTGCAATGTCCATCGTCGTCCAGGTGGCGAAGAGGATCACCATCAGAGCGGGGATACCCCCTCCGAGCTGTTGGACGGCGTGGACGGGATTCCAATCGCCGGTGGCCAGCTTGGAGATCGCCCCGATCCCGGCGAGAAACACGAGCGGGACAGCACCCAGCACGTATCCGATCCAGAGGTCCCTCCGGTTATTCAGGTATCGTGATACATCGGGCGTGATGAAGACTCCCACGATGAGCGCGCCGATCACCCAGTCAAGACCGGTCCCCGTGGCTGTCTCGCCGGTGGGTGTGTAGGAGACCAGGTTCGAGAAGGGATTGTCATTAAGGATGTCGACCAGCATCCAGCAGGCCAGGCCCAGGAGGAGAGGAACCGAGATCCGACTCAACCACTTGATGTTCTCGAATCCCAATACGGCGGGCGCCGCGCTTGACAATCCCACCACAGCGATCGAGAGAGTGGCGGCCTCGAACCCGGCGAACTCCCCCACAATCTGATCTACGGCCAGGCCGGCTATTTCCGTGGTGATCGCAAACCACCCGAGCAGGGAAAGCACGATACTGAGCGACGGCAACCAGACACCGTACGGATAACCGAACGAAAAGCGGATCGCCACGCTGGCCGGGACTCCGTAATCGGCTCCGAAACGTCCCATGGTTCCCAGGAGGAGAACGAGGATGGAGTTGCCAACGGCGAGGATGAACAAGACCTCGGTCCAGGAAAAGCTGGGAACCAGTAGTGCTCCCAATAGGAAGACCGGCAAGGACATGTGGGTCCCGGCTTGGATAACGGAAAGGTCCAACCAGCTCTTGGTGCGTTCTTCGACCGGAATGGCGTCAAGCCCGTGCTGCTCGACCTGAAGGATCTCGAGGGTTGTCATGGCTCCTCAGGGTCGTCGAGTCGGGCGACTCCGCCAACTTCGGCTTCCGCGGAAACGGACCGCCGCTGGCGTCGCTCCTGACGGATTCTCTGAGTAGCGGTCTGATTGACGGTCGGCTCGCCTCGGTCCCCCTCGATAACAACGCCGTAGGAGGCTTCGGCCCCTTCCGAACTGAGAATCTCGTTAAGAACTTCCAGCCGGACCCGTTCCGGGTCACGTTGCAGGGGATCTCCCCAGCCGGCACCCCCCGATGTCCGCGAGCTGACGACGGTCCCCCGATCGAAGGGTCCGACCCGGGAGACACGCTGCTCGTAAGTCCGCTCGTCCTCTGTGCCAGGATTGACCCAGACGCGGTTTATGCCGGCCTCGCTACCCCCGAACAGACCGCGGGCCGGGCAGATGGTGCGCTCGCTGTTCATTTGGAGCAGGACATTGTCAGTCAAAATACGGTAGTCGCGGATGGTTCCCAGACCGCCACGAAACCTTCCGATTCCATACTCCTGGTCGTGCAGTTGGTAGCGGTCGACCCGGACGGGCCAACGGGTCTCGGCTACTTCTACCGGTGTGTTGGGCGCATCCCCGTCGCCATGAAAGATCAGCCCGTCCGCCCCATCCTCGAACGGCAGCGCGCCACCGCCCCCAGGCTGGGGACTGAGCACGATGAAGGGCTCTCCGTGACGCGGATCGATTCGGAAGAGGCGGGTCCCAAGGAGCATGTATTCTCCGGACGGACAGCGCTGCGGAAGGGCGTGCGAAACCGCCTCCGAGACCAGGTCGGTGATCATCAACGCGGCGTAGCCGTACGAGTCACACGGGGCGGGGTGTGAGGGGTTCGTGATCGTGTGCTCCGGAGAGATCACCTTCAGGGGGCGGCTGTGCCCCTCGTTGGCCGGTTCGTGGGGAACCGTGGCCGACTTGAACGCGATCTCCGCGGCGGCCCGAGCGCCCGTGAGTGGGATGTTGATGGGCCCGACGGCCGTCTCGTCCGTGCCCGCGAAGTCGATCGTGGCCCCGTCTCCCTCGATGCGAACCGTCACCTTCAGCTTCCGGGTCTTGTCCGTGACGATGCCGTCGTGGTCCATGCACGTCTCCGCGCTCCACTCCCCGTCGGGCATGTCCCGAATCAGCTTTCGCATGAGCGCTTCCGATTGGTCGAAGACCAACTCCATGCCCTCTCGAACGGTCTTCGCCCGGTACTTCTCGCAGAGCGCCACGTAGCGGTTGACTCCGGTCTTGCACGCCGCGATCTGGGCACCCAGATCGCCCCTCACCAGGTCGGGAAAGCGCGTGTTCGCCATGATGTACTCCATCATGGTCTCGTTCAGCTGCCCCGCGTCGTAGAGCTTCAGATGAGGAAAGATCATCCCCTCCTGGAACACGTCGTTGGAATCGGGACACCACCCACCCGGCGTCTTTCCGCCGACGTCCGCCCAGTGGGCGGTATTCGCCGAGAACGCCTGAAGCTCTCCGTCGAAGAAGATGGGCGTGTAGATGGACGTGTCGGAGATGTGCGTGCCCGTGCTGTACGGATCGTTGGCAATGAGCACATCGCCCGGCTCGAATCCGTCGGCGCCGAACTTCTTGACGCCGTTCTGGATGGTCAGAGAGAGGCAAGGCAGGAAGAGCGGCAGAGACGACCCCTGCGCCAGCATCTCACCCTTGTCGCTCAGAAGGGCCACCGCGAAGTCTTGGACCTCGTAGATGAGCGGGTTGAAGGCCGTCTTCACCAGGGCGATGCGCATCTCCTCCGCGGCCGCAACCAGCCCGCTGCGTATGACCTGAGAGGTGATCGGGTCGACACGCGTCTGGTCTGGAGTCGTCATGATGCACCCTGCGGCGTGATGATCAGACGACCGGACGGCGAGAGCTCGATTCCGAGCCAGCGTACGTCGGCCACCCCATCGTCACCTGGTGGAACTCCGAAGCCTCAACGCGCGGGGCCCCGCCATGCCGAGACGATTCGTCCGAGACGTTTGACCTGCAACGCCTCACGATCCCCATGGTGGTGGAGGCGTGGGCACCGTTTCGGAGAGGTCGAACTCGACACGATAACGGCGGTCCGACCCCATTCGGTGGAGGCTGTACACGAATGTCCCCCCGGGATCCAACTCCATGGTCCAGACGTTGGTGCCGTCGGGATGCTCCAACTCGCCCGCCGGCCGATCGGCCGGGAACGCCTGTCTCTGGGCTGTGCCGGGGACGACCGTCTCACCGCCGTAACCCGTGTTGCTCTCCGAGGTACCATCTTCGTGGCGATGGTCGTGGGCCAGGGCGATGGACGAGTCGGTGCGTGTGAGGACCCAAGTTCGCGACCGATTCTCGCCCACGAGGAAGGGGATCCGAATCGCGCGCGCGCCGCACTCCCGGATGTGCATGACGAGGTCCTTGCCTGCAACCACGGTGTCGCCTTCGGGGGCCACGGTAGCGCGGCCGGCGTATGCTTCCCCGCAAAGGTCCACGAGGCTCTGCCAGAAGACGGCCTGGCTGCCCGTCTCCGCGGCTGCCTCGCCATCCCGGCCCGTATCGGAACCACCTCCGCAGCCGCCAGAGCCAACGAGGGTCAGGATCACCGTGAGTGGAACGTGAAGAACCCGAGCCATCGTCCTTCCTCCTTCTAACAGAGCCGTTGTGGTGACGCTGACCCGTACGGTTTCGTGCCACCTGGCTTCATCATCCGTGCCACATCACTAGACTGTCAAGCTGTGCGCCGTGGAAGCCCGATGGGGGCAGCGATGATCGTGAAGTAGCGAGTTTTCACCACCTGCCCCCGGGAAGCGGTTTGGAATACCACCCCGTGCGGACCGGGCGTTGGGTCCAGAACATCCCTCGAAGCAGCCTTTCGGGATCATCTTCGGTACCCTGCAGGAGGAGTCGGGCGTCTTCTTCCGTAAGGGGACCCGGGTCCCCCTGGCCGACGCGGGCCTCGCGGGCCCCTACCAGCGCCGCCAGCCGAGCCAGGGCCTCGTCCGACAGTGGAGGCTCTACGGGCAACATCTCCATGCTTTCCTCTTGGGCACCCCCGCGGGCCTGTGGCGGCTCGGCGATGGGATCCGCCACCGGTTCCACGAGCGCATCGAGCTGCCTCTGCGCGTAAGCGAGGTTCCAGCGGGCGCTGTCGTCGGACGGGTCGAGTCGCAGAGCGGCCCGGTTCAGTTCGACCGCGGCTCCCAGTAGAGCGACGATGGAATCCGCCTCAACCTGGGCGGCCACGTCGTAGAGACGTAGGTACCCTAGGTTGTAGAAGGCCCGCTGCTGGGCGACGGAATCTACTCCTTGAACGGCCAGGCCCAGGTGGAGCTCCGCCCCTTCTTCGTCGAGCGCGAGTAACGCCGTACCCAGATTGTACGAGGCCTTCGCGGTTCGGTTCTGGCCCTCGGCGTGCGCTTGGTACACCTGGACGGCAGCCCCGACGTCACCGCGCCGATAGAGTCGATTCCCGCGCTCAAGGCTCTCGCGGTCCAACCAGAGAAGTGTCGAGACGACCAGGATCGCGAGAACGAACGCCCCGACCATCCGCACGATATGCCACGAGCCCCCGCCGGCCCTCACGCGATCCTCCGTACGGGAGCCACGGTCCGCCGAGGCAGGCGCACGTCCAGGAGACTCTCCGTAAGAAGTAGGAGGAGGGCGCTCACCGATAGCCACAGGCTCAGGTCGATAGCGGTCCAGATCGGAGGAGGCTCACGCGGCGGCGGCTCGAGGCTCCGATAGAGGCCGAGTAGTTGCGCATCGTCGCCGGCGTGGACGTAAGCGCCCTCGCCCGCCTCGGCCAACTGTCGCAGGCGAGACTCCCCGACGCGTGATATGGCCGGGGTTCCGGTTACGTCGACGATCGGCCCGGCTCGATACCAATGAGGCATGACCATACCTCCCCCTTGAACGGTCCCGATGCCCACCGTGTAAATTTCGATCCCCTGCGCCACCGCCTCGCCTGCAGCGGCGACCGCGTCCGCGACATCCTCGCTCGAATCTCCGTCGCCAATGAGGATGATCGTCCGTTCGCCGTCCACCTCGCCGTCGGCGGGGAGGAGAGCCACCGCCTCGCGGATCGCCACGGAGACTAGCGTGCCAGGGTCGAACTCGCTGACCATTGTGGGCGTCATGCCCCCCAGAAGGAAGGTGAGGGCTTCGTGGTCATAGGTCAGGGGGGCCAGCAAATAGGTACTTCCGGCGAAGAGCATCAGCCCCACTCGGTTTCCCTCGAGGGTCCCGACGAGGTCCGCCGCAACCGTCACGGCCTGTGCGAGGCGGCTCGGTGAGACATCCTTCACCTGCATCGAGGCGGAGATATCGAGGGCCAGGACCACGTGATGGACTGGATGCGGCTCAATGTCGGGCGCTTGCCAACGCGGCTCCGCGGCGGACGCGGCCAGGGCGAGCGCGGCAACCCCGAGGAGTACGATCCTCTCCAGAGGTAGTCGGTAGAGATCCCTACCCGAGAGTCTGTGCGCCGCCCTGCGGCCACCCAGGTATTCGGCGAGGCGCCGACGACGTCGGGCGTGTCGCCAAATCGCCAAGGCGCCCAGTAGCGCGAGGGCGACCCCGACCCGCAGCAGGAGGGGGCTCGCGAAGGTCACGGAACCAGCCCCCAGCGAGATCCACGGAGGGCCAGGTCCAGCCCGAGAAGGAGGAGGCCGAGGAGAAGCAGCCGGGTGCGCTCCGGGTGACGGACCTCACGTTGGGTTCTGACCGGAACAGGGGCCTCGATCAGGTTGATCTCCCGATAGATGGAGTCGAGTCCCGCAGCCGTGGAGGCATTGAAATAGCGCCCGCCGGTAAAGGCCGCGATGGCCGTGAGCACCGTCTCCATGTCCTCGGCGATCCAAGTCTCGCCCAAGCTGGGGGGGAGGATGCTGATGGCGTGCACTTTGACGCCGAGCGCGGCCGCAGCCCGAGCCGCGACCAGGGGTGGTACGTCATCGCCGTTGTGGGCCCCGTCCGTCAGCAGAATGACCACTCGGCTTTCTGGCTCGGATTCCTGGAGACGGGCGACCGTGGCGAGTACCGCGGCGGAGATGTCCGTGCCGTCTCGGACCAGATCGGCTTCCAGGGACCCCACGCCGGCGACGATCAGGCCGGCATCCCTGGTGGGAGGAATACGCGTGACGGGGAGTCCGGCGAAGCCGATCAAGGTCATCTCGTCGAGAGGGCGCCCCTTCGCGAAGTTGACGGCCCCCTCGCGCGCCACGTCCATCCGGCTCCTTCCTCCTTCCATGTCCAGCGAGAGCATCGAGCGGGAGATATCGACAGCGAGCCCGATCGCCTTTCCCTGAAGGGATGCTTCCTCAAGGATCTCGATCCGTACGGGTTCAGCGAGGGCGACCACGAGACAGGCGAGGGCCGCCGACCGGAGAAGCCGAGGGAGCACCAGAAGGACCGCCGCCCGTCCCCGTGGTCGTCGAACGAAACGCTTGACCGATTCGCCGTGCGAGAAGAACGTGCCGCGCCCCGCCCAAGGCCAAACCAACCACCACCAAATCGGGAGAAGGAACAGGGCAACAAGCGCTTCGGGCCGGACGAATTCCAAACGCATCAGGCCTCCGGTGCTACACGGATCCAGTCGTGCACCTTCGTCCAGTCCGCTTCCGCGCCGTCGGGCTCTGGGCGATGTCCCCCGAACTTCACCCACTCGGCCATGGTCACGACCGCGGCGATGGACTCGAGTCCTCCGACTCCCCATCGTTGTTCCATCCTCGCCAGTATCTCGCTGCTCGTGAGGGCCGGCCCCCACGTAGGCTCCATTCTGTGGACGAAGTGGCGGAGCGTATCGGTGAGGCACGCATAAAACTCGTCCATGCGGTCGTTTCGGTGCCACTGGGACGATCGGATCCTCACGAGCTCGCGCATGGCTTCCTGCCGGGGGGAGCGCCCGTGCCGGCGGGCCCACCACGCCGCACCCCGGCTGGCCCACCAGCGGGGTAGGAATACCGCTCCGGCACCTCCGATCGTCACGATAGTGACGCCCAGAGCCAGAAGCAGCCAGAGGCTCCACGTGCCGCCGAGCACGTCGGCCGGGGGTCTGGGCACGAGTTCGGCGATCTCGTCGTTCATGGCCGTGAGCGACCCGATATCCTTCGCGCCCAGACGGATCACGCTCTTCGTGACGCCCGGTGCGGCGACCGCGAGGGGGGTCATGCGTTGCACGACATGCCGATCCCCGGGCTCAAGGTCGGCGGGGCGGACCCAGACCTCGAGCCAAGGCAGACCCACGCGGCCCTCTCGAAAGCCGATCACCGGATAGGTCGCACGGATCTCCACGGAATCCCCCGGCGCCTGCACCTCGTGCCAGCTCCCGGGCCCGAGACTCTGAACCGCGTCCGCCATCACCAAAGTGTCAGGGAGAAATGCCATCCAACCCGGCTCGAGGCGCAGCGTGAAGTGAAGGTTGAAGGCCTCTCCGAATGGTGGCACCGCGGGCTCCGTATGAACTTCGACCAATCGAACCACCGACGGTGGGCCCGATGTCTGCGCCACACCCTCGTCGACGTAACAAGACCCCGAGGAGAGCCCCAACAGGACCGTCAGCCGAGCGACCGTCCTCACCGTCTCGCGGACCACCTTCGCCCGGAAGGGAGCGTGCGGGTTCGGGACAGGACCGACCGCAGCAGGTGGAAAAGGGGTGAGGCCCGTCATCGGCGGGTCCGGTGTCGACGACGGAAGAAGTGCGCAAGCGCCGACAGATGGTCTGCGGCTGTGTCCACGTCGATGAGATCCGCTCCGGCCTCAGTCAAGAGGGCAGCCATCTCGGCCTTGCTCTGAGCCTCACTTCTCCGGTAGTGCTCCCGCACCCGGCGACTTGCGGTATTGATCACGACCCGCTGTCGGCTTTCCGGATCGGTCATCTCCACCCATCCGACGTCGGGCAGCGCTTCCGAGGCGGTAGTGGCAAGCCGAACGCAGATCAAGTCGTGGGCTCTGGCCACTCTGTGGAGGGCGTCCCGAAAGGACTGATCACGACGATGGAGAATGAAGTCGCTAATCACGAAGACCGTGGCCCGATGGTGTAGGGACCGGGCCACCCAATCCAGGCCGGGAATGAGATCGGTGCCGGTCCGCTGCGGGCTGTGGGAGAGCAGGTCTGCAAGAAGACGGACGGCGTGGGTCCGGCCGGACCCCGGCGGTAGCACATGCTCCACCCGGTCGGTGACCAGGAGGAGGCCGACCCGGTCGCTCTGGCGGATCGCGGCCAAGGCCAGAGTGGCGACGATCTCCACTGCGACCTCTCCGGCGCTCCGCTCGCCCGAGCCGTACCGGCCGGAGCCCGAAATGTCGACGATGGGCAGGACCAGGAGATTCCGTTCCTCGACGAACTGTCGGACGAAGGGGGCACCCCGCCGCGCCGTCACCTTCCAGTCGATCGACCGAACGTCATCGCCGGCCTGATACTCGCGGACGTGGGAGAATTCCAGGCCATGACCATGGAATACCGAGGCGTGATCTCCGCTGAAGAGCGAGTCTACGAGTCCACGTGTTCGCAGCTCGAGTCGGGCGACCTCGTGCAGCAGATCCGAGGGCTTGTCCTCGCGCCCGACGAGACCGGGACGTGAGTCGTGTCTCGGCCCCCTACGCCACATGGGCCGCGTGGCACCGGGTGAGGTCACGCGTGGCCACGGTCACGGAACCGGCACCGTGGAGAGCAGCAACTCGATCAACTGTTCCGCACCCACGCCCCGTGCATCTGCCTCGTAGGTTGGTCGGATCCTGTGCCGCAGAACGGGTGGTGCCATGGCCTTCACGTCGTCCGGCAGCACGAAGTCACGCCCCTGTAGGTACGCGTAGGCGCGCGCGGCTCGGGTCAGGAAAATCGTGGCCCGGGGTGATACGGCGAACTCGAGAAGACGCTCCAGATCGCCCAGTCCGCCGGGTCCGGGCTCGCGGGTCGCGAACGCAAGATCCACGATGTAGTCCTGAACCCTGGAGTCCACGCGTACGCCCTGCAACTCGGCGCGGGCGGCGAAGATCTCTGCCACGGTCGTGGGTGTCTCGATTTCGGGATCTCGGGAGTCGCCCGGCCTGAGCCCGACCCGCTGGATAATCTCCTTTTCCTGGGCTCGCGTCGGGTATCCGATCTGCAGCTTCATCATGAACCGGTCGAGCTGGGCCTCCGCCAGAGGGTAGGTACCCTGAAGCTCGATCGGATTCTGAGTGGCGAGCACGAGAAACGGTGATGGAAGTGGATAGGTGGTCCCGTCAATGGTGACTTGCCTCTCTGCCATGGCCTCGAGCATCGCCGACTGGACCTTTGGCGGCGCGCGGTTGATCTCGTCGGCGAGCACCATGTTGGCGAAGATCGGACCCTTGTGGATGTGGAACTCGCCTGTCGACTGTTGGAAGATGGTGGTGCCGATGATGTCGCCCGGGAGCAGATCGGGAGTCAACTGGACGCGGGCGAAGGTCGTGTGGAGGGCGTCCGCGAGCGAGCGAACCAAGAGCGTCTTGGCCAGGCCGGGAAGCCCTTCCAGGAGAATATGGCCCCCCGTGAGGAGACCGATGAGGAGCCCTCGGACCGTGTCGTCCTGTCCGACGACTCGAAGGTGGACGGAGTCGGCGACTCCTTGGAGAAGTCGATATCCTAGGGTCTCAGTCTCTGTGGTCATCTTGTGCTGTGGAGAAGGAAAAAGGAGCACACCACCAATCGTCCGCACATCGCCCGCCAAGTAGATGCGGCCTAATCGGGGTGACCGCAAGGAGCGCCGGGAGAGCGTGGCGCGGTTTCGGGTTCGTGCGCGAACGCGCTTGAGGCTGCGTGCAGCGCCTCGCTATGGCTCGACATACCGACCACACGGTGTATGATGCCAGAGCGGGGGGAGGGGGTGACACTCCTGGCGAATGCATGGAATGCAGGGGATCAGCACGGGCCTCGGCCGCTCTCGAGGCGCGACGCCAACAGTTGAGGAGGACGAATGGCTTTGTCGAGGCGGAACTTCATGGGATTGTCAGCGGCGGCGTGCGGTGCTCTCATCCCGGGCCTGCCCGGTACCGCACTCCGGCGGTCGCTGGATCGGTTCGAGAGGCAAGAGCCCCAACCGCTCCGATTACTGTTCCTGGGCGGAACGGGCTTCATCGGCCCCCACATAGTGCAGGCGGCACTGGATCGGGGGCATACGCTCACGCTGTTCAACCGTGGGCGAACGAATGCCCATCTGTTTCCCGAAGTGGAGAAGCTCAGGGGAGACCGGGATGGCGGTCTGGGCGTGTTGGAGGGGCGCACTTGGGATGCCGTGATCGACACGTCGGGATACGTACCGCGGCTGGTGCGGGCGTCGGCCGAGGTTCTGAAGGACACCGTCAACCATTACCTGTTCGTATCCAGCATCGCCGCGTACGAGACGTTCAACTTCATCGGTATTGAGGAGACCGCTCCGCTGGCCACGCTGGACGATCCGAATACCGAGGACGTGGGGGCCTTCTACGGTCCCTTGAAGGCCCAGTGTGAGCGAGAGCTCGCCGCGGTGTTTCCGACCCGCGCGACAGTGGTACGCCCGACTGAAGTGGTAGGGCCCGGCGATCGTGGAAACGACTTCACGTACTGGGTCCAACGCATCCATCGGGGAGGCGAGGTGCTGGCACCTGGCGACCCAAGCGACCCCATTCAGCTCATCGACGTACGAGACCTTGCCGATTGGGTCATTCGACTGATCGAGAACGCGACGTACGGCGCCTACAACGCTGTTGGGCCCGAGTCGGAGTTGTCGATGGCCGAGTTCCTTTACGGCATCCGTGCCGTCACCAACGCTCCGACGTCATTCACCTGGGTGGACTCGGACGTTCTCGCCGAGCATGACGTCTATCCGTGGAGGGAAATCCCGATGTGGTGGCCGCCCCGGGATGACTACGCCGGTGCACCAGGCACGAGCATACAGGGCGGTACGGGTATCGGTCTCGTCAGTCGCACCCGCGCCCTAGGCGCGGGACTCACCTACCGTCCATTGGCCGTCACGAGCAAGGATACGCTGGACTGGTTCTTGAGTTGGACGGATCCTTGGGAGTCGATCGGTCATCCGGCCTTGACGCTGGAGAAGGAGGCGGAAATCCTGGCCAGGTGGCACGCCCGGCAGAGGGGGTGAGGCCGCTTCGCCGCCTCACCATAGCCGATTACCCCAGTGTGGCCGGGAAAGTCGGAGACCGCCGGTGATTCGTCGCCTGCTCGAACGCGTAAGCCACGCGCAGCAGCGTTGGCTCACTCCAGGCCCCGCCGAAGAACGACACACCGACCGGAAGGCCGGATACGAACCCCATCGGCACCGAGATGTCCGGATAACCCGCGATCGCGGCCGGGCCGGCACTGTCCCCGCCGTCCAGCCGGTCACCTTGGATGTGGTCGGTCATCCAAGCTAACCCAAACGTCGGAGCGACGATCGCGTCCAGGTCGTGTTGACGCATCAAAGCGTCGATGGCCCCTCGATGGCCCCGCTGAATCGCCTTGACCGCATTCTGGTATGCCTCGTCTGTGAGCGGCCCCCTCGCCTCGGCCGCGCGCATCCGCTCCTGACCGAAGTAGGGCATCTCGACGCTGCTGTTCCGTTCGTTGAACTCGATGACCTGGGTCAGGTTCTTCACGGGCGCAGACGGCCCTAGGCCTTCGAGATAGGCGTTGAGATTCGCCTTGAACTCATACTCGAGCACCAATAGAGGCGGTGAGTCATTCCACGCGGCGGGCGGGAGATCGGCCGGGTCCACTATGAGGGCCCCGCCTTCGCGCATCGCCTCGATGGCTTCGTCGAATAGGGCCACCACCCGGGGATCGAAGCCGGTGAAGCTCCTGGCGACGCCGATGCGCGCGCCCTGCAACCCGCCCGGTTCGAGGAACTGCGTATAGTCGGAATACGAGTTCCCCTCGCTTGCGGACGTGGCACCGTCTCGAGGATCGATGCCGGCCACTGCCCCAAGGAGGATGGCGGCGTCCCGGACCGTTCGGGTCATCGGCCCTGCGGAATCCTGGGAGTGTGAGATGGGGATGATCCCGGAGCGACTCCAGAGTCCCACCGTCGGCTTGACGCCGACGACGCCGTTGATCGACGAGGGGCACATGATCGATCCACCCGTCTCTGTGCCGATTGTCAAGGCGGCCAGGTTGGCCGAGACGGCAACGCCAGAGCCGGAGCTGGAGCCACACGGGTTCCGGTCGAGCGCGTAGGGGTTTCGGCACTGCCCTCCTCGCGCGCTCCATCCGCTGGTGGCTCTCACCCCCCGAAAGTAGGCCCATTCGCTCATGTTGGCCTTGGCCAGGATGATCGCCCCGGCTTCGCGCAGCTTCTGAGCCACGAACGAGTCCCGCAGCGGTCTCGACCCCTCCAGCGCGAGCGATCCGGCCGTGGTGGTCATGCCGTCACTCGTATCGATGTTGTCTTTGATCGCGATAGGGATCCCGTGGAGCGGACCGCGTGGACCATTGGATCTCCGCTCCTCATCCGATTCGTCGGCGATCTGCAGCGCATCCGGGTTCATCTCGATGATCGAGCGCAGCTCCGGTCCTTGCCGATCCAGCGCCTCGATCCGGCTCAGGTACAGCTCAGTGATCGACCGCGCGGAGCGCTCCCCGGACTCCATGCTCCTTTGGAGCTCGTCAACCGTCACTTCATCGAGTTGGAACGCCTCGACGGTCGACGCATCGCCCCGCGTAGGAGATTCCGTCGAACCTTCCCGCTCACAGGCTGTAGGCACGACCGCCAATGCCGCACCACCCAAAGCAGTGGCGCCGATGAATCGTCGTCGGTCAATCATCATGTTCTCCTGGGACTCAACCTCCCGAAGCTCTCTCACAGATCACCGTAACCTGAGGGACAGGAGCGAGCCGATCAAGCGAGGTCACATCAGCCGTGGTGTTGGAACGAAGAGGTAGCGCCTCGAGGGCCCCGGATCGGGGCTGACGGGCCGGGAGGTCCCGATCGGGGGGTGGTCATCCACCCCAAGACCAACTCGATCCCCGACTCCGGGCGCGGGACCGTAGAGGACCGGTGGGAGCCCCAAGGCTGGTGTCTCGGGTGCACCTACGCCATGATACCGGAGCATATGGGAACGCTCTTTTGGAGGCGACGATGAAGACACATCTGATTACGCTGATGGCGGCACTGCTCCTCCCCGTCGGGACGCTCGCAGCTCAGGACGCCGACCTGGCGATCGTGGGAGGAACGCTCATCGACGGGAACGAGGGCACGCCGATCCAGAATTCCGTCGTTCTGGTCTCGGGCGATCGTATCACTGACGTGGGCCAGGTGGGCTCGACGCCCATTCCATCCGGTGCGCAGGTCATCGATGCCAACGGCAAGATCGTAATGCCCGGGCTCATCGAGAGCCACGGGCATCTGATGATCATCGGCCATGGAGAGTATTCGGAGTACTTTCCCAGGTACGAGAACCGGATCGCGGAGATCATGAGGCTCTCAGCCGAGCAGTTGATCTACGCCGGCGTGACCACGGTACGGGACGTGGGCGCTCCCCTGGGGCCGAGCGTGCAGGTGCGGGATGAGATCAATTCCGGCAGGGTTAGGGGCCCGAGGGTTTTCGTCAGCGGTCCCTTCATCGTCCGGGACTTCGGGATCTACGACGAGTACTTCCAGGTCAAGGTCAACAGCGTCGAGGAAGCTCGTCAGGCGGCCATCGACATCCTCGATGGCGGCGCCGACCTGCTGAAGCCTTGGGGCATCATCTATCCCGAGGATCTCAAGGTGATCGTCGAGGAGGCCCACAAGCGGGGGAAGACGGTCGCGACGCATCCGGGGGCTCTGGATCGGATCAGGGCCGACGTTGAGGCGGATGTGAACTCCATTGAACACTTCCCGGGAGGATCCAAGGACTACATCGAGCAGGAAGCGATCGAGCTGATCGTCAACAGCGGAACCTGGGTGGTTCCGACTTGGAACGGCGGAGGGATCTACTTCTGGACGCTTGAGTTTCCGGAGCGCCTGGACAACCCGATGCTGCGGGAGTTCCTGCCCCCTGACCTCTACGAGGATGTCCGCCAATCCCTGGACCACTTCCAGCGGCTCGGCTACTTCCGGGGGGCCAAGGGAAGGCCGGCTGCCGACCAGAAGAAGCTGATGCAGCTCTACAACGCCGGAGCCAAGATTGCTCTGGGTACCGACTCGGGCACGCCCATGAACTTCCACTACGAGGCCATGTGGCAGCAGATGAAGCTCTGGGTGAGCTACGGAATGGATCCCATGCACGTGATCAGTGCCGCCACCCGGCACGGCGCGGAGATGCTTGAGATGGCCGACGAGTTCGGAACCGTGGAGCCCGGAAAGCTGGCCGACATCATCATTGTCGACGGCAATCCTTTGATGGACATGATGGCCTTGCGCGATCCCGTTCGCGTTATCAAGGGAGGCAAGGTCTTGAAATAGGCCCGCGCCAGCTGGCCTTGCCCAGTCGGCCATGGACGTGCGCACCCTCGGGGTGGAGGGTCTTGGATGTGCACGGACCTGGCTCTCGCCCGTCGTCTGCTCGAAGAGCACTTCGGGTTTCGGTCCTTTCGCTCCGGTCAGGAGCGTTTGGTAGGGGCCGGCATGTCCGGCAACGACGCCCTGGGGGTGCTTCCAACGGGAGGGGGCAAGAGCCTGTGTTACCAGGTGCCCGCACTCGCCCTTCCGGGGGTCACTCTCGTCCTTAGTCCCCTCATTTCCCTGATGGAAGACCAGACCGCCAGAGCCCTCGCGGTTGGGATCCCTGCCGCGCTTCTTTCGAGCGCACTCTCGAGACACGAGCGCCGCGACGTTTTGAGGCGGGCCGTGGACGGAACCCTGAAGCTCCTTTTCGTGGCACCGGAGCGCTTGGAGGGGCTCGGCTTCTCGGAAGCCCTGGAGAGAATCCGGGTGTCGCTCGTGGCCGTCGACGAAGCCCATTGCATATCGGAGTGGGGCCACGACTTCCGGCCTTCCTACCGTCGCATCGGCCGTCTTCGGCAAGTGCTGAAGGCCCCTTTCATGGCGCTGACGGCCACTGCGACGTCGAAGGTGCGTAAGGACATTTGTTCGGTGCTCGGTTTGGTGAACCCGGTCCGTGTCGTCGGTTCCTTCGATCGTCCCAACCTCTCCTGGCATGTTCGACCGGCCGACGACCATCGCTCGAAGGTTCGGACGCTCCGGAGGATGGTGCGCGGCGAAGAAGGCGCCGTTGTCGTGTATGCGGGGACCCGCCGGGTGGTCGAGGCCATCCGCGCCGACCTGGCCGGGTTGGGCGTCGCGGCCACGGCCTATCATGCCGGAATGGACCCGGGGCTGCGCAGCCGTGCGCAGGAGGATTTCCTCACAGGCAGGACGCGCGTCATCGTGGCTACGAACGCGTTCGGCATGGGGGTGGATAAGAGCGACGTACGCCTCGTGCTGCACTACCAGCTACCCGGCACCATGGAGTCCTACTATCAAGAAGCGGGGAGGGCAGGGCGTGACGGAGCCCCGGCCCGCTGTGTCGCTCTCCATGGTCGTTACGACCATCGGTTGCACGAGGCTTTCATCGACCGGTCCAGGCCCTCGGTGCGGGTGCTCCGAAGGCTCAGCCGAACCCTCCGGAGGTTCGTGGAGGACGGCGGGCGGGGGGCCTTGGACGTCCACCGTGCAGCCGGCCATGCGGGTCTGGCGGACGAGGAGTTCACGGGGGCTCTGGAAGCACGCGCACGCCTCGGATCGGTGCGGATCTACCACGCTTCGGGGCTCGAGGGCTCGGATCCGCGCCTTTCGGGTAACAGCACACCGAGACCGGCTTTGAAAGCCGACTCCGGGAGTCATTTTATGGACATTGCGGTGCTCTCGTCGAGCCCCGACTGGTCCGGTCCTCGGCGGCTGCGGAAGGCCGCGTTGGATGGTCTCGGTGCCGTGCGTACATACGCCGATACCGGCCGGTGCCGGAGGGCCGTGCTCCTCGAGTACTTCGGGGACGGGACACCGGCCTGCGGAGGCTGTGACCGTTGTGACGCCGAGAGCCGACGGCGGCCAAGACGAATCTTCGTCCATTGAGAGACCGTATGCATCGATATCTGTCAGACGATCACAGCAGCCTCGTGGAGAAGGTGCGAGCCTTCGCGCGTGAATCCATCGCCCCCAACGCCAGGGAGGCGGACGAGTCCATGGAGTTTCCCTGGGAGAGCGTCAAGGCGATGGGGGAGATGGGGCTGCTCGGAGTTCCCGTCCCCCGGGACCTCGGGGGTATGGGCCGGGACTATTTGAGTTACATTCTGGTGGTCGAAGAACTCGCGAAGGTCGATGCGAGCCACGCCATCACGGTTTCCGCGCACACCACGCTGGGCACCTCCCCGATCCTTCAGTTCGGTAGTGACGCCCAGCGGGAGAAGTACGTTCCTCCTTTGGCCAGCGGGAAGGTCCTGGGAGGTTTCGGGCTGACGGAGCCGGGAGCCGGATCCGACGCGGGAGGAACACGTACGCGGGCCGTGCGCGAGGCCGGAGGGTACCGCGTCAACGGGTCGAAGATCTTCATCACCCACGCGGGTGTGGGGGAGATCTTCACGGTCACCGCGGTGACCGACCCCGATCGAGGATCTCAGGGAATCTCGAGCTTTATCGTGTGCAAGCCGACGGTGGATTTGGAGCGGGCCCGATCGCTCGGTTTTGGGCACCACGATGGACTCCCGTTCCTGGAGGGGGTGCGGGCGGGGAAGAAAGAGGACAAGATGGGGTGGCGAGCTTCCGATACGCGGGAGCTCATCATGGAAGAGGCGCTCGTCCCCGAAGAAGATCGTCTGGGAGAAGAGGGAGACGGTTTCGTCAACTTCATGAAGACGCTCGACGCCGGCCGGATCGGTATCGCGGCACTCTCTCTGGGGCTGGCCGAGGGGGCGTTTGAAACGGCGCTCCGATATGCCAACGAGCGCGAGCAGTTCGGAAAGAAGATATGGGATTTTCAGAATATTCAGTTTCGGTTGGCGGATATCGCCACAGACATTCAAGCAGGTAAGCA
This sequence comes from Longimicrobiales bacterium, assembly GCA_965226925.1. Lineage (GTDB taxonomy): Bacteria > Gemmatimonadota > Gemmatimonadetes > Longimicrobiales > Gaopeijiaceae > CBDDCX01. Next base: position 524,115 of record CBDDEN010000011.1, on the reverse strand, counting down.
CCTCACGTACCACGCAGCCTGGCTCAAGGATCAGGGCCAGCCGTTCACGAAGGAGGCCGCCATGGCCAAGCTCTTCTGTTCAGAGCTAGCCATGCGGGCCACCCGGGACGCGGTCCAGATCATGGGTGGGGCGGGATACACAGCCGACTACCCGGCGGAGCGCATGATGCGCGACGCCAAGGTCTGCGAGATCGGTGAGGGAACCAACGAGATCCAGCGTTTGGTGATCGGTCGACAGCTCTTCGAAGAGACGTTCGGCAGATCGGCGCTGGCATAACCGGGAAGCAACTCGGGCCGCTGGCCCGCCCATCGCGCGCGCGAACACGCGCGCGGCGCCACGTGGGCTCATGCTGCGGCCGGCCTCGCTCCTCCCCAAGACGTGGGAGGGACGAGACCGGGGTCGCGTGGGCGCACCGGCGGGATTGGCCGCGAGTAGCCGACCAAGGAGAAAAGTACATTGAGGAGAGAAATCCTCGTGAGCGCTTCGGCCCACGAATCGTGGGTGGCGCTCATGGAAGACGAGCAGTTGGTCGAAATCCTTTTCGACCGGCCCGATCAAGGGCGTTTGCTCGGTGACATCTATTTGGGCAAGGTCGAAGCGGTCTTGCCCGGCATTCAAGCCGCCTTCGTCGACATTGGAACGGACAAGGCCGGATTCCTCCACGTCTCAGACCTAGAGACCGGCGAAGAAGAAGACGACAACGGTGGAGGAGGGAGACGGCGGCGCCCGAAGAACTACCCTCCCATCCAGGACCTGATCAAGAAGGACCAGAAGGTGGTCGTACAGGTCACCAAGGAGCCCATCAGTACCAAGGGTCCTCGCTTGACAGCCCAGATCTCGCTTCCGGGCCGATTCCTCGTCTACATGCCCGGCTCGTCCCACGTGGGCGTCAGCCGGAAGATCGAGGATCGGGACGAACGCTCCAGGCTGAGAAAGCTAGCCAAGAGCATTCTCCCCGCGAACAGCGGAGGGATCATCGTCCGAACCGTGAGTGAGGAGCTCAACGAGGACACCTTCGAGAAGGAGTTCAAGCGCCTCAACGCGATCTGGAAGAAGATCCTGAAGAAGAAGGAGGGCGCGAAGGCCCCGGCGCTACTGCACCGCGAGGCGAAGCTCATCAGCGGGGTGATCCGAGATCTCTTCAGTAATCGCTTCGAATCGATCACCGTGGACAACAAGGCGGTCTACGACGAGATCCTGCGGTACGTGAAGAACGTGGCCCCCGACCTGAAGGACCGAGTCCGGCTCTATACGGATCGGGTTGCGCTCTTCGACAAATACGGGGTCGAAGAAGGGATCCAGGGCGCGTTCCAGAAGAAGGTGATCCTGCCCTCCGGCGGTTACATCATCATCGAACCCACGGAAGCGCTCGTGTCCATCGACGTGAACACGGGGCGCTACAGGGGCAAGAAGGACGCCGAGGCCACGATTCTCAAGACGAACGTAGACGCCGCGGGTGAGATTGCGCGCCAGCTTCGTCTGAGGGACATCGGGGGCATCATCGTGTGCGACTTCATCGACATGGAGTCCCAGAAGAACCGTGATCGCGTCCTTCACGAATTGAAGACCCACCTGGGTCGAGATCGCGCCCGCACCAAGGCGTTCGAGGTTTCGGGCTTGGGGTTGGTGGAGATGACGCGGCAGCGAGTCCGGCCGTCCCTCTTCAACTCTCTGACCAAGTTCTGTGACCAATGTGAGGGGGGCGGCCGAATCTACACTCCGGCCACCGTCGTTCGGCAGATCGAGCGGAGTCTCTCGAGGGTCACGGCCGAGGGTGAAGAGCGGAAGATCATGATCCGGATGCATCCCGAAGTGACTCTACGGATCCTCGAAGACGAGCCCGACTTCTTGCGCAGGTTGCGCCGCAATACCCAGCTGTCGCTGGACATGAGGGACGACCCGTTACTCCGGGAGGACGAGTTCCGAATCCTCTCGGGCGCGGCTGAAACGGACGTGACGTCCCGGTACGCGGCAGCCTGACGGCACGCCAGGTCTTGACCAGCCTACTGACTTCGATGAAGTTTTCAGGCTCAATTGGACGAGAATACACCGCCATCGAGGCATGGCATGTACGCGGTTTTTCAGACAGGTGGTAAGCAGTTCCGGGCGGAACCGGGCGTTAGGCTCCGTATTCCGTCGATGGACGCCGACGAGGGTAGCACGGTCTCGTTCGACGAGGTTCTGCTCGCCTCGGACGGTGATGCGGTTTCCGTGGGACAGCCGACCGTGAGTGGCGCCAAAGTGACCGCCGAGGTACTCCGCCACGGTAAGGACAAGAAGATCATTGTGTTCAAGCGAAAGCGCCGGAAGGGCTACCGCAAGAAACAGGGACACCGTCAGAAGTTCACCGAGATTCGGATCGCCGACATCAAGATCTAGGTGCACCGACACCCGGAGCGATACTCCAGGGACATCGCATGGCACACAAAAAGGGCGTAGGCTCGAGCCGCAACGGGCGCGACAGCAAGCCGAAGATGCTTGGCATCAAGCGTTACGGCGGGGAGCAGGTCAGCGCTGGCAGCATCATCGTGCGCCAGCGTGGTACACGTTTCCACCCGGGCAAGAACGTGTCGCGGGGCAGGGACGACACTCTTTTCGCCACAGCCGATGGTGTGGTGACGTTCGAGACGTACCGCAGGCGAAAGGCAGTTTCGGTCTACCCCGGCGAGTAGTTCTCCAACACAGATAACCGAGTCCGCTTCTCAGGGCCTCCCTGCGGAGCGGGCTTTATTTATGCCTCGCGGTCGGCATAATGGAGACGGGTGGCCCTGGATCCTCTCGACCTCGCTCCTGATTTGGAGCTTTGATGGATCTTTTTGGAGGGTTGGCTCGTAAGGTGTGCGAGAGATAGCTAGACAGGGAGGGCGGTATGTACTCCATGACGATAGAAGATAGATGGCTCCGCCGACTGGTCCGCGGTGCGGGCCTACTGCTGTCCACAGCGTTCCTGGCGGCCGGGTGGGGCTTTACCGACCGCGATACCGTGGTCGACGACTCCGGATGGCTGACCGAGGAAGTCGTACCGGTGGTATTGGCCGACATCGAGCGTGAGTTGGCCTCGGCTCGCTTGCCCCTACACGAGAACGAGCGCGTCGAGTACTGGACACGTCGGTTCGTCACCGAAGAGAAGGAGGCGTTCGAGGATCTCCTCTCGAGGGCCGGCCTCTACTCCGAAATGATCAGGAGCAAGCTCCACGAGCGCGAGATGCCCGAGGGGTTGATGTACCTGGCGCTGATCGAGTCCGGGTTCCTTCCCAGCGCGCGCTCGGACGTTTCGGCACTTGGCGTCTGGCAGTTCATGAGCCCTACGGCACTCGCATATGGGCTTCGGATCGACTCGTATGTGGACGAGCGACGTGACCCCGTGCGGGCCACGGACGCGGCGCTCGACTATCTGGAAGTGCTCTACGAGCGGTACGGCTCCTGGTATCTGGCGGCCGCCGCATACAACGCCGGTCCTACGCGTGTGTCTCTCGCCCTCAACCGCCATGCAGATGGACGGATCGGTGACGAGAGCCTGTACTGGGAGATCGTCGACCACCTGCCACCCGAAACGGCCCAATACGTGCCGAAGCTGGTGGCGGCCACCTATCTGGCTCGCTATGCCTCGCGGTACGGCTTCGAGGTCACCCGGGCGGAGCCTTATGCGTACGATATCGTGTGGGTTCCGGGGGGGACGGGACTCGACGGTGTCGCGCGTTCCGTGGGCGTGCCGCTGGAGCGCATGCATGAGCTGAACCCACAGCTCATCATGAGCATGGTCCCTCCGGGGGCGGCTTATCCTCTGCGGATCCCGGTGGGTTCGGGTTCTCGTGTCGTGGCGGCGTTGGGAATGACGAACCGCGGGATCCGGCGCGCGGACGACTGATCCTAGTCGGTCGAGTCCTGCTTTCCTGACTCGTCAGACGTGGTTTGGGCATGGCGAGCGGCCGAGATGACCCGCCGGATGACGTCACGGGCGAGCTCGGGATCCACAGCCTGCTCCCTCGCACGTTCCGCCCACCGGCGCACGACCTGGGCTTCTCGGACCGGGTCGAGCACCGGCTGGTCCAGTTCCTGCTTCACACGGCCGATCTCGATGGCGACGGTGCCTCGCTGCCCGATGAGGCGGATGATCTCGTCGTCGATCTCCATAATTCGGTCCCTCAACTCCTCCAGCTTGGCTCGAGTCGCCGAAGTGCCGTCTTCAGTGGTCGGATTCTCGCTCATGCGCTCGGTCCGGGGTGTTGGGCGAACTCCACGTTCACCTGCCCTTGAATTCGGGCTTCCTCTTTTCCACGAATGCCTGCACGCCTTCACGTCCGTCGTCGCTGGCGAACGCCGAGAGGAACAGCTCCCTCTCGAGATCCAGACCCGCCGAGAGGTGCGTTTCGAAGGCGGCCTGCACGGACTCCTTGACGAGGCGTAGGGCGACCGGGCTCCATCGTGCCATACGCCCGGCCAGTTCACGGGCCTTCTCCAGATGTTGTCCGTCATCGACCAGCAACTCCACGAGCCCGATCCGATACGCCTCTTCCGCCTCGATGAAGTCGCCGGTGAGCGCAATGCGCAACGCCTGGCCCGCACCCACCAGCCGCGCGAGGCGCTGCGTTCCTCCGGCTCCCGGAATCAACCCCAGGCGGATTTCCGCCTGACTGAAGCGTGCGGTTCGATCGGCTATGCGCACGTCGCATGCGAGTGCCAGCTCACAACCGCCCCCGACGCAGAATCCGTGGATCGCCGCGATCAAGGGCTTCGGGAAGCCCGCGGCCACATCGTACACCCGAGGCTCTCGGTAGACCTCGCGCTGCTCCTCCGCCGTGCGCGAGGCGAATTCCGAGACGTCCGCCCCGGCAATAAAGGCCTTCTCACCCAGTCCGTGGATGATGGCGACCTTCACGCTCGCATCGTCGGCCAATTCGTGGAGCGCGTCCTGGATGCGCTGACGAAGGTCCTGGTTGAGTGCGTTGAGCTTGTCGGGGCGATTGAGCGCGAGGATACCCAGGGCTCCGTCTCGCTCCACCAGGAGGGGTGCGTCGCTCATTCCTTGTCCCAGCGGTAGAATCCCTCGCCCGTCTTCTTGCCCAATTTGCCCTCGGCGACCAGGCGTTTGAGCAGAGCCGGCGGCCGGAAGGCCTCCGATTCCAGTGTGCGATGTAGATACTGGGCGATGTCCAGGCGAATGTCGAGGCCAACAAGATCGGTGAGTTTGAGGGGACCCATGGGGTGTCGATAGCCCAGCACCATAGCCTTGTCGATCGCCGTGGGGCTCGCCACCCCGGCCTCGACCATGCGTATGGCCTCGAGGCCCAGGATGATCCCGAGCCTCGACGAAGCGAATCCGGGTGAGTCTTGCACGACGATCGGCTCCTTGCCGACGAAACGGGCGAAGTCCACTGCCAGATTCGTGGTCTCGTCCGACGTGTGCTCGCCCCGGACCACCTCCACGAGCTTCATGATGTGGACCGGATTGAAGAAGTGCATTCCCACGAAGCGCTCGGGAGACACCAGGCCTGCCGCGAGCTTGGAGATGCTGAGCGACGATGTGTTCGTCGCAAAGACCGTGTCTTCTCCCACCCTCTGCTCGACGAGGCGGTAGAGGTTCAGCTTGATCTCGATGGACTCGGGGGCCGCCTCGATGACCAACGGTGTGTGCTCCAGCGCGTAGGCAAGCTCCGAGGTGAGCTCGATCCGGTTGAGCGTCGCGTCTCGATCCGCCGCGGTGAGCTTCTCGAGCGATACACCCTTGTCCAGGTTGTCCCGTATGCGTTCGTATCCGGATTGTACGATGGAAAGATCGATGTCGTAGAGGGTGGTCTGCAGTCCTGCCGCGGCACAGACGTGAGCGATCCCGTGCCCCATCGTGCCCGAGCCGAGGACGGAGACGCGCTGAAAGGGGGTTGTCACGTAGACACTACCGTCGCGATGCCCTGCCCGACGCCGATACACATTGTCGCCATCCCAGTGGCGGCCTCTCGTCTCGACATTTCATGAACAAGTGTGGTGAGGATGCGCGCCCCGGAGCAACCCACCGGGTGGCCGAGGGCTATGGCGCCCCCGTTCACGTTGACCTTCGACGGGTCCAGCTCGAGTTCCCGCATACAGGGGAGGGCCTGGGCGGCGAAGGCTTCGTTCAACTCCACCAGGTCCAGGTCGGTGGCGGCCACCCCCGCTCGGCGCAAGGCGAGTCGCCCCGCCGGAACCGGACCCATTCCCATCCGATGGGGCTCGACGCCTGCGACTCCCGAAGCGACCACCCTTGCCATGGGCTCCAGGCCCAGGGTCCGGGCCCGGCTCTCCTCGACCACCAGGAGCGCGGCGGCACCGTCGTTGATTCCCGACGCGTTGCCGGCCGTCACCGTGCCGTCCTTCTTGAACGCCGGCCGCAGCCGGGCCAGATCCTGCACGCTGGTGCCGGGGCGGGGGTGTTCGTCCCGGTCGACGACCACCGGATCACCTTTCCGCTGCGCAATCTCCACCGGCACGATCTCTGAGGCGAAGCGCCCGGACTCCATGGCCTCTCCGGCTCGCCGTTGGCTTTCGGCAGCGAAGGCATCTTGTTCTTCCCGGCCGATTCCGAACTCTTCGGCCACGACCTCTGCCGTCTCACCCAGGCCGATGGTCCAGTGGTTGGGCATGGCCGGGTTGGTGAAACGCCACCCCAAAACCGTGTCCGCCGTCTCGGGATGCCCGCGGCTGTAAGCCCGCTCCGGCTTGAGCATCACAAAGGGCGCACGGCTCATGCTCTCCACACCTCCTGCGATGAACACCTCGCCCTCGCCCGCCTGGATCGCGTGGAACGCCGAGTTGACCGCTTGGAGGCCCGATCCGCACAGTCGATTGACCGTAACTCCCGGGACGCTGACGGGGAGTCCCGCGAGCAGGAGCGCCATGCGGGCAACGTTGCGGTTGTCCTCACCGGCCTGATTGATGCACCCCATCAATACGTCGTCCACGACGACCGGGTCGATATCCGTCCGATCGACGAGCGCACGCACGACGTGCTCCGCCAGATCGTCCGGTCGGACGGAGGCCAGCCAGCCCCCGTGTTTGCCGATGGGCGTGCGCACCGCATCTACGATCCAGGCCGTCTTCATCGTTGCCCCCGATTCGTCGGACCTATGTGCCCGTGAACGCGGCTTTACGCTTCTCCACGTAGGCGGACAAGCCCTCCTTGGCGTCCTGGCTCTGGAACAGTTGCTGCTGCAGCTCCCGTTCCAGCGTCAGCGCGAGTTCGAAGGGCAGCTCGGCGCCGGACTGGACGGACCGCTTGATGTTGCCCACCGCCCTCACCGCCTTGTTCGGAGTCGTGAACTGCCGAGCGTATTCCTTGACCTTGGCCATGAAGTCATCGCGGTTCTCGGCTTCGACGACCTGGTTTACCAGGCCCAGCTCGAGAGCCCTGTCGAATCCAAAGGTCTCGCCACCCGCCATGAGCTCGATGGCCTTCGACTTGCCGACGATACGGACCATTCGCTGAGTGCCGCCGGTGCCCGGGAGCACGCCGAGGGCCACCTCCGGCAGGCCGCACTGGCCCCCGTCCTTCCGTGCAATCCGCACGTCGCACGCCATGGCGATCTCGAGTCCTCCCCCAACCGTGTGACCGTTGAGGGCGCCGATGACCAGCTTCGGTGTGTGCTCGAAGCGGTTCAGCGTTTCGTTGGCGTGAAGGCAGAAGCAGTACTTGAATCCCGACGTGACCTCCGAGAGCATCTGGATGTTCGCCCCGGCGCAGAAGAACTTCTCACCCGCTCCTGTGACCACGATGACCTCGGCATCCTCGTCGAACCGGGCGCGCACGATCGCCTGGTCGAGTTGCACCATCATTTCATGGGTGTAGGTGTTCGCGGGCGGGTCATCGAGGGTGAGAACGGCCACGCCGTCCTGAACGTCGTAGTGGACCAGTGTCTTGTCCGTCATGTCCTGTCGTTGCTCCTTGTGGTTCTTGGGGTTCCGATGAAAAACGATAACACAATGAGGGGTCGTGCGGGCCGCCGATTCGGGTCCATCATCGTTCCATCCACATCGACGTGTTTCCACCGTTGGTTGCGTGGTGGTGAGCGTGATTCTCCTCGGAACGAGCGGTCCCGACGCCACCCAGAAGGATCTGCAGAGCGGTCGAACTCAGTCGATCCACCGACACATCTGTCTCCGGCCGATACCAGGTGTAGATCCAGTTCATCATCCCGAAGAGCATGAACGTCGCGACGCGAGGATCGATGGCGTCGCCGGCTGGAGCGACCGCTTCGACGCAGCCCTGACACAGACTCCGGATCGGTACCGGCCGTCGAGCGAACCCGGAGGTTAACCTCGGTTCGGACGAGCGTTCGAACGAGAAGCTATCCGGGGCCCAGAGCAGGGGCAACAGCGAGGGCGGGGATGGGGGCGCAGCTCGGATTCGAGTCGGGCGCCCGGGGGGAGGAGAATTGATTCGTGTGGCCGGTCTTAGATAGCTTGGAGCGATGAGAATCCGTTCCCACAGCCACCGCACCGGGGTCGTATGGTGCTCTTTGCTGCTGCTGGCGATATCGGCGGCCGCCTGCAACGATGCGGTGTCCGATCCTACTGGGGCCCTGGTGGCTCAGGAGACGCGCGCCGCTCTCGACATGGGCCCTGCGCTGCCCAGCCTCCCGGCCGTGTGGGTCGGCTCCGGCGGTACCCTCACCGACGGGGCGGTAGCGCGATGGGAGGGCTCCTGGCAGTTGGCGACGGAAGAGGGCCGGGCGCTTCGGTCGTCGGTTTACACGGACGCCGTGCCCGATCTCTTTCGAGGCCTCCATGAAGGCGATCTGGAGCAGCTGCTCGTCGACATCGATTCCACCTTGGCCCGCGTCGATCACCTTTCGGCCATCGGGATCCCCGAAAGGGTGAGTCGCAGGTTGGATTCGGCTCGTGACATGTTGACGACGGCGTGGATCCGGGCCGAACGAGGGGAAGGTGCATCGTCCCTCGAGGCAGCCCTCCAGGCTTCGGATTTCCTTATCGAGGTGACGCCACCGCGCGTCGCCGCTCAGCTGCTGGCGTCGGCCGAGGGTGGAGTCAGAAGGATTTCCACTACCGACTCGTACTCCGTGGAGATGCTGGGGCGGGCCGGGCGGCTCATCGACATGGCCCGGGGAGCGATCCATGAGGGCGACTACACCCGGGCGATACGCGGATCGTACTATGCGTGCCTGCTATTGGGGGTCGAGCTGCCCGACTGAAGTAGCTTCGGACGGTCGATGACCCCGCCGTCTTGATGTCGGGTCGGGCTCTCCGCTTTGTGAGGGCCGACTTCCCGGCGTACGTTGAATCCGTCCGTCGCAGCGTATTGCTTCGGGGGAGAAGAGAGAGATGACGCGCACATTCCAGACCATTGCGGCCGTGGTACTCGGCGGAGCACTGACCTTCCCGGCGACAGCCCTGGGCCAGGAACGGGAGTCTGTCTTCCGGGTGCCCGTTACCGGGGTCGTCGAGCTCGGGTTGGCTCCGTTCATCGAGCGCGCCATACGCGAGGCGGAGGCGGCGGGCGCCGAAGCGATCGTGCTCGACATCGATACGCCCGGTGGCCGTGTCGATGCGGCCGAGCGCATCGCCGACGCGATCGCCGACGCGCGCGTGCCCGTGTACGCCTTTGTGAATCGGCGGGCCTTCTCCGCCGGTGCCCTGATCGCTCTGGCGACCCGGCGTGTCTATATGAGGCCCGGATCCGTCATCGGGGCCGTGACTCCAGTGGACGGGTCCGGAACCAAGGCCTCGGAGAAGATCGTGTCCGCGATGCGGAGCCAGATGCGCGCGCTGGCCGAAGCTCGAGGGCTCGATCCCCAGGTGGCCGAGGCCATGGTCGACGAGTCGATCGCCATTCCCGGCGTCATCGACGCCGGAAAGCTCCTCACCCTCACCACCGAGGAGGCGGTGGGGTTGGAGTACGCCCGTGTCACCGAAGACTTCACCACCTTGCTTGACGACCTGGACCTGTCCGGTGCGGCGGTCCACGATCTCGAGGTCAACTGGGCCGAGCGCCTGGTGCGCTTCTTCTCGCATCCGGTGGTGGCTCCCTTCCTCCTATCGCTCGGCTTCCTGGGACTGATCGTCGAGATCAAGACCCCGTCGGTAGGGTTGGCGGGCGCCGCAGGGCTGCTCTCGCTTTCTCTGTTTTTCGGCTCCCATTTGATCATCGGGCTCGCGGGTTGGGAGGACCTCTTGGTGTTTGGCGCCGGCGTGCTTTTCTTTGCGGCCGAAGTCATGATCATTCCGGGGTTCGGCCTCTTCGGCCTCTTGGGCCTCGTTGGCATGGGAGCGGGGATCTACATGAGTCTGCTCGGGGGATTGCCCACGGCGGCGGACTTCAGCAGGGCGGGGGGTGTGCTCAGCACGACGCTACTCCTCATTCTGGTCACGGCGTGGGCCCTGATTCGCCACCTTCCCAAGAGCGCGCGGCTCTACCGCTCGGGGATCTTTCTCGGCACTCGAACCGACAAGGCGATCGGATTCGAATCGGCCAAGACAAGGCCGGAACTCGTGAACCGTGAGGGTGTTGCGATCACCGACCTGAGGCCGTCGGGCGTGGGTCTCTTCGACGACGAGCGCATCGATATCGTTTCGGAGTCCGAGTGGATTCAGCACGGAACTCCGGTTCGAATCGTGGCCGCTGAGGGGTACCGACATGTGGTCCGGCCCGCTTCCGCACCGAAGGCTACGCCCGCTTCCGCAGGGGAGGGGCAGCCCGCCCCCGCAGAGGAGGGCCGGCCGGCCCCCGCGGAGGAGGGTCCTCCCGCTTCCGCAGACGACGAATAGAACGAGAAGGATCATCTCCCGGCCCGCGGGCTCACGCCCACCGACCGACCTGGCTCACTGAAAGGAACGCTAGATGCAACAGCTAGACATATTCAGCCTGTTCGTCCTCTTCGGGGCGGTGATGTTGGTCAGTATCGTTGCATGGGCCGTGCCTGTGCGCCTGTGGGTCGAGGCCATCTCGGCCGGCGTTCGGTTGAGCATCGGCTACCTGATCGGCATGCGTCTTCGCAAGGTGACGCCGTCGGCCGTGGTACGCCCTCTCATCTGGGCCACCAAGGCGGGCATCCCGCTGAGTGTCAACGACCTGGAGGCGCACTACCTGGCTGGAGGTGAGGTCAGCCGAGTGGTGCGGGCCCTCATCAGCGCCGATAAGGCGAACATCGAGTTGGGCTTCCAGCAGGCGGCCGCCATCGACCTCGCCGGACGGGACGTGTTCGAGGCAGTACAGGTCTCGGTGAACCCCAAGGTCATCAACACGCCGCGCGTGGCGGCGATGGCCAAGGATGGCATCCAGCTCATCGCCCAGGCCCGGGTCACGGTTCGGGCCAACATCAACCGGCTGGTGGGTGGAGCCGGGGAGGAGACCATCCTCGCCCGGGTGGGTGAGGGCATCGTGTCGTCCATCGGCTCCTCGGATTCCCACAAGGAGGTGCTCGAGAACCCGGACGGCATATCCAAGATGGTGTTGTCCAAGGGCCTCGATTCGGGTACGGCGTTCGAGATCCTCTCCATCGACATCGCCGACGTGGACGTAGGAAAGAACATCGGTGCCGATCTCCAGACGCATCAGGCGGACGCCGACAAGAGGGTCGCCCAGGCGCGAGCGGAGGAGCGCCGCGCCATGGCGGTGGCGCTCGAGCAGGAGATGAAGGCCAAGGTCGTGGAGATGCAGTCGGAACTGGTGAGGGCCGAGGCTCAGGTGCCTTTGGCTCTGGCGGAAGCCCTCCGTGCGGGCCACATGGGTGTCATGGACCTCATACGCTACAACAACATCCAGTCCGACACGTCCATGCGTAAGGCCATCGCGGGTGGCGACGACGTGGACGGCGAGCCGCTCGCGTAACGTGACCCTTCCGACTGCTTCGAGGGCCCTCTGATGGACAGCGGCCTGATCCAGATTCTGGTGATCGCGTTCTTCGTCATCATCTCGTTGATGGACGGCGCGGCCCGGAAGAAGCGGCAGGAGAACGAACGGCGCGCCAAAATGGAACGATCGGGCGGCGGAGCCGGAGCCGGCGAACTATTCCCGAGCGAGCCTGAACCCACGTCCGAGGGCATGGTCCCGGACGATCTCTGGGACGAGATCGCCGCTCTGGCGAGGGGGGAACCCACTCCCTCCATGAGGCGCCTACCTCACGGGCAGTCGCCCGAGATCGAGTCCCCATCGGCACCGCCGAGTGCGTCGGAGGCGGAGGAGACTTGGCTGGCTCCGGAGCATCAGCACGTCGAAGAACATGATCACGTGGAGTGGGAGCCGGACGACCAGCCGGCGTATGAGTTGGCGACCCGGGATCGTGGAATCGGCGGGGCGTCCCCCACGCTCTCGGTGCCGCGTCTGCCGACCACGGGCACGGCCCGGACCTTGTCCGTGCCGGCGGAGGCACTCCCAGGGGTGGCTCCCGAGGTTGAGCCGGGCCCGGCGCCCCGGCCCGAGGGGAAGGGAACGAGCGTGCGGAGGGCCTTGATGCATGGAGGGCGAAGTAGCATCAGGCAGGCCGTGATTCTGTCCGAAGTTCTGGGCCGGCCCCTGGCGCTCCGGGACTCAGACTACGAGCCACCGGGCTGAGATCGACTACGGGTCCGCTCGGAGCTACATCTCGCCCGAGCCCATCCTCCTCAACACCGTGTGCAGAATCCCTCCGTTGTGGTAGTACTCGACATCGATATCCGAGTCGAGTCGCGCGATCGCCTCGAATTCTATTTCGGTTCCGTCGTCGGCCCGGGCCACGACGCGCAGGCGCTCGCGCGGCTCGAGGCCGTCTTGGATGCCGGTGATGTCGAACGTCTCGCGGCCGGTGAGGCCGAGCGAGTCGGGTGTGTCACCCTCCTTGAACTGCAGCGGCATGACACCCATCCCGACGAGGTTGCTCCGGTGAATTCGCTCGTAGCTCTCGGCGAGTACGGCTCGTACACCTAGCAGGGCCGTGCCTTTTGCCGCCCAGTCCCGCGAGCTGCCCGTACCGTACTCCCGCCCCGCGAGGACAACCAGGGGTGTGCCCTCGGCCTGATAGCGCATGGCGGTCTCGTAGATCGACGACTCCTCACCGCTCGGGAGGTGTAGGGCGTAGCCGCCCTCCTTGTTGTCGAGCATGAGGTTGCGGATGCGCACGTTGCCGAAGGTGCCACGCATCATGACCTCGTGGTTTCCCCGACGAGAGCCGAAGGTGTTGAACTCCCAGGGCTTCACTCCCCGCTCGCGCAGGTACATCCCGGCCGGTTCGTCCTTCGGGATAGCCCCGGCGGGGGAGATGTGGTCCGTGGTGGTGGTGTGCCCGAAGATCCCCAACACGCGGGCGCCCAGGATGTCGGTCAGTTCCGGGACGTCCAAGGACATGCCCTTGAAGAAAGGAGGATTCCGGATGTAGGTGGAGTCGTCCTCCCACTCGTAGAGGCCGTCCTCGTCGGTCGGCAACGGGAGCGCCTGCCACAGATCGTTGCCCTCGAAAACCTCGCCATAGCGGTTCTCGTACATCTCGGGCTTGAGGCAGGACCGCACCGTTTCGCCGATGACTCCCGAGGTTGGCCACAGGTCCTTCAGATAGACGGGCTCGCCGTCACGATCGTGACCCAGGGGCTCGGTGGCCAAGTCGATGTCGATCCGACCGGCGAGGGCGTAGGCCACCACGAGCATGGGGGAGGACAGGTAGTTCGCGCGCACCTGCGGGTGAATGCGCGCCTCGAAGTTGCGGTTTCCGGAGAGAATCGACGTGACAACGAGGCCGTTCGACTCCACTTGCTCGCCGATAGACCCGGCCAGAGGACCGGAATTGCCAATGCACGTCGTGCACCCGTATCCCACGACGTCGAAGCCCAGTCGGTTCAGCGACTCCGTCAGGCCGGCCGCGTCGAGGTAGTCCGTGACCACCTTCGAACCGGGGGCCATGCTCGGCTTGACCCAGGGCTTGACCTCCAGACCCAGCTCGACCGCCTTCTTCGCGAGCAGTCCGGCCCCCACCATGACGGACGGGTTGGAGGTGTTCGTGCAACTGGTGATGGCGGCGATCACGATGCTGCCATCTGTGATCTCGAGCGCTTCTCCGTCCACTTCTACGGGAATCGTACGCTTCCCGTCACCGTTTTGAGCGAAGCCGGAGGGGACCAACCCCGGGAGATCCCTGGCGAACGCATCGGGGAGGTCGGCTAGGGCGATGCGGTCCTGCGGTCGCTTTGGCCCCGCCACGCTGGGCTCCACCGTGGAGAGGTCCATGTGCAGGACGGATGTGTACTCCGGGTCCGGCGTCTGATCGGTGCGGAAGAGCCCCTGTTCCTTGCTGACTCGCTCTACGCGCTCAACGAGCTCTTCACTACGTCCGGTGCCCCTCAGATAGTTCAGCGTCTCTCCGTCGACCGGAAAGAACCCGATCGTCGCACCATACTCGGGAGACATGTTGGCCAACGTCGCCCGGTCGGGGAGCGTCAGCTTCGAGAGGCCGGAGCCGAAGTATTCGACGAAACGACCGACAACCCCGTGGGATCGGAGCATCTGGACGACGTGGAGCACGAGGTCCGTGGCCGTGGCACCCTCGGGCAGCTCCCCGCTGAACTTCACGCCTACCACCTCGGGCAGGAGCATGTAGTACGGCTGACCGGTAAGGACCGCTTCGGCCTCGATCCCGCCGACGCCCCACCCTACCACGCCCAACCCGTTGATCATGGTCGTGTGTGAGTCGGTGCCGACCAGCGTATCGGGGTAGGCAACCCAACTCTCGCCTTCTTTGCGGCGATGGACCACGGAGGCGAGGTACTCGAGGTTCACCTGGTGCACGATGCCCGTGCCCGGGGGCACGACGCGGAAGTCCTCGAAGGCGTGCTGTGCCCACCTAAGCAGCGCATACCGCTCCCGGTTCCGCTCGAACTCTCGCTCGACGTTCTGCCGATAAGCCTCGGGGGTCCCGAAATAGTCGACCTGCACAGAGTGGTCGATGACCAGGTCCGCCGGCACCACGGGATTGATGCGCTTCGGGTCCCCGCCCATGGCCTTGAGCCCGTCCCTCATGGCGGCCAGATCGACCACGGCGGGCACGCCCGTGAAGTCCTGTAGCACGACCCGACTCGGCAGAAAGGGCACATCCGCACCGGCGTTGGTGGGGCTCCAGGCGGCGACGGCCTGGACGTGCTCTTCACTCACGTATCTGCCACCCGAGTGGCGCAGCGCGTTTTCGAGAAGGATGCGGATGGAGAAAGGCAGGCGGCCGAGGTCGCCCAGGCCCGTTTCCTCGAGTCGGCCGAGCCGGTAGAAGGACGTTCGTCCTTCTTTGAGATCGATTGTGGTCCGTGCGCCGAAGGGGTCGCTGCTCATTTTGACGGCCTCTGTCTGGTCTCTCGTGGGGGTTGGCGGTCTGTATTCGGCACGTGAACGTGGAAGAATGCCGAAGGCTCTACGTGGAAGGAAACGCCAAAGGCTCTACGTGGAAGAATACCAAAGGCTCTACGTGGAAGACACCCCGCGCCGGGGCCCACGCCCCGACCCTCTCCCTGTGCTGATGCCGCGTCGTAGGGGGTTTCCCCACACTCTTTTGAAGCTTCTCCCGATGAACGCGGAGAGGGCCATGATCGATAATTCCTAGGGATGTGATCGCCCCGCCCCGGTCGGGAAACGCGCGGTGCACTCCCAAGCCTGGAGACGGCGTGAAACAGCAGATGGCCAAGCCAAAGGGGAGGCCCGGCATGAAGACAGGATCCTTGAGCAAACGAGCAGTTCTCGCGCTCGCGGTCCTAGTAGGTGCGGCGTGTACGGATACAAAGCAGGTCTTCGTGGCGTTCCCCCTCTTCGAGCAACCCCCGGCGGGTGCCGCCAACTTCCTGGGGTACAGCAACCAGGCAGCCAAGCTTCCCGTCTGTGGGAACTGCCACGTGGGCCAAAACTCCGAGTGGCAGCAGACGGCTCATGCCGGGGCCTGGGCAACTCTCCAGGCGAGCGGTGCCGCCCAGGGGTCCTGTGAGGGATGCCACTCGGTGAGCGAAAACGGGAACGCGGTTGAGGATCCGAACGTGGGCTGGGTCGGCACGCTCGATCCCCGCTACCAGGACGTGCAGTGCGAGAGCTGCCACGGCCCCGGCCTGGCGCACGTCACGAATCCGGACGCCAGCCAGCCGTTGGCGTCCATCCTGGCAGGCGTCGAGCTTACGTCGGGGTGCGGGGAGTGCCACCAGGGAACGCACCAGGGATTTGTGAACGAGTGGGCACAGTCCAGGCACGGCAACATGAATTCCTATCCGCAGGGCAACGCGAGTTGTGTGGCGTGCCACGAGGCCCGCGGCGCGCTCGCGGCCTTCGGCGTCAAGGCGGACTACCTCGAGAAGGACCAAACGGCGGCCATTCCGATCGTGTGTGCGGTCTGCCACGACCCGCACGACGCCACCAACGAGCACCAGCTCCGGTTCCCCGTCGATTCGCGCGACGTCGAGAAGAACCTGTGCATGAAGTGCCACCACAAGCGGGCCGTGCCGGATCTCGACGCGCCGCAGAGAGGTCCACATTCGCCGCAGGGCCCCCTGCTGCTCGGCGAGGACGCCGGGTGGGTCCCGCCGAACTTCCAGTACGCCGACATCCAGATCCGCAGCACGCACGGGAGCGAAGCGAATCCGGAGCTGTGCGCCACGTGTCACGTGAACGCGTACGATGTCACGGACGCGGCGACGGGAGCCTTCGTGCTCAGCGTGAAGGGTCACAGCTTCAAGCCGATCCCGTGCCTCGACACCAGCGGCGTGCCGGATCCCCAGGCCGATTGTCCTCTGAGTCAGCGGACCTTCTCGGGCTGCACCTCGAGCGGGTGCCACGGCAGCCAAGACGCGGCCCGTTCGGCGTACGTTGTGGCGACGAGCAGGATCGCCAAACTGGTGACGGAGCTGGACGCGCTCCTGGCCCTGGTTCCGAGCACGGAATTCAGCACGAGCGACAACGTGTACACCGTCGCCGAGGGTGCGAAGTTCAACGCGGGATTGGGTTCGATCACGAACTCGGCGATCCACAACCCGTTCCTGACCGAGGCACTGCTCACCGCGAGCATCGCGTTGATTAAGACCGAGTATGGGCTGGCGGCGCAGTCGGCTATCTCACTCGAGAACGTGTTCGACCAGAACTAACCACATCCGTAGTTTCATCGGCTCGGGGCGGTGAAGTACCCGCCCGCCCCGAGCCGTGCTTACGTGACCCGCCACGCCGACCTGGAGACCGACCTGAAGCAGCCCAGGATGGCCCGCCGCCAACTCCGCCTGCTCGGGGTGACGCTCGTCTTCCTCGCGCTCCCGGCATGGGAGACCTCCGCTCAAAGTGTTCGGGCGACCGGGATCACGACCCTCCAGTACGTTGAGCTTCGTCCATTGGTCGAGGACAGCGTCTCGGCTTCGCAGGCCACCGGAGAAGGGTTGCTCCGCTACGGCCCTGACGGACGGCTGGTGCGCTGTGCCGACTCTGCAGGCTTCTGCAGGTTCACACGGTCGGGCGGCGTAGTGTCCACGGTCCCTGCGGTGCAGGACATTTCGGTCAGCGTTTGGGGTCTGGGGCAGGGAATCCGCGGATACGCACACGTCCGCGGACGAAGAGTCGTGTCTGGCGAGGTCGATCTTTGGCCTCGCGCGAACGACGAGCACGACGTCCTGGTCGCCTACGGCGAGATTGACCGGGGCCTGATCAGAGTGCGTGCCGGCCGGCAGTGGAAGGTGTCGGGGCTCGGGTACTACAACTATGACGGCGGATCAGCGTTGATCAGGAAGGACGGGTTCTCGCTGGAGGCTTATGGGGGCTGGAGCCTGGCCAGAGGCCTCAATGAGCCTCGCACCAGTGGGGCGCTGGCGGCGATCGAATCGTTCGCAACCGATGACCGGGCTCATCTGTTCGGTACCCAACTGAGCTACCGACCCCGGGCGGGCACCACAGTTACGGCGCTGTATCAGCGAGAGATCCGGAGCGATCGTGCGGGACTACACAGTGAGCGCGCCGCGCTGGACGCGGTGGTGCGGCGAGGGTGGGCTACCGTGGAGGGCTCCGTGGAGGTCGATCTCGCTGTTCGGACAGTGAACGAGGCGCTCCTCCGAGGTTGGGTGACACCGTGGCCAGCCTTGGGGGTCGGGGTGTACGGCCGGAGGTACAGGCCCTTCTTCGAGTTGTGGACCATCTGGGGCGCGTTCAATCCCGTTGGATTCGACGAATACGGTACTAGTGTGATGTGGAGCGCCGGCCGAAGATCCACGGTGCAGATGCGCGCCGCCCGGAGGCATTACGGCGAGACGGACGCCAGTTTCACGTTCGGGCCGGTTCGAACCAACGGTTGGAACGTCGCGATTTCCGGGTCCACTCTGGTGGGTGGGCATTGGCAGATTCAGGGAGGGTTCCGGACCGATATCGGCTTCGGGGCCGCGAAGGACAACGGGTACCTTCGTGTCCAACGCCAGTTCTCGGAACGCGCCGACGTCGGCATCAACCTCCAGGCCTTCCAGCGTATCTACGAGTTCCGCGTAGACCAGGGCACCGTGATCGGCGTGGGTGCCGACGGGAGCGTACGATTGGGGCCGCATGCGCGGGTGAGCGGCTCTCTGACGCGGTACAGTCACACCGTCGGTGACGACTCCATCGACGTGGATTGGAGTCAGGTGCGCGGATCGCTCAGGGTGGAGTGGACCTTGGGATCCGAACCGGCAGCGACGCCCCGGGCGGGAGGTGGGGAGTGACGCTGCGGGTCGGCTTCGCCATCGTCGTGTTGAGCGCGGGAGCGTCAGGTCTTTGGGCGGTCTCGCGCGCCGTACAGGAGCCGTTCCCCCATTCCGACCACGCGGGACTGTTCCCCCTGTGTCAGGGATGTCACGAAGGGATCGAGACCGATACGGAAGTGGCGTACTACCCGACTCCCGGAAGCTGTACCGCATGTCACGACGGGGAGGTCGAGCCGGAGATCGAGTGGACCGCGCCGGTCGTGGATCCGAGCAATCTCGACTATTCCCATCGCATCCATATCGAGGTTGTCGCGGCGAGTGGAGGGGAAGCCGACTGCTCGACGTGCCACCGGTTGGCGGCCGATTCGGTCGCGACACTGTTTGCGGTCGAGGGGCGAGAAGCGAGGGCGCCCGGCGCAGTGTCCGCCACCGAGACGATGGCGGTGCCTCACATGTTCGTAGGCCGGGCCGAGCCGGAGACGTGCGTCTCGTGCCACGCGCATGAGGCCCCGGCACACCTCAGCTACTCCCTGGACTGTGCGGCGTGCCATCAGACTCTCGCCGAGGCGACATCTCTGAGCGTGGAGCGTATCGCGGCATTTCCACGCCCTCCCGAACACGAGAACGCAGACTTCATCCTGGACCACGGAGCACTCGAGGCCGTGGGAGGCTCGGCCTGCGCCACCTGTCACACCCGCGACAGTTGCGAGCGATGTCACGCAAATGCGGCTGACCTCGGCGAGATCGTGGGCCTTCGGCCCGACTCCCGTGTGGCCGGACTCCTTCATGACACGCCGGCGGAGTATCCTGAGCCCGAGGACCATGATGCGTCGTGGCTCTGGAACCATTCGAAGGTGGCTTTAGCACAGCCCGGAGGGTGTGCGAACTGCCATACCCAACGGACCTGTACGTCCTGCCACAACGAAGTGAGCAATGCGCAGGTCGCGGCGATGCCGTTACCTGTTCCCGGAGGCGCTCAAGGCGTCGAGTGGGAAGGGGAGGCACCGCGGGTGCACCGTCCGGACTTGTCACCACCCACGGAGCCGGAGCCGCGAGCGCCGAAGCGGATTGTCTCGGCTGCCACGTCCAGGAGACCTGTACGGCATGCCACGAGGGCAGCGGTCGTCCCGTGTTCCACCAGGGCAATTTCCTGGAGATGCACGGTCCCGAGGCGTACGGCAACGAGTTCGACTGCGCGTCGTGCCACAACGCCGAAGTCTTTTGCCGAGCGTGTCATCAAGGGGTGGGACTCACGTCTCAGGGTGGGATCGACATCGCGTTCCACAGCGCCAACCCTTTTTGGTTGCTCGGGCACGGGGTGGCGGCTCGGCAAGGGTTGGAGGGATGTACGACCTGCCATTCACAGGTGGATTGCACCCAGTGTCACTCTGCGGTCGGTGGTTGGGGGATCAGCCCTCACGGGCCCGGTTTCGATCCTGACCGGGCCATGAGCACGAGTCGGGAGGGCTGTGTGGCTTGCCATAGGGCGGGGGTTCGAGAGTGACGCTCCCCGCTCGGATCATATTGGTCTGCCTGGTCCTGTGCGGTCTGCCACCGACGCTCTTCGCGTCGGTCGATGTCGCACCCTTGGTCCAAATCGCCGCCGTCGTCGACACGACGTTCTATCACAGGGCGCATGAAGCGGTCGCCTGTGCCACATGCCACAGTATGCGCCCGCAACACGGCGTTTCGTTGTTGCGGAACGTGTCGGACTGCCGAAGCTGTCACCACGCCTCGGACCCGGTTGTGGCGGAGTGTACGGCATGTCATCAGGCGAGCGCTCTGCAGCAAGAAGTTTATACGCTTCGCCGCAGTTTCGATCTGTCGGTGAGCGACGAGGTCTCCGATCGTGACGTCCCGTTCCTACATGCCGCCCACGAAGCGCACGCATGTTCCGATTGCCACGCCGAAGGGCCTTCGCTGCGAGTGCCAGAACTGGATTGTCAGAGCTGTCATGAAGAACACCATGACGTCACAGCCACGGGCTGCCTGAGCTGTCACGAAGAGGCTCCTGCCGAGGCGCATCCTCTGGAGGTTCATCGAACGTGTACGGGGTCCGCATGTCACACGTCGAATCCCGTGCAGGCCCCCTTACGGACCCGCGCAGCCTGCTTATGGTGCCACGCTGAGCAAGCCGAACATCTGCCGGACAGGAACTGTGTCGCCTGCCATCTCATGCCCGGACCGAGCGCCATGAGCAATGAACGTTAGCCGATTCGATCAGAGGAACTTCGGGAAATGTCCCCACGCTGTGTCGAGGGGATTTCGGACTTGTTGTGGGCCCTTTGTTGAGCCTACGTTTCATCTGCTGGCGTGGGTCCAGAGGACTTCGGAGGGAGCCGGTAATGCCTATCTGTAGCTACCTGGTGGTTCCAGAGCAGGGTGCGCTCGAGCGAGTGAACGAGCGGCTCATGAACCTCGCCGGCTGCGAGGTGGCTAGGGCCGAGAACCGCGATGTGATGATCCTGGTCACCGAGACTTCGGATCTCCAGGAAGAGCACGATCTGCGTTCGAGGGTAGAGGCCATGGATGGAATCCAGGCTCTGTTCCTGACCTTCGGCGAAATCGACCCCGACACGGAGCTCGCGGACCCGGTGGCAGTAGGCGCCGATCGATGACCACCCAAGATCGTCGGACCTTCCTGAAACGGACTGCCATGGCTGCCGCCGCGGGTTCGGCCGCGTCGCTCATGCCCGGCGTGTTGTTCGGAGAGGAAGTGCGGGGCCTGGGGTCGGACAACTCTGACATCGACTGGAGAAAGACCCCATGCCGTTTTTACGGAGTCGGGTGTGGGCTCTTGGTGGGAATCGAAGGCGGGCGTGCGGTGGCAGTGAAGGGCGACCCCGACTCCCCGGTCAACAAGGGCCTAGCGTGCGTCAAGGGCTACCATTCTGTGCAGGCCCTCTATGGCAGAGACCGGATTACGCGGGCCAAGGTGCGCAGGAACGGCCGGCTCGTCGATGTGCCATTGCAGGAGGCGCTGGACGTGGTGGCTCGGCGGCTTCGCCAGACCGTGGACGCACACGGGAAGGACAGTGTCGCTATCTACGGATCCGGACAGTGGACCATTCCCGACGGGTACACCGCCTCAAAGCTGTTCAAAGGAGCGCTCGGCACCAATAACGTCGAAGCCAACGCACGGCTCTGTATGTCCAGTGCCGTTACGGGCTTCCTCAGCTCGTTCGGCCTCGACGAGCCCATGGGCTGCTACGAAGACATCGATCACGCCGATGTATTCGTGCTTTGGGGCAACAATATGGCGGAAATGCACCCCGTGCTCTTTTCACGGATGCTGGAGCAACGGCAGAGGCGGCGAGACGTGCGAATCGTCGATCTGGCCACCAGGACGACACGAACGAGCTACGCGTCCGATCGGTCTTTGATCTTCACCCCCCAGTCGGACCTGGCGATCGCGAACGCCATCTGTCACGAGATCGTTCGCAACAACTGGGTCGACCGTGAGTTCGTAGAACGGCACGTCTCGTTCAAACGTGGCAAAACCGACATCGGGTATGGCCTGGCCGACGATTTTCGATTCGCGGATGAGGCCACGGCCGCGACCTGGGCGGACTACGTGGACTTCCTGGCCGACTACACACCCGAGCGTGCCTCGGAAATATCCGGTGTGGACGCCTCGGATATACGGTGGTTGGCCTCCCTGTATGGGGATCGCTCTCGCAAGGTGACCTCGTTCTGGTGTATGGGTGTGAACCAGCACACACGCGGTACCTGGATGAACAACCTGATCTACAACATCCACCTGCTGGTGGGGAAGATCTCCACGCCCGGCAACAGTCCCTTCTCACTCACGGGCCAGCCGAGCGCATGCGGAACGGTTCGGGAAGTCGGGACCCTTACGCACAAACTCCCACGCGGGGTCGTGACGAACCCGGAGGACCGGCGGTTCGCGGCCGACATCTGGGGGGTCCCGGTAGAGAACATCGCACCGGCCCCGACGCATCATACGGTCTCGATGTTCCGAGCTCTAGATCGAGGCGATATCCGATTCATGTGGATCCAGGTCACCAACCCCATGGTCTCGCTTCCCAAGCTCAAGCGCTACCGTGCGGCAGCGCAGAAGGCGGATCGCTTCCTCGTCGTGTCGGACGTCTATCCCACGCCGACCACCGATGTGGAGGACGTCGTTCTTCCGGCGGCCATGTGGATCGAACGCGAGGGCATGTACGGGAACTCGGAGCGCCGAACTCAGCACTTCGAGCAGCTCGTGGACCCCCCCGGTGATGCGATGAGCGACTCTTGGCAGCTCATCGAAGTAGCCAAGCGACTCGGGTTCGGGGACCTCTTTCCAAGCGATGAAGCGAGCCACGTGGAGGAGACTTGGAATGAGTACGTCCGCTTCCATGACACTCCCGGGCACCGGATGGCTCCGTATGCGCTCCTGAAGGAACGACCGGGCGTCATGTGGCCCTACGTGGACGGCAAAGAGACCAAGTGGCGCTACAACACAAAGACGGATCCGGCGGCCGATCCTCGGCGCGGTGAGTTCGACTTCTACGGTAAACCCGACCACCGCGCCTGGATCTGGACGGAACCTGTCAACGACAATGGGACACTCTACGGGATTAATTAGAGAGCAATGTCCTGTGTGGTGAGGGAAGGGATGGGAGGATTGATGAAGACGGCCTCCGGGAGCGGTTTGGGCTTCGGCACACCTCTGACGAAGCGTTCGGGATGAGCGGCCCATGCTTCGCGGAGCACGGATTTCCTGCCGGCAATGACCTGATCGGCGTTTCCGAAGTGGACCTGCTCGGGGGTTAGCATCGAGATGCCGCCATGGCGGTGCTCGGCATTGTACCAGCGGAAGAACGATCGACAGAACGTCTTGGCTTGGCCCTGATCCCTGAACCGTCCGGGAAACGAGGGATGGTACTTCAAGGTTTTGAACTGAGCCTCGGAAAACGGGTTGTCATCCGACACCTGAGGCCGGCTCAACGAGCGGGTCACGCCGAGGTCAGCGAGAAGTTGAGCGGTGCATTGGCTCGTCATTGGAGTTCCCCGATCCGAGTGCAGGGTCAGGACCCGGGGCTGGACGCCATGCTTCAGGCAGCTCTGCTGGATCAACCGGCCGGCCAGGGCCGAGTTCTCCCGGTCCGCCACCATCCAGCCCACGACGTAGCGGCTGTAGATGTCCATGATGACGTAGAGGTAGTAATAGCTCCACTTCTTCGGCCCGAGCAGCCGCGTGATATCCCAGGACCACACCTGGTTCGGCGCCGTGGCCATCAACTCGGGCTTCTTGTACTCGGGATGGGTGCGCTGCGCCCGGCGTTCCTGAACCGGCACCTCGGAGGCCAGAACACGATACATCGTGCGTTCGCTGCACAGGTAGACCTCTTCGTCGAGCAGCGTGGCCACCACCTCGGCGGGTGAGCGGTCCACGAACCGCTCCGAACACAGCGTGTCGAAGACCTCGCCTCGTTCCGTCTCGCTCAATGCCCGGGCGGGCGTCGGGCGGGGCTGCTGTTGCCCGGTTGATGGGCCTCGACGACGGTACAACGTCGATCGGGAGACCTCGAGGGCCGCGCACGCCGGTTTTACACCGACGTGCTTAGCCAGCTCATCGGCCGCCTTCAAGAGTTTGTCCCGTCGTCGAGGCTTATCCCCAGCAGCCCCGCAACTTTTCCCTGCACGTCGATGATCAGGTGTGCCTTCCTGAGCTCATTCTCGATCCGTGCGTTTCGCCGCTCCAGCTTGCGTACCTTCTCATCCAGCGGATTTCGCTCCGGCTTGCGGCCGCGTTTCTTCGACAGGGCCTTCAGCGACCCGCTATGCGCCGCCTTGCGCCACGTCGTCAGGTGCGACGAGTACAGGCCCTCTCGCCGCAGGACTTGACCCACCTCGCCGGGCTCGGTGCACCGGTCCGCTTCTTCGACGATCCGCAGCTTGTACGACGGACTGAACCGCCGCCATAGCGGCCTATCTACTCCTCTGGGTCCGCAGGAGCTGCCGCGCTTCGCTTGGCCTCCCCGACCACCAGGGGCACTACCATTCGGAACCTGTCAACGACAATGGGACACTCTACGGGATTAATTAAAGAGCAATTTCCTGTGTGGAGAGGGGTGTGGTGGGAGGATTGATCCAGACGGCCTCCGGGAGCGGTTTGGGTTTCGGAACGCCTCTGACGAAGCGTTCGGGATGGGTGGCCCATGCTTCGTGTTGAGCACGGTTGTCCTGCGGGCGATAACGTTGTCGGCGCGCCCGAAGTGCACTTGTTCGGGGGTCAGCATCGAGATGCCCCCGTGCCTGTGCTCGGCATTGTACCAACGGAAGAACGATCGACAGAAGGTCTTGGCCTGGCCCTGGTCTCCGAACCGTCCGGGAAACGAGGGATGGTACTTCAAGGTCTTGAACTGAGCCTCGGAAAACGGATTGTCATCCGAGACCTGAGGCCGGCTCAACGAGCGGGTCACGCCGAGGTCAGCGAGAAGTTGAGCGGTGCATTGGCTCGTCATTGGAGCTCCCCGATCCGAGTGCAGGGTCAGGACCCGGGGCTGGACGCCATGCTTCAGGCAGCTCTGCTGGATCAACCGGCCGGCCAGGGCCGAGTTCTCCCGGTCCGCCACCATCCAGCCCACGACGTAGCGGCTGTAGATGTCCAGGATCACGTACAGGTAGTAATAGCTCCACTTCTTCGGCCCCAGCAGCCGCGTGATGTCCCAGGACCACACCTGGTTCGGCGCCGTGGCCATCAACTCGGGCTTCTTGTACTCGGGATGGGTGCGCTGCGCCCGGCGTTCCTGAACCGGCACCTCGGAGGCCAGAACACGATACATCGTGCGTTCGCTGCACAGGTAGACCTCTTCGTCGAGCAGCGTGGCCACCACCTCGGCGGGTGAGCGGTCCACGAACCGCTCCGAACACAGCGTGTCGAAGACCTCGCCTCGTTCCGTCTCGCTCAATGCCCGGGCGGGCGTCGGGCGGGGCTGCCGTTGCCCGGTCGATGGGCCTCGACGACGGTACAACGTCGATCGGCAGACCTCGAGGGCCGCGCACGCCGGTTTTACACCGACGTGCTTAGCCAGCTCATCGGCCGCCTTCAAGAGTTCGTCCCGTCGTCGAGGCTTATCCCCAGCAGCCCCGCAACTTTTCCCTGCACGTCGATGATCAGGTGTGCCTTCCTGAGCTCATCCTCGAGCCGAGCATTGCGGCGCTCCAGCTTGCGTACCTTCTCATCCAGAGGATTTCGCTCCGGCTTGCGGCCGCGTTTCTTCGACAGGGCCTTCAGCGACCCGCTATGCGCCGCCTTGCGCCACGTCGTCAGGTGCGACGAGTACAGGCCCTCTCGCCGCAGGAGCTGGCCCACCTCGCCGGGCTCGGTGCACCGGTCCGCTTCTTCGACGATCCGCAGCTTGTACGACGGACTGAACCGCCGGCGTAGCGGCCTATCTACTACCTCCGGGTCCGCAGGAGCTGCCGCGCTTCGCTTGGCCCCCCCGGTTCGAGGGGCACTACCATTCTCTTCCATTCTCTCTCGCAGTCCCAACATGTTCGTTTTCTCTGCCTTCGCCCTACTCTAATTCTTTGCGTGCTCTGTGTCTCACGTACGTTGGCAGAGAGGGATTCTCTTCCATTCTCTCGAGACGGGTCGCACCAGTCCGCAACATGTTCGTTTTCTCTGCCTTCGCCCTACCCTAATTCGATGCGTAGGCCCGATGAGTCTGCTCAGCGAGACCTGCGTGCTCTGTGTCTCCGTACGTTGGCAGAGAGGGGGATGAGGCCCTACGAAGCTCCACCCGAATGGCCGGATCGAGAGTCCCGTTCTGGTTGACCTGACACCGGTCGAGGCCTCTTAGAGCACTCGGGCGGTCCGCACACGGGAGCGATCGATGATTGATCGACGAGACGGGTTGCCACGCTGCACCAGGCGAAGTGTAATACGTGCCGCACGCCTATGTCGAGATTCACTCGAGAGACGCTGCCGGACCTGACAGGAAGGTCTATACGAAAGGATCGCGAGGTGACGTCCGGCTCGAGTGAGCCCGCCGGGGCCACGGTCGATGGAAGAAGTCCAGGCGCGCCTCTATCGACTACCGAGGGCAACCCGCCCGCGGCCAGGTATTCGTGCCCTTCTTCGATGAGTCGTTGCTGGTGAACGAGCTCACGCTCGATGCGTACTGCCCGATTTCTGCTCAGCCCGACTACAAGAAGTGCGCCGTGAGAGTGGAGCGACTTCCGGCATGAGCGGCAAGCTCCCATACATCCCGCCGCGGCGTGTCGTCGAGATCGTCATGGCCATCACTGTCATGTCTGCGGTAGTGGTGCTCGTAGGCAGGTATTTTGAAAGACATTCTTGGGAACTGGAGTACCCCGAACCGGTCAGCGTGGGTGCTCCCGGCCGACCGATCGCCTCCGAGGCCGACGTTCCTCGGATCAGCCATGACGAACTCGGAGTGTTGCCCGCCTTCCGGAGCGTCACCTCTGCCCATGTGCGTTCTTTGGATATGTACCAACGTCTTCGAGTCTATCCCGGCGCGCCCCCTCGCGTTCCACACGGCCTGACCGACGAGGAATTCAGTCGCTCGAGTTGTAACGTCTGCCACCTACGAGGTGGTTGGGTCGCGCGCTTCAACACGTATGCGCCGGTAACGCCCCATCCCGAGTTTTCTTCCTGCCTACAATGCCACGTGGCGCGGGACACGCTCGTCGGTACGCCTCTACCCATCCCGGGTGAGTCCCTGACGTGCCGACAGTGTCACGTCGATCCCGACGCCGATCCAGAGATCTTCGTAGACCTCGACTGGCGGACCGTGCCGTGGCCCGAGACCGATATGCAGGCGATGCCCCAGAGTCCCCACCCCTCTCTGCCAACGTACGTGAGACACAGAGCACGCAAAGAATTAGAGTAGGGCGAAGGCAGAGAAAACGAACATGTTGGGACTGCGAGAGAGAATGGAAGAGAATGGTAGTGCCCCTCGAACCGGGGGGGCCAAGCGAAGCGCGGCAGCTCCTGCGGACCCGGAGGTAGTAGATAGGCCGCTACGCCGGCGGTTCAGTCCGTCGTACAAGCTGCGGATCGTCGAAGAAGCGGACCGGTGCACCGAGCCCGGCGAGGTGGGCCAGCTCCTGCGGCGCGAGGGCCTGTACTCGTCGCACCTGACGACGTGGCGCAAGGCGGCGCATAGCGGGTCGCTGAAGGCCCTGTCGAAGAAACGCGGCCGCAAGCCGGAGCGAAATCCTCTGGATGAGAAGGTACGCAAGCTGGAGCGCCGCAATGCTCGGCTCGAGGATGAGCTCAGGAAGGCACACCTGATCATCGACGTGCAGGGAAAAGTTGCGGGGCTGCTGGGGATAAGCCTCGACGACGGGACGAACTCTTGAAGGCGGCCGATGAGCTGGCTAAGCACGTCGGTGTAAAACCGGCGTGCGCGGCCCTCGAGGTCTGCCGATCGACGTTGTACCGTCGTCGAGGCCCATCGACCGGGCAACGGCAGCCCCGCCCGACGCCCGCCCGGGCATTGAGCGAGACGGAACGAGGCGAGGTCTTCGACACGCTGTGTTCGGAGCGGTTCGTGGACCGCTCACCCGCCGAGGTGGTGGCCACGCTGCTCGACGAAGAGGTCTACCTGTGCAGCGAACGCACGATGTATCGTGTTCTGGCCTCCGAGGTGCCGGTTCAGGAACGCCGGGCGCAGCGCACCCATCCCGAGTACAAGAAGCCCGAGTTGATGGCCACGGCGCCGAACCAGGTGTGGTCCTGGGACATCACGCGGCTGCTGGGGCCGAAGAAGTGGAGCTACTACTACCTGTACGTGATCCTGGACATCTACAGCCGCTACGTCGTGGGCTGGATGGTGGCGGACCGGGAGAACTCGGCCCTGGCCGGCCGGTTGATCCAGCAGAGCTGCCTGAAGCATGGCGTCCAGCCCCGGGTCCTGACCCTGCACTCGGATCGGGGAGCTCCAATGACGAGCCAATGCACCGCTCAACTTCTCGCTGACCTCGGCGTGACCCGCTCGTTGAGCCGGCCTCAGGTCTCGGATGACAATCCGTTCTCCGAGGCTCAGTTCAAGACCTTGAAGTACCATCCCTCGTTTCCCGGACGGTTCGGAGACCAGGGCCAGGCCAAGACCTTCTGTCGATCGTTCTTCCGTTGGTACAATGCCGAGCACAGGCACGGGGGCATCTCGATGCTGACCCCCGAACAAGTGCACTTCGGGCGCGCCGACAACGTTATCGCCCGCAGGACAACCGTGCTCAACACGGCATGGACCACCCATCCCGAACGCTTCGTCAGAGGCGTTCCCAAACCCAAACCGCTCCCGGAGGCCGTCTGGATCAATCCTCCCACCACACCCCTCTCCACACAGGAAATTGCTCTTTAATTAATCCCGTAGAGTGTCCCATTGTCGTTGACAGGTTCCGGTAACGGGACGGAGCGCGACACGACGGGAGTTCACCACAACATCCAGCCCGTCCACCCAGAGGAGACGGGTGCGCAATGTACTACCTGTCATGCGGTCGATGATGTGGGAACCTTGCGGCTCGAGAGTGGCGGCGTGGCACCCATGAGCCATGCCTACCGGCTTTGCGCCCAGTGCCACTTTCCCGAGGTCGATTCATGGGCGAACGGTGCGCACGGGAAGCGGTTGGTAGGCTGGCGCGGTCGCCGTGTGGTAATGGGATGCGCTGACTGCCACAATCCGCATACGCCGGCCACCGAGCTACGTATTCCCTATGCGGGACCGGAACTTCCCGGAGGGTTGGTCGGGAAGGCCGGCATGGAGGCAGGTGGTGGAGCGCATGACTGAGTCCCGCGAGCTCACCTTCGACGATGTGCTCCAGTTCGCGGGGGTCCACGAAGCCCAGAGCAGGCTCGAGAGGATAATGCCGGACCCGGCCACCCTCTCGGGGTCGACTGCGGCGAACGGTTGCGGGTCCGGCTCGTGCGGCTGCGGAGGTACCGCTCCCTCCGGCTCAGAGCCTTCGAATACGCTGCTGGACAAACTTCTCGACCGGCGCCGTGCCTTGGGGACGATCGTCGGGGCTCTTGCGGTGAGCACACAAGCCGTGAGCGCCTGTTCGCCGGCGAGCCTCGCGTCCGATGAGGAGCGGGAGGCCAAGCTTCTCGAACGGGACGAATACTTCAAGGGCAACTACCGCCTCATGAGCCCTGAGGAGCGGGACGAGACGATCCGGCGCTTGGAGCGCCTGACGCAGCTGAGAACGGGTATCGACCCCAGCATCCGGAAGACGGACGCCATACCGGGCGTACTGTACGGCTACGCGTTCAATATCTCGAAGTGCAAGGGCTTCCGGAACTGCGTCCAGGCCTGCATCGAGGAGAACAACCTCGACCGGGAGAGCGACAGTCAGTACATCCGGATCTTCGAGAAGAAGGATGGCGAATCGATCAACGACCTCGAGCACGCGGATGCCACGTACGGGCACGAGGTGCCCGCCGAGGGTCACTATTACCTGGGCACGCAATGTTTCCAATGCGCCAACCCTCCGTGCGTCTACGTGTGTCCGGTACAGGCGACCTGGCAGGAACCCGACGGCCTCGTCGTCGTGGACTATGACTGGTGTATCGGGTGCCGGTACTGCATGGCGGCCTGTCCGTATTGGGCCCGGCGCTTCAACTGGGCCGAACCCGAGGTTCCTGCAGAGGCGTTGAATCCCCGTCAGCACTACTTGGGCAACCGGGCGCGGAAGCGGGGCGTTGTGGAGAAGTGCACGTACTGCATTCAACGGACCCGCGAGGGGCGCTTGCCAGCGTGTGCCGAAGCTTGCCCGACAGGAGCCCGCGTCTTTGGAAACGTGCTTGACCCGGATTCCGAGATTCGGTGGGTCCTAGAGAACAAGCAGGTCTTCCGACTCAAGGAAGAGTTGGGCACGGAGCCTCGCTTCTGGTACTACATGGACTGAGCATGCACCTCAAGTACTTCCTCCTCAGCGCGCTTCAGTCGGCGACCTCCGGTGGCCGGCGTTACCACGTGTGGATGGGTGTGCTCACCCTGATCATGCTCTTCGGGGCGTATGGGTATTCCGTTCAGCTCAGGGACGGCCTCATCGTCACTGGAATGAACGACCATATCAGTTGGGGCCTGTACATCTCCAACTTTACCTTCCTGGTCGGGATGGCTGCTGCGGCCGTCATGTTGGTGCTTCCCGCTTATGTGCTCGAGGACGTGGATTTTCGTCGGGCCGTGCTCATCGCGGAGGGCGTCGCGGTTTCCGCGCTCTGCATGTGCCTGGCCTTCGTCACGGTTGACCTGGGGAACCCGTTCGCCTCCTGGCATCTCGTTCCGATCATCGGGATTCTCAACTTTCCCCGATCGATGCTGGCGTGGGACGTCATCGTCCTGAATGGCTACCTGGCGCTTAATCTGTTCATCCCCTTCTACATCCTTTACAACCACTACGCGGGGAAACGGCCGGACAAAGGCAAGTACGTCCCGTGGGTCTATCTGTCGGTTTTCTGGGCCGTGAGCATTCACTTGGTGACGGCGTTTCTTCTGGCGGGGCTTCCGGCCCGACCGTTTTGGAATAACGGCCTCCTCGGTCCCCGCTTCCTGGCTTCGGCGTTCACGGCGGGGCCGGCATTCATGATCCTGCTCCTTTGGTTCGTCGACAGCGAGACCGAGTACGACATCGACGCCGGTGCCTTCCGGAAGCTCGCGATGGTGACCACCGTGGCGGCACAGATCAACCTGATCATGCTGGGCTCCGAGATATTCACGGAGTTCTACTTTCCCACGCATCACGTGCAGAGCGCCCAGTACCTCTTCTTCGGGCTAGAAGGTCACAACGCCCTCGTGCCTTGGATCAGAACGGCCATCGTGATGAACATCGGGGCGACCGCCGTCCTGACGATTCATCCACTTCGCCACAACCGAAACTGGCTCCTCGGCGCTTGCGTGGTGCTCTTCGTGGCCGTCTGGGTGGAGAAGGGCATGGGGTTGGTCGTGCCGGGCTTCATACCCTCACCCTTGGGCGAAATCGTCGAGTACTCGCCCACTTGGGTGGAGCTTGCGGTCACGGCCGGCATTTGGGCGATGGGGCTGTTCATCCTAACGGTGCTGGTGCGGGTCGCGTTGCCCATCGAGATGGGTGAACAACGAAGCCCGCTCGCAGAGTATGAGACGGCCCCGAGCGGATCCTAAGAGCGCGCCGCTGGGCAGACGAAGTTTGTAGTGGTGGTGGCGGGGCACAACGTGACCACTTGAAAGGCGGGTGATTCGTCGGCACCCGCCTTTCCGCGTTTCGCCGAGCGCGCCGACTCGCAGTAGGTTGTCGCTCGAATTTCAGGCGGAGCCCGAGCCCCGGGCCCCAAGCTCCGAGCCCGTTCCTTCAGCGCACGCTCCTCATGCGAGTATCGGCGAACAATAGGCCTCATGTCCCACGGCCCCACGGGCTGTCTGGCCGGAGCGGACGATGAGCTTCCGCCGGGAACTCGGGACGTTCGATGCCACCATGGTCGTGGTGGGCGGGATCATCGGTGCAGGCATCTTCATCAATCCGTACATCGTGGCTCAGCGGCTGGACAGCGGCTGGCTGGTCATGGCGGCGTGGATCGCGGGCGGCGGTATCGCCATCGCGGGGGCGTTCACGTTCGCCGAGCTCGGTTCGCTCTTTCCCACCACCGGTGGCCATTACGCCTCGAGTCCAGGATGGTGGAGGCCCGTGGGGTGGACTGGCAGGAGGGCACGCACGGTTTGGGCGGCCTTGTTGGTAGTGGGATTGGGCGGCTGCTCCGTGATCCAGCAGGCCTTCGAGAAAGCCAGCCGCCGCCCCACCGTGAGAGTCTTGGCCTACAACATCAAGCATGGTGAAGGCATGGACCAAGGGGTGGACCTGGAGCGAGCGGCCGCCGTAATCCGAGCCGCTCGTCCCGACGTCGTCACCCTCCAGGAGATCGACCGGAATACCAGCCGTACCGAGCGAGTGGATCAGGCCGCCCGTCTGGGCGACCTGACCGGGCGGGAGCATGCGTTCGGCCCCTTCATGGAGTACCAGGGCGGCGAGTATGGGATGGCGATCCTATCACGGTGGCCCATCGTCGAGGTCGTGAACCATGTGCTTCCACCGGGCGAAGAACCGCGGAGCACGCTCGCGGCTCGGATCCGGCTGCCCGGAGAGGCAGGGGAGGTCATCGTGGCGGGCGTGCACTTCTACCGGACCGAACAGGAGCGTTTCCGGCAGGCCCGCGAGGTCGTCGACATTTTCGAACAGGAGGAAACGCCGATCATTCTCGCGGGTGACTTCAACTCCCGGCGGGGTGATCGGGTAATGGATGTGATCGAACATCATTGGTCACTTCCCGACAAGGGCGATCCCATCGAGACCTTCCCGGCGAATCGACCCGAGCGTGAGATCGACTTCGTCGGGTACCGTCCTGCGGATCGATTCGAACTTCTGGAGTATCGGGTACTTGATGAGCGAGTGGCCTCGGACCACCGGCCAGTACTCATGGTCTTGAGGCTACGCTGAACCGCGAAGACAACGACTCCGCCCAAGGAGTGCGGGCTCGACACGTACTAGGAGAATAGCAACGATGTCGGACGACTCGAACGAGAACGGACTGGATCGCCGGGAAGCTCTGAAGCTAGGGGCCGTCGGCCTGGGCCTTGCAGTGGTCGGAGCATCCGCGGGATGCACGATCGAATCGCAGTCTGGAGGGGACGACGCACGCGTCGATTTGGGTCCGGCACCCGCCGACCTCTTTGCCGCCCCTCCCATCGATCAGGTCCGCGTCGGATACGTCGGTGTCGGCCTCCAGGGCAGTGCCCATGTTCGCAATCTGCTGAGGATCGACGGCTGCGTGATCCAGGCCGTCTGTGATGTCGTCCCCGACAAGGTGGAGCGCGTGCAGGACTGGGTGGAGGAGGCGGGATTCCCACGGCCGACGGGATACGGCAGGGGTGAGCGGGACTTCGAGCGGCTCTGCCAGGAAGAGGATCTGGACCTGGTATACAACGCTACGCCTTGGGAGTGGCACGTCCCGATCTGCACCTCGGCGATGGAGAACGGAAAGCACACCGCGACCGAGGTTCCTGCAGCCTACACGCTCGAGGATTGCTGGAAGCTGGTCGAGTATGCCGAGAAGTACGAGAAGCACTGCTCGATGATGGAGAACGTCAACTACGGTCGGATGGAGATGCTGGCGTTCAACCTCGTCCGGCAGGGCCTGCTCGGGGAGATTCTGCACGCCGAGGGCGGGTATCTACACGATCTGCGCGCGATCAAGTTCGAGGACAAGGACGAGGGTCTGTGGCGGAGGGCTCACGCCACGCTACGGAACGGCAATCTGTATCCCACCCATGGACTCGGGCCCATCGCCAACTGCATGGACATCAATCGAGGTGACCGATTCGCCACTTTGGTCTCGATGAGTAGTCCGTCGCGAGGTCTCCAGGACTGGGCGGAGGCGCACTATCCCGCCGGCGACCCCAAGCGGCAAGAGACCTACGTTCTGGGAGACGTGAACACCACGATGATCAAAACGGCGCTTGGACGTACCCTGTACGTCGGGCACGACACCAATCTTCCCAGGCCCTACAGCCGCATCAATCAGGTCCAAGGGACCAAGGGCATCTTCCAAGGATATCCGGACCGGGTGTACGTAGAAGGTGTGAGTGAGGAGCACCGGTGGGACGACGCCGAGGCGTGGCTGGAAGAGTACGAACATCCGCTCTGGAGAGAGATGGAGGAGCGCTCTCAGGGGGCCGGCCACGGTGGGATGGACTTCATGGAAGACTATCGACTGATCAAGTGCTTACGTGAGGGCCTCCCGACGGATATGAACGTCTACGATGCCGCAGCGCTGAGCGCGGTGACCCCCCTCTCGGAGTGGTCCGTCGCGAACGGGAGCCAGGCCATCGACTTCCCCGACTTCACCCGCCGCCGCTGGGAGACCCGCCCGAAGTTGGGGCTGGTAACCGCCTAGTTCGGAGACAGAGGTTGGCCGAACACCCCAGAGAGCACTCTTCCGCCCCTTTCGCGGATCGCGCCGGCGGTCCCGACCCGAGCTTTGTCGTATGGGCGCCCGGGCGTGTGAACCTCATCGGGGAGCATATCGACTATTCGTTGCTTCCGGTCCTTCCCATGGCCATCCAACTCGGTACGTCACTCACCGCGGCGCCCCGAGAGGACGGAGTGGTGCGGCTCCGCAATGCCCACTCGACCTATGCCGACGTGGAGATCCCGTTGTCGCTCGACGTAGAGCCGGGGGGTGAAGGAGAATGGGGGAACTACGTTCGTGGTGTAGTTCAGGCTCTGGTCCGCGACCATGGGATCACCGCGGGCGCAGACATCGCGCTGGAGTCCGACCTCCCGATCGCCGCCGGGCTGAGTTCTTCGACCGCCCTGTCCGGAGGTGTAGCGCTGGCCCTTCTGGCGGTGAACGGCCGGGACATGGATCGGGTGGAGTTGGCCGTGGCCGTTGCCCGCGCCGAGCGATACACGGGCACGCGCGGTGGGGAGATGGATCAGGCGGCCATCCTCTGTGGTCGGAGCGGACACGCGTTACACATAAGCTTTCAGCCCCTGCACGTTCGGCCGGTGCGGGTGCCGGCGGATTGGATATTTCTGGTTGCCCACAGTGGCGTGGTAGCGGAAAAATCGGGGCCCGCTCAGGTCGCTTACAACGCCCGAACGAGGGAGTGCCGTGAGGCGCTCCATTCGGTATGGGCCTCCATGGCCGAGGGTGAGCCGCCCCACAGAGACTATCGGCCACTGCTCGCGACGGCGGACCCGGATCGACTGATCGAGGTGGCGACCGGCGTGCTCACCGCGCCACTGCTGGCTCGTTTCCGACATACGGTCGGTGAGTCCGTGCGCGTCGCGGCCGCCGAAAAGGCGTTGGCTGCGTCGGACCTCGACACCTTCGGGCGCCTCATGGAGGCATCGCACCAGAGTCTACGGGACGATTTCGAGGTGAGTACCCCTGAACTGGCCCGGATTGTAGAGGTCGCGATGGCGGCCGGGGCAGCCGGGGCGCGCCTCACCGGGGCCGGACTGGGTGGCGCGGTACTTATTCTTTGTGCCGGGAACACCGAAGAGGGCGTTCGTGAGTCCTTGGCCTCCGGCTACTACGGCCCCCGTGGGGTATCTCCGTCCGAAGATGTGCTCTTCCGGGCCGTGCCCTCGGGTGGTGCTACGGTCACCCGTTTGGACTAGCTAGGACAGGAATCCCACACGGGGCAGCATCTTGAACACGCCCCAACCCGAGGCGACCGTGACGATCATCCCCACGACTCCCGGCACGAACTGTCCGTAGAGTAGGTAGCCGGTTCCGAAGAGGGCGGCGTAGAC
The DNA here is from genome assembly GCA_965226925.1 of Longimicrobiales bacterium. GTDB lineage: Bacteria > Gemmatimonadota > Gemmatimonadetes > Longimicrobiales > Gaopeijiaceae > CBDDCX01. Next base: position 488,213 of record CBDDEN010000011.1, on the reverse strand, counting down.
CATGGTGCACCCGAGGAACCAGGAGAGCAGACCGGCAGTGAGCTCCCCTCCGCCGTCACTGGCTTGATCGACTCTGCTATCGCCCACCACCGCATCCCACCCCCGGCCCAGCGGGCGAATGTCGCGGTAGAACCGTTGGAGTGTTTCCATATCCACCGGCGGAGTCATGAACGTCACGGTCAACCAGCCCACCGTGGTGATCGCCACGCCCACGACCAGCGTACTCGAGGGACCCAAGGCCTCGAAGCCGAGCCGTGTGTGGAAGAAGGCGAAGTAGATGGCGACCAGGAACGAGATCACCATGGCGGAGATCTCGCTCCAGGTGTTCACCCGCCACCAGAACCAGCGAAGGAGGAACACCAGGCCGGTCCCCGCCCCGATCTGCAGGAGGATCTGGAACGCTTGCATGGCGTTCTCGAGCTGCAGCGCGACGAACGACGCCAGGATGATCAGCCCCACGGTGGAGAGCCGCGCAACGCGCACATAGTCCTTCTCCTCCCGGTCCGGAGCCACGAAGCGACGGTACACGTCGTCCACGATGTACGACGATCCCCAGTTGAGGTGGGTGCTGATCGTCGACATGTACGCCGCAGCTAGCGACGCCACCACCAGGCCCAAGAGGCCGTGAGGCAGGAAGACCAGCATGGCCGGGTAGGCCAGGTCGTGACGGACGACGGACGGATCCACGTTCGGGAACGCTGCCTGAAGGTCGGCCAGCGTGGGGTAGACGATGAGCGAAGCCAGCGCCACCAGGATCCACGGCCACGGACGCAGGGCGTAGTGGGCCAGATTGAACCAGAGCGTGGCCTGCATGGCGTGCTTCTCGTCCTTGGCCGCCAGCATGCGCTGGGCGGCGTACCCGCCACCGCCGGGCTCCGCGCCGGGATACCAGGTGCTCCACCACTGCACGGCGATGGGCACGATGAATACGGCTGCGGCAGTGGACGGATCGGAGAAGTCGGGAAGGAAGGACAGCTTTCCCGAGACGGCCGGGTTGGCGATGAGGCCGGAGAGGCCGCCCACTTCGGGAAGCCGCAGCGCATAGACGGCCGCGGCCACCGCGCCGACCATCGAGATGGCGAAAAGGAGCAAGTCGGTAACCAAGACGCCCCAAAGTCCCGAGGTGGCCGCGTAGAGGACCGTCGCCGTGCCGGCGATCAGAACGACCGTGTACTTGTCCGCGCCCAGGAGTACGCCACCGATCTTTATCGCTGCCAGCGTGACGGTCGCCATGATCATGACGTTGAAGAAGACACCCAGATAGATGGCCCTGAATCCCCTGAGGAAGGCGGCCGAACGTCCCGCGTAGCGAAGCTCGTAGAAGCCGATGTCCGTGAGCACTCCCGAACGTCGCCACAGCTTGGCATAGAAGAAGACCGTGCACATGCCGGTGATCAGGAAGGCCCACCAGATCCAGTTCTGACTGACTCCTCCCGTGCGCACCAGGTCGGTGACCAGATTGGGTGTGTCGGTCGAGAACGTCGTGGCTACCATCGAGGTTCCCAGGAGCCACCACGGCATCGACCGGCCGGCGAGGAAGTACTCCTCGGTACCCCGTCCGGCGCGGCGCGCGAACGCCAGCCCGACGGACAGGGCCGTCACCCCGTAGAGGGCGAGAACCCACCAGTCCAGTGTCGATAGCTGCATCAGGGCTCCGTTCCGTAGGATCAGTTCCGGGTCGTCAACGCTCGAAACGCGCTCCGAAGATCCGTCGGATAGTGCCCCTCGGCAACGAGCCGCTCGATGCGGGACCGCACGCGTGATCGATCATCGGCGAAGGTCACCCCGAAGCTCGGCAGGCCGGACGCCACCGCTCTCATCCGGACGGCGCCCGAGGCGATGAGCTCGTGCAGTGCGTCGCTAAGGTAGAACTCCGGGGGGCCTTCGTCAGTTGCTTGCCGGAGCAGAGAGAGGAAGCGGCCCTCCAGAAGCGGGAAGATGCCGGGCGTAAACCCCCAGAGCCCCATGGAGACGGGCTCGTCCCCCGTGAAGACGAGCGGGGTGCCGTCAGGAGTGTCGCCGACGATTCCGGAGGAGGCCTCGTGAACCCTTAGCACCTCACGGATCCCACGCACCTCTCCTTCGCTTCCGACCTGGAGGATTGCCCGGGAGACCCGGGCGTTCGTGGAGAGCGTATCGGACAGCTCGTAGGTCAGCGCAAGAGCCTCGGTCACATCAAGCCGGGCCGCATGCCGGGCGGCCGTTTCCAGCGCGGATCGGCCGTAGAAGTCGTCGGCGTTCACCACGGTGAACGGTCCCCGTACCAGATGCCTCGCGGTCCATACGGCGTGACCCGTCCCCCAAGGGCGTGTGCGGCGTTCCGAGAGCGCCATTCCTGCGGGGACATCGTCCAGTCGCTGACGCACGACGGCGCACGGCCAGGAGCCTGCCGTAAGGTCCGTGACGTGCCGTGAAACCGCGTCCTCGATCTCCTCGCGCACGACCACCACCGCGCCGCCGTATCCCGAGCGGGCGGCGTCGAAGAACGAGTAGTCCATCAGCGACTCCCCCTGGGGGCCGACCGCTGCCAGCGGCTTGACGGCCCCGTACCGAGTCGAGAGGCCGGCGGCCAGCACCACCAGGGTCGGGTGGGAACGCGGCGGCGAAGGCGCGACGTCGGGCGAGACGTAGGGAGGGCTCAAGCCAGGGGTCTGAGTGTGGTGTGGCTGAAGGACGCTATGGGCAGTGGTGTGAGACTACCCGCTGCCTTCTTTCAGAGCAAAAAAAAAGACTCGACAGGGGGCGATCCCTGCCGAGCCTAAACGGCGTTCGAGCCTGATCCCTTCATCCACACCTCGTCCACACCCCATTCACCCGGCTCTTCCACCGTCCCCTCATCGTCGTCGTCCCTCTGCACCGCCCTCAAATCGGACTTCGTTGTCCTCCATCCGACATGTGGGCTGAGAACAAGGTTCGTGCCAACGGTGTCGTTCGCCTCTAAATGAAACACGGATACAGAGTTACGGCAGTTCAGCGCGGTGATTCGCGGGCGGGGAAGTGTGCGGACACGGGATATGTGTCCCGAAAGCCGGACGGAGCCGGGGATCGACGACGACGCGCTACCTCGATATGACGATCGAGAAGGACCTTGGGGGAGGTCGTCCCGGGGTGTAGAATAGGGGCCGGCCGGGATGGTGGAATTGGTAGACGCACCGGACTCAAAATCCGGCGGGCTTCGGCCCTTGGGGGTTCGAGTCCCCCTCCCGGCACTGATCGCAGATCAGCCGTGGGGACCCTTCTGGCTCCCGAGGAGATCATGAAACGCACCTTGATGGCACTCGTGCTGGCGGGAGGCCTATGGAGCGGGGCGCTGGAGGCGCAGGAGCGCGCCAAGGAGGGCGAGAGGATCCGCGTGGCACACCACCTGACCGGAGGTGAACCGGAGATGGTGGAAGGGTGGCTCGTACGGATTCACGCCGGCGATTCCATCGTCATGGCCACCAGGGTCGATCGAGACCGCATCTCCTTCCAAACCAGCCTGGTGGACCGGATCCAGGTCCATCGCATCGAGACGCGTGGCACTCGGATGGCGATCCTCGGCACGGTCGGAGCGGGCCTTCTCGTGTTCCCGTTCACCGAGTCCGAGTGTTCCCAAACGCGGAGCGAGGTGTGCTTCGGACGTGGCACCGTGATCTATGCGGCCGCCGGGGGTTTTCTGCTCGGAAGCCTCATCGGGTCGTTCATGGAAGTCCAAACCTGGAAGGACGTGGCCCCCGAGTCGTTCCGGGTGCCGACCGTCGTGCCGGCTTTGACGTTCGACGGTGGGTTCGGCGTTGCGGCGAAGGTCACCTTGCTGCACTGATGAGCGGCTTGGACCCGACACCCCCTCCCGTTCTCGTCGATCGCGACGATGCGGTCGTCGTCCTCACACTCAACCGGCCCGAGCGCCTGAACGCCGTCAGCCCCGACCTCTACCGCGAACTCAACGGGGCCCTCGAGGAGATCGAGTCCGATCGGGACGTTCGAGCCCTCGTGCTCACCGGCGCGGGGCGAGGGTTCTGTGTGGGGGCCGACCTCAAGTCCCACTCCCAGGGTCCCATGTCGGCTGAGGAAAGGCGCGAGTACATCGGCCTCGCTCAGACCGTCAACGCGGGCCTTCAGTACAGCCGGCTGCCCGTAGTGGCCGCCGTGAACGGCCACGCGATCGGGGCCGGGTTGGAGCTCGCGTTGTCCGCCGACTTCGTTGTCGTGGCCAGAGATGCGAAGCTCCGCCTTCCTGAGGTCGCTCTGGGCACGTTCGTCGGTGGTGGCGTGACGTACCGTCTTCCGCGGCGTGTGGGAGACCTCAAGGCCAGAGAGCTGATCCTAGCGGGCGGTTTCTTCAGCGGTGAAGACGCCGTAGCCATGGGGCTGGCGAATCGCGCTTTGCCCCCGGAAGAGGTGCTCGAGGCGGCGCTCGAGCTCGCGAAGGAGCTGGCGGCGAGTGCGCCCCTGTCGATGGCACAGGCCAAACGCCTTCTGGGTCGCTCGCCGGAAATGACGGCAGAGGAGGCGATGGCGGAGGAGGCGGACGCGCTGGACGCCATCATGGAGACGGAGGACTGGGCCGAGGGCATTCGGGCGTTCTCCGAGAAGAGGCCGCCGCGCTTCACCGGGAATTGAGTCGGCCCGTGACGAGACGAAGCCGAGAGGCCGGCCGTTGAAGGGGTCGGATGGCCCTGCGGCGGTGCCGCCGGAAGGTGCAGCGGACGTGAGTGGCGTGCGCGCGGCGCTCTATCCTCGCTCGATCGCGGTGTTGGGTGCGTCGAGAAGTCCCGAGAAGAGGGGGAACCGCGTGCTCCGCGCCCTTGCCGAGATGGGCTTCGAGGGAGCCGTCTATCCGGTCAATCCCAGCGCTGCCGAGATCGACGGTCGGCGGTGTTATCCGAGTGTCGAGGAACTGCCGGAGGCGCCCGATCTGGCTCTGATCGCCCTCCCGGGGGCCATGACTCCCGAGGCCATCGAAGCGTGCGGCCGGAGGGGTGTGCGTGCGGCCATCGTTCTGGCGGTCGGCTTCGCGGAGTCGGGCGAGGAGGGTGCCGAGCTACAGGAGAACCTGCTCCGGGCGGCGCGTGACTCGGGCGTGCGGATCGTCGGGCCCAACACTTCGGGACTCCTCAACCTGCGCCTTGGGCTCAATCTGGTGGGGACTCCAGGCCTGAGTCCGGGCCCCATAGGCATCTTGAGCCAGTCGGGTAATATCGCTCTGGCCCTGATGAACGAGGGCGCGCGGACTCCCAGGGCCGGAGTATCGGTCTACGTCGGCGTGGGCAACGAGGCGGACATCGGATTCCACGAGTACCTGGACGTGCTGGCGCAGGATTCCGGCACCGAGGTGATCGTGATGTACGCCGATGGGATTCGTGCCACGGGGGCCTTTCTCCGCACGGCGGCCCGCATCACCCCCCGCAAGCCCATCGTGCTACTCAAAGGAGGTAGGACCACCCGGGGCTCGACGGCGGTGCTCTCGCACACGGGAGCTCTGGCGGGGGACTACGACGTGTTGAGCGCCGGCCTCAGGCAGGCCGGTGTGGTCGAAGTGACGCGTGAGGACGAGTTGCTCCCGGTGGCGTTGACGCTCGCCAACCAACCTCCGGGCGCCGCCGGCGGCATCGCGATCCTCTCGGATGGGGGAGGGCAGAACGCCCTCGCCTGTGATCTCCTCCACGAGACGGGAGGCCCGCTCGCCGTTCTCCTGCCGGAGACCGAAGAGAGGCTGCGGGCCATCCTCGGCCCCGCGGCCTCCGTACGAAATCCCGTCGACGTTGCTGGGGCGGCCGATTCGGACCCGGGTGTTTTCGCTGACGCGTGCGACGTGCTCGTCGGCTATCCGGGTGTGGCCGCGCTGTTGCTCGTAGGGTTGTTCGGTGGATATCACCTGCGGTTCTCGAAGACCTTCGAGGAGGTCGAGATGGAGACCGCGCGCCGGCTGATCGACGGCTCCGGCAGGGCCGGCAAACCCGTCATCGTTCACTCCATGTACGCGAATGCAGAGAGCCGTCCCCTGTCACTCCTGAGAGAGGGGGGCGTTCCTGTGCCCTCCTCGCTGGAAATCGCCTGCCGGTGCGCGGAGGTGGTTCTGCGTAGGCGGGACTTGCTGTCGCGCCCGCCACTTTGGGGAGAGGCGGATCCGAGTGACTCCGGAGGAACGGACGATCTCGCGACGCGTCTCGTGACCCTCACGGAGTGGCAGGCCCGAGAGGAGCTGTCCGCTCACGGAGTGCGCTTCTCTCCCGGGAGGCTCGCCCGCACCGCGCACGACCTGCCCCGCCTGTCGTGGGAGTCACCGTGCGCCATGAAGATCATCTCGCCGGGCATTCCACATAAGACCGAGGCCGACGGCGTGCTCCTGCACGTCTCGAGCTTGGCCGAAGCCGAGGTCGGACTGCAACGGCTCCTGAAGTCGGCCCACGCCTACCTGGAGGGCAAGGGGTCCGCCGCCCTTGTCGAGGGAGTCCTGGTCACCCAGATGCTGCCGGCTCCTGTGGCGGAGCTCCTGATCGGAGTGCGGCGCATCCCCCGTCTCGGCTGTGTGCTCACGGTCGGGGCAGGAGGAACCCGCACGGAAGTGCTCGACGACGTGGCTCACCGCGTTCTCCCGATCGGGGCCGCCGAGGTCGAGGAGATGTTGTCCGAGCTACGCATGGCGCCCGTGCTCTCGGGCGCCCGAGGACAGGCCGCGGTGAGCCTCAAAGCGGTGACGGACCTGGCACTGGCCGTGGCTGACTATGCTCTGCAGGACCCCTCGGTCATGGAGGTGGAACTCAACCCCACCTTCGCCTATCCGGATCACGCGACTCCGGTGGACGCGCTCGTAGTTCGACGCGCCTGACCACGGGTGGTTGCGGACCCCCGACGCCCGCGCATCTCCCACGCGAAGTCGCGCGAAGCGCACTTCTTCGGGAGTGCATGTTTCCTTAGTTTAGACGCTGTCCCTTGCGTGGGAAGACGTTGGGAAACGCGAATTCCGGGTAATCCCGACCTTGATTGGCAAATGTTCCGGTATCGGAGACGAAATGGGTGACAACGGGAGTGACGGAAACGACTCACTGACGGTCCGCGACAACCGCACGGGTCGTGAGTACGAGATCGATATTCAGGACGGCGACGTCATCAACGCCATGGATCTCCGCCAGATCAAGGTCAACGACGACGATTTCGGCATGATGTCGTACGATCCGGCCTTCTCGAACACGGCTTCAACACGCAGTTCCATCACCTTCATCGACGGTGGCAAGGGCATCCTGCAGTACAGGGGATACCCCATCGAGCAACTCGCGGATCGCAGCAGTTTTCTCGAGGTGGCCTACTTGATCTTGAAGGGGGAACTCCCCACGCAGGCGGAGTTGGACGGCTTCGTTCAGAACATCACGCACCACACGTACGTTCACGAGAACTTCCGCCGGTTGATGCACGGCTTCCGATACGACGCTCATGCCATGAGCATGGTCATCAGCGGCGTAGCGGCGCTCAATACGTTCTATCCGGACGGCAACGACGTCCGCGATGCGGACAACAGGTGGCTTCAAATCCAGCGTCTGGTGGCCAAGATGCCGACTCTGGCCGCTTATGCCTATCGACATCATCGGGGACTTCCGGCCGTCTATCCGGGAAACGAGCTGTCCTACACCGCCAACTTCCTGAACATGCTCTTCCGCATCGGTGGAAGGGAGTACACCCCCAACCCCGTTCTGGAACGGGCTCTGGACGTGCTGTTCATTCTGCACGCCGATCACGAGCAGAACTGCTCGGCCACGACAATGCGCGTGATCGGTAGTGCCGAAGCCGACCCATACTCCTCCCTGGCGGGCGCGATGGGTGCCTTGTTCGGGCCGCTGCACGGCGGGGCGAATGAGGCCGTGTTGAGGATGTTGAAGCGCATCGGCTCCATGGACAACATTCCTGCGTTCATGGAGGGCGTGAAGAACAGGAAAGAGCGTCTCATGGGCTTCGGACACCGGGTGTACAAGGCCTATGATCCCCGGGCCAGCATCATCAAGCGGACCGCCGACGAGGTATTCGAGGTCACGGGACGGAATCCGCTGCTGGACATCGCGCTCGAGCTCGAGAAGATCGCGCTGGAGGACGACTTCTTCGTCTCGCGCAACCTGTATCCGAACGTGGACTTCTACTCGGGGCTCATCTACCAGTCTCTGGGATTCCCCGTGGAGATGTTCCCCGTCCTCTTCGCCATACCGCGCACGGCGGGATGGCTCGCGCAGTGGGAGGAGATGCTCGAGGACAAGGAGCAGCGTATCGCCCGTCCCAGGCAGATCTTCACCGGGAGCGCCAAGAGGGATTTCGTGGCGATCGAGGATCGGTAGTTCGCCGCACTTACAGTCCGCCCTGGAGGGTAACGCGTGTCGGTTCTCCCCATTGACGTAGTGCACCTCGGTCAACCCGCGAGGATCGCGTCGTACTGGATCGACGGGGTCGAGCCGGCTCTGGTGGATCCGGGTCCAGGCACTTCTCTGGCGGGACTCGAAGCCGGAGTGGTCGCCCAGGGCCTCACTCTGACCGACCTGCGCCACCTACTGCTGACGCATGTGCATCTGGACCACGCAGGTGGCACGGGGCATCTGGTCGAGCGCTTTCCGCAACTCCAGGTACACGTGCACGCGGACGGTGCGCCCCACTTGGCGGACCCCGAGCGGCTCGTGTCGAGCACGAGGCGGACCTTCGGAGATAGGCACGACCGGCTCTGGGGGGACGTGCTGCCCGTTCCAAAGGACCGTATCCGAGCCTGGGGGCCCGATACGCGCCTTCCGGTTCCGGGCGTTCGAGTGTTTCCGACCCCTGGCCACATCGGGCATCACGTCTCCTATTTGGCCGAGAACGACGGGATCCTACTGACCGGTGACGCGATGGGTGTCATTCTGGCTCCCGACGCTCCGACCCATCCCTCCGGGCCACCGCCCGGCGTGGACGTGTCCGCTTGGCAGGAGACCATGAACGTGATCGAGTCCATCGGGCCCGACCTGTTCGGTTCGACCCACTTCGGGCTGCACGGCGACGTCGCGGGGCGGGTGCAGCAGTTGCGCGAGCGCCTCTTGGCTCTGAGAGATCGGGTGAAGGGGGCGATGGAGGCCGGCGACGATGATGATCGCGCGGTGTTCGCGGCGGCGGTGCGTGACGAGCTCGCCCAGTTCCGTCCCAGGGAGGAGATCGACGACTACTTCGATGCGTTCGATGCGACCATGGACTGGGACGGAATGAGACACCACCTGGAAAGGGTGGATCGATCGGAGTGATGGTCGACATAGTCAGCCGAAGTTCTTGACCCCCGGGGGAGACTGACGAAGCGCCGTCAGATACCGGAACGGAGTCCGGACACCACGCTCCGGCTCGGCCCACCACTCCAGCACACCCGGTAGGGTAGGGTGGAGATCCTCGGGCCGGGTGGCTTCACGTGTCCTCAGGGCCTTCACATCGAACGCGATCACGTTTGTAGTCAGGCCGTCTTTCTGTAGGCGTCCCCGCACCACCAGAAACGGCTCCATCCGTACCGTGGTCCGGCATGTTTCGTAGATTTTCGGTTTCACAATCACGTTTATGGGACCGCACTCATCTTCCATCAGGACAAAGACATAGCCGTTTGCAGTAGAGGGCCTCTGCCGGGCTACTACAATGCCGGCCACCGTGACTGTGGAGTGATTTGGAAGGTCCTGGAATCGATCGCCGGTGACGGTTTCAGGAGGAAGTTCGTCCCGGAGTAGGGCCAGGGGATGGAGGTTCGTGGAAAAGCGGAGCATGCGGTACTCCGCCACCATCCGTTCGGTATCCTCGAGGCCAGGAAATGCGATGCGTGCGTACGGATCGTCCAGATTCAACTCGGCCTGGGGATGGTCGTCCCGGCCACCGCTTCGCTCCGCATCGTCCTCCGGACCCAACCAGAGGCCTGCCTGCCACAGGAGCTGCCGCCGCGTGAGACCGAAGCTCTCGAAACCACCCACCCAGATCAGGTTTTCCACCGCCGGCCTCTTCAGGTTCGCCGGTGTCCGTCTGAGGAAGTCGGCCAGGGAGGCGAACGGTCCGTTCCGCTCTCGCTCCTCCACCACCCGCTCGGCGATGTCGGTGCCCAAGCCCCGCACGAACCCGAGCCCGACCCGCAGATCCGCGTCTTCGGCCGTACACTTCACCCGACTTCGATTCACGTCCGGAAGGCGGATCCCGATTCCATGGCGTCGGGCGTCGCGGCCCAGGGCGTCCAAAGAGTAGAAACCCATGGGCTGGTTGTTGAAGAGGCCCACGTAGAACTCGGTGCCGTAGTAGTAGCGGAGCCACGCCGACTGGTAGGCCAGAAGGCCGAACGCCGCCGCGTGGGACTTGGGGAATCCGAACTCGCTGAACGCCGTCACCTGCTGGAAGACCTTCTGGGCCGTGATCTCGTCCACTCCGCGTGCCCGTGCTCCGTCCCGAAAGTCGTCCCAATGTGAGTCCATGGCCTCCTTGGAGCGCTTCCGGCTCATGGAGCGCCGTAGGCTCGCCGCCTGGCCGTCGGAAAACCCAGCCAGAGCCTGACAGACCTTGAGAACCTGGTCCTGGAAGATGATGACACCCAGCGTCTCCCCCAGAGCCTCTTCCAAGAGGGGGTGATCATAGGGAACCCGGAAGTCGGGATTCTCGCGCAGCAGCTCCCTGCGGCGCACATAAGGGTTGACCGCCCCACCCACGATGGGGCCCGGCCGGACGATGGCGACCTGGACCGCCAGATCTTCCAGATTCCGGGGCTGAACGCGCCGGAGCATCTGTATCTGGGCTCTGCTTTCCACCTGGAACATGCCGATGGTGTCTCCCGTGCAGATGCGTTCGTAGACCACCTGATCGGCGAAGTCGATGCGGGACAGGTCGGGTGCCTCGCCGTGGCGCTCCGAGATGAGGTCCACCGCCTCTTCCACCAGCGACAACATGCCCAGGGCCAGGAAGTCGATCTTGATGAACCCCGCGTCGTCGCAGGAGTCCTTGTCCCACTGACACAGGACCCGTCCCTCCCACGCCGCCGGTTCCAGGGGGACGATCTCCACCAGAGGCCGGCTGGAGATGATCATTCCGCCTACGTGCTGGGAGATATGGCGGGGAAGGCCCTTGATGTCGTCGGCCAACTCGCAGAGCGCCTGCCACGAGGGTGACTCGGCCTTCTCGCGGAACTCCGGCAGCCGGCGGAGCTCCTCCATGAGCCCGCCGCCCGAGCGCCGCTCCGCCAGCTTGGACAGCTTCTCGAGGTCTCCCATGGGAAGGTCCAGGGCTTTGCCGATCTCCCGCAGCGTGGAGCGGATGCGGTACGTGGGGAAGGTGCACACCAGGCCCGCGTGCTCGTTTCCGTACCGCTTGTAGACCCGCAGGATCAGCTCTTCGCGGATGTCGCGCGGAAAGTCGAGGTCGATGTCGGGAACGCTCCGCATGGCCTCGTTCAGGAAGCGCCCCAGGAAGAGGTTCGTCTTGACCGGATCCACATGCGAGAGGCCGATGAGGTAGCAGATGATCGAGGAGACCGACGATCCGCGACCCCGCCCCGGCGGCAGGCCGGCGTGGGCGCGTGGAGCGTTTCCCCGAATGTCGGCGGCCACCTCACAAGCCAACTCCATGATGTCGCGGTAGACGAGGAAAAATCCCCCCAGACCGTGAAGATCCACAAGCGCGAGCTCCTGGTGCAGCCGCTCCCGGGCCTCGTCCTCCAGCTTCGAGCCACCGTAGCGTTCGTCCAGCTTGACCAGGCAGATGGCGGCAAGGGTCTCCATAGCCCCTCCCCGGTCGCTCCCCTCGAAGTCGGGAAACGTGTAGCCCAGATCCTTCGTGAGGTCGAAGGCGGCACACCGCTCCGCGATGTCCAGGGTGTGTGCCAGCGCGTCGGGGCGGCCCTCGAAGCGACTCGCCATCTCCCGGGGAGAGGCCAGGTAGAAGCGCGCGTTGGCGCGCCTCTGCGCGTGAGATCCGTTCAGCGTAGTCCGGTTCCGGATCGACACGAAAACGTCCTGAAGCCGATGCCGCTCGGGGCGGTGGTAGTGGACGTTTCCGGTGGCCACCACGGGAATTCCGAGGCGGTCGGCCAGTCGGCCCAGGCTCCGGTTCCGGTAGCCGTCCCCCTTCTCCTGGTTGTCCTGGAGCTCGACGTAGAGCTGCCCGTCTCCGAACGCGCTTTGAAGCCGTCGGACCAGGAGTTCGGCGGTGGCCACGCTGTCCTCGAGAGCGACCAGGAGGGGACCCCGCCGGCATCCGGTGAGCGCGATGAGGCCCTCTGTGCGGGCGAAGAGGGAGGAGAGAGGAAGGGTGGGGCGTCCACGGTCACTCTCCAGATGCGCCTCACTCAGGAGCCTGCAGAGGTTGGCGTACCCGGCCGGGGTTTCGGCCAGGAGGGTCATGTGGCAACCCCGGGCCAGCGGATCGCCGTCCGGGTCGGCGGCGTCGAGTCCGTCCAGGCCCCGGGGGACCCCCGGAATGTCCAGAGCTAAGGTGACTTCGGCGCCTGTGATGGGCTGAAGCCCTTCCGGTCGGGCCGTCTGGGCGAACTCCATGGAACCGTAAAGGCCGTTGTGATCGGTGAGGGCCAGAGCCGGATACCCCAGCTCACAGGCCCGGAAAACCAGCTCCTCGGGGTGGGAGGCACCGTCGAGAAACGAGAAGCCCGAGTGACAGTGAAGCTCGATGTAGGGAGGTGTGGACACGGTTTCGGTTTTTGTTTGGGGAAGGAACCGAATATAAACCGAATGCCGGCGAGGTGCAACGAGAGCGATCCGCTTGAGCGCTGATCGCCGCATACCTCGCAGCAATCCGTCTCTTCCGTGCGCCGTCTCTTCCATCCAAGCCGTTTCTCTCTTTACGTTCCTTCCCATGGAAATCGGCATCTACTCCTTCGTCGAAACGGCCTTCGACCCGGCGACGGGTCGGCAGCTCCGTGTCGAGGAACGGATCGCGCACCTCCTCGAGGAGATCGAGCTGGCCGATCGGGTGGGCTTGGACGTATACGGCGTCGGCGAGCACCACCGCGCCGACTACGCCGTTTCGGCCCCGGCCGTGGTTCTTGCGGCGGCGGCGGCCCGCACGAGCCGGATCCGTCTCACCAGCGCGGTTTCCGTGCTGAGCTCCGACGATCCGGTGCGCGTCTTCCAGGACTTCGCCACCCTGGATCTCATCTCGGGCGGGCGTGCCGAGATCATGGCGGGACGGGGATCGTTCACCGAGTCGTTTCCGCTGTTCGGTCAGGACCTGTCGGACTACGACGAGTTGTTTTCCGAGAAGCTGGATCTGCTCCTGAGGCTACGCGAGGAGGAGCGCATCACCTGGGTGGGACACCACCGGCCGTCGATCGACGACCGCGCCGTGTATCCCCGGCCTGTGCAGGATCCCATCCCGATCTGGCTCGCCGTGGGCGGGACGCCTAAATCGGTGGTGCGGGCGGCCAGGCTCGGTCTACCGATGGCCTTGGCGATCATCGGCGGACCGCCCGAGCGCTTCAAGCCGGGGGTCGATCTCTATCGGGATACCGCGGCACGGGCGGGCCACGATCTCGCGACGCTGCCGTTGAGCATCAACTCCCATGGCTTCCTTGCCAATGATGCCGCGGACGCGGCCGAGATCGCTTTTCCACCCTTTGCCGAGACGATGACGCGTATCGGTCGCGAACGGGGGTGGCCTCCAGCCAGCCGTCGACAGTTCGATGCGGAGGCCGAGTTGGGGGGTGCCTTGTTCCTGGGGAGTCCCCAGCAGGTGATCGACAAGATCCTCTTCCAGCACGAGATCTTCGGACACCAGCGCTGTCTGATCCAACTCACGGTGGGGCCGATGCCCCACGATAAGGTCATGCGGGCCATCGAGCTGCTGGGGAGCGAGGTCGCGCCGGCTGTGAGGCGAGAGGTTGGATCGGCCTGAGGCTAGTGCGGCGCGCCACACCCGGGGCAACGGGGCGCGCTCACTCGCCCAGCAGCCGATTCACCGCGATCCGAAGGGCGGGGGGCGGCATGAAGCCGAAGATCCGGTGGCGGATCATCCCCGTGCGGTCGATCAGGAACGATGTCGGGATCGCGGTGGAGCCTCCGAAGGCGCGATCCGCCGTGGCGGAGGTCCGCACAACGGGGTAATCGATGTCGCGCTCCCGCAGGAACGTTCGGACGTCCTCCCAGCTACCTCGATCCGTCGAGACGCCGAGGATCGTGAAGCCCTGATCCCGCTTGTCGTCGTACAGCTTCTGGAACCCGGGCATCTCCAGCTTACAAGGGCCGCACCACGTCGCCCAGAAGTTGACCAGGACCACCTGGCCTTCCAGGCCCGCCAAGGAGACGGATTCACCGTCCGGGTTCTCGAAGACGACTGCCGGTGCCGTACCCACCGGGCCACCGACCCCGACTACGGCCGACACCTGGGGCCAAAGGCGATGTGCCGCGAACGCGAGGATCGCCACGGTCAACACGCCCTCCGCGCGCTTCCAAGTGAGCCACGCGGGGACCCACCGCCCTTTCTGGACCGGATCATTCATCACACCAGAATCCCGCGATTGGGGTTCGAGTTCAAGGGGTCCGCGAGGCCCCGGATCGGCTCCTCCGCATGGGGATAGGGGTAGAAACACCGTGTCGAGCACCGCCGGTAGCCACTGAACCGTATTCTCGACTAGCTTTCGACCGTACCGGGCAACCCCTACCGAACCGGCCATGAAAACACTTCCACCCCGGCTGGCAGTTCCGACACTGTTGGCGTCCTTTCTGTGCGTCTTTGCCCCCGTCCCGACTCACGCGCAGACGGCCCGTGACATCATAGACCAAGTGGATCGCCTCCTGCGGGGCGAATCCAGCGAAGCGCTGTTCACGATGGACATCCGGACGGAGCATTGGGAGCGCTCTCTCACCCTGCGCGCCTGGTCGCTCGGCACCGAATACGCGCTGGTCCGCGTCGAGACCCCGGCCAAGGAGGCCGGCACCGCCACCCTGAAGGCGGGGCACGAGGTCTGGAACTACCTGCCTAGGGTGGATCGAACGATCAAGGTGCCTTCGTCCATGATGATGGGGTCCTGGATGGGCTCCCACTTCACTAACGACGACCTGGTGAAGGAGAGCACGCTTGTCGAGGACTACGACATCGAGATCGCCCGGGACGGGGTCGACGTGTGGGAGTTCCTACTGCTGCCCCGGCCTGAGGCCCCCGTCGTCTGGGGGAAGATCACCTACCAGGTGCGGCGGGACGACCTCATGCCGACCTGGGCTCGATACTACGACGAGTCCGATGAGCTCGTCCGGACGATGACCTTTGCCGAGCATCGGGTGATGGACGGGAGGTTGGTGCCCGCCGTCATGACGGTCGAGCCGGCGGACGATCCGCGTGAAGTCACGCTCGTCCGATACCACGAGCTGGAGTTCGACATCGGAGTCGACCAGGACTTCTTCTCGCTCCGCAACCTTCGCCGCCAAAGGTAGGCCATGGGGGATCGCTGGGTGTGGTGGAAGCTCGCGTGGCGCAATCTGTGGAGGAACCGAAGGCGCACGTTCATCACGGCGTCCGCTCTCACCTTCGGTTATCTGGCCTCCGTGACCATGATCGGAATCTGGCACGGTATGGTGGCCGAGATGATCGAAACGGGCACCAACCTGGTTTCCGGACAGCTCCAGGTGCACGCTCCGGACTACTACCCCGAGCGCAGCATGTACGAGACGCTGGGTGGCCGCGACGGGATCGACGTGGAGGAACTGGTCCGTGTGACCCGAGGAGTTCCGGGAGTCGTGGCAGCGTCTCCACGGGTCTACGGCGGAGGGCTCGTCAGTTCCGGGGAGGAGACGGTTGCGGGCATCCTGGTCGGAGTGGACCCGGTGTCGGAGGCGGAGGTGACCCGGCTTCTCTCGTTGGCCATCGAGGGTCGGGCGCCTCGCGCGGGCGAACGCGAGATCTACATCGGGCGGGACATGGCCGACCGGCTCCGGGTCGCGGCGGGCGACGAGGTGGTTCTGGTTGCGCCCGCCACCGATGGGTCCTTGGGGAACGACCTGTATATCGTGAGTGGCATTTTCGACACAGGCATGGCGGCCCTCGACGGATCCCTCGCCATCATGCCGATCGGTGCGCTCCAAGAGCTCCTGGCGATGCCGGAGGACCGTGTGCACGAGGTGGCCGCGGCCCTCGTGGACCCCTGGAGTGCTCCCGCCCTCAGTGAGGCGCTCGCCTCGGTCGCGGGGGGCCTCGGCTACCCGGTGGCCACGAGACCTTGGACGGTCTTTCGAGCGGAGTTGGCGGAGTACGCCAGCCTCGCCTCGGCCGTGAACGGGATCATCGTCGGCATCGTGTTCGTCATGGCCATCTTCGGGGTCGCGAACACCATGCTGCTGGGGACGTTCGAACGGCGCCGTGAGTTCGCCGTGGTGCGAGCCCTCGGTGCGCGGCCGTCGCGTGTGGCGCTGACCGTGGTCTACGAGGGACTCATAATGGGGATCATCGCGCTGGCTGCGGGTGCGGCGCTCTCCGTGCCTATCCTCTATTGGCTCCACAACTACCCACCCGATCTCTCTAATCTTTGGGGTGACTTCACCATGGCCGGGGCCGTGGTGCGACCGGTGCTCAGGGCCGACTATTCGCTCGACGGTTCGGTCTGGAGCGCGTTCGGTCTGTTGACGACCTCGATCCTCGCCGCGTTCTACCCGGCGGTCCGTGCGGTACGGATCCCGCCGGCCGACGCGCTGTCTGACGCATGAAGCGGACTCCGACCCTACTTCGGTTGGCAGGCCGCGGCGTGCTCCGTGAGGCGAGGCGCAGCGTGCTGACGGCGTCGGCCATGGCCCTCGGGCTGGCCCTGTTGATGTTCTCTCGGTCGCTGGCCGACGGGGGCCACGAGGACTGGATCAACGCCGGCGTGAGGATGGGGGCCGGACATGTGTTGATCCAGGCGCCCGGACATCGGGAGAGCGGGAGCCTCGAGGACCGGCTGTCCGAGAGTGAGGTGCCCCCAGTTGCGGTACCACTTCCTATGTTAGACCCCGAGCCATCGGTGGTCCCTGGAGTTGGGGCATCCTGAGGAACCAGGGCGATGGTTTTATCGTCTCTGGGGCGGGGGGTAGTCCGCCGTGGGCACGATGGGGTCGGACGGTATTGTACAGCCGCCTCCACTGCTCGACGAGTACCGTCGCCTCGGGCAGTGTGTAGAAGATCTCTCCGTTCAAGAACTCGTCTCTCAGTTTGCCGTTGAAGCTCTCGTTGTAGCCGTTCTCCCACGGACTGCCCGGCGCGATGTAGAGGGTCTGGACCCGCAGCCTGGCCAGCCATCTCCGCACCAGTTTCGCCGTGAACTCTGGCCCGTTGTCCGAGCGCAGATGCTCGGGCGGACCGTGCCGAGCGAAGAGATCGGTGAGCACCTCGAGAACGTCGTGAGCTCGAGTCTTTCGACCGACCTTGATCGCCAGACACTGCCGCGTGTACTCGTCGAGCACGGTCAGAAGCTTCAGCGCACGGCCGTCATGGGTCCTCGTGCTTACGAAGTCGTAGGACCACACGTGATTCTTGTGCAGTGGCCTGAGCCGGATGCACGAGCCATCGTTGAGCCACAACCGACCCCGTTTCGGTTGCCGTCTGGGCACTTTCAGCCCCTCCTGCCTCCAGATACGCTCCACACGCTTGTGGTTCACCTCCCAGCCCTCGATACGCAGCAGGTTCGTGATCTGGCGATACCCGTACCTGCCGAACCGGCTCGCCAACCGTATCACGTCCGTGCGTAGCGCCTCCTCGTCGCCAGGTAGCTTCTTCACCCGGCGCTGCGTCGAGCGCGGCTGACCCAGTACGTGACACGCGTGACGTTCACTCGCCCCGAGTCGCTGACGTACATGCATCACGCACCTGCGTCGGCGCTCGGGGCTCAGAAGGTTCCCTTGGTCGCTTCCTCCAGGATCAGCTTGTCCACCGTCAGGTTCGCCACCGCTCGCTTTAGCCGTGCGTTCTCCTTCTCCTCCTTGAAGCGTCGAGCTTGATCCACCTTCATCCCCCCGAACTCCTGCCTCCACCGGTAGTACGTCTGCTCGCTGATCCCCAACTCCCGGCTCACCCGTCATCCCCCCGAACTCCTGCCTCCACCGGTAGTACGTCTGCTCGCTGATCCCCAACTCCCGGCTCACCATCGCCACCGTTTTGCCGTTCGCCAGACCCACCTCCGCCTCTCTCAATGCCGTGATGATCTGCTCCGGCGTGTGTCGTCTCCTACTCATTCTGACCTCCTCCCTGATAGCTGCGACCAAAGCCGCATCCTAACATCAACTTCGGTCTCGTTTCAGGGGGTCACGTCAGTGTTCACCCTCCGCAGCCGGCGCATTCCCTCGACTCGGGCAAGACGGTGAGACGTCCGATCCCGATCGGCTGCTCGCAGACCAGGCAGAGTCCGTAGCGACCCTGATCCACCCGCCTCAGCGCTTCGAGGATTAACGCGAGCTTCACGTGCTCCCTCTCTCGAAGGTTCTTGGCCAGGCTCTGGTTTTGTAGGGAGTCCATGCGCGAGAGCCTTCCGACCGCCGTCTGATCCAGTTCGACGACCTCGCTGGCACGGTCGCTCGCCCCTATGCTCCGCTCCAGTCGACGTAGCTGTCGCTCGAGGTCCTGCCGGAGGTCATCGATCTGTTGTGCCGTGAGTACCGTTGACATGGCCTCCAGTCTGGCCCGGGTCGAACGCCTCTGGCAACCACGGCGGGATCGATGGGGCGATGCGGCCGCCGGTCGGCCAGTGAGTCAGGTCCCTTGCGGGCGTGTCGCACAGTCAGAGCATTGGATAGACGTGGCTGTCCCCTCGGCGGTTCGCCGGGTGGGGCGGATACATGGTATTTTCCGGGCACCGGTGACATCTTCCCGGGAACCCTGATCGAGAGGAACGATGGCGTCTTGGATCAAGTCGCTCTTCGGCGGCAACGAAGAAGTGAACCCGCTCACAGAGCTCCCCGAAGATCTCAAGAAGATATTCGAGCAGGCCAAGCGAGACCGGAAAGCGCTCAGGGACCTGCTCAGGCGGTCCGAGAAGGCGCAGGAGGTCCTGCAGGACGTGTCCGGACCGTTGGCGACAGTGCAGGCCAGCGCCGAGTCTATGACGCTGCAGATGAAGGAGCTCCAAGCCCGGGTCGATGCCTTTACGGACGTCTCCGAGAAGGTGGATTCGGTCGAGCATCGGGCCAGGGAACTCACGGAGTCACAGAGCAAGGCCACCACCACGCTCGACGACGCGGCGAAGAGGGTGAGCGACCTGAAGATGCAGGTGCGCGACATCCGCTCGATGGTGGACGAGATCGTTACGGCGCGAGACGACCTGACGGAGATGGCGGGACCCTACGGGACCGTCGCCACCCTGCTCAAGAGGGTCAACGTGCTCCGCGAAGAACTGCAGCAGATGCAGGATCGGGGATCCGCGCTGAAGGAGACGTCCGCTCAACTAGACGTGGTCGACGGGCAGATCGCGGAGATCGGCGCATCGCAGAAGGAGTTCACCGACACAGTATTGAGAGGCACGAATTCGGCCAACCGGCTCGAGGCTCAGGTCACGGAGCTACAGGTTCAGGTCGAGAAGGTCTCCGACGCCAGAGCGGTCATGGCGGAGTTGCTTGGGCCCAATGGCGGCCTCTCCGTGGTGCAGAAGGAGTTCGGGAAGCTGAAGGAGGAGCTCGCCCGCATCGAGGGCCGGACGGTCGATCTCGGCCAACTCGAAGCGCGTGTGGAAGAGATCGGCCGCAAGGCGGACTCCGTGGCCGCCAATCAGCAGACGGCGTTGAACGCCGTGCAGTCGACGTCCGGGGATATCAAGGAGCTGGACTCGAAGGTCGCCGACATTCGCAAGGGCGTCGAATCGGTCTCGGTGGCGAGGCAGGAGATCGCCGACCTGTCCGGTCCGTCGGGGGCCCTCTCCAAGCTTCGCACTCAGCTGGAGGAGGCGAGGGCGAAGTCCCTGGACTACTCCGAGGATGTGGCTCGCATCAAGGAGGACCAGTCGGACGCCCGGAGCACGCAGGAGGGACTCCTCGCACAGTACGCGGAACTCCGGTCCAAGATGGACGCTCTGGACAAAGGCGTGGAGCAAGCCAGCAATCGCGTGGCGAGCGTCGAGAACACCATGCGGGATCTCACCAAGGCAGAGGAGCTGGCGAGCCGGACCGAGCGCCAGCTAAATGCGCTGCGTGGCCTCTCGGATCACGTGAGTCAGAAGACCGCCGCATTGGAGCGCCAGCGGGAGGCCATCGATCGGACGGAGGGGCAAGCCCGGGCACTCACGGACCTTCACTGGGAGTTGGAGGCGAAGCTCAAGGAGGCGAAGGGGCAGGTCAAGGAGGTGAAGAAGGTCAACGCGAGCGTGGAATCGCTGCGCGCGCTCCACGCCAAAGTGGCCGAACAATCAGAGGAGCTTCGGACCGGGCAGGCCAGGATTCGCGCCGAGGACAAGGAGCTACGATCGGCGTTGGCCAGCTTGCAGGAAGAGGTGCGCACCAGTACGCAGAGCTACGAGTTGGGGCAGGCCAACCTCGAGGCGATCGATCATCGGATCGCAGACCTGCGGGTCGGCGTGACCGACTTCGAGAATCGCTTCCGCGCCCTGGATGAGGCGAGCCAGCGGGTGAGTGAGGCGACGCGCAGAGGCGATGTCCTGGCAGGGCGCCTGACATCGCTGTCCTCCCACCTCGATCAACTCAGCGAACAGGTGGAGTTGGTCGCCGGGATGAGGGAAGGGATGACGCGAGCCGAGGCGGCGGCGGTGGAGGTGGCCAGCCGTCTCGAGCGCATCGAGGCACGGGAGTCGGAGGTGCAGGATGCTGTCCGGGACCTGACGACGCTGAGGGGCTCCCACGAGGAAGTCCTCAATGCTCTCGAGCGGCTCCGCGCCACCCGTGCCGAGATCGAGCGGATGCAGGCGGGTCATTTGGAGACCGCCGCATGGCTCGCCACGGCGCAGGAGTCGATTGGCGAACTCCGCCAGAGGATGGCGCAGCTCGACGACCTCACCGCCAACGTCGACCACATGCGGAGGAACGCCGACCGTGTGATCGCCGCCGCCTATCAGCTCGAGCAACGCGAGCCGTCGCTGACGGAGCTCGACAATCGGATGTCGGAGTTGAGGGAGATCGGCACGCAGCTCGACGAGCGCACGAGCAACCTGCTCGCGAGCCTGTCCGACGCCGATCGCCGCTTCGAGGCCGTGGCCGTTCAGGCCGAGGCGGCGGATGAGGTACGCAGCGTAATCGAGGAGGTCACGGCTTCCGTCCGGAAAGCCGAAAACCGGATGCAGGACCTGGGAGAGGGTGTCGACGAAGCTGTGGAGCGTGCCGAGTACATCAAGTCGCTGTCCGAACGGGTGGACCGCGTGGCCGCCGATATCGCGCAGCGTCAGCGGGCTCTCGACAAGGCGATGGAGCAGCTCGATCGCGTGGCCACGCTACGCCAAGAGGCCGGGAACGTCGTCCAGTCTCTCGAGGACCAGTTGCGATCGGTCACGGAGCACCTGGCTCAAGCTGAGGAGCAGTCGGCCAAGGTGGGAAGCCGCGCCGAGATGTTGGAAGCGCGCGCCGGCAGCCTGCGCTTTGCCGAGAAGCGCATCACGCAATTCGAGGAGAAGCTCGTTGAACTCGACAAGGTCGAGAAGGAACTCGGCCGCTCGATCGAGACGCTGATCGCAAGGCAGGGGAGCATCGACCAGGTGCGCGACGAGGTGCAGGACCTCTTCACCCGTGCCGAGAGCACGCTGAAGGACGTGCGAGCCATTTCGGCGGCCAGCGACGAAGTGCAGACCGCGAGCGAGAACCTCGTGGTGCTACGGGCCAAGGCCGAAGAGATGACCGAAGTGCTCGAAACCATCGACCAGCGCCAGGAGCAGATCGAGGCCGCCGAGGCCCGTCTCGCTCGCGCGGACGGTCTTCTCATGGACATCCGGGCCGGACTCGAATCGTTGCGTAGCCAGAAGGCGGTCGTGGATCAGGTCATTTCGACTTCGGGGCAGCTCACGTACGAGGCCAAGGAAGCCGAGCGGCTGTTGATCCAGCTACGCCAGGAGCGGGACCTGACGCAGGGCATCCGCGACGCGTTGCAGGAGATGCGAGACGAAGACTCGGACACTAGCTCGCTTCCGAAAGGCACAGACGGGCCGCTCGCTCCAGGGCCGCGGTCAGGGCGGCATGGATGGCGTCCGACGCGAAGCCGCGCCGACTCAAGAACGCGTGCAGGCGTCGTCGGCCCCGTTCGCGCTCCGGGGAGCGGTCGTTCGTCGCGAGTGCCTCGGCGACCGTCCGGTTCTGCCGCTCGACCCACTTTTCTGCCGCCTCCGAGGCGAGCCTCCGCTCCGACGTCCCCTCGTCGAAGAAGGCTCCTTCGATCGCCTTGTGGGCGACTTCGCCGGGGACCCCCTTCTGTCTGAGTTCCTGCATGAGGCGGAAGCGTCCCCGTGGGCGCAGTCGGATGCGGCTTCTGGCGTAGGCGGCCGCAAAGGCCCCGTCGTCCAGGAACCCCTGTTCTCGTAGGAGGTGGATGCACCACTCGACCAGGGCAGGGGGGAAGTCTTTCCTCAACAGGCGGGTTCGGAGCTCCTGTTCCGCGCGTGGCCGATACGAGAGAAGGTGAAGAGCGGCCTGGCGGACCCGCCACTTGGAGTCGTCCTCCCGAAGGCGGGCGAGATCGGCGGGCTCGAGTTCGGTGCCCACGTGAATCCCGGACCTATCCATGACGTCCAGGGCGATCTCCACTGGTTCCCGACCCTCGATGTGCACGAGGACCCGGTTTCTCTTCTTGGGGGCGAGGTGGATCCGCAGAATCTTCATTGTAGAACCGTCATTGTCCGTACCATCCTCCGGCCACGAGGTCGCGGAAGAGGATGACGGGACGGCCGTCCTCCAAAACGAGGGCGAAGTACTCCCTGGAAATAGGGCTGCACCACCACTCGTCGTCGATCCTCCAGCGTTCCCGCACCGCCACCACCCGAAACTGCTTACCGCGTCGGTGCAGCTCGGTGGGCAGCCCGTCTTCGTCGGTCCGGACCTGGATGGGAGTGGGAGACTTCAACGGGCGAAGCCTTTGCCGTTGAAGCCTGCTCGGCCGCCCGTTGCCGGCGCCGTTGGACGAAGGATCAGGAGGTTTCATCGCCTTGGGTGTTACGGTTTTCATGGAAACCGAATATAAACCGAAAGTATGGGCGATGCAATTAGAATATGAGACGAACTGGGTGGTGTTCTCCCAACTGCTGTGCACCGACGAAGACCTGTTCGCTACTCCTCAGGCTCCTCTTCGCCCGGCGGTAGTACGGCCTCGACCTGGCCGAGACGTTGAAAGAAGCGGTCTCCGAAGGCTCGCAGCGTCTCGGTGTCTGGGAACGCCGAGGACGGAATCGTCAGAAAGGAGTTGGCGCCCGAATAGATGAGGAAGGACCCTTCCGACTCTTTGATATTTTCGATGGCGCTCCACTTCACGAGCCAGTCGTATCCGATTGTGGAGTCCAGGATGCCTTCGTCGCGCAGCTCCACACGGTGCGGCCCGAAGATGCCGTTGATGAGCCCGAGATCGGCGACCTTCTTGATCTGACGCTTCTGAGAGTGGCGGACGAGGGGCTTGAGCACACCGACCAGGAAGACGCCTGCGATCAGCATGGCCGCGGCGCCCAACGCCGTGCCGCCCAGGAGCAGGATCAGGGCCATGAGCGAGACGATCGCGCCAAAGAGCAGCTGCATCTGCGTGAGGGCCTTCTTGGTCAATTCCGAGTTCCAGGAGTGTGTGGCGTTGGCCCGGGCCCAGTCCTCGGGTGTGAACTCGAACTCGACTACGATCGGATCGGACTCTGTCATCGTCGGGCCTCTCGACGGCTGGGACGGCCTGTCATGTAGGTGGTACTACTCAAGTTAGGTATGGGGTCGGTCAGGGGCGATGATGGGGATTCGGCTGCGCTCGCGTCCGGGGTTTCACAAGCGGCCCGATGACCAAAAAGGGAGGGGTGGGCCGACTGGCCCACCCCTCCGGTCTGTTGACGGCGCCGTTGCGCGTCGCCGACAGGTTTCCGTCGACTAGTTGTTCGGCCAGCTTCCCCACATGCTGCAGTGTCCCCCGTTGTCCGTGCCGGCGAGGGACTGCTGAACGCCGGTGTAGCCGGCATTCATGACGGCCAGCGGTGCGAAGTGGAGCTTGCCGTTCGAGTTCGTCACGAAGGCCTTCCCGAAGTGGCCTTGGCTTAGACCGTGGCCCGTCTCGTGCAGGGCAACGGTCTCCACGTCGATGGGGGAGTTGGTGTTAATACCCCAGGGGAAGTTGAACGTGTAGTAGATCTCTCGGAAGGCCGCGTCGGGGTTACCGTCGTTATCGATGTCAGTCGGGCCCGTGAGATAATCGTGTACGTGGCTGCGATAATGGGTGGGGGCAGGAAGAGGTCAATTCCCGTGCCAAACCCTCCGTGCACGACGTCAGCGGCGGGTACCGGGGATCCTCCTGGGATGGGTGAGAAGAAGAACTCGAGCCAGCCTATGTCACCTGCGCTGGGGGCGAAGGTCAAAGGTAGCGTCGAGCAGGCCTGAGAGTCCCACGTGGCCATGGCATTACCGATGGCCGTTTGGGTGGCGCCGAGTCCGGGACCGGCGTCACCTTGTGTGAGGTCGGAGGCCCAGGTGATGTCGTCGCCCGGGCCCACCGGTCCGGACCAACCGCGCCGTGGATCGCCCGGGACGAATTGGTACGTCAGTTGCTTGTTGCCACGGTTGTTGAAGAAGACCGTCTGTCCGGCTTCGTCGGCACCGGTATACCACTCGACCATCCCTAACCGGTATGGCGAGCCATCAGCGGCCAACTGCGCATTGAGGTCTTCGCCAAGAGTTCTGATCGCATCGGCCGGATCAGCCGCCACCGGCCCGGGATCCTTGGACTTGCGAGCCTGCACCACGTCGGGATGGTCCGGCGCCACCGAGGTCGCGGTCTCCGTTTCGCAAGAGGAGACCGCCAGCACCACGAGAGCCGTGGTCCCGAGCCTAATAAGGGAAGAGAGAGTGGGTCGCATGGTACACCTCCGTCTGGGGTAAACGAAGACCTCGGACCGGGTGACGGGACCGGGGCCAAATGGCTTCGTGGAAAACGGCCTCATCCTAGCCTGCGCCCGTGACCTGGACGTGATCCGCGTGTGACCTGGCGGGTCACGGCACGCCCCTCTGGCGGAACGCCAAGAGACGGGTGCCGTTCGAGTCGCAGCGTCTTCGGAGGGCAATGTCGGGAGCGGAGGGGGTTGGGGCAAGGGGCCTCGAGAGCGCTCGTCGGGGCGTTCCGCCCGGGCACACCGCGTCCCCCAAACGGCGCCGAGACGTCCCACGGTTTGACGCAGGTGGACTAATCCGAATCGAAGCCGGCGACGTCCTCGCGCGCGGCAACCCGCCCCGATGCCGCGTGCACGGCTTCCTGCGTACCCAAGACCCACAGGTGCAGGATCACGGAGCGCAACTTGACGTCCTTCTCGATGCGTCTCCGGGTGATCCTCAACCCCATCTCGACGATGTCCGCCTCCACGAGGTCGCCCGCCTCGGCCTCGGGTGCGAAGACGACACGGAAGTGCATGCCACGTCGGGCGCCGATGAGCTTCTCGATCCGCTCCAGGACGATCAAGACGACGAGCACGAGCAGAGTCGCCCCCACGGCTTCGACGTAGGCACCGGCGCCGACCGACATCCCGATCGCGGCGACGACCCACAAGGTGGCCGCCGTTGTCAGTCCTGTGACGGTGCCGCGCGCTTGGATGATCGTGCCGGCGCCGAGAAAACCGATCCCCGACACGATCTGAGCCGAGATACGGGCGGGATCACCGATGGCGTTCCCCGTGACCAGTTCGCCGAATTGGATGGACAGGTCCGTGAGCAGCGACGCCCCCACACAGATGAGGACGTTGGTGCGTAGCCCCGCCGGCTTGCCGCTGGCCTCGCGCTCCCACCCGATTGCCCCACCGAGAACAACCGCCAGGATCAGGTGGAGGAGAAGGTCGAGGCGGAGATTCCCCACAAAGCCGCTGTCGATCCAGGCGTTGAACCACTGCATGACGATCTGCACGGTTGCACCCTCTCACAGGTAGATCACCAACCGACCATGAGACCGCCCCCGACGAAACGCGGGGTCCGTCACGGAGCGATGATGGATTGTATCCCCCGATCGGTCCGAACGCACCAGACGTGCTCGCTCCCGGGGCTCGCCGGCGCTTCCAAGGGGGGACGAGGAGTGCGGCCGCACGCTCGGCGTCAGCTGGGCACGCGTGCGGTTCGAGCTTAGGGAAAGATCCCCCGCTCGGCGTAGATCGTAGCGATCTTTTCGATGGCCAAGATGTAAGCCGCCGTTCGCAGGTCCACGTCGTGGTTGCGGGCGACCTCGAAGCAGGCCTGGTGGGCGCTCACCATCGTGTCTTCGAGACCCGACCGCACGAGGTCCGCCTCGCTTCCCCCGGCTCCCACGAGTGCCAGAGTATCAGCATCGAACTGTTGACCGGTCAGCTTCTCGACCGCCTCGAGCATCCGCCGGTTGCTCGCCTCTTCGAACCGCTTCGCCATACGGCCGAAGCGCACGTGCGAAAGGTTCTTGAGCCATTCGAAGTAGGAGACCGTCACGCCGCCGGCGTTCAGATACATGTCGGGCAGAATCACTACTCCACGCTCGAGAAGCCTTTCGGCCGCGTCCGCGGTCGTGGGGCCGTTGGCGGCTTCGGCGACCACCCGGGCCTGAATCCGGTCGACGTTCTCGATCGTGATGACGCTTTCGATTGCCGCGGGCACCAGGATGTCGCAGTCGGCCTCGAGGAGTCGCGAGCCGTTCTTCTCGTCGGTCGCGCCCGGAAACCCCAACAGGGATCCCGTTTCGTGGAAGTGGTCGAGGGCGGCTTGGGGGTCGATCCCCCCGCTCGAGAAGATCCCCCCGTTGTACTCCGTGAGGCCCACGATCCGAGCTCCCGCCTCGTGCAGAAAACGAGCCGCGTGGGACCCGACGTTGCCTAGGCCCTGGATCACAAGACGCTTACCGTCGAGTCCGGGCTCCAGTCCGACCTTCTTCATAAGCTCAGGGTCGTTGCATGCCTCACGAATGCCGAAGAAGACACCGAGCCCCGTCGCCTCGACCCTCCCCCGGATTCCGCCCTCGGCCAGCGGCTTGCCGGTCACGCACGCGGCCGCGTCCAGCTTGTTGGGGGTGAGTTGCGTATACGTGTCGACGATCCAGGCCATCTCCTTGCCACCGGTTCCGTAGTCCGGAGCGGGCACGTCGATGCCCGGCCCGATCAGGTTCTTGGTGACCAGCTCGAAGGTGTAGCGTCGCGTGACGCGTTCCAGCTCGGCCTCGGAGTACTGGCGGCGCTCGATCTTGATCGCGCCCTTGGCGCCACCGAACGGGACGTCCACTAGCGCGCATTTGTACGTCATGAGGGTCGCCAACGCTACCACCTCGTCCTGGTTGGCGTTGGGAGCAAAACGAATTCCGCCCTTCACGGGCAGCTTGTGCACGCTGTGCTCGGCCCTCCATGCCTGCATGACCTCGATCGAGCCGTCGTCGCGCTCCAGCGGGAAGTGGAACGAGTAGATGGCGTTGCAGATACGGATCTGATGCAGGAGCCCGGCTGGGTGATCCGTGTGCGCGGCAGCTTTGTCGAAGTAACGGTCCACCTGCGCGGTGAAGCTGACCTTGCTCATGTGCGGCTCCCTGAGTGTGCGGGTCTCGGCGAATCAGGGGAACGGCCCGGGAGCAGCCGTCTCTGATGCCAGGGAATGGCCAAGCTAGAGCTCGATCCTGCCCGCGGCCACCAGGCTTGGCGCGACGTATCCCCACCACCCGGGCGCTACCAAGATTTCGGCGCTACTCGGACTTCGCGCTGCCGCACTGGCCACGGCCATCGAATTCGACGCAGTCTTCATACGTATATTTAGAATCGAAACGTACGTATGGTTTCGGCGGACTCGACGGGCCAGTACCTGGGGGCGGATCGGGTCTGGGGTTCTTCTTGGGGAACCGTCACGGTTCGAAGTTTAACAGCGCATGCCTCCGTTCCGGTATCCGAGACCAAGGGTCCACTTCCACGACGCGGTACAGGGGGGAGTAGCCGAGCTTCAGCTTGAGCTCCTGTACGGCCTCCCGGAGGGCGGAGGGAACGGCGCCTCCGGACAGTTCCCGTCCGCTCTCTTCTCTGCCGCTGGATTCTCCTCGGTCGAAGAGGTCATTCTGGGACGTGGCGGGACCGAACTGGAAGAATTCCACGGTCAGGGTCTCGACGGCACGGGGGGGAGGGGACAGCGCCATCCGGGTTCGCAGGACGAATGCGATGTGCTTGCGGTGTGCCGTGGGCTCTCTGAGAATCGTCTCCAGGGACCACGAACCTCCGCCCTCTAGGCGAGCAGCCAGGCCTACACCATGGATGCTCCGGCCCTGACGCTCCGGACGGGCCAGCGCCCGTTCCAAGAGACGGTCGAGAGCGCCGTGGAGCGTTTCCACTTGCCCCACGGGAGTGTGGAAGTCCAGGGAAGAGCGGATCGGTCGAGGTCGGTGATACGGCTGTACGGAATCGATGCGCTCGCCGGTGGCCCATTCCCGAGCCTTTCGACCGTCCGACCCGAACTGGCCGACGAGGGCCGGGGTCGGGAGGCGGATCAAGTCGTCCAGGGTCTCGACACCGAGTCGTTCGAGCCGCTCGACCACCACGGTATCCACTGGGAGTACGGATACGGGGCAGGGGCCCAGGAAGGATAGAAGTTCCTCGTCTCTCACGACAACGGGCTGCCCAGGTCCGGCTCCGGCCGCGGCCACCCAGGCTCCGAATTTTCCCGGAGCCCACCCCATCCTCATGGCGGCTACGAGGGGGCGAGGGAAGATCGTGAGGAGTGCTCCGAGAACCCTGTCGATCTGGCGCGTCGGCGATCCGTAGAGTCGTCCCAGGCCGTCCATCCCCACGAAGACCCTTCCGCGACCGGCCGGCTCCACGATGGGGCTCAGGTTCGACAGCGTTTCGAGGAGTTCTTCCTGGGCCGTGTCGTAGTGGGCCGGATCGGGTTCCAGGAGGGTGAGGGAAGGGCAGAGGGCGATGGCCTGGGAGATGAGTTGCCCCGGACGCACGCCGGCGATGGCAGCTCGCTCGGAAACTTGCCAGACCGTTCTCCGGGTGTTCTCGCAGGCGGAGAGAAGGGCTACGGATGTGGTGTCCAACTCCGGGCTACGGACCAGCTCCAAGCGAAGCTCGAACGTGGGGAGCCAGGCACAGAGGGCTTGGCGGCTTCCGCGGCGGTGGGTGGTGGTTGCGCCCCTGGTCTCCCACCCACGAACGGCCGGGTGGGTGGGACCACTATACACACGAGGACGGGGCTCTGACATGGACGAAAAAGCCTTGGACGAATACCCGAATAAAACCCGAAAGTCCAAGGTACTTCGAAGCCAAAAGATGGGCAACAAGGATCGATGGCGCCTGCCCCATCACCTGGGTATCTTTCGGGCTCCACAAGGGCCCCTTCTTCGAGGCTGGGCCTGCCTGATTCGATATTTCACGACACTGCAGCGGAGCGTTCCGTGACCGAATACAGCTACGCCACCGTCCCGGCGGATGGCGAGAGGATCACGATAGAAGCCGGCAAACCGGTGGTGCCGGCCCGACCGATTATCCCGTTCATCGAGGGAGACGGGATCGGTCCCGACATCTGGCGTGCCACGCAGGCCGTCGTCGATGCCTCGGTCGCCAAGGCCTATGGGGGCGAGCGCGGCATCGCGTGGATGGAGGTCTACGCCGGCGAAAAGGCGAACGACAAGACCGGAGAGTGGCTGCCGGAGGAGACGTTCGAGGCTCTCCACGAGTTCAAGGTCGGCATCAAGGGGCCTCTGACCACGCCGGTCGGTGGCGGCATCCGTTCTCTGAACGTCACCATCCGACAGGTCCTCGACCTCTACTCCTGTGTCCGACCGGTCCGCTGGATCAAGGGCGTGCCTTCGCCGATGAAGGAGCCCGAGAAGCTCGACGTGATCATCTACCGTGAGAACACGGAGGACGTGTACGCCGGCATCGAGTGGGCTTCCGGCACCGCAGAGGCCCGCCGCGTGAGGGCGTTCCTGGTCGACGAGATGGGCGCCTCCATCCGCGAGGAGAGCGGGATCGGGATCAAGCCGATCAGCCCATTCGGTACGAAGAGGCACGTGGCGGCCGCCATTCGATATGCACTCGAGCGGAACCGCAGGGCCGTCACGCTGGTCCACAAAGGGAACATCATGAAGTTCACCGAGGGGGCCTTCAGAGACTGGGGTTACGAGGTTGCTCAGGAAGAGTTCGGAGACACCACCATTGCGGAATCCGCAGTCTGGGAAGGCGCCGATCCCGCTGGGAAGTTGCTCGTCAACGACCGTATCGCCGACGCCATGTTCCAGCAGGTCCTTCTGCGACCGGACGAATATGACGTGCTCGTGACCTCGAACCTCAACGGCGACTACTTGTCCGATGCCTGTGCCGCGCAGGTCGGAGGCCTCGGCATGGCGCCCGGGGCGAACGTCGGCGACGAGGTGGCGGTCTTCGAGGCGACCCACGGTACGGCTCCCAAGTACACCAACCTGGACAAGGTGAATCCCGGTTCGCTGATTCTGTCCGCGGTCATGATGCTCGAGCATCTGGGCTGGAATGAAGCTGCCCAGGCCGTGAACGGGGGCCTCGAGGGAGCCATCGACGCCAAGACCGTGACCTACGACCTGGAGCGTCAGATGGAGGGAGCCACCACGGTGAAGACCTCCGAGTTCGGCCAGGCGATCATCGAGCACATGTGATGCGAAAGACCTCATGAACATTCATCTCGTCTCTTCGGCCGACGCCGCCGACCACGACATCCCACTTTTGGCCGTCCCCATATTCGAGACAGAGGACGGAGTGATCCCGCTTCTTCCCGAGGATCTCGCAGAGGCGACCGCCGGCTCGTACATCGCAGAAGATCTCAAGAGCAAGTTGGGCGAATCCGTCGTCGTGTATCCGGGAGGGGACGGAGGACCCGGCCGACTCCTTTTGCTCGGCGCAGGGAAGGCGGCCGAGCTCGATGCCGAGTCGGTTCGACGGTGGGCCGGACACGCGGTACGGGCCGCGGAGTCCATCGGAGTCGGGGGAGTCGGGGTGTACCTGGCCGGGATGGAGAAAGTCGGGGTGCAGATCGCAGGACAGGCGGCCGCGGAGGGTGCGGCCCTGGCGGCCTGGCGCTTCACGGAAATGAAGAGCGAGCCGGCCGCCGACGAAGCACCGACCGATGTAACCGACTTCACCGTCATGGCTCGGCCGGAGGATCTCACGGAGGCGGAGACGGGTGCCGAGGCCGGCGCGATCATCGGTCGGGCGGCCAACTTCGCTCGGACCCTACAGTCGCGCCCCGGTAACGTCGCGACGCCGACGCACCTGGCCGACGAAGCGTCGAGGATGGCGGGAGAGCGTGGGCTGGAGGTCACCGTCATGGGGCCGGACGAGATCCGGGGTGAAAACATGCACGCCCTGCTCGCCGTGGCGCAGGGCTCGGACCAGGAACCCAGGTTCATCGTCCTTCGACATCACGGTGGAGAGGAGGGTGCCCGGCCGCTCGTCCTCGTGGGGAAGGGCCTCACGTTCGATGCCGGGGGAATCTCCATCAAGCCCGCTTCAGGCATGGAAGACATGATCTTCGACATGTCCGGTGGGGCCGCCGTAATCGGCGCCATGCAGGCCGTGGCCGAACTCAAGGTGCCACTGAACGTGGTCGGCATCGTGCCGTCCTCCGAGAACCTGCTCAACGGCAGCGCGCTCAAGCCGGGAGACATCATCGGATCGCGCGAGGGCAAGACCATCGAGGTCGTGAATACCGACGCCGAGGGCCGCCTGATCCTGGCCGACGCGCTCTCCTACGCCCAGAGCCTGGAGCCCGCTGCGATCGTGGACTGCGCGACGCTAACGGGTTCGGTTGTGGTAGCGCTGGGACACCACGCCGCGGCGGTCATCGGCACGGACAGCGCGCTCGTGGAGGAGCTCAAGGCCGCCGGTGACGCGGCCGGTGAGCGCTGTTGGCCCCTTCCGCTGTGGGACGAGTATCGCCGTCAGCTCGACAGCAAGGTGGCAGACATCGTGAACGTGGGAGGGCGCCCCGGCGGGAGTATCACCGCCGCCGCGTTCCTCCGGGAGTTCGTGGGTGACTGCAACTGGGCCCACCTCGATATCGCCGGCACGGCCTACGGGGAGGGCAAACTCTCGTATCAACGCAAGGGTGCCGCCGGATTCCCGACGAGGTTGCTCGTTCAATGGGTTCGGAGCCGAGCCGCGTGACGCTGGCCTTCCGCCGCTCCCGCGCGCCCCGGGCCCCGACGGCCGGGGCGTTCCGCGTTGGGTGCCTCGCGCTCGGGATCGCTCTCTCCGCCGTCGCGACACCTCGGGCAGCGTCCACGCAGCAGGTGCCGGATACCGTGCAGGTGGCGGACAGCGTGCAGGCACAGGACAGCCTGCCGGCCCCGGCCGACGCGGCGCCTCCGGTCGTCTCCGACTCGCTCCAGCAAGTGCTCGACTCACTGGCGGCCGTGGTCGACTCTCTGTCCGGGCTGGTGGTGGACACGTTCCCGCGGTTCCCTTCGGGGGTCGCGCCCTCGTTCGAGACCGCAGTGTGGAGTTGGGATCGGACGGCGATGGGGGCCACCCGCGCGCTCACCGTAGCAGAACTCGTCAGTCAGGTGCCCGGAGTCATCCCCCTGAAGGGAGGCGACTACGGCACCCCTCAAGCAGCCATCGGGTTCGGTGTCGGGGGTGGCCGCGTCCGGGTCCTCTGGGACGGATTCGAGTGGCTGCCACTGGATGGCGGGATCGCCGACCTGTCGCGGATCGGCCTCGGAGGAATCGAGGAGGTGCGCGTCGAGCGACAATCCGGCGAGCTGCTGATCGAGATACGATCCATGGAGCCCAACGACCGGGAGCCGGTGACGATGGTGGACGTTGGGACGGGTGATCTCGGCACCAACGTCCTCCGCGGCGTCCTGGCCCATCCCCGCACGCTCGGTGGAGCGCTCACGTTCACGCTGGATCGACTGGAGACACGCGGGCCTGGGCTCGACGCTGCGGGATCCCTGAGCGGGGTGGGGTTGCGATACGCCCTCGCTCGTGGGAACCGAGGGGGGTTGTCGGCGGAGGTGAGGCGCTTCGCCACCAAGACGGACGTGGAGGATTTCCCTTCCAACGTCACCCGCAGTGACTGGAACCTCCGCGGCAGGTGGCGCTTCACGGACGACCTCGTGGGCGAGGCGGTGTGGGGAGCTTCGTCCCTGAAGGGTGACGCCGACGACCCGATCTTCGGGGATGTGGATGCGCGACGTTCCCAACTGGGACTACGGGCCGGCTACGAGAGGGGAGGGATCTGGGGCGACGCTTCCGCGCGCTTCTTGGAGGGCGATGGCCTGCCGACCGGGTCATTCGGGCTCGCGATGGGTGCCTCGCACCCGAAGGCTCTGTCCCTCGATGCGTCTCTGCGGTCCCAGCGCTGGTCGGAGGAAGACGCTAAGTCCTGGCGGGCCCGAGCCGTGACGGCGCCTCTGTTCGGACTTTCTCTTTTCGCCTCCTACGAGGACGGCAGGAGCGGCGCTCCCTTCGTTCCGCAATTCGAGGCGTACCTCCGGTCTCTCGAGCCGCCACCTGTGGATACTCTGGCCGTGGACCCCGACCCCGAGCCACAGGACAGCGTCCAGCCGTTGGACAGGCCGGTGACATTCTTCACGGAGCGAACCGGGATACGAGCAGGGGCCACGTTCAGGTGGCGGAGTCTGAGCTTGTCCGGAGCCTGGCTCTCCATGGAGGCGGACTCCATTCGCCCCCTCGGGACTCTGCTCGATCGGGATGGGGTGACGGTCGCGGGAGGCAAGCGCACGGGTTACGAGGTCTCCGCGAGCCTCCCATTGCCCATCACCGGATTCCGACTCGAGGGGGCTCTCCAGTCGTGGAACGATGAGCTGCCCTATCTGCCCCTGAAGACCTGGGACGGGGCCATCACGTATCACAGTGTCTTCAAGGAGTCGAGGAACCTGGAGCTTTGGGGAACGATCGGCGTGACCGGGCACGAAGCCATGCTCTTGCCTATCATCGATCCGGATCCGCCCGTTGACGAACCCGTTGACCCTCTCGAGGAAGAGCCGGACCCTGATGCGGAGCCCCCCGGGCCGCCGCTCCTGCGCATGCCGATCTATCGTGACGTGTTCGGCCAGATTCAGGTCCGAATCGTCACCGTCAGGATCTTCATACGGTGGGAGAACGTTGCGGCGAAAGACGACAATTTCGACTTTCCCGGCCGTGAGCAGCCGCGCTTTCGCACGATTTACGGGGTCCGTTGGACCATGAACAACTAGGGCCTGTTAACACTATCTGAGAGCCTCGACGATGAGCGCAAAGTGGATGAAGGCCGTGAACATCACGTCGAGCTTGTCAAAGCGGGAGAAGATTCTTCTGAAGCCTTTGAGTCGCCGAAATAACCGCTCTATTTCGTTGCGACGGCGATACATGATTCGATCGTACTGCCACGGGCTAACACGGCCCTGTTTGGGTGGCACGACCGGCGTAAACCCCAGCTCCAACACCAATTGCCGTGTTTCGGCCCCCTCGTAGGCCCGGTCCATGATCATCGACACAGTGGAGTGTACCGGCTTCAACATGCGTAGCAGTTCGCGTCCTTCGGGTGCGTCGTGGTTGTGGCCTGGCGATAGCGAGAAGGTTATCGCGGTTCGAGCATCTGCGGCAACCATATGAATCTTGGTGGTCCAGCCTCCACGCGACTTCCCGATGGCCTGCGGGCCGTTTTTTTTAGCGCGCCGGTGCCATCAGGGTGCACTTTGACGATCGTACTGTCGAGCGACAGCGCTTCGATCTTGATCCGGATGATCTGCTCGTCCTGCAGGGCCGCAAAGACACGATCCAGCACACCTGCCCTGGCCCAGCGATTCATTCGGGTGTAGATCGTATGCCAGTTACCGAAGCGCGCAGGCAACCCGCGCCACTTGCAGCCGTGCTCGGCCACATACAGGATCGCGTTAAGCACTTCGAGATTGGAGAAGCTCACATTGCCGCGCTGACGTGGAAAGCAAGCCTCTATCCGACGATATTGGGACTCTGTGATTTTCATAGCCCCAATATAATACAAATGGGCCTTTAGTGTTAACAGGCCCTAGAAGGCTCTCCGCCACGTGGCCCAGCGGTAGGGTTTGCCGGGGTGATCTTTTCACCGACGATTCAACAGGGACGTTTCTGACATGATTCGAAGCATGACCGGTTTCGGCGAGGCCGAAGAGGCCACCGACGCCGGCCTGGTGCGCGTCGAGTTGAAGACTGTCAACCACCGCTTCTTCAACGCGAACCTGCGAACCCCTCCCGGCTTCGACCGGCTCGAGGCAGAGATTCAGTCTTGGCTGCGCCCGTTCATCGGCCGTGGCCACGTGACGTATAGCCTTACGGTGGACCGCGGCTTGACCACGGGAGATCAGGATCTCCCGGAGCTGGATTTGGACAAAGCCACGCGGTATCGCGATCTGTTGGAGACCCTGAGGAACGAGCTGGGTCTCGAGGGGCAGGTCGAGTTGTCGCAGGTGGCTCGCTTCGGCGAGATCTTCCGGGCCCCCCAGCCGAAGAGCCCTTCGCCCGACGTGGATAGCGCGGTGATCCACAGACTCACGGAATCGGCCGCCGCGGCGGTCGTCAAGATGCGTGAGATCGAGGGGGCCAGACTTCAGGCCGACCTGGAGGAGAGACTGGCGGCCATCGCGAGCCACCTGGGCCTGATCGCCGGGCGTGCGCCCGAGCGACTGATAACGGAACGGAATCGCCTGCGGGAGGCCGTTGCCGAGCTAATGGAGGGCCATCCCGCCGAGGACCGGCTCGCTCGCGAGATCGCGTATCTCGCCGAGAAGTGGGACCTAAACGAGGAGCTCGTTCGCTTCCATTCTCACCTGGAGCTCTTCGGCGAGACCCTGTCGGCCGACTCACGCGAGCCCGTGGGTAAACGCCTCGGGTTCGTCATCCAGGAGATGAACCGAGAGGCCAACACCATCGGGTCCAAGGCCAACGACGCGGAGATCAGCCAAGCTGCGGTGTCGCTCAAGGAAGAGATCGAGCGACTTCGCGAGCAGCTGGAGAATGTGGAGTGAGCTCGGACGGACACGGAGCACCCGCTCTGGTACTCTCCGCTCCGAGCGGTGCGGGCAAGACGTCTATCGCGAAGGCACTCGTCAAAGGATGGGACGACTGCGTGTTTTCGGTCTCCGCGACCACTCGCCCGGCCCGGCCGCACGAAGTCGCCGGTGTCCACTATCACTTCATGGACGAGTCCGAGTTTCAGGCTTTGATCGATGCCGGGGAGCTGTTGGAGTGGGCCGAGGTGCACGGTCACATGTACGGCACGTTGAAGAGCGACCTCGAGGAAGCCCGGCGGCGTGGACAACACCTCATCCTGGACATCGACGTTCAGGGTGCCATGCAGGTACGGGCACGTGTTCCCGATGCGGTCCTCGTATTCGTACTCCCGCCCTCGGCCGAGACCCTGGTCGAGCGCCTGAGGGGGAGGGGCACCGAGGGCGACGAGGCCGTGGCACGCCGGCTGCGAAACGCTCGGGCAGAGCTGGAGCGGGCACTGGACTTCGACGCCGTCGTGGTCAACCGGGATCTGGGCCAGGCCGTCGCCGAGGTCAGGGCCATCGCGGTCGGGGAGGCCACGAGGACGACACCGGGCATCGACTTATCCGACACGATTCGCCAACTTCAAGGGCGAATCGACGAAATCCTCGTGACGGACTTCACGTCCGCTCCGAGTTGAAGCATTCTAAGTATTTGTCAGAATTGCACAGAAGAGGGCGTCGCCCAGGAGTTGGCTAATGCGCGTATTCACACCCGACGAGTCTGCAAAGCACACCCAGAGCAAGTATCTCGGCGTGCTAGTCGCAGCGAAGTATGCTCGGGAGCTCAACGCGTTGCCGAGGGAAACGCTCCCTCTCGGTGAAGAAAAGAAGCTCACCACCAAGTCGCTGGAGGCACTCACCTCCGGACAGATCGAGTTCCGCCTGGTAGGGCGCCGGAAGCGAGAGGATTAACCTCCACCCGGCGGTCGCCGGGTGAGCGCTGCCACAGAGAGCGAGGGGCCTTGCCCGGAAGCGTATTGGGTCCGCGGCGTCCCTGGGATGGGCGCCGCGTCGTCCTTGGAGTCACAGGCGGGATCTCCGCCTATAAGGCCGTCCAGCTTGCACGCGATCTCACACGCCTGGGTGCGATCGTAGATGCGGTTCTCACGCGCGGCGCCCGACAGTTCGTCCAGCCCCTCTCCTTCGAGGGCGTGACCGGCCGCCCGGCCCTCACAGAGCTCTTCTCCACCGAGGGTGCGGCACTACACATTCGGCTCGGAGGGGAGGCCGACGTCGTGTGCGTGGCGCCGGCCACGGCCGATTTCCTGGCAAGGGCCGCTCAGGGACGGGCCGACGACCTGCTTACGACGACCCTTCTGGCCACTCGAGCTCCGGTCGTGCTCTGTCCAGCCATGAACGACCGCATGTTCGCGCATCCGCAGACCCAGGCGAACGTCGCCCACCTGCGGGAGGCGCTGTCGTATCGCATCGCGGGGCCGGCCGTGGGTCCCTTGGCATTCGGCGAGGGTGAGGGACCGGGGAGAATGCTCGAGCCCGCCGACATCATCCAGGAAGTGGGCCGCGTGTTGGCAGCGGGAACTCCGTTGGAGGGCAAGCGGGTGCTGGTTACGGCGGGTCCCACGCGAGAGGCCGTCGACGCGGTGCGCTACCTCGGCAATCGGTCCTCGGGCCGCATGGGATTCGCGCTCGCCGCGGCCGCGTGGAGGCGTGGGGCCGAGGTGACCGTCGTGTCCGGTCCTGTAGCTCTCGAGGCACCGCACGGGGTCGAGGTCTCTCGGGTCGAGACGGCGCGCGAGATGCTGGACGCGGTATCTGGGAGCCTGCCCGAGATCGACGTATCGATCTTCGCCTCGGCGGTAGCGGACTACCGACCCAAGGACCCGGCGGACGGTAAGCTGAAGAGGGCAGAGGTGGGCCCCGAATTCGCGTTGCCCCTGACCGAGAATCCGGACGTCGCGGGGGGCACGCGAGAGCATCGGAAGGCCGGATCGATCGTTGTGGGTTTCGCTCTGGAGACCGAGGCCCTGTTGGAGAACGGGCAGAAGAAGCTCGAGTCCAAGGGTTTTGACCTTCTGGTCGCCAACGACGCGACCGAGGAGGGTGCTGGGTTCGAGGTCGAAACCAATCGAGTGACGCTGCTCACGAAGGGGGAGCCAAGCGAGGCATTGGCCCTGCTGAGCAAGGACGAGGTGGCCGAGATCATCCTCGACCGGGTCGCGCGTCTCATCGAGAGCCGCAAGTGAGCCGGAATCGTCGGGACCTCGAACGTGTCGCGCGCTTCTTAGGCCAGAAGAAGGAGCTCGGATTGCAGGAGTTCTTCCTGAACGAGCTGTCCCGGGCAGAGGTCCTGGCGGCGACGGCCAAAGCGTACGCCATGGCCGGCGTGACGGGTACGGACGACGAGCCTCCCGCTCGTGCCCAGAGACCGGAGGTGGATGAGGAAGCCGCTCCACCACCCACCGACGTCGGCGGTTCGGACTACCAGGGACTCAGGGAGGCGGCCGAGGCGTGCCAACTATGTCGCCTGGCCCGCACGAGAACCAACGTGGTCTTCTCCGACGGGAATCCGAACGCGCGCTTGATGGTCGTGGGAGAAGCTCCCGGCGCCAACGAGGACAAGACCGGCCTTCCCTTCGTCGGGCAGGCGGGAAAGCTCCTCGACCTGCTCCTGGCTTCGGTGGATCTGTCCAGGCAGGAGTCCGTCTACATCTGCAACGTGCTCAAGTGTCGTCCCCCCGGGAACCGCGATCCCATGGCCGACGAAATCGACCTCTGCGCCCCGTATCTGAAGCGGCAGATTGCGCTTGTCGCACCGGAGGTTATTCTGGCCGTAGGCACCTTCGCCGCTCAGCTCCTGACAGCCACCAATCGACCGCTCGGGAAGTTGCGGGGCTCCGTGTATAGCTACGAAGGCGTCCCCCTGGTGGTCACGTACCATCCGGCGGCGCTGCTGCGAAATTCGGGTTGGACTCGCTCGGCCTGGGACGACCTCCAACTCCTGCGACAAGTGATGGACGAGAGCTGATGGACGAGAGTTGATGGAAACCGCTTCGATTCCCGCTGCCGCCGCGCAGTACGACCGCCAACCACCCCACTCTCTCGAGGCGGAGGTTTCGGTGCTGGGCGGCATGCTCATCGACAACGATGCCGTTGCTCGGGCCATCGAGATCGTCGACGACTCGATGTTCTATCGCGAGGCCAACCGGCGCCTGTTCCGGTCCATGGCCCGCCTGTTTGAGCGTGGCGGCGTGGTCGATGTCATCACGCTGAACGAAGAGCTCAAGAAGACCAACGAACTCGAGTCGGCCGGCGGAACGGGTTACCTGGCTGAGTTACTCGATGCCGTGCCGACCGCGGCCAACATCGAGTATCACGCACGCATCGTCCGTGAGAAGG
The DNA here is from genome assembly GCA_965226925.1 of Longimicrobiales bacterium. GTDB lineage: Bacteria > Gemmatimonadota > Gemmatimonadetes > Longimicrobiales > Gaopeijiaceae > CBDDCX01. The sequence goes on along the minus strand of CBDDEN010000011.1, from coordinate 448,799 downwards.
CGCTCCTTCGGAGGCTCATCGACGCGGCCTCCGACATCATCCGCGATGTCTACGATCAGGGTGAGCGCGACGTAGAAGAGGTGTTGGACTATGCGGAGCAGCGAGTCTTCCGAGTGGCGGAGAGTCATGACCGGGAGGGCTTCGTCTGGATCAAGGAGATCCTGTGGCCGACCTTCGAACGCATCGAGAAGCTGCAGGAATCCGCGGGCGGCATCACTGGGGTGCCGACCGGTTTCAAGGACCTGGACCGTATGACGACCGGCCTTCAAAAAGGCGACCTGATCATCGTCGCGGCACGGCCGTCAATGGGAAAGACGTCCTGGGTCCTGAACGTGGCGCAGACCGCTGCGATCGAGCACAACACCACGGTGGCCATGTTCTCGCTCGAGATGTCCAAGGAGCAGCTCGTCCAGCGCTTCCTGTGCGCCGAGGGTCGCGTGGACGCCCAGAGGCTGCGCCGCGGCAAGCTGAGTCCTGATGAGTACCAACGTCTCGCCGCGGCGGCGGGACATCTGAACACGGCTCCCCTGTGGATCGACGATTCCCCCGGGGCCACGGTCCTCGAGATGCGGGCCAAGGCGCGACGGCTCAAGTCCGAAACGAATCTCGGCCTGTTGATCATCGACTACATGCAACTCATGTCGGGCAACAAGCGCTCGGAGAACCGAGTACAGGAAGTGAGCGAGATCTCCCGCGGGCTCAAGGCTTTGGCCCGTGAGCTCGAGGTGCCGGTCATCGCGCTCAGCCAGCTCAGCCGAGCTCCGGAGCAGCGGAACGACCGCCGGCCCCAACTGTCCGACCTGAGGGACTCCGGCTCCATCGAGCAGGATGCCGATCTGGTCATGTTTCTGTACCGGCCTGAGTACTATTTTGGCCCTGTTGACAAGGATGGGAACTCGGTGGAGGGCAAGTCGGAACTGATCGTGGCGAAACAGCGAAACGGCCCCACCGGCGTGGTCAACCTCTACTTCCACAAGACCTACACTCGCTTCGACTCCGTGGCCGGTGATCAGCAGGGCGAAGGTGCTCAAGGGGCGGGTGGGTACGACGGTCCGTGAGCGGACCGCGAGCTGACCGCGTGCAGCCGGGACGAGGTCCCGGCGTAGGGGTCGTGATCCCCGCGGCCGGGATGTCTCGTCGCATGGGGGGGGAGCGCAAGCAGTTCCTCAGTCTGGCAGGTGAGCCGATTCTCCTCAGGGCCGTCCGACCGTTTCTCGCACACGGGGGCGTGCGGGCCGTCGTAGTGGTCCTCCCCGCGGACCAGGTGCGGCCAGCCCCTTCTTGGTTGATCGACCGGGACGATCGCATTCGTATCGTCGAGGGCGGGCAGACCCGACGTGATTCGGTGTGGGCAGGGCTCAAGGCCTTGCCTCCCGACCTCGACGTCATCGTGGTCCACGATGGAGCCCGTCCCTTGGTGTCTTCCGAGGTGATCGCCCGATGCATCGATGTGGCGGCAAGTGGGTTGGGGGCGGTGGCCGGCCACCCGGCGGTGGACACCATGAAGTGCGTCGACGAGGCGGGGGCCGTGACGTCGACCCCCGAGCGCTCGGGCCTTTGGCACGCGCAGACGCCCCAGGCGTTCCCGAGCGGCGAGATTCTCATGGCCTACCAGCGAGCCATCGCGGAGAATTGGCCGGCGACCGACGACGCGGCCCTGGTCGAGAGGCACGGAGGCGAGGTGGTCATGGTGAAGGCGTCCCCCACGAACCTGAAGATCACCTGCCCGGAAGACATGGACGTAGCGGAGTCGGTCCTGGCCCGAGGGGCACCGTGAGGGGGCCGAGACTCGTGGACGTTCGGTCGATACTTGCGGGGGATCCGGACGTGGAGCCGATCCTGGAGCACCTCCGCGGCGGGGGGCTCGTGATGTATCCCACGGAAACCGTGTACGGGTTGGGCGGAGTGCCGAGTGGCGAGGTGGTGACCAAGCTCGGGGCCCTCAAAGCGCGGCCATCGGACAAACCGATGCTCATGCTGATTCCGGGGAGGGAGACGGCGGGAGACCTGGTGTGGACCGACGAGGCCTCCCGGTTGGCGGATATCTTCTGGCCCGGCTCCGTCACCCTCATCCTCGCGGATCCACAAGCTCGGTTTCCCTTGGGGATTCGTAGCGACTCGGGGGCAGTGGCCGTCCGGGTGAGCCCGCACCCCGTGGTGAAGTCCCTGGTCGACGGGTTGGGCGGACCCTTGATATCGACCAGCGCCAACCTGCCGGGCGAGCCGCCTGCGTTGGACGGTCACGGCGCCATGGAGGTGGCCAGGACTCTCGGCCTCGGCGAGGAACTGTGGGTGCTCGACGCAGGCTCCCTCCCTCCGTCGCCTCCTTCTACGATCATCGACTGCTCGGGCGGCTCCCCCGTGGTCGTGCGTGAGGGGACCGTACCGGTCGGTAGAGTTCGTTGTGTGCTCCCTGAAATCGAGGCCGCCTCCGATGAATGATCGGCCCCGACTCCGCCTTCTCTTCGTGTGCACGGGCAACACGTGCCGGAGTCCCATGGCTGGCGCCATTGCCGAGCGCACGCTTAAGCGCGCGGGGTGGGACGCCGCGGAGACCCGGTCGGCGGGCGTGTCCGCGATGCCGGGGTCCGCGGCCAGTGACGGAGCGATCCAGGCCGCCGCGGAGCAGGGGCTCGATCTCCAGGGGCATCGGAGTAGCCCCTTGAGCGAGGATCTGGTCGAGTGGGCGGACCTCGTTCTCACCATGGGAGTCCACCATCTGATGGCGGTCGAGGAAAAGGGAGGGCGCGGCAAGGTGGCGATGCTGTCGGCCTTCGCCGAAGGTCGAGAGAGTGGAGACGGTTGGGGGATACCGGATCCGTTCGCGGGTGACATCGACGTCTATCGGGATAGCTTCCGGGTTCTCGAAGAACTGGTGGAGGCCGCCGTGGCAAGGCTTGATCGAGACTCCGACCATCGCACAGGAAACGATTCATGACATCGCTCACCTCGAGCACCCGGGTACTGGCCCTCCTGGGTGATCCAGTGGATCATTCGTTGTCCCCGGTAATCCAGAACGCGGCGTTCCGTGAGGCCGGTGTGGATGGGGTGTATGTGGCCCTCAGGTGTGACGCTTCGGACCTCGTGGGTTTCATGCACGGTCTCGGACGGGCCGGAGCGGGTGGGAACATCACGCTTCCGCACAAGGAGAAAGCGGCCTCCTTTCTGGACCAGAGATCCGAGGCCGTGAGGCGAACCGGGGCGTGCAACACGTTCTGGGGCGAGAACGGCCGGGTCTGCGGCGACAACACCGACGTAGAGGGCTTTCGGCGGGCGCTGAAGCATTTTCTCGGAAGGCCCCCCGAGGGATTCCGCGTGTTGGTCCTCGGTGCGGGCGGTGCTGCGCGGGCGACGCTGGTAGCGCTTCTGGACGACGGGGTCGAGGACGTGCTCCTTCTGAATCGTTCCACCGAGCGGGCTCGGGCAGTGGCCCGACGGATCGGTGGGGAGCGCGTCCGAGTGGCCGAAGCTCCACAAGCCGTGGACGACGGGGTCTTCGACCTGGTCGTGAACGCGACCCGACTCGGCCTTGCCCCGGGGGATAGGCTCCCCCTAGACCTAGGCCGCGTCGCCAGGGCGGGTGCGGTCATGGACCTGGTGTACGGACCGACCACCACGCCCTTCGTTGAGTCGGCCGAACGCCTGGGGATCAGGGCCGTCGACGGAGGAGAGATGCTCGTGCAGCAGGGGGCGGTCGCCTTCGAGAGATGGTGGGGGGACCCGGGACCCGTGGCCGCCATGAGGCGCGCGTTGGACCAGGTCCGGAAGAGCCATTCGACCAGGTGAGGTCCCTTCCGGTGGTGAGCGACGCGGGGGCATGATCGGAGGGAGCGCCGCTCGTGAGCTTGTGGACTTCTTTCTGCCGGCGGCCTGCCTGGGATGCGGAGACCATCTTCCGTTGGGGCACGCCTCGGAGTTGGTGTGCGCGCGCTGCCTGACCCGACTCAGTGAGCCCGCCTGGCCGAGGTGTGACCGCTGCGGTTTTCCCCTCGGGTCGGGTGTTGTGCCGGGTCCGGGGTGCCTGGAGTGTGGAGACTGGGGTACGGAGTTGGTGGGCGCTCGCTCGGCCGTGGTGCTTCGCCCGCCGGCGGAGGAGCTGGTCCATGGGCTCAAGTACGGCGGTTGGGCGGCCCTGGCCGGACTCATGGGGCGCCGCATGGTTCGTCACGCGCTCCCTCCTTCCATGGCCGCCGGTCCCTATCTCGTGGTGCCCGTCCCTACCACGCGGCGGCGCCGGAGAACGAGGGGCTACAACCAGGCCCACTTGCTTGCCGCCGTGGTGTCCGAAGCGGTAGGCCGACCCCTCCTGCAGGCTCTAGAACGGCCTCACGGAGGCCCTACTCAGGTCGGGTTGCACCCCGCTCAGCGCCGGGCTAACGTCAAGAACGCCTTCGTGGTAAAGGAGGACGCCGTAGCCGGACTTTCAGGCGCTCGCGTGTTGCTCGTGGATGACGTTCTCACCACCGGCTCCACGGCGGCGGCCGCCGCCGGAGCGCTCGTCCGGGCGGGAGTAGCTGAGGTCTTTCTAACGACGTTTGCACGGGCCTGTCCCTTCATATAACACCAACGAATTTCAACGGGAGGCGAGTGGATGCCCATCCGCGTAGCCATCAACGGATTCGGTCGAATCGGCAGGAACGTGCTTCGATCGGCAAAGCAGTCGGGAGCTACCGACATCGACTTCGTTGCCGTGAATGATCTCACGGACAACGACATGTTGGCTCATCTCCTCAAGTACGACTCCGTCCACGGCCGCTACCGGGGCGATGTCGCCGTCAGCGCCGAAGGACTCACGGTAGACGGAGACGAACTCAAGGTCTTCGCCGAGCGGGATCCCGCGAACCTGCCTTGGCGGGAGTTGGGAATCGACGTGGTGGTGGAATCCACGGGCTTTTTCCGGAGTCGAGACCAGGCGGCCAAACATCTCGAGGCCGGCGCGAAGAAGGTCATCATCAGTGCACCGGGCAAGAACGAGGATATCACCGTGGTGCTGGGGGTGAACCAGGAGGCGTATGACCCGGACGCCCACCACGTCATATCGAATGCCAGCTGTACCACCAACTGTCTGGCCCCGGTGGTGAAGGTCCTCCTGGATTCGTTCGGATTCGAGCGCGGCCTCATGACCACGGTCCACGCCTATACCAACGATCAGGCGCTCCTCGATGTACCGCATGCCGATAAGCGGCGGGCTCGGGCGGCGGCCTTGTCGATGATCCCGACGACCACCGGTGCCGCCAAGGCGACGTCCTTGGTGATTCCCGAGGTCGAGGGCAAGATCGACGGAATGGCCATCCGCGTGCCCACCCCGGACGTTTCGGTCGTCGATCTCGTAGCCGAGCTCGGTACGGACACCACGGCCGAGGCCGTCAACGAGGCTTTCCGTGCCGCGGCGGACGGACCGCTGGCCGGGATCCTCGCCGTCAGTGACGAGCCCCTGGTTTCGATAGACTTCACGGGCAACCGGAACAGCTCCATCGTGGATGCGGAGAGCACGAGCGTCATCGCCGGACGCATGGTCAAGGTCCTCTCTTGGTACGACAACGAATGGGGCTATTCGGAGCGGATCGTGGATCTGGTGCGTTATGTGGGTGAGCGTCTTCCGGCCTCGGTGGAGGGGTAACGATGGCGTCGGCGTCCGTCCCCGGGTCACCGGATCGGCTGGGGGGCGAGCAGGCCCCGGTCTCTGAACCATGGTTTTCCTATGCGTGTCCCGTCTGTGGCCATCGAGACGGGGCTTCCCTGGAGGTTGGCACGGCTAAACGCGTGAGCTGCGGCCATTGTGAGACCGTTCTCGAGTTGAGCGCCGGTAGCCCAAGTCAGGAGAATGCGGCGGCGAGAGTCGTGGTGGATGAAGACGGGGGGGGAACCCACTGACCCCGGAGGGGGAACAAAGTCTTTAACGGCAGTCGCTTAACTGTGGCCCCAGCCGTGTAATGGCCGTGGGACGGAACCGTATTTCTAAGCGATGAAAACACAACCACAGCTTGAAGATCGTGTCGAGGCGCCGCCACGGGCATCGGTGACGCGCGAGGCAGCGACGAAGCCGTCGTGGCTTCCGCTGGATTTCGGGGAGTGGTATACCGACCACCGACCCACGGTGTATCGGTACGTCCGCTTTCGAGTGGCGACGCGAGAAACCGCCGAAGACGTCACTTCGCAGGTCTTCATGAAGGCGCTCAGGTCCATTCATCGCTACGACGCCACGCGGGCGGCTCCGCGCACGTGGCTTCTCCGCATCGCGCGGAACGCCGTGACGGACCATCTCCGGTCCTTGAAGCGCCGTGGCTCACTTCACGTCTCCCTAGATCGTGTCCCCGACCTGGTGGCGCAGATTCCCTCTCAGGAAGAGCGGGTAATGAAGCAGGAGCGGATCCAGGCGCTGCTGAACGGAACGCAAATGCTGCGAGGGGCGGACCAGGAGATTCTTTCGCTCAGGTATGGAGCGGGCTTGGATAACAGTGAGATCGCGTCCTCGCTCGACATAAGTCCCAACGCCGTGGCCGTTCGGGTCCACAGGGCACTCAAGCGCCTCAACGAAGCTGTCGCGCACGAATGCGAGTAAAACGAGAAGGATTGGACATAGATGACTGACCGCCGTAACGACCCATCCGCGCTGCCGCTGCCGCCCGACCTGGCGGGGCTCCACGCGGAACTCTCGTCGATCCTGATCGAGGAGCGTCCGTCGTTTGGACCCGAGTTGCACGCGGAGCTTGAAAGCCAGTGGGGCACACCCACGCCGGGCTCCGGCTTCCGTGTTCGTCATGCGATGGCCGCCGCCATCGGCGCGCTGCTGCTCGTCAGTGTGGCCGCACCCCAAGCTCGAGCGGGCTTGGCCAAGCTCTTGCCCTGGAACCAGCCTTCCGAGCTCGGACCGGTTGTCGAGCGACCGGTCACCCATCCGGATGTGACGCTGCCCGAGCAGGGACCCGTCGTGGTGGCGAGCGACGAGGCGGTCGAGCCTGCCGTGCCGCCTCGGGTGCCTGAGGTGGGCGAGGAGACCCGCCTGGAGCGACCGGACAACACCTATCCGGAGTTGCTCGACCGGGCGCGGGCGGAGAGAACGATCCGCGACCAGTATCCACTGGAGCTACAGGAGGCGGGGATCGGGGGATTGGTGACGCTCCGCGTCTGGGTCGGATCGGATGGCACCGTGGACCAGGCGCAGATCGAGCGCGGGTCGGGTGTGTCGGAGTTCGACCGCGTGGCGCTCGACATGGCTCCCAGCCTGCGCTTCGAGCCGGCCCGGCGCTTCGGGGAGCCAGTGGGGACATGGGTCAACTTCGACCTGGCCTTCGAGCCGTCCGAGGACAGCCCTGCCCCCTTGCCCCCCTCGCCCATCGAGTCACCCGCGCCGCCGGAAGACGTAGGGTGGGAGTTTTCCGAACAGCTGTTCCCCGGAGAATACCTGACGCCACCGCCTACGCTGTTCGAGGGGCGACAGCTCCTCAGAGAGGCACTGGGCGATCCGATCGAAGCGGGTGGTCCCTTGGACAACCTCGAGGCTCTCCTCGCGGGTGATCCTCCGGTCGGATTTGGCATTACGCAGTGGCGGAGCGAAGCCGCGACGGCGCTGGCACAGGCGATGCGCTCGGCACCGAAGAACCCGGCCCCGGCACTGGCCTTGGCCCGAATCAGAAGGAAGCAAGGACTACGAGACGAGGCCCGGCGCCTCTATGCGGATGGCATTCTCCGTGCCGAAGCGAACAGCCATGAAGTGTCGCAAGGCTTCCTCGCCGAGCTCTACTACGAGCAGGGGATGATCATCCAGGAGCAGTGGCTGGCCTGGGAGCACCTGGGACACATCGCCGCGTCCGAGCTGAGGAAGATCGACTGCCGTGTCGCATCCGGCTATGCGGACACGCGATATGTGACGGCGGAGCCGCTGATGGGACTGAACAACCTGTGTCCGATAGAGTTCCGGGAGATCATGACCCGGGGATTCCAGGAGACGGGACCTGCCGAGGGGGAGACCCGGGAGGACATGCTCAGGTCGCTCTCGGCGGCCGTAGAGGCCGTCCCCAGTCATCCCCGTGCGAACATCGAGCTTCTGCTGGACGCCGCCGATCGCGATCGCTGGGGAGATCTCCTGAAGGATTCTCAGCGGTTCATTTGGGAGTCACGGGGCAACCCAACCGGGATTCTCCTTTCGGGCCTCGCGCTCCAACGTCTCGGTTATCCCGAAGAGGCTATGGAGCGGTTCCGAGTGGCCCTCGACGCGCTGCCTCCGGCGGAAGCACAGCGTCTCAGAGATATCGGGGCCCTGCTGCCGTTGACTCGACTGGGCGCGTATGCGGCGATGGGTGACGTTGAACGCCTCGAAATGGAGCGCGCGTTCTGGAGCTCGCGCGACCCGATTCTGACTACCGATGTGAACGAGCGCGAAACCGAGCACTTCGCGCGGGCCGCCTACGCGACTCTCCGCTTCGGAGACCTCGATTCGGAAGCGGCGGAGGTCTTGCTCCGATATGGCTCTCCGACCTCGGTGCGAACCGTCGGCGAGGGCAGTGACCTTCGGACCGTCTTCTGGGACTATGGCGGGGGTTCGAACCTGACCTTCGTTCGCCGGGCTACGTCCAGGCACATGGATCTGACGCCCGAAAGCGCGACATATCTGGGCAGCCTGAAGAACATCTTCCCTCATCGGTACGGAAGTGTGGGTCTCCGCGAGGTCCGCGATTTGCCTGGGTTGGTGAGTCAGTTCCGCATGGCACGGGGAGGGTTGGAGATCGAGGTCCACACCGCGGTGCCCGAGAAGATGTACGGGGGTCCGAGCGACTCGCTGCATGTGTCGATCTTCCTGCTCGGTGAAGACCAGCGGGTTGTGAGCTCCTCGAGGCAGCGTGTAGCCGCGGCTCAAGGCGATGTCGGGTTGAGAACGTGGGGGGGGCCGGAGATCCGACAGGTCGTTCTCGAGATCTACGACGACCGGATAGGCTTCTTGGCAGCCATGCGCGAACCGGTAGGCCTATCGAAGCCGGGAGAGGATCCACGGATTTCGGACCTGCTCCTGGTCGAGGCGGCGAACCCGGAGCCCTCGGAGGTGCGTCGCACGGCGGCCTGGGTCTCGCCTCTGACCGAGGGCGTCACCGATGAGGCAACGGTGGGGGTCATTTTCGAGTTGTATGACCTACCCGTGCGAGAGACCGCGTACACCGTGGAGGCCCACCTCTCCGCGGACGACGGATACCGTGTGCCGCTCTACATTTCTCCCTCGGGCGCCCGTGACTTCCGCACCACCTGGAGGAGACGGAGTGATGCCACCGTCGGGGTGACCGAGTACGTCACGGTGGACCTGACCGAGGTGGAGCCAGGTGACTACACGCTGGAGATCGTGGCCACCTTGCTGCGGGCGTTGGAGCCCGTACGGTCGACGCGGAGACTGACGGTCCGGTAGCCTAAGGCCCATCTGGATCGGAGGATCCGACCCTCACCCTGGCCCCCCGGGAGCGATTGTGGCTCCCGGGGGGCTTCGGTATTTTCCGACCCTTATGGCCAAGAAGACTCTCCACGACCTCGATCCCGAATCGCTCGCCGGCCGGCTGGTGGTCGTCCGGGTCGACTACAACGTGCCGCTCGACGATGAAGGCCGGGTAGCCGACCGCACGCGTCTCGACCGGACGCTTCCGACCATTCGTCACCTTGTGCACAACGGAGCCAGGGTCGTGCTCCTCTCACACCTGGGGCGACCTGATGGTCGGCCCGATCCGTCGCTTTCCCTTCGTGGGGTTGCCAGTGAGCTCCAGTCGTCGCTGGGAAGTCCGGTCCACTTCTCGCCGGCGACGACAGGCCCCGAGGCCCGGCAAGCCGTGGACGAAGTGGTTGATGGGGGTGTTCTGTTGCTCGAGAACACGCGCTTCCATTCGGAGGACACCGAGAACGATCGGGCTTGGGCCGAAGAGCTTCGGCATGGGGCCACGCTGTTCGTGAACGATGCGTTCGGGACGGCCCACAGGGCGCAAGCGTCGACGACCGGCGTCGCTCGAGCCGTGAGAGATGCGGGCGGCGAGGCGGTGGCGGGCTATCTGATGGAAGCCGAACTCCGCTTCCTGGGCGACGCACTAGTCGAACCCGAGCATCCTTTCGTGGCCGTGATCGGCGGGGCCAAGATCTCCGGGAAGATCGACGTCATCGAGGCCCTGCTGCCGACCGTCGATCGGCTGCTCATCGGTGGGGCGATGGCCAATACGTTCTTCCTTGCTCTCGGCCTCGAAGTAGGGGAGTCCCTCGTCGAGCCGGACCGTGTGGAGGTGGCCCGCGATCTGATGTCCAGAGCAGGCGAGAAGATCTTGCTTCCTGTCGACGTCGTTACGGCGCCGGAGTTGGTGGCGGGCGCGGTGACTCGATCTGTGGACCGCACCGACGTGAGTCCGACGGATCGGATCGGTGACATCGGCCCGGCATCGGTCCGACTATTCGCCGACGAGGTGAGCGGCGCCAGAACAGTCGTCTGGAACGGCCCCATGGGGATGTTCGAGGTGGCCGAGTTCGGGGCCGGGACGGCGGAGTTGGCTCAAGTGGCCGCGCGGGCCGCCGACGCCGGAGCCACGGTGGTCCTGGGCGGAGGCGATTCGGCGGCTGCGGCCGAAGCCGCGGGGGTGGCGTCCCGAATGACGCACGTGTCTACGGGAGGAGGGGCCGCTCTGGAGTTCCTTTCCGGCAGCGAGCTGCCGGGCGTCGAGGCACTGTCGGATCGCGTTTCCGAAGACCAAGGGGAGGACCAGTGAGACCAACGGTGATTGCGGGCAACTGGAAAATGCATCACGGGCCTTCGGCCACGCGGGAGTTTTTCCACGACTTCTCACCCGAACTCACGGACCCGCAGCCGACCATTTTGGTCTTCCCACCTGCCATATCCCTCACGGCCGCGGTCGAAGCCCGTAAGGGTCGGCCCGAGATCGCCCTGGGAATCCAGAATATCCACTGGGAGCCCAAGGGAGCCTACACCGGTGAACACTCGGCCAGAATGGCTTTGGCCGCAGGGGCGCGTTACGTCCTGGTGGGTCACTCGGAGCGCCGACACGTGTTCGGCGAGACGGATGAAGAGGTGGGCAAGAAGGTCTCCGCCGCGCTCTCCGAAGGGCTCACCCCCGTCGTCTGCGTCGGTGAGACACTGGAGGAACGTCAAGCGGGGAGGGTCGACGAGGTGATCGTCCGCCAGTTGGACGCCGCTCTGGCCGTGCTCCCCGAGCGGGCACCCGGCTTCTTGCTGGCATATGAGCCTGTCTGGGCTATCGGTACGGGCGAAACCGCCACTCCCGCCGACGCCGCGGCCGCCCACGGGACTCTGCGTAACCGCTTGACTGAGGCTCTCGGCCCGGACCGAGCGGAGGGAGTGCCGATCCTCTACGGGGGTAGCGTGAACCCCTCGAATGTCGCCGAATTGCTCGCCGCCCCGGATGTGGACGGAGTGTTGGTCGGGGGTGCGAGCCTCGACGCGGAGTCGTTCGCCGCGATCGCCGAAGCCGGCTGAATGTAAGGGTTTTCGGGTTGACACCCGGTGTCGCCAGGGCGACGTTTATCCGCTGTTCTCCACCCTCTCGGCTAGACGAATATGTTCGGTTTACTGCTTGCGGTGTTGATCCTCGACGGGACTCTCCTCTCTGTCGTCGTCCTCCTCCAATCGGGGAAGGGCGGCGGTCTGGCGGCGATGGGTGGCGGCGCCGCGGCCACGGATGGGATTCTGGGTGGTCGGCAGGCCACGACCGTGTTGACTCGTGCCACGTGGACCACCGGCTCCGTATTCATGGCGTTGGCGCTCGTGCTGTCCATCATGTCGTCTCGGGCACAGCAGCCCGAGTCGATTCTTCGTCAAGATGCTCAGCCAATGGCTCCGGCGGCCCAGCCGATTCTCCCCTCGCTCAATCAGAGCGGGGAAGCGCCGGCCGACCCGGTCGAGGTCGCCGATCCGCCTGGCGGCGACGGAAGCAACAACTGACCCGGTCCGGTCTTTCGACCGACTCTGGTAGGCCGGCGGGTCCGGCGACTCGCGTATCGAATGTCCTCATCTGAGCCCTCCGACGTCGCGGTAAGCGGTAGGTGCCGCTCCCCCCACGGAGCCGCGATCCGCACGCCCGATCCGAGCCCCCGGGTCGAGCTCCCGAGGTTGGTTACATGACCTCGCAGGACGAAGCGGGCACCGTCGTTACCACGGTGAAGCCCGAACACCTCTCGAAGACGGAGCGAGGCGAGGCTGTGACTCTTCTGGAGGCCATCAGCGAAGGCCTTTTCGAGGAGATGGTGGCCGATGACCGGGTCTTCCTCATCGGGGAGGACATCGGGGTCTACGGTGGGGCCTTCAAGGTGACGCGCGGATTCCTGGAGTACTTCGGCGGGAAGCGCGTCATCGACGCCCCCATCGCGGAGGGCGGCTTCACGGGGGCGGCGGCCGGGGCGGCCCACATGGGGCTGCGTCCGGTGGTCGAGATGCAGTTCATGGACTTCATCTCGCCGGCGTACGACGTCATCACGAACTACATCGCCACCTCGCTCTATCGAGGAAGCGGACCCCTCCCGCTCGTCATTCGCGGCCCGGTTGGGGGTGGCAACCGCGGGGGACCGTTCCACTCCCCAAACGTCGAGATGGCCTTCTTTCATACGCCCGGCTTGAAGATCGTCTACCCGAGCACGGCGTACGACGCCAAGGGGCTCATCAAGGCGGCGATCCGCGACGACAATCCCGTGATCTTCGAGGAGCACAAGGGTCTCTACAGGGCGCCCACCCTCCGGGAGGTGCTTCCCACGGAGGACTACACCGTGCCCCTCGGGAAGGCGCGGACCGTGCGCGAAGGCGCAGATCTCACCATCGTTACGTACGGGATGATGGTGCACAGGAGCGCAGAGGCGGCCGAGGAACTCGAGCGTGACGACGGAATGCGAGTCGAGATCCTGGATCTTCGCACGCTCCTTCCGCTGGACGATGAGGCCATCGTCCAGAGCGTGAAGAAGACCGGACGGCTCCTGATCGTCCACGAGGACACCCGTACCGGCGGCATCGCCGGCGAGATCGCCATGCGCGTGAGCGAAAGCGCATTCGAGTGGCTCGACGCACCGATGCTGCGGGTGACCGCCATCGATTCACCCGTGCCTTACTCGGGCGTTTTGGAGGATTACTTTCTGCCGCAGATCGATGACATCGTGACGGCGGCGCGGTATCTCGTGTACTACTGACCTTCGGCGGTGGAGGTGGGACCGCCAGTCGATCCCCCGGGTATTTTGGGGTCGCCGATTCTGATTCTGTCACATAGATCCGGAGAGACATAGAGTGGCCCGCATCGAGGTTCCCATGCCGCAGATGGGCGAGTCCATCGCCGAAGGCACGGTGTCGAAGTGGCTGAAGAGCGTTGGCGACACGGTTGAGCGCGACGAGCCGATCCTTGAGATCTCCACCGACAAGGTGGACGCCGAGATCCCCTCTCCACAGTCCGGGACGCTCGTGGAGGTAAAGGTCCAGGAGGGCGAGACCGTGGAGGTCGGCACGGTCGTCGCGTTCATCGACACTGAAGGTGGCGCCGCGACCGTGGCAGCACCGGCCGTGGTCGTTGAGGCCGCTTCCTCCGCCGAGCGGGCCCCCGTCGCTGCACCCGATGCCGCGCCAGCGGTGGTCGAGACTACTCGGGCGCCGGTTGCCGGGTCCGTTTCCGCGGCGAGTGCTTCGGCCCCGTCTGAGGACGGAGCGGAGCAGTCGGCCGAGGACCGCTTGCGCACGAGGTCGACTCCGGTCGTCAGGCGGATCGCCGAGGAGCACGGAATCGCGATTGGTGACGTACCGGGTACAGGCCATGCCGGTCGGGTCACCAAGCAGGACATTCTCGGCTTCATCGAAGCGGGCGTGCCGACCGGCTCACCGGCGCCGAAGGCCGCCGCTCCACCCACCGGGGCTCCACCTGCCGCGGCTTTGCGGCCGGCCTCGCCGCCGGCACCGTCCGACTTGTGGGCCGCCTTCTACGGCGAGGTGCAGCACCCCGAGTTTCCGGTTCGCGAGGGCGATCAGGTTCAGCCCATGGACAAGATCCGTCGGCTCACGGCGGAGCACATGGTCCTCGCGAAGCGGGTGGCTCCCCATGTGCATTCGTTCATCGAGGTCGATTTTTCTCGGGTGGACGGCATTCGTGCGGCGAACAAGGCGAAGTGGGCGGAGCAGGGAGCGCGGGTCAGCTACACGGCCTTCGTGGCGTGGGCCTGCTCGCGTCTGCTGCGCAGCTTCCCGAACGTGAACGGCACGGTGTCCGGGAACAACATCATCCACCGGGGCAACGTGAACATCGGTATGGCGGTGGATCTGGATCCCGGACTCATCGTTCCGGTCATCCACGATACCGATGACCTGAGCCTGGTCGGTATCGGCAAGAAGATCATCGATCTCGCTGAGCGTGCGCGCTCTCGGAAGCTCAACCCCTCCGAGATCCAAGGCGCGACGTTTTCGATTACGAACCCGGGCGTGCTCGGCACGTTGGTGGGTCTGCCCGTGATCCCGAAGGGGACCGCCGCCATCCTCGGCACGGGTGCGATCGAAAAGCGCACCGTGGTTGTCGAGGATCCCGGCACGGGCACGGATGCCATCGCCATACGCAAACGGTCGCTCTTCTCCTTGGGGTATGATCATCGGCTCGTGGATGGCGCCGACGCCGCGAGATTCCTTTCGGGACTCAAAGCGCTCCTGGAGGACTTCCCCGAGGACGCATAGTGTTCGGCCTCCGAGCGTGTAGGCCGATCAGCCATGCCTCGATCGCGCGCTGACCTCCGGTGTCGGATCGCCCATACCCGAGTGACTCGATCGAGTTGGAGGTGCGGGATCTCGGCCTCGTGCCCTACGGGGAGGCCCTGGAAATCCAGTCCGATCTGGTAGTGCGTCGGCGGGTCGGCGAAGTGCCCGACCACCTCCTTCTCCTCGAGCACCCGCACGTGATCACGCTGGGAACGGGATCGTCTCCCGAGCACGTGCTGGCCGACGCCACCCTCCGAAACAGACTCGGCCTCGAGCTCTTCGAAGTAGGGCGGGGTGGAGACGTGACGTACCACGGTCCCGGTCAGCTCGTCGGGTATCCGATTCTCGACCTCGGCCCCGACCGGAAGGACCTGCTCGGCTACCTGAGAGACCTCGAGACCATGCTGATCACCGTCCTCGAGCGGTTCGGCATCGAGGGGGAGTCGGTACCTGGGCTCACCGGCGTGTGGGTGGAGGATCGGAAGATGGCGGCCATCGGGGTCCGCGTGTCGTCGGGTTGGATCACCTCCCACGGCTTCGCGCTCAACGTCGATACGGACCTCACCTATTACGAGACGATCGTCCCGTGCGGCATCGTCGGCCGCTCGGTCACGTCGCTTTCCAGAGAGGCGGGCCGCCCCATCGCGGTCGCCGAAGTCGTGCCCGTCGTGCGTGAGGTCTTCGCGCGGGCCTTCGGACGCGAAATTCGTGTTGGCGGGCCAACAAATGAGGCCACTTCTGAGGGGCTCTGAGGTCGCCGGAAGACGCCTTCGTTTTCTGAATCCCGACCGAAGATCTTGCCCGTAAACCCTCGCACAAGCCTGCAAGATCAATCTGTTTACACTCGATCCTGGTGGGAAAAACGGGGGATTCTGTAACCCCATAATCATATGAGGTATAACAGGTTACGGGTAATCGGGATTTCTTGAGCAGAGCCCATCGAGAAGCTTGACGAGAGGCCAGTCTCCCCACATACTGGTGGTGCGTTTCCGATGTGGTACGCTGATTCGATGGCGTTGGTCATCCTTCATGCGGATCGAGAAACGTGATCCATCGGACGGGACGCCGTAGCGGTGGAAGCAAGCCGAGGATTGGACCTCGGTGAGCCGGCGGAGGAGTCGTTGGTCTCTGCTGAAACCTCCCGGAGCTCGGAGGACCCGAAGTCGCTGACCGCGCGACACGGGGGAAGGGAAGCTGAGTTAGCTGCCCGACTGAAGGTGAGCCGCAAGGCGAGCCGGAAGATAGGCAATCTCCAAACGAGACGAAGCTTCTACCAACGAAACTGAGGCCCTCGGAGCGGCTTGCCGCGCCGAGGGCTTCTTTTTTTGTCCCCGAATTTCGTTCGGGCTGGCCGCCGTTGGAGCCGATCGGCGTCGGAGCCAACCAAGTCGTCGGGGAGCCCCGTCCTCGAATCAGCCGGGCGGGGTGTGTTCGAAGTAGTCGAGATAACGACCGCGCTTGTCGCGCTGCTCGTCCAGCCAGGCCTGGTACTGGCTTTCCACCAAGCCTCCGGATTCCGTGCGTTCCGAGGCGGCTCGTGTCGCGAGGTGGTTGGCGTACTCGTTCTGGACATGTCCGTCGTGCCCGCGGACCCAGCTCCACGTCACGTCGTGCTGCGACGCGATGCGATCGAGCTCCTGCCAGAGTTCGAGGTTGCCGATCTCGCCTCCCTTCCGCTTCCATCCTCGGGCCTTCCAGCCCTTGAGCCACTCCGTCATGCCCTTGACCAGATACTGGCTGTCGGACACGAGGTGGACTGTGCAGGGGCGCTTTCGCATCAAGGTCAGGGCCTCGATCGCGCTTCGAAGCGCCATGCGGTTGTTGGTCGTGTCCGCCTCGGAAACCCAGTAGTCGCGCCGCACCCACTCATCGCCGGTCCAGTACTCCACCAACCCTCCGGCACCTCCGGGGTTGGCACGGTGCTGGAATTGGTTGCCGAGACACGACTCGTCGGCATAGACGGTGATTTGGGGCGCATCCGTCATGTCGGTTCGCCTTTGGCCTGGTCGGGGTTGCGGGGCCGTCGCGAGGGTCCCTGCTCTCTCGCGACAAAGGTAGGGCGAGGAAAGGAGGGGCGGAACGGGGCAGGGGTGAGCTTGACTCGGTTTCCTCGCGCTCTAAATTCCGCCGGCCGTCGGACGCTTCCGGCGCACAACTCTGACTCGGACTCTGCTACGTGGCCGGCATCAACCCACGCGCACCCGCCTACCTGCTCCTCGAGGACGGACGTCGTTTCGACGGCTTCGGCTTCGGGGCCGAAGGACCCTCGCTGGGGGAGGTTGTCTTCAACACCTCCATGACCGGGTACCAGGAGATCCTCACGGATCCGTCCTATTCCGGTCAGCATGTGGTGATGACGTATCCGTTGATCGGCAACTACGGCGTGAACGAGGAGGACCGCGAGTCGGAGGGTCCACAGGTCACCGGGTTCGTCGTGCGTGAACTTCCGCCGCGCCACTCCTCCTGGCGGGCGACGGGATCACTCGAGGACTACCTGACGGCCAACGACGTCGTCGGGATCGCCGAGATAGACACCCGGGCGCTCACCCGCCACATCCGGTCCGAGGGGGCGATGCGGGGAGCGATCGCGCCGGCCCACACGGACCCGGTGGCTCTGCTCGAGAGCGTGCTCGCACACCCTCGCATGGAGGGTCTCGATCTCGCGTGTGGTGTCTCCACGGACGAGCCCTATGTCGTAGAGGCCGTCGGAGAAGAACGCTTCCATGTTCTCGCCTATGACTTCGGGGTCAAGGCGAATTCTCCGAAGATCCTCTCGGAGGGCGGCTGCCGTGTGACGGTGATTCCCGCCGAGACGTCTCTCGAAGACATTCTTGCCGAGCGTCCCGACGGCATGTTCGTCTCCAACGGACCGGGAGACCCGGCGGCGGTGGGGAAGGCGGAGGCCGCCATCCTGCATCTCTCCGAGAACGACGTCCCTGTCTTCGGGATCTGCCTGGGCCACCAGCTCATCTCTCGGGCATTTGGGGCCAAGACCTACAAGCTCCCGTTCGGTCATCACGGTGGGAACCACCCGGTAAGGAATCTCGACACTAATACTGTGGAGATCACGTCACAGAACCATGGATTCTCGGTGGCCCTGGGGGAGGTTGACGAAATCGTGGGAGCTCCGGAGCTCCGACTGACGCACGTCAATCTCTACGACGGGACGGTGGAGGGAGTGGCCCACCGGGAGCGTCCCGTCTTTGCCGTACAGTATCATCCTGAAGCGGCTCCCGGGCCCCACGACAGCCGGTATCTTTTCGATCGGTTCATCGGACTCATGGAGACGCGGCGCCCGTAGGTGCAAGTGGCACTTGACGTTCCAGGTTCGAGATCGTTACCCTGGCAACCCTGCCATCGCTCGGACACTTATTTCGTATCGCGGAGGAATGAATGACCAAGGCGGACCTCGTCGAACAGGTCGCGGAAGCCATCGGTCCGGGGATCACCAAGAAGGACTGCGTCCTGGTCGTGGATGGATTCCTCAACGCCGTGAAGCGGGCGCTCGCCAACGGGGAGAACATCGAGATCCGCGGGTTCGGCACGTTCAAGGTTCGAAAGCGGAAGAGCCGTATGGCCCGCAACCCGCGGACCGGCGAAGGCGTTGAAGTCCCGTCTAGGAGCGTTCCCGTATTCAAACCCTCCAAGCACCTTCGGACTCGCGTAGGGCAGCTCGACGGCCAGCCCGTAGAATAGAAGAGCGCGTCGCCCCGTCGGCTCGACTCGACCGCACCTCCAGTCCCTTCTCGTCCGAGACACCCCCATTGTCGTCCGAGCGGACTTAACGCTTCGGTGACGACGAGCATCTGACTTCATGATGGCCGAGGAGATACGCACCGAGCCACCCTCAGACGAGGAGTTGGTGCAGCGTGCTCGGGCTGGAGACAGTCGCGCGACGGACCTGCTTGTGGATCGGCATCACGGCGCCGTCTTTCGGACGTGCGTGGCCATCCTTGGAGAGGAGGATCTTGCGGCAGATGCGAGCCAGGATTGTTTCATCAAAGCCTTCAGGGCCCTTGGACGGTTTCGTGGCGAGGCCGCCTTTCGGACATGGCTCCTGGCCATCGCGGGAAACGAGGCCCGCGAGTATCTCCGCAAGGTGCGAAGGCGGGGGGAGCGTGAACTCGAAGACGTGGACGCCCTCTCGGCGCCCGGACTCGACCCGTCCACGGAGGTCGCTCTCCGTGCCGAGGCGGCTCGCGTTCGGGAGGCCGTGGAGGGCCTCCCCGACAAGCAGAGGCTGTCGGTGACGCTCAGGATCGACGATGACTTGAGCTTTCGTGAGATCGGTGAAATCATCGGTTCGTCGGAGGGTGCGGCTCGAGTGAACTACCATCACGGCATCCGCCGCCTACGGGAGCTTTTGGAGCCATGACGGACCGAACGTGTGCAGACGCGAAGGACCTGCTGCCAAGGCTGGTTCGGGGAGATCTCACCCCGGAGCACCGCGATCGGATCGAGGCGCACATCTCGGTCTGTGCGGACTGCACGAACGAGATGGCCATTGTACGGCAGCTCGGTCTCACCAAGCCCGTACCGCCTGCCGTCTTGGCCGGGGCGATCAAAGAGGCGGTCGCTCGTGACCGTGCGCACGCGCGGCCCGCGCTCGGTTGGCGACTGCCGGTGGCCGCCGCCGTGGTGCTCGCCTTGGGGACCGCCGTTGTCTGGCAGCGCGCCGATATGCTTCCCGGGACGAGTCAACTCGCCCAGGAGGCGTTCGTGATGGTTTGGGACGACGACGATGCGCTCGTCGCGGACGCGCCCATGTTGGAAGACTTGTCCGACGAGGAGTTGGCGGCCCTACTGGAGGAGCTCGGAGGATGAAGAGACTGATCAGCGCTGTGATGATCGTAGTGGTCGCGCTGGGAGCGCAGGATCTTGCGGCACAACGGAGGGGCCCGCCGCAGGATGGCCCCGGGGCGGACAGGCGGGCCCGGATGGAGCGGATGATCCGAGGCCGCTTCGATGCCATGGTCCGCCAGCAACTCGAACTCACCGACGAACAGAGCCAGAGGCTTCGGGAGGTCTTGGACGGCTTCCGCGAGCGGCGGCGCACCTTCGTCGAGGATGAGCGATCCACGAGGCGCCGGCTGATGGCCTTGGGCGACGAAGGCGAGATCACGGAAGAGCGCGCCAGCGAGGCCCTCGAAGACTTGCTTCGCCTGAAGGAGGACGAGGTGCGCCTCATCCGGGAGGAGCAGGAGGCACTGACCGGGGTGCTGAGCGCCCGTCAACTGCTGCGCTTCGTCGTCATGCGGGAACAGCTCAATCAGAGGATTCAGAACATTCGGGGCGGTGGGGGCCGCCCGATGGGTCCGCCGCCCGGGCGCCTGACGACCGGGCCCCACCGGAACGTTGACCGGAACCATGGGGTTCCTCTACTCTCCTGAGACCGTTCCCGTCCTTTGAAGCCTCTCCGGGCTTCGGAGACCGTCTCTGCCCCGAACGCATGTAATTCGTGGAAATCCGAACCCTCTT
This sequence comes from Longimicrobiales bacterium, assembly GCA_965226925.1. Classification (GTDB taxonomy): domain Bacteria; phylum Gemmatimonadota; class Gemmatimonadetes; order Longimicrobiales; family Gaopeijiaceae; genus CBDDCX01. The sequence goes on along the minus strand of CBDDEN010000011.1, from coordinate 428,617 downwards.
CTTCGCGTCGTACCGTGAACTCCTGGGTACCAAGGAGTTGAGCCTCGATCTTCCCGTCGGGGCAACGGTGAAGGACCTCGTATCGACGCTCCGTTCCCGCGGGGGTGCGTTCACCGTCCTTCCTACGGACCCGGCCGTCGCATTGAATCAGTGCTATGCGGATCCGACTGCTCTGCTGAGCGATGGTGACGAGGTGGCGCTCATCCCTCCGGTGGCGGGCGGCTGAGGTGGCCTTCGCAGCCGTCGTGCGGGATCCCATCGATCCGGCCGAGATCCTTGCCCGTGTGGGCGCGAACGAAGACGGGGCTGCGCTCCTGTTCGTGGGTGTGGTACGCGATTATAACGACGGACGCTCGGTCGGCGGTGTACGCTACGACGCGTACGAACAGATGGCCGTCGCGGTGCTCACCGAGATCGCCGGCGAGGCGTCCGACATGCTGGGCACGGACCGCATCGCCGTCGTCCACCGCGTGGGCGATCTGGTAGTGGGTGACGTGAGCGTGGCGATCGCCGTGTCGAGCCCGCACCGGGCCGAGGCCTTCGAGGCCTCTCGATTCGTCATCGAAGAGATCAAGAAGCGGCTGCCGGTTTGGAAGAAGGAACGCTACGGCGACGGGGTCGAAGAGTGGGTGGTCGGAACCAAGCCGGCCGTTCCCTCCGGAGGCGTTGACCGGCGATGATCGATCAGTTCGGGCGCAGCGTCGAGTACCTCCGAATTTCCGTCACGGACAAGTGTAACCTCAGGTGCGTCTACTGCATGCCGCTGGAAGGCCTCGACTGGCTGAAGCGCGAGAGTCTGCTCAGCTATGAAGAGATCGCCCGCATCGTCCAGATCATGGCGGGCATGGGCCTCAAGAGGGTTCGCATCACGGGGGGGGAGCCTCTGGTCCGCAAGGATCTCCACTCGCTGATCCGCATGGTGTCGGCCATTCCCGAGATCGAGGATATCTCGCTCTCCACGAACGCCGTGTTGCTGGCCGACCAGGGGGAGTTGCTCAGAGACGCCGGAGTGAACCGGGTCAACATCTCGCTCGATTCACTGCGAGAAGACCGAGTGGACGCCATTGCCCGACGACCGAACTCCTTCGGCCGCATCATGGATGGCCTGGACGCCGCTGAGAGCCTGGGGTTCGAGCCGATCAAGATCAACGTCGTGCTCATCGGTGGACAGAACGACGACGAAATCGAGTCCTTCGCTCTCGTCACCAGGCACAGACCTTGGCACGTGCGGTTCATCGAGCTCATGCCGACGGGTTCCAACTTGGAGTTGAGCGCTGACAACTTCGTGTCCTGTCAGGATGCGTTGCGCAGGATCCGGAAGCTCGGGGACCTCGAGCCCGTCGACGGTCCCGTAGGGAATGGCCCAGCCACGTACTTCCGCTTTCCTGACGGCCGAGGCACCGTGGGAGTCATCACTCCCATGAGCCATAACTTCTGCGACCGATGTAACCGCATGCGGCTGACCGCCGATGGACAGTTGCGTCCCTGTCTGTTCGGATCACAACAAACCAATCTGCGCGACCCGCTTCGGCAGGGGGACGACTTGGTGCCGCTCATCGAAGAGACGCTCCGCACCAAGCCGGAGCGGCACTACTTGATCCAGGGAAGTGAGGAAGGATCAGGGGGGCTCGTTGCGCTCTCCCAGACCGGCGGCTGACCCCGGCCCTTCGCCCGCTCGAGAGGGTTCGCCGAGGCATGGAATTTTCGGTACCGGTCGGGTAACTTGCAAGGGGCAAACGCCCCGAAAAACCAAGCAAATACCTCCAATCATGGTCGGATTAGAGTGAATAAGATCACCGTCGTGGGTGCGGGCCACGTGGGAGAAATCTGCGCCCAAAGATTGGCGGAGAAGGAGCTCGCCCGCCAAGTCGTCCTCGTGGACATCGTCGAGGGCATCCCTCAGGGCAAGGGGCTCGATCAGTGGGAGAGCGCACCGATCGAGGGGTTCGACTCCCGGATCATTGGCACGAACGACTACGAGGCGGCGGCCGGCTCCGGCATCTTCATCGTTACGGCGGGCATAGCACGCAAACCGGGCATGAGCCGTGACGACCTTCTCAAGACCAACGCGGGGATTGTTGAGTCGGTTTCAAAGGAGATCGCCAGGGTGGCGCCCGACTCCATCATCATCGTGGTCTCGAATCCGCTTGACGTCATGTCGTACGTGGCGATGCAGGCCACGGGCTTCCCACGCGAGCGCGTGATCGGCATGGCGGGTGTCCTGGACACGGCTCGGTACCGCTCCTTCATCGCCTTGGAGCTCGACGTGAGCGTCGAGGACATTCAGGCCCTGGTTCTCGGAGGGCACGGCGACACCATGGTGCCGCTCGTCTCCTCGACGAGCATCTCCGGGATCCCCTTGACGCACTTCCTGAGCGGGGATCGCATCGCGGCGCTGGTCGCACGCACTCGGAAGGGAGGGGCCGAGATCGTGGGTCACCTCAAGACGGGAAGCGCCTACTACGCCCCGTCTTCGGCCGCCGTTCAGATGGCGGAGGCGATCGTCAAAGACAAGCGACGCATCCTTCCGTGTGCCGCGTACCTCCAGGGCGAGTACGGTCACGAAGGCATCTTCCTCGGTGTTCCGTGCAAGCTCGGCGAGGGTGGGCTGCAGGAGATCATCGAGGTGGAGCTCACCGAAGCCGAGGCCGCCGAGTTGTCGAGCAGCGCACAGGCTGTCCGGAGCACCATGGAGACTCTCGCCGGCTGACGCCTTCGGGGCCGCTGGGGCTTCGGCCCCGGCCCCTCGCGGCCCGGAGCGCGGCCGACGCGGACCGGTGGGAGACACCATGCGTCGAGTATGCACACTGTACGGGTCGTCGGTGGGGAAGAAGACCACCATGGCGCTGTCGGGTCTCGTCATCGTGGGTTGGTTGTTCGGTCATATGATCGGCAACCTGAAGGCCTTCCTGGGCGCCAACGAAGCCGGCATCCACCACATCGACGAGTACGCCGAGTTTCTGCGGACGGTCGGTGAGCCCATACTCCCCGCCGGAGTCGGCCTGTGGGGAATTCGCGTGTTCATGCTGGCGCTGATCGGCATGCACATCACCGCGGCGACGCAGCTCTATCTGCAGAGCCGGTCGGCTCGAACGACTCGCTACGCCAAAGAGGCGTCCATCTCCTTCACGTACGCGTCACGAACGATGCGGTGGGGTGGTGTCATCATTCTCCTCTACATCGTCTACCACCTGCTACACCTGACGGTGGGGGTGGCCCATCCCGACTTCCAGCACGGCGCCGTGTATCGCAACATGGTCATCGGCTTCCAGAACCCGTTGGTGGTAGGGGCCTACACCGTGGCGACGCTGGCGCTCGGATTGCACCTCTACCACGGCCTGTGGAGCATCTTCCAGACGTTGGGCGCGAGCCACCCTCGGTACGACGACGTCCGTCGCCCACTAGCCGCCGTGCTCACTTTCGTCTTGGTAGGAGGATTCCTGTCAGTGCCGTGGGCGGCACTGACAGGAATCCTCCGGTAGGGAGTCGGCAGCCATGGACCTGAATCCAGGGATCCCGGCCGGCCCCATCGACCAGAAGTGGACCAGGCACAAGTTCGACATGAAGCTGGTGAACCCGGCCAACAAGAGACGGTACGAGGTCATCGTCGTGGGGACGGGGCTGGCCGGAGCGGCGGCAGCGGCGACCATGGCCGAACTCGGTTACCGCGTGAAGGTGTACACCTATCACGACTCCGCCAGACGAGCCCACTCCATCGCGGCCCAGGGCGGAATCAACGCGTCCAAGAACTATCAGAACGATGGGGACAGCGTCTACCGGTTGTTCAACGACACCGTAAAGGGCGGAGACTTCCGGTCGAGAGAGGCCAACGTCTACCGGCTCGCCGAGGTGAGCGAGAACATCATCGACCAGGCCGTGGCCCAGGGCGTCCCGTTTGCCCGGGAATACGGGGGGCTGCTGGCCAACCGATCCTTCGGCGGTGCTCAGGTATCCCGAACCTTCTACGCCCGTGGACAGACGGGGCAGCAACTGCTCTTGGGAGCCTACCAAGCTCTACAACGCGCCGTGCACAGCGGAATGGTCCAGATGCACACGCGTCACGAGATGCTCGATATGGTGCTCGTCGAGGGAGAGGCCCGTGGGATCGTCACGCGCGACCTGGTGAGCGGGAAGGTGGAGTCGCATACTGGCGACGTGGTGGTCCTGGCGACGGGAGGTTACTCCAACGTCTTCTACCTCTCGACCAATGCCAAGGCCTGCAACGTCACGGCCACGTGGAGAGCTCACAAGCGAGGTGCGGGCTTCGCGAACCCGTGCTTCACGCAGATTCACCCGACCTGTATTCCGCCGGCCGGGGAGTATCAGTCGAAGCTCACGCTGATGAGCGAGTCGCTGAGAAACGACGGCCGCATCTGGGCGTCGGAGAAGGAGGGAGACGGGCGGGCACCAGGTGACATTCCGGAGGGTGAACGGGATTACTACCTGGAGCGCATGTATCCCAGCTTCGGAAACCTGGTGCCCCGCGACGTGGCGTCGCGGCGGGCCAAGGAGATGGTCGATGCGGGGCATGGTGCCGGGTCCCTCCGTAACGGAGTGTTCCTCGACTTCTCACACTCCATCGACCGTCTCGGGCGAGATACGATCAGCGAGCGCTACGGCAATCTCTTCGAGATGTACGAGAACATCACCGGAGAGGACCCCTACCGTGTGCCCATGCGGATCTATCCGGCGCCTCACTACACCATGGGCGGCCTGTGGGTCGACTATGACCTTCACAGTACCGTGCCGGGTCTGTTCGTCATCGGAGAGGCCAACTTCTCGGATCACGGGGCCAACCGTCTCGGTGCCAGCGCGCTGATGCAGGGCCTGGCGGACGGGTACTTCATACTACCTATGACGATCGGGAACTACCTCGCCCGCACCAAGCACGACAACGGAGTGAGCCCGGAGGCAGCGGAGTTCCGTAGCGTCGAGAAGGGAATACACGAAAAGACGCGTAGGCTCCTCGAGTCCCGGGGGTCGCGGACCGTCGACGAATTCCACCAGGAGCTGGGTCACCTCATGTGGAACCGCTGCGGCATGGAGCGGCGCGCCGAGGGTCTGAGCGAGGCCTTGGCCGCAATCCCCGAGATCCGAGAACGCTTCTGGCGTGATGTCTGCGTGCCGGGCAGCGCTGAGACGCTGAACCAGTCGCTGGAGAAGGAGGGAAGGGTCGCCGACTTTCTGGAATTCGCCGAGACCATGTGTCACGACGCCCTCGCGAGGGACGAGTCGTGCGGGGCGCACTATCGCTCGGAGCACACGACGGACGGGGGAGAGGCGCGAAGAGATGACGAAAATTTCACGCACGTCGCCGTTTGGGAGCATCGGGGCGAAGGCAACGCGCCGGCCCGTCACCGGGAGGCCTTGGAGTTCGAGTACGTCCCGCTGTCGCAGAGGAGCTACAAGTGATGAACCTCACGCTCCATGTCTGGCGGCAGGCGGGGCCCGATCAGGCGGGCGCCTTCGAGACCCACCAGGCGAGCGACGTCAGTCCGGACATGTCCTTCCTGGAGATGCTCGACGAGGTGAATGAAGCTCTCACCAAAGCCGGAGCGGAGCCGATCGCGTTCGAGCACGACTGTCGCGAGGGAATCTGCGGTGCATGCGGGATGATGATCAACGGAGTGCCTCACGGTCCCAAGACCATGACGACCACATGTCAGTTGCACATGCGGAAGTTCAGGGACGGTGACGAAATCTGGATCGAGCCGTGGCGCGCGACGGCTTTTCCCATCCTGAAGGACCTGGTGGTGGACCGGTCGCCCTTCGACCGCATCATCGAAGCGGGCGGCTTCATTTCGATCCGGACGGGCAGCGCCCCGGACGCCAATTCGGTCCCGATCGAGAAAGACAAGGCGGACGACGCCATGGACGCGGCCACCTGCATCGGCTGCGGGGCGTGTGTGGCCGCTTGCCCCAATGCCTCGGCCATGCTGTTCACGGCCGCCAAGATCTCCCACTTGGGGCTACTGCCTCAGGGACAGCCGGAGCGGGACTCCCGCGCGTTGAGCATGGTCGGTACGCACGACGCGGAGGGCTTCGGAAACTGCACGAATCACGGTGCGTGCGAGGTGGCTTGCCCGAAGGGAATCGGCGTGAAGTACATCGCCCGACTCAATCGCGACCTCATCGTGGCCTCGCTGCGGAGTCCGCGCGGCGACTGATGAGCCCGACGACGAAGCGTTAGGGGACGGCCACCACGGGGCCGTGTTCATCCCCCTGAGCGTGGTTCGCCCCGGAGGGGTCAACCGCCCGGTCCGTCCAACTCCGAGAAGAACCAGGGCGCCAGGGTGGGGTTGGTCTCGACGTCGTGCGTCCGGATGATCTTGAAGATCCGCCCTCGGTCATCGAAATGGACCCGGGCGCCCACGTAGTAGTAACCGTCCACACCACGGATGTCTTCCCACGTGTGTGTTCGACGTGGTCGGTGCCTTCCTCCCGATAGTCGACCTGAACGGGCCAGACGCGTCCGTCGACGAAGTAGTAGAAGTACACGTCCTGGTGATCCCCTACCTGCGCACCGAAGGTCACCCTGATCGTATGACGCCCCGAAGAATCCACGCCGTCGTAGTGCAGGAAGACACCCGGATCCTTGAGCTTCCTGGGCAGGCGAATCCAGTAGTTTACTTCACCGGCGACATACGCCACTTCCTGTTCATCGCGATCGCTCGAAGTGAGAGGCAGGCCGTTCGCGAAGGCCTGGGCCGTCCGTCCGTCCCACATCTGGACGATGAAGTCGTCTCCCTCCCAGCGTTCGATCCGCGCCGCCAGCACTCCGGGGCCCTGATCGACGGTCACATATCTCGGACGGATTCTGCGCAGCCTCCCCGACGAAGCATCGTACATCTCGGTGGTCAGGGTGAAGCGGGCCGCCACCAGTGACTCCAACTGGTCCATGCCCCCCAGAGCTTCGATCCACGTGCCGATGAGCCGGACCGCGTAAGCGTCGCTCTGAGGCGCCGTTTGGGAGACCGAGCCCGGAGGAAAGACCGCAACCGCCGTAGCGGCGACGATCAGGAACCAACGACCCCGTGGTCGTCGCCGTACGATCATCTTCAACCCCCCCTCTTTCGCATGCTCGCCGGAGCTCCCGAACGACCGTGCCGCAGGGCCCCGGGGGCTCGACTGTGACGAATGTCTAACACCACATCCGCCGTCTTGCTCCCCCTGTTCGGGCCTCGTAGAGTCAGAGACACATCTGGATTCTTCAGTGGAGACGGCTATGAGCCACCGTTCGGGCGTATCGCCCCGGTTTTCATGGATATTCCTGTTCGCCCTGGGCCTCTCGTTCCCTGTGGACCTCGGGGCTCAGGAGGCGGACGTGATCTTCAGCGGCGGGCGCATTTGGACAGGCGACGACGCCGATCCGTGGGCGGAGGCCGTAGCGGTCACCGGCAACCGCATCGTCGCCGTCGGTTCGGACGAGGACGTCGCTTCGTTCCGGGGCAGCGAGACCCGCGTCATCGCTTTGGACGGCCGCTTTCTTTCTTCCGGGTTCATCGACAACCACACCCACTTCAACCGGGCGGGAGAGCTGCTACTCGGGATCAACCTGCTCGAAGTCTCGGACGAAGAGGGATTGGTGGCCGAAGTCCGCGCGGCTGCCGCGCGGCTGCCGGACGGCGCCTGGATGACGGGCGGAAGTTGGGGAGCGTATGAACAGTGGGCCCCAAGCTCGACGGGCCGGGGGAAGGACCTCGACAAGCCCGCATCGTTGTTTCGGCCAGATCGCACGGCGATCGACCCGGTTTCTTCTCGAAACCCGGCGCTGATTTGGAACTGGGACCGATCCCAGTATGTGGCGAACGGCGCCGCGTTGGACGCCGTGGGCGCCGACTGCGCGTGGCAAGGCGTGGAGTGCGAGAACGGGGTGCCGACGGGTCGACTCGATTCGGAAACGGCGGCTCGGATCCGGAGGTCCATCCCCGAAAAAACCATGGAGCAGCGCCTGGCCGAGGCCAGGGTGGCCTTGGCCCGCTTGGCGGAGCACGGTGTGACGACCTTTTTCGACATCACCCCCCCGAGTCAGAAGCTGTCCCAACCGTAGTTGAAGGTTCCTGATAGGGGAGAAAGAAAAGTGGTGGCTCCGGGGGTCCCGGGCCGATAGGCTCGGGTAGGCAAAAACCCCAACACGGAGCCACCACGATGAAGAGAACGTACGAGGTAAGGGATCGGGCGGACAAGCGCGCGATCAGGGAGTTCCTGAAGCGGGAGGGGCAGTTTCTGCTTCCGATGCTTGAGCTCGTGGAGCAGACGGAGGTCGCGATCGACGAAGTCATCCAGGTGATGGGACGAGCGACGATCGAAGCGGTGCTGGAGATGAGCGCCGAGGGTGTGGCAGGCGTGAAGCAGGCAGGTCGGTCACGAGCGGAAGACGACACGGTGTGGTATGGCCGGCAGGGTGGTGTGGTTTACCTGTCGGACCGGAAGGTGCGTGTGGAGCGGCCACGGCTCAGGCGCCGGGGCGCCGGGGAGGGTGGCGAGGTCGAGGTGCCGGCGTACGCAGCGATGCGGAGACCGGGCGCCGTGGCGGATCGGATGCTCGAGGTCCTGATGGCGGGGGTGAGCACGCGGAAGTACGGCCGTGTGATCGGTGAGATGGCCGACACGGTCGGGGTGAGCAAGTCGGCGGTGAGCCGTGAGACGGTCGAGGCCTCGGAGCGCGTGCTGAAGGAGCTGATGGAGCGCCGGCTGGATGCGTGGGACCTCCTGGTGATCTACCTGGACGGGATCCAGATGGGCTCGCACCACGTGCTTGCTGCGGTAGGCGTGGACTCAGACGGAAAGAAGCACGTGCTGGGCGTGAGGGAAGGAGCGAGTGAGAACGCCGAGGTGACCAGCGCGCTCCTAGAGGATCTGGTCGAGCGCGGCCTGGACCCGGGCAGGCGGCGGCTGTTCGTGATCGATGGCTCGAAAGCGCTCAGGAAGGCGATCGAGAAGGTGTTCGGCCAACGTCACCCCATCCAGCGCTGCCGCAACCACAAGCTCCGCAACGTGCTGGGTCATCTGCCGAAGGATCAGCATCCTCAGGTGAAGGCGGCGTTCCGGGCGGCGATGAAGCTGGACGCGAAGCAGGGCGAGCAGAAGCTCGAGCAGCTCGCCCGATGGCTCGAGCGCGACCACCCCTCGGCCTCGGCCAGCCTACGCGAAGGCCTCAGCGAGATGTTCACGATCAACCGGCTCGGCCTCCCGCCGCGGCTGAGGAAGTGCCTGGGCTCGACCAACCTGATCGACAGCACCCACTCGGGCGTAAGACAGAAGACCCGCAGGGTGACCCACTGGAAGAACGGAGCGATGGCCTTGCGCTGGGCTGCGGCCTCGTTCGTGGAGACCGAGAAGAGCTACCGGAGGATCATCGGCTACCACCAGCTCTGGATGCTCAGGGCCCACCTCGACGACCATGAACCGGTTGCCGAAATGAGAAAGGCAGGCTAACAAGGAGACTCTCCGGAGCCACCACCTTCAACTGTCAGCGGGACACCATCCCGAGTCAGGTCGAGGTTTACCACAACCTCCGGAAGCGGGGTGAACTGACGGCCCGTGTGAACATGCGGTTGGTCCTGGACACTTGGGACGAAATGCGCGACGCCGGAATCGTCGACGGATTCGGGGACGAGTGGATCCGTTACCAGGGCCTGAAGGGGTTCGTGGACGGCATCATGGGAAGCTCCTCCGCGCGGTTCGCCGAGCCCTACTTGACTACAGGAGTGCGCGGGTCGTGGAGGAACATCACCAACACGGGTTATGTGACCGATGACGGATCCGGATTCGATCCGGCGGGCAACATGGAACGACTCGTCTTCGGGGCGGACTCGGCCGGCTACAATCCGCGCGTGCACGCAATCGGCGACGTCGCCATCGACTCGATCCTGGACATCTTCCAGAAGGTCATCGACGTCAACGGGCCTCGAGAGGGACGTCGCTTCGCCATCATCCACAACCAAGTAATCTCCGGTCCGGAGACGGCAAGGCGCGAGGCTGAGATGGGCATCATTGCCGAGATGCAGCCTTACCACACCATCGACGACATGCGGTGGATGGAGGAGCGCATCGGGGAGCGTGGCAGGTGGGCCTATGCCTTCAAGACGCTCGAGGATGCGGGGGTGCTGTTGTCCTTCGGGAGTGACTGGCCCGGAACCAACGCCGCCTGGGACACCTCGAACCCGCTGCAGGGCATGTACGCAGCGGTCACACGTCAGACCATGGACGGACAGCCTGAGGGCGGCTGGTTTCCTCAGGAGCGAATCAGCGCCGAGTCGGCCCTCAAGGCGTACACCGTTAACAACGCCTGGGTGGCCGGTGAGGAGGACTACAAGGGGCGGATCAAGGTCGGGTATCTTGCCGACCTTGCGGTCCTCGAAGACAACCCTCTCGAGGTCGATGGATCGCGCTTGAGGGACCTGCGTGTCTTGCTCACGATGGTGGACGGCACGATCGTTTTCGAACGTCCCGCGACATAGTCGCGCGGATCTGTCGTATCCTTACTTCGGGATCATGGGGTCCCGGGTGCGTGTTCCATCGTTGGAGGGCACACGCGCCGGTCGTCGTTGCAAGCGACGGGTCCCTGCTTGTGCCGCGTTCAGGCCGGGGATATGGGCCGCAAAACAAACTGGAGTCAGGTGAATGACCGATAGCCGGTTGGTCCGGGCGTTCTTGCCCTTGTTGATGGTTCTCGCGTGGGTGGCCTGCGGGGATTCCGTCGTGGCCCCCGAGGACATCGAGTTCGTGGACGAGCTCGAGATCGATATCTCGGCCATGACGCGTACGGCCAGCGGCCTCTATCTGCAAGACTTGACCGTCGGTGACGGAGCCGTCGTGGAGGCCGGTGACGTGGCGGTCGTGGACTACGCGGGCTGGCTACCGAATGGAGCCATGTTCGATGCCGGAACGGACGCCCCGTTGAGTATCGGGGCCGGTCAACTGATCGACGGCGTCGACGAAGGCATCCGGGGCATGCGGGTGGGGGGTACTCGCACCCTCGTGATTCCCCCTGCGCTCGCCTATGGAGATCAGGTCGTCGCCGGGATTCCCGCCAATTCCACATTGGTGTTTCGGGTTACCCTGAAGGACGTGCAGTAGGTCGTATCCCGCCGTTCCAACGGCTCGATCTCCTCCCCGGCCGTCACGGGTGATCGACGGTTCCATCCCACGGACCGGGGCGGATCCGACCGGCCCGCTCCACCCGCGTCCGACCCCGCACGCCTTCTTCCGCGCAGGCTCTCCCGTGCCTGCAAGTTGATCTGAACAGCATTCACCTGACCATATGCACTTTCGTGTACAATAGGCCGTTGACTTGATATTTCGTCTTGTTTACACTGTTAACTATGTCTACACAACGAGACGAAATTCTGTTCGAGGCGTGTGATCTGCTGATCGCCGGCGGGCTCGAAGGGTTGTCGATGCGGAAGCTCGCCAAGCGGGTCGGCGTCACCGCACCCGCGCTCTACCGGCACTACGAGAGCAAAGAGATGGTGCTGGTGGATGTGGTGGGAGAGGCGTTCAAGGTGTTCGCCCAGTACCTCTCCCGGGCGCTGGAGGGGCGGACCCCGATGGAGCGCTTCAGCTTGAGCGGCCGGTCGTACTTGGCCTTCGCGATGGAGCACCCCCGTTACTACGAGCTCTTGCATACGGCTCATGAGATGATGGGGCACGACGCGCTTCCGCACGAAGCTACGGATCATGCCTGTGCCGCCGGGCAGTTCTTGGTCGACCGCGTTCGAGAGGGGATGGAGTCCGGAATGCTGAAGGCGGGTCCCCCCGAGACCGTAGCCAGAACGATATGGGCCCATGCTCATGGGCTCATATCCATCTACCACAGGGGATTGCTGCGGATGGATGAAGGCGACTTCCGTCGGCTGTTCCTGGAGTCGAGCTGGCGGCTCATGGAAGGGTTGGCCGAGCCGGAGTTCGCGGCGGTCATGGGTGAAGACGTGCGGGCGTCCCTCGCGGCAGAGGGACCTATGGTTCAGGAGACTTCGTAGCGATGAAGAAGACGATTACAAGGGCATTAGCCCTGTTTGGTTTGCTCACGGGGACGGGGGTGGCAGCCCAGGAACGTGTGGTCACGCTGGAGGAGGCGGTGACCACGGCCCTGGCGCAGAGTCTCGACCTCCGTGACGCCCGTATGGGCCTCGAGGTGGCCGAGGAGCAGGTGTCCGAGGTGTGGTCTCTGCTCTACCCGAAGGTCGATGCTTCGGCGGGCTACACGCGGAACATCAGTGTGGCGTCGAATTTCCTGCCGGCCGTGATCTTCGATCCCGACGCGGATCCGTCCGAGCTGATCCCGGTCCAGTTCGGGTCCGACAACATCTGGACGACCAGCATCAACGTGGAGCAGCCGCTCTTCAAGCCGGGAGTGTTCGTCGGCTTGGGAGCGGCCAACCGGTTCCAGAACCTCGAGCAAGAGAAGGTCAGGGGCCGCACGCAGGCCGTCGTGACCACAGTCCGGATCGCCTACTACAGCCTTCTGCTGGCGCAGGAGCAGGCGCGCCTCGTGGAGAACTCCGTGGCTCGGGTCCGGCAGTCGCTCGCGGAAACGCGGGCGCTCAACGACGCCGGACTCTCCGACGACTACGACGTCCTCCGCTTGGAGGTCGAATTGGCCAACCTTGAGCCCAACCTGCGTCGGGCGCGGAACGCCGTGTCTGAGTCGACGAGAGCACTGAGCATCGAGCTCGGTGGTGAGGGCGATGAGGGTCTACGGGTGGCCGGCTCCTTGGCGGACATCGACCTCGACGATCCTAGCGCGAATTCCGCCGCGAACCGGGAAATACTCGACTTCTCGTCTTGGGTGGACGAGGAAGGCGCCGGGCCCCAGAGCCTGATAGCCATGGCGCAGGACCGACGCTCGGACCTCCGTAGTCTGGACCTCATGGAGCAGCTCCGCCAGACGGAGATGAGGCTCGAACAGGTCCAGTATCTGCCGGAGATCGTTCTGTTCGGAACGTACGCCATTACCGCGCAAGAGAACGGTAGCCCGAACTTCTTCGGCGAGTCTACGCAGCGGGCCTACGCCCGGCAGGCCGGAGTGCGGGTCACGTGGCCGCTCTTCAGCGGCTTCTCAAAGGACGCCCGCATCGACCAGAAACGGGCCACACTCCAACAGGCCCGGGCGCAGAGCCGCCTGGCCCGGTCGAGGGCCCAGAGCGAGGTGACGACGCTTTGGGATCAGATAGGCGAGGCCCGCGAGCGGGCCGATGCCCAAGGGTTGGCGGTCAGGCAGGCCCGGCGGGGCTTCGAGATCGCCGGTGCCCAGTACAGAGAGGGACTGAGCAGCAGGCTGGAGCTGACGGACTCCGAAGTCGCGCTTCGGCAGAGCGAGTTCAACTACGCGCAGGCGGTATACGATTTCTTGGTGGCTCAGGCGAATCTGGACCAGGCAGTGGGATACGTTCCCCTGGTGGACTCGGATCCCGCCTCGGGTCGCGTTCAGTGATAACGGAGGGACGAGGAACGATGATGATAGCAGCGCGGGTCCGAGCGGGCCTGACGATGGCGCTCTTCGCGGCCGTGGTCTCGTGCGGCGGAGATGCCGAGGCCGTGGCTGGCGGCAACGACGGTGTACTGGTCGAAGGGACTTCACGGGTCATCAACGTGGAGACCACGACGGTCGAGCGGCGGGAATTCGTGGAGATCATTCGCCTGACGGGCATCGTCCTGGCCGATCAGGACGTGGTCGTCTCGGCGGAGGAGTCCGGAGTCGTCCGACACGTTCTCGTGGAGAAGGGTAGCGCGGTGAAGGCAGGTCAGATGCTCCTCCGGATCGACGACGAGATCCTCAAGAGTCAGGTGGAGGAGGCGGCGGCCCAGGCATCCCTCGCGGGCGAGACGTGGGAGCGGCGCAAGCGCCTCTACGAAGTGGATCAGGTGGGCTCGGAACTGGCGTATCTGGAGGCGAAGTACAACGCGGAACAGTCGGCCGCCCGCCTCAAGATGCTCCGGACCCGGCTCGGACAGACGGTGATCCGGGCCCCCATATCCGGCGTACTCGAGACACGGATGGTCGAGGTCGGGACGATGGTCGGCGTGGGCACTCCCGTGGCCCGCGTGGTCTCACTCGACCCGATCAAGGTCGTTGCCGGAGTGCCGGAACGGTACGCGGCGGACGTGGCGGTCGGCGCTGTGGCTACGGTCTTCTTCGACGTGCTGGATCTCTCGAAGCAAGGTGTGCTCAATTACGTGGGTGCCACGGTCGATCCGGGGAATCGCACCTTTCCGATAGAGCTGGAGATGCCGAATCCGAACAGGACGGTCAAACCGCAGATGGTGGCGAACGTGGCGGTGGTGAGGAGGGTGCTGAGCGACGCGGTCGTCGTTCCGCAGGAAGCGCTAGTGCGGATAGAAGGCGGGTTCGTGGCGTTCGTCGTGGAAGGCACGGGTCCGGAAGCGGTAGTCGTCTCGCGATTCGTGACGACGGGAGCCGGTCAGCAGAACGGCGTGGTGATCGAAAGCGGCCTGGAGCAGGGAGACCGGCTGATCGTGGTAGGCCAACAACAGGTTTCAGCAGGCGACCGTGTGAACGTGGTCGGGACGAGGTGAGGACCGGAGAACGATGATCAAACCGACAGACGGATCTGGGAGCGACTACGTGGACCCGCGGGAGGACGCCGGTTTTTTGGCCCGCTTCAAGGAGTTCAAGGCCACGAGCGTGGCCTTGGACCATCAGACGAGTGTGCTGGTGCTCCTCGCCTTCATAGTGGTTGCGGGCCTGCTGGCGTATCGGGCGATTCCGAGGGAGTCCTTCCCCGCGATCGAAATCCCGATGATCGCGGTCAACACGATCTACATCGGGGTGTCACCCGCCGATATAGAGAGTCTCGTCACTCGCCCCTTGGAAGACGAGTTGTCGACCATCGCCGACATCAAGGAACTCACTTCCACTTCGGTGGAAGGCTACTCCAGCATCGTCGCCGAGTTCGAGACGACGGTCAACCTGGAGGAGGCGCTCCAGAAGGTTCGGGAGAAAGTGGATCTGGCCAAGCCCGACCTTCCGAGTGAGGCCGAAGATCCCTCGATCGTGGAGTTCGACTTCTCCGAGTTCCCCGTCATGCAGGTGAACCTCTCGGGGGAGTACGGCGTCGTACGGCTCAAGGACATTGCGGAGGATCTTCAGGACCGGTTGGAGCAGATCCCGTCCGTCCTTCGCGCCGACGTACGTGGTGGCCTCGAGAGAGAGGTGAAGGTCGACGTGCATCTGGACCGGCTCCAGTACTACGGCCTGGCCATCATGGACGTCATCGACGCCATCGCCAACGAGAACGTGAACATCCCGGGTGGCTCCATCGACGTCGGCTCGCTCAAGTACCTCGTCCGGGTTGACGGCGAATTCGACGACCCGGAGGTCATCGAGGATATCGTCGTCGAGACGAAGGGGGGCCGTCCCATCTACGTGCGGGACATCGCCGACGTGGATTTCGGTTTCCAGGAGCGTGAAAGCTACGCCCGCCTCGATCGGTCCCCGGTCGTGACCCTGGACGTCGTGAAGCGTTCGGGTGAGAACATCATCCAGACTGCTGAGCGGGTGAAGGAAGTGGTCCGTGAGATGGAGGCGGAGTTTCCACCTACGACAGTGGTGAAGATCACCTCCGATCAGTCAGTGCAGATCGCTGATATGGTGAGCAGCCTCGAGAACAACATCATCTCGGGCCTCATCCTGATCATTGCGGTGCTGTTGTTCTTCCTCGGAGCCGGCAACTCCGTGTTCGTGGCGATTTCGATCCCGACGTCCATGCTCCTTTCGTTCGTGATCCTGCAACTGACGGGCACGACGCTGAACATGGTCGTGCTGTTCTCCTTGATCCTGGCGCTCGGAATGCTCGTGGACAACGCGATCGTCGTCGTGGAGAACATCTACCGATACGTCGAAGAGGGCTGGGACCGACGGGTCGCGGCCAAGAAGGCCACCGGAGAGGTGGCCATGCCGGTCATCGCGGCGACGCTCACGACCCTGGCGGCCTTCGCACCTCTCCTGTTCTGGCCAGGACAGGTGGGCGAGTTCATGAAGTTCATGCCCTCCACGCTGATCATCGCCTTGTCGAGCTCGCTCTTCGTGGCTCTGGTGATCGTCCCTGTCTTGTGCGCGATGTTCCTACGCCTCGAGGACGATCCGGCACCGCCCATGACGCCGGCGGCACGCTGGACCGTCATGGGCGGTGCCGCATTGGTCCTGCTGATTTTCGCCGCGAACAACCTGCTTACGGCCGTCATGCTCGCGGCGACCGTGGCCATATTGTGGGCCGTGAATCACTTCGCCATCGCCCGGATCGCCGAGGTATTCCGGAAGTCCGTATTGCCACGAGTGCTGACGATGTACGAAGCCCAGTTACGTTGGGCCCTCGAGCACCGGGCGGTCGTGCTCCTCGGCTCGGTGGCGGGCCTGTTCGTGACGATTGCCCTCTTCGGGCGCTTCAACGCCGGTGTCGAGTACTTCCCCGAGGACATGCCACCCAAAGAGATCCTGGTGGACATCGATCTCCCGGTGGGTAGTCGGGCCCAAGCGACCGACATCATTGCTCGACGTTTGGAATCCGAGATGCTCACCGTTCCGGGGATCTCCGATGCGAAGTCCGTGGTTGCAACGGTGGGTGGTGGCGGTGGCTCGGCCCTCATGGGAGGAGGGGCCTCGGGCCCCGACGCCGGCCGCCTGACGGTCAGCATGGTGGAGTTCGCCGACCAGGAATTCGATGCCTTCGACCTCCTGGCCGCCATGCAGACGTCGCTGGGGACCGACATCGCGGGTGCTGAGATCACCGTCGAACAGATGGCAGAGGGCCCATCTCAGGGTGCCCCGGTGAACATCGAGATCATCGGGGAGGACCCGGGGAAGCTGAAGGAGCTGTCCGACAGGGTGCTGGCGATTCTCGAGGACGATCCGGTCTATGCCAAGCTGGTGGGCCTGGAGAGCGACCTCGATGAGGCCCGACCCGAGCTTTCGGTGTCGGTGGATCGCGAAAAGGCAGCACTCTACGGCGTCTCCAGCCGCGATGTGGGGATGGCCATCCGTGGAGCGATCCAGGGACTGGAGGCGGCCAAGTACCGGACCGGCAACGACGAGTACGACATCGTGGTCCGCTTGGCGGACCAATACCGCGGGGAACTGGAATCACTGCGGAACCTGACCGTCATGAACGAGGGCACGCAGATTCCGCTGCTCTCCGTGGCGAGCTGGGAGGTCGACGACGGCTATGGCAGCATCCGCCGCAAGGACCAGACGCGTATGGCCACGATCAGCTCCGACGTTCGGGCGGGGCTGAACAGCAACGCCGTCCTCGGAGAGGTGAGGGGTGTCCTGGCCGACTTTGCCGCCCGCGAGCTGCCCGTGGGTTATCGCCTCCAGTATACCGGGCAGTCGCAGGATCAGGACGAGGCCGCGGCGTTCCTCCAGAGTGCCTTCCTGGGTGCGGTCATGCTCATCGGGTTGATCCTGGTGACTCAGTTCAACTCGGTGGTCAAGCCGGTGATCATTCTGACGTCCGTCTGCATGTCCACCGCCGGGGTCTTCCTTGGGCTCATGGTGTTCCGCATGCCGTTCGGAATCATCATGACGGGCGTGGGGATCATCTCGCTCGCGGGGATCGTCGTGAACAACGCGATCATCCTCATCGACTACATCGACACCCTTCGAACCCGGGACGGCATGGAACGGCGCGAGGCACTGGTCCGAGGCGGCTATGTGAGATTTCGGCCTGTGGTCCTAACGGCGATCACGACCGCACTCGGTCTGGTCCCGTTGGCCATCGGGCTCAACTTCGACTTCTTCGGGCTCTACACGACGCTCCAGCCCGAGTTGTACTGGGGTGGTGAGCAGGCGGCCTGGTGGGGTCCCATGGCGATCGCCGTCATCGTCGGAATCCTGTTCGCTACGTTCCTGACGCTGGTGCTCGTGCCGGTGCTCTACTCGCTCGTCGATGACATGTCGGACTTCTTCACGCGCCACTACACGCATGCGCACGATCACGAAGTGGAGGCCAGAGGGGAGGCCCAGGCCGAGCCCGCCCCGAAGGGTAAGCGCGCGCCCGTTACGCCTCCCGGATCGGTACCCGGACCACAACCGGCCGGCGTACGCTCGGAGCGGGTGCGGCCCGGTGCCTTCGGGTCCGGCGGCGGGCTCGCCCCACAGCCCGAGTAATCACGGCGCGATGTACGGCTCGGGGGAGGCCGTGGGGCGCTCTAACGTTTCGGACGAGGTCTGTGTCCACTGTGGTAGTTGGACATCTGTGACCGCGCAGAACGCAGGCGTGTCTCCACAGTGTACTCTCCGGCCAGGCCACCTGCACGCCATCACCCGTCGGACCCTGCGCCGCGCCCTTTTCGGCGTTGGAATCCCGTTGTCGCTGCTGCTGGCATCTTCGCCGAGCCGGGCACAAGAGCCCCTCGATTCGGATGCCGCGCAGGATCAGGGGGCCCTTCGCGTCTTCTTCGACTGTTCGGGGCGCGACTGCAATTCGAGCTACTACCGGACCGAGATCGACTGGGTGAACTGGGTCCGGGACCGCACACTCGCCCAGGTCCATCTCATCATGACCAGCCAAACGAACGCGAGTGGCGGCAGAGAGTACGGTTTCGACTTCATCGGGCTTCAGGGGCTCGAGGGACAGGACGACGCGCTCACCTATGCTTCGTTGGGCTCCGATACCTCCGAGGAGAGCTTACGGGCATCTCACAGGTCCTCGCCGTGGGGTTGGCCCGTTATTCGGTGCTGGCCGGCGCCGGGGAAGGCCTGGAGGTCCAGCGATCGGGTGAATCGCGAGGCCTCACCGATCGCCTCGTGACCGGCGACGAAGTAGAGGATCCCTGGGATTGCTGGGTCTTCAACGTCGGGCTGAACGGCAACTACGACGAGGAGTCCTCCGAAAAGGAAACGAGGATACGGGGCAACCTCTCGGCGAGCCGTACCACGCCTACCTGGAAGTTCCGGCTCAGCGGCTTCGGCAGCTACTCGCGGGAGGAGCTCGAGCTGAGCGACAGTTCGACCGTGGTGGACAAGCGCGACAACTGGAACTTGAATCAGGAGATCGTCTACGCGCTTGCCGACCACTGGTCGGTGGCGTTCGAGTCCGAGACCAGCGCCTCCACCCGATCGAATCAGGACCTCGGGGTGGAGGTAGGGCCGGGCATCGAGTACAGCCTCTGGCCTTACGAAGAGGCTCCTCGACGTTCACTGACGATGACGTACCGCGTGAACGTTCAGTACTTCGATTGGGAGGAGGAGACCGAGTTCCGCAAGCTGACCGAGACACGTCCGGGGCGCCGCGTGGAGGCGAGGCTATTCCAACGTCAGACGTGGGGTGACTCCTGGTTGGCGGTCGAGGCGTCGTCCTTCCTCGACGACGTCGACCAGAACCGCGTCGAGGTCAACGGAAACGTCAGCATCCGGGTGTTCCGAGGCCTCCGCTTCAATGCCGGGGGTAGCTGGGAGCGCATTCGGGACCAGATCTTTCTCCCGCTCGAGGGGCTCACCGACGAGGAAATCCTGCTCCGCCGGCGGGAACGGGCCAGCGACTATTCGTTCTATCTCCGGGCCGGGTTCAGCTATCGGTTCGGGTCCATCTTCAACAACGTGGTGAACAACCGCTTCTGATCCGTGCTCGTTCGGCCCAGTGGAACCTGCCCCTGGTCGAATGCCCACCTGTACGGCGACTCGGCGTTCGCTTATGATGCGCCCGCCGCCTGCTGAAGTGACCTGAGCGACCCTTTCGACAGGCTTCAAGAAGGTTCTCGATCCGGAGCGACATGGAGACCCACACGTTGTCGGGCCCCAAGACCGACTCGCCCGTCTGGGCGAAAGTCGTGGATCACACGCGCTGTATCGGTTGTCACGCCTGCACGACGGCGTGCAAGTCGGAGAACGAGGTTCCGCTGTCGGTGACCCGGACCTACGTGAAGTACGTAGACGTGGGGCAGTACCCCCAGACTCGCCGCTCATTTCAGGTCACCCGCTGTAACCAGTGCTCGAACCCTCCGTGTGTGACGGCGTGTCCGACGTCGGCCATGTATGCGCGGTCGGACGGCATCGTCGACTTCGACAAGTCGATCTGTATAGGCTGTAAGGCGTGCATGGCCGCCTGCCCCTACGACGCCATCTTCATCAACCCGGTGGACCATTCGGCGGAGAAGTGCAACTTCTGCGCTCACCGCATCGACATGGGGCTCGAGCCTGCCTGCGTGGTCGTCTGTCCGACACAGGCGATATTGGTGGGTGACCTCACTGATCCCGCATCTGCCGTCAACCAAATCGTGAACCGCGACGCGGTGACCGTACGGCGACCCGAGAAGGAGACCCTTCCCAAGCTCTTCTACAAAGGGGCGGATCGGGTGACGCTCGATCCCCTGGCGGCGAGAAGGCCGGATGGTGGCTTGTTCATGTGGCGTGAACAGGGGAACGTGCCCCATCAGGTACCGTCCGGGCACCCGGGGCCTTGGAACAGCTCCGCCGCCGCAGTCTTGTCCTATGACGTGCTGCATCTGGCTCCGTGGGATTGGCGCGTCAGCTTCTACACCTGGACCAAGTCGGTGGCTGCGGGGGCCTATCTGGTGCCGCTGCTGCTCATTCTCGTCGGTGCGCTTTCGGGCACGAGTTCTCTGTGGACTCTGGGGGCTCCGGTGGTCGGGCTCTCCTTCCTCGCGGTGACCGGGGTTCTTCTCATTTGGGACCTGGAGCACCCGGAGCGGTTCTACATGATATTCACCCGACCGCAGTGGCGAAGCTGGCTGGTCCGGGGAGGTGTCATCATCAGTGGTTACGGCACCGTTCTGGTGCTCCACCTCGGTGCCGAGGTGACCGGCCGGGCCGGCCTCGCGGATCGACTCACGTGGGCTGGCGGACCTCTCGCGGCCATGACCGCGATCTATACGGCCTATCTTTTCGCTCAGGCGAAGGCACGAGACCTGTGGCAGAATCCGCTCTTGCCGCCGCACCTGCTGGTCCAGTGCGTGATGGCTGGTGCGGGAGTCATGTCCCTGTTGGCGCCCGTTTGGGATGGGGATGCGACCGCTGTGCTCCGCCTCTGCTTCGCGGGCGCGACCGCCGTGCACCTCCTCATGGTGGCTGGGGAGGTAACGCTTCCTCACGTGAGCGCCCACGCGCGGCTCGCGGTTGTGGAGATGACCCAGGGACGGTTCAGCCGGTGGTTCTGGGCCGGGACGATCCTGTCCCTTGGCGGTCTATTCGCCCCGTGGGCGGGAGGAGCTGTGGTGGCCCTGGGGCTCCTGGGCCTGGCGGCATACGAACACGCGTATGTTCAGGCTGGCCAGGCCGTCCCGCTCGCGTAGCTAATGTCTTACAAAATAGCGACTTAGGTGGATGGACTTAGACGATCTTAACAAGTGTGTCTCAGCGGCTCGGGCCGAGGTGGAAGCTCGAGGCGAGACCTTCTATCCAGGGCCCAGCCGAGTCCATCTGTCCGCGTTTCCGCCCAAGGAGAGGTAGAACGACTGGGTGGAGTTGGAGTCCTCGGCATGGCCCGCCCGAGTCGAGCGCCGGTACATGCTCGTGCCCACCACCTGCTTCAACTGTGAGTCGGCGTGCGGTCTGCTGGCCTACGTCGATCGGGACACGCTCGAGGTCCGAAAGTTCGAGGGTAATCCCGAGCATCCAGGGTCACGTGGGCGGAACTGCGCCAAGGGTCCGGCCACGCTGAACCAGATCGCGGATCCGGATCGGATACTGTATCCCCTGAAGCGCGCCGGACGCCGCGGTGAGGGAAAATGGGAGCGGGTGAGTTGGGATGAGGCGTTGGATGAGCTCGCCGGGCGCATTAGGGCCGCGCTCGAGTCCGGGCGTGCCAATGAGATCATGTACCATGTGGGACGTGCGGGTGAGGCGGGGTTCGCCAACAAGGTGTTGGCCGCGTGGGGTGTGGATGGCCGCAACTCCCACACGAACGTCTGCTCGTCCGGGGCCAGGGTCGGCTTCAACCTGTGGGTAGGGTCCGACCGCCCCAGCCCGGACTTCGAACACGCGGACGTCATATTCCTCATCTCCAGTCACCTCGAGGCCGGGCATTACTTCAACCCGCACGCCCAGCGCATTATCGAGGCACGCCAGCGCGGGGCGAAAGTCATCGTCTTCGATACACGGCTTTCGAACACGGCGACGCACGCCGACCACTATATCGCTCCGTATCCGGGATCGGAGGCGGCCATCAACCTGGCCATCGCCAACCACCTGATACAGAACGACCTGTACAACCGGGAGTTCGTCCGTCGCTGGTGGAACTGGCAGGAGTACCTGGAGGCCAGGCACCCGACCGAGGAAGCGACCTTCGAGCATTTCGAGAAGGTCTTGAAGGGGCTGTATGCGGAATACACGTTCGACTACGCGTCAGCCGAGTCCGGAGTGGACCCCGACGCCCTCCGGGCGGTCGCGAAAACGGTGGCCGGGGCGGGGACGCGCCTGTCCGTCCACAACTGGCGGAGTGCGGCGTCCGGCAACCTGGGCGGTTGGCAGGTCGCCCGGACTCTCTACATGCTGTGCGCTCTTACGGGCTCCGTGGCCACCGAGGGTGGGACGCATCCCGCCGCCTGGAACAAGTTCACTCCCAAGCCCATCCACGACCCCCCGGGACCGCCCGAGTGGAACGAGCTGTTGTGGCCACGGGAGTACCCGCTTTCACATCACGAAATGTCGATCCTGCTCCCGCACTTTCTCCTTGAGGGCAGGGGGAAGCTCGACACCTACTTCACCCGCGTCTACAACCCGGTCTGGACGAATCCCGACGGCTTCGCCTGGATCGAAGCGCTTACGGACGAGACCCTCGTGGGAATGCACGTGGCCCTCACGCCGACCTGGAACGAGACGGCTCAGTACGCGGACTACGTTCTTCCCATGGGTCTCGGGTCCGAGCGCCACGACGTGCATTCGTACGAGCAATACGACGGTCAGTGGGTGGGATTCCGACAGCCGGTGCTCCGTACGGCCAGGGAGCGCTTGGGTGAGGATCTCGACGATACCCGTCAGGCCAATCCGGGAGAAGTCTGGGAGGAGAACGAGTTCTGGATGGAGCTCTCCTGGCGCATCGATCCCGATGGGAAGCTGGGTGTGCGCCAGTACTTCGAGTCGAAGAAAGAACCGGGCAAGCCCCTCTCGGTCGCTGAGTACTACGGGTGGATGTTCGACCATTCGGTTCCAGGGCTACCGGAGGCGGCGGCCAAAGAGGGCCTGACTCCGCTCGGGTACATGCGGCAGTATGGGGCGTTCGAGGTCCGTCGCAAGGTCGGAGCGCTCTATGAGGAGGAAGTGCCGGAGGAAGAGCTGGAAGGCATCGGCACCGATGGGCTGGGCAGAGTCTTCAGCCGGACAGACAAACCGTCGACCCCCCATACCGTCTCCGGGCCGAAGGCTCCGAACGACGGCGAGGGCCGCCGCTGCGTAGGGATCATGTTGGACGACTCGGTGCGACGCGGGTTCCCCACGCCCTCGGGACGGCTGGAGTTCTTCTCGACGACGATGGAGGCCTGGGGCTGGCCCGAGTGGGCGCTGCCCGGCTACATCAAGAGCCATATCCACCGCCAGAACCTGGCCGCCGATCAGGTGGTTCTGCTCCCCACCTTTCGGGTCCCGGTGCAGATTCATACGCGGAGTGGAAACTCCAAGTGGCTGAACGAGATCGCGCACACCAACCCCCTTTGGATCCATCCTTCGGACGCTGCGGTCTACGACGTGACGACAGGCGATCTGATGAAGGTGCAGACCGACCTGGGCTACTTCGTGCTCAAGGCCTGGGTCACGGAAGCCATCAAACCCGGCGTGGTGGCGTGCAGCCACCACATGGGGAGGTGGAGGCTCCACGACGAAGGGCAGCGGCAGGTTACGGCCACCGTTTCCCTGGACCGGTCGGGCAACGAGTGGTCCATGCGGCGCACCGGAGGTGGCGGTCCCTACGACTCGGAGGACGCCGACAGCAGCCGAATCTGGTGGGCCGACGTGGGCGTCAATCAGAACCTTACGTTTCCCGTGCATCCCGATCCGATCTCGGGAATGCACTGTTGGCATCAGGCGGTGCGCGTTCAGAAGGCGGATCCGTGGGAGAGCGCCTGCGACATCCGGGTCGACACGACTCGCTCGCGGGAGATATTCAGGGAATGGCTCGAGCTGACCCGCTCGGCCGACGAGGTGAGTCCGGACGGCACACGTCGGCCCGGGTGGTTCGACAGGCCCGTGCGCCCGCAACCGGAAGCCTATCGGTTGCCGCTGTCGGACGCGGGCGAGGGGACCGGATCGACCTGACCTTCACCGAGGAGCGCATGTGGAGTTGTTCCGGGCGTTAGCCGCCCTGGCGGAACCGCCGGCCGAAGAACACGGGAGGCTCGCCGAGTTGCTCGGATTGCCCCCCGCGCCGGACGCCTCGACCCATGCCGATGTCTTCCTGATGCAGCTCCCTCCGTACGCTTCGGTATATGTGGGTGGCGAGGGCATGCTCGGTGGCGAGGCTCTCGACCGGGTGGCCGGGTTTTGGAGGGCGCTTCGGCAGGAGCCTCCCGATGAGCCGGATCACCTGAGCAGCCTTCTCGGGCTGGCGGCGAACCTTGCCGGCGCCGAGGCGCGGGAGAGCGATGTGGCTTCGGCCCGGTTGCTTCGAAACACTCGAGCGGCCTTGCTTTGGGAGCATCTTCTTCCGTGGATGCCTCCCTTCCTCCAGCGAGTCGAGGAGGTGGGCGGGCCGTTCTATGGTTCCTGGGCCACCTTGCTCCAGGCGGCGCTTAGGGCGGAGATCGGCTCGCTCGGGGCTCTCGACGTCAGTCCTCGACATCTCGCCGAATCCGAAGGACTGGCGGACCCTAGGCAAGAGGGCGCCGAGGCCTTTCTGGCCTCACTGCTGGCTCCAGTCCGGAGTGGTTTCATTCTCCTGCGTTGCGACCTGTCCCGCCTCGCCCAGGAGCTCGAGCTGGGTCTGCGTACCGGTGACCGCTCCTTCGTACTGAAGGGGCTCCTCTCACAGAGCCCGGACCTGGTTCTCTCGTGGCTCGCGCGCCGAGCTCGACTCGCGGCGAACGAGCACGAGATCCGGCTTCTGGGCTTGGGCCCGATTCGTGCGCACTGGGTCGGTCGGGAGAATGCCACAGCCGATCTGTTGACTTCGTTGGCGGCGGAAGCCCGGGCGGGGGTGCCGGCGTGACGGTCGACCACAGACCGTCGGTGAGGGATCTCGTGGCTGGCGTCGGGGTGGCGCTCGTGTTGATTCCGCAGGCGATGGCCTATGCGGAGTTGGCCGGTCTGCCCGGCTATCAAGGCCTAGTGGCTGCGGCGACAGCCCCCATCGCGGCCGCCTTCTTCGCTTCGTCACCCTACCTGCAGACAGGCCCCGGTGCCTTGACCGCTCTCCTGACGTTGGGGGCACTGGTTCCCATGGCCGCACCGGGGTCGATGGAGTATGTGAAGCTTGCGGCGCTCCTGGCTCTGATCGTGGGAATCGCTCGAGTGGTGGTGGGTGCACTCGGGGCAGGCTGGATCTCCTACATGATGTCCAGGCCCATGCTGGACGGTTTCACGTCGGGAGCCGCGATCCTCATCATCGGGTCGCAGCTTCCCGGTGCGGCCGGCGTGGAGGTGCCGACGGAGGGGGTGCTCCAAGGCGCACTCTGGACGCTGGCGCATCCAGGCGCTTGGGAGGGCGCGTCTATCCTCCTGGGCGCTCTGACCGTGTGCGTGATCGTGGGGGGGCGACGGATACACCCTCTGGTTCCAGGGGTGCTCATCGCGACAGTCGTGGGTGTGGCGTTTTCGGTCGTGACCGCCTATACGGGCCCCACCGTGGGTGATATCCCAGTGGGTCTTCCACGTCTCGACGTCGCTCTCCCGTGGGTGAGGCTCCCGGTGCTGATCCTCCCGGGATTCGTGATCGCCCTGGTTGGCTTTTCCGAGGCGGCGTCCATCTCTCGCCTTTATGCCGCCAAGGAGCGAATGCCGTGGAGCCCGGACCGTGAGTTCATCAGCCAGGGCGCCGCCAACATGGCCGCGGGCCTCTTCGGAGGGTTTCCGGTCGGAGGGTCCTTTGCCCGGAGCAGCCTGAACTACCTGGCGGGTGCTCGTACGAAATGGAGCGGTGCTTTTTCGGGACTGGCGGTGCTCCTGTTCCTGCCCTTTGCCCAGATCCTGGCGCCGCTGCCACGGGCGAGCCTGGCGGCGATCGTCATTGCGGCGGTGGCGCCGCTGATCCGGCTCCGACTGCTGGCCTCCCTTTGGAGGATGTCCCGGCCTCAGTCGGTGGTGGCTTGGATCACGCTGGTGTTCACGTTGTGGCTCGCGCCCCACATCGAACAGGCCGTCGTGTTGGGGATTCTGGCGGCCGTTGCGGTCCATATCTGGCGAGAACTGAGGCCGGGCGTCGAATCGTGGACCGACGACAGGGGTGTACATCTCAAGCCCGAGGGTGTCTTGTGGTTCGGATCGGCGGCCTACCTCGAGCAGATGGCTTCTCGGCGCTTGTCCGAGGCCGGTGAGGCCGAACGACTGATCCTGCATCTCGGTGGGCTCGGGCGCATCGATCTGACCGGCGCGTTGGTGTTGAAAGATGTGATGGACGAGGCGAAACAGGGGGGCTTCGAAGTGGAGTTGGTCGACGTGCCCGAGCACGCGGAGCGTATTCTCGGGGGAGTCATCGGATGGCGTCCATCAGAAACGAAAGCGGAATGAGCCATCCATCTCCGGGGCTCCAAGGGGGGCCGCCATCCGGCTCCACCCTGCGCTGGACCGTGGTCGGAGCGGCGTGGGTCGGAGGCCTGTTCGCTGCTCTCAGCATCTACAGGTCGGTGGCCAGCGGCGGACCTGCACTGCAGCACTTGAATCCGATCGCCGTCATGACGGTCATCGGTGCCACGGTGGGTGGCCTCATCGGTCCGATGATCGGCGTCATCGTGGCTCGCCTCCGCGAACGGTGAACTGGAGCCATGGACTTCGACACCTTCGACTGGCTTACCTTCGACTGCTATGGGACGCTCATCGACTGGGAATCGGGCATCCTAGAGGCCCTTCAGTCCATCCTGGTCGATCATGGACTTACGATCGAAAACGAGGAGGTCTTGGCCCTTTTCGGCAAGGTTGAAGCGGCGGCGGAGGCCAGGGGGTATCGCCCGTATCGGATGATTCTGAGTGAGGTCGTCGACGGCTTCGGGGAAGCTCACGGCTTCACGCCGTCGGAGCCCGAGCGGGAGTCCCTGGCCGAGTCGATCCGCGACTGGCCGCCCTTCGCCGACACGACGGCTGCCCTCGCGTCACTGAAGAACCGTTACCGCCTCGCCGTAATCTCCAACATCGACGACGACCTCTTCGCGTACAGCGCTCGAAAGCTGGGCGTCGACTTCGATGCGGTGGTGACGGCCCAACAGGTGGGGGCTTACAAGCCGTCACTCGAGAACTTTGCGGTGGCGTTCGACCGATTGGGTCAGGGTCCGGAGGGTATTCTGCATGTGGCGCAGAGTCGCTATCACGACATTGGGCCCGCCCGTGAGCTCGGGCTTCCGTGTGTCTGGGTGAACCGGCGTGCCGGACGGGCCGGATCCGGTGCCACGGCTCCCGCCAGCGCGGAGCCGGACCTCGAGGTGCCCGACTTGGAGACCCTTACGACGCTCATGGGTCTCAAATGATGGACCGAGCGTGTGTATGGGTGAGGGGCAGCGCATGAACGACTTGCCGGAAGCGACCACCGGTGCCGACGCGGCTGGCGGCCATGGGGGCCTCATCGCCGCCTACCTGCTGGCCACGCCTGCCTTCGTCGTCGCCGACGTCGCCTTCGATATGCCGTTTCGCGTGGCGGCCCTCGCGGACTCGAATCTCCGCTTCCTCTATTACGCCGGGGCGATGCTCTGCGGCGCGCTCACGTATGTCCGCCCGGCAGCCGCCCCATGGATCGGGATGGGGGAAAGCGCAACGAACCTCCTGATTCTGATGCTCTCCATCCTGCTGCCGATCTGGAACATGCCCGATGCCATCCTGAGCGGGGGACGACTGGAAGGTCCCTTCGATCAGACCTCCCTGCTCAATGTGCTGCTGTCCGGTTCCGTGCTCCTTTACGGATACTACCGGTACCAGGCGGCCGCGCTGAGTGGCCGTAGGCCGGAGACTCCCCGGTGGGGCACGTAGTGGGCGGGTGGGAGTCGGCTTCCGACTACCTTTCCGGACTTGCCGGAGAGTGCGAAGTCGTGGCGCAGCGGGCTGCGACCCGCTTTGCCGCCCTGTCGCCGGAACAGTTGGGTTGGCGACCTGCTCCGGAATCCTGGAGTGCCGGAGAGTGCCTTGACCATCTCGTGAGGGCTCATGGCCTCTATCTGGAGAGCATCGACCGGAGCCTAGCCGGGTCCAGGTTCCCATCCGTCCCGGGTGTCGGGTTCGAGAGCGGACCGATCGCGAGCAGGTTCGTTCGGTGGTTGGGTCCGGATTCGCCTCGTCGGTTGAAGACAACGAGGCTGTTCAAGCCCGCCGCAGTCGAGCCCGGCGGGACGGTCGAGACGGGACTCGTGGGCCGGTTCGTCGAGCAACAGCGGGACATCGTATCCGCGATCGACAGGTGCCGGGGAGTGGACCTCCAACGGACCAAGGTCTCGTCCCCGGCCAGTGACCTGCTCCGCTTCCGGCTGGGGGACGCCCTTCGCCTCATGGTGGAGCACAACAAACGGCACCTGAAGCAAGCCGAGGCCGTCCTGGCCTCCGCCGGATTCCCTTCAGAATAGGCGAACGACATGGCTTGGATTCGACTCACACCTGTGTCGCAGGCCACCGGGGTTCTCAAGAGGCAGTACGACGCGGCGCTGAAAAGGGCCGGACGAGTCTGGAACATCCTTCGCATCATGAGTCCGAATCCGCCGACGCTGGACGCCAGTATGCGGCTCTACGGGACCGTCATGATGGGCGCGTCTCCGCTGTCGAGGATCCAGCGAGAGATGCTCGCCACGGTGGTCTCGGCCGAACTCGGGTGTCGGTACTGAACGATGGCGCACGTCGCACGACCTCCGGGAAGAGGTCCAGGGGACGTTCGCCACCGACGAGGAGGCCGATGCCTTCGTCCACGCGGTGGTCCGCGATTGGGCCAGCGCGCCGCTGTCGGAGGCCGACCGAGCACTCTGCGCCCATGCCGTCCGCCTGACACGTGAGCAGGGGAGCGTCAGGCCCGAGCATCTCGACCACTTACGCTCCTTCGGCTTCGACGACGTAGCCATTCACGACGCCACCCAGGTGGTTGCCTACTTCAACTACATCACTCGGATCGCGGACGGTCTGGGTATCGACGCGGAGGACTTCATCAGGCCCTGGGGGAGTGAAGCCTGACATCGGTTGTGCTAGTTTTCCCTGCGGACGAGACGAGTTCGATCGGCTGGCAGCACGAGCTCGATCAGCGAACGGGACGAGTTGGACTATTGGAGAGCGTCATGAAGAACTGGATCGCGCTGTTGACGTTGGGTCTGATGGTCGTGGCCTCGGGCCGAGTCGAGGCCCAGGAAGTCTCGGCCGAGGTCCTCATCGCCCAGACCGTGGCAGCCGCACCCGCGGGTTACAGAGCCGGGGCCGCGGTACGCGCGTATGGCGACGACGGGGCGCTTTGGACGGTGCGGGCAGGGACCAACGAGTTGATCTGCCTCGCCGACAAGCCCGGTGACGAGGGTTTCGCCTCGGCCTGTTACCATGTGTCGCTGGAGCCGTTCATGCAGCGCGGCCGCGAGTTGTCGGCCATGGGATTACAGGGCCAGGAGCGCCAGATGCGGAGATGGGCGGAGGTCGACGAGGGCAAGACCCCGATGCCCGACGGTGCGGCCATGGTCTATAACCTCTGGGGGCAGCCGGACCACTTCGATCCGCACACGCTTCACATGGAAGACGCACAGCACGTGCACGCCGCGTACATCCCGTTCGCGACCGCCGAGAGCACGGGCCTCAGCCCAGAGCCGAACCAGGGAGGCCCCTGGATCATGTTCCCCGGAAAGCCGTCGGCGCACATCATGTTCTCCTTCAAGGGGGGCGCCGAAGAGGGACACGGACACTAGGCTTCGGGGTCATGCGTGAGCGCGCGGCCCGGCTCGCAGCGCTGAACGTCGAAGTCGTCGGGTGCACTCGGTGCGCTCGTCTCGTCCAATGGTGCCGGGATGTGTCCCGGGCCAAGCGGGCCGCCTACTCGGATGACGCGTATTGGGGCCGGCCCGTGCCGTCCTTCGGCGACCCCGGCGCCCGCGTCCTCGTCGTGGGGCTTGCCCCGGCGGCTCACGGGGCCAACCGCACGGGTCGGATGTTCACCGGGGATCGCTCCGGGGACTGGTTGTTTCGGGCTCTACATCGCGCGGGCTTCGCGAGCCGGCCGGACGGCCGTACCGCCGACGATGGTCTGACGCTTTCCGGGGCCTACATCACGGCCGCCGTGCGGTGCGCGCCCCCGGACAATCGCCCGACCCCCGACGAGCGTGACTCGTGTCTCCCCTTCCTGGAGCGGGAGCTCGACGCCTTGGCCGATTTGACGGTCATCGTGACGCTGGGGGGGGTCGCGTTCGCCCAGGTGCTGCGGATTCTCCGGAGTCGCGGACTGCCCGTTCCGCGCCCGCGGCCGAAGTTCAGCCACGGCGTCGAGGTCGGCGTCGGGGAGGTCACCGTGCTCGGGTCGTACCATCCGAGCCAGCAGAATACCTTTACGGGCAAGCTTACCGAGTCGATGTTCGACTCGGTTTGGGAGCGGGCGCGCAGTCTCGCCAAGACCGACGCGTGATCCGCCGGGGGGCGCACCGATTCCTTCTCGACACCACAGAAGGGTGAGCACCATGATGTCCGAGCGCATGAACCGTCGTCAGTTCGTTCAGACCGCGACTCTCGGGGTCGCAGCGGGTGCCGCCGTTCCGGTCGTCGCGGAGGAGACGATCACCGGCCGATCCGTCGTTGAGGCTCCGGTCGTTTACACTCCCCAGCTGATCCGTCCCGTGGTCGTGTGCGACCTCAGCGGCATCCGATACAAGAACGGTGGACCCCAGAGCAGTGTCGAGCGAGCCTTCGGGGGGATTACCCGTGGGGAAGACGTGCTGGACGCCCTCATCGCGGGCGTCAACATCCCCGAGTTGGATCCGGAAGAATCCGGGATCGGTTACGGGGGCCTCCCCAACGCGGACGGTGTCGTGCAGCTCGATGCCTGCTGCATGCACGGGCCCAGGAAGTGGGCCGGCGGGGTCGCGGCCATCGAGGGTGTGCGGACTCCTTCCCTGGTGGCGAAGGCGGTCATGGAACTCACCGACCACCACTTGCTCGTGGGGAACGGCGCACGGCAGTTCGCGCGGCAACTGGGGATGGCCGTGGAAGACGATCTGAACACCGACAAGTCCCGGGCTCTGTGGCTGAACTGGAAGCGTCGTGTCGATCCGTCTCACTTCCTGGATCCCGATCGGCGAAGCCCCGGCCGTCGGGAAAGAGGCGGCTCCGAGTCCGCTGCCCGGTCGCCGGAGGCCGAGAGGGCCCGGGCGCGTGCCTTCTACGATGCCGGACTCGAGATGGTCCGCGAGGGACTCATATCGGTGCACAGCTTCTGGGGCACGACCAACTCGAACGGGATTTCGCCCCGGGGTGAAATCTGTGGGGTCACCACCACGTCGGGCCTCTCTTGGAAGATCCCCGGCCGGGCAGGCGACTCCCCCATCCTGGGCGCCGGGCTCTACGTGGACGGAGAAGTCGGGTCTGCCGGATCTACGGGGCGGGGAGAGGCCAACCTGTTCAACCTGTCGTCCTTCCTCATCGTCGAGAGCATGAGGCACGGCATGAGCCCGAAGGACGCCGGCATGGTGGCCTTGATACGAATCAAGGAGAACACCGTCGAAGAGAGACTCTTGAACAGCCGGGGTCTTCCGGCTTTCGATGTCCGGTTCTTCATCCTGAACAAGAAGGGCGAGTACGCGGGGGTGGCCCTGTATGGGACCCGGGAGAGCAGCTACGCCATCTGCACCGAGAACGGGGCGGAGGAATTGCCGTTGGAGGGCCTGCTGGAAGGATCGCCGACCGAGGAGTAGATGACTGCGGCTTTCCCATGCCCCAAAGCGACTTTCGTTCGCGGCTGACCCGCATCTTGAAGGCCTCGGGAGACCCCTCGCTCTCGATGAGGTGGGCCGCGTCCTTGATCGTGGTCTCGGCGGCGCCCTCGATGTGTTGGTAAGCAAGCACCCGCCGAAGCACGTTCTGCGCCTCCGGCCCGTCGATGTGGTAGACCTTCTCCGGTGCCCACGGATCGCAGCGTGGACATGGCACCTGAACGGTCGGGTTGCCCGACGCCGGATCGATGTGCGGGTAGACCCACCACGAGAGGTCGTAGCGAAGGGCCTTTAGGGAGCTGTTGCAGTACGGGCAATCGATGTTGCCGTGCCAGGCCGCCCAACCGCAGTCGAAGCCTCCAGAAGCAAGACCTCCAGTGCGGCCGATCCGTTCCCACGCATCGACCGCACAGGATGCTCCCCCGAACGGATTGTCTGGCGCCCGATTCTGCGACGGACGATCATTCTACATGGACGATGCCGCAACACAGATGAGCCCCGGAGGCGGGGAAGTGGCTCGTGCCGTGGAACGTCTGGCCGCCGCCAGGATCGGACGTGCTCTTCCCTCGTTGGCGCTGCTCGCAGTCTACGGGCTGGTCCAGAGTGTTCGATTCGGCTTCGGTAGCGCGGATTACCTCGTTGTCTTTCTCGGGGCTCTGTTGTCGGCCGCCTCGATGGTCGCCTACGGTACTGAGGCGGTGAACCGGGTGATCGGGACGAAGCGTCCGTGGTCCGGCCTGATCCACCGGGGCAGCCTCGTCCCTTACCTGTTCGGAGGCTATCTGTTTGTGACGAGAGCCCTCCAACTCATGCGACCATCGGATCGGCTGAACCTCGGGGATTTGGTAGTGACGTTGGCACTCATGCTGGTTGCTGTATTTTGTATCCGTTCCCACTGGAAACTCACCGAGGTCCACCTGCTCGCCCGAGAGATGTCTGGACTGGCGAAGGTCGGACCTCAGTAGGATCTTGGGGAGCCTGAGGGTCGGCGATTCCGGTGCTCGAGTGACGTTGGCACTCCGTTCGGCGTGCAACGTCGGATCGGGTGCCTCTCATCGGAGGGAGTGGTAGGGGTCACGCATGCGGTGCTACATCATTTCTTATGAGCTCAAACAGCCCAGAGTTGCCTATATCGACTTCTTCACCGAGATCAAGTCGTATCCCGCGAATGCCCAGATTCTCGAGCACACCTGGGCCGTGGTCACCGACGACTCCGCTGCGGACATACGGGATCGGCTCTGGGAGCTTCTCGATCCGGACGATGGGATCTTCGTGCTCGAGTCCAGCCGGGAGGCGGCGTGGCAGGACGTCCGGTGCGAAAACCAGTGGCTGAGGGACAACCTCTAGGTCCCCCCGGGGACCTCAAGAATCGAGTCCGGGAAGCCCTGGGAGGCTGGCCAGAACGAAGAGCTGGGAGGGCCGTCGTCGGGCTCGTCATCGTCCTGGGAGTCCTGGACTTTGTGGTGGGTCCGAAGTTCTCGCTTCTGCCTCTCTACGCGGGGCCGGTCGCCCTGGCCGCATGGTTGGCGCGCCCCGCCGTTGCCTACGCTCTCGCCGTGCTGGCCGCCCTGACCGTGGTCGGCGTACCATTTCTGTCGGGAACGCAAGATCCGGGTCCAATCCTCTGGAACATCGCTGCCGTTGCGCTTCTGCTTCTGGTGGTGGCGTGGCTCGCCGTCACTCTCGTGAGACACCTGAGGGAGGAAGCCAGCTTCGCCGCTACGGACACCCTCACTCGGTTGCTGAACCGAGGCTCCTTCATCTCCAAGCTCGACGCCGAGTTGGCCCGGTCCTCCCGCTACGGCCGAGCCTTCACGCTGGCCTACATCGACCTTGACCACTTCAAGGCGGTAAACGACCTGGAGGGACACGACGCCGGCGACGAGGTGCTGAGCAGGGTCGCCGACACGCTACGATCCGGCACACGCCAGACCGATGTCCTGGGTCGCCTCGGCGGCGACGAGTTCGCCGCCCTCCTCCCGGAGACGACCGGGGGCCCGTCCGGCTCGGTGCTGGAGAAGCTGGAACGAAATCTGGTCACGGCCATGGAGAAGGGCGGTTGGCCCGTGACCTTCAGCATCGGAGTCGTGACCTTCGAGGTTGCGGTCGAGTCGAGTCGAGAGGCGCTGCGGATCGCCGACGAGGCAATGTACGCCGTGAAGCGCTCCGGCAGGAACGGAATCCACCACCTCGTCTGGGATGGTGACGCGGATCCGCCATGAGGGCATCCCGGCGGTGCGATGACCCCGCCAAGAAACTGTCGGGGTGGGTACGGGGTCCCATTGTGGATACCATGATTACGCGCGGCTACGCTTGGCGGATCCGGCCACGGACAGAGTCTGACCAGGGAGCATGCCGAATGCGGTTCAACACTTCTCTACTTGCGGGTGCGCTGCTCGCCGGCGCCTCGATTTCCGCGTTTGGGAGCCTTGCCCCGCTCGTGGCCCAGGATCCGACCATCGAGGAGTACGAGCCCCGAAAGACGCTGGTCGTTTGCGAACATCCGCTGACTCGTGCGCGTTTCCCATTCGTCGATATCCATGGTCATCAGAGAGCCACGAGCATGTCGGCTGCCGACGTGGCTCGACTCGTGGCGGAGATGGACGAGCTCAACATGGCCGTAATGGTGAACCTCTCAGGCGGGAGTGGAGACGCCTTGGTGTCGGGGCTCGAGAACATGACACGAGACCATGCGGGCCGGTTCGTGTTCTTCGCCAATGTGAGCTTTCAGGGTGTCGGTGACCCGGAGTGGGGAGAGCGGGCCGCGGCCCAGCTCGAGCAGGACGTACGCAGCGGGGCGGCTGGCCTCAAGATCTTCAAGAACCTCGGCCTCTCGGCTCTCGATACCGACGGAAAAAGGATTCCTGTCGACGATCCACGCCTGGCGCCCGTATGGGACAAGGCCGGCGAGCTGGGAATCCCCGTCCTGATCCACTCCGCCGATCCCGCCGAGTTCTGGCAGCCTCACGATCGTTTCAACGAGCGTTGGCTCGAGCTCAAGCTGCGACCCGGTCGCATTCAGCCTCCCGGGAAGAGCGCACCGTTCGAGACGATCATCGGCGAGCAGCACGACATGTTCCGACGTCACCCGAACACGACGTTCATTTCGGCGCACATGAGCTGGCTCGGCCACGACCTGGGGCGGTTGGGCGCGCTTCTCGACGAGATTCCCAACATGAACGTCGGATTGGGCGCGGTCATTTACGAGATGGGCAGGCAGCCCCGATTCGGGGCCAAGTGGCTCGAGAAGTATCAGGACCGGGTCCTGATGGGAAAGGACTCCTACAACCAAGAGGAGTTCTATACCTACTTCCAGGTCTTCGAGACGGATGACGACTACTTCGATTACTATCGGAAGTATCACGCTTTCTGGCAGATGTACGGACTCGATCTGCCGGACGACGTGCTCCGGAAGATCTACTATCAGAACGCGGTCAGGCTCGTGCCGGCGATCGACGAATCGCTGTTCCCAGGATAGGACCGGTGACACGGATGGAGACGCAGAAACGACCCCGGTCCGAATCGGATCGTGAAGGCGCAGCCTCGTGAGTCGGGCGCGTATCCCCACAACGATCGTGGCGCGCTTTCACTACCGTCACGAGGCGGAGCTCGCCCACGGATACCTGGAAGACGCCGGGGTCCCTTCAGCGCTCTTCATCGACGACGCTGGAGGGATGGACGTGGGCCTGGCGTTCGTGAACCCCGCGCGAGTGGTGGTCCGCGTCGAGGACGAGCAGCGCGCGCGGGCCGTCCTAGCGGACGCAGGGATGTTGCCCGACGGCGAGCGTGATCCTGCGGTCGATTCGCAGGGAGAGACCGAGCCTCGTCAGGTCTGAGCTGCCTGGACCCGGTGGTTGGCGCGCCCCGTCTAGGGTGTCAGCCCACTGTTGAACTCCCCCACGAACTGGAAGAAGGTGACGACCTCCACCATGTCCTGCGCCACGAAACCGACGGTGTGGGCGTCCACACGCTCGACGGTGGGGAGATAGCTCAACACTTCGGCGGGCAAGTAGCTCCTGAACGTCAACTCCACCTCGATGGGGCCCTCGAACCGGTAGGGCTCGAACTCGTCGAGGCGCTGTAGACCTCGCCTGACCTTCTCACCGATCAGCGCGTAGGAAGCTTCCGGCATGATGGTGCGTGCGGAGTGGAAGCCATTGCTCCACTTCACGACGGCGCCCTCCATGGCACCGATGAGCGTCTGTGCCTCTTCGACGATGGCGTCGTCTCCCGAGATCATGACAACCGGCACTCCGAAGTGGCCGGCGAGCGCGGCGTTGATGCCGGCCTCCGGCATCGCGATCCCGTTGATCCTCACGGCGGCGTAGTTGGCGCTCGACATGGTGTGCGCCCGCACGCCCCGCGGATTGGTGGTGCTCGAGTGATAGCCGATGAAGATGGCCGCGTCGAACGTCTCGTCGATGCCGTGCATCATTCCGAGCCGGCGCGGCCACGAGCGGACCAGAGTGACGTCGCTCGGCAGCTTTTCGATGAGCAGGTTCTCGCCGTTACCATGGGAGTCCGCCACCACGATTTCCGTGGCTCCGGCCGCCTTGGCTGCGGCGATCGCCGCGTTGACCTCGTTGGTCATGAACTCGCGGAAGCGTTGGTACTCGAACCCTGAAGGGCCGAGCTGATCGCTGGTGACCGCACCCACCACTCCCTCCATGTCGGCCGAGATATGCACCTTGAGCCCGTCCTGGGCGAGGCCGCCGGCCGGCCGGAGCGTGAGGGCGACGACGGCGAAAAACGTCGCCACCAACGTTGACGCGGAACGCGACTTCTTCATGGTGTGCCTCATGGGGTATCTCACGATGGGTCGACTCACTTGATGAACAGGATTCTGGAGTTCACGGGGTACAGCCACTCGACTCCGCGTGCCGTCACGATCGCGTCGTCCTCCAGGGGGATCCGTGCTTTGGCTCCGCCCCACTCCGGGATGCTCGTGTAGGCGAAGAGCTCGATGGAGAACAGGTTGCCCGGCACCACCTCGTAAGTCATGCGCACCGGGTTGAACCAAGCGATGGACGGTCCGAGACCGTGCCCGAGATTCCCCACCGAGTGGTTCCCGGTCATGATGTCGGTCACCGCCGGATCATCCGAAGGCTGATTGAAGGTCTCCATGATGCTGAACCCTGCCCCGGACAGGGCTTTCGAGAATGAAATCGAAGTTATCCTGGGCGGTCAGTCCCGGTCGGATGGTGTTCTTGATGACCGTCCGCGCCTCGACGCCCCGGTCGAAGGCGTGCTGGAGACTCGCGGGGGCCTCGGTCTCGCCCTCGCGGAGCACGTAGGCGGTGCGCTTCATGTCAGTGTAGAAGTTGAGGTAGCCGACCCCCCAATCGATCATCATCAGGTCTCCCCGCTGGATGATGCGGTCGGACGATGTGGCTTCGACCCCGGAGGGTCCGGTGATGTACACGGAAGGCATGTCGAACGACGAGCCGAGACCCCGCTCCAGGAGTTGGTCCTGCATCCACCAGGCCACGTCTTCCAGGGTCGTGACACCCGGCGTGATGACCTCGTTCGAGAAGGCGCGTTCCGCGATCTCGCGGGACATCTCCCCGGCCTGACCGAAGGCGACGATCTCCGACGCGACTCGCCGCGACCGGAAGTCGGAGATGAGCTTCTCGGCCGAGACCAGACGCGAGGCGTAGGGCTCGCCCAGGGTCTCAACCAGCTTTCCGTACGAGGTGTGGGACAGGCCGTCGGCCCCTCCGATGGCATCGGATATGTTTACGCCGATCCGCTGCGGGTCCCGTTCCTGCACGAATTCGCGAAGGTCGAATCTCCCGGTGACCATGTCGTAGGCGCCGTTCTGCTCGAGCAGGTACCCCCCGACTCCGAGCGCCACTCGCTCGATTCGATCGCCCCCCCGGTCCGTGAAGACGTAGTAGGCGGTGGACCCCACGTAGCCTCGACCCAGATCCTCATGAGGCGGATCGAGATGGCCTTCGCGCATGACCGTGATCCACATGTCGATATCGTTTCCGCGCATCGCCTCCGGGAGGACCAGGTCGAACTTGTCCTGCCGGATCTGAGCCATCCGCTCCCAGCGTCGGCGAGCCTCCTGGGCCTGAGTGACACCGGGCTGGAGGAGGAAGAGGGCAGTGAGGCAAAGGACGCGTCGTAGCATATGTGTTCTCCCGATCCGGACGTTGAATTCGTTGGTCAATCTATCCGCCCGAGCCGGATAGACCGGGCGAACGGGCGGCTTGGGCGAACCGGCGCACGACGGAGTCGACGCCTTCGACACTCCGCACGCCGGCGACGCTCCGTCCGGCCTGCCAGTAATCGCCACGCCCACTGGTCGCGCGCAAGGACCGCCGCAGTTGCCAGAGGGAACGTATGGCGTAGAGCGTGCGCATCCAGTGCTTGGTTCGGCGACCCCTGAGCATCCACCGGGCCAGCGGCCCCGCCTTGAGGCCCACCCGAGCCACGAACGGAGTGTTGATCACCGCCACCGGCACGCCGGTGAGGCGTTCGCTATGCACGATATCTTCTTCGTCCGAGTCGACGATGGCTTGCTTGTATTCGTCGGAGGCCGTGCACTCGTCCGTGGCGATGAATCGCGTGCCCATCTGTACGCCGGCGTAACCCAATCGGAGGGCCTCCACGAACTCTCGCTCGGTGCCAACGCCTCCGGCACAGACGACGGGAAGTCCCAGGTCACCCAGGTCGTCATACAGCGCCCTCGTGTCCAGATCGCCTGCGTGCCCTCCGGCTCGGCTATTCACGCCGATGAGCCCGTGGACGCCACAGTCCAGGCCTTTCTGTGCCCACTTCCTCTCGGTGACGTCGTGGTAGACCCGTCCCCCGAAGGGCTCGACGGCCCGCACCACCCAGTCCGGCTTGCCCAGGGAAGTCACGAAGAAGCGCACGCCCTCTTCCAGGGCCACTTCGATCCACTCCTCCATCCGGCGCCGGTACGTCTTCGAGGACTGTTCGATCAGGGCGTTCATGCCGATGGGGCGTGCGGTGAGCGACCGGATTCTGTGGATGCCCGCTCGGAACTCGTAGCCGTGCACGTAGGTGAGGGATATGGGCTGGAGCACGCCCAGCGCTCCCGCCTCCGAGGCCGCCGCGACGAGTTCCGGGTTGGAACAGGGGTACATGGCACCGCAGATGATGGGCACCCGGACTGCGGCGTCGGAGGTCAGGCGGGTCGCGACCTCGGGCGCCCCCTCTGTCACTTGACCGGTCCCAATCGCCAGATGACGGACACCCTGGCCACCGCGTCGCCCGCGGCATCCAGAACCTCGGCCGTCACCGTGTAGTCGGTGTTCTCGGTGACGTGTGGCGGATCGCAGCGACATTCTGCAACGAGCGTTCCGCGCGCCTTCTTCAGGTACTCGACCGAGATTCCGGTTACGATGCCCCGCACCGTGGAGGGAAGTCCGGTGAGCATTGCCAGTCCGCTGGCCAGCTCCCCCAGGTTGACCAGAGCCACCGCGTGAACCGACCGGAGGTGGTTTCGGACCCGACGTCTGTCCTTGAGCGAAAGACGGGCGTAACCGGGCTGCAGTGCCTCGACCCGTGCACCGATGGATCCGCTGTACGGGACCATGAAACGCAGAAGCCTGCTGAACACCCATCGTCCACCCGGGAAGGCGGAGCATCGATTCCAGAGTTGATTGAGGCGGTCCCCCGGCGACTCTGCCCTCGTATCCGACATTACATTCGCCTCCTGGGCAACCTCGGGTCGCGGGACGGACCGACGCCATCCTAGTGAGGCGTAGCAGAAGTCATGCTGCCATTCGCACGCGTCCGCATCCCGCAGCTCGGCGTTGCTCCTCATCGAAATAGCGGTGCTATTCCTCGTCGTCGCGCCTTGATCTGCGGGCGCGGTCCGCGCCCTCGGAGGCTACCAGACTTCTGCTACACTTCACTAGCGGCAAGATAGGACCTGACAACGACTCGCGTCACGGGGGCCCGACCGATCCGGCGTGGTTAGGTGTACCCCCCAGAGACGAAGACCACGATACGGAACCGGACGAAATGACCCTCGAGATGCGTAGTAGCTGTGAGCGTTGCCAGGCCCCGCTCGGCCACGGCGACGAGGCTCAGATTGCAGTTACGAATGCACGTTCTGTCCGGCGTGTACGGAAGCGATGAAGCGCGTCTGTCCGAAGTGTGGGGGTGAGTTGGTGGCGCGTCCTCGTCGCAGCGACGAGTAGTGTAGCGAACCCCGGGAGGAGGGACACCGTAGGAGCCGC
The DNA here is from genome assembly GCA_965226925.1 of Longimicrobiales bacterium. GTDB lineage: Bacteria > Gemmatimonadota > Gemmatimonadetes > Longimicrobiales > Gaopeijiaceae > CBDDCX01. The sequence continues at coordinate 388,415 of CBDDEN010000011.1, read as the reverse complement.
CCGGGTACCGAGGTAGCCACCCGGCGATCACGCTCCGCCCAGGGCAAAAGTGTTATCCTTTTCGGACCTCGTCGGCGCTTTGGGCTCCGTCGAGGTCCTCTTCATGTCCAGTGCCACCCCCGATTCCTGCGTGCCCATGCGTGTCGTTCGCCAGATGATCCCCGTGAAGGCCGACTTCGCTTCCCTGATCCGTCTGGCCATGCCCGTCGCCGCGGTCCAGGTGGGAGTCGTGATGATGGGGGCGGTGGACACGGTGATGGTCGGGCACGTTTCGGCTCGCGACCTCGCGGCTGTCGCCTTGGGCAACCTGTTCTTCTTCCTCACCGCGAGCTTCGGGCTCGGCACGCTCTTGGCCTTGGATCCCGTGATATCCCAGGCCTTTGGGGCCGGCGACCGCACGGGGATCGCGCGAGGGATCCAGCGCGGGTTCGTAATGACCGCCATCCTGTCGCTCTTCACTTCGCTGCTGCTGACTCCTGGGCTGCCGTTTCTCACATTCCTGCGGCAACCTCCAGACGTGATACCGATAGCCGCGGAGTACGCCCTGGTTTCGATTCCCGGGGTGTTGCCCTTCTACGGCTTCATCGTGCTGCGCCAGAGCCTGCAGTCCATGGGCCGGGTCGCTCCCATCGTGCTCGTCATCCTGGTGGCCAACCTCGCGAACGTCCTCTTCAACTGGGTGCTGATCTTCGGAAATCTCGGCTTTCCGGCTCTGGGTGCAGTGGGATCGGGATGGGCCACGACGCTGAGCCGCTGGGTCATGCTCCTGGCGCTGTTGGGTGTGGGCTGGCCCGTGCTACGCCCCTACTTCTGGCCACTGCGCCCCGGGGCGATGGCGTTCGCGCCGCTGCTCCGGATGTTCCGCATCGGGGCTCCCATCGGGGCGCAGTTCCTACTCGAATTCGGGGTCTTCGGAGTCATTGGAATCGCGATGGGGTGGTTGGGCACGATCCCCATGGCGAGCCACCAGGTCGCCATCAACCTCGCGAGCCTCACTTTCATGGCTGCGGTCGGCGTCACTCAGGCGGCCGCCGTTCTGGTGGGTCAGGCGGTCGGGGCGGGGGATCCGGCGAAAGCTCGGCGGTCGGCCGGGGCGGGCCTCCTCTTCGTCGGGGGCATGATGGTCTTTTTCGGTATCACGTTCCTGAGCATTCCAGATGTGCTGGCCCGCATCTACAGCACGGACGTGGTGGTCGTGGGTCTGGCGGCTACGCTCATTCCCGTGGCGGGCATCTTCCAGGTGTTCGACGGACTCCAGGCCGTCGCATCGGGTGCGCTACGGGGAGTCGGTGACACGCTGGCACCCATGGTGGTGAACCTGCTGGGTTTCTGGCTCATCGGCTTGCCGATCAGCCTCTACCTCGGCTTTCGGGCTGATCTCGGCCCGCTGGGGCTGTGGTGGGGGATGGCCGCCGGGCTCGCAGCGGTCTCGTTGTTCCTGCTGGTGCGAGTACGCGTCCGGTTCGCCCGGGACCTGACGAGGCTCCACGTCGACGAAGGGGTGGAGGTCGGAGCCTAGGGTCGCTCAGGCCCTATCGTCATCCCGCCTGGTCTCGCCGAGGAGTTCTTCCATCTCGGCGTCGGTCAATCCGATGCTGTCGTAGTCGATGTCGTCGAGACTCTCCTCTACGGAGGACGGATCGGGCTCCGCCTGAACGGACGGCTTGTGTGTCACCTTCCTCGAAGCCTCGGTGGCGAGCGGTGCAGGCGGAGCGGAGCCGGAGGGGGTCGTCCGGGCAGGCACCTGGGGGGCTGAGCGGCTCCGGGACCCCGAAGTCCCGTCGCCCGCTCGCTCCGAACCGGCCTCATCTCTTCGTTCGGGTATGGCGGTCGTGATTGGCTCACCCCGCCAAGCGCCCAACACCTCGATGAGCTCGTTGCTGTTCCGGGAGCGGAAGAAGTACGCCCGCCCCCTCGCAGGCCGCAGGTAGATACCGGGACGGAGCAATCCCAGGGTCATGGGGAAGCATCGGAAGATCGCTGCTGAGCCAGACCTTATGAAAGCGGCGGAGCGAGATCTCCTCTAGATCTTCGGGCTTGAAGATGCGTGAGCGATAGGCGAGGGACTTGACCCGCAGGTGATCGGGGAAGACCAACAGTTTCTTGGGAAGACGTGAGAGATAGACCAGGAACAGCGCCAGCACCGAGATGAGCATCAGGGCGTAGCTGCCCACCTGGATGGTGTAGTCGTCCACCGTCGCCACATATGCGAGCGTGATCCACTGGAGGCCGAAGAAGGTCAGTCGGGCCAGAATCAACCCCACTCCGCCGCCCACCACGAGCGCCGCAATCCTGAAGACGATAGGCACCCTAAAACGTGCCACGTACCGGATGTCGCTCATGGTGATCGAAGTGGTGAGCCCCCACCCCACGACACGAACCGCTGCCCACACCAGGACCAGGAGAGCCAGCACCATGAGTTCCTGGCTGAGGGGATGGATGCGAATCACCGACAGGACCTGTCGCTCTGCCACGAGATTCCGCTCGGCGAAGGAGGCGACCTGCTCCTGGCTGACGCCCTCGTAGAATCCCAGCACGTCCGGGAAATCGGAGTATGTGTCCGGATCGTAGAAGTTCCGATACACCCAGAAGTTCAAGGCCTCCGACGTCTGGTTTCCACTGCGGAGGCGCTCGATGACCGCGGTCCGGTCCGCCTCGAACGCGTCGGGGTCCAGCGCTCCGGTCCGAAGCGATTCGATTTCCTCCTCGATCACCCCGAGCGCGAAATCGTACTCGTCGGCGTCGATCGCACCCCTCACCTGGAGAAAGACCGCGGGTCCGCGCTTCGAGGACTCCACCTGCAAGCTGTAGACCGCCTTCTGCTCCCCGTACCGCAACCGTTGATTGAGGCGTCGATCGAGCAGGTCCCGGGCGAAGAGGATCATGAGCTCGTCCTCGGCGCTCGGATGGAAGAACTTGTACCGAGCCGTGTACCGAACGTTCGAGGGGAAACCCCACGAGTAGGTGGCCCTCATTCTGTTCGGGTCTGTGATCGCGATCTCGCGGGGAGGCACGGCACGTCGTGGAAGCGCGCCGAACGTATTCTCCGCCATCGCCATCGCCTCGTCCCGGTCCAGGTCCCCGACGATGGTGAGGGTCATGGCAGCCGGTACGTAGTATGTGTCGTAGAAACCACGCAGGTCCTCGGGTGTGATTCGATGCAGCGTGCCCCAGCGGTCCAGCGGCTTCAGGCCCCGCGTGTCCATGCCGAACTCTCGCTGCCAGAAGTCCGGAGGCATGAGCAGCGAGGGATTCAGGAATGCCCAGACACGCTCGAACACCTCGCGCGGCCTGGCGTTCGTTTCGATGGCGATGGGCTGTCGATTCCTCTCCACCACGTCGGGGTCCATGGTGTGGGGAGAGACGATGCCGGAGAGCCACTCGATGGCGAACAGCCCGTGCTCCTTGCCTATGGTGGCGTAGTACCATGTGTGGTCCGGCGTCGTGAATCCGTTACGCCGTCCGCCGAGCCCCTCGATCGCGTCCTTGACCTCCTGCTCGGATCGATCCTCGTGGTCCGAGAAGAGCATATGCTCCGTAAAGTGGGCCAGGCCCTCCTTACCACGCGGGTCCGAGTGTGAGCCGAATGGCACGGCGACGCTGACGGACACGTTGGGGGCGTCCGGCATGCTCTTGAACCAGACCTTGAGCCCATTAGCCAGAAAGTGGGTCTCGAAATCCGCAAAGGGGTTTTCGCCCGACTCGGCGACAGAAACCGTGGTGCTACCGGACGAGTCCGGCGCTTGTCTGAGGGAGTCCGGCGCTTGCCTGAGGGAATCCGAAGCTTGAACGAGCGAATCCGGCACCTGCCCTCGGACCGAGCCGGGAATGAAAAGTCCTAGGGAAAGGATGGCCGCTGCGGCCGATCTCGGGCTCATTGCGGTCACTTTCGGGTGGTTCATGATGATGTTCAGCATAGCGTGACCCCGCGGTCGATCCAAGAAGCCGTCGGGTACCGCGGTGGTTGCAGGGCCATCGAAGCACTGACACCTTTCGGCGCTACCAGGCGAACCCTCACGGAACCGCCGGGACTCTACACCATTAGAAGGCTGTTGAAGAAGTACAGTGGGTCGCGCACAGGGTGCTTGCGCGCGTTCAGACAAGGAACGACGACGAGTCGTAGCCGAGCTACGGCGAGGAGGAGAGACGCAGGATCAACCGCGCAGCCACCCTGTGCCCAACAGACGAGTTGATATGAGCTTACGTGTTCGTGGGTTGCGGTGGCACGGCCCCGACCACGCTTCGCGCGGTGCCCGCGTTGTTGGAGCTCCTAACCGTAGCTACGGCTATGGCGTCGTCGCTCCGCCTAGGGCCTGGGGCCGTGGCGTCCGCAACGCGACCCGCTGTACTTCTTCAACAGCCTTCTAGGACGGCCGAAAGCCGCGAACGGTTCCATGCCAGCTTTTCTTGAACGGCCTCATGCGGTCCTCGGCTCCGAGGAACCCTGGATCGAGAGTCGGGAGGGTATGTGGTTCTTCGTGAATGCGCTCTTCATCATTCCCGAGTACTGCGTACTCTTCCCCTTGGGGCTACGCGGTCTTCTCACAGGGTTGGGACGGTCCCGGAGCCCCTCGGTCTTCCTCGACACGCTGCCTAGCTTGGCCGCTCACTTTCTTCCATACGTGGGATGGCTTCTGCTCCTCCCCGTCGGCCTCGTCTTTTGGAACCTCAAGTTCGAGCGCGGGAGGTGGCGGCGCGGCGCACTCGTGCTCTTCCTACTCTCCCATGTGGGTTTCTTGAGCTATACCGTGTTCCTTTGGATCGGGGTTTGAGACGACGTGGAAGAGCATCACATCGAGGTCGCCAGGACGGCTCGGTACTTCACGTTGGGCCGGGCCGGGCCCGACACGCGTCAGGTGTGGCTCGTCTGTCACGGTTATCGTCAGCTCGCAAGCCGCTTCCTGAGTCGTTTCCACGGACTCGACGACGGCACTCGGTTCATCGTGGCGCCCGAGGGGCTGTCTCGCTTCTACCTGGACGACGGCACGCGGCAACACGGAACCGACGCTCCGGTCGGGTCAACCTGGATGACTCGCGAGGACCGACTGAGCGAGATCGACGATTACGTGCGCTATCTCGACGCGGTCATGGACGAGGTAGACGACGCGGTGGGCGGATCGCCCGAGAGCCTGATCGTCCTGGGTTTTTCGCAGGGAGTGCATACGGCCTGTCGGTGGGTGACGTCGGGAGACAGGCCCGTGATGAGACTGGTCTGTTGGGGCGCCTATCCGCCCGACGATCTCGACCGGGAGCGGGGCCCGAGGCGGTTGGCGGAGACGGATCTGGTGCTCGCTCGTGGCCTGACAGACCATCACGTCTCGGAAGACGGCCATGGGCGGCAAGAGGCTCGATTGGCGGGGATGGACATACCGTTCCGGACGAGGACCCACCCCGGTGGCCACGACTTGAACGCGGATCTCCTCAGCGAGCTTGCGGGGTAGGCTTTCCGGCCTCACCCTGCCCGGAAGCCTTCTAAAACTCTCCCACGAAGGTGATCTCCGGAACCAGCTCGAGGCCGTGCTCTCGGGCGACCGTCTTCTGAGCAAGGTCGATGAGTGCCAGCACGTCCGCCGCCGTGGCTCCACCCACGTTCACGATGATGTTGGCGTGTTCGTCATAGATCTGTGCCCCGCCGTGTACACGACCCTTCAGACCGCATTGATCGATGAGCCGTCCCGCCCCGACGCCCTCGATCTTCTGGAAGATGGACCCGGCACTAGGGTGGCGCTGGAGGTCGGGATGGCGCTCTTTACGCCACGCGAGATTCTCCTCCATGATCCGGCGGAGATCTTCCTCGGACGCAGGCGAGAGGCGAAAGTCGACCGAGAGGACGACGTCGTCTCGATCGTGTAGGATGCTGTGATCGTATCCGAAGTCGAAGTACTCCCGGTCTACCGTGCGTCTCTCGCCCTCTTGCGTGAGGATGTCCGCCATCTCGACGATCTCTTCGATGAACATCGTGCGTTCGCGCTCGGGGGCGGGGGACAGGAAATGGAGGTTCTGCCAGATGGCCCCACCCACCGTGCTCGGGATTCCGACGAAGTGATGAAGGCCGGCCAACCCACGCGCGACCGTGGCCTCGATGAGGTCAGGGTAGGTCTCGACGCCGGCGCCGGCTCTCACCAGATCGGACTCGATGAAGTCCACTCCGCCTACTTCGCATCGGATCACCACGCCCCGAAAGCCGCCGTCACCGACAAGCACGTTGGCGCCTTTGCCAAGCAAGAAATGGGGGACTCCCAGCTCGCGAACGGCCAAGACGGCGGCGGCGAGATCGTCGGCTGTGTGGGCCCGAAACAGCCGATCCGCAGGGCCGCCGACACGAAACGTGGTGAGCGGTGCCAACGGTACGTCGACTTCCAGTCGCTCGGAGCCCAGTCTCCGTTCGAGCTCGCTGAAGGGCTGGGTGTCGGACATCTCTCTCCGGTCACTCTTCGGTGATGACCATCTGGAAGCGCCGGCAAGATAGGCTGGCGTGGCGCGCGACGGAAACGCAACACTGAGGTCGCGCATAGGAAGAAGATATGCAGGAAGCGGGCCAGTCAGGGCTCGGCCCAAATCGAGCGGTCACGTCTTTTCGGAATCGGAAGAAGCGGAGGGATCAGCCGGGTGGACTATACGGTCGTATTCGACGGAGAGTGTTCGGTGTGCCGTCGGTTTGCAGAAAGACTGCGACGGTGGGACCGCGAGAACGCTCTCGACATCGTCCCTTCACAGGGAACGGGTGTGAAGGAGCGCTTTCCTTGGATCACGCAGGAGAGCTTCGAGGCCTCGATCCAGCTCGTGGCGTCGGACGGCACGACCGTCTCCGGGGCAGCGGCGTTCGAACGGCTCATGCGGGTCCTGCCGGTTGGGCGGCGGCTCGTCTGGATATTCCGCGTTCCCCTCGTGCGTCCCCTGGCCGAGTGGAGCTACCGTTTCTTCGCGGGGCACCGGCACAGGATGGGCTGTCGGGTCGATTGATCCTCCGCCCTCAACAGCCTTCTAGTTCTTCTCCGCTTCCCGCATGTAGTGTCCGTCGAAGCCCACCGACCAGGTTTTGCCGTCGTCTGCGGACGTCTCCCAGAGCTGCCTGACGTGATCCGGATCTCCACCTTCCACCGACCAAGTGATCCGGTTGATGACGGCGGCGCCACCCTGACCGACACCCGGACCTTGGAGGATCATCTTGCCACCGTCGAGCCCGCCGTCCAACTGGAGCAGGAGCCCTCCAACTCTGGAGCAGGAGCCCTCCGTTGTCGACCCAACTCTGGTGCCACACTCCACGGGCGGCGTCGAATATGTTGAAGCTCTGTCCCTCGTAGCCGCTGGGCGCCTCTCGTGAAGGAAACAATCCGTGACGCGTCGGATGGTGTCGTGCCCTACGAGCGCACCCGCAGCGTTTTCGACGCGCCAACCCCCGACCCAAAAGTCGAACTGACGATATTCATCGCCAGCACATGGCCGGCTCTGCGCGGAGACCGCGGCGGGCAGGACCAGCATTCCGCAGACGAAGAGGGAGAAAATCGCGTGTCGACCACTGACGTGCGGCATATGGGGCTCCCGGCGCTCTACGTGGTACTGCCATGCGTGACGGCCAACATACGCCGGCTCGCCCGAGGTGTTTCGGGTCCACGGTTTCGTCGGCCGGAGACTCGTTGACCGGGTAATGTCGACCGGCTAGACTACTACTAGTTCTATCGTAGATAAGGGGGGTAACGTTGAAGGACGTGGTGTTCACCGCTCGTGAGCTCGATGTGATGGCCGTTCTGTGGGATCACGGTTCGGCCACCGTAGCCGACGTGCGCGAGCGGCTGGCGGACGAGTTGGCATACACGACGGTCCTCACGATCCTTCGGACGTTGGAGGACAAGGGGTACGTGGCTCACCGGCCCGAGGGAAGGGCGTACCGGTATCATCCACTCGTCCAGCGTGAAGAGGCGCAGGTAAGCCATCTGAACCGCCTCACCCAGAAGCTCTTCTCGGGGTCCACCGTGCGCCTTGTCACCCACCTGATCGCCGGGCGTGGTATGTCCAAAGAGGAGCTCGAGGGACTTCGAGCGGTCCTCAATGAGAGGCTGGAGGGGTAGGGGGGCACCTCCTGGGTTCGCCTCCGGTGTTCGCTAATGGGAAGCGGGATCCCGCAGGCGAGCATCCAGGACCGACGACCGCGTCTTCGTGTATCCCGTAAATAGTTGAGCTACAACGGATTACGCGGGATCACCGTTTCTGGCACGAAGCTTCCGTTAGGAGGGATCGAACGCGGTCTTGGGGTTCGATCGGAGGGTGCGGTGCACGGTGTGGCAGTGGCGGTTGGCGAAGTTGGCTGGCTCCGGTCGAATCCCTTTCCGCCTTTCCACGAAATAATGCGGAGGTAGGACGTTGATTCGAGTCCTGGATATCGATATGAGCGAAACGATGCGGACCTTGACCCTGGCAACTGCGGCCCTGATGGCCACCGCGACCATGGCTCTCGGTCAAGATAGGTTGACCCTCGAGGGTGCCATCGATCTGGCCAGGGAGAACAATCCGATCTTCCTGGCGACTCAAAACGACGAAGCCGCAACCGATTGGGCGATGCGTGAGGCCGTGACGAACCTGTTCATCCCGACCGTTACGGCCTTCGGGTCGGCAGACTACCGGGCCCCCGGCGTCTCGAGGATCGGAACGATCAACACGGGTGGCGTCGACCAGGGAGCGCTGTACACATCGTACTATCAGCTTCAGGCTTCATACACGCTGGACGGGAACACGGTTTTCGGAGTCAAAAGCGCCAAGGCCGATCGAAGCGCCGCCCATGCCCGCACGGTCGCCGCCGAGTTCGCGATGGAGTCGGCGGTCACGTTCCAGTACATGACCGCGTTGCGTGCCAGAGACCAGGTAGAGGTCGCCCAACGTCAGGTGGAGCGGTCGGTCGAGAACCTCGAGATCGCCCAAGCCCGAGTCGACGCCCAGGCGGCGATCGTCACCGACGCCAAACAGGCGCAGGTGCAACTCGGCCGCGACTCCGTGGCCCTGCTCCAGTTCGAGTCCGCGCTTCGGGTAGAGACGTTTCGCCTGCTGGAGAACATCGGGTTCAACATGGACCACGACGTCGAGCTCGTCAGCGAGTTCGCGGTCTTCGAGCCCACGTGGACCAATACGGCCCTCATCTCTCGGGCCCTCGAGTCACATCCGTCGCTCGAGGCCTTCGTCGAGAGCGAAGGGGCCCGCAGGGCCAACCTCCGGCAGGCGAGGGGTTCCTATTTCCCCACGGTGACGCTGAGCGGCACCTGGTCGGGCTTTACGCAGGAGATCGAGAACGGACATTTTCTCGTGAACGGCGCGGAGCGTAGCGCCTTGGGCAATCTGGCGGATTGCGAGCTGTTCAACGGGATCTCTTCGGGGCTCAACACTGCGTTGTCGGGATTTCCCCAGGATTGTTCCCGCTTCGCCCTGACGGACGATGTCCGTGATGAGATCCTGCAGTCCAACAGGGTCTTTCCGTTCAGCTTCCAGACCATCCCGTTCCAGGCGCGACTCGCCGTCAGCATTCCGCTCTTCAACGGCTTCACCCGGGAGAGGCAAGTGTCCCAGGCCGCCAACGCCTATGAGGACGCCGTCCACTTCCGCCGTGCCGAGGAGTTGCGCCTGAGGACGGCCGTCACCGCGGCCCACGATGCTCTGGCGACGGCGTACAACGTGGTGCAGGTGGAGGAACGCAACCGTGTGGTGGCCGGCGAACAGCTCGAGCTTGCCCGGGCCCGCTACAGCTTGGGTGCGGACAATTTCCTGGTGCTGCTCGACGCGGAGCGCACGACGGCCGACGCGGAGCGGGCCTATCTGGATGCCCTTTACACGTTCCATGTCGAGCTGGCCAACCTCGAGAACGCCGTGGCCGGGCAACGTTCGGGAATTGGAGCACACGGTCGAACGGGCGATCCTGATGGCTCAGGGTGATCGCATCTGCCCGGAGGATCTCGGGCTCCGGAGGCGGGCCGAGGGTGAACCCCAGATGGAGGACCTCACCTTGGACGAGGCCGAGCGGCTCCTCATCGAGAGGGCGCTGCGCCGGAACGACGGGAACGTCTCCAAGGCGGCCGACGAGCTCGGGCTGAGTCGGAGTGCTCTGTACCGACGCCTTCAGCGCTACGGCCTGGGCGGCGAGCCGGAATGAGCGGGGCCGCGTGAGACGGTGGTGGGAGCAGGTCCGCCACGACTACCGGATCGTGTTGCTGGTCCTCCTCGCGGGTTTGCCCGGAATGGCCCTCGCGCTCGGCTTTTTATGGCTGGGCCCCTACTCCGCACGCCTGCAGTGGACCCTCTCCCTGTTCCTCTTCGGAAGTTGGTTCGGGTTCACATATGCGGTGCGGGAACGCGTCATTCGTCCGCTTCAGACTCTCTCCAACATGCTGGCCGCGCTGAGAGAGGGAGACTTCTCTATCCGGGTACGGGGGGCCAGCACCAAGGGTCCGCTGGCCATTACCTATCTGGAAGCGAACGCCCTGGAGGAGGTCCTCAGGGAGCAGAGACTCGGGGCGGTCGAGGCCACGGCGCTCCTGCGCAAGGTCCTGGAAGAGGTGGATCTCGCCGTGTTCGCGTTCGACGAAGACGAGACTCTCAGACTGCTCAACCGGGCGGGGGAGAAGCTGCTCGGCCAGCCGGGCGAGCGCGTGATCGGGATGTCCGCCGAAGAGCTTCGCCTGCACGAGACGTTGCACGGCGTTGCGCCCCGAACCCTCGAGCTCAACCATCCCGGCGGGACGGGGCGCTGGGAACTACGTCGGACCGTCGTTCGGCAAGAGGGGCAGCCTCTTCGCCTCATCGTGCTCTCGGACCTCCGTCGGGCCCTCAGGGAAGAAGAGCGCCAGGCCTGGAAGAGGATCATCCGGGTGCTGAGCCACGAGATCAACAACTCGTTGGCGCCCATCAAATCGATCGCGGGGAGCCTGCAGAGCCTCACGGGGCGCCAGGCGCTCCCGCCCGAGATCGAGGAGGACGTTGACAGCGGCCTCAAGGTCATCTCGAGCAGGGCGGAGTCACTCGGCCGCTTCATGGCCTCGTACGCGCAACTCGCGAGGCTCCCCGAGCCCCACCTCGGCCCGGTGGAGGTGAATTCGCTCGTTAGGCGGATCGTGGCGGTCGAGACTCGTCTAACAGTGGGCGTCGACCCCGGGCCGGATCTGACCGTTCAGGCGGATGCGGATCAGTTGGAGCAGCTTCTGATCAACCTGGTTCGGAACGCCGTGGACGCGTCGCTGGAAACGGAAGGGCGCGTGCGGCTGTCCTGGAAGCTCGTGGGCAATCAACTGCACGTGATGGTCGAGGACGGGGGGCCGGGACTCACGGGCGATACCGGAAACCTCTTCGTTCCGTTCTACACGACGAAGCAGGGAGGTAGCGGGATCGGTCTGGCGTTGTGCCGCCAGATCGCGGAAGGGCACGGCGGGACTCTGACCTTGGAGAACCGCGCCGCCGGCCGGGGAGCTCGAGCCCGCCTCACGATTCCTCTGGACCTGCGATCTCCGGAGGCGGAGGCATCATTGGCGCCGACCGAATCCGAGCGGGCACCCGACTGACGGCCTAGGAGACCCCGCTATCGGCCTGGTCCTGCCCCGGGCGACCCCCCGTACACCTCAGTCTCGAAGTCCCTTGCGAGCTCCGACCCTTCAATCGTCCTGGCTCGTATGTTCAGAATCCAACGCCCCGAGACGTCGAACTCGTAGCCATCGACGACGTACCGTCCCGCACTCTCCTCCCGTGCCCGGGCGGAGATCGTCCGCCGCGCGGGCTCCCCGGTGGGCCGCGCCTCGATCTGGAGCGACGCGCCGGTGACGGGTCCACCCAGCGAATCGGTCAACTCGAGAAGGAGGCGGGCCGGACCGACGGACGGGGGAGTCGGCGAGAACCGAAGGGAAACGTCGAGGGCGACCGCCGGCCCATCTGTACACGTTCCCGCGCAGCATGCCAGGACGAGGACCAAGCGCAGCGTCTTCACCGTCCCCCAGCAACGACCTCCAGAAGGGCGGCGATCTCCTCGGTCGAGGCGTCGTGAAGAAAGCTCTCGGCCACGCGTCCTTCGCGATCGATCAGGAAGGTCCGCGCGGAGTGGCCGAAAAGGGTTTCGTCCTCGGCGCTCCGTTCAAAGTAGACGCCGTACGAGTCCGCCACGCGGCGGATTTCGTCGACGGTGCCGCGGAGGCCGACTAAGCTCGGATCCAGCGCTCCCAGGTAGTCGGCCAGACGCTCCGCCGAGTCCCTCTCGGGGTCCACGGTCACGAAGAGGACGCGTACGCTGCAGGCGATCGCGGCACTGGCTTCGGCGAGCTTGGCGAGCGTGAGTGGGCAGACGTCGGGGCAATGCGTATATCCAAAGAAGACGGCCACCGCTTCACCCTGGAAATCGGATCGTGAAACACGGTCGCCGGTGTGGCTCGTGAGCGTGAAGTCCGGGGCCGGGTAGGGCTGAAAGCCCTTTGAGACCGCTGGACCTTGCCCTCGGGGCCAGACCACGGCCAGCGCGACGATCAGCCCTGCAAGCGTGCCCAGCAGCACTTGGAGGAGTCGCTTCATGCGGAGCTCGCGGCTCGGGTCGAGTGGCTCTGGCGGGGCAGGGGGCACTCGGAGGGCATGGGTTCTGTGATGCTCACCTGAGCAAGCGTATGGTTGGAGTCGCCATCCCGCAACGCTTCCCGAGACCGTTGTGTCGAACAGTCGGAACAGAAAACACGGACGGAAGACAAGAGGCCAGGCGCTTTGAGAGAGCACGGGCTGATGGAGCGATCCCGACAGGGGGAGCATACCGCGTTCCGGGAGCTCTATGACAGCAATACAGAACGGCTCGTCTTTTGGTGGAGTCTGCTCAACCACAAGACCGAACTGTTCCCGCCAGGCGTCTTTGTGCGAAATCTTCATCTCGGCGCCATCCTGGGGATCGTTCTGCGACGATTCGTGGCGAAATTGGGGGCCAGCCGTTTCCGTCGGAACCCCGCGGGCCGTCCGTCGGTCTAAGAGCAACTGGCCGTGGGACGAGAGCGACAAGGTCTTGGCGTTGCCGAGAGCGTCTCTATAACTTGGCAGCAGAGGTTCGGGGGTCGGCGGTGCCACCGCCGAACCTGTTCGCCCGGAACGACTTGGTCGAGTTCCCCGGCTCTCGCCGAGATCCTGGATCCGTGCGGACGCCCGCGATCGGGAGGATGACCCAAGAATGAACGATGGTGGACCCCGCACCACGAAGGTGCTACTCGTGGAGGCCGAGGCGCGGCATCTCGATCCCCTCAGAGAGGCGTTCGAGGGTGCGTCCGGGCACTCCACGGAAGTAGAGTGGGTCGGTGAGATGTCCGCCGCTCTCGAGGTCCTTTCCTCTGGTGGCTTCGATGCCGTGATCCTCGATCCGGATCTCCCCGACAGCCAGGGGCTCTCGAGCTTCGAGCGGATGGACGCTTTCGCCCCGCACATTCCGATCATCGTGCTCACCGAGAATGACGATGAGGATCTGGCGGTCCGGACGGTACAGGGCGGAGCCCAGGATTGCATGTCTATGCGGGAAGCGGAGCCCAACGTGCTGGCACGTTCCGTCCGCTACGCGATCGAGCGTCACCGTTTGCTCTCGGCTCTGCGAAGCCTCTCCCTCATCGACGACTTGACCAGTCTCTACAACAGGCGTGGATTCAAGGACCTGGGCGAACAGTACCTGAAGTTGGCCCGCCGCACGTCCAGGGGCGTGTCGCTCGTCTACCTCGACATCGACCGCTTCAAGACGATCAATGACACCCTAGGGCATCACGTCGGCGATCGCGCGCTGCGCTGCGTGGCCGACACGCTGCGGGCGACGTTCCGGCGCTCCGACATCATCGCTCGAATGGGAGGCGATGAGTTCGCCGTCCTGGCCATGGAGGCGTCGAGTGAGGACGTGGCCATGCTGGTCGGGAGGCTCCGCGACGAGCTGAGCGAACTCAACCAGAATACGAAAGAACAGTTCCAGCTCTCGCTCAGCATCGGTACGACCCGGTACGTGGGTGAAGACGTCATGAGCCTGGACGATCTCCTCGCCAAGGCCGATGCCGCGATGTACGCCGAGAAGCGGGACAAGAGAAGGGCCATGGTGCCCTGATGATGGACGAGACGAAGACCGACTCCGTCGATGTGCCCGAGCCTGCGTTGGAGTTCGGTGATGAGGGCCTGGACCCCGATCAGATCCCGTTCGACCTTGCCGATGCCGCCGAGTTCGAGGACGACGGTGGTGCCGAGCTGGTGATCGGCGACGATCCGGAGGTCTCCGTCGAAGCCGAGGAGGCTGACGAGGCCGACGTGGCGACGGTGGCTGCGGACGGAACCGCCGTGGAGGGCGACACGGAGCACGAAGCGGTGGCGGTAGAGTCCCCCGATACGGACCAGGCGGTCGTCCCGGCGGTGGCTGTGGGAGCGACCGCCATGCACTGGATGGTACGTATCGCCGAGCGCGCCGGGCTTGAGGGCGAGCGTCCGGACCTTCCTCCCGACGCGCCGGCCGTGGAGGCCTGGTCGGTGGTGGGCCGTAACTACAAGATCGAGGATTCACGACTCTGCAGCCTGGTCGCCGAGTACTTCCGTCTCGACGTCGTGGACTGCGCGGCTCGTGATCCGAATGCCGTCCTGCTCGTGCCCGAGCCTATGGCGCGCAAGCACAACATCTTCGCCCTCTACGAGACCGATCGGCACCTGTTGGTGGCGACCTGTGATCCCACGGACGTGGAGTCCGAGCGAGCCCTGAGCTTCTGCACCGGCCGAACGACCATCTTCCAGGTCGCCTCCCCCATCGCGATCCAGGAGGCCTTGGACCAGCGATTCTCCCCTGAACAGGCCATCGAGAGCCTTCTCGATACGCTCGTAGCCGAGGATGTCGACGAGGATGCGGTGAAGTTGGTCGAGGAGATGGGTCCGGAGTCCATCTCCTCGGAGGACGCCGCGTCCACTCCGGTCGTGAAGCTCACGAACCTCGTCATTCGGGATGCCATCGCGCAGGGCGCGTCGGACATTCACATCGAGCCCGGCCGAAGGGTGGGAGCGATTCGGTTCAGAGTCGACGGCGTGCTCAGGAAGCACATGGACCTTCCGATGTCGGCGATGAACCGGGTGATCTCGCGGATCAAGATTCTGTCGAGGCTCGACATCGCCGACAGGCTGAGGCCGCAGGACGGCAAGGCTCGCGTTCGCATCCACAATCTGTCGTATGACCTGCGGGTGTCCACGATTCCCGCCGGCGTGGCCGAGAAGTGCGTTATCCGCGTCTTGGACTCCAACGCGGCGCAGACCCTCGAGGATCTCGGCATTCCGGCCATCGAGCTTGACCGTCTACGCCAGCTCCTCAACCTGCGGGAGGGCATCATTCTGGTTACCCGGCCCGACGGGCTCCGGCAAGACGACCACGCTCTATGGGGCGCTTCGAGAGCGGGCCGATGGCAAGGTCAACATCATGACCGTCGAGGACCCCATCGAGTACGAGCTGCCCCAGATCACCCAGACGCAGGTGGAGACCAAGCAGGGAGTCACATTCGGACGTGCTTTGCGGGCCATCCTGCGGCAGGACCCCGACGTGATCCTGGTCGGTGAGATTCGGGATCACGAGACGGCCGAGACCGCGATCCACGCCGCGATGACCGGCCACCTCGTCTTGGCGACGGTCCACGCCAACGACGCAGTGAGTGCGGTCGCGAGGATGGCAGACATGGGGGTGCCGTTCAGCACCATCGCATCGACGCTTCGGGGCTCCATCGCTCAGCGGCTCATGCGCAAGGTGTGCGGGGCTTGCGCCGAGCCCGTACGGGGCAAGCTCACGCCCGAGGAGCAGCGACTCACCGAACAGAACGATGTAGAGCCCGTTGTTAGAGCCGTGGGCTGCGCAGAATGTGGCTTCACGGGATACTCCGGCCGACTTCCGGTGAACGAGGTCATGATATCCGGGCCGCGCTTCCAGGCGGCCGTCGAAGCTCGCAAGGGCTGGCAGACGCTCCATCGCATCGCCCAACAGGGGGGCATGAGGACGATGCACCAGGTGGCACTCGATTGGGTCGCGCAGGGAAAGACGACCCTGGTAGAAGTCGAGCGCTCGCTGGGCGGCATCGCGGCCGAGGATGAGTTGGAGGAAGACAAGGGGCCGACTCGCATTCTCGTGGTCGACGACGACGAAGAGGCCCGGCTCATGTACCACGCCATCCTGGAGACCGAAGGGCATGTGGTGTCCATGGCCAAGGACGGCTTCGAGGCCTTGGACATGCTCAAGCTCGACCCGGACTACAACCTCGTCATCCTGGATCTGAGCATGCCGGGCCTGGACGGGCGGAAGGTCCTCGACCGCATCAGGGGCTCGAAGGACACCGCGGCGATCCCGGTCCTGGTGAGCACGGCTTTCGGGAACGAGAGCGTGGAGAGAGAGCTCCTGGAGGCCGGTGCAGACGACTACCTCGAGAAGTCCGTCGACGCACAGCGTTTCGTCGCCAGGGTCCGCGCGATTCTTCGACGGGCCGTGATGTAGGCACCCCGCCGATCCCACCCGCGTAACGGCTCGGTAACGAGAGCCGTTACGCGGTAAATTGGGGTTGTTTCCCGCCTCTGGATCCTGATGTTCCGAGCATCGCCGAGTGGACCATCCAACACGATGAGGCACGATGAAACGATCTCTATGGCGGGTCGCCCTGATCACCCTTGCCGCCGCCTTCACGACTCCCCTCACCGCTTTGGGCCAAACTGAGATCAAGGCCCGGGCCGCGACCATCACGGTAGGCGGACGGCTTCAGGTTCAATCGATTACGACTTCGGTGTCCGACGCCACGACGTTCGACACCTTCATGAGACGGGCGCGCGTGTTCTTCGGCGTCAGATCTCCGACTTCTTCGAGGCGGCCATCCTGCCGGACTTCGTCGGGGGCACGGCCGAGCTCCAAGACGCCTACATCAGCCTCAACTTCGATCCGACCTTCGAGGTCGCGGTCGGGCAATTCAAACGTGCCTCGGAGCTCTTCGACTTGAGCAGCAGTACCCGGCTCGGCATCATCGAGCGGGATGGACGTGTTCCGGGAGCGGGAGACTGCACGGGTACCGGCGGCGTCTGTACCTTCAGCCGGCTTACCGAGAAGCTCGATTATTCGGGCCGCGACACTGGACTGCGCGTCCAGGGATCTCAAGGGCGCTTCTCGTACGTCGCCACGTGGACCAACGGTGCCGGAGTCAACACGAGGGACGCGAACGACGGGAAGTCCTTCTCCGGCCGCGCGGCCGTGGAGGTTGCCGACGACGTATCGCTCGGCGGGTTTGTCGGACTTCATGACTACGACGACGCGACGGGCGCCACGGAGTACGGCACCGCTTTCGGAGCCGATCTGGATTGGGGTGGCTGGTCCGGAGGGTGGCACCTTCAGGCCGCCTTCGTCACGGGGGACAACTGGAAGGCGTTGGACGCGTCCGGAAACGCGGCGCAATTTCTGACGGGGCAGGCCGTCCTCAGCTATTTCATTCCGGTGGATTCGGATCGGTGGGAGGGGATCGAGCCGCTGGCCCGAGTCAGCTGGGGAGACCCGGACGGCGATATCGCAGACGACGCGGCTTGGCTCGTAACGCCCGGTCTGTCGTTCTTCGTGTCCGGCCGTAACAAGATCGGGGCGAATTTCGACATCTATATGCCCGAGGTGGGCGACTCCGAGACCTCGTTCAAGGTTCAGACCTTCCTGTATTTCTGAGCCGGACGGGAACCCTGTGGGCGACGCACACGGGACCGAGGGATTCGACGTTGGAAGGCTGTTGAGGGAAGATCAGTTCCACCCGGGGGGTGGAGCCTCGTAACCGGCCGTAGAACGGCCGGCTCCACCCCCTCACGGGACCCTCCGAGTGGTGGGCCCGGTAGATTGACAGGCGTGCCCTGCGCCTGCGAGGTTACTGGGCTTTGAAATCGCCACAATCCTAAGGACTGACCGCCCAGATGTTCAAATCCGTACGAGGCCGACTGATCGTCATTTTGGCGTTGGTTGGCATGAGCGTCGGCTACCTCATCACGAAAGAGATCAAGCTCGGTCTCGACCTCCAGGGTGGGATGCACCTGGTCCTCGAGGTGGACGATCCGGAGGGTACGCTTACGGCAGATGCCCGCTCCGACGCCATCGACCGGGCCGAGCGAATCCTCCGTACGCGCATCGACGAATTCGGGGTGGCAGAGCCCCTGATTCAGAAGATCGGATCGGAGCGGATCGTCATAGAGTTGCCGGGCAACGAAGACGAGGACCGCGCCAAGAACGTGATTCAACAGTCGGCATTTCTCGAGTTCAAGCTCGTGGTGCCGGTGACGGAGCTCGAGCCGGCGCTCAGTAGGATCGATCGCCAGATCGTCGCGGCGCTCGGAGTCGATAGGCTGCGCGAGATGGGGCGTGATACGGAGGGTCCCTCCCAGGATCTGCAGGACTTGATCTTCGCCAGCCCTGACGCCGATTCGGCCCAGGGTGACAGTGCGGCTGTGGAAGGGGAAAAGACGGTCGAGGAGGAGCAGGAGGTCAACTTCAGGCCGTTCACCGCCCTCCTCGCGTCCGGTGACGTGGTCGGCACGTATCTGGTGGCCCTCGAGGACGTGGCGACGGCCATGATCTTCTTGGCGTTGCCGGAGGTGCGGATCGCAATGCCTCGGGACATCGCGCTCCATTGGGAGACGGAGCCCATCGGAGTTGGAGCCCGCACCTATCGACGTCTCTACGTGACCGAAAAAGACGCCTTCATGACGGGCGAGCAGCTCGAGGCGGCGGTCGCTCAGCGCGATCCGCAGTTCAACCAGGCTCAGGTGAGCTTCCAGCTCAACCGCGCCGGCGGAAGGCGTTTTTCGCAGTTCACCACGCAGCACGTGGGGGACAATATCGCAATCGTGCTCGACAACGAGATCGTGAGTGCACCCGTGGTCCGGGACCGTATCGGTGCGACCGGCGTGATCGAGATGGGCAACGCCGACATCGCCGAGGCCGCAGACCTGGCGCTGGTGCTCCGGGCCGGCGCGCTGCCGGCCAAGTTGAGGATCCTGGAAGAGCGGACCGTGGGTCCCTCTCTCGGGCAGGATTCCATCGACCGGGGCAAGATCGCCGGTATCATCGGCATGGTCACGGTCGTGATCGTAATGATCCTGTACTACAAGACGGCCGGGCTGTTGGCGGTAATGGCGCTCGGCGTCTACACCTTGCTGGTGCTGGGCGGCCTTGCGGCTATCGGTGCCACGCTGACGTTGCCAGGGATCGCGGGCCTGATTCTGTCGGTGGGAATGGCGGTGGACGCGAACGTCCTGATCTTCGAGCGGATTCGAGAGGAGCTCATCCTCGGGAGAGCGACCCGCACGGCGGTCGATGAGGGCTTCGCTCATGCACTGTCCGCGATCGTCGACGCGAACATCACGACGCTCATCACGGCGCTCATTCTGTTCCAGTTCGGTACGGGACCGGTACGGGGATTCGCGGTGACCCTGTCAATCGGAATTGTCGCGTCATTCTTCTCGGCTCTCTACGTAACCCGGACGTTCTTCCTCATGTACCTGTCGGGGAAGAAAGCTTCCGACCCGATCAGCATCTGAGACGTAATACATGCGACTGTTCAACCAAGCGAACTATCCTTTCATCGCATGGCGCCATAGGGCCTATATGGTCTCTGCGGCCGTGATTCTCACGGGAATCGCCGCGATGGTCTTCAACACCGTCACCGTCGGAACCTGGCAGAACTACGGCGTGGACTTCACGGGCGGATCTCTCATTCAGGTCCACTTCAAACAACCTGCTACGGCGGCCCAGCTTCGCGCCGCCCTCGGTGGCTCCCAGGCACCGCCCATCACGCGTTTCGGCGAAGAGAACGAGTTCGTGATCCGGGCCTCGTTGGGCGACGAAGAAGTGGACGTGGTACGCGCGCAGATCGAAGCCCAACTCGTCGCCGCTTTCGGGGGAACCGCGTTCGACGTGGTCCGTACCGAGACCGTCGGTCCCAAGATCGGTGGAGAGCTCCAGCAGAAGGCGGCGCTCGCCATCCTCTTCTCGTTCGTGCTCACGCTGGTCTACCTGGCTTTTCGATTCGAGCTCCGGTTCGGTATGGCGGCGGTCATCGCCACGTTCCACGATATCCTCATCACGTTGGGATTCTTGGCGCTGTTCAGGATCGAGATCGCCCTACCGACCGTGGCCGCGATCCTCACCATCGTCGGGTACTCGCTGAACGACACGATCGTGGTGTTCGATCGGATCCGGGAGAATCTGAACGCCAAGGGTGGACGGCGTGAGGATCCGGTGGTCTTGGTCGACCGCTCCATCAACGAGACCCTGCCGCGCACCGTTCTCACTTCCGGTTCTACGCTGGCCGTGCTGTTGGCCCTGCTCTTCGTGGGCGGCGCGGTCATCCGCGACTTCACGCTAGTCCTCATCCTGGGGGTCATGATCGGGACGTATTCGTCCATCTTCGTGGCGGCACCGGCCCTCTTGGAGATCCAGAAGCGGTTCGGAGACGGGTCTGCGCGTCGCGACCGGAAGGACAAGAGGGCTGCGGCCACCGCATAGTGTCGTGTCCGGGACTAGCCCGTGTTCGATAGTCACTGCCATCTGACGGACGGCCGCTTCGACGAAGATCGGGCGGCCGTCGTCGATGGGGCCGGCCGGGCCGGGGTGACGCGCCTCGTCACCATCGCGTCGAATCTGGAAGACGCCCGTGCCGCCGTCGAGCTCGCTGCCGCCAACGACGGGATATGGGCCACCGCCGGTGTTCACCCGCATGAGGTGTCCGAGGCGAGCGAGGAAGACCTGGACGGAATCAGGGAGCTGGCGACGAGTCGGTCGGAGGTGGTGGCCATCGGTGAGACCGGCCTCGACTTCTTCTACGACCACTCCCCTCGGGAGCTGCAGCGACGGTGGTTCGAGGCACAGCTCGAGCTCGCGCACGAATTGCGTCTCCCGTTGGTGATCCACAGCCGTGACGCCGAGGACGACACCATCGCCCTGATCAGGAATGCTCCGCCCTCCGTCCGGATGGTTCTCCACTGCTTCACGGGAAGCGTGCGGCTCCTGGAGGCCGGGCTGGACGTCGGCTGCTACGTGTCCTTTTCAGGCATCGTCTCGTTTGCCAAATTCGACGGCCACGAGGCGGTCAGGGCCGTGCCCGGTGATCGAATGCTGGCCGAGACGGACTCGCCGTATCTGGCCCCCGTGCCCCACCGAGGCAAACGAAACGAACCGGCGTTCGTCGCTCGAGTGATCGAGGCTCTGGCTGCGATTCGCGGGGAGGGCGTCGAGGCCGTGATTGCGGCCACGATGGCCAACGCGAACCGGTTCTACGCACTCGAGGCCTGAGGCAGCGTAATGCCACGCACGATCGAGGTTCTTCCAGACGTAGTCGCCAACCAAATCGCCGCCGGCGAGGTGGTGGAGCGGCCGGCGTCCGTCGTGAAGGAACTCGTCGAGAACGCATTGGATGCCCGCGCCACACGTATCGATATCGACCTCGAGCGGGGTGGGAAGCGCCGCATCCGGGTTACCGACGACGGCGTGGGGATGACCCGAGAAGACGCGTTGCTCTCCTTGGACCGTCACGCCACGAGCAAGATCCGCACCGCCGTCGATCTCCAGTCGGTCGTGACGTTCGGATTCCGGGGCGAGGCATTGCCGTCCATCGCTGCCGTCTCTCGGATGACACTCGATACCAAGGACGGAGACGACGAGGTAGGGACCCGCGTGCGGGTAAAGGGCGGGACGATGACCGGCATGGACGATGCGCCGAGGCGCCGAGGGACGACCGTCGAAGTCGGTAACCTGTTCTTCAACACGCCGGCCCGATCCAAGTTCTTGAAGGCGGTAGCCGCGGAGACCAGGGCCGTGAGCGAGACGGTCACGGTGTTGGCGTTGGCCAACGCCTCTGTGGGGTTCACCCTCACGTCCGACGGACGGACGCTGCTCGATCTGCCGCCGGCCAAGGACCTGGCGGCCCGCGTGGGTGCGATCTGGGGCAGGGAGGTGGCGAGCACGCTCATCGTGCTGACCGCGGAGGGAAGCGGCATGTCGCTGCGAGGGTTGGTGCAGAGACCCGATGCCGCCCAAAGCGGGCTTCGTCGGGCGAACCTCTTCGTGAATGGGCGCCCGTTTCGGAGTCGGGCTCTCATGGCCGCGGTGGACCGGGGTTACAGAACGACGATTTCGGAGAAGGTGAGGCCGTGGGTCTTTCTATACCTGCAGATGCCGCCCGGAACCGTGGACATGAACGTCCACCCGGCCAAGGCGGAGGTGCGGTTCCGGTCGGCGGCCGCTGTCGAGGCGTTCGTCGAGCGTGCGGTGCGGGAGTGTCTGACAACCGAAGCGAGTGCCGCCACCCTCGACACGCAGCTCACCGCGCCGCGCCTTGCGGTCCACGAGCCCGGCCGGGAGTCGCGTCGGGCAGGCGATTCGAAGGACGGGGGGAGTCAAACGGCGCTCTTCCTGTCGGCCGACGCACTCGGCGACGGGGTGGATGGGGAGGCGGGTCAGGCCGCAGCGGCGCAGATCAGCCCGGCCCCGCTCGTGGAGGAGCGTCCACGCCTCTGGCAGGTCCTCACCACATACGTGCTCGCCGAAACCCGTGAGGGCCTCATCATCATCGATCAACACTCGGCCCACGAGCGCATCCTCTTCGAACGTCTCATGGACGCCTTCGAGGAGGGGGGCCAGACGGGGCAGCGACTGCTCTTTCCGCTCACGGTCAGACTCTCCAAGGCCGAGTTCCAGGAAGCCGAGACGCTGACCGGGATGCTCAACCGAGTCGGGTTCGAGGTCGAGGGCTTCGGCGGCAACACGATCATCGTGCACGCCGTACCCGATCCGCATCCGTACTTCGATCCTCAACGCTGCTTTCGTGAGATGATGGAGGAACTGGTGCAAGGTTCGGATCTCACGCGGGCGGCCAAGAACCAGCACGAGAAGATCGCCATGACGTTCGCGTGCAAAGGGGCCATCAAGGCAGGCCAGAGGCTGAACGAGCGTGAGATGCACGAGCTCTTCGATCAGCTCTTCGCCACTGAGCTTCCGTACCACGACGTGCACGGTCGTCCCACGATCGTGCGACTCGGGAAGGACGAGCTGGAACGCAAATTCGGGCGGTAGGCGGTACTCCCTCAACAGCCTTCTAATGGACTTCTTGGCGATCACTGGCCCCACGACATCCGGAAAGACCGCCCTCTCCATGGAGGTCGCCCGGGTTCTGGACGCAGAGATCGTGTGTATGGACTCCCGGCAGGTTTACAGGGGCATGGACGTCGGGACCGACAAGGCGAGTCAGGCCCAGCGGGCTCGCGTTCCGCACCACGGTCTCGACACCCGGAACCCCAACGAGACCTACAGTTCGGGACAGTTCGGTCGAGACGCGCGACGCTGGATCTCGGAGATTCGCGCCCGGGGGCGCGTACCGCTCGTTGTGGGGGGTACGGGCTTCTTTCTCAAGGCCCTCACGGATCCGATGTTCCGGGAACCCGACATGGAGCCGGCCCGACTAGAAGCTCTGCGCCGCCATCTCATGCTCCAACCGAGGGATCAGCTCGAGCGTTGGGTAGAAGCGCTCGATCCCGGTCGCGTCGCCATTGCCGCCCAGGGAGGGCCTCACCGTCTCGGACGAACACTGGAGGTAGCGCTCCTCACCGGGCGGCCGCTGAGTTGGTGGCACGCCCAGGGACCTCAGGACCAGGAGCCGCTTACCGGCGTCATCGTGATCCTGGAGGTGCCTCGAGCGGAACTGGACCGACGCATCGACGCTCGGGTAACCCGGATGGCGGAAGAGGGGTTGGTCGCCGAGGTCGAGCGGCTGCTTCAACAGAGGTACGGGCCCGACGATGCCGGCATGACGGGAACCGGTTACCGCGAGGTGGCTGTGTATCTTTCCGGAGAAACGACGCTGGATGAGGCTCTCGATCGAATGCGATCCGCGACGAGGAAGTATGCTCGCCGACAGCTCACGTGGTTTCGGCACCAGGTGTCGGATGAGGCGGTCCGGGTGGATGCGCTCCAGCCCCTGTCGGACCAGGCTACGCGGGTAATCGAGGCGTGGCGGCTCGCGTCGGTCGGAAAGGGTTGAGGGCACGGCACGCATGAAAATCGGGATCACCTGCTACCCCACCTACGGGGGTTCGGGGGCGGTCGCAACCGCGCTTGGCGTTCAGCTCGCGAAGCGGGGGCACGAGGTGCATTTCGTGTCGTACGCCCAGCCGTTCCGGCTCAAGCACTTCCACGAGCGCGTCTTCTTCCACGAAGTGGAGATGGAACACTACCCGCTCTTCGAACACCCCCCCTACACGTTGGCGCTGGCGGTTGCACTCCACGATGCGGCCCGTACCCACGACCTCGACTTGCTTCACGTCCACTACGCCATTCCTCACGCGACCTCGGCGTGGATCGCTCAGGAGATGTTGGGGGAGGGGGGCATCCCGGTGGTGACCACCCTTCATGGCACTGATATCACCCTGGTCGGGCTCCACCCGTCCTTCCAACGGATCACCCGCTTCTCCATACTCCGCTCTACCGGCATCACAGCGGTCTCGAACTACCTACGTGACGAGACGGTTAGGGACTTCGACGTTCCCGCCGAACGGATCGAAGTGATTCCGAACTTCGTGGACATCCACGTCTACGATCCCGCCAAGGAGCCCTGCTACCGCTCCACCCTCGCGCAGGAGGGCGAGAAGATCGTCATGCACGTCTCGAACTTCCGCCCGGTGAAGCGAGTGTTGGACGTGGTCGAGGTCTTCTCCCGCATCGCCGCGGAGGTGCCGTCTCGACTGATCATGGTCGGCGACGGCCCCGACAGGCCGCGCGCGCAAGAGAGGGCAAGGGCCCTCGGGGTGGGCCACCGTGTCGTGTTCTTGGGAAAACACGACTCCGTGGAAGAGCTGCTCCCGTGTGCCGATCTCTTCCTGCTTCCCAGCGGTTCCGAGTCGTTCGGATTGGCGGCCCTGGAGGCTATGGCATCGGGGGTGCCGGTCGTAGCGTCGTCGATCGGAGGTGTGCCCGAGCTGCTCCCCCACGGAGAAGCGGGATACCTCTACCCTGTCGGCGACGTCCAGGGCATGTCGGAAGGCGCACTCCGCATCCTTCGCGATCCCGATCTGCAAAAGCGCTTCGGGGAAGCGGGCCGGGCCATCGCCGTGGGCCGCTTCTCTGCGGAGGGGATCGTGCCGGCGTACGAGGCGTGCTACGAGCGGGCGTTACGGTCCCACGGGCAGACCGGATTCCCAGGGTGAGCCTCTGGGAAGCGGTCTTTCTCGGGTTCGTTCAGGGCAGCACGGAGTTTCTGCCGGTCTCGAGTTCGGGCCACCTCGTGTTGGGGCAGGCACTCCTGGGCCTGGACATTCCGGGGGTGCAGTTCGAGGTGGCCGTGCATGTGGCCACACTCGTTTCGATCGTTCTGGTCTACCGGGACCGTATCTTGAAGCTCGTGAGCGGGGCGTTCGGCGGTGACGCTCGGGCCTGGCGCTATATCGGTCTCCTGGTGGTCGCCAGTCTTCCCATCGTGGTCGTCGGCGCGTTCTTTCGAACCCTCGTCGAGCTGCTCTTCGAGAGCCCCTTGGTGCCGGCGGTGGCCTTCTTGGTCACGGGCACACTGCTCTGGACGACCCGCGCGGCGCTGAGACGGGAGACTTGGCCGGGGCTGGGCGTGGCGGCAGCGGTGGTCATCGGCCTGGCCCAAGCGTTCGCCGTGGTGCCGGGCATTTCGCGATCGGGAGCTACCGTCGTGGCCGCGTTGTGGATGGGTGTCGAGGCGGAAGAGGCGGCGGCGTTCTCGTTCCTGATGGCCATCCCGGCCATTGCCGGGGCCGCCGTGCTCCAGCTTTGGGCGAATGCGGACCCGGGAGTCGACCTGTCCGCGGCGGCACTGATGGTCGGATCGGTCGTGGCTGTCGTGACCGGCGTGGTGGCGATCCGGGTGTTCGTTGCGTTCCTGGTGCGGCAGACATTCTATCGATTCGGCGTCTACTGTTGGGCCGTGGGGGTGGCCTTCCTCTTCTACCTCGTTTCGGTGGGGTGACCCGATGGGCCGTCTCGAGCTTTGGGAAGGTCGGTCGAGGTCCGTCTGGGAACACCTCTGGGGGGTTCCTGACGTCGAGATTCACGATGTGCTCGTCTCCACGAACGATCGGGTACGGGAGTTGGCCGGTGAAGGGGCGGCGGCTTTCACAACCGTGATTGCCGAGACGCAAACGGCCGGCCGGGGTCGCGGGGGCAAGCGCTGGGAGTCGCCGCCGGGCATGGGCTTATGGATGTCCTTCTTGCTTCGTCCCGAAGGCGAGGGGGCTCCCTCCCTGGCTCCGATTCTGGGCGGGCTCGCGACTGCCCGTGCGATTGAGGCGGTATGCCCGGGACTGCGGCCGAGGATCAAATGGCCGAACGATGTTATGGTGAGCGGCCTCAAAGTGGGGGGCATACTGTGCGAGGCGGTGGGCCTCGACGCCATAGTCGTGGGGGTGGGGCTCAACATCGCGCAACGTCCGGAGGACTTTCCCCCCGATTTGCGGGGGCGTGCGACTTCTCTTGCGGCTGTCGGTTGCTCGGGGGTATCGCGTGCCGAATTGGCGGAGGGTGTGCTCCGGCAGTCTCGTGATCTGGCCGAGCCTCTCCCGAGCGGGCTCGGAGAGGGCTTGCGCGGAGAGCTTCAACGGCGGGATGCTCTGGCGGGACGTACGGTCCACACAGACACGGGGCTGAAGGGGCGAGCCGTGGGTGTGGCGCAGGACGGAGCCTTGTTGATCGAGACGGGCGGCACGCGTCACGCCGTTCGTGGCGGTGGGGTCAGCATCGTATGACGCTCGGCGGTGATGCATTAGCAGCGGAGAGAACGACATGGACTTGGTCATCGACGTGGGAAACAGCGAGACGGTGCTCGGGCTCGTACGGCCCGCAGGCCTGGAACTGGCGGCCCACTGGCGTGTGAGCACCACGGTGCCCCGCACCGTGGACGAATACGAGCTGGTTCTCCGAGCTCTGTTGGCCGGCCGGGGCTTCGGACCCGAAGACGTAGGAATGGCCGTATTGGGCTCGGTGGTCCCGTCTGCCACAGGCATCATTACCAGCACGTTGGAGCGGATTGTAGGTAGGGCTCCCGTGGTGGTCACCGCCGTGAGCCCCCTTCCCATCCAACTCGACGTGGACGAGCCATTGACCGTCGGTGTCGATCGGATCGTCAATACGCTGGCGGCCAAGGAGATGTATGGACGCGATACGATCGCCGTGGACTTGGGGACCGCGACGACGTTCGACTGCATCACCGCCGACGGCGTCTTCCACGGGGGCGTCATCTCCCAGGGAATCCAGGCGGGGTTGGATTGGCTCGGCAAGAAGACCGCAAAGCTGCCCAACGTCGAGTTGGGTCCCCCGGAGCGTGTCATCGGCCGTCGGACCGAGGAGTGCATCCGGAGCGGGGTCTTCTTCTCCGCCGTGGACGCGGTCGACGGTATCGTCCGGCGAATCCAGCGGGAGTGGGGGCGCCCCGAAGTCTACGTGGTGGCCACCGGCGGTTATGCCGAGGTCATCGGGCCACACGCCCAGACCGTGGATCACATCGAGCCGTTCCTCACCCTCTACGGGCTCGCGCTGGCCGGAAGGTCCATCCGGGGCTGAGTCTTTCGCACCGAGGCGGCGGAACCGGAGCACTCGGTAGCCGAAACATCAGCAAATCAACCGTGTGTCTCCCATTGACAGGGCATCCCGCGCGATTAGATTAACGTCTGTTAGCACTCACCGCTCGTGAGTGCTAGTACTTTAAACTTGATGTGACCCACCCCCGTTAGCAGGAGGCATTTCGGATGTCGACGAAGGCTGCGACCAAGACGAAGGCTGCGACCAAGACGAAGGCTGCGACCAAGATGAAGGCCGCGACCAAGATCAAGCCGCTTGCGGACCGAGTAGTGGTGACCCCGCTCGAAGATGATGAGCAGATGCGTGGGGGCCTTTACATTCCGGACACCGCAAAGGAGAAGCCACAGCAGGGCAAGATCGTGGCTGCGGGACCAGGTAAGCTGTCGGACGAGAACACGCGTGTCGAACTCGATGTCGAGGTCGGACAGACGGTCCTCTACGGCAAGTACAGCGGTACCGACGTGACCATCGACGGGGAGGAATTTCTCATCCTACGCGAGTCAGACATCCTAGCGGTAATTGGGTAATGTGCTGAAAGCGGCGCCCGGCGGTGTCGCAGGCGTCCACTTTGAGCACTCTCGAGACATATCGGTGATCGCACTTTTCTATAGCGTTTAGGAGTGAGTAGACAATGGCTGCGAAAGAGATTGGTTTTGACGTCGACGCACGGGCCCGCCTGAAGAAGGGTGTCGACAAGCTGGCCCAGGCCGTGAGAGTCACGCTGGGCCCCAAGGGCCGGAACGTGGTTCTGGACCGCAAGTTCGGTTCGCCGACGGTCACCAAGGACGGTGTGTCCGTGGCCAAGGAGATCGAACTGGAGGATCCCGTGGAGAACATGGGGGCGCAGATGGTCAAGGAGGTCGCGACCAAGACCTCCGATGTGGCCGGTGACGGTACCACGACCGCGACGATCCTGGCTCAGGCGATCTTCGGAGAGGGCCTGAAGAACGTCACCGCCGGAACGAACCCGATGGGGATTCGTCGCGGCATCGACCTGGCCGTCGACCGTGTCGTAGAGATCCTGCAGGACCTTTCCACAGACACGAAGGGCAAGACCGAGATCGCTCAGGTCGGCTCCATCTCCGCCAACAACAACACCGAGATCGGCGATCTCATCGCCGACGCGATGGAGAAGGTCGGCAAGGACGGCGTCATTACGGTCGAAGAGGCGCGTGGCCTCGAGACTACCCTCGAGACCGTCGAGGGCATGCAGTTCGACCGCGGCTACCTCTCGCCATACTTCGTTACCGACCCCGAGAGGATGGAGGCCGTCCTCGAGGATCCGATGATCCTCGTGCACGACAAGAAAATCTCTTCCATGAAAGATCTTCTGCCCATTCTGGAGAAGGTTGCGCAGATGGGTAAGCCGCTCTTGATTCTCGCGGAGGACGTCGAGGGTGAGGCGCTCGCGACGCTGGTCGTGAATAAGCTCCGTGGAACCTTGAAGGTCTGTGCCGTGAAGGCGCCCGGATTCGGCGATCGGCGCAAAGCCATGCTCGAGGACATCGCGGTCGTGACGGGTGGCCAGGTCATCTCCGAAGAGGTCGGCTTCAAGCTCGAGAACACGGTGGCGAGCGACCTCGGGTCGGCCAAGCGCGTCGTGATCGACAAGGACAACACGACGATCGTGGACGGTGCCGGTGAGAAGAAAAAGATCCAGGGCCGCATCGAGGAGATCAAAGTCGCCATCGACAAGTCTACGTCGGACTACGACTCCGAGAAGCTGCAGGAGCGGCTGGCCAAGCTGGCGGGTGGCGTCGCGGTCATCAACGTCGGTGCTGCGACCGAGACCGAGATGAAGGAGAAGAAGGCTCTCGTCGAGGACGCGCTGCACTCCACGCGCGCTGCGGTGGAAGAGGGGATCGTACCCGGCGGTGGTGTGGCGCTGATCCGCGCCCAGCAATCTCTCGGCAAGTTCGATGTGGATGGGCACGACGAGAAGGTCGGTGTGGACATCTTGCGGCGGGCCCTCGAGGCTCCGATTCGCCAGATTGCCGTGAACGCCGGGGCCGAGGGCTCTATCGTCGTGGCAAAGGTCCGCGAGGGTAAGGGCGCCTTCGGTTACAACGCACAGACGGACGTTTACGAAGACCTGGTCAAGGCCGGTGTCATCGATCCGACGAAGGTCGTGCGTACGGCGCTCCAGAATGCGGCGTCCATCGCAGGGCTGCTGTTGACGACCGAGGCCGTAGTGGTCGAGAAGCCCGAAGCCGAGGGGGCGGCCGGACCTGCGATGCCGGGTGGCGGCATGGGAGGGATGTACTAGGACCCTCCGACACCAGTGTCGGGGAGGCACCGACTTCCGAGAGACCCTAGCGGAATCTCGTGAGGAGGCGCCCACGGTCTCGGCGCGGCCCGGTCACCAGTCGGTGGCCGGGCCGTTGCCTTTGGGGGTGGTGGCTTTTCCCACGGACTGCACTACCTTTTTCGACCGCCCCAGGCGGCATACAAACCGAGCGGAACTGAACCATCATGGCAGATATCAAGGTGACCCTCCCGGACGGGACGGTGCTGGAAGTGCCCGAGGGATCCACCGTCGGCGATGTGGCGGCGGCCATCGGCCCAGGACTGGCCAAGGCGGCCTTGGCGGGTGAGGTGGACGGCCAGACCGTCGACCTCTTCCACGCCATCGAGGCCGACACCAGCCTGAAGATCATTACGGAGCGGGATCCGGAGGCCCTGGCGTTGTTGCGGCACTCTGCCGCGCATGTTATGGCGACGGCCGTGCGCGAGCTGCGCCCGGGTGCGGGCATCGGGTTCGGACCAGCCATCGACGACGGCTTCTATTACGACTTCGACGTGGACGAGCCGTTCACCCCGGAGGATCTGGCGACGTTCGAGGCGAAGATGGCCGAGGTAGCGAGCGCAGACTACGCGTTCGAGAGGCAGGTCGTGACCACCGAGGAAGCGCGCGAGCTCTTCGCCGACGACCCCTTGAAGCTGGAGCGTCTGGACGAGTTCGACGAGGACGAGATCATCTCGGTGTATCGGGACGGACCCTTTCTGGATCTGTGCCGGGGGCCGCACGTGCCGTCCACCGGGAGGTTAAGGCATTTCAAGCTGCTCTCGGGTGCCGGAGCGTACTGGAGGGGCGACGAGAACCGTCCGATGCTTCAGCGCATCTATGGGACCGCGTTCTTCAAGAAGCAGGAGCTGAGCGATCACCTCGGGCAGTTGGAGGAGGCGAAGAAGCGGGATCACCGCGTCCTGGGCCGAGAGTTGGATCTGTTCTCGACCGACGCCCGGGTCGGTCCGGGCCTGATCCTGTGGCACGCCAGGGGCTCGGTGATCAGGACCGAGATCGAGAACTTCGAGCGGGAACTGGTGGTCCGGCACGGATACGACCTGGTGTACACACCCCACATCATGAGCGAAAAGATGTTCGAGATCTCGGGGCACCTCGAGAACTTCAAGGAGGGCATGTTCGGAGCCATGGAGGTGGAGGGTGCGGCCTACCGTCCAAAGCCCATGAACTGCCCCGGCCATATCGCGATCTACGAGGCCGACCAGCGCTCGTACCGGGACCTTCCGATGCGTCTGGCCGAGTTCGGCACCGTTTACCGATACGAGCGGAGCGGTGTCCTGCATGGCATGCTGCGAGTCCGTGGCTTCACCCAGGACGACGCGCACGTGTTCTGTACGCCGGAGCAGGTCACCGGCGAGATCAACCGTCTGGTGGACCTCGTGGACGAGATGCTCGCGGCCTTCGGCTATCCTTACACCATAGAGTTGGCCACCAAGCCCGAAGAGAAGGCGCTGGGCACCGATGAGGAGTGGGACTCGGCCGTCAAGATGTTGGCCGACGCCCTGGAGGCCCGCGACATCCCCTTCGAGTACGACATCGGCGGAGGGGCCTTCTACGGCCCGAAGCTCGACTTCAAGCTGATCGACGCGATCGGTCGGAAGTGGCAGGGTCCTACGGTTCAGCTCGACTTCAACCTGCCCGAGCGCTTCCAGCTCGAGTACGTGGGCGATGACGACGAGCGACACCGGCCGGTCATGCTGCACCGCGTGCTCGTGGGGTCCATGGAGCGATTCGTGGGGGGGCTCATCGAGCACTACGCGGGGGCGTTTCCGCTCTGGCTGGCGCCTGAACAGGTGAGGGTGCTGCCGATCTCCGAGCAGTGGACCCGGTCGGCCGAGGAGTTCGCGGTGGAGCTACGGGCGGCGGGAATCCGTGGAAAGGTCGTGAGCAGGGAGACGCTGGGCTACCGGATCCGTGACGCCGAAGTGCACAAGGTGCCGTATATGGCCGTGATCGGGGAGCGCGAGGCGGAGGCGGGGACCGTGGCGGTGCGGAGGCGGGGGGCGGGGAAGAAACAGGAGGTTCGGGATCGCGGGGAGTTCGTTGGGGAGCTCGTGGAGGAGGTGGGTAGTCGGGCGCTGTGACGGTGTGGGAGGTCGTGCGGTCCCTTCGCTCGCTGCTATCCGGGGGGCCTCCCCGCATCCGTTCCGCCGCCTTTCCCCCCTTCTAGACGCTCGCTCCGGGACCGCACGACCTCCCCTGGTCACGGGCCCGTCGGCCCCGCTCATCCCCCCGGCAGACGGTCCGATGCTCACTTCCCACGGCCCTCACTTTGGGCGGCCCCGCACCGCCACACCCGAAAAACTTCACCGTCCCGGGCTTGTGGCTGTATATTCTCGCCACGACTCATCCCGTCTCGACTGGAGCTTCATGATGCGCATCGTTCGTACGGTTCTGCTGGTCTCGGCTCTCACTGCCATTGCTGCGCCCGGCGTTTTCGCGCAAAGAACGCCTCCCAACTTCCTGGTGGAATTCGAGGGGCAGTTCGGGGCGTCGGCGGACAAGCTCGTTTCTCTGGCAAAGGCGATGCCGGAGTCGACGTACGAGTGGACTCCGATGGAGGGGGTGGCGTCGGTTGTGCGGGTGTACATGCACATTGCCCGCTACAACTACTACTACCCGGAGATCGCGCTGGGAGTGGATTCGCCGATAGGGGCTGCGGAGTACGACAGTTGGGAAGAAGGCGTGACCGACAAGGAGCAGGCGGTGGCGATTCTGGCGGAGTCGATGGAGCACGTCAGGCGCGTGGCGGCACATATGTCGGCCATCGACCTGGAGGATGAGACTCGGCTATACGGGCGGGACGTCGGTCGCTGGGCGGTGCTGCTTCAGCTCATCACGCATATGAACGAGCACTTGGGGCAGTCGATCGCTTATGCGCGCATGAACCACGTGGTGCCGCCCTGGTCGATGTAAGGGCTGGGCGACTTCCTAGTTGCCTACCCGCGCCTTGACTTCCTCGAAGAAGTTCTGCACGAGGATGAGCTCGTTGCCGGAGTCTTCGGAATCCTGGGCTCACCCACAAGCGCCCGAGGGCCAGGCGAGTGGTTACGTTCGTCCCAGATCACGGGGTCAGACTGCCTTCATCGCCCAATTCTCCGCGATGTGAGGTAGCTCTGGAATGGCTAGGGTAGGACGTGCGTGTAGCACCTGCCAGTCCGACCGGAATCCCCGTGGTTTCCAGGCCGTTCGCCACCTTGACGGACCTCCGCGTCTCGATGATCTTTGTAGGGTCCTGGCGCCTTCGGGACAGTGAAAAATCGAAAGTGAGTCGCTCGCGAGCGGCTCCACCTTTCGGTTCCACGTACGATGTGGATACCGCCGGGTCCATGAGAGCGGATGAATGCGGAGCGCCATGCTCCGGCACTCCGTCTCCCTTGTGGCCCGGAGAAATCCGGGCTTTTTTGTTGTGGGTGAGCCGGGGATTCCAAGGCCCAGGCTTCGTACACCGTGGTGGAGGAGAGCGAGATCGCAGAGCAACGAGTTCGTATTAACGATCAGATCCGGATCAGTCCTGTCCGATTGATCGACGACGAGGGAGGCCAAGTAGGAATCGTCTCCATCGAAGAAGCCCGGGAGCTAGCGCAAAGCAAGGGCCTGGATGTGGTGGAAGTCGCTCCTGATGCACGGCCGCCGGTGTGCAAACTGATGGACTATGGGAAGCACAGGTACGAAGCACAGCGGGCGGCCAAGGAAGCGAAGAAGAAACAACACCACGTGCAGGTAAAAGAGGTGAAGTTTCGCCCGGGAATCGAAGATCACGACTACGATTTCAAGGTGCGTCATGCTCGGCGGTTCCTGACTGAAGGGAACAAGGTCAAGCTGACGATGATGTTTCGGGGACGGCAAGTGACGCACCCCGAGTTGGGGCGTGACGTTCTTCTGCGCGTCACCGAGGACTTGGAGGACGTGGGGAAGGTTGAGTCCCTGCCGAGTTTCGAGGGGCGGATCATGTCGATGGTCCTGGGTCCCCTCAAGTGATTGGTCATGGGGGACCCGCCCACGGGCCCCAACGGAGTAGATGAAATGCCGAAAATGAAAACCAACCGAGGTGCGGCCAAGCGTCTCCGCCGGACCGGATCTGGCAAGATCCGGCGGATGCGGGCGAACAAGAGCCACATCCTCACGAAGAAATCACAGAAAAGAAAGCGCCGTCTCCGTACCGCGACCTTGGTGAGCAAGGCCGACGAGAAGCGCATGAAGCGACTCCTGCCGGGGTCGTAGGCGAAAGGAGAGGGCCCGATGCCAAGAGCGACATCATCTCCGGCTCGTAACAAGCGGAAAAAGAAGATCTTAAAGGCTGCCAAGGGATACTTCGGTGGCCGCAAGAACCTCTATCGCACCGCGAAGGATGCGGTGGAGAGGGGGTGGGAGTACGCGTATCGGGACAGGAAGAACAAGAAGCGCACGTTCAGGCGCCTCTGGATCACCCGGATCAACGCCGCCGCCCGCGAGAATGAGCTTTCCTACTCTCGGTTCATGAACGGACTCAAGTGTGCCGGGATCGACCTGGATCGCAAAGCGCTGGCGGACCTCGCCGTGCGCAGTCCGGAGGCCTTTACGGCCTTGGCGGACCGGGCCAAAGCGGGGCTCGAGGCTGGGTAGCAGCCGTCCCTTTACGGCCACGGTTCGGCGGGGGCTTCGCGACGTTTCTGTCGCGGGGCCCTTTGCTATTGACGGCTATAGGTATGGCCAGCGTAAGTTGTTGCCCTCAACCGAGGTGAACGTATTCGTATATGAGTGATTCTAACTCACTGATCGATACGCTGAGGGCTCTCGAGGCCGAGGCTCTGGCCGCGATCGAGGCGGCCGGCGGCTCGGATTCCCTCGAGGAGCTTCGCATCGCCTATCTGGGCCGGAAGGAGGGACGCATCTCGGCGCTCCTCCGTGGACTGGGTGGGCTCGACGTAGCTGAGCGGCCCTCCGTGGGGGCCGAGGCCAATCGTGTGAAGGAAGCTCTTCAGGAGGCGCTCGAGGGGCGAGAGCGCGCCGTGATGGGAGAGAATGCCCCCACCGGTCTTCGAGAGGATCTCACGCTGCCCGGGCGGGCCCGTTGGAAGGGGGGCATCCATCCGGTGAACCAGGTCGTGGACGAGATCTGGCAGATCTTTCGGGCATTGGGGTTCGTGCGCGCTCGAGGTCCCGAGGCCGACACGGAGTGGTACAACTTCGTTGCCCTGAACACGCCGCTCGATCATCCGGCGGCCGATGAGCAGGACACTCTATATCTGAAGGACTCCGTGCTCCTCCGTAGCCACACGTCTCCGGTGCAGGTGCGGGTCATGGAACACTATCCGCCTCCCATCCGGATTCTCGCTCCCGGCATGGTCTACCGGCGGGACTCGTACGACGCTACACACACCCCCGCGTTCGCGCAGATCGAGGGCTTGGTGGTGGACGAGGGCATAACGTTCGTGGACTTCAAGGCGACGCTGGCCGAGTTCGCGCGTCGGTTCTGGGGTCCCGGGACCAAGGTCCGGTTCCGCCCGTCGTACTTTCCGTTCACCGAGCCCAGTGCCGAAGTCGACGTGAAACGTCAGCTCACCATGAAGGACGGCACGAGGGTCGAGTCCGATTGGATCGAGATCATGGGTGCTGGCATGGTCGACCCGAACGTGCTCGAAAACGTGGGATACGACGCGGAACGGTACACGGGCTTCGCATTCGGCATGGGGCCGGCCCGGATCGCCCTCTTGAAGTATGGCGTGCCGGATCTCCGGCTGTTCTTCGAAAACGACGTCCGGTTCCTGTCCCAGTTCGCGCGGGGAGGAGCCTCATGAACATCTCGTTCGCATGGCTCAAGGCCATGGCGCCTGGCTTGGAGTTGGACGTCGAAGAAGTGGCGGAACATCTCGCCAACCGGGGAGCCCCGGTGGAGGGTACGGAGTACCTCGGCGCGGGCCTCGAAGACGTCGTCGTTGCCAGGGTGGAGTCCGTACGCCAGCACCCCAATGCCGACCGGCTGTCGCTCTGCGAAGTGAACAACGGAGCGGAGACCATCCAGGTCGTGTGTGGGGCTCCGATCATCCACGAGGGGGGCTATTACCCCTTTGCCGGCGTCGGGGTGACCCTGCCGGGCGATTTCACGCTGAGGCGGGCCAAGATCCGCGGCGAGTATTCCAACGGGATGCTTTGCTCCGAGAAAGAGCTCGGCCTGGGCCGGGACCAGTCGGGCATCATGCACCTGACCGGCGCGGTTGCGTTGGGGCAGCCCCTCATGGAGGCACTCGCCCTCGACGACGTACGGCTCGATGTCGAAGTGACGGCCAACAGGGGCGATTGGCTCTCTCACGTAGGGGTTGCCAGAGAGGTGGCTCCCGGCGGGGTGGAGGGAATCGTACTTCCGGCCGTCCCGGGTGCCCCGAATCTCGATCTCGACGTAAAGACCGCCGAGTTGGAGGTCACGCACGCCGAGGTCGGCATCCGCATCGAAGAACCCGAACTCTGCCACCGATTCCTGGGAGTGATCGTTCGCGGCGTCGAGGTCGGCCCCTCCCCGGACTGGCTCGCACAGAGACTGCGAGCCGTGGGGCAACAGCCCATCAACAACGTGGTGGACGCTACCAACTACGTGATGCTCGAGATGGGCAACCCGATGCACGCTTACGACCTCGCGAAGCTCGACGAGTCGAGACTCGTCGTGCGGAAGGCGACGGCCGGAGAGAAGATGCAGACGCTGGACGGGTTAGAGCACGAGTTCGACTCCGAGATGCTGCTGATTTGCGACGCCTCCGTTTCACACGACATCGGTGGCATCATGGGCGGGCTCCACTCCTCGGTAACCGAGGATACCGAGGAGATCCTGCTCGAGTGCGCCCTCTTCGAGCCCACGTCCATCCGGAGGACTCGGAAGGCCCTGGGCATCTCTACGGATGCCAGCTATCGCTTCGAAAGGGGAGTCGACCCCGAAGGCCACCTCCCCGCGGTGAAGAGGGCTCTCGAAGTCATCCTGGCTACTGCGGGTGGCGACGTGGACGGGCCGATTCTCGAAGTGCTGCCGCGTCCGTGGAAGCCCTCCGTCGTGACGCTCCGGTTGTCCAGGGTCTCCCACGTCTTGGGGGTTTCGCTGGGCGCGGAGAAGATTGCGGGTCTTCTCAAGCCGCTCGGGTTCGGCTTAGACGCGACCGGCGAGGACGAGCTCAGCGTGACGGTGCCGGGCTACAGAAGCTACGACGTGACCCGCGAGGTCGACCTGATCGAGGAGATCGCACGGACGCACGGGTACGACAACTTTCCTGACGATCTCGGCGCTGCTCGGCCGACGACCGTACCCGACGACCCGCTTTTCCAGCTCGAGGACAACCTCAGGCGGGCGCTTGCGGGTGCGGGGCTCTTGGAGGCCACGAATCCCGCGTTCGCTCCCGAGGCCGAGGGCGACGTGGAGCTCAACAACCCCATCTCCAGAGAAGAGAGTCACCTTCGCGGCGCGATACTGCCCGCGCTACTGCGGCGGGTGGAGTACAACTTCGCCCGCGGTGCCCGAGACGTGCGCCTGTTCGAGATCGGCACCGTCTTTCACTCGTGCGGCCCGGGGAATGCGCCACGAGAGGATCTTCACGTCGCGTTGACCATCACGGGTCGCCAACGGCCGGCCCATTGGTCGGAGGAGGTTGCGCCGGTCGACGTCTGGACGTTGAAAGGACTCGTCGAGGAAGCGTTGGCCGAGTCGGGTTGGGAAGGCGCATCGGTTGACCCGAGCGCTAAGGAGCAAGCGGCCGGGGAAGAGTCGCACCCCGGAGGAGCCTCGGGAGCTTCCGACCTGAGGCTATTCGTGCC
Organism: Longimicrobiales bacterium; assembly: GCA_965226925.1. Classification (GTDB taxonomy): domain Bacteria; phylum Gemmatimonadota; class Gemmatimonadetes; order Longimicrobiales; family Gaopeijiaceae; genus CBDDCX01. Next base: position 350,754 of record CBDDEN010000011.1, on the reverse strand, counting down.
TTCCACGATGGCGGCCATCTCGCTGTCGTCCGGCGCGTCGATCGGGTCGGCTGGACAGATCCGGCCCGACCGGATCGATGCTCCTGCGTGGGCGGGACCAGTGTGGGCCATGGAGCTCCGCTTGCCCAGCGAGCCGCGGCTCAAAGGGGCGCCCACGTTCCAGCCTCTGCCGCAGTTTCCCGGGGTGGATCGGGATCTGGCTCTTCTCGTCCCGCACGACGTTTCGGCCGACTCCGTGGTCGAGTGCATTCGCGCCTCGGCTGGCGCGCTGCTCGAAGGAGTCACCATCTTCGATGTGTATCGGGGCGAGGGCGTGGGAGAGTCCGAACGTTCGCTCGCGTTCCGTCTGCGCCTTCAGGCGTGGGACCGGACGCTGACCGACAATGAGGTGGACGAGGTGGTCGGGCAGGTCATCAAGAGACTCGTGGAGGACCTCGGTGTCGAACAACGCATCTGAGAAAGCAAAGGTCACGCCGGCCGCCGCCCTCAAACGAATCGAGGCCGCCGTCGGCGTGGCCGTGGGCGAGATCGAGCGACTGCGCGGGGAGGTCGCCCGCATGGAGGCTCAGGGCGAGGAGCTCGAAGGGTTGATCCGGGGTGTGACGTCGGGAGAGCGAAGCCCGCGTGAGATGATCGACCAGATCAGTATTCTGGAAGAGGAGAATCGTGACCTTCGAGCCCGCCTGAATCAGGGCCGGGAGGGCGTGGAGCGCCTGTTGGCGCGGATCAGATTCCTGGAGGAGCAGAGGTGAGCGCAGACAAGGAGTCGGTGACGGTCCGGATCGCCGGAGAGGAGCACACGATACGATCTAGCGCCGAGGCGGAGTACACAAAGCGCTGCGCGCGCTACGTGGACCAACGGATTCACGACATCAAGAAGCAGGTGGGCCTCCTCGAGGGACACAAGGCAGCTATTCTCGCAGCCCTTTCCATCACCGACGAGTTTTTCCGGGCGAAAGAGCATCTGGAGCGAACCGGCGCGGATATGGCGTCCACGGTCGACGGCCTCGCCGAAGCTCTGGAAACCGCCGCTACCCCCGAGTAGCGCGCGATTCGGTCGAAACGTCCCCTGATGGCGCTCCGACTGCACGTGCGTTGAAGGTCGGTCAACTTGCGTGGCGCCGAATGGCAATTCTATTGTCTTGTTGTAGTTGGCCATCACCCACCGTACAGACGTCTTCTTTGGGCGGCGTTTGTTTTTCGGAGTAGATAATGGACCCGCTGGTTACCGGACTGGCGGCCGCCGCAGCGTTGCTCTTTGGGGCTTTGGGGTATGTCGGGCGCGGTCTGATTGAGCAGTCGCGCCGGAAGAGGGCTGAAGCGGCCGCCGAGGATGAGGCCTCGAGGATCCTGGCTCGGGCGCAGGAAGAGGCCGACAACCTCCGTACCACCAAGGTCCTCGAGGGCAAGGAAGAGGTCTTCAAGCTCCGGGAGTCTTGGGAGCAGGAGGAGCAGCGGCGCCGCGAGGACACCGAGCGCGCCGAGCAGCGCCTCGCGGAGCGTGCGGATGCCCAGGATCGCCGATTCGACAAGCTCAACGAAAAGGAGTCCGCCCAGGAACAGCGTGCCAGGGAGCTGGAGCAGCAGGAGAGCGAGCTCCAGCGGCAAGCCACGGAGGTGGACCGCGCCCGAATGGAGGTGCGCGACAGGCTCGAGGCGCTCGCCGGCACGTCCGCCGCCGAGGCCAAGCAGCAGCTTGTCGAGGCCCTGAAGGATGAAGCCAGGGCGGAGGCCGCTAACGACCTCCGCGAGATCAAGGACGAGGCCCAACGCAACGCTGAGCGCGAGTCCAAGAAGATCTTGGGCCTCGCCATCCAACGCATGGCGGCCGACCAGACCGCCGCGATGACCGTCTCCGTGGTTCAGCTCCCTTCGGACGAGATGAAGGGCCGCATTATCGGCCGTGAGGGACGCAACATCCGCTCGTTCGAACAAGCCACGGGCATCGACGTCATCATCGACGACACCCCCGAGGCCGTGGTACTCTCAGGGTTCGATCCCGTGCGCCGAGAGGTGGCGCGTATCGCGCTTCAGCGACTCATCGAAGACGGACGAATCCACCCGGGCCGTATCGAAGAGATGGTGGATAAGAGTCGAACAGAGGTCGAGCAATCCATGGTCGAGGCGGCCGAGGAGGTGCTCTACGAGCTGGGCATCCACAATGTCCACGCCGAGATCGTGAAGACCCTCGGCCGACTCAAGTTCAGGACGTCGTATGGGCAGAACCAGCTTCAGCACGCCAAGGAGGTGGCTCTGCTGGCGGGGAACATGGCGGCCGAAATGGGATTGGACGTGCAGGCCACGAAGCGCGCTGGAGTGCTCCACGACGTGGGGAAGGGCATGACGCACGAACACGAGGGCACCCACGTCGAGCTCGGCTATCGCCTCTGTAAGAAGCACGGCGAGTCCGAGATAGTATTGAACGCCATCAAGGCACACCACGACGAGGAGCCTCACTACTTTCCGGAGACCTTCCTGGTCACGGCCGGCGATGCCATTTCCGGTTCGCGTCCCGGGGCCAGGAGAGAGATGTTCGAGGGGTACGTGAAGCGGCTGGAGAAGCTCGAGGAATTGGCAATGGAGCATCCCGGCGTGGAGCGCTGCTTCGCCATTCAGGCAGGGCGCGAGATCCGGGTCATGGTGGAGCCCGAGAAGGTCACCGACAACGAGATGGCGCAGATCTCCGAGGCGGTGGCGAGACGTATCGAAGGTGAACTGCAGTACCCGGGTCAGATCAAGGTCGTCGTCATCCGCGAAACCCGGGCCATCGATTTTGCACGCTAGGTCTCGCCCGGTCCGGGCTGCCCAGTGACACATGTAGGAGAGCGAATTGTCCGCTGACATCATTTCTGGCAAGGAAATCGCCGCATCCATCCGCATGGAGCTCGAGGACCGCGTCGCGAGACTAAAGGAGTCGGGCCTCACTCCTGGGCTTGCCGTAGTGCTCGCCGGAGAGGATCTCGCCAGTCAGGTCTATGTGGGCATGAAGAACAAGGCCGCGACCGAGGCGGGGATCCTCTCGCGGCAGATCACGCTGCCGGCCGAGGTCGCCGAGGACGAACTACTCGGCATCGTCGCGGGGCTGAAGGCCGACCCCGACATCCACGGAATCCTGGTGCAGTTGCCGCTGCCCGAACAGATCGACGAAGCCAAAGTCCTGTCGGCCATTGACCCGGAGAAGGACGTGGATGGATTCCATCCCGTCAACGTCGGTCGGTTGGCTACCGGCGATCTGGATGTGCTCACGCCGTGCACCCCGCGGGCCGTGATCGAGATGCTCATGCGCAGCGGAAACGATCCGGCGGGGAAACACGCCGTGGTTGTGGGTCGGTCCAACATCGTCGGCCGTCCGATGGCCTCGCTCCTCCTGCGGAAGGCAGCAGGGGGCAACGCCACCGTTACGGTGGCCCATAGTCGCACACCAGACTTGGGTGCCGTGACGCGGGAGGCCGACATCCTCATCGTGGCCATCGGCCTGCCGGAGTTCATCAAGGGCGACATGGTAAAACCCGGAGCGGTGGTCATCGACGTCGGCGTCAACCGAGTCGACGACGACACGACCAAGCGCGGCTATCGTCTGGTTGGCGATGTGGCGTTCGACGAGGCGAAGGAGGTGGCTTCGGCCATCAGCCCCGTGCCGGGCGGAGTCGGGCCGATGACGATAGCCATGCTCCTCTCGAACACGGTGGACGCCGCGGTTCGGTCGACCGGCGTCGAGGGTTAGAGGCTAGGGCCCCCGGCGAGGGACCGCAATCGGATGACCGCCCCGCGCGTCTGGAGTGTCGCTCAGGTCAATCGGGCGGTAGCGCGCCTGCTCGAGGAGAGCATCGAGAGCCTGTGGGTCTCGGGCGAGGTGGCTAATTGGACCCGGGCCCGGTCCGGACACTGCTACTTCACGCTCAAGGACGAGCAGGCCCAGATCCGCTGCGCCATGTTCCGCACGGAGGCGGATATCCTCCCGACCGACCCAGAGCAAGGCATGAACGTCCGGGCGTTCGGTGGGTTGTCGTTGTACGAGGCGAAAGGCGAATACCAGCTCATCGTGCGTCGCTTGGAGGCCGAGGGTGAGGAGGGCCTGTGGCGGCTGGCATTCGAGCGCGTGCGGGCGAAACTCGACGCCGAGGGACTGCTGGCTCCCGAGCGCAAACGTGCTCTACCCGCTTTTCCGGGCACGGTGGGTGTCGTCACGTCTCTGACCGGTGCGGCTCTCCATGACATCATCACCGTCATTCGACGTCGCGCCCCTTGGACCCGGGTGGTCGTTCGGGGCACGCGCGTTCAGGGAGAGGGTGCGGGCGCCGAGGTGGCCCAAGCGATTCACGTCTTGGGGGCAAGCGGGATCGCGGACCTCTTGATCGTCGGCCGGGGAGGAGGCTCTCTGGAGGATCTGTGGGCGTTCAACGAAGAGGTCGTGGCGCGGGCCATCGCCCAATGCCCGGTCCCCGTGATCTCGGCGGTGGGTCACGAGATCGACGTTACGGTGGCGGACCTCGTGGCGGACCTTCGCGCCCCCACGCCTTCCGCAGGAGCCGAGGCCGCCGTTCAGGACGGTTCAGCGTTGGGCAAGGTTCTTGCATCGACGAGAGTACGCATGAGTGGGGAGCTCCGGGGGGCGGCGCTCAGACGGAGGGAGACGCTCCTCGTCCGGTTGGGCCAGTTGCAGCGCTCCGCGTCGGATTTGGCCAGGCCACGCAGGGACGTGCTGGGCAGGGCCGGGGACCGGATGGAGGCCGCGATACGAGGTGTCGTCTCACTCAGGAGAACGCGTCTATCGGAGGCCGCCGGCAAGATGGACGTGCTGTCACCGTTGGGCACGCTGGCTCGTGGGTACGCCCTGCCCATGAACGAAGTGGGACGAGTCATCAGGACGGCTGCCGAGCTGGGGCCTGGCTTGCGCTTCTCGCTTAGGGTGTCGGACGGCACGGTGCCCTGTGAGGCGCTGGAGAACGATGGAGCAGGGAAGGCATGATCGCAGCGATTGAACCGGTCGAGATCCATCGACGCACAGCAAATCGATGCACACCAAGGAGACGTCCAACGTGACGCAGGCAGACGCAGTACCCGATCGACCTCCCGAAGGCGCTCCCTCTCTGGAGGACCGTCTCCGACGCCTCGAGGAAATCGTCCGATCCCTGGAGGCGGATGACTTGGAACTGGACGCAGCCCTGGCGCTCTTCGAGGAAGGAGTCGAACACGTACGCAGCGCCGAGGACACGCTGAAGAACGCCGAGCTCAAAGTCGAAGAGCTGTTGGGGCCGCTGGACAATCGGACGATGCGACCCTTGGCGGACGGGGAGGGCGAAGGGGGTGACTGACGCGCCTCCCTTTGATTTGGAGACGTTCCTGCGTCGCCAGCGAGAGGAAGTGGAACGGGCGCTCGCTCGCTCGCTCGCTTCCCTTGCCGGTGACATTTCGCCCGATCTCGTCGATCCGGTGGGACACGCCGTGATCAGCGGAGGCAAGCGGCTCAGGCCAATTCTGTGCGTGGTGGCTTACCGCAGCTGCGGGGGGATCTTGGGACCGGCGGCCTACGATCTTGGGGTCTCCCTGGAGCTCGTCCACGCCTACTCGCTCATGCATGACGATCTCCCCTGCATGGACGACGCGGGGCTTCGGCGCGGTCGGCCGACGCCTCACACGCTCTTCGGAGAAGAGGCGACGATCCTCGGGGGGGTCGCGTTGATCCCGACCGCCTCGATTCAGGCGCTCCGTGCCTCCAGGGCGTTGGGATGTGACGACGACCGCGTCCGAACCATCGTTCGCGAGCTCAATGGTGCCGCGGGAGGAGGTGGCATGGTTGGCGGTCAGTGGTTGGACCTCCTTGCCGAGGGGCGTCGGTTGGCATCGGACGAGTTGGACGACCTCCATCGACGCAAGACCGGGGCGTTGTTCACGGCCTCACTGGTGATCGGTGGACTGGCCGCCGGGGCGTCGGAGTCGCTTCTCTCGGCATTGCGTGGATACGGGCGGGCCGTCGGCCTTGCCTTCCAGATCACCGATGACGTGCTCGACGAGGTCTCTTCGGTGGCCGAGCTGGGGAAGAGGCCGAGTGACGGACTCCTCGAGAAGAGTACTTATGTGTCCCTCCACGGGGTGGAGGAGGCTCTTCGACGGGCCCGAGGGCTCCGAGACGAGGCCTTGGACGCCCTTCGGACGGAGGCGATCGACGTTCCCGAGCTGATCGCTCTCGCTCACTACGTGGTGGAACGGAAGCGGTAGTGCGGTGTTGTGGAGTCCGGTCTTAAACACTTATCCCGCAACGGTGTAGCACGTGTGCCCGGGCGAGGTTGAGGGCTATGTTATATGGCTGACCAAGTGAACTCCAGGAGCTGATCCTGTGACCCTTCTAGACCGAATTCGGGACCCCGGGGACATCCGTAGACTGTCGAAGGCGGAATTGCACGAGTTGGTCAGCGACGCGCGAGATCGGCATATCGACGTGATCTCCAAGATCGGAGGCCACTTCGGCGCAAGCCTGGGCGTGGCCGAGCTCACCGTTGCTCTCCACTACGCCTTCGATACGCCACGTGACAAGCTGATCTGGGACACCGGCCACCAGGGTTATATCCACAAGATCCTGACCGGCCGGAACGAGCGCCTGCCGACCATCCGAACAAAGGACGGGCTGGCCCCGTTCCTCCGCCGCGACGAGTCGGAGTACGACCACTTCGGCGCCGGACACGCCGCCACCTCGATCTCCGCCGCCCTCGGCACGGCGATCGCGCGGGATCTGAAGGGGGACGACTTCAGCGTGGTCGCCGTCATCGGTGACGGGGCCATGGGATGTGGCTTGGCATACGAGGCCCTCAACAACGCCGGCCACACCGATCGTGACCTCATCGTCGTGCTCAACGACAACGATCACTCGATTGCTCCGAACGTTGGAGCGATGAACAAGTACCTGACGGGGGTGATTACGCACCCCGTCTACAACCGGATCCGCGAGGAGGTGAAGGACCTTCTGTCGCGAGGCCCGGGTGGTGCGGAGGGTGCGCTGAGGAAGGCGGCCGGACGAGCCGAGGAGAGCGTGAAGGGACTCTTTGTACCGGGCATGCTCTTCGAGGAATTGGGCTTCAGGTACATCGGCCCCGTCGACGGCCACGACCTCGACTCTCTGGTCGACACCCTCACTGCGGTGCGTCGCCTCGAGGGTCCCGTGCTGGTCCACGTCATCACGCAGAAGGGGAAGGGGTTCTCCCTGGCCGAGGAGAACGCGTACAAGTGGCATGCGGCTTCGCCCTTCGACAAGATCTCGGGCGAGGCGAAGAGTAAGAGCAGTGGACTTCCGCGCTATCAGAAGGTCTTCGGACGCGGCCTCACGGAACTCGGTGAGTTGGACGAGCGGATCGTGGCTATCACGGCCGGCATGCCCGACGGCACCAGTACGGATCTCTTCGGGCAGGCGTTTCCGGATCGATTCTTCGACGTGGGCATCGCAGAAGGTCACGCCGTCACGGCCGCGGCCGGCATGGCGACCCAGAAAGGCGTCCGGCCGGTCGTCTGCATCTACTCGACATTCCTGCAACGGGCATTCGACAGCATCGTTCACGACGTGGCGCTCCAGGATTTGCCTGTGGTCTTCTGTATGGATCGCGCGGGCATCGCCGGACCCGATGGCCCGACCCATCACGGGGCGTTCGACATCCCGTATATGATGTTGACGCCCGGCATGACGGTCACCGCCCCCAAGGACGGAGCGGAGATGCTTGCCCTGGTGAGGCTCGGGGTCGAACACGAGGACGGGCCGTTCTCCGTCCGATGGCCGAGGGACGCCGTTCCCGCGGAGGTCCCGCATGTCAGCGAGATTCCCGCCGTGGAGTACGGGACCTGGGAGGTGTTGCGGCGTGGGTACGACATCGCGCTCCTCGCGACGGGCACCATGGTGCTGGCGGCGCTCGAAGCGGCCCAGGCACTGTCCGCCCGGGGGATTCAGGCCACGGTCGTGAACTGCCGCTTTCTGAAGCCTCACGACCGGGGCGTACTCCGGGAGGTGGCCGAGGGACACGGCAAAGTGTTGACGGTCGAGGAAGGGGCTGTCCTGAACGGGTTCGGAGCGTGCATGGCACGCGAGATCGACGCACTGAACGTGGGACACGAGGTGCAGGTGCGCTGTCTCGGACTTCCGGATCGCTTCGTCGAGCACGGCGCCCGGGGGGTCCTTCTCCGTGAACTAGGACTCGACGCCGAAGGAATCGTCACCGAGGCGCGACGTCTGCTCGGTGACGTGGTTTCCGCCGCATCGGTGGAGAGTGCGTGACCGGCCGCGCGGTTCGGGCCAATCCCGGGAACGTGCTGAAACGCATCGGGGTCCTTGGACGCTCTGCACACGCGGACCTACTGAACTGCGTTCAGCGCTTCGTCCGCTTCGCAGACGAGCACGGCCTCGACGTCTACTTCGAGTCGCATCTCTTGGCTCACGCTCCCGAGGGAGCCCAGGAGTTGGATCTCGAAGACGAGACGGTCGATTTTCTCATCGCCTTCGGCGGCGATGGGACCCTGCTGAGAGCCGGACGTCTGGCCGCGGGGCGAGAGATTCCGGTCCTGGGTATCAACATCGGGCACCTCGGCTTCCTCACCGCGTTTCCTCATCTGGAGATGGAAGACCGCCTGGCTCGAATCCTCGAGGGCGACTACGTCTTGGATCGCCGGTTCATGGTGGAAGCCCGGCTGGTTGGCCCAGACGGATCGCGGGGCGACGTCCTGTTGGCGTGGAACGACTTCGTGATCCACAAGGGCGGTGTGGCTCGGACCACACGCTTGGACCTGAGGGTGAGCGAGGCCGGAGAATGGCAGGAGATGGGCAGCTTCTCGGGAGATGGGCTCATCGTGTCGACTCCGACGGGGTCCACGGCCTACTCCTTATCGGCGGGTGGTCCCATCGTAGTACCGTCGGTCGAATGCCTTATCGTCACCCCCATTTGTCCCCACACGCTCGCGGTTCGCCCACTGGTCATTCCCGGAAGCCACGTCCTCGCGGTGAGTCCTCTCGACCGCGCGGACGACCTGGTCTTGACGGCGGATGGGCAGGTGGCCCACGAGCTCGACCCGGGTGTCGAGGTCCGGATCACTCGCTCCGACGTCGAGATCCCGTTGGTCCGCTTCTCGGACCAGAACTTCTTCGGAACCCTGCAGGGCAAGCTCAACTGGGCCGCCCGCCCCTCAGGCTGAGTGGCGCACGTGCAGCGCCCCCAAGCGCCATTGAGTGGGCTCACGGTAGCCTGGTAGATTTCCCTTCATGCTGATCGAGCTCCGTGTCCGCGACTACGCCGTCATCGACGACCTCTCCCTGGAGCTGGGACCCGGGCTGAGCGCGCTGTCGGGTGAGACAGGAGCTGGGAAGTCCATCCTCGTGGGTGCACTCTCGCTCCTGTTGGGCGAGCGTGCGTCGAGCGGAACCGTGAGGGTGGGCGCCGACCGTGCCCTGGTCGAGGCCGTCTTCGACGTGTCCCGGCGACCGGAGATCCTCGCGCGTCTGGCCGAACTCGGCCAGGAAGCCGAGGACGGCTTGCTGATCCTCCGGAGGGAGGTGGCGACCGAAGGCAGGAACCGAGCTTGGATGAACGGTTCGCCGACGACCGCCCGCGTTGTAGGAGAACTCGGCCGGATGCTGGTGGACCTGCACGGTCAGCACGAGCACCAGACCCTCCTGCGACAGGAGGCTCAGCGCAGCATCCTCGATGCTTTCGGCTGTGCCGACCCGGATGCCGCCGCCGTAGCGGAGGCGTTCGAGACCCTCGCCGGCCTCGAGAAAAGGCTCGCGGAGCTCGAGGAGCGACGCCGCGAGTTGGAGAGTCGCGCCGACTTCATCCGGTTTCAACTGACGGAAATCGAAGAGGGTGGAGTCGAGGTCGGGGAAGACGAGTCCCTGGAAGATGAGATCCGCCGGCTGGAACACTCGGAGGAACTGCTTCGGGAGGCGAGCTCGATTCACGAGGAGCTCTACGGGGCCGATGAGGCCATCACGGATCGTGTCTCGCGACTGCTGAGCTCCCTCTCGCGTCTCAAGGAGTGGGATCCTTCACTCGAGGGGCCGCACGACGCCTTGGAGGAGGTCTATCACTCCCTGGCCGACGTGGGGCGCGAACTCGGCGACTACGCCGGCAACGTCCGGCACGACCCCGACCGGCTCGAGGAGGTGCGGGAGCGGTTGGACCTGGTTCACCGCCTCAAGCGGAAATACGGTCCGGAACTGACCGATGTGGTCGACACCCGCGCCCGGCTGAGCGCCGAATTGGGCGAGCTCGAGGGGGCCGGCTGGGACGAGGCGGCCCTTCGGCGGGAGGTCGACGAGGCTCGGGCCGGCTTGGCTGCATCTGCCGGAAGGCTGACTGCCAAACGGCAGGAAGCCGCACGGTTGCTCGAGTCCGAGGTCGAGGCACTCTTGCCCGATCTGGGCCTTCCGGGGGCGACTTTCCAGGTTCCCCTAGAGGCCCTGCCTACCACTGGAAGTCATGGCGCCGAGCGGGTGGAGTTCCTCGTGTCCGTGAACGCCGGTTTCGAACCCATGGCTCTCGGCCGGGTGGCCAGCGGGGGTGAGCTCTCGAGAGTCATGCTCGCCCTAAAGGCGATTCTGGCCCGCGTGGATGAGGTTCCCACTCTTGTCTTCGACGAGATCGACGCGGGCATCGGCGGCCAGGTGGCGACGCTGGTGGCGGCGAAGCTCCAGGAAGTTGCTCGTTATCACCAAGTGTTCGTGATCACCCATCTACCGCAGCTGGCGTCGCGAGCCCGGAGCCACTTGCTCGTCGAGAAGAAGGAAGAGCGGGGCGGTCTGGCGGCTACCCGTGTCGAAACCCTGCAAGGCGAGGCCCGGGTTCGTGAGATTGCCCGGATGCTCGGAGGGGACCCTGAGTCGGAGACTTCGCGCGTACATGCCCGCGAGCTATTGGGGGCCGGCTGAGCTGGTGACAAGACACTAGTTCCAGATACCCTTGAAGAGCCGAAGCCCGAACACGAAGCGTTGCGACTTGGGCGTCATTCCACCACTTCCCGATGCCCCCCTCTGAAAGAGGAAACGTGCTTCCATCGGTCGACCGCGACCGCTCCGAACGGTGGAGTAGATCACCCCGATTCCGGTTTCGAGCACGTTGCGTTCCGTCTCCCGTTCGAGCAGTTCGACGTCGAAGAGGTCCGGCCCCTCGGTGACGAATGATTCGTAGTTGTCCGCCTGCTTGGAGTAGGCGCGGAAGTCCAGGGTGATCGCCATCTCATCGGTGAGGTGAAAGCGAGGAGTCAGTCGGAGCTGGTAGTAGTTGCCCGGCGTCCAGCGGACCACCTGGGTCGACGCATGTGGTGCGAAGACCCGGTCGGGGGCAGCAACGCGGCGCACCACGGTGGTCGCGGCCGCGACGCCGTAACGCGCTTCCCCCCAGATCCCCAGGCGCCCCCTGGTCAGCGCGGTGAACAGGCTCAGATCGAGGTCCTGCTGGCCGTCTCCGCTTCCTGTATCGACGAAGTTGTCGGACAAGTCCGTCTGGCCCGTACCGAGGCGTACCAGGCCCCCAGCACCGACGACGATACTCGTGCTCGCCCCATCCTGGTTCGGCTCGGAGACCGAAGCCCACAACCGAACGTTGGCGTAGAGTTCGGCATCGCCCATTTCCCAGGCGCTTCGCCAGGATTCGAACGGTGAGCCGACCACACCGTATCCCGGATCGGTCACGAGATTCCCGTAGTCCTCGTCCGTGAGGGGTTGCGTTGCCATGGGCACGGCTACCGGGTAGGAAACGCCCAGCGCCTGGTGTGCATCCATCAGGGCCTGGACGCGAGCCTGAAGGGCGGCGGCCGTGGGCGTGCCGTCCATTGGAAAGACACCCTGTGAGGCCAGTGCACGCAGGAGCGCTTGCCGAAACAGGCGGCCGTCCGCGAGAAGGGAAGAGGCCTCGCTGCAGCCCGACGCGGTCGGGTCGGCCATACAAAGGTCGTCCGTCATGCTCGCGAGGGCCGCCTCCGCGACGGACAGCCCGCCGAGAAAGTCGCCCACTGCGCCAGGATTGGTCACGGAGGGTGTGAGCCCCGCGTTGGCCCCACTTCCGTCGAATGCCCGAGCAACCTCCGCTCGGCGGCGCGAGAACGGGACCACGCCGCCGACGCTCAGCCAGTCGAAGATCCCGATATCGATGCGGAGGGGAAGGTAGACTGCGTCGTTCGTGACGACCGCCCTGGTCGAGCCGAGGATGAGGGGCTCCACGGCGCCGCCCGTGGCCGTCGCCAGATCCTGCTCGAGGGTCTCCAATCCCGGAAACAGCCTCGCACCCACACTCGCGTCCGAGAAATCAAATCCGAGTGGCTCCTCTTCTTCGACCAGGGTCTCATCGTCGATCCGGCTCCCGAACCTCGCGTCGGAGTAGAGGTAGAGTGTGCTGACTTCGAAGCGGAGCCGCCCCGGCGGGACGAGCGGCCCCGAGACCTCCTGGGTGCTGGCCGATCCGGGTGCTACGCCGGCAAGGCATACCGATAACATCACCAGGCCGAAAGCACCCGACGGCGGGCGCTGTCGACCACGTCTCAGCTCTCGAATGGGACCGGGAACGGCAGTCGCCCTCATGCGGCGCGAGCACTCCTCGATGTCGTGGAACCTCGGAACGGGAACGGCCAGGGAGACCCCGGTCGCGGTGGGGAAACTCGATGGGAAACGGCCTAATGGGAACTTGACACTTTTTGGCGCCATGTCTAGCTTCCAGCGCACAACCGAGGGGTGCTTTGGAAACGATTTCCGCCTGTGCGGGTAGCCCAAAGCACCTTTTTCCTTGCGGGAATAGCTCAGTTGGTAGAGCACCACCTTGCCAAGGTGGGGGTCGCCGGTTCGAGTCCGGTTTCCCGCTCTCGGAAAAGGGGCGCGCCGTCCACCGGGCGAGAGCCCCTTTTCGCTTTAGGCGCCGTAGCCAAGTGGTAAGGCAGAGGCCTGCAAAGCCTTTATTCCCCGGTTCGAATCCGGGCGGCGCCTCTGATTTTCGAAGATCGTCATGAACCACGCCCGGGTTCGAACCGCAACGGTTCGAGCCGAGGCGTAGATCAGTACGCCCGCGGTGCGGCCCCGTAGTGAACCGCCGAGACCAGCGAGGATCGCCGAAGGCGACCGCAGCTAAATCCGGGCGGCGCCTCTGATGGAGACGCCAGCCCCTCACTGGTCTTCAGGGCGAGTGTCCCTCGCAAAACGGCTCCTGCGTCTACCGCCGACACGACGGTCCGACCCCGCTACCCCGCCTGGAAGAAGTGTCGATCGCCGGCGCGTAGCTCGCCGATCGCGCCCATGGCGTCCAAGAACGTCGTGAGGAAGGCGTTGCTAGTTAGACGGCCGAGCCCCCCACCCATGCAGGCGGTCTCGTTGAATACCCGAACCGGCCCGACGCGGCCTCCCGGTGCCCGTAACGCCGCCGGCACCGGGTCGCCGCAATGGAGGCCGGTCATTGAGTTCGTGCTGTGGTCCGAGCACACGCCTACGACGAAGTCCGCTTCGAGAAGGGGAGCCAGCGCTTCGTCCAGCCGCTAGAAGAACTCCCTCTTCGCCACGGGGTCCCTGTCGTGGGCGCAGATATCGGCGCCCTTGACGTGGAGGAACACCACATCGTGGTCCGACAGAGCTTCCTGGACCCTGGCGACCTTTCCATGAAGGTCGGTGTCGGGCAGAGCCGAGAAGGCCTCGTCGGACAACACGTCGTACTTGAACAGCTCACCGAGACCGAGGACGGTCCGTTCGGCGGCTACCAGGGCGGCCTTCAGGTCCAGGTGGTTGATCAGGCTCTTGAGTTTCCTGGCCTTCCCGGCACCGCGGGTGATGATCGCGTTCGCCGGAGCCTCACCTCGCGCCGCGCGACCCACGTTGACCGGGTGACCTTCAAGACGCCGATGTGCCTCGTGTATGAACCGGTTCAGGGCCTCGGCGGTCCTTTCGGCTGCGGAATCCTCGGCGTGTCGCGCGCGACACGGCAATACGAAGGCGGCCTCCGCTCTGGAGCCCGGATCCGTGTCGGTGACCTCCGCCGAGAGGGCAGCGCCGGACAGCCGCAGCACCGCTCGATGCTGAGTGGCTTGCCGGAATGTCGTCGTTACGCCGTCAAAGCACGGAATGTCCTCGAGCGCGGCGGCGAGCTCCTCGATTTCGTCACGAATCCGGCCGGCGCGCCGATCCAGAATCGCGAGCCCGTCCCCGCTCTGCTGCACCGTGGCCCAATTGCAGAGCACCGCGACGTCTCCGGGCTCGAGCGTCATTCCGGCTCCGGCGGCTTCCACCGGACCACGGGAGAGGTCGAAGACGTCTCGGATCGGTAGACCAATGAGCACGGCCGTCCCGGTGTGCGTCGCGAGGGGTAGCCCCGGGAACACCGGATCGACTTGTCCACAGATTCCCCCAGCCACGAGCGCGTCCAATCGGGGTGTACGCGCGGCCTGGAGCGGTGTGAGCCCGTCAAGGGCCGCCGCCGGTCGGTCGCCCATGCCGTCGCCGATTACGAGCACACCTCTATTCTGTTTCGGCATTCGACGTCACGACCCTTCCGGGGAGTTGCGGTAGTCTCGGTTCATTTGCCCGTGCGGCCGGAGGCGTGGAGACCGTCCCCTCCGAGCACGCGCATGATCGTTCCTATGATGTCGTCTACCGTCTTTTCCAGGTCATCGTTGGGAATGATGGGCACTCCGGCCTGGTCGGCCTCCGACAACATGAACTTCTGGATCTGCCAAATCTCGTCGAACCGGCTCAGATAGCGCTCCGCTCGCCGGTCGGCGACTTCTTTGCCCCGCCCTCGGATACGGTTTCGAAGCTCCTTGGCCCGAAGCACCGAGAGCATGACGGGCACGACGACGGCGTCGGTATGCTCGGGCACCTTCTCCAGCAGAGACGGGTGATGAATGTGGACCCCCTCGAGAATGAGCGGGACCCCCTCCTGAAGAGCCCGCTGATGACGGCGACACAGGCCACCGATACGAGCTCAGCCTGATTCCGATAGCCAATCACGCAGGGCTGCGGTGGCGTCGCGGTTCTGCGACTCCATGATCGGCAGAACCTCTCCGGCCGTATACGTCGAGGCGTGAAGCACCGGGAGCAGCCGAGCCGGGATCATCATCCGCATCACTTCGCGCAGCATGTCCGTCGACTGAATCCGCACGATCTCCATGCGGTGAGCCAGCTCCGTGGCGACGGTGCTCTTACCCGACCCCACGGCACCACCAATCAGGACGATGAGCGGACGCTTGCTGTCGCGGAACTCCTGCCAGGTGACGTACCGGCGGGCCGCCCGAGCACCTAACTCCTGCTCGACGTGGCGTAGCGTGAGACCGTGGAGGTCCTCTAAGGTGATCTCCGCCACGCCCCGTCCGGTGAGATCGTCGTAGATCTTCGCAGCGACGTTGGCGGCGTCTTCGGCGGTCACGCCGCTCGATTGAAGTTCGACCCGTCGACGTTCACGAGAGTACGGTCTCGACAGCGTCTCCGACTCGCGAACGACGATGGTGGGAGCGGGTCCCACTGAACGCTTGTAGCGACTCACGGCCTCCTGCCCGAAGTCCTTCAGATGCGCGACGACGGTCTTGCGCAGCTTCGCGGTACTGACCTCGGAGATGTCGCCCAGTTCCTCACGAACGGTCGCCGCGATCCGGTAGGCGTCGTCGAACGAAAGGCCGGCTTCCTGGAGCGACCTGGTAAGGATGCCTCGCAGAAAGGGAACGCCTTCTCTGGCGTCGGGATCGAGGACTACGAGCCTACCCATGGATACCCTTCGGTGTGGGGCTCGAAGAGGTCAAGCACATGACGAGTAAGAAGGGAATCGGTACCCCGGTTCGAAGGCGGACCGCTGTCTGCCTCAGTCCGCGTTCCGTGGAGGTGCAGGTAACTTCCCGATCCCTTGAATCGTGCGGTTCTTGAGTCGAGTGGCCTCGAACTCGCGCTCCTGCGCCCAAGTGATCATCGCTTCCTGACAACTCTTGGCTTCCTTCTCGCTCTCGGGTACCCGCTGAATGTAACTCCCGTCGGGCTGAAGGACCCAGGCGGCTCGCTGGTCGCCCATCTGCAAGTCGAGGAAGAAGCGGAGCTGTTCCTGGAGCCTCGAGTCTTCGACCGGAGACATGACCTCCACCCGTGAGTCGAGGTTCCGACTCATGCAGTCGGCAGAACTGATGTAGTACTCCTCGTCGCCCCCGTTCTTGAAGTAATAGAGTCGCGCGTGCTCGAGGAAACGACCGACGATACCGATGACCGTAACACTGTCCGACAGGCCTTGAATGCCCGGCCTGATACGGCACGTGTCACGCACGATCAGGTCTACCTTGACACCGGCCAGAGACGCACGGTAGAGGAGCTTCGTGACCTCGGGATCCTCCAGGGAATTCATCTTGAATTGGATTCGCCCAGGGGACGATGCGGAGTGCTTCTCGATTTCTCGCTCGATCTTCTCGAGAAGCGCGGTCTTCATGAGCTTGGGCGCCGGTCGCAGCTTGAAGTAGGAGCGCTTCGGCTTGAACCCGGTAGTGAGGTAGTTGAAGAGTTCCGTGAGGTCCTTCCCGATCTCTTCGTCACAGGTCAAGAGCCCGACGTCGGAATAGAGGCCGGCCGTTCCCGAGTGGTAGTTGCCAGTACCGACGTGCGCGTACCGTCGCAGCCCGTCGTAATCGTCGCGAACGACCAGGATCGCCTTGCAGTGCGTCTTGAGCCCAACCACGCCGTACGTCACATGAATCCCGGCACCGCTCAGACGGTTGGCCCACCTGATGTTGGCTTGTTCGTCGAAGCGGGCCTTGAGCTCCATGACCACGGCCACCTGCTTCCCGTTCAACGCGGCATCCATCAGGTACCTGACGGCCCGAGAGTCCTCGGACGTCCGGTAGAAGGTCATCTTGATCGCGCGGACCTTCGAGTCCACGCTCGCTTCTCTGAGGAGGCGCTCTACCGAGGTGCTGAAGGACTCATAAGGATGCTGTAGGAGGATCGATTCGTGGTCACGGATAACGTGGAAGATGGACCGCTCGGTGCTCAGCGCCGGATGGTCGCGCGGGTGGTGCGGGGTGTCCTTGAGGGTTGGGTCGTCGATCTGCATGAGAGCGAGAAGGTCCCGCATCGCCATGATACCGTCCACCTCGAACACGTCCGATGCCTCGTCCAGGCCGAGTTCCGCGGCGAGCATGCCCCGGTGCCCCGGGTCCGTGTCCTTCGAGACCTCGAGACGCACGACGTCAGCGAACCTCCTCTCGCGAAGCTCGGACTCGATCACGCTGAGAAGATCGTCGGCCGACTCCTCTTCCTGCAGCGTGTTGGCGTTTCGCGTGACGCGGAACATCTCATACGAGTCGACGGCCATGCCCGGGAAGAGAAGATCCAAATTGTGGGCAATTACGCTCTCCAGAGTCACGAACGTATTCTTGTCCGGAAGCTTGAGGAGACGGGGAATTCCGCCCCCGACCGGGACCTTCACGCGAGCGAGACGCGGCGCTGGATCTTCGTTGTTGTAGAGCGTGACCAGAAGATTGAGCGACAAGTTCGAAACGAAGGGGAAGGGGTGCGCCGGATCGGTCCCCTGGGGTGTCACCAATGGGTAGATGTTCTCGACGTAATACTCGCGGAGGTACGCCTGTTGGTCTTCTGAGATGGCCCCGTAGTCCGTCAGGATAATGTCAAAGGCCTCGAGCTCCTTCAGTACACGTTTGAAAGCCGCCCGTTTGCGCTGCTCGAGCTTGCGAATGAGGGCATGGCACTCCTCGATCTGCTCCCCAGGCAGGCGGCCATCGACCGTGCGCTCGGTCACGCCGGCTCCCACTTGCTGCTTGAGGCCCCCGATCCGTTTCATGAAGAATTCGTCGAGGTTGGAGCTCACGATGGCGATGAACTTCATCCGTTCGAGCAATGGAGTGCGCTCGTCTTCGGCCTCATGCAGCACCCGGAAATTGAAGTTGACCCAGGTCAGCTCGCGGTTCAGGTAGTACTCGGGAGCGTCCAGGTCGTGCTCGTCCCCTGCGCGGGATTCGGGGACGGGGGCAGTGTCAGCGGGAGTACGCGGAGCCTTCGTCTTCTCCTGCTCACGTCTGGAGCCGGTGGGCGATTCCTCAGCCTTTTCATTCGAAGGGTCGGCAGGTGGCTCGGGCTGTTTCACCAGCGCCTGCTCACTGGTGACATCACGGAACAGCGCCGAGGGAGGTGTCCCGGTCTCCGGCCCGGCATGGGAGGGCGGACGCGTTTCCTTCTTCCACCAACTTGGCTTTTCCGTTCTCACGTTCCGACTCCCTTGGTTCCCTTCTCTAGCTCCAGGCCTTGTTGAACCCTCGTCTCTTCCAGCTTCAAGGTCCGTCCGACGGTCTCCTTCTCCAACTTCACGGCCCGGTTGACCGCCTGCTTCAGCCGACGACCGACGACCTCCAACACCTTGCATCGGGCGTACTGCTTGTCGTTCCCCGGGACCAACACCCAGGGAGCGATCTGGGTGCTCGTGCGTTCGACCATGTCGTGCACGGCCAGTTCGTACTGGTCCCACTTCTCCCGGTTGCGCCAATCCTCCGCGGTCAGCTTCCAGCGCTTGTGAGGGATCTCCTTCCGTGCGTTGAAGCGACGCTCCTGCTCGTCTCTGGATACATGAATCCAGAACTTGATGAGCATTATGCCGTGATCCACGAGCTGTTGCTCGAACTGGTTGATTTCGGTGTAGGCTCGCCGCCACTCCTTCTCGGTGGCAAAACCCTCGACCCGTTCAACCAGGACTCGCCCGTACCAACTTCGATCGAAGATCGAAACCCGGCCCGCTCTCGAGAGGTGGCGCCAGAACCTCCAAAGGTAGTGGTGCGCGTTCTCCTCATCCGTAGGGGCTGCGATCGAGATTACCTGGTAGTCGCGGGCATCGAGGGCGGATGTCAGCCTTCGAATCGCACCTCCCTTTCCAGAGGCGTCCCAGCCTTCGAACACGAGTATGACGGAGATTTTGTGCTCTCGGGCCCGTCGGTGCTGCAGGTTGATGTTGGCCTGCAACCGCTCGAGCTTCCCTTGTAGTCCTTGGTCAGGCTCGTGCTCGTGTCGAGCACATCGAGGACCGTCTTGGTGGGCTTCTCCTCGAGTAGGGTTCCGATCACTTCGTAGTCGTCCCCACCGTTCACCATGCTGTGCACCTGCGCCTCGGTGGCCCTGCGTGCCTCCCGGTCCGCAATGTGGCGCCTCATCGCATCGAGAAGCCGCGTGCCGACCTCGAGACTCCGGAAACGGGCGTCCGTACCCTCTACGATAATCCAGGGCGCCTCGCCGGTGCTCGTTCGCATAATGATGCGTTCCGACGCGGCGACGAACTTCCGGTACAGCTTCCAGTGCCCCCAGTCCTTCTTCGTGACCCGCCAGCTCTGGTGGGGGTCCTTCTCGAGGGCTTCGAAACGTGCTTTCTGCTGCTGCTTGCCGAGGTGCATCCAGAACTTCAGGACGAGGGCCCCATCGTCGGCGAGTGTCTTCTCGAAAGTAACGATGTTATCCAGCTGGTCGTCGAGTTCGGCGTCGGTAATCCGCTTCTTTACTCGGTCCAGCAGGGGGCCGCTGTACCAGGCGCTGAGGAAGATCCCGATGTGCCCCTTTGGGGGGAGGTCGCGCCAGAAGCGCCAATACAGGGGACGCTCCTTCTCCTCCTCAGACGGCGGTCCGAAGGCTCTGGTCACGAACCCGCGAGGGTCCAACCACGCCTGTAGGAGGTTTGCGAGTTCTCCCTTGCCGGCTCCATCGACGCCGGAGAAGAGGAGGATGACGGGGAAGTCCGCAGACCTGAGGTCGGCCTGGGCGTTGAGGAGCTGCGCCCGTAAAAGCGGCTCGCGCTCCGCGTACTCTTCTTTGGTGACGTACTGACCGAGTTCTGCAGTCTCAAACACCGCGGCCGCCTATGTTAGGATTGGAACGCCGTTGCTGAATCTCGCCCTCGACAAGGGCGAGAGGAAGATGGAGAGGTTAGGAATACCGTCGAGCGCGCCGGATTCGAAGAGGGCCGAGGGGACGAACGGGTTTCCCTCGAAGAAGGCGTCTTTGCCCCGATCGATCACACCGTGCCGGATAGAACCGCCGCAGCGCGGCATACGAGGGTCCCTTACCCACACATGACGGACCCGCGACGATTACGAATCGACCCATTGTCTCCCGCACCCCTAAAGGCAGAAAAACGGCGTCCACGGGGCGGTATCTACCAGGAGAAAGTACCCCTCTCCGGCCCGTCTGGCACGCCCGGGCCGATATCCGATCGGAGACAGGAGACATGGCGAAAACCCTCCTGTCGGAGGGTCGACTCGGCGCCGCGCAGAGGTGCTTGTCGGACAGCCTTGTGTTGTGTGTCCGACCACTCCACCTTGAGTGGGGGTGCGTCCGTCCGCCCCCCCGGTTCCGAAGATTCTGTCGCCGAGTCCTGCCCAAGGCGGAAGTCCGATAGCCACCGAAAAGCGTGCAGGTTCTTGCGCGTGTGGCTCACCAAAATCGAGGCCGGGAGTGATCGCCGGGACCGAGCCGATGACCCGACTGGGCATCGCGGATCCTGGGGCTCAAGGCAGGAGTGCCGTCGTGGGCCGACGGCCCGGTTCGAGAAGCGCTTAAGTCTCCGGAGGAATACTATGAGGACGACGAGTCCGATTGCGGGCCTTTTCGGCCGATCCCCCTTCCGTCGCATGCAGCAGCACATGGCCTTCGTGGCGGATTGCGTTGCTCAAATGCTGCCGCTCTTCGAGGCCCTCCTCGAGGAGGACCGCGAGAAAATCGCGGCCCTCAAGGAGACGGTCTTCGATCTCGAGCGACAGGCGGACGACGTCAAGAACGAGATCCGTCTGCATCTCCCCAGGACGATGTTCTTGCCGGTCGATCGGCGCGATCTCCTGGATCTGCTTCACGCCCAGGATTCTATCGCGGACACGGCGCAGGACGTTGTGGGCCTTCTGGTGCTGCGAGGCATGGTCGTGCCCCCGTTCATGCGAGAGAGGCTCATGCCCTTTGTCCGCAGCAACGTCGATGCCGTCAACAAGTGTCAAGAAGTCATCAACGAGCTGGACGAGCTGCTCGTGACAGGGTTCAAGGGGCGGGGTGTCGATCGGGTCGAGGAGATGGTGGTCGAGCTGGGAGACATCGAACGGGAGGGTGATGAGCTTGGGATGGCCTTGGTCATGGACCTCTTCAGCCATGAGGAGGAGCTCAGCCCACTGTCGGTGGTTTATTGGGAAAGGCTGATCAACATGATCGGGGACCTCGCGGACTACGCACAGGACGTGGGCGATCGCCTGCGTCTCTTCATCGCACGCTAGAGACGCACCCGGGAGCGTTGAATCATGGAATTCGGATTGATCTTCATAATCCTCGCCGTCGTGTTCGGCCTCTACATGACATGGGGGGTCGGCGCCAACGACGTTGCCAACGCCATGGGAACCTCGGTCGGCTCGGGCGCGATAACGGTCAAGAAGGCGATCCTCATTGCGGCGATCTTCGAGTTTGCCGGGGCATTCCTCGCCGGCGGACATGTGACCGGGACGATTCGCGGGGGAATCATAGACCCGGCCTACATCCCCGAACCGGAGATCCTCGTGTTCGGGATGCTCTCGGCCCTGCTTGCCGCAGGCATTTGGCTCATGGTGGCGAGCTACTTCGGATGGCCGGTGTCCACGACGCACACGATCGTGGGGTCGATCATCGGGTTCGGGGTCGTGGGGCTCGGCGTCGAATCGGTGGAGTGGGGCGTGGTCAGCGGAATCGTGGCCAGTTAGATCGTTTCTCCGCTCATCGGAGCGACTCTGGCCTTCCTCCTGGCGCAGAGCCTTCGCGTCTTCGTTCTCGACACCGATTTGCCGTTCGAAAACGCGAAGCGATACGGACCCGTTTATGTGTTCATCATGGGGGTCGTGATCACGCTGGTGACACTCTTCAAAGGACTGACCCATCTGGATCTCGAGCTGACCGGGCTACAGAGTGGCGTCATCGCGCTCCTGGTCGGGCTCGTGGTGGCTTGGGTGGGGCGGATCCTCATCGGCCGAGTGACAGTCGAAGCGGATGCGACCAAGGACTTCCACTTCGCCGCGGTGGAGAAGGCCTTCGCTCCGCTCTGCGTCTTCACGGCCGTCGGGATGGCCTTCGCTCACGGTTCCAACGATGTGGCCAACGGGGTCGGGCCTCTGGCCGCCGTCGTGACGACGGTGCAGACCGGTCAAGTGGGCCAGGAGGCCGCACTGCCGATCTGGATTCTAGCCCTTGGAGGATTCGGGATCGTCGTTGGACTCTCCACGATGGGCTACCGCGTCATGAGGACGATCGGCAAGAAGATCACGGAGCTTACGCCGAGTCGCGGATTCTGTGCCGAGCTTGCGGCGGCGACGACTGTGGTAGTGGCGTCCCGCTTGGGGCTGCCTGTCTCGACGACCCACATCATCGTGGGAGCCGTTATGGGCGTAGGGTTGGCCCGGGGCATCGCTGCGATCGACATGCGCGTGATTCTGGGCATCGTGGCCTCGTGGATCGTAACGCTCCCCATCGGGGCGACGCTCGCGGCATTCTTCTTCTTCTTCTTCCGAGGCGTTTTCATGTAGGTTAGGGACATGCGATCCGAAGCCGGCCGGACGCCGGAATCCACGCACGCCAGTTTCACCGTTTCGGCGGAGCTTCGACGCCTCGGCGCCTCGACTCTCACGCCCCGCGAGAATGATCGAGTCCGACCTTCGAGAAATCAGTGATATTCGCCCTTTAGGGGGCCTGCCCTTCCCGAGGCAGGTGGCGTTCCGTCAACTGATCATCACGGGCCCCCCGGGATCCGGAAAATCCACGGAGGTGGGACGAATCGGCGGCTGGCCCGGTGAGGGCTACCTCGACCTGAGCCAGGGCTGGTGGCGATCCAGGGTACTGTCGTTGCGACCCAGGGAGGTCCATTTCGGCTTTCCCCTCCGGGGTTTCGACGAGGCCCTGGCCCTGTTCGAGCGGGCGTGGTTGGAGGCCGACGGAGCGATCCAGTTGTCCCTGGGCCGCGTCCGCCTCCCCCCGGAGCGGGGGCTTTTCTTCCCAGAAATGCGCAGGAAGTATGCCTTCGAGTTCCTCCTTCCTCCCGAAGAGAAGGTATTCCGGGCGCGTCGTGAACGTGCGTACCGGCAGAGCCACCACATCGACGTCGAGTTGTCTCAGGATGACATAAGGGAGCAGCTCCGTCTCTATTGGACCATGGCCCTCCATTTCCATCGGGAGGGCTTGATCGTCTTCGTGCGGGACG
This sequence comes from Longimicrobiales bacterium, assembly GCA_965226925.1. Lineage (GTDB taxonomy): Bacteria > Gemmatimonadota > Gemmatimonadetes > Longimicrobiales > Gaopeijiaceae > CBDDCX01. The sequence continues at coordinate 327,586 of CBDDEN010000011.1, read as the reverse complement.
ACTTCGGGAGCGTCCCCAAGATCTTCACCGCGCCTGTCCAGATCGGGGAGCCATTCTGGGAGAGACCTCATCGCGATCGACAACCCCGGTTGTTCAAGACGGTCCGAGACAAGATCATGGAGCCCCTGACCGGCCGGGGTGGCGATGTTCCGGTCGTTGACGACCTCGACCGAATCAGCCTTGAAGGGACCAAGGCGAGGATTCGCCGGAGCGATCTACCGATCGAGGTCACGGTCGGGCCCCAGAGGATCCGCATCCGTCCGGAGCCGCTTCTCAAATGGACGCCGGAGGCAGACCCCTGGAGCGTGATCCTCTTCGATCCCGACGCCTATAGGGAGGGGATCTCCGGGTTCGTACGTCTGCGCAAGGGCAAGAGTATCCGGATCGGCAAAGGAGAGGACGACCATGCCATCGCTTCGAAATTGCCCGCGGACGTCCCACCCCGATTCGAAGTCGTGAACGACGGTGAACTTGTGGAGTTGGTCGATCTCCACTCCCCCACGGGAGCCATCGTCCGGTCATTGAGAGATGCGGTGGATGCGGACATGCTGCCGCGGGATAGACGCGCCAGGATGAGAAGGCTCATCGACGTCTTCGGCGGGCCGTTTCGAATGCTGGAGCCGGGGGAGGCGCTCGAGTGCCTCCGCGCCGTCAACGCCGGGCTGACGGCGGATCCCTTCCGGCCGACGGATTCACGAGGTCAACCGGGCGGCATCATCGAGCTGCCGCCCGACCTTACCCCCGTCATCATGGGCGACCTCCATGCGAACCTGGACAACCTCCTCAACGTGTTGACCCACGACCGGTTTCTGGACGATCTGGAGCGGGGCAAGGGCAGTGTGATCATCCTCGGCGACGCGGTCCATTTGGAGGAGGGCCCGGACCTGACGGAGATGGACACGTCCGCCCTGATCATGGACGTCATCTTCAAATTCATGCTCGCGTTTCCCCGTACCTTCATATACGTGAGAGGCAACCACGACAGCTTCTCCCACGACGTTACCAAGGAGGGGGTATCGCAGGGCCGAGCGTGGCGAAGACGGCTGGAGGAGCTCCGGGGCTCCGAGTACGTCGAGGCGATGGAGGAGTTCTACGATCGTCTCCCGTACGTGGTGGCCTCCGACGACTTCGTCGCCTGTCACGCAGGTCCACCGATGGAGCTAGGGAGGGTCTGAACAACCCCCATCTTGGGAGGAACGCGATCGGTTGCGGTTCGAAGATCCGGTTCGAAGACCTATCGGAGCGATGAAGTGCTGGCTGGCGCGCCGGAGAAACGGTCCGAACCGTCAGGAAGTCGCTTCGATGTGTCCGGCTCCCGCCCTCGGGCGGTCCATGGGCCGCGCGTTATCCGGTCGCGTAGCGGCCAGCGATGAGCAGATTCGAGAACCCGAGCAGCAACGCGATGCGCTGCGTGTTCTTCGCCAGTCCCCGGTAGCGCACCTTACCGTACCCGAAGCGCCGCTTCACATACAAGAACGGATGCTCCACCTCCGCACCGACCTTGCGCTTCTCGGCCGCCGCCTCGGCGCCGTCCCGATCGAGCAGGCGACGCTTGAGCCACCTGCCAGGCGACGTCGCAACCCCTGTTCTCCGGGCACACCCTGGTAGCCCGCGTCGCCCCAGCCTCCGTCTCGTCACCATGCAGCAGCACGACGCCTGCGTCACGTCCGCCGCGTTGGCGGCCGTCGTCGCCAAGCTGTGCGCCAGACCCGATTCGGCGTCCACCCCGATATGCGCCTTCATCCCGAAGTACCACTGGTTTCCCTTCTTCGTCTGGTGCATCTCCGGATCCCGTTCTCCCCTGCGGTTCTTCGTCGACGACGGCGCGTCAATGGAGATCGTCCCCGTCTTCAACCGATGCCCGAGAGACGCCAGATCGTATTGATCGAACAACCCCATCCCCAAGCCCTGCTCCCAGCAGGTGACGGAAGTTCAGGATCGTCGTCTGTACGTCGAGGCGATGGAGGACCGCTCTACGATCGTCAGACCCGTACGTGGTGGCACTGACTCCGACGACTTCGTCGCCTGTCACGCAGGTCCACCGATGGAGCTAGTGTCCCGAGACAGATTGGTGGAGCTGCACGACTACGCGAGGTTGAGGTATCAGATCACCTGGAACCGGCTTCAAAGACCCAACTATCCCGCAGGATACACCAAGCGAGACGTCCGGGCGCTCAAGAAGGCCCTGGGGGTTCCCAAGTCCGGCGCCTTGGTGGTGTCGCACACCCCGCAGTCGGAAGACGCAACGGTTTGGCCCAATGCCGGTGGCGTTAAGAACCACCATGTGGTGCACAGTGCCGGCAAGAATGAAGTGGGCGTCTTCTGTCGGATCCGCGGGCGAATGGTCCCTCTCACGTACCCCTGCGAGGCGATGGTCGACTTGGCGAACGAACTGGGCCAGGTCCCTCCCGAGGACCTGACGGCGGCTCCTCCGACCGCTACCTGACTTTCAGGTGTTTACAATTCGGAGCAAAAGCCGTTTCTTCCGGCCGACTCAATGGAGTTCACGACCCATCAGAAGGAAGCCATGCAGGTAGTGATCGTAGAGGACAGCGCAGCCGACGCCCTGCTCATGAAGAAGGCCGTCATCGAGGTCGGTGGCCCCGGCACGGAAGTCCTGGTATTCGAATCAGGTGAGTCGGCCGTCGAGTACTTGAACGGGCTCTCCCGGTCGGATGGCCCTCGAGATGGTATTCCTGATCTGTTTCTCGTTGATCTCAGTTTACCCGAGATGTCCGGTTTCCAGTTCCTCGAGTGGCTCCGGGAGCAGAAGGCCTTCGTGGACACACCGGTGGCGGTCATCTCCGCGTTTCAGAATCTGGACGCCGAGCTCGCTCGGACACTGGACGCAGCCGCGTACTTCAAGAAGCCTGAGGACGTCGGGAAATACGTTAGGATGCTCCAGAAGGCGGTGGACGCACGTTCCGATGGCGCGGACGAGTAGCCCTCGACGAGCCGACCGCTCCTGCTAAGCCGCCGTTCGCGCAGTCGGACGAGTACGTCTCACGGTCGAGTTCGAAGACTGGTGTGTCCCGCCGGGCATCGTCCGGCGACTACGCCTCACGGCTTCCGGGGAATCCTCTCGTCTCGCATCGCCGCGTGGTACGCGAAGCTCACCACCACGCTGGCGTTGATCATCGAGTCTCGGGGCAGAAGCTTGTCGAAGGTGTCCATGTCGAAGTGGTGCGTTCTGGCCCGGTAATCGATACGGTCCTGGAGGAACTGAAACCCGGGTATCCGCCTCGTTGAACCCGAGGTGATCCGTTCCTGTATTGCTGAACCGAGAGAGTGTCTCCACCCCCAGATCGTTGAACGGCTTCATCCAGCCTGTGGCGGATCGCCCGCCGCCGACTAGCTTTCAGCGCCCCTCTCATGAGTGACCTGGAGCGACGACTCGAAGGAGGCCCATGCCTTCAACGGCGGATTCAACAGAGCACGACCGCGCTTGAGTTCGAGCGTGGAAGGTCCCCCCCCAAGGCGCCCCCGCGTTTGCGCGAGATCTCGGGCTATTCGACGCGACCATGACATGACGGGGACGGCGTGCCACATCGTGGACCCGGAGGCGTCCGCGGAGGAGACGCTAACCCCGGGGCGCATGAGTTGACGCTCCGCTTGGAGTTGCCGCGTAAGATCGTGCACATCTCGATGGGGGGCTTCGCCCTTCTGCTGCGCTGGCTGACGCCCTGGCAGGCGGTCTTGATGGGGGTGGTGGCCCTGGCGCTCAACCTGTTCGCGCTCCATCGCTTGACTGGCAAGAGGCTTCTGCGGCCCGAGGAGCGGGCGAGAGGCTTCTCCGCGGGTATCGCTATCTACCCCGCTGTCCTCATCGGGGTGTTCGTGGTCTTCCACTCACGGTTGGAGCTGGCGGCGGGGATATGGGGACTCCTGGCCGTGGGCGACGGTATGGCAACCCTGTCGGGTCTCGCGCTGGGTGGTCCCAGACTGCCGTGGAACGGCAACAAGACCTGGTCGGGGCTCGCCGCCTTCGTCCTCTTCGGGACGCTCGCGTGCGCCCTTCTGGTCCGGTGGACGCAGATGGCCCGTGGTGCTTCGGCTCTTTGGCCGGCGATCGATGTGTCATGGGTCGGCCCTTCCTTCTTGTCGGGGGGACCCGGCGACGAGGGAAGCGCCGTATTCCTCATTCTCGGTTGCTTGGCGGCCGGGGCCGCGGCCGCTTTGGCCGAGTCTCTGGAGAGCAGTATCGACGACAACGTCTTGGTTCCTCTGGTGGGTGGCGCCGTGCTCTTCGCGGCCACCCTCGTCTTCCCATCGCAGCTCATCGAGCCTGCGCCCGTGCTTCTGTCCGGCCTGATGTGGGGCGTTGCGGTGACCACGCCATTCGCCTTGTTAGCTCACGGTACCCGGTCGGTCGACCGTCCCGGCGCTCTCGGTGGCCTCGTGGTCGGCGCGATCCTCTACGCATCCGCGGGGTGGGCGGGCTTTACGCTCCTGATCCTCTTGGTGGTCGGAGGTGTAGCCCTCTCTGCCAACGTACGTGAGACACAGAGCACGCAAAGAATTAGAGTAGGGCGAAGGCAGAGAAAACGAACATGTTGGGACTGCGAGAGAGAATGGAAGAGAATGGTAGTGCCCCTCGAACCGGGGGGGCCAAGCGAAGCGCGGCAGCTCCTGCGGACCCGGAGGTAGTAGATAGGCCGCTACGCCGGCGGTTCAGTCCGTCGTACAAGCTGCGGATCGTCGAAGATGAGGTGCCCCCAGTTGCGGTACCACTTCCTATGTTAGACCCCGAGCCATCGGTGGTCCCTGGAGTTGGTGTCAACGGCCATCGAAAGCTGCACAGGTCTGGCCATCGAAAATTGCACACTTGGCGGAGGTGACGAGCCTCTAGTTCTTCGTTTTCTCCTTAGCTCTTGCTCTCCTTCTCTTCGACGGGTGAAGGGCTCGACTCCGCAGGAGGCGAGTGGAGGATCTTGGAGAGGTCGGTGTGCTTGCGCATCCGGTAGCTGCTGCCGCGGATGTTGACGATGTGACAGTGGTGTAGCAGGCGATCGATGAGCGCAGCGGCCATGACGTCGTCGCCCAAGATCTGGCCCCACTCCTCGAAGCCTTTGTTGGAGGTCAGCACAGTGGATGCGCGCTCATAGCGCCGGTTGATGAGCTGGAAGAAGAGCATTGCGCCGGTTTGGCTGACCGGCAGGTAGCCGATCTCGTCGATGACCAGGAGCGAAGGATAGGTGAGGATCTTGAGGCGGCGTCCCAGCTGGCCGGTGGTCTTGGCTTCTTCGAGCCGAGGTGATGAGGTCGGCCAGAGCGTGCATAGTAGACTCTGCGCCCGCTCTGAGCCGCGGCAATGGCGAGGCTGATCGCCAGATGCCGTCTTGCCGACGCCCGGAGGGCCGAGGAAGATGACGTTCTCCTTTCGGGCCAAGAAGCCGAGCTCGTGGAGACTGTCGATCTGCTCGCGCTTGATCGAGGGCTGGAAGCTGAAGTCGAAGTCGTCGAGGGTCTTGATGCCCGGCAGGCGGCTTGATCGCATGGCAGCTTGAAGGCGCCGGTTGTTGCGCAGCATGATCTGAGCACCGAGGAGTTGCTCGATTGCCTCTGAGGCCGTCACGCCCCCGCCATCGACCCTGGTAAGGACGTCGTCGATGGCCTCCAGCGCACCGGGCATCTTGAGATCGGCGAGTTGAGCCCGGATCCGGTCACGTCGTGAGCGGGCGGCAGCCTTCATCGCTCCCCTCCCGCGATCTGGGCATAGGCCGTGAGGGGACGTCGCTCGACGTGGATGGCCGGCAAGGACGTCGTGCCGGGTGAGGAGCGATCCGGAGGCAGGACGAGGGAGTGATAGGGGCGAGTCGCCACGGGGCTCGAGGAGCAGTCGTTCACGCTTGAAGCGATCGAGGGGCGGCTCCTTCAGCGTTCCGTGGCTGCGCACATTGGCTTCCGTCTCAAGCCAATGAAGGGCCTGGGCGTTGAGATCGTCGTCCGACGTGAAGGTGCTCCCGTAGAAGAAGCTCTCCCTGAGGTAGCGGATCGGCCGCTCCACCTTGCCCTTGGTCTGAGCCCGATAGGGTCGGCACGCTCGGATCCTGAAGTTCCAGTGGTAGGCGTAGCGCATGAACTCCGGGTTCTCGACGAGGGCACCATCGTCGTATCGACCGTCCTCGATGACGACCGCCTTCATCTGGTCGAACAGAAGCTCTGAGGGCACGCCGCCAAAGTAGGAAAACGAAGACTCCAGGCCATGCATCAGGGCCTTCATGGTCTGCCGGGTGTAGAACTGAACCCACAGCAGCCTCGAGTAGCCCAGCACGACGATCAGTGCGTAACGCTTGCCCCACGGTAGCCGGAAGTGGGCGAAGTCCACCTGGCCCTGACGCCCACGCGCCGTCTCGAAGCGCACGATCGGCTGCCTCTGGGGGTCGAGGCCGGACCTTGCGCACATAGCGCTTCACCTGGTTGTAGCTGCCCGGGTAGCCAGCGGCCCGGACCTCCTTGAAGAGCCGCACGGCCGTGAGCTTCGGATACTCATTGAGACGAGCGTCGATTAACGGCTTGTATGGGTCCAGCTTCGACGACATCGCACGCCTCGGACCGTAGCCGACACGCTCTTCGTCCAACTCCCGGTCCAGTTGGCCGGTCTCTATCCAGTCGTACACGGTACGGCGACTGATCCCCAGATCCCGGGCGATCGCCGCCTTGTTGATCCCCTGCTCGAGGTAATGACGTAGCAGCACGCGCTTCTCCCTTCCGATCATTGCACCTCCACGTTCGCGGTGGAGGCGCCAAGTGAGTGGATCGACCGGGAGATCGCCTGGGGCGGTGCCTACATCCCCACTCTCCCGACCGCTAGGTCAAAGCGCCAAGTGTGCAATTTTCGATGGCCACATGTGTGCAATATTGGAAGGCCGCTAACAGTTGGGGCATCCTGAGGAACCAGGGCGATGGTTTTATCGTCTCTGGGGCGGGGGGTAGTCCGCCGTGGGCACGATGGGGTCGGACGGTATTGTACAGCCGCCTCCACTGCTCGACGAGTACCGTCGCCTCGGGCAGTGTGTAGAAGATCTCTCCGTTCAAGAACTCGTCTCTCAGTTTGCCGTTGAAGCTCTCGTTGTAGCCGCTCTCCCACGGACTGCCCGGCGCGATGTAGAGGGTCTGGACCCGCAGCCTGGCCAGCCATCTCCGCACCAGTTTCGCCGTGAACTCTGGCCCGTTGTCCGAGCGCAGATGCTCGGGCGGACCGTGCCGAGCGAAGAGATCGGTGAGCACCTCGAGAACGTCGTGAGCTCGAGTCTTTCGACCGACCTTGATCGCCAGACACTGCCGCGTGTACTCGTCGAGCACGGTCAGAAGCTTCAGAAGCACGGCCGTCATAGGTCCTCGTGCTTAAAGAACTGGCGTAGCGACCTACATCGTGCTTCAAGGAGCAGATCGACTTCAGCCATACGTTCAAGGGCCAACCGCTCTCGAAGCCAAAGCCTCGACCCACGTTTCGGTTGCAAGTCTGGACGCCTAACTGATCGGACCTCGCTCCGTGTCCTTCCTTGATTGGGATGCCTGATGTCGGACACGTCGTATCTGGTTCACGGCCCTGAGCCTACTCGATACGCAGCAGGTAACGTGAAATGGCGATTGATCGCCGCTTCACTGCGGAACCTGCTCGACAATGGGACCTCTACGGGATTAATTAAAGAGCAATTTCCTGTGTGGAGAGGGGTGTGGTGGGAGGATTGATCCAGACGGCCTCCGGGAGCGGTTTGGGTTTGGGAACGCCTCTGACGAAGCGTTCGGGATGGGCGGTCCATGCCGTGTTGACACGGTTGTCCTGCGGGCGATAACGTTGTCGGCGCCCCGAAGTCGCTTGTTCGGGGGTACATGCATCAGATGCACCCGTGCCTGTGCTCGGCATTGTACCAACGGAAGAACGATCGACAGAAGGTCTTGGCCTGGCCCTGGTCTCCGAACCGTCCGGGAAACGAGGGATGGTCCACCGTCAAGGTCTTGCCACTGAGCCTCGGAGAACGGATTGTCATCCGAGACGTGAGGCCGGCTCAACGAGCGGGTCACGCCGAGGTCAGTCGAGAAGTTGAGCGGTGCATTGGCTCGTCATTGGAGCTCCCCGAACTCCTGCCTGCACCGGTCAGGACCCGGGGCTGGACGCCATGCTTCAGGCAACTCTGCTGGCTCAACCGGCCGGCCAGGGCCGAGTTCTGCCGTTCCGCCACCATCCAGCCTCACGACGTCGGCTGTAATGTCCAGTGATCATCTGCTCCAGCGTAGTAGTAGTCTCCTACTTCATTCGGACCCCTCCGCGTGATAGCTCCCAGGACCACAGCTGGTTCGGCATCCGTAACCATCAACTTCGGGCTCTTTACTCGGGTCATGTCAGGTGCGCTGCGCCCGGCGTTCCTGAACCGGCACCTCGGAGGCCAGAACACGATACATCGTGCGTTCGCTGCACAGGTAGACCTCTTCGTCGAGCAGCGTGGCCACCACCTCGGCGGGTGAGCGGTCCACGAACCGCTCCGAACACAGCGTGTCGAAGACCTCGCCTCGTTCCGTCTCGCTCAATGCCCGGGCGGGCGTCGGGCGGGGGCTGCCGTTGCCCGGTCGATGGGCCTCGACGACGGTACAACGTCGATCGGCAGACCTCGAGGGCCGCGCACGCCGGTTTTACACCGACGTGCTTAGCCAGCTCATCGGCCGCCTTCAAGAGTTCGTCCCGTCGTCGAGGCTTATCCCCAGCAGCCCCGCAACTTTTCCCTGCACGTCGATGATCAGGTGTGCCTTCCTGAGCTCATCCTCGAGCCGAGCATTGCGGCGCTCCAGCTTGCGTACCTTCTCATCCAGAGGATTTCGCTCCGGCTTGCGGCCGCGTTTCTTCGACAGGGCCTTCAGCGACCCGCTATGCGCCGCCTTGCGCCACGTCGTCAGGTGCGACGAGTACAGGCCCTCGCGCCGCAGGAGCTGGCCCACCTCGCCGGGCTCGGTGCACCGGTCCGCTTCTTCGACGATCCGCAGCTTGTACGACGGACTGAACCGCCGGCGTAGCGGCCTATCTACTACCTCCGGGTCCGCAGGAGCTGCCGCGCTTCGCTTGGCCCCCCCGGTTCGAGGGGCACTACCATTCTCTTCCATTCTCTCTCGCAGTCCCAACATGTTCGTTTTCTCTGCCTTCGCCCTACTCTAATTCTTTGCGTGCTCTGTGTCTCACGTACGTTGGCAGAGAGGGCTTGAGCATGTTGAGAAGGCGTTCGAGGAAGGTGGGCGCCTCTCTCAAGTTACGGATAGGAAATTCTAAAGCCCTCATTCGGAAAAAGCCAAGGAATGGCGTGGCGCGTGGTGATTGGACTGGGAGAAGAAGTGGTGACGGACGAGGGAGAGGTGAGGTGCCCAGGGGCTTTTGAGCGCTCACGGTGCATGGATACTCGGATGGGTCACGGGGATGTGTGGATGGGCGGCGAATTTCCAGGGGAGGTGGGACCTTGCCGCACGGCGATCGAGGCCAGTTGCATCGACAGTTGCCTCAGTCTGTGAACTCTTCGGGCAGCGACTGATCGAAGGCGAAGTCAGGGACAGGCTCGGCCTAGTGGCATCGACTCCGATGTTTGATCGAAGAGGAAATCTCCCTGAGGTGGCCCGCGGGCGGGTGAGAGAGGCGGGGGCAGATGGTGCAGGTCGAGGTGCAGGAGGATGCTTGAGACGACCGGCGGGTCGGTGAGGCGCGGGAGCCACGAAGCCGACCAGGGTTCCCCCGACGATCTCCTGCACTCGGAAGTCGCTCCCGCCGCTGCCACGGCTGGTCACCATCACACCGAGCCCCAGGCCAAGTGCCGACGTCGCCACCGCGGCCGCGATCCTGGTCCTGCCCTGGGACACGTCGGTCGCCCTAAAGAGGCGAGCGTCGAGGCCCGCCCCGAGCGCCGGGAGAGCCAGACCCCGGAGGTGGGCCAGGGCCATCTCCACGCCTCCACACTCCACTTCGCGGATCTCCCGGTTCAATTCGAACCAGTCGAAGCAGTTGCCTCCCGCCATGGAGGCTAGCAGAAGGCCGGCCGTATTCCCGAGGGCAGCCCCGAAGAACACACGGACGGAGGGGTGCCTTTCCGTCCCCGGAGTCCAATCGTACGCGACGGACGAGCTCAGCATGCTGTTCGCTCCGCTTCCCTTCGACGTGGGGGGGCCGGGCGGGTCTCGATGGCCAGGGCCGCGCCGTAGCCTGTTCCGAGCCCGTAGCGGGTTCGGGCCTCGGAGAGAGGCACGACCTCCATGCTCTCGATGTCGCTTACGGGAAGCGCCTCGAGATAGAGCGAAGGATCCTCAATCCGGACGCCGTCTACTATGACCGCAGGCATCTGACATCCGAGCGGGTCGTACATGGAGGTGGCTCGTCGATACTCGATGCAGATGCCCGAACCCACGAAGCTGTTCATCTCCCACACGGTGGTGCCGGGCACGAAGGCCCTGAGCGCCTCTCCGATGTTGCCGGCGAGACCTCGACGAGTAGCGGGTCGAGGCTGATGGCCGTCGGGGAGATGATGATCTCGAGGAGAGCGTGGCCCCGGCCTTCACCTCGATCGTGTGGTTCTTGTTGCCGTAGGCCAGGTGCTCGAGAATCAGCGCGCGGAGACCCCTGTGAATCGAAAGCGTCCGTCGAAGTCGGTGAAGGCGGCGTGCCCGGCCCCCTCCAAGCCCACCAGACCGTTCTCGACTGGTTGTTTGATGACGTGCTCGACGATATGGCCGACGACGACGCCCGTGTCTTGGGCGGAAAGGGGTCCCCACGAGAGCATGGCCCCCGTGAGGAGTGTGAGCGAGCGGTGGCGGGTAGCGTCGATCATGTCAACCTCCCAACGGGCGGCGGTTGCCCGAGCGAACCGGCTCAGGCCGGAATCTGCTGCCCTGGCCACCGGCCGGCGGGCTCCGCCGGTGAGCACATACAACTGAGACATTCGTAAGGGCCCGAGAGAGCTGCCGCAAGCGTTTGGAGATGCCGATGCGTCAAGGGGGGGCTACCGAAGCGCCATCGGCTCGGGGGGGTACGCCCTCTCTGCCAACGTACGTGAGACACAGAGCACGCAAAGAATTAGAGTAGGGCGAAGGCAGAGAAAACGAACATGTTGGGACTGCGAGAGAGAATGGAAGAGAATGGTAGTGCCCCTCGAACCGGGGGGGCCAAGCGAAGCGCGGCAGCTCCTGCGGACCCGGAGGTAGTAGATAGGCCGCTACGCCGGCGGTTCAGTCCGTCGTACAAGCTGCGGATCGTCGAAGAAGCGGACCGGTGCACCGAGCCCGGCGAGGTGGGCCAGCTCCTGCGGCGCGAGGGCCTGTACTCGTCGCACCTGACGACGTGGCGCAAGGCGGCGCATAGCGGGTCGCTGAAGGCCCTGTCGAAGAAACGCGGCCGCAAGCCGGAGCGAAATCCTCTGGATGAGAAGGTACGCAAGCTGGAGCGCCGCAATGCTCGGCTCGAGGATGAGCTCAGGAAGGCACACCTGATCATCGACGTGCAGGGAAAAGTTGCGGGGCTGCTGGGGATAAGCCTCGACGACGGGACGAACTCTTGAAGGCGGCCGATGAGCTGGCTAAGCACGTCGGTGTAAAACCGGCGTGCGCGGCCCTCGAGGTCTGCCGATCGACGTTGTACCGTCGTCGAGGCCCATCGACCGGGCAACGGCAGCCCCGCCCGACGCCCGCCCGGGCATTGAGCGAGACGGAACGAGGCGAGGTCTTCGACACGCTGTGTTCGGAGCGGTTCGTGGACCGCTCACCCGCCGAGGTGGTGGCCACGCTGCTCGACGAAGAGGTCTACCTGTGCAGCGAACGCACGATGTATCGTGTTCTGGCCTCCGAGGTGCCGGTTCAGGAACGCCGGGCGCAGCGCACCCATCCCGAGTACAAGAAGCCCGAGTTGATGGCCACGGCGCCGAACCAGGTGTGGTCCTGGGACATCACGCGGCTGCTGGGGCCGAAGAAGTGGAGCTACTACTACCTGTACGTGATCCTGGACATCTACAGCCGCTACGTCGTGGGCTGGATGGTGGCGGACCGGGAGAACTCGGCCCTGGCCGGCCGGTTGATCCAGCAGAGCTGCCTGAAGCATGGCGTCCAGCCCCGGGTCCTGACCCTGCACTCGGATCGGGGAGCTCCAATGACGAGCCAATGCACCGCTCAACTTCTCGCTGACCTCGGCGTGACCCGCTCGTTGAGCCGGCCTCAGGTCTCGGATGACAATCCGTTCTCCGAGGCTCAGTTCAAGACCTTGAAGTACCATCCCTCGTTTCCCGGACGGTTCGGAGACCAGGGCCAGGCCAAGACCTTCTGTCGATCGTTCTTCCGTTGGTACAATGCCGAGCACAGGCACGGGGGCATCTCGATGCTGACCCCCGAACAAGTGCACTTCGGGCGCGCCGACAACGTTATCGCCCGCAGGACAACCGTGCTCAACACGGCATGGACCACCCATCCCGAACGCTTCGTCAGAGGCGTTCCCAAACCCAAACCGCTCCCGGAGGCCGTCTGGATCAATCCTCCCACCACACCCCTCTCCACACAGGAAATTGCTCTTTAATTAATCCCGTAGAGTGTCCCATTGTCGTTGACAGGTTCCGCGCGTGGCCCACGTCGAAGCCGTGCTTAGGAGGGAGATTAGAGTCCCAGGGTAAAGGTATAGGAGTACTTGATCAGGAGCGTTCGGCTGTCGGTCAGCGCCCTCTCTGCCAACTTACGTGAGACACGGAACGCTTAAAGAATTAGAGTAGGGCGAAGGCAGAGAAACCGATCATGCTGGGACTGCGAGAGAGAATGGAAGAGAATGGTACCGCTCCTGGATCCGGGGAGGCTAAGCGAAGCGCGGCAGCCCCTGCGGACCCGGAGGTAGTAGATAAGCCTCTGCGCCGCCGGTTCGATCCGTCGTATAAGTTGCGGATCGTCGAAGAAGCGGACCGGTGCACGGAGCCCGGAGAGGTGGGTCGACTCCTCAGACGGGAGGGCTTGTACTCGTCGCACCTGACGACATGGCGCAAGGCGGCGCATAGCGGGTCCTTGAAAGCGCTGTCCAAGAAACGGGGACGCAAACCGGAGCGGAATCCGTTGGAGGAGAAGGTACGCAAGCTGGAGCGCCGGAATGCTCGCCTCGAGAAGGAGCTCAGGAAGGCGCACCTGATCATCGACGTCCAGGGAAAAGTTGCAGGGCTGCTGGGATTGAGCCTCGAGGACGGGACGAACTCATGAAGGCGACCCAGGAGTTGGCCAAGTACGTAGGGGTGAAGCCCGCGTGCGCTGCGCTCAGGGTGCCGCGAGCCACGTTCTACCGTCGTCTGAGGCCATCGACCGGGCATCAGCAGCCCCGTCCGACGCCTGCCCGGGCCTTGAGCGAGAAGGAACGAGACAAGGTCTTCGACACGCTGTGTTCGGAGCGGTTCGTGGACCGGTCGCCCGCCGAGGTGGTGGCGACGCTGCTCGACGAGGACGTTTACCTGTGCAGCGAGCGTACGATGTATCGCGTTCTGGCCTCCGAGGTGCCGGTTCAGGAACGCCGGGCGCAGCGGAGCCATCCCGAGTACCAGAAGCCCGAGTTGATGGCGACGGGCCCGAACCAGGTCTGGTCCTGGGACATCACCCGGCTACTGGGGCCGAAGAAGTGGAGCTACTTCTACCTCTACGTGATCCTGGACATCTTCAGGCTCCGTGGGCTGGACGGATCGGGAAAACTCTTCCCTGGCCGGCAGGCTGATCCAACAGAGTTGCCTGAAGCATGGTGTCCAGCCGCAGGACGCTGCACTCGGATCGAGGGGCTCCCATGACGAGCCAATGCACGGCTCAGCTACTCGCCGATCTCGGCGTGACCCGCTCGTTGAGCCGACCCCAGGTCTCGGATCGGGCTCAGTTCAAGACCTTGAAGTACCATCCCTCGCCCGGACGGTGACGTCCCCCTGAAACGAGACCGAAGTTGATGTTAGGATGCGGCTTTGGTCGCAGCTATCAGGGAGGAGGTCAGAATGAGTAGGAGACGACACACGCCGGAGCAGATCATCACGGCATTGAGAGAGGCGGAGGTGGGTCTGGCGGCAAAACGGTGGCGATGGTGAGCCGGGAGTTGGGGATCAGCGAGCAGACGTACTACCGGTGGAGGCAGGAGTTCGGGGGGATGAAGGTGGATCAAGCTCGACGCTTCAAGGAGCTGGAGAAGGAGAACGCACGGCTAAAGCGAGCGGTGGCGAACCTGACGGTGGACAAGCTGATCCTGGAGGAAGCGACCAAGGGAAACTTCTGCCCCGAGCGCCGACGCAGGTGCGTGATGCATGTACGTCAGAGACTCGGGGCGAGTCGTCACGCGTGTCACGTACTGGGTCAGCCGCGCTCGACGCAGCGCCGGGTGAAGAAGCTACCTGGCGACGAGGAGGCGCTACGCACGGACGGATACGGTTGGCGAGCCGGTTCGGCAGGTACGGGTATCGCCAGATCACTCGTATCGAGGGCGGGAGGGCAGTGAAAGTGCCCACCAACCGAAACTCGGTTGAACGATGGCTCGTGCATCCGGCTCAGGCCACTGCGTGTGGTCCTACGACTTCGTAAGCACGAGGACCCATGACGGCCGTGCGCTGAAGCTTCTGACCGACGAGTACACGCGGCAGTGTCTGGCGATCAAGGTCGGTCGAAAGACTCGAGCTCACGACGTTCTCGTGCTCACCGATCTCTTCGCTCGGCACGGTCCGCCCGAGCATCTGCGCTCGGACGGGCCAGAGTCGGCGAAACTGGTGCGGAGGGCTGGCCAGGCTGCCCAGACCCTCTACATCGAGTCCGTGGGAGAACCTACAACGAGAGCTTCAACGGCAAACTGAGAGACGATCGAACGGAGAGATCTCACACTGCCCGAGGCAACGGTACCGTGGAGGCGGCTATAACCCCATCGTGCCCACGGCGGACTACGAGAGACGATAAAACCGCCCTGGTTCCTCATGCCGGGACCACCGATGGCTCGGGGTCTAACATAGGAAGTGGTACCGCAACTGACCTCCGGTTCGAGACAGGTCGATCGTTCTTCCGTTGGTATAATGCCAGCTGGCGGCATCGGACCCCCGAACAGGTCCACTTCGGGCGCGCCGACAACGTTATCGCCCGCAGGACAACCGTGCTCAACACGGCATGGACCACCCATCCCGAACGCTTCGTCAGAGGCGTTCCCAAACCCAAACCGCTCCCGGAGGCCGTCTGGATCAATCCTCCCACCACACCCCTCTCCACACAGGAAATTGCTCTTTAATTAATCCCGTAGAGTGTCCCATTGTCGTTGACAGGTTCCGATACCGATCGGTGTTCAACTGCCCGTTATATACGACGTAGAGATCACTCCCCTCTCGAGGATTGAAGCGCAGCCGGAAGTTCGAGATGATCCCGTGGATGGCGCTGTTGGACTGGAGGAAGGCCACGACCGAGAGGGTGGGCGTGAGCGCCGTCTCAACGCGGAGGCGAGCGATGTGGGCATCCAACCGCTCTCCGCGATCGGCAAAGCGTATCCGGTCGTACTGGTAGTTCACGGTGAACTCGAGATGCCGGGAGACGGACCATGCGGGGGCCAGTCCGAGGCTGAGACGCGATCCGTCGTAGAACGATCCCATGTCCGCCTTCGCAACCCACCGCACGAGGCTGGTTCTCGACACCGTGTAGGATGCACTCAGGTCGTAGAAGGAATGGCGGCCGGCCGGAACGCCGGCATCGTCGGACAGTCTGAAGGGGTCCAACAGATCCTCGTGCAGGGCCTTGGCCGCCAGCGTGAGGATCGAGCCCGACTTCGCCTCGATCCGCCACTCAGGGCCGAGTTCGGAGGACTCGAGCGTGCGGTCGTCGTTCCTGAGGACGAGGTGGCCCCGTAGCGAGAGGATGTGCCGTAGGATCCCGGACTCGGGACCCGGAATCCACCCGCGGAAGATCCGGTCCCCGATTCGGGTGGAGCCCGTGCGCTGTACGAACCCCACTCCAGGATCGTACGCGGACCCCACACGAGTCGCGGAGAGATCGTACCCGAAGCCGTCGACCGTGCGGCGCTCCCAGCGAGCCCTGGTCAGGGCCGAGGCGAGACCTGGCTCCTCGCGGTCGTCGAAGGTCTGTGCCCAGTTGAAAGTCAGGTAGTCCTCACCGAAGAGGCGGAGGGTCCCGTCCAGACCGTACGCCACGTTGTGACGCCCCCCGGCTGCCAACCGGGTCGTGGCGATGCCGCCCACATAGGAGTTCTCGTTGAGAACCCTGCGACGCAGGCGGAAGACGCCGAAGTTCTCCGACGGCGCCGCCGCATCGACCCGGGTCTGCATGCTGAGGATCCCCAGGTCCCAGTCACCGAGACGCCCGATGAGACGGGTGCCGCCGTAGATGGGTACTGCCTCTCCCCCGGCGATGCCTATGCGGCGACTGTAGAAGAGGTTGTCCCGCCCGCCGGTCGGAAAGTCGAAGACACTCGCCCGCTCCTGGAAGAAGAGGCGCTTCTCGGGAAAGAAGAGCGAGAAGCGTGTGAGATTCACCTGCTGATCGTCCGCCTCGACCTGCGCGAAGTCCGTGTTGACGGTCACGTCCAAAGTCAGGTTCTTCGCCACTCCGTACTTCACGTCGAGGCCGATGTCAGAGGCCGGCTGGTCGTCGCGCTCGTACGCCCTTCCCTCCACGTCCAGAGCGTACGACTGGCCGATTCCGCCCAGGCCGTACGGCGTGACGTAGAGGGGATGGGAGCTCCGGACCCCCTCGAGGATCACTTCCCGAGCCTGAGAGGGCTTCATCAGGCTAAAGAAGCCCCACTTCGGGGGGATCGCCGGAAAGATCGCGATCTCATTCTTGCGGGCGATCCACCGGTGGGCCAGGAGTCCAAAGATGACCCTCCCGTCCCGATCCTGAAACCGCAGGCTGGAGAATGGGATGCGCATCTCGGCGAACCAGCCCTCGTCGTTCTAGGTGGCCGCCGCGTCCCAGAACGTGTTCCAGCTGATGTTGAACGGGGGGGTGCCCGTGGCGTCGTTGAAGACGGCCGCGTCCAGCCGGACACCGGTGGGCGTGGTGAAGAAGTAGAGGCCGTTCTCCTTGTCGTTGAAGGTGTCCAGGACTATTCCGAATTGGTCGTTGGTCAGACCGAGCCGGTCACGCCTCAGGGACGTGGCCTGAATCCGATGGGGCTCGGAGTCGTAGAAGCGTCCGGCCACGTAGAGGTAGTCGTCGTCGTAGGCGAGCCGGATCTCCGTGCGCTCGGTGGGGGGGCCGCCGAAGTCTGGCGCCTGCATGACCATGGGCAGAGGCTCGACGGATTCCCAGGCGGGCTCGTCGCTCAATCCGTCCACCTCGACCGGACCGCCGATCCGCTGGAGGACGAGGGGCTCCTGGGCTTGGAGGTCGGCGATGCCGGAGCAGAGCAGGAAGAGCCCACCGGGGATCGCTCGCATCAGTCCTTTTGACGGGAACATTGTCTCGGAGTCGTGGGGCCTGCGGAGCCGGTTGGGGCTCGACAGTAACGGTCGATTTCCGGTAGAGCTTGGGTGGAACGTACTTCATCTGGAGGAGGGGTGGCAAGGCGGTCATGGGGGCATGGACGGACCTACAAGCGGGTCAAATCGGGCTTGGTGCGATCCCCCTCTTCTTGACACCGCATCTCTGGGGAGCGATGGATTACGACGGGATTACTCCCCGAAAGGAGGGCGTATCCATGTTCAGGGACATCTTCCCGATGGTCGTGCTGGTGAGCGTGGTGGCCTGCGCCCCTGGCTCCGGCTCGGCACGCGGAGCCAGCCGCACCGGGACCATCACGCGGGCTGACATCGCCGAGATCTCGGCGGTCTCGGCCTATGATGTGGTGGAGAAGCTCAGACGAAACTGGCTGGACTCCCGGGGGCCCATATCCATCAGTGATCCGAGCCCTGCGTACCCCACGGTGTACGTGGATGGTTTCGAATACGGACCGCTGTACGTTCTGCGCGTCATTGCTGTTTCGGGCGTCGAGGAGATCACGTTCCAGAGCACGTTGGAAAGCAACCTGCGCTACGGCCCGGGCCACTTCGGTGGAATCATCCACGTGACCATGAGACACTGACTGGCGGAACATCGTGGTGTTGCGCCCCTTCCGGGCGGCTCGATCGAAGCTACCTTGCGCTCTGGTGTGACGGTCCGTATTTTGGCGCCCCGATGGTGAATCCTATGACACCCTCTGGCGTGAGTAGAAGAACCGCCACCGAATCGAGGGTGACTACGACACAGACATGATTCGGGAGCCTCTGGAGCTATTCGAGGACTACAGGGATCCCGACGGGCACCTCGGCAGAACTACACGCCGGTCCGCATCGACATCTGCTGCCGGAACAAGAGGCTGTACCTGGACGGCGATCTCATCGTAGATAACAACAAGATCGTGCCGCCCGCACTCGCATAGCTCGGTGGCTCGTAACGGAAGGAGGACATCTGGTCGGGGGCGCCCGCGGTCCACAGGTCCGGAGATGGCGGGCGCCCTCTGACAAGAGCGTTCATCTGGCCCAAGCCCTCGAGTCGCTCATCGATTTTCGGCAAGTTTCGAGGGTGGTCGAACTCGGCTGCGGGCAGGGCCGCCTCGCCATCTTGCTGGCCCGGATGGTCGAGGGTCACGGGGAAGTGCTGGGACTCGACAGCAGTGTGGAAGTGGTACGGCAAGCGACTCGAGGGGCTCGAGCGTTGGGAACCTCCAACCTCGAATTCGAGGTCGGAGACGTGTACGACTTGCCCCTTCCCGACGGCTTCGCCGACGTGGTCGTGTGCAGCAGTCTTTTGTGCAGCCTTTCCGACGTGGACGGGGTGGTGCGGGAGATGCTTCGGGTAACGGTGAAGGGTGGCCTGCTGGCAGTGGCCGAGCCTGCGGGAGAGCAGCAGTTCTACGATCCGGACAGCAGGCGCTTCACGTACCTATCGGAGAAGCTCAACCGGGCGTTTCGGCGCGGATGGAGGGCCAGGGGAGCAGATCAGGGCGTGGGTCTTAGGGTGCCGGAGATCCTCCTGCGGAACGGCGTCGAAGAGATCGCCGCCGAGGCTGTTTGCCAGATATTCTTGCTTTGCGACCCGCGCAGGGAGCTTCAGGATATCGAAGACCAGTTGAGAATCGAAGCCTGTACCTTGCCGGAGCCCACAGCGGCCATGGTCCGCAAGGGTGGGATGTCGAGGGAAGAACTGAGGGAGCATAACTCCAAGGCCCAGAAGAGGGTGTCCGACTACATAACGAACCCGGACGAGCTCCGAGTTAGCGGGTATATCCGAGTCATGTCACCCCTTCTGGTGTTCGTGGGGAGGACCCCGAGCGGGTGACGATGCAAACGAGCGGGCGGGTCGGTCGTGGGAGGGGACGGAATCGGCCACCCGAAAGGGTGGGCGTAAGCCCGTCACGGGCCGGTGATCCTCCTGTGAGCCATCTGAGAAGAGGTGTGCCATGAACGGACTGAAACGTTTTGGGGTCGTATCCCCGATGCTGGCAACGGCGACGTGTGCCCCACGGCCGGCCAGACAACGGCGGAGCCCGAGTACCATACGCTGACCGAACAGGAAGTGGTGGACTTGCTGGTGGGGTCGTGCATTCGGGCGACCCGGGGCTGTGACGCCGCGAACTACATCGAGCGGGTGACGAACGCCATGGCGGAGGGCGCGGAGTTCAGGATGATCGCCCCGGACGATCTGCCCGACGATTGGATGACCGTGAGTCCGGGGGGGGGGGGTCGGCGGTGGCGGAGCCTGGGAGTACGTCATCGAGAGGACGAACGAGCAGGGGCTCGAGCGGGTCGAGAACACCAACGTCAAGGCCATCGAGCTTCTTGCCGACTACCTGGGCACCGAGTTCGACGCCATGGTCCGGCTCGAGGGCGCGGGAGCCACGGTCTCGGCGCTCCTGCTTTCCTCCGAGTTGGGTATTCCCATCGTGGACGCCTGCATGTCCGTGCGCGCCCGTCCGGAGATCCAGCAGCAGGTCCCGTGGCTGAACGGGATCCCCTCGACTCCTGCAGCCATGTTCACCCGCTGGGGTGACCAGGTCATCATCCAGAAGAGCGTCGACGACTACCGTGCCGAGGATCTCGCCCGAGCCGTGGCCGTGAGCAGTGGAGGTGGCGCCCCCATCGCCATGAATCCCACGACGGGCGCCGAAGTCAAGCGGGGTACGATCCTCGGGGCGCTCTCGGGCGCGATGCGCGTGGGTCGTACAGTCCGAGAGGCCCGGGATCAGGGACGCGACCCCATTGAAGCGCACTACCCACCCATTGCCGAGCTCCAGGCGGCTCGGCCCGCGTTCGACTGAGCGGAGCCAGGGAAGCCGTGGGCCTCGGGACCCCGGTCGCCCATCGGCCGGGGTCCCCCGCTAGAGCGGACACTTCAGAGAAGGCCCATGGAGGAGGAGTGATGGCAAGCGAAGGAAGTACCGAGGAGTTTAAACGGAGGCGGTCGGGTTGATCCGTCAGCCGGGCGCGAGCGTGAGCGAGGTGGCAGGCGATATCGGCGTCGGAGCGAATCTGCTGTTCAGGTGGCGACGCGAGTTCGAGGGCGAGGGTGAAGGCCTTTCCGGGGTCGGGGGTGGCGCGAGACCAAGAGCTCCTGGCCCTGAAGCGAGAGTTGGCGGTGAAGCGGGAGCGGGATTTTTTGCCGATGCGGCAGCGTTCTTCGAGAGAATCGAAGTGAAGTATCAGAGCAGCGCTGTCGCGGCGTCTACCCTGTTCAACTGCCCGGTGCCTGATGTCGAGGAGCGGGTTCTACGGTTGGGTCCCCATGAGCGAGGGAGAGGGACAACCGGCCTGCTCAGACGCATCCGTGAATACCACACGGCAAGCGATAGCGTGATGGGCATGCCCCGGATGCACGAGGTCCTGACCCACGAGGGCGAGACCGCCAGCCGCAACCGCATCGCCCGGCTCATGGCCCGGAACGGACTGTACGGCATCCCCCAGCGTCGACAGTGGCGCCGTAAGCGCAGCGGCACCCGGCCGGCGTACGTCCGCAACCACCTCGAGCGGGACTTCACCGCCACCGAGCCGAACACCAAGTGGGTAACCGACATCACCTACATCCACACGGCCGGGGGATGGCTCTACCTCTGCGTCGTGGTCGACCTGTACGGGGGCAAGGTAGTCGGCTGGTCGATGTCGACCACGCAGGATCGCCAGCTGGTCCTGAGAGCGGTCCTCATGGCCTGCTGGCAGCGACCGAACCGCCAGCCGGTCATCCTGCACTCGGACCGCGGTACTCAGTTCACGTCCTACGAGTACCAGCAGTTCCTGAAGGACCACCACATCACCCTGAGCATGAGCGACGTCGGCCACTGCGGGGACAACGCCCCGGCCGAGGGCTTTTTCGGCATGCTTAAGCGCGAGCGGGTCAACCGACGTCGGTACCTGACCGTGGCCGACGCCCGGTCCGACGTCTTCGACTACATCGAGCGCTTCCACAACCCCAGGATCCAGCGTAGACTTGACTCCCTCGACCGGGAGCTCAGTACCTTAACTCAACCGTCCGTGAAAACGGGGTAGAACCCGGGTCCACTAATGGAATGAAAGAGGCCACGGACAGCTCATAACCCACATCCGCCTCGACGTGGACGGGGGGGCGGTGCGTTTTCCTTCGACGACGGAGCGGACGGCCGGATCTTCCACGGAGACGGAGACGCGCCCAACACACCGATCGAGGTGGCGGAATCGCGCTATCCCATCCGGTTCGAGCGCTACGCGCTCCACACCGAGGAGTACGGGATCGGAAAGTTCCGGGGTGGTCTCGGCACGTTTCGTGACTACCGATTCCTTACCGGCAACGTCTCGATCCAGATCGCCAACGAGCAGACGGTCTGCCGGTCCCATGGGCTGCAGCGCGGACACGCGGGCGGCATAAACCGTTTGTGGGCGTGGCCGGACACCGACAAGCAGACGATTCTCACGGAGTGTGGCTCCTTTTACGGGCCCTTCGAGGATGGAGACCTGATCAGCTGTCGTACGGCCGGCGGCGGTGGCTTCGAAGATCCTCTGGAGCGGGACCCCGAGCGCGTTCTCTGGGAGGTTCTGAACGAAATCCTGACGCCGGAGCAGGCCGACGAGTTACGGGGTGGTCATCACCTTGGACGAGAACGGCGATCCTCAGGTGGACGAGGCGGGGACGACCGCCCGTCGCGAGGATCGGCGGGGCGAGCAGTCGTAGAAGAGGGAATCCCGGCACGGGCGGGCCTATGATCGGGGAATCTTGTACGCCCCCGATTACGTGGTCAACGCCGGCGGACTCTACAACGTGTACGGAGAGATCCACGATTGGACTCCCGAGCAGAGCAGAGAAAAAATTGGGGAGATCTACGAGACGAGCTGGCAACGGATGCATGAGAAGCGTCATCCGAGTGGCTGGACACCGCCCGCCCCGCCGGCGATAGTTGGCAGAGGCGCATTGAGATTCCTATATACCGTGCAGTCTAGGCAAGCACACTTCCTCTATCCACAGTGATCGAAGCGAAACAAAATGATCGAATCGAGACGAGTTCGGACCATCGTGGTTGTCGGGGGCGGGACGGCCGGTTGGATGTGCGCGAACGTACTGAAGGCTCGAACGAGATCCAAAATCGTCGTAGTCGAGTCACCCACCATCTCGCCGGTGGGCGTGGGCGAGGCATTGACCCCTTTCTTCTTCTCCTTTCTGAACACCATCGGTTACGATCCTGTGGCGTTCGTCAAAGACGTTCGGGGAAGCGTCAAGCTGGCCGTGCGATTCGAGAACTGGATGGGAGAAAACGACACGTACTACCATCCTTTCCAGGACGGAGGCGAGTACGCGGTGAAACCGGAGTTCGGCGTCTCGCCCGGATACAATCGGTTGGTGAGTTATGCTCTCATTGAAGGGATCCCCATCCACGACCTCGCGACCTCTTACGCTCTCCTGTGCGAACATGACAAGGTCCCCTGGTTCAAGAACTTCCAAGAAGACGGGGGTCAGTATCACGGCTTCGGATCCTACGCGTACCACATGGACACCGGGGCGTTCTCCGAGACCTTCCGCTCCCTCGCGGTGCAAAAGGCCGTGGACCACGTAAAGGGAGACGTCGTGGCCGTCAACAAGAACGTGGAGACGGATTTTATAGAAAATCTGTCGCTGGAGGATGGGAGGACCGTCGAGGGGGACTTCTTCATCGACTGTACAGGATTCAAACGAGTTCTGATATCCACGATGTCTCCAGCGTGGGAGTCGTACTCGGACTGGCTACCGGTCAATCGTGCGATCCCTTTCAATATCGAGTACGGGATCCCGGGTGATCGAGAACACGAGGCTGTCCCACCCTATACGTTGGCCAGGGCTCTAGGTGCGGGGTGGCTCTGGAGGATTCCGCTACGGGACCGCTACGGAGCGGGCTACGTGTACTGTGATGAGTTCGCTTCCGAGGAGAGCGCACTCGAGGAGATCGAACGGAACGTCGATCCAAGCCAGTCAGGCTCCTTCGGTGGCACGATCCGCTTCGAGGCGGGAACCCTGCGTGAGACTTGGATCAAGAACTGTGTCGCGGTGGGACTCTCAGCAGGGTTCATAGAGCCTCTTGAATCTACCGCGATCCAAATCTCCCTGACCCAGATCCTCGGAGCCGTCGACCTCCTACGCGACCCCTTCAGCTACAATGAAAGGGTGATCGAGGCTTACAATAGGTCGATCAAGTCGGAAACCGATGACCTCCGCGATTTCATCATTCTGCACTACGTGACCCGGAGGAGTGATACGCCATTCTGGCGATATATCGGTAACAATTACACGACCCTCAATTACCCTGACACGCTCCGTGACAAGATCGAGACGGCCAGGTATCGAACCGTGGGTCACAATCGGGTGCAGTCTCAGCAGATCAGGGGGAGGGTGTTCGGCGAGCTCAGTCATGTCTATGTGATGCAGGCGTTGGGGCTTCTGAACAAGGAGAGCGCGCAGGCCGACTTCTTACAGGAGTTCGATTCCGTTGATAAGGCGGTAGCGACCGTGGGAAGGCATGTAAGAAGGCTGCAGGAAAGCCTGGTACAGTTCAGGAGAGACTGCATCCCTCACAAGGAGTTCTTGGACAAGCTATAGGCGAATGGTTCCCCTTCAATCGCCGACCAAGCTCTGCTCCCCTCACCGAGCGCGAAGACGCAGTCGTGGAAGACATCGCCTATCTTGTTGGCTACCCAGTGGCGAAGCCGAGCGAGTTGCTCTGGCGGGAGTACAATACTCATTCCGTTACTCCGTCAAGTGATCGTCAAGGCATTGCGACCGCAGGAAAGGCATGATCTCAGAGACCTACCAGAACCAGAACAGGTGCAGCCTGTCCTTGGGCACTTTGAGCATGCGCTTCAAGAGCCCCTTGAAGCGGTCCATGCCCTGCGGTCCTTCCGTGACCACGGTATCAGCCGTCACGCGCTTGTGGCCGCGGTCCGCGTTTTTTCTAGGGGGAGGAGCGTTCTTCGTCTCGCCACTTGCGTTCGCTTTTGCTGGCATTGAGGTATCCTAAATGATAAAAGACAGAGGCACTATGACAGATACACCTAATGGTGACGAACCCGTAATGGTGACGAACCCGCCGCTCCATACCCGCCGCTCATGGAGACACGGTACCTAAGACTCTTCCCGTTCCCACATGTCATTGTTTTCAACGAATGTTCCACGCCGGACCGCTCGGCGTGATGACAGTCGGGGGCGACGGAGCGATTCAGGACGCGAATCCGGTCTTCCTGAGAGCATCGGGTTATGAGGTCGGTGAGTTGATGCTTACTCAGTTTTCAGATTTGTGGTGTGACGAAGATCAAACCGCTATGCGGCAGAACGTTACCGCACTGGATACCGAATCCGATGACCGCTCAGCGGGGGTGCGCCGGTTCCGCGGCCGCAGCGGGAACCTGCTGTCCGCGTCCGTGACGTTCGCTCTAATAAGGGATTGGGATGAGAACCCGCATCATTTTCTGGTGATGATGGAGGGTATCGCCCCACTCGGAAGCGAGCCTGGTGTTCAACAACGGCAACGGCATACCGGAGTTCTCCTCGCCCGCTTGTCCGACGCCTTCGCTACATCGTACGTTCTCTTCATCGTGGTGGTCTCCGTTGGGGTTTTGATCTACCCGAGCCTACCGGCTCGGGCACCCCGGAGCCACCACGATTTCTTTCCCCTATCGGGGACCTTCAACTACGGGCGGGACAGTTTCTTCAAGCGCCTGCCGGGATCGCTTCGCTGACGTGCTCCACGCCGCCCTGCGAGCCACCGGACTAGCCCGAATCCGAGCGGGTAGTTCAGGTAGACCAGTTCACTCAAGACGACGAAGCCTGATTATCTCACCTCCGCCTGTGGACGTTCCGTTCGCGGCCACAACGGGCAGCATGCCCAATGTCAGCACATCCCCCTCAATCTGGAAACTCGCCCCAGTGTTGCCGCCCACAAATTCTGGACTCCTGGCAATCATTGGGCGGAAGGTGACCGTTGAGCCACTGATTTCATAGGTTCCAGCGTTAACGATAAAAGTCCCGTATTGAGCGAGCCTCTCCTCCTGCGTCGGCGCAAATGCGGCGGCCGAGGACGCGCGCGGTTCGGCCCCCGGCGTCCAGACCGCACTGTAGTGATCCTGCGCGAAGATGTAGAGCCCTGGCTGTGCAGGGTCGATCACTGGCGAACCATCTCCGGGCTCAATCGCTGTGACCGACCAGGCACCCTGCAGTGGATTGGCGGGAGTGGACGGCGTCGAATCCGAAGGCTGAGCACAGGAGGTAGTCGCGGCCAGAATGACGAGTACGAGCCCCACGTGGAAAGGACGAAGTTGCATGGTGGTTCTCCTTTGTGGCTAAAGAGAGGATAACATGAGAGGCGGAACCAAAGCGGGCAACATGAGGTGAGCCCCCCCTATCCCTCCATCTCCTCGGCCACAGCTACCAGCTTATTTGCGTGCTCACGCATGAAGGCGGCGAGAGCTTGGCGGTTCTCGGGCGACGGATCGGTACGGACGGCAGACCAACCTTTGGCCGTGTCGTGGCTCACGCCGAGCCCTCAATGAGTTGCCTGACGAGGGTAGCCTCATCAGCCACGAAGTCACGATCACGGATCACTACGCTGCGTTCGGCATTGTCGAAGCGTTTGTTGGAAAGCCAGTTGTGGCTGCCGCACACGAGGAAAGTTCTCGACGAGGAGGAGCAGGAGCAGGAGCCGATCCAGGCAAAGGACGAGCTGATCCAGGCTAAGGACGACACGATTCTCGAACTCCGGCTTGCACTGAAGGATCTCGAAGTGGGCGACCGCGAGCTCTCCCGACCCACCGATCCCGCCCGCATCCGTTGGGCCGTACCCCTCGCTCGTATCTACGGAGTGCTGCCGCTGCCCTGCCCAAGCTGCGGTGGACCGATGAAGATCCTGGCGTTTCTCACCGACCCGTCAGTCGTTTCGAACATCCTCCTGCACCTCGACCTGCACCATCTACCGTCGCCCCTGTCTCCTGCGCGCGGACCAGCTCAGGGCGACTTCCTCTTCGACCAGACATCAGGTTCGATGCGACCGACGCCGAGCCCGAGCCCGACCAGCGCTTCGAAGTCGGTCCCTCGTGTTCGATCGGTCGCTGCCGGATTTCGCAGACTCGACCGCAAACACCAAACCCTGTCGCCCGTTCGACCCCGTAGGCCCTGGGAAGTCACCGCCCATCCACGCATCCCGCAGTCCCATCCCCGTATCATACCAACCCGTGCCGCCACCCGGTGCACTGGGCCTGCTCCCTAGGGAGGGTCTGAACCCCCCATCTTGGGAGGAACGCGATCGTTTCGGTTCGAAGATCCGGTTCGAAGACCTATCGGAGCGATGAAGTGCTCCTGGCGCGCCGGAGAAACGGTCCGAACCGTCAGGAAGTCGCTTCGATGTGTCCGGCTCCCGCCCTCGGGCGGTCCACCGCGCGTTATCCGGTCGCGTTCGACCAGACATCAAGGTTCGATGCGACCGACGCCGAGCCCGAGCCCGACCAGCGCTTCGCGTCGGTGCCCTCGTGTTCGATCGGTCGCTGCCGGATGAATTCGCAGACTGACGACCGCAAACGGTGTTCAAACCCTGGATCGCCCCCAGCCTCGACCCCGTAGGCCCTGGGAAGTCACCGCCCATCCACGCATCCCGCAGTCCCATCCCCGTATCATACCAACCCGTGCCGCCACCCGGTGCACTGGGCCTCCGCTCCCTAGCATCATTCACATGCCCTGCCTCTTCGCGACTCCCTCAACCACCCCATCCTACCTGGCTTGTTGCGGCAACATCGCGTTTGGAATACCTATCCGTGGCGATCGGGAACCCCACGACCAGCAAGGCCAGGACGATCGACCCGGCTGCGTCGGGGAAACGCGCATACGGGAAGACTACTTCCACCACCTGCATGACGATGAACGCCACACCCAGGTACAGACCGGCGGAGTTGATGACCTTACGGCGCCTGAGCTCCTCGAGGAAACGCTTTCCGGATCCGCTCAGGGGAGCCTCCCGATCGACGGAGCACACCTCGGCTTGAGTAACCGGATGTCGTTGATCAGAGGGGACGATTTCGTTCGTCGGTGTGATTGTCGGGATCGTCCTCGCCATGCCGCTGGCAATACTGGAGGAATCCAGCTTCGACGAGCGGATGAGACGTCTGCCGTTCTCAGTGGCGATCCTGGGAAAAGCACTCACCTACATCGGGTCCCTGCTCGCGGTGTTTCTCTCCCTCGCCTGGGTCGAGCACGCGACGTTGGACGACATGCTGGAGCTCGAGCCCGTGGTCGGGCTGAAGGAGGGTTGCCTCATGGAACTGGACCTCACCATCGTCGGTCTGTGAGAACACGCCATCGAGAACGACGACGTGGAAGTGGAAGTGAGGGATGAGGGCCGCGCCGAACCGATGCAGGAACACATCTCGTCGTAGTCGTAGCACACCACACGCCCCGAGCGGGTGACCCCGAAAGTTCTTGCACAGGATATCGCCAGGGAACACATCGGCGTCCGCGAGTTCCCGGATGGCGGCCCCGAGCTCGCGGATCACCTGCCCGGCCTGGCCCTCGTCGGCGTCTCGCAGGAACACATCGAGCGGCGTCATGCGCCGCTCGATCTAGAGATGCCCGATCACCACGTGGTCGCGGTCGCGCTCCACGAGTGACCCGCACGAGGCTTCGAGCTCGGCGAGGCATTCCTCGCCGAGGCGCGCCAGTGGGAACGCGACATTCGAGTATTCGAGCGTGTCCGCCATCCGCCCGACACGGTCGTGGTGCTTCACCAACTGGTACTTGGCGCGCACCTCGGCATGCGTCGTCTGCTTGGGTGGCCTGAACACGTCGCGCATCACCTTGAACACGTACGGGAATGACGGGAGCGTGAAGACCATCATCACGAGGCCGGGCACGCCCGGCGGGATCACGAAGAGGTAGGCGCTCGTGTTCCGGTAGAAGAGCGACGAGAGCACGGGGGAGTCGAAGTCCGCGTGAAGCGTTCGCACCACGCATCGGAGGTCGCGCGAGAGATCCTCGAACGGCAACCGCAGCCCGAAGTCCTCGACGATCGTCCGCAAGACGCGACCTAGTCCTCGCGCCTCGGTATAGTAGCAGCGATAAGTCGGCAGATCGCTGTCCACATACTCCGGGGACACCGCCGGACGCCAGAAGATGTAGTCGTTCCGGTAGTACGTCCGGTCGAGCACGCGACAGGCGACCGGAGTTGAAGAAGGTCTCCGCGCATTCCGGTTGCCGATGATCGTACAGCCGGGCGATATAGGCCTGCTTGATCAGTGGCCAGAGCGATTCGTCCACGCGCGCGCCCGGAAAACCGGCCGGCGATCGCGTCCACCACCTCGCGCACACGCTGGTCGTACAGGTCGATGCGCTCTCGACTCGCCGCGCGCACGCCAACCCAGTCCGCCCGCTCGAAGCGGCCCTGCGCCTCGGCCGCAGTGGTGCGAAAGGCTCGGTAGCGCTCGTCGAATCCTTCGAGGATCGCCGCGGCGATCTCGTGCGCGAGGCCCTATGGTGTCTCCAGACCCTCCCGAGCGACAGTCAACTCACTTTCACGCCAGACGTCCGTGTCTTATCCTAACTGAACGCTGCGGGCACCGTGGAGGTCTCCCCGAACTTGAGCCAGATGACACCAGAGCGACCCGCCGGCATGCTGCAGATCAGGCAGGGCGTTGCCGGGCAGTACGATGACGTCCTGACTCCGGCCGTGCTGGAAGCGCTCGAGGCACTGGCTGGGCTCGAACCGGAGCGCCGGCAACTGATGCGGGATCGCATCGCGCGGCGCGCGCTCCGCGTCCGCGAGCGGCGTCGCATCGGCTTCCTCGATCCCGCGGCGACGATCGGACGCACCGCGCTCACGGTCCGGCAGGCCCGCGAGGGCCAGTTCGAGGGCTCCGAGATCCCGCACGACCTGACGCGGCAGTGGATCCAGGGGACCGGCCCGGCGACCAAACCACGCGCATCGGTCGAGTCGGGCATCCGCAACGTCGCCTACGCTCTGCTCTCGGGCGCCGATGGGTGGATGTTCGACGGCGAGGACGCCCTGGGGCAGGTCGAGACGATGTCACTCGACAACCAGCGCAACCTGAAGCTGGCGTTCGCCCAGAGCCGCACGTTCCTCGACGTGGCCGAATCCGTCTCGCAGGAGATGAACGCGTGGGCGCGCCCGTTCCTGGGCCGCGAGATCATCGCCGATTGGAGCGCCCAGCTCGCGTTCACGACGCGGATCTTTCGGGCTCGCGGATTGCACCTGGACGACCGACATGTGCGCTGCGACGACGGCACGGGGTTCTCCGCATCGATCGTCGATGCAGCGCTGTACGTCGTGAACAATCACGCGCCGCTCCGCGCCGAAGGGCGCTCGATCGTCCTCTACCTGCCGAAGATACAGACGGCCGACGAAGCGGCGTTCTGGCACGACCTCCTCTCGGCGCTCGAGCAGCACCTCGGCCTGCCAGCGGAGTGCATCAAGGTCTACGTCCTGATCGAGCAACTGGAAGCGAGTTTCCAGCTGATGGAGATCCGCGCCGCGCTCGGCCGTCGGTTCGTCGGATTCAACACCGGGCGGTGGGACTACATCAACAGCGTGGCCGACGCGTTGGCGTGGGACCCGACGTTCGTGAACCCGAACATCGACGCGATCGGGATGACGTACGGCTACATGCGCCGCTACGAGGATCGGGTCCTGCGCGCGGTGAATACGCCGGACCGCCACGGCCGTTTCGCGCTATGGCAAGGCGGGATGGAGCCCAACATCCCCGTGGGCTCCGCGGCCGGCGTCGCCGATGGCATGCGGCGCGCGACCGCCGGCGGGGAGCGTGAACAGCAGGCGGGGGCGAGTGGCAAGTGGGTAGCCCACTGGAAGATGGTGCACATCGTTCGCCCGGTCTGGGAACGCGACGGCGCCCCCAATCAGATGGGTCGGCCGGTTCCACGGCTCACCTATTCGAACAGCGATGCCGCGGGCCTGTCGCTCCTCGAGCCGGCGCCGCGTACCGTGCGCGGGGCACGCGACTTGCTGTCGGGGGCCCTCCAATACGGGAACGCGTTCGGCCGGGGTTACCAGGCGGCCGCCCTCAAGCCTGCGGATTTCTTCGGCGACGACGACGTGCTTTACCTGATGGAAGACATGGCGACCGGCGAGATCCGTCTCAGCATCCTCTGGGAGTGGCTGCACAAGGACGCGCCGTTCACGGAGCCCGATGGGGCGACGGGAGTCGTCGCCGGGGACCGTCTCACGCACGCCCTGTTCACGCGCCTCCTGGCGGAGGAATACGAGAAGCTCACGGGTGCCACCAACCGCGACGTGCATGACGATTCGAAGGGCACCACGCTTCCCATCGCCCGCGAGATCGTCGAACGCTATGTCACGAACCCGATCAAGGCGCCTTGGTACGTGGACCTCCTGAACCTGAACATCGACAATCACGACCTGCCGCTGGCCCGCACGCGCCTGGACACTACCTCGAGTTGTTCGCGCGAGACGGTACGCGCCTGACCGACAACCCCGACTTCGCCCGAGGCGACCGCACCCGATGAGCATCGACCAGGAACTTGCCGAGCTTCGCCAGTGGTTCGCGAGCCCGCGCTTCAGCGGACTGACGCGGGTGTATACGGCCCGCGAGGTCGCCGAGCAGCGCGGGACCATCCGCGGGTGACTATGGGGTGGCGCGCGAGGCCGCCGAGCGCTTCCACGAGCG
This sequence comes from Longimicrobiales bacterium, assembly GCA_965226925.1. GTDB lineage: Bacteria > Gemmatimonadota > Gemmatimonadetes > Longimicrobiales > Gaopeijiaceae > CBDDCX01. The sequence goes on along the minus strand of CBDDEN010000011.1, from coordinate 296,474 downwards.
ACTGCGCGCGCTCTTCTCTGAGGGAAAGAGCTACACGACGTTCGGTCCGTACACGCCCGGGCAGGCGGTGGCGATGAAGCGGATGGGGATCGATGCGATCTATCTCGGCGGGTGGGCAACCAGCGCGAAGGGCTCCGTGACGGAAGACCCGGGTCCTGATCTCGCGAGCTACCCGCTGAGCCAGGTCCCCGACGAAGCCGCCCCGATCGTGCGGGCGCTGCTCACCGCTGACAAGAACCAACGCCATGCGCGTGCGCGGATGACGGACGAACAGCGCGAGGCGACACCCGAGATCGACTACCACCCCTACATCATCGCCGACGCGGACACCGGTCACGGCGGTGATGCGCACGTGCGCAATCTCGTGCGCCGGTTCGTCGAAGCGGGGGTGCCGGGCTACCATATCGAGGACCAGAAGCCCGGCGCCAAGAAATGCGGCCACCAGGGCGGGAAGGTGCTCGTGTCGGAGGATGAGCAGCTCAAGCGCCTCTCCGCGGCCCGGTTCCAGCTCGACGTCATGGGGGTGCCGGGGATCATCGTAGCGCGGACGGACGCCGAATCCGCCACGCTGCTCGACGGGCGCAGCGATGAACGCGACCAACCCTTCATCTTCGGTTCGACGAACCTCGGGGTCCCGACATTTCGCGCGGTGTCGCTGGCGATCCTGCGCCAGTTCAAGGCGGCCGGAGTGGAAGCGCTGGCAGGGTACGAGCTCTACGCGCTCACCGACGAAGAGTACGCCGAGGCCGACGTGTGGCTGGCCAAGGCCGGTCTCGCCTCGGCGATCGTGAATGCGGCCGTCGAATCCCGCGGTCACAAGATCACCGTCGATGCTGCTCTCGGCGGGGTGTTCGACGCGTTCGTAGACCTGTGGCAGGCGGACGCAGGCATCGCGACCTACGCCGAGGCCGTGACCGCGGCGATCGGGGCGCACGGCTCCGAGGACGCCGACCTCCTCATGACGAAGGAGGAGTGGCTGGCGTTCGCCGCGCACGCGCCGCTCTTCACCCTTCAGCGCAAGGCGCGTGCGATGGGCGTCGAGGTAACCTGGGACTGCGAGCACGCGAAGACGCCGGATGGCTACTACCAGGTGCGTGGAGGTCTCGAGTACGCGATCTCGAAATCGCTCGCCGCCGCACCGTTCGCGGATATCCTCTGGATGGAGACGAAGACGGCGAACCTGCGGGAGGCACGAGAGTGCGCCGAGGCGATCCACGCCCGGTTCCCGGACAAGATGCTCGCGTACAACCTCTCCCCGTCGTTCAGCTGGGACACGACGGGCATGAGCGACGACGAGATGCGGCGTTTCCCCGAGGAGCTCGGCAAGCTGGGCTTCGTGTTCAATTTCATCACGTACGGCGGTCATCAGATCGATGGACTCGCCAGCGAGGAGTTCGCGACCTCCCTGCGCCAGGACGGCATGCTCGCGCTGGCCCGACTGCAACGGAAGTTCCGGCTGCTGGAATCGGGATATCGCACGCCGCAAACGCTGGTCGGCGGCCCGCGCGCCGATGCGGCACTGATGTCCGTGTCCGGTCGCACGGCGAGCACCAAGGCGATGGGGCGCGGCTCCACGCAGAGTCAGCATCTCGTGCAGACGGAGGTGCCGCCGAAGGTGCTCCAGGAATGGCTGGAACGCTGGAGCGCCTGGCACGGTGTCGCCGGCGTGATGAAGGTCTCGCTCCGACCGAACACGGCGGGGAACGACCTCCTGGAGCTCGCGGTGCGCACCGCGGACGGGGAGACGTGCGCGAATGTGGTCTTCGCGAGCATCAAGGATCGGCGCGGCAGCAGCATCCTGTCGGTGCGAGACCAGAACAACTTCCTTGTCGCGCTCCGGAACAAACGACTGATGACGGTCGCCCTGGTGTTCCTGCTGCATCGGTACAAGGTGGACTCCGTGCATTTCGTCACCCCAACCGACGACAACCGGCGTCAGGCAGAGGGGATGCGATCACAGGGCATCTTCGAGTCGGTGAACACCGAGATCGGCGCGATCATCGTCGCCGAAGTGAATAAGTCGCGCGTGAAGGCGCTGGCGGCGGCTGACAGGGTCGCGCTCGAGGCGCTGATCCGGGGTGCCGCCAGTTCCCCAGGTTCACCTGCCGCGTGAACTTCACAAGGACGGCGCGCTCGAGCGGTCCCTCCGGCTGTTGCGTTCGGTCGAACGGTCCCGTGTTCTCGAGGTTGTTCAGCACGACGAACAGCCCCGTCCCCGCCGTGTTCAGCCACCCGAACCGGATGTTGGTCGAGAAGGTGTCGGTCTGCCGGTTGTACTGAAGCAGCGTCTGCAGGTATACGCGCGCGGAGTGAAGGAGTACGCCGTCCGGAGGCGCCACAGCATCGTCGTGAAGCGCCCCTCGGCGAGGTTCACGTTGTCGTACGTTCCCGGCGCGACGACCACGCCGCGCGCGATCGTGAAGGGGGTCTGGAGCGATTCGCACGTCAGGTTGGAGGCGGGGAGTTGGAAGAAGGCACCGTTCGCGAACTCGAAATGTGTCCGTGTGAATGAGTCGCGTCTCGCTCAAGCCGTCGAGTCCGTGAACCGTCGGACTTGACTAACGCGGAAACGCATGCTATCAGAGTCGTGGAATTACGCTCGGGCAGCGAGCGGTTTTCCTCCGACACTGAGCAGGCACACCTGCTAAGGGAGCCGGGTTTCCACAACAAGGAGGACGGGTATGTTTCGTTTATGTGTGGTGCTAGCGGTAGCCGGAGCCTTGGCCGCTCTGGCCCCGGTCTCCGCGCTGGCGCAGCGGGGTACTCTCACAGGTACCGTGACAGACCAAACTACCAATGTGCCCCTCGGTTCCGCGCAGGTGTTCATTCTTGGCGCTAACGTCGGGGGTCTAACCAACAGCGACGGCCGATACCTGATCGCGAATGTTCCTTCTGGTGAACACCGGCTCCGAGCTGAGCTCATCGGGTATCGGTCGGCGGAGGAGCAAATCACGGTTCAGGCCGGCCAGACGGTCCAGGTCAACCTCGCGTTGACCAGTAGCCCTGTGGATCTTGAGGGGCTTGTCATATCCGTCGACGGCTCGGAGGCCCGCCGCATGGAGTTCGGGACGGACATTGAGCGCTTCGATGCCGCACAGACGCTGGAGCAGGGCGCGGTCACGAGTCTCTCCGAGCTGTTGACCAGCCGTGCCCCGGGCCTCCAGGTTCAGCAGGGCTCGGGCGGTGTCGGCACGGCCTCCCGGATCACCCTCCGCGGGGTCGCCAGCATGACCATGGCGTCAAACCCCATCGTGATTGTGGACGGGATCCGGGTCAACAACAGGACGGACACCGGTCCAGCGTCCATCGACTGGAGCGAGGGCCGGACGATCTCCCGCCTCGACGACATCAACCCCAACGAGATTGCAGACGTGCAGGTCATCAAGGGGCCGACGGCTACGGCGCTCTACGGCTCCGATGCCGCGTCCGGCGTGATCATCATCACAACGAAGACGGGAGGCGTGGGAGCTGCGAAGTTCACGATGACTCAGGAAACGGGCATCCTCGACGACCGGAACGACTACGACACGTACAAGTCGTACTATAATTTCACGCGATTCATGGGGATCACCGACGTTAACGATCCCGTTGCCCAGCAGTGGAGCGCGACCAGAAACCCGGTCACCGGAGAGGTTTGGGGCGTCATCAGCCCCCTGACCGATCCGCTGACGAGCCCTCTGAAGACGGGGTATTCCACCGACACAAACCTACAGGTGTCTGGGGGCGTGGAAGGGCTGACCTACTTCGTTGCCGGAAGGTTCGAGAACACTAGCGGGGTCATCCCGGTAAATGACGTCGAACGTTACTCCCTCAGGGGTAATTTCACAGCCAGCCCCACCGACAACCTTGAGGTGAGCTTCAACGCCGCCTACTACTCGAACGACGTCCGGGTGGCGGAGTCGGGCCGGAGCTTCCGCGGCTACTCCACGAACGGAGGCTTGGGCAACGCCACAACCTCATTCGGGCACCGGCCCGACGGCTCACGGGGCGACTGCCTTGCCACCCTCCTACGGGGAGATCCCGCGAGCGTTTGCGAGAACCGTCAGGGAAACCTCATTGCCACGTTTGACCAACTCCACACGATCTATGGCGGTCAGAGGACCGGGCGCTCGGTTTCGAGCATACGGACCACGTGGCGCCCCACCTCGTGGCTCTCCAGCCGGCTGGTCGCCGGAGTAGACCATGCGCAGATGCATGATCTCAACGAGTTCCCGCTGGACGAGGCTCTTCCCTTTGGCCCTCTCTCCCTGGGATACGTCCGGGACAACCGCATCACGAACATTCAGCGAACCGTCGAGTGGAGCAACACCGTTCAAGCCAAACTGGGGGGGGACGTGACTTCCACCACTGTGGCGGGTGTGCAGTACTTCGAAACGAGCGAGCAAAGCGTGGGCTGCATCGGAGAGGGTGGCTTTGCGAGTCCCACCGCGAATGCGTGCGGAGCGGCGCTGATCCGGACGGGCTATTCCAATCGGGTCGATAACAAGCAGCTGGGGGTGTATAGCCAGCAGCGTTTCGGCTACCGGAACTATCTGTACGGCTCCGCCGGGATTCGCTTGGACGACAACAGCGCCTTCGGCTTCGATCAGGGGGCGATCTGGTCGCCCAGCCTCAACGGTTCCGCGGTGCTGACGGAGATGCCCTTCTGGGATTGGGACCTGTTCAGCACTGTGCGGGTTCGGGGGGCGTGGGGGAACGCGGCACAGGCGCCGCCACCTAACTCGGCGCTCCAGCGGTTGCTGCCGGTGATCCTCACGGATCCGAATGTTGGAGACGTAGCCGGCATCCAGTCGGCGTATCCCGGCAACCCGGCGCTCACGGCGGAGCGCAAGTCGGAACTCGAGCTGGGCATCGACGCCGCCCTGTTGCAGGACCGGTTGGCGATCAAGGTTACGCATTTCCGGCAGAAGACCACCGACGCCATCATCACCCGGTTCCTGGCTCCTTCCTCGGGATTCCGGGGCGAGCAGTTTGTCAACGTGGGCGAACTCCAGAACAACGGGTGGGAGTTCGAGGTCAACGCCGATCTCGTCCGCACCAGCGGCCTGAATTGGTCGGTGGATCTCTCCCACACTACCCAGAACCCCCTCGTGACGAGCATGGGCGGGCTTCCGCCGCTGTTCGTCTCGGGCAGCCGCGGCTTCTTCAAGGAAGGCTACGCGCCCGGCTCGTACTACGGACCTATCGTGCAGAGCGCGCAACGGGATGCCAACGGCACCACCGTCCCCGGAAGCATGGTGATAAAGCCCGGGGACCTGTCGGGGGACCGCTCCTACCTGGGGAGCCCCCAAGCTCGGAACACCCAACACCTTTCCACAAACCTGGAACTCTTCGGCGGGATCATCCGCTTTTACACGCTTTTTGAGCGGCGAGGCGACGTTACCAAGACGAACGAGCCGGCCAGCCAGAAGGTCACCCAGGGGGGCGACATCAGCGGGACCTGGCACTGGGCGTTCCGGCAGGAACGGCTTACGGCAGAGCAGCAAGTGGCCCTGGAGGAGAGCTCGACACGGGGTTCGGAGTTCCGGCGCTTTGTCTTCGCTGAGGACGGGGGTTTCATCCGCTGGCGTGAGGTCAATGTGTCCTTTCGGATTCCGGAATCGGCGGTGCAGCGGGTGCTCCGGGCCGGGTCGTCGGCCACCTTGTCCGTCGGCGCTCGGAACCTGTACGTGTGGTCCGACTTCAGCGGGATCGACCCCGAGAGCGCGATCCGCAGCGGTCTCGCCGGGTTCGCCGGGAACGAGGAGTACTTCACCGAGGCAATCCCGACGAAGATCTTCGTCCGCCTACAGTTGACGTTTTGAGCTGAGGGAATGACGATGAAACCTCATGGATCTCATATACACGGGAGTACGAAGATGACGATGACCGCGAGAGAGACGAGTTTAATGCTGCGAAGGCGTCCCGGGAGCCGCCGCCGCTGGCGGCCTGCTGGCATTGTCGCGGCGATGGGGTTGGCGCTCATCAGCGTCAGCGCCTGCGACGTCGGTGAGTTTCTGGAGGTTCCACCCGATCCCACGTTCGTGGATGCGGTCAAGAACCCACCGCTGTTCACGCAGAGCATGGCGGGCATGACGGTGGATCTTTACTGGGCTTACGACCTCCACGTCTGGTATGCCGGCAGTCTGGCCGGCGACCACAACGGCCTCGGGGGGATCCGGTGGAACGTGTACGCCCGCCTGCCCAACGACAATTGGAATCAGTCGGGCGGCTTGACCGGAGGAAACCGGAATTTCCGGGGTCCCAGTGTCACGCTCTACGGCTACCTACACGGCGCCATCCAATCCGCCCGCAACATGCAGGGGCGGATCCTCGACGGAGAGTTCGCACAGATCAGTGATCCCCCGAACTCGGCGGCGTACGCCCAGGCTTCCCTATACAGAGGCCTCGCCATCCAGTGGCTATCGACCTTCTACTGCTATATCGTCCTGGACGAGCAGCCAACTGCCCACACCTCGAGGCAGGGCTTTGAGATTGCCAACGAGCAATTCCGAAAGGCGCTGGACGCGTCGGCCGCCACGCCGGAGATTCACCAAGCCGCGCTCGTGGCACTCGCTCGCGGCCTCCGGTTCCTGGGTGACGATGCGCAGGCCGTCGAGTACGCGTCGCAGGTGGATCCGGCTTTCGAGCTAGAGGCCTACTATTCTACGAACACGTTCGCTCAGACGAACTTTGTGTGGTTCCGCCTGTGGGCGTGGGGAGAGCACACTGTGGCCCCGAAGTTCCGCGGCCTTACGATTGACGACTCGGGCGTGCCCGATCCCCGGGTCAAGCTGGTGCCGCTCCCGGTCCCGCCCCGGGGGGATTTCGATGTAGGCTGGTCGCCTCAGAAACTTCTCACGGGGAACACGCCCCTCACGATGGCATCCGGAATCGAGGCGTTGTACATCATCGCCGAGGCGAACCTGGCCACCGACCCGGACCGAACCGTCGAGCTCATCAACGAGATCCGGACCCGGCGAGGCGTGAACGTGCAGTGGCAGCCTCAGGGCGCGGGGCCGAACGAGATTCGGGACAAACTCATCGACGAGCGCCAGCGCACCCTCTATCTGGAGGGGACGAGTCTTTCCGACCTGCGCTTGTACATCGCGAAGTACGATCTGGACCTGTTCCAGACGTCGATGCCGCAGCCCTTTACGATGGGTGACATCACCTGTCAGCTGCTGCCAAGTCGGGAGATCGACGCCGTCGGTTTAGCCAGTCAGCCCGGTCTCACGAGGCCGTAACTCAAGGAGACGACAATGAACCGAAGAGAATTCGCGGCGCGCATCGGTGCCAACTCCGCAGCAATCTCCGCACTTTCGATGCTTCCGGCAGGGGTGTTCGTCTGGCCCCGAAAGGGTGCGGCCCAGGCTCCCTCTGATGAGCCCCTCGTGACGCACTGTCGGACCATCCTCGAGCAGAACCTGTTGAAGACCGGCGAGAGGTTCGTGGTTGCAACCGGTTACATCTACGACGAAGAATGGGTGCGGGCCCTGCTGCAGGCAGGAAGCGACCTCGGGGCCGTTGCCATGCATGTACCGGTGTTCCCGAAGGTGGACAAGCAGCGACTCAGCAGCGGGCTTACGCCTGAGCACTGGGAGCTGTATGCTGAGACGGACTTCCTGCTCACCACCAGCTTGGGCAGACCTCAGGGCATTCCTGGGCCCTCGTCGAGCTACATCACCAAGATCGGCAACCACGGGTACCGGACCGACATGGAGTACATCCACCGGCCGGGATCGAAAACGCGATGGCTGGATATCTCGTTCAGCCTGAACACGCAGAAGCGGCTGTTCCCGAACGCGGAGCGAAGGGCTCGGGCCCTCAAGAACGTGAAGATCCTGCACAACGCACGCGAACTCCGGATCGTGAGCAGAGCCGGCTCGGATTTCGTCTGCCGCAAGGAGGGACGGTCGGGTCACTGCCAATATGGGATCGCGGATGTGCCGGGCCGATGGGACAACTTCGGGACCGGGTGCATCAACTGTTCTCCCATCGAAACCAGCGCCGAAGGGAAACTGGTCTTCGAGCCCGGCGACATCTTCCTGGATTTGGAGCCCAAGGTCCTTCCGGCGGGCGAACCGGTGGAGCTCACCTTCGGCGGCGGAGGAAACATCACCCGGGTGGACGGGGGGAGGATGGCGGGATGGCTAGAGAAGCTCCTCGAGAGCTACGACCATCCGGACGCCACGAAGATGAGCCATGTGGGCTGGGGAATTCACGAAGCGACCCGTCTGAACAAAGTCGAAGGACGCGAGGTGACCGGAGAGAACATCTACACCTATCACCACAACAACGCCGGGAGTACCATGATCTCCCTCGGCAGAAACCTCGGTTTCGGCGTGGGTGGCCCCGAGACGAATTACGCGGGTCTCGGGGGAGGGATGAACGCGGCGCCCAACCACACCCACTTCTCGTTCCACGGGAAGGTGGACTTCTACTGCGACGACCAGAAGATCTGCGAGGATGGCAAGCTCCTTGTGTTGTGAACATCCGGGGGTGGGGGTCCCGGTGGTGAGGGTATGCGGTGTGCCGTCGGGGCCCCCTTGAAGCGGCCGTGGCGGTGGCGACACTGTCGCAGGAAGGAACTGGAGAGTTAGGTTACGTTCGGTCATCCACAGGGAGTAAAGAGCATGAGCATGAACAGGAGAGATTTCACGAAGTCGATCACCGCCACGTCGGCGGCCATCGGTGCCACGGCGCTGGCGCCCTCGATTTTCCGCCCCGACACCGCGAAGGCCGCGGAGGTAGCCGAGCAGGCTGACGTACAGGTGGTGAGCCTGTGCCGGCGGATCCTTGAGGTGAACCGGCTCAAGGAAGGAGAAACCGTCGTCATCGCCACGCCTCACCTCGTCGACGAGGGGTATATCGCCGCGCTCATGGCGGCCGTGACGGAGATCGGCGCCACCGGCGTTAGGGTGGCGGTGATTCCCCGTGAAACAGCGGACGGGCGGCTCACGAATGGGCTGACCGCTTGGCACTGGGACCTCTACGCCACGGCGGACCTGCTCATAACGTGCTCCATCGGTGCGCCTTCAGGCACACCCAGACCAGTTACGGCGTATATAGCTAAGGTGGGGAATCATCCGTACCGGACGGACTTTGAGTACATCAGCCGAGCTGGCTCCAAGACTCGGTGGATAAATCTCGGCTACTCTACCCGCTGGCAGGCCGCGTGGTTCCCCACCCCGCAACTCCAGGAAACAGTGATGGCGGCGGCCCGGGACTTCCTGCACCCCGCGAAGGAACTCCGGCTGACCCGGGGGACGGAAACGGACCTGCGTTTCGGGAAGGAGGGACGTCCGGGCCACTCTCAAATCGGGTTCGTCGATGCCGCCGGCCGCTGGGACAACTTTGCCTACGGCTGCGCGAACTGCTCACCCAACGAGGACCAGGTAGACGGCGTGGTCGTGCTGGAGCCCGGCGACTACCTCCCTTCCATGGCGCCCTACAAGATCATCAACGAGAAGATCAAGCTCACATGGAAGGACGGGTACGTGATCAAGATCGAGGGTGACTCTCTGGCCCGCCAGTTTGAGGCTCATCTTGCAAAGTATAACAACCCGCAGTCGTACGGACTTTCTCACTTCGGCTATGGGTGCCACCCCAGAACCCTCCTCGGAAATGCGACCAACGAGGAGCTCTCCGGCTGGCATCATAACTACATCGGCACCGTGGCCTTTGCCATGGGCGTTAATTATGGGCATGGCCTCGGTGGCCCGGACAATCACTACTCCGGCCTTGGCGCGTCGCAGAACAAGGCGCCGAACCACACGCACTTCACCCTGAGGGACGGCAAGATCACCTGCGATGGGCGCACGGCGTGCGAGAATGGGCTCCTCGTCGATCACCCCACACCCGTTTGATTGCCTGACCGCGAACATGAGGTCAGCGCCGATTATGGGACCTCGGAACACATCGAGCCGGGTGCCGTGAACAAGATGATCAGCGCAAAATGGACCGACTCGGGCGAGCGGCAGCGTGTCAGCCTTTCGGGTGCGCACGTGCTCTCAAGTCGAGGGGGTGTGCTCAAGATGCCCATCCGGTTGGATTCGGGACAGCCAGGAGTCAATGATTAGCTTCGTCCAAGGGAGGACATTTCGCGGCCACTGCCTCGGCGCCACTATTTACTTGCGCTGGACGTCGTGAGCTTAATGCCCACTGTGGCCGTCCGTAGGGACGACCGCTGAACTGGCGGGATCGCGCACGGGCGCGGCAGAGGAATGCGCCGGGACGAGAGAAGCCCGCCAACAACTCCATCGAGGAGGAGGAAAGATGAACAGGAGAGAGTTCGCCAAGGTGTCCGGAGCCTTTTCCGCCATTGCCGCGGTACCCGCGACAGGCATCCTTGCTTGTGACCAACCTGAAGCTCCTACAGAGGACGGAGCTCCTACAGAGGACGGAGGTAGTGCGGTGGCAACCCAAAGGATCGAAATATTGTTTGCGAAGGGCGGACGATTCGTCGCGCAACTCAATGAGATTGAAGCGCCTGAAACGTGCAAATATTTCTTGGAAAGGCTTCCGTTTACGCTCCCATCTAGACGTGCTACGTCGTCTGGAGGTATGGTAGGAATAAATCTCGAAGGGTGGGATCTCAATAAACTGGAATATGTCCAGACGATGATTCCTGAGGGAGAGGTAGGTTTTCTGACGACATTCATCCCTCATCGTCCCATGAATAATCCCTACTGTCAGATGTTATTGCCTTTAAGTGGTGGATCACAGGCTCATCAAATGTGGGGAATAGCGTCACCAGTTAACAGAATGGCGAAAATCATTGAAGGCCTGGATGGGTTAAGGGCTGTGGGGAATAGACTAGCCAATAAGGGTGCCGATGGCGAAGATGTTACAGTAAGGCTAATGTCTTAGGTAACTATCCCCTTTGACGTAGGTAGGCTATCGCATACTCCGTTGACCACAGTGGTTCCATGCCGTGTTCCTCATGGTCTCGACGTGTTGCGGTACATACTCGGCCAAACAAAAGTCGAGCGCGAGACGGGCGTCGTCACCTACAAGACGGGCGTGGCGCGTGTGCTGTCTCATCCGGTCGCGCGTCGTCTCGGATGGCAACGGGCTGTGCGGCAATGTCGAGGTTGACGAGTCGTCTTTCGGTGGTCGCCGAAGCGTGGCCGATCGTTGGAGAACAAGACTCCGGTGGCCGGAGTGGTCGGGCCCCGCAGGGCGCAGGGCCTGTGCCGGGGGTGGCTCGTTCGGCGGGGGGGAGAGGTCCGGGGGTTCCGTCATCTCCTCGACCACACGCGGTGAGAAGGGCTAGAGACAGCACGAACAGAGGAAGATCTGGTCTACGCATGGCCATGAGCCTCCGGCGGTTTCCGCGTGCCATCCCGGGAGTCGCAGGCTTCGACCCACGGCATATGACTTCAAGTGTACGCCCGCACGTCCGGGAGCGGACAACTCAAGATGAGGTGTCCCAGTTCCCCGGATCGATTCGTACTGTACCTACGCCCAAGCCTTCCTGACTCTCAGTCCGCTCTGGGGATAACCTCGCCTCGCCTCACGGATAGGAGATCCAACCGCCCTTTTGGTCCAAGAGCGAAGGTATGGCGTGCAGCGATGGAGGACTCTGGGTAAGGGCACACAGCGAAGCGTGATCGGATGGGGGCGGCAGTGGAGACTCCGATACGCGGATGAGACGGCGGGATGCGTGGATGGGCGGCAGGAATCAGGAGAACACGTCGCGCTCGTCGGGGATCTCGCCAGTGAGTACTACCCATCGTCATGTAGCCTCAAGAACCAAAGAGGTGGCTCAACTTGACAATGAAGGCTCGATCGGTCCACAGCGTCCGGTTATCCCGCTGTTCGCTATAGACGACGAATAGATCGCTTGAGGGACCGTGGATGAGGCGGAATCGGATGTGGGAGTTGACCTGGTCTTTGGCACTGTCGTAGAGGAAAGAAGCATTCACGAACATCTTGGGATTGAAGTTGTACTTTGCCTTCAAGCCCACCACATGCGTGGCCACGGAACTGTCCGGTAACTCGATACGGTCTCTCCGTATGCTCGCGCTGATGTAAAACCGGCTACTGGTTTGGAATTTCCCTTCCAGCGACAGCGTCGTCTTGTCAGACACAGAGACGTCGCACCTCTGGTATCGGGCGTCGATGGAAACGGGCTTGCTCCTGTCGGAGAAATATCGGACCAAGAATTCATCGAACCTGTAATCTCCCGCGGGATGGCCAATGCCGCAGGGCTTCTTATTCTCCAACTTGAAATTCTGAGTGTACTGGGTTTCAAAGGCGCCTCCATCTTGAAACTCGATCTGGAGTTGCGGACGGATCATGCTGAGTTCGGTTTCGCCGGTGGGAAGGACAGTGTAATCGGAGATGATCAGGGGAAAAATATCCCGTATGAAGGATCCTGCGAGCCCCTCTTTCTCCAGACGCGCGTTGAGCCCCACCTCGCCGTGGACAACCCTCCTCCCTTGCCTGCTCACCACTCCCGACTCCGGGTTGAACTCCTTTCCAATGTCCGAATATGACCCAATAAAACGGAAGAGATTACTCACGTACAGCATCTCCACTGTGGCCATCCCATCCTCACCGCGGCGGTCCGGGGTCACGGTTTTGGCCAGCAAGGCGTTGAACTTCAGGTCTGTGAAGAACTGAAAATTGGCATCCGCACCAAGAGTCCGGTTATAGTCGCCGGACTGCCGCGATTGGCGGTTGATGAACATTACGCCCACGCCGGAGTGGGCCAAGATGTCCCGCTTGACACGTGCAACGGTGAAGTTGTTGGCTAGCAGCAAACTATCAGATTTGGTCTGAACGTTTATGAAACCCAGGTAGTAGGGCCCAGCCTTGCCTGTCAGCCGTGCACCGCCGAAGATGGGAATAGGCTCTCCCTTAGCTGAGAGCCCAATTCTCCGGCTCGAGAAGAGGGTCGCGAGTTGCTTTCTGCGAGGCCCCACCGAGTAGGCCTCTCCCATGTTAAAGATCCCGGAATTCTCAAGGAAAAACTCACGTTTTTCAGGGAAGCTGGAGGAGAACCGGGTCAGGCTGACCGTACTCGCCACGTCCACCTCTACGTGGGAAAAATCGGGGTTGAGAGTCAAGTCCAGAGCCAGGCCCGGGGTCATGCGGTATTTCACATCCGCGCTCAGATCCAAACCCGCCGCCGCCTGCTGATTTTGGGAGGAGAACTTGTGCGTGTTTGCCACAGAAGCAACTTTGACCGTCAGCTTGCTTTGTTGCTCTTCCTCGTCTGTTTGCAATTCTCCTCCTTGCCATAGCGTTTGCAGGGCTCTCGATCGCCAGCGCGGGAGACCCTGTGGGTAGCCGTATCGCCGCTGAACAGGTGACCACCTGGCTGACTCATCCTTGTTGCGGATCGTTCCTTTTCGTGCTCTTTCGAGGGCTCTCACTTCGCCAGCGCGGGAGACCTTGAAGTAGCCGTATCGCCGCGGAACAGGTGACCACCAAGTCGACTCATTGTTCCGGCGAATCACCCGGAAGAAGTTGATTCCCCAGACCTTGAATCTCTCTTCGCTCGAGCTCAATGTCTCGAACGGGATAGCGAATTCTGCTGTCCACCCATCCTCGTGAATACGGCTTTCGACCTGCCAGATTCCTTCCCAGCCATATCTCACATCTTGGCCTTCGTTGAAAAACTGAATGTCTCGTTTTCCACCCCCGGGGGTGGTGAGCATCATGAAGCCGTTTCGGTCATCGTTGAAGGTGTCCAGGAGGACACCGACAACATCCTGGTCCAACCAGGTATCCAAAACGTCGTAGTTTAAAGTATCGCTCGCCGACCATTCAAAATCTCTGGCGACATCGCGGACGATGATTCCTTCCGGCATTCCATCGTGGCAGTAGACGCCGATATAGAGGTTCTTGGCATCGTAAAGGACCCTCACCTCGGTCCACTCGGTCGCAGGTTCTCCTTCGGATGGGTCTTTTTGAGTAAAGCCCGTGGCGGGCAGGGCCGTTTCCCAGGCGCGCTCGTTCAGGCGGCCGTCGAGGGAGATCTCGGATTCGGTATAAGTAGCGATCACCACCTTGTCGCTTACCGGGAGCTCTTGGCTGTGAAGAGTCGTGGGGGCGGTGAGTAAACCGACCAGCACGATGACCTTCTTCAGTCCCTTTGCGGCAACGGAGCCCAGGGACCTGAAATGACCTACGGTCGTCCCAACCACAGAACCCCCAAGATGCGTGGCGCTCACTCTTGCTGTCGGGCGTGACAAACGGTCAGGATGTTGGCCGCCGCCGCCAGTGTGAACCTTGATTGGCTAACTGATCCCAAAGCTCGGTCCACGTCTCGAGGAAGTCCAGCGTGTCCTTGGCCACGGCCAAAACGCCACCGGGTGAAACGCCACGCGCGAGCTCGGCCATGAGGTTCCGGTTCACGTCCGGGCCGTAGATGTGGAGGACGTTGGACACCAGGACGGTGTCGAACGGGCCGTCCGGCAGTCGATCCGTCCTGAAGTCGCCCGCGACGACAAAACGCGCGGCCACCGCCTGCGAACAACCCTCGAGTGGAGAACGGCCCGCGCTCCCCCGGTGGCCGGCGTGATCGGTGGAGTAGGGGCGAGGTCCGAGTCGCCAAGAGCTATCGGTTCCCAAGCCCCTTGGCCTCGAGGTGGCGGTGTACGTAGGCCCGCCTCGGGCGGAGTCGTGTTGGAAGCCGGGGTCGGGCTACCCCCCCTGAGGTAAGATTCCGGGAATGATCCTCAGCCAAAACACGGCGGACCAAGCTATCGAGTCATCTGGTTCCTCGGCAAGTCGAGCGAGGAGATCTCGGATCACCTCATCATAGTTGGCCGGGAGGGGCTCACCTGCCTTCGGTGCTGGGAGCTCCGGGCGTGGCGTGCTAGCGAGGCCTGCCGAGCCATGTTCCCGCCACCGGACTCTACTCACCGTCCGGGATGCACCCCACGTCGCGGCATACACGGGTCAGCTCTCCATCAGGGCCGCCCCTTCGGCCCACCGCACCAAACTGTGGGCCCGTCTACCGTCGGCGCCGTCCCACCCTGACACCGCTCTACCCGCAGGTCCAGCACCACCTTGAGACCTTCCTCACGGTGCCCGGGGCAGGCTGAGCCCGTATGTTGCAGCTTCGCGGTGAGTCGTAGGCGGCGGTTCAATCCAGACGGAGGTGGTCCAGTGATTGGTAGACGGTCTTGGTCGATCGGAGTGTGGGGTCCTGGTGGGGCTGAGCGTCTCCGCGGTCGGCGCGTTGGCTCAAACATCGGGAAGTCGGACGTCGGCGACCTCGCCCAGACCCTTGGGACTCCAGGGGAGCACCAACGTTGAGGTCCTTTCTCACATCGCGCTCGGTGGAAAGTACACGACCGGCGACATCGAGCTCGAGCAGGACCCGGAGAGGCCGTACGCGTACGTCTCACGCCTCAGCGAGACGGGCTTCGACATCATCAATCTCGAGGACCCCGACAACGCCGAGATCATCTACGAGTGGCGGATCGAGAATTCTCCGCCCCATCAGGGCAGGGGAGCCGTCGACGGGAAGTACTTCAAGATCGGCGACCTGAACAGCGCACCTGATCGTTGACACAATGGTGCCAGCTGATGGTTAACAGATTGGGTTAGGTCCTGTGTTACCATGGGTGTCGAAAATGACGAAGAGTTCTTCGTCAAACCACCCGAGGGTAGTGGGACCGAAGTAGACCTGCCACAGAGCAGGACCGATGGGTTCGAGCCCGATGAACTCGTTGCCAAGCGCCGAGCTGATGTTGATCGGCGTGCGGGCAGTGGTGGGGCCGATGAGATCGGTGGTGGAGTCCCTCGAAGCCTTCGGCGAGGAACCGTGTCCACCACTTGTATCCCGCGGTCCTGCTGATGCTGTAGCGCCTACAGGACTCGGCGAAACTGAAGGTGCGTTGCTGAACTTCGAGGATGAAGCGTGGCGGCAACGCGGATCGGTTCTACGGGTATGCGCCAGGGGTTCTGGAGGTGCCATTGGTGACATGCTCTCAAAGCAGCTGAATGAGGAGGAAGGGGATGATATCTCGACGCGAGTGGCTTCGAATCAGCGCTGGAATCGGCGGGGCGCTTAGTCTGCATCCGCGGCTGCTGGAGGCGCTTCAGACAGGAGCAGTCCGGACCCGTGCGATCCCCTCGACCGGCGAGCAGGTCCCTGTGATCGGATTGGGCGGCCGATGGATCTCGATGAACTCGACTGCCGAGGAGCTCCGTGGCCACCGGGCCGTGCTTCACGCCCTCGCGGAAGGTGCCGAGGGCGCGGGGCGGGTCTTCGATAGCGCGGCGGGCTACGGCGGAGGAGGCTCCGAGACGTACGCGGGGCAGTGGGCCCAAGAGGACGGATTCGCCGACAACATCTTCTGGTCCACGAAGGTGAATGTGGCCGGTCGGGGGGGCAGCTCGGCCGACCCCAACGACGTCCGTGCGCAGATCGAGCGGTCGTTCGAACGCCTCCGTCTCCCGGTGATCGACCTGAACCAGGTTCACAACATGGGCGATCCGCCCACGCAGCTTGGGATTCTGCAGGAGTACAAGGAATCGGGTCGGATCCGCTACATCGGAATCACGACCACCAGCGATGCACAATATGGAGCTCTCGCTCGGGTGATGCGCGAGTACCCCATCGACTTCATCGGCATTGACTACGCGATCGACAACCGTGTGGCGGAGGAGCGGATCTTCCCTTTGGCGCAGGACGAAGGGATCGCCGTCATGGTGTATCTACCGTTCGGGCGCAGTCGCATGTGGGGGCGGATCGGCGACCGGGCACTGCCCGAGTGGGCGGCGGAGTTCGACGCGCACAGCTGGGCGCAGTTCATGTTGAAATTTGTGGTCGCACAACCGGCGGTCACGATCGCGGCGCCCGGGACCGGTGACCCTCTGCACATGGTGGATAACCTCGGCGGTGGCCGGGGACGCCTACCCACGCCAGACCACCTCAGGCGAGTGCTCGAGCTCGTGGAGGGTCTTCCGGGCGGCTGAATCACTGGAAGGCCTATGTCACGAAGCTGAGGGGAATGAAGACGGGCGATCGTTGCCGCCTAACGACCCTTTGCTGCAGTCGTGGTAGAAATCCGGCTCGCGCGCTTCGCTCGCAGCAGCGCATTCGGGGGGTGGGTTGTCGCGCTCGCGACATCACACGAAGCGTTACAGTCCAGACGAGCTTCGGTCCGTGAGTAGCGGCTTGCGGCTCCCCCGGCACGTCGGCATCGTGCACCGACGGCTGGATCGCAGATAATATGGGCAGTCTCTCCGAACTGATCGACCAGACTCTCACACCCGGAGCCGGGTCCTCCATCCACCGCAAGGTGACCACTATGATGAAACAGATCGTATCGATCCTGGCTGCGTTGTCGGCATCGGCCGCGTTGGCCGGCCCGGCCTTCGCTCAGACGGTGTTTCCCACCGGCACGACGATCTACGATCCCGCCCAAGCTCACAGCAGTTACGTCTTGATATCGGATCACTCCTCGATGGGAAACCACCCCAGCGCGAGGGTCCGAGCGGAGGGTGACCAGGTTCCCAGCGACGTTCGCCTCATCGACATGAACGGCAACGTGGTACACGCCTGGGAGGTCGCGGGCTATTTCAACAAGCGCAGCAGGCTGCTGCCCAGCGGCAACTTGGTCTACGTCGGTCCCGACAAGACGATCTACGAGTACGATTGGGGCGGCAACGTGGTTTGGACCCACGAGGGGATCGGTTCGGTCAACGACATGCGCGTATTGCCGAACAACAACAGGCTGCTGATCGCCCACGAGCCGATACCCGAGGAATTCCAACGACAGGTCAAGAATGTGGAGATCGCGCCGTGGTGGGGACCTCGGCTGAGAGGAAGCGGCGAGACCCAGTTGGGCGCCGATTTGTACGAGATCAACCTCGAAGGGGAGGTCGTCTGGGAGTGGCACGCGCACAACCACCTCGATCTGAACCTGTTCTCACCGGCCACTCCGGAAGGCGATTGGCTGCACGTGAACTCGGTTGCCCCGCTTCCCGAGAACAAGTGGTACGACGCGGGCGACGAGCGGTTCAGGCCCGGTAACATCATGCTAAACGCCCGGAACATCAACATGGTCTACATCATCGACAAGCAGACCAAGGAGATCGTCTGGGAGGGGACGCACAACTACAAGGGGGGCATGGCGCATGCCCACGAGGCGGAGATGATCGAGGGGGGACTTCCCGGGGCCGGAAACGTGATTCTGTTCGACAACGGGCTGTTCACCAGGCACAGAACCCATACCGGTCAAACGTTCATCGTCGAGATGGATCCGACGACCCAGGAGATCGTCTGGATATACGAAACCGAGGGCTACGCCAACCTGAAGTTCTTCAGTAAGAGTATGGGAACGCAGAAGCGGCTCCCCAACGGCAACACTTACATTGCCGAGGACAACACGGGGCGGCTGTTCCAAGTGAGACCGGATGGAGAAATCGTATGGGAATACGTCAACCGGGGGGGTACGACCCGACCGTCGGTGATACCCTACGACTTCACGCCACAGCTCAGGGCGATGGCCAGGCCGGAGGAGCTTGCCGTGACGCCGCCGAACAACCTGGCGTGGCACATCGAGCCCGATATACGTCGAGAGTGAGCCGGGTCCTGACCGCCGGCCATGAGACTACCTGAGGCGCTCCGTACGGCGGGCTCCCGGCTGCTCCGTCGTTTCCCGTTCCGGATCGCCTCCGGTCCGAACGAGGGTCTAAAGTGGAGCCTCGCCAGTTCGGGGAGAGGTTACCGCTCAGGACGATTCGAGGTCGGTCGGGTCGAGGCCCTCCGCGCGCTCGTCAGTCCGGGCGACCACGTGTGGGATATCGGCGCCCACAAGGGCGATCTATCGATGGCGCTCGCCCGGCGCGTAGGGCGAAGTGGATCGGTCGTGGCCTTCGAGCCCTCCCGCGTGAATCTCTGGTTCCTCCGAAAGCACGTCGACTGGAACGCGCTCGCCAACGTTCGCATCCTCCCGGTGGCCGTGAGCGACCGCGAGGGTGAGGAACAGTTTGGAGGGCGGGGCTCGTCGGTCACGTTTCGGTTGGGGCAGGGAAGTGAGCGAGTCCGTGTCGCCACGTTGCGCAGCCTACAGGCCGAGGAGGCTCTTCCACCTCCCGACGTCATCAAGATCGACGTGGAGGGGAGCGAGGGCGCGGTGTTGAGAGGTGCCGGTGACCTCCTCACAGAGGAGATGTTGCTGTTGCTTTCGATCCACGACCGTTCGTGTTACGAGGAGTGCCGCGCGTTATTGGTCGAGCGGGGGTATCGCCTCTATCCCTCCGTGGCGTTGGCTGAGCGCCTCGCTCGCCCCGACCTGGATTGGGGCGCCGACCACGAGCTTCTGGCCGTGGGATCCAAGAACCCCGTCGACCGCGACCTCATCGAGGAGCTCGGCCTCTTCGTGCCGCACCCGGGCTAGGGGTCTCGACCCGGAGGAGGCCACCGGGCCGATGAGTCGCGGCTCCGCGGTGCGCCACCTCGCCTAGAGGTCGAAAAATTCCTCGCTGGCACACCCCGGAGGGCCGTGTTCGAAGCCTATCCGAAACGCCGCCAACCTTTTTTCGGGAGTTCCGTACCGCGACTGGTCGAACCAAGTTCCCGGCCCTTCGCCGAGTCGCACGACCTGCCACACATCAGCCTCGGGATCGTCTACGTCCAGCCATCCGCGGACGGTGGCGTCACCCGCCCAAGCCCCGCCCCAACAGTCCGCCTGCAGGCGGAGCGTCTTCGGTGCGAGCCATAACGTCCACTCGAGCAGCCACGATACGTGGCCGCCGATGGCATGAGAGAGTATGAACGCCGGACCCATGTCTCCGACCGCGTCCAAGGAGGTTTGGAGCATGTTCAGATCGTAGTAGACGCCTTCACCTCTGGAGCAATACTCGATGTTCTGCGGATAGACGATCCCGCATCCGGTGGTGGTGGCAGCGGAGAACGAAGCGAACACACCGATCGGGTGGTACGTCTCTCCGTACTGAGGAAACGCGGTCGTCCAGTACTGCTCCAGGTCCACTCGGATCGCCTCATAGAACTCCAAAACCGTGTCCGGGCAGCCGTCGCTGTCCATGACCCGGTTGACGGTCTCAGGCTCTCGGGGACAGGCGTCGGCCTCATTCAGGATGCCGTCTTCGTCCGAGTCGAAGGTCGGATCGTCCAGTCCCACCAGGTCGCCGCCACCACACCCGCCGATAAGGAAGGACAGGATGGTCGCGATCAAGAGATGTCGCACGAGTCAGGTTCCCGGAGGGTGGCGGTGCCAACTTAGGTCTAATACGCGTCGCGGCTCGCGTCGTGACAAGGGGCGGGCCGGACGCGCCTCAACCGTTGGCGCGCGCGCCGTTTCCCGTCAGCGAATGCACGCTCAAGCGTCCGGCATAATCTTGCGGCGGCGGGCAAATCAAATCTTCAAGCCGTGGTTCGGCATCAAGAACGGAAGGTCTATCCGTCGGGGGGCTTAGTCCCCTCTCGCCGTCGCCAAGGTGCCGTCGAAGCCGTTGGTCTTGTGGCTTCCATCACAAAACGGCTTCCGGCTCGAGCCGCCGCAGCGACACAGGGAGTACGGTTTACCCTCGGGCGTAGGCACGACGTTGCCGTCGCTATCGACCAAGGGGATTTCGCCATCGATGCGTAGCGATCCGTTCTCCCGGATCGTGATCAGCGGGTCGGACAAGGTGTTCCTCCTCAGTTGTCATTGGTAAGAACCCGGGCATACCCCCTCTGGGGCTCGGGTTCCCCAGGCCGTGGCGAGCCTCGTCTTGGAGCCCCCCGAACCGTGGCGTAGATTCCCTGGGTCCATCCACCTTTGAAGTGCGGGATGCGTGTGAGTTGCTGGAATCGTAGGCAGTCCGTCGAGGTCGACGTCGGAGGTGTCCGGGTCGGCGGCATGAATCCGGTTGTGGTGCAGTCGATGACCAACACCGATACGGCCGACATGGATGCCACCGTCCTCCAGGTCAGGGAGTTGACCGAGGCGGGGAGCGAGTTGGTACGAGTCACGGTCAACAACGATGCGGCTGCGGCGGCGGTTCCCGAGATCTCTGCACGCCTGAGAGCCGATGGTATCGACGTCCCCATCGTCGGTGACTTCCATTACAACGGGCACCTCTTGCTCACCGCGCACCCCGACTGCGCCGGGGCTCTGGCCAAGTACCGGATCAACCCCGGCAACGTGGGCACGAAACACCGCGACGCGAACTTCCAGAAGATCATCGAAGTCGCGATCGCCAATCACCGGCCCGTTCGCATCGGAGTGAATTGGGGGTCTTTAGATCAGCGGCTTCTAACCGAGTTGATGGACGAGAACGCCCGACTCGCCGACCCGAAAGACGCACGTGACGTCTTGATCGACGCCATGGTCGAAAGTGCCATGCGCTCCGCGCGGTTTGCCGAAGAGATCGGGTTGGGACACGACATGATCATTCTCAGTGCCAAGGTCTCCGAGGTTCCGGACTTGATCAACGTGTATCGACTGCTGGCGGGCCGCAGCGACTATCCGCTTCATCTCGGCCTGACCGAGGCCGGAATGGGGACCAAGGGGGTGGTCGCCACGGCGGTCGGCATCGGCCCTCTGTTGATCGACGGGATCGGAGACACGATCCGTGTGTCCCTGACCCCCGACCCCGGGGGAGACCGGACCGAAGAGGTCAGGGTGGCCCGCCAGATCCTGCAGTCGCTACAGATTCGTAGTTTTGAGCCGCAGGTCACCGCCTGCCCCGGATGCGGCCGCACGACGAGTACGTTCTTCCAAGAGATGGCACAGGACATCCACGCGCACATCCGCGACCAGATGCCCTTATGGCGTGAGCGGTTTCCCGGTGTCGAGGAAATGACGGTGGCGGTCATGGGTTGCGTCGTGAACGGGCCGGGTGAATCCAAGCATGCCAACCTGGGCATTTCGTTGCCGGGAACGTCCGAGGAGCCCAGGGCCCCCGTGTACGTGGACGGAGAACACCACATCACGCTTCGTGGAGACGGTCTCGTTGACGAGTTCAAGGCGATCTTGGACGACTACGTCCGTACCCACTACGGTGCGGAAGCCTAGGCGAGCCCCTTGGTGGCTCTCCCATGACCCGTCGCTGCCGGAATCCGTATGTAGAACGAACATGATATCAAAACAGATAAATTATTGAAATATATGACGATACGTGTACGCTTCCCTCCTTCGCCAACGGGGTACCTCCACGTAGGGGGGGCGCGGACCGCCCTGTTCAATTGGCTGTTTGCGAGGCAGCACGGAGGGACCTTCGTTCTCCGGATCGAAGACACCGATCGGGATCGTTCGAAGCCCGAGCACACCGAGGCCATTCTCCATGCTCTCCGCTGGCTTGGCTTGGACTGGGACGAGGGTCCGTACTACCAGAGCGAGGGGGTAGAGCGACACCGGCAGGATGCGCTCAGGCTGCTCGAGGCAGGGAAGGCATACCGCGACTTCACGACACCCGAGGAGCTGGCTCACGAGCGGGAGGCCGCCAAGGGTGGGGCATCCGACCGGCGGGTCCCCAGGCGGCGCGCCGAATCACTCCCCCCCGGTGAGGCCGAAGCGCTCGCGACCGCCGGAGCGCTTCATGCGGTCCGGTTTCGCGTGCCGGACGGTCAAACGGTCTGGACCGACATGGTCCACGGGGAGATGTCGTTCGACAACGACGACATCGACGATCTCGTCATCCTCCGAAGTGACGGGAGCCCCACGTACAATCTGGCCGTCGCGTCTGATGACGCGGAGCAACGAATCACGCATGTGATCCGCGGTGATGACCACCTGTCGAATACGCCGAAGCAGATTCTGATCTATCAAGCGATGGGCCGGCCAGTCCCCGTGTTCGGCCATGTGCCAATGATCCTCGGTTCCGACGGAAAACGCCTTTCCAAGCGCCATGGAGCCACGGCGGTGGGCGAATACGAACAAGAAGGGCTCCTTGCCAAGACCATGGTCAACTTCCTGGCGCTGCTGGGGTGGAGTCCGGGCGACGATCAAGAGTTGATGACGGTTGAGGAGCTCGTCGAACGCTTCTCCATGGATCGGGTCCTGAAGAAGAGTTCGGTCTTCGACCCCAAGAAGTTGGATTGGCTCTCGGGACAGCACTTCAACGCGAGCACGGCGGTCGAACTGGAGCCCTACCTCACAGAGGGGCTGGAAGCGGAGGGACTGGCCACTCGGGAGGAGCTCGAAGGACGCAGGGACTGGTACTTGGGTCTCATCGATCTCCTGAAGACGCGCGCTCGCCGCATACCGGATCTCGTGGACCTTGCCCGTCCCTTCCTCTCGGAGGAGCTCGACTTCGACCCCGAGGCGGTCCAAAGACACTGGCTGGACTCACCCGAGGAGGCGCTGCAATGCCTGACCGTGCTCCGGGCGCGTTTGGGTGCTGCGGATTGGGACATCGAGGCGATGGAGAACGTCGTAAGGGGTTATGCGGAAGAGACTTCGGTCGGAGCGGGTAAAGTCATTCATCCGCTCCGCGTAGCCGTTACGGGACGCCAGGCGAGCCCCGGAATTTTCGAAGTCCTCGATTTCTTAGGCCGGGAGCGGGTTCTGGCGCGCCTGGACCGGGCGATCGGGCGTCTCGAGGCTCCCGAGAGGCCGCCGGAGGCCACCGAATAGGGTCATTCCTTGACTAGGCGGAACGCTGCGCATTAGGATGTCGTCACCTCAGCCCCCACAAGACCCTTTCGGTGGGGGGAACAGGTGTTTATTCTCTACAGTAGGTGTCCACCAAGGGACGAATCCAAGAGTATCGGAGCGCAGGATGGAGCAAAGCATCACCGAAATCGAGCGTAAGATCCTCGACTTCATGGTGCATTACCTGCGGACCAACACCTACCAACCCTCCATCCGCGAGATCGGCGAACGCTTCGGCATCAAGAGCACGAAGACCGTCTCCGAGCATCTTCAGGCTCTCGCCGACAAGGGATTCCTCGAGCGCGACCCCTCCCGCTCTCGGGGGGTGAAGATCCTTGGTGTGGATCTCAGCGCTCAGACCGTTTCCGTTCCATGCTACCACGAGCTCCCGCAGGATCGGGTGGGCTTGAGGACCGAGCAGGCGGAGATGCACCTGACCATGGACCGGCGTCTCGCCGGAGCGAAGGGCTCCTTCTTCGTCCGTGCCAAGGGAGCGGACTTCGCGTCGCTAGGCATCTCCGAGGGAGACTATCTGCTGGTGGAGCCGGCCAGCGTCGAGGAGCTTGCCGACGAAGCGATCGTGGTCGCCAGGGTCGAGGGTGGGCCGTCGTTCTACGAGTTCGCGCGTAACGGGCGGGGCGTCTACCTGACGCCTGTACGCGGAGGCGAGCCGGCGACCGCCGTCGAGGATCCCTCACGCCTCCAACTGATTGGGCGGGTCGTGGCCCTCTACCGCCGCCTGGACGACGCCACCATCCTGGTCAGCACCACGGCCCACTGACGGATGTGTGCTCCGGGGTTCTCCCGGGACCGAGCATTCCCGCAGGTCGGCCCATGAGTGTGCCCGCGCCGCCTCCCCGGGTCAGTTGGACCCCGTCCGATCCCTTCGATGCCATCTGGATGGCCCGCGCTCTGGAGATGGCCACGCTGGCCGGCTCCGAGGCCGAGGTGCCCGTGGGAGCCGTGGTCACTCGGCAAGGTCGCCTGCTGGCCGAGGGACACAACCTGACGGTGACCGCGAAGGATCCGACCGCGCATGCCGAGGTCGTGGTGCTTCGCGAGGCCGCGAGGCGCCTCGGTGACGGGAGGCTCCTCGACTGCACGCTCTACGTGACGTTGGAACCCTGTGCCATGTGCGCCGGCGCCCTGGTCATGTCTCGCCTTCCGCGACTCGTCTACGGAGCCTCCGACCCGAAGGCGGGCATGGTGGGAAGCCTTGGAAACCTGGCCCAGGACGAGCGACTGAATCACAGTATGGAGGTCACCCGTGGAGTGTTGGCCGACGCCTGCGGCATGCTCTTGAAGGAGTTCTTCCGTGCTCGAAGGGAATAGAGGGCGGACGCATGGGCTTCGAACGCTCGGCGCTTACATGGTCGCGGTGCTCCTGAACGCCTCCTGCCAAACGGTGGGTTCCGTGCCTGCTGCCGCTCCGGGTCCACGCCGGGCAGAGGACTCCGGCGCACGTCCCCGGGCCGCCCGTCCGTCGACGTCGGCCCGGCCTGCCGTTCCCGCGAATCGGGGTCTGTGGGTGGTACGGACCACGCTCGTACACCCCGATTCCGTACGAGCCATGGTGAACCGAGCCGCCGACGCCGGCTTCAACACGCTTCTCGTTCAGGTGCGCGCGAGAGGAGACAGCTACTTCTCGGGGGGCATGGAGCCGAGAGCCGACGCGCTGGACGGGCAGCCCGACTTCGATCCCCTGGCCCTGACGCTGGAGGAGGCCCATCGACGGGGGCTCGAGGTGCACGCCTGGATCAACGTCCATCTGGTGGCGAACGCTTCGCGTCTGCCCGCCGACCGGGATCACATGGTGCATGCGCGGCCCGACCTGCTGGCCGTGCCCAGAGAACTCGCCGCCGAACTGTACTGGATGGATCCGGCCGAATCGGGCTACGTAGAGCGTCTGCGGCGTCATGCCGACGAGAACCGGAACCGGATCGAGGGGCTCTATTCGAGCCCGTCCAGCCCAGACGTCAAGGAACGCGTCTACTCGGTCGCGATGGACCTCGTTGACCGGTACGACATCGACGGGATTCACTTGGACTACGTGCGTTATCCCAGTGACGATTACGACTATTCCCGTTCCGCCGTGGCGCGTTTTCGGACTTGGGTCTCGGAGCGCGTGTCCCCGAACCGGCGGGCCGCTCTGGACGAGGCCGAGGCCAGCGACCCCTTCGCGTACACCGAAGCCCTTCCCGGACCGTGGGCCGAGTTCCGACGGGCGCATATCACGGACCTCGTGGAGCGCATCCACACCGGTGCACGGCGTCGCCGACCCGATGTGGTGTTGTCTGCGGCGGTCTTTCCCGACGCGCAGGATTCCTTCGAACACCGGCACCAGGACTGGGCCGGCTGGCTGCGCGAAGGCATCATCGACCTTGTCGCCCCCATGGCCTACACGGCCGACGACGCCCGGTATGAAGAGCTCATCGACCACGCCGTCCGGGTCGGCGGGGCGTCACGCGTCTGGGCTGGTGTCGGCTCGCACGTGGCCACGTATCAGGGGACGCTGGACATGATCGGGATCGCCCGCGCGATGGGAGTACGGGGCGTCATGCTCTTCTCCTACGACTGGGCGGTCGCCTCGGGGGAGGGCTCGGGTGGTCGGACGTTCCTGAGCCGAGTGGGTGAAGCGAGCTTTGGGCGATAGCGTGGAGAGGGTCCTCCTGCGTTGGCTCGCCCGAAGGGCCAACTCGGCTGGGCCCTCGAGAGAGGACCCGGCTATGTGACCGGATCGCTGCCCCCGCCTTCCCGACGGACCGAGGTTCCGAACAGCCTCAGGACCCCCACGAGTGCCCCCACCCCGACCAGTAGGGCGACCCACACCGGGAGACCAAGCGCGGTTCCCAAGTCACCGACGACCATGCCGAGACCGGCTACCAGGAACGCGTAGGGGAGCTGGGTCTTCACATGGTCCACGTGATCGCACGCGGCTGCCGTAGAGCTCAGCACGGTGGTGTCGGAGATGGGAGAGCAGTGGTCGCCGAAGATGGCACCGGCCAGAACCGAGCTGATCGTACCGAGCAGGATGGAATACTCGCCGGCGACCATGAAACCATCGGCGCCGCCGAGGCTCACAGTGAGTGGAATCACGAGGGGAACCAGAATTGCCATGGTGGCCCACGACGTTCCCGTCGCGAACGCCATGGCGGCGGAGGTGAGGAACACGAGCGAGGGTAGCAGTATGAGGGGAAGGGCGTCGCTCAGAATCTGTGCGAGGTACTGAGCCGTCCCCAAGTCGTTCGTTACCTGCCCGAGGGACCACGCCATGACGAGGATGATCATCGCGATGAGCATGGCCTTCATTCCGGAGAGCCATGCGTCCAGCGACTCCTTGAGGGACAGAATTCGCTGCCCCACGGAAAGGCCGATCGCGACGACGCAGCCCGAAAAAGACCCCCACAGCAGCGTCGAGAACGGATCCGCCGCCCCGAAGACATCCATGAGTGAGGCCTGGGATCCGGCCGACGCGCGCCCTGTCGTGAACAGCCCGATCAAGACCACCAGAATCACGGTCGCTATGGGAATCGCCGCGTTGTGCCAGCTGGGGACCGTCCCCTCAGCCGGTTCCATGAGAGAGCCCGAGGTGTCCACCGTGAGCTGTGCACCGGGGCGGTGCAGCCCCTTGCCGCTGGCCGCGCGTTGCTCCGCTTCGGCCATGGGCCCGAAGTCGCGATCCATGATCGAAGTGATCAACACGAAGGCCAGTGCGAGCAGGGCGTAGAAACGGTAGGGAATGCTGGCGATGAACACGGCGAAGGGGCTCACCGATCCGAGGGTCGCCGCGAGCGCCGCCTCCGTGCCCGGTTGAGAAGCAGCGATCCTCAGGCCATCGGCGATAAGGGAAATCTCGTAACCTACCCACGTCGATATCGGCACCAGGGCCGCGACTGGCGCGGCGGTGGTGTCCACGATGTAGGCCAACTTCTCACGGGAGATCTTCAGGCGGTCGGTGATGGGCCGCATCGTATTTCCGACGATCAACGTATTGGCGTAGTCGTCGAAGAAGATCGCCATTCCTGCCAGCCAGGTGGCGATCTTGCCGCGTCGACTCGTGCTGGCAAAAGGACCTACGGCGTCGACGATGCCCTGGGTGCCGCCGTTACGGGCCACGATCCCGACCAGTCCCCCCAAGAGTAGGGAGAAAACCACAATCTGTGTGTGACCGCCGTCCGTGTCCCCCAGGGCCGGAACGACGTACGTGTCGATGGTCCGCCAGAGCGCCGAGAGCGGGTTGTATCCGGCCACGGCCAGCGCGCCGAGCCAGATGCCCGCCAAGAGGGCCGTGATGACCTCTTTGAAGAGCAGTGCGAGCAGAATAGCGACCAGGGGCGGCACCAGGGAGAACCATCCCGGGGCGAACGGTGGACGTAGCTCGTGCGTGGTGTCACCGATGAGGACCGTCAGCGGCAGCCCGTCTCGTCCGGGGACCACCAAATCCGCCACCGAGGTCGTCTCTCCGGGAGCGACCGTTCCCGAGCCCATAAGGGTGCCGCCGGCGTTCCGCACCTCATACCAGAGTGATGTGTCCTCTCCGCCCATGACGTCGAGGGCGAACGGCACTCCGCCCAAGATGACCTTCGGCGCGTTGCTCACCTCCTGGGCGACGCTCGTTACAGGAGCGAAGGCCGCAAAAGAAACCACAACCAGGAGGAAGCGGGAGACACAACGCAGACGCATGAGGGCCCTTTCGGCGGTACCGAGGATCGGCAAACGGGGTTCATGATGCCGGGCCGCGGTTCCCTTGTAAAGCGCCCTTACCTTGTCTACCTTCCGGCGCCCTGGATGCGCATTACGAACCCCGGGGGCCGGCTCCACCGGGGATCGGCCTTCGGGGATTTTGTCGCAGCAGGACTCGGGGTCTACGACAGGAGCATGCACTGCACGTCTCGATCATGGACGAACAGGCGTTTCGGCGGGCCGTTGCGCGGATGTCGCGAGAACTCGTCGAGAAGAACGAAGGGCCTGGAGATCTCGCGCTCCTGGGAATCCAGCGCCGTGGCGTCCAGATCGCCCATCTCATTCAGACCGAGGTCGAGCGGGCGGAGGGCGTAACTCTTCCGGTAGGCACCCTCGACATCACCCTTTACCGCGACGACTTGATGGCCGTCGGGCCTCGGCCCGTGGTGGGCGAGTCGGTCCTGCCTCCCGGGGGGGTGGATGAGCGGGCCGTCGTCCTCGTGGACGACGTTTTGTACACAGGACGCACCATCCGGGCGGCTCTGAACGAGCTCATGGATTGGGGACGGCCTTCGCGGGTGTTCCTCTGCGTCCTCGTCGACCGGGGTGGGCGCGAGATCCCGATTCAGCCCGATGTGGTGGGGCGGACGGTGACGGTACTCCACAACCAGAAGGTCGACGTGAGCGTGCCGGAATTCGACGGCAAGCTCGCGGTGGACATCGTGACGGTGCCGTCGGAGGCGGAATGAGTCCCACGGCCTCTTCCATCGGCAAGGATCTGGTCGGCCTCGAGCACCTCACCGCAGAGCAGATTCTGACGATTCTCGACGCCGCGGAGCCGTTCAAGGAGATCTCCGAGCGGCGAATCAAGAAAGTGCCGGCCCTGCGGGGCAAGACGATCGTCAACCTCTTCTTCGAGCCCTCTACCCGCACTCGGGTGTCCTTCGAGTTCGCGGAGAAGCGCCTCAGCGCCGACACGGTGAACATCTCTTCGAGTGGCTCGTCGGTCGTGAAGGGGGAGACCCTCGTGGACTCGGCGCGGAATCTCGAGGCGATGCGCATCGACATGGTCGTGATGCGCCACGGCTCGTCCGGCGCGGCCAAGTTCCTGGCGGAGCGGATCCCCTCGATGGTCATCAACGCCGGGGACGGGAGCCACGAGCATCCGACGCAGGCTCTTCTCGACATGTTGACCATTCGGGACCACTTGGGCCGCATAGAAGGCCTCAAGGTCTGTATCGTCGGTGACATCCGGCATTCGCGGGTGGCTCGTTCCAACATATACGGGCTCCTCAAGCTTGGCGCCGAGGTAGGCGTGTGCGGACCGCTAACGCTGCTCCCGATGGGGATATCCGATCTCGGGGTGACCGTCTTCCCACGAATCGAAGAAGCCATCGAGTGGGCCGATGTCCTGAACGTGCTGCGGCTGCAGTTGGAGCGCATGCAGGGTGGGTTCCTTCCGAGCCTGCGGGAATACAACCAGGTGTGGGGGGTCACTCGGGCGCGCCTCGACGCGGCGTCCAAGGACGTGCTCATCATGCACCCCGGCCCCATGAACCGAGGTGTGGAGATCGACAGTGACGTCGCCGACGGACCACACTCGGTCATTCTCGAGCAGGTGACCAACGGGGTAGCCGTCCGCATGGCGGTGCTCTATTTGCTCGCCGGCGGTGAGCCCGATACGGCCGAGGCCGCCAAGGAGAGTGACGAGGTATGAGTGCACCGCTGCTGATCAAGGGTGGCCGGGTTTTGGACCCGAGCCTGAACTTGGATGGAACGAGGGATGTGCTGATCGTCGATGGCCTCGTGTCTGCGGTCGCCGAGGGACTGGAGGCGCCGGAGGGTGCGCGGGTGATCGACGCGACGGGGCTGCTCGTCACTCCCGGTCTCATCGATCTCCACGTCCACCTCCGCGAGCCGGGAGGAGAACACAAGGAGACGATCGCGACGGGTGCCCGGGCCGCGGCGGCGGGAGGCTTCACTGCGATCTGTGCAATGCCCAACACGGACCCGGTGGTGGACGACCCCGCGGGTGTCGGCTTCGTCCTGGCGCAGGGAGCGGCCGCGCGGGCGGCGCGTGTGTATCCGGTCGGCGCGATTTCGCACGGACAGGAAGGTCGGCAACTGGCCGCCATCGGGGAGATGGTGGCGGCCGGAGCGGTGGGCATCACCGACGACGGGAATCCCGTCATGGATTCCGGACTCATGCGGCGCGCGATGGAATATGCACAGGCGTTCAACGTACCGGTCGCGGACCATCCAGAGGATCTGGGGCTCTCGGGGCAGGGGGTTATGAACGAAGGATTGGTTTCGACCCGGCTCGGCCTTCGAGGTAAGCCGAACGCCTCCGAAGACGTCCACATCGTCCGCGATTTACTGCTTGCCGAACTGACCGGAGGCCACATTCACCTGCAGCACGTGTCCACCGCATACGGAGTCGAAGCGATCCGGCAGGCGAAGGCGCGAGGCGTCAGGGTGACCGCAGAAGCTTCGCCGCATCATCTCGTTCTCACGGACGAGGCCGTAGAGGGATACGACACCGACGCGAAGATGAACCCACCCCTCCGTTCGGCCGTGGACCGCGACGCCGTCCGACAGGGATTGGCCGACGGGACCCTTTGCGTGTTCGCCACGGACCATGCCCCTCACCACTACGACGAGAAGGAGCAGGCCTTCGATGACGCACCCAACGGCATCGTCGGCCTGGAGACGTCACTCGGGCTGGCTCTCACACACGTTGTGGGTGAGGGGGTGATCGATCTGCCGACACTGGTCGACCGTATGAGTTGCAGCCCGGCCAAAGCATTCGGTCTCGACGGGGGCACCCTTTCGAACGGCGCCATCGGCGATGTGACCATCATCGACCTGAACGAGGCGTGGACCGTGGATCGAACGGCTTTTCTGTCGAAGAGCCGAAACACGCCGTTCCATGGATGGGAACTCACCGGACGTGCCCTGTACACGATCGTTGGTGGCGACGTGGTCTGGGAGTCGAGCTAGCCGTTCGACGGAGAGCCCAGCATGACCTGTGGTCGGGCGATCTACGTGGCCGGGTCGTAGACCCTCTCCAGCGTGAAATTCTGCTCCATGCGCGAGTTCGAGAGCCTGGTCTTCACGTTCAGGCGGCCTGAATCTTCGTCCAACTCGAACTCCTGCGTGATCTTGACGTTGCCCGGAGCCTTGGTCTCCACCTTGAGCGTCGCCTTGTCCCACTTCGCTTTGATCTCCACGACAACGCCACCGGAAACGGTCGCTTCGACCTCGCGTTCGTCGACGTAGTACACGGTGCGTCTCGCGCCGCCCACCACCGTCACGGTGGAGTCCGTCTCAGCGATGACGAGGCGTTGCCCGCCTTCACTGAAGAGCCGCATCATCGCCTGACCCACCTGTCTCTGCTCATCCGAGAGCTCTGCACTTCCGCCGCGTCCGTCGCCGCCTCGCGTGCCGCGCTGTGCTCCCCTCGGAGTTTGAGCCCGCCGAATACCCGGCTCTCTCGGCCCCATCACTTCGTCGAGGCTGTCACTTTCATCCTGATTAAGAGCCCAGGATCCAGCGATGCCAGGTGCCTGAGCGTAGATCGGAGCGTATGACGCCGCCGCGAACACGGCGAGCATCCCGAGGACGCAGATGGAGGTTTCCCACTTCATCACGCACCTCCTTCAAGGTGTGACCGCGGGCGGACCGGGTAGTCCCTCCATGCTAATGGGTCAACCGCGTCTCGCAAGTGTCCCGACGCGCGACGGTGGAATCGGGATAGGGGAGGACCGGCGATCCCGGTCCTTC
This sequence comes from Longimicrobiales bacterium, assembly GCA_965226925.1. Classification (GTDB taxonomy): domain Bacteria; phylum Gemmatimonadota; class Gemmatimonadetes; order Longimicrobiales; family Gaopeijiaceae; genus CBDDCX01. The sequence goes on along the minus strand of CBDDEN010000011.1, from coordinate 264,456 downwards.
CCCTCCCACACCACCAGGCATGCGGGTCCGCACCTGGCGGTTCGGTGAGTTGAGGTCAGTACGGCGTGAGCCGGGGCACACCCAGCTCGTCGAAGTACGCCCCTGGCAAGGCCGTGTGCAGGGCGTGGTGCGCGGCCACGTGCCACCAGCTTCGCGCGAACCGAGCAGCTCGCCAGGCGAGGTTCTCGCTCACACCGCGAGCCCTCAACTCCCGGTACGCTGTCCTTCCCCGTTTCCACTGGCGTAATTGCAACGTACGCAGCCGGCGGTGGATCCATTGGTCCAGGTCTCGGAAAACCCCCGGTGTATCCGCTAAGCCGAAGTATGCCTTCCACCCCAGCACGTAGCGCCGTAGCTCTTCCGCCACCTGTTGCAGGCTCCGCCCGCCACTCCGGCTTGTAATCTGCCGGACTCGCTCCTTGAACTTCGTCAGGGCCTTCTTGCTGACCCGGCGCTTCACGACCTTCCCTGCCGCTACCCAGAAGCTGTAGCCCAGGAACTGTCGATCCCACACTCGCGCCACCGCGCTCTTTTCCTCGTTGACCTGAAGCCGAAGTTTCCCGTACAAGTGCCTCAGCGCCTGCATCACACGTTGTCCTGCCCGCCTCGACCGCACGTATACATTGCAGTCATCGGCGTACCGGACAAACGCGTGTCCGCGTAGCTCCAACTCCTTGTCCACTTCGTCCAGGAGCACGTTCGCCAGCAACGGCGACAACGGTCCGCCCTGAGGCGTCCCCATGTGCCGCTCCATCACCACCCCGTTCGCCATGACTCCGGCTTCCAGGTAGCGACGGAGGATCCGCAGCATCGCCTTATCCTCGATCCGCTTTGCCAGCCGCCCCATCAGCACGTCGTGGTTCACCCGGTCGAAAAACTTCTCCAGGTCCACATCCACCACCCATCGTCTCCCTTCCTGGATGTATTGCTGCGCTTCGCGCACCGCATCGTGTGCTCGGCGCCCAGGCCGGAAGCCGTGGCTGTGCCGACTGAACGTCGGGTCGAACCTCGGTTGCAGCACCTGCAGGATGGCTTGTTGGATGAACCGGTCCAGCACGGTCGGAATCCCCAACTCCCGGACCCCTCCCCCACTCTTCGGTATCTCCTGCCTTCGTACCGGCTTCGGTTGGTAGGTCCCCGCCAGCAACCGCTGTCGGATCTCCCCCCAGTGCCTGCGCAAGTACTCTGGCAGCTCCTCCACGCTCATCCCGTCGATGCCCGGACTGCCCTTATTCTGCCGCACGCGTTTCAACGCTCCTACGAGGTTGGCACGCCCGACCACCTCCTCCATCAGGAGATGCTCGCTTCCTGAGCGCTCGTCTCCATGGGCCACCGTTCCGGCTTCGCCACTCCCCTCTACCTTCGGGGCTTCACCCCTATCCTCCAGCGGGAGCTCCAGTTGCCTGGACTCCTGGCGCATGGCCTTCTCGAGATCCACGGTCGTCACACTCTCCTCTCCGTTCGGCCCTTCGTCCGACAAAGCTGGGTCCAAGCGCATCATGCACTTCGTCGGCCTACTATGGCCTCTGCTGACTTCTCGCTCCGCCGGCAGGCCCAACAGCGCAATGCCGGCGTCGCCCTTTCAGGCGTCAGGCGAGACCTCCCCGGGTAAGAACGATGACCTTCCCCGCACAATCGCCGGATCTACGCCGCTTCCCCTTGGTCGCAGGAGCTTCGCGGTCAGTGGTCCGCTCGCCCCGGTCCGCAGCGCCTCGTATCCGGTTCCTGTTCGTCGACTCACGGGTTCGTTGCACGCTTCGTTCAGCGTACGCCTCACGACGAACGCCTTGCGCTTCCCTTCGGTCCCTGCGACCAGGTTCCGGGAGGACTTTCACCTCCAAGTCATCGCCCATGCCGGGCCCACCACAAAAAAACTCGGTCGGCGTGAAGCCGACCGAGCCCCGGTGCGGTGCGGACCGGTAGGCGGAATGACCTAAGCCATTCCGTTTATCTTGCGTGTCAATTTGCTCTTCATGCGGGCCACCGCGTTCGGGTGAATCAAACGACTCGTGGCGGCGCGGTCGAGGAGCACCTGGACACGCTTGTATGCAGCTTGGGCTTCCGCAGCATCGGCCGCCTGCTGGACCTGCTTGACCGCGGTCCGCAGCCGTGACCGTTCGGCCCGGTTTCGCTCGTTGGCGGTACGGCTCAAGACCATCCGCTTCTTGGCACTCTTGATGTTCGGCATTCAGATCCCTGAACCTCGGTTCTACCTTCAAAATCAGCGTGAAAGTATATCCGAAAGGGCAAGGCCGATCAAGAACCGGTGTGGTGGCCCTCGGAGGGGTAGCCCCCATCAGGCATCGCCGGTACCTTCCCGCGATGGTCTTCCTATCCCTTCTTCCCGTGCTCATCCTCTCGATCGTGATTCACGAGGTGGCACACGCGTGGGTGGCTTTCAGGGAGGGTGACGACACCGCTAAGCGACTGGGGCGCATCACCCTCAACCCCATCTCCCATATGGACCTGATGGGGTCGTTTCTCGTCCCCGTCGCTCTGCATTTCATGGCGAACGGGTTGATCTTCGGGTGGGCGAAGCCCGTGCCGATCGATCCAAGCAAGTTCAGAAGCTACAAGAGCGGTGACATCAAGGTCTCACTCGCCGGCATCGTGTCGAATCTGATCCTGGCCGTGGCCTTCACGGCGCTTGCCATGGTCTTGGTGAAGGTCCAGGCGTTGTCGGGCGGTGGTGGGGGCGTCATGGGATTCCTCATCCGCACCGCCCGTTTCGGCATTTTCATCAACCTGATCCTGGCCGTCTTCAACCTGATCCCCATCCCGCCACTCGACGGGTCTCACGTCATGTACCACCTGCTGCCCGAGCGGTGGGGCGCCAGGTACCGCCAGGCCGGCCGTTACGGCATGCTCGTGCTCATGGGGCTTGTCTTCTTCTATCCGCCGTTCTTCAGCTTCGTGCTCTGGCCGGTCCTTGCCCTTATGGGTCTGGCCGACGCGTTGATCGATCTGTGGATTTGACGCCGACCGCGAGTCCTCTCGCTGGCGAGGACTTCCTGGTCATCGACATCGAGCGATTCAAGGGGCCGCTGGATTTGTTGCTCCATCTGATCCGGCAGCAGGACATCGACATTTTCGAAATCCCCATCGCTCTGATCACCCGTCAGTTTCTCGGTGCCGTCGTGGGCATCCAGGCCAAGGACCTCGACAATGCGGGCGAGTTTCTCGAGATGGCGGCCAGCCTGATCCGGATCAAGGCTCAGTTGCTGCTGCCGAGGCACGGCGACGCCGAGGAGGAGGATCCACGGGCGGAGCTCGTGCGGCGCCTGCTGGAGTACGAACAGATCCGGGAGATCAGCGAGCGGTTGTCCACGTCGGAGGCCGAGCGAGCGCGGAGGTTCGGAAAGGGCTATCTGGAGCCTCGCAAGCGCCCACCGATGGAGGAGACCGAACTGGAAACGACGTGGGACGAAGTCTTCCAGGCCGCCCTCGAGGTGACGCCTCCTGATCCGCGCGTTCGTGCCCACCTCGTCGCGACGCGTCCCGTTGCGATGGACGACAAGATGAACTTGATTTTGGGCACGCTCGATCGCGTGCGGCGGATCGAGTTCAGCAGGCTCGTCAGACCATTCAAGAATCGTATGCACGGCGTGATGACTTTTCTCGCCGGGCTCGAGCTCACACGGAGGCGGCGCGTGAAGCTTCGGCAAGTGAAGCCGTTCGCTGAATTGTGGGTCTATCGCGGGTTGAGCGCCGCTGAAGAATCCAATGAAGGCGCCGGGACCTGGGGAGACGACGACTCCGAGGCCGGCGCTCCCGAGGGCCTAGAGGGCCGAGGAGAGGCATCGTGAACCCGGCTCAGGTGGTGGAGGCCGTGCTCTTCGCTTCCGATGCCCCGTTGAAGGCGGAGGAGATCGCGCGCGCGGACGAATCGCTGGACGAGGACCTGATCGAGGATGCCATCGGAGAGTTGAATGCCGCCTACTCCGAGTCAGAGCGTGCCTTCGAGATTCGTGAGTTGGGTGAAGGATTCCAGTTGCTGACTCGACCGGAGTTCGCTCCCTATCTCGAGCGCTTCGACACGGTCCCCCGTCCCTCGCGGGTGTCCGGCCCGGCACTCGAAACCTTGGCCATCATTGCCTATCGCCAGCCCATCGGTCGTATCGAGATAGAGTATATTCGGGGTGTCAGCTCGGCCGGCGTCATTCGCACGCTTACGGACCGCGGCCTCGTCGACGTGGTGGCCCGTGGTGAAGGTCTGGGTCGACCGCTCCTCTACGGCACCACAAATCGTTTTCTCGAGCACTTCGGCTTCCGTTCGCTCGATGATCTGCCTCGCCCCGAAGAGTTGCCGATCATCCTTAGGGATCGCGTTCCGTTCGAGGACGCACCTCAGGATGTCCTGGACTCCGATGCCCCAACGGTAGACATGCCGGAGTTGGGCGTCGACGATGTGCTCGCCGGTGAGGCGTCGACCGCTGTCGAGGCGGGAGAAGACGTGGAGGACCACCTGGCCGATGTTGTGGCTGCCGATGAGTTGCGAGGCGGCGGAAACGGTGCGGCCGAGGAGTCGACCGTGATCGAGGATACCGAGGACGACCAGGATTCCGACTCCCACTGAGAGCCGCGATCCGATGCGGATCCAGAAGTTCCTGTCCCGGGCCGGGGTGGCCTCCCGACGAAAGGCCGAGAGCCTTGTCGTGGAGGGCCGCGTCACCGTGAACGGGGTGGTGGCCACCGCACTCGGCACGCGGGTCGATCCCGACCGCGACGTCGTGGCGGTAAACGGTGAGAAGGTCGCTCTATCGGCACGCCGGTGGATCCGGTTCAACAAGCCTGCCGGCGTGCTGACCACCTTGGAGGATACACACGGGAGGCCCACCGTCTACGACCGGCTACCCCCCGATTGTCGCACCCTGCGTTATGTAGGCCGTCTGGACTTGCCGACCGAGGGGCTGCTCCTGCTCACCAATGACGGCGACCTGGCGAACCGACTGCAGCATCCGAGCTCCCAGGTGGAGCGGGAGTACGAAGCGCGGGTAAAAGGTGTACCGGCCCCGGAGACCCTGGAGCGGCTCCGGCAGGGCGTCGAGTTGGAGGACGGGTTCGCGCGCCCCAGCAGGGTCGATCCCGGCAGGCCCGACGGCGCGTACGGGACGTTGACCCTGGTGCTGACCGAAGGACGCAAGCGCGAGGTGAGAAGGCTCCTCGAGGCGGTGGGTCATCCGGTGGCCGCCCTCAGACGGATTCGGTTCGGCCCGATTCGCCTGGGACACCTCCCGGTCGGCGAGTGGGAGGAGCTGAGCGACGAAGACATCGAGGACCTCGAGCGATGCTTCGAGGGCCCTGACCAGAATAGAAAGTGATCTAGATGGAACTGAGAGATAGAACGGTGCTCATCCTGGGTGGGGCGGGGCTCGTAGGGTTCGCCGTGGCCCGGCGAATGATCGAGCATACACCGAAACGGCTCGTCATCACCTCGCTTCGTCGCGCGGATGCCGAGGCGGCGGTGGGCGAGCTGGAGAACCACCCCGGCGCCGCAGCCACTTCGATAGAGCCCGCGTGGGGCGATCTCTTCGTCCAACAGGACGTTTGTGAGCGGCGCCGGGAAGACATTCTCGGAGACGCCGAGGCTCGAGGACGAATGGTGGACGACCTGTTCGGCCCGCTGACTCAGGAGGTGCTCGACCGTTCGGCACTGGGAAGCCTCCTCGCCCGTGTGCGCCCCGACGTGATCGTGGACTGCGTGAACACGGCCGGGGCTCTGGCCTACCAGGACGCCTTCCGTTCGGCGGCCGAACTCAGGGCTATCGCGGACGAGGGTACGGTGGATCGAGAGGCGGTGGAGCGTCACCTCTCCACAATGTACCTGCCCCAGCTCATCCGTCATGTTCAGATCTCCTTGGAGGGGATGATTCAAGCGGGGACGGGCATTTACGTGAAGGTGGGCACGGTCGGGACGGGGGGCATGGGTCTCAACATCCCGTTCACACACTCGGAGGAACGGCCCTCCAGGGTGCTCCTCGCCAAGTCCGGGCTGGCCGGTGCCCACACGCTCCTCCTTTATCTCATGGCGAGAACCCCAGACGCGCCGGCCGTAAAGGAGGTGAAGCCGACCGCAGCCATATCTTGGAGGTCGATCTGCTTCGGGCCCATTCTGAAGGACGGCGTGCCTCTGGCTCTGTCGGACTCTACCGGCCCGATTCCGGTTGCCGAGGCCTTTTCCGACGGAGCGGTGGGCTTCAAGCAGTTGGACGAACCGCTTGCGGGGGTCTACATCGATGCCGGGGAGAACGGCCTCTTTTCGCTCCCCGAGTTCGAGGCCCTGACCTCCCTCGGCCTCATGGAGTTCGTGACGCCTGAAGAAATCGCGGAGAACGTGCTGCGCGAGATCCAAGGCCATCCGACCGGCAGTGACGTGGTGGCCGCACTCGATGCCGCCACGATGGGACCCACGTACCGGGCGGGAGTGCTGCGTAGCGAGGCGCTCGATGCCATGGAGCGACTCGAGGCCCAGCATGGAGTAGAGTCCGTGGCGTACGAGATGTTGGGGCCTCCGCGGTTGTCGAAGCTCCTCTTCGAGGCCGCGATCCTCGAGAGGCTCTACGAGGTGATGGAGGCGGCGGCCCGACTGGATCCGGAGGACGCCGCGCGTCGGAGTCGGAAGCTCATCGAGCACGACGACGAGCTCCGTCAACGCATTCTCTCGATCGGCCTCCCGATCTTGATCCCCGACGGAGAAACGGTGTTGAGGGGCGCTCACGTCAAGGTGTTGCCGGAGCCTCACCTCAGCCCGACCAACGACAAGATCGTCAATGCGGGCTGGGTCGATCTGCGGTCGAGAAACTGGAGCGTCTGGAGGGATCGGATCACCGGTGTCACCGTCGAGATTCGCAACCGCCCCGGCGTGATGGAGGGATCGCAGGGGGACCAGGAATTCGGTGACGCCGAGGGGCGGATCCGCCCGGGCCGCATGGCGGCATGGATCTTCCGCTACGAGGACAAGGGAGAGCGCGTCAAGCGCTAGTGTCGTGTCCCGGGAATACGCTGGCATTGATCTCGCTTCGCTCGATCGTCTCGCGGTGTGCGGTGCGCTTGGCCTCGAGCAGGGCAGGCGCTCGGCTCGTGAACCGCTGCATCCACCCTGGCGGCGTTGCTCCTCCTCGAAATAGCGCTGCTATTCCTCGTCGTCTCGCCTTGCCAGGGCGGCGCTTCGGTCCCCTCGGTGCGTCACCGTATTTCCGGGACACGACACTAGAAGGCGTCCTGGTGTTTCACATTTCGGCTCCGGACCCGCTCCATCCCTCGGATCCCACGAGGGGGACGAAAGCGCAGTTCATGAGGCGCTCCGTGACGTATTCGTTCCCCGTCCGTGTATACCGGATCAGAGACTGCTCGTGTCGGGACCCGACGGGGATCACGAGTCGACCTCCCTCTTCGGTCATCTGTTGCTTGAGTGCGGGTGGGACGGAAGGGGCGCCCGCCGTCACGATAACGGCGTCGAACGGTGCTTCATCCGGCCAGCCGAGAGACCCGTCGCCGACCCGGAAGCGCACGTTGGAGATGCCGAGCGCCGACAGCCGCTCCTCCGCTTCGGATTGAAGATCGCCGAGGCGCTCAACGGAGAAGACCACGGACGCGATGCTGCTGAGCACGGCGGTCTGATACCCGCTACCGGTGCCCACCTCCAGGACACGGTCCTCCGGCCCGAGGCGCAAGGCCTCCGTCATCGCAGCTACGATGTATGGCTGGCTGACGGTTTGGCCGAGCCCCAAGGGCACGGCGCGGTCTCGATACGCCCAGGACCGACGATCCTCCGGAAGAAAGTCCTCGCGTGGCACGCTCGCCATCGCCTCGAGGACTGGGGGATTGAGAATGCCGCGAGCCTTGAGCTGGCTCTCGACCATGGCCATCCGCTCCTTCATCGCATCGAGCACGTGTCGTCTCCCGCGAGAAACCGACCGGGCGGGTGTGGCCGGCGAGACCTTTCTTTCGTACCCCAACATTAATTCTAGCGGGAACCGGTATGCCTTTCACGGGCGGTTGGATGGATGGCGGCCGTGAGCTTACCTTGGTCGTGAAAATCGGGCCCATAGCTCAGTTGGTTAGAGCAGCGGACTCATAATCCGACGGTCGCAGGTTCAAGTCCTGCTGGGCCCACTAGAGGGTTGTCGTGCCGAAGGACATCCACGTAGCGAGGAACCGCTATGCGCCGCGCACCGAGAAGAGGTCTTGGGAGAGTTCTCAGGGAGGCCATACACACGCTCGGCCTTGCGGTCGGGACGATGGCCGCCGTGCTGTCGGTCGCGCTCACGGCGTCGAGTGTAGAGGCGCAGGTGACGTGCTTCGGCGATCCGACCTGCGTGCAGCCCATCACAGGGTATCCGATCGGTCAGCCCGGCACCCCCAATATCGACGTTGTCTCGCACCTGCCCCTGCCCGGTGTGCCCTTCAGCCACACGGACATCGAGATCGAGCAGGACTTGGAGCGCCCCTTCGTGTACATCGCGCAGCGCTACGGAGCTTCCGGCTTTTACGCGTTGAGCATCGAGGATCCTGAAAGACCAAGGGTCCTTTATCGGTGGACGATATCCGATCCGGACTTGCATCTCGGCGCGGGCTGCGTCGACATCAAATACGCCAAGGCCGAAGGACGATACTACGTGATCCTGTCGTGCCAGTTCGGTCAAGGCGGGCCGGACGCCGACCTGGGCGCGATGCTCTTCGACGTCACGGATCTGCCGGATGCGTCGACGGTTCGTCTGGTCGCCGAGCTGCGGCTTCCGGACATGCCCGGTGGCTTCCACAACGTATTCGCGTACCGACACACGAACGGAAGATCCTTGTTGGTGGCGACCACACAGTCGAAGGACGCCTTCATCTACGATATCGCTCAGGTCGCGCGGGGCGTCACGGATCCGGTTTCTGAGATTGCCGTACCGCAACCGTCGTCGGCGCGCAGTCGCCAGTGGCACGACATGTACATCGGATACCTGCCCGACGCACAGCAGGATCGTTTTTATGGAGCCGGGACCGGCGGCTTTCACGTCTTTGATATGACGGATGTCGAAAACCCGAGGCTTCTCACGTCCGGAACCGGAATCCCGGGCGTCGAGAACGGACATACGTTCACCCCGACGCCTGACGGTCGCTACGCTCTGGGCATGCCCGAGCCCACGTATCAGCATTCGCCCGTGCGCTTCTTCGATCTTCAGCCCTCAGGGTCGGAGGGCCAGACGCCCAACGTCGTCCGAGGCTCGGGCATCGGGGCCTGGATCCCGAAGTTCGGCGGTGCGACCCACAACCACGAGATCCGTTGGCCGTACGTGTTCGTCTCGGCCCAGGACGACGGACTGCAAATCGTGAACATGGCGGATCCCACTCGACCGTTCACGGTCGGTTACTACCACACGCGTCAGAACCCCATGCTCCACGACCCCTTGGGTCGGAACCCGTCGCAAGCCACCACGGGCAACATCTACAACGGGGCTTGGGGGGTTGACGTGCGCAATGCAGACGGACTCATCGTCGTCAGCGACGAGAACTCCGGATTCTGGGCGTTCCGCCTCGAGGGGTTCCAGGGCTGGAACGGAAACGACTGGGCGATGCCGAACATCTCGAGCGCCCAGTACTGGGACGACGGTCCGGTGAGGCCCGAGCAGATTCGCTAGTCCCTACTCAGAGCCTGAGGCAGGACCCTCCCGCAGAGCGCGTTACGCCCGGACTTGGCCTTCGGCCGGATTGCGGGAACGAAACTGATTACCGACCCGCTCCCAAAGGGGGATCCATGATACAGAAAGCCAGTCACGTCCGACTCGTTGTCGTCGGGGTCCTCGCGGTCTCGTCGACAGCGATTGCTCTGCCCGCCGCGTCGCAAGACCCGTCCGAAACACGGTTCGAGGTCGTGGTGCCGGAGACGGTCAGGGCCGGGCCGCTCACAGGGCGCGCATACGTGATGATCGCCAGGACCGACTCGCGGGAGCCCCGGCTCCAGATCGGCCGCACGGGCGAGCCGTTCTTCGGCCGAGACATCGAGGGACTCGCCGCCGGGGAGCCGACCGTCATCGACGGCTCCGACTTGGGTTGGCCTGTCGAGAAACTCGCCGACCTACCGGACGGGGAGTACTACGTTCAAGGCTTCGTGAACGTCTACTCCGAATTCCCCCGGGCCGATGGATTCAGGGTCTGGATGCACGACGACCAGTGGGAGGGCCAGCACTTCAACGTCTCGCCGGGCAACCTCTACAGCGACTTGCAACGGATTCGGCTCGACACCGACGAAGGGTACTCGATCCGGCTCGTCGCGGACAACGTGATTCCCCCGGTGGAGATTCCCCCGAACACCGAGTGGGTCGAGCGCTTCCGTTTCGAGAGCCCGACGCTCACGGCGTTCTGGGGTCGGCCGATCTATCTGGGTGCCACCGTGCTGCTTCCCAGAGACTACCACGACGAGACGATCGAGTATCCCGTGCTCTACAGGCAGGGACACTGCTCGCTCGGCGAGCCGCTCGGGGGTCAGGTCAGGGAAGAGTGGGTGGAGGACGACTTTCCGCGCATGCTCGTGGTCACGTTCCAGCATCCGACCCCCTACTTCGACGACTCCTACGCGGTGAATTCCGTGAATGTCGGCCCCTACGGGGACGCCATCCGGCAGGAGCTGATACCGGAGATCGAGCGACGCTACCGCATCATCAAACAGCCCTGGGCCCGCTTGCTCGACGGTGGCTCCACCGGCGGGTGGGAGTCGCTGGCCCTTCAGATCTATCACCCGGATTTCTTCGGAGACGTTTGGTCCTACTGTCCCAATCCGGTCACGTTCACCAACGTCGAGGGCGTCAACGTTTACGAAGACGAAAACGCCTTCTACAAGAACCGCGGATGGTTCACCGTTCCCACCATCAATACGCGAGAAGTGAACGGCGATGTGCGGCTTACCTCCGCCCAGCGAAATCGGTTCGAGCTTGTGAGTGGCACGCGCGGTCGGTCGGGGCAGCAACTCGACATATGGGCCGCCGTGTACGGTCCTGTGGGCGAGGATGGGTTCTTCGCCCCGCTCTATGACAAGCGCACCGGCGTGATCCATCCGGAAGTAGCGGCGTACTGGCGCGAGAACTACGACTTACTGCACTACATGAAGACGAACTGGAGTTGGCTGGGACCCCAACTCGTCGGCAAGATCCGTATCTACACCGGGGACATGGACAATTTCTAGCTCAACAACGCGGTGATGGAGATGGAAGCTTGGATGAAGACCACCGAGAATCCGCACTATCCGGGTTACTTCTCGTACGGCAGAGGAGAGGGGCACTGCTACTCAGGACCGGTGTCGATGGACGTGCGGTTGAAGGAGATGGCTCAGCACGTGATGCAGAACCAACCCGCCCAATTGGACACTGCCTGGTGGAAGTACTAGACAAAGGACATTGTGGATATTCAGGTGAGCTGCCGCTTGCCGATCAACCCTGAGGAACTACCGAGCATGAGCCACCCCACGTTAGTGCGGACACCCCTCGCGGCGTTCATGGCCCTCGTTCGTCGGTTCAGGCCTCGCCGCTCAGGAGCGTCCCTTCGAGTACGACTACGCGGAAGAAGCCGCGCTGGCTGAGCGTTTCGATCTGGACAACCCTGATCCCCAGATGCTCATGGAGACGTTCGCCAAGCGTCGGGGAGCGGGTCCTGCGGTCCATCCCGGAGGGCGCCATGCTCGTCCACCCCGCCGGCTCGAGTTCCAGGTACCGCATAGTGACAATCACGACTTCATATTCCTCACCGGACTCGAGGGCCTCCAGAGCGTAGGATCGGCTCTCCTGTTGGTGCCGACGCCCGAGAAGGACTGGGTGGTCCTGTTCACGTCCGCGGATCCCGACTTCGTCCGCCAGGTCACGGGGATCGAGGACGTCAGGCCGTACGCCGAGCTCGAGGAAGAGTTGTCGGTGTCGATGACCGACTTCCGCGACTGGCGTATCACCCAGATCAGGCGGTGGCCGCTCGCCGCTGCGCTGTCCCGGGCCTGGGGCCGTGACCACAAGGCACTCTACTTGAACTACCCCAGGTTCTTCCGACTCGGGATGCCGGAACCTCCCCGTTTGGAACTCTTCAAGCGGTTCGAGCGATTCTCGCCGGAGATGGAGATCCGCGACGCGGCCGATCTCCTCGATCCTGTGCGAATGCTGCACGACGGGTACGGTCTAGCCAATCTGCGCCGCGCCGTCGACATCACTGGAGAGGGGATTATCGAGGCGTTGAGCGGAGCCGAAGTGGGGATGACCGAGAGAGAGGTCATGGAGGCGATGGACTTCGTTTATCGATATCGGGGAGCCGACCTCGGATTCCCGACGGCGGTGGCGCGGAGTCCGATCGGTGGTCGAGCGGCGAGGGGTCCCCGCATACCCGAGGGGCTTATCCAGTACGTGCCGCGCTCGGGAGGGGACGTTTTTCAGAGCGACGACATCGTTCATACCGACACCGGTGCCGAGTTCAACCACTACTCCGCGGACCTTCAGCGGAACGTCCCGATCAACGGGAGGTTGAACGATAAGCAGCGACGACTGTACGAGATCGCTCTCGACGTGCAGAAGACGGTCATTTCACGCATCCGGCCCGGTGTGACGTGGCGTGAACTGCACGACCTGGCGGTCCAGATGCTTCGGGACGCTGGGGGGTATGATCAGTATTACGGGTACGGCATCGGCCATTTCATCGGGATGGAGGTCCACGACGAGGGTGACTACGAGGCGCCCCTCCAGCCAGGCATGGCAATGTCCATCGAGCAAGGCGTGGCTCCGCCGGATGGGCCGAGGATCGCGTTCGAGGACGATGTCATCGTCACCGAAGACGGCCACGATTGGATCAGTGAGTGGATCCCGATCGAGATCGACGATGTCGAGGCGCTCGCCAGGAAAGAGAGCAGCCTGGAGGCGTTCCTGCGCAAACGCCCTTGATGCATCGCTTGCACGTCCCGCCCGGCCCGTACACTTTGGGCCGTTCCCTTTGAAGCTGGTCTGACGGAGAGGTCACCATGAGAGCGCGCATCGGTCTCGGGGCGTTACTCATTCTATTTGTCGCCGGTCCCCTGCAGGCTCAGGGACCGCTCTTTACGGACGCCTTCCCGGTGGAGGAGTTCGCGGATCGCCGGGCGCGAGTCCTTGATGAGATCGGCGATGCCGTGGTGCTCATGCAGGGGGCGACCGAGTACGCGGGGTACATCAAATTCCGTCAGAATGCCCAGTCCTTCTACCTGACGGGCGTGGAGGTCCCCCGGGCCATTCTGCTCATGGACGGACGCAGCGGTGCGTCGACGCTGTACGTTCAGCCTCGAAACGAGAGGGCGGAGCGTTCGGAGGGCCGGTATTGGTACCCGGCGACGAAGCGGTGCGGCTGTCCGGCATGGACGCCGTCGTGGATCGTGACCGCTTCGCCTCGGACTTGGCGAAGGCGGTGGCAGACGGGCGTGTGCTCTACACACCCTTCCGCGCCGAGGCCCCTCCACGCCGCGACACCCTGGTACAGCAACAGCCACTCGACGGCATCCCTGAACGACCCCTGGGATGGCCGGCTGTCGCGCGAGGCCGCGTTCATCGAGCGGATCCGTGAGCGAGCCCCCGACGTGGAGATCAAGGACCTGGATCCGATTCTCGACGCCATGAGGCTCATCAAGAGCCCGCGTGAGATCGACCTCATCCGACAGGCCAGTCGCATTTCGGGGGAGGCGATGATCGAGGGGATAAGGTCCGCTGCGGTGGGCATGTACGAGTATGAGCTCGAGGCCGTCGGCGACTACATGTTCAAGCGCTACAACTCCCAGGGATACGGCTACTTCTCACTGATCGCCGCCGGAGACAACGCAAGCTACCCGCACTACCACGCGTCGCAGAGCCGTCTCGAGGACGGCGATATGGTCCTCTGGGACTGGGCACCCGACTACAAGTACTACACGTCGGACGTCACGCGCATGTTTCCTGCGAACGGGCGGTTCGACGCGGAGCAGCGGGAGATGTACGACATCTACCTGCGTCTGTATCAGGCGCTCATGACGTCGATCAAGCCGTATGAGACTCCTGCCACGATAGTGGAGGAGGCCTTAGAGAAGATGGAGACGATCTTCGCCGGCTACGACTTCACGAACCCCAAGATCCGAGCCGCCGCCGAGGCTTTTATCGACCGCTATCGCGGGCCGGCACGGAGCTTGGGGCACATGGTGGGCATGGAGGTCCACGACGTCCGCGCTCCCTACGACGTCATGCGGCCCGGCATGGTGTTCACCATCGAACCGGCGCTTCGCATCCCCGAGGACGAGGTCTATATTCGTCTCGAAGATGCGATCTTGATCACGGAGACCGGCTATGAGAACCTCTCGGGGTTCGTGCCGGCCGAGATCGAGGACATCGAGCGATTGATGGCGGAAGAGGGATGGGCTGAGAGGTTGTGGAAGAGGCGTCGAACGACCACATCGGAAGACTCCAGCCCGTGACCGGAGCCTCCGATTGATGGACGGACGCGAGCAGGAGCGGTCTGTCCTCACCCGTACGCTCACCCGTATCGACCGTCGGGTTCGGCTCAACGGAGCGCTGGAGCACCTATCCATCGCTGTCTGCCTCGTGCTGGGCGTTCTGCTCGTCCTCCAGGTCGGCAAAATGCTGCTCCCGGTCGCTCCACCCCCAGGCTTCTGGGTGGTGGGAGCCTCGGCCGTACTGTTCGCCGCGTTTCTCGCTTGGTCGGAGTGGGGCGGTAGCCGCCTCGAACGTGCCGCCGTGGTCGCCGACACGAAGGGCGACCTTCACGACGAGTTGAAGACGGCGTATTGGTTCATGGGCCGTGGTGGTGATTCTCCGTGGATCGAGCTCCAGCTGGCCCGAGCGGCAGCGACGGCGCGGCGTCTCGATGTCCGCAAACTCGTGCCGACCAGCATGCCGCGGCGCTTCATGGCCGCGCTGGGTATGTTCGTCGCCCTTCAGGTACTCGCTCTCATCCCGCTCGAGGGACCGCTTCTTTCCTTTGCGACCGCGGCGGACTCGGAGGCTCTCGCTCAGGCCCGAGCTCGGCAGCTCGAGGACATCCGCGACCTGGTGGAGGATGCGGCGGCTCTGGAAGGGGAGGCAGACGCAGAGGTCTTGGCTCAACTCGAGGAGACACTGCGCGAGCTCGAGACCGATCAGTTGAGCATGGAAGAGCTTCTGCGTGATCTGAGAGAAGCGCAGAACATGCTCGAGGAGGGCAACTTGGAGATGAGCGCCCTCGAGGAGGCCTTGTCCGACCTCGCGGCTGAGTTCCAGGACTCCGATGAGCTGGGTGACCTGGCGGAAGCCCTTCAAGACGAAGACCTGAGGTTGGCGTCCGAACTCATGCGGGAGCTCTCCGAGAACCTGTCGAGCTTGTCCGAAGAAGAGACCGCGGAACTGATGGCCCAACTACGAGAAGCGGCCATGTCCGATCTTCCTGGGCTGGAGGAGCTGCTCGAGTCTCTTCGAGAGGCCGCTGACGCCCTGGAAAATCAGGAGACCGGCGACGCGCAGGAGGCGCTCGAGGAGGCGGCCGACCGAATGC
The DNA here is from genome assembly GCA_965226925.1 of Longimicrobiales bacterium. Taxonomy (GTDB): domain Bacteria; phylum Gemmatimonadota; class Gemmatimonadetes; order Longimicrobiales; family Gaopeijiaceae; genus CBDDCX01. The sequence continues at coordinate 248,958 of CBDDEN010000011.1, read as the reverse complement.
AGCAGATGGCCGATCGTCAGGAGGCACAAGAGGGCCGGAACGAGGCGTCTCGGCAGATGCAGGCCATGGGGGAGTCTGCAACGGAACAACAGTCGGGCATGGAACAGCTCTTAGGCATGCAGCAGGGTGACTCCGGAGGTGAGGATGCCGCCGAGGCCGGCATGGCCATGCCCTCCGACGAAGTAAAACAGTCCGCCGGCAGCACCGAAGCTCAGGACCCCAGCGGTCCCCCGGGACACGCGACGAGCGAGGCCATGGGTGGGGAGCAGGAGTTCGGGGCCGCAACGACCTTGGAGGTACAACTCTCCATGGAAATGCTAGACGAGCCCGCACCCAGGCCCGAGTCGGAACCCGACCCGGATGATGTCTTCAAGGAAGCGAGCCGACAGGAGAGCTCGACCCTGCAGTACCGTGACGTGCGCAGCCCCTCGAGTTACGCGGCTGGATCGGCGTTGACGGTCGATCGCATCCCGTGGCGTTATCGGGGTCTCGTGAAAAAATACTTCTTGGCCATACGGCCCCGTGGGAACCAATGACGACCGAAATCGCCAGTCAAATCGAGCAGTTCACCGAGCAGTTCCGGGAGGTCAAGGCTGAAATCCACAAGGTCATCGTCGGCAACGACGAGATCATCGATGGGACACTGATCAGCCTTCTGGCTAAGGGTCATGTTTTGCTCGAGGGAATCCCCGGGATCGGAAAAACGAAGATTGTCGCCACCGTGGCCGACGTCCTTCACCTCGCGTTCTCGCGGATCCAGTTCACTCCGGACCTCATGCCCGGAGATATCGTGGGCAGCGACGTGGTCCACGAGAGCGACACGGGTCAAAGACACCTCGCGTTCCAGAAGGGACCAATCTTCACCAACATCCTTCTGGCCGACGAAATCAACCGGGCCACGCCCAAGACCCAGTCGGCGCTGCTCGAGGCCATGCAGGAGCGCAGCGTCACGGTGGGTACCACGACCCACCGGCTGGAACCTCCGTTCTTCGTGCTCGCCACCCAGAACCCTCTGGAGATGGAAGGCACGTATCCGCTGCCGGAAGCCCAGCTCGACCGGTTCTTCTACAAGCTCCGGATCATGTATCCGCCGCCGAACGACATGCACGAGATCATGGACCGAACGACCCGTCGCGAAGAGCCGACGGCGGCTACGATTCTGGACCGGGATCAGATTCTCGTGATGCGTGACACGGCCCGCTCCGTACCCATCGCGAGGCCGGTGCAGGACTACGCCATTCGTTTGACGCTGGCGACCCATCCAGGCACGCCGTACGCCCACCCGATGACGGAGCGATACGTGCGCTTCGGGGCCAGTCCCCGAGGGACTCAGACGCTGGTCATCGGAGGTAAAGTCAACGCGCTGCTGAACGGGAGGGTCCATGTGTCGTGTGAGGACGTTCGTGCCATGCTGCTGCCGGCCCTCCGCCACCGGGTTCTACTGAACTTCGAGGGCGAAGCCGAGCGCATCGACACGGACGCGATCCTCAGCGCGATCATGAAGGACACTCCGGAGTCCACGGAGTAGCGGGGGCCGGATGTACTTCGCGTGCGCTCCTTTGACGCAGCGGGGCAGGGAGTGGGGTCCTCACCATGGCTGAGACCGGGACTCTCTTCGACGAGGAGTTTCTGAAGAAGCTCGAGTACCTGAACATCGTCTCGAATCACATGATTCCGGGACATCTCCATGGTGAGCACCGGGCCAAGAAGAAGACCGACTCCGGAATCGAATTCGCGGATTATCGACAATATGTGTCGGGTGAAGACACCAAGAACGTCGATTGGCGAACCTTTCTCCGGTTGGACAAGCTGATTCTGCGCCTCTTCGAGGAGGAAGCCGACCTTCCGATCTACATCTTCTTCGATGCCAGTCGGTCGATGGACCACGGCGAGCCGCTCAAGTACGATTACGCCCGCAAGATCGCGGCCGCCCTGTGTTACATAGGATTGCTCAACCACGACCGCGTCAATCTCGTGGGCTACGCCGACGGCATCACTCAGGAGATGTCATCACGCCGGGGAAAGAACCAGGTCTGGCATGCCTTTCGTTTTCTCGAGTCGGTCCGGCCGAACGGAACGACATCGATCGAAAAGGCGTTCAAGAGCTTCTTTTCACACCGGCGTCGGCGGGGGTTGGTTGTGGTGGTGTCCGATTTTCTCGATGAAACGGGATTCGAGAAGGCCTTCGATCTGCTGCGGTACTTCCGGCAGGATCTCTTCGCGCTCCACGTCTACAGCGCGGACGAGTTGCGGCCCTCACTACCCGACGAGGTCCTTCTCGAGGACTCCGAGTTGGGTACGACCGAGCGGGTGAAGGTGACCCCCGGACTTCTGGACGCATACGCCGAAAAATTCGAAGAGCACTGTGAGGAAGTGAACTCCTACTGCCGAAAGAACGGGTGGGGATACGTCCGCACCAGTACGGAGGTGCCGTTCGAGGATCTGGTTCTGCAGGTGTTCCGGCAGGGTAGGTTCCTAGGGTGACGTTGCTTTCCATGAGCCCGATGTCGATCGGGCTGCTTCTCGGCGGGACCGTGGTGGTCGTGGCCGTGCTGTATTGGCTGAAGCCACCCCCACGACACATGGTCGTCCCGTCCAAGCTGCTGTGGGACCGTCTGCTCAAGGAAAAGCGCCGTAGCACCCTTCTTGATCGGTTACGGTGGTGGATCTCGCTGATGATTGCCCTGGCGATCGGCCTCTCTGTGGCCGCCGCCATGGGTCGTCCGGAGCGCTCGTCGGGTGGGGACATTGCCCGCATGACGATCGTGATCGACAACTCGGTGACGATGGCGGCACGCGCAGCCGACGGCTTCACCCGGTGGGAGCACGCGGTGGCCTTGGCGCGGGGTCTACTGGAGGAGGGAAGTGTCGATGGCGAGTTCCTGATACTCGACACGTCCGGGCAGGCACCGTCCCGGGAAGCAGGTGATCGCCGTGCCGCGCTCGACGTGCTGGATGACCTCCGCGTCTCCTTCGGTGCCTCATCACGATTCCCGGCTCCCATTGAAGCCGACGACCCGCTCTACTTCATCTCGGACGGTGTCACGGTTGATGACGCCCCGGCGGGGGCCGAGGAGGTTGGGTCAATAGGTGTGTAAACGTATCAGGCGGCATTCTTCCGCTGTTGGGTTGAGACGGGCTTTCCGTCTTCGAACTTTCTTCCTTCAAATACGTCCTTGAGGAGGTGAGGAGCGTCGAGCCTACGGAACCGCTTCTCAGCCACCAAGAGCAACTTCCAGATCAGGGCCGTAGCGCTCTCGACCCGCTTGAACCGCTTCGCCGCGCTGGTCCTGAGCCGTACCGCAGCGAAGGGGCTCTCGACCACGTTCGTCGTGCGTAGATGCTTCCAGTGGTCCTCGGGGAAGTCATAGAACGCCACCATCCGCTCCCAGTCGTCCTCGAGCACATCCACCGCTTTCGGATACCACGGCCTGTAGCGTCTAGCGAACACCTCGCGGGCCTTCACGGCCTCGGCCCGGCTCGGTGCGTAGACCACAGCCCTGAGAAGATCCTTCGCCTCGCCCTGCTCCCGCTGAGGTAGTCGGTCCAGCACGTTCCTCATCTTGTGGTTCCAGCACCGTTGCTCAGCCGCCTCGGGCCAAACCTGCCTTGCCGCGCCCCAGATCGCTGCGTTCCCGTCGGCCATCAGCAGCCGGGGCGATCCGAGTCCTCGGGCCTTCAGGTCCCGGAACACTTCCGACCAGGATTCGGTGGACTCGCGGTAGCCTGGTGCGATGGCCAGTACCTCTTTCGTCCCGTCACGCATGGCGCCCATCACCACCAGCAGCGCCGCCTTGTCCCGCTCGAGCCCAGCCTTCACGTAGATCCCATCGGCCCACACGTAGACCACCTCACGGTCGGCCAGAGATCGCCTCGACCAGGCCTCGAACTCTGCCGTCCAGCCTGCCCGCAGTCTCCGGATCGATGACTTCGACAGCGGTGCCCCCTCGCCCAGCAGGCCCCGCATCGCCAGCTCGAAGTCTCCCTCCGCCAGCCCGTGCAGATATAGCTCCGGAAGCAAAGCGCCCAGCTCCTTCGTCCGCCTCGCGAATAACGGCAGCACCCGGCTCTCGAAACGCTCCTCAACGCCCCGAACCCGAGGCCGTCGGAGGGTGATCGTGCCCGAGCTCATCGCCAGCCGCCTCGGTTTGCCGTATCCGTTGCGGTAGCCCGCGGCCGCGTCCACCGCACTCCTGCGCTCTGACTTCTCCCGGCCTAACAACTCCGTGACTTCCTCCTCCATGATCTGTTGGATGAACTCCTGCACCTTCTCCCGAACCATCCCCTCGAGCGTCTCCCATATTGGCCTGCTGGACGTACCCTGGGGCCCTGCGATATCCTCTCTCATGAGGCGACGTTCCTTTCCCCGGGCTATCACCCGGGCTCACTGGTTTGACTTCTCAGCGAAAGGTACGTCGCCTCTCTTTTTACACACCCTTTGATCCTAGCTCGCTGTTCAGCAGCACCGGACCGGCGAAATAGAGGACCGCCATCTCGAAAAAGATGATGAAGAAAATCAGCATGTTCATGCCGTGCACCGTGAGGATCCGGTAGAACCACACGGCGTCCAGCAGGTGAATCGCCTGCCAGCGGGTCAACAGGACCAGCACCGCGGCGACTCCGCCGACCAAGAGAGCCACGGTCGCGGCCACGGCATTCGCCTGGATGAGACGATCGGCCTGGCGGTCTACCCTCAGCCCAGTTGTCGGGCAAATCCGGTTAATCCAGTTCATCGGCCGCTTCCTTCGGTAACGATCACCTTGCCTACCATCATGTGGTGGCCGATGCCGCAGAATTCATTGCAGATGACCTCGAATTCACCGGCCTCGCCCGGCGTGACTTTGAGCCCGTAGTCATAGCCCGGGACGACCTGGAAATTGACGTTGAAGGGATACAGGTTGAAGCCGTGATTCACGTCTAGTGACGAAAGGTGCAGGGTGTACTCGACGCCCGATTCGAGCTGCAGGATGGGTGCCCACCGCCACATCATGCCCATCAGGTAGACATCGCTCCCCGGCGGGGGCGCCACGATCGGAATGCCCTGCTCTTCGCCGATCCGGTAGTCCGCAATGAACTGTTCGGTGCGATCCTGGAAGGCGGACGGCTCGACCCGGGCGCGGATGCCCGACGGGTTTTGGCCGCCCATGAAGTGCCACAGGGGCATCATCGCAAAGAGCACCATGCACCATACGAAGGCGACGATGACCCACACCTTTTCGTAATGCTCCGCGGGCTTCCACCAAACGCCCGGAGGAGACTCGATGCCGCTACGGTACATGAGATTCTCCGGGGATTAGGGAAGCGAGGCTTCGGGCAGAGTCATGATCTCGACCATGCCCCAGCCTGTGAAGAACACCACCATCACGATCAGGCCCAAGGCTAGTAGGAGAAAGTAGTTGTCGAAAAAGCGTTGGCCCGCCGGAATCTCTTCCGGGGGCGCTGCGTCCGGACGCTGGACCTCGTCCATTGTTCCTCCACTCTGTTCATTGCGGGGATGTGGGAGGTAGACCTTCACGGGCTAACTCCTCGAGGGTCGTTTCTGTGAGGAAGACCTGAATCCTCTTCTTGATGTCGCCCCACCGGTCGTGGGCGGGGCAGGGATCGTCGTCCCGGCATTGAGGACGACCCAGAAAACATCGATCTTGGGGGTCCGCGGCGTCGAACAACTCGATGATTCCCATCAGCGGCATCGAGCGAGAATGCTCGGCGAGGACGAACCCGCCTCCCGGACCCCGCGACGATACCAAGAAACCTGAACGCGCCAGAGAATGGAGAATCTTCGAGAGGTAGTTGCGGGGTACGGAGAGCGATTCGGAGATGTCGTCGACGCGAATGGGTTCACCATGTCCGAATTCGGCGAGGTGAAGCATGGCCCTTAGGGCGTACTCTGATGTCTGTGAGAGAATCACGGAACGCTCGCTCCAATCTGGTGTTCATCATGATGATATGATAAATATGAAAAATCAAGTACCTTTTTCGGTGAATGCAACGGGCGCATGACCGAACACATTCGCCGCTTCTTACACCGCATTCTCTCTCGATTCGACGCGTGGTTCGACCGGGTTTACGGGTGGAAACACAACCCGCTGTATCACAGCGGTGCGCTGGTCGTGTTGTCCTTCATCATCCTGCTCGTCACCGGCGTCTACCTACTCCTTTTCTACCGAATCGGCTCCCCATACGAGTCGGTAGCTCGCATCACGGCGCAGCCGCTCGCCGGCCGCTGGATCCGGACCCTGCATCGCTACGCATCGGATCTGGCCGTGATGGCGGCCGCCGTTCACGCACTCCGCATGTTCGTGCAGCGGCGGACGTGGGGACCGAGGGCACAGGCGTGGATCTCCGGACTGGTACTGCTGTTGGTCTTCTTCATCTGCGGGTGGACCGGGTACGTCATGGTCTGGGATCTCCAAGCCCAGCTTCTGGCCGTAGAGGGTGCCCGACTCCTGGACGTGCTGCCCATCTTCTCCGAGCCCATCGGCAGGGGTTTCGCGGGGGATCAGCCGATGCGACCGGCGTTCTTCTTCCTCAACCTCTTTGCACACATCCTCTTCCCGATCGGTATCGGCCTGATCCTGTGGATCCATGTGGCGCGCGTCGCCCGGCCGCAGCTTCTGCCACCCCGCCGTCTGTTGTGGTGGACCGTCGGATCCATCACGGCCTTGTCGGTCGTCTGGCCCGTGAAGATGGCTCTCGAAGCCGATCTCCTCCGCGTGGTACAAGATGCACCGCTCGATGTCTTCTACGGATTCTGGGTGCCCCTGAGTCGGGCCATGCCGGCGGGGGCGTACTGGGTGTTCGGGGCCACGGTGATGATTCTGCCCCTGTTCATACCCAGGCTTCAAAAGCCCAAGCACGATGCGTTTCCGGGGCCGTCGGTCGTGGACGAGCGACGCTGCACTGGCTGTGAGCAGTGTTACCACGACTGCCCGTACGAGGCCATCGCGATGATCCCCAGGGAGGACGATCGCGAGGGGTTCGTAGCACGTGTCGACCCGGCTCTGTGTGTAAGCTGCGGCATATGCACTGCTTCGTGCGCTCCCATGAGCGTGGGCCCGCCCGGGTGGACGGGTCGAGATCAGCTCGTCGAGGTCAAGGCTTTCGTGGCCCGGGAAGATCCAGGACCGGAGGACGTCGTACTCCTGGCCTGCGACCGCGGGGCTGGGGGCATAGGGGCACTGAGGTCGTTCGAGGGCGCCCCGATCTATAGGACGGCCTGCGTCGGTAGCGTGCATACGTCCGTCATCGAATACCTGATTCGCGCAGGGACGGGGGGGCTCCTGGTCGTCTCCTGCCCGCCACGGGATTGCTGGAACCGCGAAGGTGTCGCGTGGCTGGAGGAGAGGGTGCACCATGACCGCGAAGCCGAGCTGAAGGCGCGGGTGGACCGCAAGCGACTCCGGATCACCTTCGCCGCTCTCGCTGAACGCAAGGCGATCGTGGCGGAGCTGGAAGATTTCCGTCGCGAAGTCAGGGCCATGGCGGCCGCTACGATCGAGGAGGAGATCGGAATCGACGCGGAGTGTGAGACGCCCGAGGTGAGTGTTGCGCTGGACGGTCTCCGGTCATGAATGGCGTGGCCTCGAAAATCGTGGGTGGCACGCTCTTGGTCCTGACCGCAATGGCGCTGGTGGTGCTTTCCGCTCTCCCGTATGACGCGGAGGACCCGAGTTCGGGCATGATCCGCCTTTCGTGGCGCTATCGGATCTCGGCCACCCAGGAGTGCCGGACCCGGTCGCAGCAAGAACTCGATGCGCTCCCGGTGCACATGCGTACGCCCGAGGTGTGTGAGCGCAGGATCCCGACCTACAGAATGTCACTGGAGGTCGATGGGAACTCGGTCTTCGAGGACGTCATCCGACCGGCGGGCGCGGCGGGCGACCGGCCTCTCTATGTACATCGGGATCTGGAAGTCGCGGCGGGCGAGCATCGGATCTCTGTCCGGTTCGCCCCCCTGACGGATGGCGGGGTCGCGGAGAACGAGCTTAGCTTCGACCGTTCAGTGACGATCTCTCCGGGTGAGGTGGTCTTAGTGACGTACGATCCTGATCAGGGCCGACTCGATCTGGTCGGTTCGACGAGAGGAGGAGGATGATGGGCGGGGCAAGGGTTGGAGGGATCCTCAAGGTCCTGGCGGGGGCCGTTGTCGGAATCGGCTTGGTCGGAGCGGCACGCTTCGTGACCTTGGCGGAGCTCCCGACAAGCGATGGGCCACACTATCATGCGAACTTCGCGGTCTTCCTGGACGGTGAGCGTCTCGACCTCGGCGCCATGCATTACATGCAGGACGTTGCGGCATGTAAGGCCAACCCCGACCTGATCCTGGCGGTCGAGCGCGCACACATGCACGAGGGGATTCACGATGTGGTTCACGTGCACCATGAAGGAGCGACCTGGGGGCATTTCTTCGCCAACATCGGCTTCGCCCTCGGTGACGATTTCCTGATCACCGATCGTGGCGAGCGTTACTTCGCCGAGGGCGACCGGACGCTGAAGTTCGTACTCGACGGGCTCGATGTACCTTCCGTGTTCAACAGCGTGATCGAGAGTGAAGAGCGACTTCTCATCAGCTTCGGGAGGGAGAGCGTCGAAGAGATCCTCGAGAGCCAGTTCCCGGAAATCCCGAGCACCGCGAATATCTTCAATCAGTACCACCGAGACGCCGGAGGGTGCTCCGCGTCGGAGCCCACTCCGGAGACCATGGGCCAGAAGGTCCGACGGGCGTTCTGGTTCTAAGCACCCCAGCTTGAAGACGACTCATAGGGAGACTTCGATGGCGCGTTCCTTCATGCTCTGGCTTCTCGCCGTAATCGGCACCGCCGTACTCGCCGGGCCGCTGCGCGCTCAAGCTCGGCGCCCTCTCGGTGAGGCTCTGGACGACCGCGCGGTGCAGGACGCCCTGGACCACGTCGACGGCCGTGTCGAGCAGACGGCCCGGTTCCTCGCCGAGATCGGCGCCATCGTTTCTCCGTCGGGGCAGGAACACGATCGCGCCGCGGCGGTGGCTCGCAGGATGCGTGAGATCGGCCTGACCAGCGTCCAGTTGGACGATACCCCCAACGCCGTCGGGACCATTCCGGGCCATTCGGGGCGGGCCCTCGTGTTCGTCTCCACGCTTGACGATCTCGCGACCGTCGCCGAGAACCAGAGGGTCGCGTCCGGTCCTCCGAGGATCGAAGGTGACCGTGTCGTGGGTCCCGGTACGAACACTTCACTGACGACTGCGGCGATGCTCGCCACGGCCGAGGCGCTCGTCCAGTCCGGGATGACACCCGAGCACGATCTCGTATTCGCGGCGGTCGCGCAGGAGGAAACCGGTCTCGTCGGCATGAAGGAGGTCTACTCGGACTATCGTGACCGGGCGGTCGGTTTCGTGGACGTTCTCGGGGAGGGAAGCAGCATCAGCTACGGCGCCATCAACATCCATTGGTGGAGGGTGGTCGCCTCGGGGCCCGGCGGACATTCGTTGGGGGGTGGCCTGCCCAACGTGAATCAGGGAATCGGTCGGGCTGTGGACCGGATTCTCCAACTTCCTCAACCGGGAATGAACGCCGACAACCGGACCGTCGTGAACATCTCCATGCTCAACAGTGGCGCGGTATACAATCACAAGCCGGAGAGCGGGTGGTTCTCCCTCGACCTGCGCTCCATGGAGGCGCGCTTGGTCGAGGAGATGGAGACCGAAGTCAGGTCTATCCTCCAGCGGGTCTCGGAGGAGACGGGGATCACCTTCGAGATGGAGCCGTTCCAGTTGACGCCGGGCGGACAGATTCCAGGTGCCCGCGAATCGGACCTGGTGATCTCGGCCGAGGCGATTTCGCGCCACTTGGGGTTCGAGCCCAGGCTCTCGAACATGGGTTCGTCGAACATGAACGTGGCCATCGGTAACGGTACGTCGGCCATCGGGATCAGTGGATCCCGAGGTGGGCAGCGAGGGTTCCCGGACGAATGGGCTGACATCCCCGCCATGACCCGCACGGCCAAACATATCGTGCTTTTGGCGTCTACCGTGGGCGGGTCGCGATCCACGAGGTGATGGCGAACGTGGGGCGGGCCGAGTGGCATGTACGGTCGAGGGTAAGCAGAACCTGGCCCTCGTGAGAGAAGCCACCGTGGTACTTGGGCTCGGAAGCAACCTGGGGCCACGCGAGATCAACCTGAAGAGGGCGGTCAACCGTCTCACACGCGGTATTCGCCCGGTTCTCGGCAGCCCGACCCTCAGCAGGGTCTATGAGTCGTCCGCGCAGCTCCCGGACGGGGCGCCTGACCAGTGGGACCTCCCCTATCTGAATTGCGCGCTGTCCGGCGAGCCGCTCGTCGAACCCGAGCGCTTGCTGAGAAGACTCAAGGAGATTGAGAAGGCTCTGGGTCGGTCCGAGGGCGAGCGGTGGGCGCCGAGGCTCATCGACATCGACGTCCTGTGGTGGCCGGGTCGGGAGATGCGAAGCGAGCAACTCGAGATCCCCCACCCGGAAATGCTGAACCGGGCCTTCGTCCTCGAACCACTCAGCGACTTGGTGCCTGACGCGACCCTTGGGGGGCGATCGTTCCGCGAACATGCCGAGAGACTCAGGAGTGCGGGGGCCTCCGATCAGGCCGCGGCGTCGCACACGCACTATGCACCCGAGGCCGACTACCGTGTGCGTTACCCTGAGCTCTTGGGGATCCTGAACGTCACCCCTGACAGCTTCAGCGACGGCGGCCGGCACGCCCGTCCCGATGCGGCGTTGGACCATGCCCGAGCCCTGGTCGATGCCGGTGCCGGAATTATCGACCTGGGGGCCGAGTCGACACGACCGGCAGGCGAGAGGGTCGATCACGAGGAGGAGTGGTCACGGATCGAGCCCGTGTTGCAGGGTCTCCAGGAGCTTCGGAGCGAACGGCAAATCCGGGTCAGCCTCGATTCCAGGAGTCCCAGTACCGTGACGCGAGCCTTGGACACCGGCATCGACATCATCAACGACGTAACCGGATTCTCAGACCCTGGAATGATGGAACTCGCGCAAGGCACGGAGTTGCCGCTCATCTTCATGCACAGCCTCTCGATACCGGTCGTCAAGGGGGAGTTCATCCCCAGGGACTCGGACCCCGTGCATTTCCTGCGCGACTGGGGAGTGGCCAAGCTCGAGGCGTTCGAGGCGCGCGGCGTCGCCCGGCAGCGGTTGGTCTTCGACCCGGGGATCGGTTTCGGAAAGACCTCACAGCAGAACTGGCAGATCCTTAGGCGCGTAGAGGAGTTTCACGAACTCGAGACGCCGATGCTGATCGGTCACAGTCGGAAGTCGCTGTTCGAGTTAGTGACCGACAAGCCCAGTGAGGAACGGGATCCCGAGACCCTGGAGGTGAGCACCCACCTCGTCGACAAGGGGGTGGACATGATCCGGGTGCACAACATCGGACTTCACGAGGCTCACTTCCGCAGTCGGTTTTCCCGCGGGTAAGAGACGTCAGGCCAGTT
>CBDDEN010000011.1:0-232500 GCA_965226925.1 Longimicrobiales bacterium | reverse complement strand
CCGGAATGAGTACGCGATAAACAGAGTGAGAATCTCTGTCACCGAAAGCCTAAGGGTTCCGGAGCCAGGTTCATCCGCTCCGGGTTAGTCGGTCCCTAAGCCGAGGCCGAAGGGCGTAGGCGATGGGAAACGGGTTAATATTCCCGTACCACAGCGTAGTGCGTTTGACCCCAAGGGGGGACGCAGCAGCGAAGCAACCGTCGGGTGGTGGATTTCCGATGTAAGGTGGTAGGCGTTTCCGGTGAGGCAAATCCCACCGGGGCAGCCGAGCGCCGATGCCGAAGGGGCCTTCGGGCCCCGCAAAGGGTCGTGGAGCATACTGCCAAGAAAAGCCTCGTGGGGGAGTGCTTGCTGTGACCGTACCGTAAACGGACACACGTAGGCGAGGCGAGAAGCCTAAGGTGCTCGAGTGAATTGTGGAGAAGGAACTCGGCAAAATGTCCCCGTAACTTCGGGAGAAGGGGAGCCCGTGGTAGGTGAAACCGATGCATGGTGGAGCTGAAGCGGGCCGCAGAGAATCGGCCCAAGCGACTGTTTATTAAAAACACAGGTGTCTGCAAAGTCGCGAAGACGACGTATAGGCACTGACGCCTGCCCGGTGCCGGAAGGTTAAAGGGAGGGGTTAGCCGTAAGGCGAAGCTCTGAACTGAAGCCCCGGTAAACGGCGGCCGTAACTATAACGGTCCTAAGGTAGCGAAATTCCTTGTCGGGTAAGTTCCGACCTGCACGAATGGCGTAACGATTTGGGCGCTGTCTCCTCCGCAAGCTCGGCGAAATTGGAGTCTCGGTGAGGATACCGAGTACCCGCGACAGGACAAAAAGACCCCGTGCACCTTTACTACAACCTGCCATTGGGTCTTGGCTTTGCATGTGTAGAATAGGTGGGAGGCTATGAACCGGAGTCGCTAGGCTTCGGGGAGCCAATCGTGAAATACCACCCTTACAATGTTGAGGCTCTAACCCAGGGGAGTGAATCCTCCTCGGGGACCGTGGCAGGTGGGTAGTTTGACTGGGGCGGTCGCCTCCCAAAATGTAACGGAGGCGCGCAAAGGTTCCCTCAGCGCGGTCGGTAATCGCGCGAAGAGTGTAAAGGCAGAAGGGAGCTTGACTGCGAGATCGACGGATCGAGCAGGTACGAAAGTAGGCCTTAGTGATCCGGTGGTTCCGAATGGAAGGGCCATCGCTCAACGGATAAAAGGTACGCCGGGGATAACAGGCTTATCGCCCCCGAGAGTTCACATCGACGGGGCGGTTTGGCACCTCGATGTCGGCTTATCACATCCTGGGGCTGGAGAAGGTCCCAAGGGTCGGGCTGTTCGCCCGTTAAAGTGGTACATGAGCTGGGTTTAGAACGTCGTGAGACAGTTCGGTCTGTATCCGTCGTGGGCGTTGGAGTGTTGAGGAGAGCTGTCCCTAGTACGAGAGGACCGGGATGGACTGACCCCTCGTGTACCGGTTGTTCCGCCAGGAGCATCGCCGGGTAGCGACGTCGGGAAAGGATAACCGCTGAAAGCATCTAAGTGGGAAGCCCCCTCCAAGATGAGCACTCCCAGAACGCAAGTTCTCAGAAGGGCCGTGCGAGACTAGCACGTTGATAGGCGGCAGGTGGAAGCGTGGCAACACGTGTAGCCGAGCCGTACTAATTGCCCGAGAGGCTTGACCAGTTCCTTCCTCCCTTCAGGAGGTCTGAACTGAATCCTCACCCCAAACCAACACACTTTGGACAATTCCAAAGGTCTTTGTGGATTCTCTCTCTACCCTGATGTATTTGTTCGCCCGACACCGGGGGCACCCGCACCGAAGGTGCGGGTCGCGCCGCGATACACGGCCGGATCGATATTTGCTGGTGGCTATGGCGCAGGGGATACACCCGTTCCCATCTCGAACACGGCCGTTAAGCCCTGCCGCGCGGATGGTACTGCCGAGGTGACTCGGTGGGAGAGTACGTCGTCGCCAGCTTACATTTGAGCCCACAGCCCATTACGGGTTGTGGACTCTTTGTGTCCGCAGTCCGCTAAGTAGGCGCCGCCGTACTCTCCCATGCGCTGCACGGCGTACCGCCGCACATCGCGGAGAGTAGGTGGGCACGGGCGTTGCCCGCGCCCGTCTCCGGGGCCCGGTGGGCCCCTACGGCTCGTCGTCAGCTTACATTTGAGCCCACAGCCCATTACGGGTTGTGGGCTCTTTGTGTCCGCAGTCCGCTAAGTAGGCGCCGCCGTACTCTCCCTGCGCTGCACGGCGTACCGCCGCGGTAGGTGGGCACGGGGTCGCGTACGTGATTGTTGTGAATGGACAGGATGGCGCCTATGCTGTGGACGTGCTCCTCGGGTCCAACGAGGGGACACCAGCCACCTGGGACCCGTTTGCCCGGAATAAGGCGGCGACGCATGGGAGCCACGACCCGCTTCGCGACCGCACTCCTCTGGGCACTCGCTTGCCCGCCCGCCACACTCGCCGGTGCGCAGACGGTCGAGGGTACGGTCGACGACGACGAGTGGAGCGTGCCGATCGAGACGGCGGGTGTGGTGCTGCTGGCCGCCGGGGACAGCGTAGTCGGAGAGTACCTCACGGACGAACGTGGCCGTTTCGTTATCTCCATACCGGATCCCGGAGCGTATCGACTACAAGCCTCTCGCCTCGGTTACCTGCCCGCGACCTCGGATACCTTCGCGCTCGGGCGCGGACAAGACGCGCTCGTCCAGCTTCGTCTCCAACCCAGCCCCATTGTCCTCGATCCCATCGCGGCCATCGTGGAGGGACAGAACCTCTCGCTGGCACGGGTCGGATTCTACCGCCGTGAGGCAATGGGCTTCGGCCATACGTTGACGCCCGAAGACCTACAGACCAAGCCCGGCCTTCATCAGTTGGACGACCTGTTCAGCGGCATGCCCGGGGTCAACGTGGTGCAAAACGGGCTCGTTGATTTCGACGTCTTTTCGTCGCGAGGTCTTCCGTGCCGTATGAGTGTTGCCATCAACGGCCAGGTCGTGCAGACGGCTCCCAACTCGATCGTCTCGAAACCACTTGAGTACAAGCACGTAATCTCCACTGGGGTTAGCAGTTAGAGTGGATAGTGCCATGGGCTCGCTGGGCGGGCCGGCCCGCCGGTAAGACGCTCGGCCTCCGATTTCCCTGAGATCGGCTTCTGTGTCATCTTTCTCCGATGAGTGAAGAGGCGATCAACGAGGTGAGCGGCACCGTGAGCCGCACGGGCTACGTCGCGCTGATCGGACGCCCCAACGCCGGCAAGTCCACGCTGATGAATCAGCTCATCGGCCAGAAGCTGAGCATCGTGACGGCGAAGGCACAGACGACATGGCAGCGGGTGACCGGCATTCGGACCACGGGATCGGTCCAAGGTATCTTCCTGGACACTCCTGGCCTTCTCCTGGCCAAAGACCTCCTTCAGAAGGGTATGCTCGAGGAGGCCCTCGAGGCGATCCGTGAGGCGGATGTCATCGTTCTGCTGGTCGACGCCACAGACCCGCTCCGGGAGAAGGAAAAGGCGGCGATCGTGGAGGCACTGGCCACTTCCTCCGCGCCGAAGTTCGTGGTGATCAACAAGATCGACGCCGCGACCCCGGACAACATCGCGATGGCCGCCCAGTGGGCGGAGTCGGAGTTGGGGGCGGAAGCGCGTGGGATTTCCGCCCTGGAGGATAGGGGTGTCGAGGAGTTGTGGGAGGAGTTGGCCGGAGCACTTCCCGAAGGGCCCTTCCTGTATCCTGAAGGCGACGTCGCCTCCTCGCCGGTCCGCTTCTTCGTGGCCGAGTTCATCCGGGAGACGGTGTTCGAGCAGTTCCGGGATGAAATCCCTTACTCGGTCTTCGCCGTGGTCGAGGAGTTCCGCGAGGATCAGGATCCGGCTTACATTGGGGCCAACCTCTTCACGGAGCGGAACTCGCAGAAGCGCATCCTTGTGGGAGACAAGGGGAAGGCCATTCGCGAGCTGGGCCGTGTATCCCGCGAAAAGATCCAGGAGTTCATCGATCGTCCCGTGTATCTCGACCTGTGGATCAAGGTGTTGCCGAACTGGCGCCGGAAGCGGCAGCACCTCGGCCAACTGGGGCTGCGTGTCCCGTCGGAGGACGGCGATCGTGCGTAGGCCTTGGATCGTCGCTCTGTTTGCTCTCGGGCTGCACATGGGGTTCGCCTTCCCTCAGGCGATCGAGGGCCAAGACCCGGAAGTCGGATCCAACGAGGGAGCCCTCTTTCTTCTGCTCCCCGTGGGCGCTCATGGCGTGGCCCTCGGCCGTACCATGACCGCGGTTCCCAGCCCCGAGTCGGCCTTCTGGAATCCGGCGGGGCTTGCGTCCATGGAAGCGAGCCAACTGGTGATCATGAGAGGGGACCACTTGGTGGGCGAGGGGATAGCTCTCTCCGCATTGATGGTCAATCAACCGGTGGGCGTGCTCGGCGTCTCGTATGAGCTCCTCGACGAGGGCGAGCAGGACCTCACCGACCCCGAAGGCAACGTGCGAGGCTCCATTTCGGTTCGGAGCCACGTAGGGATCGTCTCCCTCGCCACGCGCATGACGGGTTGGCTCGATGCCGGATTCAACTTCAAGATCGTCCAGTTCAATTTGAGTTGTCGCGGCCAGTGTGACGGCGCGGGTGTCCGGTCGACCGGTTGGGCGATGGACGTCGGTGTCCAGTCCGAGCCCGTCGCGGCGCTCCCCCTTCGGTTGGGAGCGATGCTCGCCCACATGGGTCCCGACTTCCAGGTGGTGAACGCGGAGCAGGCCGATCCTCTACCGTCGCGCGTGCGGGTGTCAGCCGCCTACAACTTTCTCACACATTTCGTGGAGACGGACGATATCAATCTCTGGGTACGAGCCGAGGTCGAGGACCGATGGCGTGACCCGGGGGACGCGCCATCGTACTACGTGGGCACCGAGCTCACCGCGGGAATGGGAGACGTCATCTACGTTCGTTCGGGTTACGTGCAAGGCGAGGTTGGGCAGGCGGACGGCGTGGCTATCGGAGTAGGACTTCGTTATGAGCGGTTCGAACTGGGGTTGGCCAAGAACCTTGCCGGCTCCATCACGGGGGAGAGCGAACCCGTTCACGTCTCGTTCGGCATTGTTTTCTAGATCGGCGCCCCGGGGCCGGGTCCGCCGGACCATGGAAATCGCGGCCGTCTGCTGTCTACCGTGGGTCTTCCCGGTGTCCGCCCGCGCCCAGCAGTGTCCGACGGTGGCGGTTCAGTTGGCGAGTTCACTTCCCGTGCACAGCTGTTCCATGCCCCGTCCTGGCGGATGGATCGGTCCACCCACCAGCACTCACCGCGAGAGCCTCGACATGCGGAGCGACGAGGCGACGCTCGCGCCCGCCAGAGCCTTGCTCTATTCGGCCCTGCTTCCCGGTGCCAGCCAGTGGAAGATGGGTCAACGACGTTGGATCGCGTACGCGGTGCTCGAGGGCGTGGCATGGGTCGCGTTTGGGCGCGCACGATCGTCGGCGCTGGACCTCCGCGACCGGTATCAGACGTTGGCGTGGGATGAGGCGAGGACGTTTGCAGGGACCCGGACGGACGGTGATTTCGCCTACTACGAGGACATGGAGAAGTTCGAGACGTCGGGGACTTTCGATGTGGACGTGGCTCTGCCGGGAGTGCAGCCACAGACGGACCTCTCCACGTTCAATGGGAGGACTTGGGCGTTGGCGATGCAGATTTTCTTCGCGCCCGGGACAACCCCTGGGCCCGGCGATCCGGCTTACGAAGACGCGTTGACCTTCTATCATGATGAGGGTTATGACGAGCGCTTTGAGTGGACCTGGGTGGGTCTGACGAATGAATGGGAGGGGTACCGCGACCTCATCGCGTCCAGTGATGAGGATTTCAGGCGTGCCTCCCAATTCGCCGGCGTGGTCATCGCCAACCATCTCCTGAGCGGCGTCGACGGGTTCATCACGGCTCGGGTGCGCGCCGCCGCGGGAGAGCAGGCGGTCGCTCGACTGCGCCTGGCCCCGGACCCGGGCACCCGAGGCATTGGGCTGATCCTCGAGGTGCGGCGCTAGCATGGCCCGTCGACCCAAGCTTCCCGGTGAATCCGCGGTTCTACGCCGGCTCGGCGAGTCGCGTAAGGGACCACTGAAGGCCAAGGAGTTGGCCAAGGCCCTCTCCGTGTCGACGAAGGACTTCCGGGACTTCCGCACTCTCCTTCTCGAGATGGTCGACCGGGGACGGATCTATCGGGTCAAAGGCCAGCGTTTTGCCGTTCCCGAGAAGATCAACCTGGTGGTAGGGCGGCTATCGGTAACCTCCAAGGGTGACGGCTTCGTCGCGCCGGACGCGGGGGGCCAAGAGGTCTTCGTGCCCGGGCTGTCGCTCGAGTCGGCGATGGACGGTGACCAGGTGGTGACTCGAGTGGAGGGACGTCCCCGAGGACGGAGCCCGGTCGGCCGTGTGATCAAGGTACTGGAGAGAGCACACCAGACCCTGGTCGGGGTCTACCAGTCCACGCGGTCCTTCGGGGTGGTCCACCCGCAGAATCGGAGGATCCACCGAGAAGTGCTCGTCGTGCAGGGCGAGGAGAACGGAGCCACCGACGGAGACGTGGTCGTGGTGCGCATCACGACGTTCGGAAGTGGCAAGATGAACCCCACGGGCACGGTCGAGACCGTTCTGGGCAAGACCGGGGATCCGGGGGTGGACGTCCTCGCGGTGATCCACGGGCATGGGCTGCCCATCGCGTTTCCTCCGGAGGTGGAGCGCTACGCGGATGACGCAGTCGCGCGCCGTCGATCCGAACCCGGTGAACTTCGGATCGACCGCACGGACGTCCATGCCTTCACGATCGACCCCGCGGACGCGAAGGATCATGATGACGCTTTGTCCGTTCGGCGGCTGGGTAAGGGAGCGTTCGAGGTCGGCATTCACATCGCCGACGTGTCACACTTCGTGCAGTCGGGTGATCCGGTCGACCTCGAAGCCCTGAGGCGGGCGACCAGCGTGTACCTGGTGGACCGGGTCATACCCATGTTGCCTCACGCCTTGTCGACCGACGCCTGCTCGCTCCTGCCAAACGTAGAACGGTTCGCGATATCCGTCTTCGCGACCCTGGACGGCTCCGGCGCCGTCGGAGATTCCCGGGTCGAGCGGACACGAATCCGCAGCAGGCACAAGCTCAGTTATGAAGAGGCGCAGGCCGTCCTGGACGGGGCGCTCTCGATCGATCCGCCCACTGATGAAGCGTTGGCCGACCTTGCCGGATTGGCCAAGGCGCTGCGGGCATTGAGGGAAGAACGGGGAGCGCTGGACTTCGACTTGCCCGAGGCGCTCGTAGTGTTGGGAGAGTCCGGGCAGCCGGTCGATATCCGACGTATGGCACGACTCGAGAGCCATCGCCTCATCGAGGGCTTCATGCTGCTGGCAAACGAGATCATGGCTCGACGGGCCGAGGGCACGGCGCTGCCGGTGTTGTACCGTGTACACGAGGCGCCCTCGCGCGACAAGATGCTGGCACTGAAGGCTTTTCTGGATCGCCTGGGACTTAGGACATCCAAGGGCGCGGTCGGTCCGAAGGAGCTGCAGGCGTTGCTCCAGAAAGTGCACGGAAGTCCCGAGGGTCAACTGGTGTGTACGGTGGTGCTCCGCGCGATGAGTCGGGCTCGGTACGACCCCGCCAACCTTGGACACTTCGGCTTGGCTGCGACCCACTACACGCATTTCACGTCGCCGATTCGACGGTACCCTGACTTGTGGTTGCATCGGGTCATCACTCGGGCTCTGATCGAGGGACGGCCGGTCCCGGAGGAGTGGGATGGGGAAGAGTTGGAGGGGAAGGCCGTACTTTGCAGCACCCGAGAGAGGGTAGCGGAAGCAGCCGAGCGAGAGAGCGTCGACCTGAAGAAGGCCGAGTATATGGAACGACACTTGGGCGACGAGTTCATCGGTACGATATCCGGAGTGACTTCGTTCGGCCTCTTCGTGCTGCTGGACGAGGTATTCGTGGAGGGGCTCGTTCACGTCAACAGCATGATGGACGACTACTACGCGTTTCAGGAAGACAGCTACCGGTTGGTCGGGGAGCGTACCCGTCGGACTTTCCGGCTAGGGGACCGGTTGGCTGTGCGAGTAGCCCGCGTAGACAAGATGGAGCGTCATATCGACTTCGTTCTGGTGGATTCGTCTCCAGCCCGTCGTTGACAAGCGTCAATCGCCGGGACTAAGCTCGAAAAGTCCCTCCAACCCGTGATTCCAAGGTGGTATGGCCGCACGTACGATCGTTTACTCGGCTTCGAGCCCAAGTGCCGGACCGGATCTGCTCACCCGGTTCTGCGTTGAGCACGGCTACTCGCTCCTCGCGGTGGAAGGCGCGGAGGGGGTCCATGCCCTTCTGAACCGGTCCTTCCCCTCATGCCTGGTGCTGGACGGCGGGGATGATCCTGCGCCCATGCTCGACCTGTGCGCGCGGGTGAAGAGAGACACGTTCACGGCCATCGTCCCGGTCATCCTACTCATTCCGTCGAACCAGAGTGACCTCGCCGCGGATTGCCTGGCGGCCGGAGCCGACGAGGTGGTATCACAGGCGGGCTCGGACCGGGAGCAGAGCCTTCGATTCGAGTCCGTGGTGCGCCGCGCCCAACGAGACGTTGCGGTTCACCCCACCACGCGCCTCCCCGGTACGGTGCAGATCGAGCGGGATATCGGCGAGCGCCTCGTGCGCAATGAAGACTTCGCGGTCTGCTACGCCGACTTGGACAACTTCAAGGAGTTCAACGACCGCTACGGATACAACCACGGAGATCACGTCATCTTGCTTCTGTCCCGCATTCTGCGGGACGTAGTTCGTGGATTGGCTCCGGGCGGGTTCGTGGGGCATATCGGAGGGGACGACTTCATCTTCATCGTCAACGTGCAGTATCTGGAGAACTGCTGTGACGAGATCATCCAGCTTTTCGATGAGTTGATCCCCTATCAGTACACCCCCGAAGATCGCCGGGCCGGCTACTTCCTTGGAAAGGACCGCCGCGGTAGTATCCGTAGAGTGCCCCTGATGACACTCTCGGTGGGGGTCGTTACCAATCAAATCCAGCCTTTCACCCACACGGCGCAAGTCAGCGAGTTGGCTGCGGAAATGAAGACCTACACGAAGTCGCTGCCAGGATCCGTCTATGCTGTGGATCGTCGACAGCCGCTCAAGGAAGAAATTGAAGAGTCATGACCATCACCGTTTCATGTCCGTCATGTAATACGTCCTTCCCGGTGGACCCGGCCAAGATCCCCGAAGGGGGTGTGAGGGCGCAGTGCAGCGCCTGCCCTGAGATCTTCGAGGTCGACAAGCCGGAAGCGACCGGTGTCGAATCCACCTTCGCCGGATCCGCAACGACGTTCGACGAGCCGGCGGCGGCCATCGCCCTTGATGAGGCCGACGTGCCGCCGGAAGTACAGAGCTCCTTCGGTGCCGACGCCGAGGTCGTGGCCGACATCGCGGAAGAGACGGCCGACGAGTTCGGTGAACGCGAGATCACCTTCGATTCGATTACCACGGAGGCGGACGAGGCGTTTCCCGTTTCCACAGAGCCTGAGGCCGAAGCTGCGACAAACGATTTCGGAGCGATCGAGATTGAGGTCCCGGTCGTCGAGGAGGAGGCGCCACCCGAGGCCGCGGCTCCCGCCGCGCCGATCCAATTCGGCAGGCGGAGTCCGGAGGACAAAGCGAGAAGCCTGGCCCGGAGCCTCGTGTCCGACCTGATCGCCTACAACCCCGCCAAACACACGGAGGCGCTGGCGTCCGGGACGCTCGTCCAGGTCTTCAGCGAGGAGATCGAGAAGTCCTGGAAGGAATACCGGGAGCAGGTCGACCCCGACGTGATGACCCAGGGAACGTTCTTCAACGACGCCCTCAATGAGTTGCTCGCCAACGGTGAAGTCGTCTTCAGCCTCGAGGGTTAGGCGCGCAGGCCGTCCCGGTTGATGGCCATGTCGGGCTCGGATATATTTTTCGCGGTCGAGGGGTCGCCCTTTCGGGTGGCCCCTCCGCACATCCCACGAAATGTCAGGCGTGACCGCCCATCATGAGCAAGGAATCACTGCAGCGTTTGGAAGAGCTCCGTGGCCGGATCGTCGACCTTCGGGGGTATCTTTGACGTCGTCTCCAAGGATGCTCGCATTGCCGAGCTCGACAAGGAGATGGCGACGACCGGCTTCTGGGACAATCAAGACAAAGCCCGCGAGGTAATCGCGGAGGCCAACCTATTGAAGGGTTGGGTGGGCCCGTGGCACGACCTCGACTCCAAAGCGGCAGAGCTGGCGGAGCTGGGGGAACTCTTGGAACTCGAGGAGGATGCCGGTCTCGAGGCGGAGCTAGCCACCGAAGTCGAGGCGCTCGGTGGGCCCATCGAAGCTCTCGAGCTGCGGACCATGCTTCAGGGACCGGATGACCACCGCGGTGCTCTCCTCACGGTACACCCCGGTGCCGGCGGCCTCGAATCACAAGACTGGGCCGAGATGCTCACGCGCATGTACTCGAGATGGGCCGAGGGTAGCGGGTACGAGGTGAAGGTGCTCGATCTCCAGCCTGGGGAAGAGGCCGGAATCAAGAGCGCGACCTTCGAGGTCGTCGGGAATCATGCATACGGATACCTGAAGGCCGAGAAGGGGATTCATCGCCTGGTGCGGATATCCCCCTTCGATGCACAGTCCAGAAGGCATACGTCGTTCGCCAGCGTATTCGTGTATCCACTCGTCGACGACTCGATCGAAATCGAAATCGACGAGTCCGATCTGCGCGTCGACACGTTCAGGGCCTCGGGGGCGGGTGGGCAGCACGTAAACAAGACGGATTCGGCCATCCGGCTGACACACGTGCCGACGGGGATAGCCGTGTCCTGTCAGCAGGAGCGATCGCAGCACAAGAACCGAGCGACGGCCATGAAGATGTTGAAGGCCGCCCTTTACGAACGGGCGCTGGAGGAGCAGGAGAAGGAGAAAGCGGTCTTGGAAGCCACCAAGACGGAGATCGGTTGGGGCAATCAGATCCGATCGTATGTCTTTCAGCCGTACACCATGGTCAACGATCACCGGACCGACCTGAAGATCACCGATGTGAGCAAGGTGATGGACGGCAACCTCGATCCGTTCATCGAGGCTTATCTTAAGCGATTCGCATCCCAGGGCGCAGGGAAGTAGAGCGGCAATCACATTGAGCGAAGACCTCAGGCAGGTGCGCCGGCACCGCCGAGAAAAGCTGGACGCCCTTCGGGAGAAGGGCCTGGAGCCTTACGGCTACGTGTACGAGTTGTCCCATCTGGCAACGGACGCCAACGCCCTTTTCGAGCAGGAGGAGGCGGCGGGCCGGCTCAACGAAGAAGGGCAGGGGCCCCGCGTTTC
Organism: Longimicrobiales bacterium; assembly: GCA_965226925.1. GTDB lineage: Bacteria > Gemmatimonadota > Gemmatimonadetes > Longimicrobiales > Gaopeijiaceae > CBDDCX01. The sequence goes on along the minus strand of CBDDEN010000011.1, from coordinate 221,162 downwards.
CGTCGCCGGCCGGTTGCTCAGCTATCGGAGTCACGGCAAGAGCGCCTTTGGGCACGTAGACGATCGTTCGGGACAGATTCAGGTCTATTTCCGCAAGAATGTCCTTGGGGATGACAGCTTCGAGACGCTGGATCTTCTGGACTTGGGCGACTGGATAGGGGTCGAGGGCGTTCTGTTCCGAACGCGCACGGGCGAAACGACCGTCCAGGCACAGGAGTGGACGCTTCTCGCCAAGTCCCTGAGGCCATTGCCGCTGGGCAAAACCGAGGAGGACGAAGAGACGGGAGAGCGCACGACCTTCAGTGGCTTCACGGACACGGAGACGCGCTACAGGCAGCGGTATGCCGATCTGGCGGTGAATCCCGAAGTGAGAGAGGTCTTCCGCACCCGTGCCAGGATCATCTCCGAGCTCCGCGCATTCCTGGACGAGGCGGACTTCCTCGAGGTTGAAACTCCCGCCCTACAGCCGCTGTACGGTGGGGCCGCCGCTCGACCCTTCGTGACGAAACACAATGCACTCAATCGAACGTTATACCTCCGCATCGCCGACGAGCTCTATCTCAAGCGCCTGATCGTGGGCGGTCTTGGGCGCGTGTACGAGATCTCCAAGGACTTCAGGAACGAAGGCATCGATCGGTTCCACAATCCGGAGTTCACGATGCTGGAGTTCTATCAGGCCTTCACCGACTACCACGGCCTGATGGACTTCACAGAGGAGATGTTGATTCGGGTCGCCGTGGCCGCTACCGGCTCCTCCGATGTCGTGTACGGAGAACACGAGATCAGTTTTGCCGCCCCGTTCCGACGCGTTGCGATGGTGGACGCTCTATCCGAGGCCATGGGTGCCGATGTGAGGGAGCTCTCGGGTGCAGACCTCCGTGAGCGGGCGGAGAAGTTGGAGATACCCGAACTGGAAGGCGCGGGATGGGGTAAGCTGATCGACAAGCTGTTCGGTGCGCTCGTGCAGCCGAACCTGATTCAGCCGACGTTCGTGATGGACCATCCCAAGGAGATCAGTCCTCTGGCCAAACCCCACCGGGAGCACGCCGACCTGACGGAGCGGTTCGAGCTGTTCATCGCGGGCGAAGAGATCTGTAATGCGTTTTCCGAGCTGAACGATCCGCTTGAGCAACGAGAACGTTTCGAGGGCCAGGCCAAGCTGAAGGACGCCGGCGACGATGAAACCCACCCGATCGACGAGGACTACATCCGAGCGATGGAATACGGCATGCCTCCGACGGGGGGGCTGGGTTTGGGTGTGGACCGCCTCACGATGCTGCTCACGAACCAGTCGTCCATTCGCGACGTGATCCTCTTTCCCACGCTGCGAGACGAGTGATGTCGGGCCGGTCCGCGGGCGGTCTCGAGTGGTACATCGCCCGCCACTATCTGTCGTCGGCGCGCGGGGGACGACTGCTCTCCTTCATCACGTGGATCGCCTTGGGCGGCGTGACGGTGGGAGTCAGTGCCCTGGTCATCGTCATCGGCGTGATGACCGGGATGCAGGAAGACCTCATGGGTAAGATCCTGGAGTCATCCCCCCACGTGATGGTACTTCAGAACGGTAGCACTCTCCGGATGGACGGCTGGCGTGACGTCGTCGCAGCGGTCCGGGAGGTGGAGGGTGTCACGGGCGTGGCCCCCTTCGTGCTCACCAGCGTAGCGGTTTCCAGGTCCGGATATACGCAACCGGCCGACCTCTACGGTGTCTCCCTCGATTCGGAGGGTACACCCGTCACGGACATGGAGGCACGCATTCAGGAGGGCATCCACGACCTCGGACCCACGGCGTCGGGGCTCCCGCCCGTGATCGTCGGCAGTCGGCTCGCCGCCCGGATGCAGCTCTTCTCGGGAGATACGCTCACGGTCATCTCTTTCGAGAACCTGACCGTGGACGTCATGGGTATGCCCACACCGAGCCTCCGTCAGTATGAAATGACCGGCACGTTCACGACCGGGATGTACGACTACGACATGAAGAACATCTACGTTCCGCTCGAGGCGGCGCAGGAGCACCTCGGGATTCTCGATGAGGACCGTATTTCGGGGCTCGGGATCCGTACGGACGATCCGGATCAGGCCTCGGCTGTGGCCCTGGCGGCCCAGGAGCGCCTGGGCTTCGAGTTCTACGCCGTGAGTTGGAGCACGACGAACCGGGCTCTCTTCTCGGCGCTCAAGCTCGAGAAGCTCGCCATGGGGTTGATCCTCACGCTCATCGTGGTCGTGGCTGCCTTCAACATCGTCAGCACGCTCGTCATGGTGGTTGTGGACCGTACGCGTGAGATCGGCATCCTCAAGTCCATGGGCATGACAGACCGACGAATTCTCCGGGTCTTCATCCTTCAAGGTCTTTGGATCGGCGTGATAGGAACGTTCATGGGCACCACCCTCGGCCTCTTTCTGGCTTGGCTGGTGGACCGATACGAGATCATCCGGATTCCACCCGACGTCTACTTCGTCGATCGCCTCCCCATCTCCATCCACGTGACGGACATCGCGATGATCGTCGCCATCAGCGTCCTCATCGCCCTCACGGCCACGATCTACCCGGCGTTCCAGGCCTCTCGGCTGCAACCCGTGGACGCGATCCGTCATGAGTAGCGAGACGGCACCGGCCCTCGAAACTCGAGGTCTGCGCAAGAGCTTCATGGGCGGCGACGGCCATGAACTCACCGTACTCGCGGGGGTAGAGCTACGAGTCTCCGCCGGGGAGGCCGTTGCCGTCATAGGGAGCAGCGGAGCCGGGAAATCGACGCTTCTGCACCTGTTGGGAGCCCTGGATCGGCCGACTTCGGGCGAGGTCTTGATCGGCGGTCGAGACGTCTCCGGTATGGACGGCGAGGCGCTCGCAAGGATCAGAAACGAGACTGTCGGGTTCGTGTTTCAGTTTCACCATCTACTCCGGGAGTTCACAGCGCTCGAGAACGTGATGATGCCGTGTCTGATTTCGGGGCAGGATCGGCGGACCAGCGCGGATCGAGCCCGTGCGCTTCTGGCGGCCGTGGGCCTGGAGGAGCGGTTGGAGCATCGTCCTGCTCAGCTCTCGGGAGGAGAGCAACAGCGGGTCGCAGTGGCGCGGGCTCTCTCGAACGAGCCGCTCGTGCTGCTGGCGGATGAACCGTCAGGCAATCTGGATTCGCAAACCAGTGAAGAGCTGCATGATCTCCTCTTCGGTCTGAGGGGAGAAAGGGGACTGGCGATGGTACTGGTCACACACAATCGAGAGCTGGCCGAGAGAACCGACCGCATTCTGGAACTCCGTGGCGGTACGCTCAGCGAAGCGGTTTGGGTCTAGAAGGGCGTGAAGAGGCACCATGGAAAGCAAAGAACCGAACGAAGTCTGTGAGGTCTGCGGTTCAGGCGACGCCGTGGTCCATCTCACGCAGATCGAGAACGACCAGATGTCTACTTCTCATCTGTGTGAGAAATGTGCGGCGGCAAAAGGCGTCGAAGGCCCGGACGATTCGATGAACCTTCCTCTGACGGGATTCCTGGCCCAGCTCGGGGACGAGCCTTCGACTCAACAGCCCGCCGAGTCGTTCGGGTCGTGTTCGTTTTGCGGACTCACGTTCAATGATTTCCGTGAGGCCGGTCGCCTCGGGTGCCCCCACTGCTACACCACCTTCGAGGGTTACCTGAGGGGACTCCTGCGTCGGGTCCACGGGAGCACGCAACACCTAGGCAAGGTCTACCTGCCACCCGACCCGGCCGCCTCCGACATGGAGAAGCAACTCGAGGTGCTCCGGCACAAGCTGCAACGGGCGGTGGACTCCGAAGACTTCGAACGGGCGGCCGAGCTGCGCGACAAGATTCGGACCATGGAACCGGCGGGAGGCTGAACCGACATGACGGATCTTCCCGCACTTCCCGACTACGGACTCGATTGGCTAGACGCCAGCGGAGACCACTCGGACGTGGTGCTCTCTACCCGCGTACGGCTAGCCCGGAACCTGCAAGGGCACGCGTTCGGACCCAGGGCACGAGTCAATGATCGGGAGGCCGTCCTCGAGCAGACCAAACGGGCCGCGGACAAGGTTGGCCTGTTGAAGGGGTCGACGCTTCTGGAGCTGCTCGAACTGGACCACCGCAGTCGCAGAATCCTGCTCGAGCGGCGTCTTGCTTCTCGCGAGCTTCTCGGAGACGTGAAAGCCGGCCCGGCCCGCGCCACCGGGGTACTTCTCGCCTCGGAAGATCCGCTAAGCGTCATGATCAACGAGGAAGATCATCTCCGAATCCAGGGATTGGTATCCGGCCTCCGGCTCAAGAACGCCTGGAATCTGGCGGACCGTCTCGATGAAGAACTGGGTCAGGAACTGCCGTTCGCGTATCACCACGAATTCGGCTTCCTGACCAGCTGCCCCACCAATGTCGGAAGCGGAATGCGTGCTTCCGTGCTCGTGCACCTTCCCGGGCTCGTCCTGACCAAGGAAATCGGAAAAGTCCTACAGGGACTCGGACAGGTGGGTCTCACCTTTCGAGGCCTGTACGGCGAAGGCTCCGAGGTCGTCGGGAATTTTTTCCAAATTTCGAACCAGACGACGTTGGGAAAGAGCGAAGAGGATCTGGTCGAGCATCTCGACAAGATGGCCCGTCAGGTAATCCAGTACGAGACCCACGCGAGGCAAGTGCTCCTCAGGGACGCCCCCCAGGTCACGGAGGACAAGATCTGGAGAGCATACGGACTCCTACGGTATGCCAGGTCGCTCTCATTCGAGGAATTGATGAACTTGTTGTCGGGCATTCGGCTGGGAGTGGGCCTGAAACTCCTCCCGGAACTTCGGGTATATACGCTGAACAAATTGATGATTTTTACCCAAACTGCTCATTTGGAGCAGGCGGCCGGACGAGACCTTCCGCCCTCGGAGTGCGACGCTCACCGGGCGGCTTATGTGCGACGTATCCTCGGTACCGAAGGGGCTTCTGCCCCGGACGAAGACACCGGAGGGAACGGCTCCTCCACTCAGGACTAACCAGCGGACAGAATGAACTACAACTTCACCGATCGCGTTAGAAAAGTGTTGGCCATGGCACGCGAAGAGGCCATCCGGCTCCAACATGACTACGTGGGTACCGAGCACATACTCCTGGGATTGATCCGGGAGGGTGAGGGTGTAGCCGCCGCCGTTCTGACCAACCTCAACGTGGATCTCGACCAGATTCACGATCAGGTCGAGGAATCGGTAAAGAAGGGGAAGGCGACCATCGCCTTGGGTGAGCTTCCCTACACGTCTCGGGCCAAGAAGGTGCTGGAGTTCGCGATGGCCGAAGCCCGCGAACTCAATCACTCGTATGTGGGCACGGAGCATCTGCTCCTCGGGCTCTTGCGGGAGGAGAAGGGCATCGCTGCCCAGGTGCTCAATTCTCTGGGCGTCAGCATGGAAGAGGCGCGGTCGGAGACGCTCAAGGTCCTTGGCTCCGATGTCGGACCGTCCGAACCGGCGGGAATCGGAGGGGGAGCACCCGCCACTCCACCGACGGGTAAGGGCGAGAAGAAGTCGAAGACGCCGGCCCTCGATCACTTCTGCCGCGATCTGACCGACCTGGCACGCCGGGGAAAGCTCGATCCCACGATCGGACGCGCGACGGAAATCGAGCGCGTCGTCGAGATCCTCTGCCGCCGGAAAAAGAACAACCCGGTACTCATCGGTGAGCCTGGAGTGGGTAAGACCGCGATCGTGGAGGGGCTCGCTCAGCTCATCTCCCGGAACGAGGTAACTGAGTCACTCAAGGACCACCGCGTTCTGGCGCTGGACATGGCCGCGGTGATCGCCGGCACGAAGTACCGGGGACAGTTCGAAGAGCGTCTCAAGGCAGTGATGAACGAGATTTCCCAGAACAAGAACGTGGTTCTGTTCATCGACGAGCTCCATACGCTGGTCGGAGCGGGAGCCGCCGAGGGTGCCATCGACGCGTCCAACATGTTGAAGCCGTCCCTTTCCCGGGGCGAGTTGCAGTGCATCGGCGCTTCGACGCTCAACGAGTACAGGAAGTACATCGAGAAGGACGGCGCCTTGGAGCGGCGTTTTCAGCCCGTCATCGTCGATCCGCCTACGGTGGATGAGACGGTCGACATACTCCAGGGTCTGCGGACGCACTACGAGGACCATCATCGCGTGATCATCCCCGATGATGCCGTCAGGCAGGCCGCCAAGCTCTCGGATCGCTACATCACGGATCGGTTCCTTCCGGACAAGGCGATCGACGTCATCGACGAAGCCGGGGCTCGGGCGCGCATCGCGGCCCAGGTGCCGCCGCCTCAGGTCGAGGAACTCAAAGACGAGTTAGCCGAAATCGCCGATCGCAAGGAAGGGGCGATCCGCGACCAAGACTTCGAGCGCGCGGCCGAGTTGCGCGACGAGGAACGAGCGCTTCAAGAGAAAATTCGGGCCGCGCAGGACGAGTGGGAAGAAGAGCGTAAGCGGCACCGTCCCGAGATCGCGATCGAAGACGTGGCTTTCATCGTGAGCCGCTGGACCGGTATTCCGGTCACGCGACTACAGCAGGCCGAGACGGATCGCCTGATCCAAATGGAAGAGGAGCTGCACAAGCGGGTGGTGGGTCAGCACGATGCCATCACGGCCATCGCCCGGGCCATTCGGAGGAGCCGGGCCGGGCTCAAGGACCCCAACCGCCCCATCGGCTCCTTCATCTTCTCGGGTCCCACCGGAGTCGGAAAGACCGAGTTGGCTAGAGCGCTCGCTGAGTTCCTGTTCGCCGATCGCGAGGCGCTCATTCGCGTGGATATGAGCGAGTACATGGAGAAGTTCTCCGTCTCTCGATTGATCGGTGCCCCTCCGGGTTATGTGGGATACGAGGACTCGGGCGCGCTCACGAAGGCCGTGCGGCGCCGGCCCTATTCCGTCGTGCTGCTCGACGAGATCGAAAAAGCCCACCCGGATGTCTTCAACATCCTCTTGCAGGTCCTCGATGAAGGGCACCTCACCGACAACTACGGCCGGGTGATCGACTTCAAGAACACCGTGCTCATCATGACCTCCAACCTCGGTGGTCGCGATATCTCGAAGGGTGGAAGCCTGGGCTTCCACGACAGCGATGCCAAGTCATCCTACGAGGTGATGCAGGACAAGGTGCGCAGCGAGATCGAGAAGGCCTTCAATCCGGAGTTCCTCAACCGGGTGGATGACACGATCGTCTTCCACACGTTGAGCCGGGACGAGATCGGGCAGGTCGTCCACATCCTACTCAAGGACATCAGCGGGCGTCTTGCGGAAGAGGATCTGAGCTTGAGTCTCTCGGACGGAGCGATCGACTTTCTCGTCGAGAGAGGGTACGACGAGAAGTTCGGGGCGCGACCCCTCAAGCGGGCCATCCAGCGTTATCTCGAAGATCCTCTGTCCGAACGTATACTGACGGCGGACTTCTCGGCGGGCGACGACATCGTCGTCGACGTGGACGACGACGGAGAGGCGCTCAGCCTGGCCGCGACCTCACAGAGCAAGACGTGACGCGCGGAGCCGGCTGCTTGTCCAACTCAAATTCTGGACCGTGAAGATACTCCTGTTTTGTGCCATGATCTTGGCGTTTTTGATGCTTCCCGTCCCGGCCGAGGCACAGCAGGACGTTACGGGCGGCCCCATTCTCATCGACTCCGTGGCGGTGAAGGGGAACGTGCGCCTGGCCGAATTGACGATCATCGCGATGGGGGGTATCAACCGCGGTAGCTCCTACACGATCTTCGACATCCAGAAGGCCGCCAAGGAGCTGTGGGCTTCCGGACAGTTCGGAGATATCACGGCCCACATCGAGGGCAACGTCGGAGAGCACGTCACCCTAGTGTGGGAGATCGAAGAGCAAGATCTCGTACGAAACGTAATCATCCGAGGTTTGGTGAATGCCAACGCCGACGAGGTCGGCGACAGCACGGGCGTTCGCTCCGGGTTGCCCTACTCGCCTGGAAGGGTTGTGGCGGCAAGAGCCTTCATTCGTTCGAAGCTGGCGAGCAAGGGAATCCCGTTCGCCGACATCGTCGAACGGAAGGAACCGATCACGAACCGCGAGAAGGAGGTCATCCTCTACCTCGACGTAACCGAGGGCACCAGGATCACGGTGGCCGACGTGGTTTTCGACGGCAACGAGCTCTTCGCGGACGGTGACCTGAGGGGCGCCATGTCCGTAAAGCCCGAGGGGTTTTGGTGGTGGAGTCCGGGCTCCTACGATCGGGAGAGGTTCGAGGAGGATCTCGCCGTGCACCTCCCGGACTACTACGGGGCGCGAGGTTATCTGGATTTCGAGGTCGTGGGAGACTCGCTCGTCATCGACCCCACTACAGGGAAGACCCGTATCGAGGTCACGGTGAGTGAGGGCACCGAGTACCACCTCGCCGACTTTTCCATCACGGGCAACCGAGAGTTTCCCACCGACCGGTTGTCGGCCTATTTCGGACCAGACGACACGGGACTGTTCACCACGGTTCTGGGGGAGGACGAACTTCCGGTCTTCGACTCCATCGCGTTCCAGGACGCCACTGCCGAAGTAGAGCAGCTCTACCAGAACGAAGGGTACCTCTACTCGCAGGTCATCCCCTACGTGAATCGGAATCCCGTGCGCGAAGGCGAAGCCTCGACGGTCAACGTGGGTTGGACGATTCGAGAGGGCCAACAGGCGTACATCGCGAGGGTCGACATCGAGGGCAACGAATACACCTACGAACGGGTGATCCGAGACAAGATCTTCATCCTGCCGGGAGACGTGTATTCTCAGGAACGGATCATCCAGAGCTTTCAGAGCATCTCTTCGCTCGGCTACTTCGACGCGCCCATGGAAGTGCCGTCCATCGTGCCGAACGAGAGCGGCGACGTCGACGTTATGTTCCGCGTGACCGAGAAGCCGACCGGTGCGATCAACTTCGGCACGTCCGTGGGCGGACGTACGGGTGTGGCCGGGTTCGTGGGATACGATCAACCCAACCTGTTCGGGAAGGGTAAATCCGGGAGCGTTCGATGGGATTTCGGACAGTTCGCGAACAACCAGACCCTGAGCTATTCGGATCCGGGGATCTTCGAGAGCTTGGTCAGTGGATCGCTGAACATTTTCAACGCGCGCGACCGCTTCATCAGCTTCCAGTCGGGTCGACGCAAGCGGGCCGGTGTCAGCCTCCGCTTCGGATTCCCGATCCCTGGAGCCCGCTTCACGCGCTTGTTTGCTGGCTACGGGCTCTCCCGGACCAAGTATACGCTGCAAAGCTCTACGTCCGATCAGTCACTCTTCGGCCGCCCGTCCGCGACCCAGAGCACCGTCTCATTCGGAATCACGCGTTCGACGCTGAACCACCCGCTGTTCCCCACGGTGGGTGGCCGCCAGACGTTCAATCTGGATCTCACCGGTGGGCCTCTCCGCGGGGACGGCAAGTACATGAAGACGACGGCCGAGGGCGCGTGGTGGATTCCGGTGGGCGTGGCGGGCGGGGATCCCAACCAGCCCGGATCCGGTCTCACGTTCGCGCTCGGCATGACGTTTCGGACCGGCGTCGTTCATGGGAACAGCGAGGCCTTTCCGTTCGAGCGGTTTTGGATGGGTGGAGTCCAGTTCGGAGAGCAGCTCAGGGGTTATGACGAGACCACGGTGACCCCCGAAGGATTCTTCCCCGATCGGTCCCGAGAGATTCTCGATATCGACCGACTGGGGACGGGCTTCTTCTCCATGACCACCGAGCTGGCGTTGAGGATGGGTGCCCAGCTCTCCGCGTCGCTCTTCTTCGATGCCGGCAACGTCTGGCGCCATCCCGCTGAAATTGACCCGACCCGGTTATACAGGGGAGCGGGAATCGGAATTCTGTTGGTGACACCCTTCGGCCCGGTGGGGCTGGATTACGCGTACGGTTTCGACAAGCCGGAGCCCGGTTGGCAACTGCACTTCAACCTCGGTGGCGGCGGGTTCTGATCAGGGAGCGTCTTATCATGCGAAGAGTCCTTCTGACCGTTTGCGCCCTCCTCCTTACGGGTGGGTCTGCCAGGGCGCAGACCGCGGGGGGCGTTCTCAAGATCGGCTATATCAACTCGTCGGCCATCGTGGCGGAGAGCAAGGATGCTCTGGCCGCCCAAGAGCAGTTCCAGAGGGAGATGGTGCCCCTCGAGAGCGAGTTGCAGGCGATGGAAACCGAGATCGGCGATCTGATGAATCGATACCAGGCGCAACAGGTCACGTTGAGCCCCGATGTCCGCCGAAGCCGCCAGGAAGAAATCGGCCGGAAGCAACAGTTGTATCAAACTCGCATGGGGGAGATCGAGGCCGAAGCGGCCCGTCGCCAGCAGGAATTGGTCGCGCCCATCATGGAGCGCATCAACGGCATCATTCAGGCGATCCGCAGAGAGGGTGCCTACACCTTCATCTTCGATGTAGCGGCGGGCGGGTTGATCGCAGCCGACGAGGCCCTCGACCTTACGGATGACGTGATCCAGAGGTTGGCCCAAGGGGGCTGACGCGTGACACCTCCCCCTCCGCAGAGTACGCTGGGTGATCTGGCGTCGCTGGTAGGTGGACGTGTCGTGGGCGACATAGCCCTCCCCATTCAGGGCATCGCTTCTCTCGGTGACGCGGGGCCGACGGAATTGGGACTGCTCGCGGATCGTCGGTATCTGAAGACAGTGGCGGAGAGCGAGGCGGGTGCGCTCCTGGTCTCCGAAGAATTGGACGCTGGGGCGACCGCGGCGCCCAACCGATTGGTCGTAGCAGACCCTCGCGAGGCGATGGCCCGCATCCTCGGGCACTTCCATCCGGAACCGCCTCGCCGTCCCGGCATTCATCCCACCGCTATCATCGGCGAACGCGTACAAATGGGGCTCGACGCGAGCGTGGGCCCCTACGCGGTCGTTGAAGACGATGCCGTTCTGGGAGACCGGGTCACCCTCCATGCCCACGTCGTGATAGGCCAGGGCACCAGGGTCGGCTCGGATTCCGTGCTGTACCCGCACGTGGTGCTTTATCCCCAGGTGCGGGTGGGCGAGCGGGTGGTGCTCCACTCGGGTGTACGGGTCGGCGTCGATGGATTCGGATATGTGCCGAGTGACGACGGCATCGCGAAGATCCCGCATGTGGGACTCTGTGTGATCGGCGACGACGTGGAGATCGGAGCGAACAGTTGTATCGATCGAGGTTCCATCGGTCGAACCGAGCTCGGGCGCCAAAGTAAGCTGGACAATTTGGTGCACATCGGGCACAACGTGACGATCGGGCCCGGCAGCTTGCTGGCGGGGCAGGTGGGCGTCGCCGGTTCGACGGCGATCGGTGCCGGAACGATGTGGGGCGGACAGTCGGGTGCCGCCGATCACATCGAGGTGGGGGACGGGGTCAGGGTCGCCGCCCAGGCGGGGGTTACGGAGAGCCTCGGAGCGGGCGAAACGGTGGCCGGTTACCCGGCAAGACCCATCAGGGACTTCCACAAGGCCACGGCCGCCATGTACCGCCTCGACGAGCTGCGTCAGCGAGTGAGGACCATGGAGAGGGCTTTACGCTTAAGCGGAACCGAGGAGGCCGGTGAATAGAATGGTCCCCGCAATCTCGTTATCTTCACTGCTGTACGTGCGACGCCCCTGACCGGTCGCGGCAACTAGCCCGAGGGGATCGACTTCGACGGGGCTGCGAGCTCGAGGCGGCCTGCCAACGCGAGGCCCGCACCATGGATTGTCCGAAACAGCGCACACTGGGGGGCGAGCGAACCCTCGAAGGAATCGGTGTGCATTCGGGGGAGTCCGCGACCCTGACCATCAAGCCGGCCGAGGGCGGGGGGATCCGCTTTCGGCGGGTCGATCTGGACGGTGATCCGGAGGTGCCGGCGACCCTGGACTACGTGGTCGGGACCGACCTGGGCACGAGCCTCGGAACGGGTGACGTTACGGTGCTGACCGTGGAGCACGTCATGGCGGCCTTGGCGGCCGCGCGTATCGATCATGCCATGCTCGAACTCAGCGGCCCTGAACCGCCCATTCTCGATGGAAGCTTTCAGGGCTACCTAGAGGCCGTTCTCGAGGTGGGCGCCGTCGACCTCGCGGAGCCTTCCGAGGTTCTGGCGGTGAAGAAGCCGCTCACCGTGAACATCGAGGCGGGAGCCTCTTACGTCGCATCACCGGCGGTAGACCTGAGGATCTCGGCGACCATCGACTTCGAGCACGAGAGCATCGGCCGTCAGTTCGGCACCTTCGACGTCACGGAAGAGGCTTTTCGAAAAGAGATTGCGCCGGCCCGGACTTTCGGCTTCCACCGTGATGCCGAAGCGCTCCAGGCCCGCGGTCTGGCCAGGGGCGCCTCACTCGAGAACACAATCGTCTTGAATGACAAGGGTGTCATGAACGACGGCCTTCGCTTCGACGACGAGTTCCTCCGGCACAAGGTCGGGGACCTGATCGGCGATCTGGCCCTCATCGGGGGACGGATTCGGGGACACATCGTCTCGGAGCGGCCGAGCCACGAAGGGAACATAGCCTTGGCCAGGGCGTTGAAGGATCATACACGAAAGGGAGGGTCGAAATACCCCGTGGAAGTCGCACGCATCATGGAGTATCTGCCTCACCGGTATCCGTTCCTACTCGTGGATCGGGTGCTGGAGTTCGAGTCGGGCAAGAGGATCGTCGGAATCAAGAACGTGACGATCAACGAGCCCTACTTCCAGGGGCATTTTCCCGGACACCCCATCATGCCGGGCGTGTTGATCATCGAAGCGATGGCGCAGGTTGGGGGGCTTCTGTTGATGGACACGGTGGACGACCCGGCGGAGAAGGTGGTCTACTTCATGTCTCTCGACAACGTGAAGTGGAGAAAGCCGGTCATCCCCGGTGATCAGCTGGTTTTCGAGGTCAAGATGGTTCAGTTCCGAAGGAACGTGTGCAAGATCCGCGGTGTGGGGCGTGTTGACGGCAAAGTGGTGGCGGAGGCGGACTTGATGGCGAGGATCATCGATCGATGAGTGACACATATTGGAGTGAACGGGGTGGTGACGGGACCGATGTGGAAGTCCACTCGACGGCGATCGTCGATGCGGGCGCGCGCTTGGGGAAGGAGGTGGTCGTCGGACCATACTCCATCATCGGGCCGGGGGTGGCCGTCGGGGCCGGCACGGTGATCGGGAGCCACGTGCTGGTACAGCGCGACACGACGATCGGAGAGCAGTGCCAGATCGCTCAGGGCGCCGTGCTGGGGACCGACCCGCAGGACCTGAAGTACGAGGGGGAGGCGTCCCATCTCTACGTCGGTGACCGAACGGTGATTCGCGAGTACGCGACGCTCAACCGGGGGACGCGGGCGTCGCGCAAGACGGTCGTCGGGAGCGATTGTCTCATCATGGCCTACGTCCACGTGGCGCACGATTGTGAGATCGGAAATCACGTCATTCTCTCGAACGCCGTGAACATGGCGGGGCATGTCGTCATCGAGGACTGGGTCATCATCGGCGGTGTGACCGCAATCCATCAATTCGTCCGTATCGGTGCCCACTCGTTCTGTGGAGGCGGGTCCCGCATACCGCAGGACATTCCGCCGTACCTGAGGGTCGCAGGGAACCCGGCCAAGCTCTATGGCCTGAATACGGTCGGCCTGGAGAGGCGCGGTGTGTCCGAGGACGTGAAGCGAGCCCTGAAGCAGGCGTATCGGACCCTGTTCCAGTCGAAGCTCAATCTCTCCGACGCGCTGGCCAGGGCAGAGGAAGAAGTCGCACAAATCCCCGAGGTAAGACACCTCCTGACCTTCATCCGGGACAGCGAGCGTGGTATCACGACCTAGAGGGTCGTCATCCGAGTTTCCCGCGATCGGCGTCGCCGGTGTGGGGAGCCTAGGCTATCATCACGCTCGCATCCTCGCTTCGCTCGACGGGGTGCGCATGGCCGGCGTCTACGATGTGGATGCGGGTCGGGCAGACGAAGTAGGTAGGGAACTGGGCGTCAAGGTTCACTTCAGTCTGGAATCACTCCTCGACGAAGCGAACGGGCTCGTGGTGGCGGTACCCACCGTGGATCATGAGGCGGTGGCCGTTGCGGCGCTGGTACGGGGCGTGGGTGTTCTCGTCGAGAAGCCGATGGCCCCGTCTCTCGCCGCCGCAGACCGAATGCTCGATGCCTCCGGCTCGAGTGGGGCGGTCGTCCAAGTTGGGCACGTCGAGCGCTTCAACGCCGCCATTCGAGCGGCGGAACCCTACCTGCAGGCGCCCCTGTTCATTGAATCTCACAGGCTGGCGCCGTTCGTTCCGAGGAGCATAGACGTGGCCGTCGTGCTGGACCTGATGATCCATGACGTGGATTTGGTGCAGAGTCTGGTAGGGCAGCCGGTTGTTGATATCGCGGCCACCGGGATGCCGGTTCTGACTCCCAGCGTCGACATTGCCAACGCCCGGCTCGGTTTCGAAGGTGGAGCGGTGGCGAATCTCACGGCCAGCCGGGTGTCGACCGAACGCATGCGGAAGCTGCGCATCTTCCAGGAGTCGGGATACCTCAGCCTCAACCTCGCGGACGGCACAGGGGAGTTTCTCAGGCTCAAGAAGGATCTTCCTCTTTTCTCCGGCGCGGAGGACCTCGAGATTCCGCCCGAGGGCGGGCTGGCCGATCTCGTGGAGCGAATCCCGTTGCGGGGTGACGGTGCGGAACCACTGGCCAAGGAACTCGAGAACTTCCGTGACGCTCTGGCAGGGCATCGGATACCGGCGGTGAACGGTGCCGAAGGGCGCTCCGCCTTGGCGATATCCCTCTTGATCGAGGAGCGCATCGAGACCTCTGTCGCTGATACGCGTAAGGCGTGACCGGAAGAAGAACTGGATCGACAAGAAGAAGGGGCTGCCTCCGAAACAGCTCGTCTTCCTGCTGGTCGTCCTCCTCATCGTGATCTGGTATCTGGGTGTCGGGTTCTGAAGGCCCCGTGGGCGACGGAACGCCCACCATCCTGATGCTGGCTGGGGAGGCCTCGGGAGATCTGCACGGCGCCCGTGTCGCGCGAGCGCTCAAGGCCCGTTGGCCCGCATGTCGGCTGATGGGTCTGGGAGGCGAGGCTATGCGGGGCGAGGGTGTCGAGATCCTGGTGGGTCTCGACCGGCTCGCCGTCATGGGCTTTGTCGAAGTCCTGACCCACCTTCCGTTCTTCTACCGTCTGGAACGCCGAATCCTGGCCCTGCTCGATCGCGGCGACGTCGACCTCGTTCTGCCCATCGACTACCCCGGGTTCAACCTCCGGATCGCGAAGGAGGCCCGCCGTCGCCACATCCCGGTGCTCTACTACATCGCCCCCCAGGTGTGGGCCTGGAAGCCCGGTCGGGCCCGGCGTCTCGCGCGGGACTGCGATCGCTTGGCGGTCATCCTCCCTTTCGAGGTGGAGGTCTTCGAAGAGGCGGGTGCCCGGGTCACGTTCGTAGGTCATCCGCTGCTGGAGGAGGGAGTACCGGAGCCCGATGCCGCCGAGTTCCGCCGGCGCTGGAGCCTCCATCCGGAGGAGCCGATCGTGGCGCTTTTCCCGGGTTCTCGGCCCCAGGAGCTGTCTAGACACAGGGACCTCTTCCTCGAGAGCGGGAGGAGACTGCAGGAGATGCGGCCGGGATGCCAGTTGGTCTGGGCCAAGGCATCGTCGATTCCGGCGACGGCGTTCGAAGGGTCTGGTCTACCCGTTGTGGATGACGCCCGAAGCCTCCTTGCCCATGCGAGGGCAGGGTTGGTCAAGTCGGGCACGACCACGCTGGAGGCGGCGCTGCGGGGTACTCCGTTCGTCACCGTCTACCGGACGCACCCGCTCACCTACATGCTGGCTCGACGATTGGTCCAGGTCGATCGGGTGGCCCTGGCGAACCTCGTAGCGGGAGAGGACGTCGTGCCCGAGGTGCTGCAAGGCTCGGCCACTCCGGATCGATTGGCCGCACTGCTCGGTCCTCTGCTCGACCTGGAATCGCCCGAGCGGGAGCGCATGGTCCTGGGATTGGGGCGCATCAGCAGCGCTCTAGGTGAGCCCGGCGCCTCCGCCCGCGTCGCGGAATTGGCGTCGCAGATTCTGGCGGGCGTGTGAAGGCCGTGTCGGGCCTGCGATACTCCGCGGCAGGCGTGCTGGGGCAGGGTTTGGTCGGATCACTCTTCCTCACCGTGCGCATCCAGACGATGGGTGAGGAGTACCTGCGGCCGTTCCGAGACGCCGGTACGCCGGTCATCTTCGTGTTCTGGCACGGGCGTCTGCTGCCGCTGGTCCACGTACATCGAGGGCAGGGTGCGGTAGTCCTCGTCAGCGAGCATGGAGACGGGGAGTACGTCACCCGCATTCTCCGGCGCTTGGGCTTCGGCACCGTGCGAGGATCGAGTACCCGTGGGGGCGTGCGTGGACTCAAAGGGCTGATCCGCGCGGCGCGTGGGGGCCACGACCTCGCCGTGACTCCCGACGGACCACGGGGTCCGAATCGAGAGTTCAAGCCGGGCGCCGTCACCGTGGCTCGCATGACGGGCCTGCCGCTCATTCCGATCGGAGTGGGAGCGAGCGCCGGATGGAGGGCTGACAGCTGGGATCGTTTCCTTGTTCCCAGGCCGTTTTCGACCGTCAGGGTGGCGTACGGGCCGCCTTGTATGGTCGGCAGGGACGCCGGGGAGCAAGAGGTCGTGGACACGGTGAGAAAGCTCTCGCGGACCCTGGCGGACCTCTCGGTACGGGCCGGTGATCGGGTCGAATCGTGAGAGGCCTGCGGGCGGGACTGCGACGACTGTGGAGCGGGCAGGCGGGGATCGTGGGCGTCATCGTGGGCGCGCTGCTCCTTCCCTTCGAGTTGTTGTTCGGCACCGTGGTCCGTCTTCGGAGCTGGGGCTACGGCCTTGCCATATTGCCAGTGAACGAACCGCCCATTCCGGTGATCTCGGTCGGTAACCTGGCCGTAGGTGGAACGGGGAAGACCCCCTTCGCGGGCTGGCTGGTATCCCGCCTCCTGGAGATGGGTCACCGTCCGGCGCTTGTGACGCGAGGCTACGGGTCGGACGAGGTGCGGTTGCACCGGGTCTGGAATCCGACCGCCATGGTCATCGTGGATCGGCAGCGCTTCCGGGGCGTGGCCTTGGCCGCGGAGAGGGGGGCCGATGTCGTCGTGCTCGACGATGGCTTCCAGCACCGTGCGATCGGAAGGCACCTGGACATCGTGCTGATCGCAGCCGAGCACGGAACGCGCCGGGCCTTGCTGCCGAGGGGACGCCTGCGGGAGGGCGTCCGATCGCTAGAGAGGGCTGACGCAGTCGTGATCACCCGCAAGGTAGCGAGCCGCACCGAGGCCGACCGCGTTGCCGAAGAAGTGGTTGGGGAGCGCGCTCGGTTGCATGTGGCGTTCGAGGCTTCGGCGTGGACCGACCTCGGGGGATCCATCTGTGTGCCCCCTTCGGGAGGGGAGTTCCTTGCGGTTACGAGCGTCGCCGAGCCGGAGGCGTTCCGGGAGATGGTGCGGCGGCAGACCCAGGGTGTGGTGAGTGAGCTCGCGTTCGCCGATCACCATGACTTCCGCCCGGCCGACGTGCGCAGAATCGTGGAGGAAGCGAAGGGGCGTCCCGTGGTGATCACCGAAAAGGACGCGGTGAAGTTGCGGGACTTCTCGAGCGCCCTTCCGGCGACGTACGTGTTAAGTTTGCGCCTGGCCTGGGAGTCCGGCCTCGACCACGTTATGGACCTGATCGAGGGTGTGCTGGAAGACAGATGACCATCACCGTCGTCGTCGTGGGGCGTGCCGGATCCCACCTGAAGGTCGCCATCGAGGAGTACGAGGGTAGAGCCGCGCGTTATTGGAAGATGCGGGTGATCGAGCTCCCGTCCGGAACGGGCGGCAAGGGCAAGGGTGGAGCGAAACGGGCCCTGAATGAGGAAGAGGAATCGATTCTGAAGCGGCTGCCGAACCGTGCCGAGGTCATCGCCCTGACCCGAGCGGGAACCGCGATGGACTCTACCGAATTCGCCCGCTATCTCGAGGGTCTGGCGCTACGCTCCGTCCCCGAGGTGAGCTTCGTGTTGGGGGGAGCCTTCGGGCTCGGGGCGGCGGTGCTCAAGCGGGCCAATCGTACGCTGGCCCTTTCGGCGGCCACTCTTCCGCATGAGCTTGCACGGCTGGTCCTGGCGGAACAGCTCTATCGAGCCGGGACGATTTTGAGGAACGAGCCATATCACAAGGGGGGCGCGGGATCGTGATGGACCCGATGAGGGCTTCTGTCGAATGGTGCCGGACGGGAGGGTAGCCTGAACATCGAGTTGCTGATCGGAAAGCCCAAGGGCTCCCCTTTCGTGAACGCATATGTGCAGGGCGATCCCGCGGTTTCGGAGTACTTCAACGGCTCCTGGCGGGATCCCGAGGCGTACCGGGCCAAGCTCGAGAGCATCGACCGGCGTTTCGACACTGAGTCGCGGTGCCGTGCCCTTGAGGCGATGGACACGCGTTGTGGGGTCGGGCAAGAACGGCTCGACCGCTGGGTCGAGGGGTCGGGGCTCGTCGTGACCACCGGCCAGCAGCCGGGGCTCCTGGGGGGGCCTTTGTATGCTCTCTACAAGGGGCTTACCACGGTTCGGCTGGCGAAACGGCTGGAGGCGATCCTCGACAGACCGATTCTACCGGTTTTCTGGATCGCGTCAGAGGATCATGATTGGGAGGAATCCGATCACACATACCTGATTGACGCATCCAATCAACTGACGCGTGTGCAGGTACCCAACCCCGGATCCGACAACCGTGCGATCCACCGGGTGCCTCTCGGCCCGGAGGTCGAGCGACTGGTGGCGAAAGTGTCACAACTGCTGCCCAATTCAGAGTTTAGCGAACGATATATCCAGTTGATTCGAGATGCCTACAAGCCCGGAGTGACACTCGCCGACGGTTTTCGTACCGTGCTCGCGGCCTTCTTCGAGCCGCTCGGTGTGCTTTTCACGGACGCCGCGAACCCCGCGCTGAAGGCGGCGTCTCGAGAGCTGCTCTTCGCGGAGTTGCGCAACGCCGAGGCTCACGAGGGCATCTTGCGCGAGAACGCGGACAAGCTCGATGAGGCCGGGTATCGACTGCAGGCGCCCATTCTCGAGGGCGGGGTAAACCTGTTCTTGGAGGGTGCGGAGGGACGCGAGCGATTGTACCGGCATCCCGACGGCTTCGTGCTGCATCGATCGGGAGAGATACTGACCGAGGAAGACATACGGGCGCGCGTCGAGGCCGACCCCCTCGCCTTGAGTCCCAACGTGTTGTTCCGCCCCCTGGTAGAGAGCGCGGTGTTTCCGGTCGTCAGCTACGTGGCGGGACCGGGGGAGTTGGCATACTACGGAGAGCTCAAACACCTCTACGAAGCCCATGGCATGAGCATGCCGGTGCTGTTCCCTCGGCACTCCGTGACGGTCGTGGAGACCAAGATCCGGAAGGTCATCGACAAGTTCGGGCTGGAGCCCGACGATCTCAGCCGTCCGTACCACGAAATCGCGTCGGAGATTGCCCGAGAGGAGGTTCCGGCCGATGTGCGCGGGGCGCTCGGTCAACTCAGGGGGGCGATTTCGGAGGGATCCGGAGACCTGATGAAGGCGGCCCGGAACATCGATGCGACGCTCAAGGGACCGGTCACCCACGCCCGCAACGCCGCGCTCGCGGCGTTTCAGGATGTCGAACGGAAGATCGTGCAGAGCGTGAAGCGCGAGAACGAGATCGGGCTCGCTCAGCTCGAAAAGGCGCACCTGCACATGTTTCCCGACGGTAGGCCTCAGGAGAGGGTTCTGAGCGCCCTGTACTACTTGGCCCGCTACGGGAACGAGTTCATCGAGGCGTTAGTAGATGGATTCGAGGTAGATTTGCCCGATGGGACGGAGTAGCTTCAACGATCATGTTTCAACTCATTTTCGTTCTCGTTCTACTGATTCCGATCCTGGCCATCGTACTGGATTCCCCGGTGGGACGGGCTCTGGCGGGACGGCTCGAGGGACGGAGCCTGGGCTCCGGTACCGATGACGTGACGGCGGAGCGACTCTCCTCCCTGGAAGGGGAGTTCGAGCGGCTGACCTCGGAGGTGCGTCGACTCGAGGAGGAGAGCCAGTTCCTGAACAAGCTGCTCACGGAGCGACCCGGTTCCGAAGCGCTTCCGCCCGGTGACCGGGACGCGTAGCCCCGATCCGACCGTGGGCCGACGATCCCGTGCCGCCTTCATGGTCGGTGCGGGGATTCTTTTCAGTCGGATCAGCGGTTTCGTGCGCGATGTGATCTTCGCGTATTTCTTTGGCAACACGGGGCTCGCCGATGTTTGGCGTGTCTCCCTCAAGGCGCCAAACGTCATCCAGAATCTCCTTGGAGAGGGGACGCTCAGCGCATCGGTCATCCCGGTGTACGCCGAGTTCCTCGAGGAGGGTAGGGAAGAGGACGCCGGGGGCTTTGCGGGAGCGGTTCTCGGTATCCTGATGGCGGTGGCCGGTGGGGCGGCTCTGTTGGGGATGATCTTGGCCCCGGTCCTGGTGCCCGTCTTCTTTTTCCGGTGGGACCCCGAGAAGCTGGCGCTCACGATCGTCCTGGTGCAGGTCCTCTTGCCGATGACCGCGGTGCTCGTCGTTTCGGCGTGGGCTCTCGCGATTCTGAACAGCCACCGGCGGTTCTTCGTCTCCTACGTGGCACCGGTGGCCTGGAACGGCGCGATTCTCCTCACGATGGCGACGTTGGGGTTCGGGATGGGCTGGGGGGGGCCGACCCTGCTGGTAGCCGTCGCGTGGGGCGCCTTCGCGGGGGGAGTCCTACAGTTGGCTGTACAGCTTCCGTTCGTCGTTCCCCTCTTGTCGCACTTCCGGCTTTCGCTGGACCGTGCGGCCACCGGTGTCGCCGAAGCCGTTCGTAACTTCATTCCGGTGGTTACGGCACGCGGCGTGGTCAACATCGGAAGCCTCTTGGACGTGTTCCTTGCCGCCCTGCTGGCGGAGGGGGCCGTGGCGGCGCTGGGCTACGCGCAGACGCTTTACATTCTGCCGATCTCACTGTTCGGCATGTCCATTGCCGCGTCCGAGCTACCCGAACTCTCCCGACAGCGTGCGCGACCCGCGGAGCAGTTGGCGGCCCAGGTCTCGTCGGCCCTGGAACGCATCCACTTTCTACTCATCCCATCCACTCTCGCCTTTGTGGTGTTGGGCGATCTGTTCATCGGAGGCATCTACCAGCGGGGGAGTTTCCTCGCCACCGATACGCCGGTCGTGCACGCCGTCCTCGCCGCCTACGCGTTGGGTCTTCTGGCGTCCTCGAGCTCGAGGGTGCTCTCCACCGCCTTCTACGCGCTTCGCGACACCCGGACGCCCGCCCGGATGGCGTATCTGAGGGTGGCGGTGTCTCTGGTGATCGGAGTGTCCCTGATGTTTCCGCTCGACCGCTTCGGGTCCGGGGGCCTCCGGTTCGGGGCGGTGGGGTTGGCCTTGGGTGCCTCGGTGGCCGCGTGGCTCGAATACGTGATGCTGCGTGGACGGCTCGCCCGTGCTCTCGGCGCCCACGGGCCGGCATCCGGCGTCCGGCCCCGCCTGTGGCTAGCGGGCGGGATGGCCACGCTGGCGGCCGTTGCGGCCAAGTGGGTGTTGGGGTCCACGGTACCTCGACGGGACGGGCTCCTGACCGGATTGATGGCCGACTCCGCCCCCTGGCTCTTACAGCCGGCTCTAGCGTTGGGGACCGCGGCGATCTTCGGGGTAACATATTGGGTCGCGAGCGAACGCCTCGGCGTCGGAGTCCCCCTGCGTGGACTGCTTCGGACCGACACAGAAGCCCGGTGAATCCGCCTTCTAATCGTCCCGTGATTCGAGATCAACTCAGAGGGCTCCCTGTACGTCCCGGCGTCTACCTCTTCAAGGACGCGAAGGGTGAAGTCGTCTACGTCGGCAAGGCGAAGTCACTGAGACCGCGAGTGCGGAGCTATTTCCGCGGGTCCGGACAGTCTCTGAAGACGCAGGAACTGGTTCGGCATGTGGTGGATGTCGATACGATCGTGGTCGGCTCAGAGGCCGAAGCGCTCATCCTCGAGGCCAATCTCATCAAGGAGCACAAGCCGCGCTTCAACGTTCAGCTGCGCGACGACAAGCGCTATCCGTACATCAAGGTGACCGCTCAGGAGCCGTTTCCACGTGTGTTCGTGACGCGCAAGCTGGACGACGACGGGGGCCGGTACTTCGGACCGTACCCGTCGGTCGGGGCGATGCGCGAAGCTCTCGATATCATCAAGCGGCTCTACACGGTCCGCTCTTGCCGATATGACCTGCCCCGCGAGGCGCCCGAGAGGCCATGCCTGGACTACCATATCGGACGCTGCCTGGCTCCCTGCGTAGGCTATCAGGACCAGGAGTCGTACGGGGCCATGATCGACGAGATCCTCAAGGTACTGGACGGCGACACCGAAGGAGTACGCAAGGGCGTCGAAAAGCGGATGCGGAAGGCGTCGGAGGGGTTGGACTTCGAGCGGGCCGCCCGCCTGCGCGACGCCATGGCCGCGCTGGACGCTCTCGCACGCCAACAACGGGTGGAAAAGCTGAGAGGCGGTGACTATGACGTGGTCGGACTGGCCAGGGACGGGCAGCTCGCAGCGGCGGTGGTGATGCGCATTCGTCGAGGCGTGCTCCTGGGGCGTGACACCCTACGCTTTTCGGAGATCACGGAGGAGAGTGACGCGTCACTGCTCACCACGTTCGCCTCCAGGTATTACCTGGGCCGTGGCACCGCGGGCGCCCGGCACCTTCCCAAGCAGATCCTGGTTCCGACCGAGTTCGAGGACATGGGGCTACTCGAAGAGATTCTCCTGAACGAGGCGGGTCGGAAGGTGAGCATCCATGTACCGCAGAGGGGTGCGAAGCGGCGGCTGTCGGAGCTCGCGGGTGACAACGCTCGCCATGCCCTCGAGGATCAGCTCACGGCCACCGAGCTCGTGCAGGATCGGGCCGACGAGGTGCTCTATGATCTTCGGGACCGACTGGACCTCAAGGTGGTGCCTCGACTCATGGTCTGCTTCGACATCAGTCACACGCAGGGAACCGAGACGGTAGGGAGCGCCGCCGTGTTCGAGAACGCGGAGCCCAAGAAGGCGGAGTATCGGCACATGCGGATCAAGGGCGACTGGGGAAACGACGACTATCGGTCCATGGCCGAGGTCGTCAGTCGCTACTTCCGTCGACGGGTCGAGGAGGAGCGACCGCTACCGGACCTGGCTCTGATCGATGGCGGAAAAGGGCAGTTGGGGGCCGCCCAGGGTGCGCTGGACGAGCTGGGCGTAACCGATGTCGCCCTGGCGTCACTGGCCAAGAAAGAGGAACTCGTCTATCGGCCGGGGAAGCATGAGCCATACCGGCTGGGGCGGCGTGACAAAACGCTACACGTGCTACAGAGGATTCGGGACGAGGCCCATCGGTTTGCGGTTACGTACAATCGCAAGCTGAGGCGCAAACGGACCGTCGGAAGCGACCTTTCGCGGATCCCCGGCATCGGTCCTGAGAGGCAGAAGCTCCTCCTGATACGGTTCGGGTCGATCAAGGGCGTCAAGTCTGCCAGCGCCGAGGAAATCGCTCGACTCCCGGGGTTCAGCGTGACGCTAGCGGCGCGGGTTCTTACCTATCTTGGGCAGTAATCGACCCGCGAACGCCGCCCGGCCAGATCATTCCTCACGGGAACAACCGAGTCCCACTGTGAAACACGGCGGGAAACTTGCAGTATAACTCGTAGTAATCGAACGGGCGGATTGCCGCCTCTTCACGGCAGTTCTAAATTATCCGATCTGTACACACTTCGTTCTATCGGGAGAGTCATCCGATGCTCCGTGCGGGATTATTCCTAGTTGCCATCGCCGCTCTATTGGCGCCGTCCAGGGCTGTAGCCCAGGATGCCGAGAACGCGCCTCGGATGGAGAGCCGTAACGCACTCGTCGCCATCAAGCTCCAGAAGGTCCAGGGACTCGAGGACGAGCTACTCGCCGCAGAGGCCTACAGGGAGGCCCTGGCGGACATCTACAAGGCCATCGATGCCGATGCCGGCAATCCCACCGGATATCTGCACCTCGGCGTCGCCCGGTTGGGGCTAGGGGAGTTCTTGGCGGCCGACAGTGCATTCGATAAGGCCGAAGCCCTCTATCCCGACTACTTCGACGAAGAGGGCGGCACCGGCGTCTTTCGAGAGAACGGGTGGATCGACGCGTATAACGAGGGAATCGCCGCGCTCGACGCGGGAGACAGCGACGGCGCTATCGAGTACTTCGGCATCGCCAACACGATCTTCGACAGGCGTCCGGAGGCGTATCTGAACCTCGGTGCCACTCTCGCCAACTCGGGGCAGCCCGAGGCGAGCGTCGATGCGTGGCGGGACGCGATCGCTGTCATCGACTCTCCGGATTCGAGGCCCCGGGACGAGGAAACGCGCCAGAACTGGGCGGACGAGTTCAGGCCCATGGCGCTCACCAACCTGGCTCAGATTCTCGCCACCAACGATCGTGCCGAAGAGGCCGTCGCCATCTACCGGGAGATCCTCGAGAAAGACCCCGACAATGACCGGGCGCGCAGCGGCCTCGCGATCGCCCTCGGGCAGTCCGGACAAGCCGAAGATGCTCTGAGCATCTACGATGAGATCCTGGAGAGCGACGACGCGTCCGCCCTCGACTACTTCAACGCCGGCGTGACTCTGTACGGGGCCGAGGCGTACGACCGGGCGACGATCGCCTTCGAGAAGGTGCTCGAGCGGGCGCCAATGTACCGTGACGCCCTCCAGAACCTGGTGCAGACGATGGCGCTCACCGAGGCCTATGAGGCCCAGCTCCCGTACTCCCAGAAGCTGATGGACATGGACGGGCGCAACTACCTGGCCTACCAGATGCACCTGAGGGCCCTATCCCAGTTGGGGCGGACCGAAGAGGTGAGCCCGCTCTTGGCGAAGATGCAGGCGATGACCTTCCTCGTGGACGACCTTCAGCTGCAGCCCAGAGGCGACGGAGGCCGTGTTCTGGGAACCGTGACCAACAAGCTGCTCGACGAGGGTGCGTCGGTCACGCTGCGCTTCCACTTCTTCGATGACCAGGGCACCGAACTCGGCACAAAGGAGGTCGCGGTGCCGGTGCCGCCGGTCGACGTGGCTCAGCGCTTCCAGGTCACGATCGATACGGAGAGGGCGGTGATGGGCTACAGCTACGAGGTCGTCAGCTAGCCGTCGGTCTCGCGAAAGGGGTTCGAGACCGGGCGTCGCAGCGGGGCGCCCGGTCTTTTTTCGCCTCCAGGCCCCGACTAGATTAACCGCTGTCGCGGGCGTAGCTCAGTTGGTAGAGCATCAGCTTCCCAAGCTGAGGGTCGCCGGTTCGAGTCCGGTCGCCCGCTTTTGAGGTCAAACCACGTCGCCGCTCTCCGCGATCTTGGTGTCCTCGTAAGGAGCCACACGACGACGATAGAACTCGAGCTTCGCGCACTCGAGGGCGGCCATGACCTCGGCGTAGTCGGCAAAGCGCGCCTTTGCGGGCAGGTAGTCGAGGCACGCCCGATACAGGGCGTAGGTGAGCTCCCCGGTGTTGCTCGGGGTGGCTCCGTTTTCGTCGATTTCACGACGGCGATCCTGCGATATGTATGGGGTCATGGTGCTTCACCGTCCTCATGTGACTGTGAACCTGGGGACAAGGCGTGTGCTGAGATGCCCGCTCCCCGGGCCGCTTGAATCAGTTCCGCCAAGGACGGTGTGTCCATCTTCTTCATCACTCGGCCGCGGTGCACTTTCACGGTCCTCTCACTAATGCCCAGGGCGCGCGCGATATCCCGATTCCGTACCCCACCGATCATGTAGGTCATGACCTCGAACTCCCGCGGGGTGAGAGGGTCGAAGGCCTGTCGGGCATCGTCACGACCGCTCAGATCCCGCCTTCGCGCACGGTCATCCTCGATGGCGGCCGCCACTGCCTTCAAAAGCGCATCGTGATCGAGGGGCTTTTCAAAGAAATCGACCGCACCCCACTTCATCGCGCGCACGCTGGCGGGCACGCTGCCATATCCCGTAATGAAGATGACGGGGACCGTGAAGCCGAGCGACGAAAGGCGCTCCTGTAGCGCCAGACCGTCCATTCCCGCCATCATGATGTCCAGTACCAGGCATCCCGCGTCGGCGGGGGACACCTCTTCCAGAAAGGACTCCGAAGAGTCGAAGGTGCGGACGCGGCACCCGACCGACCGGAAGAATCGCTCAAGTGCCTTCTGTACCCCGGGGTTGTCGTCAACCAGGTAGACAATCCCTGAACCCCACCGCGTGGGTATTGTGCCATTAGGCAGGGGGCCCGTCGATCGATGGTCGAGGGCCCGCATTGGAACGAGGTGTTAGACCCCATGACGAACAAAGATGCCACGACCGAGCCGTTGCTCGAGAAGCTGACCGGAGTGCAGCGAGGCCTTGAGCCGTAGCTCGGAGATCCCGATGTCACGGAGACCCAGGAGTACGTGCGTTTACTCCAGTCCATCCTAGCGCACGTGTCGCAGGGGATCCTGCTGACCGAGCCGGACACCGGGCGGATTCTCTACGCCACGCCCAGCATGGATCTAAAGTTCGGATACGAGCCCGGAGAGTTGGTGGGAAGTCACGTGAGCATCCTGAACGCGCCGGGCACCGCAAAGGACACGGTCGACCGGATCGTGACCGGGCTCACGGAAACCGGGACCTGGCAGGGCGAGATTCAGAACAAGCACAAGGATGGATCTCTGCTCTGGAGTTGGATCGATGTGTTCACTTTCGAGCACGCCTCGCTCGGCCCTGTCTGGGTGTTTGTCCAAAAGGACCTCACTGAGGTGAGGCTGGCTCAAGAGGAACTCCGGAGGTTCTCCCACGCGATCAGGATGTCAGTCGACGGAATTTACCTGTTGGACCCGACGGGACACTTCGTCTACTGCAACGAAGCTGCCTGTGCCTTGTACGGCTATGACCCGGACGACTTGGTGGGTCGACACCTGGACGCTGTATGCGCCAAACCAGCCCACGCCAGCCGGGTCCTCCTGCCGACCACCCACGACGACGGCTTCGGGCAGGGCGAGTGTGAACAGTTGCGGTGTGACGGGTCGATCTTCCCGGCGCACGTCACTCTCTCTCTGGTCGAGGACCACAGCGGTGAGTGCATCGGAGTACAGGGCGTGGTGCGGGATGTGACGGAAACCCGGAGGCTGAAGGGCGAGTTCAACGCGCTCGTCAAGACACTGCCCCACGGCATCCAACTCACCGATGCGAACGGTACGATCACGTTCGCGAACACCGCTCTACACGAGATGTTCGAGTGTGAAGAGGGCGAGCTGGTCGGGAGGCCGTTACTGGACTTCGTGCCGAGTGAACGGCGTCAAGCCAAGGGTGAGGGACTTCGCGAGCTCGCCAGGACTCGACGGGAGCCCACGTCTTGTTTCGAGCAGAAGGTCACGAGCACGGGGCGAATCATCGACGTCCGCATCGATTGGGGTTACCGGACCGAGCCCGACGGTTCGTTCGCTGGGTTCGCGTCGCTGATAACGGACATCACGGCGTCGGTGAAGGTCGAGGCGGCCCTCCGGAAGACGCAGGAGTCGTTCGCTTTGGCGGTGCAAGGCTCCAGTGACGGTTTCTGGGATTGGCCGGATCTCTCGAAAGTAGAGAGATGGTGGTCCCCCCGGATCTATGAACTTCTGGGCTACGAGCAGGGTGCCATTGAATTGGATGACGTGGCGTTCCTCGACTTGATGCCACCTGAAGACCAGGACCGTGCCGATCGAGCCTTGCAGGCCCATCTCGATGAAGGCCTGCCATACGAGGTCGAAGTCCGGCTGCGGACCAAGTCCGGTGAGTACCGGTGGTTCCGAGATCGAGGGCAGGCCCTGCGGGATGACGACGGCCGTGCCACCCGCATGTCGGGGTCCGTTTCGGACATTCACGAGCGGCAAGTGGCCAAAAAGGAACTCGAGGAACGCCTCGCCTTTCAGGCCATGGTCTCGGACGTCTCCACGGCTCTGGCCAGGGCGCCTTCCCCCAAGCTCGCCGAATCCATCGTCGCGGCACTCGGATCGTTCGGGGAGTTCCTTCGCGCCGAGCGCTGCATGCTCATTCATCTCTCGCGCGACGACCGGATGCCCGACGGGGTCTACGCGTGGCCCCGATGGGAAACCACGTCCGCCTTGACGGGGGTGCCTCGAGGGGGCGTGAGAGGGTTCCCGGAAATACTCCAGCAACTGGAGGATGGCGTCGCACACTCGTTCGCCAGTGCAGACGAGATCCCGAAGGAATGGACCCATTTCAGAGGATTTCTGGAGGAAAACCAGTTGAAGGCGGGCTTGGCGATGCCGCTGTTTTTCGGAGAACAATTCCTCGGTGCCTTGGCGGCACTGTCTGTGCAGGAGTCCCTGGACTGGCCGGCTGCCTTTCTGGAACGGGACAACATTGTGCGCCAGTTATTCGCCAATGTGCTGAGCAATCTGGAGTGGGAAGCTGGTGCCCGACGGCTGAGCGAGGAGTTCATGCACGTGACTCGCGTGGCCGCGATGGGAGAGCTCACGGCATCGCTCGCTCACGAGTTGAATCAACCCCTCGAGGCGATCGCCGGCAACGCGGTGGCCGCCGGCCACTTTCTCCGAGGTGATTGCCCGAGGAACGAAGAAGCTCAAGAAGCGTTAGCCGACATTTCTGACGAGGCGTTACGGGCAGGAGAGGTTATCCGACGGATGCGGGCCTTGCTCGAAAAAGGTGAACAGGAGCGACGGCCCCTCTATATGAACGACCTTGTCAGGGAGGTGGTGGCTCTGCTCCAAAACCAGGCGATCCTTCGGAGCACTTTCTTCAGATTCGACCTTGCTCGAGACCTCCCCCTGGTCGAGGGTGACCGCATCCAGTTGCAGCAGGTGCTCATGAACCTCCTGCTCAACAGCATCGACGCGACACAGGGCGGTAGCGAGGCGCAGAGCGAGGTCACGATCCTGACTCGACGCCTGGGCGCGAACGAGGTCGAAGTGACAGTGCTGGATGACGGACCGGGACTCGACGAGTCCCTCATCGACGCGATCTTCGACCCATTCTTCACGACGAAACCCGATGGCTTGGGAATGGGCCTCTCCATCAGTCGATCGATCATCGAGGCCCATGCTGGCCGACTCTGGGCGGACCGTAACCCCGATGGGGGAGCCGCCTTTCACTTCTCGCTACCCAACGCCGACTGGAACGAGGAGACACCGGCGCGGTGAGGTCGTTAGCGGTGCTCCGGGGAACCGAGGACGGGGACTGAGGGGTTCGGATTCACGAGTCCTGACGCGACCTCATCCGGGCCTTAGTCGATGACGTTCCGCCGCACCGAGCGAGCCTCTCGCTTTTCACGCCACGCCCTCCTTGTACTCCTCGGCGCGGTGATTTTTCTGTCCGCGTGCTCCGGCGACGAGTACTTCTTCCCAGGCACCCTAGGGAGTGCGTGACGAGGGCGAGGACGTGGGACAGTGCAGCATTCCGGAAGGACTGATCTTCTCGGGTGGAGTGGGGCGGGACGGCATTCCCGCCCTCAGCAACCCCGTCCTCGTCAAGTCGACGGACGTGAATGCTTCCTACTTGAGACCCACCGACAGGATCATCGGGGTCAGGGCGGGGGCGGAGCACATTGCGATCCCGCACAACATCCTCTGGTGGCACGAGATCGTGAACTTCAACGACCTCGAGCCGGCGCTGTCGGTTACGTACTGTCCTCTCACCGGATCGAGCATGGTGTTCGATCGGACGTCGGCCGAGGGGGTGGAGTTCGGCGTGTCGGGCTTGCTCTTCCACAACAACCTGGTCATGTACGACCGTGCGACCGAGGGAGAGACGTCTCTGTGGCCGCAGATGATGCGTGGAGCCCGGTGCGGACCGCGCGATGCACAGTCCCTGGAGATGTACCCGTCCGTCGAGATGCAGTGGGGCACCTGGGTGCGGCTACACCCGGACACCAAGGTGATTTCGGGTACGACCGGATTCGATCGTGACTATCAGATGTACCCGTACGGTGCGTACGAACGTCTGCACGAAGGCACGATCTATCCCCATCCTCCCTTCGATGACCGTCGCCCTCCGAAGGAGCGGGTGTTGGGTGTGCCGTCCGGGGATAGCGGTGGGATCGGCTTTCCCTTTGGGCTGTTCCAGCGGGAGGTCCCCGAGGTCGTTCACGAGACCGTAGACGGGGAGCCTTTGGTGGTGTTTTGGAACGGAGCGGCGGAGTCGGCCCTGGGGTTCTGGCCCTCGATCGACGGTCAGGCCCTGACGTTCGAGGTGCGAGAAGACGGATACTACGACGTCGAGACCGGCAGTGAGTGGAGCCTCGGAGGGATGGGTCTTTCGGGAGCCATGGAGGGGAAGGCACTCACGCCCATCGAGGAGGCCTATATCTCGTTCTGGTTTGCCTGGATGACCTTCGCTCCAGACAGTGAGATTTGGGGTTTCTGAGGGACGAGCTTGGCGGAGGACCTTCCCCCCCTACGGGAACGTCGTGGGCTCGCTGGCCATCCAACCCGTATTTCCGGCCGGCGACTGTACGTACAGGAAGCCGTCGAACGTCCCCAGCACGGCAACGCCCGTGCCTGCCTCGACCGCCTCCATCATGGGTGCGCCGACACTCGGGCCGCTCACCATGGGTGACGTCTGCGCCACCACCTGACTGCGGAGGGGTTCATTCACGGCCTCTGTCAGGCGCGCGGCCACGAACCCGACACGACCGTCAGGGAGGCGCACTCGATACCACGACCCGGCCGCTCCCAGCACACGAACAGGCGTGTGTTCGCCGAGTTCGGCCACGATCGGCGCCTGGCTTCTCGGGCTACCTCTAAGCCGGATTCCCTGATTGACCGTTCGGGTCCATGCACCCAGGTGGTCCACCGGAGCGGTGGTCGTGGCCAGGTTCTGCGATGGCTTGAACAAGAAATAATATGGATCGATCGGTCCTTCGCGTCGTCGGTATACGCCGAAGTGGAGGTGCGGTGCGGTACCGTGAGCGTTGCCGGTATTGCCCACGAATCCGAGCAGGGTGCCCTTTTCGACGAGGGCGCCGGATTCCACCACCTGGCTGTCGAGATGGGCGTAGTACACCGAGTGGACCTCCTCCGAGTCTCGGACCCAAACGACCTTGCCTCCGATCTTGGTATTCTGCGCTCGCGTCACTCGACCCGGGGTGGCGGACCGTACCGGGGTTCCTCTCGGTGCGAAGATGTCCACGCCGTGATGGCTGCGTCGTCCCGCATCGCGGTCCGCGCCGAAGACACTCAGGATGGCCTGCGTGTTCCGGCCCTCCACCGGGAAGGCCATGGATCCGTCGACCCTCAGGACGACGCGGTAGTGACCGCCACGGAGGAGTTCCGGTTGCAAGCGGACCACGTAACTGGCCCGTCGGCTCGCCACGTACTCCACCATGCCCCGTACGGAATCGGAAGACAGCACCGGGAGGGGAGCCCGGCCGGAGTCACTCTGCATCCGGTAGATGTCGAGAAACAACCGCGTTGGCCCATCGCCGTCCAACTCGACATCGAGCGAAAGGCGCTGACCGCGCCTGAGTTCCACCAGATAACTCCTGGCCCCGGGAGACTCGGGGAAAAGGAAACCCTCTTCCTCGTAGGGGAAACCGACCGTGGGAGCTTCATCCAGGGACGCAGCGGCGGCCTCGGCCCACGCGATACCCAGAGCCGTCTCCGCCAGGCCCACCGCTCGAAGCGACTCGAAGTAGGCTTCGTGGGGCGTCAGGTCCCGAAACTCGTTCCGGATCTGATCGACCTGTTCACCACACGCCGACGCAAGCGCGACACCGAGCAGGGCGCTCACACCGCGCGCCACTGTCCGGCCCCAGCCCGTTCGATCGCGTTCCGTGCTCATGTGCCCAAGCTACGCAAATCCTCCCCACGTGGTTCCGGCTCCCGCCGAACGATTTCGTCCGGCCTGTACCATAATCGGGTGAATTTGTTGAGATTCCAATGGTTCCAACCCCTCCCCCGACAGAGGACCCCCTCCGTGGTACGTATCGCAGAGATCGAAGCCGGCAGCATTGCGGACGAACTCCACCTTGAGATCGGGACCCGTATCGTCCGGATCAACGGGCAGCGAGTCCGCGACGGCATCGATCTGACGTTCCTCCTGGCCGATAGCGCGCTCGAGCTCGAGACCGTCAATCCCGACGGTGATTCGGTGTTCTACGATATCGAGCGTGAGCCCGGCGAGCCCGTGGGCATCGTGCCAGCTCCCGACGCGATTCGCGAGTGCGGAAACAAGTGTGTGTTCTGCTTCATCGACGGGAATCCCAGGGACGTGCGTGAGACGCTGTGGCTCCGGGACGACGACTTCCGGCTCTCGTTTACCTACGGGAGCTACGTCACGCTCACGAACGTGGGCCCGCGAGGCATGGAGCGTTTGGTGGAGCAGAGGATCAGCCCGTTGTATGTGAGCGTTCATGCCACCGAGCCCGAGGTCCGAGAGCGTCTCCTCGTCAACGATCGGGCCGGCCTCATCATGGAGCAGCTCCGCTATCTTCTCGACAACGGGCTCGAGGTGCACACGCAGGTCGTACTCTGCCCGGAATGGAACGACGGACGCCACCTGGACCGCACCATCACCGACCTCTACGACCTGGGGGAGGGCGTCCGGTCGCTGTCCGTGGTGCCCGTGGGCCTCACCAAGTACAACCTCGGGCGTCCGGTCTCCCTGCTGACTCCGGACCATGCGCTCGCCGTCATCGCCCAGGTGGATCGTGCCCGAGAGAGGGCCCTGAGCGAGAGGGGCCGGGGTTGGTGTTACTCCGCAGACGAGATGTATCTGATCGCGGGCGGCGACTTTCCAGAGGACTCGTACTATGACGAGGGTTCCCTGACGGAGAACGGTGTAGGCGCGCTCAACCGGTTCGTTCGTGACTTCGAGAAGGGACTGCCCGACGCGCCGGCGATTCCGGGACGCATACTTCGCATCGTGACCGGACGGAGCATGGAGCGGCTGTTTCGGGATCGAGCCCCCCGGCTCGCCCAGGCTACCGGATCCGAGGTACGCGTGTTGGGAGTCGTGAACGACTTCTACGGAGAGAGTGTGACTGTCGCCGGGCTCCTCGGGGGTCGAGACATCGTCCGGGCCGTGGGCGACACGAGCGAAGACGAGGTGATCTTGTTGCCGGCCGAGGCCCTCAATGCCGATGACCTGTTCATCGACAGCCTTCCGATCTCGGAGGTGCGAGCGGCCTTGGCCCCGGCCGAAGTCGTGACCGGTTACGACCTGCTGGAGTGCCTTGGAACGGTCGGCTCCGTCGACTCATGAGCAAGGCCATGCCGGTGGTGGCTGTCGTCGGGAGGCCGAACGTGGGAAAGTCCACGTTCTTCAACCGTGTGGTCGGTGGGCGGGTAGCCATCGTGGACGACCAGCCCGGGGTCACCCGAGATCGCAACTTCGCCAAGGCGGATTGGGCGGGTCACCATTTCTTCTTGGTGGATACGGGAGGAGTGATCGAGGGTAGCGACGAACCTCTGGATCGGGCCATCCGCGAGCAGGCCTACGCCGCGGTGGCCGAAGCCGACGCCATCATCTTCCTCGTGGACGGCAAGTCCGGCGTACATCCTCTCGACGAGCGCCTCGCGGAGATCTTGAGGAAGAGCGGGCCTCCGGTCCTGCTCGTGGTGAACAAGATGGACAACCTGCCTCGAGACCAGAGCCACCTGGATTTCTGGAGCTTGGGGATGGGCGAGCCGATGCCGGTGAGCGCCATCTCGGGGAAGGGGTCCGGCGACCTGTTGGATGCCGTGGTGGCCAGCCTTCCGGAGCCGGAGGACGTCGAGGAGGACGAAGACGTGACTCGCGTGGCGGTCGTGGGGAAACCGAACGTCGGCAAGTCGAGCTTCGTAAACCGCCTCTTCGGTGAAGAACGCGTCGTGGTGAGCGAAGTGGCCGGGACCACGCGAGATCCGGTGGACTCTTCCCTACAGTACCACGGAAAGGCCTTTGTGTTCGTCGACACCGCCGGGCTCCGGCGGCAATCGAAGGTCAAGGATTCGGTCGAGTACTATGCGGTCCTGCGAACCAGCAAGGTCGTACGCGAGGCCGACGTGTGTCTGGTGCTGGTGGACGCGACCGAGCCGCTGCACGTACAAGACCTCAGGATCGCCGAACAGGCGTGGGAGTCCGGCGCGGGCGTCATCATCGTGGCGAACAAGTGGGACCTGGTCGAGAAGGACACGATGACCGCTCCTCAATTCGAGAAAGAGCTGCGGGACCGGGCGCCGTTTCTCAAGTGGATCCCCGTTGTCTTCACGTCGGCTCTGTCCGGCCAGAGAGTCAGAACGTGTCTGGACATGATCCTCGAGGTCCAGGCAGAAAGACACCGCAGAATCGCGACGTCCGACGTCAACGAGGCCTTGTCGGGAATCCTGCGTCGTCAGACACCTCCGCACAGTCGGGGGCGTAGGATCAAGATCCGATACGGCACGCAGGTTTCGGTCGCACCTCCGACTTTCGTCTTCTTTGCCAACCTCCCGAAGGCCCTGCCCGAACACTACATTCGCTACGTCCACAACAGCCTCAGGGACCGGTGGGCGTTCATGGGAAGTCCGATCCGCATCCGCTTCAGGAAGAACTGACCTTCGTGAACCCGTACGTCCTCACGGCGCTGGCCTACGTGGCCGGTGCGACGCCCACTAGTCACGTGGTCGGGAAGGGCGTCTACGGCGTCGACTTGCGGGCCGAGGGAAGCGGCAACCTGGGGGGCACCAATACGTGCCGTGTTTTGGGATGGCGGGCGGCCCTGCCGGTCGTCGTCGTTGATGTCTTGAAGGGCTGGTTTCCCGTCTGGTACTTTCCGCAGATCCAGGGCGATGCGCCTTGGGCGTGGGCCTTGGCGTATGGCGGTGCGGCTATCGTCGGGCACGTCTTCTCTTTCTGGGTCAAGTTCAAGGGGGGAAAGGGGATCGCCACCAGTGGGGGCGTCTTCTTGGCCGTGGCGCCGACGGCGCTCCTCGTCGGTCTGTTGACTTGGCTGCTCGTGGTGACGGCGAAGCGGATCGTATCGCTCGCCTCTCTGTCGGCGGCCATCGTGTTGCCCGTCGCCGTCTACTTCACGCCGCACCGGGGCGGAGCCGCCACGTTCTGGTTTTCGGTGGGGCTGGCCTCGTTCGTCATGTGGTCACACCGCTCGAACATCACGCGCTTGATGAGAGGTGAGGAACCAGGCTTTGGTAGACCGAGGCCCCGGACGGGGGATTCGGCATGAGGCGAGTGGCGGTGATCGGCGCCGGCAGTTGGGGAACCGCCCTGGCCGCGCTCCTGGCCAAAAAGGGGCGCGAGGTGAGGTTGTGGGCGTTCGAGCCTGAGGTCGCCGAGGAAATCCAGGGGCTGGGCGAGAATCGGACCTACCTACCCGACGTCAAGCTCCCGTTGAATCTGGAGTGCACAGCGGACCTCGAAACGGCACTGTCCGGGGCTGGAGTCGTGTTGTCGGTCAGCCCGTCCCAGTTCGTCGGTTCCGTAATGAGCGAGGCAGCGGCGTATATGGAAGAAGACGTGCTCGTGGTCAGCGCGTCGAAGGGCATCGAGACGTCCACGCTGCGGCGGATGGACGAAGTGTTGACCGGTGTTCTGAGTCCCCGCCAGATGGCTGGCTTCTGCGCCCTGTCGGGCCCCAGCTTCGCCCGTGAAGTGGCCGAAGAGGCACCGACGGCCGTCGCCGTTGCGAGCCGCTCAGAGAACGCGGCCCGACAGGTACAGGAACTATTCCAGACCGGCTACTTCCGTGTGTACACGGGCGTCGACGTGATCGGTGTGGAGCTCGGTGGGGCCCTCAAGAACGTCATAGCGCTGGGGGCCGGGGTGACCGCCGGCTTGGGTTTCGGTCACAATACGCTGGCAGCCCTCGTGACGCGTGGGTTGGCGGAGATCCGCAGGCTAGGGGTGGCCATGGGAGCACAGGCGTCCACATTCTCCGGCCTCGCCGGCATGGGCGACCTCGTCCTCACCTGTACGGGGTCGCTCAGCAGGAACCGCACGGTCGGGTTTCGCCTGGGTCAGGGGGAGACGCTCGAGACCATTCTCGGGGACATGACCGCTGTGGCCGAAGGGGTGAAGACGGCGCAGGCTGTGCATGATCTCGCGGAGCGGTATGGGGTAGAGATGCCCATCTCCGAAGAGGTTTACGGAATCCTGGTCATGGGCACCCAACCTCAGCGGGCTCTGCAAAACCTCATGGAGCGCGATCCGAAACCCGAAGAGTGGTACTAGAAGGCTGTTGAGGAAATACAGTGGGTCGCGCGACCCGCGCCTGCGGCGCAGGTGCCCCGGTCTTGCGAGGCTCAGAGTAGGAGCGACGACGAGTCGTAGCAGGGCTACGGCGTTACCGGGACCGCAATCGACGGGGGAATGGACATGGATGAGCCCATCGCGAAGAAGGAGTATTACTCCATCGGTGACGTCTGCGAGCTCACCGGCCTCAAGCCTCACGTTCTCCGGTATTGGGAGACTCAGTTCGAGCTCCTTCACCCCACCAAGAACCGGGCTGGAAACCGCGTGTTCCGTCCCAAGGAAGTGGAGTTGGTCCTGCTGGTGAAGCATCTGCTCTACGAGAAGAAGTTCACCATCGACGGAGCGCGACAGAAGCTGCACGAGATGCGGCAGCGCGGCGAGATGGCCGAGGGGAAGAAGGACGTGCTGGACCATGAGTTCCTGGGGAGTATGAAGCAAGACCTGAATCACCTGAGAGAGGTGCTGACCGCCCCGCCGAGTCGACTTCCGTCCTGATGCAGATCCTGTGCACCAACGATGACGGTTACCTCGCTCTGGGCATCCGCGTCATGGCTTCGGCCGCGCGCACGTTCGGCGACGTCACCATCGTCGCACCCGACCGCGAGCAGAGCGCCACCAGCCACTCCCTCACGCTTCATCATCCGTTGCGGGCCCGACGCTCGACGGATGGCTCGCTCGTCGTTGACGGCACTCCCACGGACTGTGTCATCTTGGCGGTCAACGAGCTCCTGCCCGAGCGACCCGACATATGCCTGTCGGGTGTGAATCACGGGCCCAACATGGGCGAGGACGTGCTCTATTCGGGTACCGTGGCCGCCGCCATGGAAGCGACCGTCATCGGAATACCCGCCATCGCCATCTCATATGCCGGCGACGCTTTCGAGGGGATCGAGGCGTGGGAACCGCTGCTCACGGAGCTCCTGAGGGGAATCGTCAACCAGGACCGGTTCCCCAAGGACACGCTGTTCAATGTCAACTTGCCGGGGGTCGAGCCTGCCGACGTAAAGGGCGTCCGTGTCACGTCTCTGGGTAAGCGCCGATACAGCGATAGCCTTACGAGAGCCCTCGATCCCTCGGGGCGGGAGTACTACTGGATCGGCGGTGGCGAGATCACTTGGAGCGGTGATGTGGACTCGGACTTCGGGGCGGTGCATGAAGGGTACGTGTCCCTGACGCCGCTGCACCTCGATCTGACCAACTACCAGCTCCTGGAGGAGATTCGTGGGTGGCAGCTGAGCCTCTAGACGATCGAAGCTTCGTCGGGTATCGGCGCAAGCTCATCGAAGAGATCCGGGAACGGGGGATCGACGACCTCGAAGTGCTCCAGCTCTTCGATCGAGTACCCCGGCATCTGTTCCTCCCGCAAGGCGTGTGGCCGAGGGCCTACGAGGACGCGCCGATACCCATCGGCTATTCGCAGACGGCGTCGCAACCGTCGCTACAGGCACTCTACCTGTCCATCCTCAAGCCAACACCCGATGACACCGTACTCGAGATCGGTACCGGAAGCGGATACCTCACGGCCCTGTTGGCGCTCACGTCGGACCGGGTCTACTCCGTGGAGCGTGTGCGGGAGCTTTCGGCGCGTGCACGGGTGGCCCTGGATGAGCTGAAGCTGAGGAACGTGGCCCTCATGGTGGGAGACGGTACGATCGGATGGCGGAAGTACGCCCCGTTCGACGTCATCGTGGTGTCCGCAGCGTCTCCGTCGATTCCGCAAGCTCTCCTCGATCAACTGGGGGAGGGGGGACGCATGCTCATTCCCGTTGGATCCAAGGAAGAGCAGCACCTTGTACTCGTCCGCCGGGAGGATGACCAGATCGAAGAAGGGGTCATCCAGGAACGGTGCACCTTCGTTCCCCTCCTCGGCCGTTTTGCATGGCCCTCCGAGCATCCGGAGCCGGGCGCTTGACCTCTCTCGTGGCGGAAAGGCGCCCGGGACCCATCCGCCGACTCTACGACTGGGTGCTGCATTGGGCGGATACACCATACGGGATGCCCGCTTTGGCTCTCCTGGCGTTGGCGGAGTCGTCGGTGTTTCCCATCCCTCCCGATCCGCTGCTCATGGCTCTGTGCCTCGGGTCCGCTCCGCGGTCGCTGAGGTTCGCGGCCGTGGCCACAACCGCCTCCGTGGTGGGTGGAGTGATCGGATACGGCATCGGAGCGCTTCTCTGGCTCGGCGTCTCCGACTGGTTCTTCACTTACGTGCCCGGCGTCACGCCGGAGGCGTTCGCCAGCGTGCAGGACCTTTACCTGCGCTGGGATTTCTGGGCGGTCTTTCTGGCTGGGCTGACACCGATTCCCTACAAGGTCTTCACCATCTCGGCCGGTGTCTTCGCGATCAACTTCCCGGTCTTCGTGCTCGCGAGCGTGCTGAGCCGCGGCTTGCGCTTCTTCGTGGTAGCCGGGTTGATCTATCGGTTCGGACCCTCGATCAGTTCCTTTATCGACCGATATTTCAACCTTCTCACCTGGGCGTTTGGTCTCCTCGTGGTGCTGGGCTTTGTGCTTATCGAGTTCGTCCTTTGAGAAATACGTTTGGTTACGGGGCGGTCCCGACCCTATATTGACCATGATGGCAGCAGAATCCCGCAGTCGGTCGGAGAGCACCTATGAGCGACGATGCCGGAACCGAATCCGAGTTGGTGGACGCTGGGTCGACGAACGCCGACGGTAGGGAGTTCGACGACAGCGACATCCCGGAGGAAGCGTTCATCTCGCCAGACGAACCCCTCGTCCGTGATAGCTTCCGTGACGCGCTGATTTCTCCGGACGAACCGATCGAACAGGACGAGGGTGGAGTCGTCGTGGGCATGGACGGATCGGCCCAACATGAGGCGGTCGGCTTCGGCGTGCATCTCGAGCCGGAGCAGGTGGCCTCGGTCCTCGAGGACGTAGCCGCGGGGCTGCGA
This sequence comes from Longimicrobiales bacterium, assembly GCA_965226925.1. GTDB lineage: Bacteria > Gemmatimonadota > Gemmatimonadetes > Longimicrobiales > Gaopeijiaceae > CBDDCX01. The sequence continues at coordinate 182,111 of CBDDEN010000011.1, read as the reverse complement.
GAACACGGTACGAGCGGCTTGCGACACAAGCCCGGCACGCCCCACTTCGAGACGGTGATCAAGGCCTACATCGCCGGGTATTTCTCGACTGACTATTGATCGATCGACCGGTATATGTAGGGTAAGGGGATGCGGCGATGTCCCTGCTGGAGGCGACCCTCGTGGCCCATCGGCCCTCGGGGGTCGACTTGTCGGTGAATCCTGCTCTCGGAGTTCCGCACGCGAGGCGAGCGGTGGCATCGAGCGTCCTGTCCGTGTTCCTGCTCACAGCCACGCTCCTGAGTGCTCCCGCCGGCATACGGGGCCAGGAGACGGTGCCGGAGTGGCTCTTGAGCCTCAGGCTCCCAAACCAGGGGGCCAAGTCCGTCATGACACCTACCGGGTGGGGGGCGGCCTACGGAGCCGTCTTCGCCGGGGTCGGCGTGTCGGAGCGTAATCCTTGGCTTCCTTCTTCGGATGGAGTGGTCGGAGCGGGCTTAGGGCTCGGCGACCCGATACTGAATGTCGGTGTACAGCTTGGAGTTACGATCTCCGACCTCAGTGAGTTCGACAACTACGCGTACTCCTTCAAACTGCACGATCTGGGCGAGTCGTTCTATCTCGTGGTGAGCCATGTATTCCGGAACCTGTCAACGACAATGGGACACTCTACGGGATTAATTAAAGAGCAATTTCCTGTGTGGAGAGGGGTGTGGTGGGAGGATTGATCCAGACGGCCTCCGGGAGCGGTTTGGGTTTGGGAACGCCTCTGACGAAGCGTTCGGGATGGGTGGTCCATGCCGTGTTGAGCACGGTTGTCCTGCGGGCGATAACGTTGTCGGCGCGCCCGAAGTGCACTTGTTCGGGGGTCAGCATCGAGATGCCCCCGTGCCTGTGCTCGGCATTGTACCAACGGAAGAACGATCGACAGAAGGTCTTGGCCTGGCCCTGGTCTCCGAACCGTCCGGGAAACGAGGGATGGTACTTCAAGGTCTTGAACTGAGCCTCGGAGAACGGATTGTCATCCGAGACCTGAGGCCGGCTCAACGAGCGGGTCACGCCGAGGTCAGCGAGAAGTTGAGCGGTGCATTGGCTCGTCATTGGAGCTCCCCGATCCGAGTGCAGGGTCAGGACCCGGGGCTGGACGCCATGCTTCAGGCAGCTCTGCTGGATCAACCGGCCGGCCAGGGCCGAGTTCTCCCGGTCCGCCACCATCCAGCCCACGACGTAGCGGCTGTAGATGTCCAGGATCACGTACAGGTAGTAGTAGCTCCACTTCTTCGGCCCCAGCAGCCGCGTGATGTCCCAGGACCACACCTGGTTCGGCGCCGTGGCCATCAACTCGGGCTTCTTGTACTCGGGATGGGTGCGCTGCGCCCGGCGTTCCTGAACCGGCACCTCGGAGGCCAGAACACGATACATCGTGCGTTCGCTGCACAGGTAGACCTCTTCGTCGAGCAGCGTGGCCACCACCTCGGCGGGTGAGCGGTCCACGAACCGCTCCGAACACAGCGTGTCGAAGACCTCGCCTCGTTCCGTCTCGCTCAATGCCCGGGCGGGCGTCGGGCGGGGCTGCCGTTGCCCGGTCGATGGGCCTCGACGACGGTACAACGTCGATCGGCAGACCTCGAGGGCCGCGCACGCCGGTTTTACACCGACGTGCTTAGCCAGCTCATCGGCCGCCTTCAAGAGTTCGTCCCGTCGTCGAGGCTTATCCCCAGCAGCCCCGCAACTTTTCCCTGCACGTCGATGATCAGGTGTGCCTTCCTGAGCTCATTCTCGAGCCGTGCGTTTCGCCGCTCCAGCTTGCGTACCTTCTCATCCAGCGGATTTCGCTCCGGCTTGCGGCCGCGTTTCTTCGACAGGGCCTTCAGCGACCCGCTATGCGCCGCCTTGCGCCACGTCGTCAGGTGCGACGAGTACAGGCCCTCGCGCCGCAGGAGCTGGCCCACCTCGCCGGGCTCGGTGCACCGGTCCGCTTCTTCGACGATCCGCAGCTTGTACGACGGACTGAACGCCGGCGTAGCGGCCTATCTACTACCTCCGGGTCCGCAGGAGCTGCCGCGCTTCGCTTGGCCCCCCCGGTTCGAGGGGCACTACCATTCTCTTCCATTCTCTCTCGCAGTCCCAACATGTTCGTTTTCTCTGCCTTCGCCCTACTCTAATTCTTTGCGTGCTCTGTGTCTCACGTACGTTGGCAGAGAGGGGCGAGGCGAACGCACCTTCGATTTTCTCTTTCTCGAGGACGAGTGCCTCGAAAATGCGCTGATTCTTGGCACTGTCCCCAGTGTCGATGTACAACATGACATCAGCATCATGCTGTCGAACCACGTAGTTGTAGCCAAATCCAGCGATCCCCGCTCCTGCCCCGAGGTGGTTGGCTGGGCTGGGTCTGATGTTCGCGTACAGCTGAGTTTTTGACTTCGCGTGCTCGAGCAAGCCTTCCCAGAAACGGTAACGTAATCGTTTTCGCTCAGCCATTTCTTTCTTCGTCCGGCCCACCTCACGGGTTTCCTCGCTCGGTCCTGCGATCTGAGTAAGGAGCGGCGCGGGTTCTGAATCATCGATCCGAATGGCTTCGAGCTTGAGTAGGTGGAAGTCCGCGGTAGAACTCTCATTCAACCAATTGATCACTCCCACATGCTCAGGGCGAGGATCCGCTACGATCCAAATCGCCCGCCGTGCCTCGATTGCCACGAGGTACGTGAGAAGTTTCCCAACGTGGTCATGATCGCTCTTCTCTAGCTGGTTCTCGATTACAACCGCGCGACCGTCTTCGTCTTCGGCAATAAGATCGACGCTGAAGGCGCCGGCAGGCTGCTCGCGTTCGACACCGCTGAGCTGAAGGCCCGTAGCCTCGGCGAGGACATCGACGTTCGCCTCCAACCAAGTCGTGAAGTCAAGAGCTTCGTGCTTCCACACCTCACGCAGCCCTACGCGCCGAATGCGCCCAATCCTTTGGGGGATTATATCCAAGAGTTACAGCGCCTCCGTTAGCGTGACGGCTCATCACGCTTGAATTGGAACGGACGCAAAAACGCTTGCCGCACCTTCGAGCGTGTCAATCCAGGCATGTCTACCGTCTCCTCAAGCTCCGCTTTGCTTGGCTGATACTCGGTCGGAGCAAGAGATAGAGGCTTCGGCTCGTCCGGCAGCTTCTGACTACGTCGTTTCTTTTTGATCATAGGTTATCTGCCCCGCGAGCTGGGCACAAGTTGACAGGCTCCGGATCAAGCGCGAGCCTTGGAATTGCACTCTGACCCAAGCCGCCTGACGCATCAGCCCAGCGGCGGACACGGAAACGATCATGAACGAAGCAACGATCCGACTCCACATCGGAAAACTAGCCGGCGGCGGTTTTCTCGCCACGAGCGTCGATGTTCCAGGCTTGGTCGCGGAAGGGCGCAGCGTCGCCGAGGCCACTGAAATTGCCCAGGGTCTCGCCCGGAAGATCGCCGAGTCGTGCATCGAGCATGGCGACCCGCTTCCGCCTGCGCTGATTGATTTCGTCGAGCCAGAGACCGGGCTCGACCTACTGGTGCCCATCAGCGTGCCGTAGTGGGGCGGCTTGCCGGTTTCCGGTACCGGGAGGTTGCGCGTCGCCTGAGACACGTTGGCTATCTGTTCGATCGGGAGGGACCGGGAAGCCACGAGGTTTGGCGTCACGTGCGAACTGGCCGGAAAGTCACGGTACCGCGCCACACTGGAGACATGGCAGAGGGCACCCTCCGTGCGATTCTTCGTGAGGCTGGCATCGACGTTCGCGATTTCTTGGCCGCCGAATAGCAGCCTACTAGAACTAGAGCCCTCGCGCCCAGTGAGGACGTACGCGGTGGAACGACACAAGGACTTCCCGCCTGATGTCTCGCGGCGACTCCGGAAGTATGTCTATCGGCTCATTGACCCTCGGAACGGAGAGACGTTCTACGTTGGGAAGGGCGAAGGCAACCGCGTGTTTGCTCACATCCGGGTACGCTGACCCATGATAGGTAACACTTTTCTGAACCATGATGGGTGACAATCTGAACAGCGCACCTGATGGTTGACACAATGGTGCCAGTTGATGGTTAACAGATTGGGTTACGTCCTGTGTTGCCGTGGGTGTCGAAAATGACGAAGAGTTCTTCGTCAAACTGACGTTCTTCGTCAAACCCCCTGAAACGAGACCGAAGTTGATGTTAGGATGCGGCTTTGGTCGCAGCTATCAGGGAGGAGGTCAGAATGAGTAGGAGACGACACACGCCGGAGCAGATCATCACGGCATTGAGAGAGGCGGAGGTGGGTCTGGCGAACGGCAAAACGGTGGCGATGGTGAGCCGGGAGTTGGGGATCAGCGAGCAGACGTACTACCGGTGGAGGCAGGAGTTCGGGGGGATGAAGGTGGATCAAGCTCGACGCTTCAAGGAGCTGGAGAAGGAGAACGCACGGCTAAAGCGAGCGGTGGCGAACCTGACGGTGGACAAGCTGATCCTGGAGGAAGCGACCAAGGGAAACTTCTGAGCCCCGAGCGCCGACGCAGGTGCGTGATGCATGTACGTCAGCGACTCGGGGCGAGTGAACGTCACGCGTGTCACGTACTGGGTCAGCCGCGCTCGACGCAGCGCCGGGTGAAGAAGCTACCTGGCGACGAGGAGGCGCTACGCACGGACGTGATACGGTTGGCGAGCCGGTTCGGCAGGTACGGGTATCGCCAGATCACGAACCTGCTGCGTATCGAGGGCTGGGAGGTGAACCACAAGCGTGTGGAGCGTATCTGGAGGCAGGAGGGGCTGAAAGTGCCCAGACGGCAACCGAAACGGGGTCGGTTGTGGCTCAACGATGGCTCGTGCATCCGGCTCAGGCCACTGCACAAGAATCACGTGTGGTCCTACGACTTCGTAAGCACGAGGACCCATGACGGCCGTGCGCTGAAGCTTCTGACCGTGCTCGACGAGTACACGCGGCAGTGTCTGGCGATCAAGGTCGGTCGAAAGACTCGAGCTCACGACGTTCTCGAGGTGCTCACCGATCTCTTCGCTCGGCACGGTCCGCCCGAGCATCTGCGCTCGGACAACGGGCCAGAGTTCACGGCGAAACTGGTGCGGAGATGGCTGGCCAGGCTGCGGGTCCAGACCCTCTACATCGCGCCGGGCAGTCCGTGGGAGAACGGCTACAACGAGAGCTTCAACGGCAAACTGAGAGACGAGTTCTTGAACGGAGAGATCTTCTACACACTGCCCGAGGCGACGGTACTCGTCGAGCAGTGGAGGCGGCTGTACAATACCGTCCGACCCCATCGTGCCCACGGCGGACTACCCCCCGCCCCAGAGACGATAAAACCATCGCCCTGGTTCCTCAGGATGCCCCAACTCCAGGGACCACCGATGGCTCGGGGTCTAACATAGGAAGTGGTACCGCAACTGGGGGCACCTCAGGTCCTTGATCCGGGTTCGAGATGCCTGCCAGTCATACCCGCCATTTGATGCCGTTTCCCCGCCCTTTAAGCACGGCAGCATCAGGTATGGTAGGACGGCAAGTGCAGCAGATCGCGCAGGCCTGGTTGAACCGACGAATGATTCAGTAACCTAGTGCTACGCTTGCGGTTAGCCGGTCGCCGATACGTTGTGGATCACTTCGGATATACAAAACGAACGGGCGGCTGCGGCAGGGATTGTGCCGTTCATCTTCTGCGGCCGTGATCGCTTCTTGCGGCTTCTCGCCCTGGGGGTTTCTGAGGCAATCGTGAGCCGTACCCTTCAGCTTGTCGGGTCCCCTTACCTGTAAGTTGAATCAAGCCATGCCAGATCAGGCGGGTGGGCTCGCCTCCTCCCGCTAGGGGCTGCGCATGATTCCATGCGCGCGCATAGTCCTTGGCTGGCTATCATCCGGGGTCACAAAGTACCGCCGAAAGGCTGCCAGCGGGACCGTGTGGCCCTCCGTCCGGCGGGCGATCAGCGCACTCACGCTTGCCTCCCCTCGCTCAGCGACACCGTGCAACGAAAGAGCCGCCGCATCTGATTCTGGAGCCGCGTCCGCTCGCCGTGTGCGCCGCCGCTACGATCCTCTAGCCCGAGGTTTCGCATGAACTATAAGTGCGCTTTCCTCGTTCTGGTGAACTCGTCAAGAGGGCTCGTGCTACGCTCTGATTATGGCTAAACCAGCGGATGAGCGGATCGCCGAGCTCGAAAAACAAAAGCAGCAAATCGCCAACCGGATCGCGCGGCTGCGTACCATTGAATCAACCAGGGAACGGAAGCGCGACACCAGGCGTAAACTCCTCGCTGGCTCCTGGGTGCTCGCCCGCGCCGACCAGGACCCGGACGCCGCCTCCAACAGGGCCTCGATGCCTTCCTGACCAAGCCCCAGGACCGGCGTGCGTGCTCGCGGGTACAACACCAACATGCGACTGATACCAGCCGGCGGCGGGGCACGATCGGCGGCGCGCGCGGGCCTCTCTGCGGCGCTGGGCCTCTCACTCCTGGGGTCGGCAGGGCCCGCGCGCGGCCAGACCGACCAGGACGGCTTCTATGTCGGTCTCGAGGTGGGAAGGGCGAACGAGTCCACCCTCACCTCGGTCGTCACCGGGGTCAACCACCCGACGCGGTGCGACCGGCTCCTCTATCCGGCATCGACCAGCCCGCCGGCCAGCGACGAGGCGTGCCGCGCCAGCACGCCGACGGCCATCCTGCGCAACGCGTTCAACCCGGGGGGCGGGGTCGTGAGCGGCCTCCTGTTCGGCTACCGGGCTGACCGGGTGCGCGTCGAGGTGGAGTATCTCACCCGGTCCCAGGGGCCCGCCACCGCGGCGGTCGGGGCCACCACGGACGTGGCGCTCCAGGGCAAGGACACCGAGTGGAGCGACGACCAGCCGCCGCGCGAGTGGATCCGTGACTACGCCGCCCACCAGATCTTCGCCAACGCGTACTACGACTTTCCGAACGAGTCGCCCTGGACGCCGTACGTCGGCGGCGGCCTCGGCGTGGCCATCACCACCCTGAACTATGCCAACCAGTTCATCCGGAAGCCGGACGTCGAGTACCTGCGCATCGACTTTGAGCCGGACTGGCCGGACGCCGCCAAGCGCGCCGCGGCGGGCACCCTCAGCTCCCTCGATACGACGGTGCGTCAAGAAGCGTTTGGGTTCCAGGTGCTCGCCGGCGCCGACTACGCGCTGACCGAGCACACCTCGGTCGGCGTGACGGGGCGCTGGGCCCAATTCGGCCATATCACCGACGAGGCGACGTGGGACCTCGTCCGCAGCCATGCACCCGTGCAGGCGGACTGCGTCACCCCATTCGACACCACGCAGCGATTCGAGGGCATCAGCTACCTGGCGGTAACAGTCGGCCTGAAGTACTACTTTTTACGGATCCCGGGCCGTCGGATCGAGCGGCTGCCGTCTGCTCGCTCACGTGGGCCTGCGGTGGTCGTCTCCGCGCGTTTCCGGGTCGTGTGTGGCGAGCCGGGGAAGGGCACCTTTCAGCCCGACGCGCTGGGTGCGGGGTCCGAGTAGAATCGGTAGTGGTCCAAGGATTCAGGGAAAAGGGGAGGGCGAGAGAACGACTCCACCCCTCACCGTGTCGTAGTCGAAGCCGTAAGGGTATTCTCGACCCCTAGCGAAGGCGCCAGATGCTCGTGTCGTTTCTGTTCCACGTCGCTTCGGGTCAGCGACGGCCCCTTGGGGCGTGGGGCACGTCGGCCTCCAGAGGATTGAGGATGGTGGCGGCCAAACGCTGCGGCAAGGATTCCGGGTCCCCTTTCGCAAAGGGTGATCGAAAGGGTGACTAATACCTTGGATATATAATATAACTTCAATTATTTAAGTAACTTAGGACAGATTCACCAGCGGACTGGGCAGTGTACCTGGCCGGCGAGACGAGAGAAGCAAAGGCCGCAACGCCAAGTTGACGGTCCATCGTGCTCAGATTGGCTCTCGACCGTCTTCTCGTAGAGCTATTCTCGACGAGAGCACTCCCCCGCGAAGGGTCGATCCCGTCCGCCCCGACAGTGGCTAGGCTGCAGCTGGGGGCGTAACCTGCAGTAGTCACGGTACGTTACTCGTCTCAGGATCAACTTTGAAGTGCAACACGGGCTAGGTATATGAGTTGAGTTCATAACACTCCTTTGGGGTGAGGAAACCGAGTCGTTTACGAGGTCTGTTGTTGAGTCTTAGGGCGATGCGATTGCAGTGGCGCTGATTGATGAGATCCATGCTTTTGCGCTTCGGTAGATACTGTCGGATGAGCCCATTGGTGTTCTCGCTAGTTCCACGCTCCCAGGAGTGATACGGCGTGGCGAAGTAGAACCTGGAGCCCGTGGCTGCTTCGATGGTCTTATAGCCGTGGAACTCGGTTCCGTTGTCGGTCGTGACGGTGTGCGTGGGGCGAGGGGCCGCTCGGATCAGGCCAACCGCGCGACGGTTGGTGGCTTCGACGGTGCGAGCCTCGAGCTTACCGATCATCACGTAGCCGCTCTTACGATCGACGAGCGTGAGGACGCAGTGCTTGTCGGAGCTGCCGATGACCGTATCACCTTCGAGGTGCCCGACCTGACTGCGGTTCTGTGCTGCAGCCGGACGCTCAGAGATCAGCCGCTTGCCCGCGAGCCGGCCCCGACTGTCATAGCGGCCGTAGCGTTTACGTCTCTGCTTCGGTGATCCGCGAAGGTGACGATAGAGATCTCCTCCTCGTCGCCGGTCCTGCCAGATGTAGCGATAGATCGTCTCGTGGCTTATCGACAGCCTCCCCTTTCGCCGCAGCCACCCGGAGATTTGTTCTGGGCTCCATTGCTGCTTCAGGCCGATCAGAACAAGCGCCCAATCCTCTGCCTCAAAGCGCCGATTGCGCCGCGATCTACCGCGTCTCCACCGAGCGTAGTCGTCGGCTAGGTCAGGCCGATAGACCCGGCCCCCTCGATCCTTCGAGTTGCGTCGCACCTCACGACTGATCGTACTTCGATGTCGACCCAGTACCCGAGCGATCGCTGCCTGCTGGTATCCTTGTTTTCGCAGCGTCGAGAGCGTATGTCGCTCTTCTGAGGTGAGCTGGCGATACTTGTTCATGAACTTCCTCCTTTTCGTCGAGAAGGAAGCTCTACGGTGTCCCAGCTCGCCTCAACTTCGTTCAGGAGCTCAGTCGAGCGTTTTGTTGCACTTAGTTTATGAATCCAAGCGTCCCAATATTCCCCGACGTACGTACGGCCCACCTGACGTGACACCCTTAGTTGATCCGTTTATTCCCTGACTCCATGTGGTGGTTGAGGGCGAAGTCCGCAGGTGAGAGATCGCCCAGGGCGCTGTGGGGTCGGACGCGATTGTAGTCCTGCCTCCAGCGTTCGATCGTGTGCCTCGCATCCCGTAGGGAGAGGAACCAGTGGAGGTTCAGGCACTCGTCCCTGAAGCTCCCGAGGAAGCTCTCGACGAAGCAGTTCTGAATCGGCTTGCCTGGCTGTATGTATTCGATCTTGAGGTCCCGGGAGTAGGCCCAGGCGTCGAAGGCACGGCTCGTGAACTCGGAGCCGTTGTCGCAGATCACGCGCTCCGGCAAGCCGCGTTCCTCCCGAAGTCTCTCGAGCACCTCGATCACGCTCGCCGCAGGGATCGAGTGAGCGACGTGGAGTGCCAGGCACTCGCGGCTGAACTCGTCGATCACCGCGAGGCACCGGAACACTCGGCCCGTACTCAGCGTGTCCATGATGAAGTCCACGCTCCACCGCTTGTTCGGATGGCCGAGTGGGTCACGCACCGGTCGTGGTACCTGGCTCCGTCGTCTCCGACCCTTTCGCCGCACCGCGAGCCCTTCCTCGCGGTAGAGCCGGTGGATCCGCTTCCGGTTCCCCAGCCATCCCTCGCGGCGCAGAAGCACGTGGATGCGTCGGTAGCCCCAGCGAGGCCGCTCGCCCGCGAGCTCCCGGATCCTCGCACGTAACCCCTCCTGAGCTGGGCGCTCGCTTCGGTACCGGATCGTTGAACGCGGGAAGCCTGTCCAACGGACCACTCGACGCTCCGAGGCCTTCTCCGGCGGCTTGCACCCTCCGGACGACCTGGCGCCGCTCCCCGGCCGTCACAACTCGTTTCCCAGCAGGTCCTTCAGCACCTGAAGGTTCAGCGCCTGGTCGGCCACGATGCGCTTGAGCCGTCGGTTCTCGTCCTCGAGTGCCTTCAACCGCCTCGCGTCACTGACCTCAAGGCTCCCGTACTTCTTCTTCCACCGATAGAACGTGTCGTGGCTGATCCCGTGGCGTCGTCATACCTCTTTCGTCGCTCCGCCCGCCTCCGCCTCCCGTAGGATCCCGATGATCTGCTCTTCCGTGAACCTACTCTTCCTCATGACTCCTCCTTACTCTGAGGAGTCATGGAATAAACGGATCAACTAAGGGTGTCACGTCACGACCCGGAGGTAATTTTCTGGGGATGCGAACGCTGTCGGCTCGCGCGACAGGAGCGGCCTCGAGGACGGGACTCGGGCGGCTGAGCCACGATCCTTCACGCCGTACCGTTGCCGGCATTGCCCGACGCCGAGCTTCTCGGCGGTCCCGAAGCCGCCTCCTCTGGCCGGTGCGTAGACGACAGCCCTCCGCTGTGGAATCAGTGATCGACATCGTGGAATAGGTGATCGGGAATACGGAGGGGGGACCTTCCGTTAGTCGATCAAGACCGCTTCTTCGACCAACCGGCGCTGCTCGCGTTTGTGACTTCCCGGAGATCCTGTCGCCGGACTGGCCGACTCTGGGCGGCAGACGACGCGTGAGAACGATCCGGGAAACCGCATTTGGAGGTGCGTCCAAGCGCCCATGTTCCTCGGCTCCTCCTGCGCCCACCAGCCTTCCGCGTCGCCGAACGGCGCCAAGGCATCATTGATCGTTTCGAGGCTGAGGGGATAGAGTTGCTCGAAGCGGATGATGGCCAAGTCCTGTCGCTCGGCCTCGTCCCGAGCTGCCCTTAGGTCGTAGTAGAGCTTGCCGCTACAGGCCAACACGCGCCTAACCCCGCTCGGCTCGACCTGCGGATCGCCCAGAATCCTTTGAAAGCGCCCTTCCGACAGCTCGTCTAGGCCGGACAAAACCTGACGATGACGCAACAGACTCTTTGGTGACATCACAATCAGCGGCTTGCGCCACGGACGAACCATCTGGCGGCGTAAGAGGTGGAAGTATTGCGCCGGTGTGGTTGGATTGACGATTTGGATGTTGTCCTCGGCCGCCAGTTGCAGGAACCGTTCAAGCCTAGCGCTCGAATGCTCCGGGCCCTGGCCCTCGAATCCATGGGGTAGCAGCATTACCAATCCGCTCCACAAGGTCCACTTGTTCTCACCGCTGGAAATGAATTGGTCGATGATCACCTGGGCGGCATTGACGAAGTCCCCGAACTGCGCCTCCCAAATGATCAGGCCGTCCGGGAATTCTAGGCTGTATCCGTATTCGAAGCCCAGCGGGCCGGCTTCCGAGAGCGGGCTATTGTGAATCTCGAACGTACCCTGGCGTGGGGAGAGGTGCTGGAGCGAAACGTACGGGAATCCCGTTTCGGCATCGCGCACTACAGCGTGCCTGTGGGCGAACGTGCCGCGCTCGCAGTCCTGGCCCGTCGCACGCACGCGAAACCCTTCGAGCAGCAGGCTTCCGAGCGCCAGCGCCTCAGCACCCGCCCAGTTGACCGGTCGCTTGCCGTCGGCCATTTCGGTGCGCTGCCCGAGCAAGCGGACGATACGTCGATTGGGAACGATCTCCTCCGGCGTCTTGCCTAACTTCTGCAAGATTGCTCTGAGGCGATCCGCGGGCACGCCGGTATCGACTTCGGGAACTTGTGTGTCCGCGCCGAGGTTATAGCCTGACCAATCGCCCGTCACCTGATCGCCGACGTAGATGTAGTCCTTGCTTCTCGCCGAAGCCAATTCCTTCTCAAGGTGTTCGCGCCGCTCGATCGTGATCCGCTCAGCTTGCTCCTCGGCAATTCCGCCTTGGCGCAGGAGGTGGTGCAGGTAGGCTTCTCGAACCGGTTTGCGCCGCTCGATGGCCTGCTACAGCAGCGGCTGCGTGAAGCGGGGATCGTCAAGCTCGTTATGGCCGCGCCTCCGGTAGCCGTACATATCGATCACGACGTCGCGCTGATACTCGTTTCGAAAGTCGAGCGCAAGTCGGACAACCTGGGCCGTTGCTTCAGGGTCTTCTCCGTTCACGTGCAGGATGGGCACCTGCAGCATCTTCGCTATGCCACTGGCGTAGATTGCTGAGCGCGCTTGCCACTGGGTCGTCGTGAATCCGATTTGGTTGTTGATGATTATGTGAACCGTGCCGCCGACAGAGTAGCCCGACAACTGGCTCATGTTGAGTGTTTCCTGCACGACGCCTTCTCCTGCGAAGGCGGCGTCGCCGTGGAGCAGAATGCACAGGCCATGCCTTCGCTCAGTGTCACCTTTCCGGTCCTGCCGGGCTCGCAGGCGGCCGACGGCGACGGGATTGACGAATTCGAGGTGGCTCGGATTAAAACACAGGGAAAGCCGGAGGCCCCCGCCTTGGGAGCTCGTCCATCTCGTCTGGTAGCCGAGATGGTATTTCACGTCCCCCCGCCCTTCGTAATGCACGTGATCCGCATCGGCGAATTCACGGAAAATTTCCTGGGCGTTCTTACCGATGACGTTGGTGAGGACGCTGAGGCGGCCGCGGTGCGCCATGCCCATAACGATATCGTTGACTCCCTGCTGGCAAGCTCGTTCGAACAGCAAGTCGAGTAGCGGGATCAAGGTCTCGCAGCCTTCCAGCGAAAAGCTTTTTGAGCCGAGGAATCTCTTTTGGATGAATTCCTCAAAGATGGTGGCGTCGGTCAGCTTGGTCAGGATTCGCAACTTGCGTGCTAATGAGAGGTTGACACGATTGCCGACGGGTTCCATCCGCTGCTGGAGCCACTCGCGTACTTCCACGTCGTCGATGTGCATGAATTGCACGCCGATCGAACGCGTGTAGGTCTCACGGAGCCGTTCGATGACTTCGCGAGGGGTGTCCAGCTCGCAGCCCGAGAGCGTCTTCGGCGAGATCTTCCTGTCCATGTCTTGCGAACGGAGGCCGTAGTAGCCCGGATCCAATTCGGGGCTCATGCCGGGGGCGATCTCCAACGGATCAATGCGGGCGTCCCTATGGCCCTGGACCCGGTAGGCCCTGACGAAGTTGTCGAGGCGGTGCTGGAGGTCCACGTCGACGGCGAACTCTTCTCTTGGATGCTGCTGGTCAGTTGCTTCGTTCACGGGCCCTTCGATAGATACGCCACCCAGTCCGGCACTCCGACCTGACAAAGAACTCGCTGCAAGGCATCCGGGTCGGTCAAGTAGGTCGGCGAACGGCTCCTCGACGACTGCGATGTCAGTGGGTGAGGAAGCTGGACGGGGTCAGGCATGGTTGATCAATGGTTGCAAGCTGGCCACCCTCACCAGCGAGGATAGCCTGTGCGTTGCGATGAATCCAGTTGCAAAAACTCAGACTCTACCTGCAGCCGGCCATGGGTGGTGTGGTAGGTGAGCGATCGGCTCAAGCGGCCCCAAGCTCGTGGCTAAGCCAAAGTGGGCTCGTCGGGTTGACCTGACCCCCTGAAACGAGATCCCGCAAACACCTTGTCTCCCCCCATCGTCACGGCTAACGCGACGCCGATTTCGTCATTGGCAAACGTCTTGCCGTCCAGGAAGAGCGCCACGACGTCGAGCTCCGTAAGCTCACGTTCCTGAAACGCCTTCAGCTGCCTGGCGGTCGCCTTCTTGAACTCCCGCGACACCGTCGACTTCGACAGCCCGATCGCCCCCGGCACTGCCTCCACCGCGGCCTCGTAGTCACGACACGAGATCCCAAGCAGGACCTTGCGGAACAACCCCTCGTCCACCTCGCCCGCCGCCCAGTGCAAGCGCTCGTACCACTCCAGACGCGCCTCTCCCTCCAGACCTCGCACCCGAGGGACCCGGACCGGATGACGCTGCCCGCCCAGGCGTACCGAGCCCGGGTTGCTCCCATGCCGGTAGATCACTTCTCCTTCTCCCTTGCGGGCGTGCCTCGGACCCGCCAACCGCTCGACCTCTTCGTCCAGCACCCGCCCCACCTCCGCCAGCCCAAGCGGTATCAATTCCTGGATCAATTCCACGCGCATCTCGGTCCTCAGCGCCTCGATCGCTTCCCAGTCCAGTTCACTCGGCGCACCCATCCTTCGGTCCTTCTTGCCTCGACGTACAAGCTGTGGCACTCTCTCCATTGGTGGCCTCCTTCCTCTCATGGTTCGGTGTTGTGTTCCTCACACCCACCTTACCCGAGGTCGGAGGTCACTTCAAATTCCAACTAAACTTAGGACACCCTCGCAGGCCTTGGCTCCATTGGACACGCAAATCCGACCCTCCACTTCACACCCTTGCGGCGTGCTATGGGTGAGCATCACTGCGCGAATCGGGACGCCGCGCGATCCAAACCATCCGATGGAACGAGTACTCGGGTCACGATGAGGATGTGCGGAGTCCCCGCCATTGTAGAAGGTGTCCGGTTCCGGGGCGAGTCGGGCCGGCGAGAGCAGCGAGGACTCAATACTGCGACTCGGCGGGTCTCTTCTCGCCGGCCGACACGGTGAGCGCCAACCGATTCTCACGGGGAGGAAGCGCGCAGGTGGAGAAAGCCGTAAAGACGCACGGGGGGTTGTAGGCGCGATTGAAGTCGATCGTCGTCCAGCCGTCCTCGTCGGCAAGCGGCACGCCCAGATACCGACCTCCCTGATATGTGGACGACGTGGCGGTCGAGTCCCACATCAGGATGAAGTACCGAGAGGCGTTCGCGCCGGCCACGGCAACCAAGCGATGCTCCCGACCGTTCCTCCGGAAGACCAATTCCCCTGGCGTCTCGTACTCGATCGTCCCGTTGGTTACGTCCCAGAGCGGCAGAGGCCGGGGCGCGGGGTAGGGCTCGAAGCGGGCCTTGACGCGCCACGCAGGGTCGATGGAAAAGTACTCGGGGAGCTCGAAAGACTCTCGCTTCCGATGATCCTCGTCCCAGGTGCGGAGCCACAGCCGATCGGTGCCCGGCTCTCCATGGATTCGCATTCCCAACGAGCCCCGCTTGAGGGTGGTGGTGGCGTCTGTCCGGTCGCTGTTGAGAGCCATCTTCTCGGTCACGGGAGCCACTTTCTCTTCCTCATCCTCTGCCGCTTCCACCACGTACTGGAGCTCGCGGGAGTGAGGCTCGAGCCTAATCTGCTGGCCGGACCGTAGTGGAAGGTTCCTGCTTCGTCAGGGGCGAAAGAAAAGTGGTGGCTCCGGGGATCAATCCCGGGCACCACACCCCTAGGCGGGTAGCGCAAAAACCCCAACACGGAGCCACCACGATGAAGAGAACGTTCCGGGACTCGGGCGGACAAGCGCGCGATCAGCCTGAAGCGGGAGGGGCTCCAGTTTCTGCTTCCGATGGCTCGTGGAGCGCCGCGGTCGCGATCGAGAAGTCATCCAGGTCATGGGATGTGCGAGCGACGATCGAAGCGGTGCTGGAGATGAGCGCCGAGGCAGCGTGGCAGGCGTGAACTGCAGGCAGGTCGGTCACGAGCGGAAGACGACAGGTGTGGTAACCAGATTGTGACGAGGGTGGTGTGGTTTACCTGTCGCAAAGGTGCGTGTTCCTCGCAGCGGTGCCACGGCTCGGCGCCGGGGAGGTAGCGACCGGTCTGGAGGGTGGCGAGGTCGAACGCAGCGATGCGGCAGACCGCGGCGACCGTGGCTCGGAAGCTTCCTGATGGAGGGTTGGTGAGCACGCGGAAGTACGGCCGTCGGGCTGAGATGGCCACAGGTCGGGGTCGAGCGTACGGGGGTGAGCCACCATCGGTCGAGCCTCGGAGCGCGTGCTCCAGGAGCTGATGGAGCCCGGCTGGATGCGTGGGGCCTCCTGGTGATCTACCTGGACATCGGAGCCATTCTCGCACCACGTGCTCTCGCGGTAGGCGTGGACTCAGACGAAAGAAGGACGTGCTGGGCGCGACATCGAGAACGCCGAGCGTGACCAGCGCGGCTCCTAGAGGATCTGGTCGAGCGCGGCCTGGACCCGGGCAGGCGGCGGCTGTTCGTGATCGATGGCTCGAAAGCGCTCAGGAAGGCGATCGAGAAGGTGTTCGGTCCTGACCCAATGATCCAGCGCTGCCGCAACCACAAGCTCCGCGGGCTGGCGACGTGCTCAGGTCATCTGCCGAAGGATGTCAGCATCCTCAGGTGAAGGCGGCGTTCCGGGCAGCGATGAAGCTGCACGCGAAGCAGGGCGAGCAGAAGCTCGAGCAGCATCTGCCCGACTGGATCGAGCGCGAATCCACCGACTCGGCCTCGGCCAGCCTACGCGAAGGCCGTCAGCGAGATGTTCCTCACGATCCCGGCTCGGCCTCCCGACTACGCGGAGAGCTGAGGAAGTGCCGGGCTCGACCAACCTGATCGCAGCACCCACGTCGGGCGTAAGACAGAAGACCCGCAGGGTGACCCACTGGAAGATCGGAGCCGGCCTTGCGCTGGGCTGCAGCCTCGTTCGTGGAGACCGAGAAGAGCCTACCGGAGGATCATCGGCTACCACCAGCTCTGGATGCTCAGGGCCCACCTCGGTTTCAGCGACCCAGGAACCGGTTGCCGAAATGAGAAAGGCAGCCTAACGGAGACTCGTCCGGAGCCACTTCGACCTTCAACTGTCAGCGGGACTCGAGAGGCTCTAGCCTAATCTGCTGGCCGGACCGGTGGAGCGTTCCGGCCAGGGGCGGCGAGTCCTCTGGCGGCAGGACGATCGGCAAACTTGGATCGGAGCGGAACGGCGTGGCTCCTTGAGGCAGCTCCCACAGGCCGTTCCACGCGACTCCCGCGTAAGGGCGTATCTTCTCAGCGTCCAGAAGGAGCGACGGCTACGGACCGATCCGAGCGGCTAGCCGGGAGGCGCCGCAGGGGCTATATGAAGCGCTCCTAGCGTCAATGATCCGAGACGGTGCCGGAACGGAGCCGACTGAGCTGCCGCAGGCCGCGGGCTGGCGAAACGCAACTCAGAATTCTTGGAGAGAGCGAATGTCAGACAACCAGATTGTGACGACCGCAACCCTCGCAATCGCCTTCCTCGCAGCGGTGCCCGCCTCTGCACAGATCGAAGTCGGTACGGAGGTAGCACTGAACAGCCAGTACGTCTGGAGGGGACTGAACATCACGAGCCCGTTCGTAATCCAGCCGCGTCTTTGGGCCTCGCGGGGAACGTCCCAAGGGACCTTCACGGCCGGCGTTTGGGGCAACGTTGAAGTATCCGATCCGGGATCCGACGACCTCACGTTGCGTGGCGAGGCCGGCCTTGGCCAGGTCGACTACTTCGGAGAGTATACCCAGGGGTTCGGAAGCCTCGACGTAACCATCGGCGTCAACTTCCAAACGTTCCAGGGTTTCCCAGGGGCCAGCAATGCCAACTCGCCCGAGCTCTACGGCAGCATCGGAGCCTCCCTCCCGCTCTCGCCCTCGCTCGTGGTCTATCACGATGTCGGGGAGGTGAAAGGTGCCTACATCGAAGCCAGCGTCGGCCACTCGGTCGCCATCTTCGACTTCGGCGCCGCCGCCGGTTTCAGCGCGGGCCAGGAGGCCAATGCAACTGCCCCGGAAGAGTTGGCCTATTTCGCGGAGAGCGGCCTGACCCACTTCGACCTCTCCGCCTCCACGAGCTTCACCGCGGGGACGCTCTCGATCGCGCCCGGGATTCACTACCAGATCAGCCAGGACGCCAACAGCAAGCGCACGGCGCAGACGAGATCCGCTCGCACGCACATCTGGTTCGGCGCGACTGTCAGCTGGTCGGAACTCATCGACTGACCCGCGGCGATCCTAGAGACGCCGTGAGGGAGGGGGCGCCTGCGGGCCGGGCGCCCCCCCTGACTCGTTCTCGGAAGCCGGCGCCCAGTGCCGGTTTCCCACTACCACCGCATCACCCTCCCTGGTACGAGCAGTAGGACGCCACCATATCGAGCCAGCCAGCTCCGAGCGGCAGCCCGCGCGGGCCGCTAGCCTTCCAGGCCCGGCCGGCCGCGCTCAAGCCCCAAACGCCCACCCCGGAGCCACCCAGGAAGTCCATCGCCCCCATCCCGATGGGAGCCCCCGGCGGCGCGTCCGGCGCCGACTGGACGCCGTAGGGCTCGACCGGCCGCTCTAGGAAGCGGCTGATGTCGAGCGCGAGCAGCCGCTCGCTCGCGAGCGGCGCGTCGAACGGGGCGTCGATGTGGGTCAACGCCGCGCTCTGCTCCGCGAAGAGCCTCCCGGCGCCTTCCAGGTAGGCCGTCGCAATGGCTCTCACCTGGGGCATCGCCGCCCCGTCCGCCAGCGCCATCAACCGGTCAATCGCCACCCGGCGCACGGCCCGACGGATTTCGGCCTCATAGGGTGGATCGCCCTCATCGGCCCCGTCGCCGCCAGGGTCCCCGCGATTACTTCCTCGAGGCCGGGGAGCGCCGGGTCGAGAGCGTGCTGCTCGACGAGCCGCGCAGCTCTCGCGGGCTCCAGCAGCTCGGAGATCGTGTGGTCGGACGCGACCACGGCCGGGGAGATCGCGTCGAACATGACGCCGGTGTAGCGGGGGAACAGCTCTCGGGTGCGGCCGTAACCCGACGGCCGGGGAGGCAAGGAAGCGAGCACGGTCCTGGGCACTGCGAGCGCCGACGGGGCCAGCGTCGCCAGCAGGGCCTGGATGGCCGCCCGCTGGTCCGTGGCCGACACGGGCTCCACCGGGGTGCGGCCGTCCCCTCGGAAGGTGTAGATGTAGTGCATGGGTGATTCTGCACGTGACGCAATGGCGGGCGGGGCGTAGCTTGATGGCATGGTGCGCATTTTGATGGTGTCCCGCTGACAGTTGAAGGTGGTGGCTCCGGAGAGTCTCCTTGTTAGCCTGCCTTTCTCATTTCGGCAACCGGTTCATGGTCGTCGAGGTGGGCCCTGAGCATCCAGAGCTGGTGGTAGCCGATGATCCTCCCGGTAGCTCTTCTCGGTCTCCACGAACGAGGCCGCAGCCCAGCGCAAGGCCATCGCTCGGCGCTCTCTCCAGTGGGTCACCCTTCGGGTCAGTTCGCTTACGATGGACCGTACAGTGGGTGCTCGGGCGGAAGCGGTCGGACGAGCCCAGGCCTGCTGCGGGTCCGCGGTCAGTGAACATTCTGAGGCGCTCCGCCCGTAGGCTCTTACGACTCCTCAGCGCCGAGTGGGTCGCGCTGTCGGGCGATCCTCCCGAGGTTGGTCCACGAGCCCAGCCGCACTTCTCGATCTCGGCAGCCCAGCGTATGCGGAGAGGCCGAGATCCGGTTGAGGCCATCGATCGGCGAACATCTCCACGGCCTCGCTGAGGCCTTCGCGATAAGACTCCCGATTCTGGCCGAGGCCGAGGGGTCGCCTTCGATCGCGCTCGGGCGGTCCATCCATCTGGGCGAGCTGCTCGAGCGCCGCTGCTCGCCAGACTGCGCACCATTCGTACGTCCAGCTGCTCATCGCCGCCCGATGAAGCGGCGAACGCTTGCCCGGCTTCACGGGAGGCGCCGGCGCTGATCCTGCGTTCGGCAGATGACAGCCGTTCGGAGCTTGTGGTTGTACGGCAGCCCGCTGCGATGCGGGTGACGTTGGCCGAACACCTCTTCCAAGCACCATCTCGATCGCCGCGTCCTGAAAGCCGCTTTCGTAGCCATCGGGCACGTTCTTCCAGCCGCCGCCTCTCCACAAGCCCGGGTCCAGGCTTCTTCGCGCTCGACCCCGGCGCGTCCGCCGCTTCTTCGAGACTCCAGCTCTCATCTGAAGATGGCCCGCTCACAACTCCCCGGTCGTTTCATCCCATGAAACTACACCCGTCTTGTTCACCCTCGCGCTGTCACCTCGGCGTTCACTCGCTCCTTCCCTCACGCCCAGCACGTGCTTCTTTCCGTCTGAGTCCACGCCTACCGCAGCAAGCACGTGGTGCGAGCCCATCTGGATCCCGTCCAGGTAGATCACCAGGAGGTCCCACGCATCCAGCCGGCGCTCCATCAGCTCCTTCAGCACGCGCTCCGAGGCCTCGACCGTCTCACGGCTCACCGCCGACTTGCTCACCCCGACCGTGTCGGCCATCTCACCGATCACACGGCCGTACTTCCGCGTGCTCACCCCCGCCATCAGGACCTCGAGCATCCGATCCGCCACGGCGCCCGGTCTCCGCATCGCTGCGTACGCCGGCACCTCGACCTCGCCACCCTCCCCGGCGCCCCGGCGCCTGAGCCGTGGCCGCTCCACACGCACCTTCCGGTCCGACAGGTAAACCACACCACCCTGCCGGCCATACCACACCGTGTCGTCTTCCGCTCGTGACCGACCTGCCTGCTTCACGCCTGCCACACCCTCGGCGCTCATCTCCAGCACCGCTTCGATCGTCGCTCGTCCCATCACCTGGATGACTTCGTCGATCGCGACCTCCGTCTGCTCCACGAGCTCAAGCATCGGAAGCAGAAACTGCCCCTCCCGCTTCGGGAACTCCCTGATCGCGCGCTTGTCCGCCCGATCCCTTACCTCGTACGTTCTCTTCATCGTGGTGGCTCCGTGTTGGGGTTTTTGCCTACCCGAGCCTATCGGCCCGGGACCCCCGGAGCCACCACTTTTCTTTCTCCCCTATCAGGAACCTTCAACTACGGTTGGGACAGCTTCCGCATTTTGGTGGCTGGGGTGTTGCGGTGCTTGGCCCTTTTCTCTGCGGAGGAAGGGAGCGCGGGCATGCTGCTAGACTCCGTTCCCTTCTTCCAGGCATGGCCTGGGCAGCTTGCCCTGATTCTAGTCGGGGTACTGCTGTTCGCATTGTCCTACCACCCGTTGTTGGATCGGATCGGCATTAATGGAGACGGGTCGCGTACCGCGAAGAGAATCAGGCGGATTAGAAGCGTGTATCGGGCAGAGAAGCTCTACCTGGCGTTCATGAATCTCCCTGACGAAGAGAGGCAGCACACGAATCGGGTTCTCTTCGCCTATCATAGCAAGCTGTTGAAAGCCGATTCAGAGCGAGCGGAGCAGTTTCGAGAGAGTCATCCGTCTATGGATGGGGATGGGTTTCAAGGCTACTTCATGAGTCTTGGAGAGAAACCTTGACGCACCCCACGCCCGGCTATATGCTCTCCTCGGTGCTCAGATCATGCTGCGCAATAATCGGCGCCTTCAGGCTGCCATGCGCTCGAGCCGGCTCCCGGCCATCAAGACTCTCGACGACTTCGACTTCAGCTTTCAGCCCTCGATCAAGCGCGAGCAGATCGACTCGCTCCACGAGCTCGGCTTCTTGGAGCGTAAGGAGAACGTCATCTTCCTCGGCCCGCCGGGCGTCGGCAAGACGCATCTGGCGATCAGCCTTGCCATTGCGGCGGCGCAGAGCGGGCGCAGAGTCTACTACGGCGCTCTGGCCGATCTCATCACCTCGCTCGAAGAAGCCAAGACCGCCGGTCAGCTCGGACGCCGCCTCAAGATCCTCACCTATCCCTCGCTCCTGGTCATCGACGAGATCGGCTACCTGCCGGTCAGCCAGACCGGCGCCATGCTCTTCTTCCAACTCATCAACCGGCGCTACGAGCGCGCATCCACTGTGCTGACCTCCAATAAAGGCTTCGAAGAGTGGGGTCAGATCTTGGGCGACGAGGTCATGGCCGCTGCACTCATCGATCGCTTGCTACACCACTGTCATATCGTCAACATACGCGGCAGCAGCTACCGCATGCGCAAGCACATCGACCTTTCCAAAATCCTACACTCGCCTCCTGCGGAGCCGAGCCCTTTACCCCCCAAGAGAAAGAGAGCAAGAGCAAAGGAGAAGTCGACGAACTAGAGGCTCGTCACCTCCGCCGGGTGTAACATTTTCACCCGCCACGTTTGTAACTTTTTCAACCGGCGTTGACAGGAGTCTCACAAGGGCTAGTAGGCAGGTTCGGTTGTCGTTTCCGGAGCCCAGGCGCAGCCGTGTTGGACCGTCTGCTCTTATCTTCATTCACCACGAGCAGCCAGCATTTCCCGAGGGTAACCAAGCTGATGATCAGAACTCCACCCTCGTGCGCATAGAGGGTGATGAGTTGCTCACGGTCACGGTTGCGGCGAGGTATGGCTGTGCTCGAGGCCCTGGCGACGGCGAAGACTGGAGGGTGAGTTCGGTGACGAGTTGGTGTATTGTCCCGGACGCCGCTGCAGGGCAGGCGGCATTGACCGATCATGACGGGCAGTAGAGCGTGCGCAATGGCGAGACATTCGCGTGAGCCGAGGCCCCAACGGCGGCCATCCTCCGTGACAGTCTCAATTGATCTTCCTCCTGTTGAGACTGGAGCGTCGAACTGCGCCGGCTGCACGATTATGGTGAACATACGTACGCAACCACGGGGGCACAGATAGGTGGCCACGATGAGAGGCAGATGTTTCAAGTGCGGTGACGATCAGGAACTCATGAGAGATTCGCCGCGAGAGGTGCTGCATGCGTTGACGCAATTGGCGTCGCCTCTTGAGATCAAAGTTCCGATTCGGTGCACAAAATGCGGCCGGGAGGTCGGCGCCAACCAGATGCGCTCCGTCACGGTTCATGTGGTAAGTAAGCGGAGCGCTGCGGATTGCGAAAGCCCCCACCGCTCGGAAGATTACCCTCGGTCGAAGACGACACACTTGGCTGCGGTTCGCCTCGATCCGGCTCCGGCTGTCCGTCTTGCACCGGCGCTCGACGGCGAGGGACTGGCCTGGCCCCCCTGGTCCGAGTGATGGATCACCGCCTCGGGCCTCCTCTGCCACAGCGCCAGCCGACGCAGTTCCTCGCGCTCCGCCGTTGTCAGGCCATCACCCGAACTTCTTCTGCGAGATCGCCATGTGGTGGGTATTCTACCCGTTCGCGGTCGCGGCGTCCGGCGAATGGCTACACTGGGCGGGTCATGGACTGCATCGGGCTGACGCTGTTCATTCCGTCCTTGCGGATGACCGAGGCGTTGTCCGTTGCCAAGTACCCCGGCTACCGCGACTACCAGGCCACGACCTCGGCCTTGATTCCGCTGCCGCGGGCTGGACGGGCGAAGATGACCCCTAGTACTTGATCATCGAGAAGATGATCGCAGGCACCAGCGGTTCGCCCTCCGGCTGAATCGCCTCAATGCAGATGTTCGCCTCCGGATTGCTGACGGACATCATGACCTCGACCATGTCACCCGCCTCGAGTGGCACAATGCCCTGCGAGATGATGACGTCCTTGGCCATGCTCCCCTCGTCCTGGCAGAGCTGGACGTTGGAGTTGGCCACATCGGTCCCGTTGACGCGCAGCCAGAGATCGAAGCAGCCGTAAGGACCGCCGCCCTCACGACCGACCTGAGGCGCGGCCACGATGAGATACGCTCCGGCTTCGGACACCGTGATCTGGTTGGCCGCAATGGCGACTCCGCTGGCGGCGTCCGTGATGTCCATGGCGACCACCTCGGGCGCCGTCCCCGGGCACTGCGTCACCGACGAGGAAGCTTGCAGGTAGTGGTCGACGCTTGCCGGGCTCAGGTCTTCCATGCTTTGGTCCTGCGTGCCCTGCTCGCAGGCGGTCACGCTGAGGACTGCCAGAAGCGCGAAGGATGTGAAGATGGGCTTCCTCATGGTCTGGTCTCGGGTTATGAGAACTGCTTGGCCTTATTCGGCAAGCGGAGCGCATACCACCGTCGGCTCCCCGGTCGACCCGGGTGGTCATGGTGGCGCTAGTTACCTCTATGCTAGCGAGCGACCGTGGAATCCGCAAACCGGGACGCCCCTGTTCGCATCTCGCGTACCACCGTTCGGTTTGCAGCGTGATTCTCTGCACAGGGTGGCGGGGAAGCGCGACAGGCACGGTGCGCCTTACCTGCCACAGTCAGGTGCTTGCCCACGCATGCGGCTCCAGCTTCAACCGCGATCCTCTCCAGAACGGGAGATTCTCTCACGATGCCGAACTGTCAGCACCCACGGGCCCTGCTCGCCCTGGGAGACCTGCTCGCGGCGCCCGCCACCACCACCACCCAGTCCCCGCCACCAGCCGATGCCGCCAGGGCTGACGTTGCGGCCCCCACTGCCAGGGCCGGGCTTGGCGGCTCTCACCGCCACCCCGTCCGGCCCAGCCGCCACCACCACCCTCACCCTCCCCGGCATCCAGGCTCCCGTCGAGATCATCCGCGACCGGTAGGGGATCAACCACATCTACGCGGAGAATCGAGGGCTTCCCGACATGGCGTTTGAGACAGCTCCTTGGAGGCGGATCTTGGACGCGGATCGGCGAGGGTCGGTGCCGATCGGCAAGTGCACATGAGACAAATGGGGTGCATGCATACCGAAAGGCTTGCTTCCATGTGCAGGCCACCGCGTCCGTATGTGGCTGGCGTCCTCGCGCTTCCGGCGCGGGCGCGGGGGGCGCGGTGCCGATCCGGGGCTCCCGACCAGGGGTCCCGTGCGGGAAGGACATCGAGCGCCGCTGAGCGCGGTGGCGGTGCGGCGGTCAGCCATGAGCGCACCGGCGACGGGGTTCGGGGGGCGGCGCCCCCCGCCCGCCCGCTGCCCCGGCAGCGGCGCAGGAAGCCGGGGGTTCGAAGGGGGGCGCAGCATCCCCTCGCCAGATCGCAATGGTAGAGTCGAGGGCTGGCGCGGTGCCCTTAGGGTACGCGGCGTCCTCCGCACGCTTTCGCGTCGGTGCTTAGATCGTCTCCCATAGACCCGGTTCCAGCCCCTGCTCCTCGAACCGGACGTGCGGATTTCCCGCATCCGGCTCTCAGTCGGGATCATGCCTTCGCACACGGAAGGTACCTCGGCATCGACGAAAGGCGTCTCAGGTTGTGGTACAGCCGTGTGTTGAAGAATGGCACGTAGTTCCTCTTCTTCACCTTTCGCTTTCGCCGCAACCACTGTCGCAGCCGCCGGGTCGAGTGTGCATCTACGGCCTCGTAGAACGGGCTGACTTGCCCGATTGTGAAGTAGTTTGCCCATCCGGACATCATCCGATTGAGGTGCCCTACGACCTCCTCTGCTCGCCAACCCTGGTACCGCCGGGCCGTTTTGCTCACTAATCCTACGGCAGATGCTCTGAACGCTCGCCCTGCTCGGTCGCGTGCCGATGTACCGGCTTCCGTCCGTCGGGCGATAGTTCCAGCCGATGCGATATCCAAGGAACTCAAGAGGCTCCTCAGGGCATCGGAGGCACCGGGTCTTCTGGGCATTGACCGGTAGCTTCAGTTTTCCCATGAGCCGGTTGACCACCGTCAGCATCTCCGCCGCCGGGGCCTTCCCAAGCACACAGAAATCGTCCGCATAGTTCACGATCTCCGCACCGAAGCGCCGGGCGTAGCCCAGCACCTTCCAGCCAAGGATGAACCGCCGCATGTAGATGCTGCTCAGCAACGGCGAGATCGGAGCTCCTTGCGGGGTCCCCTTTCTCTCCTTCCGCGCCCGGCTCGTGCGGCGGCTGCCGCCCTTGCCGTCCTCTATCACCGGCATTTCCAGCCAGGCCTTGATGAGTCCAAGCATCCGCCCGTCGCTCACGCGTCGTGCAATGCTCTTCATCAACTCGGCATGCGGTATCTCACCGAAGTAGTTGGAGAGGTCTGCATCGACCACTTCGTTGCGGCCACTGTTCAGCAAGGGGTGTATCCGCCCGACCGCGTCCTTGGCGCTTCGTCCCGGCCGGTATCCGTATTGCTCCGGCTCCAGGTCCGCCTTGAATATCGGCCCAAGCACCAGCATAGCCGACGTCTGCGCAACCCGATCCCTCAGGCACGGTATGCCCAAGGGACGGAACTTCCCTGGCTGCTTCTTCGGGATCAGCACCTGTCGTACCGGACTCGGCTCGTAGGTGCCGTCCCTCAGATCCCGCGACAGTTCCCCAGCCCAACGCTCCACTCCGTACGCCTCGATGTCCGCGACCGTCATACCGTCCACTCCAGCCGCCCCACCGTTGCGCCGGACCAGCCCCCACGCCTCCAGCAGGAAGTCCTCCCGCCATACCTTGTCGACGAGGGCGTGAAAGCGCCGGTCAGGTTCTTCCTTCGCTTTCGCATGTAGCACGGTCTGGAGTTTCCGAACGCTCGCCGACCCTGTTAGACTCGTGCCAGTGGTCATGTCCCTGCCTCCGTTCCGTACCGCTCCCAACTCAGGGCCCCTTTGACGTGACCCCCTGAAACGAGACCGAAGTTGATGTTAGGATGCGGCTTTGGTCGCAGCTATCAGGGAGGAGGTCAGAATGAGTAGGAGACGACACACGCCGGAGCAGATCATCACGGCATTGAGAGAGGCGGAGGTGGGTCTGGCGAACGGCAAAACGGTGGCGATGGTGAGCCGGGAGTTGGGGATCAGCGAGCAGACGTACTACCGGTGGAGGCAGGAGTTCGGGGGGATGAAGGTGGATCAAGCTCGACGCTTCAAGGAGCTGGAGAAGGAGAACGCACGGCTAAAGCGAGCGGTGGCGAACCTGACGGTGGACAAGCTGATCCTGGAGGAAGCGACCAAGGGAAACTTCTGAGCCCCGAGCGCCGACGCAGGTGCGTGATGCATGTACGTCAGAGACTCGGGGCGAGTGAACGTCACGCGTGTCACGTACTGGGTCAGCCGCGCTCGACGCAGCGCCGGGTGAAGAAGCTACCTGGCGACGAGGAGGCGCTACGCACGGACGTGATACGGTTGGCGAGCCGGTTCGGCAGGTACGGGTATCGCCAGATCACGAACCTGCTGCGTATCGAGGGCTGGGAGGTGAACCACAAGCGTGTGGAGCATATCTGGAGGCAGGAGGGGCTGAAAGTGCCCAGACGGCAACCGAAACGGGGTCGGTTGTGGCTCAACGATGGCTCGTGCATCCGGCTCAGGCCACTGCACAAGAATCACGTGTGGTCCTACGACTTCGTAAGCACGAGGACCCATGACGGCCGTGCGCTGAAGCTTCTGACCGTGCTCGACGAGTACACGCGGCAGTGTCTGGCGATCAAGGTCGGTCGAAAGACTCGAGCTCACGACGTTCTCGAGGTGCTCACCGATCTCTTCGCTCGGCACGGTCCGCCCGAGCATCTGCGCTCGGACAACGGGCCAGAGTTCACGGCGAAACTGGTGCGGAGATGGCTGGCCAGGCTGCGGGTCCAGACCCTCTACATCGCGCCGGGCAGTCCGTGGGAGAACGGCTACAACGAGAGCTTCAACGGCAAACTGAGAGACGAGTTCTTGAACGGAGAGATCTTCTACACACTGCCCGAGGCGACGGTACTCGTCGAGCAGTGGAGGCGGCTGTACAATACCGTCCGACCCCATCGTGCCCACGGCGGACTACCCCCCGCCCCAGAGACGATAAAACCATCGCCCTGGTTCCTCAGGATGCCCCAACTCCAGGGACCACCGATGGCTCGGGGTCTAACATAGGAAGTGGTACCGCAACTGGGGGCACCTCACTTGTATCTGCACAAGTCGATCCCATTGGTGCGAAAGGAGATGATCCATCTTGTCATGTAGGTGCCGGATCTCGAGTTCAGCCTTGAGGTTCACCGGGTAGTCGTGCTGCGACCGATTGCGATCTTTCGCGTCTTGTCGATTCTGACTCATCATGATGATTGGTGCCTGGATGGCGGCCAGGCAGGAAAGAATCAGATTGAGGAAAATAAAGGGGTAGGGATCACGCGGACGCGATACGAGCACGAGCGAGTTCATCGCAATCCAAATGAGGAGGAAGAAGCCAAAGCAAATCAGAAATGCCCAGCTGCCGCCGAATGTGGCGATCTTGTCTGCCATGCGTTCGCCAAAGGACCAAGTCTCCCCGAATTCGGAATCAACGTCCGATGAAAGCAGTTCGTGCTCCCGCAGGCTACGCACGACCTCATGCTCGAGGGAGGATAGCTCGCCCCGTTCAGCCTCAAGCAAGGAATGAACGTACTTCCCTCGCGATTCGGCTAGGTCGATCTTGCAAATAAACTTGTCAGACGACCAGTCCGGGTATGATTTCAGGATTTCAGCCGCTATCTCTGGTCGGACTATTTCTCCAGAAACCATAGTGCGCTGAGAGAAAGCCTCGCCGCAAATGGCACAAGTTCTCAGCGGGGTGTTCTTCGAGGTCATTCGTACCTGTCCTTGTCGCGAGAATAGGTCGGTCCACCCACACGGGACACCGAGGCATGGATAGGATCGTCCATCGACACGTCGAGTCACGTGAGCTGAAAGTCAGCCTAGGGTGGATCGGCCCTCTACGTTCGAGGAACTTCCCTTGGGCCACCTCTGGTGCAACCACCGCTCGACCGCACCACCCCAGGTGAGTAGGACGAAGACGAGAAGCGAGGCCTGGATCACAACCGCCCACGCGCCGAGCCCGCACACGATGCCCAGACAAGCGGTAAGCCAGATCAGCGCGGCCGTGGTGAACCCCTGCACGTTCTTCCCCTCGCTGTCCCTGACGATGACGCCGGCCCCCAGAAATCCGATGCCAGTCAAGATGCCCTGGATGGCTCGACTCACGGGATTCCAGTCAAAACTCCGAGTCGTGTCGAAGTCCATGGCGGCCAACACGACCAGTGCTGCTGCTAGCGCGACAACGCCAAGGGTCCGAACACCGGTGGCCTTGCCGTGAAGATCGCGGTTCAGACCGATGATGGTGCCGATCGCCATAGCACCCCCGAGGCGCAGGAAGATTTCGATGTCCATCGTCATTTCGATTGCTCCGAGGCTCGGATCACGTGTTTTTCAAGGCGGTATCTCAGCGTCTGCCGGCTCATGCCCAGGAGCCGCGAGGCCGCAGCGACGTTCCCTTCGGTCTGATCGAGAGCCGCACGGAGAATGCGCTCCTCCCAGTGCTCGAGCGTCTCGCGGCCGTCCAGCACGAAGCGGAGCACGCGCCCGGCATCGGCTTCCTCGGGCGACGACGAACGAGTGACGGATGGCATCCAGGTCTCGGGGAACGTCGTTCCGTCTGACAACAGGACCGATCGCTCGACAACGTTACGGAGCTCGCGCACGTTCCCCGGCCAGTCGTAGCCCCGAATTCGAGCCCAGGCCTCCGGCGACACGGTCTGGACCCGCTTGCCAGAGCGCGCATTGAACTCGGCGATGAACTGGGTTAGAAGCGGCTCGATGTCCTCGGGCCGGTCACGCAGCGGCGGCACGTCCACACAGAAGACGGAAAGGCGGTGGAGCAGGTCCTCACGGAACTGCCCCGCCTTGACGCGCTCCTGGAGATCCCGGTTACTCGCGGCAAAGACCTGGACGTCCAACTCTATCTCGCGCTCCCCGCCCACGCGGCGGATGCGGCCTTCTTCGACCGCCCTCAGGAGCTTCGCCTGCAGACGACCGTCCAGCTCCGATATCTCGTCTAGGAACAACGTTCCATCATGAGCCTGTTCGAAGAGGCCGCGATGGCGCTGGCTGGCCCCCGTGAACGAGCCCGGCTCGTGGCCGTACAGCTCGGATTCCAGGAGCTCTGCCGGTAGCGCCGCGCAGTTCACCTCGACGAGCAGCCCCTCTCTTCGAGCACCACTGTAGTGGAGGATGCGCGCGACGAGACCCTTTCCCACTCCGGTCTCCCCTCCGATAAGGAGCGAGCTCAGGTGGACATCGCAGAGGCGTGTGATCGCCGAGCGCACCGCCCGGGACTCCGAGCTGTCCCCGACGTACGCGGACACCGAGTACCGCTCATGCAGCCCTTCCGCCTGGGCGCGGAGCCGCTGCTGGGCCCGGACACCGCGAGCGGCCCCGTTGACCACGAGGTCCAGTCGCTCGGTAGCGCAAGGCTTCTCGACGAAGTCGAACGCACCCAATCGGAGAGCCCGTACCGAGTCGGGCACAGTGCCATAGCCGGTAAGGATGATCCACTCGGCTGAGGGACGTCGACCATGAAAACGTTGGAGCAGATCGAGACCCTCTCCGTCGGGGAGGGACAGGTCGCAGATGACGACCGATGGCTCTGCGGAGCCGTCTTGAAAGACCCGCGAGGCCTCACTTGCCGACGCCGCTTCCAGGACCTCCCAGCCGGCGTGGCGGTAATGTCGCGCAAGCTCAGAGCGCAGGACCTCCTCGTCCTCGATGATCAGGAGGGTATCACGCATCGGTTGTCGGGATGCTCACGCGGACTCCGGCCCCCAAGGGTGTGCGATCATACAGCTCGAGGGTTCCCCCCCGGTCCGGCGTGGCGCGCCACACAAGGTGACGCGCCGCTCAATGCCGGATGATCGTCTCACGAGACCGCCTTTTATCCGTGGAAGTGCCTCCCGTCAGCGCCGGCGAGACCCGAGCACCTCCGCCAGCCCGGCGCTGGCCTCACGAAGGCCTCGCATGGCCTCTCGGACCTCGGGTTCACTCGGAGGCTGCGTCGTCTCGAGACGGTCGGCAACGCTTCGCGCCTTCTTGAGAGCTTCCTCGATGGTACCTCCCGCCGGCTCGCCGGACAACGCGAACCCACGCCCTACTTCGTCCGCCGCGGCGCGCAACAGCACAGCTACGCGGACGTGCTCGCCAGCGTTCCATTCCTCCACGGCCAAGCCGACGTGATGTGCGGCCATGACCCGGTACCCCTTGGCCAGAACACGATGGAGGGGCTGGTTGTCACGCTCGGCCCCGATACGGAGCATGCGGGCCACCTCCTCCAGCTCCTGCGCGGTGGTAAGAAATGCGGCGCGGTCGCGGGCTCCAACGGCGTATCGCCGGCCCCATCGGAACAGGGACGCGCTCTTGTCGAACTCGCGAGCGGCAACCTTCCGGTCACCGCTGTCGAATAGCTCGCGGGCCCTTCGCATATGGTGGATCGGTTCGTCCGCCATCGAGATCCAGATCTCACGAACGGCGACAAACGTCGTATCGTCGAGTTGCTCGATGACCACAGTTTCGCCTTCGACCGCGGGCGCCTCCTCCTCCCGGGCTTGGCTCCGGCACGCGGAGACCGCGAAAAACGCGGGTAGGACCAGCGCGAGGCGGCCTATTCGGCTTCGATTCAACCTGTTCATGGGACCCTCACTTCTATTGGAATGTGACTCAACGTCGTCATAGCTCGGCAGGTCTTGCCAGGGATCTGATCGGGACCTGGCCCGGACGGGGCGTCCGTGTCGCGACGCCCCGTCGATGAACCCTGTCACTGGACCCGCACATTCACCAAGCGTCTGTGACCCGCACTGTCTGAAAGCTTGAGCGTGATCGCCTTTCCGGACTCGACACCCTCCAGGGCGGAGCTGAGGTCACGAAGGTTCGACACATGGTGACCGTCCACCTCAAGCAACCGCATCCCTGACACGACGCTCTTGCGCCCCACGGGGCCCAGCGGCTCCGTGGCGGTCACGACGAGACCGGCTGCGCTATCGTCGTATCCATAGCGGGCCGCAAGCTCGGGCGTGAGCGGAGCGACCGTCATGCCAAGCCGAGTTTCGGCCGAGCTCCGCGCCCGTCGCGCCACGGCCGTAGGCGTGGCCGCGCTTTGAAGCGGCATTTCGCCCAAGTCAACGTGGAGGGTTCTCTCGGCGCGGTCACGGTAGACGCCGAGCGAGATGCGGTCTCCGGGATCATGCTCGGCCACGAGCTGCTGCAACAGGCTCGTGCGTCGCACGGGGACTCCGTCCAGCGTGACGATCACGTCTGCTTCGCGGAGTCCGGCCTTCGCCGCCGGGCCGTTATCGGTCACGGACTGAACGACGGCGCCGGTGATGGACGGAAGCCCGAATACCTCGGCGTCCTCCGGAGCCACCGCAGTCATCGAAAGGCCCAGCCAAGCGCGCCGCACGGTCCCGTCGTCGATCAGATCCTGGACGACGTGCTTCGCGAGGTCCGAGGGCACGGCGAAGCCGTAGCCCTGGAAGTAGCCGCTCGTTGAGAGAATGGCGGTGTTGATACCCACGACATGGCCCCGTGCGTCGACCAGGGGTCCGCCCGAGTTGCCAGGATTGATGACGGCGTCTGTCTGAATGAAGTTCTCGACGGCGTATCCCGCCAACTCGTCTCCGGAATTCGCCTCGGCGAGAGAACGCCGAATGATCCCCAGCGGCCGGCCTTTGGCGCTGACGATACCGCTGGTGACGGTGTAATCGAGGGGAGCCGAGCCTTCTACCCCCGGGTTTCCCACGGCCATCACCCATTCGCCCACGCGGAGGTCCTTCGAGCTTCCCCACTCGAGGAAGCGTAGGCGCTGAGCGTCGATCTTGATGACCGCGACGTCCGTTGTAGGGTCGGTGCCGACTAAATGGGCCTCATAGGCGCGCCCATCGCTGAGCCAAACGCGAATCTCGCGCGATTCTTCGACGACGTGGTTGTTCGTCACGATGTAACCGTCTGCCGTGACGAGGAAGCCCGAGCCGCCGGCCAAAGCTGCGGGTGGGGACTCCATGTCTGGGGTCGGGCCCTGCCAACCCTCGGGCCTCTGGAAGAACCGGCGAAACGGTTCCGGGATCCCGGCTTCCGGAGCGCTGCGCGCTCCCTCCTCCGGGCCGTATTCCCTGGTCGACTCGATGCGAACGACCGCCGGTGTGGTGGCCTCCGCGAGGTCCGCGAAATCCGGCCCCATGTGCACGGATTGCTCGAAAACCGTCCCCTCCTCCCACTGGGCCTCCAATGGTGGCGACGCCGAGGGCCCGAAGAGGAACGATAAGGCACCAACCGCCAGGGTCCCGACCAGCGCGGCGGAGGCGGCCCTGAATTTTGTGAAGGTCATCATGTCTCCTCTTTTCTTGTGTCTTGTCGAGTGCACGCCGATTCGGTGAACCGGTTCCCGACTTGGGTCGACACGGGAGAAGACCTCCGCCCGCGGTCGGCCGCGATGCTATGGAGGGCAATCTCCGTGCCAAGGCAGCGTACACCTAAACCGTTGTAAGTCAATCACTTAACAAGATGAACAATTGGTTCGTTTCGGCCACTATGGCTGATTTGGGCCACCGACACCGGCAGCTCTAGGTGCCCGACCGGAGCTCCTTCGGCTCTTGAGGCGTGTTGATCGCGTGCGAATCCACTATGCAGACCGCGAGAATCCGCGAGCAGTCACGCCGTACCCAAAGATCTCGACGCCTGTCAGGTGGGCGGGAATAGGGTAGACGCGATACGATTCGCCATGACACGTGAGCTAGGGAAACTCTGAACAAGACGGGTGTAGTTTCATGGTATGAAACGACCGGGGAGTTGTGAGCGGGCCATGGAGCTTCAGATGACTTTCGCGGAGCTGGAGTACGATTCGAAGAAGCGGCGGACGCGCCGGGAGATTTTCCTGGAGAAGATGGAGGGGCTGATTCCCTGGCAACAGCTGGAGGATCGGATCGAGCCGTTCTATCCGAAGGCTGGCCGTGGCCGCCGCCCCTATCCGCTTGGGGTGATGCTGCGGGTTCATTGTGTGCAGCTGTTCTACAACGTGAGCGATCCGGGCATGGAGGATCTGCTCTACGAGGTGGAGTCAGTGCGCCGCTTTGCGGGTCTGCGCCTGAGCGGTTCTTTGCCGGACGAGACGACGATCCTGAACTTCCGTCACCTGCTGGAGACGCAGGGCTTGGGGATGGGGTTGTTCGAGGAGATCAATACGCATCTGGCGTCTCTCGGGCATCGGTTGAAGACGGGGACGATCGTGGATGCGAGCATCATTGACGCGCCGTCGTCGACGAAGAACCGCAGGGGAGAACGGGATCCGGAGATGCACCAGACGAAGAAGGGAAACCAGTGGTACTTCGGGATGAAGGCGCATATCGGGGTGGACGCCGAATCGGGTCTGGCGCACAGCTTGGCGACGACGGCCGCCAACGCGGCGGACGTGACGCAGGCGTGCGTGCTGCTGCATGGTGACGAGACGGAGGCATGGGGCGACGCGGGCTACCAGGGTGTGGACAAGCGCCCGGAGAACAGGGGTTGCGACGTCGCCTGGCAGGTGGCGATGAAGCCGGGCAAGCGTCGCCTGCTCGATCGGGACGGCGCCGAGGCGGCGGCCGAGAAGCGCAAGGCATCGGTGCGGGCGAAGGTGGAGCATCCGTTCTTGTATGTGAAGCGGCGCTTCGGGTACGGTAAGGTGCGCTACCGGGGACTGGCGAAGAACACGCAGCGCATCGCGTTGCTGCTCGGGTTCTCGAATCTGCTCATCGCTGGCCGCTACGCGACCGGATAACGCGCGGCCCATGGACCGCCCGAGGGCGGGAGCCGGACACATCGAAGCGACTTCCTGACGGTTCGGACCGTTTCTCCGGCGCGCCAGCCAGCACTTCATCGCTCCGATAGGTCTTCGAACCGGATCTTCGAACCGAAACCGATCGCGTTCCTCCCAAGATGGGGGTTGTTCAGACCCTCCCTAGCGCTCCCCCATCGGGGGCCCCACCTTCAAGTCAGTGCTCTGCCGGGCTCGCACCTGGCGGTCCCGGCGCCCAGGAGGCTTTCCATGTCGTCCCTCACGAGACCCCTCGCCGGCGAGCAGCTCGTATTCGATCTCGCCGGGCAAATTGCGGAGCTACGTAAGGAGGATGGTTATATACGCAGCGGCCGCATTGGGCGAACGCTGGTGAAGGCGGGCGGCCTTCGCCTGACCCTCACACTGCTCGACGATGGTGTCGACGCCGACACACACCATGCCGAAACACCGATGACGCTCCAGGTTCTGGAGGGCGGGATCCGGTACACGGTCGCTGACGGGGAGTCGAAGCTCTACCAAGGGCAGTTACTTTTTTTCGGTCCAGGCTACGCCCGCGATATCCGGGCTTTGGGGCGCACCGCACTCCTGCTCACGATCACAGGAGGCGATACGGATGAGGTTTAGCGTCGCAACCTAGATCGCATCGGCGATTTCCACGTACACCCAGGAACCCATCACCCGACGAGGGAACCGCTCGTAAAGGAAGAGCAACAAGAGGAACACGAGGACGACGGCGGCCACGAAGACCGCGAGAAGTCCCCGAAAGGCGATGCGCTGCTGTTCGTATGTGCCGCCCAGCTGGTAGTAGACTCCAGTGGGAAGCACCCCCGGGCAGTCCAGACGAGTGCGCACGTCGCGCATTGTCGAGCCCAGGTCACGACCGCTGATCCGTGCGGTCACGGCGACCGTCCGCTTCAGGTCGTCACGGGCGATCTGCGGTTGACCCGAGACGATTTCAGTCGTCACGATTCGGCGGGCCGAAAACCGATGTCCGTCCGGGGCGCTCAGCATCAAGTCGCCTATGTCGCCGACGAGACGGCGCCCTGACTGAGGGATCCAGATCCTGACCCCCACAACCCGCTCACCGTTTTGAATCGATGTAGTAACCGCTCCCCCGATGAAGCCATGGAGCCTGCGTGCCACCGCACCGCTCATTCCGTCCCCACGATCGGCACGAGCAACATAGGGCAAGCTGTCCGCCCTACGGCGGCCGCGGCGAAGCTTCCCACGATGAGCCCAGCGATCCCGGCCTTCCTATGGGTCGTCACGATCAGGAGGGCCACATCCGCTTCCTGCACAGCCTCTAGTACCTCCCTCACGGGGTCGCCCCTGGCCAACTCGACCGAGACTCCCAACGCCTGTTCCCGGAGGCCGTGGGCCTGCTCCTCGAGGAAGAGTACGGCATCTCGGGCCTCCATGTCGAGCAAGGTGGATACGGCCTTCGGAGCCAGGCGTGCCTCGGCTCGACGCGGGGGTGCGAGGGTCGCGCGTGTGGGCACGACGGTCAGAAGCCGTAACCGTGCATGGAGCGCCCGGCTGAGTTCCGCCACCAGGGGGAGAGCGCCCGACCCGTGGATGGCCGGCTCGAGAGCTACGACCCAGGATCGTCCCGCGAGCTTCCAGCCGCCCGCGGGCGTCGGCGCACGGACCAGAAGCACCGGCCGAATGCAGCGCGTCAGCGTCTGCTGAGCGATGTTTCCCAGGAGGAGGTCCCGCCACCCTCTGGAGCCGTGCGAGCACAGCACGATGAGATCCGCGTGGACTTCGTCGGCGTGGCGTGCCAGTTCCTCGGCGACACCTCGAACACCGGGCCCGTGGGCGTGAACGTCCACGGTCGCTCCTCCCCGCCGGAGCTTCGCGGCCCATTTTTCCAGGTGCCTCCGGGCCTCTTCCAGGTTTGCGAGGTGAGGCTCTCCGTGGACCGTCCGAGGAGGCCGGGCTTCAAGGATGTGGAGGAGCGTGACCCCCGCACCCCAGGCGGCGGCGATCTCGGCCGCAGCGGGGAGCGCGGACTCCGCGAGACGGGATCCATCCAAAGGCACGAGAATCCGTGGAGTCGGAACGAGGACGCGTGGAGTCGTCATCTGGCGCTTCCGAAGAAGACATCCACCAGCAGATAGGCATTCAGGAAGAGGATCACCAGCGAGACGGCCACCGCGGCGGCCGTGGTAATCCGATGGTTCACCAGGCCTCCCATGATTGCCCGGTTTCGGGTGAAGATGACGAGCGGGATCAATGCGAACGGGATGCCGAACGACAAAAAGACCTGGCTAAGGACCAGGGTTCGGGTAGGATCGAGGCCGGCTCCGATGACCACGAGAGCCGGGATCATGGTGACCGCGCGGCGTACCCAGATCGGGATCTTGAAGTGCAGGAATCCCTGCATGATCATCTGGCCGGCCATCGTCCCCACTGTGGCGGAGGCGAGGCCGGCCACGATGAGTGCGATCGCAAAGGCCAGTCCCGCCAGGCGCCCGAGCAGCGGCGTCAGTGTCCGGTACGCCTCCTCGAGGGAGGCCACATACGTGAGCCCATGGGCGTGAAACGTGGCGGCTGCCATGATCAGCATAGCGGCGTTGATCAGCCCGGCCACTCCCATGCCCAACGCAACATCGAGAAACTGGAACCGGTACAGCCGTTCCGCCTCCCTCGGGGAGGTCGGCCGGATCCGGTGCTGCGTGAGGGAGGAGTGGAGGAAGATCACGTGGGGCATGACGGTGGCCCCGAGGATCCCCACGGCAAGGAGCACGCTCTCCGTCCCGTCGAAGCGCGGGCTCACCGCCCCCCGTGCCAAGGCGCCCCAATCGGGCCGCTCGAGTAGCGTTTCCACTAGGTAGCTGGCACCGATGATCCCCACCATGAGCGTGATCACCCACTCGAGTGGACGGAATCCGAAATTTTTCAGCGCGAGGATGAGGAAGGTGGCCACCCCGGTGAGCAGGGCCGCCGGGAAAAGGGGGATTCCGAACAAAAGGTTGAAGCCCACAGCCGCCCCTACGAACTCGGCCAGGTCCGTCGCCATCGCGACCAGTTCCGCCGCCACCCACATTCCCCAGACCACGGGCCGCGAGAACTCGTCTCTGCACACCTCCGCAAGATTACGGCCCGTCGCGATTCCCAGCTTGGCCGACAGCAGTTGGACGAGCATTGCCATCATGTCGCTCGCCACGATCACCCAGAGGAGGAGATAGCCGAATTTCGCCCCTCCCTGGATGTTGGTGGCGAAGTTCCCCCGGGTCCACGTAGGCCACGGCGGCGACGAACGCGGGCCCGAGGAAGGGTAGGAAGCGCCGATGCCACGCCACCTCGCCACCGTCGCGCAGCACCTGCGCGCCACGTGCGACGGTGGCGGCGTCCCTGGGCCCTGGCGCGTGCTCCAACGGGGTGCGCATTCGTCGGCTCTCCCTCAGCTGAGTCAGCGCCCCTGAAGTCGCGCGATCCGCTTTTCGAGGGGGGGGTGCGTGTTGAGCAGCCGGCTCATCCCCCCGCCCTGGATGCCGAAGGCGGCGCGCTGTTGCGGGACATGCCGGTCGCGAACGCGTTCGGCTCTGGAGATGGGAAGATCGCGACTTCGGGCATCGCTCGACCTCGTCAGAGGGCGCCTCGATGACGGGGGCCCCGGTTGAGCGCCTCGCCATTCCTTTGGAAATCGCTAAGGAAAAGATTGATCCGCCGAAGCCGAAGAGTCGCAGACCAAACCAACAGCTGTATATAGGGCGGTGATCATCGCCATGCCGAGGGCGGCCAACACAGCCAGATTTGTCGCCAGGTACAGCAGATTCTCATCATTTTCAGTCTATCTCCGCGGAATGGAACGGACGCGTGAGGCCTCGGCGGCTGACCCGGCTTCCACGATCCTCCCACCCAGCGCGTCGGTAGCGTCGCCCGAGCTCGGAGCGCAGGACGGCCTCGTCCTCGACGATCAGCAGGGTATCACGCACCGTTCAACGGAACGCTCATGCGGACTCCAGCCCCCGCGGGCGTGCGGTTATAGAGCTCGAAGGCTCCCCCCAGGTCCTGGGCGGCGCGGCGCGAGATGGCCAGTCCCAAACCGGTCCCCCCCTCTCTGCTTGTGGCGAACGGTCGCCCCTTGCTCTCCAAGACGATCTTCGGAAAGCCGGGGCCCTCGTCCTCGACCGTCAGCTCGAGCTGGTCGCCACTCCGTCGTACGGACACGAGCACGCGTCCTGTCGATCCGGCCATGGCCTGCAGGGAGTTGAGGATAAGGTTCGTCAGAGCTTGTCGTATGCGCTCCCGCGGAAGCAAGACGGTCAGATCGGGTTCCGCGTCGATCTCTATCGTCACGTTCGGAGGAGACTGATAGCGCAGCACCTCGGCCACGTCCCTCACCAACTCACCGACGTCCACGACGACGGACTCCTCTGGGGCGTGCCGAGCCGAGCGCAAGTACTCGTTCAGGGTCCGTACCGCCCTGTCCACCTCGCCCGCCACCACCTGTAACCGGGCGGCAAGGTCGGGCTCCGTGATCTCCTGCCTCAGGTTGTCGAGCGCCGTCGAAGCTCCGGCCAACGGATTCCGCAGATCGTGCGCCACGCCTGCGGCGGTCTCGCCGACGGCGGCGAGCCGTTCGGAGCGGGCGAGCGCCTGATGCTGCTCCAGCAACGCCACGCTGGCGGACCGCACCGCTTCTTCCAGCGAGTGTGCCCGCTCACGATGCTCGGGCTCGAGCACGGCCAAGCGGCCCACGAGGTCGTTGTAGTGCTCGAACACGGGTTGCATCACCGGGTGAAGGTCTCCGGTCGGGGCCGCCTCGAAGTCTCCTTCGCTCAACCGCGTGAGAAACGACTCGAGCCCGCGGAGCGGCCGCAGAACGCGCACCCAAAGGAACCACGTAGCCAGAGCGCCCACAGTGAGGAACCCCAACGCGGCCAACCGAATTTCGCGCGTTGCGTCGAGGCGCAGCTCCTCGAGGAGCTCCCTTTGTCGTGCCGCCTCTCGTTCGGCGAGGCCCTGCATGAGGACGATACCCTCGAGCAGCACGTCCGGTGGAAGCACGTTGCGGCGGGCCACCACCGTGCGGAGCTCGGCGAGCCGCTGGCCTTGCCCCTCGTCCGCCAGCCCGGATGCGGCAAGCTCGGCCAAGGAGGCTCGCATCGCGTCGACGATCAGGGCGTTCGCGAGTAAGCTCTGGCTCGCACCGTCGATGATCCGACTCTGCAGCCGTCCCTGGACGCGTGCCAGGACCTCGGAGCGCTCCGCGTAGTCACGGACTGTGGCGAGTCTCGCCAGGCTCTTGACTGCCACCAGGGCGGGCACCGCGAAGCTCACCAAGAGGAGCATCGTCGCGAGGGCGGCGGTGCCGAGGCCCGGCACACGGACGGTGCGCCCCGGCCACCGCCCGGTCCCGGCGGCCCTAGCGCCCACGGCCGGCTCTCCCCGGGCAAGCGAAGAGCGGCCGGACACGAGGAGTGGCACGCCGCTCACTGGGGGAAGTTCGTATCACTGGAACGCCCTTGTCAGAGAAGCCGTCTCCCCTGAGCGCCGGGCGGGACCCGAGCGCCTCAGCGAGCCCCGTTACGACGTCACGGAGGCCTTGCATGGCGGCCCGAACCTCGGGCTCTCCCGGAGGTTCCGCCGTCTCGAGGCGCTCGGCCATGCTTCGCGCCTTGGTGAGTGCCTCGTCAATGGTATGTCCTGCCATCTTCCTCGACAACGCGAAGCCACAACCGACCTCGCCGGCCGCCGTGCGCACCAACAGGGCCGCACGCGCGTGCTCCCCGCCGTTCCGTTGCTCCGCCGCCAGACCGGTCGGTAGGGGAGGCGGATCATCAGCCTCCCCTACCTTGCGACGGTGCACGGTGCCGACTTGGACCGTTGAGGTCAATTGGGAACTCTGAGACGCAGGCGCGCCCCGGGGCTCGCCAGCTTGAAGGGCTGGCTCTCCAGGTCCTCGGCTCCCTCCTCGTGAACGAAGACGTGCACGACTGCCTCACCTCTCGTCAGTGAGGGAGGCAGCTCGATGACCCTGTTCTGATGAGCAGGGACCGTCGCGAGACGGACGCCGAACTGGCCCCGCTCGAGGAAGATCACGATCTCGTTATTACTCTCGTTCTTCGCTTCGATCAGGGCCACGCCCTCCTTCGTCCTGGGCATCGTCACGTCCGGTGTTTCCTCGGCGGGAGGTGGGACGAATCCCTCGTCGTTCATGGCCACGGATACCTTGATCGTCTGTCCCTTCTTCACCACGAGGCCGGGGGGTGTGGCCATGTCCTTTCCACCCTCCGGATGAACGAGCAGGCGGATCGCCTGGCCCTCCTTCAACTCCTGGGGAAGCGACAGCACCCCCGTCTGCTGAGGCGGTACGGTTCCGAGGCGCGTGTCGAAGCGCGAGTCGAATCTCCCTCGTTCCAGGTACACGACCACCGGCACCAGGCGCGCATCGTTCATGGCCACGGATACCTTGATCGTCTGTCCCTTCTTCACCACGAGGCCGGGGGGTGTGGCCATGTCCTTTCCACCCTCCGGATGAACGAGCAGGCGGATCGCCTGGCCCTCCTTCAACTCCTGGGGAAGCGACAGCACCCCCGTCTGCTGAGGCGGTACGGTTCCGAGGCGCGTGTCGAAGCGCGAGTCGAATCTCCCTCGTTCCAGGTACACGACCACCGGCACCAGGCGCGCATTGTCCACGGTCACACTCGTCGTTTGCGCAGCGATGGGCATGGCCGAGCCAGCCATACCCGCGGCCACGCACCATGCCAGGCCGCTCCTGGTCATGACGCCCTTTAGCACTGTGTTCACGGTCCCTCCTTGATGTTGAGCGCACGGCGGATACCTGTCCGGCCGGTTGCTACCGGCGCGGTCGATCGGGTTCGGAGACGGTCTCTCGAGTGCCACGACCACGGTCGATGTCATGGCAATTACCGTGCCGTGCTGGAACGGCCTATCCTATAGCCCAACAACCACTTAGCAGTCCTATGATTTGGTGGATTTCGGCCTGTGTGGCCCAAGTGGACCACCTCGGAGGCACCTCCACTCGGCACGCGTCGCTGCCGGGAGATACGGGACGACGCTCCCGCGAGCGAGGACGCGCGTGAGCAGCTCCACCAGCCGACCCAGCGTGGAGGAACGGACGGTCCTTTGGGTGCACCAAGAGTCTGATTGCGTTAGCGTTCAAGCTTCTACGGAGTCGCACCAGCGACGCTGTGTCTTGTTCGCGGTGCCTACCTAGGAGTCCGGGATGCAGGCTGCCTCTGTCCCACCCGACGAACCCGCTCGCCTAAAAGCCGTGCGGAGGTACGAGAAGCTGCTGCGAGCCGCGCACGACGCCGGCGAGTTCGACGACTGCGCAAAGCTCGCCGCCCAACTCTGCGGCACGCCGATCTCGCTCGTCACCGTCGTGGGCGAAGACACGCAGTGGTTCCTTAGCGCCGTCGGCCTCGACGTCGAGGAGACACCGCGCGACGTTTCGTTCTGCGCACACACAATCCTGGGTGCCGATCTCTTCGAAGTACGGGACACGCACACCGACGAGCGTTTTCACGACAATCCGCTGGTCACCGGTGATCCCGGCGTCCGCTTCTACGCCGGGGCGCCGCTGGTCACGCCGTCGGGTCACCGGCTGGGCACCGTTTGCGTGATCGATCGCGAGCCGCGGCAGTTGACCCTCGAGCAAAGAGAGGCGCTCGCCCGCCTTGCGACGCAGGTCGGGAAGTTGATGGAGCTCTTGACTGTGACGAAGGAGCTGGA
This sequence comes from Longimicrobiales bacterium, assembly GCA_965226925.1. Taxonomy (GTDB): domain Bacteria; phylum Gemmatimonadota; class Gemmatimonadetes; order Longimicrobiales; family Gaopeijiaceae; genus CBDDCX01. The sequence goes on along the minus strand of CBDDEN010000011.1, from coordinate 140,393 downwards.
GACCGAACGGAACCGATTGGAGCAGGTCATGGACGCGGCGGCTGTGGCCCCGTGGTCGTTCGATGTGGAGGAGGATCTTTTCACGGCCAACGACGCGTTCTACTCGCTCTGCGGCACGACCGCGGAACGAGAGGGCGGTTACCAGATGACGCTGGCCAGCTACACCCGTGACTTCGTCCACCCCGACGACCTGCCTCTCATCGAGCGCGAACGGGCCCTTCTCGACTCCGCGCCGTCAGACTCCGTATCCCGGCTCGAGCACCGCATCGTCAGGCGCGACGGCGAGGTACGGCACGTTCTCGGGTATTATCGATTGAGCAAGGACGCCGCCGGCCGGATGACGGGGGCGTCGGGCTCGATACAAGACATCACGGACCGGAAGAGGGCGGAAGAGCGGGTCCACGAGCTCAACACGCGACTCGAGGAAGTCCTCGAATCGCGCACGGAGAGCCTGGCACGCGAGCAGGGTCTGAACCAACTGATGCTCGAGAGCCTCGGCGCAGGGGTGGCGGCTTGCGATGCCGATGGGCGCCTGATCCTGTTCAACCAGGCCGCGCGCGAGTGGCACGGGACCGACCCGACCGACATTCCACCCGAGGAGTGGGCCGCGCACTACGACCTGTATGAGGGCGACGGCGTCACACCGCTCGCCGAGGAGAGGATCCCGCTCGTTCGGGCGTTGAGCGGCGAGACGATCAGCAACATTGAGATGGCCATCGCCCGCGAGGGCATAGCCCCACGGGATCTACTCGTGAACGGTGGGCCTCTGGATGACAAGGACGGCAGTAGGCTCGGGGCGGTCGTAGTCATGCACGACGTGACCGAGCTCAAGCGGGCCGACGAAATGCTTCGGGTCAAGCATCGCCAGCTCGTGCAAGCGGAAAGCTCGGGGGAAGTGGGCAGCTTCGAGTTCGACCTGGTCTCCGGCAGCCTCGTGTGGACGGAGGGGCTGCATAGAATCTACGGCGTCGACCCCGAGACCTTCTCACCCGGTTACGAAGACTTCATCTCCCGGCTCCATCCGGATGATCGTGACCGCGTCGCCGCGACCATCTCCCGCGCCATCGAGGGTACGGAGGAGTTCGACTTCGAGGAGCGTATCATCCGCCCCGGCGGGGAGGAACGCGTCCTGCACACGCGCGGTCGAGTCGCGGTCGGGGAGGAGGACGGGCCCGGGCGAGTCGTCGGTCTCTGCCAAGACATCACCGACCGCGTCGAGAGGGACCGATTGATGCGCATGGCGCTCGCGACGCTGGACGCCACTCCGGATAGCGCGACGGTCTTCGATCGTGAGTCCCTCCGGTTCGAATACGTGAACCAGGGTGCGATTCGGCAGCTCGGTTACACCGAGGAAGAGCTGCTCGCCATGACCCCGTTGGACGTCAAGCCCGAATTCGACGAGAGCTCTTTCCGGGAGCTACTTCACTCGATCTCCGAAAGCGACAGCGCGGTGCGCCAGTTCACAACTGTCCACCGAACGAAGGAAGGCGACGACGTGCCCGTGGAGATCGTCCTGCAATACGTCAAGGTTCCCTCCGCGGCCCCTCGCTTCATCACTCATCTGCCAACGTACGTGATATCAGCAGAGCACGCAAAGAATTACGAGTAGGAGCAAGGCAGAGAAAACCGTTGGGACTGCGAGAGAGAATGGAAGCGACTCGTAGTGCCATCGGTACCTTGGAGGCCAAGCGAAGTGCGGCAGCTCCTGCGCACGAGGTAGAAGATACGCCGCTCGACGCCGGTTCAGTCCGTCGTACAAGCTCGGAACGTCGAAGAAGCGGACCAGTGCAGAGCACTCTTGGCGAGGTGGGTCAACTCCTGCGGCGAGAGGGCCTGTACTCGTCGCACCTGACGACGTGGCGCAAGGCGGCGCATAGCGGGTCGCTGGAGGCCCTGATCCAAGAAACGCGGCCTCAAGCCGGAGCGAAATCCGCTGGTTGAGAAGCTTCGCAAGTTGGACCGGAGAAACGAACGCGCTCGGGAATGAGCTCAGGAAGGCACAGCTGATCATCGACGTGCAGGGAAAAGTTGCGGGGCTGCTGGGGATAAGCCTCGACGACGGGAGATGACTCTTGATCGGCGTGACCGATGAGCTGGCTAAGCACGTCGGTGTAAAACCGGCGTGCGTCAGCCCTAGAGATGCCGCCGATGGACGTTGTACCGTCGTCGAGGCCCATTATACCGGGCAACGGCAGCCCCGCCCGACGCCCGCCCGGGCATTGAGCGAGACGGAACGAGGCGAGGTCTTGGACACGCTGTGTTCTGATCGGTTCGTGGACCGCTCACGGGAAACGAGGTGATGGCCACGCTGCTCGACGAAGAGGTCTTGAACTGAGCCTCGGACGAACGATGTATCGTGTCATCCGAGACCTCCGAGGTGCCGGCTCAACGAACGCCGGGCGCAGCGCACCCATCCCGAGTACAAGAAGCCCGAGTAGCTGAGCCACGGCGCCGAACCAGGTGTCGTCCTGGGATATCACGCGGCTGCTCGATCCGAAGAAGTGCAGCGTCAGGATCTGCCTCTACGACACCATGGACATCTACAGCCGCAACGTCGTGGGCTGGATGGTGGCAGACCTGGAGAACTCGGCCCTGGCCGGCCGAGTTGATCCAGCAGATCCGCCTGAAGCATGGCGTCCAGCCCCGGGTCCTGACCCTGCACTCGGATCTGAAGATCCAGGATCGTAGAGGTAGAAGTAGCTCCACTTCTTCGGCCCCAAGCGACCTGGTTCGGGCCCGTCGCCAGCTTCTGCGGCGCTCGGCGGCACCTCGGAGGCCAGTTCAACGTCCTCGTCGAAGCGTCGCCACCACCCTCGTCCACCGAACCAGAGCGTGTCGAAGACCTTCTGTCTCGTTCCTTCCGTCGCTCAAGGCCCGCAGGCGTCGGACGGGGCTGCTGATGCGATGCCCGTGGAGATCGTCCAACTTTTCCCTGGACGTGCAATCCTTCTCGACGTTCAAGGTTCCCTCCGGTTTGCGTCCCCGTTTCTTGGATCAATCCTTTCTCGCTTCCCGTCTGAGGAGTCCCACCATCCGCCCGCAACTTGATATCAGCGAGCGGCTTACGATGGAGCATCAGGCCCGCCGGTCCCAGCGACTCGAGGCCATCGGTACCTTGGCGGGTGGGGTTGCGCACGACTTGAACAACGCGCTCGCGCCGATCCTGCTGGGGGCGCAGTTGCTCAGAAAGAGCCATCCGGACGAATCGGATCTGCTGGACTCTTTCGAGATCAGCGCGAAACGGGGGGCGAGCATGGTACGGCAGCTGCTCACTTTCGCCAAGGGTTCCGAAGGAAAGCGGGTCTCGGTTCAGGTCGGCCACATGCTGAACGAGATGAGGAGCATCATCGAGGGCTCGTTCCCCAAGAACATCCGGTTGCAGCGGGAGGGGGAGTTCGATCCTCCGACGGTGCGGGGGGACCCGACCCAGATTCACCAGATCCTGCTGAACCTCTGCGTGAACGCACGTGACGCGATGCCCGAGGGGGGCACGATTACGATGGGCACGAAGGTGGTGGAAGTCGACGGTTCGTTCAGCGGCGTCTTCACCGAGGCCACGGCGGGGCGCTACGTGGTGCTGTCGGTGGGGGACACCGGTGTGGGCATGCCGCCCGACGTGCTCGACCGTATCTTCGATCCGTTCTTCACCACGAAAGGCCCCGACCAGGGCACGGGGCTCGGCCTCTCCACGGTGGTCGGCATCGTCAAGGGCCACGGCGGATTCGTGAACGTTCGTTCGACGCAGGGTGAAGGGTCGACGTTCGAGGTCTACTTACCTGACGACGAAGGGGAGTGCGACGACGATGTCGCCCCACCCGTCGGACGAGTTCCGAGAGAGTGCGATCCGCTACGCGGCCTCGGCGGTGTCGAGCTCGAGATCGCCGATCGAGCACGCAGGCCTGGTGCGTAGAGGTGTACCTCCCGTCGACGAAGGGGAGTGCGACGACGATGTCGCCCCACCCGCACGGAACGAGTTCCGCACCGAGGCTCCGGAGAGACGATCCTCGTCGTGGACGACGAGAGCGTGGTGCGTAGCACGGCCGCGTCCGTGCTAGAGGATCTCGGCTTCAGTGTGCTTGCGGCCGTCGACGGTGCAGACGGGTTGATTCAGGCATCCGAGCACCGGGAGAGAATAGAGGCGGTTATCACCGACCTGCGCATGCCCGAGATGGACGGCCTCACCTTCACACGGCTCGTCCGGCGGATCTTGCCGGATACTCCGATCGTCGTGGCGAGCGGACAGTTGGACGATGAGACCGCCGCCGCCTTCGAACATCTGGGTGTGACGCGCCGTCTCGACAAGCCATTCGCTCAGGCCGCTTTAGCCGAGGTGTTGGAGGCGATGCTGTCGGAGGGCTCGGTGTAGCCGTAGAGAAGGCGGCTCTCTGGAGACGCGTGGGCGGGGGCGGAGTCGAGGGCGTGCAGGCGTTCGAGGCTCGTACTGGAGCTTCCGCGACGACGGATAGGTGACCCGAAGGGCTCCCGTGGCGGCAGGTGAGGTGGGAAGGGAAGGGGCGGGGGGTTTCGACGGTCTCGCCATGGTTGGGAGACCCCGATCTTGCTCTAGTTGTCGAGGTCTGGCCGTGCGGTAGAGTAGGACTGATGCGTCCATACGGCCCTTGCGGATATACCTCGGTGGCCACAGGCTTGAAGTAGCGTGGTCGAGCCGCCAATCGCCCAACCAATCGCCCCACCCCGGCAAGCGTGAACTGAATGGCCTCGGAACCGATCCGCACGCTCGTCGTCGAGGACGAACCCTCTTCTCGTCGGCTGATCCAGGAGATTCTCAAAGCACGCGGTCACGACGTGGAGGCGTGTGCCGACGCTGAGGCGGCGTGGGAGATCGCCCAGCAAGACTCGTTTGCCCTGGCCGTGCTGGACCTGCGACTTCCCGGGATGGATGGCACCGAGTTGTGCCGCAGACTGAGAAAGCTCCCGGACGGCGGGCAGATGGTGGTGATGTTCGTCACAGGTGCGGATCAGCCGGAGGACCTCCAACGGGCGCTCCAGGCCGGGGCCGACGACTACGTGCTCAAGCCGATCGTGGACGCAGACCTCCCCGTCCGATTCGCGCTCGCCGAGCGCAAGGTCCACTTTCTTCGGGACCGCAGGCGCACCGAGGAAGGACTGCTCCGCGATGCTCTGCGCGACTCCGTCACGGACCTCGCCAACCGCACGCTCTTCCCCGAGCGCCTGCATCGCACCAGCCGAAGGGCGCTCCGTGAGCATCAGAAGCCCGGGCGGGTGGCGAACTACCTGTACGCGGTGCTCTTCGTGAACCCAGACGGCTTCGCCCGGGTGAACGCCCGTGTGGGATACGAGGGTGGGAACGAGATTCTGCGCCAGGTGGCCCAACGCCTGGAGGACTGCGTCCGTGGAGCCGACACCGTCGCGCGCTTTGATGGCGACGAGTTTGCCATTCTGCTGGACGACATGAAGGACGTCAGCGACCCTACTCGTGTTTGTCGGCGCATCGACCAGGCTTTCACCAAGCCGTTCCGGGCCCATGGGGAGGACTTCCGCCTCACCACGTGTGTGGGCATCGCGTTGAACATCGGCAGGCCGGTCGATCCCGCGGAGATCGTGGACGACGCGAGGAAAGCCCTGCTTCGCGCCAAGGGGGAAGGGGCGGCCTCCGTGGCGACGTTCGACGCCATCGTCCACGCCCGGGCGATCGCACGACTCCACCTCGAGTCACAGATCAGGTCGGCGCTCGAGAACGGGGAGATGGTTCTGTACGATCAGCCCATCACGGTCCTCGGGACGGGGCAGATCGCAGGGTTGGAGGCGCTGGTCCGCTGGAACGAGCCCGAGCGCGGCATCGTAGGTCCGGACGAGTTCATCCAGGTGGCCGAAGACACGGGTGTCATCATCCCTCTGGGTCGGTGGATCATCGAAGAAGCGACGCGCCACCTCTCCGAGTGGCGAAACTCGCAGCCGGAGGCGGAGGTGCCCTTTGTGAGCGTGAACGTCTCAGGGAGGCAGTTTGCTCTCCCCGACATCACCGAACAGATCACGGATTCGATGAGCAAGGGAGGTCTTCCGGCCGATTCTGTCCACATCGAGATCACCGAGACGGCGCTGATGACTGATCTGGACACCGCCAGGAGGACCATCGAGTCGCTGAATGAAGCTACGGTGGAGGTCCACGTCGACGACTTTGGCACGGGATACTCGTCGCTTAGCTATCTCAGCCGGCTGCCTATCGCGGGTCTGAAGATCGACCGCTCGTTCGTCACCCAGATCACGCACAGCCGCGAAAACATGGAGGTGGTGCGCACGATCACGGCCCTCGGCAAGAGCCTGGACATGGCCGTCATCGCGGAAGGTGTGGAGACGGAGGGGCAGCTCGAAGAGCTTCGGGCGCTGGGCTGTCAGTACGGTCAGGGCTTCCTGTTTGCCCGGCCCCGGCCCGCTGCCGAAATTCCCCAACTCCTGTTTGGAGAACAGACCCTGAACGCCTGAGCACGCCCACCGGAATCGCCAGGGCCAGAAGGACCACACTCACGAAGACCGAGGGCTGCCCTGATCACCACGCCTGCGAACGCTTTCGACAGCGGACCTCTGAGCACAGCGGAACGCGAGACACTCCGTGCTGCAAACGAGGGTCTGAAGAAAGGCATCCTCGGCGCGGCCAAGGTTGCGACCGTCAACGGGTGGAGCCTCGCCGTGTTCGGGGGCCTGTCTTTGATGACGGGACTGCTCAGCCTCACGGGTGTGGTGATAGGCGCCGCGCTGCTCGCTTTCTCCTGGAACGAGTTTCGGGGCCGCAAGTTTCTCCGGAAGCTCGATGTCCAGGGGCCCAGAATCCTGGCGTGGAACCAGATCGGCTTGGCCGTTGGTGTCTTCGTCTACTGCGGGTGGAGTGCCAATCGGGCGTGGGTCCAACGTGGGACCGAGCTTGCCCAACTCGAGGCGGCCCTGGGCGTGTCCGCCGCCGACGTGGCAGCCCTGACGGTCCTGGTCTATGCCATCGTCTTCGTGGTGACGGCGGTCGTGCTGGCCTTTACAGCGCGATACCACTTCGTTCGCGGACGACGCCTCGAGCAGTACCTGGAGGAGACGCCGGGTTGGGTGGTCGACATTCAGCGATCGATGTCACCCCTCGGCTAGGGACAGGAGTCCGCCAGCTAGCGCTCGAGGTCGGCGCCACACATAGTGGCGCATGGTTCCCGCACACCCGCGCATTCTCTCGTTGGCCACCGCCCACCCGCCCCACGTCCTCGATCAGCAGCGGGTCGCCCGGGCGGCCGGAGAGCTCTTCTCGGACGATTTCTCGGACTTTGGTCGCCTGGTGCCCATCTTCGAGAACGCCGGCATCGAAACCCGCCACTCCTGCGTACCATTGGAATGGTACCTCGAACCGCACGACTTCCCCGAGCGGAACCGGATTTACCTAGAGAGCGCGGTAGATCTCCTGGAGCGGACCGCCACGGACTGCCTACACGAGGCCGGGCTGTCCGCCGAGGATATCGACATGATCGTGACGGTCTCCAGCTCGGGCATCGCCACACCCAGCCTCGACGCCCTTCTCATGGCCAGGATGTCCCTCCGCCGCGACGTCGGGCGCCTTCCGATCTTCGGGCTGGGCTGTGCCGGCGGCGTCTTGGGGCTGTCCCGGGCGGCTGCGCTCTCCCAAGCCCGTCCGGGGTCCCGAATCCTGTTCCTGGTCGTGGAGCTCTGCGGCCTCACTTTCCGTCATGGTGATCGCTCGATGAGTAACGTCGTAGCGACCGCGCTATTCGGTGACGGTGCCGGCGGCGCGATCCTATCGAGCGAGGGCGAAGGCCCTGCGATCACGGGTTGGGGCGAACACTGTTTCCCGGACTCTCTGGGAGTGATGGGTTGGGACGTGCGCAACGACGGGCTGGCCGTGCTGTTCTCACGCCACATCCCCACCATCGTCAGAGATGAGATGGGGCCGGTGGCGCGCGAGTTCCTGAAAAAGCACGGTCTCGGGCTGGAGGATGTTTCCAGGTTCGTCTGTCACCCGGGTGGTGCCAAGGTGATCGACGCACTCGAAGAGATCTTCGAGGTGGACGTGGGGGGGTTGGCAGACAGCCGGGCCGTGCTCCGCGAGCACGGAAACATGTCCGCCGCTACGGTCATGTTCGTGCTCGAGCGCGCTCTGAACGACGGGGCGCAGGGCCACCTCCTGATGTCCTCTTTGGGGCCGGGCTTCACGGCGGCTTTCGCTCTCGTCGACGCTCCCTGACCGTGGGCGTGGTCGAGTGGGCGGTGGCGCTCGTAGCCCTCCAGCGCCTGGTCGAGCTGGTCTGGTCGCGGCGTAACGAGATGGCGCTGCGCGCCCAGGGTGGGATCGAGGTCGGCTCCCGTCACTACCCGTTCCTGGTGATCCTTCACGCCGCCTGGCTGCTGGCCATGTTGGCATTCGCGCCCCGTGGCGTGGTGAGCCCCCTATTGCTCGGTGGGTTCGTGGCCCTTCAGGCACTTCGGGTCTGGGTGATCGGTACGCTGGGTCCCTACTGGACGACGCGCGTGATCACATTGCCGGATGCGCCTCTGGTACGGGTCGGCCCCTATCGCTGGGTCAGGCATCCCAATTATTGGATCGTGGTGGGGGAGATCGCGCTGCTCCCGTCGGCCTTTGGTGCCTACGCCGTGGCTGCGGTGTTCTCCGTCCTGAACGCGGCGGTTCTGTTGTGGCGCGTGCGAGTGGAAGAGGCGGCTCTCTCGACGCGCCCCGGTGCCTCTGGTTCGGCCTAGGGCAGACCGAGCCACTTTGCCCCTACTCTTCGGCATCAGGACCCTCGATCTCGTGACGTTCGTGTCGGTCCCGACGATCCTCGTTGGCGGTCGCCTTGGGGGCGCTCCTGATCCCGGCGGCGAGCGCCGGAGGGGTGGACCCGGCGCGCACCCTGAGAGACGAGTAGACTCACCTCCGGCCCCGGGCCGCGCTCAGGGGTCCCTGAGTCCACCGGCGTCCGTTCGGGCCACGCCGTCGGAACCGCACCGGTTGCGGGGGTAACAGAGTGCTAGGGTCAGTTCGTCCTCCGCCAGGTTTCCGGGACCCGCCGCGGCTGGACCAGCCCCACCGACTCCCGGGATGGAGCTTATCCGATGTTCGATCGCTGTCTGCACAAGCTTGCCGTCTTGCTACTTCTGGGCGCGGGTGCGCTCGGTGCCTGTGGGGGCGACGTCCCGCCCGAGCGGAGAGTCGCCCCGCCGAGGCCGTGACACCCGATACCGCTCCCAGCACGGCCGTGGCTTCGGCCCTCGAGGTCCCCGGGGCGCCCGAAGGCGGACCGATCACCCCCACCCCAAGGGCGCCCTCCCGACGAGCGGCCGCGCCGGTTCCGCCCAGCCATCCGGCGGTCGACGCGCCCCCCGATCCGGCTCCCGTCGAGCGCCCCGCTCCGTTCGTGGCCTCCGGAAGTGCCCTGACGTTCGCCATCGATGAGGCCATCTCGACGAAGTCGAACGTGGCTGGCGACCCGTTTTCCGCGCGGCTCGTGACCGACGTGCTCGGCGAGGACGGTGAGGTTCTGCTACCGGCCGGTGCCGTGCTCCGGGGTCGGGTGACCGAGAGCACGCAGAGTGCCGCCAGCGATCAGGTCGCGGTGATCCGGCTCGCGGTCGAGTCGGTCGAGGTGGGAGGAGAGACCTATCCGGTGGTCGGCCTGATCGAGGAGATGCAGGTGGAAACGGAGGCCAAGGACAGCAATCGCCGGACCGCCGTGAAGGTTGGTGTCGGCGCTGCCGCCGGCGCAATCTCCGGTCGAGTCATCGGAGGGTCGGGCGGCTCGACCGCGAAGGGCGCCGCGGCGGGCGCGGCCGTCGCCATCGTGACGCGCGACGGCCATGCCACCATTCCCCGGGGCGGGCAGATCGTCTTCCGGCTCGGAGAGCGGCTCACGCTCCGGTGAAATTGGAAGGACGGGAGCGCATTTCTCGTCGGTTGAGCTAGCGTGAGGTCTGCGCCGAGGCCACCGACAACGCCCAACCGCCAAGCGCCCTTCTTGGTCCGCGTCTATCGGGAGTGGTGGAGGGACGAGGTGCCGTACCTGGCCTCGGCACTCACCTTCGATGCACTGGCCGCCGCCGTGCCGTTCATGATGCTCTTGTTGACGTTGGTCGGGGTCCTAGTCACGTATTTCGTGCCCGAGGGTGAGCTCGACCTGAGATCCTTCCTTAGTGGAGCGTTTCCGGCGTCCAGAATGGTCGACCTCGATCCGCTGCTGCGGGTCGAGCGATTGCTCGAAGGTGTGGCTGACCGGCGCGTGACCGTGTCGGCGGTGAGTGTGCCGTTGCTGTTCATCTTATCCACGAGGATGTTCGCGACCGTTCGTTGGGGGCTCGATCGCGTGTTCGATGCGGTCGAGCCCAGAAAGCTCGGCCACAGATGGTTGGTTGATGTGGTGCTGGTCTTCGTGACGGGCGCTTGCCTGATGGCGAACGGGATCGCGTCGATCGGGTTGGCGGTGTTGGCGGCCATACCAGGAGTGCAGGGCTTGGCCCAGGTTGGGGGAGCCACTGTCACCTTCGTCTCCGCCCTGGGTCTGTTCGTCGCGATATTCCGCCTGGCACCAGGGCGCCGCATCGATTGGCCCACAGCGCTGGTGGCCGCTGTATGCTCGGCGACGTTCTTCGAGGGGGCGAAGCTTGGTTTTGCTTTGTACCTGGAGTACGCAGTGAAGTTGGATGCGCTGACGCCGGATGCACAGTTGGCTGGTATCATGCTCCTGCTGGCGTGGTTCTACCTCAACGCCCTCGCGTTCTTGACGGCCGGGGAGGTGGCTAACGAGTACAGTCGGCACAAGCAAAATTTGGAGGGTGTCGCGCAGTCTGCCGAGCCCATCGCGCTGGCCTGATTCTCCACGCCGGGACGGGGCGCATACGGTGAGCACCGACGCGATCCGCGGGTTTGCCCTCGGGAGTCGACCCGCCCACGACCGGGTGGTCGCGCCGTGACCCCCGAGCGCAAGCCTGCCAAACGCGCTGCGTTCAGGGACGAGGTCACCAAGGACGAGTCCGCCTGCGCGACGAGTTGATCTTGCTCTTCCCCCACTTGGGACTGCAGCCACCCGCGCTTCTGCATGCGGTACAGCGCGGGATAGACCCGCCCGGGTCGGACGATCGTCCGACCCGGGCGGTCGCGTGTCTAGCAGATTCGACGCTAGCGGCTGTCTTTGCCCGTCTCGATGAACCGGACACACTGGCCCTGGTTCCTGAAGCCGAACGCCTCCCAGCCACCCTTCTTGCACTCGTCCTTGGTCTCAGGCTCGAGAATGTCGAGGAAGACGTTGTCTACGCCCGCCTGGAAGAAGAACTGGTTGTCGACCTGAGCGAAGCGCACGCGCACGATCTGACCCTTGAAAGCCGACATGTTGAAGGAGACATGGTCGTACCCGCTCTCCGGTGGATCCCCCACTTCGGTCCGGTAGACATTGGCGAGTACACCGGCACCCACGTCGTCGACTGGGGCGCCGGGATCCATGATGTCGGCCCGGAACTGCTGATTCGGGAATACCCCTTGAGAGAGCGAACTCGGCGTATGGAAATCACCCGTGCGATTCCCGATATAGACGTCGAAGTGCAGATCCGAATTGGACGAAATCGTGACGTCCTGGTACCAGATGTGTTGGCCGGGGCCGCCCTGATCGGTCATCGATGCAAAGCTGCCATCGGGCGGAGCCGGCACGGTGAAACCACTCAACGGTGAAGTCGTTCCGGTCTGAGCGAACACGGCTCGAGTTGAACGGATAATCCGCCGAGGAGGGCCCCCGCCAGCGGCCACAACATGAAAATCCGAGCAAGTCGGGATCTACGGGGCCTCCACGTGGTGATCTGCCGCCCGGCCCGACCCGCCTCAGCCGACGACGGGACTCGTCAGAGGGGCGGGTGAGCCGCGCGGGGTCACGTTTTTGCTGCGACAGGACCGGTCGGTCCCCTACGGTAGCCGGGCCATCCAAGAGTCGTCTTCCAGCCAGCGCACTCGCAGCTCGTCCAGAATCCCCATCCTCTCCAGCGCGTCCATGTAGTTCTCGATCAAACCGTGAAACTGCCTGTCGTCCCTCGGAACGGCGACGCCCAAGGCCTCGAGCGTGAGCGGCTCGGAGAGCGTGAGCAGGCCCGAGTCCGGATAGCGCAGTAGAGTGAGCACACAGATGAGCATGTCCGCGACGAGGGCGTCCACCTCGTCGTTGATCACCATCTGGATGCCCTCGTCGTAGTCCTGGACGGGAACGAGCTGGGCGTCGGGCAGATTGACCTCGATGAAGCGCTCGCTCGTGGAGTTCTGAAGGGCAGAGAGCTTGAGGCGCGGTTTGTCCAAGTCCTCGGCGTCGTCGAGCGCAGCCAGCGCCCGGGAGTTCGTCGGGATCGACCTGCCCGACAGCAGGTACGGTCCGACGAACGACACCCGGCGCGCACGCTGCGGCGTGATGGCCATGCCGGACATTACGACGTCGAAGTCGCCCGCGATCAGCCCGTCCAAGAGCTGTGGGAATGGCCGGCGGACGATCTGCAGCTCGACGTCCATGGCGGCCGCGAGCTGTTCAGCGATGTCGACCTCGATCCCGATCACGTCACCCTCCCGACTGACGACGTTGTAGGGGGGCTGGTTGCCCGACATGCCGACACGCAGCGTACCGCTCGTTATCACGCGGTTCAGGGTCTGCGATTCCTGCGCGGGCACGTCGGACGCAACGGCAAGAAGCCCACCGACCAACATCAAGACCAGGGCAACGAGCTTCATCGGGTCACGCATTTCTCTTCCTCTGCACTCGCGATGGATGGGCGGGAGTTGGACCAGGAAAGTCTCGCCGCTTCGCCTCTATCTGCAAGGAGGCGCCGGGCGACGCGGATGCCGGCATGGACTCCTCCTCCCCCACAAGGTCCTGGGCACAGGACAACCCAGTCCGGCCCACGTGAATTCATCAGAAACCGCGACGACGTTGCACGCACGAACGTCGAGCTGACCGTGACGTTTCCAGAGACCGGCACGTATTACCTCGCTGTCGAGGCCTTCGGCAGCCACCCGACGGGGTCGTACTCACTGATCGTCACGATCCCGATGGATATGGCCACCCTCTCCACTGGTGTCCGGGTGCTTCGCATGGGGGCAAACGCCGGGGGATGCTGACTGGGGCGGATCCCATGATGGAGGGTCAGGCTCACTCCTTGTGCCGCCCAACGGGCGGCCTCATATTCCGCCCACTTGGTGGCCGACGTCCGCGGCTCCACCCCTGAGAGCCCCCACCAGGACCACGTCCCGTCTTGGCCACCGGCAGTAGGCAACGGAGGTGAAGAATGACTCGCACCCGCGCGCACGCCGACCTGAGGCCTGTTGCACCCATCGTCATCACGCTCGTGGTCGCCCTTTTCGGGGTGGCGCCTACTCTAGCCGCCCAGACGCCACCTCCGCCGACCACCACCTTGCTGAAGCGCCTGGCCCAGGCCGTCGACGGATTCCGGAACGGAGAGCTCGTCTACGTGGTCGCAAGCGAGAACTTCCCACATCCGGTCGTCGGGGTCTATCCGTCGGAACAGGAGACAGACTCAGTCTTGGCAGAGCTGTCCGAAGACTACCATGCGTTCGGCCCATATCAGACCGAACGTGACGCCCGTCCCGACCAGGATATGGGCTTCGATAGACAGCAGCTGGCGCTCTGGTGGGTTCCCCGGCACTACCGCCCGACCATCCACGGGCGCGCTATCGACGGGGACAGCGTGGGCCCCGCCGTACGCATCCCCTTCGACGATGTCGACAGCGTTGCCGTCGACATCTTCTGGGATCGCGACGCGGATCCACACCGAGTCGTGCTGCCCGGCGATCCAGACCTGATGGTTCTGAGCTTGTCGGCTTGGGACAAGTTCCTGTTGCCCTACTACACGATCTTGTATGGGGCCGACGAAGCGGCCGACATGCGCAGGGGAATCGTCGAACGCATCAAGGAGATCCCGTAGTCAGCTGGAGGCGCTTCGTCTCACCGCGGAGCCGGTGCGTTCACCGCTCCTCGCGCCGGATCAACTCCCGGAACGTGGGGTCGTTCCGTAGGCCGGCAAATCTCGGGTCGGCTTCCAGGTAGCTCCTGTACTCGGGGCGTTCCCGCAGGTCCTCCCGGAGAAGGTCGATAGCCCGTTCGTCGTCGCCCAGCAGCAAGAATACGAATGCCGCGTGGTCGGCGATGAGAACAAGGTCGCTCCCGGAACTCGCGAGCGTGCTCTCGACCACTGCGACAGCACTGTCGGCGCGTCCGGAACGGGCTAATGTGGCGGCCATCATCATCCGTCCGAAGCCAGCGAGCCGCGGCCCTGCGACTTCATCGTCGAGGAGACGATCGAGCTCCCGCTGCGCACTCTCGACATCGTCCGCGCCGGATCCGTACCACCCGAGGAGCGCCAGTCGGCACTGCTTGAAGTTGAGGTCGTCCGGAAACTGTGCTCGCCCCGTTTCACAGACGATTCTGGCTCCGTCACGGTCTCCTTTCTGGAGGAGGTCGAAGAACCTGGCGCCAAGCGCGAGCCCGCCCTGCTCGACGTATGCGTCCGACTCGATGGATCTCAGAGCAGCGAGAGCCGCCTCTTCGAGCTGGCCCTTGAAGCGGTGGACGAGCGACCAGTACATCCATGCCCGAGGCAACGCAGGCCGAACCGCCGTCGCTTCCGCCAGATCGCTCTCAGCGGCCATGAACAGGCTGTCGCTCGGGTCACCGCCCTGGTAGTCCCACGACACTAGGCGCAGCGCGCCTCGGAGCTCGAGGCCCCTGGCATCCGTCGGGGCCTTGTCCAGCACCTCATCGGCGTGCGCGACACCGACCCGCCAGAACTCCTGCGGAGTGACCAAACGCATTGCAGCGCCATCGGCATCGCGGAGGGCACCCTCCGCCTCGGCATTCCTCCCCATGGAAAAGGCCAGCCAGCCGCGGAGAAGAGTCGGCTCGACCCAAGATGACGCGGTACGCTCGGCCACCGCCGCCAGCGAATCCGCGGTAACCAGCAACTGTCGCGCCGTGGCAAAGTCACCCCGTAGGCTCGCCTCTTCCGACAGTTGCTTCCGTGTTTCCGCCGCCTCGACCAACTCCCAGGCCTCCGGGCTTCCCGGCTCGCTGAGCCACCGCACTCGGGTCACATGGTCACCCAACTGCCGCCTCAAGTCCCGCGCAACCCGGTCGATGATCGCCGCCCGCAGCCTGGCCTCGTCGTCGAGGGGACCGGTGACGGCAATCGCGTCCCCGATCGGCCGACCACTCTGGGCCTCGATCAAGCGGACGGCCACGCGCAAGCTGTCGTCGGTCTCTTCGATGTACCCGCTCACGATCGTCCCGACCCCGAGCGCGGTCCCGACACTGTCCATCGCGATGTCACGAGCGTAGGGCCTTGTCGCCTGGGACGAGACCACGGAGAGACTCTCGATCGGATAGAAGGCATCGATGAGCAGATCCGCCAGGACCAGGCCGAGGTTGGCATACCGCTGGCTCGTCGATCGATCCTCGAGCGGCAGCACCGCGATCGAGTTCAGGTCCGGACCGTTGTACGCCGAACGGACCTCTCGGCGAGCCCCACCCTGATACGCGCCGTAGGCCAAGAGGATCAGCATGAGGCCGACGATCACCGCTCTGGTAAGCCGATGGAGCCCCCCCTTCCTCGGCGTCCCCGAGATCGCCCGAAGCTCCTTCGCCAGATCCCCGGCCGAAGGCCACCGATCGTCAGGAGACTTCTCCAAGCACCGGTGAACCGCCCGAGCGAGCCGAGCCGGCGTCCCGGGCGCCACCTCCTGAAGGCTCTGGGGCGAGTCTCGGAGAATCGAAACTGCAAGAACGGCCTGTGTGCGACTCTCGAAGGGATTTCGGCCCGTGAGCGCTTCGTACAGGAGCACACCGATGGCATGAACGTCGGTTCGGGCGTCGGTGTCCCCCTCGGCAACCTGTTCTGGCGCCATGTAAGGCAGGGTCCCGACAATGGCGCCTTCACGGGTGAGTGTCCGGTTGTGTAGATCCTCCTGCTCCCCGTCCGATTCCAACTGGACCGCGGACGGGCCGTGCCTCTTGGCGATACCGAAGTCCAACACCTTCGCTCCGGATTCTGTAAGCATCACGTTGGCGGGCTTGAGGTCGCGATGCACCAGACCGTGGCGGTGGGCGTGATCGAGGGCTTCGGCGACTTCGGCCCCGAGACGGAGCGCCTCTACCGGGTTGAGCCGATCCCGAGTGATGCGCTCCGCCAGGGTTTCCCCCTCGAGATACTCCAACACCAGGAATGCCCGGTCGTCTTCCTCTCGGAAGTCGTACACACGACAGATGTGAGGATGCTCGAGCCTCGACGCCGACCTGGCCTCGCGCCGGAAGCGCTCGAGCGTATCCTTATCGGTGACCTTCTCACCGACGATCTTGATCGCTACCCAGCGTTCGAGGTCCGCATGGCGAGCCTTGTAGATGTCCCCCATCCCACCGGCCGCCACGAACTCTTCGATCCGGTACGATCCGAGGGTGCTGCCTCTGGGAAGGTGCATGAGCGGACGCCGGCGCCGCGGAAAGAGGGACTCTCCTGCATCGATCTCCGACCAATTGGCCTGATACCCGGGCAGAAGCTAGGAGGTCGTGAGGAGTCCGTCCAACACTGTGATCGGGCCTGTTCGCTCTACCGGCCACCCTTCTCGAGCACGCCCCGGATGTACTCGCTCTCCAGTTCTCCGACGGTCAGGGTGTCGCTTTTGCTGTGCGCCCGATCGCCGCTCCGACCCCGGCCCACGCGGCGGTCAGGTGGGTCGAGCTGGCGTACGTAATCGGACGTCAAGCCGGAGTGGTCTCGCCGGCGAGGTCGGAGTGGCGATGGCGGAGGCTCGAAGCGATCACCGGGCGTTGCCATGGTCGAACGCGCCGTCGGCTTACCCCTCGTGATCCTCTCTAGACCAAAAGCAGCGCGCGCGCTGCTCCGCTCGGGCCAAACACGAGGCCTGCGGTTCAGTGCTCCGACCGGGTGACAAAGTGGACAATACAACGAGGACCCGGCCCCGGTGGCGGCGCCGAGAGCCCGGATCAGGCTGCGTCCAGAGCGAGCTCCCGCGCCAGTCCCGTTATGGCGTCTGGCCGCCGATTCACAGATAATTTAAGTCTGGACAACTGAACACCCTCAAGTAGGTCGCAGAGCTTGAAGAACTCCGAGTCGGGCCTCACCGTCGGCGACGATGAGTGGGCAGCCGCGGTCGACAGCGCGGCGAACCAGATCCACACGGAAGAGGCCGCCAGCCGGTCGCGTTCGTGGAAGAGGTCCCAACAGGCCACGTATCTGGTGCTGCTCGGGATCGTGGTCTCGGTGGTGGTGGCGCTCCGGACGCCCAAGATGCTGGGGCCGGGGCCCGTGACGCTATCCGCGTCCGAGCAGGCCTCGGACTTGCGCGCCGAAGCTGCGTTGCTGATCGAGCAGATCGAAGCCGTGAAGGCGGAGACCGGGGCCCTTCCGAGCCCCGACGTGTTGACGCCCTTTCTCGACGAGGGGTACGAGTACGACATCGTGAACGCGTCCACCGGGCGCTATGTGGTGCGCCGGACCGCCGGGGGGGTCACCGTCACATACGACGGGACTCTCTCGTTGGGACTCTGGCTCTTGTTAGGCTCATGAGCGAGACTGAATCTGTAGACTGCCTTCGTGGTGGTGGGCGCGGTGGCTTCACGCTCGTCGAGGTCCTCGTTGTCTCCGTGATCGTGGGGATGTTGACGGGGATCGCCCTGCCTTCCTTGGGCCGTGCCATCGACCGGGCCGCGGCATCGAAGGTCGCGGCCGACGCGCGAAATCTCAGCCTTTCGACGCGTTCGTTCCTGGAAGCGGGAGGCATCTTGCCTGCGAGTGGCACGTGGGGAGTGGCGCCAACGGCGCTGGCGCCCTACTTGGAAGGGACCATGACCTTCACCTTTCGCGATGCTCAGTACCGTTTTATCACCGTTCCTGCCTTGGCGACGGCGGAGCTTTGGGTAGGGTCCCCGCTGGGCTCGGGGCTGGGGAATGCCTTGCAACGGTTCCGGCGACCGGGACAGGTGACCTGGACCCCTACCCGCACGACGTTTTCGTTGGCCAAGTAGCGTGGCTCGCAACTCCCATTGGATCGAGAAGGTGGCCCGGTCGCGCTCGCTGCCGAACTTCGAAACGCTCGAGGTCCCGCCACGCACTCCCACGGCGGAGGCCTGGGACGCCGTCATGGAGCACTGCGATCTGCCCGACGCCGAGGTGGCGCTGGCGATCGCAGACTGGTTCAGGCTCAAGGTCGCCGATCCCGAGGCGATCGATCCACAGACGACGACACTCGTGCCGGTTTCGGTCGCTCGGCAACACAACATCTTTCCGCTCTATTCCGATGATCGTCACCTGGTGATCGGCACGGCCGATCCATGTGACGTGCGGGCCGAGCAGGCGGTCGGGTTCACGTCGGGCCGGGTTCCGGTTCTGACCATCGCCCAGCCGCGCGTGCTCGAGGAGTGGATCAACGACAGCTATGCCCCTGTCCATGCGGTCACGAAGCTCCTCGACCGGATCGACTCCGGCGAAGACGCTGACGTCACGGTCACGGTCGTCGAGGATGAAGAGCCGACCGAAGGGTCTTTTCTCATCGCCCACGACGAGTCGGACGAGGGACCGATCGTCAAGCTCACGAACATGGTCCTCAAGGACGCGGTCTCGAACTCGGCTTCCGACATCCACATTCAGCCCCTCCCGACCGGCGGTGTGGTCCGCTTGCGCGTCGACGGGGTGCTGCGACGGGGGATCACCGTGCCCCTCGAGGTCTTGGCCCGCATCATCTCGCGGATCAAGATCATGAGCCAGCTCGACATCTCGGACCGCATGCGTCCCCAGGATGGGCGAACTCGCGTGCTGATCGACGGGCACAAGTACGATCTCAGGGTCTCCACGGTACCGGTGCGGGGCGGGGAGAAGGCCGTGATCCGGATCCTGGATCCTCAACAATCCCGGGGGTTGGACGACGTCGGCGTGCCCGCGCTCGAGGTGAAGCGCATGCGAAGACTTCTCCGCAATCGCGACGGCATCCTGGTCGTCACGGGCCCCACTGGATCCGGAAAGACCACCACGATGTATGCGGCTTTGCGTGAGATCTCGTCCGAGGACGTGAACATCATGACGGTGGAGGACCCAGTGGAGTACGAGCTTCCAGGCCTGACCCAGATTCAGGTCGACCCGAAGCAGGGAGTGACGTTCCAGACCGCCCTGAAGGCTATCCTCCGGCAGGATCCCGACGTGATCTTCGTGGGAGAAATCCGCGACGGCGCCACCGCGGAAATGGCGGCGCAGGCCAGCCTGACGGGACACCTCGTCCTCGCCACGATCCACGCGAACGATGCCATCGGATCGGTGCAACGCTTCCTGGATCTCGGGTTGGACGCGGGTACGATCTCGGAGACTTTGAGGGGCGCGCTGGCCCAGCGGCTCGTTCGGACGCTTTGCTCCGATTGCGCCGTGCCGTTCGGGAGTGACCCCGGCCGAGCCCAACGCGTGTCCGAACCATCCGAGCGGCCGCAAACGGAGATGCCGACGCAGATAGACCGGCTCTTCGAGTTGCCCGCAGCCGAGAGCGCCGACAAGCTCGCCGACGCCAATTCGCCGGCGCAGGCCCGCGAAGAGGCGGAGCTCGCGACACGCTTCGGAGTCACACCCACCATGATGGTGGTGGGGTGTGAGGAGTGCGGTTACTCCGGTTATCGGGGTCGCAGACCCGTGGTGGAGCTGATCATCCCTTCGCCGGACTTGCTCCGAATGGTGGCCGAAGAACGTTCCCACATCGATCTCATGAAGCAGGCTCGAGCGGACGGTACGCGCACGCTTCTGGAAGGGGCCCTCGACTTGGTGCGGGAGGGTCTGACGACTCTTGCAGAAGTAGAGCGGGTCATCGGCGAAGGCTCGGCCGAGCCCGCCCCTCTCGAGGTGTCCGGAGAGGTGCCGGGCGAGGAATCAGGCGAGGAGCCCCCGGAGGCCCAAGGGGGGGCGCCCGGCGAGGTGCGGCCCGGCGAAACGCCGAGGGAGGTGCCTGGGGAGGTGCCCGACGAAACGCCCGGTGTGTTGGCCAAGGAGGCTCCAAGTGAACGGCGCACCGCGGTGCCCGAGGAGGCCTCGGCCATGCCAAGGTCCGCCCCTTCGTCATCGACGCTGCGTTCGC
This sequence comes from Longimicrobiales bacterium, assembly GCA_965226925.1. GTDB lineage: Bacteria > Gemmatimonadota > Gemmatimonadetes > Longimicrobiales > Gaopeijiaceae > CBDDCX01. The sequence continues at coordinate 120,268 of CBDDEN010000011.1, read as the reverse complement.
CGCCGTTCGTGCCTCTCGTCCCTGAGATGCCCGGCGCCGACTTGCCCCTGGACGAGACCCAGGCGGAGCCACCGCGTGTTCTCATCGTCGATGACGACCCTGACGCGCGCCTGCTTCTGACGACATTGGTGAAAAGGAGAGGGTGGAGCGTCACCGAGGCCTCGGACGGGAAGCAAGCGTTGATCGCCCTCCATAAGGGTGAGCCACTGAGTCTGGTCGTCCTCGATTTGGGACTTCCCGACATCGACGGCATGGACGTGCTTCAGATCGTCAAGGGCTCTATCGACACCGCGGGGCTCCCGGTACTCGTGGTGACCGGCCGCTCCACGGTGGAGGCGGAACGGCTCGCCCTCAAAGAGGGAGCCTCGGACTTCATACGAAAGCCGATCGACCCGATGATCTTCCTGACGCGGGCGCAGGCGGTTCTGAGGCGGGCGACGATCGTCTGAGTCGGACCAGTTCGCTCCTGGTTCTCGAAGCCGAGGTCGGCGCCTTCGAGACCCGTCAATAGGTCCGCGCTGCGGCCATTCCTCGAGGGGCTGCGTGCCATCATACACGACAGTCACCGACCCGTAGGTCCCGACGACGCGATAGTTGTCTCCTGCGGGCTGATAGGTCACCGCGTCACTCAGTAGACCGTGGAGAGCCGCGGCTTCCGGCAACCGCCCCCGGCGTTGCCGGGCGGACTCGACTTCTCGCACCACGTTGGCGACGGCCCAGCGTAGATCTGCCTCCAGCCGCGGAGCCTCGGGCGTGTCCGGGGCGCAAAGGGCCGGGTAATAAGCGAACGCGAGGACAACTGCGGCCACCAATACCGACCAGACGTACCAGGCTCGAGGACGCCAGCGAGGTCGCTCGGTCCGCACTAGCTCGACGTCGCGGTCCACGGCTTCGACGTAGTCCTTCGCCAGCGCGAACGCCTCGAGGAGCTCGGGCGAGGGCTGTTCTCCCTCCGGATCGACTACCAACACGCCTCCTTTGGGGAACCTCGCTCCCTACCCGAGCGACGTCATGAGATCGAACACAGGCATGTACATTGCTACGACGATCGTGCCGAGCACGACACCCAGCACGACGATCAGCATGGGTTCGAGCGCCTTCATCGCTCCGTCGATGGCCACGCGGACCTCGGTCTCGTAGAAGGAGGCAACCTTGTCCAGCATCTCCTCGAGACGTCCGGACTCCTCCCCGACCCGAACCATCTGTGAGAGGAGTTGAGGCAGCACGTCGGCTCTCGCCATCGGGGTCGCGAGATCGGACCCGGCTTGAATCGCGTCGCGCGCATGGAGTATGGCGGCCTGGACCTCCCAGTTTCCGGAAATAGGAGCGCTCGCGAGAAGAGCGTCGGAGAGCGATACGCCCGAGTGGACGAGCGACGCCATGGCGCGGGTCAACCTGGCTATCGCCGTCTTCCGGATCAACTCCCCCACCAGTGGGATGCGCAGGACGAACATGTCGAGGATTCGTCGTCCTACCGGCACTCGGATCGCCTGCCGGAGCGCGACGGCCAATCCACCGGCGAGGAGGACCAGCACTGGCCAATGCTTGACCAGAAGGTTCGAGACCGCCACCAGCACACGGGTCGTGAAGGGAAGTTCTAGCCCCTCGGACTCGAACAAATCCGTGAATACGGGGACCACGAAAGTGAGGATCACGCTGATGGCTCCTATCGCCACGAGCATCACCACCAAGGGGTAAATCAGCGCGCCCACCACACGGTCTTGGAGCTCCTGCGAAGCTTCGAGGTAGTCGGCCACCCGGTTAAGCGCTTCGGGTAGCTTGCCCCCGACCTCACCAGACTGCACGGTGTGTATGTAGATGGGACCGAAGAGATAGGGTTGCGCGCGCAAGGCGTCGGAGAGGGACGAGCCGTTGTTCACGTCCTGGCTGACGGAAACCAGCGCCTTGCGCAGGGCGCGGTCCTCCGTCAAATCCGTGAGCATTCTGAGGATCGAGAGCAACGGCAGGCCGGCGTCGAGCAACGTCGCGAACTGTCGAGTGAAGATCACGAGGGCGCGGGGTTGGGCGCGTCTACGGAGGTAAAAGGCCTGGGCGCTCTTCTCGGACTCGATCGAGATCGGCATCAGTTGCCGCCCGACGAGGATGTTCCGGGCTTCCTCCTTCGTTTCGGCTTCGACTACGCCCGAGAACGGCCGGCCCTCGCCGTCCCTTGCGGAGAACTCCCAACGCTTCTGGCCGACCGTGTTCATCCGATCACCTCGAACCAGGATCGCCCGGCGGCCTTCGCCGGGCCCGACGACAGCGTGAGGCTCGCCTGGGCGCGCTCGACGGCGCAGCTGCTGTAGAAGACCTTGCCTCCGTCCGTGATCTCGCTCCTCGCTCCTCCATCGGCGTCGCCTCGGACCATGAGGGCACCGTAAATCCGGCCCGGCCCCCTGATCTGAAAGCTTCCCTGCACGATCACGAGGCCGTAGAACATGAAGTCGTCGTCGATGTCGAGGTCACCGTCGACGAGCAGGACGCCCTGCCCCTCGATGCCGTCCTGAATTTGCAGATCGCCCGAAACGTGGATTACGGGTAGGTAGTCACCGCACGGGCCGGTCGGGTTCCCGGGTGAGCCCCAGTTATACGGCGTGCTGGTGTCACACAGTCCCCCGCTCACCACCGGCTGAACTTGGTCCCTTCGGAGCCTTATCTGAGGGAGTGACACGTCGGCTTGGCTGACCAGCTCCGCGTACGTGGCGGGGCCGAGGTTGGTAAAGTCTCCCGAAGCGATCGTCGTATCCTCCAGTATAGGCGGGGCGCCTTGGATATCTCCGAACCGGCGGAGCTCGACTTCGGTCTGGTCCGAGGTGGCCACGCCGGGAGCGTCGAGAAGCGGGGACGGACAGAACCCACCCCAACCCGGCGGGTTGCGGTCCGTGCCGTCGAGCTCGGGTAGCGGGTCCGCCGCGTCTCGGTTCTCTACCCGGAGTCGACGCTGGACCTTGAAGGCCGCCTCGCAGCAGAGGGAGCCGCCCTCGACCACATCGAGAATCGTCACCACCGTCCGGCGTGCCCTTCCGGGCGGGCGGATCCGGCCCGTCGTATGAACCATGACCCGGGAGGGGGCAGTCCCACCAGCCTCGACCGGAGCACGGTGGACGACCGACCGGTACTCCGATCCGTCCGGGAGGACCTGCCAGTCGATCACGATCGAGTCCCCCGCCACGGGAAGGGTGGGAACCCATCGGGCCCAGGTTGCGATGGTCCGGTTCGCGCCGGCGTCAGCCGCAGCCAGCGCGACGGCAGCCTGATGGACGGCCCGTGCCGCCCGAAAGTCGTTTCGGGCCGAGTAGAGACCCGCCGACGAGATCATGGTAAGCAGGACCAGCGCCACCAGGGCCACGGGTAGAATGAACCCGGCCCTCCGTATATCCGGCCCACTCCGGGCTCGGGCTTGTGGGCTCATCGGTTTCGCCCCCCGAACGTCATCAGTAGAGTATCGGTCCGCGCCACGGGCCCAGTGGGGGGCCGTAGAGAGATAGCGATGACTCGCACGACGACGCGCTCCGCGTTCAGGGGGCTGGCCACGGGAAGCCCCTGCGTGTCCTCGTACCAGGCCTGAAACCCCTGTGCGGGATCGATAGGACCGAGCAGGAGATCCCGCGTCGGTCCGTCCACGCGGAACAACCAACTCCTGCCGGCCTGACTTCCAACTTCGAACAGGTGCGATCGGAACGCCCTGACCGCGGTCCCGGGCTCCGCGTCGGGCACCCGCTGGTCGAGCCGGAGGATCGCGCCACCGCCAAGTGTGCACGGCACGCGGTTCCCGATCGGGTCGATGCGATCGATCAAGTCCCCGTATACGCCCGCCGTATCCCGGTCGACGAGAACGCTGTCGCCGACCGTCCAGCGGCCCGCCAACTCGACGATCCCGATCCGGCTCCCGTTGTTGTCCGTGCCGCACACCACGGCCAGGCCATAGGGCATCCGGACGCGCACACGGTTCGCGGCGAGGATCGCCACGTCTCCGTTCGCAAGGTTGGCTTCGCGGAACGCCGAGCCGAGCACCGCGATGCCGTGCCGTATCGTCTCGTTCCGTTCGATCACCGCGCCCTGGGATTGGTAGAAGCGGCGCTGCGCGAGGAGCGCCTGCACGAGCGCCAGGAGCACCACGACGCTGATGACCGTGACCACCATAAGCTCGGCCATGGAGAAGCCGTCCGCGCCGACGCCGGCGTAGCGCTGTCGCGTCCTCATCGCGGCCGGTAGAGGTAGAGCGTATCGCCCAAAGTCGCGCCGCTCGCCGGAAGCGCGTCCACCACCAGCTCGACACGAACGTAGGACGTGCTGTCCGTCACGATCCACCGAGCGCTGCCGTCGGGGCGCGTGGCCGACCCGTCGCGGAGCGAATCGACCGGAAGCGCGCGGAGTCGCTCGACCTCCTCTTGAATGAGATGAGCGACGCGCAGCTCGAGCGTCGCGCTCCGGGCGCTCGCGATCGAAACGCGGGTCGATCCGAGGAGCGCCAAGATCCCCATGGACAGGATCACGATCGCCACGAGGACTTCGACGAGAGTGAACCCCCCAATCCTGGCCGTCACCGTGGCACCACCTTTCCGGTGGAGCTGAGGACCACCGAGTCCTGAACCCCCGCCCGTTCGAGGCGCACCACGACTCCGGTCCCTGGACAGGGTCCCACCGCGACCGACATGCCACGAGGATCGAAACAGACCAGGGGCTGGGTCGCCGTGACGTCCACGCCCAATTCCGCCCAGAGGTCGACGCTGCTCAGAGGTACGGGTGGCTGGCCCCCGAGGATCGATGTGTCGACCTGGATCTCCAAACGGTCACGCACGACATCGATGACCATGTAGCTGATACGGCCGTAGAGTGCAGCTGCGGCCTGGGCCGAGGAGGCCCGACGTCACATCCGCACGTGCATTCGTGAGCGCCACCCGTGTGTTGGTCACCAGCAGGCGCGGCCCCGCGATGCCGAGCAAGACCGCCCCGATGGCCGGACGTCAACATCTCGCACGTGCATTCGTGAGCGCCACCCGTGTGTTGGTCACCAGCAGGCGCGGCCCCGCGATGCCGAGCAAGACCGCCCCGATGGCGAGGAGGCGAACCCCTCTCTGCCAACGTACGTGACATAGGGCCATCGAGAGAGAATGGAAGAGATCCCCTGGAACCGGGGAGGCCAAGCGAAGCGCGGCAGCTCCTGCGGACCCGGAGGTAGTAGATAGGCCGCTACGACGGCGGTTCAGTCCGTCGTACAAGCTGCGGATCGTCGAAGAAGCGGACCGGTGCACCGAGCCCGGCGAGTGAAGCTCACGAGTGTACTCGCACCTCCCGCGGAAAGAAACGGTCCGATCTACGGATCGCGGTCTGGCCTGAGGTCATTCGAGTGAGAGGTGGCCCCGCCCGACGCCCGGTTCGTGCGAACGAGGCGAGGTCTTCGACACGCTGTGGCGGTTCGTGGACCGCTGACCCGCCGAGGTGGTGGCCACGCTGCTCGAGAGGTCTACCTGTGCAGCGAACGCACGATGTATCGTGTTCTGGCCTCCGAGGTGCCGGTTCAGGAACGCCGGGCGCAGCGCACCCATCCCGAGTACAAGAAGCCCGAGTTGATGGCCACGGCGCCGAACCAGGTGTGGTCCTGGGAATCACGAATGGAGCTATTACTACCTCTACGTCATCATGGACTGCTCGGCGTCAGAAGTCCACACTCTCCGTAGCCACCGCGGAGGTGTGGACGTCTACGCAAGAGGCAGGCGCCGGCCATTCCGACGGTTCGCTGATCCCAAGACGTCCATCGATAGCACCGCCATGGGCCGATGCTGAGTCCGATCTTGCCGGCTCTGCGCGGGACCACGCCTAGTGCCGCTAACCGACGAGACGACTGAGATATGGTCGGCCGGCTCTGACCACGGCGTCGACCGCAGGTCACCGACCCCACTCCGCTCGCGCGGCATGCTTGGAGTGAACATCTTGATTGCCCAGTAGAGTCGACGAACCGTTCCGGTACGAGGCAGCTCATCAAGTGGGTACCGAGTCTCCGATGCGCACATACCGCTTCGACGCCGTAATCGAGGCTGGGAGAGGTGGTGGTGCGTGGGTGCGAGTCCCCCTCGACGTCGAAGCGGAATTCGGGACACGGGGCCAGGTCAAGATCAAAGCTCGCTTCGAAGAGTGGCCTCATCGAGGCTCGTTGACACCGATGGGTGCCGGCGTGCACGTCCTGGGGATACGCAAGGCCATCCGCGCCGCCATCGGGAAGGACGTCGGCGATCGGGTGACGGTCGAGTTCGAACGAGATGCCGGGGAACGTGCCGTCGATGTCCCACCCGAACTGGAGCTGGCCTTCGGCGAAGACCCCCGGGGTCGCCAACGTTTTGATCGGCTTTCTTTCACACGTCGCCGCGAATACGCCGAGTGGGTGGCCACGGCCAAGAAGCCCGAGACGCGAGAGCGGCGCGCTCGGAAAGCACTGGCGGAGATCCTCAGAGACTAGATGGGTAGCGGTATAACGATAGGTCCCTTCGTCAGATTGGCCGACTACTCCGAGATCAGTCCGCTGAGAGACCTCTTCCGTGAAGAAGTCGCGTGTCAGATCGTCCGCGATTCGATTTTGCGGCGGGGGCTCGCCGACCCCTATCTGATTCTGATGGACGGAAGCGTGGCCGGCTACGCTGGGGTCTGGAACCAACACTACGAACATCGCCTCATGGAGTTCTTTGCGCTTGGCGAGACCAGAGGCGAGGCGATCGCGATGTTCAGTGAGGTGCTGCGCGTCAGCGGCGCGACTCACGTCGAGGCCCAGACGAATCTGCCCCTGATGGCTTCTATGCTGCACGCATCAGCTACCAACATCACGGAAGAACACGTCTTGTTCGAGGATGGTCCGCCTACCCGGCTCGGGTGTCCCGGTGCGGTCTTCCGGCGCCGGGGGCCCGACGACGCTGGGCCGGAGGGCGAGTGGGTGGTGGAGCGCAACGCTACCATAGTGGCCGCCGGGGGGGTGCTGTACCATTACAAACCACCGTATGGTGACATCTACATGGAGGTCGTGGAGGAGGCTCGGCGCCAGGGAGTAGGGAGCTTCTTGGTCCAGGAGCTACGGCGCGTATGCCGCGAAGAAGGCAACATTCCGGCGGCACGCTGTAGTCCAAAAAACACCGCGTCGATCCACACGTTGCAGCGAGGCGGCTTCCGGCCCTGCAGACGGATCTTGGCTGGCCGCATCCGCGTCTAGAAAAGGAGTCAAGCGGTTATCAACGATCCGATCGTGAGGATTCTCCGGGTCGAGAAGGTCGCGGAACACCGCGAATCGTAGCGAATGGGTGGAGGGAATCTATGAAGAAGCTACTTCGACGTCTCCGTGGCCTCCTCGGTGTCGGCGTGACGTGGGGAATTCTGTGGGGAGGCATTGGCGCGGGGATCGGGTTGTTGGTCGGCGCGATCTCACCCGAGGTGTGGATGTGGACCAACCCGATTCTGGAGTACGGCATCGGTATCGGACTCTACGGTTTCGTGTCCGGGATAGGATTCGGGACCCTGCTGTCACTCGGCGAGGGCCGGAGGACGATCCTCGATCTCTCTTTGGGGAGAGTCGCGGCCTGGGGTGTTCTGGGGGCCGTGGCCGTTCCTCTCTTTTTCGGTATGATGGGCGCGTTCGCGGTGGGTACGTCCGTGGTGGACATTCTCGAGGCGGTCCTGTTGACCGGAGTCCTCGGTGGGACCTTCGCACCGGGGTCCGTCGCCATCGCCCGGAGGGCCGAGTTGAGGGAGGCGGAAGCGTGTCACCTCCTGACCTCTGAGGGGGACTCCGGCCAGATGCTTCATGGGTGAGACCGTCCGCGTGTTTGGTCCTTCGAACACTCGGCTGGCTGATCGCGGACGGAAAGGCGACCTACCGCCGGCGCTCTCTCCGCTCGGCGGCGATCTCCACCAGGCGGCGGAGCTCCTGGATCGGTTCGACGTGATCGTCGACCTGGAGTCGCAGCACCACGTCGTTGTTCAACCAGACTCCTCCGTCTTCCTTGACGATGAGCATGGCGGCGGACTGCATGCCTCGTTTGTCGCCGCCCGCGCCTTGGCCGTGTTCGAGCGCCGCGAGGAGCCTGAGCGATAGGTGGCCAGCGGTCTGTTCGAACCCTCGGATCATCTCATCCACAACCTGCGGTCCCGCCAGAATGTTGCCCTGGGCCGAGGCGTAGCGAGTGACCCGGTGCCCGGCCCATTCGCTCGCTCCGGGCCCGGTGTGCGTGGCGACTTCACCCCGAGCGTTCATGACCGAGAACTGGCGCCCCTCTTTGGTCCATCGGTCCGGCCGGGGATCCGGGTCGACTCCGAGCACACGCTCAACGACCTGGGCAGGGGACAAGCCCTGTCTCAGCAGCCTGAGGGCCTGGGAGCCGTAGCTTACGTCCACGATCGCCTGGGTCGCCACTACACCGACCCCCGCCTCCCCCCAAATCACTCCATTGCCGACCGAAAAGACACGAGATTGGACCGCCACGCCCACTTCTCCGGTATCCTCATCGAAGCCGAGGATCGAAAAAGTCGCCACGGGGGGCCAAGGACCTGCCGGCGCATCGCGCTTTGAGTTCTGTCCGTGAACCCCGGTGGGACCGAGGGCGAGCACGCACAGGACGCCCGCCGTGAGACAGGGGGTCCGCAAAAAACCTGACGACATGGTAAACTCCCCCGCTGGCCGAATGGAAACCCGGTGGCTTGGCCGAACCTGGGCTCGCTTGCGGGAGACCGCCACCATGGCCGGTCCAGGCATCTGGCGTGTAAATTAGGGGCCCCGCGAGATTCGGGGGCTTCAAGACTGAGCTCCTTACTGATATCGAAGGCCTGTGAAACTAAAACTAGTCGCTCTCGCCAGCATCTTCCCGGTCGTCATCGTGCTGGACCTGATCACCAAGAACTGGGCTTTGGCTGCCTTGGGCGGTGGCCAGCGGATGGAGTTGTTCTTCGGGTACGTTCCCCTGACGCTGGCCTTCAATCGGGGAGCCGCGTTCGGTCTTTCCCTGGGCAATGACCCGCGGTGGTTCTTTATCCCGGTCACGATTCTCGCGATGGTGTTGCTGTCGGCACTCCTGAAGCAGGCCGATTCGCGTGATTGGCTTCGGGTCGTCTCCGTGTCTCTTGTCATCTCGGGGGCCTTCGGGAATCTCTACGACCGGATCCGATGGGATCGAGGAGTCGTCGACTTCATCGGGCCGATCGATCTCGGCATCATGTTGTGGCCGATCTTCAACGTCGCCGACATGGCAATCTCATGCGGCGCCGTTCTCCTGGCCATTTCGTTCTGGCGCGAGGATCGCGAGGAGCAAATGGTCGCCTCATCGCCATCTGATTCTCCCAGGGAGAGCGCCATCACCCCCAGCGAATCGGGTGCTGCACCGGAGCCGGGGGCCTGACACCGTAACCTGGCGTGTGACTCAGGGGGCTTCACGCCGGGCACGTGACACACCGAGGCCGAGCGGAAACGGGCGCCGGGAAATGATCCCGACGCCCGCTTTTTCATGCACACCCACGCCGCCGCGGACGGCGCGGCCTTCTAGAGCTTCAGGTGCTCTCTCAGGTCCATCTCCGAGACGTGAAGCCTGAACTTGTCGGCCTCGACCAGCTTGGTCTCCACCAATTTCCGGTGTACGTCGGCTCCGAGAGCGTTCTTCAAGAACTCACTCTGCTCCGCCACGTGGACCGCCTCGAACAGGTCATGCGGTAGCGCGGCGATGTCCAGCTCCTCCCGCTCGACCGTCGTGAGCTTATAGAGGTCCATCGTCATGGGCTCGGGGATCGCGGTCTTGTTGGCAACGCCATCCAGGCCGGCGGACAGCATGACGCTGAACGCCAGGTACGGGTTACAGGTCGGGTCGGGGAACCGAAGCTCCATGCGGGTCGCCACCTCCTTGCCCGGCTTGTACAGCGGAATCCGAACCGCGGCGGACCGGTTGCGCTCGGCCCAGGCGATGTACACGGGTGCTTCGTACCCGGGAACCAGCCGCTTGTACGAGTTGTGCATCTGGTTCGTGATGAGTGCCATCTCGCGGGAGTGCTCCAGGATGCCGGCAATGAAGTGCTTGGCGGTGGCGCTCAGATGGTGCGGGTCGCTCTTGTCGTAGAACGCGTTGGTCTTCTCGTCCTTGAAAATGGACAGGTGGACGTGCATACCGCTGCCGTTTTGATTGGCGATCGGCTTGGGCATGAACGTGGCAAAGACGCCGCACCGCCGAGCCACCTCTTTCACGATGTACTTGTAGGTCTGGAGGTTGTCCGCCATCCGCAGCGCTTCCTGGTAGCGGATGTCGATCTCGTGCTGCGAAGGCCCGACCTCGGAGTGGTGATACTCCACCGGCACGCCCATGGCTTCCAGCGCGAAACAGGTCACCTCGCGGATGTCGTCTCCCACGTCCACCGGGTTGATGTCGAAATACCCGGCGTTGTCCAGAAGCGTGGGCGCGGTCTCGTCCTTGAAGTAGAAGAATTCTGCTTCTGGCCCGATGTTCATGTGGGAGAAGCCGTGATCGCCCAGCCGTTCGAGGTTGTGCGAGAGAATGACCCGAGGGTCCGAGGTGTAGGCGGAACCGTCGGGGTTCCGGATCTCGGCGAACATGCGAATCGAGCGGGAACCGCCCGGCCGGAAGGGAACCGCCTGTGCCGTGGAGGCGATTGGCACGGCCACCATGTCGCTCTCTTGGATACGCTGATATCCCTCGATGGAAGATCCGTCGAAGCCCATCCCTTCCTCAAAGGCCCCCTTGAGTTCCTTGGGCGTGATCGAGAACGACTTCAGGAAACCGATCATGTCGGTGAACCAGATGCGGATCGAGGAGATGCCGTACTCTTCGACGTACTTCAGGACCTCTTCAGGGGTGTTCAGTGACAACCCGTTTCGAGAATCCAACTCGTCGACGTAGTCCTCCATCTCTTCGCGAAACGCTTCGACGTCGTACAGAAGGGCATCGAGGCTCATGGGTACAACTCCTCCAGGTGCTGGGTTGGGAAGGGAATCAAACGAAGGGGACTCACGACGTCCATAAAAGCGAAAACCAGGCCGGAGGAGACACCTCCTCCAGGGCCTGGTCGGGGAAATCCAACCGAGGATCGACGGCCCTCATGGGGCCCCTCTCGACGGCAAATTTATGTGCGGCACGTGCGATGATAGAACAGCCTCTCATGCGTGTCAACACCTCGCGCACGCAGCGGGCCTGGAGCCGCCCGACCGACGTTGGGTCGGCTGTTGCTCCCGGGCTTGGACACTGACAGTTTTCGTGGCATTGACACCGCTATCATGTCCTGGATCATGCTGGAGTAGGAGATTTCATGGGAGAATTCTTGAGTAGGTCGTTTCTGGGGAACACGGCGCTCGACTGGACGATGGCGATCATCCTCGCGGCCGTCGTGTGGGGCGCGGTCCGGCTCGCTGTGCGAATCCTCTTGAACAGGATCAAGGCGTTCGCCGCGAAGACCGCAACCGACATCGACGATCTGGTGGCCGAACTTCTCGAGAAGACCAAGGGGCTGTTCGTAGCCCTGGTGGCCTTCTTCGCGGCCGGCCGCTTCCTCGACCTTCCGCCCGACGTCGACGCCCTGATGATGCGGCTCGTTATCCTCGGCTTCCTCTTCCAGGCGGCGGTCTGGGCGAACGGGGTGGTCAACTACGGCCTCCAGAGTTGGGCACAGCGAAAGTTCGAGAGCGACCCGACCGTTGTGACCGCCCTGGGGTCGGTGGGGTTCCTTCTGCGCCTGGGCGTATGGGCGACCTTCTTCATGCTGGCGCTGGACAACCTCGGAATCGACGTGGGTCCCCTGGTGGCGTCGTTGGGGATTGGCGGCCTGGCCCTGGGATTGGCACTGCAGGGTACCCTCTCCGATCTCTTCGCGTCGTTCTCCATCGTCTTCGACAAGCCCTTTACCGTGGGTGACCACATACAGGTAGCCGAGCATGCCGGAACGGTCGAATACGTCGGGCTGAAGACCACCCGTTTAAAGTCGATCACCGGTGAGCAGCTCGTGTTCTCCAACTCGGACCTGCTCGGGAGTCGGATCCATAATTTCCAGCGTCGGGACGAGCGGCGCGCCGCGTTCACACTGGGCGTGACCTACGATACCACGCCGGAGCAGCTGGAACGGATCCCCGCTTTGATCCAGGAGATCGTCGAGGGTCGTGAGCACACACGCTTCGATCGTTGCTTCTTCATGAGCTTCGGAGATTCGGCCCTCAATATAGAGACCGTGTACTACATGCAGGTTCCCGACTTCGCGATCTACGGGGCCACTCACCACGCCATCAACATCGAGATCTTCAGGCGTTTCGCAGAGGAAGGCATCGAGTTCGCATTCCCGACCCAGACGCTTCACGTGCAGGGGGTGGGCGGTCGTGCGTGAGGGGGTCGATGCCACCTGGCGCCTCCATGCGGGCCGCCCTACTCTTGGCTTCCTGGTCGAGATACGGGAGGTCCGCGCGGATCCCTCACGAAACTCGTCCTTGCTTCCACGCCAGGGAATGTCCGCCGATTAGATGAGTGTGGATACCAGGAACGACTCCTCCTTCGAGGTTCACCCGGTCGAAGAGGTTGAGCGGGCTCTTGATCTAGAGGAGGCCGACCGCCAGGACCTACCGGGGCTCTACCGTTTCAACGTCATCCGGATCCCCTCTCTTCGCCTGGTCGGGTCCAACGTCCTACTCCTGGTCGTGGCGATCCACAACCTCCTCGTCTTCGGTGAGTTGGACGTTGCGTCGTATCTCCCCCTGGTCATTGGCTTGGAGCTCTACGCTCTCGTTTCCTGGGGGTTGCTGAGGGCCTACTTCACGCGCGTCTCGGCAGTCCACCTGGGCGATGTCTTCCTCGTTTTCGATCTCCTGACGTGGTGCTGGGCCATATCGGCCAGCGGGGGGCCGCAGAGCCTTCTTTGGCCGGTCTTTCTGCTGCATACCGCGGATCAGCTTTGGCTTGACCGCGCCCGCGCCCGGGTCATGGCAGGCTTGGGGTCGTTCGCCTATTTTGGGCTGGTGGCGTATTGGACGTTGGCGGCGGGTCAGGATGTCGTGTGGGGTGCCGAGGCGGCCAAGCTCTTGGTACTCGCAACGATGAATGTCTTCATGGTGGTCGTGGCTGAGGTTCCCTGGCATCAGCAGGAAAGAACGCACGCGGCCAAAGACCTCATCCTCAGGTTGGAGGAGCAGTCCATGGAGCTCGACGCCGCTCGCCGCAAGGCGGAAGAGGCGAATGAGGCGAAGAGCGAATTCTTGGGGCGGATGAGCCACGAGCTGCGGACTCCGCTTCACTCGGTTTTGGGATTCTCCAATGTCCTGCTCAAGAACAAGCACCTGAGCCTCGGATCCCGCGATCTCGACTATCTCCGGCGCATTCGCGTCAATGCGATGCACCTGCTGAACCTGATCAACGACCTTCTGGACCTGGCTCGCATCGAAGAAGGTGATCTCAGATTGGAGTTCAGCGATGTGGATCTGGGTCCACTCATCCGAGAGACCGTGCACCAGCTCGAGGATTGGGGGCTGGTGGAAGATGTGGCCGTCAAGGTCGAGACGCCGGACCGGCCGTATCGAGTGCGGGCCGATGAATCGCGGCTGCGTCAGATCTTGATCAAACTCGTCGGGAACGCGATCAAGTTCACGAATGAAGGATCCATCAGGGTGATCATGGACGCTGTGGATGGTGGTCCGCAGGCCATCCGCGTCGTGGACACGGGCGTGGGTATCCCCTCGGACCGGTTGGCCACCATCTTCGACGCATTCGAGCAGGGTGAAGGTGGGACTTCCAGGATCCATTACGGCGCCGGTCTGGGATTGGCCATCTCCCGGTCACTTTGCGAGCTCATGGGATTGGACCTGTCGGCTCAAAGCACGCTTGGAGAGGGATCGACCTTCACGATCACGATTCCGGAGTCACTGGTCGTGAGCGAAGGCCTCTCGCGGGCAGGGCGCGCGTCCCCCTAACAGTCGTGCCTGAGCGACTCGGCCCCCGGTTTGCGCTCCTCCATTCCCTTGGCCGCGTAGCCCAGGCTCATCCGTTCTCACGTAAGGTCCTGGTCTCGACGACGTTCGGGGAGGGGAGTGAATTGCTGCGCGCGTTCGCTCTCCATGAAGGGGGTTGGGCGGGCTTCGAGGTCACCACTCCCGGTCGGTGCGCCGCACAGATCGCCGGGCCGGATCTGGCTGCCGGAGGTCTGACGACCCTCGACCAGTTCGGACAACGGGCTCTGGTGGACCACGCCATGGACGCGGTCTTTGCGACGGATCGGTGGCCCGGTCTGCACGTGCTCGAACACGGCGTGGGGTTTCGAGAGGCCGTCCTGGGAGTGGTGTCGGCTCTGCGCTTGGCCGGCGTTGCGCCTGAGGCGGTCACGACACCCTCGGCTCGAAGGGCGTTTCTCGCCGAAGTGATGGAGGCGTACGAAGCGGCGTTGGCCGAGCGAGGATTGGCGGATCCGGCCGAGGTGCTGGGCCGGGCGACCGCAGCTCTCACGCGCGACGGATGGGACGGTCCCGACGGCGACACGGTTCTTCTCTTGCCCGGCCTGAGCTCGAGGGGCGTCGGCGGGAGGTTCGTTGATGCCCTGCAGCAGCGGGGCGCGACGGTGCTGGCGACCGATCCTGTCTTGGGGATGCGTGCCCCGGAGGGGATGGTCTGGAGGGGTTTGCCGGCGAGGAATCGGTTTTCGTTCCTCCACGCCGTAGGGCAGGCGCCATCGGGCGATGACCTACCCGATGTGGAGATGTTCTCGGCGGCGAGCGTCCGTGACGAGCTCCGAGAGGTGCTGCGACGCACCATGCTCAGCGGGCTGCGCTGGGACGATGTCGAGATCGTCACCCCCGACGCGGGCACGTACGGAGCCGTCCTCGACGCGTTGTCACACCAGTTGGGCGTGGCCTGCAGCTTCGGAGTGGGGTTGGCGATCGGGCGTACCCGACCCGGCCGGGCCACGGACGCCTACCTGCGTTGGATCGAGGGCGGCTTTCCCGAGGAGGTGCTTCGTGGCTTGCTCGAGGCCGGTGATCTCGACGCCCCGCCCGGGTACGAGGACGTTTCCTCGGCAGCGCTGGCACGACGGCTTCGGCGCCTCCGCATCGGATGGGGACGCCCGCGATACCTCCCCGCGGTCCGGACGGCGCTGGCTCTGGCGCAGGAAGAGGTGGAGGGACACACCGTGAAGCCCTTCAGGGACGAGGCACCCGAAGAGGCCCAGGCGCGCGGAGAGCAACGCGTACGCGAACTGAGGGCCCTGGAGTCCCTGGTCGGTACCCTCGAGAGGTCCACCCCCTGGACCCCCCGGCCGCTCGTGCTGGAGCGCGGAAGCGTGTCGGCGGCGGAGCTGGCCAGAGGCGTTCAGACGTTCTTGCGGTTCGTGCCGGAGGGAGAGGGCGCAGACGCGGTTGGCCGTGAAGACCTGCTCGGTCGGCTCGCCCGCATCACCGAGACGCTCACTCGCAGGACGGCGTTCGCTGCGGCGATGGCGGCGCTTCGCAGCCATCTGGACATACGGGTTCGAGCCGCATGGGATGAGGGGTCCCCGCCCTGGAAGTCCACGGGCGGCCACGTCCACCTCACCGATCTGGCCCACGGCGGGTATACCGGGCGCAAGGCCACGTTTATCGTGGGGTTGGACGCAGGCCGTTTCCCGGGGGCGGGGGCCCAGGATCCGGTGCTTCTGGACGCCGATCGCCTCGAGCTGGCTTCGGGCCTACCCACCGCGGCGGACAAGCTGTCCGAACGGCGTTTTCAGCTTGCGGCCCTCCTCGCCAGGACCCGAGGTAGGGTGACCGCGAGCTATACCGCCTGGGATTCGGCCGAGGCCCGTGTCGTTCAACCGTCGTCGGTTCTGCTCGATATGTTCAGGCTCTGGAAGGGAAAGCCCGAGGCGACCTTCAAAGACTTCCACGAGGCCGTCGGGGAGCCCGTCTGTGCCATCCCTCGCTCGGCGCCCTTGGATAGCGTGGACGTGTGGCTCTCTGCCCTCGACCGTGGCGGCCTCTTGCTCCGCGCCGAGGACGCCTTGGCGGAGGCCTTTCCCGGGTTGGGTCGCGGTTTGGAGGCCAGGAACCGCCGGGCCGCCGACAGGGCGTCGGCTCACCACGGGCTGGTCAACCCTCGCCCTGAATTGATGGATCCGCGTGCCAATCCGCTCATTCTGGCGTCCGCGACCCGGCTCGAGGCGCTCGGCGCCTGCCCGCTCAGGTACCTACTTCGATACGGCGTCGGCTTGCGTCCGCCCGACGACCCGACACTCGACCCGGACCGGTGGCTGGATCACATGCAGCGCGGCGCCCTGCTTCACAGGGTCTTCGAGAGGGTATTGACGACCGCGCGCGAAACCGATCTGGGATCGGCGGATCCCGCGTTCCTCGACGCCGCGATCGAGACGCTGGAACGCGAGGCCGAACGGCTGAGAGTCACCGTGCCCGTGCCCAACGAGGCCGTGTACGCACACGGACTGTCACTCCTGAGCGAGGACGTTCGATCCTTCGTCGAGTTCTGCCGGGAGCGGGGCACACCGTGGATCCGGCTCGAGATGAAGTTCGGGCGCGACGACTCTCCCCCCGTCGAGGTCGGCGTGGGGGGAGGCTCGATCTCGGTGCAGGGCGCCGTCGACAGGGTCGATCGGGACGAGAAGGGGCTTCACGTTCTGGACTACAAGACGGGGTCTGTCTTCGGCTTCACGCCTGCCTCGGCCGTGTTCCACGGAGGCCGGAGGTTGCAGCACGTGATCTACGCGGAGGTCGCCGAGAGACTGTTGGGTGAGGGGGTGGCGGACGTCGCGTATGTCTTCCCGACCGCCCGAGGGCAGAACGAAGAACGGAGATTCGCGCGTGAGGCGCTTCGGCCCGGCATCGAACTGCTCGAGGTGATGCTGGACCAGGTCGCGTCGGGACGGCTCCTACCCACCAACGACGCCTCAGACTGCGCGATCTGCGACTTCAGGTCTGTTTGCAAGGTCTCCCAAAGCGGCTGGAGCTACGACTCACCCATGGCCGTGTGGGGGGAGCGTAACATGCTCCTGCTCGAGGAATACGCCGGACTTCGCCGCATCAGGCGGTGGGAGGACGAGACGTGACCGAGTCGCGACTGCCGGATCACGCCGCGCGGGAAGACATCGCGATGGACCTGGAGAGCAACATCCTCGTCGAGGCAGGGGCCGGCTCAGGGAAGACGACGTCGCTCTTGCGCCGCATGGTGTCACTGATCCTCTCAGGTACCGCCACCGCACCCGAGATCGCCGCCGTGACGTTTACCCGCAAGGCCGCGGGGGAACTGAGGGAGCGGTTTCAGCAGGAAATCGAGCGCGAACTCGCGGCCCGTACACCGGGTTCTGGCGAGGTGGTCATGCTGCGTCAGGCGTTGTCGTCTCTCGACCAACTGTTCATCGGGACCATCCACGCGTTTTGCGCCAGACTCCTCCGGGAACGGCCGTTGGAGGCGGGGCTCGACCCCGGCTTCCAGGAACTGACTGAGGAGGCCTCGGTCAGGCTCACGACGGCCTTCTGGGCGGCACATCTGGAGCGACTCGCCGCAGACGGGAGTCCCGTGTTGACTCAGCTCGCAGAGGTCGGACTTCATCCGAGCGGGCTCGCGCGCCTGTTCACGGACGTGTGCGAGCAACCGGACGTGGTGTTTCCGACGGAGGACGTCCCCCGACCCGACGCGGGGCAAGTCGACGCGGTGCGAGAGGCGCTGATCGGCCTCATGCGTCAGGCCGAGGACATCATGCCCGACTCGGAGCCCCCAAACGGGTGGGACGACGTGCAAAAGAAGGTGAACGCCCTCCGGTATTCGGTCGGCGTCATCGGCTGGGACGAGGACGTCGAGTTCTTCAAAGCCCTCTCGGAAGTGGGGCGCCGTAAAGCGTACAAGGTGACCCAAAACAAGTGGTCGGACGATCCGGCCACGAAGGCCCGGGCGAGGGAGTTGGCCGCCGCGTTCTCGGATTTCGTGGCGGTCGACTCCCCTGCGCAACGTCTCCTGCTGCAGTGGCGGATGCATCGATATGCCGTGGCGATTCGGTTGGTGGTCGGAGCCGCCGAGGCGTGGGAGGCGGAGAGGATGCGGACGGGGAGACTCAACTTCCAGGATCTCCTTATGCGCACGTTGGGGCTTGTGAGGTCCAGCCCGGACGCCCGTCGCCAACTCGGCCAGCGGTACCGTCGGCTTCTCGTGGACGAGTTCCAGGACACGGATCCGGTTCAGGCTGAGATCCTGATGCTTCTCGCGGCCGAACCGGTCGTGGCCGGGACCCCGCCGGGCCATGGCCCGGGTTCGAACGCCGGTGTGGCCGGCGAACGGTGGCTGGCGCTCGAGCCGCGCCCCGGGGCGCTCTTCGTGGTTGGCGACCCGAAGCAGAGCATCTACCGCTTCCGGCGAGCCGACATCACGGTCTACAACGCGGTCAAGGACCGATTCAGGGCGTTCGGCCGTGTACTCGGACTGGAGGCGAACTTCCGTTCGGTACCGGGGATCGCGGCACTGGTGAACGACGTCTTCCAGGGTGAGGAGGCCCTTCCGCCCACGGCGACGGCGTATCAGGCTGCGTTCTCTCCTCTCCTGCCACAGCGGCCATGCCGGGACGACGGGCCCGATGGGGTCTTTCACTACCTGGTCGAGGAGACCGGCAGGGACGATCTGGTGTCTGAAGACGCCGCCCGCCTCGCCACGTGGGTGAGCCGGCGCTGCGGGCCGGAGGGCGATCGTAATCCGGGCGATTTCTTGATCCTCACGAAGTATCGGAAGGATCTTGAACCCTACGCGCGTGAGTTCGAAGCTCGGGGTTTGCCGGTGGCCCTCTCCGGCGTCGCCGTGGGGCAGGAAGAGGAAATTTCCGAGTTGGTGCACCTGCTCGAATGCCTGGCCGATCCGACCGATTCCGTGAAGGTGGCATCGGTTCTCGTCGGCCTCTTGTTCGGTCTCGATTTCGAGCAGCTTCTGGATCACCGGGTGAAGGGCGGACGGTTCAGTGTCATGCACCCACACAACCAACCCGACACGGAGGTCACCAACGCGCTCCGACGCCTCAACCGATGGTGGGAAGCCACTCGTAGGGCCCCGGCGGACGGCGTGCTGGCCCGTATCGTGGACGAAATCGGCCTTCTGGCCCACACCGCGTCCGGTCCGCTCGGCCAGGTCCGCTCGGGAGCGCTCTTGTACGTGCTCGACGCGGTGGCTTCGTCGACACTGGAGGGGAGCACGTCCGTCGCCGGAGCAGTGGAAGCGGTGCGTCTCGCCCTGGACGCCAAGGAGCCAGAGGCACCGCTCCAACCCGGGCGTTCGGATACCGTCAGGATCATGAACATCCACAAGGCCAAGGGCCTGCAGGCCCCCGTCGTCGTGCTGGCCGCACCCGTTGCCGACACCCGGAGAGACCCGGAGCTCCACGTCGCACGGCTGGCAGACGGGACGGCAGCGGGATACCTGGTCGTGCAGACCAAGGAGAAGTGGAGCAAGACCATCCACGCCATGCCTCCGGACTGGTTCGAGCGGGAAGCCGAGGAGGGGCGTTTCTCCGACGCCGAAGGCGTTCGCCTCATGTACGTGGCGGCAACGCGGGCTCAGGACGAGCTGGTCGTGGCGAGGAGGGGCGACGGCAAGGCGACGTCACCCTGGGCGCTGCTGGATCCATGGTTGGAGGAGCATGGAACACTGTTGGACTCCATGGTCGCCGAACCACCCTTGCCGAGGGCCACCCTGGAGGAGGCAGGGCGGGCGGTTAGGGATCGCGGCGTCGGCGTCGACGTGAGGCGAGACAAGATGGGTCGACCCGGCTATCTGTTTCGGTCGGTCACGTCGGTCGCGAAGGCAGCCGAGCAGGGTGAGATCCAGTTGGCTCTGGATCTAAAGGGTGTCGCCATGGATGCGGGCGCGTCGACTGGCGAGGCGGCGAACGCGGGGGCGGTCGAGACGTCGCCTCGATCTCGGGGGTTCAGTTGGGGAACGGTCGTTCACGGCGCCCTCGCAGCCGCCGCGAAGGGGCTGACCGTCGAGGAGCTGACGGCGGTGGGTCGCGCCCTCCTCCTGGAAAACGAGCGGCCCGTCGATGCGGACGGGGAGCCGAGGGAGCTGGCCGAGCTCGTCGGCCTCGTTGAAGTCGTGCGTACGTCTTCCCTCTGGGAGCGGGCTCGGGCGGCGGACCAGACCTTGGTGGAGATCCCGTTCTCGACCAGGGCGCCGGAGGTGGAGATCCCTGAGGGATCCGGACGGGTCGAGACGATGCGGTACGTGGAGGGAATCATCGATCTCGCTTTCCGAGAGGCGGACGGCTGGACGATCGCGGACTACAAGACGGATGTCGGGACGGATCCCGATTTTTCGGCTCGGAAGGCCGAGTATCGCCGACAGGTGGACATGTACGCCGCCTGCTGGGCCCGCCTGACGAATGAGCCCGTGAAGGAGCGCATCATCTTTTATACCACGCTGCACCAACAGGACGTTTGGTGAGCGCCGAGGCACGGGTTGACGCGGCGCTGCGGGGGCAAGAAGATCACTCGTGACCCTCTCTCACGGCCTATACACCGGGGTAATCCCGATGCGTCATATCAAGTCGTTTTTTCACTTCGCCCTGTTCATCTTCGCGGTACTCGCGCTCCCCGTCGTTGGACAGGAGTCGGTAACCTCTCCCGAGCAGCAGTTCGGGCATGAAATCGGAGCGGATTATCAGCTCCCGAACTACACGCAGCTCTACGAGTACTGGCAGAAGCTAGCCAGCGAATCGGACCGTATGTCGGTCGAGGACATCGGCCTCACGTCCCAGGGCAGACCCCAGATCATGGCGGTCATCACTGCGCCCCAGAACCGAGCCGACCTCGATCGGTACCGCGATATCGCACGCCGGCTGGCGAAGGCTGAGGCGGTTTCCGAAGAGGAGGCTCGGCGGTTGTCCCAGGAGGGGAAGGCCGTGATCTGGATCGACGGTGGGCTGCACGCCACCGAAGTCCTCGGAGCCCAGCAGCTCATGGAGATGGTGTACCGGATGGTGAGCCGCTCGGATCCGGAGACCCTGCGGATTATGGATGACGTGATTCTGCTGGCCGTACACGCAAACCCGGACGGCATGGAACTCGTGTCGGACTGGTACATGCGGCAGAACGATCCGCTGAAGCGGAGCACGAGCGGGGTGCCGGAGCTCTACAACGAGTACGCCGGGCATGACAACAACCGGGACTTTTACATGTCGGCGCTGTCCGAGAGCACCAACATGAACCGTGTGATGTATCGGGAGTGGTATCCCCAGATCGTGTATAACCACCACCAGACGGGTCCGTCGGGCACGGTGATGTTCGCCCCGCCCTTCCGCGATCCGCCGAATCACAACCTCGATCCCCTCATCATCACGGGATTGGACGGCGTCGGTGCGGCCATGCACGGCCGCTTCGTGCGGGAGGGGAAGGGGGGCACGACCATGCGCTCCGGGGCCAGCTACTCCACCTGGTGGAACGGAGGCCTTCGAACTACTCCCTACTTCAAGAACATGATCGGTCTGCTCACGGAGACGATCGGCAATCCCACTCCCATCGAGATTCCTTTCAGGCCGGACCGACAGCTGCCACACGGCGACCTTCCGTTGCCGGTCGAGCCGGGGGTCTGGCATTTCCGGCAGTCGATCGAGTATTCGCAGACGGCGAACTGGGCGGTCCTGGACTACGCTTCGAGGAACCGGGACCACCTGCTGTACGGGATCTGGCGGATGGGAATGAACTCTATCGAGCGGGGCGGACGCGACACGTGGACGGTCGTTCCCTTCGAGGTCGCGGCCGCGGCCGAGAGCCTCGGTGGAGGGCAGGTGGGGTCCGTCCAAGACTTCCAGCGAATGCTGCGCCCCCCCGAGGGACGTGATCCACGGGGGTTCATCCTCCCATCCGGTCAGCCCGACTTCGTGACCGCCACCAAGTTCGTCAACACCCTGCTGAAGAACGGTGTGGACGTCCATCGGGCTACGGCGGCCTTCTCGGTAGGGGGCAGGAATTATGAAGCCGGTGCGTATGTGGTGAAGACGGATCAAGCCTTCCGGCCACACGTGATGGACATGTTCGAGCCCCAGCAACACCCCAATGATTTCCCGTATCCGGGCGGTCCCCCGACGCCGCCGTACGACAACGCCGGGTGGACGCTCGCCTACCAAATGGGCATCGAGTTCGATCGGATTCTCGACGGCTTCGACGGGCCTTTCGAGATGATCGAGGGACTGGCTGTGATTCCCCCGGGGCGGGTCATGGCTTCGGCGTCCGCGGCCGGTTACGCGTTCGACCATCGTAACAACAATTCCTTCTTGGTCCTCAACCGGCTGCTAGCCCAGGGGAGCGACGTCTATTGGCTCCTCGAGGTACCGGGTGGGACGGACCTCACGGAAGGGGCCTTCTACGTCCCCTCCGGCCAGGTCACCGGGAACGCCCTCGAGACGCTTGCGGCGGAGACGGGAGTGAGCTTCCAGGCGATCGCCTCGCCCATGGGTGGAACGCTCAGGATGCGTAGACCCAGGGTCGGCCTCTGGGATCAGTATGGGGGTTCCATGCCCTCTGGCTGGACGCGCATGATCATGGAGGACTTCGGGTTCGACTTCGAGGTCGTCTATCCGCCCGAGTTGACCGAGGGGAACCTGCGGGACCGGTTCGACGTGTTGGTCTTCGAAGACGGGGCGATCCCGGCTCCGAGCGACGGAGCCTCGGAAAGACGACGAGGTCCACCTCTGGATCCGGCCAGCATCTCCGAGAGTCTCAGGGGTCGATTGGGGTCCGTGACGGCCGACGCCACGGTTCCGGCGATCCTGGAGTTCGCGCGAGCGGGAGGCACGGTCATCGCGGTCGGAAGCTCCTCGGTGTTGGGATACTATGCGGGGCTCCCGATGAGCAACCATCTGGTCGAGAACGGCCGGCCTCTGACCGGAGAGGAGTATTACACGCCCGGATCCGTGCATTCCCTGAAGCTCGAACAGGTCAGTCCGGTTACACACGGTCTCGGGGAGCGTTTGGATGTGCTCATCAGCCACAGTCCTCTCTTCCGGCTCGAGTCCGGATGGGAGGCGCAGGGGGTCAAGCGCATCGGATGGTTCGATACCGATCGGCCCTTGCGCAGTGGGTGGGCCTGGGGCCAGGAGCGCATGCAGAACGGCACCGCGTTGATCGAGGCGCCGATCGGAGAGGGCAAGCTCTTCCTCTTCTCTCCCAAGATCACGTTCCGCTAGCAGTCCCACGCCGCGTTTCCCCTGCTGTTCAACGGGATCTTCTACGGTTCGGCGCAGGAGGGGCCGATCCTCTGAGCCTCGATGGGCCCGGGTTTAACGGAAACCGACGGGGGGGTCGTCCGAGTTATCGAGACGATCCCCCGTCGTCTGTGTAAGGGCAACGTAGGCGGCTCTGCGGGAACCTGCCGCCTGCGGGTCGATACAACATAGAGAGGCTACGCCGCTACTTCAGCGGACCGGCCAACGCAGGACCGGAGAGTCATGTGAGTAGGCACATCGATAGGGCCTTGATGCTCACCCTCGTAGCTTCGGCCTTTTGGGCCGCGGGGGCTTCCGCCCAGATCAGGGGTGTCGTGACGGCGCGAGGCGGCATCCCGCTCGAGGGCGTTTCCATCGAGGTCTGGACAGACAGTCGGCGTATCGCGGCCCGTCTGACCGACGCCAACGGGCGCTTCTTTTTTCCCGAGAGCATCGCGTTCCAGGCCGGGAGGCTTCAGGTAGGCGGACTGGGATTCAAGACGCTGAGTGTCATCGTCGAGGCGGATGTCGACGACTATTCAATTCAGCTCGAAGAGGCGCCTCTGATGCTCGAGGGACTCTTGGTCACCACGGAAGAAGCCACCTGTGCGATGGGGCGCGACGACGCTCTGGCGAGGGAGTTGTGGCAGCTCGCCCGGCTGAAGTATCACGGCCTGATGGACACGCTCGGAGTGGCCACTTACCTGGCCGAAGCAGACACCGTGGTGCCACTCTCCAAGCTGGGGCCTCTCGATCTGCCGTCGCTCGCTCTGAGTCAACGCGGATCGTCCTCGCTGCTCAGGTTCAGCTGGAGTCGGCGCATCGAGCGCGACGGGTACGCGTTCAAGGTCCGGCGCACCGACGGTGCCCGCCCGTATGACTCGTGGGTGTATGCACCTCTGGACGCGGACTTCGCCCCACACTTCGTCGACGACCTTTTCGGGGAACGGCACCGGCTCGTGGTGGAGTACGAAGGCCCCGAGGGCTGGACGCTCGCGTACTGTCCCAAGAAGGACAACAAGCCGAGCATCAAGGGGACCCTAGCCCTGGCGAGGGACACGACATTCCGTTCGATCGAGTGGCTTTTCAAGACACCCGATCCGGTGGAACACGCGGGTGGGCGAGCGGTCTTCGCTCCTCTGCTCTCCCGTCACCAGCAGGCCTATCTACTACCGAGCGAATCCATCGTTTGGCGGGAAGTGCCGGGGGGTGAGTACCTACAGCGCTATCAACGCTTCGAGGATTGGCTCGTAGCCCCGGGTGATTCGGTGCCGGCGTTGCCGCTGCGCCGGGATTTCGCCGGCACGGCCCGAAGGAACTGACCGCTAAGGGACCCGCACCGGCTCCATACGATCGGTCTGCCCAGTATCCATCGGCGGAGGCGCGTCCGACCGCATGCACTCAGTCGCCCAGTGTCCGCTGCAGATAGGCCCGCAGGCGCCGCCAGGCGTCCAGGGCCGGCGCTTCGCGCAGCTCGGCATTCTCCTCCACACGGAGCCAGAAGCCGTGGTTTACCGCGTCGTAGACGTGGACGTCGTTCTGGACGCCTGCGGACTGAAGCGCCCCCACGAACTGCTCTACGGTTTCAGGTGGAATGCCGCCGTCCATCTCGGCGAACGTGCCGTAGATCTCGTGCTGTACCGACGCCAGGACGTCGGGATCGGTCACCAAGCTGCCATAGAAGATCGCCGTGCCTTCGTGCTGCTCGCCGCCGAGCGCGTAGCTCAGGGCAATCCCTCCCCCGAAGCACCACCCCATGGACGCGATGCGTCCCGTCACGTCGTCGCGGGACCGCAGGAAACGCGCCGCGGCATCGAGGTTCGCGATCGTGCGCTCCATGTTGCCTTGCGCCACTTGCATCAGGACCACGTTTTCCTCGCGGCTCGCCCCGGTACGTCCGGAGTACAGGTCGGCGGCCAGGGCCACGTACCCCTCCGCGGCCATGGCGTCCGCGACCTGGCGAATACGATCGACGAGCCCGTTCCACTCGTGGATGAGAATCACTGCGGGGAAGGGGCCTTCACCCTCGGGTACCGCCAGGTACCCCACCGCGGCCCCGTCGCCGTCGAAGTAGGAGACGGCTTCGCCCGACGGAGGAGCCGCCCGCCCCCAGACGGCAGACGGTAGCGTGTCCCCTTGTTGGACCGTCGTCCCGGCGGCGGTCGACGGGTCACGGGTGTCGTCGGCCGGGGCACCGCATCCCAGAACCAGTAGAGTTGCGAGAGCAAGCCCCCTCGAGAAGACCGTGCCGTCTCGTTGCCTTGGCTGTGTCATTTCGACCTCTTCTGCAGGGTGGACTCCGCGTGACGGTTACGGTTGTCCAGGTCATCGCTTGGCCGCGAGCGTCAGAAGGGTCACTCGAGCCGCGCGAGCGTCAGACTAACTGATGGGGGCCAGTCCCGCCTGGGCGACGAGGATGAGCAGCGCCCGTTGGATTCCCCTGGGTCCATTCTCGTTGATGAACCACTCGCCGGGCGCATGTGCGCCGCCTCCCCTTCCGCCGCCCCCGATGGTGATGGCCGGTACTCCGAGGGAGATCGGGATGTTCGCGTCGGCCGAGCGACGGCCCGCCGCACGAGAGGATCACTTTCTGCGACCTCGCCCGAGGGCCGGTCTCCGATCATCTTGATTTCCACCGAGACGGCCGGTCCGGAACGGCGGCTCGCGTTCATTTCAGTGACCGCTCGGCGAATGGACCGATGAAACAAGGTGTCGATCACCATGAGCCGCTCTTGGCTTTCGGAGCGCATGTCGACCTGCATGGACACCTCGAAGGGAATCGAGTTCACCGAAGTGCCACCGGTGACGACGCCCACATTGTAACTCGTTTTCGCGCCGCTTCGGGTGTACGCGTCCGCGGCGAGATCGAAGTAATGGGTCGCCCGACCCATTACTTGCGCTGGGTTCAGCAGGCCGAAGGCACCCCACGAGTGCCCACCGGGGCCGGTGAACGTGACCAGGTAACGGTGCGACCCCAGCCCCTGGTGCGTCACTCGCGTGTCACTGAGGCCGTCGATCGAGATGAAGCTGTCTATCGGGGGGCTGCGGCCCCCGGACCGCCTGAGCCACGCCCCAGGGCGATGACGTTCCCCACGTCGTCGACATACACCGAATCGACTCCAGCCTCGACCAGCATGTCTCGAAAGGCCAGGCCCCGCGCTTGTTCGGCGAATGGGGGAGCCGGGATCTCGGTCAGGGTCATGAGGGTGCGCATGGTTTCGGCGTCGTCGGTCTCGAGACGCTCCAGCGCTTGCTGCACCGCGGGGTTTGCGAAGATCGCCTGAAGCTCTTGTGCCGCATCCGGCGACTGGGCGCCTACAGACTTCCCTCCAAACGATGCGATGAACCCGAATGTGAAGAGGAGGCTGGCCCTTAAATTGAGACGAATCATGGTTTTCCTGGCTTGAAATCGCGAGCGCTCGGCACTGTAACGCTCGGGCCGATCCTTCGCGAGCAGGTCGGGGCCGACTCCTTGATTTTCAAGCCGAAATGCCCGAACCTTTTGCGCCTCTCTCTTGGCCGAAAAGTGCCCCTCATCCTGACATTTCGGAGCTCCGTGAGCCGCGAATCCTCTCTGGTACCTCGCATGTTCGAGCCTCTTATGGGGATGGTGGCCCGCGTGGGTCGCGTATCCCGGTCGGTGGCCGAACATGCAGGGCAGTTGGGGCTCCTGGTCTGGGGCATGGGCGTTGCCGTCGCTCGCTTCCGTGTGTCGCGGCGTGACGTGATGCGACAGGTCTATGTCATGGGCATTCAGAGCATCCCGATCGTATTGGTGGCCGCCGGGTTGATCGGAGTCGTAACCAGTCAGCAGGGCGGCTATCAGATGCAGAGCAACCTGCCCCTGTACGTGATGGGCTCGGTGGTCGTGGAGAGCGTGATCCTCGAGATGGGACCCGTCCTGACGGCTATCGTCATGGTGGGCCGTGTCGGTGCTCGCATCACCGCCGAGTTGGGTACGATGAAGGTCTCCGAGCAGATCGACGCGCTCTACTCCGTGGGTCGCGACCCGGTCGAAATTCTGGCGGCCCCGCGAGTCCTGGCCCTGATGATCTCCATGCCGCTGCTCGTCGCCATGGCCAACGTGGTCGGGATTCTCACCGGAATGGTGTCCGCTCAGTTCACCCTGGGGTTGGGTGCGGAGACGTTCTTCTATGGAGCACGGCTCTTCTGGCATTCCTACGACCTGTTCTACTCGCTCCTGAAGGCTTTTGTGTTCGGCGCGGCAATCCCGGTCATCGCGATCCACATGGGCCTGCGAACGTCTGGGGGCGCGGAGGGTGTAGGCCGGACCACTACGCAGTCGGTCGTGTTCATGACGCTGACGATCCTGATCATCGACGCCATGTTCCCTCCACTCTTCCTTCAGTAGGGGACGGCTGTGCCACACAACGGATCCGGCCCGGTCATCGAGTACCTGGACGTCCACAAGGCGTTCGACGCTCCGGTACTTTCGGGTGTGAGCCTCTCGGTTCAGAAGGGTGAGATGTTCGCCCTTTTCGGTCCCTCGGGTACCGGCAAGAGCGTGCTCCTCAAGACCACGCTGGCGCTGGTTACACCGGATCAGGGCGACGTACGAGTGGGCGGCGATTCTGTTTTTTTCGGGGATCGCAGATCCGTGGAACGTCTTCGTGAAAAGGTCGGATACGTGTTTCAGTACGCGGCTCTCTTCGATTCGCTCACGGTTTTCGAGAACGTCGAGATTGGTATTTCGGAAAAGATTCTACGGACGATGAGCCGTGCGGAAGTCAAGCGTCGAGCCTGGGAGTCGCTTGAACTGGTCAAGCTCGATCCGAGTCAGGTGTTGGGGAAACTTCCCGCGGAGTTGTCGGGGGGGATGAAGAAACGTGTGGGGATCGCCAGGGCCATAGCGGGCCGCCCGGAGATCCTGCTGTGGGACGAGCCCACCACCGGGCTCGACCCCGTCAACACGGCGGCCATCGAGAGGCTGATCACGCGTCTTTCCGATGAGCTCAATACGACGTCGCTTCTGGTCACGCACGACGTCGAGGGCGGACTGGAGATGTGCGACCGGGTCGCCATGCTCGAGGGTGGAAGGTTGCGCTTCTGCGGAACGCCCGAGGCGTTCAGGGTGAGTGACGATCCGGTTGTGAAGGCGTTCAGTGATCGGGCCGCCGCAACGGCGGCATTAGACACGTTGGTAGTCAGCTAGAGGGCTGTATTTCTTCAGTAGCCTTCTAGACATACAGGAGTATCCATTGGAGACACAGAACGACCAAGGCCCTACGGACCAGGAGATCGAGTTAGCCATCCCGGCGCAGGCTGGCAGACGGGACGTCCGGCTCGGGTTGTTCGTGCTCGTCGGCCTCGCCGCGACCATCTACTTGCTGTTCCTCCTGACGGACCCCGCGACCTTTCGAGGGCGCTACAAAATCACGACCACCGTCGATAACGTGATGGGACTTCGCAAGGGCGATCCTGTCCAGATGCGTGGCGTGAACATTGGGCGGGTGCACGATTTCGGTCTTGAACCCGGCTCGGAGGACGTCGTCGTGATCCTCGAGGTCGAGGGCCAATGGCGGATTCCGGTCGGGTCGGTGACCGAGCTCGTGAGCCCGGGTCTAATGTCTCCCAAGACGGTCATGATCGTCCCGGGTGAGGGACCGGGGTACTTCGCCGCGAATGCGTCGCTTCCGGGGACGGCGATGAAGGGTCTGCTGGACGACACCGAGGCATTGGGCGTGAAGGGGGGGCGGTTCCTCGACCAGGTGACCGCGCTCTTGTCGGACTCGACCATCGACGCGGTGGGTGGCAGCGCTCAGAACCTCCGGATCGTTCTGGACGAGCTCGCCGACCTCATGGGGTCGCAGAGCGACGAACTCGAAGACCTCATCGGATCGTTGAACCGCGCGGCCGACGGGCTGGCCGATGTCACCGGCCCCGAGTTCAAGGAGGACATTTCCAGTACGGTGTCCCAGGCCGACTCTCTCATGGGTAGCCTCCGGGCCACCTCCACCCGCTTCGATCGTGCCGCGGAAGCTCTCGAGACCGTGTTGGGTCGAATGGAGCGGGGAGAGGGCACGCTTGGCCAGCTCTCGGTGAACGACTCGTTATACGTCAGCCTGAACGCAGCCGCGGCGAGTGCCCGTCTTCTGATCGAGGATCTGCGGGCGAATCCGGGGCGCTACATCAACCTCTCGATCTTTTAGAAGGCTAGGCGTTTCCCGTCCGCCGTCGGATCGGCCGGACCGAGGGACCGCAAGAAGGCCCGGGCTCCAGCACGGAGCCCGGGCCTCTTTCGCACCAAGCGACCGGATTGCGGTTCGCTCGCGCTACCAGCCGGGGGCGAGCACGAAGCCCCAGTGGGCTCCCTTGTCCGGCCGCTGGAAGGGGATGGCGTAATACGACTCCAGAATCAGGAAGCCGAATATGTTGACCCGTGCACTCGCGCCGACCGAGAACACCGGCACACGCTTACCACCCGAACGCTCCCAATCGAAATCGACTTCACTCAGCTCGTTCCAGGCCAACCCGGCGTCGGCGAACAGCGCGAATTCGGTAGGCAGGTAGGGGAAGTTGAGGAGGCCGAACTGGGGCGTGCCCAGCACGGGTACACGCACTTCGAAATTGGCCACGGCGAGTCGGTGCCCGAAGAGGCGGTCGAAGCCGGCGCATGTTCCCGCCACGGCACCCGGCTCGAACGAGGTGATGGCGCACTCCTCCGGCTCGAAACTCTCATAGGAATAGCCACGAACGAAGGTCTCCCAACCCAGGAAATACGGCTGGATGGTGGCGGTGCTCCGGTTCGGATCCAGGTCATTGCCGTAACGCCCGAAGTGAAGCGCACGCGCCGCGAACGTCACGTTCCGGGTCGGGCTCAGATAACGTCTGAAGTCTGCTACAAGCGACGTGAAGTTCAGCGATCCGACGGTTTGGTTCACCTCGAGCCGGAAGCGGCCCCCGTCCACCGGCGACGTGAAGCCCGTGAGCGAGTTGTCTCCGACGATAGCGACCGAGGCCGAAGCCAGATTGACCGCGTCGCGAGACGGCAGCGAGATCCGTTGGGATGCTCCCACAGCTCCGAACGCGCCCAAGAAGTAACGATCCTCCTCGAGGTCGAACGACCACCGTTGGACTCCGATGTTGCCTTCGACGCGTCGGGTGGTAGAGAACGGATAGGCGAGGAGCAGGCTGCTCTGGGTCAGAAAGATCCGGTTCCGAATCAGCCCGATGTACGGATTGCCGTCGGCGTCCGTACCGAACGTCTGGAAGCCCTGGAGATAGGGGATGCGTCCCGCCGAGGCCCCCCAATTAAGCCGCCTCTCTTGATTGATGTAGAAGGCCTGGCCGCCGATGTCCTTGAAGGTGCCATTGGCCTGCACGGCAAGCCCGAGCGACCGGTTTCCCAGCATGTCGCTGAAGAAGGCGGACGCCCCGCCCCCCACGTAGTTCCCGAAACGATCGGTGCCGACGCCCAGTGACGGTTGCCCCACGAAATCCAGGTGGAGCGACGAGTCGTAGTCTATGGCGTTCTCGACCAGATAGACGCCGATGGGTTCGAGCCCGGTCTGCTTGTCGGCAAGGTAGCTGGCCACGCGGCTCGATCGTGTGGGCAGGCTCGGCGGCAAGAGCCGGCCAGGCTGCCGATCGGCCGATGCCGTTACGGGTTCGCCGCCCGCGTCGGCTTCACCGGCCTGCAGGCTGTAAACGTGGAACTCGAAGGCATCGAACACCGAAAAGAGGATCGTTCCCGCCTCGCGAGCCACTGAAAGCGTCGGGGACATGCCGGTGATTCCACTCACCCCCGTGGACACCCGCGTGATGCGGCGGACGAGGGCCGTGGCGAACACGTACTGGTAGATGTCGCTGAAGCCGTCCTGGTCCGAGACGAAGTAGATGCTCCGACCGTCCGGCGCGTACTGCGGGTTCATGTGCTTCACGTTGCCGAACAGACCCAGCACTTCCACGTCCCGGGACAAGACGTCGACGAAGCCGATCTGGGGTTGGCTGTACCTCAGGTCGTCGAAGTCCGTATTGCTTCCCCGGTCGGTTACAAAGGCGATCTTCGTGCCGTCGGGAGACCAGGTCGGCTGGAAGTCGGCAAACTTGTCGTTCGTCAACTGCTCGACGGCGCCCGTCTCGATATCCAACCGGTAGATGTCGCTCACGCCGCCGTTCAGGCCCGAAAAGGCGATGTACTGTCCGTCCGGAGACCAGGAAGGACTCGATATGGCCCCGACCTCGTCGAGGTCGATGTTCCGCTCGATCCGGCCCGAGTTCACGTCTACGATGGCCAGCTCGTTGTCACCCTCGGCGAACACCGTAAAGACGAACTTCTCCCCGTCCGGTGACCAGTCACCGGCGGAGTCGATGAAGCGGAGGGCATCGAAGTGCGGATCCGCGTTCGCGCTCACCAGCTTGCGTTCGATTTTACCCGTGCGCGCGTCGGCCACGAAGAGATCGATGCCGAAGAGGTCTTTCTCGGAAAGGAACGCGACGCGCCGCCCGTCGGGGCTCACCGAAGGCGACACGTTCTGCTTGCCCGCGCCCGTAGCGGGAGAAAGGAGCAAGGCTCCGGACTCGCCCGGCGCCTGCCGTCCCGCCATCAGCGGCAGGTATTCATTCTCCACCGATTCGCGCCACTCCATGGACAGACTGTCCGACGAGGTGCCCAAGACCTGCTCCAGCGCCGGCTCCCAGCCGACCCGTAGCGAGCGCCGATACAGATCGATTACTCGCTCGTCACCGTAGGTGCCACCGATGTAGGCCCAGAGCGCCTGACCGAAACGGTAGGGAAAGAAGCGACGCTCCGTGGTCATCTGCTGGATGCTAGGCAGATCCTCCCGTTGGATCGCGTCCCGCAGCCACATGGCCGTCAGTGGGTCCTCGCGTCCCACCGAGAGGTATTCGGCCATCCCTTCGATGAGCCAGAGCGGCAGCAGTGACAGACCTTGAATGCCGGCCCCGGACCTGCCTTGGGCCACGTTGTACTGGAATGCGTGGACCAACTCGTGGCCGAGAACGTGATCCGTGTCGGCGTACGACCCGGTGAGCGGCATGATGACCCGGTTCTTCAACGACTCCGTGACACCGCCCGTGCCCTCACTGAGAGTCCCACGAAGCGTGTTGGTCTGTTGGAAGTCCGGGTGGTCCGCATAGAGGATGATCGGCTTCGGCCGTTCGAACTCGTGCTGGAACATGCGAGCGAAGCGCTCATACCAGCGCTCAGCCATGCGCGCCGCGTCCTCGACGGCCTCGCCCTCTTCGGGGTAGAAGTGGATGTCGAAGTGGGGTGTCTTGAGGATCCTGAAGTCGAAGGTCTCGTACTGGACCTTATTCCGCCCGAAGTACTGGGCCGAAGCGGGGAGCGGAAGGATCAGAACCGCCGACCACGCCACCAGGGCGGTGATCAGGCGCGCTGCCGACCCCGGAGCCCGAACTCGGTTGGGAGACTTCATGTGTACCTCAATTCGTGACAGGCCAACGTAACCCACGCTAACGTAATGCCTGATCGGACAAATGCTCAACTGGGACTCCGGGCGACCGTCAACCCCCAAGGGTCTCCCGCCGTTCACCCGAAACGGACCTTATACCTTGATGGAATGCCCCAAAGAGCCCGACCAGTTCCAGCATCAGCCCTTTACTGTGTTCCGCCCCCTGTGCAAGATTCTTGCCGGGCGAGCCCGCACTCCCGGCTCTGAAACTCATACGGGACACTCATGACATCCTTTCGTTCCAGCGTTCTCGCGCTCTCCGTGGCCCTGGCCTCATGCACCGCGGGCGACCGCGTGGCGGAGGGCATCGGTGAGCTCGAGCGGTTCGAGTCGCCGTCCGGGCCGGGCAGCGTGTGGCCGGGGTTGTCCCCCCAAGGCGACAGGGTCGTCCTAAGTTGGCAGGAACCTGACGCAAGCGACCGCTGGTTCGTTAAGACGGCGACGTTGAGCGAAGGCGGTTGGTCGGCCCTCCACACCGTCGCGCGCTCGAGTGAAGATGCCAAGTTCTTCGTGAATTGGGCCGACTTCGCCGCGGTCTGGCCAATCGGCGACGACGAGTTGGTGGCCCACTGGTTGGTGCGCGGCCAGGCGGGCCGGTACGACTACGGCATCCGCGTAGCTCGCTCGTCGGACGCAGGTGAGACGTGGTCCGAGCCGTGGACTCCGCATGAGGACGGCACCGCCACGGAGCACGGCTTCGTGTCCATCTTCCCGCTCGCCAAAGGCGGCACGGGCATGGTGTGGCTCGATGGTCGCGCAACGACTGGAACGACGGACGGGCAGGGCCCCAGGGGCGCGATGACCCTGCGCTACCGGGCGGTGGCGGCCGACGGCACCGTGGGGCCCGCGGTGCTGGTGGAGGACCGGATCTGCGACTGTTGCCAGACCGACGGAGCCGTGACTTCGGCCGGCCCAATCGTCGTATACAGGGATCGGTCGGATTCCGAGGTTCGCGACATCTATGTAACCCGGCTCGTCGATGATCGGTGGACATCCGGCGTGCCGGTGCACGACGACGGGTGGGTCATTCCGGCCTGTCCGGTGAACGGACCCGCCGTCGCGGCCCGAGACGAGGCGGTGGCGGTCGCTTGGTTCACAGGGGCCGCCGACGAGCCCAAGGTCCAGATGGCGTTTTCGGTGGACGCCGGAGCCGGCTTCGGTGACCCCGTCAGGATCGACGACGGGAACCCGCTGGGGCGGGTTGACGTGGTGCTGCTCGAAGACGGCTCCGCCCTGGTCTCCTGGCTCGAGCGCACTCCCGCCGCAGGTGAAGTGAGGGTTCGCCGTGTGCACGCCGACGGTCGCTCCGGCGCGGCCCGCGTCGTGACGACGACGTCCCCGGGTCGGGACAGCGGCTTTCCCCGAATGGTGCCGGACGGGCAGGGGCGGATCGTGTTCGCCTGGACCGAGTCCGGCGAAGCCGGCAAGATACGGATGGCTAGGACAACCGAGGCGTTGAAATGAGCGGATCGTTCAGTGGTGCGGGGTTGGGCCTCCTTCTGTTCGCAGGGGCGTGCGTCGCGGTGGGCGCGGACCTCCGTCCGCCCCGAACCGGCGACGTGGCTCCGGACTTTCAGGCGGTCGCTTTGGAAGGCGGGCAAACCGTTGCGCTGGCCGACTTTCGCGGGGGGCCCGTTCTCGTGAACCTGTGGGCGACGTGGTGCGGCCCCTGCCGCTTCGAGACTCCGTACCTGCAGTCGGTCTACGAGGAATATGGGGACCGGGGGCTCAAGATCGCGGGCGTGTCGGTGGATTCGAGGGCATCGCTCGAAGCAGTGGAGGCGTTTCTGGCCGACAACGGCGTCACGTACGACATACTTCTGGACCCGGACATGATCTCCACCGATGTCTTCGCCGCGATCGGTCTTCCTGCATCGTTCCTCATCGATTCCGATGGGGTGATCCTCTTCGATCGCCTCGGCCCGATCTTGGAGGACGACCCCGACTTCCTGGCCGCCTTGGAGAAGGCCCTTAACTGACCGTTTCGGGCAACGTTATGCCGGTTCACACTTCGCTAGAAACGGTCGAGACCCCGGCGGGGGTCGCCGACCTCGCCAAGGTCAGGGCCAACGTGAAGCGCGTGGTCTCGTACTGCCGTGAGCATGGCATCGCCTGGCGCCCTCACATCAAGACCCATAAGTGCACCCGGTTGGCGCGACTCCAACTCGATGCGGGTGTCCAGGGGCTGACCGTGGCCACGCCTCGGGAGGCCGAAGTCATGTCCACCGTATGCGACGATCTCCTCCTGGCCTACCCGGTGATAGGGGACTCGAAGCTGGATCGCGTCATGGCCATTCCGGACCACGTCCGACTCACCGTGGGGCTGGATTCCGAGGATGCGCTGACGGCCTGGTCTGACGCGGCTCAGAGGGCGGGGCGCACGGTCAAGGTCTTGGTGGAAGTCGACCTCGGCATGAACCGCGTCGGATTGGAGACCAAGGAAGAGGCCGTACGCCTAGCCGGTCGGATTCGGAGCTTTCCAGGGGTCGAATACGCGGGGCTCATGTTCTATCCGGGCCATATCCGGGGGCCCCAGGAGGGGCAGGATGCCCAACTCGAGGTTTTGGCCTCGGATCTTCGTGCGTTATACGAGGCGCTTGAAGCGGAAGGGCTGTCTCCTCAGGTGGTGAGCGGGGGATCCACTCCGACGCTCTGGCGCAGCCACGAGCTGCCGGGCCTCACCGAGATTCGGAGCGGTACGGCGATCTTCTTCGATCGTGAAGGTCTCACGATCGGGGTCGCCGGGCCGGAGGACATGGCCTACACCGTTCTGGCCACCGTCGTGAGTACATCCATCGAGGGCCAGGCGGCCATCGATGCCGGCTCGAAGGCGCTGTCGAAGGAAGGGAGGGGAGGGGACGGGGGATTCGCCGTCCTGCAGGACCATCCCGAGGTCGTGGTGAAAGGCGTCTCGGAGGAACACGGCGTGCTCGACCTGAGCAAGAGCGATTGGCGCCCCCGGGTGGGAGATCGGGTACGCGTGCTCCCCAATCATGTGTGCGTCTCCGTGAATCTCCAGGACGAGCTGCTGGTCCTCGTAGACGACACGCTCGAGCGCTGGCCGCTCGAGGCCCGAGGGCGCAAAGCCTTCCTGCCCACGGGCGGGCCGCTGGCCGCGGAGCAGGCGCCTTGAACCGACTCGGCGTGGACCGCATGGCCGAACTGTTGGAGAAGGCCCGGGACGTACGTGTCCTGGTCGTGGGCGACCTGATGCTGGACCGCTACATCTCCGGTCGGGTCGGGCGCATCTCGCCCGAGGCGCCCGTCCCCGTTGTGCACGTCGAGGAAGACTCGTCGGCCGTGGGTGGCGCGGCGAATGTCGCCGCCAACGTGGTTGCCCTCGGAGCCGCCTGTGCGCTGGTCGGTTGTGTGGGCGATGACGAGGCCGGTCGGGAACTCGCGAGTGAACTCTCACGGCTCGGCGTCGACCTCAACGGCCTCGTTACGACGCCTGACAGGCCTACCACCGTGAAGACGCGCGTCATGGCACGCCATCAGCAGATCGTGCGCGTGGACCGTGAAGAGGTCGGTGACATCGACCGTCAAACAGCGAGCCGTGTGGCCGAAACGGCTCGCGGTCTGTCGGGCTCCTGCTCGGCCGTCGCCATGGAGGACTACAACAAAGGTGTATTGGTACCTTCGGTATTGCGCGCGGTCCTAGACGCCGCCAAGGACGCCAACATTCCGTCCGTCGTCGACCCCAAACGCCAGCGGTTCTTCGACTACTCCGCCGTGACGGTGTTCAAGCCCAACGCGAAGGAGCTGGAGGATGCGCTCGGCGAGCCACTTCGGCCGGATGACGGGCCGTGGATGGAGTCGGTACGCGCGCGGCTGGGGTGCACACACCTGTTGCTCACGCTGGGCGAGCATGGCATGGCGCTTCAGTCGGAAGGCGACGACACCGTGCTTCTGCCGACGACGGCCCGCTCCGTGTATGATGTCTCGGGAGCAGGGGACACGGTCACGGCGGTGCTGGCCGTGTGTCTTGCGGCAGGTGGTTCGGTGGTGGAAGCCGCCGTTTTGGCCAATCACGCCGCGGCTCTGGAAGTGGCGAAGGCCGGTGTGGCTACGGTCACACCAGACGAGATCCTCGCGCACGCAGCGGAGATTCTGACGGAATGAAGCACCTAGGCCAGGGGCGTTGCGATGAATTGTAAAATATTATCCTACAACGAATTACGGAGCGTTATCGAATGAGTAACTTGAAGATGATCAATACTCCCGATGCGCCCGAAGCGATCGGTCCTTACTCGCAAGGCGTGGTGGTCGGCGACTGGGTGTTCGCTTCCGGACAGATCCCAATCGATCCGGCAACGGGTGAACTGATCGGCGGCGACGTTGCCACGCAGACCCACAGGGTCATGCAGAACCTGGCTGCCGTGCTCCGCGAGGCGGGCAGTTCATTGGGTGACGTCGTGAAGACCACGGTCTATCTGTCCGACATGGGTAACTTTGCGGAGATGAACGCCGTCTACGCCGAACACTTCGGTGATCACCGTCCGGCCAGGGCAACGGTACAGGCGGCGGGCCTACCAAAGGCGGTGGACGTGGAAATCGACGTAATCGCCCGCCGAGACTGACCGGGACGGTCCCCCCCGCCAGGGATTCGACTAACGACGAATAGTGGCTGGAACGACCGACAACCAGAGAGTTCAGGGGGAACGAACGATGTACGGACGACTGCGGTCCAGAGGGTATCTCCAGAGTTGGGTACCGGTGTTGCTCACGCTCCTGTTGGGGCTGACACCCACGGCAGGGCTACAGGGACAGGACTACGGCGAGGAGTTGTATGGGGCGCTCAGCTGGGCCAACGTCGGTCCTGCACGGGGTGGGCGCTCGACGGCCATTGCAGGCTCCGCGTCGCGCCCCATGGAGTACTACTTCGGGGCCACCGGTGGCGGATTGTGGAAGACGACCGACGGGGGGCAGAACTGGGAGTCCGTAACGGACGGGCAGATCACCAGTTCGTCGGTTGGCGCCGTGGCCGTATGTGAGGTCGATCCCGACGTCGTGTATATCGGCACGGGAGAGACCCAGCTCCGGGGCAACGTCCAACAAGGTGACGGCCTCTACAAGAGCACCGATGCGGGGGCCACATGGACCCACATCGGGCTGAAGGAAGCGCAGAACTTCTCTCGCATCCGTATCCATCCCCAGGATTGTGACATCGCGTGGACGGCTGCCTTCGGGAAGCACAGCAGGGCGAACCCGGAGCGGGGTGTCTTCAAGACGACCGACGGCGGGCAGAGCTGGCGCCGGGTCCTACACAGGCCGGGCAACGAATGGACGGGCGCGGTCGATATTTCGTTCGCTCCGAGCGATCCCGACTTGATCTACGCTGGCCTGTGGGAGGCCTGGCGGAAATCGTGGGGCATGTCGTCCGGGGGTGAAGGGGGCGGCCTCTTCAGGAGTGCGGATGGAGGCGAATCGTGGGAGGAGCTCACCGGCCGCAAGGAGGGGCTTCCCGGGGGAATCATCGGCAAGATCGGTGTCGCCGTCTCACCCGCAAATCCAGACCGGGTCTGGGCCATGATCGAGCATGAGGACGGAGGCGTCTTCCGATCCGATGACGGAGGCGAGACGTGGTCCCGCGTCAACGAGGAGCGAAAGCTGCGTCAAAGGGCCTTCTACTACACCCGCATCTATGCGGACCCGATGGATGAGAACACGGTGTACGCCCTCAACACCGGCCTGTACCGCAGCACGGACGGTGGCGAGACGTTTCCCGACCAGATCAGTGTCCCCCATGGAGACAACCACGACCTGTGGATCTCTCCGAGCGATCCGACCAGGCTCGCCAACACGAACGACGGCGGTGGCAACATCAGCTTCAACTCCGGCGAGTCCTGGACCGACCAGGACTACCAGACCGCTCAGTTCTACCGCGTGATCACGACCGCCCACGAGCCGTATCACATCTGCGGTGCGCAACAAGACAACAGTACCATCTGTGTGCCCTCGGGAGGATGGGACCACTTGTTCGCACGGGGGCAATACATGTACGCCGTGGGCGGTGGAGAGAGCGGCTACATCGCACCTCACCCGGAAAATACGTCGGTGTTCTACGCGGGGTCCTACGGCGGCAGTCTCTCGCGGTTGGACATGTCGACGGGGCAGCGTCGTTCCATCAACGTCTGGCCCGAGAACCCGATGGGCCAGTCGGCGGAGGATTTGACCGAGAGGGCACAGTGGACGTATCCCATCGTCTTCTCGAACCACGATCCCGGAGTTCTCTACACGACGACCCAGAAGGTATGGAAGACCACGAACGAGGGTCAGAGTTGGGAGGCGATCTCGCCGGACCTCACGCGAGCGGATCCGGCCACGATCGGGCCTTCGGGTGGACCCATCACCCGGGACCAAACCGGAGTCGAGACCTACGCGACGGTATTCGCCCTAGCCCCTTCCCATCATGACGCCCGCGTGATCTGGACCGGCTCGGACGACGGCCTCGTGCACCTCACGCGAGACGGCGGCGGGTCCTGGACCAACGTCACGCCACCCGACGCGCCCGACTTCGTACGAATCAACACGATCGAGGCGTCACCGACCACGCCCGGGAAGGCCTACGTGGCCGGTACCCGGTACCTGGTAGACGACGATCGCAGCCCCTACGTGTGGAAGACGGATGACTTCGGCGCGACCTGGACGAAGATCGTCGAGGGCATCCCCGCAGACGACTTCGTTCGTACCGTCCGCGAGGACCCGACTACGGCCGGCCTGCTTTACGCGGGCTCCGAGCGCACGGTCTACGTGTCATGGGACGACGGCGCTCATTGGCGGTCGTTGGGCTTGAACTTGCCGGTGGTTCAGATCTCGGATCTGGTGGTGGAGGCACACGACCTGGTCATCGGCACGCACGGCCGCTCGTTCTGGGTGTTGAGGGACATCGGGCCGCTGAGACAGATGAGTGCCCGGGTGGCGTCGGCGGATGCGTACCTGTTCGATCCGAGGGACCCGACCCGGTCCGTGGACTCCGGCGTGCGGGTCTACTACAACCTCAAGGAAGATGCCGAGAAGGTCACCATCGAGTTCCTCGACGGATCCGGGCAGACGATCCGCTCCTTCGAAGGTGTCGCCCGGAGCGATGACGAGGAGGGAGAGGAGTCCGATTCGGGATCGGGTCCGGGAGGCGGCACCCCGAAGCCCTCGGTCCAAGCCGGATCACACAGTCTGACCTGGAACCTCCGGTACGAGGGGTACGCGGACTTCGAGGGCAGGATCTTCTGGGCTGCGGGGAACAACGGACCGGTGGCCGTGCCGGGTGAGTATCAGGTACGCATGACGGTGGACGGGGACACGCAGGGCCGAGACTTCGAGATCCGTCTCGATCCGCGTCTGGCGGGACAGGTAACCCTGGCCGATCTACGGGAGCGCTTCGATCTGGCCATGCGCGTCCGCGACCGTGTGAGCGCAGCCAACGAGGCCGTCGTCAGGGTGCGGGGACTCAAGGACCAGATCGACGATCGCATGGACGCATCGGAGAATCTCGAGCTACGCTCTTTGGGAACGTCTGTGAAGAACCGACTCGGGGCCGTTGAGCAAGAGGTCTACCAGGTGCGAAACCAAAGCGGTCAGGATCCGCTCAATTTCCCCATCAAGCTCAACAACAAGCTGGCCGCGCTCATCGGACAGATCGAGAGCGCCGAGGCGCGGCCCACGGACCAGACACATGAGGTGTTCGAGGAGCTCTCGGGCTTGTTGGATCTGGAGTTGGAACAGCTCACGCTGATCATCCAACAGGATCTCGCGAGCCTGAACGCGCTCCTCCGGTCGCTGGGAATGGAGCCGATCGAGGTGGAGAGGATCATCACGTAGTACGGGGGGGCCATGGATATGCGCGGGCAAGTCCGAGGCCTTCTGGTCGCGGTCGCAGTATTCACTGCTGCGACCGCGGGGTGCTCCGCGTTCGGCCGTGGCGACCCGTTCACGGGCACCACCAAGGGCCAGATCGTCATCGAGGTCGACAACCGGAACTTCAATCAGGCGACCGTCTGGATGTTGTCCAGCTCAGGTGAGCGTCGGCTCGGTGTGGTCAACGGCAGAATCAAGAAGTCGTTCCCTGTCCGGTGGCCTCGGTCCGATGACCTGCGTCTGAGAGTACGAGTCATGGGCGAACGGGGGTTCACGACACCTCGTCAACTCGTGGTCCCGGGCGACCACGTCGGGCTCCGTATCACCTGATGCGGCCGGAAGTACGGCCACCGAATCGGAGGACCAAGTCCCGCCCCGGTAAGGTCCGGCGCACTGAGACCTTGCTGACGGGCGGGGGGGGCCTATGATGGGCCTCCGACTTCGACTCCACCATCGTGGATCGAGGGGGCGGAGGGGGTCTGGTGGCCCCACTGGTCTTCAAAACCAGCTCGCCGGGTTAAAACCCCGGTTGGTGGGTTCGATTCCCACACGCTCCCGCCATATGCGAAGTTGCCGTCCCGGCGGCGACTCGGGGCTCCGGCGGTTCCCTTGGAGCCGGGCCGGGGCCCCCTTGTCGTCGGGCGGGTGCGCCGGCGCCTCTCGGCTGGTGATCTGCGCCCTTCCGCTGTAGCGTAACGGAGCTTTCCCGAGGAGAAAGGACGGTGCGACCATGCCTCGCTCCATGCTCGTCCTCCTGCTGGTGGCCGCCTTTCCGCATGCTGCTGTCGCGCAGGCCACCGGCCAGGATTCAGTGCTCGTCGGGCTCCGACAGGTGAGCGTCGAGGTCGACGTCGTCGTCGGCTACGACGAGCCCACTCTGATCGGCCAGATCCAGCTTCGAAATCGCCTCCAGGCGGCCCTGGAGGTGGAACTCCGAGGCGCGGGACTCACGGTGACGGCCGAGGCCACACCCCAACTCGTCCTGGCGGTAGCCGCCGCGCCGATACTGATGGGTGGGAGCGTCATGGGTGTCGCTGCCAGCTCGCTCCTGAAGCTCAAGGACTTCGCCCTCTCGCGTGCGGCCGTGGCTCGGTCGATCGACTCGGCCCCCGGAGTGGGGGCGAGCGCAATGGCCTGGAGAAGGGCCTATTGGGATCTGGCGGGCGACGGTGCGTCGTGGATGGTGCCGATCTGGTCGGGACCTCTCGGCGTCGCGCTGCATCCGGTTGAGAGCCACCGGGAGGGCCTGGAGCGCGAGGCGGTCGCCTTGACCAGGGTGTTCACCGACGCTTTCCGGAGAGCCAATCCGGGCTGAGTGCGAGGTCGGCCCCTGTCTCTTTGGTCCTCGTAACGGGGAGGGTAGATTCCCTCGAGCGTGTTGAGTGCAAACCAGACACGAAAGAGCGTGCGATTGAGGGTCCTTCAGAGTGTACCCACCTCCGTAGCCGTAGCCGTGATTGCCGAGATCAGGGCGACGGCACCGTCGCTCTTGGTGGCCGGTATCGTGGCGACCGGACTCTCGGTGACGGCGCTATCCGCCAGGGGGCAGGACGCACCGGCCGACACCCTGCGGCGAGAGGCCCCCGCGGGGCTGCTCCCGCAGGAAGCCGCCAGGGCCGATTCCGTCAGGGGGCCTCGGCGGCACAACGCCGGCGGAGCCTTTCTGCGGTCCGTCCTGATTCCAGGATGGGGTCAGGCCACGGTGGGGTCACCCGACCGAGGGGGGTTCTATTTCGCGGTGGAGTCGATCAGCCTATGGATGATCCTGAAGACGTCAAGGACGCTGGGGAGCGCCAGGGCCATCGAGGCGTTCCGCCGTGCCGAGGCCGAAGCACGGGTCATCGCTGCGGGTGAGACCGACCCCCTGGAGATCGAACAACTCGTCGACGAGGACGAAGTGGTGGTGGACGCCGCCGAGCTCGT
This sequence comes from Longimicrobiales bacterium, assembly GCA_965226925.1. Taxonomy (GTDB): domain Bacteria; phylum Gemmatimonadota; class Gemmatimonadetes; order Longimicrobiales; family Gaopeijiaceae; genus CBDDCX01. The sequence continues at coordinate 77,870 of CBDDEN010000011.1, read as the reverse complement.
GGCGATCCGCTCACAGCAGAAGGAGGACTGGCTGGCTTTCGGCCTCTTCTTCCTCTTCCTCGGGGGGGCCGACGCCTTCGTGGCGGCCCACCTTGCCGACTTTCCGCAGCCACTGGAGGTGGCGATCCGACCTCTCCCCGACATGGGGGTGGAGGTGGCGTTCTCGGTGCGCTTCGATCCGTTCCGCCCTCGGCGGTGGACGTCCCAGGAGCGTTAAGACGGCCGTCGAGGGAGCACGGCTTCAGCAGCTTTCTAACGCTTCCACGCTTCGAGTACGGGCGGTTCACCCTCGCGAAGCACCAGGTAGCTCCGGTGGTACACCCAGTCTCCGGTGTTTACGTAGTAGCGTCCCGGCTCGAATTCCTCGATGACGGGAATGTGGGTGTGGCCCACGATCACGAGGTCCAGGTCGGGCTCGGCTCCGAACTTGCCTCGGCTCCACTCCCGAAGGGCCCTGGCTCGGTGTCGCTCGGCGTCGGAAGGGGCGCCCAATCGGTGCTCGGTTCTCGAGACCTTATTGGCCAACGCGGCGCCGAGGTCGGGGTGGAGCCAGCGAAAGGACCACCGGGTGAACCGGCCGCGAAGTACCGTGCGGAGGAGCCGGTATCCCAAGTCGCCCCGTCCGAGACCGTCCCCGTGAGCCAGGAACGTGCGATGGCCGGCCAGGTCGAGGACGACCGGATCCTGCAAGAACGTGACGCCGATCTCGTCGGTCAGGAAAGAACCTCCCCACCAGTCGTGATTGCCGCCCATGAGCGTGATCGGGAGGCCGCCATCCACGAGCTTCGCGAGGGCGCCCAGCACTCGGGTGTGACCACGGGGCACGGCCGAGCGATACTCGAACCAGAAATCGAAGAGATCGCCGTTCAGGATGAGCTGTGACGCCGACTCACCGGTATGCTCGAGCCAACCCACGAACGCGTCTTCGGTTTCGCGTGGGACGACTCCGAGGTGGATGTCGCTCGCGATGTGGATCGGTTTTTCTGCCATGGGGATCGGAAGGTAATCGGAGTGTGTAAGCCTGGGGAAGTACATTCATCCATCGACGAGACCACGCTGATCGGGGTGGCGCACTCATGACGGCACGAATTCCACACCCCGTGCTCGGCACCTTGGCGGCGATCACGGTCGCGGTGGTCTCGGCTTGCCGTGGTTCACCCCCGGAGACCCCCGCTCCCGCGGTCGACGTGCGGCGGGCCGTCGCGTCGGCGACCGAGGCCAATCCGTTTCCGCACGCCGCACGCGTCACGTTCAGTTGGAGCATCAGGGAGCCCAACCTTCGGATCGGCGGGAGCGGCGTCGCCCGCCTCGAGCCGCCCGATCGGGCACGTCTGGATCTCTTCCTGGGGAATGGCCAATCGGTGCTCGCCGTCGCTCTGGTGGACGACGATCTGCGGGCGCCGTTGGGCACGCCCCTGCAGGTGGTTCCCTCGCCCCCTCTGCTGTGGGCGTCACTCGGTGTGTTCAGGCCCGGAGACGGCGTGACGCTGTTGGGAGCCGAGGAGCGCGACGAAGCGTTACGGCTTCGGTACCGACTCAGCGACGGCGACGAGCTCACGTATCAGATTCGCGACGGCAAGCTGACCGGGGTGGAACTCCGGCGTGACGGGAACGCCCTCCACGAGGTTTCGCTCGAGCGCGAGGTGGACTGGGAGTTGCCCCGCGAGGCCACCTACCGCAATCTGGCCTCGTTCCGAGAACTCAAGGTGACCGTCGAGTCCGTGGAGAATGTGGAGTCCCATCCGTTCGACATCTGGTATCCCCATCGCTAGAGGCGAGGGAGCCGTCAACCGGCGGACGATGCCGAGTTCGATTACGGGTCGCGCCCGGCGCGTCGCCATGTTCTGCCTGGCGTGGGCCATCGCCGGATGCAACTACAGCTTCCGATCCGGGAGCTTTCCCGAGCACATCCGAACCGTGGCCATTCTGCCGTTCGAGAACGACACCAACCGGTTCGAGCTCACCCAGGAGATCCACGAGCAGCTTCTCCGAGAGCTGCCTCGGGCACTGGGGATCACGAATGCCGGCGAAGAGGTCGCCGACGCGATCGTCCGAGGCCGTATCGTTCGTTACGACCTGACAACCCCGCTTTTCCGGCCCGGGCAGCAGACCGATCAGGTGGACGTGCTCCAGCGCCAGGTGAGTATCCGTGTCGAGGTGGAACTCATCGATCGTGTACAGAACGTGATTCTGTGGGACGACCTCTCGCTGTCCACTCAGGGACAGTATCTGGAGGAGAGCGAGACCGAAGAGGTGGGTCGCGCGGAGGCCATCGAGCTGCTGGTTCAGCGGATCGTGGACGGGGCTCAGTCAAACTGGTAGTTTGCCGTCCGGAGTCATTCCAGACGGTTCTGTCCGGGTATATCCAACACGCAACAAAGGAGTCCAATTGGGGAAGACGGTGGGTCTTGGTGCCGCGCTCTTTGCCCTTTGGATTCTACTTTCCGGGCATTACACACCTCTCCTGTTGGGCTTCGGAGTGGGTTCGTGCGCTCTGGTCGTGTATATCGCTCACCGTATGGACGTGGTGGACCACGAGGGTGTTCCCTTGTCCATCGTGGGACGGTTTCTCGTCTACCTTCCTTGGTTACTCAAGGAGATCTGGGTCGCGAACGTCGCCGTCGCCCGGATCATCCTGACCCCGCGCCTTCCCATCAGCCCGATCACCGTTGTCTTCACCGGTTCCCAGAAGACGGATCTAGGGCGGGCCATCTACGCGAACTCCATCACGCTCACACCCGGGACCATCACGACTGGGGTGAATGGTGAGGAGTTCGAGATCCATGCCCTGACATTGAGTGACGTAGACGGCCGAGAAGAGGACGAGATGGACCGGCGCGTGCGTTGGGTGGAGGGCGATTCCTGATGTTCGTCGTGGCGACGGCAGGCCTGCTCGTGAGCATGACCCTGGCGATGGTGAGGGCGCTCCTAGGGCCCACCGTCTACGATCGCGTCATGGCGCTGAACATGTTCGGCACCAAGACCGTTCTTTTCATCGCCGTCCTGGGCTTTCTCTTTGGGCGGCCGGAGTTCTTGGATCTCGCTTTGGTCTACGCTCTCATCAACTTCATCGGCACCATCGCTGTGCTCAAGTTCGTTGAGGTGGGCAACTTCGGACGCGGGGTGAGGACCGTCGCATCGCGGGGTGAGGTGTGATGGGTTTGATTGCTGACGTGGTGAGCTGGCTGTTCATTCTGGGGGGCCTCTTCTTCATCGTGGTGGGCACCATCGGCGTGATCCGAATGCCCGACGTCTATACGCGACTTCACGCGGCGGGCATGACAGACACGATGGGCGCGGGCCTGATGCTCATCGGCCTCTCGTTCCAGGCTGGGTTTACCCTTGTGATGGTGCGGCTCCTTCTGATCTGGGGCTTCCTTCTCTTCACCAGCCCCATCGCCACCTTCGCTCTCTCAAGGGCGGCCCTCAAGGGAGCCGTGGCCCCTATCCGGGTCGAGCGCGGGGGAGGTGACGCATAGAGGCCCTGGTCGATGTATTCCTCCTCGTCATGTTGGCAGTGACGGCTTTGGCCATCGTGAGGCTCAAGAACCTGTTCGCGGTCGTAATGCTTGCGGGAATCTACAGCCTGCTTTCGGCGGCCTTGTTCACGGTGATGGACGCGGTGGACGTCGCGTTCACCGAGGCGGCCGTAGGGGCGGGGATTTCGACGGTCCTGATGCTGGGAACGATGGCGCTGGTGGGACACACGGCCAAGGGTCGAATCGGACCCGTTCTCCTGCCGCTGTTCGTGGTGCTGACCACCGGCGGGGTGCTCGTCTACGGTACGTTGGACATGCCCCGGTACGGCGACCCCTCGAATCCGGTCCACCATCACGTGGCCGACCACTATCTGGAGAAGTCGGAACACGAAATCGGCGTGCCCAACGTAGTAACCTCGGTCCTGGCCAGCTATCGGGGCTACGACACCCTGGGAGAGACCACCGTGATCTTCACGGCCATGGTGGGGGTGCTTCTGCTCATGGCACAGGTCAAGAGGAGGGAATGGTCGCACGAGGAGCGTTCGGGTGCGGCCTCCGAAAAGCACTCCCGAGAGGATCGGGTGGATGGCGGGGGCGAGGCCGCTGCACACCGGCGAGGTGTCGATGGAGGATAGGGTCATTCTCCGGGTGGGTGCGAAGATCCTCATCCCGTTCATCCTGCTCTTCGCCCTCCACGTTCAGTTCCACGGTGACTACGGACCGGGCGGCGGCTTCCAAGCTGGGGTCATCTTCGCGGCCGGGTTCATCCTGTACGGTCTCATCTTCGGTGTGAACATGGCCAGGGAGGTTCTTCCCTTGTCGGTGGCCGCGTTCTGCGGTGCGGCGGGGGTCCTCATTTTCGCCGGGGTCGGAGTGGTCACCATGTATCTCGGTGGCGAGTTCCTCGACTACGGCGTGCTCGCCCACGATCCGGAGCACGGCCAACACTGGGGTATTCTGCTGGTGGAGTTGGGGGTGTTGACGACCGTCTTCGGCGTCATGGTCACCATCTTCTACTCCTTCGCTGGGCGCAGGGCGGTGCGCCCATGAGGGTACTGGGCCTTCTCAACTACTGGATCTTCATCTTCCTCATGATGGTCGGGTTCTACATCCTGATCTCGCGGGGGAACCTCATCAAGAAGATCGTCGGGCTCAGCGTCTTCCAGACCTCGGTCTTCATCCTGTACATCAGCATGGGCAAGATCGAGGGTGGGACCGCCCCGATCCTCATGGAAGGCGACGTCGTGTACTCGAATCCATTGCCCCATGTCCTGATCCTCACCGCGATCGTAGTCGGCGTCGCGACGACTGCCGTCGGGCTGAGCCTGATTGTGCGGATATATGAGGCGTACGGCACCATCGAGGAAGACGAAATCCACGCCCAGGATTCGGCTGCGTGACGCACCATTTCCCGGTCCTGTTGGTGGTGATTCCTCTACTGGCGGCGCCGGTTTGCGCCCTGGTGCGGCACGCCCGGACGGCCTGGTTCATCGCCTTGGCGGCGACCTGGACGGCGTTCGGGATCGCGCTGAGCCTGCTGTCACGGGTTCAGACCGAAGGCGTCGTCAGCTACGAGTTGGGCGGATGGGTGGCCCCCTACGGCATCGAATACCGCCTCGACCTGCTGAACGCGTTCGTCGTGGTCATCGTGACTGCGATCGGTGCGGTGGTGACCCCTTTTGCGCTGAGGAGCGTCGAGCGGGAGTTGGAGGGTGGCAAGCTCTCTCTCTTCTACTCCGCCTACATCCTGTGCTTTACCGGTCTTCTCGGGATCGCCGTAACCGGAGACGTCTTCAACGTATTCGTCTTCCTCGAGGTCTCGTCGCTCTCGGCGTACGCGCTCATCGCCATGGGACAGGACCGAAAGGCGCTCACGGCCGCGTTCCAGTACCTGATCATGGGATCGGTGGGAGCGACGTTCATCGTGATCGGTATCGGGATGATGTACGTGATGACGGGCACTCTGAACATGGCGGACTTGGCGGCTCGCCTCCCCGAGGTCGAAGCCAATCGGACCATTCCGGTCGCGTTCGGATTCCTCACGGTTGGGATCAGCCTCAAGCTGGCCCTCTTTCCGCTGCACCTCTGGCTCCCCAACGCTTATACGTACGCACCCTCGGCGGTCACCGCCTTCATCGCGTCTACCGCCACGAAGGTGGCGGTGTACATGTTGCTACGCTTCTTCTTCACCATCTTCGGGCCGACCTTCTCCTTCGAGGTCATGCGGCTCGACATGGTGCTCCTTCCGCTCGCGCTCATCGCCATCTTCAGCATGTCCCTGGTGGCGATCTTCCAGGAAAACGTGAAGCGGACGATGGCTTATTCGAGCGTGGCCCAAATCGGGTACATGATCTTGGGCATCAGCATGGCATCGGTTACGGGGCTCACGGCCGGCATCCTGCACCTCTTCAACCACGCCATGACGAAGGGCGCGCTCTTCATGGCGCTGGGCTGCGTGATGTACCGGATCGGCTCCGTGGAGATCGAGGCCATGCGCGGTCTCGGCAGACGCATGCCCTGGACCATGGCCGCCTTCGTGGGTGGGGGACTCAGCTTGATCGGTGTGCCGCTCACCGTGGGGTTCATCAGCAAGTGGTACTTGATCCTCGGCGCGCTGGAGCGGGGATGGTGGCCGGTGGCGGGGCTCGTCCTGATCACGTCTTTGATGGCGGTGGTCTACGTTTGGCAGGTGGTGGAGGCGGCCTACTTCCACGAGTTCCCGGGTGACGACGACGCCGATCCGATCGGAGAGGCGCCGCTCGGACTGTTGGTTCCCACGTGGGTTTTGGTCGTCGCGAGCTTCTACTTCGGCATCGACGCGTCCTTCACCTCGGGTGCGGCGGGAGCCGCCGCCCGGACAATTCTGGGGGTGGGCCCGTGACCCCAGACATGACGTCGGGGGTGATCGTCGTTCTGCCCCTGGTGGGTGCGGCGCTAATCCTCGCGTTGGGTAGGTGGCCCAATGTGAGAGACGCCGCGGGCCTCGTCACCGCGAGCGTGCTCTTCGGTCTGGTTTTGACTCTCCTCGATCCAGTGAAGGGTGGAGCAAGACCGGGGCTTTCGCTCATCGAGGTAGTTCCGGGGATCGAGTTGGCGCTCGAGGTCGAGCCGTTGGGGCTGCTCTTCGCCTTGGTCGCCTCGTTCCTCTGGATCGTGACCGCCCTCTACGCGATCGGCTACATGCGGGGGCACCACGAAGAGAACCAAACGCGCTTCTTCACCTTCTTCGCGATCGCCATCGCGGGGGCCATGGGCGTGGCGTTCTCGGCCAACCTGTTCACGCTCTTCGCGTTTTACGAAGCCCTGACGCTCTGCACGTTTCCGTTGGTCACGCACCACGGAACGGAAGAAGCCAAGCGGGCGGGACGCATCTATCTGGGCATCTTGCTGAGCACGTCCGTGGGCCTGCAACTCCTCGCGATCATATGGACGTGGCAACTGGCCGGCACCGTGGACTTCACCGACGGTGGCATCCTGGCCGGGACGGCCGGCAACGGAGCGCTGAGCGTCATCCTGGTGCTCTTCGTTTTCGGGGTAGGGAAGGCTGCGGTCATGCCCTTCCACCGTTGGCTACCCGCCGCGATGGTGGCCCCCACGCCGGTCTCTGCGCTCCTGCACGCCGTGGCCGTGGTGAAAGCGGGGGTGTTCACGATTCTGAAGGTGGCCGTCTACGTCTTCGGCATCGACCTCTTGGGAGTGCTGGCCAGCACTCCCTGGCTGGCCTGGGCCGCCGCCACGACCATCATCCTGGGATCGCTGGTTGCATTCACGAAGGACAACCTCAAGGCGAGGTTGGCGTACTCCACGATCAGCCAGCTTTCGTACATCGTGCTCGGTGCGCTGTTGGCCAACGAATGGGGGATCATCGGGGGTGGCATGCACATCGCCATGCACGCTTTCGGCAAGATCACGCTCTTCTTCGCCGCCGGTGCGGTGCTCGTCGCGGCCCACGAGAAGGACATCAGCCGCATGAGCGGGTTGGGCCGAACCATGCCCATCACCTTCGGCGCCTTCTTCATCGGGTCGTTGAGCATCATCGGCGTGCCGCCCGCCGGAGGCGCCTGGAGCAAGTGGTTCCTGGCGCTCGGAACGCTCGAGGCGGGGCAGTTGGGATTGTTCACGGTGCTCATGGTGAGTTCGCTGCTGATCCTCGTCTACCTGCTCGAGGTCCCGGTCCGGGCCTTCTTCGGCACGCTCCCCGAGGATCCACACCACGCCGAGGGCATCCATGAAGCGCCGTGGCCTTCGCTGGTGGCGATCATGATCACCGCGCTGGCAACGCTGGGGCTCTTCGTGTATCCGGGCCCGTTGCACGAACTGATGACCATGGTGATAGCCCGATGAGCGAGCACACCTCCCACGACCACGGCGTTCCGGCGGGCGAGCGGCAGCACTTCTGGGACAAGTCCCGCAACGTGAAGCTCGTCTTCAACGTCTTCTACGCGTGCTGTGCCGTTCTGGTGTTGCTGGACTTCGTGGTCCACCGTCACAACGTGCATCGCTGGGAGGATCTGTTTGCCTTCTACCCGCTGTACGGGTTCGTCGGGATTTGGATTCTGGTGCTCATCGCCAAGGCGATGCGCCGTGTGCTGATGCGCCCCGAAGACTACTACGGGGGGGGAAGCTGACATGCCTCCCTTCTTGATCTTCCTGATCGGCGCATTGGTCGTCGCGGTGACGCGTGGCCACGTGCGCCGGGGCGTACTCCTCCTGATTCCGCTCGTCGGAGCGCTCAACCTGCTGGGCGTCCAGGACGGAGCGTTCATCCAGATCGAGTTGATGGGGTACACGCTGGTTCCCGTGATCGTCACTCCCTTGGGGATGCTGTTCGGGTGGCTGTTCCACCTGGCCGCCTTCCTAGGCAATCTCTACGCCCTGCACCTGGACGAAGGGGATCATCCCGGCATTCAGCACACGTCGGCCGTGCTTTATGCGGGTGCTGCCTTGGGTGCGGTGTTCGCCGGCGACCTCATCTCGTTGTTCGTCTTCTGGGAGTTGCTCTCCTTCACCTCGGTATTCCTCATTTGGGCTCGAGGCACCGAGAAGTCCCGCAAGGCCGGTTTCCGGTACCTCGTGATCCACGTGCTCTCGGGTGTGCTGCTCCTCTCCGGAGCGCTAATGCGGGCTCATGGCACGGGCTCGATCGAGTTCGGTGCCATCGGTCTGGACGGTTCGCTGGCGGCGTGGCTGATCCTCATTGCGTTCGGGATCAAGGCGGCGTTCCCGTTCCTGCACAACTGGCTCACAGACGCGTATCCGGAAGGCACTCCGACGGGGACCGTCTTTCTGAGTGCGTTCACGACCAAGGTGGCCGTCTTCGCGCTGGCGACGAGCTTCGCCGGGACCGAGATGCTGATCTACGTCGGTGTGGCCATGACGTGCTTCCCGATCTTCTACGCCGTCATCGAGAACGATCTGCGCCGGGTGCTGAGCTACAGCATGATCAACCAGATCGGCTTCATGGTGACCGGGGTGGGCCTGGGGACCGCTCTCGCGCTGAACGGGGCCGTGGCCCACGCGTTCGCCGACGTGATCTTCAAAGGCCTCTTGTTCATGTGTATGGGGGCCGTCCTTCAGATGACGGGGCGCATCAACGGCTCCGACCTCGGTGGACTCTACAAGACCATGCCCATCACGGCGACGTTCTGCATCATCGGCGCCATGGCGATCTCGGCGTTCCCGCTGTTCAGCGCATTCGTGACCAAATCGATGATCATGGCGTCGGCGCTGGAAGAGGGTCACGTGTGGATCTGGCCGTTCCTTCTGTTCGCGTCGGCCGGCGTTCTGGAGCACGCGGGTATCAAGATTCCCTACTTCGCCTTCTTCGGTCACGATTCCGGCATTCGCGTGAAGGAACCTCCCAAGAACATGCTGGCGGCCATGGGTATCGCCGCGGTCCTGTGCGTCGGGATCGGCTCCTTTCCGGGACTCCTCTATTCTCTGCTTCCGTTCGCCGCGGAGTATCATCCGTACGACGCCACGCACGTGCTGACCCAGCTGCAGCTCCTCTTCTTCGGTGCCTTGTCCGTGGTATGGCTGATGAAGTCGGGCATCTATCCGCCGGAGCTCAGGTCGATCAACATCGATGCGGAGTGGTCGTACCGGTGGCTCGCGCCCAGACTCGTTCGCGGCATCGGTGGTGCGGTGGCGAGGGTCGATTCAGCGGTCCGTGGCGTCGTGATCGGCTTCGTGCGGGGTGCCGTCGCCGGAGCCGCTCGGGGGCACGGTCCGAAGGGCATCTTGGCGCGGACCTGGCCGACGGGGAGTATGATACTCTGGGTGGCGGTGCTTCTGGCCGCCTACTTGGTGTTCTACCTCTGACCCATCTCATGGCTTCACTAACGCTGGGCACCCGGGGTTCCCTACTGGCTCTTACGCAGAGCCGCACGACCAAGGCCGAGCTCGAGGCCGACGGATCCGTGCGAGTCGCCCTCGAGATCATCCGCACGACGGGTGACGTCCGGATCGACGAACCCCTTCCGGAAATCGGTGGCAAAGGGCTCTTTACTCAAGAGTTGGACGAGGCTCTCCTGGATGGCAGGGTGGACCTGGCCGTCCATTCGCTGAAGGACCTTCCCACCGAGTTGCCCGACGGACTCTGCCTCGCCGCCACGCCGCTCCGCGTCGATCCTCGCGATGTCCTGGTGGGACCGAAGGGTGAACGGACCACTCTGGCCTCCCTGAAGAAGGGTGCCGTGGTGGGTACGAGCTCCCTGAGGCGCGCCGCCCTGCTGAAGTCCTTTCGGCCCGACGTCGAGCCTAGGAACATCCGTGGCAACGTGGATACGCGACTGGGAAAGGTGGATGACGGGCAGTACGATGCCGTGATTCTGGCCGGCGCCGGACTGATGCGCCTCGGGCTCGAGGACCGGGCGCTGGAATGGTTGGAGCGGACGGCTTGGTTGCCGGCGCCGGGGCAGGGCGCCTTGGGTGTCGTGACCCGAACCGACGACGCCAAGACGCGCGCGCTCGTGGAACGGCTGAACGACGCCCCGACCCGCTCGGCGGTGAGAGCCGAGCGCGCGCTGCTGGAGAGCCTCGGCGGCGGATGTCAGGTCCCTGTGGGGGCGTTGGGCATGCCGTATGAGGGTGGGCTCCGGCTCTGGGGGTTGGTGGCGAGCACCGACGGGAGCCGGGTGGTCCGAGGTGACGTCACGGGCACCGCCGCCGAGCCGGTCGAGCTTGGCATCCGCTTGGCTGACCTGCTCAGGGAGCAGGGTGCGGGCACGATTTTGCGGGTCGTCTTCGACGCCCTGGCTCAGGAAGGGATCCCGGGTAGGGGGGAATCGTGACCGGATCTTTCGAGGCTAAGATACTGACCCGTGAGGAGCTCCTCTCGCGCCACCTCCGGCCCCGGGAGGGGCGCCTCGTGTTCACGAACGGCTGCTTCGACCTTCTCCACCGCGGTCACGTGGAGTACCTCGAGCAGGCCAAGGGTTTGGGCGACCTGCTGGTGGTGGGTATGAACAGCGACGCGTCGGTCAGACGGATCAAGGGATCGGGGCGCCCTCTGGTCGGTGAGCATGACCGAGCACGAGTGCTCGCGGCGCTAGCCAGCGTCGACATCGTCACGCTCTTCGATGAAGACACGCCGCTCGAGCTCATCGAGCGGTTGCTCCCCGACACCTTGGTCAAAGGCGGCGACTACGCGGTCCGGGACATCGTGGGTCGCGAGGCCGTGGAGGGGGCGGGGGGGACGGTGACGGTCGTGCCGTTCGTAGGGGATTATTCGACATCCGCGCTCCTGGAGCGCCTCAAGGGGGACATGTGACGCACCGGGTCGATGGTAGAGGGCGGATGAGTTGAGAAAGCTCGAGATGGCGCTCGGATCAGTGCCGTACGCCGAGGGATCATGCCTCGTTTCAACCGGACAGACCCGGGTGCTGTGCGCCGCCAGTGTCGAAGAGGGCCTGCCGCCGTGGCGGGAGCGTAGTCAGGCCGGATGGGTCACGGCCGAATACGGCATGCTTCCACGAGCCACACACATACGCTCGGGCAGGGAGCGAGCCAAGGTGGGAGGTCGCACCCAGGAGATCCAGCGCCTTATCGGGCGCTCCCTTCGCTCGGTGGTGGACCTCAAGGCGCTGGGACCTCGGACGGTCATTGTGGACTGCGACGTTCTCCAGGCCGACGGAGGCACGCGCACGGCCGCGATCACCGGGGCGTCGGTGGCGCTGTGGAGTGCGCTGGACGGGCTCATGAGAGAAGGCCTCCTGGAGCGGAATCCCATGCGGGAAATGGTGGCGGCGGTGAGCGTGGGGATTGTCGGGGGCGAGGCGCTGCTGGATCTCGACTACCCGGAGGACTCGTCGGCTCAGGTCGACCTCAACGTGGTCGCCACGGGAGAAGGCCGGCTCGTGGAGGTGCAGGGCACCGCGGAGGGGCACCCTTTCACCAGAGCCGAGCTGGACGACCTCATGGATCTTGCCCTCGCCGGCATCCGGCGTCTGGTGTCGGCCCAGGAAGGCGCCGTGGGCTAGTGTCGTGCGTGCCCGGAGACCTCGCAACGGAACTGTTGGTGGCGACGCGCAGCGCGGACAAGATGGCGGAGATCAGGGCGATTCTCGGCGTGGTGCCGCACCTCCGTGTGCTCGACCTGGATGAGGCGGGACTGGCTCACAGCCCGGCGGAAGAGGACCTAGAGCCCTACGATACGTTCGAAGAGAACGCCATCTCCAAGGCGACCTACTACCACCGAGTCAGTGGTAGACCGACGGTCGCGGACGATTCCGGGCTCGCGGTGGATGCGCTGGACGGCGCGCCCGGAGTCCGCTCCAAGCGCTTCTCGCCCGCGCGCGGGTTGAAAGGAGAGGAGCTGGATCGATCGAACAACGCACACCTACTTCAGATGCTGGCGGACAGGCCCGCGCAGGAGCGAACGGCGCGCTACGTGTGTGTGGCGGCCCTCGTACTCGTCAATGGAGACGTCACGACGTTCCGAGGAGAGGCTCCGGGAGTGATCGTCGAGGGTCCAAGAGGGCTCGGAGGCTTCGGGTACGACCCTCTCTTTTTGGACGTCGAACTCGATCGCACGTTCGGCGAGATCTCTCCCGAGGAAAAGCACGCACGCAGTCACCGCGGTCGTGCTTTCAGGGCCCTGGCCGAACATCTCGCGAGGTGATGTAGATGCCGACGCCTGATGTGACACCGGCCGACATCGGTCCGACCGAGGACGGTTCTGCCCTGAGGATCGAATGGCAGGACGGCCACGAGTCCTTGTACCAACCCCGTGATCTCCGGCTCCGCTGTCCGTGCGCCGGGTGTGTCGACGAGCTCACGGGTCAGCGGACGCTGAATAGTGCCATGATCCAGCCGGGTGTGTATCCTACGGCCATCCACTATGTGGGACGTTACGCGCTCCAGTTCGTTTGGAGCGACGGCCACGACACCGGCATCTACACGTACGAACTCATGAGGAGTCTGTGCGGGTGCGAGATGTGCGCGGCCGACGACGTCTCGGATTCAGGGAGTGACGGATGATCGTCGTTACCGGGGGGGCGGGTTTCATCGGGTCGAACCTGGTCGCCGGCCTCGAGGAGGAGGGCGAAAGAGAGCTGGTCGTCTGCGACCGGCTCCGAGACGGCGACAAGTGGCGCAACATCGCGAAGCGCGAATTAGCCGACGTCGTACCCCCGGCCGATCTGCCCGCCTTCTTGGCGGGTGCGGGCTCGCGGGTACGCGCCGTGTTCCACATGGGTGCCATCTCATCGACTACCGAAACCGACGCCGACCTGATCCTACGTACCAACGTTCATCTGTCGAGAGACCTCTGGCGTTGGTGCGCCGAGCAGCGGGTCCCGTTCATATACGCCTCATCCGCCGCCACCTACGGAGATGGCCGAGAGGGATTCGACGACGACGGTTCGGTCGAGGGTCTCGCCGGGTTGCGCCCCATGAATGCGTACGGGTGGAGCAAACATCTCTTCGATCGCATGGTGGCTCGCTGGGTGGCATCAGGGGATCCGATGCCGCCTCAATGGGTGGGCCTGAAGTTCTTCAACGTCTACGGGCCCAATGAGTACCACAAAGGGACGATGCAGAGCATCGTGGCCAAGGCTTTTCCGGTGGCGTCCGCCGGCGACGCGGTGACCCTGTTTCGCTCCCACAATCCGGATTACGCGGATGGTGGTCAGTTGAGGGACTTCGTTTCGGTGCGGGACTGCGTATCGGTCATGCTCTGGCTCTTGAACCATCCTGAGACGTCGGGTCTGTTCAATCTGGGCGCTGGCCAAGCCCGCTCCTTCCTCGACGTGATGGGGAGCCTGTTTTCGGCTCTCGACCGGGAGACCGCGGTGCAGTGGATGGACACACCGGTCGAGATCCGGGATCGTTATCAGTACTACACTCAGGCCGAGATGGATCGGCTACGCGCGGCCGGGTACGATCAACCCTTCCTGTCTTTGGAGGATGGGATCGCCGCCTACGTGAAGGGATATCTGGCCACGGACGACCGCTACCGCTGATGAAATTTTTCGAGCAGTGCCCAAGATTCGTGGTCTTTGTGCTCCTTGGCGCGATGGCGCCGGGCGCCGCGGAGGCACAGGAGAGCGGATTCCTCGTCTTGCAAGGGATTCCGAACGGCCCGGCGGGGGTCTTTGTCGACGGTAGCGAGCTCGCGCGGCTCACCGAGTTCGAGCTCACGCTCGAGATCGCGCCGGGGGTGCATACGCTCAGCGTCATCGCCGAGGAGCTTCCGCCTTTCGACCAGACGGTAACCGTGCATCCGGGGGACGTGACGTATGTGCCCGTGGTGCTGGCTCGCTCAGTCGCTCGGGTCCATCTGATCCACCTGGAGCCGGCTCGGGTGGACGTCCGGATCGACGGTCAGGTGGTGGCCGTCACGCCGGCAACCATTACCGTTCCCGCGGGCGAAAACGTCATTGGCCTGGGGGATGAGAGCTTCTGCTTCGAGTTCCCGGAGGGCGTGGAGGCGTACGTTCGCGTGCGGGAGACCGGGCTCGACGTGATGCGCGGTGCAAGCAGCTGCGTCGTAGAGCAAGAGGTCGAACTCTACGAGGCGCCCCATCAGCTGCTCTCGGAGAGCGACTTCCAGCGTCGCCGCCTGTGGAGCCGGCAGAGAGGCGCGGAACGTTCCGAAGAGCTGTGGCCCCTGCTCTCGGCCGCGTTTTCCCATGATGGCCTGCTCGTCCTTGCGACCCTGCGCGGCGGGCAGCTCATCATCTGGGACAACCGGACCGGCGAGGAAGTCCGACGATTCCGGACGCGGGATGACGTGTGGAGTGCCGCGTTTTCGCCGGACGGTGAGCAGGTGCTGGCCAGGTTCTACTTCGAGGCGGACGAACCCGCGCTCTTGAACTCCCACACCGGTGCCCTCGAGTACGCCTTTCAGTTGGCCGATCAGGTCGGTCCGGTGGCGGTGAGCTTCGACGGTGAGTCGCTCCTCATGGGGTCTCCCTTCGGTTATGTCGCGTTGTTCGATGCCGCGACGGGAGCCGAGAAGCTCCGCTTGCCGACGTTGGGACGGGCGAGCGAGGCCGGCGTGCAGTTGCTCCAGCAGACATCCGTGGCGCTCTCTCCCGACGGTACACGCGCTTTGGCCGTGATCGGCGAGAACTCGGAGATCATCATCTGGGATCTCGAGACCGGTGCCGAGTTGCTGCGCTTCACCACGAACATCGACGTCGAAGACGCCGTCTTCTCGCCGGACGGCCAGCTGGTGCTGACGGCCACGACGGCTCCACGACGGTCCGAAGACCCAGCCGAAGTGGTCGTCTGGGACGCCGAATCGGGCGTGGAGATTCAACACTTCCCGACGTCTGCCGATGCGAGCATGGTGGCGTTCTCGCCCGACGGCCGATTCCTTCTCTCATCCAGCTTCAGCGAGCTGGTGGTATGGACGCTGTTCAGCGGCGGTTGAGCCCTGGGTCGTCTCGTTGGCAACGAATCCGCCCAAGGGTGTGTCGTAATAGGCAGTCAGTCTGGCGACGGGGTGAACGAGGGAGCGCGGTATGGGTGACTTGATCCAGGACATGCGGTTCGCGCTCCGGTCGTTTCGGATGCGGCCTACCTTAACCGCGGTGGCGATACTCACCCTGGCCCTGGGGGTGGGGGCCACCACGGCCATCTTCTCGGTCGTCAACGGGGTGCTCCTGAGTCCGCTTCCGTTTGCTGAGCCTCATGAGCTCGTCGTGCTTTGGGCGAACAACCCCGAACGGGGCGTGGAGTTGGAGCGGATCGCGGGCGGCGACTTCCGTGACTGGCGAGAGATGAACAGGACGTTCTCCTCCATGGCGGCCGTCGGAGGTGGCAGCTACGACCTGACCGGTGCCGAAGGCCCTCCGGAACGAGTGGAGGGTAGCGTCGTGACACCCGGCTACTTCGAGACCCTCGGGATCGAGCCGTTCATGGGGAGGACGTTTTGCCCGGAAGACGGCGAGGCCGGCGTCCGGGTCGCCATACTCAGTCATGCCCTGTGGCAGAGTCGCTACGGCGCGGATCCGGACATTGTCGGGCGCATCGTGACCGTGAACCGGGAAAGTCACGAGATCATCGGTGTCATGCCCCCGGCCGACTTCCCCCTCATGAACATGAGGATCCTGCTTCCGCCGGGGAAGGACGCGAGGTTCATGTGGACGCCCTTGTCGTTCGAGGGCGGATGCTATGGAGGTCGGTTCTGTAGCGTGCTCGGAGCGGTGGGTCGACTCGCGGACGGAGTGACCGTTGAACAGGCCCAGGCCGACCTGAGCAGCATCGCCGTGGGCCTCGCCAGCGAGTACCCCGACACGAACCGCGGAAGAGGGATCCTGGTGCAGACGCTTCGAGACGAGGTGATCGGCGATGTGCGGGGCGAGCTGTTGATCCTGTTCGCGGCCGTCGGGTTGGTGCTCCTCGTGGCGTGCGGGAACCTCACGAACCTGGTGTTGGCCCGGAGTCTCGACCGTGAGGCGGAGCTCGCGGTGCGCAGCGCCCTCGGAGCCGGGCGCCGCCGCTTGATACGTCAGAGCTTCACCGAGGTGTCGTTGCTCGGGGTGATGGGTGGGGGCGCAGGGCTGATCCTGGCGATCTGGGGCACGGACGCCCTCTTGCGCCGGATACCCGACAACCTGCCTCGCTTGGGCGAAGTCGGGACCGATCCGGCGGTCGTCCTCTTCACGCTCGTGGTTGTGCTGGGTGCCAGCGGGCTGGGCGCGCTCATTCCCGCCTTACGAATCGGTGGAAGAGGCTTGGGTGGAGCCTTGGGCTCTCGCAGCCGCGCCGGTGCCGCCGGTCGCGAGCGCAACCGAGCGAGCCGCGTTCTGCTGGTGTCGCAGCTCAGTCTCGCGGTGGTTCTTTTGGTGGGATCCGGATTGCTCCTCCGCAGCTTCCAGGCGCTCAAGGCGGCCGATGCCGGTTTCGAGGGTGACGCCGTTCTCCTCGCCTCCCTCCTCTTGCCGAGAAGCGAGTACGACGAGGCCGAGGACCTGTGGGCGTTTACCGACCAGGTCATGGAGGGAGTTCGAGCTCTTCCCGGCGTCGAGGCCGTGGCTCTGACCTACGATCATCCGCTACAGAGTAACTGGGGCTCGAGCTTCACCTTCGAGCACCTTCCCGAGCCGGAGCCGGGCGAGGTCCCCGACATGCGCTTGCGCATCATCGGGGAAGGATACCTCGACCTCATGGGTATCGAGGTCCGGCAGGGTCGCGAATTCACGACGGCAGATCGGTCGGACGCCTCGGGCGTTGTGTTGGTCAACGAAGCGTTCGCCCGCGCGTTCCTCCCCGGCGAACAGGCGTTGGGCAAGCGCATCAGACACACGCCGAGCGCCTCCAATTGGGGGGAGGGGATGCCCACGAGCTACGAGGTGGTGGGCGTCGTGGCGGATGTGCGCTTCATGGGGCTGCGCGAGGACGTGCCGCCGGCCGTATACATCCCGTGGCGACAGTTCCCGTTCTGGGAAATCACCCTCGCGGTACGAGCAGCCGGAGACCTGCCGTCGCTGATCGCGCCCATCCGGGAGGAAGTGTGGAAAGTGGACGAAAACCTTCCGGTACCTTCGGTGCGGTCGATGGCAGACGTGTCGGCGCTCAGCGTGGCGCGGGATCGCTTCAACGCTCTGCTCCTCGCGGTATTCGCGATGACTGCGCTGCTGCTCTCGGCCGTGGGTGTGTATGGCGTCATCAGCTACGCCGTGTCGAGAAGAACGTCGGAGATGGGAATCCGGATGGCGCTGGGTGCCGAGCCGAACTCGGTCATGAGGTTGGTCTTGAACGAGGGCGTTCGCATGTCACTCTTCGGTCTCGGGGGTGGCTTGGTGGCCGCTCTCGTCACGACTCGCGTCTTGGCCGGGTTGCTCTACGGTGTGGCACCCTACGATCCGGTGGTGATCCTCAGTGTGGTGGGCACGCTGCTCGCCGTGGCCCTACTCTCGGGCTATGTACCGGCGCGGCGAGCGGCGCGGACAGACCCGATGGAGGCGCTGCGCGCCGACTGAAACAGGCGAGAATCAGATGCTGGAGCACTCACCCTGAGACGGACTTGAATCCGATCGCGAGGTGACTGTCATCGCAGTAGGGCTTGTTCTTCGAGGCACCGCATCGGCAGAGCGCCACCCGCGAGTCGGCGGTGATCACCCGTCCTTCGTGATCGACGATCTCGACTGCGCCCCGGACGTATAGAGGACCGTCCACGGCGAGTGAAATGGCTGGCGCCGCGGGGATCTCCTGAGGTCCTCCATCCGTGCGCTCGAAGGTCAAGGCACCGGTCGGACATTGGGCGACCACGGCAGCGATCTCGTCGGGTTGGGCTGCCGTCGCCTCGATCCACGGGCGTCGATCGGGGTTGAAGACGGCGTCGAGCCCGTGCACACACTCCTCGGCGTGAATGCAGCGCTGGACCTCGTATCGAACCACGATACCGCGGCCTCGGTATTCCCTGATCTTGCCCATGCGGTCTCCGGAAGCGGGTGGGCTGGCATGATGGAGAGCGTCTGTCCAAGTTGGCAACCTGATGGTGAGCCAAGTCCGTGCACACTCCAGGGAGGGACCCGATGTGTAGGAATATCCGCACCCTGTTCAACTTCGAGCCGACCGCGACGACCGATGAGGTCGCGGCGGCGTCTCTCCAATTCGTTCGGAAGGTGAGTGGCTTCACCAAACCGTCGCAGGCCAATGAGGCGGCGTTCACCCAGGCGGTGGAGGACGTCTCCGCCGTCGTACGACGTTTGATGGACTCGCTGATCACGAGCGCGGCACCGAAGGACCGAGAGGCAGAGGCCGAGAAGGGTAGGGCGCGGGCGGCGAAGCGATTCGGAAGTGAGGCTAGAACCGGAGTCCGACCGTGATCCGCCATCGATGCTCGATACCGTATTCTTCCGGATCCAGGACTGCGAAGAAGGGGCCCAGAAGGTAGTCCGAGAGGCCCACCGTCAGTCGCTTCCCTGGTGGAAGGTCCCGTGCGAACACGAGTCCGGGCACTACCGCCTCCGTCCAGGTGTCGCCACCCGGGGAAGCCGGGTTGGTTTCGGCGATCTCGTACTCCCCGGAGGCGCCCAGGCCCAAACGCAGGCCCACTCGGGTCGTGCCTCGCACCGGGAACCACTCCGCTCCGAGCATGAAAAGGTAGTAGTTGTGGTGGTAGTCCTGACCCAGGATCGTGAAGTCGGTCCGCGCCAGATTTCGAACCCGCGCTGTCCCGGTCCGAAAATCCCAACGCCTTCACCGTGTACACGCAGAACATGTACCTGGGCGGTGACACCGGGCCGATATTCACGCTCGACTTCGGTGACATCCCGGCCCTAATCGCGGCGACCAACCTCTTCTGGAGTGAGGTTCAGGCCAGCGGCGTTGCCGAGCGCGTGACTGCCATCGTCGACGAGATCGACACGCGGCGACCGCAGTTGGTCGGTCTCCAAGAGGTGTTCCAGTTCGTCGCTGTCGAGTTCGGCTCTGGCACGCCCACCGTTGTCGAGGTCGTCGACCTCCTGGCCTATGTCGAGAGTGAGATCGCTGCGCGGGCGCTCCCGTACGACGTCGTGGCCGTCCAGGAGAACACCTCGACCGGGGCGGCGTTCGGGCTACCGTTGTCACCGACCCGGATCCTCCAGTTCACCGATCGGTTGGTCGCGTTGCGCCGGACCGACGTGGCCGTGACCGGGAGCGCTCACGGTACTTATGCGGCCACGTTCCAGTTGGGGCCGTTGACGCTCGAGCGAGGCTGGATTCGGGTCACCACCGAGCACAACGGAGTCCCGTACCATTTCTTAACCACACACCTCGAGTCACAGTCCCTCTTGCCTCTACAGGTGGCACAGGCTTCCGAGCTGATCAACGGGGTTGTGGCCGGCCTCGATGGCGTAACGATTGTCGCCGGTGACCTGAATTCGGATCCGGAGAACCCGGGGGAGCCATCTTGGACGCCCACGTATGACGAGATCATCGCTGCGGGATTCACGGACGCGTGGCGTGGCAGGGGACACGGGTCCAGGCGTTCCGGATTCACGTGCTGTCAGAATCCGGACCTCCGAAACGGGCCGTCGCTTCTCGATCAACGGATCGACTTCGTCCTCGTCCGCTCGGACGACGTGTCGAAGAGCGGAAAGATCCGCGGAATCAAGAAGGTCGAGGTCGTTGGCGACGAGCAGGAGGACCGCACCCCGACCCTCGGCCTGTGGCCGGCGGATCACGCCGGACTCGTCGCGGTCCTCAAGCTCGGCGCGGAGAAGTCGGGCAAGTCGAACCGGTTGGCCAAGTCCAGGAGGTAGAGAACCTCGGAGCTGAGCGGTAAGTTGCGGCCCGCGATCCATAGTGGGATCGCGGGCCGGTGGCAGCCATTCACCCGGGCCCGAACAGTCCTCGCCGCTTGAGCAGAGGCACTCGCAGGGCTGGTCGACGCGTTCGGCACCTAGAGCACGGGGCCCGCCGGCTCTCGGGGGGATCTCTACCAGCCCAAAGGCCTCTCGGCTATCTTGAAGGCCGTCGTCCTCACGGGTGACCACGGGGCGTGGCGCAGTCCGGTAGCGCACCTGCTTTGGGAGCAGGGGGTCCCCGGTTCGAATCCGGGCGCCCCGACTGAGGCTCCGCAACCACTTAGGTTGCGGAGCCTTTCGTGTCCGGAGCCTCAGTCGGGTGGCCCGGATTCAGCGGCCTCGCTATGCGAGGGCGTGACCGCCGTAGGCGGGCGCCAGAACCGCAGGTTCGAGCCGAGGCGCCAAGATCAGTCTTCCCCAATGCGGCCGGTATGCTCTACGCCGAGACGACGGAGCGAAGCTCCGTCCATCCGGGCGCACCGACTGATGTAAACGGTTATCAACATTGTGGTTACATAAGACCCCTCCACGGGATTCTCGGGAGGGGTCTCTATGTTGATGAGGAGATCGGCGGTCCGGAGGCTCGTCTGATGCGTGAGTGCCTTATCACGCCGACAACCTGATTGGCGATCTGGCGGTCTCTGGTGGGACGTCAACCGATGCCGCCTCGCACCGGTGGGCGGACCTTGTGACCCGAGAGACAACCAACTCGGTGGGTTCTCGCGGAGATCTGGCACCACCCAAGGGCCGGTGATTGTCGCAATAGCGCTCGAACCGATCATCCCTCGCTCCAGGCTTTCCTTGTGGCTTTCCGCACCATAGCCGCATCTTGCGGCCATGTCTGATCCAGTCACCCGCCTAAACGCGGCTCTAGAAGGCCGCTACGCCATCGAGCGAGAGCTGGGTGAAGGCGGAATGGCCACCGTCTACCTGGCCGACGATCTCAAGCACGACCGCAAGGTCGCCCTCAAAGTCCTCAAGCCCCGAGCTGGCCGCTGTCGTCGGAGCTGAACGCTTTCTTGCCGAGATCAAGACGACCGCAAGTCTCCAGCACCCGCACATCCTCCCTCTCCATGACTCCGGTGAGGCCGATGGTTTCCTGTTCTACGTCATGCCCTACGTGGAAGGAGAGACCCTCGGTGACCGCCTAGCGCGTGAGAACCAACTTCCGGTGGACGAGGCGGTCAAGGTCGCGACGGAGATCGCGGACGCCCTCCAGGCGGCGCATGACCAGGGTGTCGTCCACCGCGACATCAAGCCCGCAAACATTCTTCTCAGCCGAGGTCGTCCTCTGGTAGCGGACTTCGGGATTGCACTCGCAGTGAGCGCAGCGGGTGGTGGGAGACTTACCGAGACCGGACTGAGTCTTGGTACCCCTAACTATATGAGCCCCGAACAGGCGACAGGAGACCAGAGTGTAGGGCCATCGACGGATATTTACGCGCTCGGATCGGTTCTGTACGAGATGCTGGTCGGAGAGCCGCCCTATACGGGGAGCTCGGCACAGGCGATTCTCGGGAAGATCATACAGGGCAAACCCGTGTCTGCGACTGAAGAGCGTCCCACGGTCCCGGCTAATGTGGACGCAGCAGTCCGAATCGCACTGGAGAAGTTACCAGCGGATCGCTTCAAATCGGCGACGGGCTTCGCGGCGGCGCTTAACGACCCGCACTTCGCTACGACGGCCATGGGCGGGTTGGGTTCAGCTCCTTCGGCGGTGGGATCACGAGCCCGGGAGATGGTGGGGTGGTCGGTTGCCGCGGTCCTGGCGCTTGTTGTGGGTTGGCTGGTTCTGCGGCCCGCTCCGACGAGCCTCGCCCCAGTTCCCGCGGCTTTCACCTTGGACTTCATTGGAGATGGCCTCAGGTTGGGTGGAATCCTGGTCTCCCCCGATGGGTCGTTGTTCGCCCTGACTACTTTTGACGGGATCCACATCCGGCCGGCGGGGGTCGCATCGTACCGCCTCCTGCCAAACACCGAGCGGGCCACCTCGCCTGCCTTCTCGCCCGACAGCCAGTGGTTGGTGTTCGTTCGTGAGGGCGTGTTGGTCAAGATCGCGGTTGATGGCAGTGGTGAACAAATACTCGTTCGGTCGAACACGCTCATCGCGTCGACTCCGAACTGGGGACATGCCGGCACTATCGTCTTCCAGAGCCAGGACCGGTTGTACCGAGTGTCCGACGCCGGAGGCGAGCCTGAAATGATCGATGGCGGCGTCAACGGTCAACGCCCCAGCATGCTGCCGGATGGGTCTGGAGTGCTCTACTCCACGACTACCGGGGTCATGCTGCTTGAGTTTGGAGCCGATTCGGCACGGCTCGTGGGGCCTGGCGGAACCGATGCCATGTACGTCGAAACAGGTCACCTGGTATATGGACACGCTCAGGAAAGTAGACTGTTTGCCGTGCCGTTCGATCTTTCCGATCAAGCCGTCGTCGGGACTCCGGTTCCAGTCAGGGACAACATATACCACGCCGGGTCAGACGCCTTCTACTCGATCTCCCGGACCGGCACGCTCGTCTATACCACCGACCCGTTGGACGTCGGCGAGGCGTCGCAACTCCTCCTCCTGAACATGCGTGGTGGCATGGACACGATTCCCTTGTCGCCCCGGATCTTCAACTGGCCGCGGTTTTCACCGGACGGCGAGCGCCTCGCATTCAACACCGGCGCCGGACGGATCGAGCAGCGGACGGTCTATACGTACGATCTCGCTTCGGGTACGACGACGCCGATCACGCTTGGAGGCGGTGCGCATGCCGCGGCTTGGTCGCCGGACGGAACACGAATGGTGTTCTCCTCGGAGCAGGCGGGCACCATCGCGGAAGACCTCTTCATTACACCGATCGATGGCAGCTCGCCACCGACCCGGCTCCTCAATCTTCCCAGTGATGACCATGCGATGGCATGGCCATCCGAAGACATCATCGTGATAAACGCAGCTGGCGCGCAGGATCTCTTGATCGTCAACCCGAACAACCCGGAACGCGTCACTCCCTTCCTGGCGGCTGAGTGGATGGAAACGGAGCTCTCGGTATCGCCGGACGGGACTCGGGCTGCTTATGAGTCCCACGAAGCCGGCCGGCCGCAGATCTACGTGCGCAGTTTTCCTGACGCGCGGGAAGTGCGCCTCGTCTCCGAGGCCGGTGGTCTCTCTCCCCGCTGGGCGCCCGACGGTCGGACCGTGTACTACTGGGGCCTGTCACGGGACACGCTCTTCGCTGTCGGGATGGAACCGGGTCAACGAGTGGGCGGTTTTCCCGAGGTGGTTTCCGTGCTCTCGCGTTTGCTCCCCGGATGGGATGTGAACCCGGTCTCCGGACGAGCGGTGGTAGAGCAGGCAGTGGAGGACGACGCTGTTGTCACGCCGAAAATCGTCGTCGTGGTGAACTGGTTCGAGGAGTTGAAGGAGCGGATGGGGAACTAGAGCTCGAGCGCGCTGATCCCTCGGGGCGGGGGGACTCTCTATGTTCGCAGGCGTCGGAATGGTGAAAACCGCTGATCGGTTTCACCAAATCAGCGAAGATTTCCCCAGAACTACGCGAAATCGACGAATATGGGGGTCTCCGAAGTAGGCTTTGGGAGCAGGGGGTCCCCGGTTCGGGCCGAGGCGGCGAGATTGTTCTCCCGCGGTGCGGCCCATCCGGTCCTTCGCCGAGACGACGGAGCGAAGCTCCGTCAATCCGGGCGCCCCGATTGATGTAAACGGTTATCAACATTGTGGTTACAGGAAATTCCTCCACGATACTCTCGGGATGGGTCTCTATGTTACTCTACATGTTGGGGGCGAGACTTGGGGTGTTTCGGGGCTCGTCTGAGGTGTCTGCACAAACCGGAGCGGGCCCGATCAGTTGCGCATGGCCACCTGGATGACCCCAAGGCTGTTGCCCGGCCCCCATCGGGTCGTGGCTGTGCCCGCTCTGACGAAGGATTCATCAAATAAGCAGTGGGGGGATCTCTGCGATGAGGGCATTCATGACCATGGCGGCTTCGGCAGTCGCGAGCCCTAGGCATCACCGTATGATGCCCGCTCTTGCTCACAGGGTCGATTCGCACCCAATATCAAGACCCGCCGTTGAGAATGACGCGGTATCCCCAGGCCCAGGAGAATCAGAATGCGTCACTTCGCCTTGAACGTCACGGGCATGCTTGCGCTCGTCCCTGTTGCTGCGTGCGCCCAGGACATGACCCCCGAGGAGATCATTCGCAGCGCTGTGTCGGCCGGCCCTGCCTCCATATCAAATGACGCGGGTGTCATGGACTGGGAGATGAACGAGATTCGCGCGGGGACTAACGGATGGACTTGCCTGCCGGACCGTCAGGACACAGACGGTAATGATCCGTGGTGTGTCAACGGGCCCTGGCTCGATTTCCTAAACGCATACGTGAATCAGACCGAGCCCACATATTCGGAGGTCGGGTTCGCCTATATGCTCATGGGCGACAGCCCGGTCAGCAACAGCGACGCCTACGCGACGGATCCGACCTCAGACGATGACTGGGTGACCGATCTCGGCGCGCATGTAATGATGCTGATTCCGGAGCGATCTTACCTCGCGGGCGTCTCGACGGATCATCTCAACGGAGGCCCGTGGGTGATGTGGCCTGACACCCCGTATGCGCATCTGATGATTCCGGTCGCGTCTCGGTAGCCCAGACGGGCTGGCCGGCCAAGCCTCTTTTTCTGACCCTCAATGACGACAGGGCGGGTCAGGGACAGTGTCCGAGAGGGCCTTGTCGTAGTAATCAGCATCCTGGTGGCGTTCGGGCTGGACGCGTGGTGGGACTACAGGGGTGCGCTGCGGCAAGAAGATGAAATTGTCGACGCGCTCGAAGCCGAGTTCGCGTCGAACCGGACGAGACTCGAGCGGGACATCGAAGACGTTCGCGACTACACTGCGGCAGCGCAGCGTCTCCTCAGTGCCGCCAAATCGGGCACCGCAAAGGTCCAGGAGGCCGACTCCCTAGGTGCCGACCTCTGGCGATCGCTGGACCTTCGGGGAACTTTCCGAAACCACAGAGCGTATTCGGGGTTGAAAAGTCCGTTGTGAGGACTGAATCCGTACACCGGAGCACGTCGATGACCTTCGTCCCCTGTCCCGGATCCGCGCGCTCTCGCTGCGTCTGTCGACGCCGCGGGGCGATTGCGCCCCCAGGGTGCCAAGGTCCGGGACCGCACTGAGCAGTAGGCTCCGAACTCTCTTCAGAGAGTGGCCGCGGCCCCCCGAGGTCGTGGCCACTCTTCTTTTTCATAGGAGGGAAGGTTGCGCTGGATCCTGAAGCAACAACCTGAGCCGACTGCGGAGGACTCCGAGTCGGCAGGGAGTCGGGGCGTTCTGCCCCCCGCCCCCGGGTGCGTGGACGACGCCATCGGAGGAACGCCGCTCGTCGCCCTGAAGCGGATCACGCCTCCGGATGCGGCCCGCGTATGCGTCAAACTCGAGAGCGCGAATCCGGGCGGCAGCGTCAAGGATCGAGCCGCCCGCGCCATCATTCTCGCTGCCGAGGGCGAAGGGCGACTGCACGCGGGCAAGACACTGCTGGACGCGAGTTCCGGCAACACGGGAATCGCCTACGCCATGCTGTGCGCCGCTCGCGGCTATCATTGTGAGATCTGCCTTCCGGCCACCGCGAGCCCGGAGCGGAGGGCGCTGATGCGCCGATACGGTGCCGACGTCGTCGAGACCGATCCCGTGGAGGGATCCGATGGGGCGATCCGCGAGGCGCGGCGACGGGCGGCCGAGGACCCTGATCGCTACTTCTACGCCGATCAGTACAACAACGCGGAGAACTGGCTGGCTCACTACAGCACGACGGGTCCGGAGATCTGGCGACAGACCGGCGGTGCCGTCACGCACTGGGTCGTGATCCTCGGGACGACCGGAAGCTTCATCGGGACGGGACGGAGGCTCAAGGAGCTCGATCCGCGGATTCGCCTCATCGCCGCACAGCCCGCCTCCCCCTTTCACGGCATCGAGGGAGCGAAACATCTGCAATCGGCGATCGTCCCCGGCATCTACGACCCCGACCTGCCCGACGAAACGGTCTGGGTCACGACAGAAGAAGCCCAGGAGATGGCGCTGAGGCTCGCGCGCGAGGAGGGGCTCCTGGCCGGGGTCTCGGGAGGGGCGAACGTCGCGGCCGCCCTCCGCGTCGGGGCCGGGCTTCCCTCTGATGCGTGCGTCGTCACCCTGCTCCCGGACGGCGGGGAGCGGTATCTGAGTGCTCCGTGGTGGGAGTGCGCATGACGCTCAAGATCTCGGCGGAGCTCATGGAGATCATCGAAGCCGACGCCCGTGCGAAGTATCCCGAGGAGTGCTGTGGCACGCTCCTCGGATCGCCCGCATCCGACGTTGACAGACGAGTGCGTCGGGTGATTCCGGTCGCCAACGCCCAGGGGGAGCAGCGCGAGCGTCGATACCTCATTTCGGCGGGGCGAGTGCGCGACATCGAGATCGAGGCGGCGCGGTCCGGACTCGAGGTCGTGGGCTACTACCACTCTCACCCCGACCATCCGGGTGAGCCCTCGGAGGTCGACCGTGAGGCCGCGTGGCCCTGGTACAGCTACGTCATCGTCCCGGTGCGGAACGGGACGCCGGGTACGCCACGCTCGTGGCGTCTGGCGGACGACCGCAGCCGGTTCCAAGAAGAGCGAATCGATGGGGAGGAAACATGAGCGTGACGGTGCACATTCCCAGCGCGCTCCGAAGGTACGCCACGGGGGTCAGCAGGGTTGAGCTCGACGGGCGGACGGTGGGCGATATCCTTCGGAATCTCGTCGAGCGATACCCCGAGCTACGGGCGCATCTGTTCAAGGAGGACGGAACGCTGCGGAACTTCGTGACCACGTATCTCGGTGACGAGGACGTGCGCCATCTGGACGGCCAGAACACGGCCGTCTCGGAGGGTGATTCCATCAGCATAGTCCCGAGTATCGCCGGAGGATCGGTAGGCGCCCCCGACGCCTCGGTCGTGGCCGCCGTGGGTGAGTTCTCGCGGGAGGAGATTCTCCGTTACAGCCGGCACCTCATCATGCCCGAGGTCGCCCTGGACGGACAGCGCAAGCTCAAGTCTGCGCGAGTGCTCCTGGTGGGCACGGGAGGGCTGGGTTCTCCGCTCGGCCTCTACCTGGCGGCGGCCGGGGTCGGCACCCTGGGCCTGGTGGACTTCGACGTGGTCGACGAGACCAACCTCCATCGCCAACTCCTGTATGGCACGAGCGATGTCGGACGATCGAAGCTCGATTCGGCGAGGGAACGCCTCCATGAGGTGAATCCGCATGTGAACGTCGAGACGCATGAGCTTCGCCTCTCCAGCGAGAACGCGCTGGGCGTGCTCGAGCCGTACGACATCGTGGTCGACGGCACCGACAACTTCCCGACCCGCTACCTGGTGAACGACGCATGCGTGCTCCTCGGTAAACCGAATGTGTACGGATCCATCTTCCGTTTCGAGGGCCAGGTCTCGGTCTTCCACGGTGCGCTGGGCCCCTGCTACAGATGCCTTTTCCACGAACCTCCGCCCCCGGGGTTGGTGCCGAGCTGTGCGGAGGGCGGCGTGCTCGGGGTGCTGCCCGGGATCATCGGCTCACTCCAGGCGCTGGAGACCATCAAATTGATCCTGGGCACGGGTGACGCGCTCATCGGGCGGTTCGTGATCTTCGACGGACTGGCCATGTCGTGGCGGGAGCTCAGGCTCAGGAAGGACCCGGAGTGCCCGGTGTGCAGCGACGCGCCGACCATCACGGAGCTGATCGATTACGAGCAGTTCTGCGGCGTTGGCCAGCCGGACGCCGACGGCGCCGGAGAGGACGTTCCCGAGGTGAGCGCCGTCGAGCTCAAGGCTTGGCTGGAAGAGGGAGAGGACGTGGCCCTCATCGACGTGCGGGAGCCCCACGAGTGGCACATCGTCAACCTGGGAGACCAGGGAGCTCGTCTCATCCCGCTCGATCAGCTTGCGGAACGCATGCCTGAGCTCGACGGAGCACTCCGGACCGTGCTCTACTGTCGTTCCGGCGCCCGGAGCGCCACGGCGCTGCGCCGACTGAGGGCCGCCGGATTCGGAAAGCTGTGGAACCTGCAGGGCGGCATCCTGGCGTGGGCGGAGCGCGTGGACACCAGCATGCCGCGTTACTGACGTTGGCGAACCCCCATGGCGCGATCGGATAGTCTCTGGGATGTTGACCTGTGCGGAGGCCCTGGCTAAGTTTCCCTTCGGTCGCGAGCCCCTCCGCCTGTGCCACGGCCGCGGGCCGCCACGATCTCAGAGGAAACACATGAATCGGTTCTGCTGCACCTGCGCCTGTTGTTGTACGAGCCCACTCCTGGAAGGGAGGGCGGGTGCGGGAACCTCTACGTCGGCGCGACAGAGTTAGGTAGCCAGCGCGGCGAGCGAGCCCGACCGGCCTTCCTGAAGGAAGGCCGGTTTTCTTTGTGCTTGTAGTCCGTATTCAGATCGGGAGAGAGCCGAGGGAACGTCATGGGATATCCGATTCAGATGGTCGGCTTGAAGGGGCGGCGGGTGCTCGTCGTCGGGGGAGGCAAGGTAGCGGCGGACAAGATAGCGCCGCTCATCCACGCGGGCGCGCGCGTGCACTTGGTCGCGCTCGAGATCTCCGACGACATGCAGCCGTGGTTGCCGCACGTCTGGAAGGTGGAGCGTCGGCGCGCTCGGCTCGACGACGTGGAGGGTGCCAGGGTGGTCGTGGCAGCCACGGACGATCTGTCCACGAACCGGAGCCTCGCCGTTGCGGCGCGCGAGCATGGGATCCTGGTGAACGCGGCGGACGACCCCGACTACTGCGACTTCTACTCGCCCGCCGTCATCCGGCGGGGTCCGGTTGTGATCACGATCAGCACCGACGGAGGCTCGCCCCTGCTGGCCGCCCAACTCCGCCGCCTGCTCGAGGCGGCCCTCCCCGACGCTCTCCGATCGATCGCAGACCTGTTTGTGGGCCTCCGGACCCGAGGCCTCAAGGGTCTCAGCCGCAGGAGCCAGCTCCTGCGCGCGTTGGTCGATCCCAAAATCACCAGGCTGGTGGACCTCGACCGCACCGACGAGGCGGCACGGAGGCTCGAAGCGCTCTACCGACAAGGTGACGAGCCTTTCGAGCCGGGTACGGTGGCCATCGTCGGGGCAGGCCCGGGGAGCCGAGAACTCCTGACGCTCAGGGCGCTGGACCGCATCCAGCGCGCCGACGTAATCCTGCACGACGCCCTCGTGGCTAACGAGGTGCTCGAGCTGGCACTACCCGGGACCCGGGTGATCGATGTGGGGCGCCGCCGGGGCCTGAGCGCGGCGGCCGGGCGAGGCGCCCGAGCCATATCGGAGCTGCGTCTCCGACTCATGTTGCGAGAGGCTCGCGCGGGGAACCGGGTCGTCCGCCTGCACGGCGGTGATCCATTCGTGTTCGGAAGGGGCGGCGAAGAGGTGGACGCGCTGGCCGCGGCGGGGGTTCCGTTCGAGGTCGTGCCAGGCGTGAGCTCGGTGGTCGCGGCGCCCGCCGCTGCGGGTGTGCCCCTGACCCACCGGGGCGTCGCCCGGGGCTTCACTGTGCGTACCGGCCACACCACCGAGGGCCGCACAGCGGCTGAGTTGCCGCCCGATGAAGAGACGGTCGTGGTGCTCATGGGCCTGCAGGGAGTGGAAGACGTCACGACGGGCCTCATCCGGGAGGGCCGAGACCCGAGCACACCGGCCGTCGCGGTGAGCCGCGCGACTCTTGCGGACCAGAAGGTGGTCGTAGGCACGCTGCGCGACCTGGCGGGAAGGGTGCGCGTGGCCGGGCTCCAGGCGCCGGCGACGCTGATCGTGGGAGAGGTGGCGCGGCGCGGCGTTGAGGGGGAGGGTCGGGTCGCCGGATTCTTGACGGAGTCCGCGAAGGGAGCCGTTTCGGCGATCGCCGGCTCGGTCGCGTGACATCGAAGGCGGACGAAGATCCAAGGAGAGAATGAGTCATGACCACGGACACGCGGAACACGGACAGCGCTCGGTCGTGGAAGGAGGAGCTGGCGGGGAGACTCCCCGGGGTGCTGGACCGTGAGATCGACGTCTTCGACCTACAGATCCAGCTTCGGCGACAGGGCAGGGTGGACGAGCGCCTCTTCGCCGAGACCCGGCTACGCCGGGGCGTCTACGGCCAGCGCTACGACAACGGCCAACGCCACGACGGGGTGGATACGCGGACGCTGCCATACGAGGACAAGCCCACCAAGGGGCCCGACACGATCTGGGACGCACCCGGGATGGTGAGGATCAAGATTCCGTGGGGGCGCATGACCATTGACCAGATGGAGATTCTGGCCGAAGTCGCCGAGGACTACTCCGACGGCATCCTGCACGTCACGACGCGCCAGGACTTCCAGCTCCACTTCGTCCACATCGACGACACGCCCGACCTCATGCGGCGGCTGGCCGCCGTGGGGATCACTACCCGTGAAGCGTGCGGCAACTCGGTCCGCAATGTGACGGCCTGTCCGATCTCGGGGGTCTGCCACACCGAGGCGTTCGACGTGTCTCCGTATGCGGAAGCCCTCAAGGAGTTCCTGCTGGGACACCCCGACGTCCAAGATTTCGGACGCAAGTTCAAGATCGCGTTCTCCGGGTGCCGCCACGAAGCCTGCGGCCTCACGTCCATGCACGACCTCGGCCTGATCGCGACCACGCGGGTCGTAGACGGGGAGCGGCGACGAGGCTTCGAGTTCTATGTGGGCGGCGGCCTCGGCGCCAATCCGCACCAGGCGAAGTTGCTCGAGGAGTTCGTGACAGAGCAGGAGCTGCTGCCCCTGACGCAGGCCGTCAGCCGAATCTTCGCGCGCTACGGCGAGAAGGAGAACCGCGGCCGAGCGCGAATCAAGTTCCTGGTCGCGAAGGTGGGCATCGATGAGTTCCGCAGGCTCGTCCTCGAGGAGCGCGAAACCCTTCCGCACGACCCTCGCTGGACCGCATTTCTGGACGAACTCGACAGCTACGGCGAGGCGCCCCTGCGGGAGGCCGAACCGCTCGGCCCCGCCGACGAGAGTCCCGCCGAGGGGTTCGGCGAGTGGCGCGCCACCAACGTCCGTACTCAGAAGCAGGACGGCTACTACGTGGTCACCGTCGCGCTGCCCCTGGGCGACCTCACGTCCGGTCAGATGCGGGCCCTGGCCGACGTCGCCGGCCGCTTCGTCGGCGACAACCTACGCACCACCGTCGAGCAGAACATCGTGCTCCGCTGGGTCAGCGAGGTCGACTTGCCCGAGCTGTACGCGGCGCTCCGCGCCGTCGATCTCGCCGACGCGGGGGCCGGCACCATCGCGGACGTCACGGCCTGCCCGGGAACGGATACCTGCAAGCTGGGCATCGCGTCGGCGCGCGGGCTCGCGGCCGAGTTGCGGTCGGGCCTGGTGAGCGCCAACGGCGACGTGGACCCCGCTGTGAAGGGCCTCCGCATCAAGGCGAGCGGCTGCTTCAACTCGTGCGGACAGCACCACGCGGCAGACCTGGGATTCTACGGGATCAGCCGAAAGAAGGACGGACGTCTGGTCCCTCACTTCCAGGTGGTGCTCGGCGGGCAGTGGACCGAGAACGCCGGGTCGTACGGGATGGCGACGCTCGCCATCCCGTCGAAGCGGATCCCCGAGGTGGTCCGGCGCATCACCGGCCGATACGTCAAGGAGCACGAGCCGGAAGAGACGTTCCAGGAGTTCATCCGGAGGGTCGGCAAGGCGCAGATCAAGGAGTACCTCCAGGATCTGACCACGGTGCCGAGCTACGCCGAGGATCCGTCGTTCTACTCCGACTGGGGTGACCCTCGGGAGTACACAATGGACGACTACGGCGTGGGCGAGTGTGCGGGCGAGATCGTCCCGCTGGTCGAGTTTGGGCTACAAGCGAGCGAGCGCGAGGTGTTCGAGGCGCAGCTCCGGCTCGACATGGGCGACGCGGGGGCGGCCTGCGACACGGCCTACGAGGCCATGCTGACGGCGGCCAAGGCGCTGGTGAAGACCGAGTTCCTCGACATCACCGACGACCCCGACCGGATCGTGAACGAGTTCCGGGCCCGCTTTCACGAGACCAAGCGCTTCCACGACCGTTTCGCAGGCGCGAAATTCGCCCGCTACCTGTTCCACGCCCACGAAGAGGCCTTGGACGCGCCCGACCTCGATCAGGCCCGCGCACGCGTTGAGGAGGCCCAGCTCTTCATCGAGGCCGCTTACGCCTGCTACGAGCGTACAGGCAGCGCGGCACCGGTCGAGACGACGGTCGGGGGGGCGTCATGACCGCCGGCCCCCTGGGCTCCGCCGATCTCTCGGTCAAGCTGTTCGTGGCGGATCCGTCCCGAGTCGATGTCCGCGAGCTGATTCCGGTCTTCCACCGCTGGATCCAACAGGGACTTCTGGAGGACGAGCTCGTGATCGACGTGACAGGATACGCCCACGTCCCGCACGGTCCGGGCGTCCTGCTCATCTGTGACACGGCCCACTACTCCCTGGACATGAACCGAAGGCCCGGGCTACGCTACCGTCGCCGCCGGCGAGCAGCCCCGGGCACGACCGAGGAGCGGCTCCGGGATGTGTTTCGCCGAGCCCTCAACGCCGCTCGCCTACTTGGAGAGGAGCCCGGCCTGGAGGGCCGATACCGGGTTCGTACCGACGAACTCGAGTTCGCCATCTACGACCGGCTGAACGCTCCGAGCGATGAGGCCGTCTTCCACGCGGTCCGCCCGTCCCTGTCAGAGCTGATCGGCCAGCTCTACCAAGGCGACCAGGCCCAGCTCCGGCTCGTGTCCGGGCCCCGGGAGCCCTTCACCGTCTCGATCTCGACGTCCACCGCCCTAGACGTCGCGGCGCTCCTGGACCGTCTGGAGCGCCTCGAGGCCCAGCCGGCCGCGTGAGTCGCGACACTGCGCTCCTCGATGCGGCGCGCGATCGCTTCGAGGCCGCCCACCGTGAGGACGCGCGCACAATCGAGGTCGATGGGGCCGTGGTGCCGTGGGCGCTTCGCTACCACCAGAGGCTCGTCCACTGGGTGCTGCATTTCTCACCGGACGCGTCGGTGCCCCTCCGCCTGGCAGCCTCCTGCCAGCACATCCGTCGCTGGGCGATCCCCCGGACGGACTACGAGGGCGGCCGGCGGGGCTACCGGCAGTGGCGGAGGGACCTAGCGCGGTTCCACGCCAGAGAAGCGGGCGGAATCCTGAAGCAGGTCGGGTACGACGACGAAACGATCGCACGCGTGGGCGACCTTCTCCGCAAGGTCGGGCTGAACCGAGACCCCGAGGTCCAGCTCTTCGAGGACGCCATCTGCATGGTGTTCTTCGAGATGGACTTCATCGACTTCGCCGGGAAGCACGAGGACGCCAAGCTGGTCGGTATCCTGAGGCGCACGTGGGCGAAGCTGTCGGAGCCGGGGCGGGAGGCGGCGTCGGAGTTCGCCAGGACGCTCCCGCCAGACGTCCGTAGACTCGTGGAGGAGGCAAACCGCTTTCGGCCACTGAGGCCGGCAGGTCCAGCTCAACACTCCGGATGATCTGAACCCCATCTCCACCGAGTGCAGGTTGGCGAAGCTCTTGAGCAGCAGTCCGGCGCCGACCACGAGCATCAGCGCCATGGCGAGCTGTGCGACGACGAAGGCGTTCTGCACTCCGTGGCCCCCCGCTCCGACCGTCGACCGCCTCCCGTCACGGATGGGCGTGTCCACGTCAAACCGCAGCAGTCGCCCAATCGGGGCCAGCCCGAACAGAACGCCGGTCAGGAGGCTCACGCCCAGCACGACGACGAGCACCGTCCCATCGAGTGCGATCGCGTCTTCCCGGGGCAGCGTCACCGGGGCCAAGCGGAGCATCCCGCTCACGCCGAACTGCGCGAGGCCCAAGCCGATGACGGCGCTTCCTGCTCGATCCGTCTGGCCACGGCCATCAAGTCGGCTCGCGCCGATGTGATGTCGGCGCCGTCGGCGAGTCGCCCGACCGCGCTAACCCACCGTGCAAAGACGGCTTTGGATCTGCAGACCCCAGGTCATGTTTCGTCCACACGTCGGCGTCGAGCGGAAGGTCTGCTCTGCCCGGACGATCCCGATGATGTCTGGGCGTCTCGCACGCCGTGCTGTTCCTGGTATCTGAGGAGGGGGACTAGATCACGGGCGTGGTGCTGCCCGTTGACGGCGGGTTCTTACTGGGCGGTCTGCAGACCGGGTGAGACAGGTCCGACGGCCCAGACGGAGAAACCCGACCGCCCAATCCCCTCAGCGGCCGTCTACGTCCCTCAGGAAGGCTGCTACCGCCGAGTTGAACGCGTCTGTGCCATCGATGTTGACCATGTGGCCCGCATCGTCGATGACCTCGATAGCAGCACCGGGAACCAGTCCGGCGAACTCCTGCACCGTCTCCACCGGGATCTCGTCGTAGCGGCCGACGACGAAAAGCACCGGCAAGTCGAGTTCGGGTAGGCGATCGACGCGATCGAAGTCCAGCTGCGTGCCCGTCGCCGTGAACTCCGTCGGTCCCCACATGTGCTCGTAGACCTGCATGTTCACCCCGGGATCGTCCTCACATCCCGGAAGCACGGGCCACGGCCACTCGCTCCGCACGAGGAATCGGGCGTAGAAGGAATCGGTCGCGGCCAGGTATTCCGGCGACGCGTAGTCACCGGTCGCTTCACCCTGCCTCAACGCCTCCGCCTGACTCGGAGGGAGTTGCCCGATCAGGTCGGCGGCCTCCTCTACCCAACGAGGCGTGCTGAGCATCGGCCCCACGAACACCACCGAGCGCACCCCTTCCGGTCGCGTGAGCATATACTCGATCGCCAACGTGCCTCCCCAGGAATGCCCCATGACGTGGACCTCGTCCAGCCGGAGAGCCCCACGCAGCGCATCGACTTCTTCGAGGAAGCGTGGAATCTGCCAGAGGGACGTATCGTCCGCAGTATCCGATCGGCCGGCTCCGAGTTGGTCGTAGAGGATGACGGGTCTGTCCTGGGCGATCCCCGTGAGGGTCGAGATGTAGCTGCAGCTGCCGAAGCCAGGTCCGCCATGAATCGGGGCGTGCCGGCCGTGCGACGGACATCACGGCCGGAGGGCGAATCGCGAAAACCACTGTCCACCGCCGACTCAACCGCCGCAAGGCGGAGCCAGACCCTCGTCAACCGCCCAGCCGCGCCAACGCATCTCTGGCCTCGGCGATCTCCGGAAGGGCCTGATCACCCTCCCGCGTAATGGTGAGGAAGCTCCTGTAGAACGTGCGAGCCTTGTCCGCTTCCCCCCGCTCGTCATAGATCCGGGCGAGCGCCCGACTGACGTACGAGCGGTAGTAGCTGTAGCGGTTGCCTTCGTAGTGGCGGATGGCCTCGGCCGTGTTGCTCGCGGCCAGCTCAAGGTCGGCCAGCGACGCGCGCGCGGACTCAGCCGGTGTGCCCGTACCTCGAGCGACCGGCGCCAGCAATCTCCTGGCTTCGGCAACGCGCCCCTCCGCCATGGCGACGGCTCCCTCCACCGCGCCGGCCGCCTGGCCGGCAAGGACACTGCCATCCGCTTCGCGCGTGCGCAGGAACCGGGCCGACTCCCTGGCCCCCTGGAGATCACCCGAGCGGGCCAAGCCCCACCCTACGAAGAGCTGACAGGTGTCGTCGACCTGCGGTTCCTCGCAATTACGGGCTCGCGCAACCGAACGGTGCGGAAGCTCCACGGCAGTGGACCAGGTCCCGAGAAACCAACCCATGGCGATGCCTTTGACCCCCGTCGATACATCGAGTGAATCCAGAAGACGATCCGCGCGTCCGAGGGCTCCCTCCGCGCCGAGGCTGTACAGAATCCACTGATCATCCGCACCGGCGCGGTCCCGGTCCCGGTTCGCAAAGAATTAGAGTAGGGCGAGAGCATCGCCCTGAGCCGGTCGTGGCGGTCCTGGCGGTTGGTGTAGTTGCTGCGGATCCGTGCGAGCGTGCTCATGTCGACGGTCCTGGACCGCTCGACGGTCCGTGCAAACTCGGTGTCGTCACCGACTGGAGCAGCGGAATGGCCAACTCGTTGCCTCGGTGACCATGCGCGCGTCCTCGGTGGCGTCACGGTACTCCGCGAGCCGCCGTTGCCGGTTCAGGAACGGCGTCCGCCCTGTCGCCCCCGGCGATGGTCAACGCGAGGGAGTGGACCCGGCCGGTTGATGACCGCTGCCTGATGGCGGGCCGAATCCCGGATCGAGCCAATGCACCGCTCAACTTCGACCGGCCTTGTCGAATGAGGCCTGCCTTGAATGCCTGGTCCAGACCAGGGCGATCCCGGTACAATGCCGAGCACAGGCACCCTTCGATGCTGACCGCCGACAAGTGCACTTCGTACAATTATCGTATGCTCAACACGGCATGGACCACCCATCCCGAACGCTGAGGCGTTCCCACCCCAAACCGCTCCCGAGGCCGTCCGGATCAATCCCACCACACCCCTCCGCGCCGGAAATTGCTCTTTAATTAATCCCGGAGTGCCGTCGTTGACGGTGGTAGATCGCCCTATCGTCAGTTGCCCAGCTCGAACCACGAGGTGTCGTCACCGGGTCATCGGCCTCGGTAAGGCGTCCTCGGACGGTACTCCGCGATCGCGGCCCTGTCGCCCCCGGCATGGTCGTATGCCGACGCGTCACCGGTTCCTGGAGCGGCCTCCGAGGCCTGTACAAGCCGCGCGGGCCTCCCTGGCGGCGGTCCCTGGCGGGAAGCCGGGCTGACAGGGCCAGAGCCCTCTCCCCGGCCCTCGCGCCCGCAGGACTGCCGATATTGTCCAGCCATCCGTACGAATTGGAGAGGCGCAGCCACGCCAGCGCGAAGAGCGAGTCCTGCTGCACCGCGCTCTCGTAGGAGCGAACCGCGGCAGCGAAGTCACCGATGCGGTACGCGGCCTCGCCCTCCAGGTAGTCTCTCAACGCAGGCAGAGAGGTTGTGGTGATGGCGTCGAGGCGTACGTCCTGGATGGTGCCCTGGCCCGTCGCACCCATCAGGTCCCGGACCAGCTCCACCGAGAGCGCGGAAGCCAGGCCGAGCACGTCTTCGGCCGGGCCCTCCTTGGTCACGCTCACGACCTTCTCCCCGTTGGAGAGATCGTAGAGATCGGCGGTCAGGCGGATGCCTGCGGGGTTGCCGACGAGCGCGCCGACGACACCATAGCGGGCACCGGTCTCGGCGCCGACCTCGAGAGCGGTACGCAGGTCTGGGATGCCTTCATCCGCCACCCGTTCACCCCACCGGGCCATTACGGTGCGAGAGTCGATGGTGCGGAAGCCGCCCATGCCGTCGAGGTTGGTGGAGAGAAGATCCACCATGCCCTCGCGCCACAGGGAGAGTTCTTCACCCCCCGTCACGGAAAACGGGACCACCGCGATGCCCGCCGCCGCCTCATCCGCGCCTAACTCCGCAGGCCCGAGAGGCCACGTGGGGTCGTTGAGGCCCACGTAAAGTCCGGCCCCCCCGAAGAGCAGCGACAGCGCCACGACCCCTCCGAGGATCGCTCGACCCCATGTGATGTGTGGAAGTCTGCCGGACTTCAGGCTCGACAGGGCGTCCGCCGGGGCGATCTCCCAATCCGTGGGAATCTCGCCGGCCTCTTCCTTTGCGGTCGTGGCAGGGAGAGACTGTACCCACGCCGTGGCCAGGATGATGATCAAACCGATCAGGAGGAGCAGCACACTGACGGGCATGACCCAGGCCGGCAGTGACAGCGCTTCGGTCAGGATGTCGGCGAGCTGCAGGACCACCCAGGAAGCGCCAAGATAGACCAGGAGAACCTGGAACATCCGGGCGCGCTTGAGACGATCGAGGAGTGTGGGGGAGGGCATGAAGGCAAAAATAGGGTCGCGCGGTAGGAGATGAAAGCGGACCGGCGTGGAGTCGGCACAGTCTGCGCCCTCGAGTGATCGTCGAAAGGCCGCCTCAGTTCGGGTGCCGGGCTAAGGGTCGCGCCCGAGGCCGATGGCTTAGAGCTCGAACCGCATCTCTTCGCGGGCGATCTCGAACCCTCGTCTGAGGATCTCGGCCTGCTCAGGCCCGCCCTCGTCGATGGCGGGATTCGAGTTGTTCAGGTGGGTGAGCACGACGCGCGCCCGTTCGCCGTCCACCACGCCCTGCAGCAGATCCATGGTGTTGGTAATAATCGGATGCGGGGCGTCCTCCAGCGACCGGCCGGGTATCTCGTCCAGCGACCAGAACGAGGCGTCCAGGAGCGCCACGTCCACGCTCGTCACTGCCTGCGCGAGATCGCGATCCCAAAGGGACCACGCGTTGATATCGGGCAGGTAGAGCAGCGAGGCGGAAGGCCCACGGAAGACGAACCCCACCGTGTCGGCGAACTCGTCGCGGTGGGGGACCTTCCAGAGCTGGACCTCGAGGTGCTCGTCGATCCTGTGCCACCGATCAAGCGAAAGGGGGCGGGGCACCGCGCGCCCCTGATCGACGAGAAAGCTCCACGGCGCGTGGGTCTCGAGGAAGTCGGCCATCGCCTCGGTGCAGTAGACCGGTGTCTCGCCCATGCCCATGCCTTCGTTTCCAAGGACCGCGAGGCCCGCATAGTGGCCGATGTGCGCGTGAGTGAGGGAGATACCGTCGAACGGCCTCCGCTCTGCCGCTCGTCGCCGAAAGGAGGGCTCGGTGATCAGATCGATCTGCCGGGTCAAGTCCGGCGTGGCATCGACCAGGTAGAAGCGCTCGGCCGCGGGCGCCACGAGGGCCAACGACGCGACGTAGCGACCTCGCCCCTCGGCATGAAGCGCCCGTCCTCGCTCGCAGCGCTCCGTATAGCATCCCACCTGGGGATACCCACCGTCCTGGGCCGTGCCCAGAACGAGCGCGTGCATCTCACCGACGTCCCCGGGAACGACTCGCCACGGCCGGTCTTCGCCGGCGCGAGCGGGCTTCCGGCATCCGGGAAGATCGATCGCGGCATGGCCGCGCAAGCGGCCAGGGCCAAAAGGAAGCGGCGTCGTTGCATGGACGTGCCTCACTCGGGCGGCACTCGGGATTCTTCCCAATGCTGAGAGCTCTTAGCTATCGCGGGGACCAACGTAGTCCGCGGCCGCCCCCATGGCCATCGATCCGAGGATTTCGGAAGCAAACCACCTACGTATGATCGCAAGTGGAATCTACGGATAGCCCACGTGAGGCCGAATGGAGGGTTACCCAGCCAGGCATTGCTGCCGGTGCGATGTGCTCCCTACCTTGCTTTTGATGCGACGAAGGACGCACCCGGAAGGCCAGACCATGTCCATACGCACCCATACCCGACCGCCGCGGCGGCCGCACGTACTCCGCTCGCTCCTCGCGCTGTCGTTCCTGATGGCGTGCGGGCCTAACGTGCGCTTTGCCGATCTGCCGGACGACCTTCGACCTCTCGTCGAGGAAGCCGAGCGGCGTTGTAGCTCGCTCGATGCCGCGGACAAGGAGGCCTGCTACGAGGACGTCATCCTCACTCGGCTCGACGAGCAGGGTGTTCACGAGGCCATCCGGGTGCTCGAGGCTATCGGTTCCGTGGACCCCGAGGTCGAGCGCAACGGACACATGTACGTGCACGGCATCGGCATCACCGCCTATCAGAACAACCCGAACTGGAGTGAGACGTTCGAGCAGTGCTCCGAGCTCTACCAATCCGGGTGTTACCACGGGGTGATTCAGGCCCGTTTCATGGAGATGCGCGAGATCACCGCGACTGATGTGAACGACCTCTGCGAGATGTACCGGGGCGATCCGGGCCAGCGTTTCGTGCTCTTTCAGTGCCTGCACGGCATGGGTCACGGGTTGACCATGATCTACGGACACGACCTGCCGGTCGCCCTGCAGGCGTGTGACCACCTGTCCTCGAATTGGGACCAGCGGTCGTGTTACGGAGGGGCGTTCAGGGAGAACATCATGAACGCCACGGCACCGCATCACATGGTGGACGACATGACGGCCGAGGCCGGGGAAGAGGGCGGTGCGCACATGGACGGAGCACACGACGCCGGCATGGCCGAGCACGCCCAGAGCGAGTGGGCGGGCCTCGACCCGGAGGATCCGCTCTACCCGTGCTCGGTCATGGAGGAGCGCCACCTGGAAGACTGCTATGTCATGCAGACGTCGGCGATCCTGTGGCTGAACGACTGGGACATCGAAGCGGGTGCCGCCACCTGCCTGACGGCCCCCGAGCACATGCGGCGGACCTGCATCCAGAGCCTGGGTCGCGACATCGCGGGACACGTGGTCGGCGATCACGAACGCGGCATTGAGGAGTGCTCGAAGGCGAAGGCGGAGCTGCGGCCCTGGTGTTACGTCGGATTCGTCAAGAACTTGATCGACGTCACCGCGCGCACGGACGGGGCCTTCGCTTTTTGCCCCCGACTCGACGACCGGACCGGTCGTCTGATGTGCTACGAAGCGATCGGGGAGGAGCTCGACGTCCTGAGGGCGACGGGCGAGGAGCGTGCCGCGGAATGCGAGGCCGCGAGCGGGGATGAGCAGCAGGCGTGCCTATACGGGGCCCGTGTGGTAACCGTCAGGCCGGCAGGCGATTGAACGCTCCGCTCTCGCTCCTTCTCGAGTTGGACCGAGCCGGGGCGGGAACGACCTGGCGGTCCAGACTCGACAGAAGGGTAGATCTCATCGATGGGTGACAACAAGACCATCATCATCAGGACTCCGATCTTTGGCGACCAGGCGCTCAAGAAGAAGAGCCACGCCTCTCTGGTCGTCTTGAAGGGTGAGGAGATCGGCCGGGACTTCCGGCTGCGAAAAAGGGGCATGGTGATCGGGCGGAGTACCACGGCCGATATCTGCCTGCCGGGTGAAGGCACGTCGAGGGAGCACGCCCGTGTCGACTACAAGGGCACGGGAGCCGAGGGTGCGATCTTCACCCTCACCGATCTGGGGAGCACGAATCACACGTTCGTCAATTCAGCACAGGTGGAATCCGTCCAGCTTCGAGATGGCGACAAGGTCCGGATCGGTGACTCCGTGCTCAAGTTCGTGGTCCTCGACGACATCGAAGCCAAGTTCCACGCCGACGTCCGCGATCTCATTTCCTACGATCGGCTCACCGGTCTTCTCACCAAGGAATCGCTGTACCTGGCCTTCGAACGAGAGCTGGAGCGGTGCCTGCGCTACGGCCTCCCGCTCGGCGTCTTGATGATGGACTTGGATCGATTCAAATCCGTCAATGACGGGCATGGACACCAGATGGGGAGCCATGTGCTGGGTGAAGTAGGGCAGATCATCAACCGGTGCGTGCGTGTGGCCGACGCTTCGGCTCGCTACGGGGGCGAGGAGTTCCTGAGCTACCTGGTGGAGACCGATACGGCCGGGGTCGAAGTCGTAGCGGAACGTGTTCGGAGCGCGATGGAGGCACACACGTTCGTTCTCGACGATGCGAGCATGAACGTCACCATCAGCATCGGCGTCGCCGTCGCACCCGGGCATGGCGAGACCATCAAGGCCCTCGTGGCCGCGGCGGATCGAGCGCTCTATCAGGCTAAGGAGGGCAATAACATACTTGCGGTACCCAGACGGGATGGTGTATGATGCACCACCTCAATCGGAGTTCACCCATGGCAAAGCAGTATGTTAACCTCGACGCCCTCATTCACCGTGAGGATTTCGAAGAAGAAGAAGATCCGAAGAATTCGTCTCAACAACTAAGGAAACTCTGAACAAGACGGGTGTAGTTTCATGGTATGAAACGACCGGGGAGTTGTGAGCGGGCCATGGAGCTTCAGATGACTTTCGCGGAGCTGGAGTACGATTCGAAGAAGCGGCGGACGCGCCGGGAGATTTTCCTGGAGAAGATGGAGGGGCTGATTCCCTGGCAACAGCTGGAGGATCGGATCGAGCCGTTCTATCCGAAGGCTGGCCGTGGCCGCCGCCCCTATCCGCTTGGGGTGATGCTGCGGGTTCATTGTGTGCAGCTGTTCTACAACGTGAGCGATCCGGGCATGGAGGATCTGCTCTACGAGGTGGAGTCAGTGCGCCGCTTTGCGGGTCTGCGCCTGAGCGGTTCTTTGCCGGACGAGACGACGATCCTGAACTTCCGTCACCTGCTGGAGACGCAGGGCTTGGGGATGGGGTTGTTCGAGGAGATCAATACGCATCTGGCGTCTCTCGGGCATCGGTTGAAGACGGGGACGATCGTGGATGCGAGCATCATTGACGCGCCGTCGTCGACGAAGAACCGCAGGGGAGAACGGGATCCGGAGATGCACCAGACGAAGAAGGGAAACCAGTGGTACTTCGGGATGAAGGCGCATATCGGGGTGGACGCCGAATCGGGTCTGGCGCACAGCTTGGCGACGACGGCCGCCAACGCGGCGGACGTGACGCAGGCGTGCGTGCTGCTGCATGGTGACGAGACGGAGGCATGGGGCGACGCGGGCTACCAGGGTGTGGACAAGCGCCCGGAGAACAGGGGTTGCGACGTCGCCTGGCAGGTGGCGATGAAGCCGGGCAAGCGTCGCCTGCTCGATCGGGACGGCGCCGAGGCGGCGGCCGAGAAGCGCAAGGCATCGGTGCGGGCGAAGGTGGAGCATCCGTTCTTGTATGTGAAGCGGCGCTTCGGGTACGGTAAGGTGCGCTACCGGGGACTGGCGAAGAACACGCAGCGCATCGCGTTGCTGCTCG
Source organism: Longimicrobiales bacterium (assembly GCA_965226925.1). Lineage (GTDB taxonomy): Bacteria > Gemmatimonadota > Gemmatimonadetes > Longimicrobiales > Gaopeijiaceae > CBDDCX01. The sequence goes on along the minus strand of CBDDEN010000011.1, from coordinate 35,054 downwards.
GGTTCTCGAATCTGCTCATCGCTGGCCGCTACGCGACCGGATAACGCGCGGCCCATGGACCGCCCGAGGGCGGGAGCCGGACACATCGAAGCGACTTCCTGACGGTTCGGACCGTTTCTCCGGCGCGCCAGCCAGCACTTCATCGCTCCGATAGGTCTTCGAACCGGATCTTCGAACCGCAACCGATCGCGTTCCTCCCAAGATGGGGGTTGTTCAGACCCTCCCTAACTACTGGGTTGAGGGCCTCGGACCTGGAATCGGACAGCGTGACCTTTCAGTTGATCCGCAAGCCCGACTTCCAGCGGGAAACCGCCGACTGGCAACCGAAGGCGGTTTACGGACTCATTGAGAGTTTCCTTGATGGAAACCTTATCCCCTCGTTGATCTTCTGGCGCTCACCAACCCAGACGTTGTTTGTCATTGATGGTGCCCATCGCCTCAGTGCCCTGATCGCGTGGATACATGACGATTATGGTGACGGGGTTCACTCTCGCCGATTCTATGACAACTACATTCCACCAGAACAAAAAAAGGTTGCCGAGAGGACTCGGCGGATGGTCGCCAACGGAATCGGATCTTACGATGACGTTACGCGGGCGGGGTTAAACGCGGAGCATTCGGATGCCGTGCGGGTGAAGAGAGCGCGGAATATGGCAACCGTTCCCATAAGCCTCCAGTGGGTCCAGGGAAGCGCATCTCAGGCCGAAGAGTCGTTCTTCAAGATCAACCAAAAGGCTGTGCCGATTGATCCAGTGGAACTGCGGATGATTCGCGCGCGGAGGAAACCTAACGCCCTCGCGGCACGGGCATTAATCCGCGCTGGCGTCGGGCATAAGTATTGGAGTGCGTTTGACAAGGCAATGCGAACCGAAATCGAGGGGATAGCCCGCCAGGTATACGACGCTCTCTTCGATCCGCCCCTCGCAACTCCGATTAAGACACTGGATCTGCCCGTGGCGGGTCGCGGGTACTCTGGGGGCACCGTTCGGTTGCTGTTTGACTATGTGAACATTGCGAACGACGTGGCGACCGAAGCTTCGCAGGCCGGGATTCCCGAGGATGGGACGGGCGAAGAAACGGTCGCTTACTTGAAGAAAGTTAGACGCATAGCGACCCGCCTAACTACCAACGAGACCCGCTCGCTGGGTCTACACCCAGCCGTCTACTTCTATCGTCCCACTGGTCGCTATCGACCAGCTGGGTTCCTGGCGACCGTCACACTGATGAAGCGTCTCGAAGAAGCGGATGGGTTCTATAGGTTCACGTCTTTGCGAAAGGAGTTCGAAGAGTTGGTCCTACGCTTCCATCCGCTCATTGACCAGGTAGAGCGTTTCCGGGGGAGTGGAGTGAAGGCGTACGGCAAGATCGCTGATTTCTACACGGTAGTCTTGGATGGAGTGGAACAGGGCCGATCAGAAGAAGGGATCGTTAATAGTCTCAAGAAAAACGGGTTCGCGTATTTGAAGGAAGCTTCGGCGGAATACCAAAAGGAAGGGGCCTCACGACTTCTGCAGGCGGGAGGGTCGACACCCCCATCTTGGGAGGAACGCGATCGGTTGCGGTTCGAGATCCGGTTCGAAGACCTATCGGAGCGATGAAGTGCTGGCTGGCGCGCCGGAGAAACGGTCCGAACCGTCAGGAAGTCGCTTCGATGTGTCCGGCTCCCGCCCTCGGGCGGTCCATGGGCCGCGCGTTATCCGGTCGCGCCGTAGCGATGAGCAGATTCGAGAACCCGAGCAGCAACGCGATGCGCTGCGTGTTCTTCGCCAGTCCCCGGTAGCGCACCTTACCGTCGAAGCGCCGCTTCACATACAAGAACGGATGCTCCACCTTCGCCCGCACCGATGCCTTGCGCTTCTCGGCCGCCGCCTCGGCGCCGGATCGAGCAGGCGACGCTTGCCCGGCTTCATCACCTGCCAGGCGACGTCGCAACCCCTGTTCTCCGGGCGCTTGTCCACACCCTGGTAGCCCGCGTCGCCCCATGCCTCCGTCTCGTCACCATGCAGCAGCACGCACGCCTGCGTCACGTCCGCCGCGTTGGCGGCCGTCGTCGCCAAGCTGTGCGCCAGACCCGATTCGGCGTCCACCCCGATATGCGCCTTCATCCCGAAGTACCACTGGTTTCCCTTCTTCGTCTGGTGCATCTCCGGATCCCGTTCTCCCCTGCGGTTCTTCGTCGACGACGGCGCGTCAATGATGCTCGCATCCACGATCGTCCCCGTCTTCAACCGATGCGCCGTGCGTATTGATCCTCGGCTCCGAACTCGGCGTAGGTCACCCCATCCCCAAGCCCTCGAGCAGGTGACTTCAGGATCGTCGCGTCCGGCGCCGCTCCGCAGACCCGCAGAAGTCGATTACCCGGTCGATTGTAGAACACGTTCAGCGTAAGGCAGCCTTCGATGAACGGCTCGATCCGCCTCCAGCGGGGTCAGGTCTCCCGGCGCGTCCGCCGCTTCTTCGACAACGCGAAAGTCATCAAGCTCCATGGCCCGCTCACAACGGTCGTTTCATACCATGCAACAGAGTTTCGGGGCTACATGCTCGAGGAAAAGTCAGCGATCACGTTCAGCGTGCATGGGTCGTGACAACGTCGCACACGGATCCTTCAGCGTGTGCGTGATGCGCCTTCCGAGCGCCCTTTCGGTTTTTCGAGGATGTGTTTTATGAGCCCCCGAAGTCGTTGTATCCCGGATCGTCCATCTGTCACCACAGTATCAGCGGTGACCCGGCCTTGGCCCTCGCCGCCTATATGGTGCGGACCTTTCTTCGTCCCGTCCTTCATATTTGACATGCCTCGGCTCCGGTCAACTCGGCGTAGGTCAGCCGCTTCCCGACGACATGCTTGACCAGACGCATGAACCGCTGGCCGTCGTTGGCCTTCCGGGTGTTGAACCGGAACGCTTGCTCATCGAGATAGCGAAAGACGTGGAAGGGCTCAATGGATACGTAGGTGCCATGCAGGGCACGCTTCACGAGGCTCCAAAAATTCTCGATGCCGTTGGTGTGGACCCGGCCCCGGACGTACTCAGAGGCGTGGTCAACAACGTCGTGCATGTAGTCCTTGGAGAGCCCGTAGTAGCCCCAATGGCGGTCGGTGTAGACGTTAGCTCCGGCCTCGACGTTCTTCTTGATCTCGCCCTGCATCCGTTCTTGGGTGACGGCATCGAGGACCATAGTGCGGACCAAGGAGTGCTCGGAGCCACGGGGCCGCTCAAGCAGACCCATGACGGCGGTCTTATCGTGGCCCCCGGTGCTCTTGATGATCCGCTTCTTGCGAGCAAGGTGCATGTTCTTGGCCTTGCCACCGATGTAGGTCTCATCGACTTCGACCTCGCCGTCCATGACAGAGAAGTCGTCATCGCTCATGGCCTCACGGATACGGTGGAGCATAAACCAAGCGGTCTTCTGAGTGACGCCGAGCGCACGGGCCAGCTCGTAAGAACTGATCCCGTTCTTGGAGTTGCCGAGCATCCAAACAGCGGGCAGCCACTTGGACAGTTTGATGGGCGAGCCCTCGAAGATGGTATCGACCTTCACGGAGAACTGATGACGGCAGAAGCGGCACTTCCACCGCTTGCGGGTCTTCATGAAGTAGTGCTCGGCGACGCTCCCGCACTTAGGGCATGCTTGCTCGCCATCGGGCCAACGCATGTCAGCGACGAACTGGATTGCTTCGTCTTCGTCAGCGAAGAAGCGGACCGCTTGGAGGAGGGTTTGGGGTGTGCTGTTGGTCTTGTCGGCCATCGTCTCGAATCCTTTAAGTGTCTAGAACACCTATATAATAACAGGATTCATCGGGTACCGCAAGTATGTTATTGCCCTAAGGAGACGGGTCGGAACCGGGTGTGTATCGCGCCCACCGAGCCCTCCGACTGACTGTCACCCGATTCCGGCGCCTCCCGCCTCGGGAACCTGATCTTGCCAGAAAAAATGAGGTAGTGGCCGCCGCCTGGGTTCTTTGAGGTACACTTAAGGGCCTCGTGCCGCCACTCCCCGTCTCGCTGGGGAAGGGAACGTGAGACGCGCCGCACGGATTATTCTCGGGCGGGTTCCGGAGCGACTCAACGAGCGGTCGTACGGTAGGGAAGGAGGTCACTTGAGCGAAGGAATGTCTAGTCTCGCCACCCGCGGAGGGGCCCTCTTGCTGGCGGCCTTCGCCGCGTCGGCCCGTGGAGGAGGCGACGGGACCTCCCCAACCGTCCAGGTCGGCGTCGACCCGCCGGTGCTGGACGTGCCCAAGGAGGAGTTCTGCAGCATTCCCGCGGAGTTCGTTTTTTCCGGCGGAGTTCAGAGAGACGCGATCCCGGCCCTCGTGAATCCGCCACTCGTCACCGCCGACGCTTCCGAGGCGGAGTACCTCAGGGACTCGGACCGGGTGATCGGGATCGAGGTGGGAGGCGAGTTCGTCGCGGTGCCGCACAACATCCTGTGGTGGTACGAGATCGTGAACCTCGACGAATTCGGAGTCGGGCTCGCCGTCACCTACTGCCCTCTTACGGGTTCGAGCATGGTCTTCGACCGCACCACCGTGCGAGGGTCGGACTTCGGCGTCTCCGGGCTGCTCTACAACAACAACTTGATCATGTTCAACCGCAGGAACGACGGGGGGCCAGGAGTCGCTCTTTCCGCAGATGGCGCGAGGGGCTCGCTGCAGCCCCTTGGATTGCGCGCCCCTTCCGATGTATCCGTCGACTGAAATGATCTGGGTCGCCTGGAGGGCACTCCATCCCGAGACTCTGGTCGTCTCGGGCGAGTTGGACTTGGGGCGTAACTACCGGGCGTACCCCTACGGGAACTACGAGGCCATCGACAACGCCGAGACGCTGTTCTTGAATCCCGATATCGACGGCCGCCGCCCCCCGAAGGAGCGCGTTCTCGGGATTCCACGGGGCGAGGGCTTCGGGATGGCATTCCCGTTCACGCTACTGGCAGCCCTGGGCGACAAGGTCGCGGTGCACGACGACGTACAGGGAACTCGATCGGTTGTCGTCTTCTGGTCCACCGAGGGCGAATCGGCCGTGGCGTTTCGGCCCCGGGCCGACGATCAGCAGCTCACGTTCGAGGTCCGCGACGCCCAGTTCTTCGACGTGGAGACCGGGAGCGCATGGACGATGGCTGGAAAGGCGATCTCGGGTCCCCTGATCGGTTCCGTCCTCGAGCCGGTTTCGGACGCCTACGTGGCGTTCTGGTTCGCCTGGGCGACCTTCCATCCCAATACAGGACTCCTGGAGTAGGGCCGCCGCCCCCCTTTGCCCCCTCAGCCCCCCTCGCCCCCTCTGACCAAACGGACCATGCCCGAGGGGGGCACATCGAACGCCACCGGTTGCCGGGCCAGCAACACGGACCCGCCGCCCGTCCGCCGCCCTCGCACGTCGAGGGTCTCATACCGATATCGACCCAACGGTACGAGCGGATCCACGATGATCCGCCGCGAGGGCTTGGCGTTCACGATGTCGATCTCGTCGGTGGCCTCGAGGGAATTCAACGTCACCACCACGTCGCCGTACCCGCGGCGACGATCCGTTTCGACTCGCCTCGGGCCGAGACGATGGGGTAGTTGGCCATCGGGTTACGGGCTTCGAAGCCGCCGTCCAGCAGAACCGCCTTGTTCTGCCGCCAATAGTCGGTGTAGAAGGTCACCCATCTCCCGATGGTCGTCCGGAATGTCTTCGCGGCACACGGACAGTTGAGGTACGGCGAACAAGATGTTGAGGAACTGCAGGGCCGCGGTCTCGACGGGTTCGTCGTAGTGCCACATGAACATGTCGGAATGGACGGCCGTGTTTCCGATGAGAAGTCGCAGGTCGACGGTACGAACTCGGTCGTCCATTTCGACGAACCGGATCAGGAATGGAGCGTAAGGATCGGGGCTCTCGAAGAGGGACTCGCCGACGGAGATGGCCTCTAGATCGAGTTCCTCCGCCAGCTCCCGCTCCACGGCCTCGAAGTCCGTCTCGCCGCCGCGGACTTTTCCGCCGGGAAACTCCCAGAGCCCTCCGTGACGCTTGTGCTCGGGGCGCCAGAAGAACTCGCCCGCCCCTCCGGATAACCGCTGCTACGACCGGGATTCCGTCCCTGACCTGGGGTGACCCCGGCGGACGCAGCCAGCCGATCTCGGTGCCATAGAAACTCGAGAGATTGAGGCCGCCCTTCAGCCCTACTTCGGTCTGCGCTGCGGCCGAAGTGGAGACCAGGACGCCGGCCAGGCTGAATGTGACAAGTCGGCTCGCGGCCCTCGGGCTCGCGGGGCGCAGCGGTCGCACTGCCCTGATCATTGTCCCGGTGCCGCCCTCATCACGTAACCCTTGGTCCAGATGAGGATCGCTCCGCAGGGGCTCTTCATTCCACCAGCCCACGAAGGCAGGCAGGCCTGTCCGGGGAATACTTCGACCGCGCCCACCTCGGTCACGTTGATGAGGCTCTGCCAATCCGAAGCCTGTAGGTCACGGTTGCCCACCAGATCGGGAAGATTGCCGAGGGGCGTGCGTGCGGGCTCGTCATTGGGGTTCAAGGACTGCCCACCGATGTCGATCACCCCATCTTGAACGGTCGCACCATCGATGTGGATGCTCGGGCGACATCCCCGCCGGCGGGTCGAGAAGACCTCGTATTGGTAGCTGCCCCTCGGGCGTGTCACCTGCACCCCGGTCATTCCCTGGAACAGATCCGAGATGTCGAGAGGTGGCTTGGCCTCGTAGTAATCGGCCTCTCGGATTTCCGAGAATCCCATATTCGCACGCTGATAGAATCCGACACGCGCCAGGGCGATGCTCTGGCCCTCCACGATGGTGTTGAGCGGATCGAGCATCACCGGGTCGAGCTGAAGCCGGAGTTCCGCCAGTGCCGCCTGTCCCGGCTCGAGTGCGAAGACGTCCGAGACGGATGCTTCGTACCCGATGCGCTCGGCGCGGAGTCGGTATGAGCCGGCGTCGGGCATCTGTACCACGAACCGACCGTTGTCGTCGGTGACGTACGTTTCGACGACGCTGTCATCAGGAGCCAGCACCACGACAGCGACCGTGCCCATCGGAGCTCCGGACTCGTCGTCGACCACGTAGCCCTCAACAGACTGGGCAAGGGCAGGTGCTGTGGAGATCACGCAGAGCATCAAGCTTATGGGCAGTCGGCGCGTCGTACTACGCATGGCACACTCCAGCGGGGTGACCCCTCCGAGGAACTTCGCAACACCGTTGCGAACATACGCACAATAGGCGTGGCGATGACAGTGTTCCCGCTTGCGCGGTCAGCGGTGGCCGTAGGATGTTGATCGCACCCTGAAAATTGGGAGATCGGAATCTATTGATGAGGGAGCCTTGCCATGTCCGAGACTCCATGCCATCCGAGCCAGGCTTGTTACCGCAGCGGGTACAAGTACCAGCTCACGGAAGAGTACAGCGTGCAGACCGACGTCATTCCGGAGATCGAGATTCAGACGAACTTTATCGATCTCGATCTCAGCGGTCACCTCGTAATTCGGTGCGGTTACGCCTGGGATGGACCCTCGGGGCCCACGATCGACACCCCGGACTTCATGCGAGGCTCGCTGGTCCACGATGCGCTGTACCAGCTGATGCGGGCCGGGAAGATCTCCAAGGCTCGGTGGCGCGACGCCGCCGACCGTCTCTTGCGCACCATGTGCCGAGACGACGGCATGGGGTTCATTCGTGCGTGGGTGGTCTACCAGGGAGTCCGGCGGTTCGGTGATCCGTCCGCGTCACCCGAGAGCCGGAAGGAGGTCAGGACGGGGCCGAAGCGGGTGAGGACGTAGTGCGGTGACCGGTCGGGGCGTGAGGTCGAGGCGATCACTCGGGGGCGGAGGCTAGAGCTGATCGGCCGGCGGCGTATAGGCTCGCCCGGGCATGACCCCCTCGACGAGGTAGTACTCGGACGGTATGTACGTACGTTCATGTTGGATGACCACTGTTACTTAAAGTGGATTAGAGGAATGCCAGCGCTCCGCTAACGGGCGTTCTCGGGCGCCGCGACCTGCACTCGTGCACCCTCGAGCCGTAGTCGAGGCAGGATGACATTGCGAAACCGAGGTGTATCCCAAAGCGGGGCCAATACCGGGTCCCAGAGGTCGTATTGGACACGGAAGGGCATCGCGAACGCCATCTCCTCGAGCACGTCGAGCGCTCGATCCGGTTCCCCCACTAGCGTCCAGACGTGTGGCAGGCCCCGGGGGGTGCCTGCCACACGCAACCGCGTCGCGTCGCCGGTCTCCAGCGTTTCACCCATCAGCCGAAAGGCCTCGGTGTCGGGCAGGTAGAAAGCGAAGCGCTCGAGCGCTTCCCTGTACCGGCCGTCGAGGAGCATCAGGTGGGCCAGCACGGTCCGCAGGTATCGCACGTCTCCGGCCGTGTCCCTCGCCAGCCCCTCTTCGAGCAGGGCCTCTGCCTCGTCGGGACGGTCGTTAATATAGAGTGTGAATCCGTGGAGATCGAGCCGGATGGGCGATCGGTCGAGGGCCAGCGCCCTGCCGCTCTCTCGGAGTGACTCGGCCAAACGCCCCATGCCCCAGAGCAGCTCCGAATACTGTGTGTGCGCCTCCACGTTGTCCGGATCGATCTCGATCGCCCGGCGGAGCTCCGTCTCGCCATCCTCCCACTCCCATCGGTCGCGATGGATGCTACCGAGTGCGACGCGCGCCGAAGCGATCCGCGGGTCGAGTACGAGAGCTCGTCGTGCCGCTGCCTCCGCGGCCCTGAGGCGCGTCCCCCATAACAGGGAGTCCTTCGATTCGTCGCCCTCCAGCACGTACAACGGGCTCAGAGCGAGCGCCTCGGCCAACCCGGCCCATGCCGGTGCCCACATCGAATCGCTGGCGACCGATGCCTCGAAGAGGGCTACCGCCGCCTCGACCCCCGTGCCTCGTCTCCGCATCTCCGCCCGCGCACTCAAGTACAGATCGTGCGCTTCCATGTCGAGCGTGGGAGACACCAGGGCATCTCCGCTCAGACCCAGGGGAATGCGGAGAGCTTCGGTGATGGCTTCGGCGATCTCCGTTTGAATGGCGAACACGTTCTCCAGCCGGCGATCGTACGTCTCCGCCCACAGCCTGGACCCATCGGATACACTCACGAGCTCGGCCCTGATGCGTAATTGGTCGGCGTCTTTTCGGACGCTGCCCCCGAGCAGGTACGGCACGCCCAACTCCTCACCGACCTGTCGAGGGTCAAGGGCTCGGCCCTTGTACGCGAACGCGGAGGAGCGGGCTGCGACCCGGAGATCACGGATTTTGGACAGCACGGTGAGGATCTCCTCGGAGATCCCGTCGCTGAAGTACTCTTGGTCTCCGGCGGGGCTCATGTCCGCAAAGGGGAGCACCGCGATCGCGGGACGGGGGTCGTCGGCCAGGTCCACATACGCCAAGCTCGATGCGGCGAGTGTAGGGGGTCCGGGAACCCCTTCGATCGCACCCGGAGCGGAGCGCCTCCCTCCGTAGAAGGCGACGGCGAGCAAGACGAGCCCGCCGAGCGCCAGAAGGCCGGGAGGCCAACGGGTCAAGGCAGGAGCGGAAACGATGGACTCGATCTCCTCCGGCGCCGCCGCGGCCGTCAGCTTCACCCCGTCGGGCGTCAACTCGAATGCCCAGGCGAGCACCACGGCGAACGGGAAGCCCAGGATCACGAGCCATAGCACCAAGCTGATCGACCAATCCGGGAGTGGGATGGCGGGAAAGACGACGCTCGCTGCTTCCAGCACGACGAACGACACGGTACCGTAGACCGCGATCACGCGAAACACGCGACGCCTCTTCATCTCGGCGAACCAGCGCCGGTAGCCCGCGGTGGGACGTGGAGCGGAGGGCCGGTTGCTCGATTTGGTCATGTGCGGGGATGGGAGTGGAAGGCTGCCCGGTGGCAACATAGGGTTGGCCGACCTCCCACAGCCAGGGTCGAACCTCGTTTCGGCAGGGCCTATGCCTCGTACGTCGTCCCACCCCCGACCACGGTGCGCACAACGGGGATGTCGTTGAGGGTGCTCGGATCCACGGTGTGTGGGTCTTCGCCCAGCATCACGAAGTCCGCGAGCTTCCCGGCCGTGATCGAACCCTTGAGGTGCTCCTCGTGGGATGCGTAGGCACTCCATCTAGGTAGAGGCAGTCTAGGCGGAGGGAAAGCGTGCGAACAAGCGGCGGCGGCAGCCCGGGAGGCGCGCGGTGCATCGGTCACTTATATTGTCCAACCCGATTCTCCTCGCCGCCCTCGTTTTCCGGGTGTGTGCGTCAGGAGGATGTACTGTTACGGACGTACCCGCTGGAGGAACCGAGATGAAGAGAATCGTGATCGCCTTGATTGCGCTTGCCGTCGCCGCACCTCTGAGTGCTCAGGCCGGCGCTATGAACTCTGACCCGACGACCGCAGTCACGGGCTCGGGGGACCTCCCGGCAGGCTGGATGGTGCGCCTCGATCCCGTCCGGGTCCGCGAGGGCCGGCCCACGCCACCCACTCCGACGGTCGCCGACGTCAACTTCCGCACCATGGGCAGAGGGTTGCACGCCACCTCCGGTCCGGCAGGCGTGTACTACAAGGCCGGTGATGTGGCTACCGGCGACTACACGGTGAGCGCCGGCTTCTCGCAGGCGGCGAGCATGGGCCACGAAGCGTACGGCCTCGTCCTGGGTGGCTCGAACCTACAGGAATCCACACAGAACTACGTGTACTTCCTCGTCCGTCCCAACGACGGTGGTGTCTTGATCAACCATCGCTCGAGCGACGCCGCGCCCAAAAAGCTCGTCGGCTGGGAAGTGAAGGCCGCCGTCGCGAAGGAAGACACGGACGGTAAGGCCAACAACACTCTCGCGGTCCAGGTGATGGGTGACATGGTGCACTTCATGGTGAATGACCAGATGGTCACCATGCTGACCCGTGCACAGTTGGACGGGGCGAGCACCGACGGCCAGGTGGGCCTGCGCATCAATCACAATCTCGACCTGCACATCTCGGGGTCCCGCCCTCGGCATCACGCGCTAGACGTCGATTGGTCCCGCGGCCGCATTGGAGGCCGTCATGAATACGTCCCTCGACCGGCGTGAATTCGCACGTCTGTTCGCGTTAGGTGGCTCTGCCGCCCTGTTGAGGCATCCGGCCTTGGCCGGGGTCCGCCCGACACCTCTGTCCGCTGCCGAGCTACGTCGGGAAGCGCCCGACTGGGCCAGGATCCGCGAGCAATCCCTCATGCCGCGGGAACTGTCGGTGTTGAATGCGGCCAATCTGTGGCCGTCGCCGCGGGCGGTGCTCGAGGCGGTTCATCGCGACACGGAGCGATTGGATCGGGACCCCGTGCCCAGCTACCGGACCGAGATGCATGGGGTGAAGGAGGGGACGCGGGAATTGCTGGCCCGTCACCTTCGGGCGACCCCGGAGGAGATTCTCGTCACACGGAACACGAGCGAGGCCAACAACTGGGTGTCGAACGGTGTCGACCTGGGCGCCGGCGACGAGGTGCTCATCTTCGCCGACAACCATCCGAGCAACAACCGGGCGTGGAAGGGGAAGGCCGAGCGCTTCGGATACACGGTTCGCGAGGTCGATCAGGTGAATCCGCATCCGGGCATTGAGTACTACGTCGAGGCGTTCGAGAGGGCGATCACCCCGCGCACCCGGGTGATCGCCTTCACGCACCTGACCAGCTCGGTTGGAGATCTGTTCCCGGCTCGGGAACTGTGCCGCTTGGCGAACGAGCGAGGAATCATCTCAGTGGTGGACGGCGCACAGTCTTTCGGACTCGTGGATGTCGACCTCTCCGAGATGCAACCCGACTTCTACAGCGGGAGTGCGCACAAATGGCCGTGCGGCCCCAAGGAGACCGGGGTGCTCTTCGTGAACGCGCGGGTGCAGGAGCGTTTCTGGCCGTCCATGTACAGCGCGTACTCCGGTCGGGTGGGACTGTCTCGCACGCATGAGGGTATGGGTCAGCGGGACGAGCCGGCGATTAAGGCATTCGGGAGCCAATTGAAGTTCCTCCAAGAGATCGGCCAGGCCACCATCGAAGCGCGTAGTCACGAGCTCACGGACGCGTTGATCGAGGGGTTGGGGGGCATCGAGGGCGTGACGATCTGGACCTCGCCCGACCCGGCGTTGCGTCTGGCCGTCTGCTCGTTCCGGCCCGGAAACCTCGGATCGAGCAAGGTCATCGCCGCCCTCGAGGCCGACGGCGTCGTGGCGGCCGGACGCGGGGACGGCGATCGCGGAGGGGTCCGCTTCTCCCCGCACTTCTACAACACGTTCGAGGACATCGATCATGCGGTGGCGAGCATCGGACGGTACGTGAGGACGGGGCTCTAGGCCGGGACCGGGCGCCCACGATCCGCCGGGACTGCGATCGGGCGTGCCGTGATCAGAATCGTGAAACCGCCAGGCGAAACCCTATGAACGGACGGCGTGCCCGTACAGGTCCGAGACCCGCTCACACGCGAACGCCCACAGGTGCTCGCAGGCCCGGGCGTACAGCTCCCTTTTCGGCATGTCCATGAGGTTTTGACCGCCTTCGCGCAGGAGCAGCCTCAGATCGAGGGCCCGAGGCCGGGTCACATGAGGCGTCTCCGGATCCAGCAGGTTGACACATCCCGCCTGGAACCGGGCCTCACAGGCCCTGGCGAAGTAGGCGCGTGCCAACTCGGGGTCGGCACCTGTGATCTCTCCCTGGGCGTAATGCCGACCGAGCTCGTTGCATGCCCATCCGGAGTTGTCCTCGCAGTACGTCGATTCGACCTGCAGGAGGCGCCGGCAGGCGTTGTGCCGGCCCTCCACGCAGGCCTGCTCCCAGACCCAGAAGGGGACGCTATCTCCGGTATGCTTGCCGTCGGTCTTTCCCATCACGGCCATGGCGGTGAAGAACACCACCCACCCGGCCATGTGGGCTAGGTTGGCGCGTGTCGGTGTCCAGTGCCGGCGCCAACGACTCCAGGTGGGATGGGCCTGGACGGCGCTAGCCAGCCCGTCGATTCCCTGAACGCCCAGGTTCAACAACGGCACGCACAAGAGCTTGTCGTAGAAGGTCGGAGCTCCGGTGGCTCCGAGAACGGCGTAGAGTCCGAAGACCCCCACTCCGTACAACGCGCCGAAGACCGCTTTCCCGAGCGGGGTTCTCGGAGACGTGGACGGATCGGTAACGAGAAGATGAAGGCCGAGAAAGACTGCGGCGGGAATCTCGGAATCGAGGAAGTACGGAACGCCGGTCACGCCCGAGTACAGGGCGCTCAGCCCGAACAGGACGGCCGCTGCGGATCCGGCGATCAACGTGATCGAAAAGAAGTACATGACGATCAGGCCCAGCAAGAACAGGAACAGGTAGATCCGAGGCGCCAGCGTCAGTGTCGACGCGATCTCCTGGCCCCACGTCAGGCTGGTTGCATCGGTCACGATCAACGCCAGCGAGAACAGCCCCAACGAAAATGCGGAGGGATTGAAGATGTGTACCCTCCGCCCTTCACGGTGCCATCGCACGAACTCCTTCCCGAGGAACCCTACCGCGATCATCAAGAACTGCAGGTAGAACCAATCGTCCTTGAACCAAAGGAACAGGTTGATGCTGAAGATGATCGGGAAGGGGCCGAAACCGAGGTCGTAGCTCTCTCGCCTGGACCAGGTGAGCAGCATGTCGAAGACGTACGCGAACGCGAGCTGCGCCAGCAGCAGCCAGACGAAATCGTATACGGGGCGCCAGAACCAGCCCCAGTAGGCGAACACCGCCACCTGTACCAGCGCTTGCACCCAATGCTGGGGGCGTAGGCATACCCGAAGCACCCGCCTTGTTGCTGAGCCTCGCACCTGCAAGAAGAGGGCGACCTGCCAGACCGCGAGCACCGCCACCGCTCCCCAGAACGACCGCATGAGAACGGGGCTTTCCCCGACGCGAGGCACGGACGATATGGCGAACAAGCCGATGGTGAGCGCGAGGGGCAGTAGGAACACCTGCCCGCCTGTTGCCTCGGACGCGCCGTCGGCGGTGTTCTTCGTTCGTCGACGGGCCTCGGATCGAGGCGCTTTGGACCCGCCCCGATGTCGTGAAGCTGCCATGCGTTCTCCCAAGTATTTGATTCCTTCCTATGGCCGGGGCGCGTCTGGTGCAACCCGACTTCATCGGCCCCTCATGGCGGGGGTCGAGCCGAGGCGCTCCAAGGTGACAGTTGAAAGCCGGGGGCTTTCGGATCACTTTAAGGCTCGGGACGTCACAGGGCTCGGTCAGAGGCGGGTACCTGCGCCGTTGGGAGTGTACGTCCGGGATGCGGTGTGACGGGTGGCCTGACCAAACGACACTCCAACGACAACATGCTTCCGGAGAGAAGACGCCTCATGCTCGTACGCCTGACCTTGATCGCGAGCCTTGCGGTTCCCGCGCTGGCTCTCGGCACGAACGCCCTCGCAGCCCAGGCCAACCGCACCGCTTCGGCGTGCGGAGGACCCTGCATGAAGGTCCGCGCGGTTCGCGTCGCGACTCCACCCACCATCGATGGAGCCATCGACGAGGCGATGTGGGAGCAGATCGAGCCCATCTCCGATTTTCGCCAGCGGGAGCCCGTGGACGGCGGAGAGCCGTCGGAGCGCACCGAAGTGCGTATCGCCTACGACGACGACAACCTCTACTTCGGCCTCAAGCTGTTCGACTCCGAGCCCGACAAGATCATCGCGACGATCCTGGAAAGGGAGGGCAAGGTGCCCTTCGACGACCGGGTTGCCATCGGCCTAGATACGTTCAACGACGACCGCAACGGCTACATGTTCGGGATGAACGTGTTCGGGACCCAAGAAGACGGACAATTCACCGACGAAGAGATCAACCACGGCGAGGACTGGAAGTGGGAGGGCGTCTACCGCAGTGAGGGACGGGTTACCGAAGAGGGTTGGGAGCTGGAGGTGGCGATTCCGTTCACGACCATTCGTTTTCCCGCCAGCGATCCCCTGGTGATGGGCCTGGTGCTCTACCGTTCGATCCGGCGGAAGAACGAGGAAGTGCTCTGGCCTCACATTCCCCAGCGTTATCGGGCGGGATTCTATCAGGCCTCGCAGTGGGCCGACCTGGAGGGTCTGGAGGACGTTCACCGCGGTCGAAACCTGGAGGTGAAGCCGTTCGCGATCGCCGGGGCGCAGAAGTTCGCCGAGGAGCCGGAGACGGACGTGCTCCGTGACATCGGCGTGGATGTGAGTACTCGCTCACCTCCAACCTCACGCTCGATCTCACCTGGAACACGGACTTCGCCCAGGTCGAGGCGGACAACGCTCAGGTGAACCTCACGCGCTTCAGCCTGTTCTTTCCCGAGAAACGGGAGTTCTTTCTCGAGAGAGCAGGGGAGTTCACCTTCGGTGAGGCCCGATCCACGGAGGTGTTCTTCAGCCGTCGCATCGGGATCACGAACGACATCATGGGCGGGGGGCGTCTGCCCGGGCAGGTCGGGCCGTTCTCCATCGGCGTGCTCAATCTGCAGACGCGCGACCAAGACGTGGTGGATGGGATTCCCGGCGCCAACAACGCGGTGGCCAGGGTTCGGGTAGACGTTCTGCCGCGTACCACGGTGGGTGGAATCTTCACCAACCTCGAGAATGACGCCGGCTACAACCGGGTCGCCGGTGGTGATCTGGCGATCCGTTTTTGGAACAGCAGCTTCGTCACGGCTTGGGGCGCCAACGTTTGGGACTCCGACGAACTTGCCGGGAGCACGTTCGCGGGAAGCGCCGACTTCGCCCTGGGAAATGACTTGTGGCGGGTCGGCTGGGGCTACCTGGACATCGGAGAGGGATACCTTCCCGAACTCGGTCTCGTACGTCGCGGAGACCAGGTCCGCCGCAAGGCCGACGTGGGTTTCACACCGCGGTTCGAGGGGAGCTCGTGGGCGCGTCAGTTGACCCTGACCGGCGAAGTCACGGACATCGACGGCCAAGACGGCAACGACCAATCCGCGGAGGTCAAGGTGTCGGCGGGCATCCGTTTCCAGTCCACCGACAACCTGACGATCAACGGGACGCGAGAAACGGAAGTGTTGGCCGAGCCGTTCTTCATCAGGCGCGACGTCGGCATCCCGGTCGGCCGATACGAGTTCGACCGTATCGGAGCGAACCTGCGCACCAACCCCAGCCGCCCGCTTTCCGGAGGGCTCAACGTCTCGACGGGCAATTTCTACAACGGAGATCGAACCCAGTTCGGAGGATCGGTTCAGTGGACGACCGGGCCGCATCTCACGCTGATCGGGACGGTGGATCGGAACGAGATCTCACTTCCACTGCAAGACGGGGACTTCGCCACCACGGTTCTCGGCCTGACCGTGAAGGCGGCCGTGAACCGGAAGCTGTTCGCGAACGCCCTGATTCAGTACGACGATGTCTCCGAAACGCTGCAGGCCAACATCCGGGTCGACTGGATCCATACGCCGGGCAGCGATCTGTTCCTGGTGCTCGATACCGGCTATCTGACGGGCGACCTGCTGGATCCGTTCGAGACGAGGTGGGCCCGGCGCACCGGAGTGGTGAAGCTTACCTACCTGAGGGCGTTCTGAGATGCGCGTCACCAACGTGGTCCACGCCGTCGACACACACGCCTGCGGTGAGCCGGGCCGGGTGATCGTCGGGGGCGTCCTCGACGTTCCCGGGGCGACCATGTTCGACAAGATGTCGTACCTCCGGGACGAGGCAGACGACTTGCGGCTCCGCATGTTGCGTGAGCCGAGGGGGTATCCGGCCGCCAACTGCAACTTGATCCTGCCGCCGACTCGGCCAGAGGCCGACGCCGGCTACGTGATCATGGAGCAGGTGGAGTATCCGGGCATGTCGGGCACGAACACGATCGCCGTCACGACGGTGCTCATCGAGACCGGTATGGTCCCGGTCGATGAGCCGGTCACATCGCTCGTGCTCGAGGCGCCGGCGGGACTGATCGCCGTCCGCGCCGAGGTGCACGACGGCAAGGTTCGCGCCGTCACGTTCGAGAACGTGCCCGCGTTCGCCGTGCATATCGATGCGCCGGTGGAGGTGCCCGAACTGGGTACGGTAACCGTGGACGTGGCCTACGGCGGCATGTTCTACGTCATCGCCGACGCGGATCCGTTGGGACTCGCTTTGACCCCTGACGAGGCCGGAGACGCCGTGAGGGTCGGGGAGATGATCAAGGCCGCGACCCAGGAGCAGCTCGACTGCGTTCACCCGGACAATCCCAAAATCCGCGGGGTGACGATCGCCCAACTGTCGGCCCCACCCGTCGGACCCGAAGCCGACCGACGGAACACGGTCATCGTTTCCACGGGACGTCTCGACTGGAATCGCCCGTCGACATGGAAAGGTGTCCTGGATCGCTCGCCCTGCGGCACGGGCACCTGTGCCAAGATGGCCGTGCTACACGCGAAGGGTCAGTTGCCACTCCACCAGGACTTCCGGCACGAGGGTATTCTGGGCACGATCTTCACCGGCCGGCTGATATCAGAGACGACCGTTGGCGAATATCGCGCCGTGGTCCCAACCCTCACCGGAACGGCGTGGATCACCGGCTTCGCACAGTACGTCCTGGATCCGGAGGACCCGTTCCCCACCGGGTTCACGGTAGGGGACATCTGGAGTGCTCCGGAGGGGTAGATGATCTCCCTGGTCCTGGCCGATTTCGTCCTCCTCCTCCATTTCGGGTTCATCCTCTTCGTGACGATGGGGGTGTGCCTGGTATTCTGGAGACCCCGACTCGCCTGGATTCACGTCCCGTGTGTCTTGTGGGGGACGTGGATCGAGCTCAGCCAGGGGATCTGTCCGCTCACCCCCCTCGAGAGCCGACTCCGGCGTTCGGGTGGTGAGGCCGGGTACGCCGGAGGCTTCATCGACCATTACCTGGGGCCCGTCATCTATCCTTCGGGACTGACCCACAAAACTCAGATGATTCTGGGCGGTGCATTGGTCGCCTTCAACGTCGGGGCCTACGCCCTGGTCGTATGGCGTCACCGACTCTCGGCCAACCAGGAGGTGATGGGAGAGGTCCCCACGCCGGGTTCATCCGAATCCCTATAGCGGGCAGTTCTTGAACCGATCCACGCTTGCAAGCGTCGTGATCTCCACTGGGACATCCGCGAAGCGAGGGCTGTAGATGTCCTCCCGATGCCAGGCCGCAAGGGTGGCCCGGGCGCCTTGCGCCCGTGAGGCGCTCGGAGTATTGGTAGCCCCGCACCTGAAGTTCTCTCCCCCTTCTTGGAGGTTCAACTTGCGAGTAACCAAAGCGGTCGGCGGTCTACTTCTTGCCGCCGTATTCGTGGCGTGCGATCCCGGCATCGATCCGATGGCACCCGATGTCGATCCTCAGTTCGCGCGATCGTCCAAGGCGCCCGTCGCGCACGTGTCTGCTGGCGGCAAGCTCGACATCAGCAACCTCTTCCCGGGAGCTTCCCCGGAAACGTACGGCTTCAGCGCATCCGTTGACGCCAACGGAAATGCGAAGGGGCAAGCGTCCATGAAGTGGACGATACCGAGCGTGAAGCTCCACATGGAAATTTCTTGCCTCTCGGTGGCCGGTAACCAGGCATGGGTGGGCGGGACGGTGACTCACACGCACGATGAGACGATCGTCGCGGAAGGGACCCACTTCGTGTGGTCCGTCGTGGACAACGGCGAAGGCAAGAAGGCCTCCGGCCCGGATCAGATGAGCTTCTTTTTCTTTACCGGTGACCCGGGTACCTGCAACAACCAGTTCGACGTAGGTACGCCCTTCGACTGGCAGAGCGGCAACGTCCAGGTAAAGGGTGAGACCGGTGGGGGAGGTGGGCCTCTGTAGGTCCTAAGATCGCTGGTGTAATGAAAGAGCGCCCGGCCACGTGGCCGGGCGCCCTCTTCATCAGCCCTGTGCGCTTTCGGTCGAGTCAGCCAATGGTGTTGACCAAGATGGCGCCCTGGCCATTGCCTGCGCCCCAGCGTGCCACGGCCTGTGCGGGATTGAAGAACCGGATCGACTCGATGTTCCGGGCATTGATCTCCATGAGTGTCGACCCACCTCCGAGACGATGGCCATCGAGGTACACCTTCATCTTGTCCACCGAAATCGGCTCGCAGACCGGGTTGTTCGCACTGCACCTGACATCTGCGATCAAGGCGGGCGTCCGACTGTTGAGCCAGTGCGGGCGTAGGAGTCTCACCACTTCGTATGCGGTGTTGGCCGCGGCCTCACGGACCTCTTCGGTAGTGATGAGGGACCTCGAACTCGACCGAAGCCTAGGCCTCATTGATCCGCCGTGCCCGAAGAACGGGAACGAGAAGCCGGCGGCCAGGCCGATCGACCCACCTGCCACCGCCCAGTCCTGGCGATTCCGGTCGATGTCCCCTTCTTCCCAGTCGCCGCTGGCGAGCTGCGACGCGAAGTAACCGACACCGGCGCCCAGCGCCGCTCCGCCGAGAGCGTTCCAAAACCGTGACTGCCAGGAGGGTCCGCTGGTCGACACCAAGTCGGGCGGGGAAGGGGGCAGGGCGTCTCCTGCCAACGCCGACTGCATCGACCGCGGTGCTTGGGCGGAGAGGTCACCGACGGAGAGGCTTACCGCGAGAACTGAAACCGACAACAGGCTGATACAACACAGACGCAACATGACGATGTCCTGCCGGAATGCTCGAAGTGCAGCGTTACGTTCCACTATAGTAAGCCGATTCACGTTTGAATAGACCTCTACGCTTTCGCAGTCCGCTCCAAACTCGACCTTAGAGGGCTCCGTCGATCTCGGGGAGGTCCGGGGGAGGCTGGATCTGCCCTTCCGCCGGAGCGTCTTCCCCATCCTTCACGGGAAGCTCGACCAGTTGCATGTCCCGCAGGTGCTCGTAGGGACGACGCGTCAGCTTCGACCATCCGGACCTCAGCAGCAGCGCGCCAAGCACGGTCGAGATCGTGAGGAGCGTCCAGTTCCATTCGACCCGGCCTACCGCGAAGGTCGCGACAATCGCACGGATGCTGTCGGGCCGGGCCTTGAATCTGGGATCACCCGTAAAGAAATCGATAGCATACGTTACCGTGTCGTACGGTATCGCGACGTGGTACCGGACTTCGTGCAGACCGTTCTCCCGCCACATTTCCATCCACGCCCAACCCGTCCGTCCGTCGATGTGCACGGTCTCGATGTTGCCGTAGTCCATGGGGTGATCGGTCGGGTTGTCCATGGACCACTCCCGGGCCGCCACGACCTCTTCCAAGGTCGTCGATCCCTCGTGGCCGTTGATGTAGATCCCGGTGAACTCGCCCCACTCGGTCTCGATCCACGCGTCGAAGTGGATGGTCGGCCGATCCGGGAACATCCGAGATCCACTTTGTAACACGTCGGCCTTCTTGATGAACCCGCTTGGAGGAGCCTGGACCTGTGGGCCTCGGAACTGCGGCACCTCGCATCCGGTGGCGAGGAGGGAGCCGGCGAAAAGGAGCAAGAACCGACGGACCGAAGGTCGTCGGAATCGACCCCTCGGGGTCTGGGATACGAGATAGTGTGAAGACGTCTCTGGCATCGACCGCTCCTTGAAAGTCTCCAACCAATATACGCCCGACCGGTGTCCCGATCACGTTCTTATGCACTTGAAGGCGAGGGGGTTGCAGAATCCGCTCCCCGAGACCTTGCACCGACTGTGGCGTTCAAGTCTCTTGGCCATCCGCGAAGCCGACGTCGCTTCACAATCCCGATTGCCAGGGGGTAGTTGCCATGCTCGAGGCCAAGTCCCGCGTCATCAGCAGGCAGGCGGAGGCATATCTGGAGGCCGTCGCGGCGAAGGCGTCGGCGTTGTCGCCTTCGGCTCTCGCGGTCAGGGTCACGTCTCTGACGGACCGACACGACGAGTGGCGTGCTACCGAGTGTCTGAACCTCAACCCGGCCGAGACGGTCATATCCAGGAGTGCCCGCCGCCTTCTCGACTCGGATCTGGCGACTCGCGTCACCGAGGGGTATCCCGGAGACAAGTACTACCCGCATGGTCGACAGAACGACTTCATCGACGAGATCGAAGGGATCCTGATCGCTACGGCCAAGGAGCTCTTCGAGGTGGACTACGTGGAGTGGAGGCCGGTGAGTACGTCCATGGCCAACGCGACGGTCTACTTCGCACTCCTCCAGCAGGGCGACGGCATCCTCGCCCACGACTCCGATCACGGTGGAAACGACAGCTATAACCTCGAAGGGCCACCACAGTTGGCTCGCCTCAGGGTGGACCCCCTTCCGCAGTCGGACAGTTTCAGAATCGACGTAGACGCGCTGAGAGACGTGGCCCTGGCACGACGTCCGCGGCTCATCGTCGTGGGCGCGAGTAATGTGCTCTTTCCGTATCCGCTGGCGGCGATTCGGGAAATCGCCGACTCGATCGGGGCGCTGGTCCTCTATGATGCGGCTCACCTGGGCCTCCTGGTCGCGACCAGGCAATTCCAGGATCCGCTTCGTGAAGGGGCTCACGTCGTGACCGTGAGCACGCATAAGAACATGTGCGGCCCGGTCGGAGGGATGATCCTCACCAACGAAGCGGAGTTGGCCGAACGTATGATGGCGCTCCAGTACCCTACGTTTGTACAGACTCGGGACATGAACAAATACGCGGCCGCCGCCGTCGCCTTCCTGGAAATGCGTGAGTTCGGGGCCGACTACCGCAGTCAGATGATCGCAAATGCCCAAGCGTTGGGAGCGGCGTTGAACGGCCAGGGATTTGCCCTCTACGGCTCGGACGAGGGCTACACTCGCACCCACCAGCTGATGCTGGATCTTCGCGATTCGGACCCGCCGGGGTTCGAACACCGGCTACTCGAGAGCAACCTCTTGTTGACCCTGACGCATGTGTTGGGCGACGAGAATCGGGGCTTTCGCACGGCGTCGCGCATCGCCACGCACGAGATTACGCGCCAGGGGATGAAGGAGGCCGACATGCAGCAGGTGCCCGGTCTGTTCAGGAAGGCCCACGACGGGGTTCCGCCGGAGCGGGTTCGAGCCGAGATCAGAGAGCTTCTGAGGTCCTTTCCGGTCCTTCACTACAGCTTCGACCGAGCCGACACCTAGGCTCACGCAGTTTGCCACCGGACTCGACTTCGGGCTCGTTCTCGGGGCCGTCATGGGGGGAGGGATCTTCGGCGATCACTGCTCACCGATCTCGGATACGACCATCGTGGCGTCTCTCGCCGGCGGCATCGGTCACCGCGCTCACGTTAGGACTCAACTGCCATACGCGGCAGCGGCCGCCGTTGGGGCGTTGACTATTTATACGTTCGCCGCGTTGGTCCTATGAGTGCGCGAAAGTCGCTCAGCCAGCGCCCCCCGACCGACCCCGTCAACTCGCATACGAGTATTGACGCGGATCGTTGGCGTGCTACCGCGTGCTGTCGCTGCAACCCTAGTTCTGAGGGGGGTTTAGCGAATTTATCTAAGATTGTTGTAAAGCTACGATGGGCGTTTTTTAATCTTGACATGGTCCCCTGATTACGGTAATTCATAGGCGGAACAGATGTTCCGGATTTCTGCCCTCCGCCGGGCGGAACGGGTTGTGGATGGTGGGGCGCGGCGAGGAGAAGTGGGTGGGTGGTCGCGAGGGGGGGCAGGAGTAGCCCTATTCCTCCATTATCCCCATGAATAGTCTGTTTGATAAGACTACTCCTGCTGGGTGTCCTCCTGGTTCCCATGACTTTGGGCGCACAAGAGATGCGCACGGTGACGGGGACCATTACCCAGCAAGAGACCCTGGGGCGTAGAGGTAGCCGTCAAGGGTACCAAGATCTTGGCGGTGACCGACGCCCAGGGCTTCTACACCCTGCGTTCCCGGCAAACGCTGACGCTCTTGTCATCAGCTACCTCGGTTACTCGACCCAGGAAATGCCCGTCTCGGCACGGGTCGACGTCGAGATGTTCCAGGAGGCCATCGGCATCGAGGGCCTTACGGTTATTCGGACGTGAAGCGTCGAAGCGGTCCCTGGGGTACTCGGTTCAAGCGTGACCGGGAGTGAGATCTCGGAAGCTAGCCGAGCTGAATTCGTCAATTCCCTCAAAAGGCACGTGAAGGGAGTTCAGATCCTGGATGCAGGCCCGACGGGTGGGTCCGCCCGCATCGTGATCCGCGGGGCGATTCGATGTCGGGTAACAACCGCCCCTCTTCATCGTCGATGGCGTGCCGATCGACAACACTGCCCAGAGCAACGGTGGTCCGGACCACAACGGCGGTACGGCGGATATCGATTACGGCAACGCCGCCTCGGACATTGATGCTTCGACACATCGAGGCCATGGGTGTGCTGAAGGGGCCCAACGCTGCGGCTCTCTACGGCTCGCGTGCGGCGGCAGGTGCGGTGGTCATGGCCACCAAGTCCGGCAGAGGGGCTCGGGGGGCGGCTTGGGCCGTCACCGCGTCCATGAGCCTCACGATGGAAGAGCCGCTGCGGCCCTAAGGAGGGTCTGAACAACCCCCATCTTGGGAGGAACGCGATCGGTTGCGGTTCGAAGATCCGGTTCGAAGACCTATCGGAGGATGAAGTGCTGGCTGGCGCGCCGGAGAAACGGTCCGAACCGTCAGGAAGTCGCTTCGAGTGTCAACGGCTCCCGCCCTCGGGCGGTCCATGCGGAACCTGAACGACAAGTGCCTGACACTCTACGATTAATTAAAGAGCAATTTCCTGTGTGGAGAGGGGTGTGGTGGGAGGATTGATCCAGACGGCCTCCGGGAGCGGTTGGGTCCCCGATGGGAACGCCTCTGACGAAGCGTTCGGGATGGGTGGTCCATGCCGTGTTGAGCACCCTGCGGGCGATAACGTTGTCGGCGCGCCCGAAGTGGACCTGTTCGGGGGTCAGCATAGAGATGCCGCCATGGCGGTGCTCGGCATTTATACCTAAGATTGTTGTAAGCTACGATCGACGTTTTTTAAGGTCTTGACCTGGTCCCTGGTTCCGAACCGTCCGCGGAAACGAGATGTTACCGGATTTCTGCCCTCCGCCGGGCGGAACGGGTCATGTGGATGGTGGGGCGCGGCGAGGAGAAGTGGGTGGGTGGTCGCGAGGGGGGGCAGGAGTAGCCCTATTCCTCCATTCCAAGGGAGTGACCCATGAATAGTCTTCGTTTGATAAGACTACTCCTGCTGGGTGTCCTCCTGGTTCCCATGACTTTGGGCGCACAAGAGATGCGCACGGTGACGGGGACCATTACCCAGCAAGAGACCCTCCAACCGTTCCCGGGCGTAGAGGTAGCCGTCAAGGGTACCAAGATCTTGGCGGTGACCGACGCCCAGGGCTTCTACACCCTGCGTGTCCCGGCAAACGCTGACGCTCTTGTCATCAGCTACCTCGGTTACTCGACCCAGGAAATGCCCGTCGCGGCACGGGTCGACGTCGAGATGTTCCAGGAGGCCATCGGCATCGAGGGCCTTACGGTTACCGCGCTCGGAGTGAAGCGTGAGAAGCGGTCCCTGGGGTACTCGGTTCAAGACGTGACCGGGAGTGAGATCTCGGAAGTACCCGAGCTGAATATCGTCAATTCCCTCAAAGGGCACGTGGCGGGAGTTCAGATCACGGATGCAGGCCCGACGGGTGGGTCCGCCCGCATCGTGATCCGCGGGGCGAGTTCGATTTCGGGTAACAACCAGCCCCTCTTCATCGTCGATGGCGTGCCGATCGACAACACTGCCCAGAGCAACGGTGGTCTGGACTACAACGAGGGGTACGGCGGTATCGATTACGGCAACGCCGCCTCGGACATTGATGCTTCGAACATCGAGGCCATCAGTGTGCTGAAGGGGCCCAACGCTGCGGCTCTCTACGGCTCGCGTGCGGCGGCAGGTGCGGTGGTCATCACCACCAAGTCCGGCAGAGGGGCTCCGGGGGGCGGCTTGGGCGTCACCGCGTCCATGAGCCTCACGATGGAAGAGCCGCTGCGGCTACCTAAGGAGGGTCTGAACAACCCCCATCTTGGGAGGAACGCGATCGGTTGCGGTTCGAAGATCCGGTTCGAAGACCTATCGGAGCGATGAAGTGCTGGCTGGCGCGCCGGAGAAACGGTCCGAACCGTCAGGAAGTCGCTTCGATGTGTCCGGCTCCCGCCCTCGGGCGGTCCATGGGCCGCGCGTTATCCGGTCGCGTAGCGGCCAGCGATGAGCAGATTCGAGAACCCGAGCAGCAACGCGATGCGCTGCGTGTTCTTCGCCAGTCCCCGGTAGCGCACCTTACCGTACCCGAAGCGCCGCTTCACATACAAGAACGGATGCTCCACCTTCGCCCGCACCGATGCCTTGCGCTTCTCGGCCGCCGCCTCGGCGCCGTCCCGATCGAGCAGGCGACGCTTGCCCGGCTTCATCGCCACCTGCCAGGCGACGTCGCAACCCCTGTTCTCCGGGCGCTTGTCCACACCCTGGTAGCCCGCGTCGCCCCATGCCTCCGTCTCGTCACCATGCAGCAGCACGCACGCCTGCGTCACGTCCGCCGCGTTGGCGGCCGTCGTCGCCAAGCTGTGCGCCAGACCCGATTCGGCGTCCACCCCGATATGCGCCTTCATCCCGAAGTACCACTGGTTTCCCTTCTTCGTCTGGTGCATCTCCGGATCCCGTTCTCCCCTGCGGTTCTTCGTCGACGACGGCGCGTCAATGATGCTCGCATCCACGATCGTCCCCGTCTTCAACCGATGCCCGAGAGACGCCAGATGCGTATTGATCTCCTCGAACAACCCCATCCCCAAGCCCTGCGTCTCCAGCAGGTGACGGAAGTTCAGGATCGTCGTCTCGTCCGGCAAAGAACCGCTCAGGCGCAGACCCGCAAAGCGGCGCACTGACTCCACCTCGTAGAGCAGATCCTCCATGCCCGGATCGCTCACGTTGTAGAACAGCTGCAGAAGCTGTCCCAACCGTAGTTGAAGGTTCCTGATAGGGGAGAAAGAAAAGTGGTGGCTCCGGGGGTCCCGGGCCGATAGGCTCGGGTAGGCAAAAACCCCAACACGGAGCCACCACGATGAAGAGAACGTACGAGGTAAGGGATCGGGCGGACAAGCGCGCGATCAGGGAGTTCCTGAAGCGGGAGGGGCAGTTTCTGCTTCCGATGCTTGAGTTCGTGGAGCAGACGGAGGTCGCGATCGACGAAGTCATCCAGGTGATGGGACGAGCGACGATCGAAGCGGTGCTGGAGATGAGCGCCGAGGGTGTGGCAGGCGTGAAGCAGGCAGGTCGGTCACGAGCGGAAGACGACACGGTGTGGTATGGCCGGCAGGGTGGTGTGGTTTACCTGTCGGACCGGAAGGTGCGTGTGGAGCGGCCACGGCTCAGGCGCCGGGGCGCCGGGGAGGGTGGCGAGGTCGAGGTGCCGGCGTACGCAGCGATGCGGAGACCGGGCGCCGTGGCGGATCGGATGCTCGAGGTCCTGATGGCGGGGGTGAGCACGCGGAAGTACGGCCGTGTGATCGGTGAGATGGCCGACACGGTCGGGGTGAGCAAGTCGGCGGTGAGCCGTGAGACGGTCGAGGCCTCGGAGCGCGTGCTGAAGGAGCTGATGGAGCGCCGGCTGGATGCGTGGGACCTCCTGGTGATCTACCTGGACGGGATCCAGATGGGCTCGCACCACGTGCTTGCTGCGGTAGGCGTGGACTCAGACGGAAAGAAGCACGTGCTGGGCGTGAGGGAAGGAGCGAGTGAGAACGCCGAGGTGACCAGCGCGCTCCTAGAGGATCTGGTCGAGCGCGGCCTGGACCCGGGCAGGCGGCGGCTGTTCGTGATCGATGGCTCGAAAGCGCTCAGGAAGGCGATCGAGAAGGTGTTCGGCCAACGTCACCCCATCCAGCGCTGCCGCAACCACAAGCTCCGCAACGTGCTGGGTCATCTGCCGAAGGATCAGCATCCTCAGGTGAAGGCGGCGTTCCGGGCGGCGATGAAGCTGGACGCGAAGCAGGGCGAGCAGAAGCTCGAGCAGCTCGCCCGATGGCTCGAGCGCGACCACCCCTCGGCCTCGGCCAGCCTACGCGAAGGCCTCAGCGAGATGTTCACGATCAACCGGCTCGGCCTCCCGCCGCGGCTGAGGAAGTGCCTGGGCTCGACCAACCTGATCGACAGCACCCACTCGGGCGTAAGACAGAAGACCCGCAGGGTGACCCACTGGAAGAACGGAGCGATGGCCTTGCGCTGGGCTGCGGCCTCGTTCGTGGAGACCGAGAAGAGCTACCGGAGGATCATCGGCTACCACCAGCTCTGGATGCTCAGGGCCCACCTCGACGACCATGAACCGGTTGCCGAAATGAGAAAGGCAGGCTAACAAGGAGACTCTCCGGAGCCACCACCTTCAACTGTCAGCGGGACACCATCCAGCTGCACACAATGAACCCGCAGCATCACCCCAAGCGGATAGGGGCGGCGGCCACGGCCAGCCTTCGGATAGAACGGCTCGATCCGATCCTCCAGCTGTTGCCAGGGAATCAGCCCCTCCATCTTCTCCAGGAAAATCTCCCGGCGCGTCCGCCGCTTCTTCGAATCGTACTCCAGCTCCGCGAAAGTCATCTGAAGCTCCATGGCCCGCTCACAACTCCCCGGTCGTTTCATACCATGAAACTACACCCGTCTTGTTCAGAGTTTCCCTAACTACCAGAACGCCTACGGCCAAGGCCTGTTCGGCGAATATCAGTTCGTCGACGGCGCCGGAGCCGGCCTCTGGGACTTCGTGGACGAGAGTTGGGGTCCGAAGCTCGACGGTCGCCTTATCGACCAGTTCACCGGTCCCAACCAGCCCTGGGTCGCCCATCCCGACAACGTGCGGAGCTTCTTCCGGACCGGCAGCACGCTGAATACCAACGTGGCCATTTCACGTGCGGGCGAGTCGTCCAACGTGCGCCTTTCGATCACCGACATGGAGCTCCGGGGAATGTCGCCGGGCAACACCATGCAGCGGATCGGCGTGGCGCTGAAGGGCGGAGCCACTCTGACTGATCGGCTCTCGGTCGAGGCCTCTCTGAACTATATCGATCAGGAGGGCGTGAACCGGCCCGGCACGGGTTACGACGAGGACAACCCGATGCAGTCGTTCATCTGGTTCGGGCGTCAAGTGGACATGGAACCCCTCCGCAACTACGAGTGCAGGGGCACCGAGCCCACAGCCTGTACGCCCAACGGCGGCCAGTACAATTGGAACTACAACTACCACAACAACCCGTTCTGGGAGGCTCTGGTCAACACCAACGGCGACGAACGTGATCGCCTCATGGGCCACCTGAACGTCAACTACCAGCTCAACAACTGGATCACCGCCTCGGCGCGTGCCGGCCGTGACTGGTACCGCGATCACCGCAAGCGCGTGACCGCTCCCAACAGCTTGGACGACAACGGACAGGGCTCTTTTGGGGAAGAGACGCTCTACCGGTCCGAGACCAACCTCGACCTTCTCGTGAGCGCTACGCGGGAGCTGACCTCCGACCTGACACTGGACGTTGCGGTGGGAGCGAACAACAGGACGAACGACTACGAGGCCAGCGGAGTCACCGTCGATAAGCTGACGGTTCCGGGTATCTACACGATCGACAACGCTGCCGGGACCCCCAGCCCGTGGGACCTGATCCGGAAGAAGGAAGTCCGGAGTGCCTACGGCTCCGCCAGCCTGAACTACGCTGGATACTGGAACGTCGACCTGACCGGTCGTAACGACTGGTCGTCCACGTTGCCCGCAGGCAACAACTCTTACTTCTATCCTTCGGTCTCGACGGCTTTCGTGTTCACGGACGCCTTCCAGATGCAGAACGAGGTCCTCAGCTCCGGTAAACTGCGTGGAAGCTGGACTCGGGTGGGTAACGATGCCGATCCGTACCAACTCGCGTCGGTCTTCAGCTCACAGGATCAGTGGGGCGGGATTCCGATGTTCGCGGTTCCGAACGAGCTGCCGAACACGGCCCTGAAGCCGGAGGAGACGACGGCCTGGGAAGTCGGAGCCGACCTCGGCTTCTTCAACGAGCGGCTGGGCTTCGTGCTCACGTACTACAAGCGTGAGACCGCGAACCAGATTCTCGGTGTAGAGGTGTCGAGGGCCAGCAGTTACCAAAGGCAGATCCTGAACGCCGGAAAAGTCGAGAACAAGGGCTACGAACTGCTTCTGAGGGCTACGCCTGTCGAGCTCGACAATGGTTTCACATGGGACATGACGGTCAACTGGAGCAAGAACACTTCGGAAGTCACGGAGCTGTTCGGCGACCTGGAGACCTTGGTCCTCGGCTCCTACTGGAGCATGAACATCGAGGCCCGTCTCGGTGAGGCGTATGGTGCGTTCTACGGCAACGGTTACCTGCAGAACGACAGCGGCGACCTACTCCTGACCTCGGGCGGCATGCCGCAGCGCGATCCGGTACGCCGTGTTCTCGGTAACTACAACCCCGACTGGATCGCCGTGTGCAGAATCGTTTCAGCTGGGGTCCCATGGACGTGAGTGTGCTGGTCGACGGCCAGTCGGGCGGTGACGTGTTCTCCGTTACCAACTGGTTCGGCGAGTATGCCGGCGTGCTCGAGTCTTCGCTCCGGGGCCGTGAGGCCGACTTCTGTGAGCCGGGAATCGTCGTGGACGGCATTCTGCCTGACGGCTCACGGAACGGTGACGGGACCAACCAGGTGAGCGTCTGCCCGCAGGACTATTTCGGCCGCAACTTCGGCATCAACGCCGCGTCGATCGACGACGCCAGCTACATCAAGCTTCGTGAGGTGCGGGTGGGTTATGAGCTCCCGGACCGTTGGGTGGACGCCGTTGGCTTCGCGGGCGGAAACCTGAGCTTGATCGGAAGGAACCTGTTCCTGTGGTCCAGGATCGAAAACATCGATCCCGAGACGGCGTTCGACGCCAGCAATGTTCAGGGCATCGAGTTCGGTCAGTTCCCGACGGCTAGAAGCATCGGGTTCTCCCTCTCGCTGCGCCCATAATGGCTCCGGAAAGGAAGGCTTACGTAATGTCTAGAACGAGACTTGCCCACGTGGCAGCTTTCGTCGGCCTTGTCTGGACCGCCGCAGCATGCACAGACGGGCTGACCGATATCAACACTAATCCGAACGCACCGACCGACGTACCGGCTCAGTTCCTGCTTCCGCAGGCGATCCAGAACACGGTGCAGGCTGCATTCGGCACCGGGCAGATGCTGCAACATACGGGCGTCTGGTCGCAGCACTTCGTCCAGATTCAGTATCCCGACGAGGAGCAGGGACAGGTCCGCGCCTCCAACATGGAGGCGTATTGGACCGGCTATTTCTCCGGAGGACTGAAGGACGCCCAGTTGGTCATCGAAAAGGGCATCGCGAGCTCTGACTCCAACATCGAGGGCGTCGGTAGAATCTGGAAATCATGGGTATACCACATCGTGACCGATCTCTGGGGCGATGTGCCCTATTCAGAGGCACTGCACGGCGAGGAGAACGCCGTACCGATCTACGATGCGCAGTCGGCCGTGTACGATGGCCTGTTTGCGGATCTGACGAGCGGTGCGTCTCTCGTGGGTGGAGGCTCTACCGACTTCGCCGCCGGCGATATTCTGTACGGTAACGACTTCACTAGTTGGCGGAAGTTCGCCAATTCGCTCCGCATGCGTTTGGCCATGCGGCTTTCGGAGGTCGACGCCGGCAAGGCACGGACCGAGTTCATGGCCGCGTTCGCGGCTGGGGGCTTCACGAGCAACGCGGACAACGCGTTTCTCGAGTATCCGGGGACTCCGTATGAGAATCCCTTCTACGAGAACTACCTCACGCGTGACGACAACGGCGTGAGTGCGACGATGATCGACATGCTGGCAGGCCTCAACGATCCGCGCCTTATGCTCTACGCGGAGCCGGCCTCGGTGGACGGCGAATATCGAGGCCACGGGAACGGCAGGGACGACCTGCCTCCGGGTCAGTCGCTGGCGTTCTTCTCTCGCATCGGCGACTTCTGGCGTGCGGACGGTGCCGCTACACCAAGCGCGCTCATGACGTACTCCGAAGTCCTATTCCTCCAGGCGGAAGCCGCGGCGAGGGGTTGGATCAGTGGAGATCCCGCGGATTACTACATGGACGCCATCGAGGCGAACATGAACATGTATGACGCGTACGGGGTCGGTCCCACGGACGCGGAGATCACGGCCTATCTGGCTCAGCCGGCGATCGCGTACACGGGAATGGATGACATCCATCTCCAGAAGTGGATCGCCCTCTGGATGAACGGCCAGGAAGCTTACTCCAACTGGCGTCGCGTGGATTCGCCGACGCTCGTTGCCGGTCCGGACCTGATCATCAGCCGGATTCCGATTCGTTTCTCCTACCCGGACAGTGAGCAGTCGTTGAACAGCGCCAACATGAACGCGGCCATTTCGCGTCAGGGTGGCGGGCTCGACTTGGTCACCCCGGTCTGGTGGGACGTGAACTAGCTTCGCGGATCACCCTGCAACGAAACGCCCCTCGTGGTTCTTCCACGGGGGGCGTCTTCGTTGCCTTCCGTCTCGCCTCGCCAGCCCGTGTAGCAGTTCAGCCGATCCCGCGCATGAAGATCAGGATCAGGCCGTGTGCGTGGGTGGCGTATCCGGGACGCTTCGTGAAACCCTGCGGATACACCTCCACCGACTGGACGTCGTGGCTACGAAGGGACTCGAGAATACACGTATCCGTCGAGAGCGTGCCGTCCACGTATACCTTGGGCCTGATGTCCCGCTGAAAGGCTATCTGCTGGCGGATGTTGACCTAGGGACAGCGCCCCCCCGACCGCCGTACCTTCATGTTGGGAACCTTGCCCTCCATGGTCCCGAGGATAGAGCCCCGCCCGTCAGTCAACGCCGTGCCCGTCAGAATGATGGCTCCGTCGCGCATGTCGATGCCGCTGTCCGGGCGAGCTTGACCGTCTGGGAACCGTGCCGTCTGGCAGGAGGCCAGCAGGAGCGGGATCAGGAGCGCGGTGCTGCGGGCTTTGAAGGACATCGGTTCGCTCCCTCGGTGGGGACCAGTCACCCGGTCCCTGGTCTGATGCCACCCCTCTACGACAATACCCTACTTTGACTAATACGGACCAGGTGGTGGTCCCTTTCCCGAGATGGTTGTGATCGCCATGGCGTGGCGATGGGGGAGGGGGGCTAGCACGCGGGAGTCCCTCGGGGCCCTTCCCCTTCCCCTTGCTCTTTGGGCGATGCGCTCAGGTATATTGATGGGGTGTCCGTTTTCCTGAGCGTGAGCGGCGATGGAACGATCGACAGGCGGTGCTGAGACACGGACACCGTTGGAGAAGACGGCCGACGAGGCGAATCTCCGTTGGCCCCCCCCGGGTCTGGAACGACTCCAGGGGGACGTCTGGAACGTAGTGCGTAGTGGCACTCTGGCCGCCTTGATCCTCGTCTTCCCGCTTCTTCTTTCGATCTCGCTGGAACAGGACTTTTGGAGCCTGGGTCCGCTCGGAAGCGCCTGGTGGGTCATCCTGATCACCACCGGTGTGGGGCTCGGTCTGGTTCTGGAGGCATTCGTGACGCTGGTGCGTCTGCTCCGAAGGGCCGCCCGAGTCGTCGAGAGGGGATATCGGTGGCGGCTGGTGGCTCACGTCGCCTGCGACGTGCGCCGCGACACCGGCTTCCTGCTTCAGGGAGCCAGGTGGTATGCGACTCTGGGTGAGGGCCAGCGCAGGATGGTTGCCGGACTGCGCCTCGTCGGCGCCGCTCTCCAGGTGATCTCCGTAGTGTGGCTCGCATCAGGTCTTGCTGTCGCGATGCTCCTCGCGGCCAACGGCAACCTGACGGCCACCGGCGTGATCCTGTTCACACTGGGACCGGCCGCCGTGTGCCTGCTCATGGCGCTCCTCGTAAGAACCGGGGAGCCCCACCTTGTCCGACGGGCGCGCAGAGTGTGGTTTAGCCAGCCTTGGGCGGAGGAAGTCGAGGTCAGTGAGGTAGAGCAGTGGCAAGGCCAGCTGGCCGGCCACGTGGAGTGGCGGGCGTCCGGCTCGTCGCCCCGCCAAGCGAGGATCCTGAGGCTCACGGCTGCCGGAGTGGGTTTGCTGGGGGTCGTCGCCGTCTTGCCCCCGTTTACCTTGGCACCGACATCGGCCATCGGGCCGATCATGGCGGCGGTCGCGATTCCGAGATTCGCGCAGACGCAGGAGAGGGCAGCGCGTGCCGAGGCGTATCGCCCCTATCGATTGCCCACGGATGCCAGTCTGAACCCCGTGGAGGCCGGTCGCCTGCTTCAGACGTTGATGTACGTCGGCCGCAGGTCCGGGAACACTCCGGGCGAGCTTCCCCCGCAGCAGAGGTACTTCGA
This sequence comes from Longimicrobiales bacterium, assembly GCA_965226925.1. GTDB lineage: Bacteria > Gemmatimonadota > Gemmatimonadetes > Longimicrobiales > Gaopeijiaceae > CBDDCX01. The sequence continues at coordinate 1,898 of CBDDEN010000011.1, read as the reverse complement.
GCCTTGGTTCCCGCTCGGCGACGTTTCGGGCGGACCGACGGGCGTCGATCCGCGACGTTGGGGTGAAGAGCTGCTGCCCCGCGCCACGTCGCTGCCGTCGGACGCACTCGATTACCTGGCCGGTATGGCCGCGCACGAAGCCCACGGCGATTTTTCACGCCTGGCCGCGGCGGCAGAGCTCGATGCTATGGCGGGACGCTGGCAGACGCCGTTCGTCGGCGTGGGGATGGCCACGCTTCCGGTCCCGAGGTTCAACCTCCTTACTCTGGGGGCCAATGCACACCTGGGCCTGGCCGTCCACCAGTTGGCGATCGGGGACGGACCTCAGGCAGAACAGACTATACGGGAGGTCCTCTCCCTCGGTTTTCTCCTCGCCGACGACGGCCCGACGCTCATCGACAACCTGATCGGCTTCTCGTTGGTCAACCTGGGAGCGACGGCGCTCGACGCCTTCTATGAGGCCACGGGCCGAACCGCGGATCTGGCGGCGTTGCGGCAAGCTCGGGGCGCCGCCGAGCGAGCCGCGGAAGTGCTGACACAGGGGCGTTCGGAGACCTTGCAGGGGACGCTCGCCGAGCTCCCTGCGATCGCGGTCAGCCCCGTGACGCTGAGGGGTCTCCGATGGGAGTCCTTTGCCCTGACCAACACGATCGCCCCCTGTCTCAACCTGAACCGAATCGTCTTTGGCCCCGACAGGAACTACGCGCAGTGGGTCGAAGACGTACGAGAATCGTTGGTACGGTGGCCATCCGAACAGGCGCTCCGGAACCTGTCAACGACAATGGGACACTCTACGGGATTAATTAAAGAGCAATTTCCTGTGTGGAGAGGGGTGTGGTGGGAGGATTGATCCAGACGGCCTCCGGGAGCGGTTTGGGTTTGGGAACGCCTCTGACGAAGCGTTCGGGATGGGTGGTCCATGCCGTGTTGAGCACGGTTGTCCTGCGGGCGATAACGTTGTCGGCGCGCCCGAAGTGCACTTGTTCGGGGGTCAGCATCGAGATGCCCCCGTGCCTGTGCTCGGCATTGTACCAACGGAAGAACGATCGACAGAAGGTCTTGGCCTGGCCCTGGTCTCCGAACCGTCCGGGAAACGAGGGATGGTACTTCAAGGTCTTGAACTGAGCCTCGGAGAACGGATTGTCATCCGAGACCTGAGGCCGGCTCAACGAGCGGGTCACGCCGAGGTCAGCGAGAAGTTGAGCGGTGCATTGGCTCGTCATTGGAGCTCCCCGATCCGAGTGCAGGGTCAGGACCCGGGGCTGGACGCCATGCTTCAGGCAGCTCTGCTGGATCAACCGGCCGGCCAGGGCCGAGTTCTCCCGGTCCGCCACCATCCAGCCCACGACGTAGCGGCTGTAGATGTCCAGGATCACGTACAGGTAGTAGTAGCTCCACTTCTTCGGCCCCAGCAGCCGCGTGATGTCCCAGGACCACACCTGGTTCGGCGCCGTGGCCATCAACTCGGGCTTCTTGTACTCGGGATGGGTGCGCTGCGCCCGGCGTTCCTGAACCGGCACCTCGGAGGCCAGAACACGATACATCGTGCGTTCGCTGCACAGGTAGACCTCTTCGTCGAGCAGCGTGGCCACCACCTCGGCGGGTGAGCGGTCCACGAACCGCTCCGAACACAGCGTGTCGAAGACCTCGCCTCGTTCCGTCTCGCTCAATGCCCGGGCGGGCGTCGGGCGGGGCTGCCGTTGCCCGGTCGATGGGCCTCGACGACGGTACAACGTCGATCGGCAGACCTCGAGGGCCGCGCACGCCGGTTTTACACCGACGTGCTTAGCCAGCTCATCGGCCGCCTTCAAGAGTTCGTCCCGTCGTCGAGGCTTATCCCCAGCAGCCCCGCAACTTTTCCCTGCACGTCGATGATCAGGTGTGCCTTCCTGAGCTCA
>CBDDEN010000010.1:0-645681 GCA_965226925.1 Longimicrobiales bacterium | reverse complement strand
GGTCTGACCGAAAAAGCGACCAAAGCAGGACGCCCCGTCCGGCAGAGCCGGACGGGGCGTCCTGATCGGCGCCCTAGAAGACGGTCTGCCAGGAAACCACGAAGCTCTTGTCCGCGGACAGTTGAGGCCCGTTCAGGTCTTGATGGACGGGGTAGTACCACTCGACCGCGAGGCGGTGGCCGGACAGCGCGCCGTCCCGGAAGTGGAGGTTGACTCCGAACGGCAAATACACACGCTCGCCGCCCTGCGCGAACGGGTTGGCACTCGGGTCGACCTCTCCGTCGGTGCGCACATCGATGCCCTCGGTTTCGCCCACGGTCTCGTAGAGAACCCTGGCCGATACGCTCAGCCAGTCGTTGATTGTGTGAGCACCCCAGGCGGTGAACTCGAACGCGTCTCCGAGGCGGTAGTTCTCCGAGTTATCGAAGGCCCGGATGGTGACGTTGGCCTGCGCTCCGACACTGGCTCTTGCGTTCTGAGCGGAGAAGGCCAGACCGCCGAGAATGTCGGGCACGCCGGCGCCGGTTTGCATGGGGAATGGGAGGACGTCGGAGCCGGTGCCGGAAAGGGGCGTCTGGTCCGTGTCTCCGGTCTCTCCGGTCGGGGCTGTGCCTCCCAACATGAGATGCATCCGGTACTGATCGATCTCGAACAGGTCGAAAAGGAGGCGGACGCTCAAGTCACCGATGTCGTTCGATTCGGTCCGGAAGAACTCGTCATCCTCCGTCACGTTCCACATCGTGTTCATGAGGAACGGCATCGACACGGAAACGGACACGTTGTCGGAAAGGCCCAACCGTAGCGCCACCTCGTGACTCTGCGTCTGCATGGTCAGGGGCGCCACCGCGAAGAAGTCCAGAACCTCGTCGGAGAAGAACGGTGTGGTTCCGACCAGCGTTCCAGCGAAGTCCGTCCGGTAGTACCGGTAGCCGAAGTAGAATTCGCCCCCCTCGAGTGAGTAGTCGGCCATGACCCCGGATGGGGCATGCCCGTCCGGGCGTTCCGCCGACCAGACCGGCGTCTGTGCCAGAGCTGGGGTCACCACCCACAGGCTAAGCGCCAACGCGCAGGCAGACACGATCTTACGAGCCATATGTCCCTTCCTGGGAAGTCGAAGTGTCTCGAACACCCTGAAAGATGCGGAGCGAGTTTTCTGGAAACAAGTGTTTCTTTTCCGGGTGGAGAAATGACGCCCTGTCCAAACGGGGTGAGACACGCGGTCCGCCGGGCCCCTCACGCCTGACTCGAGCCCCCACCTTCCGGCGCGATCGGGGACCGCAGCACCTCGTCGGGAATGCCGAATCCGTCCACCAGGAAGACGGCCTGTTGCCTCACCTCGGAGCAGAGATCGTTGACCAAACGACGGACGGCGCGGGCCTTGGCCGGTTCCACGTATCCGCTCTCGAGGAACCAGGCTCGGTTGGTCTCGATCGTGGCCAGGGCGTAAAACGTCGCGAGCCCGTCCATGGCGTCCGACAGCCCCGGGGTCGGCGCACGAATGACGGCTTGCCGAAAACACTCCATGATCAGGCGCTCGACGTGAGCGTTGGCGAGGGTTACGAGGTGGTCCTGCGTCAGGTTCATGGCCTCGAAGGGATTCGCGCCGTCTCCGAAAAGGTCTCTGAGGCGCCTGGCCGCGGAGGCCAACAGCCGATCCTCCCGGTAACGGAACGCCGCCAGGTGGAAATCGGGGTCACGGAGGTGATCCTCGTCGGTCTTCCGAGTGATGAGGGGGTTCATCTCGGTCAGGCGCACTCCGGCCCGCTCGGCCACGTGTCGCACGACCCCCAACAGTCTCAGGTCTCCCATCTGGTCGCGATATCCCGACAAGAGCCCCTTGGCGACGAGCTGCAGCAGGACCGGGTTGGCCCCCTCGAACGTCGTGAAGACGTCGACATCGTCACGGAGGGCACCCAGGCGGTTGGCTGCCAGATACCCCTGGCCGCCACAGGCTTCCCGGCAGGCCTGGATCGTGGCCACGGCGTGGGCGGACGCATAGGCCTTCAAGCCGGCCGCGTCCACCTCCACGGCCTGGTCGGGCCCTCCGTCCTCATCCGTGTAGCGACCGATCAGGTCTCGAACGGCGAAGTGCAGTCCGTACGTCGTGGCGAGGCGGGGGAGCAAGAGGCGCTGGTGGATTCGGTAGTCCAGGATCCGCACCTCGCCCGAACCGGACGGCCCGAACTGCCGTCGTTCGTCTCCATAACGTATTGCCACGGTGAGCGCGGTCTTCGCGGTGCTCACGGACGCCGCCGCCACGCTCACGCGGCCGGAAACAAGGGTGCCGAGCATAGTGAAGAAGCGCCGCCCGTCGCTCGGGATGGAGCTGGAGTAGACACCCTCCGAGGAGACCTCGCCGAAGCGATCGAGAAGATTGTCGCGAGGGATACGCACCTCGTCGAACGCCAGGGTCCCGTTGTCGATCCCGTTCAGGCCGACCTTGTCGCCCCGGTCGGTAATGCTCACGCCCGGACGCGGCCGGCCGCGTCCGTCCCGAATGGGGACCACGAAAGCGTGCACGCCATGCCGGGTGCCGTCTACCTCCAACTGAGCGAAGATGGTGGCCTCACGGCCATGCAAGGCCGCATTGCCGATCCAGTCCTTTTGGGCGTCGGGTGTCGGGGTGTCGATTACGAATTCGCCGGATCCCGCGTCGTAACGGGCGACCGTCTCGATCTCCCGGACGTTGGAGCCGTGCCCCGTCTCTGTCATTCCGTAACAACCCGGAATCTGGAGGGAGCCGATCCCGGCGAGGTAGGCCTCGTGGTGTCGTTCGGTGCCGAGTTGAAGCACGCTTCCACCCCACAGTCCGAATTGCACTCCGAACTTGACCAGGACGCTGAGGTCGCCGTAGGCCAACGTCTCGAACACGGAGATGGCCGCGCCCGGGTCGTCGCGGCCGCCGTAGGCCACCGGATATCCCAGGCTGCCCAGGCCCTCCTTCGCGAGGACGTGGAGCGCGTCGAGCACCCGTTCCCGGTATTCGTTCCGGGGTAGCCCCAACGGAAGTGCCAACTCGGGCGTTTTCATGAGTTCCAGGACGCTCGCTCGCGTGTCGCCGTGAGTGGCGTTCAGGTATCGGTCGAGCGAGCGGATCCAAAAGGGGCCATACCGACGTCGAATGGCCTCCGTGGCGGGCGAGATACCCAGCAACTCACGGACCGCCTCCGGCCCGTGCACGCCGAGGCGCTTCTCGGCGAGGGCGAGGGCTTCCGGCGCCCCGTCGTGACCCCAGGGCCCCGTGGTCAGCCCAGCCCCTCGGATCAGTTCGAGCCCGAGGCCCGAAAGCGATTGCGGTGCGCGGCGGTCCTCCGGCCACCAGCTACGTATGATCTCGCGGAGCTCGGCCACGGCCGTCGGGGTCGGTGGCGACTGCGGGCGGAGCCACGTCCTGAGGATCTCGCGTGCCGGGGCATCGAGCCACTCCTGCCCCTCCAGCGCTTCGCACAGAGCCTCCATTTCCAGGGGGGTGAGGACTCCGTCGCTCCATGCCACCTGGATCATCGGGAGGAAAGCCAGCAAATCCGGCCGGTCGGCCGGCCAGCTCGCGGGCCCCTCGGGAGGTCGAATCGAGTCGGTCATGGTGCAGCCGAGAGTAGGCTGCCGGGCTGTCCTTGTCGAGATGCCCCCTCCGGCTCTTGACCTGCGTCTGCGCCCGATACAAGCTCTCTTCCATGAACGAATCGAAACCGCTCGTGGGCGTGGTCATGGGCTCCCGGTCCGACTGGGATACCATGAGCCGAGCCGTTGACGCACTGGAGGCCCTCGGGATCCCTCACGAGGTCCGGGTCATCTCCGGTCACCGCACTCCAGACCTCTGTATCGAGTATGCCGCGACCGCCGAGGAGCGGGGACTCGAGGTCATCATCACGGGCGCCGGCGGTGCCGCCCACCTCGGAGGGATGATGGCGGCCAAGACCGTCGTCCCCGTCCTGGGCGTTCCCATGAAGGCCTGGGCTCTGGACGGTCTGGACTCCCTGCTCTCCATCGTGCAGATGCCGGCCGGGATACCGGTCGGCACCTTGGCGATCGGGAATGCCGGGGCGACCAACGCCGGGCTGCTCGCCGGGCAGCTGCTGGGGAACAAGTACCCCGAGGTCCGTGAAGCCGTGCGGCGTTACCGTGCCGGGCGTACCCAAAAGGTCCTCGACGAGGGAGACCCCCGGGACGGGTAGGCTCGCCGACCGTCGGGCATCGAACGTCACCCCCGGCACGCTGAGGTCGGAGTAGCCGTGCGGTCCTTGACGGCGACGGGGCCGTCCCCGAGCATGCCGCCGGTGAGCACCACATACCAATCCGATGTCGGCCGGCTTCACCGGGCGGTTCTAAAACACCCGAGCGTCGCGTTCGTGAGCGACGACGCCGTCGACGCGCAGTGGGAGGCCTTGGGATATCTGAGCCGCCCCGATCCCGTCGTCGCGGCGCGTCAATTCGACGTTTTCGTGGAGCTTTCGGAGCAGTTGGGCACCGAGGTGCTCTTCTTGCCCGAAGCGGACGACGTCGGCCTCGACTCGATCTACGCTCGAGACGCCGCCGTAGTCACCGACGCCGGTGTCATCGCGTGCCGCATGGGCAAGGCCGCGCGTCGAGGGGAGCCGGCGGCGCAGCGCCTCGCGTACGGCGCTTGGGGTGTCCCCGTGCTTTCGGGGATCGACGGCGACGGGCGGTTGGAGGGGGGGCAACACGTTGGCCGTGGGCCAGGGTTACCGTACCAATGCGGAGGGTATCCGTCAGCTCGGCGACGACGTCGTGTGGTTGGACCGCAACACGTTGGCCGTGGGCCAGGGTTACCGTACCAATGCGGAGGGTATCCGTCAGCTCGGCGAACTCGTCGGCCCCGACGTGGAGGTCGTAACGGTCACGCTTCCGCACTTCCGCGGGCCCGCGGAAGTGTTCCATCTCATGTCGATCGTGAGCCTCGTCGATCACGATCTGGCCGTGGTCTATTCGCCTCTCATGCCGGTTCCCTTTCCCTCTCTGCCAACGTACGTGAGACACAGAGCACGCAAAGAATTAGAGTAGGGCGAAGGCAGAGAAAACGAACATGTTGGGACTGCGAGAGAGAATGGAAGAGAATGGTAGTGCCCCTCGAACCGGGGGGGCCAAGCGAAGCGCGGCAGCTCCTGCGGACCCGGAGGTAGTAGATAGGCCGCTACGCCGGCGGTTCAGTCCGTCGTACAAGCTGCGGATCGTCGAAGAAGCGGACCGGTGCACCGAGCCCGGCGAGGTGGGCCAGCTCCTGCGGCGCGAGGGCCTGTACTCGTCGCACCCGGTGCGAGCCCGGCGAGGTGGGCCAGCTCGTGACGACGTGGCGCAAGGCGGCGCATAGCGGGTCGCTGAAGGCCCTGTCGAAGAAACGCGGCCGCAAGCCGGAGCGAAATCCTCTGGATGAGAAGGTACGCAAGCTGGAGCGCCGCAATGCTCGGCTCGAGGATGAGCTCAGGAAGGCACACCTGATCATCGACGTGCAGGGAAAAGTTGCGGGGCTGCTGGGGATAAGCCTCGACGACGGGACGAACTCTTGAAGGCGGCCGATGAGCTGGCTAAGCACGTCGGTGTAAAACCGGCGTGCGCGGCCCTCGAGGTCTGCCGATCGACGTTGTACCGTCGTCGAGGCCCATCGACCGGGCAACGGCAGCCCCGCCCGACGCCCGCCCGGGCATTGAGCGAGACGGAACGAGGCGAGGTCTTCGACACGCTGTGTTCGGAGCGGTTCGTGGACCGCTCACCCGCCGAGGTGGTGGCCACGCTGCTCGACGAAGAGGTCTACCTGTGCAGCGAACGCACGATGTATCGTGTTCTGGCCTCCGAGGTGCCGGTTCAGGAACGCCGGGCGCAGCGCACCCATCCCGAGTACAAGAAGCCCGAGTTGATGGCCACGGCGCCGAACCAGGTGTGGTCCTGGGACATCACGCGGCTGCTGGGGCCGAAGAAGTGGAGCTACTACTACCTGTACGTGATCCTGGACATCTACAGCCGCTACGTCGTGGGCTGGATGGTGGCGGACCGGGAGAACTCGGCCCTGGCCGGCCGGTTGATCCAGCAGAGCTGCCTGAAGCATGGCGTCCAGCCCCGGGTCCTGACCCTGCACTCGGATCGGGGAGCTCCAATGACGAGCCAATGCACCGCTCAACTTCTCGCTGACCTCGGCGTGACCCGCTCGTTGAGCCGGCCTCAGGTCTCGGATGACAATCCGTTCTCCGAGGCTCAGTTCAAGACCTTGAAGTACCATCCCTCGTTTCCCGGACGGTTCGGAGACCAGGGCCAGGCCAAGACCTTCTGTCGATCGTTCTTCCGTTGGTACAATGCCGAGCACAGGCACGGGGGCATCTCGATGCTGACCCCCGAACAAGTGCACTTCGGGCGCGCCGACAACGTTATCGCCCGCAGGACAACCGTGCTCAACACGGCATGGACCACCCATCCCGAACGCTTCGTCAGAGGCGTTCCCAAACCCAAACCGCTCCCGGAGGCCGTCTGGATCAATCCTCCCACCACACCCCTCTCCACACAGGAAATTGCTCTTTAATTAATCCCGTAGAGTGTCCCATTGTCGTTGACAGGTTCCGTTTCGCGAGCTACTCCTCACGCGAGGCTTCGAGCTGGTGGAGGTTCCGGAGGAGGAGTTCGACACCCTGGGCTGTAACGTGCTGACCCTCGCGCCTCGCCGATGTGTCGCGGTGGAGGGTAGCCCCGAGACGCGCCGGCGCATGGAGGCCTCCGGAGTCGAGGTCCACTCGTTCGAGGGCTCCGAGATCTGCCTCAACGGATCGGGCGGACCGACCTGCCTGACCCGAACGCTGGAGCGCGAAGGGTAGGCGAAAGCGCCGGGACGAGGTGCGGAATCCCGCGGCCTCGACGAAGACTCCCTTCCGTTCAAACAGGGGGAGACGCTAACTTACGTGCGTTGGCCGCCCCTCGGGTCCGGAACCGGAGAGGGCGGCTTTTTTCGCTGAGGGCTTCCCAGGCCCGTAAAGTTGGCAATGCACTCAGGATCGATGCCTCATGTTGGATGAGATTCGGGAGAAGATCGAAGCGGAGATCGTCGGGCTGACGCAGGAGCTCAACGTCCTTCTCCCCGATCGCATTCAGAAGGCCGTCGAGTTGGGCGACCTGCGCGAGAACTCCGAATACAAGTCGGCCCTGGAGCGACAGCAGTTCGTGCAGGCACGACTCGGTCACCTCACGAGGCGCATGTCGGAACTGTCCAAGATCGACGTCAGCGCCATGCCGGCCGATCGGGTCGGCTTCGGTTCCAAGGTCGAGATCCACGACCTGGAACTCGACGAGGTGAGGCACCTCACCATCGTAGCGGGCGACTTCATGGACTTGGACGGCGGGCAGGTTTCGATGGCCTCACCCATCGGGCGGGGTCTCATGGGAGCCCGTCAGACCGAAGAGGTCACGATCGTGCTGCCCGTGGGCGAGCGGCGCTTCAAGATTCTGGATCTCGTCACGTTGCCGCAGCAGCTCAAGGACGGGGACCAAAGCTAGGAGTATACCGTGGTCAAAACCGCATCGACGATGGCCCCGATCGGGATGGAGGCTCCAGATTTCGCGCTCCCGGACACCGAGGGTCGCAGGGTCGCGAGAGACGACTTCGCGAAAGCCCGCGGCCTGCTCGTGGTGTTCCTCAGCAACCACTGTCCGTTCGTGAAGCACGTGCGTGCCGAATTGGCCAATTTCGTGCGGGAGTATCAGGAGAAGGGGCTCGCCGTGGTAGGCATCAACTCGAACGACATCGAGACGCACCCGGACGACAGTCCCGCGATGATGGTCCTCGAAGTCGAGCAGGTGGGATACACGTTTCCGTATCTGTTCGACGAAGATCAGTCGGTGGCCAAGGCGTATGCAGCCGCGTGTACGCCCGACTTCTTCCTCTTCGATGGAGAACGGCGTCTGGCGTACCGGGGGCAGTTCGACGACAGCCGGCCCAGCAACGGACTGCCGGTGGACGGACACGACTTGCGGGAGGCGGCCGATGCACTTCTGGAGGGCAGGCCCGTCGCGGGCGAACAGGTGCCGAGCGTCGGCTGCAACATCAAGTGGAAGCCGGGGAACGCGCCAGGCTACTTCGGTTGACCTGTGCGCCCGGGCCGCGCCCCGGGAAGTCCGGACAAAGAGAAACGCGCCGTCGGGTCAGGTGCTCCCAACGGCGCGTTTTTGTCTGTCGCAACCCGGCGCGATGGCCGCTAATGGCGCAAACAGGTGAAGCCGATTCCGCTCCTACTGACCGAAGCGGCGATCGCTTGCCCTTGCCAGGTTGGACAGGCTACATGGACTAGACAATTGATCACCTCCTCATTCTCAGTTCGACTGTGGGCTTATCGCCGGCGGGCTCGAGGACCCGCGGTCCGCGTCCTCCCCCTCTCTGAGGGTTTTGGGGCGGCCCAGGACCAATCAAGGTCAACGCCAAGCTAAGGATCTGAGCCGGCGAGATCAAGGAGAAATTGTCGGCGGCGTGTTGAGCGGCGTGACACTACCATATGTGGTGTCGGTCAGGCGTTGTGGTACGACCTGTGGAAGAGCCAGCCGCTCGCCAGGACGGCTATCGTGATCCAGAGGCTGCCCCAGACCACCGTGTGTATCCCCGTCAGGTCACCCAGCATGGCGGCGTCGGATTGGAGTTCGGGCCGGTCCAGAATGTCGCTCTTGATGTCGAGAATGGCGTAGAGACAGCTCGTCAGCCCCAGCGTGAGCAACACTCCCTGGTTGACCGCACTCGACAGCTTGACGGCCCCGATGACGAGGGCGATTCCGAAGGCGAGCCCGAAACCGAAACCGAACGTACTTCTGACGTACGCGAGCGTGAGGGCGACAACCAAAATCCCCACCGCACCGGTGACCCACCGGCCGTTGATGCGTTTGGCCTGTCCCGCCACTACCAAGAGGCTTCCCCACGCCAAGCTACCGAGATAACCCGCGGACAACGTCGCGAAGGCGTTCTCACCGGGGCAGTAACACGCCCCACCCTGGTTGGGGTCGAGGACGATCCGCTCGATGGTTCCGCCCGTAGCGACCGCCGCCACCGCGTGGCTGATTTCGTGGAGGAGCACCACGAAGACCTTCAGCGGATACACGGCCGGTGTGTCCCACAAGAACCAGAGCGTACCGAAGTAGGCGGCGAAACCGCCGAGGAACGCGAGCTTACGCTTCGTCTGAGCCTTCATGACCTCCTTCTACGGCCCGGACCGCTCCAGTGTTTCGTTCGGTCGACGGCAATGGGGGGACGGCGGCCACAACGTCGGTGCGAACACTAGGGGCCGGGTGACATGTCGATGGGGTACGCCGACTCGAACAGCGACTTGAGTGCGGCGAGCTCGTTGCGGGCGATGGTGGCGCCCTGAGCGGTCGAGCCCAGCGCGGCTCGGGCGGCCTCGGCGACCTGGGCAGGGGTCAGGTTCGGGCCGAAGCCGAGGGCCGTGTTCCAGCGGAGAATACGATCCTCCAACTCGCGGGTGATGAGGGCTTGCTCGCCCTCGGGAAGCGACAACGCGAACTCGCGCGCCTGCTCCAGGGTGGAGCGTTCCCGTGCCTGGGCCAATGATCCCATGAGGTCGGCCACCTCCAGGACCACCGTGGGGCGCGCTTCCTCGAACGGCACGATCTCCCTTCCCTCCAGGCGGAGCACGTGGAGCCCGTACTGGGTCTCGACCACCGGGCTGATCTGTCCGACCTCCAGTGCCCGAGCGGCGGTCCAGAACTCCGCGACCCAGGACCCCTCGCGACCGGGGGTCAGCAGACCCTGGCGTCCCTCGGCTCCCGGCTCCTCGGAGAGTTCCGCAGCGACCTCCGGGAACGGCTCGCCCGCTCCGAGCCGCTCGAGGGCGGCCTCGGCCTTGCGTCGAGCCTGAGCGTGATGCGAGGGGGACCGCCACCGCTCGGAGAAGAACAGCACATGCCGGACCGTGAGCTCGACGGCCGGGTTGGTGAGGTAGTGGGCCCGTAGTTGCTCGTCGTCGACGTGGGCATCGCGCAACGCGATCTCGGCGGCAACGTGCCTGAGCAGGGCCTCGTCGCGTGAGCGCTCGAGCAGCGCCTCGAGCACATCAAGGGTCTCCCCTCGGGCGGGTGAGAGTCCGAAGGCCGCAAGGGTCGCGAGCTCTCCCCGTCGAGCCGAGCTGAGGCCGAGGAGCTCGTTCTCGGAGAAGGACACATCTCCTACCGTCAGGGCCGGTGGCTCTCCTCCACAGGCCGCCGTCGACAGAAGGATCAGCGCCGGCCAGGTTCGTCTCTGCACTCACTTCCTCCCGATTCGTCTCTCGGACGCCATCTGCCGCGGCGAGCGGTACTTGCCGCGGTGGCGACCCTGCAGACACGTTATCGCCCCCGCGTCTTTCGAGCACTCCCCAACTGGTGGCCGATCGTGACGACTTCCCTCCTCGCGCCGGTGCGGGGCCCGTTCCGGGCTCTGGCAGCTTGCATGGTGCCCGAGGCCGGAGACCCTCTACGAGGCCGGGTGGCGGGAGGCGGAGGGAGACGAATCTCCACCGACTGCCGTTGCGTGATCGAGTGCGCTTCATCACCCGTGCGGTCGGACGCAGGCTCACTCGAGGCTGAATCGGGAAGGCCGAGGCCGTTACCAAAACCCTGGCGGGCGCGCATCGGCTGTTCCTGCCTTTAAAATCCCCCCAGGGTGCGCCGCTCCCGACCGTTTTGGGAGATTTCGAGCGTGCCTACGAACCAATTTCAGGATGTTCTGAAGCTGGTCGCCCCCCACCTACCGGGGGCTGGGTATGCGGTAACGTTGCGCAGTCTCGGCGAGCGACCCGAGGTCCTCTTCGTCGGCGGGGCCCTGCAATCCCTCACGGGCCTCGACTCATTCTCGCTAGAACAAAGTCCGGAGCTCTGGGAGCGTTGCGTTCATCCGGAGGATGCCGACGCGCTCGCTAGAGCGCTCGAGTCGCTCACGGGTGGGGCCGGCGGGTCGGTCGAGTATCGTATCGTTGCCGAAAACGGAGACGTCCGCTGGCTTCGCGAAGATCTCGCCGTGCTTCCCGGAGTGCCGGTGCGCGCCTTCGGCGTCGTGCACGACGTCACCTCCGACCGCGAGGAGATATCTCGACTGGAAGAGCGCCTCTGGCGCGCGCAGCGGATGGAGTCTTTGGGTGCCTTGATGGGTGGGGTGGCCAACGACTTCAGTGACCTGCTGAACACGATTCTGGCGACCGCCCCGCTGGTGGCTGAAGAGCAGGGGCTTTCGGGAGTGAGCCGCGCCAACCTGAGAATCGTCGAGGGGGCGGCGGCCCGTGGTTCAGCCTTGGTCAATCAGATTCTCGAGTTCTCGACGCGCCAGCGTGAGAGGGTCGGCGCCGCCAACGTCTCCACGATGGCACGCGGATTGGCACCGATCCTGGCTCGGGTGCTCGGTCAGAAGATCGGACTCAGCGTCCGCTCCGAGGAGGACCTTTGGCTCGCGGAGTGCGATCCGGTCCAGGTCGAGCAAGTGATCTTCAACCTGGTCTTGAATGCCAAGGACGCGATGCCCCGGGGTGGATCGATTACGATCGGGTCCCTGAACGCCGAGGTCTATGCACCGATGACCGTGGAGGGCGGTGTCCTTCCCGCTGGGAGGTACGTGCATCTCATGGTCGCGGACGGGGGGTCTGGGATCACCAGGGAGGACCGAGAGCGCTTGTTCGATCGGCACTACACGACGAAGCAGGGCCGTGGAGCGGGTTTCGGCCTTTGGACGGTTCGCCGAATCGTCGAGAGTTGCGGGGGAGGCCTCGTCGTCGAGAGCCATGAGAGTGAGGGCTCCACCTTCCACGTCTACTTCCCGTGTAAGGAGGCGTCGGTGGTACCCCTCCCAGACGTCGCGACCGTGGAGGCGAACGAGCCGCGGAGCGGTCTTCGCATCTTGCTCGTCGACGACGATGACCTGGTGGGCGGAGTGCTCGAGCGATCGCTTGTGCGGGATGGGCACTCGGTGGTCGTGGCGAAGTCGTTGGGAGAGTGGATCCCAACCTTGGAGGGCCCCAGTCCCGCGTTCAATCTGCTCATCGTCGACATAGGCCGGCTCGAGGAAGGCGGGGGCGGGGAGGCGCTGACCGAGCGACTCGTTTCGTTTCCCGTGATCTTCACCTCACGACTCGGTGCCCGGGCACTCGACCGGCATGAGGGCCTGCGGCAGAGAGGCATCTTCTTGCCGAAACCGGTCGAACCCGTCGTCCTCCGGGAGACCATCGCCCGGGCCACTGAGGTGAGCTCGGGCGACGCCCACCGCGAAGCCTCGGGCTAGTGTCGTGTCCCGGAAATACGCCGGCATTGATCTCGCTTCGCTCGATCGTCTCGCGGTGTGCAGTGCGCTTTGCCTCGAGCAGGGCAGGCGCTCGGCTCGTGAACCGCTGCATCCACCCTGGCGGCGTTGCTCCTCCTCGAAATAGCGTTGCTATTCCTCGTCGTCTCGCCTTGCCAGGGCGGCGCTTCGGTCCCCTCGGTGCGTCACCGTATTTCCGGGACACGACACTAGTCGGCCCCCGAACCGCACTTGCTGCCTGTCCCCGACCGGCTGCACCTTGCTCCGGACGGGGGCCACCTCCGGCCCTTGGCCATGGCATTCGCGATTACGAGGTGATGCGGACCATCATCAGGCGCAAGGAAGTGTACAACGCGGCGGCCCACCGGTGACGGAGCCGGCCCCGGCCGACCGCGGACTGCTCATTTCCCACCTTCACGACCAGTTCTGGTCGGACGAGTACTACGTGGCGGCCGGGCACGTGCGGCGGTGGATGCAGGACCGTGGAGCGACTTGGGCCGCCGAGCTGTTCAGAGCGCTCGACTCGCTCGATGAGCTTCCGGGCGACGAACGGTCCGTGGTTCGGGAGACCAACGCCGCCCGCCGGCTGATCAAGTCGTATTTCCGCAAGGCCCAGCAGCTCTGCTCGCGGGGGTTCCTCGAACCCGGTGACCTGCGCCAACACCTGGCCATGCCCCAGCGGCTCAGGACCCTCTTCCTGATCATCGAGCCCTTCGAACAGGCCCGCGATCCGGAGTACAACCGCGAGATGTTCGATTTCTACGACGAGCTACATGGTGGAGAGCTCGAGCGACCGGCCAGGTAGGCTGGAGCGCTGCGGCCCTGCGCGGTCTATCGGCCCACTCCCAGCACCTCTTTCGGCATGTGCATGCTCACCAGGTAGTGTGGCATGTCCACGGTCTCCGAGATCTTGAGGTCACCCGCGAGTGAGGCCAACACGTACGCGTCGGCTCGGTCCATGCCGTGCTCGGCCACCAGGTAGTCGATCATGAACAGAGAGGCCTTCCGCGCGGCTTCGTCGATGCTCGTGCCGAAAGCGGTCACGGCGTAGTACTCGTCGCTCTCGTATTCCGGCTCCCTGAGTGCCCGTCCTCCCTTGCGAACCTCCAACTCGTAGACGATGCGCATCGGCGCCTCGACCGCCGTACCCGAGATTTCGCCGTTGCCTTGCACTGCATGGGTGTCGCCGAGGGAGAATAGTGCTCCCTCCACGAAGACCGGGAAGTAGACGGTGGTCCCCGCGGTCATGTGACGGTTGTCCATGTTCCCGCCATTGGCGCGCGGGGGGATGGTGACCAGGAGCGAGTCTGTGTCCGGGGCGACTCCCATCACTCCCGCGAAGGGTGCGAGAGGCACCCTGATGCGGTCGTTGAACACCGCGTGCGTCGCTCCCGGCCCCAACTCGAAGAGCTTCAGGTAGGGTTCGGTGAAGACGTCGGCCAGGAATCCGAACCCCGGAACGATGGCGGCCCATCCCCAATCTCCCACCTCGATTTCGTGGAGGGTCACGGCCAAGACGTCGCCGGGCTGCGCGCCCTCTACATAGACCGGCCCGGTCAGGGCATGGATCCGGTCGAAGTCTAGCGCCGCGACATCGCTCAGCGTGGATTCCAGGGACAGCTGACCCCCGGTGGCTTCTTGCGTGAAGACCTCTACGACCGCCCCGGATGGAACCGTCAGCACTGGCGGAATCGTGCGGCTCCACCGTGCGTGGGTGTTGTCGGCCGGCAACGTGAATTGTGCCTCGGGCACCGCGTCGTTCGAGGGAGAAGTCGTTCTCTCGCCGCCCGGAGCGCAGGCCGTGGCGATCAGGGTGAGACCGCAGATACGACGTAGCGGAGCGCGAATCTTCATGGAACCTCCTGGATCGGCGAGCGGTGGTCGACGGCCGAACTTAAGCTGCGCGTAGCCGTGGGTGCCAGCGGAGCTCGCCGGTCGCCCGCCGGGCGCGTGAACGGGCGGCCGCGTTGAGCGCCGGAGGCTGAGGGGCGTCGCCCCTGGTCCTCGGGGTGGCCGCGAACACCCTGGAACACCCACCCTCCATCCCGTAATTATCAGGTCTCGACATACCGCCTTGCAGAGGAGATGGACCATGGATCGCAGAGGATTCCTGAGAGCCGGCGCGCTGGCTTCGGTCGCCACGGCAACCGCGGGCCCCGCAGCAGCCGAGACCAACCGGTTGGCGGCTCTGCTGTCGGCCCGGCCGCACCTGGCTCCGGACGGCTCGCTTCGCCTGAACGCGAACGAGAACCCCATGGGTTTGTCCAAGGTGGCGCGCGAGGCTGTCATCGAGGCCATTACGTTGGCCAACCGTTACACGGACAACTGGGAGGCGGATCTCTTCCCGGCGATCGCCGCCAAAGTGAACGTGCGGCCGGAGAACATCTTCACCGGAGGAGGCTCCAGCGAGATCCTCCAGGCCACGATCCAGGCCCTGTCCTCTCCGAACATGCCTCTGATCATGGCGGAGCCGACTTTCGAAGACGCTCTCGACTACTCGTACAACCATCCTTACAAACTCGTCAAGGTGCCGCTGGACTTCCGCTACGCCCATGACGTGGCACGGATGAGGGAGGCTACCGAGCGGGCGCGCCGGCCGTCGGTGGTCTACATCTGCAACCCCAACAACCCAACGGCCACGCTCACCCCCAGCTCCGAGATCGATGCCTGGATCCAGGACGCTCCCGAGTCGGTCTTCTTCATCATCGACGAAGCGTATTTCGAGTTGGTACAAGAGCCCGGCTACTGGACCGCCATCAAGTGGGTCCACGATCGGCCGAACGTGCTGGTCACTCGGACGTTCTCCAAGATCTACGGGATGGCCGGCCTCCGTCTCGGGTACGGCATTGCACATCCGACCACCGCGGAGCGATTCAGGGCGTTCATCGCCCAAGGCAGCCGCAACATGATGGGTATCCAGGCGGGCCTGGCGAGCCTCAAGGACGAGGGACACATCGAGCGCACCCTGGCCATGAACAACGAGTCGCGTCGCATCGTTCAGGCCACGTTGGACGAGCCCGACCTGGGCTACCTGCCGAGCCACACGAACTTCCTCATGCACGAGATCAATGGGGATCCGGAAACCTACATCGAGCGCTTCCATATGGAGGGCATAGCGGTGGGTCGCATCTTCCCGCCGATGACGGATTACGCCCGCATCTCCTTCGGTCTGCCGGAGGACATGGAGCGCTGGTCCGACGTGCTGCGCTCGTTCCGGTCCAGAGGCTGGGTCTAGCCGCGATGGCGGGGCGGCGTGCCATATCGTTGACGGGAGCGGCGGCCTTCGTGGCCGCCGTTCTGCTTTCGGCTCAGTCGACGTTGGCCCAAACGGCCCGCGAAGGTCCGGATCTCGCCGGCTGGTTCACCGGCCTCAGTGCGGTCATCGGATACGAGGAGACCTTCGCCCTCGTGCTCGAGGATCTGGTGCCTGGGGCCGAGCGTGACCGAGCCGGAAGCGTCGTGGCCGTTCTCGGATCCGGGAGTCCTCGCCGCCTCGTCGCGTGCCCCATGGACGAGTGGGGGTACGTCGTGGGTGGGATCCGGGATGACGGTTGGCTGACCCTCCGGCGGGTGGGAGGCGGCGCTCCTTGGATCTTCGATCAATCCCACGAGGGGCACCGGGTGACGGTGTGGGGGGATCAAGGACCGATCGCGGGGGTCATGGCCGTACGGTCCACGCATCTCGCGCGCGAGCGGCCCACGTCGATGGATGCGTTTTTGGTGGACGACGCTTACGTGGACGTAGGAGCCAGCTCCGGCGAAGAAGCCCGCGGTATCGGGATCGACATGGTCAACTCGGTGACGATGCTCAAAGCGCCGGTCGAGTACGGGGACAGCCTGTTGGCCGGCCCGGAGTCCGGGCAGCGCGGATCATGTGCGGCCCTCGCCAGGGCCGTCATGAACCGACCTGCCACACGCGGCACGGTCGTGGCGGCCTTCGTGGTCGAGAGCCACATCCGTCACCGCGGGCTGATGACCGTTGGGAACACGCACGGTCCCTTCGAGCAGACGCTGTTGCTGGACTATCCGGCACCGAGAACCCTAGACGACATGTTCGGGTCGGTCGACCAGCGAGCGCTGGGGACCCGTTACGACGGTTGGCCCGTGGAGACCATCGATCTGAGAGAGGTGAGGGAGCTGACTCGGAGTATCGAGTCGTGGATCGGAGGGGGAAGGTGACGGGCGTGTCCATGGGACGGTGGGCGGTGGGGGCCCCCCTATTCATGCTCGCTCTGTCGGTCGGGCCGCTCCATGGCCAGGTGAGCCAGCAGCGGATCGAGAAGGCGGCTCGTCTCCTGGAAAATCTCGTGGAGACGTACGGCGTTTCGGGTGACGAGGGGGAAGTGCGTAAGGAGGTCCTCGACGCGTTGCCCGACTGGGCCGATCCGGAGGTGGATTCGGCGGGCAACGTCTGGGTTCGTGTGGGTCGGGGAGAGCCCGTGTCCGTGTTCGTCGCGCACATGGACGAGACCGGCTTCCAGATCACCGGGATCGGTGACGACGGATTGCTGACGGTGCGGAGCCGCGGTGGATTTCTCCTGTCGCTGTGGGAGGGCACTCCGGCCATCGTCCACAAAGAGGACGAACCGATCAATGGGGTCTTCGTTCCCCGCGCAGACACCAGCGTGCCCAGCAGGGTCGCACCCGACCCGATGCGGGTCGACGTAGGCGCCCGGTCGCGGGCCGAAGTCGACGCGATGGGCATCGAAGTGGGACAGACCGTCACCAACCCCAAAGAGTTCGTCCGACTCGCGGGCACCCGCGCGACCGGGCGGTCCTTCGACGATCGCGTGGGCACGGCGGCTCAGATCCTGGCGCTCCAGGAGCTGGACCCGGCGAGCGCACGGCACGAGTTCGTCTTCCTGTGGGTGGTCGAGGAGGAGATCGGGCTTGTAGGCAGCGCCTACGCCGCTCGCACGCTCGGCTTCGATGCCGATCGGGTCTACCCGGTGGACACGTTCGTCTCCGCAGACACGCCGATCGATCCGCAGAACTTCGCGGTGGCGCCGATCGGCAAGGGGCCGGTGGCCCGTGCGGTGGACAACTCCTCGGTTACGCCGCCGGCCGTGCTCGATTCGCTGGTGGCAGTCGTGCGCGCCCGCGGTCTACCGTTCCAGGTGGGCACCACCAACGGGGGCAACGACGGGTCGGTGTGGGCGTCGTGGGGGGTCGTGGACATCCCCTTCGGATGGCCCCTCCGCTACTCGCACTCCCCCATCGAGGTCATCGACTTGAAGGACGTGGTGATTCTCTCCGATTGGATTCGTGATTCTGCACTTGACGCACAATCGGGGGAGCCCGATAGCGTGGGGGCATGCGGAAACACTGGGCGGCTGGGCTGATGGAGGTGGTCATCGGTGCAGTCGGGTTGTTTGTCGAAGAACGATTCGCGGTGCCTGGCGACATCCTGTGGGGAGGCGTGGCCCTTGTGGCGGTGGGTGGCCTTGTAGCTCTCTATAGTCCCGATATCATTACGTGGCTCCGCAAGATCAGGGCTATCAGCATGCTGTGGTGGATCGTCATCGTGGGGGTGGTACTCAATTGGGTTGTATATCTGCCGGATACACTGGATCAGTTACGAAGGTGGCCTGCGATGTTTGAACAGGTCCCCGTCGAATGGGTGCATATAATAGGATCTGGTCTAGCTCTTATCTCGGCGATCATCACCATCCTGTGGGGTACCGGGGTGGCAATGAACTGGCTGTGGCTGCGGATACACTCTACGGGGAAGACCCACAAAGTATCTGCCGGTCCGGTAAGGTTCCATTTCAGCGTACCAGAATCCGCAGTCACGCTGCGTCGTGCTCCGTGCTGGAAGCGAGTGCTCAACAAGATTAAGGCATGGGGCAAGGCAGGCGAGGGATGATCGGGTCAGGCCAGTTGGAGCTTGACGCGCAGGTACTCCATGCTGTTGGGGGCGGCCATTTAGGCCGCCTGCCCGTCTACCAGTGTCCGGTATTCCAGCGGATCGGTGTTCACGATGCGGGCCAAAGTGTCGCGGAAGATGTGCGGGTTGTCGCGGTTGTTGTAGCGCCACTCCAATTCTTTGAGATAGCGGTCCATGTGCTTGGCGCTGATCTTGTGGAACGATCCGACGATAGAGCGCTTGAAGAGGCTCCAGACGCCTTCAATGCCGTTGGTGTGGACGTCGCCCAGGACCCATTCCTCTTCGGAGTGCCTGACGGTCTCATGGCGGGTGTCGTCGTCAGCGATCCCGAGGTAGGACTTGAGTTCGTCGGTGTAGATTGCCTCGGCCTCGTCTCTGACGGTGCGGGCGATGAAGTCATGAAGGGTGTGCTTCCGGATGTTGGGGATGCTCTCAAGGCGTACCTGGCCGCCGCGTTGGATGGCCCCGGCCACCCAATGCTTATTTCCCTTGTAGGCACGGCCCTTGCCTTTGGCTTTGCCGCCGACCAGGGTTTCGTCCACTTCGACGATACCTACCAAGGTGGGGCCGGACAGCGGATCGTTGCCCATGGCCTCGCGGATGCGGTGGCACAGGTACCAAGCGGTGCGGTAGGCGACGCCGATTGTCCGGTGCAACTGGTGGGCGCTCATGCCTTTCTTGGACTGGCAGAGCAGGTAGATGGCAGCAAACCACTTACGGAGCGGCAGGTGCGAGTCATGCATGATCGTGCCGGACTTGACGCTGAAATGGTAGCCGCATCCGACGCAGTGCCACTGGCCCCTGCCTTTGATCGGGCTCACGTCCATATCGCCGCACCGGGTGCAGGCCACACCACTGGGCCAACGCAGCGCTTCCAGGTGCTTCCGGCAGGTGTCCTCGTTAGCGAAACGATCCAGTAGGGAAACGATGTCCATGAGTCAGAATCCTAGGAAAAAGCAGAAGCTTCCAAAGGTGGAAGAGGACGACGTGAAGTTAGCCGAAAAAATCTTCGGCAAGCGTCTGAAGAAAGAGCTAGACCGGGTGGCCGAAGCCGCTGTCAGCAAAGGTGTTACAAAGTTCATGCATGAATAATAGCACCCCTACTCGATTGCGTAAAGTGCAGAATCACCATTGGATTCGGGCGATCGTCGAGAGCTGGTAGACATCGAGGAGTCGTCGTACGCAGTCAGGAGTTCTCTCAGGTGTTCCTCGACTTGGGGCCAGTCCTCGACCGTGACGCCGAAGTACGTGCTATGTCTGAGCGATCCGTCCGGCCGCACCATGTGGTTACGCAGCGTACCCTCTTCTTGGGCGCCGATTCTGGCGATGGCCGCACGCGACCGGACGTTCAGCGAATCGGTCTTGAATTCCACCCGGTTCGCCCCGAGTTCCTCGAACGCGTAGCGCATGAGGAGCAGCTTGCAGTCGGTGTTGACGCGGGTGCGTTGCCACGCCGGCGTGATCCAGGTCGCTCCGATTTCGACTCTTCGGGTCACGGCGTCCGCGTTGAGGTACGACGTGCTTCCAACGATGACGTCACCGGCTCGTACCTCGATCGCATAGGTCTGCCCGAGGCCGCGTTCCGCCGCCGCGAGAGCGAGGGCCGCCTGACGCTCGAAGTCCGCCTCGGTCTCCATCGTCCAGGGCATCCAGCGCCAGATGTCCGGATCGCGGCCCACCTTCCACAGCTCCGTCGCGTGCTCGGCGCACAGCGGTACCAACCGCACGAGTTCCCCCTCCAACACGACGGGTCGGATCCAGACGTCCCCCTCTGAGCCGATCCTCATGGACCCACCTCCTGCGGCGGGCCGTCGTTCCCTCGGCCGCCGAGCTCCCGGATGCGGGCCAGGTGTTGATCGTCGTGCTCGGCGACGAAGAAGAAGAGATCGGCCATGCTCATGGGCTGCTTCAGTCGCGGGTGAAGGGCCGTACCCCCTCGGTGTTCCGGGTCCACGCTCTCGGCGCGGTCCACCAGGCGCATGCGCTCGGCCTGAAAGCCGGCCAGCAGCTCTTCGATGTGGCGGCCGTCATGGTCAGCTTCGTGGGTCTTCCGGTTGGTGAGATCGGCGGGCCGAAGCTCATCGGCGCCGGCCAGCAGCTCCTCGAGTCGTCCGTACCAGAGTGGCTCCAGGTCGAGGATGTGCCCCACGTTTGCCTGAGCGGACCAGGTCCCGTCGGGCGAGGTCGACAGCCGCCCCTCGGGGATCGAGCGGACGAGATGCTCGAGCCGCAGGGGGCTGCCCCGGAGACGCTCCAGAATCATGGGCAGGAACTCGTTGCCGAGACCGAGGGCAAAGGTCCGATCAAACCACCTCATCTTCACCATCTCCGGTTCGCGTTCGTGTAAACTCATGTCAGCCGTACAATCGGTACAGCCTAACCTGGTCCTTTACACATGGCCTACACTGATGGTTGACAGGTTCCTATCAACCAGGGTTCTAGAGGATAGGCGAACAAAGGCCCTTTCGGAGTCCGGCATCGGACTTGGGCGAGCCGAGACACCCAGGAACGCTCGCTCGCACGGCCGTGTCCGGGCCAAGGTGCCCACTCACCGTCTGGCCATGCAAGGAAGAGTGAATTCCTATCCCTGAGCAGATGGCGAATCCCTGAGCAGATGGCGAAGCTTCATGCTTGAAGGCTCGATCTCGCGCGGCGTCAAACGGCGCAGATGAGACACGACCGGACTTCGTCGGACCCTCTGCTGTTGCCACCTGAAGACGACCGCAATTTCGGCCACGCGTCGGTCACACTTCAGGCAGTCGCAAGGTCTCTCCCGTCCGACTCGGAAAACGGCCCAGCCACGTCTGCGAGGCGCAGGCGATGTCTCACGGCAGGCCGCGCTGACGGTCTTCGACCCCTCCGTCGCCCTGCGCGAGGGGTGAGGCGAGCGTCTCGCCATTCAGTGCTTGCCGGCGGCCGCCGCTGAGTCGACTTTCCCCGTATGCAGAGCTTCCGTCCCCTCCGGGTCGCCGCCCTCGGCTTCGTCACGGTGCTGGCCACGGCCGCACCAGGGGTCGCGCAGCACCCGGCCTTCGAGCGTTCCGCACCGATCACCTACTTCGTCGCGCAGGGTTCGGCCGAGTCGGGGTTCCGGGAGGGCGACGAGGTCCTGGCGGCCTGGGCCATCGAAGCGTGGGCGAGTCAGGTCGATCCACACCTCCAGGTCACGCCCGGGCCCGAGGCGACGGCGACGATCCGGATCTACTGGGTGCCTGCGCTCGGCGGCTTGTACGGCGAGATGCAGAGGCGCGTCGTCGATGGGCGCGTGGCCACCGATGTCTTCGTGCTGCCCGACACCGAAGGGCTCGGACCCGACATCGCGGCCGCGGCCAGGGTCGACCCCCTGTTCAGGGACACGATCGTGTACCTGACCTGCGTGCACGAGCTGGGCCATGCCTTCGGGCTCGTGCACACGGCCTCGTTCGCCGACATCATGTATTCCTTCCAGTACGGCGGCGACTTCGTCGCCTACTTCCGGCGCTTCCGGGAGAAGCTGCTAGGGCGGGACGACATCCGGGGCGCCTCGCCGTTCTCCACCGCCGACGTCGAGGCAATGCGGGCTCTGTATCGGGAAGGCTGAACCTCTATCGCCTCCCCGAGCCCGACCTCCACGGACGCACCGCGCTCGTGTTGGCTCCGCTCGAGCCGCTGGAGAGGCTCTCGCGCTGGATCCCCCCACGGAGGGACCTCGTACCCCATAGGGTCTGCTCGGCGGCCTGTGCGACGAAGGGGGTCTCGAGGTGGTGCTGGACCAGCGGATAGAGCGGCGTCAGGCTGGGACGGCGCCGGCGTGGACGGGCCCACAGTTTGGTGCGGTGGGCCGAAGGGGGGCCCTGATCGAGAACCGACCCGTGTACGCCACGACGTGGGATGCATCCCGGACGGTGAGTAGAGTCCGGTGGCTCGAACATCGCACGCCAGAGGGTGAAATCGTGACCCTCGACGTGAGCGGCACGGAACGCACGTTTAACGTGAAGGACGCCCCACCCATCTAGGTATGCAAAGCCACCCTATCTGGAGTTCCGCAATGAGCGCACTCGCAAGAGCCTCGCTCTACATAGCAGTCACCGTACTCCCCGGCGTGGCCAAGGCTAGGGCGGCATCAGCCCAGGACGCCGCAGGCCTGGACCGGGCCCAGGGGGTGCATCTCCTGCAGAGGCCACCTACGGCCCTCGGCCCCAGGACATCGACGCGGTGTTCTCGGCCGGGATCACCGGCTGGTTGGATCGGCAGCTGCATCCCGAGCGCATCGACGACTCGGCGCTCACACCCTTGCTCGCCACGGCTCCGGTAGCGTCCATGAGCCTTGCCGAGCTGCTGAGCGAGTACCCTCCCGGTCAGGTGCTCCAGCCCCTCAGAGAGCTCGCTCAAGACGACTCGCTCCCCAAGAGTGAGCGGCGCAGTCTTCGCCGCGAGCTGGGCGAGCACAGCCCCGGACGGATCCTGGCCGACCTGGCCACCGCCCGTCTCACGAGAGCCGTTCACTCCGAGCGACAGCTCGAGGAGATGATGACGGCCTTCTGGTTCGACCACTTCAACGTCTTTTGGGGCAAGGGCGCAACCCGGTGGCTGATCCCGGACTACGAAAGAAACGCCATTCGGCCCCACGTATTCGGGAAGTTCGAGGACATGGTCCTCGCTACCGCCCAGCATCCGGCCATGCTCTTCTACCTCGACAACTTCCAGAGCGTGGCCCCCGATAGCTCTCGTCAAGCTCGGGAACGCCGCGACGCCATTGCAGGGCGGCTGCGCAGGATGCCCGCCCAGGCCCGGGAGCGCGCCATGCAACGCATGGACGCGGAGCAGCGCCGCCGCCGGGCGGGCCTCAACGAAAACTATGCCCGTGAGCTCATGGAGCTTCACACGCTGGGCGTAGACGGAGGCTACACCCAGGCGGACGTCGTCGACGTCGCGCGCATCCTCACGGGCTGGACCTTCCAGCAGGCCGGGAACCGCATGGACATGCGTCAGGCCCGCGCGTCCTACGAGGACGGGCGCCTCGTGCTGCCGGACATCGACTACCAGGAAGCATACCGGTTCCGGTTTCGCTCGGAGCTGCATGACTCGGGTGAGAAGACGGTCATGGCCCATGTCTTCGATGCGGGCGGCGGCCATGAGGAGGGTGTCGAGCTGATTCGCATGCTCGCCCGCCACCCCTCCACCGCCCGGCATGTGGCGACCCAGCTGGCCACCCGGTTCGTGGCGGACGAGCCCCCCACCGCCCTCGTGGACCACCTGGCCGACGTCTTCCTGGCTACAGGCGGTGATCTACGGGAGGTGACGAGGGCGCTGTTTACGGCGGACGAATTCTACGGCACGGCTGTCGTGGGCAACCGCGTGAAATCCCCCTTCCTGCTCGTGGCCAGCACGCTCCGCATGACCCACGGCCGCATGCCGAACGCACGGGTTCTCGTGGAGCCACTACGCTCCCTGGGCGAGGCACCCTACCTGGCGGAGCCCCCGACGGGATACCCGGAGACGAGCGCCCAGTGGGCCTCGAGCGGAGCCATGCTGACCCGCATGAACTTCGCAACCGCTTACGTGACCGGTGAACTTCGGGGTGTGGGACCCGACGGCGATCTCCTGTTCGGGGAGATCCACAAGAGGGGAGGAGACGGCCTCCCGGGCCTCGTAAACGCACTGCTTCCGACCAGCGAGCCGTCGGAGCTCGTGGCCGTCATCCTGGAGGACCTCCAGGCGAATCCTCCCCAGGAGGAGAACGAAGGCGGCGTCCGTGCTCTTGGCTTGATTCTCGGCTCACCTGAATTCCAGAGGCACTGATGAACGACATAGAGCGACGAGTTTTCGTCAAACAGGGTGCATTGGCCTTCCTGGCTCTCGGGCTACCGCCCGACTTCCTGCTCCAACCCCTGATGTCGGGCACCCGGGGTTCGGACCGGAAGAAGACGCTCATATGCATCTTTCAGCGGGGAGCCGTCGACGGGCTGTCGATGGTGGTTCCCTTCGGAGAGCGGGGCTATTACGACTCGCGTCGCAGCATCGGGATTCAGGCTCCCGGCTCCCGGGAGGGAAGCGCTCTCGATCTGGACGGGTTCTTCGGGCTGCACCCGGCGCTCAAGCCCCTCGATGAGCTCTACCGGCGAAGCGAGATGGCCGTCGTCCACGCCGTCGGATCACCCCACCCGACCCGCTCCCATTTCGACGCCCAGGACTTCATGGAAACGGGAACGCCCGGTGTGAGGTCGACGAGCGACGGGTGGCTCAACAGGGTGCTTCAGGACACCGGCTGCGCTGAGTGCGGAGGCCGCACACTCGAGGACGCCGCCGCCCACGCCGCGGACCACGCCGTCGGACAGGTGGCGATGGCCACCGTCCCGTCCCTGAGGGGGGTCTCGCTGACGAGCGCCCTGCCCCGGGCTCTGCAGGGCGGTCATCCGGCCCTGGCCATCCCGAACCTGAGCGACTTCGGCGTGCAACGGGACGATCAGGTGGGATCGGCGTTCCGGCGTCTCTACCGCACGGAGAGGGGAGACGCCCTTTCGTCCGCCGCCGATGAGGCGTTCGAGGCAGTGCGCATCCTGGAGACCCTCGACCCCGGTCGCTACGAGCC
Source organism: Longimicrobiales bacterium (assembly GCA_965226925.1). Classification (GTDB taxonomy): domain Bacteria; phylum Gemmatimonadota; class Gemmatimonadetes; order Longimicrobiales; family Gaopeijiaceae; genus CBDDCX01. Next base: position 620,964 of record CBDDEN010000010.1, on the reverse strand, counting down.
GTCGGGTGGAGCCGAATACCCGAACGGAGACTTCGGTCGGTCTCTCCGTCAGATCGCACAGCTCGTAAAGGCGGACGTGGGCGTGGAGATCGCCTTCGCGGATCTCGGCGGCTGGGATACGCACGTGCGCCAGGGCGGCGCACAGGGGCAGCTGGCCGGCCGCCTCGGGCAGCTCGGTCGGGGCATCCGGGCTCTATACGACGACCTCGGCGACCGCATGGAGGACGTCGTGATCCTGACCATGTCCGAATTCGGACGTACCGTCGCGGAAAACGGATCGGGCGGCACGGATCACGGGCATGCGAACTGCATGCTGGCTGTGGGCGGGCCCGTGAAGGGCGGTCGCATCCTCGGTGACTGGCCGGGTCTCGAGCGCGAGCAGCTCTACGAGGGTCGCGACCTGGCCGTCACAACGGACTTCCGCGACGTGTTCGCGGAGGTGGTCTCGAGTCATCTGGGTGCCGAGCACGTGAATCGGATCTTCCCGGGGTACGGGGGTGATCCCGCGCGCCACAGAGGGGTGATCGGCTAGCGGTAGCCCACACGGTCGAACGATCTGACCCCTGTCGCAGGTATAGGGTCGATGTCGAGGTAGGCACCCGCTGTCCGCATGTGTGTGATGGCGTATCTTCCACGCACATTCGATGACTGTCAGAGCGGGAAAGGGGGCTTTCGGGGATGGCGGAGCGAGAGGCGAGCACATGAGGGAGAGTCCGGTCACGATCGTAACCGCGGCGAGCAGCGGCATCGGCGAGGCCTGCGCCCGGACGCTTGCCGACCGAGGTCATCGCCTGTTGATAATGGCGCGCTCCGAAGCGGTCCTGGATCTGGCGTCGGACCTGGGCGCCGTGGGCTTCCAAGGCTCCGTCGATGAACCGGACGACCTGGCGGCGCTGGTCGCGCTGGCCCTCGACCGATTCGGTCGGATCGATGGAATCGTGAACAACACTGGCCACGCGCCGGGCTCCAGCGATCCGACGGGGCGACGCTACGATCCTACCGTCGAGGCGCACCTTCTCGACATCACCGACCAGGACTGGCACGCGACCCTGGACCTGTACCTTCTCAATGTGATCCGCATGGCCCGGCTGGTCACGGAGCCGATGAGGGAGCAGGGGGGAGGGGCGATCGTCAACATCTCGGCTTTTGCGGCCCGTGAAGCGTCTTATGCGTATCCGACGTCGTCCGCCATCCGGGCGGCGCTGGCTCAGTTCACCAAGCTCTACGCCGATCGGTACGCGCGGGACGGAATCCGCATGAACGACGTGCTGCCGGGCTACCTGAGCAACTGGGAGTGGTCGGAGGCGTTGGTGGACAGCATTCCAGCCGGTCGGCCGGGGTCCGTGGACGAGATCGCCGGGGTCGTCGCGTTTCTTCTCTCTGCGGAGGCCCAGTACGTCACGGGACAGGGCGTCCTCGTGGACGGCGGACTCAATCGTTGAAAATGGAGCAGGTCGCGCGCCCTGGGGGCCGGACAAGCCCTAGTAGGCCCTCCGGGCTCCGGACGCGTCAGCCCGCGAGCATCCCGCGTAGCGGCCAGCGATGAGCAGATTCGAGAACCCGAGCAGCAACGCGATGCGCTGCGTGTTCTTCGCCAGTCCCCGGTAGCGCACCTTACCGACCCGAAGCGCCGCTTCACATACAAGAACGGATGCTCCACCTTCGCCCGCACCGATGCCTTGCGCTTCTCGGCCGCCGCCTCGGCGCCGTCCCGATCGAGCAGGCGACGCTTGCCCGGCTTCATCGCCACCTGCCAGGCGACGTCGCAACCCCTGTTCTCCGGGCGCTTGTCCACACCCTGGTAGCCCGCGTCGCCCCATGCCTCCGTCTCGTCACCATGAGCAGCACGCACGCCTGCGTCACGTCCGCCGCGTTGGCGGCCGTCGTCGCCAAGCTGTGCCCAGACCCGATTCGGCGTCCACCCCGATATGCGCCTTCATCCCGAAGTACCACTGGTTTCCCTTCTTCGTCTGGTGCATCTCCGGATCCCGTTCTCCCCTGCGGTTCTTCGTCGACGACGGCGCGTCAATGATGCTCGCATCCACGATCGTCCCCGTCTTCAGATGCCCGAGAGACGCCAGATGCGTATTGCTCCTCGAACAACCCCATCCCCAAGCCCTGCGTCTCCAGCAGGTGACGGAAGTTCATGAGAAGCCCGACCGGCGCCATTGCGGGGTGGTAGATGCCCGCCACGACCGGAGCCGTAGCCGCCCCGCCGATGTTGGCCATGCTGCCCGTGGCGATGAAGAACATCGGTGCCGTCACACTCCGGAAGATCCACCTCGATGAGCATGGAGCCCCACCCGGGCGGTTGGGCGTACAGCCGTATCTTCATGGACCCTCATGGAACGATGATGATCGGCCGTGCCACGACCATGGGCTCGCGTCCGGAGAGCTCGATTTCCACCGTGAGGGTATACTCTCCGGGCTCCAGGTCTGGCAAGTTGAGTTGGACCGCCCGGAACACGGTGCCGAGCACGTCGGGCCCGGCGTCCTCGTAGGTCATCACCACCGGCGCGTCGGGCTCGAGGACCCGCAGGAAGGCGCCGAGCCGCCGTAGCAGACCCTGTCCTCCCCGGTCCACGCGGATACGCACGCTCGCGGACTCGCCGATGCGGAGTCCGTACAACTCCCACGCGATCTTGAACGCCTCTCCGGCTCGGATGCGCGTAGCCGCCATGGCGCTCGGCAGCGCCTCATCCAGGGTCCTGGGGAGTTCACCCCCGCCCTTGAGGATCAGCAGGTCGGAGACCGCGGCCAATCCGGGAACGATGTCGTCCTGCCAAAGCCCATGCCGGTCTCGCCAGGCCTGCTTGGCGTCCTCGCTGAACGCTTCGACACCGATGATGTATCGGCCGTTGTCGACCTGGAGCTGGAAGGCCCCTTCGGGACCCTCACCGAGGACCTCGTGGCGATCGCCATCCTCCGTGTCGATCAGAAAGAGCCCCGAACGGATAGGACCGTCCGGCTCGGGTTCGGCGGCCACCATCGGCTGGGGTGTCTCGACACGCTGACCGAACGGGTTCAGCCTCGCCTGCCGGTCCCCACGGGATTCGTTCCGCGGGGGCCGCTCGTTCACGATCCGAGGATTGCGATTCAAGTCGGCGCGGCGCTCGTCGACCGGCGGCACGTCCTCCACCGCCGGCGCGAAGGCCCCGACCACCAGGAGAGAGTCGCCCCTTCTGAAGCGCGCCACCTGAGTCTCGAGCGGATCGAAGTCCGGAGCATATGGCGGCGCGTACCCGGTCCACGGCCGGATCTCGCCGATGGTCCAGTCTCCCGGCGCCACCTCGGCGGGATCGACCAGCCCTTCTTTGGGGGGAAGGAACTCCTTGCTCTTGGGGTGATGCCGGCCCACGATGGTGCGGGTGTCCTGCAGACCCTGTCCCACGAGTCCCTTCACGCGCTCCCAGGCCCTCTCGGCCCCGTAACGGAGCGTGAGTTGTTCGATGTCGTCACCCCACGCCACGCCGTACGTGTTCTCGGCCTCCGAGCGCATCCGGATTAGCACCTGCCTGGCGTATTGTTCGGTCTTGCGGTCGTTGCCGTCGACCATGTAAAGCGGATCGGAAAGGAGCCAGAGCCGGTCCTCGGCGGCCTCCTTGTCGTCGGACTCCTCGTAGATGTCCATCGCCCCGGGATCCAGCAGGTACGTGGGCGTGCGGAAACGCTTCGCCTCGTCGGGAGGCATCTGTTCGATCGCGCGGTCGAAGATCTGGGCGGCGAAGACGAAGTCCCCCTGGGAGTGCTTCACGTACCCCAACAGCGTCGTGCACCACCACTGCTCGCCGCTGCACCGGCGGATCAGGTTCTCGGCCTCGGACCAGTTGCCCACCTCGCCCATGTAGTAGACCCGCTGGCCCAAGACCCACGAATCCCCGGGGATTTCCTGGCCGATCTCCGCGAGATCCTTCAGGACCTGCACTCGGGCCATGCCGAACTCGATCGGCTCCTCCGGTACCTGCCACTCGTCGTCGTCCTCACCGTTGCCGAAGCGGAGACAGAATCGGCCCACGAGGTCGTCGCAGCCACGCCCTCCATAGGTGGGTAGCTCGGGGGGAATCCGCTGCTCGCGGTAGCGCTCGAACTTCGCCTGAACGTCCTTGGCCTTGGCCAGAAGCTTCAGCGAATCGGGATTCGACTCCTGGCCGGACAGATCGGCGGGCACGGCCGGCATCAGGCCCACCAAGACGGCGGACAGGACCAGAGCACCGAGTGGGGCGGTGGAGCGTGTCACGGATGTTCTCCTGAGGTGACGGGTTCCTGAACATGGACGGTGGCCGACACGGGGTACACGTCCCTGCAGCCACATCGTTGTGTGGTGTAGCCGAATTCTGGTGGCCCCCGAGCGCACGAGTCCGCTAAGGGATGATACGCGCGGGGCACCCTCGCAATACACGGACCCCCGGCGGCGGATCCGGGAATCGGCGCGGACCCCCACGCACCGGGCTCGTCACCACGCGACGATCAGCCACCCCCATCCTCCGTCGGCAGCAACGTGTCCAGGCTCGGCGTGACTCGGTCGGCTCGCCACACCGGAATCGCGAAGACGACGTCGTTCCCCCGCACCCGGGCGTGCCGTGTGGCGTCGGTTCCGGAGATCGCCACCGTCACCAAGGTGTCGCCTGCCGCGTCCAAGGCGGTCAGCCGCCTCGGGTCCCCTTCGGCCTCGTGACCTGCTTCAACGAACCCGGTGGCCACCAGAAGGTCGAGCTCCCGCATCAGGTCGGCGACGGCGGTGGCAGCCGCTACCTCGCCGTTCACGGTCCACACGCCGTCGGTACGTTCCAGCGCATACGAGTCGTCCTCGCGGTCGATGACCACGCGGGCGACCGCCGCGGTGTCGGTGCGCAGCACCGTCTTGTCACGCCAGGCCAGGACGCCTCGCGTCACGGCCGACCTGAGGTCGCCGGAAATGATGACGACGAGGTCCTCATCCGGCCGGCGCGCGTAAGCGCTGGGGTACGTGGGACCGCTCTTGCCGACGAGCAGGCCTGAGGTCTCCCCATCCGTTCTCGTCCACTCGAGCACCCAGGCGCTGTCGGCCGAGACACCCATACGCTCGTGATTGGCCGGATTCGTCGCTACGACGCCACCCACCTCCGAACCCGAAAGTGCCTCCCAGAGTCGGCCGACCGCGGTCGAGTCCGCGGCGTAACCGTTCACCGTCCAGGCCCCACCGCTGCGCTCGAGGCTGAGAGTCGCGAGCGGCCCGTCGATCCGGACGGACTCCACGGTGCTGCCGTCCAGGCCCGCCAAGGCCTCGGAGACACAGCCATCCGCGTCGGCCGACCCACCACCACCGCGGCCGGACAGCAGGGAGGAGACGCCCCACAGTCCCAGGAGCACGGCGAGCGTGACCAGGATCTTCTTCAGCGATTTCTCACTCATCGGGTCATCTGCTTCCAGCGCGCCTCGGCCCTACGCCGCCGGCCGGTTACACGTGCTGTGCCGCCCAACACGAACAGCAGCGGCACGCCCACCAGATTCCCCCACTTCAAGCCCGTCTTCTGAAAGTCCGACGTAAAGGCCATCGCCGGGGGCGTGCGCGTTTTGGAGCGGATGTCGATGAGCGCCTCGTCCTGAGCGAGCCAGTCGATGGCGTTGGCGGTGAAGATCAGGTTTTGCGGGTTGGAGCGCACGAACTGCTCTTGTAGGAAGTCCACGTCTCCGATCACGATCATTCGCCCCCCCGCCGCAGTGCCCGCTTCTTCCCCGGCCGGGTCTCCGGAGGAGGCCGACTCGACGGCTACCGCGAGGGTCACCGTCTCGAGGTCGTCCGGGTTGGGCTGCGAGAGTGCCTCGGGCATGATCAGTCCACCCGGCGGCTGGATGCCTCCGGCCTCGCTGGTCACCCAGAGCCTGCGCACCCGCGTGCTGTCGGTGACCGAGATCGCCGTTGCCCAGCCCACACTCAGGTTGTTCAGGTCCCTGGTGGTCGAATGGTCGTCCCCCCTCAGGGCGATGGGCCAGAGAGGGTAGGGACGCACCACGTTGAAGATCCCCTGGCGGCCCATGGAGATGGTCGAGTTGGAGCTGTAGTCCAGAGCCATCCCCGCGTCCATGCGGATTCCGTTGTCCTCCAGGAAGCCTTCGAGCCCGGTACGAACCGCGATGGTCGTCGGTGACTCGGGCGAGACCTGGTTGTTGTCCAGGAGGAAGAGCGCCGCGCCACCACCTTCGATGTATGAGCGCACGATCCGGATCACGTCGTCGGGCATCTCCTGGTCGGGTCCGGCCAACACGACGATGTCCGTTGTGCGGGAGTCGAGCTCGGGAAGCGTGTCTCCCGAGACGTCGGCGGCGCCGACCTGGTATCGGTCTGCCAGGCCCTGCTGAAGGGAAGGGAAGACTCCGGCGCTCTCGGCCCCGAATCCGGTCAGGAACGTCACCTTGGGCTTCACCACCGTGGTCATGGTGGAGATGCTCGAGACGATGCGGAATTCGAGGTCGTCCGAGCGGTTGATGTACGGGATGACCTCCCGCTCATCGGCGTAGAGGAGGGCGAGCCCGAACCATCCCCGGCGCACCTCGAATTCGTCGTCCCTCAGCACGTTGAACTCGTTCTGAGAGACGCCCAGGGCGCGCGCCTCGGCCGCCGAATCTTCGTCGTCGTCCGGGTTCGGGTTCTCCACGACGAGCCATCCCCCCGCGGCCCGCTGCAGGTCCGAGACGAGGTCTCTCACGTCACGCAGCGAAGGCACGAGCTCGGTGGGGAGCTCATCGGAAACGACGAGCTTGAGCGTCACGATGTCGTCCAACCCCCTCAAGATCGTTCGGCTCCCGTCTGACAGCGTATACAGCCCGCCGCTGGTCAGGTCCAAACGTCCTCTGATGTTACCGCCCAGGAGGTTGACGACGACGACCACACCGATCAGTCCTACCGTCCCGGTCCGGAGACGGCGGTACGCGCCTCGCCCGTGCGACAGCCGATTCCCGCTCATGTGGCCCGCCGCCAAGACGAGGAACAGGGCCGTGGTCGACAAGAAGTAGATGACGTCCCGCAGGTCGACCACGCCTCTGGCCACGTTGCCGAAGTGCCCCATGACGGACAGGCCGGACACGGCAGCCCCCAGCGCGGGCGGCAGTCCGATGAGAACCACCGGAGTCCCGATCAACACCAGGAAGAAGGACGCCGAAGCCGCAACCATGAACGCGGTGATCTGGTTTCGCGACAGGCTCGATGCCCACAGGCCCACGGCCACGCCCTGCGCCGCCAAAAGGCAGGCGCCGACGTACTGGGCAACCATGATGCAGGCGTCGGCCTCCGATACCATGAGCAACCCGATCGCCATCGGCACGCTACCCGCGAGGGCGATGAGCGCGAAGATCCAGTTCCCCATGAACTTGCCGGCGATCACCTCCACCTCCCCGAGGGGATGCGCCAGGAGCCACTCCAGCGTGCCGCTCCGCTTTTCTTCCGCAAGAGCGCGCATGGTCATGGCTGGAATGAAGACGGCGAAGAGCCACGGCAGCATGTCGAAGAACGGGCGCAGGGTGGCGATTCCGACCGCATAGAGAGTGCGGAAGGTCAGGAAGAGGCCCAGGCCCAGGAACGCCACCACCAGGATGTACGCGGTGGGGTGGTCGAAGAAGGTGGCGACCTCTCGTCGTGCCACGTTCCAGGCGCGCCTCATGACGGCATCTCGCTCTCCCCGGCCGCCTCTGCGGCCGTGGCCGCCTCGGCTCCGTCGGCGGTCAACTCACGGAATATCTGTTCCAGAGTGGCCTTCTCGCGGTGCAGCTCCCACAGCACCCACTGCTTCTCCGTGGCCATGCGGAAGATCTCGGGGCGGAGCTCTCCCCGGCCGGTCACGGACAACCGTACGCGCGTCCGGCCTTCGATCTCCTCCGAGGTGTGGGAGTCGACCCCGGGCAGCCGGCCGAGGGAGTCGGCCACGCCGGGGCCCTCGGCCTCGACCATGTAGCTGGACAGGCCTCGGCCGGCGGCGAGCAGGTCCGTGACGGCCCCGTTCGCCACCAGTTGGCCGCGACTGATGATCAGCAGTCGCGTACACGTCGCCTCGACCTCTTGCATGACGTGAGTGCTCAGAAGCACCGTCCGCTCGCGGCCCAGCGCGCTGACCAGATTCCGGATGTCCACGCGCTGGTTGGGATCGAGGCCTTCGGTGGGCTCGTCCAGGACGAGGATCTCGGGATGATGGAGGATGGCGGCCGCCAGACCCACCCGCTGCCGGAATCCCTTCGAGAGTTCCGAGATGGGGCGGAAGAACACCTCACCCGTGCCCGTCTCGTCGACGGCGTCGGAGATGGCTGAACGGGCCGTGGCCGCCTCGAGCATCCTCAGGCGAGCCGCGTACTCGAGGTACTCCGCCACGAGCATCTCGTCGTAGAGCGGGTTCGCCTCGGGCAGGTATCCCACGCGCTCCTTGGCACCCGTGAGGTCGTCTCCGATAGGCACCCCGTCGAAGAGCACTCGGCCCTCGTCGGGCTCCAGTGTGCCGGTCAACATCCTCATGGTCGTGGTCTTGCCGGCCCCGTTCGGTCCGAGAAAGCCCACCACCTCGCCCCGGTCCACCTCGAAGTCGAGGTCCCGAACCGCGATGAGGTCACCAAAACGTTTCGTCACGCCTTCAACGGCAATCATCCCTGCCATTCCTCCTGACCTGGAGTCCACCATGTGAGCAACAAGAAGCCGCGTCGGTGCCCGAGCACGCCCACGCGGCCGTGGCCAGACCTTTGTTCCGCCGAGTCGCGAAGAGTCTAAAGGACGCCCGAGGGCTTGTCCAGGACCGTGCGCCGGGACTGGACCGGCACCGGTTCCGGGGCTTCGCTCGGACGTTTTCGCCTCTTTCTTAGTCGCGAACCCGAGCGGTCGGGTTGCCTCAATTCGGGTTGTTAGGCGACCGGTGCACCGGCGCCGAAGGGCTTGTGCCGTGGGGGCGGATGGAGGAGTATGCAACAATTCATCACAGGTGGGATCCGCTATGGCACATATGCTGCCCCCCCTACCCCTCGTCGGACGATCCGAAGAACTCGATCTTCTCGGGTCTGCCCTGGCCAATGCGGCTTCCGGCACCGGGGAAGCCGTCTTCCTGAGGGGCGCTACGGGCATAGGCAAGTCTCGCCTCGCGGTCGCTGCGGCCGAAGAGGCGCACCGGCTCGGGTTCTTGGCCGTGCGGGGGCAGGCGTACCGGGTCGAGACGGGGGTCCCCTACGGGCTCTGGTCCAATGCCTTCCTGCCGGGCCTCAGGGACATGGACGCCTCGACCCTGGCCGTGCTCACGCGCGGAGGGGAGGAGGAGCTCGCCCGCGTCGTACCCGCCCTGGCCACCGGCGCGGATGAGGCGTCGGTGGGGATCGCCGGAGAGTCGGGTGAGCTGCAAACCCGGATCCACTGGAACTTCACGGAGTTCCTGCGCCGACTCGGGGAGAAGAAACCCGTTCTCGTCGCACTCGACGACGTGCACTGGAGCGATCCGTCCGGTCTCGATCTTCTTCACTTCGTGAGCCGTCACCTCGCCGAGTCTTCGGTGTTGGTGGTGTGCACGTACAACGTAGAGAGGAAGGGCGAGAACGCCGCTTTCGAGGCCATGGAGAGATCCCTGGTGTCGGTCCCGAATGCCAGAGTCCTCGATGTCGGCCCCATCTCGGCGGACACCACGGGCGAGCTGGTGCGGCGGGTGTTCGACGTGGATCGGGGCGTCTCCGACGGACTCTCGACCCGCGTCCACGCACGGACCGGAGGCAATCCGCACTTCATCGGTGAGATTCTGAACGCGCTGGTGGATTCCGGGAGCCTCTACCTGCGTGACGGTACCTGGCTGGGTTGGGAAGTCGACGACGTTGAGCTGCCGGAGTCGGTGACGGAGGCGGTCACGGCGCGGATGGGAGAGCTGTCGCCGGCGGCGACGCAGATCGCTTCGGCGCTCGCGGTGGCCGGCACGAGTGCGACCTATCAGCTGCTCCGAGCCGTCACCGGCTTGGAAGAGGAGACCTTTCTCGGCGGCGTCGACGAACTCCGTGCGAAGCAACTCGTCGACGAAGCCGCAGAGGGCAGCTCGATCGTCTATAGGTTCTCCCACCCACTCGTGCAGGAGGTCCTCTACGCCGACATCGGCCTCGCCCGGGCACGGAGCCTTCACCGCACCATCGGGGAGGTCCTGGAGGGGGAGGTGGGCGCTTCCCTGAACGACCGCACTCACCAGCTGGCCTATCACTTCTCTCGCGCCGGCACCAACGAGGATCGGGTCATCGCTTATCTGTCGGCGGCCGGCCGAGAGGCGCTGGCCCGGCGGGCGGACCGTGAAGCGGTCGGCTTCCTGGGGGACGCACTCGCCCGCGTCGGAGACGTCCGGAGTGCCGTTCGTGAGCCGGGCTCGGGGTTGGACCTGCTGTCGCTTGAGGAGGACATGGCACGCGCGCTCCAACGCTCGGGCGAATACGGCGGTGCCGCGGAGCACTGGCAGGCGGCGCTGGCGATGGCCCTCGAGAGGCACGAGGACGCTCGGGCCGGGCGTCTGTACGGGCGCATAGGGCAGGGGGCCTACTTCCGAGGGCGGTACGACGAGGCCCTGGCCGCTTATGAGCTCGGCCTTGAGCGCGCCGTCTCGGCCGAGGATCGCGTCGTCGAAGCCCACCTGCGGCTCCACAAGGGCAATGCCCTGCAGTCCGAAGGGCGGGCCGAGGAAGCCCAGGCGGAGATGGAGGCTGCGCTGGCGCTGGCCGGCGATGTGTCGGATCCCGGCCTGCTCGCCCGAGTGCACCGCGGGCTGATGATACTGCACACGTGGCTGGGCAATCCCGAGAAGGTCCGTGAGCACGGCCGGGAGGCCATACCGCTGTCCCAGGCCGCGGGGGACGCGCACGTCACCTACTGGGTGTACTGGCAACTGGCGGTGTTGGAGGGGTTTCTCGGCGATACCGAGACGATGGATGCCCACATTCACCGTTGCCAGGAGTTGGCTGAGGAGCTCCGATCACCCGTCCTGGAACTCTGGACGGCCGAGATCTTCATCGAGCACGCGGCGGCGGCCGGCAGGTGGGACACGGGGATCGCCCTGGGAGAGCGATCCGTCGCCAAGGCCCGAGCGCTCGGCCAGGACGCTCTTCTGCCGCGACTGCTCGTTTTCCTCTCCCTGATCTACTTCGGCCGAGGCGAGATCGAGCGGGGAAAAGAGTGCGTCGAAGAGGCTTGGCAGCTGTCCGGCGCGGAGGGTGGTGACACGCTCCGTGTTCACCTCGTGCTGCCGGCGCACATCGGCAAAGCCGCGTGCCACGTGGCCGAAGGCGAGTATGAGGAGGCGATCAAGGTGGGGGAGCAAGGCCTGGCCATCGCCGAGAACTCCGGGTTCATAGTCTGGGCCGTCCACAGTCTTCTGCCGCTGATCGCGGAGGCCTACCTCGAACTCGACGACGCCCCCGGGGCGGCGCACATCGAGCAACGCCTGAACCGCTACGGCAAGCGTATGGGCAATCGCCTGGCCCTGGCCTGGGGCAAGGCCTTCGAGGGCATCAAGGTCTGGCACGCCGGTGACGTGCGGGCGTCCACCGTTCTCCTCGCGGAGGCGGCGAAGGACTTGGAGGCGTTGCCGATGGTGTTCGACGGCGCCCGGGTACGCCGTCAGCTCGCCGGGCGGTTGGCCGATCTGGGGGACCGCGACGGGGCTTTGCGTGAGCTTCGGTACGTACACGGGGCCTTCCTGAAGATGAAGGCGGAGGGCGAACTGCAGAAAACCCGCGACATGTTCCGCGAGTTGGACGTCCGCCCGCCGAGCCGGTCGGCCGGAGCGGGCGCGGGAGGGCTCACGCGGCGCGAGCTCGAGATCGCGCGACTCGTGGCGTTGGGCCGCTCCGACAAGGCGGTGGCCAAGGAGCTGGATATCGCACGGCGTACCGTCAGCACGCATCTGTCGAACATCTATCGCAAGTTGGAGCTCGGCTCTCGAGGGGAGTTGGCGGCCTACGTCACCGAGAACAACCTTCTGGAGCGTGAGCAGGCGGGCTGAACGTCCGGCTTGAAAAGGGCTCCGCATAAGAACGAAGATCCTCACAAAGATCGATCGCTCGGGAGCGAGCCTCCGATATGTCCTCCAGGGAGGACGATGCGTGCCGGTGGCTCCGCCGAAGCTGGACGGCGGACAGGGCTGGGGGCCATCTTGAAGGCTTGCCTTCAGGGCCCCCGCCCACGTCGACAGCGCCTTACAGGAGATACCGCCATGGTTTGGAGATCACCGGCTTCCACAGCCCTGACCGCCCTTCTCGTCATCACGACCTTCGGGGGTGCGTCGGGCCAGGAGACCTCCGATCCAGAGATGCCCGAGAGCTTCAAGGTGCCGATGCCCCTTTTCGCGAAGGGCCTCGGGCCGTTCTCACGAACGATTACGACGAAATCGCCCGAAGCTCAGGCGTTCTTCAACCAGGGCATCCAACTGATGTACGCGTTCACCCCCGAGGACGCGGCGCGCTCGTTCCGTGAGGCTCAGCTCCGAGACCCGGACTGTGCGATGTGCTACTGGGGTGAGGCGTGGGCGTGGGGTCCGTACATGAATGGTCCCATGGGGCCGGGCTCGCTTCCACGTGCTCAGGCCGCCATGAAGAAGGCCCTGGAGCACGCTCCCGACCACGCCAACGAGGTGGAGCGGGACCTGATCGAAACCATGGAGATCCGTTATACGGGTCGCACCGATCGTGCGCCCCAGATCGCGGTCGACACGACCTACGCCGAAGCCATGGGGAGGGCCTACGGCAAACACCCGACCGATCTGGACGCCGGGTTCCTCTACGGCGAGGGGCTCATGCTCCTGGAGCCGAGGCGCGGGAGCTGGAATGGAGATCGGGCCGAGATCCGGCGTATCCATGCGGTTTTGGAGGACGCGCTGGCTCAGGACATCACGCATCCCGGCGTGTGCCATCTGTACGTCCATGCGACCGAGTCGACCACCAGGCCGGACAAGGCCGAAGCGTGCGCGGACCACCTGGGCAACTCCATACCGGGTGCCAGCCACATCAACCACATGCCGTCGCACACGTACAACCGAGTGGGGCGGTGGGAGGAGGCGGTGCGCGCCAACCTCCAGGCCTTCCATTCCGATCAGGCGGCGGCGTACGGAGAGGGTTTCGCGATCTACCCCTCGCACAACCTGCACATGCTCCTCTTCGCGGCGTCGATGGGTGGCCAGGGCGCCGTGGCCGTCCAGGCCGGTAGGGACTACGCCAAGGCCACGGGCGGAGCGAAATACTATGAGTTTCTGACCAAGGTGCGCTTCGGTCGATTCGAAGAGATCCTCGAGATGGACAACGATGCCGACAACCCGATCTTCCGCGGATTCGGGGACTTCGGCCATGGTTACGCGCATCTCCGGATGGGTCATGTCGAAGTGGCCCGGGGATTCCTCAACGCCGTCCGCAGCGGTGCGAGGAACTCCGACGAAGAGGCGGCGTTCCGCGGACACACGGCCGCACAACTACTGGGCGTCGTCGGGGGCATCCTCGAGGGTGAGATCCTCCGGGAGGAGGGAGATCTGGGGGCGGCCGTCGAGGCGGTCGAGAAGGCGGTGGAGATCGAAGACGGGCTTCGCTACGACGAGCCCGAGCCGCTCAACTTCTCGGCACGCGACTGGTTGGGAGCGGCCCTTCTCGATGCAGGCGAACCCGAGAAGGCCGAGGAGGTCTACCGCCTCGCCCTCGTCGACCACCCCAACAACGGATGGTCGCTCTTCGGGCTCGAAAAGGCGCTGTGCGCTCAGAGGCGGACGGCCGAAGCGGTTGAGGTTCTCGAAGCCTTCGAGCGAGAGTGGGCGCTCGCGGACGTTTGGATCAGGGCCTCGCGCTTCTAGGCTGTCCGAGGTAGTCGACCGGTGCGCGGCCTCCTGATCTCCCTCGTCAAGATTGCGGTACTCGGCTACCTCGGGTACGCGGTATTGCTGTTCGTCCTCCAGCGGCGGTTGTTGTTTCCAGGCGGGGCGAGGGCTCCCGAGAGGGGAGAGTCCTCGACAATGGCGCCGGGCGTGCAACGGGTTTGGCTGGAGTCGACGGCCGGGAGGGTGGAGGCCTGGCACATGCCGGCCCAGCCGCAAAGCGGACCCGGTCCGGCGCTCGTCTTCGCGCACGGAAACGGCGAGCTCATCGACGACTGGACCGCCCTCGCCGAGCTGACCCTGTTCGGCATGAGCGTTCTGCTCGTCGAGTTCCCCGGATACGGCCATTCGGCCGGCAAGACGTCCCGGCGGCAGATCGGTGAGGCGTTCCGTGCCGGCTACGACTGGCTCGTCGCGCTCCCGGACGTCGATCCCGAGCGTGTCGTGGTCATGGGTCGTTCGATCGGCGGGGGGGGGTCGCCACCGACCTGGTGGCGAGCCGGCCGGTCGCCGCCTTGATCCTCCAGTCCACGTTCACCTCGCTGTCCCGCATGGCGTGGGAGGCGTTCGGGGCTCCGGGCTTTCTCCTGATGGACGCGTTCGACAACGAGACCGTCATTCGCTCGTTCGACGGCCCGTTGCTGCTGATGCACGGTCGGCGTGACGAGGTGATCCCCTTCACGCATGCGCGCGCGTTGTCGGAGGCGCGACCCGATGCCCGGCTGATCGAGTGGGATTGCGGCCACAACGACTGTCCCCCGAGTTGGGAGGCGTTCATCACCGACGTCACGGACTTCCTGTCGGCGCATTCGGTCATCTCCGCACGCGAAGGGGCGGACGGATCGTGAACGAGGGAACGCATCGCGGCGAGCTACCGGCAGAAGGCGTTCATGGACGCAAAGCGGGACCGCCGGTCGCTTCTCGCCAAGGGAAATCCCCGACGGCCCCACCTTACGCGCGCCCTGACAATCGGCGCCGTTGATGAATACGACGGAGGGTGGTCCTGGTTTCAGGACCCTGCGGATCATCCGGTCAGCGCGACGTTTCGATGTCTTCGCAGTCGGACGGTGGAATTGCCCGGTTCGGTCTGCTCGGAACGTGGTAACGTCATCCGAGTGATCGTGCTCGACCTCCCAGAGGGCAAGAGATCGACTTCCGAGCAGGCAGCTACATTCAGGTCGAGTGCCCGCCTTATCGGAGGCGCTTCGAGGATTTCGAGATCGACGAAGAGTACCGAGGCGATTGGACTCGCGACTCGCTCCGGAATCCCGAATCGGAGTCTACCGAGACGGTAACTCGGGCATACTCCCTGGCGAACGCTCCGGCAGAGAAGCGAGTGCTGATGCTCAATGTCCGCATCGCGACGACGCCCGCCGGGACTTCGCGGATCCCCCCCGGAGTCGTCTCGACCTACCTATTCGGCCTCCGGCCCGGGGCCCAGACTACGTCCCGACGTGCTCGACCTGCGCGTCCGCCTCTCGCAGTTCCACGCGCGCCCGCTCGGTGATCGCGGCGACTGCCGGGTGCTTTAGGCGGCGATGCGCGGTGATGGCGAAGTAGCGTTCGAAGAGCCCTCGCGCACGCCCCACGACCTCTACCGCATATCGGACACGGATGTCGTCACTGATGACCGACGGCGCCGCGAACATGCCCGCGCCGGCCTCGGCGAAGACGTTGATGAGATCGTTGTCCTCGATCTCCGCGAAAACGCGTGGCCGCACGCCTTCCCTCTCGAACCAGTCGTCGAGCGAGCGCCGGAGCGTGTATCCCTCCGTCGGCAAGAGAAACGGCTCTCCGTCCAAGCTGCGTGGAAAGCCGTCGCGGAGCCGGTGCGCAAGGAGCGGCGGAGCGAAAACGTCGACCGAACTGGACCCCAGCGGATGGTTGAACGCCTTCACCCCGACGTGGGTCGGCACCGGCGTGTCGGAGAGAACCATGTCGATGGCCTGAGTCGACATGTCGGCCAGGAGCTGTTCCGTACCCTTCTCGCGAACCACGACTCGAACGGGGTCCGGGAGGCCGAACGCCGGCTCGAGTAGATGGAACGCGACGAGGTTTGGGATCGTGGCGGACAGCCCGACCGTGAGACGCATCGGGCGGCCCGCGAGCCGTCCGTCGACCGTGTCCTTCAGTTCAGTGCCCAGGCGGAAGATCTCGTCTGCGTACTCGAGGACCACCCTACCGTCGGCGGTGAGGCTCAACGACCGGCCGCTTCGGTCGAAGAGATCGTGACCGAGGGCCCTCTCCAGCGTCTTGATCTGGGAACTTATGGCCGACTGGCTGACGTGGAGCGCCCGCGCCGCGGCGGTCACCCCGCCCTCGTGCACCACGCTCCAGAAGGACTGGAGGTGCTTGTAGTTGAGCTGCCGCATCGGACGCTGCCTCCACACATATCGAAAAAAGAGATGTGTACATCCCAATATATATATTGGATCGATACACGAGAGCAAGCGACCTTGAGCTTGACCCACACCGAGTCGCCAGGAGTCGTATGCAGAGCATCGTGTATCTCTCAACGAAAGGCCCAGGGACCGACGCGGGACTCGCGCGGGCCCAGGTCGTCGCGCGGGCACTCGGGGCCAGACTGGACGTCCTCGTCGAGGATGGCGCGCGGCATGGAGGCGCTGTCGCGGACGTGCTCGTACGGGTCGACAATCTGCCCCGGGGTCCTTGGGCGAGCGCGTTGGCCGCATCCCTGCACGACGATGCCGCGCTCCTGGTCAAGGTCGCTGCTTCGCCAGTCGAAGTCGCGTCTCCCGGCAGGACGGACCGTCAGTTACTCCGCGACTCTCCCTGCCCCGTTTGGCTCCTTCCGCGGAGCGGCCCCGCCTGTGGCCGGGTAGTCCTGGCCGCCCTCGCGCTGGACGAAGAGGACACGGACAGTGTGGACCGCGCGGTGTTGCGGCTCGCGGCAGCGCTGGCGTGCTGGGAGCAGGCCCAGCTGCATGTCGTGCACGCCTGGCTCTTTGTAGGCGAGTCCATCATCGCTTGCCCTGTTCGGGGCGTGGGTCCGTCACGGGCCAAGCGGGCCGTTGATCGTGTCGGAGCAGAACAGAAGCTGCGCTTGGAGGCGCTGATTCGATCGGAGCAGATCGCCCCCGACGTGCATCGCACCGTATCGAAGGGGGCGGCGGCCAAGGTGATTCGAGACACGATCGCGCACGCCGGAGCCGACATTCTCGTGATCGGTCACAGCAGGCGCCTGGGGCTGTGGGGACACGTGATCGGCAACCTGGCCGAGGCCTTCCTCGGCATGCCGGGCCTCGCGCTCCTTTCCGTGCGAAAGGGCAGCCGCGACCCCACCCTGCCACACCCGTTGTCCACACCCATGAGCAGCGCATGACGGCCGCACGCAACACACGGAAGCTGAGGAAAGAGCTCGGCCTCTACGACGTCTACGCGATCAGCACCGGCGCGATGTTCAGCTCAGGGTTCTTCCTGCTTCCCGGGCTTGCGGCCGCGAAGACCGGTCCGTCGGTGGCGCTCGCCTACCTCGTGGCCAGCATCTTCATCTTGCCGGCCATGCTGAGTGTCGCGGAACTGGCCACGGCCATGCCGCGCGCCGGGGGAGCCTACTACTTCCTCGACCGCGCGCTGGGGCCGTTGGTCGGAACCGTCGGGGGTCTCGGCACTTGGGTCGCGTTGATCCTCAAGAGCGCGTTCGCGCTCGTCGGAATGGGCGCGTATCTGGCGCTCTACGTCGACGTCCCGATCAAACCCCTTGCGGTGGGGCTGCCGGTCGTGTTCGCGGTCATCAACGTGGTCGGGGCGAAGGAGACCAGCGGGCTGCAACGCGTGCTCGTGACGGCGCTCGTCGCGATAATGGCGGCATTCATCGTCCAGGGACTCGTCGAGATCGGCGGGCGCGGGCTCGCGGCGGTCAGCACAGATCGCTTCACGCCCTTCCTCGCCTTCGGGTTCACGGGATTCATGGGCACGGTGGGCTTTGTATTCGTGTCGTACGCCGGCCTCACCAAGGTGGCGAGCGTCGCCGAAGAGGTGCGGAACCCCGACCGCAACATCCCGCTCGGCATGATGCTGTCGTTGGCGACGGCGGCCTTCGTGTACTCCGTGGGGGTCTTCATCATGGTCGCGGTGCTCCCGGCGGCCGAGCTCCGCGATGACCTCACGCCGGTCGCGACGGCCGCGGCGGTGCTCTTCGATTGGTTGCCGGGCAGCATCGGGGTGGGGCTCATGGTCATCGCGGCCATCGCGGCATTCGCGTCCACGGGTAACGCCGGGATCCTCTCGGCATCGCGCTACCCGCTGGCGATGGCGCGACACCGTCTTGTCTCGGCGACCTTCGGGACGCTGGGGCGGTTCAGCACGCCGACCTTTTCCATTTCCGTCACCGCTTTCTTGATCATCGCCTGCGTGATACTCCTCGACGTCGAGGGAATCGCGAAGCTCGCGAGCGCCTTCCAACTCCTGCTCTTCGCGATGCTCAACCTGGCGGTCATGATCATGCGTGAAAGCAAGATCGACGGGTACGACCCCGGCTACCGGTCGCCGTGTTACCCGTGGGTTCAGATCGTCGGCTTCCTGTCGCCGTTCTGGCTGATCGCGGAAATGGGGCAGGTGGCGATCCTGTTCACGCTCGGGCTCGTCGCGGCGGCGGTGGCATGGTACTTCCACTATGCGCTTCCCCGAGTGGAGCGCGCGGGCGCCATCTTCCATGCCTTCGCTCGCCTGGGCGAACGCCGCCACGGCGGGTTGGACCTCGAGCTTCGAGGCATCGTGAAGGAGAAGGGGCTTCGCAAGGCCGACGCCTTCGACGAAGTGGTTGCGCGGGCGGCCGTCCTGGACGTCGACCGGTGGATCGGGTTCGCGGAGCTGGTGGAGGAAGCGGCGAGTCGGCTGGCAACAGCCACCGGCGTCTCCGCAGACTGCCTTCGGGACGGCTTCCGTAATGAGATGGAAGCGGGCTTCGTTCCGGTCGCTAACGGGGCGGCTCTGCCCCACCTCCGAGTGCCGGGGCTTCCCCGTCCCACGATGCTGCTCGTGCGTTGCTCAGCCGGGGTCTCGGGCTCCGATGGCGTCCGGCAGCCCGGGGGCGACGGCCTCGACGGAGTTTGCGCGGTCTTCTTCCTTGTGAGTCCGCAGGAGGAACCGGGCCAGCACCTGAGGCTGCTCGGCCACCTCGCCACGCACGTGGATGACGTCGGGTTCCTGCCCCGCTGGATGGACGCTCGTGGCGAATCCGAACTTCGGGCCACGCTGCTGCGAGAAGAACGTTCTCTGACGATCCGTGTCACCCACGGGCTGCCGGCGGGTGCCTGGGCCGGGCGGGCCCTGCGTGAGATCGGGCTCCCAGCCGGCACGCTCGTCGCTGTCATCCGACGCGACGGACAGGCGATCGTGCCCGACGGGTCGAGCGTACTGGAGGAAGGAGATCACCTCACGGTCATCGGGACCGCCACGGGAGTGAGCACCCTCGCGGGCCGGCATGGCCGAGGCACGCACCGATCTTGATCCCGACGGCCCCACCTTACGCGCGCCCTGACAACCGGCGCCGTCGATGACGGAGGGTGGTCCGGGTTTCAGGGATTTCCCTACAGCGTCGGATACGTACGTTCGGCATTGTCTTAGGTGAATCGAGCCCGCCATCCATCGAACACCGGGAGTATGAGGATGAACCCGTTGCGAGCCCTTGGGATTCTCTCCGTCGTGACGGTCGCACTCGTCGGTGTGGCCTGCGGTTCGGGAGAGGCACAGGTCGCCCAGACCGCGGTGGCGCAGAGGGTGGATGGCTATCCCGGAGTCAACAACCTCTTCTACGACGGGTCGTTCTACTTCGCCGGCCAGCCCGACGCGGCTTCGCTTCAACGACTGGCCGCGCAAGGAGTCCGGACGGTCATCAACATTCGACACCCCTCCGAGTTGGAGGGTCTGGACTTCGACGAGCCTTCCGTCGTGGGGGAGTCGGGAATGGGGTACGTGAACATCCCCGTGACACCGGCCACGCTCTCGGCCGATGACGTGGACCAGCTCGCCCAGATTCTCGCGCGAACAGAGGGGACCGTGATGCTCCACTGCGGATCTTCGAACCGAGTCGGAGGCTTGTGGGCCAGCTACCTGGTGCGGCATCGCGGGATGGAACTCGACGAAGCCATCGACCTCGGCAAGGCCGCCGGACTGCGTAGCGAGTCGATGATCGCGGCGGTGCGACGGGTCGCTGCCTAGCGCTGATCTCACGAAGCACCGAAGTCCGCAGCGGCCGCGGCTCGACCGGTACGGGCGAAAACGCCCCCTTGCGATTAGGTTATGCGCCAGCCGGGACGCCACTAGCCGCTCGTCCCATTCATCGCTGAGCCCGCAGGGGGAACCATGAGTACGACCGAGTCCGACATACCTGTCGAACGGAGGGACCAAGAAACGCCCAAGACTCTCCGGCTACGCAACATCTCACCCATGCTCACCGTGGGAGATATCGAGGCGAGTCTGGCGTGGTATCGAGATGTCGTAGGATTCCATGTCGAAGAGGTTTGGGAGAACGAGGGCAAGGTCCAGGGCGTCGCCCTACTGGCCGGTACCACCAATCTGTTCCTAGGTCAGGACGACTGGGCCAAGGGGAGGGACCGGGTGAAGGGTGAGGCACTGCGGCTCATCATGCGGACCGGCGATGATGTGGACGCCATCGCGGCGGGGATCGAAGAGCGGGGGGGCACCCTGGAGACCCAGCCGGCGGACAACCCCTGGGGACGTGCGTTCAGCCTTGTGGACCCGGACGGCTTCAAGATCACGATCTCCCAGGACAGCAAATAGCGGTCCGGAGACCGTCTACCAGCGATCCGACACCGGGACTATCTTTGGGCGATGGTCCCACCGGAGGTTCAAGACCTGAGCTTCCGGTGGGGCGTCGTCACGAAGAGGGGCCATAGCTCAGTTGGGAGAGCGCTGGCTTTGCAAGCCAGAGGTCGCCGGTTCGATCCCGGCTGGCTCCACTCGGTAAGACAAAGCTCGACAGTCGCTTACGGCTGTCGGGCTTTCCTGTGGTGGGCCCGGCATGGGCGATGACTTGGAGGTGAAAGTCCTCCCGGAACCTGGTCGCAGGGACCGAAGGGAAGCGCAAGGCGTTCGTCGTGAGGCGTACGCTGAACGAAGCGTGCAACGAACCCGTGAGTCGACGAACAGGAACCGGATACGAGGCGCTGCGGACCGGGGCGAGCGGACCACTGACCGCGAAGCTCCTGCGACCAAGGGGAAGCGGCGTAGATCCGGCGATTGTGCGGGGAAGGTCATCGTTCTTACCCGGGGAGGTCTCGCCTGACGCCTGAAAGGGCGACGCCGGCATTGCGCTGTTGGGCCTGCCGGCGGAGCGAGAAGTCAGCAGAGGCCATAGTAGGCCGACGAAGTGCATGATGCGCTTGGACCCAGCTTTGTCGGACGAAGGGCCGAACGGAGAGGAGAGTGTGACGACCGTGGATCTCGAGAAGGCCATGCGCCAGGAGTCCAGGCAACTGGAGCTCCCGCTGGAGGATAGGGGTGAAGCCCCGAAGGTAGAGGGGAGTGGCGAAGCCGGAACGGTGGCCCATGGAGACGAGCGCTCAGGAAGCGAGCATCTCCTGATGGAGGAGGTGGTCGGGCGTGCCAACCTCGTAGGAGCGTTGAAACGCGTGCGGCAGAATAAGGGCAGTCCGGGCATCGACGGGATGAGCGTGGAGGAGCTGCCAGAGTACTTGCGCAGGCACTGGGGGGAGATCCGACAGCGGTTGCTGGCGGGGACCTACCAACCGAAGCCGGTACGAAGGCAGGAGATACCGAAGAGTGGGGGAGGGGTCCGGGAGTTGGGGATTCCGACCGTGCTGGACCGGTTCATCCAACAAGCCATCCTGCAGGTGCTGCAACCGAGGTTCGACCCGACGTTCAGTCGGCACAGCCACGGCTTCCGGCCTGGGCGCCGAGCACACGATGCGGTGCGCGAAGCGCAGCAATACATCCAGGAAGGGAGACGATGGGTGGTGGATGTGGACCTGGAGAAGTTTTTCGACCGGGTGAACCACGACGTGCTGATGGGGCGGCTGGCAAAGCGGATCGAGGATAAGGCGATGCTGCGGATCCTCCGTCGCTACCTGGAAGCCGGAGTCATGGCGAACGGGGTGGTGATGGAGCGGCACATGGGGACGCCTCAGGGCGGACCGTTGTCGCCGTTGCTGGCGAACGTGCTCCTGGACGAAGTGGACAAGGAGTTGGAGCTACGCGGACACGCGTTTGTCCGGTACGCCGATGACTGCAATGTATACGTGCGGTCGAGGCGGGCAGGACAACGTGTGATGCAGGCGCTGAGGCACTTGTACGGGAAACTTCGGCTTCAGGTCAACGAGGAAAAGAGCGCGGTGGCGCGAGTGTGGGATCGACAGTTCCTGGGCTACAGCTTCTGGGTAGCGGCAGGGAAGGTCGTGAAGCGCCGGGTCAGCAAGAAGGCCCTGACGAAGTTCAAGGAGCGAGTCCGGCAGATTACAAGCCGGAGTGGCGGGCGGAGCCTGCAACAGGTGGCGGAAGAGCTACGGCGCTACGTGCTGGGGTGGAAGGCATACTTCGGCTTAGCGGATACACCGGGGGTTTTCCGAGACCTGGACCAATGGATCCACCGCCGGCTGCGTACGTTGCAATTACGCCAGTGGAAACGGGGAAGGACAGCGTACCGGGAGTTGAGGGCTCGCGGTGTGAGCGAGAACCTCGCCTGGCGAGCTGCTCGGTTCGCGCGAAGCTGGTGGCACGTGGCCGCGCACCACGCCCTGCACACGGCCTTGCCAGGGGCGTACTTCGACGAGCTGGGTGTGCCCCGGCTCACGCCGTACTGACCTCAACTCACCGAACCGCCAGGTGCGGACCCGCATGCCTGGTGGTGTGGGAGGGGAAGGACCGGGATCGCCGGTCCTCCCCTATCCCGATTTTCGGCGCCGAAAATGAAACAGTGCCGGGAACAGTGCCAAGGGGGGAAAAAAAAGGTCAGACGGACGCCCTCTCCAGTGCCGCGAGCCTCTCGCCAAGCGCCTCACGGTGGTCCTCAAGACGGTATTCCACCACGTCAGAGCGGTGGCGAACCTGCCCCAGGTGGCTGTAGACCCGCTCCACCATCGAGGTCCCGCCGTGTCCGAGTTCCTTGCCCACCGTGAATGGCGACACAGGCGCGCCACCATCCAACGTCTGGAGCCGGGCGGAGCAGTAGGTGTGGCGAAACATCTTGGAGCGGATCTCGCCCTTGTTCCAACCGGCCCGCATCGCCACCGAGTCGAGCGCCTTTCGGAAGTCCGTGATAAGTGATTCTGAGCCCGACACGGGGGAGGGGAACAGGAGCCGCCCTAAGCCGCCCTCACGCTCCTTGTCGGCGAAATACACGCGCAGGACGGCCTCCAACTGAGGCCAGAGGTGGACGCTCCGGTGGCTCGTCAGGGTCTTCAGCCGTCGCCACTCGTTCGGGCGGAACGTGATCGGCTGGCGCTGGAAACTCACGTCGTCCACTTCGAGGCCGAGAACCTCGGACGTGCGTCCACCCGTGAGGAGCAGCACCGCCAGGAGCGGGTAGAGCGGCCCGGCGTGGGCGTCGGGTTCCGGGCGGTAGGTGCGGGCGCTCTCAAGTAGTAGCGCCGCCTCGTGTGGCTCTAGCCAACTGGCCTCAGCGGGTTTCCCCGATGGCTTCTCCATGAGGGCGGCCACGGGGTTGTAGCCGGGGCCTACCAAGCCCTCCGACTGAGCGCGCCGGTAGAGGTTGGAGAGGCTGTTGAGGTAGTGGCGATGCGATGAGGCCGACAGGGTTCCCTTGCGACCGTTCGAGACGGTCTGAAGGTGGTTGGCGTACCGCTGGGCGTCGGCGGTGGTGATGGACGCCACGTCGCGATCCTCACCGAAGAATGCGATGGCTTCCCGGAGATGGTATTCAGCAGCCTCCAACCACTGTGCCGTGACCTTGCCGCCTTTCGCCTTCTGGAGAAGATGTTGCGCGGCGAAAGCCTTGAGTCCCTCCACACGCTCGACGCCCAGGAGCACCTTTCGACGCTTCTGGCCTTCCAGCTCCTTCACACGGCGCGTTGCGAGCTCTGCGGCGATGTCGGAGTCCGTCGTGCCCCGCTTCTCGCCCTTCACCTTCAGCGCCTCGCGTCCCCCGCCGAGGTCTCTCAAGTCGATGTAGGCACGCCGGACTCCGCCTTGGTCGCGCCAATAGATCCTGCTCGTCTTCTTCGTCATCGTTTGTGCTCCTCTCCTACTGCGTGGTTTCGTCCGGGTCTGCACCCTCATCCATCAACTCCTTGAAGTCTTCCACGGAGAGATCGCCGGCGATTCTCTTGAGGACGGCCCAAGCTCGCCGTTTCTCCTCGACTGGGAGATTTTCGATCATCTCCTCAAAAGCGGCCCAAACTCGCTTCCTTTCTGCTCTCACCGCACCAGCACGCACTTCCTCCTCCGCGCCCCCGGACAATGCCGGGGCGATCCGAGAAAGGAGCGGCAGTTCCCCAGCCAGGGCTTTTGAGTCACGGGCACACTCAGAGGGATCCATTCCCTCCGCCGCCTTCCCGAGCCGCCAAGAGGCGCTATTGAGGGCCTCGCTCAAATCGCGACACTGCTTGGCGAGTTCCCTGATTCCATCCGTGTCCAGGTCGCCGAGATGGACCATTGCCTGCCCTTCTCCGAATGGCACTTTGATGGACCACCGATCCGCTGCCGCGATGAATGTGTCTAGGATGTACCCGCCGTCGATCGCTGGCTTCCACGGAAGGCCGAATTTCCCGCCTTCGTCGTCCCGAGGCACGAGAAGGGTGAGGGAATGGAGGATGCCAGTGAGATAACTGCGAACCGGCTCTGCACTCATCGGCGGGGCTTCTCGGGGATAGAACATATCAATTGGCCGCTGGATGAGGTCGTCGAGGACGCTCGCCATTTCAGCCGTTGCCTCTGTGTCTTCAAGGTCGGACGCTGGCGAGGCCACGACCCGCATCAGAAGGTCGAAGAACCCGGTTCGCACGACGGTCGTGGGGGAGTTAGCGAGCATCGAAGACTTCTTGATCTCGGTAACTGCTTCGTCACGCCAGCCTCGGTCATCATCGACCCAAAGCAATTGTTTACCAGCGGCCTCTCGGACCACCGTCTCGGCAGGAGTAGGGTCACCAGTGCCGTGCAGGACGAACTCCTCTTTCACCCCCAGGACTCGAGCCATGGCTACCAGGATCTCTGATCGCGGATTGGCAACCCGCCCGTGCAAGTAGTCACGTAGAGAACTTTCGCTACTTCCCCTGACCCGTCCTGAGTCGGCCATGACCGCCTTTCTGAAGGCAGTCATAGTGAGGCCACTCTCTTGGAAAGCCCGTCGCAGCTCCGCGGCCGTGTCGTTCAACAATCCAACTCCCCGTCATCGAGTGGAACCGAGGCGAGTCGTATCATAGCACAGAAACTGTGGATAGGCAATTACTGTGTATTGCCCTACGTTACGTTGCGCCCCTCAAGGATTGATCAGAACGGAGGCTGACCTGTGACGCTCGGGACGATTTCGGATAGGACACAGATTCTCATGGCTCCAGATGTCGTGCGACTCACCACGGCAGAAGTGAGTGCGGCGACCGGCGTGGCCCCAGCCACACTTCGCAAGTGGGCCTGCCAAAAGACAAATGGAACACTGCTACCGGCGGTGAAACGCGCTGGCAGGAATCTCTATCGGCCTTCTGACATCCGGGCGTGGCTGGGCGTGCACCAACTGGAGGTGGGGACGGACGTGATCGGGGAGAACGAGGCGTGATGCCGGCCAAAGTCGCAGTGGGGGTCCTGACGTGAACTTGCATGACTCAGCGGCCCGATGATCCGCAACGAACTTCGGGACGACCGTTGTTACGGCTGCGGGGCTTCTCTGGATCAGGTCGCCGATTTCCAGCGCGAGGACGTGACTTATACGTCAGGCGAATTCATCGGAGAGCCGGGTGTCGCAGTCGTCGCCCTCTGTCGTTGTGGGCTCACGAGCGTGATCCCGTTTTCCGTCAGCCTGAGGCGAGCCGCATGAGCCGCATCGACTTCGACCAAATCGCGGAAGATATCAGCCCCGAGCACCTCGCCCAAGCGATCGGTGCAAAGCCGTCCGGGTCCCGAGGTAGCTTCCACTGTCCCGGAAGCGGTCACGAGAACGGCGACAAGAAGCCGTCCTTGTCCATCAATCGAAAGAACGGACGGACGGTCGCGAAGTGTCATGCGTGCGGTCTCTCTGGAACCCCGATTCAGGTTGCCGGCACGATCTGGGGCGTGAGTACCGACGCTGCCGCTGAACGTCTCGCCGCCCAGTTGGGCATCGTCACCTCCGAAGCGTGGCCCAACGGAAGTGGTGGACTCGGCGAACTGATTCAGACGTACGAGTACGTAGACGAGGAAGGTGAACACCTCTTCGAAGTCTGTCGGTACGCCCACCCCAAGACATTCCGCCAGCGGGTCAAGCAAGGCTCCGGCTGGACTTGGAAGCTTGGCGACACACGGAGGGTGCTCTACCGCTTGCCCCAAGTTGTCGCGGGCGTCAACGCGGGACGCTTGGTAATGATTCCCGAAGGTGAGCGAGACGCCGACGAACTCGTACAGCGAGGCTTCGTGGCCACTTGTAACTCGGGCGGCGCTGGGAAGTGGAAGCGCGAATATTCGGAGAGCCTCCAAGGTGCTCGCGTCGTCATCATCGCCGATAACGATGACTCCGGTCACCAACATGCCCAGGCGGTCGCGCAGGCTCTCCACGGTGTCGCCTCCGAGATTCGCGTCTTGGAGTTACCCGACCTCCCCAAGAAAGGCGACGTGAGCGACTGGTTTGAAGCCGGCGGGACGGATAAGGAATTCAAGAGACTCGTGGGTGGCTGCCCCATATGGGAACACCCCCACCTCCCAGGCCACCGGATCCGGAACCGCTTCCGCTCGATGCACTCCCCCCCGTCCTACGTGACATGGCTCGCACCATCCGCCACGGTGGCGGCGGCCACCGAGCCGCACGAGTGGCCGGAACACCCCCACCTCCCCAGGCCACCGGATCCGGAACCGCTTCCGCTCGATGCACTCCCCCCCGTCCTACGTGACATGGCTCGCACGAGCCATGAGGCAACACAGGCTCCGTTGGATTCCGCCATCGGTGCGGTTCTCGGCGGCGTTTCCGTCGCCATTGTCGGGAAGGTCCGGGTCGAAATCTGCCCACGACGGCAGTGGATCAAGCCCGCCCATGAGTACATCGGCATCCAGCAGCACTCCGGTACGGGCAAGAGCCCGCTAATCAACATGGTTCAAAAACCTATCGCCACCTGGGAGGCGCGGAAGGCCATTGAGGAATCCCCAAAGCGACGATGGGCGGAGGAGCAGATCAAGCTGGCGGAGAAGCGCGTCGAGAGCGCACGGAAGGATGCGGTGAAGGATGGGAACCGGGAGGACCACCTGGAACATGCCTTGAACGAGTTGACGGTAGCGCAGCGAGAATCCCATGGCGAGTTCCAATTGCTTCTCTCGGATGCCACGGAGGAGGAGGCGGTTCGCGTCCTGGCCGGAAACGGAGGACGGGCCGCGTCAGTGGACCCGGAGGGCACGATCCTTGAGGTGGCCGCCGGTCGGTATGGGAACGGCGATGCTCGCCTTGCGGTGCTAACACATGGTTGGGACGGCGAGGCCATGAGGGTCAATCGGGTGAGCAGGGACCGTGTGGACCTCCCATCCGCGAACCTGGCCCTGCTCCTCGGACTTCAACCCGGCGTCCTCGGCGGATTGGTCAACGCCGAGACAATGAGACAGAGGGGGGTCCTCGCCCGCTTCCTGTGGATTGCCCCGACCATTCGGTGGGATGAGATACTGACCGGCAGGGACGTGCCCTCTCTCGACCGGGCTGCCGTGAGGCGGTACGAGGAGATGCTGACCCGCCTTCTCGATTCTTCGGATAAATCGGAGGGTGAACCCCACCTCCTGAAAATGTCTGCCGGAGCTCAGGAGGGTGTGTACCGGCTGGAGCACACCAGGGTAGACGGAATGCGCCCTGGCGGTCCACTGCAATCTGTCCCGGCCTTCGCCGGCAAGCTCCCCGACCACGGCTCCCGCATCGCCGCTCTTCTCACGATGGCGGAGCGTGCGGCCCAAGGTGAGGACCCCTTCCATGACCCGATCCCGGCATGGGCGATGGAGTCAGCCGAGCGGCTGATCTCGGCCATCTCTACGCACGTCGTGAAGGTGACAGGCGATGCAGGCGAGGATCCCGTGCTGTCCGATCTTCGCTACCTCCTGGAGAAGGCGGTGGAGATGGAGGGAAGTACGGAGTCTGATGTCAGGGAGAAGGCACGAGCCCGTCAGAGTTTTCGGGATGTGAAGTACGCTCAGAAGATGTTTGACGAGCTGGAGCGCCGGGGGTTCATACGGCGAATCCCCCAGGAGCGAGTTCCAGGTCCGGGTCGGGAGCCCTCCCCCCGGATTGAAATCAACCCGCACTACCTCCGAGGCTCCGATTTTTCCGATAAAAGGCGTTTCACGCTCTCCTCAGACAATAAATCGGAGAAATCGGAAAAATCGGAGGGTGGCGTGGGTGAAGACGAGAATTATGAGTGTATCGAGTGGGCCGCCATTCAGGCCGAAGCCGCGAACCCAACCTTCGACGTACTCACCGAGGGGGTCGTATGAGCTATGCCTCACGCCAGGAGAAAGGGCGACTCCTTTGTCAGAAGCTCGCCGAGACCGTGGCCCACATCGCACCAACAGGAATCGGTCGCTGGGATCGATGCTGGCAGATCGTGGATCCTCCCAGCGCAGGATTCATGTTGGCGTTGAGTGCGTGGGAGACGAGTCCGTCTAATGACGCGGCGATGGACGTTTCCAGTGCCTACGACGACGTACTCGATGCGTGGCGCCAGGCTTCGTCCGAGTACACGACTGAGGGGGCCGCATGAGTGCCCTCGCGGAGCAAGACTCGAAGCGGGTCAAGGACTTCGTCGCTCGTATCGTGCAGGAACGGGACGAAGCACGGGCCGCCCAACGTGAGAGCACCAACGTTGTGCAGAGTCCCACGCAGCCGGAGAAAAAGGCGAACGGTGAGGGCCGGGGGAGGAACTGGGTCAGAAAACTTCGGCAGACTCCGGTGGAAACAGCGATTGGGGAACTCATCCCCCAGCCGCACGGTGGAGCCCTCCGAAGAGGTAACCCAGGCAATCGAGGTGGTGCGGAACCTGTCAACGACAATGGGACACTCTACGGGATTAATTAAAGAGCAATTTCCTGTGTGGAGAGGGGTGTGGTGGGAGGATTGATCCAGACGGCCTCCGGGAGCGGTTTGGGTTTGGGAACGCCTCTGACGAAGCGTTCGGGATGGGTGGTCCATGCCGTGTTGAGCACGGTTGTCCTGCGGGCGATAACGTTGTCGGCGCGCCCGAAGTGCACTTGTTCGGGGATGGTGTCCCGCTGACAGTTGAAGGTGGTGGCTCCGGAGAGTCTCCTTGTTAGCCTGCCTTTCTCATTTCGGCAACCGGTTCATGGTCGTCGAGGTGGGCCCTGAGCATCCAGAGCTGGTGGTAGCCGATGATCCTCCGGTAGCTCTTCTCGGTCTCCACGAACGAGGCCGCAGCCCAGCGCAAGGCCATCGCTCCGTTCTTCCAGTGGGTCACCCTGCGGGTCTTCTGTCTTACGCCCGAGTGGGTGCTGTCGATCAGGTTGGTCGAGCCCAGGCACTTCCTCAGCCGCGGCGGGAGGCCGAGCCGGTTGATCGTGAACATCTCGCTGAGGCCTTCGCGTAGGCTGGCCGAGGCCGAGGGGTGGTCGCGCTCGAGCCATCGGGCGAGCTGCTCGAGCTTCTGCTCGCCCTGCTTCGCGTCCAGCTTCATCGCCGCCCGGAACGCCGCCTTCACCTGAGGATGCTGATCCTTCGGCAGATGACCCAGCACGTTGCGGAGCTTGTGGTTGCGGCAGCGCTGGATGGGGTGACGTTGGCCGAACACCTTCTCGATCGCCTTCCTGAGCGCTTTCGAGCCATCGATCACGAACAGCCGCCGCCTGCCCGGGTCCAGGCCGCGCTCGACCAGATCCTCTAGGAGCGCGCTGGTCACCTCGGCGTTCTCACTCGCTCCTTCCCTCACGCCCAGCACGTGCTTCTTTCCGTCTGAGTCCACGCCTACCGCAGCAAGCACGTGGTGCGAGCCCATCTGGATCCCGTCCAGGTAGATCACCAGGAGGTCCCACGCATCCAGCCGGCGCTCCATCAGCTCCTTCAGCACGCGCTCCGAGGCCTCGACCGTCTCACGGCTCACCGCCGACTTGCTCACCCCGACCGTGTCGGCCATCTCACCGATCACACGGCCGTACTTCCGCGTGCTCACCCCCGCCATCAGGACCTCGAGCATCCGATCCGCCACGGCGCCCGGTCTCCGCATCGCTGCGTACGCCGGCACCTCGACCTCGCCACCCTCCCCGGCGCCCCGGCGCCTGAGCCGTGGCCGCTCCACACGCACCTTCCGGTCCGACAGGTAAACCACACCACCCTGCCGGCCATACCACACCGTGTCGTCTTCCGCTCGTGACCGACCTGCCTGCTTCACGCCTGCCACACCCTCGGCGCTCATCTCCAGCACCGCTTCGATCGTCGCTCGTCCCATCACCTGGATGACTTCGTCGATCGCGACCTCCGTCTGCTCCACGAGCTCAAGCATCGGAAGCAGAAACTGCCCCTCCCGCTTCAGGAACTCCCTGATCGCGCGCTTGTCCGCCCGATCCCTTACCTCGTACGTTCTCTTCATCGTGGTGGCTCCGTGTTGGGGTTTTTGCCTACCCGAGCCTATCGGCCCGGGACCCCCGGAGCCACCACTTTTCTTTCTCCCCTATCAGGAACCTTCAACTACGGTGGGGACAGCTTCTGTTCGGGGGTCAGCATCGAGATGCCCCCGTGCCTGTGCTCGGCATTGTACCAACGGAAGAACGATCGACAGAAGGTCTTGGCCTGGCCCTGGTCTCCGAACCGTCCGGGAAACGAGGGATGGTACTTCAAGGTCTTGAACTGAGCCTCGGAGAACGGATTGTCATCCGAGACCTGAGGCCGGCTCAACGAGCGGGTCACGCCGAGGTCAGCGAGAAGTTGAGCGGTGCATTGGCTCGTCATTGGAGCTCCCCGATCCGAGTGCAGGGTCAGGACCCGGGGCTGGACGCCATGCTTCAGGCAGCTCTGCTGGATCAACCGGCCGGCCAGGGCCGAGTTCTCCCGGTCCGCCACCATCCAGCCCACGACGTAGCGGCTGTAGATGTCCAGGATCACGTACAGGTAGTAGTAGCTCCACTTCTTCGGCCCCAGCAGCCGCGTGATGTCCCAGGACCACACCTGGTTCGGCGCCGTGGCCATCAACTCGGGCTTCTTGTACTCGGGATGGGTGCGCTGCGCCCGGCGTTCCTGAACCGGCACCTCGGAGGCCAGAACACGATACATCGTGCGTTCGCTGCACAGGTAGACCTCTTCGTCGAGCAGCGTGGCCACCACCTCGGCGGGTGAGCGGTCCACGAACCGCTCCGAACACAGCGTGTCGAAGACCTCGCCTCGTTCCGTCTCGCTCAATGCCCGGGCGGGCGTCGGGCGGGGCTGCCGTTGCCCGGTCGATGGGCCTCGACGACGGTACAACGTCGATCGGCAGACCTCGAGGGCCGCGCACGCCGGTTTTACACCGACGTGCTTAGCCAGCTCATCGGCCGCCTTCAAGAGTTCGTCCCGTCGTCGAGGCTTATCCCCAGCAGCCCCGCAACTTTTCCCTGCACGTCGATGATCAGGTGTGCCTTCCTGAGCTCATCCTCGAGCCGAGCATTGCGGCGCTCCAGCTTGCGTACCTTCTCATCCAGAGGATTTCGCTCCGGCTTGCGGCCGCGTTTCTTCGACAGGGCCTTCAGCGACCCGCTATGCGCCGCCTTGCGCCACGTCGTCAGGTGCGACGAGTACAGGCCCTCGCGCCGCAGGAGCTGGGACACTCTACGGGATTAATTAGAGAGCAATGTCCTGTGTGGTGAGGGAAGGGATGGGAGGATTGATGAAGACGGCCTCCGGGAGCGGTTTGGGCTTCGGCACACCTCTGACGAAGCGTTCGGGATGAGCGGCCCATGCTTCGCGGAGCACGGATTTCCTGCCGGCAATGACCTGATCGGCGTTCCCGAAGTGGACCTGCTCGGGGGTTAGCATCGAGATGCCGAATTGTACCAGCGGAAGAACCGACAGAACGTCTTGCGGCCCACCTCGCCGGGCTCGGTGCACCGGTCCGCTTCTTCGACGATCCGCAGCTTGTACGACGGACTGAACCGCCGGCGTAGCGGCCTATCTACTACCTCCGGGTCCGCAGGAGCTGCCGCGCTTCGCTTGGCCCCCCCGGTTCGAGGGGCACTACCATTCTCTTCCATTCTCTCTCGCAGTCCCAACATGTTCGTTTTCTCTGCCTTCGCCCTACTCTAATTCTTTGCGTGCTCTGTGTCTCACGTACGTTGGCAGAGAGGGGTTGGCCGAGGAGCGGAGTGAAGCCTTGGAGGTGTCCGCCCATAATTTGGAAGACCTGTTTGCGGCTGCCGGCAGAAGACTCGGTGAGGGGCTTCACAAGCTGTGGTGGAAAACACGTATCTCACAGAATGAGGCGCTACGCACCCTAGGCAAGGTGGAGGCCTTCACCCTGGCCGCCGATCAGGGCACGTTCGACAGTCTCGATCAAGTCGGCCACGACACAGTGGAGAAGTGGCTTGAGACCCATCACGACGCGATCCTCGCACTGGCTGAAGGGGATCGGCTTCGATACCTCGAGGTCCGGCAGCTAGCCGACTCTCCCGGCCTCACGACAATCGAGTTGCCCCACCGGCTAGATGTTCGGGATGTAGATACTCGATGGGCCAGCCACATCTTTGTGGATAAAGAAGGGCAACTTCCAGCCAGCCTCAACAAGTGGGAAACTGCGGTCATAAAGGAGGAACTGGAGCGGACCGACTTCACAGCGTGGTCAAGAAACCTCCCGAGAAAGCATTGGTCTCTTTGCGTGCCCTACGAGATGGGCGGACGATGGTATGGGATGTATCCGGATTTCTTGATCGTCAGGCATGACGGGAAGGGATACCGCGTCGATATAGTCGATCCCCACGGTCCGGACTACGCCGATGCCCCGTACAAAGCCAAGTGGCTCGCCAACTACGCGGCGAAGCATCACCCAGCCTTCGGCAGAATCGAGATGGCCATCGTTGACAAAAAGGGGAACATCAAGCGCCTGGATCTCAAGAACTCTGAGGTCCGAGAGAGAGTGCAGATCGTGCAGACTAATGATCAGCTAAAGAAGCTGTTCTCTGAGGCCTGAAGACACGGACAGCACACTCCCGAACCGGGATGCCCGCGAACGCAGAGAATACCCATTAACCACTGAGCCGTCATGCGATACCAGCGCCTCGCATCAGTCCCATCCAGCTATCGCAATGCCCGACGAGCACCCATAGCTTGAATCCATGGGCATACCGTTTTTCGGATTCGACTCGATCCAGCCGCAGACTCGCGCCCCTCGGCTCACCATCCGCTGCGAGTATCCTGACAGCAGCATGGCACCTACAGAGGTGACGTTCAGACTCTCACCTCACTACGGTATCCACACCGCCCGTGAAGCCCATGATTGGTTCCTGCGCACGATGCGGGAGCATGAGGAGTTCGAGGTCGAGACGGATCAGCCTAGGCAGTTGCCGATGCCGTTTTGTAGTGAGACAGTGAAGCACGTGAGGGTGAAGTAGGCCAAGCAGTCACCCGCATCGTTCGGAGGTGGCCTCCTTCTCGGTCAGGGGGGGTGGCCGCCATCACTAAAGCCAAACAGTGCCAGAAACAGTGCCAAACCCCACGGCTGCTGACGGTTGCTCACGGTTACAGAAGAACCGAAAGCCTAGTGTTTAGGCGGGTTTCTGTTGCTCATGGTTGACCGTCCATCGCTTTGCAAGCCAGAGGTCGCCGGTTCGATCCCGGCTGGCTCCACTGATGTAAAGCGTTGATCTATATGGTGTTACTGGAGACCCCCTTGGTCCGTCGGCGGAGGGGGCCTCTATGTTGGGCCTCTATGTTGAGGGCGAGGTTCCAAGGGCGGTCTCGAGGCAATGTCGCGGGGATCGCAATGAGTGACGATCAGGTGGTGGGCGGCTACGGCCGGCCTGAAGAACTCCGACCCTCCACGTCCCAAGAGCCGCTCCGGTCACAAGAAGTTGACAGGGGCCTCAGTAGGCATCCTGGTGCACGCCCTTGATAGCACGCCCGGATGGCTCGTTCACGTCCTGGAACGCCGAGTCCCACTCCAATGCCTCCGGTGTACTACAAGCCACCGATTTCCCTCCCAGAACGCAGGCGGCGGCCGAGGCGAGCGGGAAGTGCTCCTCGAAGAGGGTTCGGTAGTAGTACCCCTCCTTCGTATCGGGTGTGTTGTAGGGGAAGCGTGTCGTGGCCTTGGCCATCTCCATCTCGGACACCCGGCTCTTGGCGTGGTCTTTGAGGCCGTCGATCCAAGAGTACCCGACGCCGTCCGAGAACTGCTCCTTTTGCCGCCGGATGATTCGCTCGGGGAGCATGTCGGCGAAGGCCTCGCGCAGCACCCGTTTCTCCATCGCCTCGGGCCCGATCATCTTCTCCGCCGGATCGAGGGACATCGCGATATCGAGAAACTCCCGATCCAGGAAGGGCACCCTTGCCTCTATCCCCCAGGCGGCCATCGACTTGTTCGCGCGGAGGCAATCAAACCAGTGCAGGCGGTCGAGCTTCCGCACGGTTTCTTCGTGGAATGCCGGCGCGTCCGGTGCTTTGTGGAAGTACAGGTACCCGCCGAAGATCTCGTCCGCGCCCTCTCCCGACAAGACCATCTTGATGCCCATGGCTCGGATGCGGCGTGCCATCAAATACATGGGAGTGCCCGCTCTGATGGTCGTGACGTCGTAGGTCTCTAGGTGGTAGATCACGTCACGGAGGGCATCTATTCCTTCCTGGACCGTGAAGTGGAACTCGTGATGCACCGTCCCGATGTAGTCGGCCACTTCCTTCGCGGCACGCAGGTCGGGGGCTCCTTCGAGCCCCACGGCGAAGGAGTGCAACTGGGGCCACCAGGCGTCGCCCGAATCATCATCCTCGATTCGTTTCGCCGAGTATTTCTTCGCGATGGCCGAGATGATGGATGAGTCTAAGCCTCCGGAGAGGAGCACACCGTAGGGCACGTCGCTCATCAACTGTTGATGGACCGCGTCCTCCAGTCCACGGCGAATGCTGGCCACGTCGGTATGCGTGGCGAGGCCTTCGAGCTGGCGCCAATCCGGATCGTAGTAGCGGAGCGGTTCGTGGCCCTGCCTACTGTCCAGATAGTGTCCCGGGGGAAACTCCTCGACGGTCTTGCACACCGGAATGAGCGCCTTCATCTCCGAAGCCACGTAGAAGTTTCCAGCCTCGTCGTGGCCCGTGTAGAGCGGCACGACACCCATCGGATCTCTCGCGATCAGATACCGGTCCCGGGCGATGTCGTAGAGGACGAAGGCGAAAATCCCGCTCAGCCTGTTCAGGAACTCCGCACAGCCTCGCTCGTAGAGCGGCAGGATCACCTCACAATCGGAGTCCGTCCGAAACGACCAGGCGGGGAATTCAGCACGGAGGGACCGGTGATTGTAGATCTCTCCATTCACCGCGAGCATTGGGCCAACCTCGGGATCGCCGAGAGGCTGAGCACCGTGCAGCACATCCACGATTGCGAGTCTCTCGTGCGCGAGAATCGCATAGCTGCAGGAAAAGACACCGGACCAGTCCGGTCCCCGATGGCGCTGGAGCTCGGACAGTTCCAGGGCGCGTTCTCGGAGCTTGGACGGATCCGACTTGATGTCGAGGATCCCCAGTATAGAGCACAAGAGGCTAGTCTCGGTGGAAAGGGTTTGAGATTTGAGGCGTTCGGGTACCCCGGCCAGGGGTTTCCGTGTCCCGCGGTGATTTGAGCACCGTTGACAATATCACCCGTGCCACCTGACCCCGGGCGTCCTGTTCTAAAACCCAGCCGACGCTCAGGTAGCCTGCTTTTTGTAGTGGAATTCCCCCGGTATCGTGGACACCTAGGAGCCGCTGTGGAATTCCCATGGAGTCCGTGACATGACATGAGAACTTGGAAATGAGTTGCTGATTTCAGAGCGAAGGGTCGTGTGGCTCCGATCCGTCTTACTCCTGGATCAGAACCAACAGTTCGGCAGGCGTCACGGGCCTCACTGCGGACTTCGTGTATCCCTTCTTGTCCCGTGTCACGAGGTAGTCCGCCTCCGCCTTCTCGGCGCACGCGGCCTGAACCGCATCCTCAAAGTCCGTCCAGTTCAGTCCCAGGGCATGCCGCAGCCGATCCTCGTCTACTTCCACAACTCGGAGTAGCTGAAGTAAGTCCATGAGCACCCGTCGCGTCTTCGCTTTCCCAAGGTGCCTGGCCAAGAGATAGTGAAGCGTGGTGATCGTATGGGCCGCGACGAATCCGTGCAGGGCACCGGCTTCGATCACACCGAAGAGGGCGGCAGCCTCCTCAGCGAAGGGCTTCCTGTCCGCCAAGACATCGAGCACCACGTTGACGTCGAGCAGAACCCTCGTCACCCGTGCTTCTCCTCTAGGTACTCGCGGTATTCCGCCCGTCTGACGCCGGAAGGTATGACCCCACGTAGACGCGAAGTAATGGGCGCCGCTACCCCGCGGTCATCGTCCAAGGACGCCAGAAACCGCGATACCAACTCCGAGACTGTGGTGTCGTTCCTACGCGAGAACTGTTTTGCCCGCGCGACTAGAGCCCTATCGACCGACAACGTGAGCTTCGTCTTTGTCATGGAGCCTCCTACGTATGATAGAAAGTCATATATACGTATAGTGAACTTGGCTGCTATGTGGAAGAGCTACCCGACAAGCGATCAGACCGACAACGAGAACGACCCTGGGATCACGAGTCGCTACTCGGAGTAGCCCCACTCATCGGATCTTCCGGCCTGCGGGAACACCCTTCGCTTGACCTGGTGTACCATTTGTAGTACACTGTACCTTGTGAGGTACCATGTCGAAACACAAGAAACTGCCGGCGGCCTTCTACCAAAGCGCCAATGGCAAGGAACCCGTAAGGGATTGGCTTCGTGAGTTGGACGATGAGAGCAAAGGATTGTCGGACGCGACATTGCTACCGCCGAATTCGGTTGGCCTCAGGGAATGCCGCTGGCACGCTCACTTGG
This sequence comes from Longimicrobiales bacterium, assembly GCA_965226925.1. Lineage (GTDB taxonomy): Bacteria > Gemmatimonadota > Gemmatimonadetes > Longimicrobiales > Gaopeijiaceae > CBDDCX01. The sequence continues at coordinate 583,978 of CBDDEN010000010.1, read as the reverse complement.
AGACAGGCTGCACGAGATTCGATCGAATATCACCGACAAGCGAATTGCTCGGGTGATCTTCACGGTTCACAAGCAGCGAATGGTCCTTCTCCACGGCTTTGTGAAAAGGAGCCAGAAGACCCCAAAGACAGATTTGGATCTCGCGAAGAAACGAGCAAAGGAGATCACTTCATGAGCAAGAAGGACGCACGTATCGGTTCGTCGTTCGAGGACTTCCTCAAGGAGGAAGGCACCCTCGAGGAGACCAACGCGATCGCTGTGAAGCGCGTCCTGGCCTGGCAGTTGCAGCAGGCTATGGCAAAGGAGCACATCAGCAAGCGGGCGATGGCTGCAGCAATGAACACCAGCCGCAGTCAACTGGACCGGATCTTGGACCCGGATAACGACCGCATCCGCTTAGACACCCTGACTGCCGCTGCCCACGTGCTTGGGCTCAACCTCCGCATTGAACTCGTCTCCTGAAGCGACGATCCCGAGGACTGTGATCACCCCTAGCCGGATGTCGCGTCGGTCCGGATTGCCAATCGTGGCAGCAGCCTGCTTCGTGCTTGCTGCCTGCTCCGAGGATGGATTCGGCTGCGCTGATCGCTCACCCTGCCGGAAGTGCCGATCCTGTGGAGGCGCTGTCCGCTGACTAGGAACGCGGATGGAGCCAGCTTCGTGAGGACGTGCACCCACGAGACGCTATGGAGCTGGGACGAGATCGAGGGCGTGCTCGAGATCAAGGCGTTTCGCGGGCCGGCCTGGGGAAGCAGGGTCGGCGTCCGCGTGATGTCGTGGCTGGACGATGCCTCGGACCTCGCCGACCTGAAGGACTTCCTCGGGGGCGCGGTGGGCAGGCTTGTCGGGCTGCTGGGCTAACGAGACCATTCAACGCTGAGGTGTCCCGTGGCTGACATCGTTTTCACGTTCCCGATCTGGGCAAGTCCCGAGCGGGTTTTCCAAGCTGTCAGTGAGCCTTCTCAGTTGGACGAATGGTGGAGCCTGAAGTCCAGCGGCCGTGCCGAACGCACGATGTATCGTGTTCTGGAGGTGCCGGTTCAGGAACGCCGGGCGCAACCCATCCCGAGTACAAGAAGCCCGAGTTGATGGCCACGGCGCCGAGCGGCGGCGGCCGAAGAAGTGGATTCTTGGAGAGATGTACCACCTGGGATTCGGTCCCGGCTACGACTGGACCGCGGAGGTCACGGCGTGCGAGGCGGCCTCTACCTTCGAACTCAGGCTGGCCGATGCGGACACCGACTGGACCGATACCGTGGTGAGGTTTGGTCTCAGCCCGCGCGAGGGTGGCACGTCAGTGACCTTCACACACGGCGGTTGGAAGAATCCGAACGAGCGCTACACGACTTCCAGCTATTGCTGGGCCATGTACTTGCGCATCATGAAGCGTTTCATCGAGCATGAGGAGCGGGTGGCGTATGAGAACCGGCTCGAAGTGTAGACGACGCTTCTCACATGATCCGGATGATATCCGACATCGAGAAGATCGGCCCAACCTCCAGGGCGATGGCCGGCGAGGAATACAGTCCCGGAGGAACACTGATGTCGGCCAAGTAGAGCTCACCCACCACGGCCTCAGTACCTGGAGACCTCAAGCCCTCCTTCGGGAGAGCCAGAGTCATGGTCGCGGTCGCCCGTATGGCCGGATCGCACACCTGACCCGTCGTGGCTTCCAACCCCGACGGAGCATCGAGTGAGAGAACCTCGGCTCGAGAGTTGTTGGCCCATTCGATCATGTCCTTGGCGGGCCCACGGGGGGGACCGTTGAGGCTGTATCCGATCACCCCATCCAGGATCAAGTCGGGTGACGGATCGGACACCAATTCTTCAGCTGAGCGAACGTCCAAGCCCATCCGTCGCAGAATGTCCAACTGGTGCCGAGGCACGGGTGTTACCGACTCGAACGTCGTGAGATACACCGTGACACGGGCACCCCAGTTGTGCAGCCTCCGCGCGCACACCATCGCACCGCCGCCGTTTCCTCCGGTTCCCGCAAGCACCGCGACCCGCTTTTCCGCCGCGTCTCCACCGAGAAACCGCTTGCGGGCGAGATCCGCCAGGTTGCGTCCAGCATTCTCCATCATCTGGATCAAGATGATCTGGTAGTCCTCCATCATCGCTCGATCCATCCGGTGGTCTGCTACGGACGGATCGACTCTCTGACTTCGATCATCTGTTCGGTGGTCAGGTACGGAATGTCTCTAACGATCGGGAACATCGGATGACCTCATTAGGTGAAGTGGAGGCAAGACCTGGGGCACCGGACCGCATCGAGTTGATCCAGCCCCTCACGGTTCGAGCCATTGGACCGATATGACTCCGCTCGATCGCACCGCGATCGTAGCCGTGGCGTTGGTCTGGCGAATTCAAGGCCGGGAGTAGAATGTTCAGCCATGTCCGTTGTGGGAAGGTGAGCCGCTGAGCCGATCGGCATCGCGGCGCCACCTTCCGGACAGAGGGATCCATGAGGAGCGATTGGCCCGTAGCGTGGATGGCCGTTGCAACACTGACGCCTCTTCTTACGCTCGCCTCCGTCCGGCTGTCCTCGGCCCAGACGGTTCAAGGTACGGTCGTCGATGCGGAGTCGGGTGTCCCGATCTACACCGCCGAGGTGGCCCTACTGACCACCGACGGCGGCGCAGCCTCCAGAGCCCTCACGGACACCAGAGGACGGTTCGTCTTTGGCGTGCCCGATTCCGGCTCGTTCCGTCTTCGTGCGACGCGATTCGGCTACGTTCCCTTCACCACAGACGCCTTCGAGCTTGCGCCGAACCAGGACGTTGTGGCTGAGCTGAGAATGCAGGTGAGCCCCGTTGCTCTGGACTCCCTCGGTGCCGTCGTTGAAGCGCGGAGACCGAGGCGGTTGGAGCGCGTTGGGTTCTTCAAGCGACAGGCGAAGGGTTTCGGCTACTTCCTGACACCGGAGGACATCGAAGCCAGGCGTCCCGTCCATCCGTCGGATCTGTTCTGGGGTGTACCCGGCGTTCGGGTCTCCTACCGAAATGCCTTTGAGTGGGACGTGGTGTCGACCCGTGGGGGATGCTCCATCAGCGTCAGCATCGACGGGATGTTCGTGCAGGCCGGCGGCGGGGGTGGTTCGGACTGACAGGACCTCCTGCACGTCAACGACATCGAGGCTCTCGAGGTGTATCCCAGCCCCGTCGTCGGCCGCGCTTCTTCGACGATCCGCAGCTTGTACGACGGACTGAACCGCCGTCCCGCTTGGGCGGGGGGTCAGACGAGCCCTTGCGGCGCGATCCTCATATGGACGAAGGGTTCCTTGCGTTGACCGACCGTGGTCTTCGGCGTCGGACTCTTCGGCGCTCTTGGCGCCGGCTTGAACTCAGGGTCGGATCGCGGGGCGCCCTGATTCGAGTGTTGATGATCGTGATCTCTCTGTTCTGTGGCGTTTCCGCAGCGTCAGCACAGAGACCACCCCGCACCGAAGTGCTCAAGCTTGCTCCCTACGCGACCATGACGGAGTCGCTCGGCCGCCTCGGCCCGCGGTTCGGCTTCGGACTGCGTGCGGAGCGGCCCGTCGGTAGCGGGTACGTGAGGATCTGGGGATCGGGGGCACGAGAGCATCTCGCCCGTGACTGTCTAACCCTCCCGGGAGTGATCTGCGGGTCGGGCCGCGCCTGGCTGGGATCGGTAGGGTTCAGCGCGTACCTGTTTCCGTCACGCCTGACGCCGTACGTGGGCGTCGGTGTTGGAAAGAGGCGGCTCGATGGGAGCGGATCCAAGGAGAATGTGAGGACCCTGTTCTTGGGCGTGGATCTCAAGGGTAGGACGAGATTCAGCCTACGTCTGGAGGTCATGCGTCGATCGGACTCGAGTGGTCTGGTCGTGTTGGGGTTTGGCGTGGCCATCTGATGGTTGTGCAGGTGGGCGGGGGATGGCTTCCATGGCCTTTTCGTCGCAACGGTTTTCCTTGTGATCCGTTGAGCGTCAACGGCGCGCGCGCGTAATCACCTCGATCACGACCCCATGCCCTTGGTAGGCACCCGGCGCCCCCTCCATTCTAAGAATCTCCTCGACCTCGCTCGCGCTCCACTCGAGGGGGTCTTCCCCCGACCCGTCCCAAGGCACTCCATCCACGAAGAGGGTGGCACGGATCTGACCCCCGTCCATCCACTCGGGCCGTTCGAGTCGGATCACGTCGAAGACGGGTAGGGTCTCACCGTGCCCGGCGATGTCCTCTCTCGCGATCACCTCGAGCGTCACGATCGAGTGCCGCTCGGGATCGTCCTCTGGGAGTGAAGACCTGTAGCCGCCTCCAAAGGCTCTCGGCGTCAGGACGACGCCGGCCTGGAACGAAAGTGCGCTGTGCTTGCGGGAGTACAGTGCGTCGTAGGGTGCCTTGTCGAACTCGCTCATCATCTTCGTGTAGCGCATGTCGAGCACGACCTTCGCCGGCCCACTTCCGAAGTCGACGGCCATGCCCACGGTACCTCCGACGTCTTTGCCCTTGGTGTTGTGTTGCAGAAGTCGGACGTAGCGGAACCCTCTCTGCCAACGTACGGAGACACGGAGCACGCAAAGAATTCGAGTAGGGCGAAGGCAGAGAAAACGAACATGTTGGGACTGCGAGAGAGAATGGAAGAGAATGGTAGTGCCCCTCGAACCGGGGGGGCCAAGCGAGCGCGGCAGCTCCTGCGGACCCGGAGGTAGTAGATAGGCCGCTACGCCGGCGGTTCAGTCCGTCGTACAAGCTGCGGATCGTCGAAGAAGCGGACCGGTGCACCGAGCCCGGCGAGGTGGGCCAGCTCCTGCGGCGCGAGGGCCTGTACTCGTCGCACCTGACGACGTGGCGCAAGGCGGCGCATAGCGGGTCGCTGAAGGCCCTGTCGAAGAAACGCGGCCGCAAGCCGGAGCGAAATCCTCTGGATGAGAAGGTACGCAAGCTGGAGCGCCGCAATGCTCGGCTCGAGGATGAGCTCAGGAAGGCACACCTGATCATCGACGTGCAGGGAAAAGTTGCGGGGCTGCTGGAAGGATAAGCCTCGACGACGGGACGAACTCTTGAAGGCGGCCGATGAGCTGGCTAAGCACGTCGGTGTAAAACCGGCGTGCGCGGCCCTCGAGGTCTGCCGATCGACGTTGTACCGTCGTCGAGGCCCATCGACCGGGCAACGGCAGCCCCGCCCGACGCCCGCCCGGGCATTGAGCGAGACGGAACGAGGCGAGGTCTTCGACACGCTGTGTTCGGAGCGGTTCGTGGACCGCTCACCCGCCGAGGTGGTGGCCACGCTGCTCGACGAAGAGGTCTACCTGTGCAGCGAACGCACGATGTATCGTGTTCTGGCCTCCGAGGTGCCGGTTCAGGAACGCCGGGCGCAGCGCACCCATCCCGAGTACAAGAAGCCCGAGTTGATGGCCACGGCGCCGAACCAGGTGTGGTCCTGGGACATCACGCGGCTGCTGGGGCCGAAGAAGTGGAGCTACTACTACCTGTACGTGATCCTGGACATCTACAGCCGCTACGTCGTGGGCTGGATGGTGGCGGACCGGGAGAACTCGGCCCTGGCCGGCCGGTTGATCCAGCAGAGCTGCCTGAAGCATGGCGTCCAGCCCCGGGTCCTGACCCTGCACTCGGATCGGGGAGTCTCCAATGACGAGCCAAGGCACCGCTCAACTTCTCGGGCGTGACCTCGGCGTGACCCCTCGTTGAGCTCGGTGGTCCTCAGGTCTCGGATGACAATCCGTTCTCCGAGGCTTGTGATCCAGCCTTTTCGTTCAAGACCTTGAAGTACCATCCCTCGTTTCCCGGACGGTTCGGAGACCAGGGCCAGGCCAAGACCTTCTGTCGATCGTTCTTCCGTTGGTACAATGCCGAGCACAGGCACGGGGGCATCTCGATGCTGACGCCCCGAACAAGTGCACTTCGGGCGCGCCGACAACGTTATCGCCCGCAGGACAACCGTGCTCGAACACGGCATGGACCACCCATCCCGAACGCTTCGTCAGCAGGCGTTCCCAAACCCAAACCGCTCCGGAGTCCGTCTGGATCAATCCTCCCACCACACCCCTCTCCACACAGGAAATTGCTCTTTAATTAATCCCGTAGAGTGCCCATTGTCGTTGACAGGTTCCGGAACGAGATGGGCTCCCGGGCACAACCGGCGCACTCGGCGTGGAGCTCCTCCGGTTTCCAGCCCGTCGCCTTGGAATTGGCGAGTATGGACAGAACGGGGCAGGTGAAGAGACTGAACGACGGCGACGAGCGCTCCGAGTTCAGGCGGAGCTTGAGAAGGGACACGATGTCGAAGTAGTTGTAGCGCCACACCCCGTCGCGGGCTACCTCCAGAAGCGTCTCCTCCCTCGCTCCCCTCTTGGAGTAGTTGATCTCCGGTTGCAGTGAGAAGGTGCCTCCGAGGTTGAACTCCGCGAACACGCCGAAGACGAGCGCCCGCAGATTCTCGGAGTCGCCGATCTCGGCACCGTAGAACTGGGAGCGGTTCATGCCTCCCTTGAAGCCCACGTTCTGTGCGGACGACGGGAGGGTCAGCGGAAGGACGCCGAGGCCCAATATGATTATCGGCACCGAGAGCCTCGGGAGACGGACGAACCTCACTCGCCTCTCGCAAGTCCTCTCTGAACGTATCCCTTGGTCCATATGAGGATCGCTCCGCACGGGCTGAGGGTTCCGGCCACCCAATCGGGTAAACCGGCGCCACCCGCGAACACTTCGATCGCCGCGACCTCGACGACGTTGACGATGTCCTGCCAGCCCGTCCGATCGAGGTCTCGGCTACCGACGACCCTCTCCAGACCCTCGGGGTCAATGGGACGCACCTCCCGGTTCGCACCCTCCCGTCTCCCCACCTGCACAAGCAGGCCGTCGATGCTAATGCTCGGGCGACACCGCTGCGCACGGTTCGAGGACACATCAAAGGAGTATCCGGAGGACATGCGGTCTACTCGGATGCCGGAGATCCCCTGGAACAGATCCGGTACGTCCAGGGGCGGTTTGGCCTCGAAGTACTCCGGCCCTCGGACGCCGGCTCTATGTCGGCCTCCATTCGAAGCGGGGGAGCCCCGTCGGCGACCCTCGGTCCCGCGGATCGTGCCGTTTGATCGCAACTACCACGAGCCATAGGTTCCCCGGCCATGATCTCCCTCCGTACCTCACTGGGTAGCCTCGGCGCCTGGATGGCGTCCGCTGTGTTACTTGGTGTCTTGGCCTTTCCAGGCAAGACAGAAGCCCAGGGGCAGCGGGGTGAGGGGCGGGGTGGATTGGTCCCGCTGAGCCTCGGGACGATGGGGCTGCCGGGGCTGATCTCGATACCCAACGCCGGCACGATCACCCCCGGGTACGCGCACCTCAGCTACAATACCACCCCCACGTATGATGCCTTCGCCCCCGGGGCCATAGCGCGACAATACAACATCCAGTTCGCCGTGGGGCTCTTCTCGCGGCTGGTGATTTCGGGTCGGGGCTCCGAGGTCGTTGCGTCTGAGCCACTTCCCCCAAAGTTCGAACGGGGTCCGGACGGGGTCATCAGACAGGTCGAGTGGACCGCGCTGAGCCGCGACTTGTCCGCAAGTGCCCAGCTTCTCCTTCTCGAGGAGACTGCGTTCCGACCCGCCGTAGCCATCGGTGCCCAGGATTTCGGCGGCGCCTCGAACCACTTCGAGGCGCGCTACGCGGTCGCAGGCAAGACCCTGGCCGGCCGAGTCCGGCTTACGGCGGGATACGGTTGGGGCGACGATCTGCTGAAGGGTGCCTTCGGCGGAATCGAAGCGTCGCCGATCCGACAAGTCACCCTCGTAGGGGAATACGATGCGGAGCGTTTCAACGGAAGCCTGCGCATCCGGCCTTTGCCCGAACGGCTGGTCGCCCGCGGCGCCCCCCGGCCCACCGTGGACGTGATTTGGACCGAGGGTGAGGGCGTCACGTGGGGCGTGTCGCTTCGTGCGGTGCTCGATCAGGACTGGATAGAGCGTGAGCCGGCCAGGGAGGTGGGGCAGGGGCCGGGCCCGGCCATCACCGAGCCGGGGGTGGACGCCGTAGACGTCTTGGCCCGCTTGCTCGCGGAAGACGGCTTCGAGAACGTCCAGGTCTCGGTACGCGAAGGCGACGTGCTGAGGGTCGAGTACGAAAACCGACGCTACAACCAGCATGAATTGGACGGCCTCGCCCAGGTGTTCCGCATAGTGTCGCGCAACATGCCGGCCGGCGCCGAGAACCTCCGTATCGTAGTGAAGCGGACGAACCTCCGAGTGGCGCAGATCGACGTGACGAGCGCCGACCTTCGGCATTTCCTGGACGGATCGATCGGCCCCGAGGTCTTCCGGAACCGTGTTTCGATACGGCACCCGGGGGCGCCGCGCTCCCTCGCGGGGCCGGCCTCGCGCTCAGTGAATTCGAGCTTCTTCAAGGCCGACCTGACGCTCCACCCCGGGATCGAGACCGTGGTCTACTCCGACTTCGGGGTTGCCGATGCCAGGCTGTTCTTGCTCCCCAACCTCCGAATCGCGCTCTTCCGTGGAACGGTGCTGGAGGCTCAGTACCGGCTTCCGATCGGCCAAACCGAGGGCTATGAGCGAGCGGCAGGCCCGTTGCCCGATCCGGAGTTGGATCGGCTGCTTCTCCACCATGCCGAATGGTGGTCGTTGGATCCGTGCAGCATCACCTATGCTACCACGGCGACGATTCAGTCCGGTGGTACCGGGAGCGGCACCGTGACCATGAGGTTGGGGAACAATGCCTCCGCGGACGTACTGGCTACCTATGGTGTGACGATCAGCGGTAACAACATCACGATTACGAGGAACGGCGTGACCGTCGTCACCGGTACGATCGGCGGCGGCTTCACTGGGGGCACCGGCGGCACTGGTTGACCGGAGCCAATACCCCAGCGGTTTGGGTAGGAGAGGCGGGAGGGGGTACCTCCCGCCTCTCTCTTGTATGGCCTCCCGTGAGTTCCGTCAGCCACCGCCCACCCCCACCCACCCCCCCACATACAGCCCCCTCCCGGGAGCCGCGAAGCCGTACACCTCCTGGTAGGCCTGGTCGAACAGGTTCTCGCCCCGGGCGGTCAGCGTGAGACCGGGACGGCCCCCGGCCGGCTCGATCAGGCTCACCTCCGCCCCGACGTCCACCACCGTGTACGCCTGTAGCGTCACCGGCATCGCCGGAAACGCGCTGAAATCCCGGTCCCCGCGCGAGCCGACCCTGCGTGCCGTCACGCTCACGTGCGTGCCCGCGGCGACCGCCCACGCGACCGAGGCGTGCACCTGCGTCTCCGGCCGCCGCAACAGTGCCGCTCCTTTCACGAACATCGCTCCGTCACCTTCGTCGAAGCCCGAGTCCGAGGTTTCCGTGGCTAGCCAAGTCAACTCGGCTGACGCTCGAAAGGCCCCTACCGACGCCGTCGCCCCGATTTCGATCCCGCGCGCCGTCGCGGCGGCCGCGTTGTAGTAGTTGGGATCGGTCGGGCCCGCCGTCGAGAAGGTGTACTGAATCAGGTCCCGGAAGCTCTGGTCGAAGTAGGTGGCCGCAAACCGTAGCGCTCCCGACGCCAGCTCTTGCTCGATGCCGACCTCCCAGGACGTCGAGCGCTCGGGTTCCAGCTCCGGATTCCCGCGAGTGAAGCCCGTCGCGAAATTCTCGAAGAAGGTCGGCTCCTTGATGGCCCGGCCTGCCGCTCCGCGAAGGCGCCCGGTCTCGCTGAACGCATAGGCGGCGCCGATCTGCCACGTGACGAAGCCCCCGAAGCGTTCGTTGTCTTCGAGCCGCAGCCCACCGTTCGCCGACAGCGGGCCGGCGCTCGTGACGACGTGGCCGTAGACACCTCGATTCCAGCGCTCGTCGTCGCTGCGACCGGTGGACGGGCCGAATTGGCTCGAGGATTCGCTGAAGGACCGCTGCGACTGATCCTCGAGCTCGAAGCCGAGCGTGGCCACGGTCGCCGAGGCGACCGACAGGTTGGCGCGCACGTCCGCGGCCGTGCGGCTCACCGCATTCAGGCTGTTGAAGCCGTAGAAGCCTGTTGTGTCCGCCGGACCGTCGGGGAGGTCGTCGCTACCCGAGTCCACCTGGTACGACGTGAGCAGCCCTCGGAGCTCCAGCCGATCCGACACCACGCGCGACACGTCGAGCGCCACAGACACTTCGTCCTCGAACGTCAACGCGTTCTCGTCCACCACGTCTCCGGCCCCGTCCGTCGGGAAGTGGTACTCCCGTTGACCGGCGCGTATGGAGAGTCGGCCGGCGGTCGACGAGTCGGCGTGAAGTCCGACGTTCCCGCTGAAGGATGTGTTCCGGTGCTCGTTGTTGAAGGCGAGAATGCCATCGGTGGACAAGCGGGACAGCGCGAAGCCGTAGGACACGTCGTCGGTGCCCCCGTAGAGATCAGCCGTCAGGTCCCGGCGGCCGAAGCTTCCCGCGCGAACGGTGAGCGATCCCCTCGGAGTGCCGGTGCCCGCTCGGGTGATGATCTGGATCACGCCGCTCATGGCATCGGAGCCGTAAAGTGCGCTGGCTGGTCCACGCACGATCTCGATGCGATCGACGTTCTCGGTCGTGAGGGAGGCGAAGTCGTACGCGCCCCCCGGTTGATTCACCTGCACGCCGTCGACGAGCACCTGCACGTGATCGCTCTCTGCGCCTCGGAGGAACACCGAGGCGACGGCGCCGAAGGAGCCACCTTGTACGACGGTGATCCCCGGCACCTCGCGCAGGGCGTCGATCACCCGGGCCACCCCGCGCGTCCGGAGGTCGTCGCCCTCGACCACGGTGACGTGCGCGCCCAGTGCGCTGAGCGCCCGGGGAACGGGCGTTCCGGTGACGACCAGGCCCTCGAGCTCGTAGATCGGATCCGGAGGGGTTTGAGCCACGGAGTCGGGCACGAGGCCCAGGAATAGCAGAAGAAGAAGGGAGCCAACGCGTAACATCTCGTCTCCTCGTCATCCCACCCGCGTGGGATCGGTGGCGGTCGCGAGGAGACGCGATCGGAGGCGGGGACCCAAAACGAAAGCCCCGTCCTCTCGATCTCGAAAGCACAGGGCACGGGGCGGAGCCGCCGGGCATGCCTGAGCCTCCCCTCGGAGACCTTGTGAGGCACGGGATGGACCACGTCTACTGGCTCGAGGCCGTCGGTGTCGCCTTCCTGGGTTACCCCAGTGGCTATGTGACCCGACGTTCCGAGACTGCCGCGCTCGGACCTCTCACAGTGGCGGGGCCGCGCCGGATTTGCACCGGCTTCCGTATTGGCCCACCCGTTGATTCAGTTGTGAGGCCATCATGACGGGAAGCCCCGGGCGAGTCAAGTTGTGGCTCGGATCTGAGCGTCGGTGGGTCAAGATGCGGCCGGCGCGTTACCCCTCGGCGGCGTAGGTGGGCGATGGGTCGTGGGAGACCCGGAACAGCTTGAGAGCCCCCTGCATGATGGGGCCCATGAGCAACGCGAAAAGCACCGTCCCCAGCCCGATCGAACCGCCGATCACGAGGGCGAGGAGGAGGACGACCACCTCGATCCTGATCCGAGTCGCACGGAGACTCCAGTCGAGCCGGCGGGAGAGGCCGAGCACGAAACCGTCTCGGGGCCCGGCACCGAGACGCGCTCCCAGATAGACGGCGGACGCGAGGCCCATCATGAGCAGTCCGACCAAGAACTGCGACGATCCCAGGAGTCGGGTCGTGGCATGCGGGAACCAGGCCTGGATGCGAAGCACGTCGATCCAGGGGCCCACCAGCGCCATGTTGCAGACCGTGCCGAAGCCGGGTCGCACTCCGAGGGTGAGCCAACTGAACAGGATCAGGAGTGCTCCCACGCCTTGGGCTACTCGCCCGAACGATAATCCGGACTGTGCGCTGACTCCCTGATGAAACGCCGACCAGGGATCGAGGCCGATCTGGGCCTCGAGCATGATCGCGACGGCACAGCCGAACAGGAACAGCCCGACCTGGAGGCGAAGCACGTACCGGAGGAATGACCAGGACAGGAAGCGTTTCATTCGGATTGAGCCCGAGGTTCTGTGCGGACGGAAGATGGAAAGAGTGTCACGATTGCTCAAGAAGTCCAGACTGCGAGTGCGCACCCCATTGGCGCTCGGTGGATCGCGCGCCACGTTTGTGCTGCGGCCGACCTGGGCACGGGCCGTCACGAAGCCCAATCTCACTCTCAGTAGGAGCCAGGATGATGACCCTAGACACGACGGCGCTGACCAACACCCTTGCGACCCTCGTTGCGGACTGGGGTCTCAACGTGGTCGGAGCCATCGCGGTGTTGCTCATCGGGCGGATGGCCGCCGGTTGGGCCCGGAAGCTCACCCGGGCGTCCCTCGCTCGGGGCGGGGTGGACGAGACGTTGATCCCGTTCGTCAGCCGACTCGCCTACACCGGCGTGATGCTCTTCGTGGCGATCGCCGTCGTGGGGATGTTCGGCGTACCCACCGCGTCCTTCGTAGCGGTCCTCGGAGCAGCCGGCCTGGCGGTCGGACTCGCGTTCCAGGGCACGATCTCGAACTTCGCGTCCGGCGTCATGCTTCTGATCTTCAGGCCCGTTTCGGTGGGCGATTTCGTGGACATCGGCGGCACGACGGGCAAGGTCGGCGAGATCAGGATCTTCGCCACCGTCCTCAACACGCCGGACAACGTGCGCATCATCGTGCCGAACTCGAGCGTTTTCGGGCAAACCATCAAGAACTACTCGTCGAACGCCACACGGCGTGTCGATCTGGTCATGGGTGTCAGTTACGATGATGATCTGAGCGTCGTGGTCAGGACCATCGAGGAGGTCATCGCTGCCGACGGGCGCATCTTGGCCGAGCCCGAGCCGGTGGTGGCCGTGGCCGAGCTCGCCGACTCGTCGGTGAATCTGGTGGTCCGCCCCTGGTGTAACGCCGACGAGTATTGGCAGGTCCGCTGGGATCTTATCCGAACGCTCAAAGAACGTCTGGAGGCCGCCGGTTGCACCATACCGTATCCGCAGCGGGACGTGCACGTCCATCAGCACCTCCAGGCCGTCTGACCCGGCCCGACCCTGCCGGGGTCGCTAATTACCTTACAGGAAACACATGGAACTGTAAGGTATGGCTCGACAGGGTCGGGATGCGGGAACCACGCGAATAGGGCGACGGGATGACCGAGGAGATCCGCACGTTCCCGGGCGTGCGCTCGGCCGCGGTCAGCGGGTGCGTGAGTTCGGCATACGCATGGCGTTGGGCGCGGACAGAGGCTCGGTCCTGCGCGGTGTCCTCCTCGAGGGTGTGGCTCTCGTGGCCGTGAGCTTGCTCGTCGGCGGTGCGGCGTCCGTTGCGCTCGGTCGCGTGCTGTCGAACTTGCTGTTCGCCGTGGATCCGGTGGATCCGACGTCCATGGTCGCCGCCGGAGCCATCTTGGGCGCGGTCGCGCTGATCGCGGCGTTCATACCGGCACGACGAGCCACATTAATCCACCCGGTACAGGCTCTCAAGGCGGAGTAACCCGGGTAGCGGCAACACCGGCGGACGGGCCACCATACTGCCGGGTACACTCTATACGACGCTCAACCGTATGGTCGATGACGCTCTGGTCGGGGAGGAGGGCTACGCCGTTCGGCTCGCTGTGACAGCCGGAGCCTCGACCTCGACGTCCAGGGTCTCTTTGTGCTCCGCGACGTGAGTGGGAATCGACATCTCCTCTTCGATCTTGCGACGCAGTGCGTCGGCCGTCGGATCAACAAGTCCCCGTCACCGCCCAGATCGCCGGAGAAGAGAACCGATCGCTCCCCGTCGCTCACGTGGGCCATGCCCGCACCCAGAATGTGCCCGGCCGGGCTGAGGCGGATCGACAGGTCCCCGAGTGTCAACGGAGCATCGAAGGACAGAGGCTCCAACCGCGGGAACACGGACCGCGCTTCCTTCTTCGTATAGAGGGGCATCGCCGGAGAGTGCTTCGAGTAGCCCTTCCTGTTGGCGCGTCGCGCGTCCTCTTCCTGTATCTTGCCGCTGTCCAGGAGCAGGATCTCGCAGAGATCGGCCGTCGGGGCGGTGCAGTGGATCGCGCCACGAAAGCCCTCGCGGACCGGCACCGGCAAGAATCCGGAGTGGTCGAGGTGGGCGTGGGTAAGGACGACAGCATCGATGTCCGAGGGAGCGACGGGGAAGGGCTCCCAGTTTCTGAGGCGATTGGCCTTGAGACCCTGGAAGAGCACACAATCCACGAGCACGCGGGTGCGGTCCGTGGCGACGAGGAACCTCGATCCTGTGACCGTGCCGGAGGCCCCGAGAAACGTGATCTTCATCAGAGGTGCAGGGTTTGGGAATCGGGACGTGAGTCTGTGTATGAGACCCCCTACGTGCGCCGCTGATCCGTGAGTGATTCCGTCCGATATCGCATCCCGGCACGCGTCCACCGGGTCGAGGAAACCATCCGGCGAAGCCGCTTCATCAGCACCGCTGCGCACGCGCCCGACGCGGACGCGGCCCACGCGTTCGTCGGCCGCATGCGTGACGAGTTTCCGGATGGTACCCACAACTGTTGGGCTTTCGTCGCCGGGCCTCCCGGGATCATGACCCACATCGGGATGAGCGACGACGGCGAGCCTCACGGCACCGCCGGCCGGCCGATGCTCGCGGCGCTCCTGAACGGTGATATCGGCGAGATCGTGGTCGTGTGCACGCGCTATTACGGCGGGGTGCAGCTCGGCACGGGAGGCTTGTCTCGCGCCTACTCCGGTGGCGTGAAGCTCGCGCTCGAGTCACTGCCGACCGAGGAGAGAGTCGAGCGGGTCAGGGTCGAGGTCACCATCGGCTACGCCGGGGTAGACGCGGTGCAGCGCATCTTCGAGGAGATGGAGGTGGAGGTGGAGGCCGAGGAGTACGGCGCCGAGGTTCGGTATGTGTGCGGAGTGCCGGAGCCGGCGCTATCGGACTTCCGGGCGGCCATTGCCGACGCCACCCGAGGTGCGGGCAGCGTCAGCGACGCCGACGAGTAGCGTGACCTAGTAATCCCAGTTCGAGAACGGTTCCTCGAGTGACGGACTCTGCGGCGTGAACAGCTTCGCGCCGTCGTCCGTGATGTACATGCAGTCTTCCAGCCTGACACCGAACTCCCCGGGAATGTAGATGCCCGGTTCGTCGCTGAACGTGTTGCCGGGCTTCATGGGGACCTTGTTGCCCTTCACGAGATAGGGCCATTCGTGGCCGTCCATCCCGATGCCGTGGCCGACACGATGCGTGAAGTACTTGTAGCCGGCGCCGTAGCCCGCGTCCTCGATCACCTTGCGGGCGGCTCCGTCCACCTCTTCCGGCAGGACGCCGGGGGCGGCCTTTCCGAACGCCGCCGTCTGGGCCCGGTACTCGATCTCGAAGACCTTCTTCATCTTGTCGGTCGGCCTTCCCAGCACGAACGTCCGGCTCATGTCGGAGCGGTACCCCTCCACACCACAACCGCCGTCGATGAGCAGAATGGTGCCTTCACGGATCACTTGCCGCGTAACGGAACCGTGCGGGAGCGCGGACCACTCTCCGGTCTGAACGCCCGCGCTGCCCGGGAAGCCGAGCCGGTCGTGGGCCATCGACACCAGCCCGCGGAAGTCCCGCTGGGTCATGCCCTCTGTCATGGCGTGGTAGGCCGCCTTGTACGCCGTGAGCGTGACCTCGTTCGCTAGCGTCATCAGCTCGATCTCGTGCTCGTCCCTCACGCCCCGGCAGCCGGCCGTCACCCCTGTGGCATCGACCACGTCGAGGGCTGGAGCGGCGTTGGCGATTCCGTTGCTGAAGCGGAACTGCATGGTCTCCTCGGCGCCGACTTTGCCCGCCGACAGGCCCCTGTCTTTCAACCCCTGCGCGACGCGTTCGTAGGGGCCCTCGTGTTCCTCCCACGTGTACACGGCGGCATCGCCCAAGGGACCGAGGGAGAGCTGCTCCCGAGCACGATCCTCCTCGAACGCCGGACACACCACGAACGCATCGCCGGCCACGGGAATAACGACGGAGAAGAGCCGCTCACCGCCGCCCCAACCGATGCCCGCTCGTCCGGTCGGGACAGCGTCGCACCGGCCGCCGCCGCGGTGGAGGCTCCTAGGAAGTGACGTCTGGAGAGCATGGGGTCGCTCCGTGATGGTCTGGTGTCAAGCGAGCATGATACGTCGTGCGGCGTAATGTCACCACGGTTTGCCGCCTCGCGGCCTCCTCACCGGAACGTCGCGCTGAACAGGGTGATACCGACGCCGGGGGTAGGCTCGAGCCCAGCCTTCCCCTTGCGCTCCAGCATGCCGGGGTAGGGAATGGGCGTGGCTAGCCCGAGCCGCCCTTCTGCAAGGTTCAAGAGAGGTCCCTGGAGTGCCGCCCCCCGCCTTCCCCCCGCCTCGGCGTCCGCGTCTTGTCCCCTCGTGGAGAGAATCCCGATCCCGAGGCCGACCAGGCTCGCCACGAGTGGGATCGCGATCTCGCCTTTGTCGTTACTGGGTTCGGTCAAGAGATCGATACCGGCCCCGCCCAACCCACCGATGACACCGGCGATACTTATGGTGCGAGCTCGGTTTCGGCTCACGTTCCAGCCCGGGGCCAGAAGTGCCGTCGCCACCAGCCCGGCGTCACCTCCAACGAGGGTCGCGGCGAGCAGGTCGCCGTTCTCGAGATCCATCAGCTGGCCGACGGCCACCCCGAACCACGTCCCCCACAAGGCACCGAGGTTCACGGTCGTCGCGACTCCAGGCGATATGGGCCTGCCGGAGAGGGCGTAGCCGACCGCCATCCCGGCGAGTCCGCCGACGATGGTGGCCGCGAGATCTTCTTCGAACTCATCCTCGGTGGAGTAGCACTGCTCGCCCGGAAACGGGCCGACGTCGCAGTAGGTCTCCACGCCCCAGTCGAAGACCTTGCGCCACCCGAGACTCTGCCAGACGCCCCAGGTCCCTCCCATGGTTATCGCCCGCGCCTGGCCCTCCGTGAGATCCCTACTTCGGGCCAGGGCTCGACCGCCGAAAAAGCCCGTCGGTCCCCCCAGCATGAGACCGATTCCGTACGGTTCGCTCTGGTCGGCACCCAACGCCCCCGGCACCGCGACGCCGAGGTAAAGGCCGAACAACGTGCTCCAGACCTGAAGCTCCGTGTTTCCGCTTCCGCGCGTCCCCATCGACCGCACTGCGGAGAGCCGCTCGGCGGCGGAGCTTCCGGCCGGAGTCTGCGTGAAGTGCTCGACGACATACCGGTAAAGGGCCCTGGCCACCTCGAAGTCCCCCTGGGCCTCGAAGCGCTGTGCAGTCCTGACCAGCACCGCCGCGGAATCCGCCGCCGTGACCTGTGCCGTTGCCTGAACCGACCCGATGGAGCACAACGCAAGAAACGCGACGGAGACACAGGCCCATTTCATGGAAACGACCTCGGTTCGTGGGGACCCTACGTGGGGTCGAAGGTACTTCTTCGTACACATCGACCGACTCGAGGTTGCCGGCCGAGCGTGGGGCGATCGCCCGCTCGGCCGGCCGACCCCTGCAGGAGCTTGTTCGGTACGAGAGACGCCTGTAGTCTGATTTTCCGGGAGTGACCTGGGCGGCGCGACTGGCCCGCGTGGTGAAGTCCCGAGAGGACCCGTCAACGGGAGTATCTCGATGCAGCCACTGGAGCCGAAGCGGCTCGATCAGGAGTGGCGGGTGCACCGCGCAAACGATGCATGGAAAGCGCAGTGGAACACCCGGTTGGTATGGTCATGCGTGGCAGCGGTGGCCGTACACGTGGTGGTCATTGTGATCGGCCCCGACTGGGAGGTCGCTTCTCCGGCTCTGGACCCCGAGTTGGAATCCGACGGGATGGCTTGGATCTCCCTGTTCGCTCCACCCTCCACCGGTAGAGGTGCGTCACCGGGGGCGAGCCCGGTCGCCCGCGCCGCGGACTCGATCCCGCAGGCGGCCGAGGTTGGGGAGGGAGCCGACGGTGCTCAGATGACGGAAGAGGAGTACTCGGCGGCGATTCGCCAGCGCGTGCTTCGCGGGGGAGGTCTGAAGCCGACGCTCGCCGAGCCCGAGCCGGAGCCTGACCCCGAGCCAGAGCAGAATGACGCCTCCGAAGGTCCACAGGAATTGGACGGAGACGGGGAGAACTCTCCTTCGATCGGTGGAAGTGCCTCCACGGCAGGTCTCTCGATGTTGCCCGAGGCCACCTCCATGGACCTGTCACGCCTGGCGGCCCTGCAACCCGACATCGTTCTGGCCGGTTCGGAGGCGTGGGTCCTCGTCCTGAATCCGCGCGAGGTGCTGCGCTTCATGCGCGAGAGCTTCAGCCAGCACAGCTTGGGGCCCGGTGTGAGCGGCTCGGTGAGCGTGGTCCTCTTTATCAACGAACAGGGCTCGGTCGAAATGACGGAGATCGGCCAATCCAGTGGTCTTCCCGACATCGACGAGATCTTCCTCAAGCTGTTCCGCGAGGTCGTGGCCTTCAGACCGGCTCGGGATCGTGGCGTTCCGGTCCCACGATCCGCCGTGTTCGAGGTGCCCTTCCCTTGGTAGAAGGAGCCTCTTGGGTGTTCGTTGCGAGTGTGGCGGTCGCGGCGTGTGCCACGGGGGTCTCGGGTCCTCCGGAGCCGGTGGTCTCTCCGACGGGGATCCGATACGAGCTCGGCACGCCCCCCGTTGAAACCCGGTACTCGCAGACCGCTGCGCTCCACCTCCGCCAAGGCCGAACCCTCCGGGCGCTTGAGTTGGCCCAGGAGGGGATCGCGGCCGATCCGCAGAACCCGATCCATTATCTCGTGGCGGGTCAGGCCCACGTCCGCCTCGGGGCGTACGAGGATGCGGACGAGATGTTCATTCAGGCCCGACGTCTCTATCCCGGCTACGAGGTCGATATCGAGCTCGAGCGGGAGGCGGCCTGGGCGACGGCGTTCAACGAGGGAGGCGAGGCCTACGCGATCGGTAACGTCGAGCGCACGCTTGAGGCATGGGCGCAGGCCGTGATCATCTATGACCTTCGACCCGAGGCGCATCGGAATCTCGCGAGCGTGCTCACGGGGGACGGGCGATACGAGGAGGCGATCGCAGCCTACCAGGGCGGCCTTGCCGGGCTCGCGCGCCTGCCTGTCACCCGGGTGCTCGAGCCCGATGAGGTCGCCCGACGGGCGGAGCAGCGGATCGCGATGGAAGAGAACGTCGCCCCGCTCTTGCTCTTCACCGAGCGCTTCGCCGAGGCGGAGGAACTGCTTCGGAGCCAACTCGATCGCGATCCGACCAACACCCAACTGCAGGGAGATCTGGCCGCTTCGCTGAGAGGTCAGGGCAGGCTGGAGGAGGCGGCCGCGATCTACACGACTCTCCTCTCGGCGGGAGAGCTGGAGGCGTCGGAGCTCTTCAACCTCGGGATCGCGCTCTTTCGCTCCTCCGACTTCAGGGCGCCCGGTCGAGCCTTCGAGCGCTTGACTCGGATCCAGCCCATGTCCCGCGACGCGTGGTTCAACTACGCCAACGCCTTGTTCGCGGCCGAGGCATGGCGTGCGCTGACTCGCGTGGGCGATCGACTCGTCCAGTTGGATCCACTTGGGGAAAACGCCGGACTGATCACGGCGCGGGCCTATCTGGAGAGTGGCAACCAGGACGCCGCCCTGCGAGCGCTTGAACGGACCGAGTCGGCGTCGATCTACTTGGAGGGATTGCTCATGAGACCCTCCGATGCGGAGACGATCGTGCAAGGTCGTGCCGTCGGGAACACGGCCGCACCCGGGACCGAAGTGCGGCTGCGATTCACCTTCTACGATGACGACGGCGAATTGGGGGTGACGACCGTCACGGTTGCCGCTCCGGAGCCAGACGGAAGTACGGGGTTCGAGGTCTCACTACGTAGTCGGGCTACCGGCTACCGCTACGAAGTGGTTCCCTGACGGAGGGCTCTAGAGCCTCTCGAGCGGCTCGAACGTCTGGAGACCTTCCTGATACCACTGTTCACGGAAGGGATACGTGTTCACGTCGTCGATCGTCAGGCCGGCCGTCATCTCGTGTTTGTACAGGGTGAGCGAGCCGCCCTCCTCCTCGTGCTCCGAGTGCAGCGCCTCCATGTAGATGTTGGCCTTGAACCGCGCATCCCCAGCGACCGTGAACGCGTTGTAGAGGTTCTTCGACGGCTCGTATTCGTACCGCGTCACGAACAGGTCCAGAACCGGATCGGCACCGTCGAGCACGTTGACCCGCATGCCCTCGCCCGTTTCGGTGAAGCTGATGTCCACGTCGTTCATGTAGTGAGGCAGGTGCCAGCGCTCGATGGCGTGCAGCCGCGCCGCTTCGGTCGTGGTGCCGACCACGAAGGGGTAGAACGCCGCCTTCGGCAGCGGCTTCCCGGGTTCGATCATCGGCGGCACGATGACCGCGAGGACGATCTCGCCGTACTCACCGACCTCACTCTCGTGGAAATGGAAGGCGGTCAGCGCCAGGATGCTGCGCTCGTGCTGCCTCTCCAGGGGCTCCAGGTGCCGAGGGAGCAGCTTGCGCGCGTCCTCCGTCGGAATTTCGAAGAACGCCCCCACGCAGTGTCGAAACCCGTAGTAGGTGTAGCCCTTATCGCTCATGTATGTATTCGCCTTGGTGCGGGAGGGCTACCTGCTCGCCTTGATGCCGGTCGGCGCGTGCCGTTAGCGTGTTCCATGTAGCTGTCATTCCTATCTTGTCTCGACCTTCATACCCCCGTCGCGCCGGAGGCGCCACGCGTGAAACTCCGAGGATACCTGGCCGTGGCCGTCGGCTGCTTCGGTTTCCTCGTGGCCGATCTGGTCCAACGGTTCGTCATCGGACCGTGGATCTGGATTCGGCCTTCCCGTCGCACGGCGATCCTGAGCGGGTGGATACAGGCGTTGGCCTGGATGTGCACGCGGCCCATCGCGACCATCGGCGGGGCACATATCCCCGTCCCGCCACAGGTTCCCTTCGAGCCAGGGGTGCTCATCGTCATGAACCACCAGTCTCTGTTCGACATTCCAATGGTGGTGGAATCGGCGCGCCCCGGACACCCCCGCATCCTGACGCGGAAGAGATACACCCGTTGGATCCCGCTAATCTCGCATATGCTGAGACTCTATCAATATCCGATTGTGGATCCAAGAGGAAACCCCTCCGAGATCCGAGCTTCGCTCGACGAGATACGGCGCGCCGCTAGAACGTCGGAGGTGCCGCTCGCGCTCTTCCCGGAAGGGACTCGAACCAAGGACGGTGAGATCGGACGTTTCAGGAAGAACGGATTGAAGGAGATTCTCCAGGCTCGGCCGTGGAACGTGTACGTCTTGGTCGTGGACGGATTCTGGCGCGTCGCGAAGTTCAAGGACTTCATCGAGGGGATCTCTAAGCTCCGCGGGCGACTGGAGTTGGCCGGGATCTTGGAGTGGACCGACCCCGAGGCCGATCCCGATCCGTTCATCGACGAGATCCGCGCAACGATGGTTCGCGGGCTGGTCGAGATACGAGAGGGAGCTTCGGTCGCGTGAGTGCCTCTTCCGAGGCCGCGGGCCCGCCGGCTCCCGACGCTACCGGGTCGTCTGGCGAGCGGTGGCCGGGTGCCGTCGAGCTGGCAGGGGCCCTCGTCGCCGCCGCTGCTTCGTCGGTGCGCGTCGTTCTGCTCTATGGATCCCACCTTACGGATGTGAGCCCGGACCGGCACAGCGCGTTCGACTTCATCGTCGTGGTGGAGGACTACGCCTCGTTCTACGCGGGGCTCAGTGGGGCAGGGGAGCTGCATCGCCCCCCCTGGCTGATGACCGGGCTTGCCCGGGTACTGGCGCCCAACGTGATCGTGTTCGCCCCCGAAGAGGGTACCGGTGCGACCGCGAAGTGCGTCATCGTGAGTCGAGATCACCTGGTCGGCGCTCTCGGACCCGAGCCGAGAGATCATTTTCTGCTGGGTCGTTTGGTGCAGAGGATGGGCAAGGTCTACGTGGCGAGCCCGGCGGACGACGAGTGGATCGACACCCACTTGGCCGGCGCACGTAGCCGGGTGCTCGACTGGATGCTCCCGTATCTGAACGCTCCCGTGGACGCAGCCGGATTCGGCCGCCGACTGCTCGAGGTGTGTTATCATGGGGAGCTGCGCCCGGAGTCCAGGGGTCGGCCCGAGCGGCTCTCCGCCGCCCAGGCGGACCATTTCCGGGAGCACTTCGGTCCCGTGTTGGCGCGCGCCGCAGAGAACGGGATCCTGCGTCGCCAAGACGGGCTGTACGTGTTGTCCGCTCCCGCGCCGGACCGTGTCCGCCGGCGATGGCGCGCGCACTTTCGACGCTCCAAGGTCCGCGCGACCCTTCGATGGTTCAAGCACACGGTGACGTTCGCGAACTGGTTACCCTATGTGACTCGGAAGGTGGAACGCCACACGGGCCGCCCGGTCCACCTGACCGCCCTCGAACGGAAGTGGCCTCTTATCTTCCTTTGGCCCCGCGCCGTCAGGGTGCTGCTCACGCGTCCACCACGAGAGATCTCGAAATGAGAACGGACCTTCTCGTCCTGTTGGTCATACTCGCAGCGGCCGTGGCGTCGATGCCGGTTTTCGCCCTGAGCGCCGCTCGAAGGGCCGGGGACCCCCACGAGGTCGAGAACCGGGGGAGCTTCGCGCTCGGCGGCTTCGTGCGCGGTTGGTTCTTCTGGTTCGTCCGGCCCGTCGAGATCCTGTCACTGGCATTGAGGCTCTCGCCCACGGCGTTCAATCTGCTGGGGGTCGCCTTCGGAATCGGAGCGGGTGTGTGCTTCGGGCTCGGATATGTGAACCTCGGCGGCTGGGGCGTGCTCCTGGGTGGCGCGGCGGACGTGATGGACGGCCGCATCGCGCGAGCTCGGGGCATGGCCGACCAGCGCGGGGCCTTTCTCGACTCCACGCTGGATCGCTTCGCGGAAGTCGGTGCGTTCGTCGGGCTGGCCGTGCTCTTCCGTGACGCGACCTTGGCGCTGTCGATCAGCGTCATCGCGTTGGGTGGATCCCTTCTGGTGAGCTACGCCCGTGCCCGAGGCGAAAGCCTCGGCGTGCTGTGCAACCTGGGCGTGATGCAGCGAGCCGAACGGCTTCTCCTGATCGGGTTCGGCGGCATCCTGGATCCGGCCGTGAGCGACTGGGCCGGCTGGGGGCCGGGCACGTTGCTCACGGGGATCCTGGCCATCGTGGCGGTGGGAACCGTTGGCACGGCGGTGTTCAGGACCGCCTGGATCGCCAAGCGCTTGGCGTAGTCGAACCTTATCCATCCCGTCAGCGCGGCGTGACCCGGCCCGAGCGGAGGGGGGAGCGCAAACCCCCTGCCCGCCGGGCCAGGCCGCTCGGGCGAGGCCGCACGCTGAGATCCTTCGGCTCAGTGCGCGACGACCTCCAAACGAGCGAAGACGCCCACGTGATCCGAGGGCTTGAGGCCGGTCACGGTCTCGTCCGCCTCCAGGTTCCCCGTGACCGCGAAGTTCACCACGTTCACATCGAGGTTCCGCGTTCCACGCGTCATCACGTAGTCGATCCGCTCGAACAGCCCGCCGGCGCGCAGGTCGGGGTCGAAGCAGCAGGTATACCCGGGAAGGGAACCACGGGCCATGGCGCTCGTCTGAGCGTCCTCGAAGCCCGCGTTCAGGAGAATCGGATACGTCGCCGTGCTGGCCGCATCGGGTAGCGCGTTCAGGTCACCGAGCAGAATCGCCGGGGCCGTGACCCCCGAGAGCATGCCGATCAGCTCGGCCGCCTGTGACTCCTGGGTCGTGGGGCCGGTTTCGTCGGTCTCGAGATGCGTGTTGACGATGTGAAACGGTTGGCCGTCGATCAGCAGATCGATTCGGTTCCAACCGCGCCGAATGGTCATCGGCGTTCCGCCGCCGACCGGGATGGACACGTTCAACGCAAAGTTGTTCGAGGTCTCACCGGTGATCTGGATTCCGTCTCGCACGAGGATCACGTCATGGTCGGTCCAGCGAATGTCGATCAGGCCTTGCCCGGTGACTCCGGGAAACTCGATGTCGGTGTTCTCGACCACCGACGCGATCGTGTAGTGGAGACCGCGAGCCTGTAACGCGTCCAGCAGGATCATCAGGTAGTCGTACTCGACCACCGATGCGGCCTGTGGATTCCCGGCCAGGTAGTCGCCCGGATTCTGGATCCTGAACTTCGCGACCTCCTGAAGACCGATCACGTCGGGACGGGTGCTCTGGACCTCTCTGGCGATCGCGTCCGCGCGGCCCCGGAAGTCGTTCAGGACGATCCTGTTCCAGGCCTCACCCACGCGCGAGGGGATCTGCTCGGGTGCGCTGGCGCCCATGACGGGCGTGAGATCGGCTCCCAGGTAGAGATTCCGCGAGAGGACGGTGAGTGTGCGGACAGGCGGAGGAGGAGGAGGTGGCTCTTGCTCGAGGACCTCTTCCCCTTGCTCCAGCTGAGCGCCCTCTTCCACGCCCGTCGGATTGCGATCACACGCGGTTCCGGCGAGCGCGAGAAGAGCGATGGCTGTAATCGATAGTGGCGACCTCATGGTGTCCTCCTTGCTCGTTGATGACGGCGGGTCGTTCCGCCCTCGTCTAGAGGATGCCATGAGCCGCGATACGATTGGATACGACATAGTACGTAGTACGACGTATGGATGACGTAGACCTCCGGGAGGGCGGAGTGCGCGCGGTTGTAAGGGCCTGTGCGACGAGCGCGAGGGCACATTGCCGTTCAGGTGCGGGAACGTGCGGTTCCGTTGTACCTTGCTCGGCTTATTTGTGCGGCTTCTCGCCTTAGCCTTGGTAGAAGAGGGGATGGGTATATGGGTTGCGGTCGGTACATCACGGTTTCGGTGGTTCTTGGGGCGGCACTCGGCCTGTCCGGCGGGCCTCTGGTCGCTCAGGGCACTCTCCAGAGCGCGACGGCGACTCGCCTCCAGGGACCACCTCCTTCCCTGGACGGGGTTCTCGACGACGAGGCATGGAACGCCGCGGTGTTGATCTCGGACTTCACCCAGAAGGTGCCGGTGGAAGGGGCAGAGCCGTCGGTCGCCACGGAGGTCCGGATGATCTATGACGACGACGCCCTGTATATCGGCGCCCGCATGTACCATCCGACTCCCGCGGATATCCGGACGACCCTCACACGTCGGGACGGGGAAAGCGATGCGGAGCGGCTGATCATCGCCTTCGACTCGTATCACGACCGGCGCACGGCCTACAGCTTCGGTGTTTCGGCGGCCGGCGTGCGCTTCGACATGTACCATCCCGACGACCGGGACAGCGGCGAGACCCAGTTCGACCCCGTGTGGGCGACGCGTGTCACGATCGACGCGCAGGGGTGGATGGCGGAGATGCGTATCCCCTTCAGCCAGCTTCGGTTCAACGCCGCCGATCCCCAGGTGTGGGGCATGGAGATCACCCGCTACGTGCCCGAGCGCAACGAGGAGATCCAGTGGGCGTTGATTCCCGTGTCGCGGGCCCAGGCCGGGTACGCGTCGCAATTCGGCACGCTGCGAGGGATCTCGGGGATTCGTCCCACACGCAGGATCGAGATTCTCCCCTACGTGGCGGGAGACCTCACGCTTGAGTCGGACGTCGATGCCGCCGATCCGTTCGATCAGAAGACGCGGGCTCGCGTGGGGGCTGATGTGAAGATGGGATTGGGGCCCAACCTCACGTTGGACCTCACCGTCAACCCGGATTTCGGGCAGGTCGAAGCGGATCCCGCCGAGGTGAACCTGACGGCGTTCGAGACGTTCTTTCCCGAGCGCAGACCGTTCTTCATCGAGGGCAACGGAATGCTCGACGGGCCCGCTTTCCCGATGCCGGGGTCTTCTGGTACCATCCGCACCAGAGGGGTGATGCCGCCCAGGATCTCGGCCTCTATGGGGCCATCCTCGTCGAGCCGGAGGACGGGAACTACTACGCCGGTGTGAACCGCGAAGAGGTCTTGATCCTCGACGACATCCTGGTCGACGACCAGGGCCTCATCCCCTGGGGAAGCGAAACACCTACGCACGCCCTCATGGGCCTCTTCGGCACGCAGGTATTGGTGAACGGGCGAGCCGACCACGAGACCTTGGTCGACCGTGGGGACGTGGCCCGGTTCTTTCTCGTGAACGCCTCCAACACCCGGATCTTCAACCTGGCCTTGGAGGGCGTTCCGATGAAGGTCATCGCCGGCGATCTCGGCCGGTTCGAACGCGAGGAGTGGGTCGAGAGCGTGGTGATCGCGCCGGGCCAACGGTTCGTCATCGAGGCCCGCTTCGACGAGCCGGGAGACGTCGCCATCACGAACCGGGTGAGCGCCCTCAACCACTTTGCGGGGGTGTTCTACTCCACGGTGGATACGCTCGGGGTCGTGCGTGTGGGAGCCGAGGCGACCGCGCGGGACCACACATGGTCGTTCTCTCGACTCCGTGAAAACGACGATGTCGTCGCTGACATCGACCGGTTCCGGCCCTCTTTCGACAAGCCCGTGGACCACAACCTCGAGTTGCGCCTGGTGGTTCAGGACCTGGCCCCCGTTCTCGACATGGCCATCCGAAGCTCCACCTATTCGCCACCCATGGAGTGGAACGACGCCATGCCGGTCATGAACTGGCTCACCACCGGGCTCACCGTGAGATGGGTCCTCTACGAGCCGCCGCGGGGCGAGGACGAGGGGGTCGCAGAGGAGGAGATCGGGCCGGCGACGGGCTGGAGGTTCACCGAGGGGGACGTGGCGAAGATCCGCATCGTGAACCCCGGAAGCGGCGTTCACCCCATGAACCATCCCATGCACCTGCACGGCCAGCGCTTTCTGGTGATCGAGCGAAACGGGGCGCGCACGACCAACCTGGTCTGGAAGGACACGGCCGTGATTCCCGTGGGCTCCACCGTGGATCTCCTGGTGGACATGTCCAATCCGGGGAATTGGATGCTGAACTGCCAGATCCCCGAGCACATGGGCTCGGGAATGGCCATTTCGTTCACGGTGGATCCGGCGCCTTAGGCGGAGCGACAGGATGACGACGAAAGGTTTGGAGCGGAGCCCGGTGTTGGCGACGTTGGGCATATTGGCCATCGGACTGTCCGCGGTGGAGGTCGCCGCGCAGGCGCCCAACCTGGTTCGGACCGACGCGCCCGTGGTGGCGCTCACCCACGTGGCCGTCATCGACGGAACGGGCGCCGAGGCGGTCGAGGACCAGACGGTTCTGATACGCGACGGCGACATCGAGGCGGTGGGGGCCTTCGGATCGGTCCCGGTGCCCGCGGGCGCCGAGGTCTTCGACCTGTCGGGGCACACGGTCATGCCGGGCATCGTGGGGCTCCACGACCACATGTACCTCTCGTCCAACATGGGCAGCATGCGGCCACAGTTGGCCACCTCGGCCGGGTGGGGAGGTAGAGTATCGGGACATGACCGTCTATCGTCCGATGAGGACCGGTTGGCGGTGGATGCGCTCGAAATGGAATCAGGTCGGCACCAAAGGTCGCACGACCAGATCCACTTCCTTTCCGAGCAGGTGCAGGAGGGCGGCCATCTGCCCCACGGACTTCCCGTAGTAGGTAGGGTCCAAGAGGCGGTACAGCTGGCTGGGAGAGGTGCCGAGAGCCCTGATCAGCCCCCGTTTGCTCATGCCGCTGCTCTCCAGCGCTTCCAGGGCTTCCACAGTCAGATTGTGGAGGAGGGTCTCATTCAAGATGGCCGGATCCCGGTTGTACTCCCGAACGGCATCCAGATGGACCGAGTCCTCCGCACCCGACTCGAGCCGGAACGTAAACGCCTCGAGCCCGGTCTCCTTGTCCGCAAAGACCTCCTTGATGCGGTCCTGGGGCCGTTCCCGCAGGATAACGAGCTTCGCATAAGGAAAGGAGAACTCCCCTCCCTCGCTTTGGAGCTCGAACGCCTTCTTCCGGTTGTTGGCTCGTACGCTGAGGATCTTCAAAGGAAGCCTTCCTGCTGGAGATCGGAGATCAGACGTCGAAGTCGCTTCGAGGCCTTTCCGATCATCGGCATGCCCTTCTCCAGATTCCACTTCACTACGAGCGCTCCATCCCTGAAGACATGGACGTGACGCGGTCGGTGATCCCCCTTCCACGTGATGAACAGGAACCCACCCCTGCGGATCCGACCCATTTAAATAGTACCAAAATTGATAACGTTTGCCAAACCCACTGAATCCTCTGAAGTAGGCCTGGTGTCTCGGTCTGAACGATGGGGCCCTGGGTGGGGCGAATGGATGGGGAGCCAGGCCCGCCTCACCTGTACATCCCGCACGTTATCAGATATCCCTATGGTCCTTCACGTAGACAGACAGAGATTGATCGGGGTGAACGATATGACGGGTGTCCCGTTGGCGGATCGAGCGCATTGACCACCAGAGTCCTCGAAGTCTTCACGGACTTCGTCTGACCTTGGTGCTACCTGAGCGCCGGGCGCGTTCGTAGGCTGGAAGCCGAGTACGACCTCGACGTACGGTACACGTATTTCCCGCTTCACCCGGAGACGCCGGTAGAGGGCCGACCCCTCGAGGACCTGTTCGCAGGGCGCCGGGCGGACCGGTTGGCGGCCATGAGAGAGCGCCTCGTGGCGCTCATGGATCAGGAGGGCCTGGAGTACGGGGATCGAACCCACACGTACAACAGCCGGCTGGCCCAGGAGCTGGCCGTGTGGGGCGATGACGAGGGTGTGACGGACGCGATGCACGACGCGCTTTTCCGCGCCTACTTCGTCGACAACCTGAATCTGGCCGAGGCCGAGGTGCTGGCCGACGTGGCGACGTCCGTCGGGCTGGACGGAGCGCGCGCTCGTTCGATCGTCGAGGGTCGCACTTACCGCGAGGCCGTCGACGACCATTGGGAACGCGCCACCGACATGGGGGTGACAGGGGTGCCCACGTTTGTGTCGGAGGGATTCGGCGTGGTGGGCGCGCAGCCGTACACGATGCTGGAGGAGCTCGCGAGCAGGGTAGGGGCGGTGCGGCGATGAGTCGAGCGATCGCCTGGTTCGGATCCGATTTCGATGGGATCCGGTCTTGAATGTTCTCGGAAAGCTCGCCGCCGTGTGGGGCATCGGTGGCATGGGTCTTCTGCTCTCCGAGGCCATCTACAGGCTGGCCCCGATCGCCGTCAGGACGTTCGACCACCCCCTGGGGATACTGCACTGGGGTGTTCTCGTGACATGGGTGGCGGCCATGCTCGTCATGGAGGGATACATGGGCTTCCAGCGGTCGTTCTCCCCCCGGTTCGCAGCCCGGGCCCGGTACCTGGCCGAGCATCCGAACCTGGTACGCTCGCTCTTCGCGCCCTTCTTCTGCATGGGGTACTTCCATGCGACCCGTCGCGTGCAGATCAAGTCGATCCTGTTGACCATCGGCATCGTGGCCCTGGTGGTGGGTGTGCGGCAGGTGGATCAGCCGTGGCGCGGGATCATCGATCTCGGGGTGGTGCTCGGCCTGACCTGGGGGATGGTCAGCATCGCCTTCTTCACGTACCTGGCGTTCGCGAAGGACGGGTTCGACCACTCGCCGGAGACGCCGACGGGTACATAGGGCTCCGCTCTCACTCCGATCGGAGCCTGATCGGAGAGGTCCAACCGGTTCTTGTGGTTTCCTCGGACCAGGCCCCATGTTGTCCGCCATGACCGAGCCCGCAGGCCCTCTGGGCGGGGGTACCCCCCGGCGTGCCCAGCCGGCATAGCGCCAATGAGCTGATAATGGTGGAGAACTTTGCGGAGGAGCTGAGGCGGCGGGTGCCGAATTGATGGGGGACTAGGCCCTAAGTGACGGAAACGCCTCGCTCATAGAGAAAACTAGGCGCCAGGTCTGCCCCGTTGGGCCATTCGACAGTCATCAACATGTACCAGTACGAGCTGGGGTTGCTCACTGAGAACCGCGAGACCTTCCGGCGGGCCTCGCCGACCCTGTACGCCCAGGACGTCGGGACGCCCATGCTGATCATCGCCGGCGAGCGGGACAAGCAGATGCAGGCGTTCGCCACGGAGGCGGCCCGCTACTACAAGCCGGTCACCTACGAGATGTACGACGACGTAGCCGGAACGGAGGCTCGCCTCGAGTGGATGCCCAGGATGTTGGCGTTTCTCGATCGGCACGTGAAGGCGGACGTGGATCTCTGGCCGTAGGGCGTCGCTCGGGCGTCTGGCGCGGGCCCATTGACTTCGGGTTGCCAGTCTCCCCTACCACCACCGCGATCCGTTCGACCGGCTGCTCGTCGCTCAGGCCCAGCTCAGCGGCATGCCCCTCGTGACCGCCGATCCCGAGATCGGTCGGTATGAGGTCGAGGTCATCGACGCCTGACTGAACAGAAGACGGTCGGGAGTGACGAGCCGCGTCCGTTTGCCTAATGTTCCTGCAGTTGTTAGACGTAAGCAGTCCACCCAACATCAACCCGAGCGGACCAACATGGCGGCGTACACCTGCGAGAAGTGCGGCATGAGCGTGAACATGACCTGCGGACAGTGCGGCAAGGAACTCGTGCACGCGACGCTGACGAAGGACGACGGCAGCACGGTCGACGTGTCCCAGTGCCCGGACGGGCACGGCAAGATCAAGTCACCCATGTGCTGCGCCACGGACATGACCTGCTCGCTGTAACCGAGTGAGCCGAAAAGTCGGATGAGAAAGTCTGGACCCGATGGCATGCTACATCACGATTGACCGGCTCTCGGTTCTAGGTCGACGCCCAGCGCCTGGACAGCCTCCAAACACCATCAGCTTCGAAGGCTCGTCCGACGGCTGCCGTCGGCTCGCTGTACGGGTCCTGCAGAACGGCCACGCTGCCACGAAGCTGCTCGACGTTCAGCCGGGACCGTGGAGCGTCGCCCTTCGGGCCCCGGAAGATTTCGACGCCGGCGATTTCGTTTGCGGCAACGTTGATCTCGAGATCATTGCCCGATGCGATCTGGCCGCCTCCGGTACCTGTGACGAAGAAGCCAAGGTGCTACTCGAGCGTCTGGTATGTGCGAGCTGCCCTTCAGTTGAGTTGAGTGTCCACTCGGGCAGTGCCTGCGTCGGCGAAAAGCGCATGGTCGGGCTCACCGCCATGGTCTCCGGCGCCCCGGCGAACACGTACTACCAATGGTCATTCAGCGAGGGAGCGCCGGATGAAGCGGCGATCTTGGTCGGTAATACCGCGGTAACCTCTCACGCATTTGCGCCACCCGGCCCTCACCACGCCACGTTCCGGATCCTAAGCGACGGCTGCCTTGAATCCACGGTCGACATCCCTGTGTTGGACCCGTGTAGCGATGAGTGCCCGTCTGTCGGTCTCACCGTTCAGCCAAAGGGCTGCGAGGCTGGCGAGAGGATGGTGGGTCTTCGGGTCGAGGTCTCGGGCGGGTCCGGAGAGGTCGCTCTGGAGTTGGACTTTGGAGACGGATCACCTCGCCTCTCCTATTCAACGAGCGCATTCTCGGGCTCCTTGGGGTTGGACCACCGTTACGCGGTTCCGGGCCCGTACACGGCTTCGCTTCGGGTGACGCAACCGTTCGGGTGCCCGGATGTGGTCGAGAAGCAGGTTGGGCCACTTGATCCGTGTACGGTTGATCCGCCGGAAGATCCGGCTAGTGTGGTGGCGGTCGAGCCCGATCCGAACTACTCCCCGACAGATGCGGTAGATATCGGCTCCGCCGACCGGCCCCAGTCCTCCCCGCCACGGAGCACGGACCGATGCAGGTTCCAAGAGATGGTGTGGATGACGGCGCTCTTGGCCGGCATCCTTACCGTGTTCGGCGGATCTTGCCTCGTCGGAAAAGGTGATGCGGCGACGTTGATCGGCCTGTGGCTGATCGGCGGAGGCCTCATGATGTTCGGCGGGATCGCGGCCTTCAACTACATGATCTGGTGGAGCTATGGGTGTTACGATGAGTGTCGGTTTCTGGGTGACCTCGCGTGGGTCCTGATTTGGGCGGACGGCTTCGTTGGTATAACCGGGTTCACGGGATGGTGTGAACATGGAGTGGCGGTCTTCGGCGTCATAGCCATTATCATCGGGGTTATCGTTACTCGCCAGGCACAACAAGGCTGCAAGCCCGTGAGTCTCGTCAGCCTGCCTTGGAACCGCTGAACCTCCTAACCTCCGGAGAGGCTCGCCTCCAGGTCGTCCAAGGCCACCGGCCACCGCGGATGCCGGGCCGCTCTGATCCTTGCCAGCGGGCCGACCACCACGGTCACCAAATCGGCCGGATCGAGGTATCGCTCGGCCATCGCCTTGACGTCGGCTGCCGTCACGGCCCGTACGGCCCGCGGCCACCCCATCAACTGATCGGTGCCTCCGCGGCGCACCTGCTCGACGGAGTAAGTGGCACTGGCGCTCGTCGCCAGTCCCAGAGACGGCTGCCAAGCCGCATTCACCAACCAGCCCTGTGCACGCGCCACCTCGACCTCCGTCACCGGCGCCGAGGGATCGTAGAGCCTTTGTACCTCGTCCAGGCTGAAGCGGACCAGAGGCGCCACGGCCTCGGGTCGCCCACCGGTACGGACGGTCATCAGGCCGGTTCCCGATCCGGTGACCGGTATCTCGAAGTCGTCCCGATTCGCCAGGCCACGTATCTCACGAGCGGCGATGTTGAGACGTTCAGCCAGGATGAACCGCAGGACCGCGAGGGCCGCCCGGTCCGAGGCCGGCACGGGACCCACGGCTCTGCCGATCGCGATCCAGCCTTCCAGACTCGGAACGTCCACGGCATGGAACCGACCGGGGTTCTCGGTCGGCACGACGGTCGCCGGGATGCGCATTTGCGCTCTTCCGGTGGACCAGCCCACCGTAGTCGATTCGACGGCCTCCTCGACGTCTTCTCGCGTGACGGCCCCACCGACACCCAGCACGACCCGATCGGCTCGCAGAGCACGTGTGGCAAGAGCCCGAAGCGTACCGAGCGGGACGGCGGTTCCCGGATCAGGCGGTGCCAACGGATACCCCGCCACCCTGCGCTCGAGCTCCACCTTGGGCCGGAATCCGTCTCCTCCGATGCCCGCCATGGGCATCGAGTATCCGGGGCCCGCCCGGTACTGGCCCACCGTGGAGGCGTCGAGGTCCGGATCCCGGACCAACTCGACCAGCAGTTCCAGCCCCGTCCGCCAATCCTCGGGAAGGACGTCGAGGGTCAGCGTCGCCACGTCGAGCGTCTCCTGGGCACCCAGCGTCGCACCGAGCTCCGCGAGCCGGAGGGACAGGGGCCGATTCGCCCCGGTCGCGCCTCGAGTCGTGAAGAGTCGGACCAGGAGCGCCGACGCCCCGGCCTCGCCTTGGCCTTCACGCAGTCGCCCGAGCGGAAGTGCGGCGGTCAGCCGCACGAGCGGATCCGAGGGGTCGGTCACGATGTAGGCCTGGGCTCCGCTGGACGTCACGAAGCGGGCGACTGCGGGATCCGGCGGCGTGAATCCGATGGGGCCCAGATCCAGGTCGCTCGGGTCCGCCCAGTCGTGCTCCAAGATCGGTCGCGAGTGACCGGGCAGGGGATTCTCGGCCTGGTCGGTGCACCCGAGAAAGGCGAGCAGCGCCACCGCGGCCACCGCGGCCCTCATCGTCCGTCTCCCGGCAGGTCTGCCCACAGGAAGTCGAGCCAACTGGGGCCGCTCCCCTCCGGAGGTTCGGTACGGGCGACCGCGATCACCCGGTTGGACGCCACGAAATAGGTCTGGGCCACCCGTCGCACGTCTTCCGCCGTGGCGGCGTCCCGTGCTTCGACCAGCGCGGGCAGTACGCTCCAGTGGTTCATCGTGTGGTGGTGTCCGATCAGGAACGCCAACTCCTGGGGGTTCGCAAGGAACTCGGCCCACTCGACCCGGAGCCGCTTGTGGGCACGTGCCAAGGCACCCGGATCGATCCGGCCGGCACGCAGGTCTTCCAGGGACGCCAGCAGCCCTCGCTCGACGGCGCCGAGGTCGCGATCGGCCCCCGCCTGCGCCACCAGGTTGAAGGCGCCGGGCGAGCCGAAGCGGTACGTATGAATCACCCGGAAGTCGGCCGAGACCGACGCCGACGTGCCGCTCGCCGCGAGCTTCTGGCCCGCCATGCCGTGGGGCCCGCTCAGCAGAGCGGCGATCAGATCGAAGACGGGCCGGTCGGGGTGTCCCATACCGGGAATGCGGTAGCGCACGTGCACCTGCGGCGAGAGCGGCTCGGTCCAGTCGAGTCGGATCGACCCGCCCGGCACCGGCTCCGCCTCGATATCCAGGTCGGCCGGGGGCTCGGGACCCCGCGGCAGCTCCCCGAAGTAGCGCTCCGCGAGGGGCACGGCCTCGGCCATGGTGATGTCGCCGACGAGCACCAGCGCCGCGTTGTTGGGCACGAAGTAGTCGTCGTAGATCTTCAGATGGGCGGCCCGGGTGAAGTTCCCGAAGTCCCGGATATGCCCTCCGTCCGGTCGGTAGACCGGGTGCGCGGCCGCGGTCACCGCGTCGATGGCCTCGTTGAAGCGCGTCTGCGGCCGGCCTCGTCCCCCGAGGATCTGTTCGAGCACGGTGAAACGCTGCGCCTCCCAGCCCCTGAGGATCGCGTTGGCCATGCGGTCGGCTTCGAGACGGAAGAAGAGCTCCAGGTTCTCCCGTGGGAGCGCCATGTTGATCTCCATGTAATCCTGTTCGGTGCTGGCCGGCACCGGATCCGTGTGGCGGGCGTAGCCTCCATGTCCCATATAAGCGTTGTACGAGGCCCAGAAGTCGCGATAGCCGCTGTCCTGATCCTCCAGTTCGTAGAGGCGTTGGCGGAGCACCTTTAACTCGGGGGTCTCGGGCCACGCCATCTCGTCGATGAAGACGGCCCGCTCCCTCAACCGATTGCGCTCAAGGTTCCTCTGGGCGATCAACTCTTGTTCGGTTTCGTGGATCTCCTGGAGGATGGGAAGCTCCGCAGCGAAGTCGCTCGTGCCGACCGTCGTCGTCCCTTGGTGGATAACGTGCTCGAGGAAATGGGTCATTCCATGGAGGCCCACGGGCTCCTGCATGGATCCGATACGAATCCAGAGGTTGGCGGCCACGCGCGGCATCCGGGGTGGAGCAGACCACCCGGATGGAAGCGGCCGCCAAGATGATGTTGGAGTCGGAGGAGCATCTCACGCTCCAGGGCACTCGGACGACCGAGGTACTTGACGTTCCGTTCCGCATCCGGTCGAACGTGGAGATTCCGGTCGGAGACTACGAGTTCAACCAGTTCAGCGCCGTCTTCGGCACCAACCGCGGCCGTTCCCTCTTCGGGACGTTCACGGTCTCCACTGGGAGCTTCTTCAACGGCGACCGCACCCAACTGAAGGGAGAAGTTCGCTGGAGCACCGGCAAGCATCTGGTGCTCATCGCGAGCGCGGATCGCAACAAGATCTCGCTTCCCGTGGAGAACGGTGACTTCACCACTACCGTGTTGGGGCTGACACCCGAGATCGCCATCAACCGCAAGCTGTTCGCCAACGGGTTGATCCAATACGACACCGACTCGAAGACGCTCGCGACCAACTTCCGGATCGACTGAATCCACACCCCGGGCAGCGACCTGTTCCTGGTGCTGAACACCGGATACTTGATCGGAGACCAGTTCGACCCGAACGAGACCCGGTGGGACTACCGGACCGGAGTGGTGAAGCTCACCTATCTGAAGACGCTCTGAGCGGAGAACAAAAGGCCATCGATCGACGACGTTGCCTGGGTAGCTCGCGGCGACCCCCGCGGGACCTCCGCATCCTCGTCCTCGGCGGCACCGGCTTCATTGGCCCGCACCAGGTCCGATTCACGTGGGTGGATGCGCCGTTCCTGGCGGAGCACGGCGTCGAAGGCTTCCCCTCAGATATCCCAGCCGGCCCGCGCCAGCATCCACAGGTTGATCAGCACGACCACGATCGCCGTGATGTAGAAGGCCGGCGGAGTGACCGCAGCCGGTGCCGCGAAGAAGGCGCCCCGCACCAGGCTCGGCAGCCGAAGGCCGTGCAGGGCCCACACGACGCGGGCGAACCACACGTTCTGCCACCGGTAGAGGCCCGCGAAGATGAAGGCCGTCACGAGTGCGCCCGCAACGAGCCACAGCCAAGGAGAGCCGAAGCGCTCCGGGAGAAGGCCCGACGTGAGCATTCCGTACGCGGCGGACTCGTACAGGATGGCTACGTGCAGGTAGACGAAGCCCGCCTGTCGGAATTTCAGGGCACGTGGCGCGGGCCACTCATGTTTCAACACGACGTCTCCTTGTGGGCGCAAGCATGGACGAGGAAGGCAACCATCGACGGGGAGGATAGCCCACCGCAAGGGTGACGTGTCGGCGCTATGCCTCGAGGGACCTCCGCCGGTGCCTCGGTCTTGCGGTCGAGCGGGCCGCCGACACACTTTGCTGACATGCTCCACCCCCGACGTGATTTGCCAGTCGCGATGCTCTTTTTGCTGGCGCTCCCTGCGTCCGCTTCTCCCCAGGACCTCCTTTCCGTCAATGACGTGGTCGCCATGGAGTCCCCGGCCCCGGAGCTGCGCATCCCCTACGGCGAGGATCCGCTTCAATACGGGCATCTCCGGCTCCCGCAAGGGGACGGACCGCATCCGGTTATCGCCTTCATCCATGGAGGGTGCTGGCTTTCCGCCTACGACATCGGGCACGTCGGTCTTCTCGAGGAGGCTCTCACCTCCGTCGGATACGCCGTGTGGAGCCTCGAATACCGACGTGTCGGTGACGAGGGGGGCGGCTGGCCGGGGACCTTCCGGGATATCGGCCGAGGCGTGGACGCCTTGGCCGAACTAGCGAACGAGTATCCTCTGGATCTGAGCCGGGTGATCGCGAGCGGACACTCCGCTGGAGGCCAGCTCGCCCTCTGGGTGGCTGCCCGGCCGCGCATCTCTCCGTCGAGCGGGCTGTATGTCGCGAGCCCACTTCCCATCCACGGAGTGCTCGCCCTCGCGCCGGCCGCCGACCTGGAAAGCCTCCACGCCAGCGCGTCGTGTGGAGGAGTGGTGGATCGCCTGATGAGTGGCTCGCCGGAGGCGGTGCCGGAACGCTACGACGCGGCGTCTCCGATGCGGCTGGCGCCGATCGACGTGCCACAGCGCATCGTGATCGGTGCCCACGACCGGGCCTGGGCGCCTGGTGGGCGCGCGTACTTTCGGCATGCGAGTGACCTGGACGGCGCGAGTGTGATGCTGATAGAGGCCCCGGAGTCCGGACACTTCGAGATGGTCGTTCCCACGACTTCCACCTGGCCTCTCGTCCTCCGGGAGTTGGATGCACTCTCCTCCGACCTCGAACGAGAAGGGGGTAGGCATTAGCCGTGCAGCCCTTATCCTGGCCATCAAGCTGTGCCTGGCCGCCTGCGCGTCGTCGTCGTCGCCGCCGCCCGAGAGCTACGCCAGGGACCGGATCACCCAACAGGACATCGCCGCTACGCTGGCGCTGAACGCGTACGACGCCGTTCGGCTGTTGAGACGACGCTGGCTAGGCGATCGCCTGATGGTGTTCGAGAACGGGGCTTTGGTGAGCCAGGACGCCGGTATCTTCCTGCGATCGCTCCGCATCGAGAGCGTCAGGGAGATACGCTACCTGGAGCATGAGGTGGCCAGGACCGTTTACGGATACAGCATCGGCGGGGCCGTGATCGAAGTGGACACGGTGGTTCGGTAGTGCTTGGGGTCACCGCCTATCCGTCACGTCTGGAGCGCGGGCTTGACCGGCAACACACCCTCGGACGTCGAGCGGCGGGTGCGATCCTCCTGATCGCGGTCCTGGGTTTCGCTGGGTGCAGCGACGCACCCTCACCCGGCGGGCCCGTGGTTGGCCCCCTGCTCCTCGAAGGCCCTCTCACGCTCGAGATCGTGGCTCCCGACTCCAGCATCACCGAACGGGTGTTGTTCCCGATCTCACCTACAGCTACGTCTGCACCCTGACCCTGCTCGCGAGGCTGTCCGGGGGCGATGGCAGTAGCGAGATCTCTTGGCAAAGCGCGGACGTCGAGTGGCACTGGCTTTCGGACGACCGGTTCAGGAACGCCACGGTATGGCCGATGGAGCAACTCGAGGTGTTCTGGGGATCGGACAGACTTGTTACCGGGCAGACGCGGGAGTCGCTCATCTGGCAGTTCATCGGCACACAGCCGTACAGACTCGACTTCGCCTTCCACTACCTGGTGCGGGGAGACGACAGCCTGAGGACACACGACACCGCGGTTCGCTGCGTCGAGCCGTGATTCAGATCTCTCGCGGCCGCCTCGTCGCTGGTCGTCCGCTGCCGGCTTGGCCGACCACACGGCCATCCTCGTAGACAATCTCTCCCCGACGAATCGTGATGACCGGCCACCCGGTGACGGTCCATCCTTCGAACGGCGTGTAGTCCGAACGTGACGGGTCGTCGTCCGCCCTGGCAGTGCGCTCCAGCGTCGGATCCAGAACCACTACGTCGTCGATCGAACCCTTCCGCACCACACCCCGCTCCGGGTAGAGCCCGAACGTTCTAGCCGCCTCGGTCGAGGTCACTTCGACGAACCGCTGCTCGGACAGACGGCCCTTGTTGACCCCCTCCGAGAAGAGCACCGGGAGCATGAAGCGCAGATCGCTGACCCCGGGGCGGAGCCGCCCGACGTCCAACTCTGGGTCCATCTTCTGTGCTCGCGTCCACGGGGCGTGATCCGTGGCGAGAAAGTCGATCCGACCGTCCACGAGTCCATCCCACATGGCGTCCACGTCCGACGCTGAGCGCAACGGCGGCTGGCCGATGTAGAGCGGGCCGTCGTCGTCCTGGAACCGCTCTTCGTTGAAGTAGAGGTAGAGGGGCCGGGTCTCGATACTGAGAGGCAAGCCTCGTGAGCGAGGGGTGCGCGCGACGTCTAGAGCACCACGCGACGAGAGGTGCACGAAGTGCATGGGAGCGCGGGTGAACTCGCAGAGCGCCACCGCGTCCTGAGTGGCAGCCACCTCTGCGATCACGGGTCTGCTCTCGGCGAAGTGTCGGAGAGACGTACGCCCCTCCGCCCTGAGGCGCTCCAGCACGGCGCTCAGCATCGCACCGTCCTCGCAGTGCATGAGCGTGACGACTCCGGCGTCGCGAGCCGCCTCGAGCACCTGGATGAGCGCGCTTCGGCTCGCGCCGAAGTCGCGGTGCGTCATGAAGATCTTGTGGCTCGGCTGACCCATCGCCGCCAGCTCTGGCATCAACTCGGCGAATTCAGGCGTGGGCGGCCAGGTGGAGGCGTGGAAGAAGACGTCTCCGATCGCGCTCCGGCCCACCTGCGCGAGCCACCGGTCCATCGCCTGAACGGCGTTCTCACCGTCTTCGGGATAGGCGAACGTACCCACGGTCGTGATGCCGCCGGCCACCGCGGCGGCGGTTCCGGTGGTGAGGTCGTCGACGAAGGAGCCCTGTAGGTGGGCGTGGGGGTCGATACCGCCCGGGATCACCAGCCGGCCCGTCGCATCGATGATCCTGGCATCCGCGCCGGCCGTCAGGCCCGGGCCGATCTCGGCGACGGTGGTCCCGAGGATACGCACGTCGGCCGCTCGGCTCGCGTCCGCGTTCACCACCCGCCCGCCGCGGATGAGGATCTCGCCCGCCTGCTGCCGCGCCGGCTGCCCGGCGTTCGAGCGGGCGGGGCGCACTCCTTCAGCGCCGGCGCGGCCGACGGTGGCGAGCCCGAGTGCGGTGGCTCCCATGGTGTGTAGTGCTTCGCGACGGCTCATGCTCGAGCCCGATTCGTTCACGGAGATCCTCCAGTCACCGGGACCCTGAAGTCTAATTCGGAAGTCTACCGGCAAAGAATGAGCCCGGCGAGGCCGTGGTCGGCCGACTTACCTCGAAAACCGCCTATCTCTTGGCCTCTCGGCTCCGAAACTGATAGGGTGTGTCGGTTCGACGTGATCCGAAGCCACCGCCCGCTGGGCCCGTCGGTATTCACAGGAGAGATACATGGGGGAAAGATCGATCGGCGGGGCGGCCAGGATCCTGTGCGTCTCGTGCCTCGTGCAGGGTTGCGCCACGGCAGGAACCGCCGCTCCGCCCCCCACCGTCGACGTAGTGGAGCTCACCACCGAGAAGATCCAGGCCGGCCTCGCGGCCGGAAACTTCACGTCCGCGGAGCTCACGCGTGCTTTTCTAAGCCGCATCGATCTTTACGAGGACCACTACAACGCTCTGATCTCGATCAATCCGGACGCCCTCGACATCGCGAAAGACCTGGACGAGGAGTACCGCGAGACCGGACCGCGCGGGCCGCTTCACGGGGTGCCGGTGGTCATCAAGGACAACCTCGACTACGGGGGGCTCGTCACCACCGCCGGGTTCTCGGGATTCAGCAGCGCCACGGGTGGAATCGACATGGTGCCGGAGGATGACGCCGCGGTGGTCGAGCGACTTCGAGAGGCCGGCGCAATCGTGCTCGGCAAGACGAACATGCCGGACTTTGCCGGACACGGGACGCGTACGAACAGCTCGGTGGCCGGCGTCACTCTGAACCCGTACAACGTGAACAAGGCACCCGGCGGATCGAGCGGTGGCACGGCGACGGCGGTCAACGCGAGCTTCGCCGTGCTGGGTCTGGGAACGGAGACCGGCGGCTCGATCCAGAACCCCGCCGCGGCCCAGGCGCTCGTAGGCGTCAAGCCGACCTTCGGGTTGGTGCCCCTCGAGGGCGTTGTTCCGATCAACGCCACCTATGTCGATGTCGTGGGGCCGCTGGCGAGGACCGTCTACGATGCGGCGATCACGCTCGACGTTCTGGCAGGGCCGACGCTGGAGGACCTCGCCACGTTCGCGGCTGTCGGGCACATGCCGGAGGAGGGGTACGCCGCGGCCCTCCGTGACGACGCCCTCGAGGGCAAGCGGTTCGGACTGGTCGGTACCGGGTGGCGTGAGGACTTCCTTCCTCTGGCGCCTGAGACCGAAGAGGTCTACCGCCGAGCGATCGAGGTGTTGGTCGCCGAGGGAGCGGAGGTGGTGGAGGATCCTTTCGAGGGAAGCGAGTTCGTCGAGTTGTACGACGAGCGGCCCCGAGTTTCTGTGGGTTCGCACGACATGTTCCTGTACTTCCAGGGGCTGGGTGACTACGCGGCCTTCCACAGCGTGGAGGAGTGGGAGGCGCTGAGCGGAGAGGAGTTCCGCGAGGGGAGGGCCAACCGCCCTCCGGCGCGCCCCAGCGCGACGGAAGAAGGCGACGCCTTCCAGGCGTGGAGGCTGCGGATCAGGGAGCGTTTCCGAAGGGTCTTGCCCGAGTTCGACCTCGACGGGCTCTTCTTCCCTCAGGCGGGATCTCCCATCCGAGATCTCGTAGAGGATGCGGATCGCCCGGACTTCAACCCCAACAACCACCCCGAGCTTCCCAGCAACATCGTCAACGAAATCGGCGTGCCCGTGGTGACGGTACCCTTCGCCTACTACGACGACGGTACGCCGTTTGTCATCGCCTTCATCGGGGACACCTGGACCGAGGCCGAGCTGCTGGGTTACGCGTACGACTTCGAGCAGGCGACGAACGCGCGGGTGCCGCCTGGGTTGATGACCAAGCCCGGTCGCTGAGAGGCGTCGCCTTGTGGTTGTGCGGGATCCGACCGCAATTTGCGGATGAAACTCGACCCGCCGCCCCGCTGGACATGTCAGTCGATGATCTCTAGCACCAAGGAGCAACGATGCGTTCGCGAACACTGCCCGGCTTCTTCACGCTCCTCCTCACGCACGTCGTCATCGGTCTTGCGGCTCCCGACTCCTCGGCTCAGGTGACGTGCTTCGGCGACCCCACGTGTGTTCAGCCGGAGACGGGTCACCCTGTCGGTCGCCCGGGTACGCCTAACATCGAAGTCGTATCACACCAGCCGTTGCCGGGTGCCCCCTTCAGCCACGCCGACATCGAGGTCGAGCAGGAGCTGAATCGGCCGTTCGTCTACATCGCGCAGCGATTCGGAGCATCCGGGTTCTACGCGATCAGCATCGAGGATGAGAGGCAGCCCGAGGTTCTCTATCGGTACGTCGTGGATGATCCGGATCTCCACCTCGGCACCGGTTGTGTCGACATCAAGTATGCCAAGGCCGAAGGTCGCTACTACGTCATCGTGTCCTGCCAGTTCGGGCAGGGCGGGCCCGACTTCGACCTGGGGGCGATGATCTTCGACGTGACGGGGCTGCCGGATGCGTCGACGGTGCGCAAGGTCGCGGAGCTCAGACTGCCGGACCTGCCGGGGGGATTCCACAACGTCTATACATACAGGCATTCCAACGGGCGGTCTGTGCTGTTGGCGACCACCCAGTCCAAGGACGCCTTCATCTACGACATCGCGCAGGTCGCCGCGGGCAACTTGAACCCGGTCTCGGCGATCGCGGTTCCGCAGCCCTCCGAGTCACGTAGCCGGCAGTGGCACGACATGTACGTGGGCTTTCTGCCCGATGCCGGACAGGACCGCTTCTACGGAGCGGGTACCGGCGGCTTCCACGTCTACGACATGACGGACGTGGAGAACCCCCGTCTCCTCACCTCCGTCACGGGTGTCCCCGGGGTCGAGAACGGGCATACCTTCACGCCCACGCCGGACGGGCGCTACGGGCTCGGCATGCCTGAGCCCACCTATCAGCACTCGCCGGTACGATTTTTCGATCTGCGCCCCGAAGGGTCCGAGGGGCAGACGCCGAACATCGTGCGCGGATCCGGGGTCGGAGCGTGGATCGCCAAGTTCGGGGGCTCGACCCACAACCATGAAATCCGCTGGCCGTACGTGTTCATTTCGGCACAGGACGACGGGCTCCAGATCGTCAACATGGCCGACGCCTCGCACCCCTACACCGTCGGGTACTACAACACACGCATCGGTCCCATGCTCTACGGAGGCGGCGAGCGCCCGAGCCAGGCGACCACCGGTAACATCTACGACGGCGCTTGGGGGATCGACATCCGGGACGCCGACGGGCTCATCGTGGTGAGCGACTTCAACACGGGGTTCTGGGCGTTCAGGCTCGATGGGTTCCAAGGCTGGAACGGGAACGACTGGAACATGCCCAACATCTCGAGCGCGCAGAATTGGGACCAGAGCCCGGATCAGCCGCAAGCGATTCGAGAGGAGGAGTGATCATGCGTCAGGCAGCCATCTCGCTTCTGTGTTCGGTCACTCTGGCCGTGTTCGCCGTCGGACTCACGGTCTCCGACGGACCGGCCCAGGTCGTGTGCTGGGGCGACCCGACCTGCATACAACCCGAGACGGGTTACGCCGTGGGGCAGCCCGGCACGCCCAACATCGAGGTCGTATCACACAAGCCGCTACCCGGAGAACGGTTCAGCCACGCCGACATCGAGATCGAACAGGAACTGGACCGACCCTTCGTGTACATCGCGCAGCGGCACGGGGCCTCGGGTTTCTATGCGCTCAGCATCGAGGACGAGGAACATCCCGAAGTCCTCTACCGCTACGTCGTGGACGACCCGGATCTCCACCTCGGCAGCGGATGTGTGGACATCAAGTACGCGAAGGCCGCCGGCCGCTACTACGTGATCGTGTCGTGCGAGTTCAGTCAGGCGGGGCCGGACAGCGACCTCGGGGCGATGGTCTTCGATGTCACGGGGCTCCCCGACGCCTCGACCGTTCGTAAGGTCGCGGACCTGCGAGTACCGCCCATGCCGGGAGGCTTCCACAACATCTTCACGTATCGGCACTCCAACGGCCGGTCGCTGTTGGTCGCGACCACGAAGGAGGCGGACGCCTGGGTCTACGACCTGGAGCAGGTCGCGGCCGGGGTAACGGAACCGGTTGCGGCCATCTCCGTCCCGAATCCGACGGCGACCAATTACCAGACGTGGCACGACATCTACCTCGGCTTCCTTCCCGACGCGGGCCAGGATCGCTTCTACGGGGCCGGCGGCGGGGGTTTCCACGTGTACGACGTCACGGACCTCGAAAACCCGAGGCTCGTTACCTCGGTCACTGGCATTCCGGGGGTTACCGACGGACACACCTTCACACCGGGACCCACCGGGCGTTTCGCGATCGGCATGCCGGTCCCGACCTATCAACATTCGCCGCTCCGCTTCTTCGACCTGCGCCCTTCGGGGTCCGAAGGACAGACGCCGAACATCGTGACGGGTTCCGGGGTCGGAGCCTGGATCGCGAAGTTCGGAGGGGCGACCCACAACCACGAGGTACGCTGGCCCTACGTGTTCATCTCCGCCCAGGACGATGGGCTCCAGATCGTCAACATGGCGGACCCCACCAGGCCCTTCACGATGGGCTATTACCACACGCGTGGGACCCCGGCGCTGTTCGGCGGAGAGGGTGCGCTCGACGCGGGCACCTCGAACACGGGCAACATCTACAACGGGGCCTGGGGTGTGGACATCCGCAACGCGGATGGTCTCATCGTGGTGAGTGACTTCAACACCGGGTTCTGGGCGTTCCGGATGGAGGGCTTCCAGGGCTGGAACGGCAACGACTGGAACATGCCCAACATCTCGAGCGCGCAGACGTGGGATCAGAGCCCGGATCAGCCGCAGCAGATTCGGTAGGACGGGAGCCACCCGTCGAGGCGATATAGAGGCGAATTAGAGGCGATGTAGAGGCGCCATAGAGGCGCTGTACATGTCTGATGCCCGCAACCGATGGCCTGTCCTGGTAGTGGCGGCGGTCCTGGTGCTCACTGCGTGCGAAGC
This sequence comes from Longimicrobiales bacterium, assembly GCA_965226925.1. GTDB lineage: Bacteria > Gemmatimonadota > Gemmatimonadetes > Longimicrobiales > Gaopeijiaceae > CBDDCX01. The sequence goes on along the minus strand of CBDDEN010000010.1, from coordinate 539,557 downwards.
GGTGGGGCCTCGGCCCGACACCATCTTCACCGGCCGCTTCATTACGCTCGACGACTCCCAGCCCGAGGTAGAGGCCCTGGCGGTTGTCGGCGGACGAATCGTGGCCGCCGGCTCACGGGCTGAGGTGGAGGCCCTGGCTGGTGCGGATACTCGGACCGTGGCGATCGGCGGTGTCGCGGTGCCGGGCTGGGCCGATTCCCATGTCCACGTGTCCGGTGTCGGTCGGCTCCTGGAGCGACTCAACGTGCGGGCCATGACCAAGGAGCAGATCGTCGAGCTCGTGGCCGAGGCGGTCGCCTCGACTCCGCCGGGTCAGTGGATCTTCGGGCGGGGGTGGGACGAGGGGTTCTTCCGACCCGCGGTCTTTCCCAACGCGGCCGATCTGGACGCAGTAAGCCCCGACAACACGGTGACGCTTAGCCGCATCGACGGTCACGCGAGCTGGGTGAACTCCAAGGTGCTCGAGCGCTCGGAGATCGTTCCGGCTACCGTCGATCCCGCCGGAGGTCGTGTCGTCCGGGACGCTTCGAACCGGCCCACGGGCATTCTGGTTGACAACGCCCAAAGCCTGGTCGACCGTGTCACACCCGACACGGACTCGCCTGATGCGGCCGAGCAGCGCGTACGGAGAGCGATGGAGCAGTACGCGCGCTGGGGTCTGACCGGCGTGCACGACGCCGGATCTAGCCTCGAGTCGATCTCGATCTACAAGGAGCTGCTGGAGGCCGGCAAACTCCCGGTGCGGGTGTACGCCATGGCGCGCGGCGATGCGGCGGTGGAGGAGTATCTCCAACGCGGTCCTGAGATTCTGGGCGACGGCAAGCTCGTGATCCGGGGCTTCAAGGTGATTCTGGACGGAGCGCTGGGTTCCCGGGGCGCCGAACTCGACGAGCCGTACTCCGACGCGCCTGAAGAGATCGGCCTCGAGCAGATGAGCGACGAGGACTTGGACGAGTTGATCGGCCGCGCGCGGGAGGCGGGCTTCCAGGTCAATCCGCACGTCATCGGTGATCGGGCGGTTCTCCGGGCGCTCGACGCGTTCGAACGGGCCGGCGTGGAGCCCAACGAGCGCCACAGCCTCGAGCATGCGTCGATCATCGCGCCGGCCGACCTGCCCCGCCTCGCTCCGATGGGCATTGTGGCCTCGATGCAGCCCGTGTTCGTAGGGGAAGTACGGGCGCTGGGCCGAGGACCGCGTAGGGTCAACCCGCGTGCTCTGGGTGCTCCCCATCAAGGATCTCTTGGCCACGGAAGCGGTCCTGGCCTCCGGAACCGATTTTCCGGCATCGGACTCGGGAGATCTCCGGGCTACGCTGGCCGGGCTGGTGGCTCGGAAGGGGTGCCCGCGGAGGGGTGGTATCCCGATCAGGCGGTCGATATCGGGACTGCGTTGTGGTCCATGAGTGCCGGACCGGCGTACGCCACCTTCCAGGAGGATGATCTCGGGCAGCTCACCGTGGGGCGCTTCGCCGACTTTACGGTGCTGGCAGAGGATCCGCGGGCCGTGGCGCCCGGAGAGCTGTTGGACCTGACGGTGGTCATGACCGTGATGAACGGGGACGTGACGTTCGATTCAAACGAGGAGAGCCGTTAGCCATGCACCGCACATCCTGCCGGAGGAGAACGCGAATCCGGTGGTGACGCTCAGGATGCGCTACGATGCGTGGAGGGCGGGGCAGGGGGGTAGCCGTGCGCGCCGGACTCCCTTGGATCCGGACGAGTCCGAAGAAGAGGGGCGCCTAGAAGGCGTGGCCACCCCCCCAGACATCCGAGGCGTCCTGTGGTTTCTCCCGATTCAAGAGTACCTCCTGGAGCGCGTCGAGGAGTTCCCCCGGGTCCACCGGCTTCTCGAGCGCCGCACACGCTCCGTAGTTCCTGGCGATGCCGAGCTTCGTGGAGGCGACTCCGGAGACCGCGATGATGGCGGCGGTCGGGTCCTTCTCGCGCAACGCCTGGATAAGGCATGGAACGAGGAGCTGCGAGGACGGGTCAGAGCCGACGAGCCCCGCAAGGACGGGGCCTCTGGAGACCTTGGGTTCAGGGAAGATCAGGTCTCAGAAGATATCTCAAGGCCTCAACGTCCCAACAGTTCTCCCAACAGTTGGGATAGCGAGGTCCGGCGATCAGCTCTCACTACCGCTGTACCTGCTTGTCCGACTCTTCAAACTCACCACTGGCTCCCCGTGGTGGATGTGCTCACCGATCCCCCTTGTTGATCTCGGCCGCCGCGGGTGCCGCCACGGGCCTGGTTCTCGTGACACAACAGATCCCCGGGTTGTCCAAAACAGCCATAAGGCGGGGAATAGTAACCGTCGCCGTGAAGGCGCTCGCTCCAGGTCCGGGCGACGGCGGCGACTTCGATCCTGCGACCGCGCTTCCTGGTGGTCCTCCGGCTTCTATCCGATCAGGAAGTCGAGGCCGGCCCGGAGGGTCAGAGCTCGGGTCTTCAGTGTGTCGGAACCGCCGGTATCGTCGATGTTGAAGAGTCCATAGGTGTAGAGCAGGCCGAGGGTTACCTTCACCTTGTCGGTCAACCCGATTCCGATTCCTCCGCCCCCGGCGAGTCCGGCATCGTAGGTTTTCGACTCCAGCTCCAACTCGCTACAGCTGCCGGTGTTCGTGATTCTGACTGTGCCCAGACCAGCCGAGATAGCCACTTGGCAGGATGACTGGAAGGCAAAGGCCGGGCCGACGAGCAGATGGGCGGAAACCCGGTCCCCGACAGCGGCAGTCCCACCCTGGCCAGGGCTGTCAGTTCGATGTAGTCGAACTCTATGTCTGACGCGATGGTTGCGCCGTCCTCTTGCACCTCCAGACTTCCTCCCTTCTGAGAGTAGGCGCCGCCGAGTTGGATCCCGACCCGCTCCGATATCCCTCTCTGCCAACGTACGTGAGACACAGAGCACGCAAAGAATTAGAGTAGGGCGAAGGCAGAGAAAACGAACATGTTGGGATTGCGAGAGAGAATGGAAGAGAATGGTAGTGCCCCTCGAACCGGGGGGGCCAAGCGAAGCGCGGCAGCTCCTGCGGACCCGGAGGTAGTAGATAGGCCGCTACGCCGGCGGTTCAGTCCGTCGTACAAGCTGCGGATCGTCGAAGAAGCGGACCGGTGCACCGAGCCCGGCGAGGTGGGCCAGCTCCTGCGGCGCGAGGGCCTGTACTCGTCGCACCTGACGACGTGGCGCAAGGCGGCGCATAGCGGGTCGCTGAAGGCCCTGTCGAAGAAACGCGGCCGCAAGCCGGAGAGAAATCCTCTGGATGAGAAGGTACGCAAGCTGGAGCGCCGCAATGCTCGGCTCGAGGATGAGCTCAGGAAGGCACACCTGATCATCGACGTGCAGGGAAAAGTTGCGGGGCTGCTGGGGATAAGCCTCGACGACGGGACGAACTCTTGAAGGCGGCCGATGAGCTGGCTAAGCACGTCGGTGTAAAACCGGCGTGCGCGGCCCTCGAGGTCTGCCGATCGACGTTGTACCGTCGTCGAGGCCCATCGACCGGGCAACGGCAGCCCCGCCCGACGCCCGCCCGGGCATTGAGCGAGACGGAACGAGGCGAGGTCTTCGACACGCTGTGTTCGGAGCGGTTCGTGGACCGCTCACCCGCCGAGGTGGTGGCCACGCTGCTCGACGAAGAGGTCTACCTGTGCAGCGAACGCACGATGTATCGTGTTCTGGCCTCCGAGGTGCCGGTTCAGGAACGCCGGGCGCAGCGCACCCATCCCGAGTACAAGAAGCCCGAGTTGATGGCCACGGCGCCGAACCAGGTGTGGTCCTGGGACATCACGCGGCTGCTGGGGCCGAAGAAGTGGAGCTACTCACTACCTGTACGTGATCCTGGACATCTACAGCCGCTACGTCGTGGGCTGGATGGTGGCGGACCGGGAGAACTCGGCCCTGGCCGGCCGGTTGATCCAGCAGAGCTGCCTGAAGCATGGCGTCCAGCCCCGGGTCCTGACCCTGCACTCGGATCGGGGAGCTCCAATGACGAGCCAATGCACCGCTCAACTTCTCGCTGACCTCGGCGTGACCCGCTCGTTGAGCCGGCCTCAGGTCTCGGATGACAATCCGTTCTCCGAGGCTCAGTTCAAGACCTTGAAGTACCATCCCTCGTTTCCCGGACGGTTCGGAGACCAGGGCCAGGCCAAGACCTTCTGTCGATCGTTCTTCCGTTGGTACAATGCCGAGCACAGGCACGGGGGCATCTCGATGCTGACCCCCGAACAAGTGCACTTCGGGCGCGCCGACAACGTTATCGCCCGCAGGACAACCGTGCTCAACACGGCATGGACCACCCATCCCGAACGCTTCGTCAGAGGCGTTCCCAAACCCAAACCGCTCCCGGAGGCCGTCTGGATCAATCCTCCCACCACACCCCTCTCCACACAGGAAATTGCTCTTTAATTAATCCCGTAGAGTGTCCCATTGTCGTTGACAGGTTCCGTATCGGCATGGTGGCGGCCAGGCCGATGGACATTCTGCTGACCGACTGAAGATTCGGGACCAGTGGCTCACTACTGCCTACCTCCAGTGACGCCACGTTAATGCCGCCCGTCAGGGACAACGAGGTCTGGCCAGCGGCAGGAGTAGCGGGAGCGAGCAACAGCCCAGTGAGGAGTAGGGGTGAATACCATTTCATCAGAGCCTCGCATGGTGAGCGTCAGCCTGCAGGCGATATCCAAGGGGATGTCGACCGCAGTCGGATGGGAGATAAATGGGGCTCAGGCAAGCCTCGATCATCCTCATCAAGCTAACCCGGATGACCCCCCGGGGTTATATCCTTGACTCGATTCACGAACGCGCCTCTGACCCTCCTCCTCCGTCTCCTGAATCCTCCGAGACACACGAGTAGTTCAGTCCCTATCGAGGATATAGATCACCTCGCCCTCCCCCCCCCAAGAGAGCCCGCGGCAGCGCCAGGGTCGAATGGGGCAGTAAGCCCGTCGTTACGGGACGGAGGCGGGGGGACTCGATCCCCAAAGGGTGGTGGTCGCGCCGCCAGCCCTAGGCATGGAACGAGGAGCTGCGAAGACGGGTCAGATCCGACGAGCCCCGCAAGGACGTGGCCTTGTGGGACCAGGGGCAATGCACGAGATAAGATCTCAGCAGATAGCGGAAGGCATCAGCGTCCCAACAGTTTTCCCACCAGTGGAGATTTCAGACTCGATTCCTGTGTTATCCTGCCAATGATGTCTTGCAGTGTCTTGCGATGTTTGCGAAGGTCTTTCTCCCAGAAATCGGCCTCGCCCACGGCCAGAGGCTTGTGGGTGTGAAGCCAGTCGTTCATGTCCTTGCGGTCACGGCAACTCAAAAACAATTGTTTATGCTGGGTGAGTTTATCGTTCATATACCGTTCTCCTTCTATAGATAGATCGTGGAATAACGCCTGAAGAGAAGCAATGTCATCCTTACCGAGTGCCTTGTAGAGTAAGCCAGAGGAAAACATTGCGTTTGCCGTAACGAAAATAGTCTTTCCAAAATCAAAGTATCCGAACCAGCGATGCAGAGAGTCACCGTTCACGGCGTTACGATATTCCGTTAGATCTTTCAGCCACTTATCGATCTTAACCACGTTCAATTCAAGCTCAAATCTCAGGTTCTGAGTCTGCTGAGTCTCGGCTCGTTTGGCGAAGTAGGTCTTCACAAGAATTGTGACACCCGTACCTGCGAGCATCCCAAGAAAGACACCGAATCCCTGCAGGAAATAGATCATTCTTTGCGGCTCATCTCAAGGGTCTGGCTACACATGATGATGAGTCGCTAGAGCTCCTTATGGCCTCAGCTCTGGCATTAATTCCAGGCATTGCGAGGCGTCGGCGTCGGTGCTGCACAACGACGTACTGCCCTTTCTATCGGCGGCTCGACGTCAGGGTGAAGTCGATCTTGGCCGATAACAGCGCGAGTTCGGTGGTATCCGGGACGCTACCGGGTAATATAGCTGTTTAGGCCTGCGCGGATCAGCCGTCCGGGTCGACACTGCTAGGTGGCCAGATTTCACGGCATATCCCACGACGGCCAAAGTAGAGGAATCGACCTGGGGCACGCCGCATTCTCCACGCGGCGCAGAGCCCGTCACGACGCGGCTCGCAGGATATGTGATGGGAGAAATGTTGGGGGGAGAGCCCCGATTTTGGGGTTTCGGTGGTCTGAAGCCCCTTCTCATGGTTCCAGGTCGGCAGTCGGAGTGCGGCGGCTCGTCCGATTCTCCACGAGCACGCCTCCTCTTCGCCCCCCCCCCCCACGGGATACTTGGTGCCCATTTAGGGAGCACTGAGCTTACTCCAAATGCGGGAAAAGGCCCAACGCCGGGCCAGACTCTGGCCTCCCCCTCTCCCCCCGGGCGACTACCAGGGGGCCCCGGAGCCGCACGGGACAGGAGTTCTGACCTGGTAATGCCCCGACTACCAGTATCTACCAGGTCTACTGGTCCAGGGGATCTGTCTGGCAAGAAGTAGTCGAGTGGCCCGTCGTACATCTCTGCGAACCGCTCAAGCTCTAACGATACCGACCCGTCGTCCTCCGGACACACATCTGTCCTTTGCCGCCGGCCTCATTGAAGTCCGTGGTGGCGGGCATTCGACTGGATCGTGCTCCTTCGCCTGGCAGAGTTCACCCATCGTCATTCTGCGAGTCATCCAGGGCGCACGAGCTTTCGACCGTATCTTGGACCTCGGTGATTTCGAGCGCTGCCCTCGGGGTGATTCGGCACTTGTTGGTATCCGAGATGATGTGCCTGCCGTCAGGGACCGTCCGAGCGGTTTCGGGCGAGTAGCTTACGTAGCGCCGTGTCATCCGTGATCTCGCTGGGCCAGCCGTACGCCGCGGCCACCACCGCGTCAAGGTGGGCGTGAGCGTCGAGGAGCCATTGCGGCCGGGCGTTGTAGAGGTTGGTCAGGGTCCGCTTCTTGACCGCTGTCGCAGCCTTCTTGTCACGCGGTACCGGGCGTGGAGGATAACCGGGGACGGGTTCCTCGACCCATTCCATCCACTCGGGCGGGTTGAGCCAGCGGTCTCGGAGTTCGACGAGCCGACGCGTTGCAGAAGCGATGGCCTGGGCGCGTGGATCCGTGAGGTAGTCGGTCGCGGGCACGTCCGGTGACAGTCCCTCCGGAAAGGGGAAGGTTTCAAAGGTGGTGGTGGGGGTGTAGCGCGGACGGTCCTCCAGGCTGGTCCCTTTGCGGAGCGACCAGACCTCGTGGAACCGGCTGTGTAGGATCCCAAACGTGGTGTCGTCATCGCGGGCGATGGCAATCAGCGCGTGATCGGGACAAATACGCGCATCGATCCAAGCGAAGAGTCGATGCTTGGCGACACACGGCGTCACGATGTACCGCGCCAGCCCGTCCAGAGCTTCCCACATGTCTTGCCTAGGTCGAAGATGCCTCCACCAGTGAAGGCGGTGCTCCTTGATGCGGTTCCTCTGCCGCATCGGGTAGACGTGTTCCTGAGCGTGCTGGAAGGGAGCCTCGTACAGGGCAGCTTCCTCCTGCTCCATCGTCCCGCCGAAATCGACAATCCACTTGTCGGCGGGGCGTCGAGTGATGGCCATGCCATTCATCCACGGCGTGAGCACGTCCGAGTTGGGCCGACCGTTGGGGTTGGCGGGTTCCCGAAGCCACTCCCTGGCGAGGTTGCCCGGAACGTCGAACGGACCGCCCTTGGTGTCGCCCATGAAGGCCACGCCCGCGTTCCGGGCGAGGCGCCGCGCCTTCGTTAGATCGACGCCGGCCCCGCCGCGTCGCGCCGTAAGATCGGAGTAGATGTCGTCCACCGTCTCGCCGTCAAGCTGGCGCTCCGGCGTGAGTTCGTAGTCCGACTGCGAGAAGCACACCAGCGAGACGCGCACGGCCGCGCCATCGATCAACCACGGCTCGTCGCTCCAGGCGTCGAAGATCGGTCTGCCGCCGGTCGCTCTCTCCAGCGCACGGCGGTTCGCACCACCCCGGATGGAGTTGGTCGCGACCAGGCCGACCCGCTTCGAGGCCCCTCCGCCCAGGTGTTCTCCGGCCTTCACGAACCAGTAGCAGACCAGGTCGGCCTCGCGGGGCACCCGGCCCTCGTACACCTGGAACAGGGTTGAGACGTATTCCTCGCCGAGGTTAGTAATGAGCAGCTTGCCGCCCAGGAACGGTGGGTTACCGATAATGACATCGGTCTCGGGCCACTCCGGCTCGCCACCTGCGGACGTCAGAATCGCATCGCGGCACTCAATCGTTTCCAATGGGTCGAGGATTGGCTTGCGTAGTCCAGTAAATCCGTTGCGTCGCATCCATTGGATTTCGCCGATCCATACCGATACGCGCGCCAGTTCCGCCGCGTATGCGTTCAACTCGATCCCCTTCACGTTGGCCGGGCCGACCGAGGGAAAGGCGCGCTCGAGCCCCATCGCCTCGGCTTCCAGCTGCACACGGTGCTCCAGATCGTGCAGGGCGTGGAGCGCCAGGTAGAGGAAGTTGCCCGAGCCGCAGGCGGGGTCGAGCACGGTGAAGTTCCGTAGCCGTTCGAGAAACGAGCCGAGCGAGTTCTTCGCCTGTCTGCGGTGCCGCGTCGCCGCAGCCTTTGATTTCGCTGCGTTCGCGCGCTCGAGGCTGCTGGCGATCCGGGCTTTCGCGCTCTTCCACTCAGCCAGCCACGGGCGAACGATCACGGGATCGATGATCCGCATGATCTTGTCCCGGTCCGTGTAGTGGGCCCCGAGCTGCGAGCGCTTGTCGGGGTCGAGGCCGCGCTCGAACAGCGTGCCCAGGATCGACGGATCGATGCTCGACCAGTCCAGCGTGGACGCCTTCAGGGTCGTCTCGATCTGGCTCTTGTCCAAGGGGAGGGCTGCATCGTCCTCAAACAATCCACCGTTGAACCAGTCCACATCCTCGAAGCCCACCCGGCCGCCGGTGGACATCGCGCCGAACAGTTTCCGCGCCAGTGCCGCAAACTCCTCGGGCTTACGGCGCGCGTGTTTCAGCATGCGGGTGAACATGTCGTCGGGGAGCAGCCCCACGTCCTCGGCGAACATGCAGAACACGAGGCGGTTCACAAAGTGAGCCACGTCTTGCGGGGGGTGGCCCTCGTCTCGGAGCGATTGCGCCAATTGCGCAAAAGTCTTCGCGGCGCGTTCCGTCAGCGTCTGCCTGGTCTCGCCCGGCCGCAGCCGCTCCGGGTCGGACATTGCCCACTTGAGCTTGTCCCGGACGGTGCCATCGACCAGATCGTCCAGCTCGAACTCCAGCGTCTTGCTCACGGAGTTCGTCCAGTTAGTCCGGATCCGGAACCGGTGCATGTCCGAGACGATCAACAGCGGCGGGTTCTCCAGCGCCAGGGCGTACTGCCTCAGCTGGTCGAATGCGGCGTCGAGGTTGGCGTGCTTCCCCTTGTACTCCCAGGCGAAGCAGTGCCGCTTCCACACGTCCGCCCAACCCTCCCCGCCGGAGTCCTTGTGTGCTCCGCGCTCGAAGCAGTAGTGGTCCCCCCTGGGGTCGGCTTCGGCCGGCGTGGGTTCGCCGAGCAGCCGGCACAGGTCGATGAAGTGCTCCTGCGCCGCAGAGCGCTCCTTCAACTCCGAGGCGTGCCACTTCGCAATGAACTCGTTTGGGGTCAAGGTCGAATTCTCCGCGTGCCGAGAGGCTCTGCCGACCGCTCGCTCAATTTCACCGCCAAGCGGGGGTATGTCCAATGCCCGTCGTCTACACGGATCCCAAGGTCTTCCCGTGGCACCTACACCCCGCTTTACGCTTGTGCTGAATGTTTAAGCACCTGAGGGACCAAGCTGACCAGCCAGCTGCCGCACTGGTCCACCTCGCTCCGCCCTCTCCTTCGCCGCCATCACCTGCTCCTTGCTCAGTTCAGGGGCCGTGTCCTCCAAACACGCTTCTCATACCCGCTAGCCAGCCCAGAAGCTCTCCAGACGGGGTTCGCTATTCTCAAGCATGTGACGTATAGTCCGTAGACACATGGTCTACAGGCGCGGCTCTTGCCCAGTGTGGCGAGACCTCGAAGTGATCAGGCAGATCCGTGGCTGCGGGCCGTGGGCGTGGCGATCCGTACACAGCGGTCCAGCCTCGGCCTATCCCAGGAAGCTCTGGGTTACCGAGCTGGGCTTGATCGCACATACATCAGCGGCGTAGAGAGGGGCGTCCGGAACCTTACGCTGAAGTCCCTGGCGCAACTCTCCGGTGCTCTCGGAGTCCCCGCGAGCCGGCTTCTCGCCGAGGCCGAACGCTCAGTGGCTTCGTGAATCGGGGTATCCGTATCCGCCGACCAGGATTCATCTGGCGCTTACCTAGGCGGCCCTTCCATGCCCGGTCTCGTGGTCTTCTGTGCCGATGTCGGATCGGTGAAGCGGGGCCGGTTCGGTTGGGCCCGAGGTCAGCCGCAGTCAGATGATTTCCTCCTAGAGGACTCCATCGAGAAGCTCGTCCAGGAGGTGGCGGACGACCTCCGTTCCGGGACGCTCGTGGCACTCGGCTTCGAGTGTCCGCTTTTCGTGCCCCTGCGCGAGCGCCCCGAAGAACTGACCAGCGGGCGTCGCGGGGACGGGAATCGTCCGTGGAGTGCAGGCGCCGGGTGTGCCGTCCTGGCCGTTGGTCTGACCCAGGTTCCGTGGATCCTTAGGGAAGTCCGAAGGGAAGTCCGACGAACCCTCGGAGACGTTCCGCCGAGTTATCTGCAATGGGACCAGACGCCGGAGGATGGTCCGGGCCTCTTCCTGTGGGAGGCGTTTGTGTCGGGGGATGCCAAAGCTCCAGCAGGCCCAGGGGCCCATACCGGTGATGCTGAACTCGCGGTTCGAGCGTTTCTCCATGCGCTGCCCGACGTCAACCGCGTGAATGCGATCCAAGAGGATGAAGTTCAATCCCTAGTCGGGGCAGCTCTGCTCCGTTCGTGCTGGACGGACGATGTTGGCATACTCGTGGAGCCTTGCCTCGTGATCCGGGCTGTAGAAACCCACTGAGTTCTCCCACCCCCGGGCCTCTGCATGGCTGTCGCGGTGTCTCCCTTGCTCTCCCGTGGCTTCTGGATATCCACTCCCCATCGGGGTCGGCCTGATTCACTCCTGATTCACTGAGGGTCCTAGAGTGCCGTGCTGTGGGTGGTCGTGGCCTGGGGCCCGGGCGCTACGCTAGGCCCTTAAGGCGTCGATAACACATCATGTGAGCTTGCCAGTTCTTGGATTCTTGGCCGTGGCCGACCCATCGTTCGTCGACTTTCTCCCAACTACCCTTGCGTGAATCGTGCTCCTCGAGGCCCAATTCCTGTTCCACGATATGCTTCAGGAGCTCCCTTTCCGGCCCTAGACGGCTTAAGGACCGCGTGATGATTTTATGCACTTTCCTGAGGTCGCTCAGGCGAAGAGGCCGGCAGACACGCAGCTCAACGGACGGAGTGGAAAAGGGAGTAATGGTCTGGAACCTTGACTCAAACCTCCCGCGGATGTTTGTGATCACCGGTGCCTTAAGCTTTACTGGACCACCGACCAATACATGACGCACTAGGTCGACGGGGTCAAAATCCAAACGGTCTGCCAGTTGAGTCGCATCGTTATAAAGGTCTGTTGCCCCTCCCGGAAGCTCTAAATCTCTCCAGACTTTCTGATACCATTCTTCTGTGTCCATGATGTACCATGCTGTGGCACCCGACCACCACACGCCGGCTTGATCCAAGTCCTCGAATGGAGCATCAGTGTCTGTCCATAGGGTCTGCCGGACACCCTCGATCCACGGTGAGACCTGGGCGAGCCGAAAGGCCTCGTCAGCAGACTGAGAGGTCCTGGACAGCGATTCCTTCGTCAGAGTCTCGTGGTCCAATGTGCATCCCACCCGCTCTTCTTTCAGGATCTCGCATACCCGCTCCCGTTCATTCCATAAGTATGTGGCAATCAAACGGGCCTTTCGTTCGTCTTGCCCCCGGAGCTGCTCCTCACCTCTGGTAGCAAGGTCCAAGGCAAGCCGCCAGACCAGATTTGGTATCCCGGTAGGGCCATCTAGGTGGTGTGTGTCCATAGCCTGAATATTAACGATTGGGATAATTAATCGTTAAGGTACATCGTCGCATTCCGAGCCGCAACAGCACCCTTCTCTAGGAGGACTGAGATGAAACACGGAGAGGCGATCAACTCGCAACACCACGAAGGAGCAGGGGCTCCAATGCTAGATGAGGTCGTTCGGGCGCCTGGGGAACTCACCCTCGGCGCCACTCCTCCCCAAAAGGCGACGGAGTCCGCCCACGAGCGCCCTAAGGAGCTCGTGGAGGGGGAGCGCATCAAGCGGGGCGACGCTGGCGTTGATGACGAGCCATTGGGAGCTCCGAATGGAGAGGCAACTCGACCGGTGCCCCCCTCTGGGCCGGAGCCAGTGGGTGGGGCGACTGGCTATGGCCAAAACGGCTGGCAAGTCTTGCCCCTGCACACTGTAGTCGAGGGCGTATGCTCGTGCGGAGACGAGGACTGCTCGAGCCCCGGAAAGCATCCTCGAACCGGCGGCGGACTCCATGATGCATCTGCTGATCCGGACCAGATCCGTGCCTGGTGGAGGAGCCGCCCGGACTCAAACATCGGGATTCGCACGGGTGCCGAGTCCGGGCTGATCGTCCTCGATGTCGATCCCGACCACGGAGGCGATGAGTCTCTAGCCCAGCTCGAAGCCCTTCAGGGTCCCCTGCCCGCCACAGTTCAGCAGCGCACCGGGGGAGGGGGCCGACACTACCTTTTCCAGCACCCTGGTACTCCGGTGAGGAACCGGGCTGGATTCCGGCCCGGCTTGGATGTCCGAGGTGATGGCGGCTACATCGTTGCCCCGCCGAGCCGCCACATCAGTGGGGAGCGATACGAGTGGTCGGAGGGGCACTCCCCGGGTGAGATCCCACTAGGGAGGGTCTGAACAACCCCCATCTTGGGAGGAACGCGATCGGTTGCGGTTCGAAGATCCGGTTCGAAGACCTATCGGAGCGATGAAGTGCTGGCTGGCGCGCCGGAGAAACGGTCCGAACCGTCAGGAAGTCGCTTCGATGTGTCCGGCTCCCGCCCTCGGGCGGTCCATGGGCCGCGCGTTATCCGGTCGCGTAGCGGCCAGCGATGAGCAGATTCGAGAACCCGAGCAGCAACGCGATGCGCTGCGTGTTCTTCGCCAGTCCCCGGTAGCGCACCTTACCGTACCCGAAGCGCCGCTTCACATACAAGAACGGATGCTCCACCTTCGCCCGCACCGATGCCTTGCGCTTCTCGGCCGCCGCCTCGGCGCCGTCCCGATCGAGCAGGCGACGCTTGCCCGGCTTCATCGCCACCTGCCAGGCGACGTCGCAACCCCTGTTCTCCGGGCGCTTGTCCACACCCTGGTAGCCCGCGTCGCCCCATGCCTCCGTCTCGTCACCATGCAGCAGCACGCACGCCTGCGTCACGTCCGCCGCGTTGGCGGCCGTCGTCGCCAAGCTGTGCGCCAGACCCGATTCGGCGTCCACCCCGATATGCGCCTTCATCCCGAAGTACCACTGGTTTCCCTTCTTCGTCTGGTGCATCTCCGGATCCCGTTCTCCCCTGCGGTTCTTCGTCGACGACGGCGCGTCAATGATGCTCGCATCCACGATCGTCCCCGTCTTCAACCGATGCCCGAGAGACGCCAGATGCGTATTGATCTCCTCGAACAACCCCATCCCCAAGCCCTGCGTCTCCAGCAGGTGACGGAAGTTCAGGATCGTCGTCTCGTCCGGCAAAGAACCGCTCAGGCGCAGACCCGCAAAGCGGCGCACTGACTCCACCTCGTAGAGCAGATCCTCCATGCCCGGATCGCTCACGTTGTAGAACAGCTGCACACAATGAACCCGCAGCATCACCCCAAGCGGATAGGGGCGGCGGCCACGGCCAGCCTTCGGATAGAACGGCTCGATCCGATCCTCCAGCTGTTGCCAGGGAATCAGCCCCTCCATCTTCTCCAGGAAAATCTCCCGGCGCGTCCGCCGCTTCTTCGAATCGTACTCCAGCTCCGCGAAAGTCATCTGAAGCTCCATGGCCCGCTCACAACTCCCCGGTCGTTTCATACCATGAAACTACACCCGTCTTGTTCAGAGTTTCCCTAGCTCCGGCCCCGGCGTGGCTGCTTGAACTGATCACTTCGACCGGGTGCCCCGCTAGCGGTGATCCCGACGGGACCGCAACCGAACGCATTCCCGTAGGGCAGAGGCATGATCGGCTCTTCCGGCTGGCCTGTCACATGAGGAACGCCGGCGCAGACCGAAAAGCCATCCTCGCCAACCTAAGGGCTAGCAACGAGGAGTGGTGCGAAGAACCGCTCCCAGACGCCGAAGTCGAGACCCTGGCCTCGGACGTCTCTCGCCGTTATCCAGCTGGCGATTCAGCGGAGCATGATTCGGACCGTTCCGTCGAACTCGTCAACCTGGCGCTGGAAGGTCTCGGTGAGAAGCCCACGCCGGCCGAGATGCGTGAAGTCGCGGGCACAATCGCTCGCGCTCTGCTTCCCCAGCTTGAGCGTGAACAGATGACCCACCGGCTCTATGAGGCCATGAAGTCGCAAGGTATCAAGAAGAGCACCGTTGAGGCCGAGATTCAGGGTCGTCAACCGAAGGACCGAAGCGGCGAGGAGTCCAAAGAGTCGCCACCCCCACCTCCGGAAGTGATCGAAGCCGCTGAACGGTTGCTTGGGACCCCGAACATTTTGAAGAAGATGGTTCGCGCGGTCACCGCGATCGGCCAAGTCGGTGAATTTGAGAATCGGCAACTGGTCTTCTTGGCGGCCGTGGCCGGTCACACGGCTCGGACGCATGAAGATTCCATCCACCTGGTGGTGAAGGGTGAATCCTCCAGCGGAAAGAACGCGCTTCTCCGTAACGTCCTCAAGCTGCTGCCGGAGGATAGAGTCAAATTCCTGACCGGGGTCTCACAACAGGCGCTCGTCTACCGCGAAGGGGACATTGAGGGAGTACTCGTCTTCCAAGAGGCAGAGGGCGAGGAGGCGGGAGATTACCAGATCCGCCAGGCCATGTCCGAAGGCCATCTTGAGCGCTGGACGGTGGTGGACGGCGAGAGCAAGAGCGTGCGCTCCTATATGCGTGGCTCAGTGTTTACGACCACCACCGCCGTAGCCTTGCATGCTGAGAATCAGACGCGGGTCTTCGATGTCGTGACGGACGACTCGAGCGAGACCACCCGTGATCTAATCGAGGTGGTCACGGCCAAGGCCGCAGGTGGTGGTCCGTCGGACGAGGAATGCGAGAGACAAGTCTTTGAGTGGCAAGTCGCGCTGGAGCGGCTCGAGTCCCTAGAGGTGGTAATCCCCTTCGCCGGCGTCATCGGCGACCGCTTCCCAGACCAGCCCGTGCGGGCGCGCCGCGACATCCGGCGATGCCTGGGATTGATCCAGGCCTGCGCAATTCTGCACCAGCGTACGCGCCGGCGTGACAAGGGGGGCCGCCTACTCGCCTCCCCGCATGACTACGAGATGGTCTATCCGCTCATTCAAAGGGTGCTGGGCCCATCCATGAGCGCCATCACGGACAAGGGATTCCAAGTCGCAGAAATTCAGGAGGAACTCGCTGTCAAAGTCCCAGACATGGCGGGCCAAGACGGGTGGATCGATCGGATCGCCATCGAAAAGCAGGCAGGACGGATCGGCGGGCCGTGCCCCCGCACGATCAGGAATTGGTGCGAGCACTTTGAGGAGACAGGGGCTTGGGAGGGCCGGTTGTACGGCTGGTTGTCGACGATGAGCTTTATGAACGTGGCGCCGTAGTGGATGTTCTCCCGGATCGCCTTCCGGATCTCGTCCCGCGTGTCCGCATAGGTGTACTCGGGGTTGCCGAGACCCGGCTTTTTGGGGCTGCATCTGAAACTGACCGCCGAAGGGGGCGATCATGATTCCCGCGGCCTTCATGGCCCCCATGCCGAGCGCGAGCAACCCCGACGACCAGGCGCGCACGCCGCACGGGCGTTGGCGATCAGGATCAGGTCGTCGGGGCATGCGGGCGTCTGTCGGTCCCGTGCTGATGTCCGCCTGGGGCACCGTTCGCGAGAGAACGGGCGTTCATGATACGCTCGTGAGGGCTCGACTTCAAAGCGAGGCGGTTGGCATTATTATTCAGTTCACGGCGTTCAGCCTCTCCATAGTCCCCGATTCTCGGAGGAACAGATCATGGGCGTGAGTCATCCCGTCCAGAGACTCCTTGTCATCGGTGTGGCGACGTTAGTCGGCGCGTGCTCCGGCTCGTCGAACGCGGGCGATCCGGCCGCTCCCGGCGAGCCCACATTGCTGCTCTCCGTTGTTCCCGCGGTGGGTGCGGTCGACGTTGGCCTCACGCCCGACGTCGAGGTCCGATTCAACCGACCGATTCCGACGAACGTCCGGCACTACGTCGCCCTCCACGACGGAGACTGTCCCGGGCCGGTCGTGGGTGGCATGTGGTCGCGTACCGGCGATCAGATGGCGCTCGGCTTCATGCCGTTCGAGTCGTTGATGCCCGGCACCGTGTATACCATCCACGTCGGTGGTGGCATGGCCGATGGCAGCGGCATGCCCTTCGACCTCGCAGTTCACGGCGTCGGCATGGGCGGCCAATGGGCGACCGAGGCGATGGTACTCGGGCCCGACGGCATGGGAATGGGCATGGACATGATGGGCCAGACCATCACACATACCGGCCTGGGCTGGTCCCACGGCGACGGTACCTACGGGATGGTGTTCCAGTTCACGACCGCCTTTTGAGCTAGGCAACCCCGCCCATGACTCCCGTAGAGCTCAGCCAGTTCGCGAAGTCGCTGACCGCCGAGACGGCGTTCACCGTACTCGCCATCGCCAAGAAGCTGCAGGCGTCAGGTAAGGACGTGGTCGAGTTGGAGATCGGTGACAGCCCCTTCAACACCTCGCCCGCGGCCAAGGCCGCCGGCATCGAGGCGATCGAGGGCAACCACTCCCGATACTGTGCCTCGCCCGGCCTGCCCGAACTTCGGGAAACCGCCGCCCGCTACGCCCGTGAGCAGTTCGGCATCCCGGCCGAGAGCGAGAAC
Source organism: Longimicrobiales bacterium (assembly GCA_965226925.1). GTDB lineage: Bacteria > Gemmatimonadota > Gemmatimonadetes > Longimicrobiales > Gaopeijiaceae > CBDDCX01. The sequence continues at coordinate 522,556 of CBDDEN010000010.1, read as the reverse complement.
GTGGTGGTGGGCTCGGGCGCGAAGGTCTTCGAGCAGTTCTTTTGCGAGGCGTTTCTGAACCCGGGGGACGGGGTTCTCGTCTTCAGCCCGTACTTCCCGACGTACGTGCCGAATATCCTACGGCGCGGGGCACGGCCCGTTTTCGCGCCACTGAGGCAGGCGAACGCCTTCCGTCCCGATGTGGCCGACATCGAGCGCTTTCTTGCCGACGATCCGTCCCCGAAGGGCATCTTTCTCAACTCGCCGCACAATCCGACGGGTGGGGTGGCTACCGAGGGGGACCTGAAAGCCATCGCCGACCTCATCCGCCCAGAGCAGATCGCGGTGTTCAGCGACGAGCCCTACTGCCACATGGTCTGGAAGGGTCGGCACCATTCGCTGATGGCTCAGCCCGACATGCTGGATCACGGCGTGGCCGCGTACACGTTCAGCAAGTCGTACAGCATGGGCGGGTGGCGCCTCGGCTTCGCCGTGTCGTCCCCGACCACGGCCGAGCGCATGGGCACGATGATCAACACGACGCTCTCGTGTACGCCTCCCTTCGTGCAGTTGGCCGGCAAGGCGGCGCTCGAGCACGACGCCGCGGAGCGGGACGCCACCATGGAGAAGTTCCGCGCCAAGGTCGGCTTGTTGACGGAGGGTCTCAACCGGATCGACGGATTCCACTCGCTCGAACCCCGTGCCACGTTCTACGTCTTCCCGAATGTGGCCGCGGTCTGTAACCGGCTTGGCATCACCAGCCACGGACTGGCCCTGTACCTGTTGGAGGGGGCCGACGACGACTTCGGGGTGGCCTGTCTGGGCGGCGAGTGTTTCGGCGACGCCGGAGCGGGTTTCCTACGACTAAGCTGTGCTGCATCCGACGAGCGACTCGAGCAGGCGTTGGCCTTCATCCCGACCGCACTCGGCCGAGACGATAAGGTCGGCGCGTTCCTCGAGATGCGTCCGGAGTTGCGGCTGACCGACCCGTATCCCGTCGCACCAGAGGGCTAGGCGAAGCGGGCTAGTTCCTCCTGTAGGTACGGACCGGGGGCAAGCGTGCGCCGGTACCTTCAGGCGGCTCCGCCTCCGCCACCACGGGCAAGCGCAAGGTACCGATTCCGTCGATCGTCGCGACGATCTCCTCTCCGGGCTGGAGGTAGCGCTGTTCGCCGCGCACCGCGGTGCCCATGCCCACACCGCCGGACGTCCCGTTGTTGATCACGTCGCCCGGAAAGAGCGTGACGATCGACGACGCGTACTCGATCAGCTCGTAGAGGGTGTGAATCATGTCACCCGCGGTCGCCTCCTGCATCTGCGTACCGCCCACGCTGAGCGTCTGCCTCAGGTTCTGCATCGGGTCACCGTAGAACTCCTTCGGAACGATCCACGGGCCCATCGGCGCGAACGTGTCGTGGCCTTTTCCTACGAACCAATCCGATCGCAGGGGATTCCCGCCCGGCGGGCGGCCCCCGCGGTCTGAGATGTCCAGGGAGACCATGTAGCCGAAAATGTAGTCCTGCGCCTCCGTGGCACTCACGTACTTGGCCGCGCGGCCGATCACGGTCGCCAGCTCGACCTCCCAGTCGGTGCGGTCGCGACCATACGGGATCACCACCTCGTCGCCGTTGCCGATGACGGCCCCCCGGGTCGGCTTCATGAAGAGGTACGGCACACCACGGTTCTCACGCCGCTCCCTTCGCGCAGCCGCTCGCTCATCCGGCGTACCGGTTTCTTCGACGTGGCTGTAGAAGTTGACCGCAGCGTTGAGGATCTTTCCCGGATACAGGATGGGCGGAAGCGTCCGCACGTCCTCGACATCGTGCATGAAGTCGGGGCGAGACCCCATCGCCAGGCGATTGTCGGCGACCAGATCATTGACGATCTCGTACAACCGCGCCTGCAGGCCGTACTCGTATCTGCTGATCAGCTCCACCATGTCGTCCGGCATCGGGATCTTGGGATACGACGGATCCCGTTGGAGCGCGGCGTTGGCCGCGTCGAGATCGACGATCAGCTGGTCACGCAAGACGATCCCCACCTGGGCGGCACCGTCGATCTCGAACGTGCCGACCTTGAACGGCTCGGCACTGGTGCGTGCCGGGTCACCCTGGGCCGCCAGCGCCCCCACGCCCCCGACGAGCGGGATGAACAGGGCACCAAGCAAGGTGGTCCGGACCCACCTGAGTCGCGTCGGCATGAGTCGCATCCGCGCGGGTCGCATTTCGGTGGGTCGCATCTCGGGGGGTCGCGTCTCGCTACGCATCGGTCTTCTCCTTCAGGCCGTCGGTTCGATGTTCGCGTTCAGCCGGAACAGGTTGCCCGGGTCGTACTGCGCTTGGCGGGGATCGTCGTGGCCATCGCGGCCGCGATCGAAGTGCGGACCGTGCAGCTTAGATTGGGGCGGATCGATGTGGCTCGCAACAAGGGTCGCGGGCTGCTTTGCCTCTCACGCGGGACGGGCCGTCCTTACGGTTTGGTCAGGCTCTCGCTCAGCCGGCGCAGCCTCGCTCGGGCTTCGAGGTCGTAGGCCTGATCGTGTGCCCGGGCCGGCTGCAGACCCCTGAAGTACTGGCCGCTCTCGAGGCCCTGCAAAGTGACGAGCTGGAGGACGGCCTCCGCGCCTTCGCCCACGGTGCTTCTCGGCCTGAGTCCCCGCTCCACTACCATGTCCGTGTCCATGTAGGTGGCCGGGTGCAGGCTGCTCGATGGCTCGTTGGGCAGCGGACGCGACGTTCACGATACGTGAAGGCGCGCTGTCCACAATCAGCGGCAGCAGTAGCCGGGTGAGCAGGTACCCCGAGAGGTAGTTCACCTGCAAGTGCAGCTCGTGTCCGTCGGCGCTCACCGGACGGTCGCCGCCTGCGAGCCAAATACCGGCGTTGTTGATGAGAACGTCGAGCCGGTCGTAGTCGCGCTGGATCGCCTCGGCGAGGGCACGCACCTCGGTGTAGGATCCGAGATCTGCGGGATAGAAGCGGGCGCTACCTACCCCGTCCTTCTCGATCTCGTCGACCAGCGCCTGACCCCGCTCGCGGGTTCGGCCGTGTATGATGATATGCGCGCCAGTGGCGGCGAGCCGGCTGGCCAACTCCCGACCCAGACCGCCTGTGGAGCCCGTGATGAGGATCACCTGTCGCTCCTGTTGTGCCGTTTCTTGAGCTCGCGCCGCTCGCGCCGCTTGGGCCAATCGCGCCGCCTGTGCCGCAACGGGGAGCGCAAAGGCAACGACGGCGAGCCCGGTGGCTCCGAGCCCTGACGCCCACGTCCGGTGGAGCCTTGCTCCCCCTACACCGCGGTCCGGGCCCATCGAGTTCGTTCTACCGCGACAGCAGGTAGGTGAACTTCAACAGCACCTGGCGGTCCCGGATCTCCGTAAGGCCCGATGCATCGCGCCGGACTTCGTCGAAGACCAGGTAGATGTCGCTCCCGGGGCGATAGATGTAGTTGAAGCGCGCGCTCGTGCTCCACTGCTCGGTCAGGGAGTTGTACTGGGTGAGCGTCCGCAGCGTCATCTTGGGCGAGAGCGCGAAGTCCACGCGGATCGATCCCAGCTCCGCCACAAAGTCGCCCGCCGGAAGGTTGACGTCGTTCCTCGAATACTTGCCCTCCGTCGACAACCGGTCGGTCACGCGCAGGCCGAGGGTCAGGCTCACGTCCGTGCGGTCGCCGTCGAAGAAGGTCTGGGGCTGGTACTGGACGCTCGAATAGAGCCGGCGTGAGGGGTCGCTGGTGAGCCGGAACTGCCACTCGCCGAACGTGTAATCGCCCGCCGCTACAACGACGTCGGGGCGGAGCGCGAACGGCTCGTCGAGGCGCTCGAAGAAGTCATTGTACCAGATGATCAGGTAGGCCCCGTTGTTCATGCGGACCCCGATCATGTTGTGGATCCGCCGCGACAGCATGCGGTTGTTCTGGTCCGTCGTGTACGTGAGGTTGACCATCGGCTCCAGCACGCGGATGCCCCAACGTCCCGGCCTGGGATTGTATTCGACGTGGACCCTGGTCGTTCGAATGCCGAGCCTTGGTACGAAGCCGACTTCCGGATTGAAGTTCTCCTGGAGGTCCGAGTACTCGAGGTGGGCTTTGTATGACTGATCGAGCCACTCCGCGCGGAAGTGTCCGCCCATGTCCTGGTCCGACACTCCCGGCGAGGAGGTTTTCGCTATGAACCCGTTCATCGCCAGGTTGGCATGTGGGGCCAGAACGAAGTCCGCTCCGAAGGTCCGATTGTAATGGTCGCCGCTCGTCGCTTCTTTGTTGATGACGACGGCGCCGACCTTGGAGCGGGTCAGGATGTCGCGGCTGTAGCGGGCTACCAGGAAGTTGTCCCCCGATACGCCGAACGCATCGTCCGTCTGGATATCCATGACCGCGACGTTGTTACGACCCATCTTTCCCGTCAGCCGCGCTCCACCGAGGATGGGGATGGCGTCCCCCGTGCTCGACAACCCGATGCGCCGGCTGAAGAACAGGTCGGCGATGCGCTGGAACGTGTTCGTGGTGCCGACGTTGAACTGCCCGGAGTTCTCGAGGAAGAACTCGCGCTTCTCGGGAAGGAACAGGGCGAACCGGGTGAGGTTGATCTGCTCGTCGTCTACCTCCGCCTGAGCGAAGTCGGTGTTGACGGTAAGGTCCAGATTGAGCCCCGCGGTCACGCCGTACTTCACGTCGAGGCCCACGTCACCCGTGCTGGAGTTGTCGACGACTCCGTCTTCCGACCGCCGCCGCCCACCACCGACCGCGAACGGCTTGATCCGCAGATCTAGGCCCCTGTTCAACGACCGCAGGCCCCTGATGCTGCCCGCCAAGCTGACGCGCGTCAGGGTGTAGGCCTTCGGGATCGGCGCCCAGAACACCTGCTCGTTCTTGCGCCGGATGTTGCGCATGAAGTTGATGCCCCAGCTCTGCTCCTCGTTGGCCGGAAAACGTAGCGTGACCAGGGGGATGGCGATCTCGGCCGTCCAACCGTCCTCGGTCTGTCGGGTCGAGACGTGCCAGACCCCGTTCCAGTCGCGGTTGAGGTTGGACGAGAGACCGGACGTCCGACCTTCTCCCTCTTCGAACACCTGCTGCTCCAGCTTCGCGCCCAAGGGGCTCGTCACGAACATGTAACCCGAACGCGAGTCCTCGAACGTGTCGAGGATGATCTGGAAGTTGTCCTCGTCCAGAATGCGAGGGGAGTCACGCCGCATTTCGCTGGCGATGATCCCGCTCGGATCGGAGTCGAAGGCCCGTACCCCCACGTAGAGGTTGCTCTCGTCGTACATGAGGCGGACCTCGGTGCGCTCCGTGGCCGGCGCTCCCTCGTCGGGCTCCTGCTGCACGAACTCGTCGATGAGCGCGGCCTGGGCCCACACGGCATCGTCCAACGAGCCGTCGATAGTCGGCCCCCGAGCCACGCTGACCGCCTGGGCGTGGTAGGTGACTTTGCTCTCCTGGGCAGATAGGGAGGGTACGGTGGCGATGAGGAGGGAGAGGACGGCGACAAAGGCGGGGATGCTGGAGAGAGTTCCACGGAGTGAGGCTGACATCGACGTGCTCACGAGATGGGACCTCTCGGGATCGCTTTAAGATCGGCTTCCGTCAACCGGAACGTCACCGATCCAGGCGGTTGGGTCAACGGTAAAGGGCGGCGTCGGTTTTCACTCGTGGGTCGTCTCAAGCCGCACCCTCCAGAGCCGGCAACTAGCGCGAGCGCTGTGCACGTATAGTCACATCACGATCCTACGTATGACGCTACCTCGTGCTCTCCGCCGAGCTCCTCGCCGGCGACTGACACTCCGGCCACTCCGCCCCCTCCGGCATGACCCGACGATCCCGCGGCATGCTCTCCGGGTCCTCCGAGGCGAGATAGACCAGCATGGCCGTCATCACCGCGTCGTCCCGCAGGTCGTCCCATATGATCTTGTCGAACGTGTCCCGATTGGTGTGCCACGTGTAGAGCATCGTGTCCCAGCGGTTCGTCCCCATCGGCAGGTGCTCACCCCTGCCGGCACCCACGCTGAAGCTGAACGCAGGCACACCGGAGCACAGGAAGGCGGCGTGATCGCTCCCGCCGGAGTCGGGAGTCCCGGGGATCGCGAGCGTGACCTGGTCCGAGAACTCGTTGGGCACTCGAGAGAGCCAGTCGCCGAAGTAGCCGGCCGCGGCGGCGAAACCCTGCATGGGAATGAACGTCACGGGGCCGGTCCCGTGGTCAGAATTGAACACGGTGTGGGTCTTGGCGAGGATGTCGGGATGGTCCTCCACGAACGCGCGTGAGCCGTTCAGTCCCTGCTCTTCGCCGTTCCAGAGGGCGCCGATGATGGTCCGGCGTGGACGAGGAACCACGGCGTGCAAAATGCGCATCGCCTCCAGGATGACGATGGCTCCGGTACCGTTGTCCAGGGTACCCGAGCCGCCGTCCCAGGAGTCGTAGTGGCCGCCCAGGATCACGTACTCTTCGGGCTGAGCGATACCGGGGATGCGGGCGATGGCGTTGTAGACCGGGACCTCGCCCAGGAAGCGAGCCTGGGCGTCAACACGCAGCACGGGCTCCTGCCCGTTCTCCGCGAGGCGGTACACGAGCCCGTAAGCCTCGCAACTCAGGTCGAGCACCGGCGCCCGCTCCGACCGTGTGCCGAAGATCTTGTTCACGCCCCAACCTTCGGACCACTGGGACCGGATGACGCCCGCGGCGCCAGCCGCATCGAGCGCTTCGGGCAGCTCCCGCCGGTCGACGCAGGTGTTGACCTCGCGCTCGCGCCAGGCCTCGACCGCCGCGTCGCGCTCCTCGGTCACGCGCTCGAGCGTCCCGGGTCGGGCGAACCACTCCAGGTTGTCTCGTGGGCGGCAGCTCGCCTCCGGGCGGGAGACGAGGACGAACTTGCCCCGCACGTCCGGGAGCCACGCCTGGAACCCCTCGGGGCTTCCGCCGTCGGTAAGGATCACGACACCCGCTTCGACGGGCCTGTCGATGGCCGGACTCCACGCTGCCGCCATGCCCTCCAGCGACCGGACGCGGGGCGAGATCAGGTCGATGTGGCTGACGCCTCGCTCCCAGCTTCGCCAGGTACCGTACTGTTCCTTGCGGGCATCCAGGCCCCACTCCGAGTACTTGGCCACCGCCCAGTCGTTGGCACGGGTCATCGCGGGGGATCCCGTGAGACGCGGGCCGATGGAGTCCATCATGACCTGTCCCACCTCGTAGATCTGTGAGCGCGCGGTCCCTTCTTCCCAGATCGCCTGGATCACCGGGTCGTCCGAAGGAAACGACTGGGCGATCGCGGACTCCGGTGCGGCGGCGAGTGGCGTCAGGGTGACCACGCAGCAAGCCAGCGAGGAGCGAACTGGGGATCGTAGTAGGGACCGAAGCGAGGAACCCATGGATCTCTCCGTGAGGGAGGTTGGACGGAGCAAACCCGACACCGTCATCCGCGACGGGAGAAGTATGGTGGGCCGGGCGCCGTTGCATCTTCGAGCCTAATTCCCAACTCTGTCCGTTCGGACTCTCTTGCAGCCTGAACCCCGGATTTCCCATGCGTCTAGAAGGTCGGCGAGTTCTCGTCACGGGCGGATCGCGTAGCATCGGCCGCGGTATCGCGCTCGGGCTGGCCCGGGAGGGCGCCGATGTGGCCGTCAACTTCAGGAGCAGCCGCGAAGACGCCGACAGCGCCGTGCGTCAGATCGAGGAGATGGGGCGCCGTGCCGTCGCCGTGCAGGGCTCCACGGACTCCACCTCCGACGTCGCGCGCTTCGTCGGCGAGGCCCACGAGTTCCTGGGCGGTATCGACCTCCTCGTCAACAACGCCGGAATCCTGAAGCGGACCGCGCTCCTCGACATCAGCGAGGAGGAGTGGGACTCCATTCTGGACGTCAACCTGAAGGGCTACTTCCTCGTGGGCCAAGCGGTAGCGCGTGGAATGGTCGAGGACGGGACGCATGGCGCTATCGTCAACGTGTCTTCCGCCGGACAAAAGGTGGCGGCGCCCAACCTGACCCACTACTGCGTGGCCAAGGCGGGAGTCGAAATGCTCACCAAACAGATGGCCCTGGAGCTGGCACCCCACAAGATCCGGGTCAACTCCATCGCGCCGGGACTCATCGAGACCGACCTGAACCGGGCGGACATCGCTCGGGACGACTTCCGGGAGCGCCGTCTCGCTCGCATTCCGCTCAAGGAGATCGGTGTACCCGAAGACCTGGTGGGGGCCGTCGTGTTTCTCGCGTCGAACGAGGAGGCACGCTTGGTGACGGGCGCCTCGGTGTTCATCGACGCCGGCCAGACGATCTGGGGTGCCTAGGGATCGAGGGGCAGCGGCGCCGGGGATGGCTCGGGTGCGCTCCTGCCGAGGCGTGTTGACCCCGGCCGCCCGGACTGGGGCACTCGTTTGCGGCATCATAGCGTCGACCTCCTGCGGAGGGGCGTCCGACGCCTCTTCCCGCTCCGGCACCTGGAACGTCCGTCTCTCCCACGTGCTCTCGAACGGTTCCGAGCTCCACCTGATGGCGGAACGCTTCCGAGACCTCATGCTCGAGCGTACCGACGGCGAGTTCAGGGTGAGCATCTACCCGTCGGGCCAGCTCGGAGGAGAACGCGTCGCCTTCGAGCAAATCCAGGTGGGCGCGGTTCACATGGCCATCTCCGGCACGCCCGTGCTCTCGGGGTGGGTCCGCGAGGGCCAGATGTTCGATCTTCCGTTCCTTTTCGAGCGCCGCGACCATGGACTCGCGGTCATGAACGGCCCTATCGGCGATTGGTGGCGGGCCCGGTTGCTGGAACGGACCGGCGTCCGCTCGCTCGGTTTCCTCGACTACGGCTTTCGCAACGTCTACAACAAGCGGCGGGCGATCGAGACGCCTGAGGATCTCGGCGGGCTCAAGCTGCGCGTGCTACAAAACCCCACCTATCTGTCGGCGTATTCGGCGCTGGGCGTCCAGGCCACCCCGATGAACTACGGAGAGGTATACAGCGCCCTGCAGCAGGGAGTGATCGACGGCGGAGAGGCGAACGCCATCGGGTTCGTCAGTAGCAGGCTCTACGAGGTTGCTAAGTTCTACAGCTTCACGTCCATCACGTACAACCCCATCACCTTCCTGGTGAACGAGGCGTTCTATCAGTCGCTCCCCGTGGACGTGCGGGAACTCGTGGATGAGGCAGCGGTCGAGGCGCTCGCGTACCAGAGTAAGGTCGCTCGCAGGATGGAGACGGAGGCACTGGGGCAAATGGAGGCTGCGGGCGTCGAGATATCCCGGCCGGACCTCACCCCGTTCAAACCGGCGGTGCGGCCGCGCGTTTGGGACGAGTTGGCGGCTCGGTTGCCGGATGGGGAGGAGTTGATCGCCAGGCTCGTGGACGAAGTCGAGCGGGCGCGGCGATGAGAACCGTAACCGAGGTGACGGCCGTCCGTGAACACGGGTCCGAGGAGGACGTACCATGAGCCGGTGGATCCGGGCGCTCAACCGCCGCCTCGTCGCCCTCGAAACCCTCACCGCCGGCGGCCTCATCGTGACGGTCTCCCTCGTCGTGTTTCTCCAAGTCGTCATGCGCTACCTCTTCTCGTACCCGAATCCGTGGAGCGAGGAGGTCTCGCGGTTCTGCTTCATCTGGGTGTCCATGCTGGGTGCGTCACTGGCGGTGGAGCACCGCGCCCACTTCGGGTTCGATCAGGTCACCAAGGGTTTGGCCCCACGAGTGAAGTCCGCCGTCGAGACGTTCGCCGCCGCGGTCGTGCTCGCCTTCTCGTTCGTTCTCGTTTCCACGGGGATCGCACTGATGGTGCTCACGATGGGCGAGCGCTCGTCGGCCCTGAACCTGCCCATCGCCTGGGTCTATGCCGCGGTGCCGGTCTCGGGCGCGCTGATGGTGATTCACCTCTTGGCCGGGCCGAGAGAGCCGGCGGCGCTTACGGGAATGGGCCCGCCCACGAGCCCGGGCGGCTCGGCAAGATCGGCCGACCCGCCCACCGGTGATCCCCCCGTCGATATGCCGCGTTCTGGGGAGACCGGGTAGTGGGCGGGCTCCTCGTCGGCACCTTCGGCGCCCTGGTGTTGGCCGCCGTCCCCATCGGCTTCGCCCTCGCGACGGCTGCCACAATCGCGATCCTGGTGGCGGACCTCCCGCTCATCATCATCCCCCAGCAGATCGTCGCCGGGATGGACTCCTTCCCGATGCTCGCCGTCCCGCTCTTCATCCTGGCGGGCTTCCTCATGGACGTCGGGGGAATCAGCCGGCGCCTCGTGACGTTGGCCCGATCGCTGGTAGGCCACCTTCCGGGTGGGCTCGGCCAGGTGGTCATCATGGCCGAGATCTTCTTCTCGGGAGTCTCGGGCTCGACTTCTGCGGACGCCGCGGCGATCGGTGGCATCATGGTGCCGCAACTGACGGCCAACGGCTACAGCCGGGCGCGGGCCACGGCCATCGTCTCGGCCGCGTGCGTGATGGGGATTCTGATTCCGCCGGCGATCGTAATGGTGGTCTACGGCGTGATCGGGAACGTATCCGTGGGGGCCTTGTTCATGGCCTCGGTCATGCCGGCGCTGCTGATCGCCGTGGGCCTCATGACCCAAATCGGGTGGCAGGCCCGAAGGGAAGGCTGGCCGGCGGGGGAGCGGGCCTCGCTCGCCGAGGTGCGACACGCCGAGATCGACGCCGTCCTGCCGCTCTTCATGATCGTCGTCATCCTCGGCGGTATCCGCTTCGGCTTGTTCACCCCGACCGAAGCCGCCGCCGTCGCTGTCGCCTATGCCCTCCTCCTGGCCGGACCGGTGTACCGAGCCCTTCCCGCGACGGAGTTGTGGGGCAAGATCATCCAGACCGCCATGGTGTCCGGGATGGTGCTGTTCGTGGTGGGTGCGGCGCGGCTCCTGGGGTGGGTGCTCGCGGTCATGGAGGTGCCTCAGGCGCTGGCGTCATCGGTCGTAGGGATGGGGGGCGGCCAGGCGGGCTTCATGATCCTCTCGATCCTCATCTTCCTGCCGCTCGGAGCCATCCTGGAGGGTGTGCCGGCGGTCGTCATGCTGACGCCGATCCTGCTGCCCCTGGCCAGGCAGCTCGGCATCGACCCGGTGCACTACGGGACCGTCATCGTGGCTACGCAGGGGATCTCGGTGTTCCTGCCTCCCGTGGGGGTGAGCCTGCTGGTGGCGTGTTCGGTTGGAGGCGTGGAGCCCGCCGAGGTTGCCCGACCGCTTTGGCCATACCTGGCCCTCATGTTGGCCCTCACGGTGCTGATCGCCTTCGTGCCCGGGGTGGTGCTGTTCCTGCCGCGTCTACTGGGGTACTGAGCGGGCCCGCGCTCCTTTCTGCTCGGGACCGGCAGCCACATGCTGAGGCCAGCACGCGGCGGGCAAACCGTCGGGCCAACGAGGAGGGACTATGCGACTTCGTGGAATCCGAGCACGTCAGATCGGGTGCGTGATTGCGGCGATCACGGCGAGTCTGCTTTCAGCCCCGTCTCTCGGGGCCCAGGCGGAGCCGGGGCCCGAGGCCGGGGTGCACGTCAGTGCTCGCCACAACTTTCGCGTCGTACCCGTCGCGGAGGATCTCGACCATCCCTGGTAAATGGCCTGGCTGCCGAGTGGCGAGATGCTCATTACCGAGCGGACCGGCCGGCTACGGATCGTCCGAGACGGCGTGCTGGACCCGGACCCAATCACGGGTTGGCCCGCGGTTTACCGGGAACGGGGTCAGGGCGGGTTCATGGACGTAGTACCCCACCCGGATTTCGCCCACGTTTCGGCGACCGACGGCGAGGCCGTGATCGAGATTCTGCGACAAACGCACGACGACTTCGCCCGCTGGTGGGCGGACAGCGTCGTTGATCCGTAGCTCCCGCACCCCCCAAACGCCACCTCCAAACGCCACACCCATTGCCGGCTGGCGCCAAGTTGCCCGCGGGCGCACACTTCCGACTCGCCCATCGTTCCGTCTGTGGAGGATCTCATGAAGTCTCGTCTCACGATCGGCACGGCCGCCGTTCTTCTGTTCGCCGGCGCCGTCTCGGCCCAGCAAGCGATCCGGATGAAGGTCGATGCGGCGCTGGGACAGGCGAGGGGCATGCTCTTATGGGCGGCCCTGGGGGTTACGGCCTGGCTCTCTCCGCCCAACAGGCCGCCGAGAAGCGCGGTAGCGACAACCTCAGGGTCGTGTCCCACCTGCCCCTTGGCGGGGGAGAGAGCATGGCCGACATCGAGATCGAACAGGACCTGTCGCGGCCGTTCGTGTATGTGGCCCGTCAGATGAGGCGGGAGCAGCGGGGCCTTCCCGGAGCCCCAGGCGATCGTGGCCTCGACATCCTCGACATCTCCGATCCCGCCAACCCTCGTGTAATCCACCGGTGGCGGATCGAGGACTCGGACCCGCACGTGGGTGCAGGCGGCAAGGACATCAAGACGTTTGAGTGGGGAGGACGTCACTACATCGTCCTGTCCTTCCAATTCGGGCAGGGCGGGCCCAACGCCGACCTCGGTGCGATCGTCTTCGACGTCACCGGCCTGCCCGATGTGTCGACGTTCCGGGAGGTCGCGCGGATCCAGGGGCCGGGGGAGCTGGCCGGCTTCCACAACGCTTATGTCTACCGGCACAGCAACGGCCGGGCGCTCCTCTTCTCGACCGAGTACCAGTATGCCCCGCTGAGGATCTTCGATCTCAAACCGGGGCTCGACGGTGAGGTCTCCAACATCAACGAACCGATCGCCGCCTGGTTCGCCAACCCGCAGAACCTGGTTCACAACCACGAGGTCCGCTGGCCGCTCGTGTTTGTGTCGGCGTATCGGGACGGACTCCAGGTCTTCAGCATGCAGGATCCGAAGAAGCCGAGGACGGTCGCCCACTACGACACGTACCTGGAGCCGGAGGGTGCGGGCGTGACCACGGGCGGGTGGGGCGTCGACGTCCGTAACGCAGACGGCCTGATCGTACTGTCCGACAAGGAGACGGGCTTCTGGGCCTTCCGCGTGGAGGGATTCAGCGGGTGGAACGGGCTAGACCACGGGATGCCCAACATCTCGAGCGTACAGGACTGGGAGAGCGGACCGGCGGTGCAGGCTCGAACGCGGCGGTAGCTCGGGTCGGTAGCTCGGCTTGACGTCAGGCCGGGGAATCCGTCTCGCGGACGACCTCTACCCGCGCGTCGTTGAAGCAAGCCCCCCCGCCGACCACGTTCAGGTGGGTGGGGCATAGCGCCGTGGAGGTCATCCCGTTCTTCGCCGACTTCCGCCAAGCGCCTTTCGGCATCGACACCACCCCCGCGCGAACGCGTTCCTCGATTCGTGCCTCACAGACCACTTCGCCCAGCTCGTTGAACACCCGGACGACCCCACCGTCGACGATGCCACGGGGTTTGGCGTCCGCCGGATTGATGGCGACCGATAGGACCGGATAGTTGAACTCGCCCAAGGTGCTCGACACCATCTTGTTGCTCGCCGGGCTGATGAGGGTGAGCGGATAACGTGTATCTTCGGTCACCTCGTACTGGTAGGGTCGGGGGCCCAGCTGCGAGGGGGTCAGATGGATCTTCCCGTCGTCGGTACGAGGCATGATGGTGCGAAGTTGGATCGCTCCCTCAGGGAAATCGACGGGGTCCAAGCCGCCGGCGGCGAGTGCCTCCACGTTGGCGGGGCGGCCTTCCAGACTGACCTCCTCGGCGACCTTCCGTAGGTGCGTCTCGCCGTCCCAACCGAACGGAGCGTCGTCGAATCCCATGGCGCGCGCCAGCAACGAGAACACCTCGTCGTTCGGTTTCGCCTCCCCTACGGGATCGATGACCGGACGGATCCCCCCGACCACGTAGTTCCCGTATCCCACGCGTAGGTCGTGCTGCTCCAGAAAGGTCGTCGCGGGCAAGACGATGTCGGCGTGGTACGCCGTATCGGTCATGACCTGATCGAAGACGACGGTGAAGAGATCCTCCCGCGCCAGGCCGCGAAGCACCGCGTTCTGGTCGGGCACCGTTACGGCGGGATTGCAGTTGTAGACGAACATGCCCTTCACCGGCGGGCTCGGATCGCCTGTGAGGATTTCGCCGAGCGAGGTCATGTTCATGAGCCGGGTCTGCCAATCGACATCTCCGTAGACCCGACCGGCGTTCAACTTGGCGGCGCCCGTGTTGCTCATGGTGTAGCCGCCGGCATGCACACCGAACTTCCCCATGAGCGCGGGCATGGCGAGGACGGCCGCGACCGCCTGACCCCCGTTACGATTCCGCTCCAATCCCCATCCGCACCGAATGACCGCGGGGCCGGCTTCGGCATAGACGCGAGCCAGCTTGTCGATGTCCTCGGCGGGCACCCCGGTCTCTACGGAAGCGGCGTCCAACGTCCACCGGTCGGCCTGTTCCAGCAGGGGACCCGCCCCATCCGCATGCACCGAAAGGAACGCTTCGTCGAGCTCTCCCGCCTCGTGCCATAGCCGTATCATCGCCAAGGCCAACGGCAGGTCGGCCCCGGGGCGCACGGGCAGGTGGAGGTCTATCTCGTTGTCGGAAAAGCGGTTCCAGGGGTCGACCACGGCCACGAACGCACCGTTCCGCTTCGCCTCACGGAGGTAGGGTACCAGGTGGATGTTCGAGGCCTTGGGGTTCGCCCCCCAGATGATGATGCAACGTGCGTCCGGATAGGCCTCGAAGGGGACCCCCGGCATCTTGCCGTACATCCCGATCGCCACCTCCGTGGTGGGTACCGCGCAGATGGTCTTGTCGAGACGCGACGCCCCGAGCCGGGCGAAGTAGAGCCGGTCCAAGCCACCATCGCTGAGCAGCCCGTTCGAGCCACCGTAGTGATAGGGAAGGATGGCTTCGCCCCCCCACTCCTTCTTGATCGCTTCGAAGCGATCCGTGATCTCACCGATCGCCTCGTCCCACGAGAGGCGCACGTATTCGTCCGACCCCTTGGCGCCCGCCCGCCGCATCGGGTGGAGCAGGCGGTCTTCATGATAAACGCGCCGGCTGTACTGGCGGACCTTGTCGCAGATGAACCCGTTGGTCACGCTGTGGTCGCGGCTTCCGGAGATGCTCTGCAGCTTGCCGTTCTCTACGCGGACCTCTAGGGCGCACGTGTCCGGGCAGTCCATGATGCAGGTCGTGGCCAGGGTCTTCGTCATCGGTTCAACCTCGCGGGGAAGAGCCGGGGGCCCGTCTCGGGCCCCCTCACGCCTCCAGGATCTCGCCCAACGCCGCGAGCAGGTAGTGCACGTTCCGTTCGCTCGCGCTGTATCCCATCAGGCCGATGCGCCAGCCCTTGCCCTTCAGCGGTCCGAACCCCCCCGCGATCTCGATTCTGTAGTCCTGCAGGAGACGCGAGCGCACGGCGGCGTCGTCCACACCGTCCGGAATCAGCACACAGTTGAGCATGGACAGGCGATTGGCCGGATCTCCGAACAGCTCGATCCCGAGATCGGTGAGGCCGGCCTTGAGCATGTCGCCGCACTTCTCATGGCGGGCCACGCGCGCCTCCAGCCCCTCCTCGAGAATGATGCGCAGCGCCTCACGCATCGCGCATATCTGAGGCCCCGGCGCAGTGTGATGGTAGCCGCGCTCGGGCGACCAGTACTGCCGATGCAGCAACAGGTCCAAGTACCAGGTGTCGACGGCTCCGGAGCGGGACTCGATGACTCCCAGGGCGCGGTCGTTCAGGGTGATGCAAGAGATGCCCGCCGGTCCCCCGATGCACTTCTGCCCGCCGCTGTAACAGATGTCGATGAGCAGATCGTCGACGGGGATGTTCGCGCCGCCCAGCGAGCAGACGGCGTCGACCAGGAAGAGCTTGTCCCGCTCGCGCACGAGCTGCCCGATTTCCGCCAACGGCTGACCGACCCCGGACGACGTCTCTCCGTGGACCACAGCCACCATCTGCGCGTTCGGGTGGGAGTCGAGGGCGGCCCTGATCTGGCCGGGCTCTACCACCTGGCCGAACTCGACTTCTACACGGATTGCCGTCCCGCCATGCCGCTCGACGATGTCACCCATCCGCTGACCGAAGAAGCCGTGGATGCCCACGACGACCTCGTCACCCGGTTCCACCACGTTGCAGATGGAGGCTTCCATCCCGGCCATTCCCGATCCGGGGAGCGTGATCGCCATCTCGTTCTTCGTCTGGAAGAGGTGGCGTAGCAGGGCCATGGTCTCGTCCATGATCACGATGAACTCGGGGTCGAGATAGCCGAGGATCGGGCTCGTCATGGCCTGGAAGACCCGTGGATGGATGTTGCTGGGCCCCGGTCCGAGCAGAGTCCGGGGCTCGTGCCGCAACTGTTCGAAGGAGCGCGCGTCGGTGTTTTGGGCGGCCTGTGCGTGGGGCATGTTCCAGTGTCTCCTCAATTACAGCTTATGCCTCAGTGGGCGTCTGAAGGTTCTTCGAGTCGTACCGGCTCCGAGCTTCGGGAACGAATGGAGAAGATGTGGAACGGGTGCCGGATCGGCCAGCGCGGCCGGAACCCCTTCCAACCTTCTCGCCTCCGGGCTCATCACCCGTGGCAGTGTTGTCGCATGGGCTCTAGGAGCGGCGTCGGCGTTTGGCGGGCCAGGCCTAGTTCCGCGGCACGGCGAGGTCCGCCATACCCGCGTCGAGCTCCACCGTCCGTCCGTTCGGACGGAGGTAGACGGCGATCCGGTACTCGCCGTCAGGCAGGTCTTCTCCCAAGATGGTGGCGGCGCTGATCAGGCCCGTATCGAACTCCTCACGCTCCCCGGGGGAGAGGTCGACCTCGACCAGAGCCAGCGTGCAGTCGACCAGGTGACCAAAATCCCACGCCAGATTGTCCTGCCCGTCGTAGGCCCTCATCAGCACCACACAACCATCCGGGAAGGTCACCGACTGCGCCGCCCCGGAGTCGTTTCTGCGTTCCACCGTGACGCCGACCTGAACGGGGAAGGACTCGGCGATGGCGAAGCTCTTCACGTGGTAGGTCACGCCGCCGACCACCACCGCGTTCCACAGATCGGGCCCGGTCGCGGTTTCCGTGCAGGCAGTCACCGGCGCGCTTGCCAGGAGCGTCACTCCCATCGCCGCCCATCGCCACGTCGATAATCTTCGGTCCACGCTCATCTATGAAGCTCCAGCGCTATTCGTCTATGGTTCGTGGCATCACCTCACCACGATAGATATAACGCCCGATGAGGGGATTTTGTGACACGGCTGGAGTTTCTCAGCGAATCACGTACCACTCGGTCTGGTAGGGGCGGAAGTACTCGTACCCGTGCCCGGGATCATCTCGCCGCTCTCGGGATCGTATCGCTGAACCGCCACGTGGATCTCGAACCACGGCTTGCCGCCGACCCCGAGCTCGGCAATACTCTCCTCGAAGAACCACTTGATGTCGGCCGCGCGGGTCGAGCCCGGAGTGACGACCACGTTGGACAGAGCCGTCTGTGCGATCACGTCCGTGGCGAGGACCAGGGACCGGTATGGCTCCTGTTCGTCCGGCAGTCTGGTATCGAAGACGTCCTCGATCAGCGCGGCGGCGGACACGAAGCGCGACTCGGCCTCGTCACCAAGCGCGTCCGCGAGGAACCGGTAGCTGTCGTGCGTGAGACCGCTGTCATGGCCGCGGGTGCCCCCGATGTTGAGCCCGATGGTGCTGGGCCGGTGGAGCTCCCACAGTGCGCGGAGCCCCGTGGGCGTGTCCTGGATACCCCGCGCGTTCCGTGCGGCGGGCAACGGCTCGAAGAACCGGCGGTAATCGGCCGTCGGCCGCCAGTAGTCGGAGTAGCTCCCGAGGCCGTCCACCCCCCGGTCCACGAAGACCAAAACGTCTCTCCGCCGCACGTACTGGAGAGGAGGCGCCACGTACTGGGTCACCGCGTCCGGATTGAACTCCTCGCTGACCACGATCCACATCTCGATGCCGTGGGAGCGCATCTGCTCGAGGAGCAAGGGGCGTTTCTGTTCGAGCCAGTCGAGGCGGAGTTCATACTGGGCACGCATGCCGAGCAACTCCGGCATGGCCGGAATCACGCGTCCGTCGAACAGCTCGATGGGGCCCGCGCGATCCGCGGCGGTGTCGTCGCTCCCGCGCGATGCCCAGTCCTTACCGGTACAGGACGTCAGGAGCAGGCCGAAGAGGAAGGCCACTGCATACCGGGCAACCCCGTTTTGCTTCCCGTAGCCATGCTTCCGCCCGATCACGAGGGGCACGCCTGACCCAGTGCGTCGACCATCGGGTATCCGGCATCCTTCCACGCCGTCATTCCTCCCGTCACGTTGTACAGGTCCCGGTAGCCGTACCGCAGCAACAGGCTTATCGCCGTGCTCGAGCGACCGCCCGCACCGCATACCGCGGCAATGGAGTCGCCCGTGGCCAGCTCCAGCTTGTCGATCTGGGCCGGCACGTCCAGCTGTGGGGCCATGCTCGTATAAGGCATGAAGTGGGCCCCTTCGATGTGGCCCTCGTCCCATTCGTCGCTCGCGCGCACGTCCAACGTCCGGAGGCCGTTCGTGGAAAGCCGTTTCCTCAGCTGGTGAACGTCTATCTGAGGCGTCGTCTCCAGGGTGTGGCCCGCCTCGACCCAGGCGCCCACGCCGCCCTGCACGTAACCGGCCACGAAGCGGTCCAGGGCGACGAACGCCATCTTGTAGATGCACGCTTGCGCGTCTTCGGGAGTGTCCGTGAGCAGCAGCAGCGGTGTGTTGTCCGGTACCACCCAGCCGACACGCTGCTCGAACTCCGATGACGAATGCTTCACATGGTAGGAGCCCTCTACGTGTCCCGCCCCGAACGCTTCCGACGCGCGCGTATCGATCAACGCGTGACCGGCCTCCATCAACTCCTGGACGCGCCCCACGGTGAGAGGCGCGGCGGTAGGGATCGTCCGGGTCAGCTCGAGATGGCCCTGATTGGTGGCCACGATATTGAGGACGTTCGCCGGCTTCAGCGGTTGATCTTCGTCCATGTAGGCCGTGAACCGCTCCCGATCCCTGATCTTGAGCGCATCGTTGTAGCGCCGCTCATATCCAACACTTGTGACAACCTTGCCACTGGAGACGCGGCCTCAGGTGGAGCCGGCTAGGTGCCCCGGATAGACCTCGACGTGATCCAGGAGGTCGAGGAAGCGTGGAATGGACACGTCAAAGAGGACAGGCGCCCCCTTTTCACCTGCCTGGGCCAGGTCCGGACGGGCCACATCACCCACGAGCACGAAGTCGGCCGTGAGAACGAACCACGGTTCCGGTCCCCGTGGATAGTCGTAGACGAGAAGGTTGATCTGCTCGGGGCGATGACCGGGCACGTGGACGATCTCCATCCCGACCCCACCCATCTCGATAAGGTCACCGTGTTTGACCCGAGTGGCCTCGTAGGTGATTTCGGCCAATTCGGGCAGGATCAACTCGCCACCGGTCGCCTCGGCCAGGAGCCGCGCGCCCGATACGTGGTCGGCATGGCTGTGGGAGTCGATCACGTACCGGATCGTCGAGCCCTGTTTCTTGGCCATGTACAGGTAAGGCTGAATATCCCACAGTGGATCGAACACCGCGCACTCCCCGGTGCGCTGACAGCCGATCATGTAGGCCGCGCAGCCTGTTTCCTCGCGGATGATGGTCTCGAACCACATCAGGGTGTTCCTCCCAATATATGTGCCTCTTTCCGCTCCTCCAGCCGATGAATGCCACCAGTAAAATAGCACGGTCCCGTGGATTCGCATCCATGAGGCGCTCGCAAGGCGCCGGCCGAGGGCGGGTCGGGTCCAGGGGCTCTCGACTCGCCCTGCATACGTAATCGGAGGGCTCTGTCTACGCCGTCTGACGTACGCTGTGGGTCCCGACATCTCGCATCCTTCGTGGAGTTCGGCACCGACTGGGAGTGTCGGCCAGCGGAGGGAATCACGATGAGTGCTTTAGCGGGAAGAACGGTGTGCTTGGCTGTGGCCTTCGTGAGCTTCGTGGCCAGTGCCTGCAAGGACAGTGGCACAGAGCCCGAGCCCTTTGTTCCGGCCGCTACCGGACTGGTCATCTCGGGGGGAGGGCGGGAGGTTTACGTGGAATCCGAGATCGGCCTGAACGCGTCCGTCAACGATCAACGGGGATCGCCCATGACCGGCGAACCCATCCTGTGGATCAGCCGTGATGTGACCACGGCGACGGTCGATGCGGGCGGCATGGTGAGGGGTGTCGCGGCCGGTGACGTGATCGGGCGATCCCATCTCGGGACCGGCGGTGGGCCGGGTATACAAGTCGCGTCAGGCCCCTCCACGGCACACATTGTCCCTCGTTCACAGCCAAGGGAGACGAGATGAGCTTGAGTCAGGTCGTGGCCCCGGCGCTGCTGGCGGCGATTCTGCTGGCAGCGCCGGCGGCCGACGCCCAACAAGGGTCGAGTGCGACCGGGTGGGAGCCCAACGGTCTTCCGGCGATCAACTACGACGCCGACGAGGGCTTCGGTTACGGGGTCCTGCTCGAGCTCTACAACTACGGGGACGGGGGGGACGCCCCGTACCGTTTCACGATCCAGCCCACCGTGTTTCTCACGACGGGGGGCCGGCGCGACTTCACGCTCTTCTTCGACGCCCCTCATCTCCTGCCCGCCGGGTGGCGAGTCGATGTGAACCTCGGAAGCGAGAAGCAGATCGCGTCGCCGTACTATGGACCGGGCAACGATTCGGCTTATGACGAGACGCTGGAGAATGTCGAGGGACCGTACTTCTATCGCTTCGGACGAACTCGGAGGCGGGCGGCGGTCAACCTTCAACGGACCATCGGAGACCTGCCGCTCCGTGTGCTGCTGGGGACGGGGATCACCCGAACGACCATCGACTCTCAGCCGGAAGATGCGGTCGAGACGCTTCTCCGGCAGGAGTACGCTGGGCGGGAGATACCGCAGGGGTGGTCCAACCACGTCCGGATGGGCCTGGTTTGGGATACACGAGATCGTGAGACGGGTCCAAGCAGCGGTGCCTGGACGGAGATTCTGGTCGAGGGGGTTCCCGAGTTCCTGGGTAGCGACACGGGCTACCTTCGCTGGACCTTCGCCGACAGGCGGTATTTCCCCATGGGCGACCGCCTGACGTTGGCCAATCGCTTTCTGATCCAGAGTATCGACGGAGCCGCGCCGTTCTACGATCAATACGTCGTCCAGTCTTCCTTCAAGCCGCAGGAGGGGCTCGGGGGCGCCAAGACGCTCCGGGGCATTCCTAAGAACCGGTATGTGGGGAAGGGCATGTTTCTGTGGAACGCCGAGCTGCGTTGGAGGGCCCACGAGTTCGAGATGCTGGGCCGGTCCTTCCACTTGGTTCTGTCGGGCTTCGTGGACTCCGGACGGGTTTGGGAGAACCGTCTCGAATGGGAATCCCTGGTGTCTGACCTGCACACCGGGATTGGAGGCGGAGTGCGCGTCGGGATCGGAGAGAACTTCGTGGCCGCGATAGACATGGGGCATTCGAGCGAAGCCACGGCGCCGTTCTACCTGGGTCTCGGGTATCTGTTCTGACGCACCGTGAGAAGGGCTCCTCATCGGAGATCGATCATCTGGTACTCGTCGTGCCCGACTTGGACGTTGCGCGGGATTCATACGCACGCATGGGGTTCCGGGTCTCGCCCAGGGCGGAACACGAGTCCCTCGGGACGGCCAACCACGTGTTCGTCTTCGAGGCCACGTACTGTGAGCTTCTCGGTGTCGTGCGGCCCGAGGTCGCCAAGGCGTCCATGGGTGGCGCCCTGGCCGCCGGTTCGGGCGTCGCGGGGCTCGCGCTCCGCGGCAGCGCCGACACGGCCCGGGCCGACTACGCCGAGCGGGGCATCGGCGTGGAGGACCCCGTCGAGTTCTCACGGGACGCCCACGTCGGGGGTTACGTGGGGACCGCGCGTTTCCGCATCAGCAGGCTCGCTGAAGGTGCCGTACCGGGGTTCTTCGCGTTCGTGTGTGAGCACCTTACGCCGGAGTTGGTCTGGTATCCTGGGGCGGCGCTGCACCCCAATGGTGTCACACGGTTCGCGGAGGTTCTCGTGCGAGCGGACCATCCGGCGGAGGCCGCTCGTCACTTCGAGCGCATTCGGGCCGGCGCCGTCACCGGAGCGGGCGGATCTTGGACGGCGAATCTGGGATCCCGGCTCACGTTTCGCACGCCTCGAGAACTGGGCGATCTCTATCCAGGATTCAACGTGTGCCCGTCGCCGACGTCGGGAGAGCCCTCGGGGGTCGACGTGCCGCAGCGCGCTACGATGTCGGGCGTGGGCGTCGTCTTTTCGACGAAGTCGATCAATGATGCGATCGCGTGTCTCGAGAAGGGAGGAATACCCTACGCTTCCACCTTGACCGGGTCCGTCTACGTGCTCCCCGAGACCGCCTGTGGTGCGCTCGTCGAGTTTCGGCCGGTCTGAGCTTCAGGGCCCACGTCAGTTAAGCCATTCGATGACCCAAGTGAACTTGAAAGACCCGTTCGTCCAGGCGTTCGGGCCGAGGGCGTCCACGACGGCCGCGCCAAATTCGGGATCCGAGTTCGTCTCCACGGTGACGGCGATGAAGTAGGGACTGTGCGTGGTCCAGTTGTCGTAGTTGAGGGTGTAGTTCTCCTTGGCGAAGCTGTAGTCGTCGGGAAGATAGGGAGCGAGGCCCGTCGGCATGGCGCCGACGGAGGCGTCGGGAGGCCACTGGTTGTTGTCTGCCAGGTAGCTTATCACGGCGACCCGTAGGACCTCGAGATCGGCGACGGCGTCCACGGCCTTGGCCTTGACGAGAGCCCTCTTGAAGTTCGGCATTGCCAGGGCCGTGAGGATGGAGATGATCGCCGCCACTACGGCGAGCTCGACGAGGGTAAAGCCACGCCGGTCCCCCGGGCCTAGGATGGTGCGAAGCGTCCTCGCCGCCACACTGCGCGTGGTCATGGGGAGGCCCCCTCCAATACGATCTGCGCGTTGCCCACGAGTTCCCGCAGCGGCTGATCGGAGGAGTAGACGACGACCTGCTCACCGCGCACGGCCGTGATCCGGAACCCACCACCACCCGCCGGCGCGTAGTCCAGTCGGTCGACGCCGATGGGATCCGGCACCGCCTCCTCCACGTTGGTCGGTAGCCGTCCCGTCTTCGCCTGGAAGTTCAGGATCTGGACCGCCACCGTGTAGACGTCCATGCGAAGCCCGGACTCCTGCACGATGGGAGGGGGGGGTGGGAAGGGCCGTGGCTGGAGGGCCGCAGGTGGGGAGATCCATAGCCACAGCGAGATCAGAGCGAGGGCCACGGCCGCCACGGCCGCCCCACGGCCGGGTGCCTTGGCCTGAGGGCGGCGCTCACCGTGGCGCTGTTTTCGCTCGGCCTGGTCCTCGAGAACCGCCTTGAGGGCGTCTGCCGCCTCGGCTCCAGGGGAGCGTCGGGGGGTGGGGGGCTGGACGCTCATATCTGCAAGTTACCTATGCGTTGAATAGCTTCCTCACTACGGCCCTCCCGGCGGATCGACATTCGCCTCGAGGCGGGTGACGATGATCTCCATCGGAGCCCCGCCGAGCATCTCCCTCAGTCTCTCGATCTGGGGCCCGATCATTCGCTCCATCATGCCGCGCTGGGCCTCAGGCATCTCGGCGAGTCGTTCCTCCATCTCCGCCAGCTGCTGCTCCAACTCGGCGGGGTCCATCCCATCCGGCGCCATCGCCGACAGTCCCTGCCAGGCGATCGACGTGCGGAACGGGTGCAGGTAGCCGTCTACCTCGCGGTAGTCGTCCATCGTCGAGGCCATGGTCACCACCCGCGTCTCTCCACCGTCGAGTGTGGCTTCCAGCTCCATCTCCATGCGAACCATCAGGAGGTCGGATTTGTCCACATAGAAGACCGCACTCCGGGGAGTCATGGGGGTGTCCTGCCCCGGCGGAGCCCCCAAGTCGATTCCCGCGAAGTCGTCGATCGTCAGACGGTACGCCGCTCGACCGTTCACTTCTTCGCTGCCGTAGACACGGAAGCGATCGGCCCACTGTCGGTGGACGGTGGGGGAACCCGACCAAGGGTCGGGACCCTCATTCCCCTGGACGGGCATTGTCATCCCCCCGACGACCGTCATACGGGGGACGAGCATCGGTTCACCGTCGACCACTTCCTTCACCATATAGAGGGTCGTGGAGACCCCCATGGTCTCTTGCTCGATCAGCAGGCTCTCGATGGCGGACAACCTCTGGCGCTGGTGGCCGAGCATCTCGTCGAAGATGTCGGCAGCCGACTGGGCCGCCACCGCAGCGGCCAATGAGGTGGCGAAGGGCGTCCAGACGATGCCGGTGAGAAGGCATACCAGAAACGAGCGAGAACGACTGGTGCCCATGATCCTCTCCGTCGCAGGAGCGTGCAGCAACCGATGCCCTCGATTGCTCTGATGCCTCCAAGTTAGCCTCGGTAGGCGGCCATCGCTCGTGGAAAATGTTCTTCCGATCCGTTGCTCGGTGGCGAAGTTAGGCTTTAGAATGCTCCCAGACGTCCGCTCAGGGTCCGACCACAAGATTCAGAGCCCCCGCCCGAACGAATCCAATCGAGGTTCCAATCAAGACGCACCCCGCTCTCGTATTCGCGCTCGCCCTGCTAGGGGCGGCTCTGCTGCCGGCTCCTCCGCTCAACGCCCAGATAAACGCCGAGAAGCGTGGGAGCGACAACGTCACCGTGCTCGCTCACCTGCCGCTGGGCGAGTTCAGAACCATATCCGACGTGGAGGTCGAGCAGGACATGGCCCGGCCGTACGCCTATGTCGGCCGGCATTTGGCGAGCGGCCGGCCGCCTGAGACCGTGGTCGCAAGAGGCATGGACGTGGTCGATATCAGCGATGTCGAGAATCCGAAGGTCCTTCACCGGTGGCGCATCGAGGAGCCCGATCTCCATACCGGAGGAGGCGGCAAGGACATCAAGATCTTCAGTTGGAACGATCGGCACTATGCGGTGCTGTCGACGCAGTTCGGCCAGGCGGGACCGGATGGCGACCTGGGCGCCATCATTGTCGACGTGACCGATCTGCCGGGGACGATGACGGAGGTGGCCCGAAGCCAGGGACCCGGAGAGCGGGGCGGATTCCGAAGCTGTCCCAACCGTAGTTGAAGGTTCCTGATAGGGGAGAAAGAAAAGTGGTGGCTCCGGGGGTCCCGGGCCGATAGGCTCGGGTAGGCAAAAACCCCAACACGGAGCCACCACGATGAAGAGAACGTACGAGGTAAGGGATCGGGCGGACAAGCGCGCGATCAGGGAGTTCCTGAAGCGGGAGGGGCAGTTTCTGCTTCCGATGCTTGAGCTCGTGGAGCAGACGGAGGTCGCGATCGACGAAGTCATCCAGGTGATGGGACGAGCGACGATCGAAGCGGTGCTGGAGATGAGCGCCGAGGGTGTGGCAGGCGTGAAGCAGGCAGGTCGGTCACGAGCGGAAGACGACACGGTGTGGTATGGCCGGCAGGGTGGTGTGGTTTACCTGTCGGACCGGAAGGTGCGTGTGGAGCGGCCACGGCTCAGGCGCCGGGGCGCCGGGGAGGGTGGCGAGGTCGAGGTGCCGGCGTACGCAGCGATGCGGAGACCGGGCGCCGTGGCGGATCGGATGCTCGAGGTCCTGATGGCGGGGGTGAGCACGCGGAAGTACGGCCGTGTGATCGGTGAGATGGCCGACACGGTCGGGGTGAGCAAGTCGGCGGTGAGCCGTGAGACGGTCGAGGCCTCGGAGCGCGTGCTGAAGGAGCTGATGGAGCGCCGGCTGGATGCGTGGGACCTCCTGGTGATCTACCTGGACGGGATCCAGATGGGCTCGCACCACGTGCTTGCTGCGGTAGGCGTGGACTCAGACGGAAAGAAGCACGTGCTGGGCGTGAGGGAAGGAGCGAGTGAGAACGCCGAGGTGACCAGCGCGCTCCTAGAGGATCTGGTCGAGCGCGGCCTGGACCCGGGCAGGCGGCGGCTGTTCGTGATCGATGGCTCGAAAGCGCTCAGGAAGGCGATCGAGAAGGTGTTCGGCCAACGTCACCCCATCCAGCGCTGCCGCAACCACAAGCTCCGCAACGTGCTGGGTCATCTGCCGAAGGATCAGCATCCTCAGGTGAAGGCGGCGTTCCGGGCGGCGATGAAGCTGGACGCGAAGCAGGGCGAGCAGAAGCTCGAGCAGCTCGCCCGATGGCTCGAGCGCGACCACCCCTCGGCCTCGGCCAGCCTACGCGAAGGCCTCAGCGAGATGTTCACGATCAACCGGCTCGGCCTCCCGCCGCGGCTGAGGAAGTGCCTGGGCTCGACCAACCTGATCGACAGCACCCACTCGGGCGTAAGACAGAAGACCCGCAGGGTGACCCACTGGAAGAACGGAGCGATGGCCTTGCGCTGGGCTGCGGCCTCGTTCGTGGAGACCGAGAAGAGCTACCGGAGGATCATCGGCTACCACCAGCTCTGGATGCGCAGGGCCCACCTCGACGACCATGAACCGGTTGCCGAAATGAGAAAGGCAGGCTAACAAGGAGACTCTCCGGAGCCACCACCTTCAACTGTCAGCGGGACACCATCCGGATTCCACAACATCTACGTCTACAAGCACTCCAACGGTCGGGTGCTGCTTTTCGCGACGGTCGCGGCTCCCCACGCCAACATCTACGACCTCGGTTACGTGGTCGAGGGACGCGTCGACGAGGCTCTGGTGGCCAACGTGCCGGTTCCCGAGTCGGACGCGACGCGCGGTGGAAGGGGATACCACGACTTCTACACCGGCTACCATGCCGACAGCGAGCAGGATCGCTTCTATGGAGGCGGCTCGGGCGGATACTACGTGTACAACGTCACCGACCTGGAGAATCCCGAGCTTCTTGTGAGCCTGACGGGAATCAACGGCGTTCGTAACGGCCACACGTTCACGCCTTCTCCCGACGGCCGCTACGTCGTTACGGAAACCGAGTACCAGTACGCACCTATCCGCATCTTCGACCTCAAGCCCGGCCTGGACGGCGAGGTAACGAACATCCGTCAGCCCATCTCGGCCTGGACGGCCAACTGGCAGAATCTGGTCCACAACCACGAGGTCCGGTGGCCGCTGGTCTTCGTATCCGGATACCGGGATGGTCTTTAGATTTTCAGCCTCCAGGATCCCAAGAAGCCGAAGACCGTGGGTCACTACGACACCAACATCGGGCTCGAGGAGGGTGTCAATATTACACACGGCGCTTGGGGTGTGGAGTGCGCAACGCCGACGGATTGATCCTCATCTCCGACATGGAGACAGGCCTGTGGCTCTTCCATATGGAGGGGTTCAACGGCTGGAACGGACTGGACTACGGGCAGCCGAACATCTCGAGCGCACAGGACTTCGTGAATGGGCCCGCCGTTCAGGCGGTGACGCGTAACTAGCGGGCGAAGGCGGGCCGTTGCCCTCTTTCGGCAGGGCGGCCTAGAATAGGTCTGTGGTGATCGGCCGGGTCGAACGATCGGGCGTGTCACTACCGAGCATCGAAACGAACGAGGTGAGACATGAGAATGAACCGTACCGTAAGGCTCGCCGCTCTGGCCGGTGTGGCCTTCTTCGCGACCGACACCGCGCTCGTAGCACAATCGGACGCGGAGAAACCCGGGAGCGACAATATCGAGGTGGTTGCACACCTCCCGCTGGGCCCAGAAGTCTCGGATATCGAGGTCGAGCAGAACATGGACCGTCCCTACGTCTACGTCGCGCGTCAGAACTACGGTCTCGACATCATCGACATCGCCGACCCCTACAAGGCGAAGGTCATTCTCCGTTGGAGCTTCGACGACCCGGACCTGCACGTCGGGTCCGCGGGGAAGGACATCAAGATCTTCGAGTACAACGGCCGCAACTACGTCGTCCACTCGGTGCAGTTCCGGCAGGGCGGACCCGACGCGGACCTCGGAGCCGTCGTCTTCGACGCCACGGATCTCCCCGACGTCTCCAAGTTCAAGGAGGTGGGTCGGATCCAGGGTCCCGGTGAGCTCGGCGGCTTCCACAACATCTACGTCTACCGGCACAGCAACGGTCGCCCGCTGCTGTTCGCCACCGTCGCCGGTCCCTACGCGAACGTATACGACCTCGGCTACGTCGTGGACGGGCGTGTCGACGAGGCGCTCGTTGCTCAGGTGCCCGTGCCCGCGTCGGAGGCCGTGGCCGGATCCCGTGGTTATCACGACTTCTACACCGGCTATCATCCGGACAGCGAGCAGGATCGCTTCTACGGTGGCGGCACGGGTGGATACTACGTGTATAACATCACGGACCTGGAGAACCCCGAGCTTCTGGTGAGCCTCACGGGGATCAACGGCGTCACCCGCGGACACACGTTCACGCCCTCGCCGGACGGCCGCTACGTGGTCGCCGAGACGGAGTATCAGTACGCCCCGCTTCGCATCTTCGACCTGAAGCCGGGCCTCGACGGTGAGGTTACGAACATCCGCACGCCCATCTCCGCATGGACGGCCAACTGGGAGCACCTGTCTCACAACCATGAGGTGCGTTGGCCTTACGTGTTCGTGTCGGCGTATCTGTACGGCTTGCAGGTGTTTTCGCTCTCGGATCCGAAGCACCCCAAGACGGTAGCCCACTACGACTCCTACCTCGAGACGGCTGAGGACAAGATGGGCGCCATGAACGGCTCGTGGGGCGTCGACGTGCGCAACGCGGACGGTTTGATCGTCATGTCCGATATCCAGACCGGCTTCTGGGCGTTCAAGATGGGAGCCTTCTCCGGTTGGAACGGGCTGGATTGGGGCGTGCCGAACATCTCGAGCGTGCAGGATTGGCAGAACGGTCCAGCCGTGCAGGCGCGGAGCCGTAACTGACCCGGACACCCACTCGACGACGGTTCACGCCGTTTCCGGATGGGACTGAGCGGATGAAGGAGCGCCTTTTCTCAGTCTCGCTCTTCGGCCTCGTCGCCTTGGTCGCGTGTGACCCGGGCGGCGAGGCCGTGTCGCTGTCCCCCGAAGGGTGGCCCAAGGGGGAACTCGAAACGTACCTCGAGCTCGGGAGTGCCCGACAGACCAACCCACCCGCGGTGGAGGCGGACAACAGGATGATCGCGGGCATTACGACCGCGACGTCCGTGCGCGCCGGCTACGAGGCCTTGTTGCAGGGTGGTTCGGCCGTGGACGCCGTGATGACCACCGCGCTCACCGAGATCGCGTTGACCACGGGGGGGCCGGTCACGCTCGCGGGTGAGATGGTGATGTTGTACTACGAGGCTGCCACCGGCGGTGTCCACTCGATGAGCGCCACGTACGGCACGGTTCTCGGGGAAGACGACCCGCTTTCGATTCCACCTCAGGGCACGCCCAGCGGTCGGGCGACGCTGGTCCCGGGCGTGGCGGCCGGAATCGGCGCGGCGCACGAGCGCTTCGGAGTGCTCCCGTGGGCTGTTCTGTTCGAGCCGGCCATCTACTTCGCCGAGAACGGCTTCGAGGTGAGCGCCGTGAGGGCGGCGTACTTCGACGTACGGGGCCACGTGCTCACCCGCTATCCGGAGGGACGGGACATCTTCCTCAAGGGTGATGGCACGCCGTATGTGGAAGGCGATTGGATCACCAAGCCGGCGATGGTGGAGACGCTCAAGAACATGGCCGTGCAGGGTACCGACTACTTTTACCGCGGTGCGTGGGCCGAGGATCTCGTCGAAGCGGTGCAGGCGATCGACGGCCGCCTGACCATGGAGGACATGGATCGCTACGAGGTCCTTTGGTCTGAGCCCGTCCATGCCACGTTCCGTGACTTCGACCTCTACGGGGCGGCGCTACCCAGCTACGGCGGGATCCACACGGCCGAGGCCTTCAACTTGTTCGAGCTCGCCGACCTTCCGGCTCGTGGCCATCCGACGACGAGTCCCGAGTCGCTCTATTGGCTTTTGCAGATTGCCACCCTGCCCGAGCTCCTGAGTCCGCCCCTGGCCGGGACCTTCCTGCCGGACGGGCTCGTGGACCGCTACCTGCCGGGCGTGGACGTGTCGCCTCAGGGAAGGACGAGCAAGGCTACCGCCGCCGAGCTGTGGAAGGCCATGCAGACGGATACGTGGGTCGACGTACACCGTGCGGTCGCCGAGGCGAGGGAGGCGGACGCCGCCATCATCGAGAGTCTGACCGACGGATTCGGACGCGGCCGCTCATCCGACGACGAAGACGACGAAGACGAGGAGGGCCGCCACACGGCCGGCATCATCGCAGTGGACGCCGCGGGCAACATGGCCGTGGTGCTCCACTCCATCAACAGCTCGGTGTATGGAGAGACGGGACTCTTCGTCGGCGGCATCACGATTCCAGATGCCGCGGCCTTTCAGCAAGATCTGGTAGCCCGCGTCGGGCCGGGACAGCGAGTTCCGGAGTGGGATACACCCACCATCGTGCTGATGGACGGCCGGCCCTACTTGGGCAGTACGACCATAGGGGGTGCGTACCACGAGGTGAACATTCAGAACCTCATGAATGTCCTCGCGTTCGACATGGAGCCGGCCCAGGCGGCGGCCCAGCCGCGCATTCGTAAGAAGTGGCCGACGTTCGATCCGCTCCGCCAGCCGTACGGTGCGCCGGGAGAGTATTCGCTGGAGATTCTGGAGGCCGTGCGCGACATGGGCATGGACATCGAGCCTACACCTCCGGGCAGCCCGGCTTCGTTCGGCGGTGCGTGGGTGGGTGTGCGGATCGATCCGGAGACCGGTGTGCGTCAAGGAGCGCGGACACCCGGAACCGGTGCGATCGTCGGGAACTAGTAGCCGGCTGGACTTCTGCCAGCCGGGGCACCTTATTCGACCGCCTCAGCTCGTCTCGCCGAGTAGCCGCAGGAGCGAGCCACGCGCTTCGGGTACGTCGAAGTCGTAGGGTCCCTGTCCTCCCCGATATCGGATCCGGCGTCCTTCCACGATGTAGATGCGCTCGGGCCAGGCCGAGAAGGCCTCGCACGCCGCGTTGTCCATGCCGTCCACAAGGGTCGGGATGGTCAGGCCCAGCCGCTCGGCGCAAAGCTGCGCCGCCTCCCACCGCTCGCTGAACGCCGTGTGCTGAGCGATTCGAATTCCGGCGGCTTCGTTCGAATCGGTCTGCCAGCCGTCCACGGAGTGGGCTTCGGCGATGTAGACCCCATGAAAATGGGCGCGATCACCCAGCTCCTCGAACAGGGCTTGCAGGGCGCCAGCCTGGCGCCTGAAGGGCTTCACGTGTAGCTCCCGAATATGAGCATCAGGGGTCGATCGTATTCGGCCGCGAGATCCACCATGCCGGAACCCGGGGTGCCACTATTCGTCAGGACGGCCAGGCCGAGGGCCGGCACGGGGTCACCGACCTCCAGACGGTCGGGTCGGCGATACGCGACCAGGGTGCACCTGATGGTCTCTCGCCGTGCGAGGTCCTCCGCTTCGGCCAGCGACGACTCGTCGCGTGGTTCCACGAGGTCACTACCTGACGGTCTGTCCATGTCCCCCACGAGGCGTGAGACGTGCCGAAGCGTTCTTCCGCTAAAGGCGCTGTTTTCCCGTTGACGATATCGAGTACTATACGTCCCAGGTCAACTCCCGAGACCGGAGCGAGTATTGAGCGAATCGACGACTGCCCGCCTGCCTGAAGGGCGTCTCGTATCGCTGGACGTCTTTCGCGGGCTCGTCATGTTCGTGCTGATCGCCGAGAGCGCCCTCGTCTATGAAGTGTTCATGGAGGTTGCGGCACCGGGCTCCCTCCTCGAAGGCGTGGTGCTGCAATTCAATCACCATCCCTGGAACGGCCTGCGCTTCTGGGACCTGGTCCAGCCCTACTTCATGTTCATCGTGGGCGTGGCCATGGCGTTCTCGGTCACCCGCAGGCGGTCGGCGGGCCACACCTGGGGTCAGACGTTCCGCCACATCGGGGTCCGGTGCCTGATCCTGCTCGTTCTCGGTGTGTCGCTCCACATCGGGTATTCCCGGGCCATGGTTTGGGAGTTGTGGAACGTCCTCAGCCAACTCTCGGTCACGATTCTGGTGGCCTTCCTCATCTTCAACCTGCCACTGCGCACGCAGCTCGCGATCTCGTTCGGCCTCATTCTGCTCAGCGAGATCCTCTATCGGACGTTCCCGGTGGCCGGCTTCGATCAACCGTTCGTCCAGGGACAGAATTTCGGCGCCTGGATGGACACGGTGCTCATGGGCAAGATCAACCCGAGCGGTTGGGTCGCCGTGAACGCGTTACCCACTTCGGCACACACGATCTGGGGCGTGCTGGCGGGAAAGCTCCTGATGAGCGACCGTGCCGGGTCGGACAAGCTGAAGTACCTGTTGATCGGCGGGCTGATCGGGCTGGGAGTCGGGTATGGACTGGACTGGACGGGGATCACCCCCATCATCAAACGCATCGGCACGAGTTCGTTCGTGATCGTGTCCGGCGGATGGTGCCTCCTGACGCTCGCCCTGTTCTACTGGCTCATGGACCTTAAGGGGCGTCGTCGCGGAACCCAGCTCTTCGTCGTCGTCGGCATGAACCCCATCTTCATCTACATGTTCGCCGAGACGTTGGGCGAGCAGTGGTTCAACGATTTCGTCGCCGTCTTCGTCCATGGGATGTTGGGCTGGCTCGGTGGGGGCATCGGCACCATGGAGACCGTGACCGCCTTCGTCGTGCTCGGGCTCATGAGCTACTTATGCTATTGGATGTACGAACGACGGATCTTCATTAGGATCTGACACGACCCGAAACCACGCCGATCGATCCGCCGAGGTCGGTGGCCAGCGACCACACTCCAAGCGACCCGGTGACTTGAGCGTACGGAATACCAAGAGCTTCGATCGATCCCTCGTGGAGGGACCGATCCGTGGCGCGGTGTGGAAGCTCGCCTGGCCGACGATGCTCCAGAACATCATCGGTGGCCTCCAGGGCATCGTGGATCACGCGATGGTCGGCAACTACGTCGGCTACACGGGAAACGCGGCGATCGGGGTCTCCTGGCAGATCTTCATCGTCGTTATGGTCTTCATCAGCTCGCTGTTCACGGGGATGGGTGTGCTGGTGGCCAGGTTCAGCGGGGCGAACGAGCCCGAGAAGGTGGACCGGACCGTCTACCAGGCGTTCCTGACGTCGGTGCTGTTGGTCGTGGGAATCCTGGCGCCGATCGGATACCTCGCCGCGCCGTCACTGCTGGGAATGGTGAACGCCGCACCGGAGGTGCAGGTCGAGGCGCTGCCGTACTTGCGGATCCTGTTCGTCTCTCGTTCGGCATGCTGATGTTCTTCATGCTGGGTGGGGCGTTGCGGTCGGCGGGCGACGCACAGACGCCGCGGCGCCTGGGCGTCGCGCTCACCGTTCTGAACATCGTCCTGAACGTGATCCTGATCCGTGGCTTGGGTCCGATTCCCGCATTCGGGACGAAGGGCGCCGCCATGGGCACCGTCATCGCGGGCGGCGTCGTCAGCGTCTACGCGCTGGTGCAGCTCTTTGCGGGCAAGTGGGTGGTGCACTTCCACAAGGACATGAGCCTGAAGCCCGACTGGGCGATCATTCGCCAGCTCTTCCGCTTCGGTCTGCCCACCGGTATCCAGGGCATCGCGATGAACGTCGGTGGCGTGATCCTCCTCGGCTTCGTCGGATCGCTGGCGATGAGCGCGCAGGCACAGGCCGCTTACGTGGTGAGCTACACGCAGCTCTTCTCGTTCATCACGTGGACTTCTGTCGGCATCATGGGCGCGGCGGCGGCGGTCGCCGGCCAGAACCTCGGTGCGGGGCGCCCCGAACGGACCAGCAAAGCGGTTCACGTGGCGGCGGGCTGCGGTCTCATGCTCGCGGCCGCCATCGGCTCAGCGTTCCTGGTCATTCCGACCCAACTCCTGGGGATCTTCGGGATGGACGACCCCGTGGTCCAAGAGTTGGGCGTCGAGTTGCTCCGCTACCTTGCCGTGTCCGGGCTCTTCATCACGGTCGCGCTCGCGTTCACGGGAGGGCTACAAGGCACGGGCGATACCAAGAGCCCTCTCTACATCTCCATTGTTTCCCAGATCGTGATTCCCCTCGGGATCTGCTTCACGATTCAGAGGCTTTCGACCCTGGAGCCGCACCACATCTGGCTAGCCATCGTGATCGGCCACTTCACTCGCGCGACGTTGAGCGCAGTGGTGTTCAAGCGCGAGAAGTGGAAGCACATCGAGGTCGAGATCGGACCCGCGAAAGCCTAAGGAGCGGCTACAGGGGTCACGCGAGCCCCAAGCGGAAACCCCACCAACTCCATCTACGTAGGGCGGAACGAATTCGCCGTTCGGTGTCTGCTCGAGTTATCCCGGGCCGACGGATGTTCGTTACCCGAGTACAGGGACGTCCAAGACGCCGATGCCCACGAGCAGGAGCCCAGCGAGAGTCCATGTTAGCGGCTCCTTGAAGGCTCGGCGGTGGTCGGATGTCTTCCATCGGGTGCCTCCGCTCTCCTCCGTGCGACTGGAAGAGACCGCCTTGTTTGCCTTCTCTCGGGTGCCCGGGAAGCCCCCGGTGTACCCGGGAGGGGCCACATTCCTGACACCGCGCTGTGGAGGATGGTTGAGGACCACGGCGGCGCGCCCGCCGACCACTGCGGTTGGGGCGGGCGTTGCGGCGTCTTCCCTCAGCGCGTGTCGTCGCCCATCGAGGAAACTTGTCTAGCTTTGCATCCGCTGTCCAGGATGACCAGATCACGGTGCCGGAATGCGCCGCCGAGGCGTTGGCGCCAGGAAGCCCGTCGGATCAAGACCACCTGAATGAGGGGCTCGATTCCCTTCACGACCACGAAGTGGACGTCCCCCAACTCCTCGGGGCGGGGGATCCGGTACGCCTGGCCTTCCCATTCGAACTCGATCGTCTCGACGCGGTCGAACTCCGCCTCGTCGAGCACGCGCTCGATGTACACCTCGTCCTCGACGCGGTACGCGCCCTCGCCGACTGCCTCACCCCACTGAAAGTACCAGGGATCGAAGGGCTCGTCCCGCTCCCGCTTGAACGATTCGTCCACGGCGTAGTCGAGTGCACCGAGCGCGTCCTCGTCGGCCAGGGACTCGAGATGATGCTGGAGCTCGTGGGTGAGGGTCTCCCAGATCTCGCCCTCCCAGTCGAACTCCGGATCGCCACGAGCCATGTGGCGGAAGGAACCGTAGTAGAGGACGACTCGCGAACGGGTGGTGTCGGGTCCTTGCCAGTCCGAGTTGAATCCCTGCGTGATGCACTCCCCGAGCGTGACGACCCCGGGTAGGTCGGGATGCGGTTCCGCCGATTGCACTGTCGTCACGCCTTCGACCCCCTCCCGGTACGCCCCTGGAATACTCTGAAAGGCCTCCTGGGCCACGCGGGAGAATTCGTCGAAGGTCATCACGTGATCAGGTTGACTGGGAGGAGCCGCAGCGTCAATTACACTGCCGAGAGACCCGTGGCTCATACACCGTCGATCCTCAAACTGCACACGATCAGGTAGCCATGTCCGAAGGTGATACCGGAACGACCGGAGCCCCTCTCATCGGGCTCACGACGTACCACAGGAACGGTGATCACAAGTTCGACCTTCCGGCGGAGTACGTGGACGCCGTGCGGCGGGCCGGGGGCATTCCGGTGTTGGTGCCGCCCGGGGAATCCCGGTGGGACGACGTGCTCCGGCGGCTCGACGCGGTGATCCTCACCGGCGGTGGGGACATCTCGCCCGACGCTTATGGCGGCCGGGACCATCCTATGCTGTACATGGTCGACGACGAGAGGGACGCCAGCGAGATCTCGCTCGCTCGGCGGGCGGTGGACAGTGGGCTTCCGACTCTCGGAATCTGCCGAGGCACGCAGGTGCTCAACGTGGCGTTGGGCGGCACGCTGGTCGAGCACCTGCCCGACGTCGTAGGGGAGGACGTCGCGCACCGGACGCCGCCGCGAGACCCGATCAATCATGCCGTGACCGTCGAACCGGCTTCTCGATTGGCCGAAGCCGTCGGCGAGGTGCACTTCGAGTGCGCCTCTTGGCATCATCAGGCCCTCAAGGACGTTGCCCCCGGCCTGAAGGTGGTGGCGCACGCTCCGGACGGCACGATCGAGGCGGTGGAGCTTCCGGGCCATCCGTGGCTCGTTGCGGTCCAATGGCACCCCGAGCTGACGGCCGGAAACGACCCGATTCAGCAGCGGCTGTTCGAGGCCTTGGTCGAGGTGGCGGGGGCGTCGCGCGGGCTGCGCTAAACCAGCCTCGCTTCGCCTGCACGGATGTGCTCGCCAACTCTCGCTTGACGTAGGCCGACCCCGGAACAGAGGTTGCAGGGTGCGACCGGCTGACCTCGAACGAAGGTTCCGCAATGAGTCAGATGCCCCCTGTAGCTCGGACTTCGCTTGGCGCGGCGACGGCTCTGGTGATTCTTGGAGCCTGCTTGGCCGTAGCGCCGCTCAGTGGCCAGGACCGCCCGGAACCTCTGCTCATCGGATCCGGGGTCGCCTATCCGCCTTTCTCGAACGAGAACCCGACCGGCGGATACGGGGGCTTCTCCTTCGATCTCGCGTCGGAGATCGCCGAGCGGATCGGACGCCCCGGAACGAAGCTGGTGATCCAGGACTTCGCCGTCATCTTCGACGGGCTGCTCACGAGAGACTTCGAGGTGATCGTTACGCCCACCAACATCACACCTGATCGGGCGCGGCGCGTGCTCTTCTCGGAAGGGTATATGGACACCGGGTTGGGCTTTCTCGTCTTCCGAGGTGCGGAGTTCCGGGACGTCGCGGACCTGCGTGGCAAGACCCTGGCTGTCGAGGTCGGTACGGTTTCGGACTCGTGGGCGAGCATCAACGAGGCTTGGCTCGGCTTTTCTATTCAGCGATACACGGAGAGCGGAGACGCGGTAAGCGCGGTGATCAACCAGGAGGTGTTCGCCAGCCTTTCGGATCTTTCCGCCGCGACACACATGGCGCAGCTCCTGGGCATCGTGGTCGTGGGCCACACTCTCCCGATCGCCGGCAAGTTCGGGCTCGCCTTTCATCCGGACGACTCCGAGCTCCGCAAAGAAGCCGAGAATGCCCTCGAGTGCATGAAGCTGGACGGAACGTTGGCGGACCTCCACGAGAAGTGGTTCGGTTTCCGCGCCGGCGAGGATACGGCCACCAACACGGTATACCTGGGTTACGGCCACCCGGGGTTCGAGGGGTACGATGCCGAGTCGCACGTGCCGCGCTGTCCGTGAGGCGGGGTGAGACATCGGGAATCCTCCCGGACCGACCTCAACGGAGGCTCCACTCATGAGCATCAGGAATCGCGCGAGTCTGCCCTGGCACGGCGTGGCTGTGGGCCTCATCCTGGGGGCCCTCCTGCCGGGGGCTCCCCTCGACGGCCAAGTCCGCTCGGGGCCTCTGCTCATCGGAACCGGCGCCGGGTACGCGCCGTTCGTGATCGAGTTGCCTACGGGTGAATACGAGGGTCTCTCCTTCGATATGGCATCGGAGATCGCCCGACGAATCGGACGGCCCGGCATCCAGCGAGTCCCACTCAACCGCGCCGACCTCTTCGACGCGCTGCTCGCCAGAGACTTCGAGATGACCGTCTCCCCCACGAACATCACGCCGGACCGTGCGCGTCGGGTTCTCTTCTCGGAAGGGTTCATGGACACCGGACTGAGCTTTCTGGTCTTCCAGGGTGCGGAACTGCGCGACATCGCGGATCTACGCGGCAAGACGCTGGCCGTGGGGGCCGGCAGTGTCTCCGACACCTGGGCCACCCTCAACGAGGCCTGGCTCGGATTCTCCGTACAGCGGTACAGCGACACCGGCGATGCGTTGAGTGCCGTGATCAACCGGAGGGCCTTCGCGAGCCTGTCTGACCTTCCGCGTGCCACTCATACGGCCAATGAGTTGAAGATCGTCCACGTCGCGTACAGCATTCCGATCAGCGGCGCGTTCGGGCTCGCCTTCCATCCGGACGACGTCGGCCTCCGCAAAGAAGTCGAGAATGCGCTTGAATGCATGAAGCTGGACGGAACCCTGGCAGCGCTCCATGAGAAGTGGTTCGGGTTCCGGGCGGAGGAGGGCACGGCCATAAACACGGTCTACGCGGGTTACGGTGACCCGAGGGTCAACGGGTACGATCCTCAGGCGCATGTGCCGCGCTGCTCGTAGAGGGGATCGAGCGCTAGCCCAGATCCCCCACGATAGCTCTCATGAACAACTCTCGGAGTTCCGCCTCTCCGAGCGGGAGCGGATTGCCGCCTACGGACGGATCCAACACCGCCATCGGAGCGAGCACGTCGACGTGGTGCTTCTCCACGCCGAGGTCGGCCAGAGTGTGGGGGATGCCGATCTCCTCCCGCAGCTCGAGGATCCAGCTCAGCACCGCATCGAACGATGGATCGGGTAGGCCGAGATAGGCGGCCAACCTGGTCATGCGCTCCTCGATGGCCTCACGGTTGAAGGAGAGTACATAGGGCATCACGACCCCGTTGGTGAGCCCGTGGTGCGTATCCAGCACGGCCCCGACGGGATGACTCAGCGCGTGGATGGCTCCCAGTCCCTTCTGGAACGCGGCTGCCCCCATGCTGGAGGCGGCGAGCATATGGGCCCTCGCGGAGAGGTCCGCTCCGTCTCGCACTGCGACCGGAAGCCAGCGGTGGATGAGTCGCAGCCCCTCCACGGCGAGGCCGTCTGCCATCGGGTGGTAGCCGGGCGCGCACAGGGCCTCGAGGTTGTGGGCCAAAGCGTCCATGCCCGTCGCCGCCGTAAGCTGGACGGGCAGGGTGAGCGTGAGCTCGGGGTCGGAGATCACACAGCCCGGCAGCATGTTGGCGTGGAAGATGATCTTCTTGGTCCGCATCCTCACGTCGGTGATCACCGAGGCGCGGCCGACTTCCGATCCCGTGCCGGCGGTGGTGGGCACGGCGACCACGGGGGCCATCCCGTCCACATCCACTCGTTCCTACCAATCCTCCCGATCCTCGAAATCCCAGATCGGGCGATTCTGGCCCACCATCAGGGCGATCGCCTTGCCGGCGTCCAGCGCGCTCCCACCGCCGATTGCGACCACGCCGTCACACCCCGTCTCTCGATACGCGGTCACACCGTCCTCGACGTTCTGCCCGATCGGGTTGTGCCTCACCTCGGAAAACACGGGAGTGGGTAGGCCTGCCCGTTCGTTCGCCGTCACTGCCTCGCGTATCATCGCGAGATCCCGCAACCCCGGGTCCGTGACGAGCAGTGGGTGCGTGATACCCAACTCGGCACACGCCTCGGGCAACTCCGAGATTCGGCCGGGACCGAAGCGCACTTCGGTGGGATAGTGCCAGTTGCCCCGTAGGGTCTGAGGATCGACGTGCATCATGAGTCCCCTATGGTCGTTCGCAGATGGAAGGACTTGGGGCGGGTGAGCTGTTCGTAGCCGAGCGAGGACAGCGTGCAACCGCGGCCCGAGTCTTTGACCCCGACCCAGGCCAGCGCGGGGTCCAGGTAGTCACAGCGGTTCATGAACCAGGTGCCGGTGTCGATGCGGTCGCCGATGCGGATGGCCTCGTCCTCATCGGGGGTGCACACGCAGGCGGTCAGCCCGTAGCGGCTGTCATTCATCAGCTCGATGGCCGCTTCGTCGGAGGCGACCTTCATGATGCCGATCGCCGGTCCGAACGTCTCTTCGGTCATGAGTTCCATTGAGTGGTCGACATCCACGAGAACCTGGGGTGCGAGGTACGGTGTGCCCTCCCTGCTGGCGGGAAAACGTCCGGCGTCGATGAGCGCCCGGGCGCCCTTGGCCTTGGCATCCGCCACCTGGTCGCGCACGGCATCGGCGGCGCTGGTTCGCACCATCGGCCCCAGCGTGGTCTCCGCATCGAGGGGGGTCAAGTCCCGATTTGTGTGTAAAAGCGGAGGAAGCTCCTCGCCTTCGGCTAGGCTGCTTGGGCGACCTCCTGTTTCTGGAGGAGTGAGAGGTCGAGGTAACGCCGGTCGCCCCAGACGTGTGTGGTCCTGAGTGCGACGGCCGTGATGAGCCTGAGGGCGCTGGCCCGGTCCGGGAAGGCGCCGGCGGCCTTGATCCTGCGTTTGATCTCGCCGTGCAGCCGCTCGAGGCTGTTGGTGGTACGCAGCCGGGGCCAGTGCGCCTCGGGGAACGCGTAGAACTGCGTCGCTGCCCCGAAGCCCCGCTCCAGGACCTCCACGGCCTCGGGCAGCTCCTTCTTCCAGCGTGCGCCGAACTCGCCCAGGAGCTTCTTCGCCTCGGCGAGTCCGGATGTCTGGAAGATCACCGAGACCTCACGCGCCACGCGCTTGCGTAGGCGGTGGGGGACCCTCGCCCCCACATTACGCTGCAGATGGACCGTACACCTCTGACGGCGTGCCTCGGGCAGGAAGCGGCGGACCGCAGCTGCCAGGCCTGCGTGCTCATCGGCGATCACGAGCTCGACACCGCCGAGGCCGCGGTCCTGGAGTTGCTCGAGGAGCTCCGACCAGCTCTGCTGCGACTCCTCAGCGCCCAGCGTGACGGCCAGGAGCCGTCGGTGACCCTCAGGGCCCACTGCATACGCCACGAGCGCACTCACGTTCTCGACTTTGCGGGCCCAGCGGGCGTCCAAGAACGTGGCGTCCAGGTACAGATAGGGGTGAGGCCCCTCGATCGGCGCACGGCGCAGCCCTTCCACGGCCTCGTCGAGCCGTTTTGCCACACGACTCACCGTCGAGCGCCCAACACGCTCGCCCATCAGCGCCTCGGTGACGTCGCCCATCTTGCGCTGTGACACGCCGCTCACATACGCCTCGACCATCATCTCGTCGAGCTCGGGGCTCCTGCGCTGGTAGCGGCCGATCACGTCGGCCGGCGAACCGTTGTCCCGGCTCCGGGGCATGGCGACCTCGATCTGCCCCAGGCTCGTCAGCAGCCGCCTCAGGTATGTGCCGTTCCTATGGTCCTTCCGGCTTCCCACCCGCTCGAAGCGGCGTGCACCTACCATGGCCTTCAGCTCCTCTTCCAGCACCATCTCGAGCGTCAGCCGGATCGCGCCTTGAAACAGCTCGCGCAAATCATCGCGTAGCTCGTCTTGCGTGGCCCGACCGATCTCCACAATCTCTTGCATCGGAAGCTCCTCTCCGGTTCCGAGCCTGCTCTGCAGACCCGGACTCCCGGGTTCATGTGACAGTGAACAACAACAGAGGAGCTTCCGTTTTTCTTTCCCTCCTGTCCAGCTTATCCGCTTTTACACAAATCTAGGGACACTACCTCGAGGGGATTGCCCAGGCGAAGCCGGTAGGTCTCTTCCACGAACCCCTCGACGAAGTCGTCGTAGACATCGTCGTGCACGTAGATGCGTTCGATGCCACAACAGGACTGTCCGGCGTTGAAGAAGGCACCGTCGGCCAACAGTGCGACCGCGTGCCCGAGGTCGGCGTCGGGGCGCACATACGCCGGGTCCTTGCCACCCAACTCGAGACCCGTGCCGATAAAACGTTCACTGGCGGCTCGCTGTACCGCGTGCCCTCCCGCCACCGAGCCGGTAAAGGAAACGAAGTCCACGCGGGCATCGCCCACGACACGAGCGACGTCGTCGTGATCCAGGTGCAGGTACTGGAAGACCCCGTGGGGCAAGTCGGCCGCGGCGAACGCTGATGCGAAACGCTCGGCGCAGAGGGGGGTCTGTCCCGAGTGTTTGAGGACGACGGTGGTGCCCGCCACGAGCGCGGGGATGATGGCATTGACGGCGGTGAGGTACGGGTAGTTCCAGGGAGCGACGACGAAGACCAGTCCCAGAGGCTCGCGGCGGATGAACCGCCGAAATCCCTCCTTGGGACCCGCGTCGACGTCGCGGAGCGCGCCGTCGGCCGCAGAGATCATGTAGCGCGAGCGCTCTTCGAAACCCCTGATCTCGCCGGGGGATTGGGATAAGGGGCGTCCCATTTGCCAAGTGATCTCAGTGGCGATGTCCTCCCCGGCTTCGACGAACGCGTCGACCGCATCGCTCAGTGCCCGGGCCCGCTCCTCCAGTGACGTCGCTTTCCAGCCGCCCCGTGCGGCGTCCGCCCTCGAAAGAGCCTGCTCGACCTCGCCCGATGAGGCCAACTCCCGCTCGACGTACACACTCCCGTCGACGGGTGTGATGGTTTTCATGCCTGCTCCGCGGTGGTCTTCATGCCTGCTCGAAGTTCCTTCTCACTTCCCAATCGGTGACGACGCGATCAAACTCGGACTGCTCCCAACGCCCGGCGTGCAGATAGTGATCGACTACGTCGTCGCCCAAGGCCGCCCGCAACGCCGTCGAACCGTCGAGCGCCGCCAAGGCCTCCCGGAGCGTCTTGGGTACCTCGCGGATGCCCTCCGCGACGTAGGCGTCTCCGTCGAAGACGGCCTCGAGCTCCAGCTTCCGCTCGATTCCGTGGAGACCGGCCGCGAGGGTGGCGGCGAAGGCGAGGTAGGGGTTCGCGTCGGCGCCCGGGATTCGGCATTCCACCCGGGTGGAGGGTCCCGGACCGAGGACTCGAAAGCCCACCGTACGGTTGTCTTTCCCCCAGACCGCGTTGGTCGGCGCGAAGGACCCGGCCTGGAAGCGCTTGTAGGAGTTGACATAAGGGGCGAAGAAGTACGTCATCTCCCGGGCCAACTCGAGCTGCCCGGCAAGGTATTGCCTGAACAACTCGGACATGCCGTACTCGTCGGCCGCGTCGTCGAACACCGATGCCCCCGACTCGGCATCCCACAGGGACGAGTGGACGTGACAGCTGTTGCCCGCCAGTCCGTGGTTCCACTTGGCCATGAAGGTGAGGGCCTTCCCCTGTAGGTGGGCGATCTCCTTGGAGCCGTTCTTGTAGATGGCGTGCCGATCCGCCATCTCGAGCGCGTCGCCGTACCGTAGGTTGATCTCCTGCTGCCCCGGCCCCCACTCACCCTTGGAAAACTCGACGGGAATGCCGGCCCCTTCCATCCCCTGCCGGATCGCCCGGATCAGAGGCTCGTTCTTGGTCGTCTGGAGGATGTGGTAATCCTCGATGTAGCGACCCGATGTCTTGAGATGTGCGTAGTCCTTCTCCGCAGCCGACTCGTACGTCTCATCGAACAGGTAGAACTCTAGCTCCGAGGCCATCTTGGCAACGAACCCGGCGTCGCGGGCGCGCTCGATCTGTCGTTTGAGGATCTGTCTGGGCGAATGACGAAGCGGATTACCGTGGCCATCCACGCAGTCGCCCAACACGAGCGCCGTTCCCGGGAGCCAAGGGATGCGGCAAAGGGTGTCCAGGTCGGGACGTACACCAAAGTCTCCGTACCCCAACCTCCACGAGGCCGCCTGGTAGCCGGGGACCGGCGTCATCTCCATGTCGACCGCGAGCAGGTAGTCACAGACATGCATCCCGTGCGTGACATGGTCCACGAAAAAGTGGCCGGTGACCCGTTTCCCGATTAGCCGTCCCTGCATGTCCGGGAAGCAGACGAGGATCGTGTCAATCTCGTTCGACTCCACCAACTCACGCAGCCACTCCCGATCGAGATTGCCGCTCATATGCCTTCACTTTCGATAACGGTCGACGTCGCAGAGTCACTCTTGGCGAGCTCGCGCACCGCGAACTCCTCTTCGGGAGAGTATACCAGCGTCTTGCGGCCGTAGAGGCCGAAGTAGGCGACGCCGGCGAGGAACCAAACGGCGCACCCGTACACCCCCAGTCGGTAGTCCGTGTTGATGAACAGGAAGACCAAGGTCACCGCAGCGATGGCGCCGGCCACGATGGCCCCCATGGTTCCGGATCGGCTCACGTAGGGACGCCGGATGTGC
Organism: Longimicrobiales bacterium; assembly: GCA_965226925.1. GTDB lineage: Bacteria > Gemmatimonadota > Gemmatimonadetes > Longimicrobiales > Gaopeijiaceae > CBDDCX01. The sequence goes on along the minus strand of CBDDEN010000010.1, from coordinate 479,026 downwards.
GGAAGCCGGCGGCGCAGTAGCACGAACGCCGCCATCTGCATGATGTAGGCGATCACCGCGCCGAAGACCGCCATGTTGAGCAAGACCGCCCCCACCGGGTTGCCCTGGGGCGCGAAGTGGATCACCAACGCTACGATGTAGCCGATGATCGCGCCCACCACGAGGGCGATGTGAGGCGTTTGTGACCTACGCGTCGTTACTGAGAGCCAGTGCGGGAAGTACCCGGCTCTCGAGAGCGAGTAGATGTTTCGCCCGTAGGCATAGATGATCGTATGGAAGCTCGCGATCAGGCCGGCGACGGCCAGAAGGGCCAGGACCTTGGTCCCGATACCGTCGCCGAAGATGGTCCTGAAGCCTAGCAAAAGGGGCTCGTCCGAGAGCCCGACTTCCTGCGCCCCGGGGGCGATGCCGGCGTTCAGAAACAGGGTGAGGAAGGCACACACAATGAGCGTCAGGAGTCCCAGCAGGATGCCTCTGGGCATGTCCCTTTCGGGATCGTGTGACTCCTCTGCCGCCAAGGGAAGCTCTTCGATGGCCAGGTAGAACCAGATGGCGAACGGAAGCGCCGCCGCGACCCCCCCCCCATCCCTTGGGTAACCAACGGGTAGCCCCCGCGATCGGCTCGATGTCGAGAGCGTTGTCCCAGGAAAAATGGGGAACGGCCCCGACGTAGAAGATCAGCAGAATGCCCAGCGCCACCGCCGTGATGAACACGGTGAACCTGAAGCTGACCTCGACACCCCAGACGTTCAGACCCACGAAGAGCGAATAGGCGAGGGCCCACCAAACCGGGGCGAAGGCGTCCGATGTACCGAAGATCGCCCCCAGATAACCGCCGATCCCCACCACGATGACCGCGGGAGTGAGAACGTACTCCATGTTCTCGGCGAGTCCGGTGATAAACCCGCCCCACGGGCCCATGGCGGAACGTCCGAACGAGTACGCACCCCCCGTGTGTGGCAGCGCCGGCGACATCTCGGCTATCGCGTCGCACATGCCGATGTACATCACCGTGATGATGACCGTCGCGATGAACAGCCCGCCGAATCCCCCAGCGTCGAGACCGAAGTTCCAGCCGAAGAAGTCGCCGGAGATGACGGCGACCACACCGAGCGCCCAGAGTGACCAGACGCGTGCGTGGCGCTTCAGCCCACGCTTCTCGAAGTACTCGGCGTCCACCTGGTGATACTGGACGCCGCCGACGGTTTCGTTTTCGGGCAAGAAGACGCCTCCGAAGCGTGATCGGGATCTGATGCGCCGGCTGCGGAGGCCGGTGGTACACGGGACGGACCAAACGCCCAAGAGACAACGAAACATCCCCCCCCCCGCAACCGCAAACCGGTCGCGAACGGAATGCTGTCACATTCTCGCCCACTCGCTCGTTCTATCACCGGGCTCTGGCTGCGTAGCCCTTGCCCTGGATGAGGCGCTCGGGTCAAATCCAAGTCGTAGACGTGCAAACCGTATCTCTTGGGACTCTGATCCGAGTGGATTTCGAGACGACTTTCGACAAGCTACACCCGGGGCTGTTTCGCTATTGCCATCGGTTGACCGGCGACCCGGATCTGGCCGACGACGTGGTGCAGGAGGCTTTTGTCAGGCTGTACGACCATCGGGTCGAGGGAGACGAGCACGGAGTTCGCGCCTGCCTCTTCCGCACCGCGACGCATCTGGTACGGGATCGGTACCGAGTGGACGAGAACCGACGACGGCTTCTGGAGGCGAACCCGGTTCAGCCGGCGGCTCTCGAGCAACCCGACCGGAGCGTTCAACGAAAGGAAGACGTGGCGAGAGTGAGGGCTGCCCTCGAGGGTTTGAACGAACGCGACCGAGCGATGCTGCTGGCACGGTACGAAGGGTTCAGCTACCGCGAGATCGCAGAGGCATTCGAGGTAGCGCCCGGATCGGTAGGTACGCTGCTTGCACGGGCCGAGAAGCGCTTCGTGAGCGCATATGGGCCGGCTGAGGAGGACGATGAAGCACCTGGATGAGGGAACGCTCCGCGCACTACTCGACGGAGAGACGGTCGCCGAGGACGTGGACTCCGTGAGGGAGCATCTCGACGGGTGTGAGCACTGTCGGACGCTTCTGGAGGAGCTGCGCAACGCCAGCTCGGTGGTCGGCGCGGCGCTCGCCCGTCTGGACACGGCTGTCCCGCCCGAAGACGCGAAGGCGGCGGTCCTCGCTCGGGTGACTGCTGGGGCACGGACCATCACGCCCACCACCGTCACGGGCCGATTCGCCTTCGCCCGGGCCGCCGTCCTCGTCCTCTTCTTCGGGGCTGCCATCGCGACTGCCTTGCCTGCCTCACCTGTCCGTGGATGGATCGTCGGAGGGTGGGACCGTGCCGTCGCCATGTTTACCGGATCGACCGAGACCGAAAGTGCCGTGGCGCCGGCGGCAACCGCCGCGACGCCGCAGGCCCCCGAGTCCGCCGGAGTACGTGTCGAGGTCCCGACCGGGGAGTTGGTCGTCCTGCTCGAGGACGTCGAGCAGGGGACCGAACTCGACGTGCGCTTCGTCGACGGATTTCAGGCCGCGGCGTTCGCCGCTCAGCCGGCCCGTTTTCGTACGGCGGACGGGTTGATCGAGGTCACGGGAGGCGCCGGACTGGTGCGCGTGGACATACCCAGATCCGTCGATGTGGCATCGATCCACGTGAACGGACGTATGTACATTACGAAGGCCGGGGACGAGCTCGACGTTGCAGGCCCGATCGTCACGCGCACTCCCGGCGAGATCCGCATGAGGGTCCAATAATCCCGGGGCACGGGTCCGGAAGGGACGCACACCGATGCCACTCCACCTGACGCTCGCCGCCGCCCTGCTGGCGGTGCAAGTCCCGCCCAGCGGGACCATCGAGGGCGTCGTGCGCGGGTACGAGCCCACGTCCGGAAGGACCCTGGCGTATGCGACCGTCGAGGCGGCGTCCCCCGGTGAGCACCGGAGTGCCGTCGCCGACAGCGTGGGGCGATACCGATTCGAGGATCTGCCGGCCGGCCTGGTGCGCCTGCGGATCAGCCATCCCGGACATCGGTCGGCTCGTGTAGACGTGCAGATACCCGCCGGTGGCACGGTGTTTCTCGACGTCGACCTGGAGCAGCAACCCATCCTCCTGTCCCCCATCGAGGTGCTGACTGATCCCGTCGCTCTGGGGGCCGCGCCGGAGGGTGTCGACCCTCCGATCCCCGAGATGGAGGTGGTCACGCTGGCCCTCAGCCCAGGGCTCGGGGAGGCCGGGCTCGGCGAGGCGGCGGCAACCGTTGCCCGGGAACGACCCGGCGGATCCGTCCGACGTGCTCTTCATGCGAGGGTCGACGACGGACCTGAAGCTCGTCCTTCTGGACGGGGCTCCGGTCTACACTCCGTTCCACCTGGGGGGATTGCTGAGCAGCTTCGACGCGTTCGCCCTGGGCGGGGCGGCTCTGCACGTGGGAGGTGCGCCCGCCCGGTACGACGGCGGGCTCTCCTACATTCTGGATCTCCGGACCAGGACCCCGCGGCGCGACCGGTTGCGGGGGCGGGCGGGGCTCGACCTGATCAGCGGGGGCGTCGCCCTCGAGGGCCCTCTGGGTGGCCGGGGGCAGTTCGCCATCTCAACGCGTACGCTTCACGATCTCGGGGTCACCGCCCTGGGGGGCTCGCACAATCCCTACGGTTATCGCGACGCCCTGGGGAGGGTGGACGCGGAGATCGGAGCCGGCCACCGGATCAGCGCGACCACGTTCTGGAACCGGGAGTCGGTCCGCCTCTCTTTGGACGGCCGACCCGCGACGCCTGGTGCGGCTCTTCCGGGTCCGGAGGACGCCTCCTGGGGCAATCAGGCGTTGACCGTGGCCTATCGCGGGGCTCTCGGCGACGTCACGCTCGACGGGGCCGTCTCGGCCAGCGGGTATCAAGCCGAGCTTCCTCTGCGGCCCGCGAGCACGGGGGCGGACGGGACGGGCTCTTCGGAGGGGCTGCTCGCCAGTGCCGAGACGGTCGGCTGAGACTCACACTCGACGCTTCGACTCCGTTCGGCGAAAGCCGGATGCGATTCGGGGGGGCCGTCGACCGTGTCACGACGCGTTACTCCGCACGAGAATTCGCCGACCTGGCGTCGGGACCCGGTGACGAGAGGGAGGCGAACGGTGTCGTCGCAGGAGGTTATGTGGACGGTGTCCTCCCCCTCGTTCCGGGGCTCGACCTGCGGGCGGGGGCGCGGGCGGACGCCTTCTCCACGGAATCGCGCTTACGCGTGGCCCCGCGGATCGCTTTCCTCTGGAGCCTGAGCGCCGACGCGTTGCTCACGGTGGCCGCGGGTCGCTACCACCAGTATACGCGTGCCTCCGAGGAACAGGTCGAGCTGGCCGTGTCGGATGGAGCCCCCGTGAGCGTGACGGGGCCGCTGCTGTCCGTAGCTGCAGCCGACCATGTGGTGCTCTCGCTCGATCAGCGACTCGGCCGGGGGGTGCGTCTCGGCGTGGAGGGCTTCTGGAAGGGATTCTCGGGGCTGGCTACGCCCCGTGACGACGTCCTTCGCAGCTCGGGCGTCGACCTCCGGGTCCTGCACGAGAGTGCCAGGGCCACGGCTTGGTTGGGCTATAACCTGGCCTGGTTCTGGTCTGGAACGAGCGGGTTGAGCGCGTCCAACTTCGCCGGGCGCCAGCTTCTCAGCGCCGGGATCACCGGCATGCTCGATGGGCGCACCGGCGGCAGCCTGAAAGTCGCGTACTCCGCGGGGTTGCCTTATACGAGCATTCCGTTCGGCCGCAGAGGCGGAGACGCGCTCACAGGCGGGGACGGGCCGGCCGCGCCGCAGACGCCGGAGCTGCCGGGTGAGGCGGCACAGGAGGACCCCGTGTTCGGTGGGGAGCCGGACGACGGTTTCCTGCGGCTCGATCTCGAGCTCTTCGCCCGCTTCAACCCGCGCATCGGTGGCCGGGCGGTCGAGATCCGTCCCTACCTTCGTCTGATCAACGCCTTGGACCAGAGGGACGCGCTGTTCTACTACTTCGAGCCGTGGCGTGACGAAGAGTTTCGGCCCTTGGCGGAGCGCTCGGTCCTTCCGGTCTTCGGGATGGAGTGGCGCTTCTAGCGGGGCTCGAACACGAAGTTGTTCGCGTAGTGGGCCCGGCCGAGCGTCTGGTGCGTGCCGAGGTCGAACTCGCCCACGTCGATCAGGTCACCATGCCAGAAAAACCTGCCCTGGTATCCAAGATCCTCCAGATACTCGAAGACGTCGGTGACCGCTCGCTCGGGGTCGTGCCTGGCTTCACACTCGAAGAGCAGCACGGGACGGTCCCGTGTGAGCACCCGTTCGGCGCCCCTGAACAAGTCCAGCTCATGTCCCTCCACGTCGACCTTCATGAAGTCTACCGGTCGGCCGAGCCGTCTCTCGCGGAGGAAGCCATCCAGCGTGTCGATCCGAACGGAGTACCGCCGCTCGTCCGGACCCGCCAGCGCTCCGACCAGCGAGGCGTCTTGAGATGGCCCTCCCCCCGGGGCGCGCAGCGTACGCTCACCGCCCGAGCCCGAGAGTCCCGCCTCTGCGATGTGCACATTGGACCATCCGAAACCCGCTACCGCCCGTCGCAGGAATGCGGCCAGTTCGGGCTGGGGCTCGAACGAGAAGACATGACCCGAGGCCCCGACCTCTTCCCTCATCCAGTAGGTGTAGCCGCCCTTGTACGCCCCGGCGTCGACCACAACGCCCCCGGGCCGTAAGACGCTGCGCATCCAGCGGATCTCGTCGGGAGCGAGTTTGGTCCGGTATCGCCAGGCTCGATGACGAGACTCCAGGCGCCAGTAGAAGCTCGGGATCATGGGGACGCAGGCGTCTCAACGTGAAGGGACTCGGGTTCGCCAACCTAGCCGGAGGCGGCGGCCGTCGCTGTGTGGCGTCACCAAGCCCTCCCCCGACTCGTTTCACCTGCAGCATCGGGTCCGGCCCTCGCACCCGCCCCTGTACGGTTCCCTTGGATAGGAGAAGCGCCATGAACGATCCGCTACGGCATCCTTCCTCGCTGTTCGCCGCCCTGCTCTACGCGGCCTCTCTTTCTGTCGCGCTCGCGGCCGCCGTACCGGCCCGCCTCGCCGCTCAGCTCATCTCGCTGAAGACGGTGCCGGTGGCCACGGGCGACCAGTTTCTGACGCTCCCCTCCGAGAAGCTGGGAATGGCGGGGGTATCGATCGCTCTCGACGACGCCCTGCTCGATCCGTTCGTGAACCCGGCAAAGGGCTCGCTCGTCGAGGAGTCGGCGCTGCTGGGTTCACCCACGTTCTACGGCGTCTCGAACGGGAACGGAGGGGGTCGGACCCTTCCGATCGCGGCCCTTTTCCGCTCGGGAAGCGGCTTCGGCGGCATCTCATTCGCGCTGCAGCAGATCGAAGGCGGGAACCGCGGAGGGAACTTCTGGCTTCCGGTCGACGCGATCTGGATCGGCCCACAACGGCGCCTGAACGAGCTGTCGGCCACGAACGTCTACGCCGATGGGTTCGTCGGCTTCGAGCTGGGCGAAACCGGTCTCTCGTTGGGGGCCGGCGTGTCTTGGGCGGGACTCGACGCTCTGGACGGTGTGGAGCATCTCTACTCTCTCGCCGACGGCATCGTCCAGTCGGGTCATGCCGTGGACTACCGTCTGGGTGTGTTCTCCGCCCGGGATGGCCGGCAATTCGAGGCGGTGGTCATCCACAACAGGTTCAGCATGACCCACGACGTGTCGTACATCGACTGGACCTGGGATGAGACCGATCAGATTCCGATCATCACGACCCGCCTGGAGGTCAACGAGGACAAGACGAACACCACCGGGTTCCACCTCGGGTTCGCCAGGCCCATCACGGAGAGTGGCTGGCGGGTCGGGGGCACGTGGACGGTGAACAGGAAGTCCCATCCGAAGATCCCCAACTACGAGATCATGAACATTCCGCGCGATCCGGGCATCTCCTGGGCCTACGACTTCGGCGTCGGCATCGCCAAGTCGAGTGGGCCCGCGACGTTCGGAATCGACCTCGTCTTCGAGCCGATCTGGAGCGACACGTGGGTGGAGGCCGAGGCTGACACCATGTCCGTCGACGGTGCCACGATCCGAAAAGGGGACAGGACGATCGAGAACCAGTTCTTCTTCACGAACGTTCAGATGCTCTTGGGTTTGGCTCACGAGACCGAACGGCTCGGATTTCAGCTCGGTGTCGAGGTGCGCTCGTACGACTACTCGCTCGAGCAGCGTGACAACCTGGAGAACACCGTGCGAGACCAGGACGAGAGCTGGATGGAGTGGACCCCGAGTATCGGGGCCAGGGTCAAGTTCCCGGAGTTCGAGCTCGGGTACGTGGGGCGCATGACGACCGGGTCGGGCAGACCGGGGGTCCGGTGGGAGGGCCCACGGGCGGCGGCGGCGGCAAATGCCGACTTCATCGTCGCGCCCAGCGGGCCGTTGACGCTGCAGGACGCCCGAGTACTGACCCACCAGTTGATGGTCTCGATCCCGATCCGTTGACGGAAAGGGGGGCGGTGCACCGCCCCTCAGTCGTTTTCCCGAATGCGTTCCTTGATGTAGACGAGCTCCCTGCGTGCCCACTCTACGTGTTCACCCGCGGACGTGCGCTCGACGTATCGGGCCAGGTCCGGGGCGGCCCTCGCGGGATCTCCGAGGTGCCTCGAGGAGATTTCATGGATCTGCCGGACGAAGCGTGCCTCTTCGTGCGTGTCGAACCGCGCGACTCCAAGGCCGTCCGCAGGATATCGATAGCCTCTTCGTGCAGGTCCATGCGGATACGGACATGGGCCAGGCGGGAGTAGGGGAGGGGATTCCGTCGGTCGGAGCGGATCGCCCTCTCATAGAGTGCCGCCGCGCCGTCCAGGTCTCCCCGTTTCGCCAGGGCATCCGGGTAGGAGTAGTCCGACTTCCTGGGACGGGACCACCCGCGCCCGAGGCCCAGGAGGTTGGCGGCGTGGTCGGCGCCCGAGCCGAGGAGCAGGTACTCCATCGTGAAGGCATAGACGGCCCCGATCCCGATGGCGGTAGCCACGGCCGGCACGACCGGCGCGCCCAGGACACTCGTGAAGAGGAACACCAGACCGCCGACCACGACGATCTCCCAGGCCAGGGCTGCGGCCGCCCCCATCCCGACGCGATCGGCGGCGGACGCCACGGCGGGGATCAGCCTTTGCTCGAGGTAGAAGAATAGCCCGAAGCCTGCGGCGCCCAGTGCGCTCCACAACAGCGTGGAGCCCTCGCCGATGGCGGGGGCCGAGAAGAAGCCCCACGTCAGTCCCGCCAACAGAACGAAGGGCATGGTCAGGAGGAGCTGAAGGCGCCGGCGGGTCTTGTGGGCGGCGGTTTCAGTCCAGAGAGGACGTAGAGCCAGGCTCGTCAGGCGCGCAGCAAGAGCTCTCACCGGTCATTCATTACCGGGAGATCGGAGGGTCGGCACGCTCGAGCCAGGTCGTATCGCTTCCGAGGTTGATCGCCAGGTGCTCCCCCTCCCCCCCCGGCGCTGCCCCGTGCCAGTGCTCCTCTCCGGGATCGACCACTACCACGTCTCCCGGCGTGAGCAACACTTCCGTGCCGTCTCGGTTCACGACGACGCAGGCGCCTCTGAGGCCGAAGAGCACCTGGATGTCGTCGTGGCGGTGCCACTTCATGCGAGACCCCGCTCCGAACGACACTCGATAGACGCGCATCGGCAACCGGTCGTCCCGGCCCAGGAACGTCTGGACGGACGCCGGAAGCACGAACGTGTTCTCGTCCGCGGTGTTTCGAGGAAGGCTCGCCCCGTCGATGGCCCTCATAGATGTGCGCCTCCGTTGGGTCGGCTATCTCTGAATGATGTCGAAGACCAGGCCGAAGGGGTCCTTGAAGTACACACCGCCGTTGGCCAGGTGCACCGTTTCACAGCCGGCGGCATCGAGATGTTCTTTGGCGGCCGCCAGGTTCGGTACGTCGAACGAGGGAATGAAGGACCGCACGTTGTCCTCGTCCCGGTTCACGTAGAGTCGCAGGGCACCGCTATCCAACTCGAGGTAGTCCGCGGTCATCGTCGCCAGCCGGAATCCCAGCACGTCCACGTAGAAGGCTCTCGCAACCTCGAGGTCTGGCACGTGGATAGCGACCTCTGTGTTGGACGTGAACGCTACGGCGGGTGCTGCTGCCTCGCTCTGGCTCATGACGATTCCTCCCCCTCGGACAGCAAGAAGCTGCCCTGACGTCCGGCGGGCGGCAAGCGAGGCCACGGCACCCCGGGGCGCTCCCCGAGCCCGTCGGCGGGCCGAGGGCACCTGAGGTTAAGAGGGAATCAACGGATGCGGACGCGGGCGAAGCCGGTTTCGTCCGAGCGGAACCGGTAGGTCTGCACGGATACGATGTCACCCGGAGCGGCGTCGGCGAGAGCGTCCTCGACATCGCTCTCGGAGCGAACCCGCACGTCGTTGACGTGCGTGATCACGTCGTAGTCGGCGAAGATCTTGCCGTAGGACGGGCCGCCGGGGTAGACGCCCGTGACGATGGGTCCCACTCTCTCGGGTGCGATGTCACCCGGCGACCCGTGCCCGCTATCGAACGGCGCGAGGCAGAGCCCCAACGGGTGGTTCGAGCACGGCAGCTCCATGCCGTCCTCGCTCTGCCAGGCCCGTGCGGACTTCGTTCCGGCCTCGATCGCCTCGGCACCCAGATGCACCGTCAGCGTCTCGACGACACCCGCTTCCCGGTGCACGGTCAGGACCACGCTGTCGCCGGGCGCCTTGAACCAGACGCTCCGCTGGAGTTGGGCCACGGACATGACGCGGTAGCCGTCCACGTCGACGATCACGTCTCCCGGACGGAGTCCGGAGCGCTGCGCCGGACTCTCCTCGTCGCCGACGTCTTGTACGACGACACCACAGATCGTGTCGAGCCCCACGGCGAGAGCGTCTTCGGAGGTGGCCCGTGACGTGGCGGCACCGAGGACGCCCCGCGTGACGCGGCCATGCTGCATGAGTTGAGACACCACGGGCAGGATCAGCTTGGCCGGAATGGCCAGCGTGTATCCTTGGTAGTATCCCGATCGGCTGGCGATGGCCGCGTTCATTCCGACGATGTGCCCGTAGAGGTCCACCAGCGGCCCGCCGGAGTTGCCGCTGTTCGCCACGGCGTCGGTCTGGATGTACTCCTGTACGGCGGCTCTCGAGTTGGGCATGAGCATGGAACGGTCGGTCGCACTCACGATCCCTGCGGTCACGCTGAACATCAAGGTGTTACCCATCGGCTTGCCGATCGCGAGAACCCACTCACCCACGCGCAGCTGATCCGAGTCGCCGAGGAACGCGGTCGGCAGATCCGCCTCCTCTATCTTCACGACGGCGATATCGCTCAGGACGTCTTCGCCGACGATCTCCGCCTCGTACTCGCGACCGTCGAAGAGACGCACGAACACGCGGCGTGCCCCATCGATCACATGCTGATTGGTGACGATGTAGCCGTTGGGTAGGATGATGAACCCCGTTCCGCTGCTGGTCGAGATCCGCGGGCGGGTCCCGCCGAAGGCACCACGGAGAGCCAAGGGCATGTCCGACGGGGCGTCGAGGCCCGTGGTAAGGGTCTCGACCCTGATGAAGACGACGGCGGGCCGAACGACACTGGCCACAGCGGCGAAGGCGTTGCCGAGCTGTAGGGCCGCGGCGGTGCCCTCGACTTGTACCTGCGGGTCGCCGCCCCCCAACGGGGAACCGGTATGGGCGGCCGAGACACGACCGAGAGGGAGGATGGACGCGACACTCAGCACGAGGGCGAAGCGCCGCCCACAGCCTGTCGTAATCCGTGCTCGTCTCATCTCGACCTCCTGCATCGATTCGCGAATCGCCGGAGATCACCGCGTCTTGCGTCCCGCTCCACCGTGTTTCCGGCACGTCGCATTCGATGCGCCATGGCCCGAATCCCTTCTCGTGACCGGCTCTGGTCTCAGAGGGCGGACCCCTTCCTATTGACACTCGATGCAACGGCCGTGCCACGGCGATGGAGGAGCCCCGAAAGGGGGAGGCCGTAGGAGGTGCGGTATGTTGCGGGGAAGTGTTTGCCGAAGGCCGGCAGTGTTTGCCCTGAACGGCCGAAGGTCTGCGGCTCAGCCCGAGTCGAAGAGCCCGTCGACGCTCCGGTATCGCTCTCCGCTGTCACAGAGCATGCAGACGATGATCTTGTCCCGATAGTCCGAACCGCGGGCCAGTCTCAGTGCCGCGCACACACTGGCACCAGAGGAGATACCCACAAGGATTCCTTCCTTGCGGGCCAGCTCCCGACACGTCTCGAAGGCGTCGTCCTCGGAAACCAGGAGTATCTCGTCGATGAGTTCGCGATCCAGGATTCCGGGCATGAATCCCGGCGCCGTGCCCATCATACGATGCGGGGCGAATCGGCCCTCCGAGACGAAGGGCGCTTCCTCGGGCTCCACTCCCACCACCCGAAGCTCCGGCTTGCGGGGTTTGAGCGCTTCGGACACGCCGCACACGGTGCCTCCGGTCCCCATGGGGGCCACGAAGACGTCGACCCGGCCCTCGGTGTCGCTCCAAATCTCCTCGCCCGTCGTCTCGACGTGGGCCTTGCGGTTGTCGGGGTTGTCGTGCTGGCCCACGTAGAAGGAGCCGGGTGTCGCCTCGTGTACCTCCAGCGCCCGGGCCTTGGCACCCTTCGTGCCCAGCTCCTGGATCATCCACAACACCGGCCGGTCCTTCACGGCGATCGGATTGAGGAACTCGCACTTGCCGAAGAGGCGCGCCGCGCCGTCCGTATTGATGCGATCGAGGGCGAGGAGAGGGGTGTTTCCGATCAGGTCGACGACGGAGGACGCGTACTTCATGAGGGTCGCCCGTGATTCGAAGTGTGTGGACCGTCGCTCAGGGATTCAAGGCCCCGTCGATCCAGTCCATGACCGTGACCATGTTCAACGAAAGGACGTGCCCCTGTGCCTCTACGATCTCCAAGGTCGCGTCGCTGTGCTTGGCAGAGGATTATCGTAACCAATGGCCCCCTATCATACGAGCCCGCGCCGTCGGGTTACTCTCCGTGCGAGCCGGTTCGCGAGCCCGAGCCAATGCCGGGCTCCCCTCGGGCATCGCCGGGCGCGGGTCTCGCCTCGATCGAAGACAGGCGGACGAGCGCACGCTTCCCTCTCAACTCCACCTCGCCGACGGACTCCGCGATGAGGCCGGAGGGCAGCGTCAGGAGGTCGAGAATCTCGTCCGAGGCGAGCAGCCGTATCCCCCGCTCCTTGCACAGCGACAGGATGCGAGCAGTCGCGTTCAGCGCATCCCCGTGAAACGCGAGCTCCTTCTTGGCTTCGCCCACCCACGTCGTGACGACCTGCCCGCCGTGGACGGCACCGCGGAGTTCGGGCGTACAGTCGAAGCGCTTTCGGTACTCTGCGCCACGCTTCTCCAGTGACGCCACCATCTCCACGAAGCACCTGATGCAGGCGGCGTTCTTCGCGCCTGCATCGATGCGCCAACTGATGATGACTTCGTCTCCGGCGTATTGGTACACCTCACCATGCCAGGCGAGTATGGCCTCCGAGACGTCGGTGAAGAGAGCGCGGAGTAGCATACTGTACTTCAGCGCGCCGAGCCGTTCGGCATGCGAGGTCGAGCCTACCAGATCGGCGAAAAGGAACACACGCGACTCCTCCTGCGGGTAGTAGTACTGCCCTGTGAGGAGGCGCGTGATCTCTCCTCTGTTGTGGAGGCGCCGAATCTGGAGTACGGAGCTCAGAGAGATGGCCGCCAGGATCGCCACGATCAGGTCACGGGTCGAGTTCCCGTCGTTGACGTAGAGGGACGCCGCGCTTGCCATGCCGATGTCCAGGGTCAGCGCGAACCTCAGAGCGTTCACGAGAACCAACGATAGGAGGATGACGGCGGCGTACACGATCACCCGCGCCAGGTTGAGCATCAGGAAGCTCAGCTTCCGACTGAGCCTCGGGACCAGGAATTCCTCGCCGACTCCGAAGGAGAAGCCGATCAGGACTCCGACGCTCGATCCTCGAAAGCCACTCCAGAGGATGGCCGTGTCGTCGAAGGCGCTAGCCGCCAACCCGATCAGGAAGCCTACTGCCACGCCGAGGACCGTGAAGGTCAACGTGGACCTGATCCGCCTACGGAGAATCGCGCTCATTTGTGGTTAGCAGCAGGGTCGTGGCCTGATTGTGAGGTCGGGGCCACGGTCGCCCGGCGACCGTGACCCCAGACCATCACATGATGGGCTGCCTCTTCTTGAGAATGAAGAGCCCTTCGAAACGGCTGCTGACGATGATATTGCCGCTCGGGAAGTACGGATAGTTACTCCACGAGCCGCCGGTGCCGGATCCGTTGTCCCCGTGGGGCACGGTGTCGAAGAATCCCACCTCTACCGGATTCTCGGGATCACTGATGTCGAGCACCCGCATTCCCGCACGGTTGTTCGACTGGTACAGCAAATTGCCCAGGACGTACATGTTGTGGTCAGTGGACTCGTGTGTGCCGAAGAACTCCTTGGCGAGTTGGGGGTCGTCCAGGTCGGAGATGTCCCAGATCAGTGTGCGGGTCTTGCGCCCGTCGCCTTCGTCCAGCTCGTCTCCCTGGAAGAAGTACTGGTGATCCTCGGAGAGCCATCCTTGGTGCGTGTAGGCCACGTCGGGGTAGGTCGCCAGGCCCAGGGCCTCCGTGTTGGCGGGGTCCGTCACATCGGCAATGCTGAACGCCGTCTCGTTGGATCCGAAGCAGATCTGCTTGCCCGCATGCTCTTCGTCGGGTCCGTGATAGGTCACACACTGGGCGTCGTGTGTGTAGCCGGTGCCGTTGCGTCCCGTGCCCGGCTGTGAGAAGCATCCCACGAACTCCGGACTCGTGGGCTCCTTCAGATCGATGATGTGGATCCCTCCGCCACACGTCTCGCCGCCCGAGCTGTTCCCCACGCTGTACCCGAACCCCGTCTCCTCGTTGATCGCGATGTTGTGCACACTGGCCACACCGTCGTAGTGCGCCGTCTCCTCGAAGGTGACCGGATCGGTCACGTCGCGGAGCTGAGTGAGGTCGAAGATCTGGATGGCGTGCAGGCCCGAACCGTCGGCCACGATATAGGCGTGGTTCTTATAGACCTTGATGTCCCGCCACGAGGCGAGCGGCGATCCCTCCGTCCTCCATAGCTGCCCAAGGTACCGCGGATGGAGCGGGTCAGTGACGTCCACGAAGGAGGTCCCGTCGCGCCGCCCCACGATCGCGTACTCCCGGCCGGTGTCCAGATCGAGCCATCCCCAGAGGTCGTTGACGTTGACCCCTCTCGGAACGCCCATGTCACCTACGGGAAGGAAGGACACCAGGTCGTAGTCGGAGCACTCGAAGGCCGTCGCCGCGCCTTCGGAGCAGTCCACCTGGCCTCCCAGCACGGCGGCGTAATGCTCCATTTCGGACAGGATCACGTCGGCCGCTCTCCAACCCCGCGCGCCACGCTCGAATATGGTGGCCGTGCCTGCGCCGAGGTCGGCACCGACCACGCCGACCACGGCGATGTCGCCTTGCACGGCCAGCGTTGAAGCGAAGGCGTCACCCGGGCGGGGATCGCCGTTCGAGACCTTCTCGGCTCCGGCCCAGCCCTCGGGCCCCCCGGAGAAGACGTACGCCGCACCCTGTCGGTCATCGGCTCTCGGCGAGCCGACCCACACGTTCCCTCCGTCGAGAGCGACCGTCGAACCGAAACCGTCTTGCTGGAGCCCGTCGAAAGCGAGCAACTGACCGGCCGGGCTCCACCCACCGTCCGCGTCCACGCGGAAGGCGAAGACGGCCCCTTCGCCCTGACCGCGGCCGGGCGCGGACACGATGGCCAGATCACCCTCCATGCTCAGCGCCGCACCGAACGCGTCGTCGCCGGCCAGGCCCTGCGTCGGCAGTGTGCCCTGCGCCTGCCAACCTCCAACGTCCATCCGGAAGGTGTGGACCGCTCCGCCCCCGTCGGCCAGCGGCGCACCCACGAGTAACCGACCCGCCTGAACCGACAGGCTGGCGCCGAACGACTCGGCGGCATCCTCGGCCGTCAGCCGACCTTGACTGGTCCAGGTGCCGCGGGAGCCACTGAAGACGTAGACCGCACCCTGTCCGATGGATCGCGCGGGCTGATTGCCTCGGCCCCCCCCGACCACCATGGCCGGCGCGCCCACGAGGGCCGTGCCGTCTCCGAGCGCGAGGGCGCTCCCGTACCCGGCATCGGCCGCCACCTCGACCGCCGGGAGACGGCCGACCTCGGCCCAGTTCCCTGGAGCAGATCGCTCGAACACATAAGCGTTGGCCGAGCCGCCCACTTGCTCATTGGGTCGGGTGCTCACGAGCATGGTCCCGTCGCGCACGGCGATGGCGGTTCCGAAGCCGTCGCCGCCGAACCCGTCGGCCGCCTCGAGGCGGCCCACCTCGGCCCAACCCCCCGCACCCTTCCGGTAGACGTACACCGCGCCCGGGCCGATCAGGTTGCCGGCTTCCCCGACGAAGACCTCTCCGTCGCTCACCGCCACCGCACCTCCGTAACCCGGCGCCGCACCGTTGGATTGGGTCGCACCCGCCATCGATTGCGCCGACGCCGAGGCCGCAGCCCACACCAGCGCGACGGCCATTCCGATCAACCCGCTGCCGATCCATCTCATGAAGTCCCTCACATCAGGAAGTAATGTCTATAGATCGCCCGGCGCTTCCGGCTCGCACGCCGCCAGGGCTGTCACGAACGCGAGTGTCAGCACCTTTGCACGCTTTATGTATGACTCCCTTGGGCGATAGATCGGCGATCCGTTCTGGATTCTACTCGCGGCGGAGCGGTCAGCAAGGACGGGGCACCGGCGTGGGCGGGTGACGCACGGTGGAAGGGAGGCGGGAGCAGGGAAGTAGCCCCGTCACTTGGACCCTCCTAGCTTGCCATGACCGCTTCACATGCACCGGAGAGATATACGGAAGACTCGTCTGCTTTTGTCGATTCTCGGTCTGCTGGTCGCGACGGCCTCGTTGCCCGCACACGCGATCGCGCAGGCGGCGCCTCCAACGGCCAATCTGGCTATTCCCGGGGCCAAGGAGAGGCAGGCCATCCGCTACGACCTGATCTCGAAGCGTCTCGACACGGTGCTTCTCGGTGCCATGCGCAGGAACGACATCGATGCGTGGCTGACCTTCAGTCGGGAGGCCAACCTCGATCCGATGCTGTCCGAGATCGGTGGCGGATGGGGTGGCGTCCGAAACGCGTATATCTTCTTCGACCGTGGCGACGACAAGCCCGAGAAGGTCTTCATCGGGTCCCATCAGTTGCGGGACCAGACCATTCCCGCCAGCTACGACGAGCACATCTACTACGGCTATACGCCCGAGGGTATCCGCCCCCACCTGCGCCGTGTCATGGAGGAGCGTGACCCGCAGCGGATCGGGATCAACGTCTCGCCCACGCTTCCCATGGGCACGGACTGGCTTTCAAAGCGTTCAGAGAGGTGGACGAGCGGGGCACGCCGAGGAAAGCCCTCTACTTCATATCGGCGTGGATCGGGATTCTGGCGCTCACCGGAGCGTTCGAGTTCCTCATACAGTTCATGATGATGGTGGCCATCACCGTGGACACGATGGTGCTTTTGGGGTATTTCGCCTGCGGAGCATTCGTCCCGACCTCGAGCGTCCGTTCCGTGTGCCGGGACATCCCTGGATTCCCGGTCTCACGGTGGTGCTCTACGTCGCCATCTTGGCGATCTTGATAGGTACCCAGCCGGCGTTGACCGTCGGGGCCGCTGCGATGCTGACCGTGCTCGTGGTGGCGGGTTGGTTCACGGCGCGGAGGAATGCGACGGCGTGAGGAGCCGGTTCGGGCGACCCGTCGAGACAGATCCATCCCACATGACTCAGGAGAGAGACGTGCTCAGACGTTGGACTTCATACATGCGGACCGCCCAGGGGCGGGGCGGACACCGCCACCGGATCTTCGCGGACCCCTTTGAGCCTGGCACTGGTCGAGGCGTCCTGGGAGCGGGTGATCCGCACCACCGTGGGTCTCCGACCTCACCGACCCTCCGGCTTCGTGGTCAAAACCGACAAGCTCGACGACAAAACGCTCGTCCATAACTACGGGCACGGTGGAGCCGGCATGTCTCTTTCGTGGGGCACCGGACACCTGGCCGCCCGAGATCCCCCCCGTGCGCGCCACCCCGAGGGATGCCCTGCGTGCGATCCTCTTGAGTTGGTGCGGAAGCAGAGGTGCGTCGGTCGCGACGACGATGATGATGGAGCCCCGGCCCTCCCGTGCGAGGTTGATTTCGAATCCGGAAATGGCGGTCGTCTCGCCTCCGGCGGCGAACGCGTCGTCACTGGCAGGCAGGCCGCCGGCCTCTTGCTCGCGCGCGAACTCCATGCCCACCGGCACGCCCGCGATCGTCAGCCCTCGCCCTCCGCCGAAGTTCGCCTGGACCAGCACACCCACGGTGTAGTCTCCCTCCCCGAGGCCGGCCCGTGACGACGTCCCGATGCCGCACTTGAACCCGAGGCAACTCATGCCCGTGCCGCCCCCCACGTTGCCTTCTTGCACGGGTCCCCCGGAGGCGTTCGCGATCGCGCTCCTCAGGTGCTCCGGTTTGACGTGGAAGCCGTTGATGTCGTTGAGCGACCCGTCGTAGGTCTCGGCCACCACGGGAAGGGACCAGGGCTGGAAGGCGGTGCCGTTCTCGCGGTGCCAGGCGATGATCGCGTCACGTACCACGCCGACGCTGTGGGTGTTCGTGATGGCGATGGGGCCTTCCAGGAAACCGGACTCCTCGATCCAGGTGGTTCCGGTCATTTCCCCGTTTCCGTTCAGGGCGAACCAGCCGCCGAAGACCGGGTCCGCCGGAGCGTCGGCGCGGGGAAGGATCGCCGTGACCCCCGTTCGGACGGGTCCTTCACCCACGCGCAGCTCACCCTCGCCGCTGATGAGTGTGGTATGCCCCACGTGAATGCCTTCGACGTCCGTGATGGCGTTGTCGGGACCCGGGGTCCCCGGGAAGGGCACGCCGAGATCCCTCGCCCTGGGCTTGGCCTGGGCCGATGAAGTAGAGGCCAACGCGGTCGATCCCACGACCGACAGGGCCACGACCAGCAGGACCAAACGGCCGCAGAGAGAAAGCAGCGAACGCGTCATGACACCCTCCAATTCCAGTAGCTGGTTCAGGAAGAACTCGGGAGCACCGAGAAGATCCTCACCTGGCCCCCGGAACCGCCCTCGATCTTGATCGGGGCCACGATGACGTAGGCGCCCACGGCAGGGACCTGTCCGAGGTTGGCCACGTTCTCGAGATGGAACTTGCCCGATCCGTTCACGATGCCGTGGACCGGGAATCCCGGGCCGACGCCGGGGTCGATGGACAGGTTGTCGATCACGATCCCGCGGATGTCACGTTCGTTCACCAGGAGCTCGCCCACCTCCGCCGAAAACCCCGGGAAATGGAGATTTCCCTCGGCATCGAGGTTGGGGTAGGCCACCGGGTCAGTGTACCTGTCGCCCCAGCCGGTATGGAGGAGCACGATGGCTCCGGACGGGATGCGTCCATGCTCCGACTCCCAGGCTTCCACGTCCGCAACGGTGACGCTGTAGTCCGGGTCCGCCTCGGATTGGGCTGAGATGTCGATCACCGCTGCCGGACCGAAGAGATCGTCGGGTGTGAGCCGGTCGACCGACGGCTGCCCCTCCGCCGAATGTACCGGAGCGTCGATATGGGTGCCGTGATGTTCAGGCGTCGAGTACGCGGCCATGGACGGCGAGCCGTCGGAATGGGCACGAATCGTGTCGTGCGTGAACGGATTTCCTCGCGGACTGGGCCAAAACGGGGTCGTACTGCTGAGCGCGTGGGTCAGATCGACGATCTGCAGCTCGCCCCCGAACAGTTGGGCGACGGTGTCCGCCGGAGTGCCCGCCGGACCCCGACACGCGGCTGGTGCGAGCGCGAATACCATCGCGGCGAAGATGGCCCGCGCGCGAGCGGTCTGCGGGTCCGACATATCCACCTCTAGCGGTTGATTGGCCGGTTGGGTTGCCGTCCCGCCTAGTGGGTGGCCGTTCGTCCCCTCCGGCACCGGATCGCGGTCAACGTGCCGGCCCTCTCGCCGGGCCGCAAGCGAACCCGCTCCGCCGCCGATTTGTCCGGAGTCGGCGTGTGCCCAGGTGCGGTGATCGGCCATTAGCCGGAGGCCCGTGCGGCGTCTAAATTCCGATCTCCGCGGGGACCTCAACCGGCGGCCCCGGACTGCCGTCTACGGAACGGCTCTACCGACGTGGTCCTCGCGGCTGGGCGGCACCACGTCCAGGTCCTTCTCGACTCAACGGAGCGGGTGCACATGACCGTCTCTCGTCGCACGTTCGTCGCCGGCGCAGCCACCGCGGCCACGACGGCCTTAGCACGGCCGCTGTCCCTTCCGGCCCTGACCGGCCAGGTGCCCGATCCCAGGGAGCGCTTCGATCCGTGGCTCGAGATCGACCCCGAGGCTCTCCGCTACAACGTGAGCGTCAGCTCACGGCTCTCGGGCGGCCGTCCGATCATGGCCGTGATCAAGAACAACGCCTACGGGTTGGGTCTGACCAAGGTGGCCACCGTGCTCGAGGACCTTGGGTCGATCATGGGCTTCGCGGTGGTGAAGACCGACGCGGCCATCGCACTACGTGATGCGGGGATTCGCAAGCCGATCCTGCTCCTGGGCCTGTTCTCGGACGCATCGGGGCCGGAGCTCCTGGCTCGAGACGTCGACGTGATCCTCGGCACCGACGACTCCGGTGAGAGGGTGGTCAACGCCGCCCGACGGGCGGGACGTGCCGCACGTGTCCACGCGTACCTGGATACGGGGATGAGCCGCATGGGCATCCCGTGTCACCGGGCCCTGCCGTGGTTCGAGCGGATGGGTTCGCTCGGCTTGGAGATGCAGAGCACGTTCATGGCGTTCACCGAAGTAGCCGAGTTCGATCGCGAACAACTCCGGCGCTTCAACCAGGTGACCGCCGCCGCCGCGGCTCGCGGATTCGAGTTGGGTGCCCTGCACGCCGCGTCGTCGAACGGCGTGTACCACCTGCCCGAGGCGCACCTCGATCTGGTGCGTCCCGGCATCGCCATCTACGGAGCCTATCCGAGTGACGCGGACGCCGAGCACGCCATCGCCGAGTTGCACCCCGCGATGCGGCTCCGAGCGCGCGTAGTGAGGGTGGAGCAACTCCGGGCGGGCGACAGCGTGAGTTACGGTCGCGAGTATGTCGCGGAGCGAGCGACGTGGGTCGCGACGCTGCCCGTAGGCCACACCGACGGATATCCGCGGCAAGCTGTCGATGGGGCCCGGGTCCTCATCAACGGGGCCTTGTATCCGGCCATCGGGGCCGTGAGCGCCAGCCACACCATCATCGAGCTCGGCGAGGAGCCTTCGGTGTCCATCGGGGACGTGGCGACGCTCCTGGGGCCCGACGACCCGGCCATCCGGCACAACGCCCTGGCGGCGGCCACGGGCCGATCG
Organism: Longimicrobiales bacterium; assembly: GCA_965226925.1. Lineage (GTDB taxonomy): Bacteria > Gemmatimonadota > Gemmatimonadetes > Longimicrobiales > Gaopeijiaceae > CBDDCX01. The sequence goes on along the minus strand of CBDDEN010000010.1, from coordinate 458,565 downwards.
GTATACGACATCTTGATGCACCTGAACCCGGTGCTACCCAAGGTGATCGTCTAGGTCGGCCGGTCTCGGACCCGGTCTAGGCCGTGGATGCCTGATTGTCCAATTCGCCCGCGAGTTCGGGATGTTGCCGCCAGATCCATGCACTCATGACGCCCACGGCCAGTACGTTCGCCACCAGTATCATGACCCACCCCATCTCCTGCACGACCCATCCGCTGGCCATCCCCACGGATCCGATGAATAGGCCCTCCACGAGAAAGAAGACGACCAGGGCTCGGATGCCGAATCCGGGCGCTCCTCGCAGCTGACGGACCAGCCAGGAGAAGGCGATGCCGATGGCTGCGAACGCGAGCAGATGAAAGGCCGTGTACGCCGCCATCACACCGAGGCTGTACTCCACCTCGGCCGGGTTGGTCGCGCCCAGGAGCACGGCCGATCCGAGGGCCGCGGGCGTGTATAGGGGGGACCCGTAGAAGAGATCGACCACCAGGAACCATCCGGCCACGGCCGCAGCCCCGACCAGACCGACGACGAGGCCCTCGTAGAGGACGGGATGCCCTTTGAGCACGGTCCAGCCCAGCGGTGACTCCGACTTCCGCGCGCGGTGCAAATAAGCCATCATCAGCATGCCGCCGAGCAGGTTGGCCATGGCGACCTGCGACACCGGAACCACGGTCAGGAGGTTGGTGCCCGTGACGAGTAACCCGGTGTAATGGACGGCGTTGAGCACACCCACACCGAACAGGGCACCCACGAGGAGGCCCGGTTCTACCCGGAGCTCGTCGAGGACCCATGACGAGACGATTCCGAGCGTGATGAACACGCCGAAGTGGAGCACGGTGAACAGCACGATGAGGCGTGGCCACGGCCCGTCGAATTCCGCCCTGAGGACCGCCGCGGACAGGCGGGCAGGTGTTTCGAACGGGTGTCCGGCCACGAGGTCCATGACGAGAAACCACACAACCACCACAACACCGGCGACGACCCCTCCCACGGCTCCATGAACGATGCGATCCGGCTGAGGCGGCTTCATGGTACCTCTCCTAGAGGAGGGTGAATCTCAGGAGTCGAAGCAAACCTGTTCGGGTCACGGGGGCCCTGTCAAACCGGTCTCACGCATGTCGGCGGGCAGGGCGGAGCACACGGGTCCGCACCGGCGGGTGGGGTATTCGATCGTGCCCGTTATCGGGAGGCGTCCCAGGGAACCTCCCTTGCGGGGTCCCGGTGCCACTTCATGTGCCTCTGGTTGGGGAAGAAGATCGTGCCACCGGCCTCCGGCGTCAGGTAGAAGCGGAACGAGAATATCTCGTTCTCGTCCCCGCGGTATTCGATCGAATAGAACGGGAGGTCTTCGAGCGTGATCTGGACCTCTTCGATGCGATGTACCGCGAACGTATCGCCGCCCTGTGCCAGGTAGAGGAACTCGTCGGTGATCTCGAACGCCCGGTCCGCGTAGTCCACGTCTTCCGTCGTCCACCGGCCCGTCACGTCGGGAGGCGGTGTCTCGACGGTCTCCGGACCGCATGCAGCGACAACGATCGACGCGCATGCCGTCGTCAGGGCGCCCCGGAGCGCACGCATGGGTCTGTTCACCGGTAGGTAGGGCATGGCTAGGGGCTCCCGAACAAGTTGACTGCGCTCACCTTGGCCTCGAACACCGGCATGGTAAGCAGGGTGGCGTCGCCCGACTTCATGACCTCGAGGAATGCCTCGACCGCGTGTGGGTCGAGCTGCGATCCGGAATTCTCCACGATTATGGCGACGCTGTCGGATACGTTGCTGGCCGTCCGGTAGGGGCGGTCGGACCGAAGCGCGTCGAACGTGTCGGCCACGGCCAGAACGCGAGCCAGGTAGGGGAGCTCGGTGCCGGTGAGCCCCTCCGGATAGCCACGCCCGGCGAAGCGCTCGTGGTGATGGAGCACGATCGGGAGCACGTCGGCCAGGGGCTTGAGGGGTTCGACGATACGCGCCCCGATGGTGACGTGGCTCTCCATGATCTTCATTTCCTCTTCCGTCAGCCTCCCCTTCTTGTCGAGAACGTCCACCGGGACTCCGATCTTTCCGATGTCGTGGAGTAGCCCACCCCGGTGCAGCCGCTCGAGATCGCCCCCGGCCAGGCCCATCGTCTCTCCGATCCGCATCGCCATTCGGGACACTCGCTCAGAGTGACCCGCCGTCCAGGGCGACTTGGCGTCGATGGTGCGCGCCAGCGCGGTGATGGCGCTCCAGTTCAACTCGTCGAACTCGCTGACGAGATCTCCGACCTGCCGCGCCATATCGTTGAAGGAGCCGGCCAGGTCCTCGAATTCGTCTCCGCTCGAAACGTGGACCCGCGTGTCGAAGTCCTTGGCCGCAAGGCGGCGTGTCCCCTCCTGCAGCTTGGCCAAGGGCTCCATGTTCTGGCGGATCAGCACGGCCGCCAGGAGCAGGACGACTGCCAACGTAACGACCAGGAAGCCGATTAGGTTACGGCGAAAGTCACCGAGAGTGGCCAGATTCGTCTCGGCACTCTCACCCGCCAGGATCGTCCAGTTCGGGGAATTGAAATCCCTGAGGTACACTCGCCGGTAGTGACCCGTGAATTTCCTTCCGTCCATGACCCACGAAGCGGCTCCATGGATCGAGTCTTCGTGGATCAGCACGTCCGGCGGTGGACCGGCGGCCATCCAAGCCGCGAGGCTTCCGCCGCAGTCGAGGGGCCGCATCTCGGGATCCAGGACGCAGTAGCCCTTCTCGTCCTGGGTGTCGATCTCGTCGGCCGCGACGCCCGTGCCATAGACGCGGGCGGTGGACCAGAGGCTGTCTGCGATGATCCTCGCCCAAAGGACGCCGTTGCTGACGTCGTTCCTGTTCCACGGTCTCGCGATCAGGATCCGGAGTCCGGTCGTTTCCTCGTCCGAGACCACGGTAAGCACGGTTTCTCCCCGGTCGACACCGGCCTGGGCGGCGGAGCTCAGTTCCGGGACCTGGGTGAGCGAGCCGACCAAAGGCATGGGCGTGGGGTCGTCTCCCGAGACCAGGCTCATTTCGTCGAGCCTCCGAAGATCGCTCCGCTGGAGCGGCGAATCGACCCCGGATCGGATGGCCGGCGCGAGCGCGAGCGTCGATGCGGACAGGAAGAACATCTCGCTCTCGATGGCCTGTACGCGCTCGTAGACGCCCATGGCGGCGTCCGTGGTTCCTTGGTGCAGACGCTCCTGGGTCTGGCTCCGGAGTTCGGCTCGGACCCTGACGTACGAGAGCATGGCCAGCGTGGCCGTGGGGATCAGGGCGCACAGGAAGAACAGGCTCACGATCTTCCGACCCAGCTTGGTCCTGAAATGCTCCAGTTCGAAGATCATGCGTCACGCCCTGGCATCGGTGTCTGATCAGAAGTCATCGGCCAAGCCCATGAAGCCACCGTCCAACGCCCTTATGACGTCATCCCTGCTCACCTGGGTCGAGAGCGCCGGCTTGGTTTCGCCGTCGACCCCCTTGCTGAACAGGTCGTAGTCCGTGTTGAGCGGTTTCAGGAACTTGTCCTTCCGGGCCGCTGAGTGCTCGCCCGAGCCATCGATGATACGCTGGTACTCGTACGGGTTGCCCCAGGGGTCCACCATCTCCGCTTGCCCCAGATCGGAGAGGTACTCCGGCAGTTCCCTGTAGGTCCTGAAGTGCATCTCGAGCGCGATCGCCAGGACACCGACGTCTGTGAGGGCGCGTTTGATCTTCGCCGTCTCCCGGGCCTGCTGGTACGTAGGCACGATCAGCGTGGTGAGGGTCCCTATGATCACGGCTACGATGAGGAGCTCGAGAAGCGTGAAGCCCTGGTAGGATCCCGTCCGCGCGTGACGATCACGAACGCGACTCCGCACCTGCACGGAAGGCGCGCTCAGGGTCGAACGTCTTTCATCACGTTGCGGGAACTCATGTTCGGACTTCCAAGGAGGGGGGTTCGTATCAAAAAGTTACATCTCCTTGGGGGGAAGATGAAAGGATCATGCGCTTCCGGTCAGCCGGCCGAGAACACGACGGTCATCGGACCGTAGTACTAGGGAGGGTCTGAACAACCCCCATCTTGGGAGGAACGCGATCGGTTGCGGTTCGAAGATCCGGTTCGAAGACCTATCGGAGCGATGAAGTGCTGGCTGGCGCGCCGGAGAAACGGTCCGAACCGTCAGGAAGTCGCTTCGATGTGTCCGGCTCCCGCCCTCGGGCGGTCCATGGGCCGCGCGTTATCCGGTCGCGTAGCGGCCAGCGATGAGCAGATTCGAGAACCCGAGCAGCAACGCGATGCGCTGCGTGTTCTTCGCCAGTCCCCGGTAGCGCACCTTACCGTACCCGAAGCGCCGCTTCACATACAAGAACGGATGCTCCACCTTCGCCCGCACCGATGCCTTGCGCTTCTCGGCCGCCGCCTCGGCGCCGTCCCGATCGAGCAGGCGACGCTTGCCCGGCTTCATCGCCACCTGCCAGGCGACGTCGCAACCCCTGTTCTCCGGGCGCTTGTCCACACCCTGGTAGCCCGCGTCGCCCCATGCCTCCGTCTCGTCACCATGCAGCAGCACGCACGCCTGCGTCACGTCCGCCGCGTTGGCGGCCGTCGTCGCCAAGCTGTGCGCCAGACCCGATTCGGCGTCCACCCCGATATGCGCCTTCATCCCGAAGTACCACTGGTTTCCCTTCTTCGTCTGGTGCATCTCCGGATCCCGTTCTCCCCTGCGGTTCTTCGTCGACGACGGCGCGTCAATGATGCTCGCATCCACGATCGTCCCCGTCTTCAACCGATGCCCGAGAGACGCCAGATGCGTATTGATCTCCTCGAACAACCCCATCCCCAAGCCCTGCGTCTCCAGCAGGTGACGGAAGTTCAGGATCGTCGTCTCGTCCGGCAAAGAACCGCTCAGGCGCAGACCCGCAAAGCGGCGCACTGACTCCACCTCGTAGAGCAGATCCTCCATGCCCGGATCGCTCACGTTGTAGAACAGCTGCACACAATGAACCCGCAGCATCACCCCAAGCGGATAGGGGCGGCGGCCACGGCCAGCCTTCGGATAGAACGGCTCGATCCGATCCTCCAGCTGTTGCCAGGGAATCAGCCCCTCCATCTTCTCCAGGAAAATCTCCCGGCGCGTCCGCCGCTTCTTCGAATCGTACTCCAGCTCCGCGAAAGTCATCTGAAGCTCCATGGCCCGCTCACAACTCCCCGGTCGTTTCATACCATGAAACTACACCCGTCTTGTTCAGAGTTTCCCTAGAGGAGTCTGCGAGGGGCCGGGTTGTCGCCACGGTCGCCCGGAAGATGGTCACCCCGGTTTCGCCGGTAAGGCGGGTCCTACCTCGAAGCTCGGGGAAGGGCGGAACCCGATCGCGGGAGTGCTCCACTCCGATGATCCGGGCGAACGGGCATTCCGCCCAGACACCGATGATGCGGTCGGCCTTCATGGAGCCGTACGGGGCGTCGACGAACGCGATATCGTACCGACCCTCTTCCAGGGCTTCGACGAAGGGAATGGCGTCGCGCTTGAAGATCCTGGTCCGCTTCGTCTCCCTCAGCGCGGCCACGTTGGCCTTGAGGGCGTGGAGTGCCTCCGCCCCGTTCTCGACGAAGTCCACGTAGGCCGCGCCTCGAGACAGGGCTTCGAGCCCGAGCGCCCCCGACCCGGCGAAGAGGTCCAGCACGCGGGCCCCCTCCAAGTCGTCTGACAGGAGACCGAGCCAACGATCGCGAACGCCCTCCGCCGTGGGGCGTACCCGCTTCCCCGGCGACGTCAGATCTCGCCCCGCGTGTTTGCCTGCGAGGATGCGCACGTCAGCTCCCCCGCACGTCAGGTCCCGGGGGGCATGGGCTAGCCCGCCCGTCCGCTGGCCGCCACGCCTGCCTGCTCGTCGACTCCCAGCAGGATCAGACCTCCCACCAGGAAGAAGACCATCGTGACCGCCACCCCGAAGCGTTGGTTGCCGAATACGGTGATGGCGAGGCCGTACAGCAACGGCCCCATGAACGCTATGGCTTTGCCCGAGAACGCGAAGAAGCCATAGAACTCGGTCTCCTTCTCCTGGGGCACGAAGCGACCGAGCAGGGAGCGGCTCGCGGCCTGGTTGGGGCCCACGAACACGCCCACCAACAGGCCGGCGAAGAACATGGAGGACTTGGCTTCGCCGGGTGCCAGGGTGGCCCAGAGGGTCGCGATGAACAGGCCGACCAGCGAGATGAGGATGGTCTTGCGGCCCCCGATCCTGTCGTCCAAGAAGCCCATCGCGAAGGCGCCGATACCCGCGGTGAGGTTCAACGCCAACCCCCACAGTAGCACCTCGGTGAGCGTGAATCCGAATACTTCGATCGCGTAGAGCGGGCCCAGGGCGAAGATGGTCACCAACCCGTCGTTGTAGATCATCCGAGCGATGAGTAGCCGCACGATCTGACCGTAGCGCCTGATCTCCCGGAATGTGACGGAGAGTTGCCTTACGGTGCCTCGCAGGAGCTCCCCGAGGGGAGGGGACTCCACCCGAGCGGGCTTGGGCACCCAGCGGAACATCGGGATCGCGAACACCGCGAACCACGCCGCTACGACCAGAGTGATGGCCCGCTCGTTCTGGAAGAGCGCCTCCTCGCCCGTACCGAGCCCGAACCAGGGCGTCTCCGCCTGGATGAAACCCACGAGCGCGATCGCCATGGCCACCAGGCCACCAAGGTACCCCAAGGCCCACCCGTATCCCGAGATCTTCCCGATGTTGTCGGGGGTGGAGAGATCGGGGAGGTAGGCGTTGTAGAAGACTCCCGAGAGCTCGAAGGCGATGTTGGCCACCAAGAACACGATGAACGCGAACCACACCTGGCCCGGCAGCGGGAAGTACAGCAGCGCACTTCCCATGATGGCGATGCACGTGCTAATCAGGAGGTACCTGCGCCGGTGCCCACCCCTGTCGGCCATCGCACCCAGGAACGGTGAGGTCACGGCCACGATGATCGCGGTGAGGGCGATCCCGTTCGCCCACATCGCCGTCCCGGCGTCGCCGTCGGCCGCGATCCTCCGCGCGAAAACGGCCGAGTAGATGAACGTCACGATGAGCGTCGTGAACGCCGAATTGCCGAAGTCGTATAGCGCCCAGCCCCAGATGGCCTTCCGGTCGGCCGAGTTTCGGCCGCCGGCCCCGAACGCTGCGTTCTGTTCCATGACGTCTACGTAAAGCGTAACGGGCTCCGCTGGCAAACTCGAAATTGAAGGACCGTGATTCCAGACCCGTAGTTCCGGGCAAGGCGAGGCTCTGACAGCGGAGGATTGGAAAGATACACAACCTCGTTCGCGACTAGCTCCCCAACAACTCCCGGAAGAACTCGATCGTCCGAGGCCAAGCCTGCTCTGAAGCGGCCATGTTCGCGCCGTCCATTCCGCCCTGACCCTTCAGGAAGCCGTGGCCCGCGCCGTCGTAGACGTTGACGTCGAAGCGCTTGCCGAGGCGCTCCATCTCGGCCTTCGCGTCGGGAATCGTCGCATTCACGCGATTGTCCGCCCCACCGTAGTGGCCGAGGACGGGAGCCTCAATGCGTGCCAGGGTTTGCGTGTCAGGCGAGCTCCCGTAGTAGACGACGGCCGCGTCTAGCCCCGCGAAGTCCACCGCGAAGTTGAACGAAGTCGACCCGCCCCAGCAGAAACCAACCGAGCCGACCTTGTCCGTGGCCGCGGGAAGCGACGTCCCGTAGGTCTCCGCCGCCCTCAAACGTCGGTTGACCTCTGCTCGATCCAGTTCGCGCATGGCACGTCCGACCTCCTCGGGATCCAATGACTCGGTGCCGGCGCCGCCGGGTCCTTTGCCCGAGAGCAGGTCTGGCGTAACCGAGATGAACCCGTCGGCCGCGAGTTGGTCCCCTACCGCACGCGCCCAGTCGGACATGGCTCGGATGTCGTGAATCACGACCACCACGGGTGCGGCATCGCTGCGCTGGGGGTACGACACCCAGGCCTGCACCATGTCACCGCCCCCCGCGTCGTACGTCACCCACTCGCCGTGCCGGGGTGACGCCGCCAGCCGCGCGGTGGCGCTCTCTCCGTCCGGGGGTAGGCTTTGCGCGTCCACCGCCGCCGGGAAGGCTACGATGGCAAGAACCGATCCAGCGAGAATGTGTCTTCGTGCCGAAGAAATCATGTCGAGTCTCCGAGGTTGAGATGAGGTCTTTGTGATACCACACGGGGCCCAACCGGGGTGCTGACAACCACCCCGGTCACGGACGACCGCATCACTCGGGACCGATCCTGAGGATGAGTTCGAGGCCCCAGTACCGCTCGTCCGTCAGGAAGAACTGCCCCATGGGCGACGGCCCGTCGTGGAAGACGCCGCGTAGACGGGCCGATCGGTCCCCGTTGCCCGCCTTGACGCCGAAGACGGCGTTCAGTTGGCCCTTCCAGTCGGTCCGGTCCGCGCTCTGCCAGTCCAGCCCGGCGTCCAGGCCGATGTCGCCCCCCGACCACGGTAGCCACTCGAAGTCGGCTCCGAGCCGCACGAGCGCGTTGTCCGAGAAGTTCGGCCCCAGCCGTGCTTCGTTCTCCAAGCTGGAGCGGGTGACGAGGGCTCCTCCTCCGTAAAGACGCGCCTGACCCACCCGATACGCCACGAGCGCGTCGAGCGTCTCGGACGTGAAGTCCACGCGCTCGGCCCCGGCCTTCTCGATCAGTTCGTCGCCGAGATGGGCACTCCAATGCGTCAGTCGTACCCGGGCGGACCACGGGCCCCGGCCGGCCTCGACGGGTAGGGCGACCACCCAGTCGGAGGAGACCAGATCGCTGCTCGACACCTCCAGCCTGAAGCGACCGAAGACCCCGGCCTGGACTCCCACCGTTAGGCCTCCGCCGTCCCATCGTGCGGGATTCCAGAGCCGGAAGGCGCCTCCCAGGGCGGCTTCGCCCTGAAGCTCCCTGTCGAGCCCGTTCTCGCCCTCGAAGTCGAAGGGGGGCCGCTCGGCCGGCCGGGCGCGGCCCCGAAACACGGGGCTCCACAAGGCTCGCAGTGCGAATACGGGCTCGCGCACGGAAGCGCGTGGAGTGGCGAAGTACCCCTGATCGGGAAGCCACCTGTCTCGGGAATCGTCCTGAGCCTCGATGCCGGACGCACAGACCATCAGGGCAGGGAAGACCAGGGCTCTCAGTTGAAGAAGGGCTCTCACTCGCGCTCCGGCGCGGGGATGCAGGGCTCTACGGCCGCTCATTGTACCGAAGCGGAGCGCCGCTGGAAAAGGGACCCGGCGAGCCCCGCTGGTGGTACGAGAGACTTCGCATCGGGGCAAAGCCGACAAGGACGTGTATGGATCGCGTAGAGATTCCCAACCAAGCCACATATTCGCCCCTGGCCCTGACCGACATCTTCATACTGGCGCCTCTTGCCTCGCGTGTGCTGTTGGGCGCGACCGTGCCCGGGCGGATCGTGCAGGCGCTGGCGCTCGGGGCTTACGCGGGCAGTGCCCTCAGCGACTGGGTCTCCAGGCAGGACGCGAGACCCATCGACTTCGAGAAGGTGTTCGGTGAGGACCTCTCCGACTTGGAGCCGATGACCGATGACGCCCGCCGGGCCGAGGTGGATGCACTCGTCGTCGGACTGAACGAGAACTACGAACCGGTAGAGATGTCGCGAGAGAAACTGGCGGTGCTCGTCGACGCGCGCCTGACCGACTACATCGCGTCCATCACGGGACAGCGGGTGGAGACGAGCACGGAGGTGCGGAGCTTCGCGATCTCGAAGCTCATCTTCCCGTTCGCCCTGGGTGCTTGCGACATCCTGTCCGGCGATGTGACGATCTTCCGCGACGCGGGGGTCTTCGAGGCGCACATCATCGCGCACGAGTTCTGCCACCGAAAAGGGTACTACAAGGAGCTCCAGGCACAGGCTCTGGCCTATCTTGCGCTCAGCACCGCGGAGGAAAACGTCCTGGTCCAGTCGGCCCAGTGCGAGCGGGTGCACAGGAATCTGCGGGTCCTCGCCGACGGCGATCTGGACCGCTACCACGAGATGGTGGACCAGTCCGGTCTCCGCGAGGAGCTCGCCAAGGACTTCCACGAGATCCGGCCCAAACCGTCGGCCTACGAGCAGGGGGTGTGGACCTTCATGAAGCCACTCATGGAGGAGCGGATGAAGATGACCGGGCAGAGCGGTCTGGCCGACTACGACGCCGGATTCACGGACTTCATCCACACCCAGGGCTGACGGGCGGCTTCGTCCTCCTTACATTGCCGGCCGTCCACGCGCGGGTGCCGTGGTCCGGATCCACTCGAATCCTGGTCGTGCTATGAGCGCAGTCATTCCCGCAGTCATCGGCCTGGTGGCCCTTGCACTCGGCTGTCGCTTCTACTCGAGTTTCATCGCCGAGAAGATCTACCAACTCGATCCGGACTTCGAGACGCCGTCGCATGCGATGCGGGACGACGTGGATTACCTGCCCACCAACAAGGTCGTGCTGTGGGGCCATCACTTCACGTCCGTGGCGGGCGCGGCCCCCATCATCGGGCCGGCCATCGCGGTCATCTGGGGGTGGCTCCCGGCGTTCATCTGGGTGGTGGCGGGCACCATGTTCTTTGCGGGGGTGCACGACTTCGGCGCCATCTGGGCCAGCGTCCGCAACAGGGGGACCTCGCTCGGATCGCTCACCGGCGAGGTGGTCGGACCGCGCGCGCGCACGCTGTTCATGATCGTCATCTTCCTTCTCTTGCTGATGGTCAACGCGGTCTTCGCGGTCGCCATCTCCAACGCCTTCGTCGCCACGCCGAGCAGTGTCATCCCGGTATGGAGCGCCATCGCCGTGGCCGTGGTCATCGGCCTGCTCATCTACCGGTTCAAGAGGCCGATCCTGTGGCCCACGGTCATCGGCACCGTGGTGCTCTACTCGGTCATTTGGGTGGGAGACCTCTTTCCCGTCTCGTTGCCGGATACGCTCTTCGGGCTTGCGGCCGGTCCCCAGTGGATCGTGATCTTGTTCGTCTACGCCACCATCGCGTCGCTGCTTCCGGTGTGGATGCTGCTCCAGCCGCGCGACTACATCAACGGCGTCCAACTCTTCGTCGGGCTGGGTCTTTTGTTCGCGGCCGTGTTCCTCGCCAGGCCCACCATCGTTGCTCCCGTGTTCAACCAGAGCGTGCCCGCCGGAACGCCGCCGTTGGTCCCCCTCTTGTTCGTGACGATCGCGTGCGGCGCGATCTCGGGGTTCCACGGACTCGTGGCGTCGGGAACGACGTCCAAACAGCTCGACAAGGAGCCCGACGCACGCTTTGTGGGATACGGGGGTTCCTTGGGAGAAGGCCTGCTGGCCCTGTGTGCCATCATCGCCGTCAGCGCGGGCTTCGCCACGCGCGGCGAGTGGGAGGCGGCCTTCTCCGGCTTCGGCACCACGGGCATCGACACGTTCGTGGCGGGCGGGTCGGTCATCGTCACCGCCGGCACCGGGCTGCCGATCGGATTCACTGCGACACTTCTGGCCGTCATGGCCATTCTCTTCGCCGGAACGACCATGGACACGGGGGTCCGGCTCCAGCGCTACATCGTTCAGGAGTGGGGCACGATCTACAACCTTCCCGCGCTCCAGAACGGCTACGTCGCAACCTTCATCGCCGTGGCGTCCTGTCTCGCGCTCGCTTTCGGAGCCGGTGGTGCGGACGGTCAGGGCGGGATGCTCATCTGGCCGCTGTTCGGGACCACCAACCAGCTCCTGGCCGGTCTGACCCTGCTCGTGATCAGCGTGATGCTCGTCAAGCGGGGACGGCGCTACGCGTTCACGCTCGTCCCCATGATCTTCGTCACCAGCATGGCGTTCTTGGCGGCGCTGTATCAACTGTGGAACCTGTTCACGACCGGCCAGTATTTCTTGGCCTCATTGGACATTCTGATCGTGGTCGCGGCCGTCTTGGTCATTCTGGAGTCGACGTCGGCGTTTCTCAGGGAGCGCAGACAGGCCGCGGTGGCGCCAGCGATTTGAGGCCCGCGCTCTGAAGGGGACCCATTTGAAGCCGGCCGACATCAAGAAGAAGCTCGAGCACGTCAAGTACCTCGCCTCGGAGTTCTACAACGCTCCCTATCGGGGTGCTATCGCCCGGGCCAAGCGGGACGAGGACGACCTTTTCATGCTGCTCGTCTTCTCCGAGTTGATGGGCGTCCCCAATCCGGCGAGCTACTATACGCTCGAGCTCCAGCCCATCATGCTCGAGAAGTTCCACGAATGGCATGTCCGCATGGGCATGGAGCACTCCCCCCTCGACGACTTCCGTTGCTGCTGACCGTGCATCCGGGCACGACCCCGCCTCCCAAGCGGTCCGGTCGGGCTTCCCGGAAGAGGTTGTAGGCCGCCGTGAGGGAGTGCCTGGATCGACGCATCCTCTTCGTGGGTGGGAAGGGGGGCGTCGGAAAGACCACGACCGCGAGTGCGCTCGCGCTGGTGGCGGCGGAGTCGGGTCGCAAGGTCCTGATCGTCTCGATGGACCCCGCCCACTCCCTCGGAGACATCTTCGGAGTCCAGGTCGGCAACCGCGAAGTCGAGCTGGCGGAGGGACTGTGGGGTCTGGAGATCGACCCGGACGCCGAAGCCGAGCATCACATCCGGACGGTCAAGGCGAGCTTGAAGAGCCTGGTCGCTCCCAAGATGTACGGAGAGATCGACCGCCAACTCGATCTCGCCCGGGACGCTCCGGGCACCCTCGAAGCCGCCGTCCTCGAGCGCATGTCGGAGCTCATGGCAGATGCCATGGGCCGCTTCGATCTGGTCGTCTTCGATACCGCTCCCACCGGTCACACGATCCGGCTGCTCTCTTTGCCCGAGGTCATGGCCGCGTGGAGCGACGGCATGCTGAGGCACCAGGACCGATCTCGGAAACTCGGGCAGGTCCTCAAGGTGTTCAGCCGGGCCCAGTCGAAGGACGACGAATTCGGGATGATCGGCGGGGGGACCGGCGGGGGGACCGAAGACGAAGACGCCCGCACCGCCCGGATCAACGAAATCCTCCTTGCTCGACGTCGCAAGTTCCACCGTGCCCGCGAGCTTCTGACCGACCCGGACGTCACGACGTTCGTGCTCGTCATCAATCCGGAGCGGCTACCGATTCTCGAGAGCAAGAAGGCCCTGAAGGTGCTCGAAAAGTTCGACGTGCCGGTGGCGGCCATGGTCGTGAACCGGCTGCTGCCCGACGATGCGGAAGGCGACTTTTTGCGTGAGAGACGGCTCCAGGAGAAGGAGTACAGAGACGAGATCGACCGTGAGTTCGCGGCTTTGCGTCGCGTCGATGTGCCGCTGCTGCCCCACGACGTTCATGGCATCGACACCTTGCGCGGGATCGGACGCCTGCTCGTGCCCGACGTCGACGAGTTGGGCGACCGGGCATCACCATGAGATTCCTGCGGCGTGCCGCCGCGATGGTCGATCGGCTCAACGATCGTGTCGGTGTCGCCATTCAGTGGCTCGCCTTGCTCATGGTCTTCGTGGGTGCGTTCAACGCGCTGGCGCGATACACCACCCGGTACACGGGCCTCGCGCTCAGCTCGAACGCGTATCTCGACCTCCAGTGGTACTTCTTCACCCTGATCTTCCTGCTCGGCGCCGGATACGGCCTCAACCACGACTATCACGTTCGGGTCGACGTCGTCTACGAGAAGCTCGGGAAGAAGGCCAGGGCATGGGTGAACCTGATCGGGACGGTGTTGTTTCTCATCCCGTTCTCGGTGGTCATGCTCTGGGTTTCCTGGCGCCCGGTCTGGAATAGCTGGGTCGTGCGAGAGGCCTCGCCGGACCCGGGAGGATTGCCGCGTTACCCCATCAAGGCCGTCATCCTGTTGGCCTTTCTACTGCTGCTGCTCCAGGGCTTCAGCCATGTCCTGAAGCAGGCCGATGTCCTCTGGGGACCGAGTCCGAGCGGACCACCCGATGAGCCGGACGGTGCGTCCCGAGGCGGTGGGTAGTGGGCGACCTCTGGGGTCCCGTCATGTTCCTCGGGGTGCTGGCCCTCATCTTCACGGGGTACCCCGTCGCGTTCGCCCTGGCCGGCACGGCGCTCGTCTTCTCCGTGCTCGGCGCGGTGGCCGGGGACTTCGACCTCGTCCTCTTCCGGGCGCTTCCCGATCGGACCTTCGGGGTCATGTCGAACTACACCCTGCTCGCCATCCCCTTTTTCATTTTCATGGGAACGTTGCTCGAGAAGTCGCGTCTCGCCGAGGATCTGCTGGAGACCATCGGGATTCTGTTCGGTCGCTTTCGCGGGGGCCTGGCGCTGGGCGTGATCGGGGTAGGGGCTCTGTTGGCTGCAGCAACCGGTGTGGTCGGGGCCTCGGTTACGGCCATGGGCCTCATCTCGTTGCCCGTCATGCTCCGTAACGGCTACAAGGACGACTTGACGTTGGGAGTCATATCGGCCTCCGGTACCTTGGGGCAGATCATCCCCCCGAGTATCGTGCTCATCGTCTTGGGTGATCAGATGGGGGTGTCGGTCGGAGCCCTCTTTCAGGCGGCCGTCGTGCCCGGGCTCGTCCTCACCGGAGCGTACGCTCTCTACGTGATCGGAGTGGCGGTCGTGAATCCCGAAGCGGCTCCGGCCATGGCGGAGGCTCGTGAGATACGTGGCCTTGCCCTCGCTCGCCGTGTGGTCGTTTCGTTGATCCCGCCGCTCGCCCTGATCCTGGTCGTGCTCGGGAGCATCTTCGCCGGTGTGGCGACGCCGACCGAGGCCGGTGCGCTCGGAGCGGTCGGGGCCATGATCCTGGCGGCCATGGGGAGGCAACTGTCCATGACTGCCCTCAGAGCGGCCATGGACGACACCACGCGCCTCACGATCATGGTGATCTTCCTGCTCATCGGGTCCACCGTCTTCACGCTCGTCTTCCGCGGTCTGGAGGGTGACCTGTGGATCGCTCGGGTGCTCTCCGACCTTCCCGGCGGCCCGCTCGGGTTTCTCTTGGTCGTGAATGCCGTCGTCTTCGTCCTCGGGTTCTTCATCGACTTCTTCGAGATCGCCTTCATCATCGTGCCGCTCGTCGTTGCGCCGGCTCAGATCCTCGGGCTGGATCTGACGTGGCTGGGGATCGTGCTGGCCGTGAACATCCAGACATCGTTCCTCACCCCGCCCTTCGGCGTTTCGCTCTTCTATCTTCGGGGGGTGACACCGGCGGAGATCTCCACCACCCGGATGTATCGGGGAGTCTTGCCGTTCATCGCCATTCAGTTGGTCGTGCTGGGTGGGCTGATCGTCTGGATCCTGAGGTAGGGACCCCGCCCGGGCCGGTGTGTAGCCACCCCATCGCGGTGAGCCGGTGGGCTGGCTAAGGACGGTGAGATCGACCTAGCTTCGCGGTCGTCCGTTCCGTCCCGACTCGTCCGGAGGCATCCATGTCCGCCCGCACCTTTGCTCGCAGCACGCTACTCTTGTCGGTTCTGTGGGCGATGCCCCTCACCGCTCAACGCGATTGGTACGCCGTCGAGATCCGCACGATTCCCTTGGGCGGCGGCGTCTACATGCTGATGGGTAGCGGCGGCAATATCGGCCTCTCCGTGGGCGAGGACGGCGCCTTCGTCGTGGATGATCAATTCGCGCCCCTCACCGAGAAGATCAAGGCGGCGATCGCCGGCGTGACCGATCAGCCGGTGAAGTGGGTCTTGAATACCCACTGGCACGGCGACCACACGGGTGGCAACGAGAATTTCGGTGGGGACGGCGCACTCATCGTCGCCCACGACAACGTCTACAAGCGGTTGAATCCGGCCGAGTTCGCCCAGCTCGTGGGCCGAAGCCAGCAGGCTCTGGAAGCGGCCCTACCGGTCGTCACGTTCGATGAGTCGATGACGTTCCACTGGAACGGTGAGGACCTCCACGCCTTCCACGTCGAGCACGCTCACACAGATGGAGACGTGATCATCCACTACCGCGGGTCCGATATCTACCACATGGGCGACACGTTCTTCAGGGGGCGGTATCCCTTCATCGACGTGGACTCCGGCGGCAACGTCGACGGTGTCATCGCGGCGGCGGACCTGGTGCTCCGCATGAGCGGGTCGAGCACGCGACTGATTCCCGGCCATGGGGACTTGGCGACTCGCGAGGACCTGCGGGACTACCGCGAGATGCTCAGCACCGTGCGGAGCCGGGTCGCTCAGTTCGTACGAGACGGCAAGACGCAGGAAGAAGCCGTGGCCGCCCGCCCTACGGCCGATCTCGACGCGGCTTGGGGAGCCACGCAGGAGTCGGCCGAAGGGTTCGTTACTCTGGTTTACAGGAGCCTGACAGAGGGCCGATAGGTCGCTACACCTTCGGGAACGCGAACCTGGCATACTCCAGCTCGTTGCCACGGAAGTACCGGAAGCTCTCCGCCCTGAAGTCGCGCCACGACTCGTAGACGCGTCGGAACCCGGCGTCCGCCGCCGCCTGCTCCTCGAGGTAGGCGTTGCTCTCTCGCCAAGCCGCCTCGAGGATCTCGTTCGAGAAGGTCCGAAGCGTAACGCCCTCCTGTGCCGTGAGTCGCGCCAGCGCGCGCGGGTTTTCGACGTCATAGCGGGACAGCGTATGCACGCTGGCCGCCTCGCAGGCCGTTTCAAGAACCTCCTGATATGCCGGGGGAAGGTCGTTCCAGGCGTCGAGGCTGACCTGTAGGGTGGTCGTGACGCCCGGCTCCCACCAGCCCGGTATGTAGTAGTTCTTCGCGATACGGTGTAGCCCGAGCTTCTCGTCGTCATGCGGACCCACCCACTCGGTGGCGTCGATGGCTCCACGCTCGAGCGCCGGGTAGATCTCGGCCGCGGCGAGGACCTGCACGCTCACGCCGAGACGGGCCATGATCTCCCCGGCCAGTCCGGGGATGCGCATGCGAAGGCCCCTCATGTCCGCCAATGAGCCGACCGGCTCCCGGAACCAGCCACCGAACTGGGGCCCGGTGCTGCCGCACGCGAACGTGATGATGCCGAAGTCGGAGTACAGCTCTCTCATCAGCTCCAGGCCCCCGGCGTGATGCATCCACGCGGCACGCTGCCGGTTCGCCATTCCGAACGGGATCGCGGTGCCGAAGGCGAGGGCGGGGTTCTTCCCGATGTAGTAGTAGTCGGCCGTATACCCTGCCTGAACCGTTCCGGATTCGACTCCGTCCATCACCTGCAGGGCGGGAACGAGCTCGCCTGCGGCGAACACGCGGATCGTGAATCGCCCTCCGGTCAGAGCCGCGACCCGGTCGGCCAGGTGGGTGACGTTGCCGTGGAGAATGTCCAGGCTGGGTGGAAAGCTGGAGGCCAGCCGCCAGCTCACCCGAGGGCCGGTCACTACGGAGTCGCCGGCGGAGCTCTGAGACTCATCGCCTCCGCAAGAGGCCAGAACGCCGGTGCCGGCAGCACCGAGGGTCGCCTTGCGCACGAATTCGCGACGCTTCATGGGGCTCATTGTGTGTGTATTTCCGTGATGTCGACGGGAATGGGGGCCTCCGTACTGCCGCCCCAAGATCTACCCGTGGAGGCCCACCTGGGCAAATGGCCCGTCGGCGACCGGTCGATCACCTCAGGGGTCCGCTCGGTCAGAGCGCCTGTACTTCGCTCAGGAGCGTGAAGCCCAGCTCTTCGTCCGCGATCATCTCCGAGTAGTCGATCCAGAGGCTCGTCGGATACCCGCGGGCCGCGTCGAAGACGACGTCGACTCGGTGAGCGTCCCGGTCGTAGGCGTCCTGCAGCAGGTCGAAGAGGCCGTCGACCGTCAGGTACCACTGCACCTCGTCGGGCGCCAAGGCCTCACCGGTCGCGAGATCAGTGGCGTCGGTCAGGACTCCACCCATCACGGTCAAGCGAACGCCATCCTCCCGGAATGGGCAAAAACAAAGGCGCCGGACGTCGTACGTGTAGTCCTCCAAGGCCTGAGCCTCCCACAGCGAGCGCTGCTCGCTCAGGCGATTCACCTCGGGACCGGTGGAGTCTCCGCATGCCGTCGAACCGACAAGGAGGCCGGCCGCCACGATGGACCCGGCAATGAGCCGGAATCGGCACCGGGCGGGGCACCGGGCCGACTGCGGCGTGAGGGCTGATCGTCGAACCATGTATGCCTCGGGTGTCACGGTCGCGGCGTGTCTACCATGGATAACGCGCGAGGCGGCCTGCCGGTGACACGCACCCCGTCGGCGACTCGTCACCGAGCGTCCGGCCGAGTCACCGAAAGAGGGCGCCCGGCCGGAGGCCGAGCGCCCTCTCCCGACTCGCAATGCCCGGCGCGAGGTGCCGGGCGTCAGCCGGCGGGGTCCACCTGCATCGAGATCGACATGCCGGCCCCGACGTGTTCCGGAATCTGGCAGTTGAGCATCCAGTTCCCGAGGTTGGACATCTCGATCAACAGGTCCATGGTGGCGCCAACGGGTACGATGACAGTGTCGCGCCACACCAGGCTGTTCATCCGCACCCCGTCTTGCTCCAGCACCAGGAAGCGTTGGCCGTGAAGGTGCATGGGGTGGTTCATCGGATGGAACGACTTGGGGTTGTTGAAGAGTCGGAGCTTCACGACGTCCCCCTCCTTGAATCGCCAACCTCTCGCCGGCCCCACCTCACGGTCGGGCGACATGGTCGCCCTGTCGGGGAGGATCCACGTCACCTCTTGGCCCGTCGCGAGCCAGTTCATCATGGGCATCGTCTCGTTCCACTCCAGCGGTGGCACGTAAAACGTGTCGATCGCCATCATCTGCTGGATCGGTGTGAGCAATCCGCGGGCATTGAGCGTCAGTTCGAGCTCGTGATCCACTTCCCGGTCGAAGTATGGGCGCATCGCGTCGATGTCCGCCCGGACGTCGGCCGGCTCCCTCAGCAACGCAAAGGCCGCCGAGTAGTCGGCATCCGTGTCCTCGTCGGCCACGGTCACGGTTCCCAGGGTGTCGACCGAGGCGTAGAACTGACCCAAGAAGTGATTGATCGCCTGGATCTGGCTGGTCATGGCGGCGTCACCGGCTTCATCGAACTTGACCTCGACGACGTAGCGTTGACCGGGGGCGATGACCACGCTCCCGACCATGACCTCCTTCGCGAACCTGCTTAGGTCGCCGGCGACCAGCTTAATCGGGGCGCCGTCCCACGACACGTTGAACATGCGCGTGTTCGAGGAGTTGGTGAGGTGGTAGCGGACCACATCGCCCTTCTTCACCGCCAGCTCATGGCTCGGCTTGCCATCCACCAGCATGACGTTGCCGAACCGACCCATGAGTACGTGCGTGGGCGACTGGAAGCCCCACGGTATGGGACCCAAGGCGTCCATGAGAATGTCGTCCAGGATCAGGATGACCTCATGGTTCACGGGACTGTAATAATCCTCGTCGGGTGACTCCACGATGATGTTCCCGTACAGACCCAGATCCTGGGCGACGTCTTCACGCTGATGGGGGTGGTACCAGAACGTCCCCGCGTCCGGGAAACGCACCTTGTACTCGAAGGTGTCGCCAGGCCGCACCGGGCGCTGCGTAAGGCCCGGCACACCGTCGTACTGGTTCTCCACGCGTATGCCGTGCCAGCGGAGCGTCGTAGGGAACTCGATGTTGTTCGTGAAATTGATCGTGATGGTGGAGTGCTGTTTGACCTTGATCACCGGTCCGGGATACTGGCCGTTGAACGAGTACATGATCACGTCCTGGCCACCCACGGTGCGCATGACCAGTCCGGCCTCCAGGTCGAAAACGTCGCCGTCTGCCAGCTCCACGTGACCTCGCTGATACGTGGCCTCAGGCATGCAGGATGCGCTGCATGTCGTCGAGGTATCAGGGAGGAGGTCAGAATGAGTAGGCAGACGACACACGCCGGAGCAGATCATCACGGCATTGAGAGAGGCGGAGGTGGGTCTGGCGAACGGCAAAACGGTGTTCGATGGTGAGCCGGGAGTTGGGGATCAGCGAGCAGACGTCTACCGGTGGAGGCAGGAGTTCGGGGGGATGAAGGTGGATCAAGCTCGACGCTTCAAGGAGCTGGAGAAGGAGAACGCACGGCTAAAGCGAGCGGTGGCGAACCTGACGGTGCGACAAGCGATCCTGGAGGAAGCGACCAAGGGAAACTTCTGAGCCCCGAGCCCGACGCAGGTGCGTGATTGCATGTACGTCAGCCGACTCGTTCCGAGTGAACGTCACGCGTGTCACGTACTGGGTCAGCCGCGCTGACGCAGCGCCGGCGTGAAGAAGCTACCTGGCGACCGCTACGCACGGACGTGATACGGTTGGCGAGCCGGTTCGGCAGGTACGGGTATCGCCAGATCACGAACCTGCTGCGTATCGAGGGCTGGGAGGTGAACCACAAGCGTGTGGAGCGTATCTGTTGAGTCGTCGGGCAGGGGCTCGTGCCCAGACGGCAACCGAAACGAGGTCGGTTGTGGCTCAACGATCTCGTGCGATCCGGCTCAGGCCACTGCACAAGAATCACGTGTGGTCCTACGACTTCGTAAGCACGAGGACCCATGACGGCCGTGCGCTGAAGCTTCTGACCGTGCTCGACGAGTACACGCGGCAGTGTCTGGCGATCAAGGTCGGTCGAAAGACTCGAGCTCACGACGTTCTCGAGGTGCTCACCGATCTCGGCTCGGCACGGTCCGCCCGAGCATCTGCGCTCGGACAACGGGCCAGAGTTCACGGCGAAACTGGTGCGGAGATGGCTGGCCAGGCTGCGGGTCCAGACCCTCTACATCGCGCCGGGCCAGTCCGTGGGAGAACGGCTACAACGAGAGCTTCAACGGCAAACTGAGAGACGAGTTCTTGAACGGAGAGATCTTCTACACACTGCCCGAGGCGACGGTACTCGTCGAGCAGTGGAGGCGGCTGTACAATACCGTCCGACCCCACGTGCCCCCGGCGGACTACCCCCCGCCCCAGAGACGATAAAACCATCGCCCTGGTTCCTCAGGATGCCCCTGAACTCCGGGGACCACCGATGGCTCGGGGTCTAACATAGGAAGTGGTACCGCAGGGGGCACCTCACGAGGAGCACGCTGTCGAGCGAAGACATCGCCGCGGCGACCATGGCGACCACAAGAAAGGCGGCCCCCATACGACGAGAACACCCCCTTCCGTCGAGGAGGGTCGGCACGATCAGGTCCGTTCCTCGACGCACCGGGGATTATCCGTCGCGCATAGAGGCCCACCGGAACGATGAGTGAGTAGACGGCCAGTGAAGGTGAGAGTGCTCACCAGCATGCCGGTGCGCGTGGCCTGCGCCCCCTCCAGGGCCTAGAAGCGTGAGAGCTGACGCGGCTCGACGGCGAACTTGATGGTTCCGGCCACGAGCACGCCGAACAGGGTGGGCACCGCGACGCCGCCCCCCCACGTGAACAGGTGCGACGTCTCAGGGGCTTGCCGGATGAGCTCGATGGCTCCGAGGCCGCCCGCTGCGTCGACCGTGCCGGCAAACAGCAGGACGGCGGCCAGCGACATGACGATACCCTGCACGGCATCGGTCTTGACCACGGAGATGAAGCCTCCGACTGCCGTGTACAACATGACCACCATGAAGACCAATGCGATGGACAGCTTGTAGGGGATGTCCATGAAGGTCTCCAGCAGATTCCCGATTCCCTTGAAGACCGCGGTCATGTAGAAGAGGCTCGCGAAGAGCACGATGATGGCCGCGAGGAACCGGGCGGCGGTGCTCTCGAACCGAAACCCGATGAAGTCCGGCACCGTGAGGGAGTCCAGGGAACGCGTGAAGACCCGCAGCCGGGGCGCGACCACGGCCCAAGCGAAGAAGGAGAAGCCCACCACGAAGGGTACCAGGAGGAGCCAAGGCGCTCCCCATCCGTGGGCCTGACCGGAGAATCCGATGAAGCTGTTGGTGCTCGAGTAGGTGGCGAAGAAGGAGAGGCCCAGCGCGATCCCCCCCATCCCACGTCCTCCCACGTAGTAGTCGGCGAGCCCCTTGGTCTGCTGCTGGCCGGCGTAGGCGTGGTAGGCGAGGAGCACGGTGTAGAGCACCAACATCACGTGGACGAGCCAGAACTCGCGGAGATTGTCGAGGACGGCGTTCATCCGGAGGTCTCGGGAGCGAATAGACCCTGCAACTGGCGTTTCTGCACCTTACCCATGGAGTTGCGGGGGATTCGGTCGATGATCTTGACCTCTCCCGGCACCTTGTAGGGAGCGAGTCGGTCCCTTGCCCAAGCGAGCACCGCATCGGCGTCGACGGCGTTTTCACCGACGGGGACGAGGACCCCGCAGAGACGTTCTCCCAAGTCCGGGTCGGGCACGCCCACGACGGCGCAGTCCGCGACCTCTCGATGCTCCCTCAACGTCTCCTCGATCTGCAGGGCCGACACCTTGTAGCCGCCGGTCTTGATGATGTCGACGGACATCCGGCCGAGGAGACCGTAGTGGCCGTCCTCTACAACCGCCACGTCGCCGGTGCGAAACCACCCATCGTGGAACGCCGCCGCCGTCTCTTCCGGGTGGCGCCAATACTCCGAAAAGACGCCCGGCCCCCGGACCTCCAGCTCACCCGGGGTCGTGGGCTCGGATAGCACCGACCCCGAGTCGTCGACCCGCCTCACGTCCACGCCGGGCATGGGCTGCCCCACGAGGCCCGCTCGCCGCTCCCCCCACAGGGGATTGGATAGGGCCATCCCGATCTCCGTCATGCCATACCGCTCCACAGCACCTGGTCGGGGATCTCGTGCCAGCGCTCGAGAACGGCGACGGGGAGGGCGGCCGAGCCCGAGACCATGAGCCGCATCTTCCGTGCCCCGTCGCTCCATCGCCGGCGGCCTTGCGAACCGGCCGTCTCCCAGGCACGGATGAGCCGCACGTAGACCGTCGGCACGGCCATGAAGAGCGTGATGTCACCTCGGGCGAATCGCTTCCAGGTATCGACGGCGTCGAAGCGGGGCGGCATCTCGCAGCGCGCGCCCGACCACAGCGCGCACGTCACGACGTTGATGATCCCGTGCACGTGATGGAGGGGCAGCACCAGCAGTATGTGATCCGCGGGGGTCCACTCCCACGCGTCGACGAGGCAGGCGACCTGGGCCTCGATCTGGGCGTGGCTCGTGACGACGCCCTTCGGCCGGCCGGTCGTGCCGCTGGTGTAGATCATGAGGGCACGCCGCTTCGGGGCGATGTCGGGAAGGGAGGGCGTCTCCGCGCTGGACTCGACGTGGGCACAGAGCGTTTCGGCATCCAGAAGCGGTACGCCTCTCTCCTTCGCCAGGGGAATGAGGCGGTCGGCCAGAGTCTCGTGAACGACCACGGCGGCGGGCTCGGCGTCGTCGAGGACTCGGGCGAGCTCGGGCGGGGGGTGCGAAACGGCCAACGGGACCGCGACACCTCCGGCTCTCCAGATTCCCCACTGGACCGCCACGTGCTGGAATCCGGGCGGAATCAGGTAAGCGACACGGGCCTCGGCGAGATCGGGGAGGGTCGGACCGGCCTGGTCGCGGGCCTCCCTATCCGCTAGCGGGACCGCCGCGGTCAGGTACTCGGCCACATATCGCGCCGCCGTCAGGAGATCGCCGTACGTGAAGGCCTCGCCGTCCGAAACTACCGCGAGCCGGTCCGGGCGTGCGCGGGTCCGCCGCATGATTCCGGGTTCGCGCGAGGGAGCATTGCCTGCCGAGTCTGACGAAGAGGACATCTCGACCTTAGGGTCCTTAAGGGCAATAAGTTACGGGAATCAGGAAGTTATTTCCGGAATCGCGGTAGCTCCGCCAGCGGGAAGCCGAGCGTTGACGCGGAAATCCGGGGTGGCATGGCCGTTGCTACCAATTGTGGTCGGCGGCTCCTCTAACAGGGTGGAGAATCATGGACGCCACGACGATCTCGCCGACTACTCGGGGAGAAAGACGTTACAGGGCATACGAAATGGCGATACGCCGAGGCAAGAAGAAGCGCCATGTGCTTCATGCTCTCAAGGTTGCCCTTTTCGGCATCGTAGTCGGCGTGGTCGGGGCGCTGATTATCGCTGCTTGGCAGTTCCCTTCGTAGCTCGGGGGGAGCGACACGCCGGGTTACGCCCCTACCAGTGCCAACACCCTGAGCGGACTGCCGCTCCCGTCCACGATCTTCAGCGGCGCCGCAACGATCACGGAGCCCGTGGCGGGTAGCTGATCCAGATTACACAGGCTGGCCAGACCCAGCTTGCCGGCACCGTGCATGATGGTGTGGTTGGGGAAGGGCGGCTCGAACCCCCCCGCCTGTCCCGCGTCCGTTCCGATGGTCTCGACGCCGACCCCGGTCACGTCGCGCTCATGTGCCAGGAACTCCGAAGCCTCCTTGGCGAAGCCAGGGGTATGAGGACCATCTTCGGCGACATTCTGGAAGTCGGCCGGGTCGGTTCTGTTTCCCCATCCGGTCCGCAACAGCACCCAAGCCCCGGCGGGAATCCTACCGTGTTCCTCCTCCCACGCTTCGATCCGCGCCGGAGTGAGAAGGAAGTCGGGATCGTCGGTGACCTCGGGGGTGACGTCGATGACGCAGCCCGGACCCACGAAGCGGCCGGCCGGCAGTGTATCACAAGCGTTGTTCGGCAGATCCTTGCCGGTCACCCAGTGGATCGGCGCATCGAAGTGGGTCCCCGTGTGCTCCCCGAGCGTGATCGTATTCCAGTACCACGCCGGTCCCCGATCATCGTAGCGCGAGATCTCTTCGATGGTCACACCGGGTGACGGCGCGAAGATGTCGGGGAGACCGATGACCGGGGTATTCGGCCCCAGCGGCTGGGTGAGATCGACGACCCTGACGGCACCCGAAGCGAGCGCCTGCGCGAGCTGCGTGAGGACTGAGGACATGTTCCGCTTCCTTCGTGGATGGATGGCTCTATGGGCGCGTGCTCGTGCCCGTCCCCGCGACGCTAGACCGCGGGTCCCTCGAAGAACGGGTTCTCGCCGGAGGCGTGGTCCGTCACGTCGTGGATCACGGTGATCTCCGGGACCGCCTGGCGGACCATGCGCTCGACTCCCTGCCGGAGCGTCATCCTGGACATGGCGCAGCCCTGGCAGCCGCCGCTCATCTCCAGGTAGATCTCGGTGTTCTGCACGTCCACGAGCGTGATGGCGCCGCCGTGGGAGGCGATCGCGGGGTTGATTTGGCTCTCGAGAATGTCCCGGACCTTCTCCGCCAAAGTCCCGTCGGGCGGGGAGGAGCGGGAGGGGCTCGCCAGAGTGGCCAACCGCACTTCGAAGCCGCTCTCGGTCTCTCGCTCGACAAAATCGACTGTGGCGTCCTCGAGGCGGGGAGCCGTCTCCTCGTCGACGACCACGGTGAGACCGTCCACCTTCAACTCGATTTCGCCGCTCCGGATTTCGTCGGATCCGACCAGAGTCAACTCGAAATCCGGCGCCGCCGGAGTGCCGCCGGAAACGGCGATTCTCAGAGCCGTGAGCTCATCACCGCTCTGGTCGATATAGCGGCGAACCACTTCGAGGGCTCTGTCCGTCAGCGTCATCATGGAACACGCTCCTGCCGGGTACGGATCCGGGCATTCCGGATTGGGTCGGCGCCGTATACCCGCGAATCATTCCGAGGTTCTCTTCTCGGTTGATGAGGCGAGCGAGGGTGTCTAGCTTCCAGCCTCTCGCAGGACCTGAAGACCCGCTCATACCGGATCGACCCAATGTGCGCCCCGACCCTCATGGTCGGCTCGCAAACTTCGGAAACGGAACAATAGATGGCCGACGCTCAGTTGATGGACAAGCTCACTTCCCTGGCCAAGCGCCGGGGGTTCATCTTCCAATCCTCCGAGATCTACGGAGGGACGGGTTCGGTCTGGGACTACGGCCCGCTTGGAATCGAGCTCAAGCGCAACGTCAAGGATCGCTGGTGGAGCACGATGGTCCATCAACGCGACGATGTCGAAGGCCTGGATGCTTCCATCCTGATGCATCCCAAGGTCTGGGAGGCGTCGGGCCACGTAGAGGGGTTCACGGACCCCCTCGTGGAGTGCTCTAATTGCCATCGTCGCTTCCGGGCTGATCTGCCCGAGGTCGAGAAGGGGCAGTGCCCCACGTGCGGGACCAGGGAGGCGTTCGGCGAGGCACGCATGTTCAACCTCATGTTCAAGACCTTCATGGGGCCGGTCGAGGACGACGCCGCCGTCATCTATCTTCGGCCGGAGACGGCTCAGGGGTCATACGTCAACTTCCTGAACGTGCAGACCGCGTCGCGGCAGAAGATCCCCTTCGGCATTGCCCAGATCGGCAAGGCGTTTCGGAACGAGATCACCCCGGGAAACTTCATCTTCCGGACGCGCGAGTTCGAGCAGATGGAACTCCAGTTCTTCGTGGAGCCCGGTGAGGACGACGAGTGGTTCGACTACTGGATGAACGCTCGCATGGACTGGCATCTCTCGCTCGGCATCCGCAAGGAGACGCTCCGGTTCCACGAGCACGGACCCGACGAGCTGGCCCACTACGCCAAGAAGGCCTTCGACATCGAGTACGAATTTCCGTTCGGGTGGAAGGAGTTCGAGGGCATACACAACCGGACCGACTTCGACCTCTCCCGCCATCAGGAGTATTCCGGCAAGAGGCTGGAGTACATCGATCCGGCCGAGGGCAAGCGGTTCGTGCCGTACGTCGTCGAGACGGCGGTGGGGGTGGACCGGACCGTGCTGGTGGCTCTCGTCGACGCCTACCGCGAGGAGGACGTGGAGGGCGAAACGCGAGTGGTGCTGAGTCTCGACCCGGGCCTGGCGCCCATCAAGGTCGCCGTGTTCCCGCTGGTAAAGAAGGACGGCTTGCCCGAGGTCGCCCGGAAGATCGACGCCGACCTTCGCGCGGTTTCGGTTCCGTCGTTCTACGACGCGGCGGGGTCCATCGGAAAGCGCTATCGGCGGCAGGATGAGGCCGGAACCCCTTGGTGCGTGACCGTGGATGGGCAGACGCTCGAAGACGGAACGGTCACCGTCCGGGACCGGGATACGCTGGAGCAGGTACGGGTGAGCGCCGAGTCGGTGCTGGAATGGGTGCGCGGGCGGCTGTCCGGATCCTGACGCGACTCTCGCTCGGACGCATGGTTCGGGGTAGGTCGCGCGGTGTGGCGGTTCGGCGGGGGTCGCCGACGGCCCCCTCGTCTCCCATGTTGTCCGCTTGTCTGGCAGAGCATCTCGCTGCTCCAGAGGGCCCGTAACCCCGAATCCGGAGGCGTCGTTGTCGTCCAAGTCCGAAGTCTTCAGTTCTCGCTGGGGCATGCTCCTCGCCATGCTGGGTATGGCGGTCGGCACGGGGAATATCTGGCGTTTCCCTCGTATCGCGGCGTCAAACGGTGGCGGGTCCTTCCTGGTGGCCTGGGTGGTCTTCCTCCTGCTTTGGTCGGTGCCTCTGCTGATCCTGGAGTTCGGGATGGGCAAGGCCACCCGATCGGGCACGATCGGCGCCTTCGTGAAGACCATCGGGCCCAAGTTCGCCTGGATGGGCGCCTGGGTGGCCTTCGTCGCCATCGCCATCATGTTCTACTACAGCGTCGTCATGGGATGGACCATCCGGTTCTTCGTGGCGAGCGTCATGGGGGACGTGCCGTCTGCGGTTCCTGAGGCTTTTTGGGAGGGCTTCGCAGGCACGCCGGGGGCTCTCGTGACACACGTGATCGCCATGGCTATGGGCTTGTTCGTCGTGTCCAAGGGTGTGAAGGGCATCGAGACGGCGGCCAAGTTCCTGATACCCAGCCTCATCATTCTGGTCGTCATCCTGGCTATCCGTGCGGTGACCCTGCCGGGCGCGTCAGCCGGACTGGCGTTCCTGTTCACCCCCCATCTGGCCGATCTCGCGGACTCCAGAATCTGGCTCGAAGCGCTGACCCAGAACGCGTGGGACACCGGCGCCGGTTGGGGCCTGGTTCTCACCTACGCCGTCTACATGAGGAGCCAGGAGGACACGGCTCTGAACGCGTTCGTCATCGGGTTCGGCAACAACTCGATGTCGCTCCTGGCGGGCATCATGGTGCTCGGCACGGTGTTCTCCGTGATGCCCGACGCGGCCAACCAGATCGTCGGTGCGGGGAACGAGGGGCTGACCTTTATTTGGGTGCCCCAACTGTTCGCCCTGATTCCGGGTGGGCGCTTCTTCATGGCACTGTTCTTCCTGGCGCTCGTGTTTGCAGCGTGGACGTCGCTCGTGGCCATGATCGAGCTGGCCAGCCGCATTCTCATCGATCTGGGCATGACGCGTGGCCGGGCTATCGCCCTCGTGGGCACGGCGGGGATTCTGTGCGGCGCACCGAGTGCTCTCAACTGGTCGGAGACGCCCGGGGCGGGGCCCTTCTTCGCAAACCAGGACTGGGTGTGGGGTGTGGGGCTGATGCTCTCGGGCTTCTTCTTCGCGTTCGCCGTGCTCAAGTACGGCGTGACACGGTGGAGGGAGCAGTTTATCAACACGGGCGACTCGGACATCCACATCGGCGCCTGGTGGGACTGGGCCATCCGGTTGGTGATCGTCGAATCCGTCGTCCTCATGGGGTGGTGGCTGTACCAGGCTCAGGGCGATTCTTTCAGGGAGACGTGGACGCTGTTCTCGGCCTTTAATGTCGGCTCGGTCCTGATTCAGTGGGCCGTTGCCCTGGTCGTGCTCTACTTCTTGAACGGGTGGTTGGTGGCCAGGCTTCCGGGGGCTTCTCTCGCGGCGGGTGCCGGCGGCTCGGAGTCGACCGGCGGACCGGCCGTCGGCGGTGGAGGTCCGGAGGTCGGGTAGGCCCGGAGTCGGCACGCATGGCGAGAGAGTCCAAGAAGGCCAAGACGGAGCGCGCGGCCGAGATCTTCGCACTTCTGGTGAAGGAGTACCCGGACGCCCACTGCGCCCTCGACCATGTCGATGCCTATCAGCTCGGGGTCGCGACCATCCTCTCGGCCCAGACCACGGATGAACGGGTCAACATGGTCACGCCGATCCTGTTCGAGCGGTACCCCACGCCCCGGGATCTGGCGGCCGCCGACCAGGAGGACGTCGAGGCGATCATCCGCTCCACCGGGTTCTTCCGAAACAAGGCGAAGAACATCATCGGCTTCGCTCTGGGAGTAACCGAGGAACACGGGGGTGAGGTTCCCCGCACAATGGCGGAGCTCCACGCTCTGCCGGGAGTCGGACGCAAGACCGCCAACGTCATTCTCGGTAACGCCTTCGGGATCGACGAGGGTGTGGTTGTCGATACGCACGTGAAGCGCATCTCCAACCTGCTCGGCTTCACGAAGCAGAAGACGCCCGAGAAGCTCGAGCAGGACCTCGTGAGCCTCTTCCCCAGTGACCGATGGACGCTTCTGTCACACCTGCTGATCTTCCACGGCCGGCAGGTCTGTGATGCCAGAAAGCCGCGCTGCGAGGCCTGTGCTCTGTCTCATCTGTGCCCGTCGTCGAGAGTGTGACGGATTGGGTCTGGTGCGTCCGGCAAGAAACCGGAGTCTCGAACGTAGGAAGTAATCGACCCGGACCTTTTGGTCTGGTCGGGACGCTTGACCCGCTCGGCTCTGCGGTGGGAGCTTTGAAACGGGTTGCGAGGACAGATCGGTGCAACGCGCCGTGGGAGCACCTCCTCATGATCGTCGATGCGACGAGCGGGAGTACATGTTGAACGAAACCATGCCCGACCGGACCGAGGCGCTGGCGCTCCTCGAGAGCTGGGTCGTGAACGACGGGCTGAGAAAGCACATGTTGGGCGTGGAGGCCGCCGTGCGGCACTACGCCCGCCTGCACGGGGAGGATGAGGACCTCTGGGGGATGGCCGGCCTGCTCCATGACCTGGATTGGGAGAAGTACCCCGATGAGCACCCCCATCGTGGGCTGCGTGAACTCCGGGAACGCGGCTACCCGGCGGAGGTGATCCGGGCGGTGGAGGCACATGCGCCCAATCGCACCGGCGTCGAGCCGGAGTCCCTCCTCGACAGAGTGCTGTTCGCCTGTGACGAGCTTTCCGGACTCGTTTATGCATGCTGCCTGGTGAGGCCCAACGGGATAGACGACCTGAGCCCCAAGTCGGTGACCAAGAAGCTGAAGGACAAGGCGTTTGCGGCCGGAGTCGACCGTGACGATGTCGCTCGCGGTGTAGATCTGCTGGGAATCGAGCGGGCGCAGCACATCCAGAACGTGATCGACGGAATGAGGGCCGTCGGCGATGTCCTGGAAATCCGTGCGGAGGACAAGGCGTAGTGTCCAGCAGGCCTATCCCGCTCTTCGGGCTCGTCGTCGTCGGGCTCGTCGCCGCCATCACTCACGGCCACGCCTCCGCCCAGGACGTCGAGATGCTGGCCCGGGAATACGGCACCACCGTCCCGGCCGCATACTACTCGGAACTCCAGCGGGACCCTGACGCGTATCGGTTCGGGAGGGGCTGGCGTCCGGAGGCGCGGGCCGATGCCGGTCGACTCTTCCGTACGGGCAGCCTTCGCGGCGCCGCTACGTTGGGCCGGCGCGAAGGAGGAGTGAGTGGAACGTTTACCTTCCCGCTCATCTTGGGCCTCTTCCTCGACACGCCCGGGATTCCCGCCGGCAAGGTCGGGTGTCGCGCGCCATGCACCGTGGGGCCACCGGCCGAGCCCCTCACGCGCGAGGTCATCCAGAGGGAGTTCTTCGATGGCCCCAACAGCATCCTCAGCACGATCCCCGAGTTCTACACGGAGATCTCGGGGGGGCGGGTGACCCTCGTGGGCGACACCCACGACTGGTTTCAGACCAACCTCACCGCGGCTCAGGTGACGGGGGACAGTGACGGTCTCAGCAGCGTGGACATGGTCGGCGAGTTCATCATCGAGATCCTGGCTGGACTCGATGACGGGACCTTGGATTGGGGGCAGTACGACAACGACGGACCCGACGGAGTGCCGAACTCCGGTGACGACGACGGTTTCGTCGACGTGCTCACGGTCATGCATCCGACCGCAGGCGGAGAGTGCTTCGTCAGTGGTGTCGGGCGCGTTTGGTCGCACCGCTGGCAACTCGCCGCTTCCGCCGCGGCGTCCGTGGATCCGATCCTCCGCGCCTATGTGACCCAAACGGCCTCCGCGAACGGCGGCCAGGTTCTCGTCGACGACTATGCGATTGTCGCGGCGTTGGGGTGCGACACACAGCACATCAACCAGATCGGGATCTTCTCCCATGAACTGGGACACGGTTTCGGCCTTCCGGACCTCTATGCGGTCGGTGGTAGCCATGGCGGTGTCGGACGTTGGGGCCTGATGGGCTCCGGTGCTTGGGGATGTTCCGGCGGTGTGCCCGCCGTTCCCTGTCACATGACGGCCTGGAGCAAGGAAGCCCTGGGTTGGGCGAACGTGACCACGCTCGCTCCGGACGCCGACCTAGGGGTGATGACCCTCGATCCGGTCGAGACGTCGGGCGACGTGATTCGAATCGATGCCGGGGACGGAAGCGGGGACTACTTCTTGCTGGAGAACCGCCAGCCTGTCGGGTTCGACGTCAACCTGTTTTCTCCCGGGCTCCTGGTGTGGCAGATCAATGAGGACGTGGTGACCAGCCGATGGGGGTCCAACAGCGTCAACTCGGACGCCGGGCGCATGGGTGTCTGGCTCCGGCAGGCCGACGGCGAAAACGACCTGGGGGCAGGCACGCAGAGGGGCGACGCCGGGGACCCCTTTCCGGGCGCGTCGGGCCAGGATCGGTTCACGGCGGGGTCCGTACCGGCCGCGTTCACGTTCGATGGCCTGAACGGACAAGACGGAGTGCCGCTGGGTAGGGCGGCGGGTATCACGTTGCTGGACATCCAGCAGGTCGGGGACCAGATGCAGTTCCGCGCGCTCACCCGCTACCAGGCTCTCACACTCGAGGCGGGCGGCGCCCTGGGGCCCGTTCCCTTCGTCGTGGACGGCGTGGAGACCCCGGGCAACCCGGCTACCGTCGTGTCGGCACCGTTCCAGGCCCACGTGCTCGAGGCGGCCGGGGGCGAAGAATCGGTGGATGGCTTCAGAAACGGTTTCGTGGCGTGGGACGATGGCTCGGATCGGATTCGCGCATGGACCACGCAGCTGGCCGACGCTACGCTCACGGCGACCTATGGGAATCCCGAGGTGCGCTTCGACCTGACCCTCGAGCACCCGGTGCCCGGCGTCGAGGCCGGCCGCGTCGTCACCAACCCTCCGTCGGAGGCCGGGTGGCTACGGCTCGCGACGGAGGGGTGAGCGTCGGCGTAGAGACCAACATCGGGTTCGCGTTCCGCCAGTGGACCGGCGCGCTGGCCGGGCAGTCGAATCCGGCCCTCGTCGCCCTCACCGAACCGGCGGTGGCCGGCGCCCAGTTCGACGTCACGTTCGGACTCGCCGGGGCACCCACGCTGAACTTCCACTTCGATGGCGCCACGCCCAACGCGCTCGCGATTTCCGTGGAGAACGGCAACCCGCCCATCACGTGGCAACAGTTCGGCGAGCTTCCCGCCGGAATGCATTCACACGGCAACCGTGGAGTGATCCACGGCACGCCGCTCGAGATGGGCGTCTTCGACGTGACGCTGTGGGCGACCGACGCCATCGGCCTCACGGCTACGGCTCCACTGAGCATCACCGTGGGCCCCCCCAGTTCCGGTCTTCGCGAAATGGCCAACCAGTTTCTGGCTGCGGAGCCGATGGACCCCAACCTCGCCGCATTCCTGGACTATCAGGGGAACCAGGACGATGACTACGACCTGGGTGACTTCCGGGCATGGATCGTAGCCAACCCGGAGCACCCGGTGGCACAGTCGATGCGGGCCGCGGATCCCATAGTGGTCCCCCTCTTTCTCAGGAAGGAGGAACCACGATGAGGCGGGCGCTCGTCGTGTCCGCGCTCGTCTGCGGGCTGCTGGTCGGCGCATGTGACTCAGGGCCCAAGGGCCCTGGACAGCTCACGGGCCGGCTACGTTCCGGGCCCATCCCGGTCGGCGCGATCGTGCTGGAGTTCACGGGCGCCGGCATCACGGGCTTCTCCGGTTCTGGGGTGACCCAGGCCTTCTTCGCGGAGAACGCGCCTGGCGTGTTTCGAGTGGTCTTGGTGACCACGACCGCGGGCGAAATGGACTTCAAAATCAGCGTCCAGGACGTGGAGGCTCCGTTTCCCTCGGTCACTTCGGTTCAGGCCGTCGGGGCGGACAATGGAGCCATCGCCAACCTCACGGGCATCACCGTCGAGGTGAAGCAATAGACTTGCATTCCGAGCCCGTCCCACTGAGAATACGCCCATGACTACATCGACCCTCATCACCATGGTGCTGGTTCTGGGGTTCGTCTGGGGCGGCTTCGCGTTCTTCCTCCTGACGGCCGTCCGCAAGGAGTCCGACAAGGGCGACTGAGAGGGCCTTTGGGACCACCCCCACCGCCTTGTGCTGCATCGCCCGATCCGACACCTTTCGCCGCGAGGTACGCTCCGCTTTTCCCACCGTGGACCCGCCCTCTTCGTGGCGGCCTAACCCCCCCTTGTTCAGCCATTGCCTAGACGTAACGACCTCGACTCCATCCTCATCTTGGGATCCGGACCCATCGTCATCGGGCAGGGGTGCGAGTTCGACTACTCCGGCACGCAGGCCGTTCGCGCCCTGAAGGAAGAGGGCTACAAGGTGATTCTGGTGAATTCGAACCCCGCCACGATCATGACGGACCCGGATGTGGCGCACCGCACCTACATCGAGCCCCTGACAACCGATTGGGTGCAGCGCGTGATCGAGAGGGAGAAGCCCGACGCGCTGCTGCCGACCATGGGTGGGCAGACGGCGCTGAATATCGCGATGGACCTCGACGGGGCGGGCGTGCTCGAGGAGCATGGAGTCGAGCTCATCGGGGCCAATGCGCGCTCCATCCGTATGGCCGAGAATCGAGAGGAATTCGCGGCCGCCATGAGGCGCATCGGCCTCGACCTACCGCACGGCGGTTTCGCTCGGACCGTGGACGAGGCGATGGCCATCGGCGAGGACGTCGGATACCCTGCCATCATCCGGCCGAGCTTCACCCTCGGCGGCACCGGCGGAGGAATCGCGTACAACCTCGACGAGTTCGTGGCGGCTGTGCGTAGGGGTCTCGACGCGTCGCCCATCACGGAAGTGCTCATCGACCGCAGCGTCATCGGTTGGAAAGAGTACGAGCTCGAGGTCGTTCGAGACGCCTCGGATAACGTGATCATCGTCTGCTCGATCGAGAACTTCGATCCGATGGGGGTCCATACCGGAGATTCCATCACGGTGGCGCCCGCCCAGACGCTGACGGACGTCGAGTACCAACTCATGCGCGATGCGGCGATCGCCATCATCCGTGAGATCGGCGTCGAGGCCGGAGGCTGCAACATCCAATTCGCGGTCGATCCCGCCAACGGCGAGATGCTCATTGTCGAGATGAACCCGCGCGTGTCCCGCTCCTCGGCCCTGGCCTCGAAGGCCACGGGATTTCCCATCGCCCGTGTGGGGGCCAAGCTCGCCGTGGGATACCTCCTCAACGAGCTGCCCAACGATATCACGAGGACGACGCCGGCTTCTTTCGAGCCCGCGCTCGACTACGTGGTGGTGAAGTTCCCGAGGTTCGCCTTCGAGAAGTTCCCCGAGGTCAATCCGATCCTGGGCATTCAGATGAAGGCCGTGGGCGAGACGATGGCCATCGGCCGGACCTTCCGCTCGGCCTGGCAGAAGGGCATCCGAGGCCTCGAGACCGGTCGAATCGGTTGGACGAAGGGCGAGCGTCTCGAGGACGACGGGCTCGAGTCCGTGGAGCCGGAGACCCTGTTGGCGGCGCTCAGGCGGCCGACGGCGGAGCGACACTACCAGCTCAAGCACGCCCTGGAGGGCGTCGATGGCGATGCGGGGCTGAGCATGGACGACATCCAGGTGGCGACCGGAATCGATCCCTGGTTCCTCCATCAGCTTCTGGAGATCATCAGGGTCGAGCGTTGGTACACAGCCCTCGACGTCGTAGGACCGGACGAACTCCGCTTGATGAAGAGGAGCGGGTTTTCCGACGGACAGCTGGCCTCTCTTCGTGGTGAAGAGGAAGTCGAGATCCGTCGCCGGCGTTGGGAGTGGGGGATCCGCCCGACCTACAATGTGGTCGATACGTGTGCCGGAGAGTTCCCGGCCGAGACGCCCTACTACTACTCCTCCTACGAAGAGGAGGACGAGGCGACTCCTTCGGATCGCGAGAAGATCGTGATCCTGGGGAGCGGACCCAACCGGATCGGACAGGGGATCGAGTTCGACTACTGCTGCGTGCAGGCGGTGTTGGCCCTACGGGAAGCCGGGTACGAGACCATCATGATCAACTCGAACCCGGAGACGGTGTCCACCGACTTCGACGTGAGCGACAAGCTCTACTTCGAGCCGCTGACCTTCGAGGACGTCCTGGAGATCGTCGAGCGAGAGAAGCCGTTGGGGGTCATCGTCCAGCTCGGCGGGCAGACCCCTCTCAACCTCGCCCGTCGGCTCGAGGAGGCGGGCGTTCCGATCCTTGGGACGTCCGTCGACGCCATCGACCGGGCCGAGGACCGGGGGCGGTTCGAGGAGGTCTGCCGCATCGTGGAGGCCACGGTGCCCAAGAACGGCATGGCCACCAGCGAGGAGCAGGCGCTGGCCATCGCCGAAGACATCGGCTACCCGGTGCTGGTGAGGCCCAGTTATGTCCTGGGTGGTCGCGCCATGGAGATCGTGTACGATGCCGCCTCCATGATGGAGTACTTCCACCGCGCGGTGAGGGCGTCGCCGGATCATCCGGTCCTTGTGGACCGCTTCATCGAGGACGCTTTCGAAGCCGACGTGGACGCGCTGTGCGACGGGACCGACGTGATCATCGGTGGCATCATGCAGCACATCGAGGACGCAGGTGTGCACTCCGGAGACTCGGCGTGCGTGCTGCCGCCGTACCTGCTCGGGGCCGCGGAGATCGCCGAGATGAAGGACAAGACGCGCAAGTTCGCGCTCGAGCTCGGCGTGGTGGGGCTGCTCAACATCCAGTACGCCATCCGTGACGGCGTCGTATACGTCTTGGAGGTGAATCCGCGGGCTTCTCGTACGGTCCCCTTCGTGAGTAAGGCGACCGGCGTACCTCTCGCGCGATTGGCGGCCAGGATCATGGCGGGCGAGAAGATCGCCGACATGGACATTCCGAAGGAGCCACCCGTTGCGGGCGTGGCGGTGAAGGAATCGGTCTTCCCCTTCGACCGGTTCGACGTCGACATCTTGCTGGGCCCCGAGATGCGGTCCACCGGCGAGGTCATGGGGTTCGACGACTCCTTCGGCATGGCCATCGCCAAGGCGCAGGCCGCGTCGTACAACCTTCTGCCGGTCAAGGGTGGAACGCTGGTGGTGACGGTCAACGATCGGGACAAGGCGACCGTGACTCCCATTCTCCGCAGGCTCCACG
Source organism: Longimicrobiales bacterium (assembly GCA_965226925.1). GTDB lineage: Bacteria > Gemmatimonadota > Gemmatimonadetes > Longimicrobiales > Gaopeijiaceae > CBDDCX01. The sequence goes on along the minus strand of CBDDEN010000010.1, from coordinate 422,354 downwards.
ATCTGGGCTTCGTGATTTGGGCCACCAAGGGCACCTATCAGTACCTGACTCGGCTCGGCATACCCTGCGATCGGGTCTACAAGGTCGGTGAGGGACGGCCCGACATCGTCGATCGAATCGTCTCGGGGAAGGTGGATCTGCTTATCAACACACCACTCGGCAAGAAGTCCCAATACGACGACTACGCCATGCGCCGCGCCGCGATCACCCACAAGGTTCCATACTTCACGACCATGTCGGCCACGAGTGCCGCCTGTGACGCCCTGATCGCGCTGCGCTCGAGGGCCTACACGGTCCGGACGATCCAGGAGCGCATCGCGGACGCGCAAGAGCGCGCCGCGGTCGGCGCCGGTGACTGATCCTGCCCCGGTAGGATTCCTCCTCCACGCGGCGTCGCCTCTTCACGATACGGGCTGGGGGCATCCGGAACATCAAGGCCGTCTGAGGTCCCTTGCTTCCACCGTAGGGAAGGACCTCCTCGCGCTCCACGACAAGGTGGTCCAAGTCGAGGCGGGCGAGGCGGCGGAAGAGGACCTGCTGCGTGTGCATTCTGCGGCCCATCTGCAGCGCGTCCGCGAGGCCGCCGAGCGGGCCGAGCGGGAGGCCACCTTGGTTCGGCTGGATCCCGACACCGTCGTTTCCCCCGCTTCGTGGCGGGCGGCGGTCGGCTCGTCCGGGGCATTGATCACCGCCGTAGAGGCCGTGGCGGACGGGACTCTTGCTTCGGCTTTCGTCGCTACACGTCCACCAGGGCATCACGCGACCCCGGATCGGGCCATGGGGTTCTGTCTCATAAACCACGTCGCGGTGGCTGCGCGGTGGCTTCAGGCGACGAGACGCGCGGAGCGGGTGCTCATCCTGGACTGGGACGTGCACCACGGAAACGGTACGCAGGACGTGTTCTACACCGACGGTACGGTGTTCTATGTATCCCTTCACCAATGGCCTCACTACCCCGGGACGGGGCCCGCGGACGAGACGGGTGTGGGCGAGGGGGAGCGGTGGACGCTAAACGTGCCACTCCCGGCCGCCACGCCCGCCGACGAGTACAGGAGCCACTTCTCCGATGCACTGACACAGGCCCTGGAGGTGTGCGCTCCCGACTTCGTCCTGATCTCCGCAGGATTCGACGTCATGGCCGGTGACCCGCTTGGAGACATGTTGTTGGAGCCGGAGGATCTCCACGCGCTGACGCGTGAAGTGATGGACCGAACCGAGGGGGTCGGAATCGTAGCGGCGCTGGAAGGTGGGTACGATCCCCAACGGACGGGTCTCGGCGCGGCAGCGGTGCTCAGAGCCCTTGCCGCTGTAGATCTCGGAAGTTGAGAGGGCTCTTTCCTCGGCACCCAGGGGTAGTTGACAGGAGTCGCTACGGCTACACCTCACTAACACACCTGACCAGTGAAGGCACTCTGATGCTGAGAAAGCTCCAGATCTGCGGCCTCGTGGTGATCGCTGCGTTCGGCTCACCGGTGATCCCCGTTTCCGCGCAGGACGTGGACGACGCCCTGAGGAATCCCGTCGAGCCCCATCCCGTGGCTGACGAGGCCATCGGGCGTCTCAAGTCACCGTACTGTCCCGGGCTCATGCTCGAAGTGTGCACGTCTTATCAGGGGGCGCTGCTGAGGGACAGCCTTCAGGCCATGGCCCGAGAGGTCGGGAGCACGGACGACCTCGTGAACTGGGTTCTCTCGCGTCATGGAGAGGAATACCTCGCCTACCCGCGCGCTTCGGGTAGGGGCTTGCTCGCCTGGCTCGTTCCCCCCGGTGCGTTACTTCTGGGTTTTGGAGTCGTGATCGTGGCGCTTCGATACATGCGCGATCCGACGAGAGACGGAGCGGTGCCCGAGGGAGAGTTGTCTGCCGAAGACGAAACCAGGCTGCGCGATGCCCTCCGCGAGATGGATGCGGCGGAGGAGCCGATCTTCTAGAAGCCTGGCACAGGCTTCTAGCGCCGCAGGAGGCACATTGCCCCTCCGAGTTGCGGCGCTCTACTTTCCCTCATGAGTCCAGACACCCCCGGTCAGGAGCGGGAGCGGGTCGCTGTAGGCGTCCCGTCGATGCTCGATCTCCTCCATCTGAGTCGGCGACCCCTGTTTCCGCCGGGCGGAGTGGACCTCTACCGCCAAATCGCCCTCCTCACCGAGATGAGACCCGGCCACGAGGTACTGGTGGTTCCTTCCGGTCTCGCGGTCACTCTCGAGTACTTCGTCGACGAACACGACGTCCTTGGCTCGGGGGTGGAAGCGGATCCGCTCTTGCTGGAACGCTCGGAAGAGCGCCTGCGAGCGCTCGGCCTGTTGGACCGGGTCCACGTCCAACCCGGCGAGATGGATGCCTTGCCTTTCCGTGACGGTATCTTCGACGTGGTCGTCGCCGAGCTGGGCCTGACTTCACGCGTCGAGCCCGAGGCCGCCGTCGACGAACTCGTGAGGGTCGCGAAACCCGGCGCCACCGTCGTCGTCGTTCAGCCCGTCTGGAAGGCGCCCGTAGACCCGGAGCGGCGGGCGGTGCTGTCCGATCATCTCGGATGCCGGCCCCTCATGCTGGTGGAGTGGAAGAGGATCTTGAGAGGCGCGGGCCTCGAGCATCTCCATACCGAGGATTGGTCCGACGAAGAGACGGCGTTTCGGCCTCGCATCGCGAAGCCGTTCCCCGACTTCGCGGAGTTGTTCAGCTTGGGTGAGAAGCTCGGTATCCTCCGCCGGGCACGCCAACGGTGGGGGTGGAGTGGGTTGTGGACCGCGATGGCCAGGGAGCGGGAGGTGCACAGGCTTCTCACACATGAGCGCATCCTGGGGCTCGACCTGGTCAAGGGCGTGAAGGCCGGAACGGCGCCGGGCGTCGACCGCGCCGAAGCCGCGGCGGGAGACGGGCCGCCCTTGTCCCCGGCGGTGGTTACGGCCACCACCGCGTCGGGGCAGGGCGCTTTCGAAGATCCGGACGCCTCGCTCGAAGGCGAACAGGTGACCGGACTCCCCCTGTTCGGCGATGAAGTGGACCCCCAGGATTGACGACAACGGAAAGGCAATTGTTCGACGTGAGCAAGATCGCCCCGATGACCGACCCGGAGCGGGTAGGACGCGTTCAGGAGGCTCTGAAGGCGGCCGGCCTGGACGGGTGGCTTTTTTTCGACTTCCGCGGTCAGAATCCGGTGGCGAGTGCCATGGTAGGGCTGGATCGGACGACTCGACGCTCCTTCGCCCTGGTGCCTACCGTGGGGGAACCGGTCGCGTTGATACATGCCATCGAGCACTCGTCGTGGCGCCATTGGCCCTGGGCCAAGCAGGATTATTCGAGTTGGCGCGAGATGGAGAGCAAACTGGCGGAGTTGGTCGCCGGGCGCACGCGCTTGGCCATGGAGGTGTCCTCTCGCTCCAGTGTCCCCACGCTCGATCGTATTCCGGCGGGCATGCTGGAGTTGTTCAGAGAGGCGGGGGTCGAGCCCGTGACCTCGGGTAACCTCGTCTCGGCCTTCTACTCGGTGTGGTCCGAAGAGCAACTCGAGGAGCACAGGGCCTCGGCCGAGACGGTGCGCCAGGTCGCTCTGGACGCCTTCGCCCGGGCTGCCGATCACGTTCGCCAGGGCTCGCCCCTTCTCGAGGGACAACTCGGGGCCTGGATTCGCTCGGCGCTCACCGATCGGGGTGTGGGAGTCGACATCGACACCCATGTCGCCATCGGACCCAACGCCGCCGATCCTCACTATGACCCTCGCGACGCCGGAGCGCTGATCCTCGAGGGTGAGGTGCTGCTCATCGATCTTTGGGGAAAGCAGACGGAAGGCGGCGTGCCCGCCGACCAGACCTGGATGGGGATCTTGGCGGACGCCGTGCCCGGACGAGTGCAGGCGATCTGGGAGGCGGTACGTGGCTCCCGCGAGGCCGGTGTGGAGTTCCTCCGGCAGTGTCACGGCGAGGCGCGCGAGGTTCATGGCTTCGAGGTCGACGACGTTTGCCGCGGATTCCTGACCGACGCTGGGTTTGGCGACTACTTCGTGCACCGTACCGGTCACTCCATGGATTTGGAGTTGCACGGTAGCGGACCGAATCTGGACAATCTCGAGACGCGCGATGACCGTCTTCTCGTACCGGGGGTGGGCTTTTCCATCGAGCCCGGTGTCTATCTGCCGAACGACGTGGGGATCCGAAGTGAGATCAACGTTCATTTCGGGGTGAACGGCCCGGAGGTCACCCCCCGGGAGCGGCAGGACGAGATCCTGTCGTTGCTCGACTGACCCGACCGCTCTCTACTCGTGTGGCCGTGAGCGACTCTCCTTCGTTCGTCCAGGTGGCCTTGCCGCTCCCTTTGGATCGGACGTTCACGTACTCCGTGTCCGAGCCGGTCCCGGAGCCGGGGACCCGTGTATTGGTCCCGTTTCGTCGCGAGGAACGCATCGGGTTCGTGGTCGACGCGGCCGACGACGAGGGTAGAAAGGGCGTCAGGCCGGTCCTCGCCGTTCTGGATCCCTCACCCGTCGTTCCACCCACCCAGCTTCGACTGGCTCGGTGGATGTCGGACTATTACGTGGCGCCTCTGGGCATCACCCTGCGCACGATGCTTCCGGCGGTGCTCTCCGACACGTCTCGCGACGTCGTCACTCTGACGGGCGTCGAGGTCGGCAAGGCCAAGCCCAGGGAGCTGCGACTCGTCGAGGCTCTTGCGGCCAAAGGGGCACCACTGAGCGTCCGGGCTCTTCGTAAGGCGCTCTCGATGGGGTCCATTTGGCCGGAGATTCGATCCCTCTCGGCGCGGGGGATACTGAGTCACGAAACGCTCCCGCCTCGGTCCCCTTCAGTGAAGACCGAGAGGGTGGTCCGGCTCGAGCGCTGGATCGACGACCTCGAGGAACTCGAGGCGCTCTTCGGGCGAGCCCGCCGGCAGGCGGAGGCGTACCATGCGCTGACGGCGTCCGGAGGGACGGTGGAACTGGCACATCTCACCGGACAGGCTGGTTTCAGCAGAAGCGTCGTCCAGGGACTGGAGGACAAGGGGCTGGCCGTCGTCGAAGACCGTGAGGTGCAGCGTGACCCCTTCGCGCAGATCCCGGTGGAGGAGCGCGACAGGCACGAACCGACCGTTCGGCAGGCGGCCGCGATCCGGACGCTCATCGACACGTTCGACGGGGGCCCCTCGGAGCCGTTCCTCCTGCACGGCGTCACGGGATCGGGCAAGACGCTCGTGTACATCGAGCTGCTCAGTCACGTGCTCGCACAGGGTAAAGGAGCCATCGTGCTCGTTCCGGAGATCTCTCTGACGCCGCAGACGGTGGCCCGCTTCCGGGCCCGATTCGGTGACGAGGTGGCGGTGCTCCACTCGGCTCTCTCCGACGGAGAGCGCTACGACGCCTGGAGACAGCTGCGAGCGGGGCACCGCCGGATCGCGGTGGGGGCTCGTTCGGCGTTGTTCGCGCCGGTGGCCGACCTCGGCGCGATCGTCGTGGACGAGGAGCACGACGGTAGCTACAAACAATCCGAGGCTCCGCGATACCACGCGCGTGACATGGCGGTAGTACGGGCTTTCCAGGAGGGTGCCCTGTGCGTGTTGGGCAGCGCGACTCCGTCGCTCGAGAGTTGGCACAACGTGGACCGCGGCAAGTACAGCCGTATCTCCCTTCCGGATCGCGTCGGGGGAGGACGCCTCCCACCCGTCCGGCTGGTGGACCTCCGGGCGCAGCGTCGGGCGAAGGGCGGCGACGGGGCCGCTCGCAGTGAGGGCGGCGTCGTGCTGACGCCCCCCCTCGTGGAGGCCGTGCGCCTGCGCCTCGAGCGGAGCGAGCAGACCATTCTCTTACTGAACCGTCGAGGTTACTCCTCCTTTGTCCAGTGTCGGGAGTGCGGAGACGTGGAGATCTGCCCCCACTGCTCCATCTCGATGACGTACCATCGCCTAACGAACCGTCTCGTGTGCCATCACTGCCGGCACGAAGCTCCGGCGCCTTCCCGATGCCCTCGGTGCGGTTCCGACGACCTGTCGTTCCGAGGGCTCGGCACGGAGCAAGTCGAGAAGGTGGTCTCCGAGACGTTTCCCAGCGCCCGCATCGCACGCATGGACGTGGACACGACCTCGGGAAAGTGGTCCCACCACGAGATCCTGGGGCGCGTCGAACGTGGTGAGGTGGACATCCTGCTGGGCACTCAGATGATCGCCAAGGGTCTCGACTTCCCCAGGGTGACCTTGGTCGGCGTGGTGAACGCCGACGTCGGGATCCACCTGCCGGACTTCCGGGCGAGCGAGCGGACCTTCCAGCTCCTGAGTCAGGTGGCAGGCCGCGCGGGCCGCGGAGAGCTGGGCGGCGAGGTGCTCGTCCAGACGTCCCTCCCCGACCACTACGCGATCCAGTCGGTCCTGGATCACGACTTCGCAGGGTTCGCCAGTCGCGAGATGGCGGAGCGGAGCGACCCGGCTTATCCCCCGATGGTGCGGCTCGTCAACGTCGTGGTGAGCAGTCCGGTTGCTGACAGCGCAGCACGCAACGCGGAGGCGGCGGCGCGCTGGCTCAGGGGGCGCCTGCACCACGACTCTTCGGTCGATCTGATCGGACCGGCACCCTCTCCCATCGAGCGCCTACACCGACGGTGGCGGTGGCACTTCATGCTTCGAAGCCCTTCGGCGAAGGCGCTCGGAGCCGTGTCGCGCATGCTCCAGGCCGGGTTCCGGCCCCGAGGCTCGGACGTGCGGATAGCCATCGACCGCGATCCAACGGCACTACTCTGAACGCCCAAGGGCGGCGTGGGTGCGCCCTGGCGGGTGCGGTCGGTTCACCGTATCTGTTGGAGGTGCCTCGGGGCGGGCTACGGTATCGTGAAGGGATGTCGGGTACGATCGGTCGTGCGCGGCCCGTCTGGGGAGCCACCGCGGCTCTCGCGTGTAGTAGCTATTGGAGGCGGGGCCGAGTGCCCCCGTGAGAACCGTGGAGGGGGGAAGCCAGAGCAATGGGTTGTCTGGCCCTGAACGCGTCATACGAGCCGCTTACGATCATTCCGGCCCGCCGGGCCATTCGGTTGGTGCTCGATCGGAAAGCCGATATCCTCGAGACCGACGACGACCGTGCCTTCCGGTCCCCTCGGACGGAACTGCCTTTTCCGACGGTCATTCGCCTCGTTCGTTATGTGCACGTTCCCAGGCGATTCCGCCGGCAGGTCACCAACACCTTCCTGTTCGCTCGGGACGACTACCAGTGCGGGTATTGCGGACGGCACCGCGGGCAACTCAAGGGTCGGCAGTTCCTGACGCGCGACCACCTTCTCCCCATCTCCCGGGGCGGGGACAACTCATGGCAGAACGTGGTTACGTCGTGCTCTCCGTGTAACAACCGCAAGGGGAACCGGCTACCCCGAGAAGCGGGCATGGCGCTCTTGGTGACACCTACGGAGCCGAACTATGTCCGCCTCGTCTGGACCATCCGTCGCGTGACGGAGGCTCAGGCCAAGTATGTCCGTACCTTCTATGGTGAGGAGGTGCTCTCTACGCTTCAGGCGGGGCGCGTGAGGGGGCGGGAGTAGGCAGGTTGCGTCAGTCGTCCAGCCAGGCGTAGGGTCTCTCGTAGAACTGACCAGAGCCGCGCACGGTCCCCGCCTCGGTATGTTCCTTCCAACGGATGATCCAACCCCGGTTCTCGTCCTGCATGACCTCGAACGAGAAGCCCGGAAGTTCCTGGAGCTCCGCGAGGAAGCGGGCCAACGGAGCCGGCAGATTGGAGACCCCCTCCACGTCCGCATGCTGGTGGTCCGCCATGATCTCCTCTCGGACCTTCGACTCGCTCAGCTTGAGTCCCCGAATGGCCTCCTCGACCGCTCCGGCGACATCGGAGAGGCCCTCGTCCGGGGAGGATCCCGTGCGGCGTCGAATGGCTCGGAGTATCGCCCCGGTACCCGGCGCGGCGAGATCGTCGCGGATCTGCTGAAGCTGCCGCAGAAGCCGGGCGTGAAGGTGCAATAGCTGCCCATACTCGCGCTTCGCTTCACCGGTCTTCAGGCTGCCTCCGGGCATTCGCATGTCTGTGGATCGGGGGGACGTGGGGTCTTGGACCCAATAAGATGACGACAAATCAGGACAGAAGTCGAGAGTTTCGTGCCGGGCCCTCTCCGCGGGGGCATTGGCGAACCACCATGGGGCGGGCCATTTTCAGGCCATGGACGGAAGAGATGGACCCAAAGACGAGGGCAGGGGATCGAAGCCCACGCCCATAAGAGAAGTCGTCGGAGATACCGGCCCGAAGCCCGCCCGGCAGTCGGGTAAAGGCTCGAGCACGCCCTCGCCGGAGTTGCGGCGCCCGAGCGGTCGCGGACAACGGGAACGCCCTAAAGGGCCTGGAGGCCAGGGACGCCCGCGGGGCGCAAGCGGGGAACGGGAGTCCGGGCGGTCCGCCCCAACACCGGCCAGGGAAGTACGAGACCGTCGAGCCGAACCGACGGCAGTACAGGACCTGCCCTCCCGCGAGTTCACCGCCGAGGGGGTCGAGTGGGTCGCGCGGCTGTCCGGCCGGGCCACGACGGGATCGCCTTCCGATCCCGGCGCCCCCCTACTTCATGTCACGTTCTACAGGGCGAGTGATCCTCTGGTGGCGGTGCGGGAGGCCCTCCTTCCAGGCGACTCCCTCGACCACCTGTTCGAGGCGGACCTGAACGAGGTGCTAGCGTCGGCGAGGGTCGCGACATCTCGGGAGCAGCCCCCACGGCCCCTGTCGGAGCCCGGTCACCGCGAGAGTCCCCGGTAGGCCTCTCGATGCGAAACTCGAGCATGCCTCTCAGCCCGTGTCTCGGCGCCCGGAAGAGACGCGGTCCCCGGCAGTTAACGTTCCGGGCTGTCGAGGACTCCCATGGGTGCCGCCGTCAGCCGATATGTGGGAGCGGAACCGCACGAGGTCCGCGGTTTTGCACACGAGCCACGTTTCGCTGAGATTCAGGTTGGTGCGGGACTCAACACCCAGGGCGGTAGCGGTGTCTCCATGGATGTGACCGAACAAGTACCGGACGCGAGGCTGGTTCGCCGGGCGTGCGCCGGGGACGGTCCGGCCTTCGGGGCCCTCGTCGATCGGTATATGCGCGCCGCGTATGCCGTGGCGCTTTCGGTGACCAAGGGACATGCGGATGCGGAGGACGCCGCACAGGAGGGCTTCATGGTCGCGCTCGAGCGGATCGAGGAATGCAGGAATGCTGATCGGTTCGCCGGGTGGCTCATGACGATCGTGAGGAACCGGGCACGCAATCTGGTGCGGCGCGAAGCCGTCCGCGGAACGGATGCCGTGCCGGACGGAGCGGCTGCGAAGGGGCCGAACCCCGAGCAGATGGCGGAGAGGATGGAGTTGGAGGATGGGCTGTCGAGAGCTCTCGGCGGCCTGTCCGAAGTGCAACGGGAGATTCTGTTGTTGCACGACCTCGAGGGATGGAAGCACAGGGAGATCGCCGAGCGGTTGGGGATTCCGTCGGGCACGGTGCGCTCGCATCTCCACTTCGCGAGGAAGGCGTTACAGGAGGACTCGAGCCTGTCCGAACATAGGGCGGACAAGATGGAGAGAGCATGACGAGCAGCGGTCGAATCAGCGGTTTGGGCGGCCATGAAGACGAGGGACGCAGAGCGCACGGATACGACCTGCGGGTCCTCGACCCCGGAAGCCAAGACCCCGGCTATTGGGCCCGATTCCGATTCCGCGTGATGACGAGAGCGGCGAACGAACTGGCCAGACGACGCCAGATGGCGGACGTCACGTTCCTGGACGTCGCCCAGTCCTGGGTCCGATTTCTCGTGCCGGCCGCGGCCTTGGCCGCGGCGGTCGGGGCGGTGTTGCTCTCCCAGGGCCGAACGGACGGGTCGCTTGCGGTCGCGGGCCCTGAAGAGGTCCTCACGCAGGAACTCGAGGATCGGACCTTGCCCGATTTTATGGCCCTGGAGGGGGCTGCAGACGGAGTCTTCCTGTTGGCCGGAGGGATCTATTGATGCCGATCAAGAGGGTGTTACGGGCCAAGGTGGTGGTCGGAGCCGCGCTCGCTCTGCTCTTCGGAAGCGGCATCGTGGTGGGCCTCGCTTGGGACCGGACGGCGAGCGCCAGCACGCCCGAGGCGCCGCCCACGGCAGAACGTGAGGCGAGCTCGAGCCGGAGTGACGGGAGGATCGTCGACGGGGTCGGCCTCAGCGCGGCACAGGATGCCTCGGTGGACTCCCTCGTGGCTTTCCATAGGGGGCGAATGCGCGATCTCGATGCGGAGTTCCGGCCTCGTTATCGGGCCGTCGTCGCCGACCTTCGCGAAGAGATCAAGGAGGTCCTGACCGACGAGCAGCGCTCGATGTACGAAGTGCTCTTGGAGGAGCACGACGCCAAGCGACGTGCTCGTCGCTCACGGGGCTCGAAGAAGTAGACCCATGACCATACGCTTGATGCTTGCGCTCGGGGCACTGGTGGCCCTGAGCACGCCGGGGACTGCGCAAGAGACACCCCTCCTCGATCCCGGAGCGCCCCGGGTGACGCTGGACGATGCCATCGGCCGGGCACTGATCCTCAGCCCGGCGATGGCCCAGTCCGAGCAGTCCGTGATCAATGCTGGGGAGTCGAAGCGAACGGCGGTAGGGGCGTTCATGCCGACGCTCTCGACGAATTCCGGAATGTCGATGCGCAGCTCCGAGCGATTCGACGCCGCGACCGATCGGCTCGTTTCGGGGAGTTCCAATTCGTTCAACGCCGGCATTTCAGCGCGCTACGATGTCTTCCGAGGTGGCCAGCGGTTTTCGGACCTGAGCGGAGCGAGGGCCGATCTGAGGGCCGCGGAGGCGCGGCGCCAGGATCAGCGATTCGGGGTCATTCTCCAAACCAAGAACCTGTTCTTCCAGGCCCTGCGGCAGGAAGAACTCCTCGAGGTCGCGCGACGTCGCATCGAACAGGCGAACCAGAGCCTCGAGATGACGCGGACTCAGGTGCGCGTCGGCGCGGGCACCGTCTCGGACACCCTGAGGGCTCGCCTCGAGTTCATCAACGCCCGGCAGGCGGTACTCAACGCCGAGGTCGCCACGCGGGCCGCTCGCTTCGGCTTGGGTCGACAGATCGGCGAGGCCGCGCCGGTGATTCCGGAGCCTCCCAGCGACCTCTCGCCCCGGCCCCTGCCCATGCCCGAGACTGAAGCCCTGCTGATCGCTGAGTCCCTGGCTCCGTCCGTGTTGGCCGCGGAGGCCGCCACGTCGGCTGCACAGCAGGCATACGCCTCGTCGAAAAGCGTGTACATCCCCAGCCTGAGCCTGAGCAGCGGCTACAACTGGGCGAACCAAGAAGCGTCGTTCGACGGAGGAAGCACGAGCTGGAACCTGAACTTCAACCTCAGCTACCCCCTCTTCAACGGTTTCAACCGTGAGGCCAGCGTGGTGCGGGCTGAGTATTCGACGCGTCTGGCGCGTATCCAAGCAGACGATGCCCGGCTGGGATCGCGGCAGGCGACCGATGCGGCCCTCAGGGCCTTGGAGACGGCCGAGCGTGCGATCGAGATTGCCCAAGAGGCGGTTGCCGTGGCCGACGAGGACCTGAGGGTCACGCGAGCGCGGTATGAAGCGGAGGTGGCGATCATCCTGGACGTCATCACGAGTCAGATAGCATCCGATCAGGCGAGGGTGGACCTCGTAAACGCGCGCTACGACTACGTTCTGGCGCGGGCGGAACTCGAGGCGATACTGGGGAGGGAACTTTGAGCGATCTGATCATCAAGACCCGTGGACTCAAGAAACACTACGTTCTGGGCGCCGAAACCGTGCGTGCCTTACGGGGGGTGGACCTGGACATCCAGCCCGGCGAGTTCGTGGCCATCATGGGGCCGTCGGGGAGTGGTAAGTCGACGTTCATGAACCTCATCGGATGTCTAGACACGCCTACCGAGGGCGATTACTGGCTGAACGGGACTGCGGTCAGCGACCTCTCGGACGACGAGCTCGCGCGTATTCGGAACCGGGAGATCGGATTCGTCTTCCAGACCTTCAACCTCCTGCCGCGGGCCACGGCGCTCCACAACGTGGAGCTTCCGCTCATCTACGCCGGGGTGGGCGGCAAGGAGCGACGGCAAAGGGCGGAGAGCAAGCTCGAGTTGGTGGGATTGGCGGATCGTATGGATCACCGACCACCGGAGCTGTCGGGCGGCCAACGGCAAAGGGTGGCGGTCGCACGAGCCCTGGTGAACAACCCGGCGCTCCTCCTCGCCGACGAACCGACCGGAAATCTCGATTCGGTGACGGGCCACGAGATCATGGCCGTGTTGGTCGAATTGAACGGCCAGGGTCAGACCATCGTCGTCGTCACACACGAACGTGACATCGCGGAATACACCAAGCGGCATGTTCATCTTCACGACGGCATCATTGCCAAGGATGTTCTGCACGAGCCGACAGGAATACACGTATGACCGTCTGGAGACTCATGAAGTCCTGGGGCGCTGTGCTTGCCCTGCCGGTTGTGGTGGCCTGCGGGACCAGCGAAGCCGACGAGGCTCCGACCGTGCAGAGCGCGGTCGTCGAGCGCGGCGACCTGGCGATCACGGCCGAGGCCACGGGGAACGTCGAGCCCGTGCGAAAGGTCGAGGTGAAATCAAAGGCGTCAGGTGAAATCCTGCAGATGCACGTCGACATCGCACGGGCACAGCTCACGCGTTCCGCGGGACTGCTCGAATCCGGAGTGATCTCCGTGCAGGAGCACGAGAGCAAGAACCTCGAGTTCGCCAACGCGCAGGCGACCCTCGTGAAGGCGAAGACGAACCATGAGCTCGCACAGCTGCGCCTCGAGGACGTGACGATACGCGCGCCCATGGCTGGGACCATCCTCGAGAAAAACGTCGAAGAGGGTCAGGTCATCCAGTCGGCTTCACAGAACGTGTCGGGCGGGACCGTGCTCCTCGTCATGGCGAATCTGGAGCAGATGCAGGTCCGCACCCTGGTGGACGAGACCGATATGGGAGAGATCCGCTCCGGCATGCGGGCCACCGTCACGGTCGAGGCCTACCCGGACCGGCCGTTCATCGGTGAAGTGGAGAAAATCGAACCTCAGGCGGTGGTCCAGCAGAACGTGACCATGTTTCCGGTCATCGTGCGGCTCGACAACCGGTCCGGTTTGCTCAAACCCGGAATGAACGCCGAGGTCGAGGTCTCGGTGGCTGAGGCTCCGTCGGTACTGCTGATCCCCAACGCGGCGGTGGTTACGCCGCAGGAAGCGGTGGCTGCCGCACTGGTCCTCGGGCTTTCCGAAGACGCGGTCGACGTGAGGAGCATGTTCGCCGGCATGGGCGGCGGACGGGGCTCCGGCGGAGGGCTCGTTGGGCAGGGCGGGGGACGACGGGCCGGGGGACAGGGTGTCACGCCTGAGCGGGGAGGGGGGGCGACGCAACCGGGTGCGGCTCGGGAGACGCCGGGCCAGAGTGGCGGAGTCGGCGCCGGAGCGGTTGTCGGTGCAGGCCGCCTGCCGGGCGATCCGGCCGAGGGCGGTAGCGGGGCGGCGGTGGAATCCCGGCGAGCCGTCGTCTTCGTAATGGCACCGGGCGGCACGATCGAGCCAAGGGCCGTGATGATCGGACTGAACGACTGGGACTTCACTCAGGTGGTGGTTGGCTTGGAGGAAGGTGAGCAGGTGGCTCTCATCGGTGCCGCCCAGCTCAGGGCGAGCCAGGATGCGTTCCTGGAGCGTATCCGATCCAGGTCCTCGCCCTTCGGGGGCGGTGGGCCGGGTAGCGGTGGCGGTCGCGGGCCCCGGTAGACCATGCTCATCCGAGAGATCATCTGGGTGGCGCTGGCCGCCGTTCGTGCGAACGCGCTCCGCTCCTTCCTCACTACGTTGGGCATCATCATAGGTGTCTCCGCCGTGATCGCCATGGTGGCGTTGGGTGAGGGGGCGCAGCGCCGCGTAGAGGATCAGATATCCAGGATGGGCACCAACGTGCTCACGATCAGCGCCGGGCAGCGGTATTTCGGAGGCGTGTCCACGGGCGACACCGAAGACCTTACGGTGGAAGACGCCGAGGCGCTGCGGGACCAGAGCGGCGGCCTACTCAGCATCTCGCCGATGATCAGCTCCCGAGTGCAGGTTGCCTATCTCCGTTGGAATTCGAACAACCAGGTCCGGGGGGTTTGGCCCGAGTACTTCGACATGTACAACATGCATGTCGAACACGGCGAGATCTTCAACCAGGGACACGTACAGGGCCGGCGCCGCGTTGCGGTGTTGGGTTATGCCGTCCCCGAATCACTGGGAACACCCGCCTCCGTCCTCGTAGGGAAGACGATCCAGATACGTGGGCAGCCGTTCGAGGTACTGGGCGTCATGGAAGAGAAGGGCGATGCCGGCTTCTTCCGTCCCGACGAGGAGGTGTTCATCCCCACCTCGACGGCCCAGTTCCGGGTCTTCGGAGGGCGCAATCGCCTCTCGTCCATCTACGCCCAGGTCCCATCGACGGGAGCCATGGACCGGGCTTTCGCGGAGATCGACCGGATCCTGCGGCGCGAGCACAAGGTCAAGCCCGGTGAGAACACCGACTTCTCGATACGGAACTCGAGCGACTTGGTGGCGACCTTCAACGAGACCACGCAGACCTTCACCATGCTTCTCGCAGGCATCGCCGCGATAAGCCTGATCGTGGGCGGGATCGGCATCATGAACATCATGCTCGTGAGCGTGACCGAGCGGACACGCGAGATCGGTGTCCGCAAAGCACTGGGCGCCACCAAGCGCGCGATTCTGTTCCAGTTCCTGATCGAGGCTCTGGTCCTTTGCATCATGGGTGGCATCCTGGGCGTGCTCGTGGGCGTGGGCGGGGCGGAGGCCCTGACACGCTTCGCCGACTGGGAGACGGCCGTGGCAGGCGAGTCGATCGTGATAGCCCTGGGGTTCTCCGCCGGCATCGGCCTGTTCTTCGGCATCTGGCCCGCCCAGCGCGCCGCCAGGCTCAATCCGATCGACGCCCTCCGTTATGAATAGTAGAGCGCGTCGCGGGGGGTCGGCGGCCTCGCTTTCGCTTTGGTGGTCGTAGCGGGTTGTCGGTGTGTCACTGGAACCCCGCTTCGCTACCACCGCTTCGCGGCGGACGGGTTCCCGCGACACACCGACAACCCGCTCCACGTTCGGTAGGAAGGCGAGGACGCCGACCCCCAGCGGACTTGTGGGAGGCTTTGGCCTGGCGGGTATCTGAGCAGCCCGTAAAGGCTATTCCTGCAAGCTCCGCGATAGCGTCACCAGGAGTGGTTGGCGTTTGCGGATCAGGGAGAGGGTAGCGCGGCGCTCTCGGGCGTAGGCTTCCTTGAGCGCCGAGCGGAAGGCGACCAAGCTCTCGACCTCGGTATCCCCGACCCCGACGACGACGTCGCCGGGGACCAGGCCGGCTCTGAAGGCCGGGGTGTCCCTCAACACGTCGATGACGAGCACACCGCGGTCCGTGCCGAAGTACTCCGACAGGCCAGGATTCAGGTCGCTGAGCTGGGCGCCGCCCACGAAGTTGCGACCCACCAGGCCTGCAGACACGGTCCGGACCTGGACGACGGCGGTCGGCGCTGTGACGCCGGTCCTGCCGCTCCGCTCGCGCTCCCGTCTCTCGAGGGATCCAACCTCCGCAAGCCGTGCCGCGACCTCCCAGAGTTCCTCCGAGACCCGGTTGTTGTCGGACCTCAACCGCTTCAGGTGTGCATCGGTCTCGTCGAGTTCCCGGGCCTGCTGCGTGATGATCTCCAGGATCTCACGCTCGCGCGTACGGGTGGCCTCGTTGAGCGTGCTCAACTCCGTCCGCAGTCGGATGACCGCCGTCTTCAGGGAGTCGGCCTCCTGAGACGAGAGGAGGAGATACTCGAACGGGAGAGCGGACTCCGCGCTCAAGACCACGGAATAGCGACCGCCCGCCTCGACGTTCGGAGCCACCAACACGGGCTGCGAGCTCGACCAACCCTGCACCGAGTCTCCGCCGAAGCTCCACAAGAAGCCACGCGGTCCCATCGTGATCGAGATCTCACCTTCCGCCGGCGCCGCGGGCTCACTCGGGAATGGCACATCGGGTGGCGGTCCACCGGATCTCGAACGGTAGCCGAACGCGACGGCGTTCCTCCTCGCTTGATCGAGGATGCGGTTCGAAGCTGCCTCGGCGGGACCTCCCGAGATGAGCAGCCTGACGTGATCTCGGCTGGCCCACCGGCCTTGGGCTGACTCGAGTCGCGCTTCGAATGACTCGCGTACCGCGTCCAACTGATCCGACACGTCGGACGGGAGCGTGAAGTCGGGTCTCGCACCGGCCGTGAGGTACACGTCACGCAGTCGGCGGTCGCGGCCCTGCACCGCGAAATGGACCTCGTCACCGCTCTCGAGCTCGCTCGTCAGCTTCTCCCACGCGGGAAGCGTCAGCGGCAACTGTCCGATCCGTCGAATGACGTCACCCGGCAGTATGCCGGCCTGTGCGGCGGGGCTTCCCTCGACGGTGCGCAAGACCCGAATCTCGGTCTCGCCCGGCCGGCTGCCGTCGCCAATGATGTTGATGTCGAGGCTGATCCCCATCCATCCTCGGCCGGCGCGCTCCGCGACGACGCTCGGTCGGGCCTGGGTCCGGACCGTGCTCACCTGGGCCGGCAGGAGTGCAGGGGCGAGGACGAGCCCGACAGACACGGCGATTCCCACGCACGAGCCGGGAATCCGCATCCTTTCTCGTCGGATCGGGGGCGGCAAGAGCGATCGAAAGCGGCTCATCAGAACCAGTTGTCCGCGCCGTTCACCGAAATCTGCCGGAGCGTCTCCTGCCGTTCCGCGAGCACGTTCACGAGGAACCCGTTGAAGACGGGATCGGCGGGTGCGAGGCGCAGCGCTTCCTGACTCGCTGCCAGGAGCCCCTCCAGGGCCGCCACCCGGCTCAGCGGATCCTCGAACCGGAATTCGTTGTTTCCGCCTGCCAGCTGACGGAATCGCACGAGCGCCTGCATATAGGTCTGCTCGGCGAACTGAACGGTCTGGGCCGCCTCGTCCGCTGTGGAGATCCGTGAGAGGGGGACCATCATGTTCTCGAGCGAGAATGGATCGGGGGCCTCGCCCCGCGTGGTGACCGCGAGGCCGAAGCCTGTGCCGCCAAGGAAGAGAACCACAGCCGCGGCGCCCTGCATCCATGCCGGGGCCGCGGCGAATCCGAAGCGGCGGAAGCTCTCTTCGGTCCGAATCAGACCTTCGCTCACCAGACGTGCTTCCAGCGACTCCCAGTCACCCGCGGGCGGCCGGATGGCGGTGAGCTCGCCCAGGCTCTCGGATTGGAGCCTGAACGCCCGTAGCTCCTGAGCGCACCGGGCGCATGAGTGTATGTGCTCTCGCTCGCTCGGGTTGGGGCGCTCGTCGACGAGACGGGCCAGCGTTTCGCTTGTCAGGTGCTCCATGCTTCCAGTTCCTCTCGATCATCCGGCGTATGCAACGTCTTCAGCATCTCCCTCATCTTCCCGCGTGCCTTGAACAGCTGGGACTTGGAGGTCCCCGGTGCCGTCCCCAACAACTCCCCGATCTCATCGTGCGTGTAACCTTCCACATCGTGCAGGATCAGCACCTCGCGCATTCGCTCGGGCAGGCAATCCAGCGCCCACTCCAGTCTTTGGCCCAGGAGCGCGTCCGCGCGCGGCGGCGGCACCGCGATCGTCTCCGGCATCGGAGCCTCGCGGTTCTCGCGCGACTCCGCCCGCCGCACGGCCTGAAGGGCCGAGTTCACCGCGATGCGGTGGAGCCAGGTGGAAAAGCGCGAGTCCCCCCGGAAAGACGGAAGTGCCCGGATCGCTCTGATCCACGCTTCTTGGGCGTAGTCGTGTGCCAAATCGTCATCCGCCGCGATCCGGCGGACGACTGCGTAGACCCGGGGGGAATACCGCTCGTACAGTGAACGGACTGCAGCGCCATCCCCCTGGACGGCTTTTCGGATCAGTTGAGCTTCGTTCATGCCTTCAGGGCTTGAGTGTCCGTCCCTTTGACGTCGCCGACGCTCGCGAGGGTTGCCTGAAGCGTATGGATTCGCATACGGTCCCGCCCATGATCGAGTTCCAAGGTCTCACCAAGACGTATGGCCGTCTCAACGCGGTCGACGGGATCTCCCTGCGCGTCGAGCCCGGGGAGGTGTATGCGCTGCTCGGTCCGAACGGTGCGGGAAAGACGACGGCGTTGCGCTGTTTGGCCTCACTACTCACCCCCACGGCCGGGACCGCCTCCGTAGGCGGGAAAGATGTGGTCCGACGGCCTCTCGAGGTGCGCGCCCGGATCGGGTTCCTGGCCGCTTCGATGGGGCTTTACGAGCGTCTCACGCCGACGGAGTTGCTCACCTACTTCGGTCGCCTTCACGGAGTGGAGGAGCGGGCGCTGCAAGGTCGCGTATCGGACCTCGTGGCCACCTTCGGAATCGCGGACTTCTCGAACCAGCGGTGCGGGACGCTCTCCACGGGCCAAAGACAGCGGGTCTCGGTGGCTCGAGCCTTGGTCCACGACCCCCCCGCCCTGGTGCTGGATGAACCCACCATGGGGCTGGACGTGCTCAGCGGTGAGGTCATCTACCGGTTCATCGAGGACGAGCGTGCGCGCGGGAAGGCGATACTGTTCTCCACCCACCGAATGGCCGAGGTCGAGCTCCTGGCCGACCGGATCGGGGTGTTGAGCGCCGGCCGTCTGGTGGCGGAAGGCACGCCCGAGTCACTTCTCCGTGAGACGGGGCAGCTGAGCCTGACCCGGGCCTTCCTCTCTCTGGTGGAAGAACGGGCATGAAGATGGCTTGGGTCGTGTTCCGGAAGGAGCTGAGGGAGACCTTGAGGGACCGCCGAACCCTTGTGATGATGGTGGCCGTCCCGGTGCTTCTCTATCCGATCCTGATGATCGCTGCGGAGCAACTCACGCTTCTGGGGCTGCGGCAGTTGGAGGCGGAGCCGTCGCTCATCGGCGTGATCGGGCCGGGCGCCGGAGACGCTCGGGAGTTTCTCGGTGGCCTCGCGGAGCTGACGGTTCGTGCCGTGACCGACCCGGTGGAGGCGGTCCGCTCCGACTCGGTGCAGGCGGTGGTGCTGTTCGGTGCGTCACGGGTCGCCGACTCGACGCAGTCGGTCACGATCGTGTACGACGCGGCCGACGAGCGCTCGCAGAGGGCGAGGGGACTGGTCGATAGAGCTTTACAGCACTGGCAGGACTCCTTGCTGGCCGGCCGCCTCGCGGAGCGCGGCCTTCCGGCGGGCTTCGCTCGGCCTCTCGCCGTGGCCGACACGTCCGTCGCCCGCGCCGAGGAGCTCGGGGGATACGCGTTGGGTCGCTTCCTTCCCATGCTCCTGATCCTGATGACGTTGCTGGGCACGTTCTACCCCGCTATCGACCTGGCCGCCGGCGAGAAGGAGCGAGGAACCCTCGAGACGCTGCTGACCGCTCCCGTTCCACCGAGGGAGATCGTTGCCGGGAAGTTCCTGACGGTAGCCCTCATCGGCGTGGTGGCCGCCGCCCTAAACCTGGGTAGCATGCTCCTCACGTTTCAGACGGGCCTCTTCCGGCTGGGCGACGCGCTCGACATCGAGTTCGCACTCCCGCTCGGCGCCGTGGTCACCATCTTCGCGACCCTGGTACCGCTGTCCGTGTTGTTCGGTTCGCTCTTTTTAGGTGTGGCCCTTCGGTCGAGGTCCTTCAAGGAAGCGCAGAACGCGCTCACGCCGATCTATCTGGCCGTCATCGTGCCGGCTCTGCTCCCCATCTTCCCCGGAATCGACTTCACGGTCGCCCTGGCGGCCGTACCGGTCGCGGGGGTGGGGATCTTCTTTCGCGAGTTGATGGCGGGTAGCCCCGCGGTGTTGCCCTCTCTGGTCGCTGTGGCGACGACCCTGCTGTGGGCTTGGGCCGCGCTGGCGTTCGCCGCAGCGTCTTTCGGCAGGGAAGAGGTGCTCTTCGGTGAGGGTGACGGGAAGGTGGAGTCGGAAAACCGCGGCCCGGGAGCTCGGGTCAGGGCATGGCTCGGTCCTCGCGGTCTTACGCCCAGCCCCGCGCATGCGCTGGTGTTCATTCTGGCGGTGGGGGCGCTCTTCTTCTATCTGGGCTTTCCTCTCCAGGCCCGATTGGGCGAAACCGGATTGCTCCTCTCGGAGTGGCTGCTGCTCCTCGGCCCGGTGGTGCTCTTCGTGGGTGCCGCCGGGTTCGATGCTCGCGACACGCTGTCCCTGCGGCGGCCGAACGGCCGGCAGGTGGGAGCGGCGATCCTGCTCATTGCGGGCGCGATGCCGCTCGGTTGGTTCCTCGCCTGGCTGCAGGGCTTCGTCATTCCGATTCCTTGGGAGCTCCTGGAGGGACTCGACGAGCTGCTCACAGCCGAGAGCACGCCCAGACTGCTGTGGTTGCTCGTCATCTTCGCCGTCACACCCGCACTCTGCGAGGAGGTGGTCTTCAGGGGGGTCTTCCTCGCCGGCACTCGCGGGAGTGGGTCCGCCATCCGGGTCGCCCTCCTGAACGGACTCGTCTTCGGCGTCTTCCATGTCTCGTTCGAGTCCGTGTTCCGGTTTCTTCCCACGGCGTGGCTCGGCGCGGTACTCGCTTGGGCCGTCCTGTCGACTTCATCGATCTGGGTGGGGGCGCTCATGCACTTCGTGAACAACGGCGCGGTCGTGCTGATCGCGTCGGTTCCGACCTTGCGCGCCTGGTTCGAGGCGGGCGGTGACTCGCCTCCTTGGCTGCTGCTTCCCCCCGCCGTCATCGCGATGGCGTTGGGTGCACGCATGCTCACGCACTCCTATCTTCCCCGCGTGGATCCACCCTCTGAACCGAGATATGAATGAACGACCAGTCACGGCCCTTGGCCGGAGCGACGCATCTGGAGTGCACAGCCACCGGGGAGACCGTCGAGAGCGAGGCGCTGCACGGTCTTTCGGACGCCGGCAAGCCCTATTTTGCGCGATATGACCTGGACTCTATTCGGTCCGACTTCCAACCCTCGCAACTGCGCGCGCGCAGGTCCGACCTTTGGCGCTATGAAGAAGTGTTGCCGGTGCGCGATCGCGCGTATCAGATCAGCCTGGGAGAAGGGTGGACGCCGCTCCTCGCTGCGCCCCGGCTCGCGTCCCGGATGGGTGTCGGGCGGGTGTGGGTGAAGAACGAGGGACAGAACCCCACCGGTAGCTTCAAGGACCGCGGTCTCTGTCTGGCCGTTTCGCGAGCTGCGGAGCTGGGGGCCACGGAACTCGCCCTGCCGTCCGCCGGCAACGCGGGTGGAGCGGCCTCCGCTTACGGAGCGGCGGCCGGTCTCCCGGTCCACGTTGTGGTGCCGACGGATACGCCGGCTCCCATCCTTGCCGAGATGAGAGCCCTCGGGGCCGATGTGCAGCTCTTGGACGGGTTGATCACGGACTGCGGCAAGGTGGTGAAGAAGGGTGTGGAGGAGCATGGCTGGTTCGACCTCTCCACCCTCAAGGAGCCGTACCGGGTGGAGGGCAAGAAGACCATGGGGTATGAGATCTTCGAGCAGCTCGGAGGGCGACTTCCCGACGGGATCGTGTATCCCACGGGGGGTGGAACCGGACTGATCGGCATGTGGAAGGCCTTCGACGAGATGGAGCGGCTCGGCTGGATCGGGCCGGAGCGGCCCAAGATGTTCTCGGTTCAAGCCGAGGGATGTGCTCCGATGGTGCGCGCCTGGGAGAGCGGAGCCACTGCGGCCGAGATGTGGCAGGACGCCTCCACCTACGCGTCGGGTCTTCGGGTTCCCGGGGCGGTCGGAGACTTCCTCATTCTGGGCGCCGTTCGCGAGTCGGGCGGCGCGGCCGTGGCGATTCCCGACCAGGACATGGCGGATTGGGTAGGGTTCGTGGGCCGCGACACCGGGATATTCGCGGCTCCGGAGGGCGGGGCCGCCGCCGCCGCCGTCCCCGCGCTCTTGAGGATGGGCGCGCTCGACGACGACGACGAGGTGGTTGTCTTCAACACCGGAAGCGGGCTCAAGTACGTGGGAATGTCGCCGGTCGTCTGAACATGCGCTTCGCCTGGCCCGCCCTCTGGTTCCTGCTCGGTGGTTTGGTGGTTTACGCTTGGGTTCGGATGTGCGTCGAGATCCGGAGGGTGTTGCGCATGCCGCCGCCACATCTCGACGATGAAGACGTGCGGCGAATCGAAGAGGTGGGGAGGTTGGTGACCGACGATCCACCGCCGCTCGACCTGGAACGGATCCGCGAGAAGGAGGACGAGTTCTGGGAGCGGACCTGGGACGAGGCGGAGGAGATCTAGGGCTTCGCGCGGTAGTAGAAGCCGGGCAGGGGGATCGGTCGATGGCGGATGGGCGTGTTGTCGATCGGGTCGCTCCGCCGAATCCAGAGGCCTTCGTTGAGGGCGAGGCTTCCACCGAAGGCATGGCTCTTCGCCACCTGCCAGTTGGCTCCAAAGGGGATTCTGAGGAGCAGCGCCTGGCCCGTTCTCTTCGTCGCATCCTCGGCGAACGCCGTCACACTCCAGAGGCCGATTCCCAGGAACGGCTGCAGGTCGCCCCCGCCGAAATACTGCTTGCCGGTCACCGCTACGCTTATGTCCTCGAAACCGAACGTGGCCAGGTTCGTGTCGAGGCTCCGGTCACCCCAGCGGAACTCGAATGAGAGCCCTACCAGACCGATTCCGAAGGCGGTCACCCCCAGACGGAACTCCATGTCGTTCCCGGTCGACTGAGCCTGGGCACGCGGAGGTGCCAACGTCAGAAGGGCGACGGCGACCGACAACCAGAAGCACCGGGCGATGCTCCCGGGCTTGCGCCGCGGAGCGCCTCGGCAGCCGAAGGAGTCGGGGGTGACGCGAGAACTCATGGAGGCGGAGTATAGAGGAATCGTCGAATGGGGGCTATCCTTTCCCCCCCGCTTCGAGTGACCCTTGTGGGTTGTCGCAGATCACCCAATCCCGAGTGCGAAGAGTCGACTGGTGGAGATGGCCCCATGAGAGTCGTGACACGCTCGGCCGGGCTGGCCGCGATGGGCCTCTCGATGATGGTCGTGACATCGTCGTGCGCCCCACCCGACCATCCCGTTCGGGCCGTCGAGCCGCTCCCGCGCGCGTTCCTGGACTACCTAGAGCCGGACACCGTGAGAGGTCGCTTCCTACAGGACGGGGTCGCCTACCACTATGTCTGGTCGCCGAAGGGCCCATGGGCCCTTCACGCGTTGAGACTCGATCTGGTGCGCTGCGACCTCGGACTCGCTGTGCTCCCGGCCGGTCACGACCAGCCTGCCGACCCTGGGCTCGCCACCGTTTCTTCGTTGACTCATGCAGGGGATCACGGTGTGCTCGCGGCTGTGAACGGGGACTTCTTCACGCCGGAGGGACGGCCGGTGGGGCCGGAGGTCACCTATGGCCTGCTACTGCGGGCTCGTGCCCGGCCCGCCTTTGCTTGGAGACCCGGTAGCGATCCCTGGATCGGAATGAGTCGTGTGGGAGAGGCAGGGAGCCTGGAGGCCGGAGCCTGGATTTCGGGCGATCCCGGTTCGTTGGCTCAGGTCGTGGGTGGTTTTCCCGAGCTGTTGGATGAAGGTGCCGCCGTCATGGCGCTGGAGCTCGACCCCGCGCAGAGCTTCGCGGCCTTCCGTCATCCGCGGACCGCCGTGGGGTATGATCCCGACGCCGGGCGATTGTGGCTCTTGGTGGTCGATGGCCGGCAGGGTGCCTATTCGTCGGGCATGACGCTGGTCGAGCTCACCGAGGCACTGTCGGCGGTCGGTGCCACCGAGGCACTGAACCTGGACGGCGGGGGCTCGTCCGTGATGGTTGCCGGGGGAACGCTGCTCAGCCACCCCTCGGACGACGACGGTGAGCGGGCTGTGCGAAACGCCTTGGCCGTCGTCAACAACCCAGCCTACTGCGATCCGGGGCACTAGGAGGCGCCGGTCGCCTGCCTTCTCCCGACGGCCGGCGCGGCTAGAAAGCGGCGCTGATTCCAGCGAAGAACGCTCGACCCGGTCCGGGCTCGTAATACCTCCCGCCGAAGGCATTCACGGCGACCGCAGCCGCGTAGGTTTTGTCCAAGATGTTGGAGACCCCGGCGAACGGCGAAACCTCGATGCGGCCCAGCCGGGCCTTGGTGAGACCCGTCCGTGCCTCCCAGAGCGAGTAGGCGCTCGCGTACTCGCCGTTGGCGTCGTCCACCGCCATTCGGCCCACGTAGTCCCCCCGGACCTCCCCGAACCAAGGCCCGTTCGTCAAACGCAGAAAGCCGTCCAGGCGGTGTCTCGTGAGGCCCGGTATGTCGTTCCCGTCGAACACGTCGCCGTCCAACACGTAGTCGGTGAAGGTCGCGTCGACATAGGTGTACGTGAGCTGGGCCTGGACCCCCTCGGGCAGGACCGCCCGCGCCGATCCCTCGAATCCCTGGTATTTGGAAGAACCGCTGTTCCTGAAAAAGGTGCGACCCTCCTGAGCCGCATCCTCGAAGGGGACCAGCTCGTCCGTGCTCTCCGTGACGAATACGCTGGCCTCGTAAGCGACTCGGCTCCTGAGTTGTCCCCGGAGCCCGATTTCCCCGCTGACACCTCGCTGCGGAGCGAGGTCGGGATTGAAGCCCCCTCCGCCATCCGGACGGTTGACGAGCTCCGTCGTGGAAGGCGTGTCCAGTGACGTGGCTACGTTGCCGTAGAACACGAGGGCCGGACTGTACTCCACATGCAGGCCCAACGTGGGGCTCAGCGCGTCCATGGTCCGTATCCCCGATTCGTCGGGGTTGTCGGCGGTGACCAGGTGATCGTTCGCCTTGAAGCGAAAGCGATCATAACGCAAGCCGCCCATCGCCCACAGCCGAGACGACAGTGGTGCCCGCACCTGCACGAAGAGACCCGCTGCCGAGACGGTCTCGAACTGATCCAAGGTGAGGGCTCCTCGGCTCCCACCGTCGTTGTCGAAGTTCAGGCGGCTGTCACGCTGGAAGTCCAAGTCGATGCCTGCCGTCCAGGTCAGGTCACCGGACTCGCCGGGGGTCTGCGTGGAGACGGCTGCACGGGTACCGAAGGCGGTGCGCTCGAGGTCGATGATCCGAGGCGGAATGGGGTTGTCCATGTTCCGGAAGAGGCCCCATCCGGAGAACTGGGCGTTCACTCCACCCAAGGGCCCGGACCACGCGAAACCCAGCTGTCCCTGGTGGCCGGCCTTGCGAGAGCCCTGGCTCACGTTGACCCCGCGGGCGGTCACGACGCCGGCCTCGAGATCGGCCCGGTTGAGTTGGCCGGCGTTCTCACCGTCGAGATCGAAGAAGTTGCCCGTGATACGGAGCGATCCTCCGCCGAGCTCGGTCCGCAGCTGGGCGTTGGCGTTCAGCCGGTCGGCGCCACCGAAGAAATCGGACGGATCGTCGGGGTGGGTGCGAAAGCCGTCGTACGACAAGTGGGCCAAGTTGAAGAGGTAGGCGGCACCTCCCGCCGTTCCCGAGGTCGTGCTCTGCAGGCGCACCAGACCGTCGTCTCCGAAGACGCCTTTCGCCTCCTGGCGGATGGACACGTCGGGCGGTTGCGCCGTTTCGAAGCTCAGGACGCCACCGCCACCGTTCCCGTAGAGGGCCGATGCGGGACCACGCAGGATCTCCACTCGTCCCAGGGACCCGATGTCCAGGTGGTCCAGCGTGGACTGTCCGTCCGCGAGGGTCGCCGGTATCCCGTCGACCAGGACCTTGAGGCCACGGACGCCGAACTGGGCTCGCGCTCCGAGGCCGCGGATCGATATCCGTTCGCCGACGGTGTAGTTGTACCGGTTCTGCACCTGCACCCCGGGAAGCCCCTGAAGCGCTTCCTCCAAGGAAAGTCCCGTGTTCCCCGACTGGAGGGCCTGTTGGCCCTGGACGGACACGGCGAAGGGGGTCCGTCCAAGGCCGTCGGAGCCACGGATGACCGTGACGACCACCGAGTCCAGGGGCACCACGCTGTCCGGAAGCTCCTGTGCCGAGAGCCCAAGGGTCCCCCATCCTGAAAGCCCCGCCGCCAGCACCGACCTCACAGTCCAGCGTCTGGCTCGTGCCGCGACGCGCACGGTCGTCATCATCATGGTCTGTCCTCGAGTGGTGTCTCTATCGGGCCCGTGCCCCTGAGGGGCATTGCCCGAGTTTACTCGTCTATCGACCGGGCGGTCCAGGGGCGCGCAAGAAATCGTTGCCCCCGCGTGGGGGGAACGAACAGATTCAGGTGTCTGTTGCCTGGCCCCCCCCGGAGGATCCCCCGGCCGGAAGCCGCATTCGTGCACCGACTCACGCGGAGGCGGGGCACTCAAGGGGGGGGTGACCAATGTTCGGGAAAAATGTCCAAAAGGGAAATGTTTTCCGTGATTCCGCCTACGTCGCTCCGTCTCTCTTCGGAGAGAAAACCGCTCGCAGCCTCGCTCTTCGCCCTTTTCCACACTGCTTGGCCTACGGGCACACCCCTTGCGATAACCGTCGTTCGTGGAGCAATGCTATGAAAAACAAAACTGATCTTCAGTCTGCGAACGACGCCCGGATGAACGTGCCCGGTCGGGTTTGCGTGCACCGGCCGATCGCGGGGTTCACGATGGTGGAACTCCTGATCGTTCTTTCGGTGGTCGGCATTCTCATGACCATCGTGCTTCCCAGAATCGACGTCGCGCGCTTTCAGCTGGACGCCGCCATTCAGGAAGTCGCGTCGGCCGTGGCGAGCGCACGGGGGCAGTCGATCCTCCGTCAACACGACTACGTGCTCATGTTCGAAGAGGACGCGGACCGGTTCTTCGTTCTCAACGACATGAACAACAATGGTCAGACGGACTCGGGCGAGGAGCGTAGGATGGTTCAGCTCTCCGAGCGAGTGAAGTTCCACCGCGGGGGTGCCGATCCGATCATGGGTCTGACCGACCCGATCTCCTTCACCAAGACGGTGGAGTCGCTCCCGGCCATCACGTTCCATCGCAACGGCGCCGCCAGTGAAGAGGGCGTCATCTATATCACCTCCGTACGTGCCGTGGGAGCGAGCAATCCTCAGGATTCGAGGGCCCTGCAAGTTGAGCGGGCCACGGGGCGCGTGCGCTGCTACACCTATCGGACTTTGGCTTGGCAGGAAGGCTGCTGATAATGAATAGACAAGGATTCACGATCGTCGAGATGATTGTGGCGGTTCTCATCCTCACCACCGCCATTCTGGGCATGGGCGCTTCGGCAGGTTTCATGATGCAGGCCGCATCGGGCACCGGCGTGAAGTCTGAGGCGCTCCAGGCCGTGGAAGGGCGGATTTCGCAGATCGTCATGGACCCGCGTGATGCGTCGCTGGACTCCATCTACGGGGGGACCGAGACCAATCTGCCAGGCCTCGAAGGCTATGATCGCGTGACCCAGATCGCGTGGGTGTATGAGGCCGGTGCGCCGGGTCGCTACACCGACTACAAGAGAGTCGTTGTCTCTGTTTCAGGACCAGGCCTCACCGAGGACATCACCCGGACCATGATTGTGGGGGCACCATGAACATGCGGAATATTCTGAAGAGCAAGGCGGGATTCACCCTGATCGAGCTTCTGATCGTCACGCTGGTGTTCGGGATCGTCGTTGCAGGCGCGCTGGGCTTCATGACCGCACAGCAAAACGCCTTCAACAAGGGTTCCGATCAGCTGCTGACGCTGCAGAACCTCCGTTATGCGTATCAGACGCTCGAGATCGACCTGTCGACGCTGGGGAGCAACGTGCCGGCCGGACAGCCGGCGATGGTCCTCGCCAAGGACGACGTGGTCGCCTTCACCGCGGACTACACGTCGAATCTGGCGAACGACGTATCGGCCGTTTACATCGATCCGGACGCGCCCACCGGCATGGTTCAGGCGCCGCGCACGAGGATTTCGATTCCCAACTCGTCATTCTCTTGGCCGGATACGCTCTATCGGGCCCCGGGAGGCACGCCGAGCATGGCCGAGTTGATCATCTACTTCTTCGAGCCCGACACCTCGACGACGCGTGAAGACGACTACGTACTCAAGCGCAAGGTGAACACGGCGGATCCCGAGGTGCTCTCGAGGAATCTGCTCAAGCAGGGCTCGACGCCGTTCTTCCGCTACTTCCGGAAGCGCACCTACACGAGTCAAAGTTCGGAGCTGGACAGCATCCCCGACGGGGACCTGCCGCTGTTCCACTCCGAGAAGCTGCACGGGTCCGCGACGGATACCGCGAACAGCGCCAGGGCGGACAGCGTTCGTGCGGTGCGCGTGAGTTTCCGCGCGACCAACGGGCAGACCGGGGCCGGCGAGAGGTTCGCCGACGTGAGTCGGGTGATCGACCTCCCCAACGCCGGCTTCGGCATCGTGGGAACGTGCGGAGACGAGCCGCTGCTCGGCAATGACCTGCAGGTCGTGGTCATAGGCGGGGGTGGTTCGCCGTATGTGCGGCTCACCTGGGCCCCCGCGATCGACGAAACGTCGGGTGAGACCGACGTGATTCGGTATGTGATTTATCGACGGGGTGTGCCGAATACCGGCCTGTGGGGTGATCCGATGCTGAGCATCCCGGCCGGACTGGACACCTACCAGTACGACGACGCCACCGTCGAGGTGGACAGCACCTATCAGTACGTGCACGCGGCACAGGACTGCACACCGTCCCTGTCGTCCTTCTCACTGCTCCAGCAGATCACGGTCAACTAGAGACGTGGAGTCGATCCCTAGAGGGGTATAGAACCATGAAGACACGAATCAACATCTCGAATCTCGGCTCGAAGGACGGCTTCGCTCTGGTCCTTACGATGCTGGTGGTGCTCGTCGTCGGCGCTCTGGTGACCGGCGCGGTCCTGGTGGGCGGCAATCACATCCTGGCCAATCGCTACTACGAGCGCAGCAACCAGCTCGACATCGTGGCCAACAGCGGGCTGGAGCTCGCCCGCGCGATGATCAACGGCAATCCGGCGCTGTATCCGGATAGCGCGTACACGACGCTGGAGAACGGCGCGTCCGTGACCGACGGAAACGGCAACGTCATTCCGGGCGTCAAGCGGTACCTGTACGTCGGGCCGACGGGTGTCACCTCCGGTCAGTACGGCATCTTCGGGGGCATCGTCTCCGTCGTCACAGACGAGGGTGGCGGAGAGGTCGTCCGACGCTCACAGGTCTACCAGGAGAGCTTTGCCAAGTTCGCCTACTTCACCGACAACGAGCCGTCCAACATCTCGTTCGGCGGCGGCGACCAGATCTTCGGGCCGGTCCACACCAACTCGGACCTGAAGATCTACTCGTCGGGTGCCACCTTCCATAAGGAAGTGCGTACCGCCAAGACCGTGCCCACTCCGCAGTACGGCACGTTCAAGATGGGATATGAAGAGTACGTGCCCAGAATCGACATGCCGCAGACGGCGGATCTGAACAAGGTCGCGGCTCAGGCCGCCGCGGGTGGCACCTACTTCATCGGTGACACCGGAGGCGGATACGGAGAGGCCAGCACGCGCATCGAGTTCGTCGCGATCGACCTGAACGCCGACGGCGACGTGACCGATGACGACGAAGGCTTCTTCAAGGTCTATCGGTCGAACGACGAGGCTTGGGTGGTCGGTGCCTGGGATAACGACCTGAGGAACAACACGAACTGCGGTGCGCACTACGCCGGGAACCTGTTCGTTTCGGCCGCGGACCACCCCTATGACCATGACGGCAACCCCGCCACGGCGGACAAGACGAGCAGCGAGGCCGTGACGTCCGGTACCAGCCGCTGCTATCTGGGCGGCGACTCGACGATCACCAACGGCTTCGTGGTCAACGACGGCATCGGTGCCTGGCTCCCTTATACCGGCACACAGGCTCCGGGTCTCGTGGGGCGTCCCGACGCCGGGTATCTCTTCCCGCTGGCTCGTAGATACAACCCGACCTTCAAGGGTGTCATCGCGGTCAGCGGCAAGGTCGCCCTGAGCGGTGTTGTCCGGGGCAAGGTGACCCTGTCCGCCACCGACGACATCATCTTCGCCGACGACGTCGTGTACGCCACGAACGCGGGCGCGGGGTTGTGCCAAGACATGTTGGGCGTCTTCTCCGGCAACGACGTCATCGTGGCCGACAACCTCCTGAACGCCCCACAGCAGCCGTGGACCAACCAGAACCACCGTACGTACGACGACACGAGCAGTGAGTTCTTCGACGGTGTCGTGCTGGCCCTCAACATCTTCACGGTGCAGAACTACAACCAGGGCAGCAAGAATGACGAGCCTTGCGAAGCCAAGGTCTGGGGCCGCGGCTGCCTCTACCTGACGGGTGGGATCATCCAGAGTACCCGTGGAGCGGTCGGGACCGGATCGGGCACGGGTTATGTGAAGCGCTACAGCTACGACGCGTGTGCCTCTGAAGAGCCGCCGCCGTACTTCCCGACCACCGGCCACTTCTCGAAGGGTCAGTACGATCAGGTCGACCCGGTAGGCTTCTCGGTGTCCGCGTACTTCGACCAGCTTACACCGAGCTGAGCCGAACCAGTCGGAGCTTCTCCGAGACGGCGCCGGGCGGGGGCGTGACCACCAACGGGTGGGCACGACCTGCCCGGCGTTCGTCGTTCCGGCGTGCGAGCAGATTCGCGTCCGCGACGGGGCTCGCCCTCGGAGGCCGGATGGTCGAGGCCCGTCCGGGCGCTGTGACTAGGGCCCGCCCGGGGTAACCGTAAGGTCTTTCTTCACTACGACGGTCATCCCGGGAAAGCGCCATCGCTCCGGCCGTGTCTCGCGGCCCTCCCACTCGACCACGATCTCGAGCCAGCGGTCTCGAGGAAGCCCGCACGCCGCATACGAGCCGTCGTACCGCTCGACGGCCACCTGCGCCTCCAAGTCTTGGCGCTGGAAGCCGCCCGCGAGCGCTCGTACCTCCTGCCAGCGGATCGAGATGCGGGCTCCCGGGGCGGGGTCCCCCGAGGTCTGTAGAAGGTGACCCGTCATGATTCCGCCGCCCGCCCTGGGTTCATGGGGTCCGCACATCTCCGTGAGCGCATCGACGACCCCCGGGAACATGAGTCGGGCGGTGGAGACCTCGCCCGGAACGGACTCGACGTAGACGACCGGCGCGCCGAGCCCCACAACGTCGAGAGCGGGGTTGGATACACGAAGGCCGTAGTTGCCGGCAGGAAGGGAGGAGAACCGAAATCGCCCTTCTTCGTCGGTTGTGGCGCGGTCCGTGTCGTCGAGGAGGACGACGGCCCCTGAAACGGGGCCGGCCCCGGCCGAGTCCAGCACCACCCCCTCTACGATGCCGGCCCGGGAGTCGAGGACGATCTCGTTTCGCGTATCACTCACACGGACGATGAGGCCCCCCTGCTCCTTGATGCCGATCAACTCCGTTCGCAGGCCTCCGGTCCGCAATCGTGTGGCGGACAGCAGAGGCATACGGATCACCCAGTCCCGGACGATCCAGGTGCCGTCCGGAAGACCCTCGAAGCGCACCCGACCGCCCAGCCGCTCCCGATTCGGCACGTCCAGATACTCGTATCCGTAATCGAGCCACCGTAACTCTCCGTTGGAGGGATCGACCCAGAGAACACCGCTGATCTCCGTGATGCCACGATCTCCGACGGGCTCGAAGGCGAGCCCGATCAGCCCTTCTGAGTCGTTCTCGCCGTCGGCGAGGCGCATGCAGTGCGTGTCGAGGAAGGCATCGGACAGCAGCACGTCGGCATCCGGCGCGTAGTAGGCGCTCCCGTCGCCGTCCGGCCGGACGAATCCGCCACTCAGCAGGTCATCCACGGGCAGGCTCTTCCAGGGGTTGGATGTGAGCTGCCTGTCGATCCGGCTTTCTTCCATCAGGACCCGGCTGCCCCGTGCGTCCAACTCCCGTTCGAAATGTCGGATGACATATCGATAGAGCCCACGTCGGGTGGTTTGCGAGGTGGCCTCCAGCGCCTTGCGGGCTTCCTCCCAAACGCGCGCGGTCGCTTCGCTCGATCCAGGACGTATCTGGCATCGGCGATCACTTTCGACGGTCAGGCCAGCCAGGGAAACTCTGAACAAGACGGGTGTAGTTTCATGGTATGAAACGACCGGGGAGTTGTGAGCGGGCCATGGAGCTTCAGATGACTTTCGCGGAGCTGGAGTACGATTCGAAGAAGCGGCGGACGCGCCGGGAGATTTTCCTGGAGAAGATGGAGGGGCTGATTCCCTGGCAACAGCTGGAGGATCGGATCGAGCCGTTCTATCCGAAGGCTGGCCGTGGCCGCCGCCCCTATCCGCTTGGGGTGATGCTGCGGGTTCATTGTGTGCAGCTGTTCTACAACGTGAGCGATCCGGGCATGGAGGATCTGCTCTACGAGGTGGAGTCAGTGCGCCGCTTTGCGGGTCTGCGCCTGAGCGGTTCTTTGCCGGACGAGACGACGATCCTGAACTTCCGTCACCTGCTGGAGACGCAGGGCTTGGGGATGGGGTTGTTCGAGGAGATCAATACGCATCTGGCGTCTCTCGGGCATCGGTTGAAGACGGGGACGATCGTGGATGCGAGCATCATTGACGCGCCGTCGTCGACGAAGAACCGCAGGGGAGAACGGGATCCGGAGATGCACCAGACGAAGAAGGGAAACCAGTGGTACTTCGGGATGAAGGCGCATATCGGGGTGGACGCCGAATCGGGTCTGGCGCACAGCTTGGCGACGACGGCCGCCAACGCGGCGGACGTGACGCAGGCGTGCGTGCTGCTGCATGGTGACGAGACGGAGGCATGGGGCGACGCGGGCTACCAGGGTGTGGACAAGCGCCCGGAGAACAGGGGTTGCGACGTCGCCTGGCAGGTGGCGATGAAGCCGGGC
The DNA here is from genome assembly GCA_965226925.1 of Longimicrobiales bacterium. Taxonomy (GTDB): domain Bacteria; phylum Gemmatimonadota; class Gemmatimonadetes; order Longimicrobiales; family Gaopeijiaceae; genus CBDDCX01. The sequence continues at coordinate 389,691 of CBDDEN010000010.1, read as the reverse complement.
AAGCGTCGCCTGCTCGATCGGGACGGCGCCGAGGCGGCGGCCGAGAAGCGCAAGGCATCGGTGCGGGCGAAGGTGGAGCATCCGTTCTTGTATGTGAAGCGGCGCTTCGGGTACGGTAAGGTGCGCTACCGGGGACTGGCGAAGAACACGCAGCGCATCGCGTTGCTGCTCGGGTTCTCGAATCTGCTCATCGCTGGCCGCTACGCGACCGGATAACGCGCGGCCCATGGACCGCCCGAGGGCGGGAGCCGGACACATCGAAGCGACTTCCTGACGGTTCGGACCGTTTCTCCGGCGCGCCAGCCAGCACTTCATCGCTCCGATAGGTCTTCGAACCGGATCTTCGAACCGCAACCGATCGCGTTCCTCCCAAGATGGGGGTTGTTCAGACCCTCCCCAGTACGATCGCCTCCACGGGAATCTCGAGGCGATACCGAACCGTTTGGTCGGCTTCCACGGGGATCGGGTCCGACAGCGCGCTCGCGTGGCCTATGCGGTCCGCCCGGAGCCTGAAGGTACCGCCGCGCTGGAGAACGAAGCTGAAGCGGCCGCCCGGGTCGGTAAGTCGCCAGGAAATCTGGCTGCCGGCCTCGTCGAGCAGGACCACTGCCGCGCCGTCCACTGGGACCCCGCTGGCCTCCTCGACCAACGTTCCGCCGAGTAGCTGTGCGGTAAGGGAGGGTCGCGGCAGCGCCAAGGCGATCATGACGAGGGCCAGGCAAAGTACTCGCCCGAATCGGAAGGCGTCGGCTTTCGATCGTGTCTCCATCCCAGTACCTCGATCCTTCACGGGATCGGAACGCTCGGTCTCCCGGCAAGGTAGCCATATTCGGGTTCGCTTGCGCCCGCTGGCATCGGCCTTGCATTTGGGGACCCCATCGATGTCGTCCGAGCCTCTCCCGGGATCCGCTCCCCGGGCGGGCACGACGATGAAGCCGGGATGCTTGAGGCGAGTGCCTATGCCACATAGATTTGCTGGCCGCGAATCGATCCGCTCCGCGGGTGTGAAGCGGCTTCCTTGTGCGATCTACCGGACGCCCGGTGAGACACCCACCGCTACCGGCGTGAGACGGAGACTATGAGCGTGATCCCGAAGAGTGGACTCGGCCTGACTCTGCTGACTCTGGCGTTCGGGGTCCTGGCTCCCGTCGTCGGCCAGCAGCGGGGTTTCCAGCCCGAGGACTACTACGACATCGTCGAGGTGTCCGACGTGGCGGTGTCTCCTGCCGGGGAGTTTGGTCGCCTTCACGGTGACACGCGTTCTGGAGGAGGAGAACAAGCGCCAGCGGGCAGTCTGGATGCAGGCTCTCGAGAACGGGCGTCCGGACGGTGAGGCCTACCGGTTCACCGACCCCACGGAGGATGCCCACTCTCCCATCTGGTCGTTCGACGGGTCTCTGCTGTCCTTCACCTCGGCCCGGGGGGAGGATCCGAACTCGACGTGGTTCGTCCGGGTCATGGGGCCGGGGGGGGAGGCCTTCCACGTCGCGGGCGTACGTGGCGATCCGGTGTGGTCCCGGGACGGCCAGTGGATCGCTTACCTGGCCGAGCCCGAGGATTCGGCCCTCGAGGACCGGGAGGGGTGGATCGCTCCCGACGCCGTCTCGCGCACGCTTGACGCCGAGCGCTTCGACGGCCACGTCATCACTTCCGGTCGGTACAAGAGCGACGGGACTCAGACGCTGCGTCCGGATCCTTCGGTGGAGGTCGCCGACCAGTTGTATTTGGTCTCGGCGGAGGGTGGGTCGCCCCGTCGTCTGACCGAGCTTCCGTTCAACAAGTCGAACGTGCGCTGGTCCGCCGACGGCCGCTCTCTCTTCTTCGCCGGAGACGAGCTTCAGCACGACGAAACCAACGAAGACCTTACGCAAGACATCTGGGTGGCTCGCGTGACCGACGGCTCCGTCAGCCGCGTCACAGAGAACCCCGGTTCCGAGACGTCGCCGGCACCGTCGCCCGACGGCGGGCGGCTGGCGTTCCAGTACACGTCGGAGCGGGGAGCGCCCCAGGATCTCGTGGTGGTGGACATCGGGGCCGACGGCCGCTTCGAGGGTGTTCCCGTCAACCTCACCGCCGATTGGGACCTGGACCCCGGGCCTCCGGAATGGACCGCCGACGGAACCGGGCTTCTCTTCGAGGCGTCGATCGGTGGCGACCGTCACCTCTTCCGGGTGCCCGCCGCGGGTGGCCCCGTCACACAGGTGACCCGAGGCGAGCGCCGGCTCAGCGGCATTTCGTTCTCGGACCTCGGGCACATCATGGCCTACACCGCTACGGACGCCGTTTCACCCACCGAGTTCTTCGTGGCCCGAGGTGACGGGACCGGCGAGCGGCAGGCCACGTCGCTCAACCGGGACTGGATGTCTCAGGTCGCCCTCGTGGCGCCCGAACGTCTCACTTGGACCGTGGGCGACGGTGTCGAGATCGAGGGTTGGGTCGTCAAGCCGGTGGACTATCAGGCGGGGCGGAAGTACCCGTTGATCCTAAAGATCCATGGAGGACCCCACGGCGCTTACGGCAACACGTTCTTCCCCACCTTCCACGTCTTGTCCGCGGCCGGATTCTTCGTCCTCTACTCCAATCCGCGAGGATCGAGCGCGTACGGGCACGACTTCAAGTACGCCACGCGAGGCCAGTGGGGTGTGATGGACAGCGAGGACTTCCTGTCTGGGGTGGATGCGGCGTTGGCCAAGTATCCCGACGCCGATGCGTCCAGGCTCGGGGTCTCCGGCGGAAGTTACGGGGGATTCATGACCAACTGGCTGACGGCGACGTCGGATCGTTTCCACGCGGCGGTGACCTCTCGCTCCATCGCCAATTGGGAGGGCTGGTGGGGATCGTCCGACGCTCAGGGGCTCACACGGTACGAGTTCTACGGCGATCCGTGGGAGCGGCGCGCGCTCTATCGACGTCTCTCACCCATCTCCTACGTAGAGAACGTGACGGCCCCCACACTCATCATCCACAGTGAGAACGACTTCCGGACACCGATCGGCGATGGGGAACAGTGGTTCATGGCCCTCAAGAAGCTGGGAGTGCCCGTGGAATTGGTTCGATATCCACGGTCCTCACACGGGCTCTCGCGAACCGGCGAGCCGTGGCTGCTGGTGGATCGCCTGGAACGGATTCGAAGCTGGTTCCGCCACGGGCTCGTCGAACAGGCGCCGGCCATCACGTTCGAGCTACCCTGAGCGCCTGACCCTCGTCGGGTCCGACCCCTGTGGGATGGGCCGTGCTTGCGGCCGCGAATCCGATCGGCCGGGCACGCGGTGGCGTACCTGCCGCAGCGACACGCCGTCCCTCATGGCCCTCAGCACGTCGCCCGCCGCGTCCCGTGCGAGTGCACCTTCGCGCACGAGCCGGCGCAAGGTCGTAGGCACCTCGAGCAGACCGTCCTCGCCCGACGTCCGCGCCAGCGCCTCTTGCATGACCTCCATGGCTCGCCCGGCGGGAACCCCGGCCTCCACGAGGTCGCCGATGACCACCAACGCCATCGGGGTCCGTTCACCCGCCTCACGACCGATCGTCGTCAGGGCGTCCGACTCCACCCCACGACGCAGCGCGTCGGCTCCGGCCACGACCCAAGCGACTTCGCGTGTGCCCCCCAGGAACCCCTGGGCGCGCTGCATGCGTCCCGAGTACTCGCGGAGAGCCGGCATGACACGGGCGGCCGGGACCCTCTTCGCGGCCCCCTCGAGCGCCTTGTCATACAGAGGCGTCGTCGGGATTCCGCTGCGGGCGGCCTCGTCGACGAGAGCCTGGATTTCGGCTGCGGCCTCCGGGGAATAGGTGTCGCGTACCCGCTGCGCCTGATCTTGCCCGAACACGTCACCGCCCGAGCCGCCGGCCACCAGGGCCAACAGCGCCAGGGTCGTCACCATCCTCGTATTGGACGTCATTTTGAGTCCCTCCTTCATGGGACCACGATCGTAGCGTTCATCTGTCCCCAGTCGTCGCTCACCCGACCCGGGGCTGCGTCGGGCACGAACCACTCTCCATCTACCAGAAAGCCGAAGTGGTACGTACCGGTCGTCAACGGAATCTCCAGGATCCAGGCTCGACCGTCGCGAGCCATGGCCTGCGGTTCCCAACTCGAAAAATCACCGAGAACGTCGACGCGCTGTGCGTCTCGATTCTCCATGCGGAAGAGGGCGGTCGCTCCCCCACCCGGCATCTGCCCCAGGGCCACCACCGGCGTGCCCGTGCTCCGGCCGAATCGGACCAGCCGGCGTCCTATCACGAGCCCACCCTGCCCGCCGGGCTCGCTCTGCACCAATGGGTCGGGGTCGGTACGGCCACCCACCAGCTGAGCGAACCAGTTCGGGCCGCCCACGGGGATCGTCAAGGCGACGCTTCCGGTCGTCTCGGTCCCCAGAGGCGTCTCCCAAACCCTCAGGACGGCGTCGACCAGCGATCCGTTCCTTCCGGCGGAGCGGAGTTGGAACTCGCCCCTTCGATAGGTCCCACCCTCGGTCTCGAGCACTCCGAACGATGCCGCTGCGACGGCCCTGCCCAGGCGCAGCTGCAGCTCGGGACCACCTCCGTAGTGCCAGAGGTCCTGAGTGAACGACCTCACGTGAGCGGTCTGCCGAAACTCGATGGTCGACGAGCCCTTGCCTCCCTCCCCGTACAGGACCAGGGCGGCGCGGCCCACCGGGATGCGCACCTCCGGCCGGGCCGAGGCGGTGACGGCTTCATAGACGTAGGGCTCACCCACGGCGAAGCCGTACGCGGAGCCCGAGAGGCTGAATTCCACGGGTCCGCCCGCGCCCGCAACGACTTTGCCGCCCAGGAGCAGACTCCCCCAGTCGCCGCCGACCGAGTCGGTGGCCATGCCCCCGAAGACACCGGCGAACACGCCGCTACCCGACGGTGTCCAGCGGTCGGCCTGAAGACCGAGCGTGAGGTACGTCGAAGCGTCGAGGTCGGTGCCGGCGGCGGCGAACGCCCTCGATCCGCCGACCTCGAGGCGCACGTCTCCCCACTGGCCGGACGCACCGACGGGACCGAGCGCCGCCATCAGCAGGAGGACTCCTGCCGTCCTCGCGAGGACGGGACCGTCCACGATACGCCGGGTCATCGGGTTCACAGCGACGACGGGGGTGCGACGGCCAGGACCGCGTTGCGGTTGCCGAATCCGTCGTCGGAATATCGCTGCGCGCGGGGGTCGGTCACCCAATTTGTACCGTCGATGACGAACATGTACTTGTGGAGGCCCGGCGTTACCGGGATGCGCCCGGTCCAGATGCCGTCCTCGTCCGCGTCCTCCAGGACGAAGTCGCTCTCCCAACCGCTGAAGTCCCCGGCCACGGCGACCGTGGTGGCTCCCGGCGCCTCCAGCGAGAATTCCACGAGGATCTCGGTGACGGCGATGGGACCGGGGTCGGGCGTGAGAGATGCCCTCTCCGGCAGGAGAGCCACGACGGCCACCGCGGCGGCGGCCAGGGCCAGACTCGTCAGCGGAGACATGCGGATGGTGCGCGGCCGGAGCAGCCAATCGAATACGCTCTCCTTCGGCGCACGCGCCAACGCGATCTCGCTCATGACCGCGTTCTCCATCCACGGCGGCGCCTGTTTCGGCTCGTCCGCCTTCAGCACCGCCGTGAGCCGCTGCCACGCCTCGGCTTCGGCCCGGGCTTCGGGGCTCAGATCCTCGAACTCCCCTTCGCCGTCCAGGTAGGTATTCAAGTCTGTGCTCATCGGTACACCTCAAGCAGTGACTGGAGCTCCTCTCGGGCTCGCAGTACCCTCATTTTCAGGGCCGACTTCGACGCGCCCAAAAGGATCGCCATCTCCTCGTACGATCGGCCTTCGAGATGCTTCAGCACGAAGGCCTCACGCTGTTCCGGATTCAACCGGTCCAATGCCTGCCGAACCCGTTCCTTCATCTCCTCTCGTTCCAGGTCCGCGTCGGGGCTCGATCGGTCGATGACCGTCGCCGACGCTCCCTCGAGAGAGAGGTCGCCTCTGCGCGGACTCTTCAAGAAGTCCTTGCAGAGGTTCGCGGCGATTCGGAACAGCCAGCCGCCCACCCTCTCGGGGTCACGGCAGCGGTTCAACTTCTGAAAGCCGCTCACCAGGGTCCTCTGCACGATGTCGGCGGCGTCGTCCGCCCGGCCCACCATTCGGTAGGCGTGCTTGTACAGAACATCCTGATACCGGCGAACGAGCACGCAGTACATCTCGTGCTGCCCACCGAGGATCTCCCGGACCACCTCGCCGTCGCTGCGTTCGTCTGCTGACATTGAGGGAAAGGTATCGGGGCCCCATACGATAGACGAGGAAAACATGCTCGGGGTCACATTCCGGCGAACGATCGTGCGGTGCGGAGGCCGTGGTGGGTACCTACGGCGAGCGCCGGGGGGGCGGTTCGCTCCCCCCGGCGCTGCCGATGGCGTCCGTCACCCGACGACACTCTGTTCGTCCTGATCCGGGGTGCGTCAGCTGGCGATGACGGCACCCACCACGGCGGCTCTCCAGACCAGCTGGATGCCGCGAGTGTTGCCGTTCTCGATGTGTTGGACGCCCGTCTCGAAGGCTGCGACCGCTCTGTTGAGCAGCTTCTGGAGCTCCTCGTTCGGCTCCAGCGCCAGCGCGGCCCGTGCGGCCTCGAGCTCGGCTTCGGCCAACTCGATCAGAGCGCTGACCTCCTCGTCCGTGACGCCGTCCGGTCGGACGACCGCCATCAGCGACACGCTCACCGCCTTTTGGCCGAGCATGATGGCCTGCCGGAAATGCCCGTTCTGGAAGGCCTCCGCCGAAGACGCCGCCAGGCGCGCCGCGGTGTCAAGGAGGTGCTGCTGGCGCTCGGTGATCTCTGTACCGTTCAGGAGACGGTTGGCGAGCTCCACGGCCTGCGCCGCCATGGCCACCGCGAGGCGAGCCCCCTTCTCGGGATCTCCGTCATGGCGCCGGGCACGGCTGCGGTCGGCACGCTCGTGCGCCTCGACCACCCGTTTTCCGGCGGCGGCGTCGTCGCCTCGGTTGAGGGCGGCCGTCGCATCACCCAGAAGGCGATCGAGGTCTCGCGCCAAGTCGGCGGGACGATCGAAGTCGTCGGTGTCACCCGCCGCCAATCGCCGGCGCAGATGTCTGGCGCGGTCGATGTAGTTGTCCAGGCTGGAACGATCGCGTCCTCGTGCGAGACCCCGGCCGAGCGCTTCGCGGGCCTGGTCGCCCAAAGCGCGGACTCGCTCATAGTCGCCCCGAGGCAACTCGACGCGGGCCTGGCTGAAGAGACTCTCGGCCGTCGAGATCTCCAAGGAGGCCGCGGCCGTCATGTTTGCGGTCATGAAGCTGGATACGTCTTCGATGAGCGACGCGGCGAGATCGGGATCCGTCGCCATCTCGATTTCCACATCGTCGATCGGAGGCAGGTTGTCGAGGCCGGGGGCGCTCGGTGTGTCGGTGCACCCGACCATCTGTATGGCTCCCCAAAGGATGACGATCAACATCACGAATCCCGGGGCTCCGCTGCTGGAAGCTGGTGCTCTGTACATGGTTCGCTCCTTATGAAGTCAGTGTCTTTCCGTTTCGAGGCTGTGTACTAGACGAGGGATCGGCGGAAAGGGTCACATCGGGTCACATCCAGTCACCGCTCCGGTTGTGGGGTGGCTCGCAAGCCCCCTACTTTCGCAGGCCGACCGAAACCCCGGAGACGAGACTTGAGCCACCGCACAGAACCCATGCTGGGATTCTCGCCGGACGCCTTCAGCGTCCGGCGCGAGCGGGCTCTCGATGCACTCGAGGGCTCGGTCCTCGTCCTTCCGGCCGCCCCGGTATCGCTCAAGTCGCGGGATACGGAGCGACGATACCGGGCGGACAGTGACCTCTTCTACCTGACCGGCGTCGTGGAGCCGCGAGCGTTGGCCATCCTCCGGCCGGGGGGAGACAACGGCGATTTCGTCCTCTTCGTCCAGCCACGCGACGAAGAGGCGGAGCGTTGGAACGGGGCGCGTGTGGGTCCCGAGCGAGCCGCGGAGATCTTCGGTGCCGACCAGGTATACGACATCGGTGAGGTGGAGAAGCGACTGCCTCACCTTTTGGCGGGGACCGAAAGCGTCCACTTCCGTATGGGAGTGGGATCGCAGGTGCAGGACCTTGTCGTGAAGGCCCTCGGCACGGCCAGGCGAAGCGGGGCGCGCAAGGGGATAGGACCGAGGTCCATCGTGGATCCGGGCGAGATCCTCGATTCCATGCGCCTGGTGAAGGACTCGCAGGAGGTGGACCGATTGCGCCGGGCGGCCTCCGTGACCGTCGATGCCTATCACGACCTCTGCGCCGTCTTGCGGCCCGGGGTCGGGGAATGGGAGCTCGAGGCCGTGCTCGACTCGGGGTTTCGGAAGCGTGGGGCCTGGGGGCCGGCCTATCCCACGATCGTCGGGTCGGGTCCCAACGCCTGCGTTCTCCACTACGTGTCGAACGAGCGTACCGTGGAGGACGGGGAAATGGTGCTGGTGGATGCGGGCGCCGAGTGGGATCTCTACGCCGCGGACGTGACCCGCACGCTGCCCGCCTCGGGCCGATTCTCCGACATCCAGCGCTCCGTGTACGAGGTCGTGTTTCGGGCGAATCGACGGGCGGTCGAGGCCGTGCGCCCGGGGACGACCGTCGCGCAGGTCCACCGGGAGGCCCGCGACGAGCTGATGGACGGTTTGTCGGCGCTGGGCGTCCTGGAGGGCGGGCGGGAGGAGATTCTCGAGGACGAGAGCTACAAGCGGTTCTTTCCGCACCAGACCTCGCACTGGTTGGGCCTCGACGTTCACGACGTCGGCGCCTACACGTCCGCAGGCGAGTCTCGTGTGCTCGAGCCGGGAATGGTCCTCACCGTGGAGCCCGGGCTCTATTTCAGACCCGACGGGGCCGGAGCGATCGGCGTCCCCAGCGACTTTTTGGACATCGGCGTGCGCATCGAGGATGACGTCCTCGTCACGGGAGACGGTCACGAGGTGCTGACGAGCGCGTTGCCGGTGGGGGCCGAGGACATCGAGAATCTCGTGGGTGGTAGGGGGTGACCGGTTCAATGGCGGGTTGGGCCCCCGGCGATGATCCGTCGCGATCCGGTCTCGTGGAGCGGCTGACTGGACCGGACCCCTTGGTGACGGTCGAACTCAGGCCTCCCCGTAGTGGACTGAGTGCCGCCGAAGGGATGGACACCTGGATCGATCTCAACCACTCGATTCGCAGTCTCGCGCTGAACGACGTCTTCGTGTTTCTGACGGATGATGCCGTGGGGTCGCGGGAAGAGGAGAATCTGAGCCACTTGTCGGGGAACGTAGGCTCCGATGTCCCGCTGTCTCGGCTCGTTCCGTTTCTGACGTGCAAGCACAGTCTGGAGTACTGTCTCACCTATGCGGACCGGGCTCAGTCCTTGGGCTTCGAGGCCATCACCGTGGTCGGAGGCGACGCCTCGGTGGGACCACCTCGTTGTGTCCCTCACGCGTACCTGCTCCGCGAGCGGATCCGTCAACGTCAGCCGACCCTCTCTCTAGGCGGCTGGGCGAATCCGCACCGGGACATCGCCAAGCAGGTGGACTACCTGAGCGCCGACAACGTATCCGCCGACTTCTACCTGACTCAGGTGGTATCACACCACAGCGTCGACCGGGTGGCGGCGTTACTCGAGGAGTGTGACAAACGGAACGTGGCGGTTCCAGGTGTCTTCGGGGTCTTCTACTACTGGAGCGCCAAGGCCGAGACCCTCGGCGTGTTGAAGGACTACTTTCCGGTGCCCGTGGAAGAACTCACACGGGAGTTCGCTGCGGGCGTCGCGCCCGAGGAGGTTCTGGCCCGCACATTGAGGGCGCTGCGGTCCGCAGGCGCGGAGAAGGTCTACGTGAGTAACCTAGGCCACCGTCGAGTGCAGGATCGCCTCGCGGAAGTGCTGGAACGGAGCCGCAGTTAGCCTGTAGGCTCGACGCCGGCCAGCACCGCCAGGGCCGCGTCGAGGTGATCCGTCGGCACGCTGATGTGTGTTCCCGCCACGACCTCTCGGACCTGCTCGAATACCTCGATGGCGATCCGGACTCCTTCGGTCACGGCCGCCTCGGGGCCGCGCGCATGGGCGTCCTCCATGCGCTTGAGCGTCTCAACGGGAATCTCGATGCCCGGCACCTCGTTGTGTAGGAACTCGGCTTCGCCCAGCGAGCTGAGGGGCCGCAGGCCCACGACGACCGGCACGTCGAGGTCGGAGACCTCGGCGAGGAAGGCCTTCAAGCGTCGAGGGGCGAACAGGGGAGGAGTCACGACGAAGTGGGCCCCGGCATCCGCCTTCCATCGGAGGCGCCCGATCTCCTGATCCCGCTCGACTGCGACCGGGTTCACGCGGACCCCGATGACGAAACGTGTGGGTCCGCCGATGCCGCTTCCCCCCGGATCGACGCCTCGGTTCAGGCCTCGGACCACGTTCGTGAGCCCGATCGAATCGATGTCGAGGACGGCGGTCGAGTCGGGATAGGGTCCGGTCGTGGGCGGTCGCCCCGTCACGACGAGCAGGTTGCGTATCCCGCCTGCCTCCGCACCGAGAAGGTCGCTGACCATGCGGGGCATGTTCCGGTCCCGGCACGGGTAGTGGACGATGGTCTCGATCCCGACCTGCTGTTGGATGAGCAGCGCGGCCGGAAGCGCGCTCATCCTGCTGCGGGCGTGAGGGCTGTCCAGGACGTTGACCGAATCGGCGCCGGCCTCTTGGATCTTCCTACACTGGTCGAGCATCCCTTCCGGATCCCAACCCTTGGGAGGGACGATCTCCAAGCTGGTCACGAATTCCATCGCGGTGAGCTTGCGTCCCCATTCGGATCGGTCGCCGACCGGAACCTCCGGCTGGGTGTCGCGCGACTGTGGGCCGCCGCCCTCCACCCTCACCCGGGGGACGGACACCTGGGCACTCGCCACCACGGTCCTGATCTTCCGGACGTGGTCCGGGCTGGTGCCGCAACAGCCGCCCACGAATCGTGCCCCCGCGTCGATCATGCGTCGAGCGTACTGGGCCATGTACTCCGGGCTCGCCAGGTAGATCTTGCGGTCGCCCACGGCCCGCGGAAGGCCGGCGTTCGGCTGAGCGGACAGCGGCTGGTCGGTCACCTGAGCCATGCGTTCCAGGGCGTCGAGCATCACGGCCGGCCCGACCGAACAATTCAGACCGATGACGTCGGCCCCCCAGTGCGTGACCTCCGATGCCACGGTCTCGGGCGACGTCCCGTACGACGTGCGCCCGTCCTCGCCCACGGTGATCTGACAGAAGACCGGCAGGCCGGAGGCGCTCCGCACGGCCCGGAACGCCTGCTCCAACTCGTTCAAATCACTGAACGTCTCAAGGATGAAGCCGTCGACTCCGCCTTCCAGGAGACCGTTCACCTGTCGTCGGTAGAGCTCCTGCGCCTCGTCTCGCGACGTGGGACCGAAGGGTTCGATGCGGATGCCGAGCGGGCCTATGGCTCCGGCGACCGCCGCGTTGCCGTTGGCGGCCCGCCGGGCGAGCTCCACCGCGACCCGGTTGATCTCCTCGGTGCGGTCGGCTAGCCCGTGGCTGGAGAGCTTGATCGGATTGGCACCGAAAGTGTTGGTCTCCACGATCTCGGCGCCGGCAGCCACGTAGTCCCGGTGGATGGCCTCGACGATGTCCGGCGTCTCCAGGTTGAGCCCGTCATAGGAGACGTTCACGAACACGCCACGAGCGTACAGCTCGGTTCCCATGGCGCCGTCCAGCACGTGGACCCGCCCGTCGTCGATGAGTGCTCGCAGCCGCCCGCCGTCCTCATTCGATACGTTCACGACCCCTCGCTTTCCGGGTCGTAGCCCAGGTTGGGGGACAACCACCGCTCCGCTTCCCGGACGGTCATGGCGGTGCGCCGCGCATAGTCGGCCACCTGATCTCGACCGATGCGGCCGACGCCGAAGTAATGGGCCTCCGGGTGCGCGAAGTACCAGCCCGAGACCGACGCGCCCGGGTGCATCGCGTAGCTCTCGGTGAGCCGCACGCCGATGCGATTCTCCGCGTCGAGAAGGTCGAACAGTGCTCGCTTCTGAGTGTGGTCGGGACACGCCGGATAACCCGGTGCCGGGCGGATTCCCAGGTAGCGCTCGGCGATCAGGTCTTCGCTGGCGAGGCGCTCCTCACCCGAGTAGCCCCACAACTCGGTTCTGACCCGCTCGTGCATGCGTTCGGCGAGCGCTTCGGCCAAACGGTCCGCGAGGGCTTTGGCCATGATGCTCTGGTAGTCGTCCGAATCGGCCTCGAGAAACCGGCAAAACTCGTCCAACCCGAGTCCGGCCGTGACCACGAACGCGCCGACGTGGTCCCGGAGTCCCGCCCCCTTCGGGGCCACGAAGTCCGAAAGACACACGTTGGGTCGGCCGTTCTGCTTCGCGAACTGCTGACGAAGCCCGTGGATCGTAGCCCACTGCCCGTCGGGTCCGAGGATCTCGACGTCGTCGCCCACGCTGTGGGCAGGGAACAGTCCAGCGACGGCAGCTGCCCGCAAGAGCCCCTCGTCCATGATCTGGGTCAGGAGCTGCTGGGCGTCGTAGAAGAGGCTTCGAGCCGGCTCCCTGGTTGCCTCGGCGTCAAGCACTTCTGGGAAGCGCCCTTTGATCTCCCACGCCTGGAAGAAGGGGGTCCAATCGATGTATCGGACGAGCTCGGCGAGGGGGTACTCGTCGAAGACGTGGACTCCTGTCTCCCTGGGGACCACGGGACCGTGAACCGCCCAGTCGACCTCGACCTTGTTTGCGCGTGCTTCTTCAAGGGAGACCAGGCGCGACCGGTCGCTCTTCGCCGCGTGGGCTTCCCGTTCTCGCCGGTGACCCTCCCGCAACTCCTCCAGGAAGGCCTCCCGGCCCTCTTCGGCCAAGAGCGCTCGTAGCACGGGCACGCAACGCGAGGCGTCCGTGACATGGACCGTCGGACCGTGGTACTTCTCGTCGATGCGAACCGCGGTATGTCTGCGCGACGTGGTCGCTCCGCCGATGAGAAGGGGCACCTCGAACTGCAGGCGCTCCATTTCGGCGGCGACGTGAACCATCTGGTCCAAGGAGGGCGTGATGAGACCGCTGAGTCCGATCACGTCGGCGTCGTGATCGCGGGCCGCCTCCAAGATGGTGGCCGCCGGGACCATCACCCCCAGGTCCACCACTTCGTAGCCGTTACACTGAAGCACCACCGACACGATGTTCTTCCCGATGTCGTGCACGTCTCCCTTTACCGTGGCCATGACGATCTTGCCCGCGGATGACCGTGCCTCGGCGCCCCCTGCCTTCTCCGCTTCGATGAAGGGGAATAGGTAGGCAACGGCCTTCTTCATGACACGGGCGCTCTTCACGACCTGCGGAAGGAACATCTTTCCCGAGCCGAAAAGGTCCCCGACCACGTTCATGCCATCCATTAGCGGTCCCTCGATGACGTCGAGGGCCCGTGCCCGTTGCACCCGCGCCTCTTCGGTGTCCTCCTCGATGTATTCCGTCACGCCGTGGATCAAGGCGTGCCGAAGGCGATCCTCGACCGATCCCGCACGCCAGGCGTCGTCCTTCTCGATCGTCTTTCCGGCACCCGCGTATTCTGTGGCCAGAGCGGTCAGGCGTTCCGTGGCATCCGCACGCCTGTTGAAGAGGACGTCCTCCACGGCCTCGAGGAGGTCCGGTGGCACGTCGTCGTAGACCGGTAGGGCCCCGGCGTTCACGATGGCCATGTCGAGGCCGGCCTTGATCGCGTGATAGAGGAAAGCCGTGTGCATGGCTTCCCGCACGCGGGGACTGCCGCGGAACGAGAAGGAGACGTTGCTGACCCCTCCGCTCACGTGGGTGTGGGGTAGTCGTTCCTTGATCAGGCGCGTCGCATCGATGAAGGCGATACCGTACTCGTTGTGCTCTTCGATTCCGGTGCCCACGGCGAATATGTTCGGATCGAAGATGATGTCTTCGGGCGGGAATCCGACCCGCTCGACGAGGATCTCGTAGGCGCGCTCGCAGATGGCCACCTTCCGCTCCACGGAGTCCGCCTGGCCCTGTTCGTCGAAGGCCATGACGATGACCGCAGCGCCGTAGCGGCGCGCGAGGCTCGCCTTTTCGACGAAGGGCCCCTCGCCGTCCTTCAGGCTGATGGAGTTGACCACGCCCTTGCCCTGAATGCACTTGAGCCCAGCTTCGAGCACGTCCCACCGCGACGAGTCGAGGACGAACGGAATGCGGCTGACCGACGGCTCCGAGCCCAGCAGGTTCAGGAAGCGCGTCATCGCCGCCACCGAATCGAGCAGGCCCTCGTCCATGTTCACGTCGAGCATCTGCGCTCCGCTCTGTTCCTGCTGGCGAGCCACTTCGACGGCCCCTTCATAGTCGTCGTCGGCGATGAGCTTCTGAAACCGGCGGGAACCGGTCACGTTCGTGCGCTCACCGACGTTGGCGAAGAGCGAGTCGGGTCCGAGCGTGAGTGGTTCCAACCCGCTCAGCCTCAAGCGCGGTGGTAAGCTCGGGACCGTTCGGGGAGCAACACCCGCGACCGCCTCGGCGATGGCGGCGATGTGTTCGGGCACGGTCCCGCAACAACCTCCGACGATGTTCACCAGGCCCGCTTCCGCGAACTCCCGGATAATGGCTGAAGTCACTTCGGGGGTCTCGTCGTACTCTCCGAACGCGTTCGGAAGCCCGGCGTTGGGGTGGCAGCTCACGGGCATCTCCGCCACTTGCGACAAGGCATCGAGATGGGGTCTCAACTGCTCGGCCCCGAGCGCACAGTTCAACCCCACCGAAAAGAGCCCCGCATGCGCCACCGAGTGGTAGAACGCCTCGGGCGTTTGGCCGCTCAAGGTACGTCCGCTCGCGTCCGTGATTGTGCCCGACACCATGATCGGCACACGCGAGCCCCGCTCGTCGAAGAGGTCGAGGATGGCGAACAAGGCAGCCTTCGCGTTCAAGGTGTCGAAGATGGTCTCGACCATGAGCAAATCGGCGCCGCCGTCCAGAAGACCCCGGGCCTGCACTCGATACGCTGCCACGAGCTGGTCGAACGTGACGGCCCGGAATGCCGGGTTCTCCACGTCGGGAGAAATCGAGGCCGTGCGGTTCGTGGGCCCCATGCTTCCGCATACGAACCGGGGCCGGTCAGGCGTCCTCGCCGCGGCCTCATCGGCGGCCCGCCGCGCCACACCGGCGGCGGCGACGTTCACACGGTAGGCCTCAGACTCCAGCTCGTAATCGGAGAGCGAGATGGCCTGGGCGTTGAACGTGTTCGTCTCGATGATGTCCGACCCCGAATCCAGATAGGCCTTGTGGATTTGGTGGATCGTGTCGGGCTGAGTCACCGAGAGGAGGTCGTTGGCCCCCAGCAGCGAGATGCGGTGGTCTTGGTAGACGTCGCCACGGAAGTCGTCTTCCGAGAGGCCGTAGCTCTGGATCATGGTGCCCATGGCGCCGTCTAGAACCAGGATACGGCTCGCCATGGCCGCGTGGAGGGCTTGGGTGCGCTCGGAGCTTTGGGTGGGGCCACTCATCGGAATCGTCTCACGCCTCCCATATCGGTGCTCGGAAGGGGATCCGAAATTCAAAAACCTCGTCGCAAACCCAAAGCGCCGAGGTATGGCTTTTTAGCGGTTTTGTGTCGGGCCGCAATACGCCTCAAATTACCCCGTCCGAATTGTGCTCAAAAAAGCTAGTGCAGAACGCACGGAATTCCTAGAGCTCCCACACACTACCGGGCGATCCACGGTGCTTCGTCAAAGCGTCCCTACGGATTCAGCCGGTAACCCGCCTCGATCATGAACACGTTCCCGTCACGCTAGATTGGACGGTGCGATCGCAGGTTTGGTTGCGAGTAGCTCCACCGTTCTCTACGGGGCCCTCGGCGGTGGTTTCAGGAGGATGGACCAAGTGGTGAGCTGCACGACATACTCGAACGGGGTTTGGCTTTGACGAACGGTGGAAGCAATGTCATGAGGGCGGCGTCCCGATTCTTCAAGGGACACGGGCTCGGAAACGACTACATGGTGTTCGAGGTCGGACCCGATTGGGGGATGGGCTCCGGGAGCATCAGGGCCGTTTGCGACCGTTGGCGGGGCCCGGGTAGCGACGGCATCGTGGTCCTCCTGGGCCGCGACGGACCTCCGTTCCGGCTCCGCATGTTCAACCCCGACGGATCGGAGTTCGAGCGGAGCGGCAACGGTCTGCGGATCCTCGCGTCGTACCTGGCTGCGGAGGGCCTCGTGGGTGAGGAGCCCTTCCACGTCGAGGTGGGCGGCGACACGGTCCGCTTGCACGTCTTGAGACGGCGGGAGAGCGGAGTGTACGACGTCTCCGCGGATATGGGGCGCGTCGGGCACGGCCCCGCGGCGGTCGGCCTCGACCCGGCCGCTCTCGACTCCGAAGGACGCCTCGACCTGGGGCGGGCCGGTGCCGTTGAGCTCCAGTTGATCTCGGTGGGCAACCCGCACGCCGTGTTCTTCCCCGAGGTGTGGGTTCCCGAGCGCCTCGACGACATCGGACCGCTCATCGCGACCCACTCGGCGTTCAGGGCCGGGACCAACGTGCAGATGGCCCGCGTCCTGGGTCCCGGAGTGGTCGAGGCGCGCATCTGGGAGCGAGGTGTGGGACACACGTCCGCGTCTGGTACGTCCTCCTGCGCCGTGGCGGCGGCCACGGTCGAGTCCGGCAGGGGTGACCCGGGCGCCTACGAGGTGCGCATGGAAGGGGGCACCCTGCACGTGACGGTGAGCCCCGAATCGGACGTCACCCTCAGTGGACCCGTCCAGGAAATTTATCGCGGCAGGCTCACTCCCGGCTTCCTGGAGGAACTCGAGGCGCTCGACTGAGCGGCCCCTCAGGTCCTCACGCGCTTAAGCAGAATCAGCCCGCAGGCCAGAAAGACCACGTTGGGCAACCACGCCGACAGCATCGGGGACATCGCTCCCGACCGACCCGCGGCCCCTGCAAGCCGGAACACGAGCATGTAGAGGATCGTCGATCCGAGCGCCACGCCTATGCCGTACGCGGCACCGCCGCGTCGCGAACTCGTGGCCAACGGTCCGCCGAAGAGGATGATCACCAGCGTCGCGACGGCGATCGCCCTACGCTGCTCCTTCTTGACGAGGAGCTTGCTCGGATCCCCCCCCGAACGACTGATGTTGGCCGCCATGCGGTCGATCTCCGCGACCGTCATCTCATCCTCGTCGTTGGGTCGCTCGAGTAGGCTCGTGGGGTGCTCGCCGAAACCTGTGGTTCGGAGGGAGTCGAAGCGAAAGGTCAAAGCGGGTCGACCCTCAGGGAGGATCCGGAGATACCCGTCCCGGAAGGTCCACCCGTGTACCGTATCGAAGGGAACCTCCCTCGCCGAGATGTGCTCGGCGGGCCGGCCAGACGCCCGTGCCGGGACCTCCATGATCACCTCGCGCAGGCTCGCCGGCTCCGTGTTCAGCCGCTGAACCGTGAGCGTCCGATCGTCGTCTCCCTTGAACACGAACGTCGCCCGCCACTGTCTGCTGGGGTCCTCGCTTCGGAGAATCTGGCCTGCACGCCGCTTCGCGACCGGGACTATCTCGCTGAGTATCAGACCGGCCCCCGTCAGCAGGACCCCCATGATGATCAGGGGCACCATGAGTCGATGGAACGAGATGCCACCGGCTTTGGCGGCCATGACCTCACTATGCTGCGTCATCGTGTGGATGGTGAAGACGGCGGCGAGCAGTGCCGCGATGGGAAACGACCAGGAGATGTACTCGGGAAACTGGTAGACGTATGCCCAGGCCACCTCTTTGACTGTGAGGCCCCGCTCGAAGTAGCGATCGACGTACTCGACGATGTTGCCGATGACGAATAGGAGCGGTGCGCCGATGATGAAGAGCGCGAAAATGCGCAGAAACGTCGTGGCGATGAGTCGATCGAGTATCCGGATCATGCGGATGCTTTGCGAGGCCTCGCCAGCCGTCCAAAGAAGTCTCCCACGGCGAACAGCGCCTCGTCGATGCCCCCACCCCGGTTCGCGCCCGTGGAACGGCCCATGCGGACGGACAGGAACAGCCCCAGGGCCAGGAACACCAGATCGGGGGCCCACATGGCCCAAAACGGCGCCACCACCCCCTTGTCGGCCAGATTCTCGCCACCGATCAGGCCGGCCCAGTAGACCGCGAAGATGCCTACCGACACGGCGATCACCATGCCGACTCCACCCCGCGGGAAGCGGATCGCCAGGGGGGCGCCGATCAGCACGAACACGATGCACGCGAACGAGATGGCGAACTTCTTGTGGATTTCGACCCAGAACTGGTCGACGGTGGTCTGGAGGGCGAAGATCTGGCCATGATTCTGGCGGCCGGTCAGGGCAAGCCGCCGAGTCATGTCGTCCTCGAAGATGAGGAACTCCTTGCCGGCCACCTCATCGTCGTCGACCACCTGCGGTGGGGGAGGCATGACGTCATATGGCGTCGGTGTGCCCTCCGGGGGGCGTCCCAGAGCCTGATCGAGCGCCATGCGGGCCCGTTCGTATCCGCTCTCCTGTACCCGCGCGATCTCGGCCTTCCGGTCCGCGACCTCCTCCCGAAGCATGGCCACCGACATCTCACGGTCGCTTCGAACGCTCCCTCCCTGTTGACGTTCCAACTCGTCGCCCACGCCCCGCAAGGGAATGATCTGCGTCTCGAACTCAGAGCGGTTGAACTCGCCAGACCGATCCGCCCCAACCTCCCGTACCTCGCCGTTGTACAGCGTCAGGTAGAGGTCGGTGCGCGCTTGATTGAACTCCATCTTCCCGCTGATCGCGTAAGTGGTCCGGTGGGCATAGGGGTCGCTCAGGTCGTAGATGACCACGTCGGTCATCTCGTTTGTGGTAGGATCGATGCTGGCGGCCTGCAGGTACACCGTTCCGGCGCGGGCCTCCGTCTGGATATTGTTGATGACCCGTTCCCGTAGCTCCAGCGTGGGGCTCTTTTTGCCGAGATCGATGATCAGGTTCTTGAGTTGATGATTGGTCTCGGGGAGTATCTGATCGTTGAAATAGAACATCACGCCGGCCAGGATTACGCCGACACCGAGGAGGGGAGCCAGCATGGTGACGGGCTTGATCCCACCCGCGGACATGGCGGTAATCTCGTTCGCGGCAGTAAGCTCACTGAACGTGTAGAGTACTGAGACTAGGATGGCCATGGGGAGAGTCAAAGCGATCGTGTGCGGCAAGGAGAGAAGCAAAAACTCCCCTATTACGCTCCACGGCAGACCCTTCCCGACAAGGCTCTCCATCCGCTGAGCGACGGCGTTCAGGAAGAGGAGCCCGGTTAAGGCCGAAAACGCGAAGAGAAACGGCCCCGCGTGAGCACGGATTAGATACCTGGTGATGATTCCCATTCGGACAACCCTACACCGCACCTCGGCTTCCGATCCCGGGCTTGTTGCATAGTGGTATTATCGGCTGCCCTGCTGGTTCTCGTGCTGACTGTGCCGTCGCCCGGCCGCGCCGTTACGGTGCAGGCCGTCCAAGACACGGTCCGGTGGCAACCACCCAGGCTCGAGCTCCCGGCATTCCTCGCGGCGTTTCCCGGCCGACCCGACGGGAGGCCGCGATATGTGGCCCGACTCGGCCTCAAGCCGATCCTGCCTCTGGTCCCCGTGACCTTCACCCTGCCGGACGTAGTGCGAGGTGGCCCGGTGCCTGAGGCCTCGCGGTGGTTGGTGGCTCCTGGACCGACCCTCATCCGACGACGCCTGGCGCTCCAGCGCATGGCGTTGTTCGAACCGTCCGCTCCGGAACGGGCTCGTCGGCCGGGGTCGGGAGACGCGGCGGTGTCCCTTTTGGGTGGCGGACTGGCCGACCTCGATGTCGAGATCGTCGGGCAGGCCGAGCTGGGAGGAGATTGGACGCGCTTTCGGCCCTGCGACACGCGGGTTCAGTTCTCCTGCGACCCGAGCGCGTTCCCGCAACTCGACCCCGACATTCAATTCGCGGTGCGCGCCCAGGGGACCATTGCCGAGCGCCTCACGCTGGACGTGGACTTCGACCAGGCTCGTGAGTTCTCCGCCGCGAACAACATCAACATCTTCTACGACGGCGACGACGACGACGTCCTGAAGCACGTCGAGTTGGGCGACGTCACGTTCGCTCTTCCGGCATCACGGTTCCTCACCGAGGGCATCCCGGCAGGCAACTTCGGCTTCCTCGCCTCGGGTCAGGTCGGGCCGCTGGAATTCGACGGTGTCTGGGCCCAGCAGCAGGGCGATCTGTCCAGGCGGGAGTTCCGGCTGAGCGGGGGACCGGGGCAGGAGAGCTTCGTACAAGTCGATACGTTGGTGCTCGATGACGCCGACTACGTTCGCGGCCAGTTCTTCTTCCTGCTGGATCCCGAGCTCATCGACCGCAGCCCGCACATCGACATTCTGTCGCTCGACCCCGCGTCGGGGCCGGTGGGCCTTTCCCCGGGCGCCGAGCCCATCCAGGTCTACCGTTTCGAGACCGACCCGGTCACCCGTCAGCAGGTGGAGGGTCTGATCCAGGCGGATGGGTTCGCCTCAAAGGACGGAGACACGGTCGAGGAGTCGGGGTGGTTCCGCTTTCTACAGCCGGGCGTCGACTACTCGGTCCATTCGAGCGGGCTCTGGCTGGCTCTGCGCCAGCCCCTGAGGCAGGACGAGATGCTCGCCGTGACGTACGTCACGGCGACGGGCGACACCATCGGTACCTACAACCCCGAGCGGGTCTACAACCAAGGCGGACGCCCGCGCCTGAAGCTCCTGAAAGCATCTCGGGCGAACCACCGTCCGGGGAGGCCGACCTGGGATCTGGAGATGCACCAGGTCTACCGGGTGTCGTCGTCCCCGGATGTGGACCCGAAATCGGTTCAACTGACGATTTCGTTGGGCGAGCTGAGCGCCGGGCGCACGTTCAAAAGGGAACTCGGGGGCCGGGACATCACCTTCCTGCGCCTCTTCGGCCTCGACGAGGAGTCGCCGGTCGATGTGCTCGACGCCGGTGGCGTCTACAAGCCCGCCTTGGAGCTATTCCAGGAGCAGCCGGTCATTCCGGGCGTGTTCATCGTGTTCCCGACACTCAGGCCGTTCCAGACACCTCCACCTGTGGAGTCCCTCCGACTCAGCGACGTTCAGACGGCGTCGATGCTCGGTGGCGACGCGAACCCCACCATCTATGAGGAAGAGGACCCGTTCTTGAGGGAGAGCGGAGGTCTGTACCGGCTTACGATCCCCTTCGAGCTGAGGAGCCGCGGCGTCATCTCCTCGTTTTCCCTGGGTGCCATCGGCATACGCGACGACTCCGAGCGGATCTTCCTGGGGGACCGCCTGCTGACTCGCGGAACGGACTATCAGATCGACTACTCCATCGGTCAGGTCACCCTTATTCAGCCGGAGGTTCAGTTCGCCACGGCCTCCGAGCCGGTCGTGCGGGCCGCATGGGAGCAGAAGTCCATCTTCCAGGTGGCTCCGACCACGGTCTTCGGGGTCAGTGGTCGCCTGTCGGCCGGGGAGGTCGGTGGGTTCAACTTCCTGGCCCTCCACCAGCGAGAGAGAACGTTGGTCAACCGCCCGCAGCTCGGTGTGGAGCCGGCCGCCATCACGTTGAGCGGTCTGAGCATGGACTTCGACTTCCCGGCCCGGGGGCTGGACCGCTTGGTGGAGAGCATACCGTTCCTGCGGGTGGGTGGGCCGTCCCGCATCGGAGTCGAGGGCGAGGTCGCCCTTTCGTTCCCCAATCCGAACATCCGCTCCGACGTCTTCCTCGACGACTTCGATGCGTCCAACGAACTCGCCCTCTCTCTGTTCTCGTACGACTGGATGCACGGGGCCGTACCGGGATTCAGGGCCGGCGCTGAGGGCGTGCTCCCGGTGGCCCTCGACGACACCGATGCGGGGGATCTAGTGTGGCAGCACAGCTGGACCCTTCCGGGTGCCGGCAAGGACAGTGTGGGGGTCTTTCCGGGGTTCCTCCCGGGAGACGACATCGACCGGCAGATCAACACGCAGGGGAACCAGGTCCGCGAGATCGGCATGCTCTTCTCTTTCACGCCCAACCCCGACGCGCCCGGGGGCACCTCGTGGCGTTCCATCACGACCAGCCTCAGCTCCACCGGGCTCGACCTGAGCAAGAGCGAATCGCTCGAGTTCTACGTCGCGGAAGGCGACTCCCTAAGCCTCGTCATCGATCTGGGCACCGTGGCGGAGGACGCCCTGTTCGTGGACGCCGAGGGCCGGCTGAACGGCGTGAAAAGCAACGGCTCACGATGGGGAGCTGGCATTCTGGACCACGAGGCCGATCCACGGCTCGGCGAGATCTGGAGCTCCGAGGCCGACGCGCGTGGAGTCTGGCTCGAGTCCTGCCAGGCAGACCCTGCCGCTGTCTACTCGACGGGCGACCCCCGCGCCAACTGTACGCGCGGGAACGGCCGGCAGGACTCCGAGGACATGGACGGGGACGGCAACCTGGACACATTGGAGCGGTATCTGCGCTTCGTGGTGCGACTGGACGGCTCCTCGCCCTTCCTGGTCCGTACGCGGGCGGAGACACGCACCAACTTCCAGCTCTACCGCATTCCCCTGAGAGGAGTCGACGCGACGGCGGTTCCTGGCCTCTTTTCCGAGGTGGATTTTCGCGCGGTAAAGCACCTGCGCCTCACCGTCGCGGGGGCGAAGGAGCAGCAGTTCATACTCACTCGCATGCGCGTCGTGGGGACCCATTGGGTCAAGCGCACCGAGTCGGGCGTGATGAGAGGCATCATCGGCGATACGGCGAGCTTTGTAGGGCGGGCCGAGGTGGGGCCGGTCAGCCGGGTTACCGAGGGCGAGGGGTACGAGGCCCCTCCGGGAGTGGTCGAGGAGTTGGACGATCCGACCACAGCCTTCGCGGGCCGCGGCTTCGAGTTCAACGAGAAGGGCCTCAAGCTCGAGTACGAAGACCTCCAGTCCGGCGACCGCGCCGAGGTCTTCAACCGCTTTCCGCAACGCCCGAGGGACTTCTTGGCCTACGGAGAGCTGAGGCTCTGGGCCCTGGCCCGCGCCGGGGACTGGGGGCCGACACAGCCCGTTTCGTTCTTCGTGAAGGTGGGCGAGGACGACGAGAACTTCTACCTCTATCGCACGACCCTCACTCGGGTCGTGAGCCCCGATCGTGTGATGCCCGGGGACTGGCTTCCCGAGATCGTGGTCGACTTCACGGAGTGGCTCGACCTCCGGCGGCGAGCCGAGGAAGAGCTCATCGTCAACCCGAGGGGACCGACGGATCCTCCCGTGGAGCTGTGGGCGAGGGACTCGACCTACGCGGTCGTCTTGAAGGACCGAGCTCGGGCGCCCAACCTGGCCGCGGTGCGCGAGCTCTCCTTGGGGGTCTGGAATCGACTCGGGGGCCCGACCACGGGTGAGGTGTGGATCAACGAGATGCGTCTGTCGGATGCGCTTCGAGACGTGGGTGTGGCATCGCACTTCGGGGTCGACGTGGAAGCCTCGGACGTATGGGCGACGCACATGACCGTCACCAGCCGTGGGGCCCTGTTCCGTCAACTCGAGGACAACCCCACCTTCCAAGCGGATCGCGTCTTCAGCGTGAACTCGACGCTGAGCCTGGATCGCATGACCCCGGCTGCGTGGGGGGTTGAGATTCCGCTCACGGTGTCCCACGTCCAAGCCGAGCAGGATCCGCAGTTTCTCGCCCGCAGTGACGTGAGAGCCGGAAGTGTGTTGAACTTGAGGGAGACCGGCTCCCGACGAACACGCGTGGACGTCTCCTTCCGGAAGCGCACGCCTGCCGCCAATCCGGTCGTCGGACTGCTGCTCGACGGATTGGAGGCCAGGGCTGGGTACTACACCGTGGCTTCGAGCGCGATCACGGCCGAAGGCTCGGCGGAGGGCGTCGATGCCCGGCTGGGCTACGGACGGGCGGTGGGTCGAGGGGATTTCGCCGTGGTTCCGCGCTTCTTGCGTCCCGTGCTCCGCTGGCTCCTGCCCGAGGCGTGGGAGGAACGAGTCGTCAACGGCCGGTTTAGGTGGACTCCCGAACGTTTCTCGCTGGGTGCTTCGTACGCCAGGACGGATCAGCGAGCTCGGCGGTTCGATCAGATCGTAGAGGGGCCCGCAGACAGTCTGGTGGTCGAGACCCGGTCTCCCAGGGAGTCCCTGGAAGGCGCCATGGAGCTTGTCTTCCGACCGTTTCGGGCCGTCACGGCCCAGGCCGATCTGGTCTCGATCCGGGATCTCCTGCGTCCTGATGAGAGCGTTGCGGACACACGGGTTCAGGATCTTCTCGACGAAGAGCGGTCGGAGTTGATGGGACTGGACTTCGGTTGGGAAACCGATCAGCTCGTTCGGACTCGCCTGAACTACGAGCCGCGACTCGGAGACTGGCTGCGGGCCAACCTGGGGTGGCAGACCTACTACTCCAGCGACCGAAACGCCACGTTCGTGGATCAAGCCGTAACGAATGGGGATACGGTCCTGGCCTTACAGCGTAACATCAACGGTCAACGTGACTTCACCGGACAGTTCACGATCCTCCCGGAGGCCCTGCTCGGCCCCACGTCGGCGGACGCGGGGCGATCAGGCTTCGGCCGCGCCGTGCAAGAGGCCCTGCAGGCGGTCGAGCCCGTTTCGATCACCTACCAAGACGGGATCACGTCGCGATTCAACCGCGATCCGGTCAATCCCGGGTACCAGTATCGGTTCGGGATCGCCGACATCGACGGCTATCGGTTCATGGATGCGGACACGGCCGCCACGATCACGGATAGGGTCGGTTGGACCGCCCGGTCCGGCGTCCGCCTGCCGTCAGCGATTCGGGTCGGAGTGAGCTACCGTCGCAGCGAGGCCAACACGCTCGACACCCGGAGTGATCGAACGCTCAAGCGTAAGACGTGGCCCGACGTATCGGCCTCGGTCACGAGTCTCCCGTTGCCCCAGGACCAGTCACTCCTTCAGCGCGTGAGCGTGTCGACGGGCTTCCAGCGTGTGCGGCAGGAAACCGGATACGGCGGGGTCGGACAACAGCAGCGTTTTCAGCAGGATGAGCGTGTCCCGGTGGACGTAGCCATCGTGTGGGGCGGGGGAGTGTCCACGAGTTACCGGGGGTCCTTCGTGAGAGGCGAGGGAGGCGATCCCACGGGGGGCACGGAGCGGGCGAGGGAAAACCATACCATTTCGATTTCCGGTGCGTTCCGCCCGCCGCTGGGGTTGGCCGATCGTCTCGAGAGGCCTCTGACGACCTCTGCGTTGGTCCAATACACCGCCGACCGCAACTGCCGCATCACCGCGGGCGGAACGCAGTGTGTGCCCTTTCTCGACGAGCTCATCCGGAGCTTGATGGTGCGGCTGGAAACCACGGTTTCCCGCACCGATCTGCGGCTTCAACTCTCATACACGGACAGGAAGTCGTTCGTTGGTTTGCGGTCGGGGTCGACCCAGTTCCAGTTCGGGTTGTTCGGTCGGTTCATCATCGCCGACGACGCGCTACTTCGCTGACGCGTTTGCGGACGCCCCGTGGCCCGTCGATGAATCCTTGCCGGGCGACCCGGCGAGCCATGGTCTCGCCCCGCGCTGTGGCTAGCGTGTTCCATGACGTCCGCCGAATCCCGCGCCCTCTTCCGGGCCGCGCTGCTCGTACTCACGCTGAGCTTTGTCCGGGCCGTGTCCGCTCATCGAGATCCGGCACAGTCGGCTCCGTACGGGGCCCGAAAAGCTTCCGAGGCGGACTCGATTCTGGCGGAGAGCCATCGACGAAGCAGCGAGGAGGCGCGCCGTAGCCGGCCCCTCTCCACCGGCGAAACGCTGGATCCCAACACCGCCACCGAAGAGCAACTGGACCGCTTGCCCGGGGTGGGGCCCGCTACGGCGCGGGGGATTATCCGGCACAGGGACGAAGTGGGCGGGCTCCGGGGGGCTGACGACCTCCTCGCCGTTCCCGGGATCGGGCCTTCGACGTTGGCTCGAATGGCGCCCTTCATCGAGTGGTCGGTTCGTCCTGGGGGTGGCGCGCGCCACGCGGCGAGTCGCCCGGATCGGCCGTCGTCCGCCCCCGTCGTGATCGACCTGAACAGGGCGAGCCG
Organism: Longimicrobiales bacterium; assembly: GCA_965226925.1. Classification (GTDB taxonomy): domain Bacteria; phylum Gemmatimonadota; class Gemmatimonadetes; order Longimicrobiales; family Gaopeijiaceae; genus CBDDCX01. The sequence continues at coordinate 363,682 of CBDDEN010000010.1, read as the reverse complement.
TAGGCAACTGGAGGCGCTACCTGGCGTGGGATCGACCCTCGCCTCTCGGATTCTCCTCTCCGGGACACGCTGGGCGGATTTCGCACCACGGACGATTGGAGCGGGTCAGGGGGCTCGCCCACCACGGTCGCCCGGTTGAAGCCCCTGGTAACCGTCGGTCGCTGAGGGATTCCGTGCTTGCCCGGCAGGCCCGCCCGCTCCTACCTTTGGCTGTACACACGCAAACGTTTCCGCCTCACTAAGCTCCCAGGGGAGGGCTCCGGCGATCTGGAAGTTCGGGTGACCTTTTCGTAGGGGGCTCCAGGTCGCTAAGGACGGGACCCGGTCGCGTCCGGTTGCGGAGAACGAAGCCCCAAGCAGTACCGTCTCCCCACCGTAACCGTCGGTCGCTGAGGGATTCCGTGCTTGCCCGGCAGGCCCGCCCGCTCCTACCTTTGGCTGTACACACGCAAACGTTTCCGCCTCACTAAGCTCCCAGGGGAGGGCTCCGGCGATGGCAACAAACGTCGCAGAAGTTCGCCTTGGTGACCTTTTCGTAAGAGAAGGGCTCATCGAAGCGGGCCAGTTGGCAGAGGCCCTGAAAGACGCTAAGGAGAGCGGGACCCGCGTCGGATTCTCACTCGTCAAGCTCGGCTTCGTTGCGGAGAACGAGCTCACGCGGATGTTATCCAAGCAGTACCGTCTCCCCGCCGTCGACCTCGAAAAGGTCACCGTCGAAGAGAAGATCTACAGGCTCATTGACGGCGAAATGGCCTACAAGCACTTGGTCTTGCCCCTACGGAAGGTCGGCCGGACCCTCACCGTGGCGATGGCGAATCCGTCCGACATGGAGGCGGTGGACGTCCTGCGGTTCAAGACGCGGTTCGACATCGAGCCCGTCATCGTCGGGGAGTATACGCTTCGCAACCACCTCGAGCGCTACTACGGTGCCTCCGAAGACGCGATGGACGAACTCCTCGGGGACTTCCTCGAGGAGGACATCGAGTTCGTCGAGGAGTCCGACGACGACGCCAACCTCGCTGCTCTTCAGGCGGAGATCGATGAGGCGCCGGTCGTGAAGTTCATCAACGGCCTCCTGACGGACGCGGTGCGGAAGGGCGTCTCCGACATCCACATTGAACCCTACGAAAAAGAAATCCGCGTCCGGTACCGGATCGACGGGTCTCTCTTCGAGGTCATGAAGCCGCCCATGAAGATGAAGGCGGCCCTGACGTCACGTATCAAGATTCTCTCGGACCTGAACATCGCCGAGCGCCGGGTGCCGCAGGACGGCCGCATCAAGTTGAGAATGAAGCGCAAGGTGGTGGACTTCCGTGTGTCTACGCTGCCGGTGATCTTCGGCGAGAAGATCGTGATGCGTATCCTGGACGCCGGAAACCTCACGTTCGATCTCGGGCTCTTCGGATTCGAGCCCAAGGCTGAAGCGGATTTCATGGGGGCGATAGCGAATCCCTACGGCATGGTCCTGGTGACGGGGCCGACGGGTTCCGGGAAGACCACCACGCTCTACTCCGCCCTCTCCCAGATCAACAACGAAGACGTCAACATCATGACGGCCGAGGATCCGGTCGAGTACAACCTCCACGGGATCAACCAGGTTCTGGTGCGCAACGAGATCGGGATGACGTTTGCGGCGGCGCTCAAGGCCTTCCTGCGGCAGGATCCGAACATCATCATGGTGGGTGAGATTCGTGACATCGAGACCGGGGGGATCGCCATCAAGGCGGCCCTCACGGGTCACCTCGTGCTGTCCACCCTTCACACGAACGATACTCCCTCCACGATCACGCGTCTGATCGACATGGGCCTTGAGCCGTTCAACCTGGCAGCGGCGCTCAACCTCGTGACGGCGCAGCGCCTCCTCCGGCGCATCTGCTCGAACTGCAAGGTCGAGACCAAGTACGCGGATGAGTATCTCAAGTCGGCCAAGCTCGACGACGCCTGGCTCAACAAGACGACCCTCTACAAGGGTGAAGGGTGCGACAAGTGCGGTGGCTTGGGATACAAGGGACGCCAGGGCCTCTACGAGGTGATGGACATCAACACCCCGATCAGGAAGGCCATCATGTCCGAGGCCAGCACGGACGAGTTGCGTGAAGTCGCCCTCGAGCAGGGCATGCTCACGCTTCGCATGGATGGACTTCTGAAGGTGGAGCGAGGTATTACGACTCTGGAGGAGGTCATCAAGGAGACCGCCGCCGGCGATTGAGCCACCACGACAACCCTCAACGAAACGCCGAATGAATCAACCGACGACGACCGAGCCCGCGACGCAGGAGCTCAACCTTCGCCTCCTCCTTCAGGAGATGATCCAGAAGGGCGCATCCGACCTGCACGTGACCGCCGGGGCGCGGCCGAAGATAAGAATCGACGGGGATCTGCACGACTCTCAGATCACGCACGTGCTGACGCCGAAGGATACCCTTTCGATTGCATACTCCATACTCACTGAGAACCAGAAGAAGCGTTTCGAGACCGAAGACGAGCTGGATTTCTCGTTCGGTGTGCAGAACCTGTCCCGCTTCCGGGGCAACGTGTTCAAGCAGCGCGGATGCGTCGCGATGGCGATCCGGCAGATCCCGTACAAGATCGTCACGGTTGCAGAACTCGGCCTACCCAGCGTAGTGTCCGACTTCGCCGACCGGCCGCGGGGTTTGGTGTTGGTCACCGGCCCGACCGGTTCCGGCAAGTCGACGACCCTGGCCGCGCTCGTCGACAAGATCAACAAGGAGCGTAAGGGGCACATCATCACCATCGAGGACCCCATCGAGTTCATCCACCTCCATCAGCACTGCATGGTGAACCAGAGGGAAGTCGGGGCCGACACGCGGAGCTTCGCAGCGGCGCTCAAGTACGCGTTGAGACAGGATCCGGACACCATTCTCATCGGCGAGATGCGGGACTTGGAGACGATCGGCGCGGCGCTCACCATCGCGGAGACCGGCCACCTCGTGCTCGCTACGCTACACACCAACTCGGCGGCCGAGTCGATCAACCGGATCATCGACGCCTTCCCGGGCCACCAGCAGGCTCAGGTGAGGGCGCAGTTGGCGTTCGTCCTCGAGGGTGTCGTCACGCAAACCCTTCTGCCCAAGGCGAAGGGACGTGGACGGGTGGCCGCCGCCGAGGTCATGATCTGCACCGCCGCGATTCGGGCGGTGATCCGAGACGAGAAGATCCACCAGATCTACTCGCTCATGCAGGCCGGAAAGAAGCACGGCATGCAGACCATGAACGACTCGCTGCAGGTTCTTTATATGCAGGGTACGATTACTCTGGAAGAAGCGCTGAAGCGTTCGGGAGACCCGAACGAGTTGCTGCGTGCGGTCGGAGAACCGGCACCAGCATGATGATGCCCCCCACGAGGGCTGTTCCTCTTCAACAGCCTTCTAGGTAGAGAGTATGCCGACCTTCAATTGGAGTGCCCGTCCGGCCGCCGGCGGTGACATCAAGCAGGGCGAGATTGAGCTTCCTACCAAGGACGAGGTCTTGGCCTTCTTGCACAGGCAGAAGCTGATCCCCGTCGCGGTTCGGGAAAAGCCGAAGCAGTTCCAGATCCAGTTCGGGACCGGTATCGCCTTCTCGCGACATCGTCATCTTCACCCGGCAGTTCGCGACGATGATCAACTCCGGGCTACCCCTCGTTCAGAGCCTGGACATCCTCGGGGAGCAGACCGAGAACCAACCGGTCGTCATCTTCACCCGGCAGTTCGCGACGATGATCAACTCCGGGCTACCCCTCGTTCAGAGCCTGGACATCCTCGGGGAGCAGACCGAGAACCAAGCTTTGGCGAAGGTCCTCGGCGAGGTGCTCTACGACGTCGAGTCGGGGCATACCCTGGCGGACGCCCTGGGGAGACATCCCAAGGTGTTCACCGAGCTCTTCGTGAACATGGTGGCCGCGGGTGAGGCCGGTGGTATCCTGGACACGATTCTGCTCAGGCTGGCCACCTTCCTGGAGAAAAACGACGCCCTGGTCAGGAAGATCAAGGGCGCGATGATCTACCCCGCGGTCATCTTCTCGGTGGCCGGAATGGCCATCGTCATCCTCCTGATTTTCGTGATCCCGACTTTCCAGACGATGTTCGAATCCGCCGGGATCCCACTTCCGCTCCCGACGCGAATCGTTATCGGCATGTCCCAGTTCCTTCAGTCGTTCTGGTGGGCGGTCTTGATAGGGATCATCGGATCGGTGGTCGCGATCAGGCAGATCTACACCACCGATGGCGGAAGGCTATTCATCGACAGGCTGATGCTGGCCTTGCCCATCTTGGGAGACCTACAGCGGAAGGCCGCGGTCGCTCGGTTCACCCGGACCTTGGGAACGCTGGTGTCGTCCGGTGTGTCGATCCTCGAGGGGCTCGAGATCACGGCGAAAACCGCCGGCAACCGGGTCATCCACGACGCGGTCATGAGTTCACGAGCTTCGATCGCCGGAGGTGAGACGATCGCCGGCCCGCTCAAGGAGTCGGGCGTGTTCCCGCCCATGGTCGTGCAGATGATAAACGTTGGTGAGCAGACCGGAGGTTTGGATACGATGCTCACGAAGATCGCCGACTTCTACGACGATGAGGTCGACGCGGCGGTAGAAGCACTGCTCGCGGCCATGGAGCCGATCATGATCGTGGTTCTGGGTGTGGTCGTCGGTGGCATGATCGTCGCCATGTACCTGCCGATCTTCGACATGATCAACGCAGTGGGTTAGAGAGCTCTGGTTCTGGCCCCCCGGAGCGGGGCGCGCCCTGCGGGGCCGCTCGTGGTCCGGGGGGCTTCTTATATACGCACTCGCTAAGCGGTGCGGCGCACGGTTTCGGCGCGGCGCCGCACCGATTGCCCCGCCAGGGCGCGCCCCGCTCGGGAGGACTCGGCCGTTGGGTTTGCCGGCGCTTAAGGACAGACGCTAATTAGGGCAATAACATACTTGCGGCACCCAGACGGGATGGTGTATGATGCACCACCTCAATCGGAGTTCACCCATGGCAAAGCAGTATGTTAACCTCGACGCCCTCATTCACCGTGAGGATTTCGAAGAAGAAGAAGATCCGAAGAATTCGTCTCAACAACTAGGGCCTGTTAACACTAAAGGCCCATTTGTATTATATTGGGGCTATGAAAATCACAGAGTCCCAATATCGTCGGATAGAGGCTTGCTTTCCACGTCAGCGCGGCAATGTGAGCTTCTCCAATCTCGAAGTGCTTAACGCGATCCTGTATGTGGCCGAGCACGGCTGCAAGTGGCGCGGGTTGCCTGCGCGCTTCGGTAACTGGCATACGATCTACACCCGAATGAATCGCTGGGCCAGGGCAGGTGTGCTGGATCGTGTCTTTGCGGCCCTGCAGGACGAGCAGATCATCCGGATCAAGATCGAAGCGCTGTCGCTCGACAGTACGATCGTCAAAGTGCACCCTGATGGCACCGGCGCGCTAAAAAAAACGGCCCGCAGGCCATCGGGAAGTCGCGTGGAGGCTGGACCACCAAGATTCATATGGTTGCCGCAGATGCTCGAACCGCGATAACCTTCTCGCTATCGCCAGGCCACAACCACGACGCACCCGAAGGACGCGAACTGCTACGCATGTTGAAGCCGGTACACTCCACTGTGTCGATGATCATGGACCGGGCCTACGAGGGGGCCGAAACACGGCAATTGGTGTTGGAGCTGGGGTTTACGCCGGTCGTGCCACCCAAACAGGGCCGTGTTAGCCCGTGGCAGTACGATCGAATCATGTATCGCCGTCGCAACGAAATAGAGCGGTTATTTCGGCGACTCAAAGGCTTCAGAAGAATCTTCTCCCGCTTTGACAAGCTCGACGTGATGTTCACGGCCTTCATCCACTTTGCGCTCATCGTCGAGGCTCTCAGATAGTGTTAACAGGCCCTAACTACTGGGTTGAGGGCCTCGGACCTGGAATCGGACAGCGTGACCTTTCAGTTGATCCGCAAGCCCGACTTCCAGCGGGAAACCGCCGACTGGCAACCGAAGGCGGTTTACGGACTCATTGAGAGTTTCCTTGATGGAAACCTTATCCCCTCGTTGATCTTCTGGCGCTCACCAACCCAGACGTTGTTTGTCATTGATGGTGCCCATCGCCTCAGTGCCCTGATCGCGTGGATACATGACGATTATGGTGACGGGGTTCACTCTCGCCGATTCTATGACAACTACATTCCACCAGAACAAAAAAAGGTTGCCGAGAGGACTCGGCGGATGGTCGCCAACGGAATCGGATCTTACGATGACGTTACGCGGGCGGGGTTAAACGCGGAGCATTCGGATGCCGTGCGGGTGAAGAGAGCGCGGAATATGGCAACCGTTCCCATAAGCCTCCAGTGGGTCCAGGGAAGCGCATCTCAGGCCGAAGAGTCGTTCTTCAAGATCAACCAAAAGGCTGTGCCGATTGATCCAGTGGAACTGCGGATGATTCGCGCGCGGAGGAAACCTAACGCCCTCGCGGCACGGGCATTAATCCGCGCTGGCGTCGGGCATAAGTATTGGAGTGCGTTTGACAAGGCAATGCGAACCGAAATCGAGGGGATAGCCCGCCAGGTATACGACGCTCTCTTCGATCCGCCCCTCGCAACTCCGATTAAGACACTGGATCTGCCCGTGGCGGGTCGCGGGTACTCTGGGGGCACCGTTCGGTTGCTGTTTGACTATGTGAACATTGCGAACGACGTGGCGACCGAAGCTTCGCAGGCCGGGATTCCCGAGGATGGGACGGGCGAAGAAACGGTCGCTTACTTGAAGAAAGTTAGACGCATAGCGACCCGCCTAACTACCAACGAGACCCGCTCGCTGGGTCTACACCCAGCCGTCTACTTCTATCGTCCCACTGGTCGCTATCGACCAGCTGGGTTCCTGGCGACCGTCACACTGATGAAGCGTCTCGAAGAAGCGGATGGGTTCTATAGGTTCACGTCTTTGCGAAAGGAGTTCGAAGAGTTGGTCCTACGCTTCCATCCGCTCATTGACCAGGTAGAGCGTTTCCGGGGGAGTGGAGTGAAGGCGTACGGCAAGATCGCTGATTTCTACACGGTAGTCTTGGATGGAGTGGAACAGGGCCGATCAGAAGAAGGGATCGTTAATAGTCTCAAGAAAAACGGGTTCGCGTATTTGAAGGAAGCTTCGGCGGAATACCAAAAGGAAGGGGCCGACTTCTCACGCGACACCAAGTCAGCCACTTTCCTGCGTGAGGCACTAGAGGGCGCCGTACGATGCTCGATCTGCGGCGCGCGCCTCCACCAGAAGTCGATTACGGTCGATCACGTTCAGCGTAAGCAGGATGGGGGCACGGGGTCGGTGGACAACGCCCAACTCGCACACGGATACTGCAACAGCGGCTACAAGGAAAGTCAGCGTGTGCGTGATGGGTCGTGAGTTCCTTCCGAGCGCCCTTTCGGTTTTTCGAGGATGTGTTTTATGAGCCCCCGAAGTCGTTGTATCCCGGATCGTCCATCTGTCACCACAGTATCAGCGGTGACCCGGCCTTGGCCCTCGCCGCCTATATGGTGCGGACCTTTCTTCGTCCCGTCCTTCATATTTGACATGCCTCGGCTCCGGTCAACTCGGCGTAGGTCAGCCGCTTCCCGACGACATGCTTGACCAGACGCATGAACCGCTGGCCGTCGTTGGCCTTCCGGGTGTTGAACCGGAACGCTTGCTCATCGAGATAGCGAAAGACGTGGAAGGGCTCAATGGATACGTAGGTGCCATGCAGGGCACGCTTCACGAGGCTCCAAAAATTCTCGATGCCGTTGGTGTGGACCCGGCCCCGGACGTACTCAGAGGCGTGGTCAACAACGTCGTGCATGTAGTCCTTGGAGAGCCCGTAGTAGCCCCAATGGCGGTCGGTGTAGACGTTAGCTCCGGCCTCGACGTTCTTCTTGATCTCGCCCTGCATCCGTTCTTGGGTGACGGCATCGAGGACCATAGTGCGGACCAAGGAGTGCTCGGAGCCACGGGGCCGCTCAAGCAGACCCATGACGGCGGTCTTATCGTGGCCCCCGGTGCTCTTGATGATCCGCTTCTTGCGAGCAAGGTGCATGTTCTTGGCCTTGCCACCGATGTAGGTCTCATCGACTTCGACCTCGCCGTCCATGACAGAGAAGTCGTCATCGCTCATGGCCTCACGGATACGGTGGAGCATAAACCAAGCGGTCTTCTGAGTGACGCCGAGCGCACGGGCCAGCTCGTAAGAACTGATCCCGTTCTTGGAGTTGCCGAGCATCCAAACAGCGGGCAGCCACTTGGACAGTTTGATGGGCGAGCCCTCGAAGATGGTATCGACCTTCACGGAGAACTGATGACGGCAGAAGCGGCACTTCCACCGCTTGCGGGTCTTCATGAAGTAGTGCTCGGCGACGCTCCCGCACTTAGGGCATGCTTGCTCGCCATCGGGCCAACGCATGTCAGCGACGAACTGGATTGCTTCGTCTTCGTCAGCGAAGAAGCGGACCGCTTGGAGGAGGGTTTGGGGTGTGCTGTTGGTCTTGTCGGCCATCGTCTCGAATCCTTTAAGTGTCTAGAACACCTATATAATAACAGGATTCATCGGGTACCGCAAGTATGTTATTGCCCTAATTAGCGTTCAGCCGGCGGGCCCCTGCTCCTTACTACAAGAAGGGACAAGATGACAGACACGATCTTCGGGAAGATCGTTCGCGGAGAGGTTCCTGCAGACGTGGTCTACCAGGACGAGTTGGTTACGGCGTTCCGCGACGTCGATCCTCAGGCGCCGACCCATATCTTGATCGTGCCGAACAAGGGCGTGCCGACTCTCGCGGACGTGAGCGATGCGGACGAGCCTGCACTGGGAAGGATGGTCCGGATCGCTTCACGGTTGGCCGAGGAGGAGGAGATCGATGAGGCGGGATACCGGCTCATCATCAACTGTCGAGCCCACGGTGGGCAGGAAGTGTACCATGTCCACATGCACCTGCTCGGTGGACGTCCCCTCGGAAGGATGCTCCCGGATTGACCATCGCGGGGAGGCTCTGCCTTGCCCGGAACTAGCGTGGGGACAATCTTCCTCGCTTTCAGACTCTAGATAGAGAGCACAAGTGGAACGCTTCGAGAACTTCGTCAGCGCCGTGCGGGCCTTCGTATGGGAATGGGGGGTCCCGGCCGGCGATGGCGACATTCCCATCGTCATTCTGGCCCTGATCGGGGTCGGCGGGTTCCTGACCCTCCGCCTCGGGTTCATCCAGCTCCGGCGATTCGGGCACGGTGTTGCCGTCGCCACGGGGCGTTATGACGATCCCGACGATCCCGGGGACGTCTCGCATTTCCAGGCGCTCACCACGGCGCTCTCCGCCACCGTCGGCATCGGGAATATCGCCGGAGTAGCGCTGGCGATTCACTGGGGTGGACCCGGTGCACTGTTCTGGATGTGGGTGACCGCTGGCCTCGGGATGGCGACCAAGTTCACTGAGGTGACCCTTGCCCAGCACTACCGGCAGGTGCACCAGGGAGCGGACCAAGTGGTGGGTACCGTTTCCGGCGGCCCTATGTACTACATCGAACACGGTTTGGGACCGAACTGGAAGTGGATGGGGATCTTCTTCGCGACGGCCTTGGGGTTCACGGCATTCCTGACGGGCAACGCCATTCAGGCCAATACGGTCGCGGACACGATCGCCACCGCTTTCGGAACGGCTCAGTGGATCACCGGCGCCGTCACCGTATCGGTCGTCGCCGCGGTGATCTTGGGCGGGATCGGACGGATCGGACGGATCACGAGCATCCTGGCACCCTTCATGGCCGCGGTCTATGTACTCGGAGCGCTCCTGATCATCTTCATGAATCTCGGCGCGGTGGTTCCGGCCTTCGCTACGATCTTCGCCGAGGCCTTCAACCCGTCGGCCGGTGTCGCAGGCACCGGGATCGGGGCCATTTTGGTAACGCTGATGTGGGGCGTGAACCGGGGGCTCTTTTCGAACGAGGCGGGGCAGGGCTCGGCTCCGATCGCGCACGCGGCGGCCAAGACCGCCGAGCCGGTCTCCGAGGGGGTGGTCGCACTTCTAGAGCCGTTCATCGACACCATCGTCATCGTGACCATGACGGCGCTGGTCATCATCATCACGGGCGTATACAGCGAGCGCATCCCCACCGAGATCACCCTGGCAGGCGGTGATCTGAGCTGGGTGTCGGGAAACGCTCGAGAGGGTTACGAGTCCGTGAATGCCCCGGCCGAGATCCGGATCCAGAACGGGCGGCACGCTGCGGGAAGCCAGACCCTGGTGGCCTGGCACGAGGTCGCGATCGACGAGCTGTTCACGGACGAGGGCATGACGCAGCGATTCACGGGCTCGGTCTTCCCGATCCGGGGCGAGGCCGTGGACGGGTCCGGCACCAGCCATCGGTCCTTGTACGGAATGGCCATCGAGAGCGGCGCGCCGCTCACCATGTATGCGTTCCGGAAGGGACTGTCTCCACTTGGCGACTGGGGTCACTACGTCGTGATCTTTTCCGTGTTCCTGTTCGGTATCTCCACCGCCATTTCGTGGAGCTACTACGGAGACCGGTGCGCGAACTACCTCTTGGGGGAATCGGCCATTCGCCCCTACAAAGTCGTCTACCTCGTGATGCACTTCCTGGGGGCGATCATCTCTCTGAATCTGGCCTGGGAGATCGGTGATATCGCCTTGGGGATCGTCATCTTGCCGAACCTGATCGCCCTGGTTCTGCTCTCGGGCAAAGTGAAGGAACTCACGGACAGCTACTTCGAACGCGAGCCTTGGAAGGACGTCGGGAGCTAGGCGCGCGGCCAGCGTCGTGACCTGACGCTCGAGCGGGGGTGGCCCACGGGGTCGCCCCCGCTTCGTTCTGCCCCCTGATGAACCCCTCTCTGCGAACGCACGCCGGCCCCGACTCCTGGCGGCCACTCGAGGCGGCTTTGATCGCGTTCCACGACCACGGGAAGGCGGCCGAGGTTGTGGTGACCAGCGACGGCGGGGCTTCCCGGACGGTCCCGGCCTCGATGTTCTTCCGTGCCGAATCCGTAGCGTCGTGTAGCTGAAGTCATGCCACCTTCGGACATCCCGGCACGGCCGAGCTCACTTTCGGATCATCCGTCCCGGCACGACCGCGGCGTCCCCGAATCGGTCGCGCAGCCCGTCGACGGCCTTTCCGAGCGCCCGCTCGCGCTCCCCTTCGATGCCCTCCTGATCTTCGAACAGGCCGAGCTGAGCGGGATCTACGCCCGGAACGAAGTTGGTCAGACCCACGCCCAGGAGCCGCGAGGTGGTACGGCGCTTTTCGCGGAGCTCCCTCAGGAGTTCACACGCCACTCCGAAGACCGCGGCGTCCGTCTCCACGGCTTTCGGAACCGTCCGTCCGCGCGAACGGGTCGTGAAGTCACCGTCCCTCAGCTTGACCGTGATGGTGCGGGCCCTCAATCCGGATTTTCGCATGGTTCTACACACGGATACGGAGAGCCTCAGGAGCGCTCCCTCGACCTGATCGCTCTGGTCCTGATCTCGGGCAGATCGCTGAAGGAACGTGACAGCTCCGAACGCGAGCCTTGGAAGGACTTCCTCGAGCTCACGGGGATCCACACGGTTCGTGTCCTGCCGCGCGCATTCGCCGGTGCAGCCAACGGGCGCCCCCGATGTTCTGCCCCCTGATGAACCACTCTCTGCGAGCCACGCGAACTCCTGGCGGCCACTCGAGGCGTCTTCGATCCGTTCCACGACCACGGCCGGCGGCCGAGGTTCAGAGACTCGACCAGCGACGGCGGGGCTTCCCGGACGGTCCCGGCCTCGATGTTCTTCCGTGCCGAATCCGTAGCGTCGTGTAGCTGAAGTCATGCCACCTTCGGACATCCCGGCACGGCCGAGCTCACTTTCGGATCATCCGTCCCGGCACGACCGCGGCGTCCCCGAATCGGTCGCGCAGCCCGTCGACGGCCTTTCCGAGCGCCCGCTCGCGCTCCCCTTCGATGCCCTCCTGATCTTCGAACAGGCCGAGCTGAGCGGGATCTACGCCCGGAACGAAGTTGGTCAGACCCACGCCCAGGAGCCGCGAGGTGGTACGGCGCTTTTCGCGGAGCTCCCTCAGGAGTTCACACGCCACTCCGAAGACCGCGGCGTCCGTCTCCACGGCTTTCGGAACCGTCCGTCCGCGCGAACGGGTCGTGAAGTCACCGTCCCTCAGCTTGACCGTGATGGTGCGGGCCCTCAATCCGGATTTTCGCATGGTTCTACACACGGATACGGAGAGCCTCAGGAGCGCTCCCTCGAGTTCCTCGTCCGATTCCAGATCGCTGAAGAACGTGCGCTCCGAACTGATAGACTTCCTCGGCTCACGGGGATCCACACGGTTCGTGTCCTGCCCGCGCATTCGCCGGTGCAGCCAACGCGCGCGATGCTCTCGCCGCGTACGACTGCTGGAGGTCATTCGAACTCGACCTCGAGCGCGTCTTCGATCCGCACCAGGCCGCGTCGCTTCAGAGACTCGACCAAGGCGGAGCTTGGCCCCCGGAATGTCGGCCAGGCTCCAGGCTCCGGATGAAGGCCGCTTCCTCGCCGGGCCACCTGGACGTAAAAAGCGTCGCAGTCGACCAGCAGAATCCGCTTCGTGGGTCCGGCTACGTCGGGGTCCATGGATCGCGAGACGCCTTCATTCGTGGTGCGGAGTACCCCAGAAGGCTGTTGAGGAAATACAGCGGGTCGCGTTAGGAGCGCCGAGGGTCCAGCGCGTAGGCTCCGGCGGCGGCACGCGATCGGCACGCCCACCACCGTAGTCTCGGGGAGGAGCGCCAACACCGGAGATGGGCCCTCGCCGCCCTAACCCGAAGGGCACAGGGGGGTTGCGGCCTCATAGGTCGTCTCTCCTCCTCGCCGTAGCCCTGCTACGACTCGTCGTCGTTCCTACTCTGAGTCTCGCAAGACCCCTGTGCGCGACCCACTGTATTTCCTCAACAGCCTTCTAGTCCTGGAAGTTAGAGGCGCCCGACGCATTTGCGAAGAGTGATCGAAGGGGGATACAATCCGGCCTTCGGTCGGCCCGCCACCCCTCTGAAACACAGAGATCTGCGGCCTCGAGTAACACGTCGAGCACAGGAGGAACCGATGGCATATCCGTTTTCACTCCCCGAATTGGGCTACGACCACGGCGCCCTTGAGCCACACATCGATGCCCGCACCATGGAAATCCATCACGGCAAGCATCACCAGGGTTATACCAACAACCTGAACGGTGCCCTGGAGAACTACCCCGACCTCCACGGCATGTCCGGTGAGGAGCTGTTGCGCGATCTGTCGTCGGTTCCGGAGGCGATCCGGACCGCGGTCCGGAACAACGGCGGCGGCTTCGTGAACCACGGCCTTTTCTGGCGCGTCATGACTCCGGGGGGGCCGGGGGCGCCCACGGGCGCCCTCGCCGAGGCCATCGACACGGTGTTTGGGTCCTTCGGTGACTTCAAGGCGACGCTCCAGAAGGCCGCCGGCGGGCAGTTTGGGTCGGGTTGGGGCTGGTTGGTCGTCGGGCCGACAAAAGGTCTCCAGGTGATGGCAACGGCGAACCAGGACAACCCGCTGTCCGTGGGCTCCACCCCCATCTTGGGCGTGGACGTCTGGGAGCATGCCTACTACCTGCACTACCAGAACCGTAGGCCGGATTACCTGAGCGCCTGGTGGAACGTCGTCAATTGGGACGTGGTCGCGTCGAATTTCAAAGCGGCGAACGGGCGGTGAGGGTGTCGTACCCTCTCTGTGGCTAGCTGCAGCTAGTGCCGCCGGTGCCGCGTCTAAGGATCAACCTGTGCACCCGGCGGGGACGCACGAGATACTTGTGTGAATGACTACAGATGTTTACACATGGGAGGTAGGATGTGGGGGTGGTTTGAACGGTTCTCGAGAAGCGGAATGGCAACGACGTTGGGACGACCGAGCCTGCTGATCGCGCTCGCCGCGCTTCCCATGATCGGCGTGACACAGGTTGAAGGCCAGAGTCTCGGTGGCTCCGAGGCCTCGGTGAATCGGACTCACCGAATGGCCCAGAGCCACGACTACACATTCCTCGCCACCTCCTCTCAGGTGAGGCGGTTCGCCGACGCCGGGTATCTCGTCCGGGTCAGGCCGAATCGGGACTTCGTACTGCACGCCGTGTCGTTTCCGTATTCGCGGCCGGAAGTGGCCACGTTCATTCAGAGGCTGGGCAGCCAATACCGCAGGGCGTGTGGCGATCAACTGGTCGTCACCAGTCTGACCAGGCCAACGTCCCGCCAGCCGAGGAACGCTTCTCCTCTCTCCGTCCACCCCACCGGCATGGCCGTCGATTTGAGGAGAAGCCGAAGCTCGACGTGCCGTCGCTGGCTGGAGAGCACGCTGCTCTACCTGGAGGAGGCCGGTGTGGTGGAGGCGACTCGGGAGCGTACGCCCTCGCACTATCACGTTGCCGTCTTCCCGCAGCAGTATGGCGAATATGTCGCCAAGTTGACGGCCGATACCGCCTCCGACGATCGGCTCGTCAGTTCGTCGCGGTATACCGTCCGCAACGGTGACTCCCTCTGGACCATCGCTCGACGACACGGGACCACGGTGTCACGGTTGAGGGCCGCGAACGGAATCCGTGGGAGCCGCATCTTCGCCGGCCAGGTGCTGACGGTCCCGACGAGGTAGTGGGTTGATCCACGACCCGTCCAAGCCGATCCGGCATCGGGTCATCTCCACGTCAGGCACCGATGGTGGCGAGCGATACCAGCTCCTCACGTCCTTGGTGGTCCCCCGGCCGATCGGGTGGGTGTCGACCCGAGGAGGGGACGGAGCGCTCAACCTCGCCCCCTTCAGTTTCTTCTCCGCCATCTCGGCTTCGCCCATGCTGGTCAGCCTCTCCATCGGTACGAGGAACGGCGTCGCGAAGGACTCCCTGAGGAACATCCGGGACCAGGGTACGTTCTGCGTGAACGTCGTCACCGAGGGACAGTTGGAGGCCATGAACCGGACGGCGGCGAGCCTGCCGGCCGATCAAGACGAGTTCGCGTTCGCCGGCTTGCCGGTCGGCACGGCCGACACGGTCGACGCCCCGTACGTCGCGAACTGCCCGGCGGTCCTCGAATGCCGGCTCTTCAAGGAGGTCGACCTCCACGGCACCGGGAGTCTGATCATCGGTGAGGTGACCGCCGTTCGGCTGGACCCGACGCTCAATTTGATCGACGGGTCGTCGTTCGTGGACAGCGAGGCGTTGAAGCCGGTCGGGAGACTGTGGGGCTCGGCTTATACGCTCTTGGGAGAGATCAAGTTTCTCGAGCGCCCCTAGACATAGCCGTGAATGCGTTGAGCGTCTTGCCGGAGACACCGGGGGCGGGTCCGTCGATGACGCCGCCCCCGGAAGGCCTCTACCTTGGCAAGCATCTTCGTGAGTGGCACCCGGAAAGCCGGGGCAGGACCAGGGGATGTTGACTTGCAAAATGCCAAATCGGGACCGTTGCACTCTGCGAGAGGCGATGGTACCGTGAAAGGGTGCTCCACCGCTCCGGGTGGAGCGGCTCCAGCGGAATGGAGGCGGGCCTGAAGAAGGAAGCGGCGCCCCGAGCCGAATTCGGGAGAAGCGAGCTCCTCCGTTGGTTGTATGTGGGTCGCATGACCCTCGCAGCGGGGATCTTGCTTGGCATTCTCGTGGCTTGGGAGTCGGCTCCGCCGCAAGCGAGTCGCACCGCGACACTGATGTTCCTCGCGGCGCTCGCGGTCACGCTCGGATCGGCCTGGCACACGCATTTCCGCGGCCGCTCGGTGGGGTACAACTTCCTCTACCTGCACGTGATCCTCGACGTGGCTCTGGTAACGACGATCGTCCACATCACCACGCTCGGGGACGAGGTCGTGTTCGCCCCGCTCTACATCCTCGTGATCACCGAGGGAGCGCTCCTCCTCCCCCTACCGGGAGGGGTCCTGATCGGAGCCCTGGCGGCCATCGTCTACTTTGCCGATCTGGTTTGGGGGCATCCGGGAGTCCCGCTCTCGGGAGCCGTGAGCCTCCAGATCGGCCTCTTCGCCGGCGTGGCGCTCATCACTGGGTGGTTGGGCGATCGAGTCCGCCGGACCGGTCTCGCCCTCGGTGCGGTGCGGACGGAGCTGGCTCGGCTTCGTCTCGACAAGGGCGACATCCTCGCCAACATCTCCACGGGTGTGTTGACCCTGGTCGAGGGGGATCGCCTGGCGTATCTGAATCCGGCCGCCGAGCGACTGCTCGGCTTTCGGCTCGAAAAGTGGGAGGGGTCCCCCATTCTCGACGCCGTCGATGAGGTGGCTCCGGGTCTCGCTCAGGCTCTCCGCAGCACGGTGGAGAGGCGAAGGCCGGTGGTCCGCGTCAGGACGCAGGCCAAGCAAAGGGGAGGCGGCGAGATCACGCTCGGAATCAGCACGACTGTCCTCGAAGGGCACGAAGGGGAAGAGCCATCGGTCACGGCCATCTTCCAGGACATCACCGAGCTCGAGCGCGTGGAACTGCTCAACCGCCAGAATGAGCGGCTGGAGGCCGTGGCCGAACTCAGCGCCTCGCTCGCCCACGAGATCAAGAACCCGCTGGCGTCGATCCGAAGCGCCGTCGAGCAGTTGGACAACGCTGCGCTGGCCGGAGACGACCGGGCACTGCTGCAAAGGCTGGTGCTGTCCGAGTCGGACCGGTTGAGCCGTTTGCTCAACGAGTTCCTCGAATTCTCGGTAATGCAGATCAACGCGGAGGCGGGTGTGGACTTCGCGCGGGTGGTACGCGATGCCGTCGCACTCGTGAAGCAGCACCCCGACGCCGAGGACGGAGGCGACATCGAGTGCGACGGCATCGACGAGCCGCTGACCCTTCCCGGCGACTCGGATCTCCTGCATCGGCTGGTCTTCAATCTGATCTTGAACGCCGTCCAGTTCAGCGGCCCAGGGGGGTGTGTGCGGGTGTCGGTGCAGGATTGTTCCGGCCCCGGAGAGCCACGCGGCACCGGTGTCCTCAATCCGGTGAGATTGAGCGTGCAGGACTCCGGGCCGGGTATCGGGGCCGAAAACATGGGGCGGATCTTCGATCCGTTCTTCACGACCAGGGAAGGGGGGAGCGGCCTGGGACTGGCGGTGGTCCATCGGGCGGTCAAGGCACACGAAGGCACACTCTTCGTGGAAGAGGGCGTCGATGGCGGCGCCCTCTTTCTCGTCTACCTACCGGGCACGCAGCCCGCGCCCGTCCCGATAGGGGGTGGAGTCTCATGAGCAGGCGCACGAAGATCCTGTTGGTCGACGACGAATCGAGCATCCTGGACACGCTACGGATCCTGTTCCGCGGGGAGGGCTACGAAGTGGTGTCGGCCTTGAGCGGGCGGGAAGCCGTGGAGGCGCTTCCGGAACACGCGCCCGACGTCGTGCTGACCGACATTCGCATGCCGGGCACGTCGGGCCTGGAGGTGATGGCGAAGGCGCACGAGGTGGATCCCGAGGTGCCGGTCATTCTCATGACCGCTCAGGCTTCGCTGCAATCCGCGGTTCGGGCTGTGAACGAGGGGGCCTACTACTACCTTCAAAAGCCATTTGGCAACGATGAGGTACTGGCTATCTGTCGTCGCGCCGCCGAAGCGAGAGAGCTGCGTGTAGAAAACAAGGCTCTGAAGAAGGAGATCCGGCGGCGGTCCAAGGCACCGAGCGGTAGACCGGTAGGGAAGAGCCGTTCGTTCGTGGAGGTGCTCAAGCTCGGGGAGACCGTCGCCCCCACCGAATCGACCGTCCTTATCAGCGGCGAGAGCGGATCGGGTAAAGAGGTGCTCGCCCGGTACATCCATGGCCTGAGCGAACGGGCGGATGCGCCCTTCTCCTCGTTGAACTGTGGGGCCCTCCCCGAGGGCCTCCTCGAGAGTGAGCTCTTCGGGCACACGAAGGGGTCGTTTACGGGTGCCGTGAAGGACAAAATTGGGCTCCTGGAGGCCGCCGAGGGGGGGACTCTCTTCCTCGACGAGATCGGCGAGATGTCCCCCGCCACGCAGGTCAGACTCCTACGCGCTCTACAGGAGCGCGAGGTCATCCCGGTGGGATCCACTGAAGCGGTGCCTATCGACGTCCGAATCATGGCGGCGACGCACCGAGACCTCAACGAGGAGATCCGCAGGGGCACGTTCAGGAGCGACCTCTACTACCGGATCAACGTCATCGCCCTACACCTTCCGCCGCTGAGGGAGCGCCGTGAGGACATCCCGCTGTTGGCCCACCACTTTCTGGATGGCATCGTCGGTGAGGACGGAGATAAGACCCTGCACGAGGACGTCATGGAGGTGCTGTCCGCGTACGACTGGCCGGGAAACGTGCGGGAGCTCGAGAATGCCCTCGAGAGGGCAGCCGTGGTGGCGGTCGGTGCCCCGATCGGACCCTCGCATCTTCCCGAGCGGGTCCGGCAGGAGCACGTGCCCCCGTTGGTCGCTGATCAGCTACCCCCCAATCCCTCCATGGAGGTCATCGAGCGGGCTTATATCCAATGGGTGCTCGTGGCCGAGGGTGGCAACAAGACGAGGGCGGCCGAGGTGCTGGGCATCGACCCCTCCACGCTGTATCGCAAGTTGAATCGGTACGGGATCGAGGTCTGATGTCGTCCGCAACCCGCTCCGGCCTGGCGGCCCGGCGCACTCACACTCCGGCGCCTCAGGGAGGCGCCGAACGGGTAAGGATTCGCACCGCATGAGCTTGCTTCAATTCCGTGAGATCGACGCAAAGAGGCATGACGACCTCGCGTGGGAACGCGTGAAACTGTCGGTCGTCATTCCCGCTTACAACGAGATCAAGACCGTGGAGAAGCTGCTGCGGCGGGTGCGGGAAGTCCGACTCGACGTCGAGGTTATCGTGGTCGACGACGGCTCCACCGACGGCACTCGCGACCTGCTGCAGCGCTTGACCAAAGAGGGTCTCGTCGATGTCCTCGTGTTTCAGGAGGTGAACCAGGGCAAGGGCGCGGCACTGCGTGCGGGATTCGAGAGGGCCACGGGCGACATCATCGCCATTCAGGACGCGGATCTCGAGTACGATCCTCTCGAGATACCCATGCTCATGGAGCCCATCCTGGCCGGTAAGGCCGACGCGGTGTACGGCTCCCGCTTCTTGGGTGGGCCCCACCGCGTGCTCTTCTTTTGGCACATGATGGGCAATCGGTTTCTGACCCTGCTCAGCAACATGTTCACGGATCTGAACCTGACCGACATGGAGACGTGCTACAAAGTCGTCCACGCGGATCTCCTGAAGCGCCTCCCGCTGAGCGCCAATCGGTTCGGCTTCGAACCCGAGGTGACGGCTCGGCTCGCGAGGTCTCAGGCGAGGATCTACGAGATGCCGATCAGCTACGACGGCCGGTCCTACGCGGAGGGGAAGAAAATCAACTGGAAGGACGGCGTTGCGGCCATCTACTACATCCTGCGCTCCAATCTCCTGGGCCCTCGGCCCGATCCTTGGCAGCCCCCGCAGATCCAGCCGTGGGAGGGACGAGCTCTTTCGGAATCGAAACACCCCGCTTTGGCGGCGGGCCCCGACCCGGACGCCGTCGATTCCTCGCCCGCCGGACAGGGGTCGGAGGTCGACGATCAAGGCTGACGAGGCCACGGCGTCCCCGTGATCGGGACAGGGGGGATTCCGCCGAAGAGGGCCGCCGTCCTCATCTTCATCGGCGCGGTCGCCGCCTATGGGAATTCGCTCGGAAACGGCTTCGCCTACGACGACGCGACGGTCATCAGTGGAAACCAGATTGTCACCGAGGGTCGGGTCAGGGATGCCTTGAGCGCTCCCTATTGGCCCGACATGGTGGACGGGATCGGGCTCTACCGGCCCGTGACGTCGGCCAGCTATGCGGCCGAGTGGCGCCTGTGGAACGGTCACCCCGCCGGCTACCACGCGGTGAACGTACTGGTGCACGCGGCCGTTTCGCTCCTGGTCTTCCTACTGCTTCTCGCGCTTGCCCCGCCCTTGCCGGCCCTCGTGGGCGCAGGCCTGTTCGCGCTCCACCCGGTCCATACCGAAGCCGTGGCCAATGTGGTGGGTCGGGCAGAACTCTACTCCGCCCTCTTCTTCATGGCGGCCTGCCTGCTGTTCATGCGAGGCGAACGCGCTGCGCCGGTCACCCGGGTCGGACGACTCCTCGCCGTGGGGATCCTCTTTTTGCTGGGTCTCGGGTCCAAGGAGATGGCGGCCACGCTACCCGCCGTGCTCGTGCTCCTGGCCGTGGTCAAGGAGGATGACAAGGGTAGCCCGGTTGGGCGCGTGCTGTCGGATGTGCCCGTATTCTTGCTTACCGGGGCACTGCTCGCCGCCTTTCTGGGCTCGCGGATACTGGTTCTCGGCTCGGTCTCGGGGGAGTACCCCGCAGCGTACCTCGGCGGCCTGTCGACTGGGCAGAGGATTCTCACCTCACTGTCCGTCTGGCCCCACTACTTCAGGCTCCTCGTCTTCCCCCTCGACCTCGCGGCAGACTACGGTCCCGCCGTTCTCTTTCCGGCTTTGACCTGGGGCCCCGACGTGCTGCTGGGCGCGGTGATGATCGCCGGAGGGGCGTTCGCCGCAGTTTGGCTGTGGCCGAGGGAGCGGCTCGGCACACTGGGCTTGTGTTGGTTCGGTGTGACGATCCTCCCAGTCACCAACCTCCTCATCCCGACCGGCATCCTCCTGGCGGAGCGGACGCTCTATTTGCCCTCGGTCGGACTCGCCTTCATGATGGCCGGGCTGGTCCGCTGGACTGCCCTGGAGAGGCCGCGGTCACTGCGCATGCTGTTGGTCGCGGTCGGGGTCGTCGCCACCGCCTTCATGGGTCGCACCGTTCTCAGAAACCCCTCCTGGGAGAGCACGTACGCCATGTTGAGCACGCTCACGGAGGAGCACCCGGAGTCGTTCCTGGCCATACGCGCGAGGGCTCTGGGCTTGGACGAGGTCGGTGAAGTCGAGGAGGCCGCGAGACACTATGAAGTGGCGGTGGAGCTCGTTCCCGGCGAGTACAGCCTGCTCATCGAGGCGGCGCGCTTCCACGGGCGCCACGCCAGGTGGGGAGCAGCGGAGTCGTTGCTCACCCGAGCCGTCGAGCAGTTTCCGGCCCACCCGGTCGCCTGGCAGGTTCTGGCGGAGCACAAGCTGCTTCAGGGCCTCGGAAGGGAGGGACACCGGATTGCCCTCCAGGGCCTCTCCGTCGTCGGGACGAATCGGGATCTGTGGACCCTCGTGTCGGAGAGCTACGTGGCCAAGGGTGACTTCGAGGCCGCCGTTCGCGCGCGCTGGGCCGCACTAGGTGCGGCTCCCCCCACGGGACAGGCATGGCGACGCATGGCGGAGTTGATGGAGTTGGCCGGACGCTCGGATGACGCGGCGGAGGCTCTGGAACGGGCTCGCGATGTCGAGGAAGGCATGTCCGGTCGGCCTCGGACGCCAGGCTCGCAAGGAGACGCCCGCTGATGCAATTGTGGCGTTCTCCGTTCCGTCATGTCCGGACGGCTGCGTTCTTGGCGGCGGCGGCGGCCATACTACTTTCGGCGAACAGCGTACTCAACGACTTCGCGTACGACGATCGGCTCATCATCATCGAGAGCGATCTGGTCAAAGACCTGAGCACCCTCCCCGAGGCCGTGACCTCACCCTATTGGCCGGGTGAATTCGGAGAGGCATTGGGACTGTGGCGGCCGGTGACGACCGGGCTGTTCGCGCTTCAGTGGGCGCTATGGGGTGAGAACGCCGCGGCATTCCACGCGTTGAACGTCCTGCTCCACGGGGCCGTGACGGCTCTCGTGGTGCTCCTGCTGGCCGAGCTCGCCCCGCTCGCGCTCGCGTTCGTCGCCGGCCTGCTGTTCGCCGTTCATGCCGTACACGTCGAGGCTGTGGCCAACGTGGTGGGGTTGGCCGAGGTGCTCTCCTCGGTGCTCTACCTCGGCGCGTGCCTCATCTTCGTGAGACGCCGGGAGCATCTCGGTTTCCTACCGGGCGTGGCCGTCACGGGTCTCTTCGCCCTGGCCTTCTTGACCAAGGAAAGCGCAGTCACGCTTCCGGGCATGCTTTTCCTGCTGGACGGTGCTCGAGATAACACGAGCGTCAGGGGTGCGCTCGCCTACCTGCGACGCCGTTGGGCCATCTACGGCAGCCTCGCCCTCGTGACCGCGGCGGTCCTCTTGGGGCGACAAGTGGTCTTGGGTAGCATCGCCGACCCCCTCGCCCCCCTCGGCGCTGACCTCCTGACGGGGTCGGTTCCGCGCATATGGACGGTAGCCGCCACCTGGCCCCATTACTTCCGCCTCTTGTTCTTCCCGTTGGACCTGAGCGTGGACTACTCCCCCGCGGTCATCCCGATCGCGTTGGGCTGGAACGCGAGCGGCGTCCTGGGTCTGGCGCTGGTGTTGGCCACGCTGGGCTTGGCCCTTCGGCTGTGGGGGAGGACGGAGATGGGGCCCGAGGTTCACGTCGGTCGCGTCTTCTCCTTCGGAGTCCTCTGGGTCGTCATCACCTTGTCACCGGTCTCCAACCTCTTGTTCCTCTCCGGCGTGCTGCTGGCGGAGCGCACCTTCTATCTGCCTTCTGTCGGGTTCGTCGCGGCCTTGGCTTGGATGGGACTCGAGCTCCACAGGGAGCGCCGCCAGGTCGCCGTGGGCGCGCTGGTGCTGGTGTTGTCTCTGATGTCCCTCAAGACGTTCACTCGAAACGCGACCTGGAGGAACAACGTCAGCGTGTTCGACGCTTTGCTCCGGGAGCATCCCGAGGCCGGGCGAGCTCAGTGGTTGTTGGGCGACGTGCAGTTCCCCATCGACCGCAGCGCTGCGTTCAAGGCATACAGGATCGCCATCAGCCTGCTCGACGGGAGCTATCCTCTCTTGATGGAGGTCGGGAGGCGACTCCAGATCAGCGGCAAGACCGAGACCGCGAAGACGCTGTTCGAGCGGGCCTGGTCGGACTCTCCCGAACTCGGTCCGGCACCCCAGGCGTTGGCCGTCATCTATCACCGCGAGGGAGACTTCAAGGCGGCGAGTGCCGCGTCACTCGCATACGGAGGGACCGAGCCGGTGTCGAACCACCTCTGGGCCCACTCCCTGGCCGCCGAGGGCCGATGGGCGGAATCCGTAACCGCCCGCCTCCTGACCATCGAGGCCGGCGAAGGCCACCAATGGCAGCAATGGCTGTGGTTGGGGCAGGCCTATGCCAACTCCGGCGACACGATCCGAGGTCTGATGGCCCTCGACAGCGCACGCGTGCGTACGGAGAATCCCGAGAGTGTCCGCCAAATTGACAGTGTTCGCGTGACGCTGACGGGCAAGTGAAAATGCGACTGGTTCGCAGAATCCCTGAACCGGACGGCACAATTTGCGGTTTCGGCGATTATGCGTTAGCATCATAACTTATTGCAATAATGGCACTTAAGAGGCAAGCGGTCGTTTTGGACCCGGCTTTGCATTCAGTGAGTATCCTCTGAACGTCCATAGGTAAGAAGTGTCACCCACTAGCAGGAGAGTTCGAAATGCGCGACAACAAGGGTTTCACCCTCATCGAGCTGCTGATCGTGGTCGTGATCATCGGTATCTTGGCGGCCATCGCCATTCCGAAGTTCTCGGCAACGCGTGAGAAGGCTTACTTCGCGGCCATGAAGTCCGATCTCAAGAACCTGGCCAGTCAGCAGGAGATCTACTACTCCGACACGTACTCCTACACCTCTACAGTGGCGTCCCTTGGGTTCGTCACCTCCGACGGTGTCACTGTCGTGATCGCCGCTTCGACCGACGGTTGGTCGGCCTCTTCGGTGCACGCTGCTCTCGCGGGTACCGAGGGTTGTGCGATCTACTACGGCAGTGGCACGGCACCGACGGTCGGTACCGCTACACCTGGGAGCCCCGGCGAGATGGCTTGCACTCAGTAACTGCGGGCCCGCGAGTCCTAGGACGTGACCTTCACGCCTAGTGAGAGCGTGGTTCGGGCGAATCCCGGGCCACGCTCTCCGTCGGTCACACCCCTTGATCGCAGAGACGAAAGGAGACAGAGAATGCGGACGAAAGGCTTCACGCTGATCGAGCTCCTCATCGTGGTCGTGATCATTGGCATCCTCGCGGCCATTGCCATACCGAAGTTCGGTTCGGTGAGAGAGAAGGCCTTCATCGCCAGCATGAAGGCGGACCTCAAGAACCTGGCGACGCAGCAAGAGGTCTACCACAACGGCAACTACACCTTCAGCACCTCCTTCACCAACCTCGGATTCGTCACCAGCAAGGGCGTAACCGTTACGGTGAACGAGGCCACGGGGGACGGTTGGGCCGCCACCGCGACGCACAACGCCCTCGCGACGGCCCAGTGCGGCTTCTATCACGGGAACGCCACGGCGGCGAACGGCACGCCGGCCACCGTCATCAGCGTCGTGGGCTGCGTTCCCTAGCGACCGCGCCAACTCCCCACCGTGATCTTCGCGGTTGCCGCGAACCTGCCCGCTCCACACCTTTAGCTTCGTTCATCCAAGGGCCCGAGTATCCGGCTCCGACACCTCGCTCGTTTCTGCTTCGGCCGACGTCATGGCTTCCCCGACACCCCTGCGCCGCGAGTTGCTCGCCTCCTTGGGAGTCATCTTCGTAGGCGCTACGCTGTTCTTGGCGGTGTCGCTGATGATGGTCCTGCCCCTCATGCAGTCCACAGGCGAGACCGTGGCTTTCATCCTGACCATCGTCATTGCCGACCTCATCGCCTTCCTGGTGTTCGGCGGGTGGATTGCTCAAGAAGGGTCTTCTCGAGCCGGTGGAAGCATTGGTGACGGGGGTCAACTTGATCACGGACGGGGATTACCGACACCGCTTGGAGCTTCCGGACGGACTCGAGCTCCGTAGCATCACCGAGGGTGTGAACGTTATGGCAGACCGGCTCATCGCCGATCAACGAGCCTTGGCGGAGAACGTCGAGTCTCTCGATGAGACCAATCTGCAGTTGGTGGAGGCCAGAAACGAAGTGATTCAAGCGGCCCGGTTGGCATCCGTCGGGACGCTGGCGGCCGGCATTGCACACGAAGTGGGGAATCCGCTGGCCGCGATCATCGGATATGTCGACGTGGCGGTTCGTCGCATCGAGGCCGAGGGAGGGGATCCGGACCTGGTCCTGTCCATTAGATCCGAGGCCCAACGAATCGACGGAATCGTCAGAGGGTTGCTCGACTTCGCTCGGCCCAAGCCCGACGAGGTCGCTCCGATCGACGTCGGAAAGGTCGTCGGCACGGTGCGGGATCTCCTCGAGAACCAAGGGAAATTGTCAAAGGTAGAGCATCACTGGAAGGTTGCGGACGAGTGTCCCCCTGTCCTGGTCGCCGAGCAGCATCTCGAGCAGGTGCTCGTGAATCTCATCTTGAACGCTGTGGACGCTCTCGATTCGCGACCCGACGGGGCCATCGAAGTGGCAGTCCGGACGGAGGAGGGTCCGGCGGCGCATCTGCCTCGCCGGCGTGAAGGCGATCCCCCCGGCATCAACTACCTGCACCGGCGGAGGGTGGCCCACGACTCGGAAGTGGAGGTGCTCGGAACTCTGGAGACGGCCCGACGCATCGTGGTGATCACGGTCTCCGACAACGGGCCGGGACTCACCGAGTCCGACGTGGAGAACGTGTTCGACCCCTTCTTCACCACGAAGGAGCCGGGACGTGGCACCGGCCTCGGTCTCTTCATCTCGGCGCGGCTGGTTGGGGGCATGGGCGGGAGGATCGAAGTCGAGAACCGACCCGGCAGCGGAGCCCGATTCGTGGTCCGACTTCCCGAGGCCGTCGCGGCTGGCGTAGGGCCGAGCGAAAACGGATACTCAGAGTCAGCGGACACCCAGGAGGTCCAGTGAAGATCCTCGTCATCGATGACGATCAGGGACTCCGGCGATCGCTCTCGTTGATTCTGGACGAGGGCGGCCACGGAGTCGTGGTTGCGGCCAATGGTGCCGACGGCCTTGCGGCCGCGAGGAACGAGAAGCCGGATCTGATCCTCTGTGACGTACGAATGCCTCAGATGGACGGGCTCGAGTTCCTCGAGCGGTATCGGGAGGAGGACGGTGGGGCGCTCGTCATCATGATGACCGCGTACGGGAGCGTCGACCTCTCCGTCAAGGCCATGACCGCCGGGGCATACGACTACCTTGCCAAGCCGCTCGGCGCCGACGAGGTCCTCCTCACCATCCGAAAGGCCGAGGAACGGGAGCGTCTTCGGGCCGAGGTGGGACGCCTGAGGGCCGAGGTCGCCTCGGAGCGCAGATTCGGGGACATCATCGCTCGCTCGCCCACGATGATCCGGGCTATCGAAGTGGCCGGAAAGGTGGCGCGGCATCAAGTCCCCGGTGCTCCTGACCGGTGAATCGGGGACCGGCAAGGAACTCATGGCGCGCCACATCCACCGCGAGAGCGATCGAGCCGATCGGCCGTTCGTGCCGGTGAACTGTGGCGCGATTCCCGAGACGCTGCTCGAGTCCGAGTTCTTCGGTTACGTCCGTGGCGCCTTCACGGGGGCGGAGCGCGACAAGGCCGGTCTTTTCGAGCCGGCGGATGGTGGCACCCTGTTCTTGGACGAGGTGGGGGAGCTGCCCACTTCGCTACAGGTGAAGCTCCTGCGAGCGCTTCAGGAGGGCGAGGTCAGGCGGTTGGGAGGTACCGGCACGACGAGCGTAAATGTCCGAATCCTGGCTGCGACCAACAGGGACCTCGAGGCAGCGGTGAAGGACGGGGACTTCCGACAGGATCTCTATTACCGTTTGGCCGTGATCCCGATTCACCTACCACCCCTTCGAGAGCGCACCGAAGCGATCCCGGATCTCACGTATCACCTCCTCGGGCGTCTGCGAGATCGCTTGAACCTCGGCGTGGAGCTCGTATCGCCAGGAGCGATGAAGGCGCTTCTGGCGTATCCCTGGCCCGGGAATATCCGCGAGTTGGAGAATGTTCTGGAGCAGGCCATGGTGCTAACCGAGGGTGATACACTCGACGAGGAGAGCCTGTCCGGGCGGCTCGCAGCGACGCACATGGTTCTCGAGCCCGGCTACGGTTCCGACGATCTCTCGGTGAAGCGCCGCTCGGCCGAGCTCGAGCGCCAGCTCATTCAGCGGGCTCTCGAGCGCACCGGAGGCAACCGCTCCAAAGCCGCCGTGCTGCTCGAGCTGTCACCGAGAGCCCTTCGGTACAAGATCCTGGACTACGGGCTGGCCTAGCCGCCCCCTGCCAGGCTGCACCGCGAGGGGCTTCCCGGCCGGCGTCTCGGAGCATCCCATCGCCCGAGGTTTCGCGGCATCGTATGGACCATGCACCGCGGCTTTTCGATCCTCGAGCTCGTCACTGCTCTCGCCCTGATCTCCCTCGGAGTGAGCACCCTGCTGCCGGCTGCCCGGCGGGTAGAGGAGCGACTCTCCGTCGTGGCCGCGCGTGAAGAACTCGTGGGCCTCATCATCCGGGCCCGCGGCATCGCGATCCTCCACGGAGGGGCGGTGGTCTCCCTGGAACAGAAGCCGGCCGGGGCCTGGATCACCGCGGGTGACACGATCCGGGAGTCGATCGACTTGCGGGATCTCCGAGGGGCGGAGCTGTTCATCTCCGGGGGGCGTCCCGTCACGGAACTGCGTTTGGACGGCTTGGGGCTGGGGCGGATCGCGGCTCGCTCCATGACGCTGCGCCGAGGGCGCGCTTTGGCTCGTCTGGTCGTATCGACATACGGGCGAGTGCGGCGCGAATGATGAGCCCGCGTGGCTTCAGCCTGGTCGAGGTGCTAGTAGCCCTGGTCGTCCTGGAAGTGGGGCTGTTGGGAGCCGTGGGCATGACTTGGCAGGCCCAACGGACCCTCCGGGCCGCGCTGACTCGGGAAGCCGTCACCCGGGCGGTCGAGGCGGTGGCCGACTCACTGACCCGGCACGGATGGGCCGGACCGGGGCGTCGAGCGACGAACGAAGGGGAGTTGCGCTGGTCGATCGCGGAGGAGGGGATCGTCACGGTGTCTTTCCAGGGACATCGAGGCCTCAGACTCGCGGTCGGACTTGCGCTCGAGGGTTCGCTTGCCCCGTGAGCGGCGGGGCGTTGCCGCGGCCGAGGCACTCGTGTCCCTTCTGCTGGCACTGACTCTTGTCGGGTTGGGATGGCGGGCCCTGTCCCGTCAAAGGACCGTGGCCGGCCGACTCGTCCATCAGATGGACGCGATGTCCGCGCGGCGCATGGCCGTGACCGTGATAGGGAGGGATTTCAGACAGGGGGTGGCCGGACGCGACTGGCCCGACCCCGTGGGGGACAGCCTTCCGTTGCGGGCCTTTCGGGGATGGGCGTTGAGGTGTCCCGAAGATCCCGGCCGGCCAGGCGGCGTCGTGGTCGCATATCGAGGTGACAGGTCCCCAAACCCGGCCAAGGACTCCGTCCTGGTTCTGACGCCCCAGGGGTGGCATCCCACCAACCTGGTGCGCAGAGCAGGGACGACACGGCCGTCGTGCCCGGGTGGCCTCGACTTCGATACCGAGCTATGGACGCTCGAACCGCCGGCCCCGGGTGTGTTGATGCGTGTCTTCGAACGGGGGAGCTATCACTTGGCGGAAGGAGCGCTCCGCTACAGGAGGGGGCGGGGAGGCAGGCAGCCCCTCACGCCCGAGGTGTTCGTGGAGTCGTCGGCCTTGGGGGGGAGCCGTGGGCGGCTCCTGTTGAGGCTCGCCACCGATCGGGAGGCGTGGGGCGGCGCCACCTGGTCGACCGAGGTGTCCCTGTGGTCGAGGGAAACGACACGGGGAGGTCGTGAAGAGTGACGGACCGAAGGCCTGAGGGGGGCTACGTACTGATCGTCGTCCTGGTCCTCCTGATGGCCGTGACCGCCACGGGACACAGCCTCCTCGTGCTCTCTCGAGCCGAGCTGTCGGTTGCCGTCGCTCACTGGACGGCCCTGACGCGCCGCCTTGCCGCCGAAGGAGGGGTGCGGGTCGGGGCGCGGGGCATTCCGCGCGCGGGGACGATTCCCGCGGACACCTGGAGTCCGGTGGCCGAAGGACGGGTACCGCCCCGCGCCCGATACTCGACCACGGCCTTGCGTCTCTCCCCCGAGATCGTCCTGGTGCGCTCGGAGGGTCGGTCGGATCCGCTGCCTGGGGCTCACGCCGTCTTGGGCACCTACTGGGGGATGGACCCGGAGGCCCGAGTCGGAGCCGCCACCGCCGTCGTCGAGAGCGGCGGTGACGTCATCCTGTCCGGTGGGAGCCGAATCGACGCCGGACGGATTCGATCGGTGATTCTGCACTTTACGCAATCGAGTAGGGGTGCTATTATTCATGCATGAACTTTGTAACACCTTTGCTGACAGCGGCTTCGGCCACCCGGTCTAGCTCTTTCTTCAGACGCTTGCCGAAGATTTTTTCGGCTAACTTCACGTCGTCCTCTTCCACCTTTGGAAGCTTCTGCTTTTTCCTAGGATTCTGACTCATGGACATCGTTTCCCTACTGGATCGTTTCGCTAACGAGGACACCTGCCGGAAGCACCTGGAAGCGCTGCGTTGGCCCAGTGGTGTGGCCTGCACCCGGTGCGGCGATATGGACGTGAGCCCGATCAAAGGCAGGGGCCAGTGGCACTGCGTCGGATGCGGCTACCATTTCAGCGTCAAGTCCGGCACGATCATGCATGACTCGCACCTGCCGCTCCGTAAGTGGTTTGCTGCCATCTACCTGCTCTGCCAGTCCAAGAAAGGCATGAGCGCCCACCAGTTGCACCGGACAATCGGCGTCGCCTACCGCACCGCTTGGTACCTGTGCCACCGCATCCGCGAGGCCATGGGCAACGATCCGCTGTCCGGCCCCACCTTGGTAGGTATCGTCGAAGTGGACGAAACCCTGGTCGGCGGCAAAGCCAAAGGCAAGGGCCGTGCCTACAAGGGAAATAAGCATTGGGTGGCCGGGGCCATCCAACGCGGCGGCCAGGTACGCCTTGAGAGCATCCCCAACATCCGGAAGCACACCCTTCATGACTTCATCGCCCGCACCGTCAGAGACGAGGCCGAGGCAATCTACACCGACGAACTCAAGTCCTACCTCGGGATCGCTGACGACGACACCCGCCATGAGACCGTCAGGCACTCCGAAGAGGAATGGGTCCTGGGCGACGTCCACACCAACGGCATTGAAGGCGTCTGGAGCCTCTTCAAGCGCTCTATCGTCGGATCGTTCCACAAGATCAGCGCCAAGCACATGGACCGCTATCTCAAAGAATTGGAGTGGCGCTACAACAACCGCGACAACCCGCACATCTTCCGCGACACTTTGGCCCGCATCGTGAACACCGATCCGCTGGAATACCGGACACTGGTAGACGGGCAGGCGGCCTAAATGGCCGCCCCCAACAGCATGGAGTACCTGCGCGTCAAGCTCCAACTGGCCTGACCCGATCATCCCTCGCCTGCCTTGCCCCATGCCTTAATCTTGTTGAGCACTCGCTTCCAGCACGGAGCACGACGCAGCGTGACTGCGGATTCTGGTACGCTGAAATGGAACCTTACCGGACCGGCAGATACTTTGTGGGTCTTCCCCGTAGAGTGTATCCGCAGCCACAGCCAGTTCATTGCCACCCCGGTACCCCACAGGATGGTGATGATCGCCGAGATAAGAGCTAGACCAGATCCTATTATATGCACCCATTCGACGGGGACCTGTTCAAACATCGCAGGCCACCTTCGTAACTGATCCAGTGTATCCGGCAGATATACAACCCAATTGAGTACCACCCCCACGATGACGATCCACCACAGCATGCTGATAGCCCTGATCTTGCGGAGCCACGTAATGATATCGGGACTATAGAGAGCTACAAGGCCACCCACCGCCACAAGGGCCACGCCTCCCCACAGGATGTCGCCAGGCACCGCGAATCGTTCTTCGACAAACAACCCGACTGCACCGATGACCACCTCCATCAGCCCAGCCGCCCAGTGTTTCCGCATGCCCCCACGCTATCGGGCTCCCCCGATTGTGCGTCAAGTGCAGAATCACGATTCGATCGGCTCCCACCCCGTGGCCCGAATCCCGTTGTGCCGAGTACCGTCCAGGTCTCGACACACTCTTCCGAGTGCCTCCTCCGCCTTGGGCCGATCTGGCAGGACCGGCTCTCGGCTCCGACCCGGAGCCGAGGGTGGAGGACTTGGAACTCCCCTCCCTCGGACTCCTCGACCACGGAGCGCTCCTGGACGGGGCCAGCCTTCGTGCCTCGGGGCTGGTGTCGCCCACCCCGCGCGGCGTCGGGGGAGGTTGCGATCGGGCATCCGCCCTGAACTGGGGGGCACCCTTGAACCCACTGGATCCCTGCGCGTCGTATCGACCCGTCGTGGTTTCGGAGGGATCGCTGACCATGGAAGGCGGCGTGGGGCAGGGGCTACTCCTGGTCGTCGGAGACGCCGTCGTGTCGTCGGGCGCAAACTACTACGGCATGGTCCTGGTCGCGGGCGATCTGTCGGTTCGGAGCGGCGCGCGGATCAACGGCCTGCTGCGTGTAACGGGTTCGGTCAGGCTCGAAGGCGGCAGCTCGATCTCGGGCTCTGCTTGTGCGGCACTCGCGGCACTCGAGTCCGCGCATGCGCTACAAGGTCTGATCGCCTTACCTGAGGGCTTCTGGCTGGACGACTCTTACTGACCGAGCCGGGCGCCGCGGAAGGATGGACCCGGGTCTGGTGGCCGACACCGTCAGGGGTCTCTTCCAGGAAATCGGTCTCAAGACCAAGGACGTGATCACGGCCGTGGGGGGTCACGACGTGATCATCAAGAAGATCGAAATGGATCGGATGAAGGAATCCGATGCCAGAGAGGTCATCCGCTGGGAAGCCGAGCAGCATATTCCGTTCGACATCAAGAGCGTCGAGCTGGACTTTCAGATCCTGAACCCGTTCGACGAGGGACTGCATATGGAGGTGCTGTTGGTTGCGGCCAAGCGGGAATTGGTCGACAACAAGGTCAGCCTGTTGCTCGACGCCGGCCTCTCTCCCGTGGCGATCGACGTTGACGCGTTCGCCCTGCATAACGCCTTCGAGCACAACTATCCGGAGGCCATGGAGGGTATCGTCGCCCTGGTGAACGTCGGTCACGAGACGACCAACGTGAACGTGCTCGAGAACGGAAACCCCATCCTGACACGCGACATTCCGTTCGGGTCGCGGCGCGTGAGGGAAGACCTGCAGCGAGAAAAGGGCCTCACGGCCGAACAGGCGGAGGACGTCGTTCAGGGTCGAGAGGAGCTGGCGGATCTCTCAACACTGGTGGACGCGAGCGCCGACGAGGTCGCTGTCGGCATCGAGCGGGCGTCCGCGTTCCTGATGACCCGGCAAGACGGTGGAGGCCTTGGGCGGATCTACCTGAGTGGAGGCGGGGCACGCATCCCCGGCATGACCCGCGCTCTGAGTTCGCGCATGAACCTGGAAACCGACTTGGTGAACCCGTTCGAACAGGTGCCAGTTCAGCCGGCGGCTTCGGAAACGATCCTACTGGAGGAGGCAGCGCCGATGCTGTTGCTTCCCCTGGGCCTGGCCTTGCGGCCGCTCTAACTAGGACGAGGAACGACCCTTGATCGAGGTCAATCTCCTTCCCGGAGGGAAAAGACGCAGCGCCAAGAAAGGCGGTGGCGGGCTTCCTTTCTCATTACCGAGAATTTCGGCCATTCCGGCGGATCCCTACATCCTCGGGGCGATCGCTACCGGCGTGGCCACGGTCGGCTTGCTGGGCTGGTGGTATCTCGGCCTGTCGTCGAGCCAGGAAGAGGTCCAGGTGGCCTTGGTCGAGGCGGTCAGCGATTCCGCCAACTATGCCGACCTCATTCAGCGGAATGAACAGCTGACGGCCCGGCGAGATTCGATCGCGCAAAAGGTGAACATCATCCAGGAGATCGATGCGGGTCGCTTTATCTGGCCCCATGTGCTCGACGAAATCGCCAGGGCGCTGCCGGACTACACATGGCTCTCACAGATTCTACAGGTCACCGTAGGCGAGACGATCGAGTTCCAGATACACGGTAAGGCCGGCAACAACTTCGCTTTGACCTCGTTCGGAGAGGCGCTCGAGGCGTCTCCGTTCATCAGGAACGTGGCCTTGGTGCAGACGGAGCAGGTGCTCGAGCCTACGGGCCAGCTCGTCTTCGTCTTCCAGTTGGACGCTGCATTCGAAGTTCCGCCAATGGAGCTTCTGGAGACGGTCCCGATTTTCGGGTCCAATCCTTTGGGCAGTAATCGGTAGGCGACGACATGGCTCTGATTCCTGACGATCCGAAACAGAAGAACGCCCTTGCGGGGATCGTTCTCTGCTTGGTGGCGGTGTACTTCGCCAACAGCATGTGGTACAGCGGAGCCAAGGAAGACCTCGCCGCCCAGCAAGCGCGTCTGGAGAACCTCGAGACGCAGAACCGCGTGGCGCAGACCTTGGCCATCAGTGGCGGCCGGGACCTCGAAGAGCGCATGGCGGTCTACGAGCGTCACATTTCCCAGCTCGAGCAGCTTATTCCGGAATCGGGAGAGGTGCTGACGCTTCTCGCGGAGATGAACCGGGTGGCGCGGGACGTGGGGGTCGACCTGGACTTGATGCGGCCCGAGGCGAGTGAGCCCGGCGCCTTCTATACCAAGGAGACCTTCGAGATCCGGGTCCTCGGTGAATACCACGACGTGGGCCGATTCCTGACCCGAATCGCCTCTCTTCCGCGAATCATCACGCCGAGCGACCTACAGGTGGATCCGTACACCGACCCGAGAGGAATGAGCGAGTTCATTTCCCCGATACAGGTCACGTTTCGAATCCAGACCTATGTCGTACCGGATCGTGAAGGAGGAGGCCCATGATCTGCAGACTCCTCTTCCGGCTCGTGATTCTCACCGTCTTTGCCTCGGTGATGCCCGGAGCCGTGTGGGCCCAGAATCCGGCTCCACCGGCGACACAGGACTCGACGGAGCTCTCGTTCGAGCGAGAGATTTTCGAGTATCCGCAGTACGCGCGTCGGAATCCCTTCGCGCCTCTCCTGTCCGCCGAGGGCGGGGGACCCCGTTTCGAACGTCTCGTTCTCCTCGGAATCGTCCTGTCGGGCGATGGTGCGAACAGCGTCGCACTCTTCGGTGAGGGGACCAGGACCGCCGTGTCCGACACCGAGGTTACGGTCGAGGTGACCGGGGCCACGTATCGCCTTCGAATCGGAGAACGCGTGGGAAACACCACCGTCCGCGACATCCAGCGTCACCACGTTGTGGTGGACGTTGAGGAGTTCGGACTCACAGAGACGCGAATCATGGAAATGCCGAATCGCACTGCGGGCCAAGGAGGCCCTGAATGAGCTCCATTCTCGCCGTACTGACCGGTGTGCTCCTGGAGGCCGGTGATCCGGTCACCGCCGTGAGCGTCGTTCCGAACCTGACCCGTACCGAAGTTCTTGTTTCGATCGAAGGTGCGGTGTCCTATCGGGCATTCAATATGGAAGGCCCGTCGCGGATCGTGCTGGATCTGATCAACGCCCAGCACGCACTGCCTCAGGAAGACTTCTTGGGGATCAACCGGGGTGGCGTCGTGGCCGTTCGCACCAGCCAATACGCCGAGGACATCGTTCGCGTGGTGGTGGAGCTGGACCGGACGTCCGCGTACGTCGTGGAGGCCACCGATGGTACGGTCCGGATTTCGATCGAGAACGAATCAGGCCAGCTCGCCGACTTCGATCCGTGGGAGACGCGGGCGCTCCTGCCGTCTCCTGCCATGCTCGTCAACCAGGCTCCGGTAGTCGCGCTGGACCAGCCGACCGTGCAACAGGCGTCCAGGCGGATCTCCATTTCCTTCGACAACACGCCGATCGAGGACGTGCTGTTCACGTTTTCGGAGTTTTCCGGTAAGTCCATCGTCCCCGGAAGCGCGGTCGTCGGAACGGTCACGGCCGACATCCGGGATCAAGCCTGGGACCACGCGTTGGAGGTCATTCTCGCGTCGAGGGCACTCATCGCCATCGAGGACGCCAACGGCATCATTCGGGTCGCCGGGATCGAGAATCTCAATCAGCGAGAGGCCATCGAGCCTCTGCTCACCGTCCCCTACAGGATCAGCTACGGGACGTCGTCTGAGATGGCGCTGGCCACCAGCCAGCTCATCAGTGAGCGAGGCCAGGTCGCGGAAGCCCCGGGGACCAATACGGTGATCGTTACCGACATCCAGCGGGTCCATGACGCCATAAGTGGCCTGATCGCGAGCTTGGACATACCGACGCCTCAGGTCATGATCTCGGCCAAGATCATCTTCGTGAACCGGACCGAC
Source organism: Longimicrobiales bacterium (assembly GCA_965226925.1). Taxonomy (GTDB): domain Bacteria; phylum Gemmatimonadota; class Gemmatimonadetes; order Longimicrobiales; family Gaopeijiaceae; genus CBDDCX01. The sequence continues at coordinate 328,502 of CBDDEN010000010.1, read as the reverse complement.
CTGTCCGAACTCGGCGTCACGTACGAGCTGAAGGACTCCCAGGGCAACCAGCTCAACGTCGTAGCCCCCGGATTTGCGGACCTCGACGGCGACGGTGCGGGCGAGAGCGTCGACATCGGCACCAACGTGTTCACGCTCGGGGGCAACTCGGTCTCGGCCCTCGGCAACGCCGGTGCCAGGATCGCCGCTCCCAGCCTGCGACTGCTCACGTCCTTGGTGATGGGGCGTCACACATTAGTCAACTTCATCGAGGCCCTCGAGTCGTCGAACCTGTCCGACATTCAAGCGGCGCCTTCGGTGACCGTGGCCGACAACCAACAGGCGCGCCTGCAGGTCGGTGAGCGCACGCCGATCCGGGTTATCGACGCGGCGGCCGGTGGAGCCGCCGGTGGGGGCGGGTTCCCCACCGCCAACGTCTCGTTCGAGGAGACGGGAATCATCCTGGAGGCGACTCCTCACATCACGGGAGGAGACCACGTCCTTCTGACGATCCACGCAGAGCGCTCGGCCGCAGACGTGGCGGAGTCCGACATCGGCCTGATCTTCCGGACTCAGAACGCCGACACGAGGGTTCTCGTCCGCGATGGCGAGACCGTAGTAATCGGGGGACTTACGGTGACCGAGCTTCAGGAGATTCGGTCCGGTATTCCACTCCTGATGAATTTGCCCCTTCTCGGTGGCCTGTTCCGTACAAGCACGGAATCACAAGTCCAGCGGGACCTCATGATATTGGTGACGCCGCACATCGTTCGCGGGGATTTCAACTAAACCCGTGTACGAGGGAGACGTCTGATGCTTCGGCTAAGAACGAACAAGAAGAGTACGAAAGGTCTTCTAGGGGGGCTCACAGCCGGCCTGTTGATGCTGGCCTGCGACGGACAGAACCTGTTCGTGGGCCCGCCTCTTCTCGATCAGCAGTCCGATCGGGGGGCTCCCACCGTGATCATCACGACCCCGGGTGACTCGGCGGCTTCTCCGCTGGGAGATTCGGTGCTGATCATCGCGCACGCGACGGATGACGCCGGCCTGGCGAGCCTACAATTCGAGGGACTTTCCTTCCGGGGAGACGCGAGCCTCGGGACCGACGAGGTCGTGCCCCGCTTCGCGACGAAGGTCGTGCAACTCCTCGAGCCGACCGAAGACACCATCATCAGCCGCTGGCTGATTCCCACGACAGACACCATCAAGGAGCAGACGAACCTCATCGTCACGGCCGTCGACGCATTGGGCAACTTCGCGTCGGACACGATCCCGCTCACGCTGGGCGGGCCGGAGGTCGACCTAGGGAAACTCTGAACAAGACGGGTGTAGTTTCATGGTATGAAACGACCGGGGAGTTGTGAGCGGGCCATGGAGCTTCAGATGACTTTCGCGGAGCTGGAGTACGATTCGAAGAAGCGGCGGACGCGCCGGGAGATTTTCCTGGAGAAGATGGAGGGGCTGATTCCCTGGCAACAGCTGGAGGATCGGATCGAGCCGTTCTATCCGAAGGCTGGCCGTGGCCGCCGCCCCTATCCGCTTGGGGTGATGCTGCGGGTTCATTGTGTGCAGCTGTTCTACAACGTGAGCGATCCGGGCATGGAGGATCTGCTCTACGAGGTGGAGTCAGTGCGCCGCTTTGCGGGTCTGCGCCTGAGCGGTTCTTTGCCGGACGAGACGACGATCCTGAACTTCCGTCACCTGCTGGAGACGCAGGGCTTGGGGATGGGGTTGTTCGAGGAGATCAATACGCATCTGGCGTCTCTCGGGCATCGGTTGAAGACGGGGACGATCGTGGATGCGAGCATCATTGACGCGCCGTCGTCGACGAAGAACCGCAGGGGAGAACGGGATCCGGAGATGCACCAGACGAAGAAGGGAAACCAGTGGTACTTCGGGATGAAGGCGCATATCGGGGTGGACGCCGAATCGGGTCTGGCGCACAGCTTGGCGACGACGGCCGCCAACGCGGCGGACGTGACGCAGGCGTGCGTGCTGCTGCATGGTGACGAGACGGAGGCATGGGGCGACGCGGGCTACCAGGGTGTGGACAAGCGCCCGGAGAACAGGGGTTGCGACGTCGCCTGGCAGGTGGCGATGAAGCCGGGCAAGCGTCGCCTGCTCGATCGGGACGGCGCCGAGGCGGCGGCCGAGAAGCGCAAGGCATCGGTGCGGGCGAAGGTGGAGCATCCGTTCTTGTATGTGAAGCGGCGCTTCGGGTACGGTAAGGTGCGCTACCGGGGACTGGCGAAGAACACGCAGCGCATCGCGTTGCTGCTCGGGTTCTCGAATCTGCTCATCGCTGGCCGCTACGCGACCGGATAACGCGCGGCCCATGGACCGCCCGAGGGCGGGAGCCGGACACATCGAAGCGCTTCCTGACGGTTCGGACCGTTTCTCCGGCGCGCCAGCCAGCACTTCATCGCTCCGATAGGTCTTCGAACCGGATCTTCGAACGCCGATCGCGTTCCTCCCAAGATGGTGTTCAGACCCTCCCTAGGGAAACTCTGAACAAGACGGGTGTAGTTTCATGGTATGAAACGACCGGGGAGTTGTGAGCGGGCCATGGAGCTTCAGATGACTTTCGCGGAGCTGGAGTACGATTCGAAGAAGCGGCGGACGCGCCGGGAGATTTTCCTGGAGAAGATGGAGGGGCTGATTCCCTGGCAACAGCTGGAGGATCGGATCGAGCCGTTCTATCCGAAGGCTGGCCGTGGCCGCCGCCCCTATCCGCTTGGGGTGATGCTGCGGGTTCATTGTGTGCAGCTGTTCTACAACGTGAGCGATCCGGGCATGGAGGATCTGCTCTACGAGGTGGAGTCAGTGCGCCGCTTTGCGGGTCTGCGCCTGAGCGGTTCTTTGCCGGACGAGACGACGATCCTGAACTTCCGTCACCTGCTGGAGACGCAGGGCTTGGGGATGGGGTTGTTCGAGGAGATCAATACGCATCTGGCGTCTCTCGGGCATCGGTTGAAGACGGGGACGATCGTGGATGCGAGCATCATTGACGCGCCGTCGTCGACGAAGAACCGCAGGGGAGAACGGGATCCGGAGATGCACCAGACGAAGAAGGGAAACCAGTGGTACTTCGGGATGAAGGCGCATATCGGGGTGGACGCCGAATCGGGTCTGGCGCACAGCTTGGCGACGACGGCCGCCAACGCGGCGGACGTGACGCAGGCGTGCGTGCTGCTGCATGGTGACGAGACGGAGGCATGGGGCGACGCGGGCTACCAGGGTGTGGACAAGCGCCCGGAGAACAGGGGTTGCGACGTCGCCTGGCAGGTGGCGATGAAGCCGGGCAAGCGTCGCCTGCTCGATCGGGACGGCGCCGAGGCGGCGGCCGAGAAGCGCAAGGCATCGGTGCGGGCGAAGGTGGAGCATCCGTTCTTGTATGTGAAGCGGCGCTTCGGGTACGGTAAGGTGCGCTACCGGGGACTGGCGAAGAACACGCAGCGCATCGCGTTGCTGCTCGGGTTCTCGAATCTGCTCATCGCTGGCCGCTACGCGACCGGATAACGCGCGGCCCATGGACCGCCCGAGGGCGGGAGCCGGACACATCGAAGCGACTTCCTGACGGTTCGGACCGTTTCTCCGGCGCGCCAGCCAGCACTTCATCGCTCCGATAGGTCTTCGAACCGGATCTTCGAACCGCAACCGATCGCGTTCCTCCCAAGATGGGGGTTGTTCAGACCCTCCCTAGAGGATCTGGTAGGCCTGGTGCCGGCCGGGGCCAACTTGCCGCTCAACGTACGGGCGGTAGACCCGCTAGGGGTTCGACTCATCGAGCTGTTCGTCACCGGAGCGGTCGTAGCGACCATTAGCCATCCGATCGTACCGGTCGACACGGTCGCGGTGCTCGACACGCTGGTGTTCATTCCGCCCGGTGTGACAGGCACGATTACCGTGCGGGCAAGGGCGTTCAACACCCTCAGCGTGCCGGGCAGCGATGGCCCGTTCGACGTCGAGATCATCATCGGTGGTACCGGTGACACGATTCCTCCGAGTGCGCAGTTGACCGTTACCGCGGACGACCGATTGGAGCTACAGGACTTCCTGACGGTTCGCGTAAAGGCGCGCGACGACGTGCTCGGGGACGGCGTCACTGAGATCGGGTACACGGCACTCGCGATCTCGCCCACTCGAGGCGACACCGTGATTCGAACCGAGAGCGTCACCTTTGTTACGCCGCGGGTCGGAAACACGACACAGAACTTCCAGGTGCCCGTGTTCAACGCCGATTCTCTTGCCCTGCCGGATACACTGATCTTCGAGTTGACCGGCTTCGCTCGCGACCAGCAGTCCAACTGCTCCACTTCGGTGGGCCTGGACTTGCTGGTCACTCTGGGGTGCGGGACGTTGGGTGGCGCTACCGTATCGCAAGGCAATCCCGGAGATCGGACCTCGGCGGTGATCGTCGCCGGCCGGACGGTGCAGCTGCCGACCGGTGGCCAGATCATGGACGCGGTCGTCGACACGGTGCGCAGGAAGCTCTACCTGTCGAACATCGACCGGGACCGGATCGAGATCTTCCGGCTCGGAGACGAGATTTTCGAGGCGGCGGCCGCGGTGGGATCCGAGCCTTGGGGGCTCACGCTCAACAGAGCGGGGGATACCCTCATGGTGGCCAATTCGGGAGGCACGAACATCTCGATGGTCCGGCTAGGCGCGACCGACGGAAGCGATACTCCTCCTAGAGGATCCGCTGACGCGGCTCCTTACGCCCGACGTCGTGCTCTTCGACGTCGAGACGATTCTGGACGACGCCGGCGTCATCCGGTACAACGTGTTCTACATCCCCGATGAGGAGCCGCCGGGATTCAGCGATCGCCCGCAATTCGTGGCGGTCGACTCGACGGGGCGGATCCTCTACTCGACCAAGACGACCCTGCTCGGCGATTTCGGCACGATTCGTAAAGCCGCCGTGCCCATAGGAGGCGGGAACGTCGAGGTGAAGATGTTCGTTGAGCACGCCGCCATGACCGAAAACCCGGACTTCACGGGCATCGCCCACGCGGATTTGGTCTACCGCTCCGCGGGGGGGGCCACGACCGCGGACCAGGTGGGCATCATCGATCACACGCCCGGTGACTTCTTCGGTCCGCAGCTCGTTGCCGTCGACTCCACAGCCTCTCTCGCGGCGACCGCGATGGTGGGCTTGGGCGGCGACCCCATCGCTCGCGGCGGTCGTTGGAGCGTACCGAACCTCGGTTTCCACGACACGACTTATGTGTCCGCGTCGGGTGACGGGGGTTGGGTGGTCTTCGGGGAAGGCTCTCGCGACCCGGTAGGTCGGGTCATCATGTACGAGGCCGCGACGGACCAGATCAGCGCGGCAATCGAGGTCGACGACCTCATGATCAACGCGAGCGAGACCGTACGAGGCATCGGACTCAACTACGACGGCACGCTGGGCATCGCGAGGGGTGCGGACGCCTACTTTTTCGACACGCAGCTACGTCTGCAGGGTGTCGGCAACTTGCCGCCTTCGGGCGGTGCGGGGGCCGTGCTACACCCGCTGCACGCCAACGCGAAATCTCTCCTGAACAACACGGGAGTCTACCAACCCGACACGCACGTCGGTTTCGTGGGAACGGGCGACCGCACCTTGGACATCATCGACACGTTCCACTTCTTCCGCTCCGGCCGAATCTTCATCAAGGACGTTCCAGCCGGACCTCTCCGGGCTGTGCTACCGTTCCCGGAGGACAACGCGGGCTTCATCTGCACCACGACCCCTGTTACCGACCAGGCGGGCAACACCATCGGTAGCGCGGTGCAGGTTTACTCCGGCGGTGACTTCAACAGCCCGCACCCCGCCAGCGGTGGACCCACCGAGGATTCTTGCATCGTCGTGAAGCTCGTGGGCATCACCAGCGGGGGTGGAGTGGTGGTGGTCGACGTCCGTAAGAGCGATCTGCTTCGGGACCATCCGGCCAGAAACTAACCGGACACTTAGCAGGAGTTAACGAACGGGGGCGGTTGGAGCCCCGGTGGTTGGAGCCCCGGTGGGTAGACGCCCACCGGGGTTTCCGTTTATCCTTGCACGCCCTTCCGGGCCGAGCCCCGGATTCCGCCACCCGTAGGAGCCGATCACATGAGGAGCGTCTCGTTTCGCACGGCGGGAGAGTCCCACGGACGTGGGCTGACCGCCCTTCTGGAGGGGATGCCCGCGGGGCTCTCGCTTCAGATGGAACGGGATGTCGACCCTGATCTCAAGCGACGGCAGGGCGGGTATGGACGCGGCCGTCGTATGAAGATCGAGTCGGATCGGGCGGAGCTGCTCTCCGGAGTTCGTCTCGGCGAGACCTTGGGATCCCCCATTTCCATGATCATCTGGAACCGCGACTGGGAGAATTGGGAGGAGGCCATGTCCGCCCTCCCCCCCGATCCCGAGGGCAATCCAAAGGCCTTGCGGTCGCTCTACCTGCCCCGGCCGGGACACGCCGACCTGGTGGGCCTCCTGAAGTACGACCGACGTGACACGCGAGACGTGCTGGAGCGCGCGAGCGCCCGGGAGACTGCGGCCCGGGTGGCGTGCGGCGCAGTGTGTAAGAGGTTGCTGGCGGAATTCGGCGTGAGTATCGGAAGCCACGTCACCTCGATCGGTTCGGTCGAGGCGGAGATACCCCCGGAGCTCCCGGAGGACCTGAACGGCGCCGTGGATTCGTCGCCCGTCCGAACGCTGGATGACGAGGCCGCTACCAGGATGATCGAGGACATCGATCGCGCAAAGGAGGAGGGCGACACGCTCGGCGGGATCTTCGAGGTCGTCGCCCGAGGCCTTCCGGCTGGGCTGGGGAGTTACGTCTCGTACGATGAGAAGCTCGATGGACGTTTGGCCGGTGCCGTGATGTCGATCCAGGCCATCAAGGGGGTGGAGATCGGAGCCGGGTTCGAGGGAGCACGGCGCCCCGGCTCACAGGTCCACGACCCGATTGTCACCGACCCGACTGCCGATCGCGCAGGGGGGCTCGGTCGCGCCTCCAATCGCGCCGGTGGCCTCGAGGGCGGGGTCACGACGGGGGGTCCCCTGGTCGTCCGTGCGGCGATGAAGCCCATCTCCACGCTCCGGAAGCGCCTGCCAAGCGTGGACATGCGTGACGGGTCGGCCGCGGATGCCGCCGTTGAGCGGAGCGACGTTTGTGCCGTTCCAGCGGCCGCCGTGGTGGGCGAGGCCATGGTTGCGCTGGTGGTGGCCGACGCATTTCTGGATAAGTTCGGCGGGGACGCCATGAGCGAGATCCGCCGGAACTTCGATTCCTACGTCGCCTACCTGACCGAGCGCGGATACGGTGGCCGGTGAGCTCCCACGACGGGTGTTGCTGGTCGGATTCATGGCCAGCGGTAAGACCAGCGTCGGAAGGGAGCTGGCGGCCCTGCTCGGATGGGAATTCCACGACTCCGACGCGGTCGTCGAGGAGAGGTGCGGCATAGCCGTCTCCGAGATCTTCCGGCAACAGGGTGAGGAACACTTCCGAGGCATCGAGGCCGAAGTGGCTTCCGAGTTGCTTAGGAAGGACCGCGTCGTCCTGGCGTCCGGAGGCGGTTGGCCCGCTCAGCCCGGCAGCTGGGAGGCGGTACCCGAAGGCACCTTCAGCGTATGGCTGCGTGTTTCACCGGGGGTTGCGGTTCAGCGCGCATCAGGCGAGGGTCCGGTTCGGCCGCTCCTGGCCGGGGAAGGTGCTCTGGACAGCGCTGTCGAGTTGATTGGGCAGCGGAAGGCCGCCTACGAACGGGCACAAGTCACCCTCGACTCCGATGACGATGGCCCGGCCGCGTTGGCGAACACGATCATGAACATCATTCGCGGCAAATCCGATCGAGAATAGATGACGAAAGCTAAGAAGGGGAAAAGTCTGGTCATCGTCGAATCGCCGGCAAAGGCGAGGACGATCGGCCGTTATCTGGGTAGCGGGTACGATGTCGCCGCCTCGGTCGGACATGTCCGTGACTTGCCGAAGAAGGAGCTCGGGGTCGACGTGGAGAGAGGCTTCGAGCCGGAGTACGTCACGATCCGCGGCAAGGCCAAGATCATCAAGGAGCTCCAGGGCAAGGCGAAGAAGGCGGATCGCATCATACTCGCCACCGACCCCGACCGTGAGGGTGAGGCCATCGCCTATCACGTGGCGCATGAACTCGGCTTCGAGGGCGATGAGGACCGGTTCGACCGCGTCACCTTCCGCGAGATCACCAAGGGAGCCGTAGAGAGGGCCTTGGAGAACCCCGAGTCGCTCGACATGGGTAAGGTCGAGGCCCAGCAGGCCCGACGGCTCCTCGACCGCCTGGTGGGCTATCAGGTGAGTCCCTTCTTGTGGAAACCCATCCGTCCGGGGCTCTCGGCCGGGCGGGTCCAGACGGTCGCCCTCCGGATGATCTGTGAGCGCGAGGACGAGATCCGCGCGTTCGTGACCGAGGAGTACTGGTCGATCACGGCTCGGCTACGAAAGGACGAGCAGGCCTTCGAGGCCAGGCTTCAGAAGATAGACGGAAAGGCCTTCACGCTCGGTGACGAGGCTTCGGCGGCGGCGGTGGTGGCGGAAGTCGGCGGGCTCGACTTCCGGGTCGGCGACGTCAAACGGCGAGAGCGGCGCAAGAACCCGGCCGCGCCGTTCACCACCTCCACGCTTCAGCAGGAGGCGGCCAAGAGGCTCGGCTTCTCCGCGAAGCGGACCATGAGTAACGCGCAGCGGCTCTACGAAGGGATCGAGCTCGGGGGCAGGGGCGCCGTGGGACTCATCACGTACATGAGAACGGACTCTACTCGAGTCTCCGGTGAGGCCGTCAGCCAGGCCCGTAGCTGGGTCACCTCGGAGTTCGGCAAAGACTACGTGCCGGCCTCGCCCAGGATGTGGGGGGGGCAGCAGGCGAAGGCGGCCCAAGACGCGCACGAGGCCGTCCGCCCCACCGACGTGACGCTGCACCCTGATGATGTACGACCCTTCCTGGACAACGATGCGGCCCGCCTCTACGAGGTGATTTGGCTGCGTTTCGTGGCGAGTCAGATGTCGCCGGCCGTTCACGACACGACCACCGTGGACTTTCCCCTCAAGGGCGGCGGCGGGCGGGAGTACCTGTTCCGTTCCACGGGCTCGATCGTGAAGTTTCAGGGCTTTACCAGCCTGTACCTCGAGGCGACGGAGGCCGGAGAGCATCGACGATTGGACGACCTGGAGCCGCTGCCCGAGCTCAACCTCGGGGACCGGGCCTCCCTGGACGGGCTCGACCCCAAGCAACACTTCACGCAGCCGCCGCCGCGCTTCAGCGAGGCCTCCTTGGTGCGTGACATGGAGAAGTTGGGAATCGGGCGTCCTTCCACCTACGCACAGATCATCTCGACCATCCAGGACCGCGGGTACGTCGATCTGGAAGACCGGCGCTTTCATCCCACGCCGCTGGGAGACACGGTTGCCAAGCTCCTCGTTCGTGTCTTTCCCAACGTCTTCGATGTGGACTTCACGAGTCGCATGGAGAACGAGCTGGACCGCGTCGAAGAGGGTGAGCTCGAGTGGCGGACCCTGCTCGGTGACTTCTATCCGCGCCTCCAAAGCCAACTCGAGCACGGTGAGGCCCGCTCGGAAGAGATCATCAAGGAGATCTCCGCGGCCGAGGGGGAGACGTGTGATCTGTGCGAGCGCCCCATGCAGGTTCGTTGGAATCGCTTCGGCCGCTTCCTCGGGTGCTCGGGATACCCGGAGTGTAAGGGCACGCGCCCCCTGGACGGAGGGGCCGAAGAGGTCGTACTGGGCACCGAAGAGGGGACGGGACTGACCGTCTACGCCAAGCAGGGCCCTTACGGACCCTACGTTCAGCTCGGAGAGGCGGAAGACGGGAAGAAACCGAAGCGATCGAGTCTCCCCAAGGACAAGAAGCTCGAAGACGTGGACTTGGCTGAGGCGCTTCTCCTGCTGGCGTTGCCTCGCCCCGTCGGGGTCGATCCAGAATCCGGTGAAGAAGTGGTGGCCGGCCTCGGGCGCTTCGGGCCCTTCGTGCGGAGGGGGAAGACCTTCGCCAGCCTGGCCAACCACGACCAGCTGTTCACGGTGAGCATCGACGAGGCCGTTCGGCTTCTCAACGAGAAGAAGGCCGGCCGGTCCGTGCTCCGGGAGTTGGGCGCGCACCCCGAGTCGGGTGCCGACCTGCAGATCTTCTCGGGCCGGTACGGTCCCTACGTGACCGACGGCAAGGTCAACGCGAGCCTGCGGAAGGGCACTGAGCCTGAGGAGCTCACCATGGATGAAGCCGTCGAGCTCCTTGTTCAGGCGGCGATTCGCAAGAAGGCGGGCGGCCGTGGACGCGGACGAAAGACAAAGAAGAAGTAGGTGGCCTCGAGCCGGATCAGCACTGTGAAGGTCCGCGTCGTCGTGGTGGGCGGTGGCCTCGCCGGTTGTGAGGCCGCGCTACAGCTCGCCGGCCGTGGCCATGCCGTGACCCTCCGCGAGATGAGGCCGGCGCGGAAGACCGGGGCGCACCAGAGCGACCGGCTCGGTGAGCTCGTCTGCACGAACTCCTTCAAGAGCGAGCGCCCGGAGAACGCTCATGGGCAGCTCAAGCGGGAGATGCGCGCCCTCGGTTCCGTGCTGCTCGAGTCCGCCGACCGGACGAGTGTACCCGCCGGCTCAGCCTTGGCGGTCGACCGGGTGTTGTTTGCCGAAGCCATGACCCGGGCCGTGACGTCGCACTCCGACATCGAGGTCGTGAGGGAGGAGTCGACGACGCTGCCCCAGGGACCCGCCATCGTGGCCACGGGCCCGCTGACCTCCGACGCGCTCAGCGACTCCATTCGGGCCGCCCTCGGAGACGAGGGGCTCGCCTTCTACGACGCCATCGCTCCGATCGTCCATCGCGACTCTTTGAACGACAGCATCGTCTTCGAGGCGGGCCGTTTCGACGAAGAGAGCGACTACATCAACTGTCCAATGTCCAAGGAGGAGTACCTGGACTTCATCCAGGCACTCACCGAAGGCGACGTGCATGAAGGCCACGACTGGGACGCCGTGCCGTATTTCGAGGGCTGTCTTCCCATCGAGGTCATGGCCGCCCGAGGCGTGGACACGCTCCGCTTCGGACCCATGAAGCCGATCGGACTCACGGACCCGAGGACCGGGCAACGTCCTTGGGCCGTGGTCCAGCTGCGACGCGAGGACCTGGCGGGGCAGATGTGGAACCTGGTGGGCTTTCAGACCCGTCTCCGGGTGGGAGCGCAGCGAGACATCTTTCGGCGTATTCCAGGGCTTGCCGACTGCGAGTTTCTTCGCTGGGGTTCGATCCACCGTAACTCGTATCTCAACTTCCCTGGATGTCTCACCCCGTACGGATCCCTCAAGGACCGGCCTCAAGTGATCTTCGCCGGGCAACTCACGGGAGTGGAGGGCTATACGGAAAGCGCCGCCAGCGGCATTCTGGCGGGCATAAACCTCGACAGGCTGCTCTCGGGCGAGGCGCCGGTCATACCCCCGCCCACGACCATGCTCGGGGGTCTGTATCGCTATCTGACGGACAGCAAGCCTTCCCGCTTCCAGCCGATGAGCTCCAACTGGGGGCTCGTGGATCCGCTGGACAGGCGCGTGAAGGACAAGAAGGAGAAGAGGGTGCTGCTCGCCAAGCGCGCCGACTCGGAGTTCGCGACGTGGATGGAGACCCACGGTATCGCGGGCCGCGCCGCACGGACCTCCGTAGGTGCCTCCGAGGGGCCCGCGGCTGCATCTGTGGCTTCCGAAAGCACCTCCGAGGCTCCCTCGGGGTGACCCGGTAGGGTTCCGTATGGACGCCGACGTCGCGCGCTTTCTTCGACATCTCGAACACCAACGCCGGCTGTCGCCGCGGACCGTCGTGTCCTACCGCAAAGACCTCACGGACCTGTGTACGTTTCTCGATGATCACCTCGGTGGCCCGGGTTGGGTATGGTCCGGCATCGACCGCCTCGATCTGCGCGGGTTCATGGGGTGGTGTGGGCGAAAGGGCCTGAGTCGGCGTACGGTCGCGAGGAAGCTCTCGGCCGTACGCACGTTTTACCGCTTTCTGAACCTCGAGGAGCGACTTCCCGCGGATCCTACGCGTGCTCTTCGCACGCCCAAGCTCGACAAGCGGTTGCCCGCTCACGCGAGCCAGGCCGACCTGAAGTCCGTGTTCGCCGTCTCGGAGGCTCGCGCCGTGGGCAATACGTCCGCCGGTACGAGGAACCTGGTGATCCTCGAGCTACTTTACGGCAGCGGCCTCAGGTTGGCCGAGATCCACGGCCTGGACGTCGCCGACCTCGACCTTGGGCGCAAACAACTCAAGGTCCTGGGAAAGGGCCGGAAGGAACGCATCGTTCCCCTTACCGGCGCCTCGTATAGGGCGCTTGGACGGTATCTCCCGCGGCGCGACGACGTGCTGGCCAGGACGGGATCGTCTGCGGGGGCACTCCTGCTCAACCCGCAGGGCAAGAGGCTCTCGCAGCGGTCGATCCAGAAGGTAGTACGGGTGCTGCTGGACGCCGCCGCGGCCGGTGAGGGCCTCAGCGTGCACTCTCTTCGGCACAGCTTCGCCACCCATCTGCTGGACGGCGGGGCCGACCTCATGGCGGTGAAGGAGTTGCTCGGCCACGTGTCTCTGTCCACCACTCAGATTTACACCCACACGTCCAAGGAGCGGTTGCGTCAGGTGTACCGTGACGCTCACCCGCGATCCTGATCAAGCGGGGATCTTTCGCTGGCCGGGAAGGGTTCAACCTCCCCCGCCCATGGTGTATCGTTGAGGCCCGCCTCCGGCAGAGTTCGTCGCGAGCGGGTGCCGAGTCGAAGGAGATTGATGAGCTATCCCATGGAGAAGCCGCCGATTCACGCGACGACCATCGTGGCCGTGCGCAGGGACGGCAGGGTCGCCCTCGGAGGCGATGGGCAGGTCACGATGGGCGACTCCGTCGTGAAGAACACGGCGCAGAAGGTAAGGACCCTACGCGACGGTAAGGTCTTGGTGGGGTTCGCCGGTGCCGTCGCCGATGCCTTTACCCTCTTCGAGAAGCTCGAGGAGAAGTTGGAGCGCTTTCCGGCGAACGCGACCAGGGCGGTCGTGGAGCTGGCCAAGGATTGGAGGATGGATCGCTACCTGAGGAGGCTCAACGCGCTCCTGTTGGTTGCCGATGCGGACCACCTCTTTCTCGTGAGCGGCGAAGGCGAGGTCATCGAGCCCGACGACGACGTTCTGGCCATCGGCTCGGGGGGCTCGTACGCCATGGCGGCGGCTCGAGCGCTCATGGCTCACTCCGATCTTTCGGCCGCCGATACCGTGCGCAAAGCCCTGGAGATTGCCGGCGAGATCTGCATATACACCAATATGCAGATCACCGTTCTGGAGCTCGAGTAGCATGGAAGACACGACCGGCTCGCACGCACCGAGCACCGCCGACCAAACCGGAGAGGTGACCGCGGTGGTACCCGACGTTGGGGAGGTGCCGGACGCCCCTGACGTGTCCGATGTTGTGGACGAGTGGCTTGACGCGTTGACGCCCCGTCAGATCGTCGCCGAACTCGACAAGTACATCGTAGGGCAGGACGATGCCAAGAAGTCGGTGGCCATCGCGCTCCGCAACCGTTGGCGTCGCCAGCGGGTCGAGGAGGAGCTCCGAGAGGAGATCGTCCCCAATAACCTGATTCTCATCGGTCCGACCGGCGTGGGGAAGACCGAGATCGCGCGGCGTCTGGCGCGTCTGGCAGGAGCTCCCTTTGTCAAGGTCGAGGCCTCGAAGTACACCGAAGTCGGGTACGTCGGACGGGACGTCGAATCCATGATCCGAGACCTGGTGGACGTGGCCGTGAACATGGTGCGGGCAGAGCGCGAGGACGAGGTACAGGAGCTGGCCGAATCGCGCGCCGAGGAGAAGCTATTGGATCTGCTCCTTCCCACTCCGGTGGCACAGCCCCGCGCCGAGACCCCGCCTGCCGGAGTCGGAGAAGACGCGGCGAGGCCCCACGTCTTCGTGGTGGGCCCGGAGGGCGTCGAGGCCCGCGACGGCGACGAAGCTGCAGGCGTGGTCGAGCTGCGCCGTCAGCGAACGAGAGACAAGCTGCGCGGCCTGCTGCGAGACGGGAAGCTGGAGGAGCGCGAAGTGGAGATAGAGGTGTCACAGACCGCTTCGCTGGAGGGCATGGTCGTCCCCATGGGCGGCGGCATGGAGGGGATGGACCACAACTTCACCGAAATGCTCCAGGACATGTTGCCCAAGCGCAAGAAGAAGCGGACGGTCACGCTCGCCGAGGCCCGCAGGATTCTCGTACAGGACGAACTGGATCGCCTGGTCGATATGGACGAAGTCATCAACGAGGCCCTGATCCGGGCCGAGGAGATGGGCATCGTCTTCCTCGACGAGATCGACAAGATCGCCGGAGAGCGGGGCGGGGCCGGTCCCGACGTGAGCAGGGAAGGGGTGCAGCGAGACATCCTCCCCGTCGTCGAAGGGTCCACGGTTCAGACGAAGTACGGGCTCGTGCGCACCGACCACGTGTTGTTCATCGCGGCCGGCGCTTTTCACGTCTCGAAGCCCAGTGACCTCATCCCGGAGCTCCAGGGTCGTTTCCCGATCCGCGTCGAACTCAAGAGCCTGGGTGAGGCCGAGTTCGTACGCATCCTCCAGGAGCCGAAGAACGCGCTGATTCACCAGTACCGGGCGTTGGTCGCGACCGAGGGAGCGACGCTGGAGTTCAAGTCGGACGGTGTGGCCGAGATCGCTCGGATCGCCGCCGTCTTGAACGACCAGATGGAGAACATCGGGGCCCGGCGGCTTCAGACCGTGATGACGACGCTTCTGGAGTCGCTGCTCTACGAGTTGCCGGAGGGCGGCGTGAAGGAGCTGGTGGTAGACCGCGAGTTCGTGCAGGAGAACCTGAGCGCGATCGTCGATGATGCGGACCTGCGGCGGTATATCCTGTAGTCAGGCATCGACTCGAGCCACCCGCGCCGCCTCCGAGCAGTGCCGGCGCCTCGTGTCCGGAAGCCCCACCTCGTGAGCGGTGGCGAGCACCGTGGGATCGCTCGCTTCGCCTACCCCGACGCACCCGACGAGCTTTGATCGGTCCGGTATAGGGCGCTTACCTAAGCCATATGCAGCCTGCGGTCTGCCAGAATGGCCGCACCGCCCTACCCGCCCGCCACCCCTTGTGATACCTTGGTTTTCCGATTCGTGACGTACTCCACGAGGTCCATGGCCTCCAGCGATTCCGCCTTCGAACCGCGATACCGAGAGACCATGAACGACATCTTGAAGCGGACGCCGCTCTACGACGAACACGTCGCACTCGGCGGCAAGATGGTACCCTTCGCAGGGTACGAGATGCCCGTCCAGTATCCGACAGGGATTACCGCCGAGCACCAGGCGGTGCGCACCGCAGCGGGACTCTTCGACGCCTCGCACATGGGGGAGTTCATTGTCCGCGGTCCCCAGGCGCTGGACCTGATCCAGAAGGTCAGTGTCAACGATGCTTCGCGCCTGGATGTGGGCCAGTGCCAGTACACGGCCCTCTGCCTCGAGAACGGCGGTATCCTCGACGACTTCCTGGTCTATCGCATGGAAGATCACTACATGCTGGTGGTGAATGCGTCGCGTCGGGAAGAGGACTGGGCGTGGTTCACCCGGCACGCGGAGGGACTGGACGTCGAGCTGGAGGACATCTCCGACGCCACGGCACTGCTCGCCCTCCAGGGACCGCGGGCTCAGGAGATACTGGCGCCACTGACGGATGCGGATCTCGATGCGGTCGGGTACTACCGGTTCACATCAGGCGTGGTTTCCGGATCGGATACTACTGCCATCGTCAGCCGCACGGGATATACGGGTGAAGACGGCTTCGAGCTCTACGTAGCGTCCGACGATGCGGCCTCCGTTTGGCGGCGGCTCGTCGAAGACGGACGGGCCGAGGGGCTCCTGCCCGCGGGCCTCGGCTCCCGTGACTCACTCCGCCTCGAAGTCGGCTTCGCCCTCAACGGCAACGACCTCGATGCCGATCACACGCCGCTGGAGGCCGGACTGGGATGGCTCGTGAAGCTCGACAAACGGGACTTCGTGGCTCGCGACATCCTGGTTCGGCAAAAGGAAGAAGGAGTACCCCGTCGACTGGTGGGGATTCGACTGACGGAGCGGGGCTTCCCGCGCCCCGGGTATCCGATCGTGTTCGAGGACACGGAGGTTGGAGTCGTCAGTAGCGGCACCGTCAGCCCCTCGTTGGGCTACGGGATCGCCATGGGCTATGTCCCGAGTGGCATGGCCGCTCCCGACACCCCTCTCGGAGTCAGGGTGAGGGGCAAGGTCATCCCGGGCGTCGTCCAGCGTCCGCCGTTCTACACCGAGGGCACGGTCCGCCGCTGAGCGGCGACGAACGATATGCGCGTGGCGGTTCTCACGGTGAGCGACGGCTGCTTTCGAGGAGAGCGGGAAGACCGGAGCGGTGATCTCATCGCCGAGTGGTGTGCCCGTTTGGGCTACGAGTTGGCGGATCGCATCGTCGTCCCGGACGAGGGCGAGGAGATCGTTCCCCGTCTCGTGGGGTGGACGGACTCGGGACAGGTCGACGTCGTGCTGACGACAGGCGGTACGGGCTTCTCGCCCCGAGACGTCACACCGGAGGCGACCCGCAGCGTGCTCGAAAAGGAGGCACCCGGTTTGGCGGAGGCCATCCGGCGTGAGGGCCTTCCGGAGACTCCCACGGCGGTGCTCTCGCGGGGGCTCGCCGGTTCCAGGGGGACGACCTTCGTGGCGAATCTTCCGGGAAGCCCAGGCGGGGTCCGTGACGGGCTTGCCGTATTGGAGGAGCTCCTGCCACACGTCGTCGACCTGCTGCACGGCAGGACGGCGCACGAGGCTCCGGCGGAGGAGCGAGAATGAGCGTCGACACCGAGGGCCGGGTCCTGGTGTCCACCCACGACCTGGAGCGGGCCGGAGCGCTGCGGACGGCCCTGCAAGGGGTGGGGTACACCGTGGAGCTGGTCACTCCGGGCGAAGACGTCAGCGGCGAGACTCCGATCCAACTTCTCGTCATCACGGCCGAGGCGAGTTCCCAGTCGGCACACGATCTGCGGAAGCAGGCTCGTGCTCTGTTCAAGGCCCCGGCCTTCGCCATCACCGACGACCCCGGTCTGATTCCCCGCCTTGCCCTCGAGTACGCCGAGGTCTTCACGGTGGGGACGCGTGCCGACGACGTGGTCGTTGTGGCGCGAGCGTTGATCGAGCGTCGGCATCTGCAGGCTATGGCGGGCCTCGTGGGCGAGACCGACGCCATGAAGGAGGCGTTGGAGCGCGTGGTCCAATTTGCACCGGTATCCTCCACCGTTCTCGTCACCGGGGAGTCCGGCACCGGCAAGGAGCTCGTCGCCCGAGGCATCCATCACCTGTCCCCACGAAGGCACAAGCCCTTCATCGCCGTGAACGTAGCGGCCCTCTCCGAGACGCTGCTCGAGAGCGAGCTCTTCGGACACGAAAAGGGCGCGTTCACCGGTGCCATCGACTCGAGGCGTGGTCTCTTCGAACTCGCGGACAAAGGCACGATCTTCCTGGACGAGATCGGCGAGATGCCGCTGGCCACGCAGACCAAGCTCCTTCGTGTGCTGGAGCAGCGAGAGTTCCGCCGCGTCGGCGGAGAGGCCGTGATCCGCGTGGACGTGAGGATCGTCACCGCCACGAACCAGGATCTCAAGCAGCTCGTCGCGGTGGGACGGTTCAGAAAGGACCTCTACTACCGGCTGAACGTGCTCCACATCGAGTTGCCGCCGCTTCGGGGCCGTAGGGAGGACATTCCACTCTTGGTGGAGGCCTTCATCCGAGACGCGAGCGGGCGTCACGACCGGACGTTCGAGGGCATTTCACCGGAGGCCATGCAGATCCTGCAGGACCATCATTGGCCCGGCAATATTCGGGAACTCCAGAACCTGGTGGAGAGCATGGTGGTCTTGGCCCCGGGCCGGGAGGTTCTTCCCGAGGACATTCCCAAGGACGTGCGCGGGTTGGAGAAGGGTGTAGGGGCCCTGGTGCCGGTAGGTCCCAGCACCCGACCCGCCGGCGAGCTGGTGGCCGGTGCCGGGCTCCGCCCCGAGTTGGAGTTCATCTTCCGGACGCTGGTGGACCTGCGGATGGACGTGGACGACCTGAGGCGGGACTTCGACGTCTACCGCGAGCGCGGTGGGGAGCTTCCGTTGACCATGGAGGCGTACGAGGTGGGTCGGGAGGCGTATCCCTCGGCCGGCGACAAGGTGGAGATCGGAGTGAGGTCCCGTGGCTCGGCCGGCGAGGATTCTTGGGACCACGACGGGTCTTCAGGGGTTACTGATGCGTCCTACGCGGGCGGGGAGGTGGCGGTAGAGCCGCCCGGTACCGTCGTCTACCGTTCGGGGATGACCATGGAGGACCTAGAGCGGGAGGCCATCACCGCCGCGCTCGACGAGGTACGTGGGAACCGGCGGAAGGCGGCCCAGCAACTCGCGATCGGCGAGCGGACGCTTTACCGCAAGATCAAGAAATTCGGACTGGACGACGAATAGGGCGAGGCGTACCCGGGGCCTCTGAGAAAGAGCGGACCTCCGGTGCGGCCCCGGACCCGCACGCGCTCCAACTCGAGTCGGGTCAAGATCCCCTCCCAGGATGTGTTCCTGGCCCCCTCGTACTCGACCGTCAACGCGATCTCCAGATCGATGCCGGCGTCGAAGGCGTACACGGCAATCTGCGTCTCTTCCTGGCGAAGCCGCTGTCCGCCCCATCCCGGCGTGATGGCATGGATGGCCAGGGGCCTGTACCGAAGCCCTCTGTTCAGGATGTGCAGGCTCTGCGGCTCGTAACGTACGGTCGGGTCTCGGCTGAACAACGAAACGAGGAAGAGCGAAGGGGCGGAACCGGTTTCAGACCGCAGCGCCTCGCGGCTCGAGCGGGCGAGGCCGGCCAACCTCTCGTAGGTGTCGGGAGCGGCCAGACGGATGACGGATTCGGCGAGAGGTGTCACTTTCACCCTCAGCGGCCCGCTCTCGAGCGTGAGGGTGAAGTGGTCCTGGATGAGAGTTCCGTACCCTGCCGGCACGAGCACCCGTTCGCCTGCGGGCCCGCTGGGCTCGGCCGTAGCAGGGGTCCCGACTCCTCCGCACCCGGCCAGGGCCGTCAGGGCAAGCGCAACAAGCGCAAAGGCGCAGAGCGGCCTGCAGCTCATACGGCCGCATCCTCGGGTCCCACGAGCCTCTCCAGGGCGGCCAAGAGGTCCTCTCGGCCCTCGCCGGTCTTGGAGGAGAACCCGAGTAGCTGGTCCTCGTCGAGCCCGAGGTGGTCCATCGCCGTGGCGATGGCCTTCTGTCGCTGAGCTTTCTTCAGTTTGTCCATCTTGGTCAGTACCACCAACGTGGGTAGCTTGCGTTCCGCCAAGTAAGCGACCATCTGCCGATCAGTGACGGTCGGGTCGTGACGAGCGTCCACTAGGTGTACGACACCCCGCAGCATCGGTTCCCCTTCGAGGTACTGTTCGATCAGGGCTTTCCACGAAGCCCGGACCTTGGCCGAGACTTTGGCGAACCCGAATCCGGGCAGGTCCACCAGGAAGAAGTGATCGTTGACCCGATAGAAGTTGAGCGACTGGGTCTTGCCGGGCGAGGCCGAGACCCGGGCCAGCTTCTTCCGCGTCCGCCTGAGCAGGACGTTGATGAGCGACGACTTCCCGACGTTCGATCGCCCGGAAAAGGCCACCTGGGGAATGGCCTCTGGAACGGGTTCACCGGGCACATAGAGGCTGGCTGCGAACTCAACCGTCCGGACCTTCATGCTACTGGGACAGATGAGTGCCAAGGGCCGCCGCGCCCTCGAGGGGGCCTCTGCGCGGCTCGGGCTGCTCGGCAAGGGCCTCGGTGAGCACTTCGTCCATCGTTCTCACGGGGACGAACTCGAGACCCCGCACGACCTCTTCAGGCAGAAGCTCGATTTCAGGTGCGTTCGCGACCGGTAGCAGCACTTTCCGCAAGCCGTGCCGTAGGGCGGCGACCATCTTCTCTTTGATGCCCCCCACGGCCAGAATTCGCCCTCGAAGAGTGATCTCGCCGGTCATGGCGACATCTGAGCGCGAGGGGATACCCGTGAGCGCCGAGATGAGGGCGGTCGCGATGGTGATGCCGGCCGATGGACCGTCCTTCGGCGTCGCACCCTCGGGAATGTGGATGTGGATGTCTACGTCCTTGTGGAACTGGGGATCGAGCCCCAGCACGCTCGCCCTGGAACGGGCGTAGGTGACCGCGGCGAAGGCGGACTCCCTCATGACGTCGCCCAGCGTTCCCGTGAGCTGCACCTGGCCGCTGCCAGGGATGACGGCCACCTCGACATCGAGTACCTCGCCGCCGGCCTCGGTCCACGCCAGTCCGTTGGCCATGCCGGACCTCTCTCCCTCATCCTCCGTGCTACGGCCCAGATAACGTGGTGGTCCCAGGAGAGCCTTGAGGTCGTCGGCGCCCACGGCCAGGGGGCCTTCAGGGGCCGCGCCGGGCCGATCCACCTGCTTCCTCGCGATCTTGCGGGCGACCCGCGAGATGCGACGATCGAGCTCGCGGACCCCCGCCTCACGGGTGTACTGGCGAATGATCCCTCTGGCCGCCTCCTCGGTAAGCGTGACGTCGCCCGGATCCAAGCCGTGCCGCTCGGCCTGGTGGGGCCATAAGAACCGGAGGCCGATGGCCAATTTCTCCGTGTCCAGATAACCCGGAAGGCGGATGATCTCCATCCGGTCACGGAGAGGGTCGGGAATCCCGGCCAGGGTGTTGGCCGTCGCCACGAAGAACACGTCGGAGAGGTCGTACTCCAGCTCGAGATAGTGATCCGTGAAGCTCTTGTTCTGTTCTGGATCCAGCACCTCGAGTAGGGCCGCTCCCGGGTCGCCGTGGAAATCGCGGGCCAGCTTGTCCACCTCGTCGAGCAGGAAGACCGGGTTGACGGTCCCGCTGCGCCGCATCCCCTGAAGAACCCGTCCGGGAAGGGCCCCGACGTACGTGCGCCTGTGACCCCGGATTTCCGCTTCGTCGCGCACCCCCCCGAGGCTTACCCGCACGAACTCGCGTCCCAGTGCGTCGGCGAGGCTACGGCCCAGCGAGGTCTTTCCCACCCCCGGAGGACCGACCAGGCACAGGATCGGCCCCTTCAGCTCGCCCACGAGCGAGAGCACCGCGATGTGGTCCAGGATGCGCTCCTTGACCTCGTCGAGCCCGTAGTGGGCCTCGTCCAGAACCGCCGTCGCGTGCGCGACGTCGAGGTTGTCGTCCCGCCGCTGCGTCCACGGAAGGCCGACGATCCAGTCGAGATAGGTGCGGATCACGACGGCTTCAGGAGCGACGGGGTTCAGCTTTTCGAGCCGGCCGAGCTCGCGCTCGGCACGCTCGAGGGCGTGCGGGGGAAGGGCAGTGGACACGACCTTTGCGGCCAGGTCGGCCCAGTCGTCGCTCGAATCGGAGCCCAACTCCTGATGGATGGCCTTGAGTTGCTCCTGCAGGTAGATCTGGCGCCGGTCCGAGTCCATCTGCATGCGGATTTGGGCGTCGAGCTTCTCCTCAATGCGCAGAATCTCGAGCTCACGGACCAGGATCTCCTTGAGCAGCCCGAAGTAGGCCGGGACTGTGGGGGCTTCCAGGAGCTCCTGTTTCTCCTTGGGGAGAACCAGGAGGTGGCCCGAGATCAGGTGCGCCATGCGCAGCCGATCCCCCTCCAGCGAAACCGACCCCAGAAGCTCGTCCGGCACACGATCGCTGAGACGCACGTACTCGCTGAAGAGCCGGACGACGCCCCGGGAGAGCGCTTCGTCCTCGGTGGACTCCGGTGAGCCGGCCTGCTCCTCGGCAACGAATGGCTCGATGGACGCCCTCAGGCCCGCTTCGCACGGCAGGAAGCGCCGAACCCGAGCCCGGCCCAGGCCCTCGAGGACCACCCGCGCGTTTCCATCGGGGATCCTCGAGACCTGGAGGATTCGGGCGACGGTGCCGACGCGATGGATGTCGTTGCGCTCCGGGTCCTGCACCCCCACGTCTTTTTGGGCGAGGAATAGGATGTGCCCATCGCCCTCTTCGGCGGCTTCGAGAGCGGCCACCGAGGGCGGGCGGCCGATGAGCAACGGCAAGACCATGTATGGAAAGAAGACCAGATCCCTGAGGGCCACCACGGGAAGTTGGTCTTGGACCTCGTAGGTCTGATCGACCCGGATCAGCGTGGCCATTCGGCTCCTGGGAACTGCGTCGGTTCGTGCGGACGGATCGCCGCGTCGGCGTCGTCCCGGACGCGCGCTATCGTACCCCGGGAAACAGATGTGGGGAAGGGCCTGGAAGGCTGTTGAAGGAATACAGTGGGTCGCGCGACCCGCGCCTGCGGCGCGGGTGCCCCGGTCTTGCGAGGCTCAGAGTAGGAACGACGACGAGTCGTAGCAGGGCTACGGCGAGGAGGATAGACAACCTATGAGACCGCAACCCCCCTGTGCCCTACGGGTTAGGGCGGCGAGGGCCCGACCACGCTTCGCGCGGTGCCCCGGGTGTTGGCGCTCCTCCCCGATACTACAGCATCGCGTCGTCGCGCCGCCTACGCGCTGGACCCTCGGCGCTCCTAACGCGACCCGCTGTATTCCTTCAACAGCCTTCTACCGTGGTCGCCGAGCAACTCCGGGGACCGCACCCCGGCTCAGGCCTTCTTCTTCTGCTCCTCGGGGTGGAGCACGAGAAGAGGCGGGACCTCCTGATCGACGCAGTCAGACGTGACGACCACCTCGCGGACGTCGGTCCGCGAGGGAACCTCGAACATGACGTCGCGCATGAAGTCCTCGATAACCGAACGTAGGCCGCGCGCGCCCGTTCCCCTGTCCAGGGTCTTCTGGGCGATCCTGCGCAACGCGTCCTTGTCGAACGTCAGACCGATGCCTTCGAGCTCGAACATCTTGCTGTACTGCTTGACCAGAGCGTTCTTGGGCTCGGACAGGATCGCCACCAGCGCGTCCTCGTCGAGGTCGGTGAGGTTCACCGTTACCGGCAGCCGCCCCACCAACTCCGGGATCAGCCCGAACCGCTGGAGGTCTTCGGGCTCGACGTAGCGGAGAAGCTCGTCACGCTTCTCGTCGGACGCCTTCTCTCCGAACCCGATGCGTCTCTGCCCCAGCCGCGCTTCGACGATCTGCTCCAGGCCATCGAAGGCGCCACCGCAGATGAACAGGATGTTCCTGGTGTCGAGCTGGATGTACTCCTGCTGAGGGTGCTTCCGTCCGCCTTGCGGCGGCACCGACGCGACGGTTCCCTCCAGGATCTTGAGAAGCGCCTGCTGAACCCCCTCACCCGAGACGTCGCGGGTGATCGACGGGTTCTCGGATTTGCGGGCAATCTTGTCCATCTCGTCGATGTAGACGATGCCGCGCTCGCATTCGGCCACGTTGAAGTCCGCGGCCTGCAGGAGCCGAACCAGGATGTTCTCCACGTCCTCACCCACGTATCCTGCCTCGGTGAGCGTGGTGGCATCGGCGATGGTGAAGGGGACGTGCAGGATGCGCGCCAGAGTCTGGGCGAGTAGCGTCTTGCCCACACCGGTCGGGCCCATGAGCAGGATGTTCGCCTTGTCGATCTCGACTTCGTCGATAAGACCGGCGTTGTTGACCCGCTTGTAGTGGTTGTAGACCGCCACGGACAGAGCGCGCTTGGCGAGCTCTTGGCCGATCACGTACTGGTCCAGCACATCCTTGATTTCCTGCGGTCTCGGACTGGGTACGACCGATTCCGCGGTCTCTCGCTCCTCTTCTTCCGCGAGTATCTCGTTACACAGCGAGATGCACTCGTTGCAGATATAGACGGAGGGTCCGGAGATGAACTTCTTTACGCTCTCCTTGGACTTTCCACAGAAGCTGCAGCGCAGGTGTTTGTCACTGGACATAGGGCGCGTCCTTGATGGCCTCGATGGCCTTCCGAAGTTCTACTCTTCGTCTTCGTCGGTGGGCCCGTCAACCTTCTTGTGCGAGTCCTTCGGCTTCCCGACGCTCGACAGGGGGCCTTCCAGGATCCGGTCGATGAGGCCGTACTCCACGGCCTCTTCCGGACTCATGAATCGATCCCGGTCGACGTCGTCGGCCACTTGCTCGAGGCTCTGCCCCGTATGCTTGGCCATGATCTCGTTGAGCCGCTTTCTCGTATACAGGATTTCCTTGGCCGCGATCTCTATGTCGGCGGCCGTTCCCTGAGATCCGCCGGACGGCTGGTGGATCATGATGCGCGCGTTGGGCAACGCCGCGCGCTTACCCTTTTCACCGGCCGCCACGAGTACCGCGGCCATCGAGGCCGCGATTCCGACCGCGAAGGTGGACACCGGCGCGCGCATGTGCTGGATCGTGTCGTAGATGGCCAACCCCGCATAGACCCCGCCACCCGGCGAATTCACGTAAATATAGACGTCGCGCTCCGGGTCTTCGGCATCGAGGAACAACAGCTGGGCGATGATGATGTTTGCCACGTTGTCGTCGATGGGCGTGCCCAGGAAGATGATGCGGTCCATGAGGAGGCGGCTGAAGATGTCATAACTCCGCTCTCCTCGGCTCGTCCGTTCGATGACGTACGGGGGATAGATCGCCATTGGTTTTGATTGCTCCGTTCTGGTCGGCTCAGTTCACTACGATTTCCGACTGCCCTTTGAGGAAGTCGAACACCTTCCGTTCGGTAATCTCTCTCTCCAGTGCTTCCAATCTCTCGCTTTTCTGGAGATTGGCGTAGACCTTGGCCGGATTCTCTCCGGCCTTTTCGGCGATCTCCTCGATTCGGGAGTCCAGCTCTTCCTCGGTCGCCTGCAGTCCCTGGCTGTCCGAAACCCGGTCGACCACCAAGATCCGCTTCACTGCCATCTCGGCTTGTGGGGTGATCTGGTCCTTCGCTTCCTGCCACTGCTCCGGGGTGACGCTCTCCGGGTCACCCAAGAGCGATTCCACGTAACGATTCACCATCGATACGGGCACGGTGAACGGATTCGCTTTGAGAATGGAGTCGAGCAGCTTGCCACGGACCACGCCTTCCGCCTGATCGTCCGCCTCGCGCTTCAGGTCCGAACGCACCTTCTCGGTCAGATCCGCAAGTCCTTCGAAGTCGCCCAGGTTCCGTGCGAAGTCGTCGTTCAGTTCCGGAACCTCCAGGCGGCTTCTGGAAGCGAGGTGGATGCGCAGGCGTTCCTCTTGGCCTCGCCGCTCCTCGTTCGCGAAGTCCTGCGGGAAGAGCACCACGAACTCCCCACCCACCCCGATCTCGAGCGTCTTGATGGCCTGTTCGATGTCGGGAATGGCGTCTCCTCGACCGAGCACGAACTCGTAGGGTTGGGTCACGCCTTCCCCATCCTCCTCCAACCGTTCGATCTCTACGCCGACCAGGTCGCCGTCTTCCGGCCGGCCGGTCTCCAGGGCCTGCCAGGTGCCGTTCTGTTCCCGGAGGCGTTCCATGACCTGCTCGAGCTTCTCGTCGAGCCCTTCGATGCCCGGGCGTTCCACCTTGAAGCCGCCGAGCCTCGAGATCTCGATCTCGGGACGGACGTCGAACGAGATGGAGAACGTCAAGTCCTGCTCCGGTTCGTACTGGACGTTGCCGACTTCGCCTTCGGAGATGGGCTTGAGGCGGTTCTGGTTGAGCGCTTCGCGGTAGGCGTCTCCGATCAACTTGTCGAGCGCCTCGCGATTCAGGGCCGGCCCGAACCGCTGCTCGACCACCGCCGCCGGCACCCGTCCCTTGCGGAAGCCCGGCAGCTTGAGTCGGGACGCGAGTTCCCCTGTGATGCGACGTCGTTCCATCCGAACGACGTCGGCGGGTACGGTGACGCTCATGGTACGGCGCCAGCGTTCCCCTTCTTCTACGGAGATCCGCAACTGTGTTCCGTCGATAGCCATCGGTACTCAGTCTCTCAGAAAAGAACCGGCACGAATGCCGAACAGCCGAATGCGAAAGGGGGGACTCGAACCCCCACGGCATTTGAGCCACAGGATCCTAAATCCTGCGCGTCTACCAATTCCGCCACTTTCGCCAATGTTTTCGCCGAAAACCGGGCATTATGCCGAATTAGAAGAAGATAACCGAGCCCCAAAACACCATCAACAGAGGGGGGGGGCGCGGACAAAGCAGAGGCGCGGCGCCCGCGGGCGTCGCGCCTCCTTGGTTCCAGGGCCCTTCGGGGCCGCGTTCTAGTCGTCGACCCGCACGTGGAAGACCCGTGGTGTTCCGATCGCGGCCTGCACGCGAAGCGTAACGATGTCACCGCGCTCCACTTCGCCCATGATGCGCCGCACGTCGGAGGCGTTGTCCACCGGCTGCCGGTTGATCTCGAGTATCTTGTAGCCGGCTCCCAACCCCCTCCGAGAGGCGGGACCGTTCACCTGGACGTCGGTAATGACCGCACCGCCGACCTCACGGAAGCCGAAGTTCGCGGCGAATTCGCGCGTCATGTTCTCAATGCGGAGACCGAGCTTGTCGTCCATGCGCTCCTCTTCGCGCACGGGCGCCGCTGCGACCTGGACGGGCTCGCTGTTCAGCGCGGCCTCACCCAGGCGGACGTTGATCGTCCGGGGCCCGCCGTCGCGATAGACGGTCACGTCGATGCGATCGCCGGGACGCTTGCGTGCGATGCTCTGCTGCAGTTGCCCGGTGCGGCCGACGGGCTGCTCGTCGATGGCCACGATCACGTCGTAGGCCATGAGCCCGAATTCCTCGGCCGGCCCGTCAGGGGTGATCTCGGCAACCTCAACTCCGGAAACGGTGGGTAGGCCGTAGGTCTCGGCCGAAATCGCGTCGATGGGAGTCATGGCGATACCGAGCCAGGCCCTGCGAACGCGCCCGTACTCGACCAGATCCTCCATCACGCGCTGCGCTAGGTCGATGGGGATGGCGAAGCCGTACCCCTGGTAGAACCCGGTCCTGCTGGCGATGGCCGAGTTGATGCCGACCACCTGACCCCGGAGGTTCACCATGGGCCCCCCGGAGTTACCCGGGTTGATCACCGCGTCCGTCTGGATGAAGTCCTCGATCGCGAACCCTCTGGCATCGCGCGTCTCCGGATCTTCGTTGAGTTCCCGTTGCAGGAGCTGCAGGGGCCGCCCCAGGGCGCTCACGATGCCCACGGTGACCGTATAGTCCAAGGGACGACTCGTACCACCGAATCCCGGGTTACCGATGGCCACGATCCACTCACCCACACGCAGCTCGTCGGAGCTCCCCAAGCTCAAGCTGCTGAGATCGTCCGCGTCGATCTTGATGACCGCGACATCGGTGAACGGGTCCCGTCCGACGAGCGTGGCGGGGAAGGACCGTCTGTCCTGGAGGAATACCGTCAGCGCCGTGGCGTCGGCGACGACGTGGTTGTTCGTGAGGATGTAGCCGTCCGTGGAGACGATGAAGCCGCTTCCGCCCGAGACCTGGTCTGGCCGGTCGCGCTGATCCTGTTCGGGGAAGCCCCTGAACAGTCTGCTGGCCTCCGGTGTGTTCGGCGCATGCCTCCGGGCCTCGATCCTCACCACCGCAGGTGTCACCATCTCGGACACGTTGACGAACGCATCCGAGAGGTCCATCGCGGGCCGAACCGCGTCGACCGAAACCTGGGGCTCCGTCTCGATCACCGGCATAGAGTGGGTCACTCCGGTCCACCCGAAAGCCGAGGCGATACCCAACCCGAAAAGGCACGCCACCGTCGAATAGAAGACGACCTTCATCTTGTCGCGAAGGGGGTCGTACATATCAAGCAGTTCCTTGAGTCCGATTGTGATTCAGCGTGCCGCAACCCGACACACGCTCCGTACTACACAAGACGCGGACCCCACGATCCGCTGAGTCTACCACGAGCGTTCGACGCGAATGCGACCTGCCACGGTTGCCCACCAGCCCGGCCGAGCCACCGCGACTTATGCGTCATCCACGATTTCGTAGTCCGCTTCCACCACCGCTTCGTCCTCGACCCCTTCTTCGGCGGCCTCGGCCCCCGGCGTGTCACCACCCTCAGGGGCGTCGCCTTCTCCGGCGGGCTCGGCCTCGGCGGCCTGGGACTGGTACATCTCCTGACCGGCAGCGCTGAAGGCCTGCATCAGCTCGTCCCGGGCGGAGTTGAACGCTGCCGCTTCGTCGCCCTTGAGGGCTTCCTTCGCCGCTTCGACGGCCTGGTCGAGACGCTCCTTCGTGCCCTCCGAGACCTGGTCGCCCCACTCCGCGGAGTCCTTCTCCACCTGATAGACCAGCGAGTCGAGCTGATTGCGCGCCTCGACCTTCTCACGGCGCTGCTCGTCCTCGTCGGCGTGGGACTCGGCGTCCTTCACCATCTTGTCGATCTCGGTGTCGCTAAGTCCGCTGGAGGACTCGATGCGGATCTTCTGCTCCTTACCGGTGGCCTTGTCTTTGGCCGAGACATGCAGGATGCCGTTGGCGTCGATATCGAACGTGACCTCCACCTGCGGCATGCCCCTGGGTGCCGGCGGAATTCCGGTGAGCTGGAACTTGCCGATGGTCTTGTTGTCCACCGCCATCTTCCGCTCACCCTGCAACACGTGGATCTCAACCGTGGTCTGATTGTCCTCCGCGGTCGAGAAGATCTCCGCCTTTTCGGTGGGGATGGTCGTGTTCCGCTCGATCAGGGCGGTCATGACCCCACCGAGCGTCTCGATGCCGAGCGACAGCGGAGTGACGTCGAGCAACAGGACGTCCGTGACATCTCCGGCCAGCACGCCTCCTTGGATGGACGCACCGACTCCCACGACCTCGTCGGGGTTCACACCCTTGTGGGGGTCCTTGCCGAAGAACTCGGTAACGACCTCTTGGATCTTGGGGATCCGGGTAGAGCCACCGACCAGGATGACCTCGTCGATGTCCTTGGGGTCGAGCCCGGCATCTTCGAGCGCCTGCTTCATTGGCGGAATCGTGCGTTGCACCAGGTCGTCCACGAGATGCTCGAGCTTGGCCCGCGTCAGCGCGTAGTTGAGGTGCTTGGGGCCCTCCTGCGTGGCCGTAATGAACGGCAGGTTGATGTCGGTCTGTTGCGTCGAAGACAACTCCATTTTGGCTTTCTCCGACGCCTCCTTGAGGCGCTGGAGGGCCATGGCGTCCTGCGACAGGTCGATGCCCTGGTCCTTCTTGAACTCCGTGACGAGCCAGTTGATGATTTTCTGGTCGAAGTCGTCCCCACCGAGGTGCGTGTCGCCGTTGGTCGACTTCACCTCGAAGACGCCGTCGCCCAGCTCGAGCACGGAGATGTCGTAGGTGCCGCCGCCGAGGTCGAACACGGCGATCTTCTCATCAGCCTTCTTGTCGAGCCCGTACGCCAGCGCGGCGGCCGTGGGCTCGTTGATGATGCGCAGGACCTCGAGTCCGGCGATCTTGCCGGCGTCCTTGGTGGCCTGGCGCTGAGCGTCGTTGAAGTAGGCCGGCACCGTGATCACCGCCTGGTGGACCTTGGTTCCCAGGTAGTCCTCGGCGGTCTGCTTCATCTTCTGCAGGATCATGGCCGAGATCTCGGGAGGCGTGAACGTCTTGTCCACGTTGGGGACCCTCACCTCCACACGGCCCTTGGCGTCGGTCTTCACCTCGTAGGGGACCAGCTTCTGCTCTTCGGTCACCTCCGAACCCTTACGGCCCATGAAGCGCTTGATGGAGAAGATCGTGTTCTCCGGGTTCGTGATGGCCTGTCGCCGTGCCACCTGACCCACGAGACGCTCACCGTCCTTCGTGAAGGCCACCACCGACGGCGTGGTGCGTCCGCCCTCGGAGTTGGGGATGACGACGGGCTCGCCACCCTCCATCACGGCGACTACCGAGTTGGTGGTCCCGAGGTCGATCCCGATTACCTTTCCCATGTTCGCTCCTTTATGGGCCTGCCGTATATGTGGTTGTGGGCGTTTCGTGTATGAACAACGCTCCCCTTGGGGTGCGCGCACGTTCTCTGTTGGCACGGCGCGTGCAATGATCATGCCCGGCAGGAGCCCTAAAAGACCGCCAAACTGGCGCCCTTTCGACGGAAACCTGCCAAAATGGCGTATCCTGCTACGTAACCTCCTCTCCTTGCACTCGAGACGGCGTGGTGTGCTGCACTCTTTTGCAAAGTGGCCGCTGACCGTTACCGTGGCCCCATTGGCGACCACGGCAGCCTCGGCGGCGCCCCACGCTCGCACCAAGGGAGTCCGGACATGAAGCGGCCCTCAGCGGGTATCCTCTTCCTGTGGACAGCGGCGGCACTGTTCCTCCTCACGGGGGCCACGCTGGCCGGTCGTTCGAATGTCTTACCGAGTAGGGCCGCCGAGGCCGTCGTCGGTGCCGTCGCGTCCGTTCCCGTTCCCGGAGAGGTGGCCCCTTCTCCGGTCGTCGGACATGCCGCGGTCGTCTCAGCGGCCGCATCCACGGTTGCATCCACCGTTGCACCCACGGCCGCATCCACGGCCGTACCGGTACAGATCTCGCCCATCGGGCGGGATCTGGACACTCCGTTGTTCGATCGGGGCCGTTCGCTGTTCGGATTGCTAGTTCTCGCATTGGTCGCGTGGCTGCTCAGCACGGACCGCAAGATCGTCCACTGGCGCGTCGTGATCTGGGGGATGGCGCTCCAGATGATCTTCGCGGTCTTCATCCTCAAGACGCCGGTTGGGGGGTTCGTCTTCGACGGCCTCAACCAATTGGTGATGGCGCTGCTCGGCTTCACGGTGGAAGGTGCCCGTTTCCTCTTCGGCAATCTGGTGTGGGACAACGTGCCGGTCGGTGTGGGGCCCGCGGGCCCGGCGGGTCAGGGGGTGTTCCGGCCGACGGACGGCCAGGTGGCCAACACGGGGGCGCTCTTCGCGTTCAACGTCCTCCCGACGATCATCTTCTTCTCCTCCCTCATGACGGTGCTGTACCACCTCGGGATAATGCAGGTGGTGGTCAAGGCGTTTGCGTGGATCATGCACCGGACCATGCGCACGTCGGGAGCGGAGACGCTCTCCGCGGCGGGCAACATCTTCGTGGGCCAGACCGAGGCGCCATTGCTGATCAAACCGTTCATCGAACGGATGACCCGGTCGGAGATCATGGCGGTGATGACCGGCGGCTTCGCGACGGTCGCGGGGGGTGTCTTGGCCGCCTACGTGGGAATGTTGGTCGGGTTCTTCCCCGATATCGCAGGACATCTCATGGCGGCCTCCGTCATGTCGGCCCCGGCGGCCCTGGTCGTGGCGAAACTCATGCATCCCGAGACGGGGAACCCTGCGACGTCGGGGACCCTGGACCTGAAGGTGGAACGTCCGGATCCCAACGTCATCGGCGCGGCTGCGCGTGGGGCGTCGGAAGGGTTGTACCTCGCCCTGAACGTCGGAGCCATGCTCCTCGCGTTCGTCGCGCTCGTATTCATGTTCGACGGTATCCTGGGTTGGTTGGGCGGCCTGGTCGGGGCGGACGGCCTATCGCTCCAGCTGATCCTTGGGTGGCTGCTGTCGCCGGTGGCCTGGATCATGGGGGTGGCGTGGGTGGACGCCGTGGAAGTCGGAGCCCTCCTGGGCATGCGCACCGCCCTCAATGAGTTCTTCGCCTATCTTCAGCTGGCCGCCACGCTGGGGCAGGGGACCGATCTGCAGCCGAGGTCGATCGTCATCGTCACCTACGCGCTTGCCGGCTTCGCGAACTTCTCGTCCATCGCCATCCAGATCGGCGGGATCGGCGGCATCGCTCCGTCCCGCAAGAACGATCTCGCCGAAATCGGGCTTCGCGCCATGATCGGCGGCACCATCGCGGCGTTCATGACGGCCACGGTGGCGGGCATGCTGTTGTGAGCACACCGGCCGGATTCGGACCGGAGGGGGTCGAGCGGGCGGCGCGGGCGCTGCGAGCGCGCATCGGAGGGGATCCCGAGGTGCTCGTGGTGTTGGGCTCGGGGTTGGCCGGCGTGGCGGATCTCGCTGCCGATCCCGTGGTTGTGGAGTTCGGGGAGGTGACCGGCTTTCCGGCCACATCAGTGGCCGGGCACCCCCGCCGGTACGTGTTCGGCCGGCTAGGGGGGAAGGGGACGCTCGTTCAGGTGGGGCGTGTCCATGCGTATGAGGGTCACCCGATGGACGTGGCCGTGGCGCCCATCCGCATCGCCGCGGCCCTCGGGGTCGAAACCGTGGTCGTCACCAACGCGACCGGCGGCCTGCGGCCCGAGTTGACACCGGGAACCCTGGTGCTCCTCGACGACCACATCAACCTGATGTTCAGAAGTCCCCTGGCTGGGCCGGTGCGCCACGGCGAAGGCCGTTTTCCGGATATGAGCCGGCCGTTCGATCCGGCCCTCCAGCGAATGGCTCTCGAGGTGGCGGCGGAGCTCGGCTTCCCACTTGAGCGCGGCACGTACGTCGGCGTTCTCGGACCCAGCTACGAGACCCCGGCCGAAGTGCGCATGCTGGCCTCCCTGGGCGCCGACGTGGTGGGCATGTCTACCGTCCCCGAAGTGATCACCGCTCGGGCGTTGGGCCTGAGGGTCTTGGGCTTCTCGATCGTGACGAACGCGGCGGCGGGAGTGGGCGGGGGTGGAGGGCCACTGACCCATGCCGAGGTGTTGGAGATGGGGGAAGGGACGGCCGATCGGCTCGGGGCCATTCTGAGCGGAGTGCTACGGGCGTCGGCCTGAGGCGATCAGTCCGTCGGAAGGGCCGGCACGAAGTGGTTGATCGGACCTCGACCCGATCCGAGCCTCGGGGCCGTCTCCAGGGCACGGGCCACGAAGTCGATCGCGGCGTCGGTGGCCTGCACCAGTGGTAGGCCGAGAGCAAGCCCCGCGGCCAAGGCGGCCGAAAGCGTACATCCGGTGCCGTGGCCGGCCGTGGTATCGAGACGAGGACGAGACCAAGTGCGGTGCCCGTCGGCCGTCAAGAGCACGTCGACCGCGTCGTGCCCTTCCAGGTGCCCCCCCTTGATCAGCGCCGCGCCGGCGCCCATTTCGATCAGAGCCCGGGCCGCGGGTTCGAGGTCGTCGGGCCCTTCCAGCGTCATCCCGGTCAGAATCCGAGCTTCGTGCAGGTTGGGTGTGACCACCGTGGCCAACGCGATCAGACTGCCTCGGATGGCGTCCACCGCGTCGTCGTCCAGCAGCCGATGCCCGCTCGTGGAGACCATCACGGGATCGAGGACGTAGTTGCCGAGGCCGTGGTGCCGGATGCGCTCGGCCACGGTCCGGACCAGCTCGGCGGTGGCGAGCATTCCCGACTTCACCGCCGCCGGGGCCAGATCACCGATCACGGCGTCGATCTGGGCGCGGACGACGTCCTGGGGAATGGCGTGTACGGCGTCCACCCCTAGCGTGTTCTGGGCGGTAACGGCGGTAATGGCGCTGCAGCCGAAGACCCCGAACGCGTGGAAGGTCTTGAGGTCCGCCTGAATGCCGGCGCCCCCGCCGCTGTCGCTTCCGGCGATTGTGAGGGCGACGGCAGGTGGGTTATCCATTGAGTCCAAGGATGCGAGGGTCGACCTTCGGGTCGGAAGCCGGTCCGAGGCCATTGTACGCCCATGCAACCATGCCGATCCAGAGCGGGGTCGGGCGGAGCCCATGCCGAGCAAGAACAAGACACTGCTCATCGAGCGACTTAAGACCCGAAAGGGCCGCCCGCGCGAGGGGCTCGTCCTGGTCGAGGGTGTGCGCTGTGTACGGGAGGCGCTGGCCGCCGAGGTGAAGGTCCGATTCGCGGTGCGCTCGCCGAGACTCCTCGACACCGAGGCCGGCCGGGCGCTCGCCGCTGACCTCTCCGATCGGGGAGTGTCCGTGGACGAGGCGAGCGACGACGACCTGGAGCGCCTTGCGGACACCGAGCATCCGCAGGGCGTGCTTCTCGTGTGCGAGGAGCCGACCAGGGAGCCGGCGCCGCTTTACGGACCGCCTGCCGGACCCGTTCTGCTGCTCGATGCGATCCAGGATCCCGGCAATCTCGGCACGCTCGTCCGGGCTGCCCGAGCGTTCGGCGTCGCGGTGGTCGTGGCGCTCGACGGTTCGGTGGATCCGTGGAACGCCAAGGCCGTGAGGGCGTCGGCCGGAGCCTGCTTCCACGTCGATGTGGTCCGGGCACCGTGGTCGGAGGTGGCGCCGTGGCTCGAGAGCGGCAAGATCGAAGTTCTGGCCGCGGATGCCGACGGTCCCGATGTTAGCCGGGTAGAGCCGACCACCCCCTGGGCGTTGGCGGTAGGCAACGAGGGAGCCGGACTTCGAGACGAGATCATGGTGGCCGCTGCGAGACGGGTCGCCATCCCCATGGAGGCGCAGACGGATTCCTTGAACGCCGGCGTGGCGGGCTCGATCCTGCTCTACGTCCTCACAACACGAGGGAGTGACGCTCCTTGATCGACCCTTTGATCGTTGCCGTTGTCGCGGGGACCTTCGGGCTCCTCATCGGATCGTTCTTGAACGTCTGCACCCTGCGTTGGCCCGAGGACGAATCCGTGGTCTTCCCGGGCTCGCACTGCACTGCATGCGGCGCCGACATTCACTGGTACGACAACATTCCGGTGCTGAGCTACCTCGTTCTCAGAGGACGTTGCCGCGCCTGCAAGGAGCCCTACTCGATTCAGTACCCGTTGGTGGAGCTCTCGACCGGGCTCGTCTGGGCGGGTGTCTTTGCCTACGGTGGGCTCTCGGGCGAGGCGTTCCGCGGCGCGGTCTTCCTGACCATCCTCTTCGGGATCTCGCTGAGCGACGCCCGCTTCTACATCATTCCGGACCAGTTCTCGCTCGGTGGGCTGGTGGTCGGACTCGGACTCTCGTTCGTACCGGGCGGGCCGACGTGGATCGAGGCGCTTCTTGGAGCCGTCGTGGGGTTCGCCCTGCTCCGTGGCGTAGCGGTGGCGGGCAAGTGGATGTTCAAGAAGGACGCCATGGGCGGCGGCGACGTGAAGATGATGGCCATGATCGGCGCGTTCCTGGGATGGCAGGGGGTGCTCCTGACCATCTTCCTGGGATCGCTCTTGGGCTCGGTGATCTTCGGGCCCATCTCCCTCAAGACGGGCAAGCTCGTGCCCTTCGGGATCTTCCTGGCGGCGGGTGCCGCCGTGACCTACGGGTGGGGGGACCTGATCATCGGGTGGTATGTGACGTCGGTGCTGAAGATGCCGGCGCCGTAGACATCACTCCGGCACCAAGCGCTTCAACTCCTCGGTCCAGTGCTGTACAACGACGAAGGCAGTGGAGACGGTACCGTCCGAGTTGGAGACGTCAGCGTCCGTACTCCCATCGGCGCGGGAGCCAGTATACATCACGATGCGTTGATGCTATGATGCATCATGCGAACGACCTTGAACCTGGAGGACGACCTGCTACGCGCCGTGCGCTCCCTCGCCAAAGAGCGGAATGAAAGCCTCGGTGTGGTCGTGTCATCGCTGCTCCGGCGGGCCCTGAGGCCCGAGCCCGAGCTGGACTACGAGCAGGAGGTGCCGGTCTTCCTGGTGAGGGAGAACGCGCCACCGATCACCCCCGAGATGGTGGAGTCGGCGCTGGAGGACCTCTGACCACCCTCCTGGACGTCAACGTCCTCGTGGCTCTGGCCTGGCCGAACCACATTCACCACCGCCGCGCCGTCGCCTGGTTCGTTGCGGCCCGCTCGGAGGGTTGGGCCACATGCCCCACCACCGAGTCGGGATTCATCCGGGTGTCCTCCAACACGCGTGCGATTCCCGATGCGCGAACGCCGGGCGAAGCGATCGGGCTCCTGACGCAGCTCAAGGGGTCAGGGCGGCATCATTTCTGGGAGGACCCGGTTACGCTCACATCAGACCCGTACGGCGTCTTCGGCCGCGTGGTGGGGCACCGGCAGGTGACGGATGCGCACCTGCTGACCCTTGCGCTGCATCACGGTGGATGCTTCGCGACGTTCGATCGGGCGCTACCCCCGCTGGCGGGATCTCATGGAGAGAGCGTGGTGCTGATCGACTGACCGGCCTCCAGATGCGGCCCGGGCGTGCACGCTCCCAAGGCCGACGAGCCGCAACACCGGTCAGGCGCAGCCCGCTACATGACCAAGCGCCTGTGCTGCAGCACCTTCTTCACGTACTTCTCGAAGAACCACTTCTGGATGTCCATCATGTCGATCTCGCGGCCCTGGATATAGGACTGCTCGATGTCGGACGTCATATCCAGCGGGGTTCCGGTGGTGATGAGGAGCGTCGCCTGCTTGCCGGGTTCCAGCGAACCGACCCGGTCGTCGATCCCCATGAACTCGGCGGCATTGATGGTCACGGCCTTGAGGGCCTCCTCCTCCGGGAGCCCGAAGGCAACGGCGACCCCGGCCTCCCAAGGCAGCCGGTTCGTGTAGAGGGAACCCGAGCCGCCGGAAATGGCAAACCTCACGCCGGCCTCGTACAGACGGGCCGGCATGGAGTAGGCGCCGTCGTACCCTTCGTAGTCCCGGCCCGGTGCGGCCATGGTCGAGGTGAGGATCACCGGCACGTCGTTGGCCACCAACCGGTCCGCGACGTGAATGGCGTCGCCCCCTCCTCTGATCACGAGCCGGACGTCTTCTTCCAGAGCCCACGTGATGGCGTCGTTGATCTGCGCCGCCCCGTCTGCGTTGACCACCACGGGGATCACCTTGTCGAGGGCCCGGATCATGGCCGCGTAGCGTGAGTCGGTTCGGACCTCCTCACCGGCAGCGACCGCGTCGCGGTAGGCCCGCGCCTCAGCGAAAAAATCCTTGAGCTGTCGGACCTGCTCCTTGTAGGGGCGCGGCTCCTCGTCCTGACCACCTCCGAAACCACCGAAGCGGCGCCCCGGGTTCGGGTCGGGCCAGTTCACATTCAGCGCTGCCGCCGACTCCATCGACATCTCCTCCCAGGTCCACCCCTCGAGGCTGAGTGCCGACGACATGCCGGAGATGAGGCCGCCCCCCGGAGTGCTCAAGGCCACGAGCACACCGGCGGAGCGGGTGGTGCCGATATGACGGCTCTCGGCGTTCACGGCTACGTCGGCTCGTACATTGGGGTTGAAGTCGCCCAGCTCGTTGACGTCGTTCGAGACACCCACCGCGCCGATCTCGGCGATCCCCACGGTACTGTAGGCATCGATGAGGCCGGGGTAGATGTGCTTGCCGGAGACGTCCACCACTCGAGTCCCCTGGGGAATTCGCACGTAGGTTCCGATCGCCACGATCAATCCGTTCTCGAAGAGGATCGTGCCGTTCTCGATGACCCCGTTGGTCACCGTGTGGATGGTGGCCCCCCGTAGCGCCACGGGTTCGGACTGGGGCGGGACGGTCATCCGCACCTGCGCGCTCGCCGAAGACGGCCACAGGACGGCAACGGCCATGCCGATGGTCAGGGTTAGGGCCCCAACGCCGCCGGCCCGGGAGGCGACTCCGGTCATGGCTCCTCGTTTCGTCGTGTTCATCGTGAGTTGCTCCCGCCCTCTTCGGCTATCTCCTCGTCCTCTGCCAGGGAAAGGATCGCCTGGATGAGCTGGGTACGCTCCCAGTCGATCCGTTCCCGCATGGCCGCGTCCTCCTCCAGCGAGAAGTAGCGTCGGCCATCTACCCAGGTCTGCTCGGCTCGCGTGAACTGGGACAGGGGATTGCCGTTCCATATGACGAAATCGGCGTCCTTGCCCCTTTCGAGCGAGCCGACCCGCGCATCGATGGCCACGGCCTTCGCCGCCTGGTTCGTCACCGTCGACAGGGCCTGTTCCTGGGTGAGCCCGGTGCGCAGCAGCTTACCGGCCTCCCAATTCATGCGGCTGGCGATTTCCGCGTTGTCGGAGTGCAGCGATGTCACCACGCCCGCCTCGATGAGGATCCGGGCGTTGTAGTTCGTGGCGTCGTACGCTTCCATCTTGAACGCACCCCAGTCGGCCCACACGACCGCTGCGACGCCCGAAGCGGCCAGCTCGGGAGCGAGCTTATAGGCCTCGACGCCATGCTGTAGCGTCTGCACCCGGAAGCCGAATTCCTCGGCGAGGCGTACCAAGGCGAGGAACTCGTCGGCCCGGTAGCCGTGCGAGGAAATGAGCAGCTCCTGGTTCAAGATGTCGAGGATCGCCTCCATGCGTAGGTCGCGACGCGGCGGAATCCCTTCACCCGATGCCTCCCAGCGCTGCCACTCTCGCTCGTAGTCCCGAGCTGCCAGGAAGTGGTCGCGGATGATCTCCTGCGTTCCCATGCGGGTGTCGGGGTAGCGCTGCGCCCGCCCCTTGGGGTTCTCGCCCAGGGCGAACTTCACCGTCCGGGGCGCGTTCTCCAGCTTGAGATCTTCCGGGAGCGAGCCCCACCGCAACTTCACGAAGACGTTCTCGCCTCCGATGGGGTTCGCGGAGCCGTGCTTGATGTGGGCGGTCGTGAGCCCACCGGCGAGTTGGCGGTACATCCAGATGTTGTTGTGCGTCACCACGTCGCCCATCTGAAACTCGGGAACGATGGCGAAGCCGCTCTCGTTCACCGAGCTGACCCCGGAGTGGATGTGCGGGTCGATGAGCCCCGGCGTCACATGCTTACCGGTGGCGTCGATCTCCACCGCTCCTCGGGGAGCGTCGAGGCCCGTGCCCACCGCGACCACTCTGCCGGCCTGGACCAGCAAGTCGGCGTTCTCCATCCGCCCCTCGGGACCCTAGGTCCACACGGTGGCGTTCCGCGCGACCACGGCGGAGGGCTGTTCGGGGATGGAGGTCCGCCCGTACTCCATCATGGGCCGGATGAACGGAAGGTCGATCTCGGGGACGTCCATCGCCACCGTGCCCCGG
This sequence comes from Longimicrobiales bacterium, assembly GCA_965226925.1. Lineage (GTDB taxonomy): Bacteria > Gemmatimonadota > Gemmatimonadetes > Longimicrobiales > Gaopeijiaceae > CBDDCX01. Next base: position 289,870 of record CBDDEN010000010.1, on the reverse strand, counting down.
GCCTCTCCCTCGTACATCTGTGTGCGGGTCCCCCGAAACGCGGGGTCCGCCCCGTTGGGCAGCGACGTCCACCCGTAGAACTCGTCACCTCGCACCGATCCCGACAGCAGGGCCATGCCTTCGTATCCCAGGTCTTCACCGTGAAAGCGCACCGCGATGCGACCGGTCTCCGCCACGGCCTCCGCGGAGACCAGATCGATGCTGGTACCACCCGGGCCGACGACTTCCATGGAGCCACTCAGACTGTTCAACGGGCCCTCGAGACAAAGAACAGCGTCGAAGCCCCAGTCGTAGTCGGACGCGATGCGCCAGGTACCGCGCGGGTCGATCTGGGTCGGGCGGGTGACGCCGTAGACCCTTCCGTGCACCCAGACGTCGCGGACGGTCGCCTCTTCGGTGAAGAGGTCGCCCTCGCTCACGATCAGGTTGGCGACCGTGCCCGACTCGATGGTTCCGTTCGTGCGCTCGATCCCCAGCCACCCCGCCTGCGTGGTGGTCAGGGCGGCCAGGGTGTCGGCCGAGGAGAGCCCGCGCGCCACGGCGATCCGCAGGTTGGGCAGGAATTCGTTCAGGGACGAGAGCCCGTCGGAGGTGATGGCGAAGGGGACGCCCGCCCTAGCAGTCCCGCTGGTAACCGCAATCCAGACAGACGATCTTGCAGTGCCGCTCCAGGACGGGGCCCCCGCACAGCTCGCAGCGAACCACGTCGGGCCGGCCGACGCCCTGTGCCAGGTACTCCCGGGACAGCTCGATGTAGTGCCGCCCACCCTTTGCGACCCAGGGCGCGGAATCCTCGAGCGTGCGTTTCACCACTCCCGGGACCCCCACCACCAGGCTCCGATCCGGAATCTCCGCGCGTTCCAAGACCACCGCGTTCGCCCCGATCACACATTCGACGCCGATGCGGGCTTCTTGGAGGATGACCGCGTTCATGCCGACCATGGTGCGGTCGCCGATCTCGCAGCTCTCGAACTTGACTCCGTGCCCGACGGTCACCTGTTCGCCGATCCGGGTGGGGCACCAGCCCCCCACGTGCACCACGCAGTTGTCCTGCACACTGCTTCCCGCGCCCACGATGATCCCGTTTTCGGGGTCGTCGCCGCGCAGCACCGCTCCGAACCAGATGCTGGCCTCTTCGCCGACGGTCACGTCTCCGATCAGGACGGCGTTGGGTGCAACGAACGCGGACTGGGCGATGCGGGGCCGCTTCCCGTTGAACGGCAGGATGATGGCCATGAGAGGTTCTAAGCCGTCTCGTCTTTGCCCGTCGGGGTCATCTTGGACAAGCGAGCGCGGATCACCTGCGTGTCCGAGGCCTCGAGGATCTCTATCCGAACGCCGCTACGTTCGAGCGTCTCCCCGGCTTCGGGGACGAATCCGAGTTCCTCGAGAATGAACCCGTTGAGGGAGCGTTGTTCGAGCTGGGGGAGGGCGACGTTGAACGCGTGGTTCAGCGCCCGGACGTCCATGCCGCCCGGCGCTTCGACCTGGGTGCGCGACAAGCGGTGCAGGGCCTCTTCGGCCTCGTCGGTCTCGTCGACGATCTCTCCCACCAGTTCCTCGAGGATGTCCTCGAGGGTGGCGAGTCCGTCCGTACCGCCGAACTCGTCCGCCACGATGCCCATGTGGATGCGGCGGGCCTGGAACTGACGGAGCAATCGGGTGAGCGGTAGCGAGCCCGGCACGAAAAGGGGTTCACGCGACAAGTGCCTGAGCGTCATGGAGGTGCGACCGGCTACGTAGTTCTCGTAGACCTCCCGGATGTACAGGATGCCGGTGATGTCGTCGGTCGTCTCCCGGAAAACCGGGACGCGCGAGTAGGGGACCGTCGCCAGCTCGCCGATGATCTCCTCGAGGGTGAGCGAGTCCTTCCAGGCGAAGATGTCGACCCGCGGAGTCATGACGTCCCAAGCCGTCAGCTCGTCTAGGCGGAAAGCCCTCTCGACCAGCTGGTGCTCTTCGACACCCACCAGCCCTTCCTCCCGACCGAGTTCCGTGATCTCTCGGACGGCCCGCTCTGCGTGAGTCGAGTCCTGGTCCTCGTCTCGTCGTACGAGGAATCCCGTGAGCCTCCCGAACGGACGCGTAATCCCTCCGACGGTCCTCTCGACGTACAGGACGAGGGGTGCGCCGCCGAGAGCCAGGCGCAGGGGCCGCATGGTCGCCAGGAACCGAGGGATGCTTTGCCCCATGACGAGCACGGCTCCACCACCGACCACGAGGCCGAGGACTCCCCCGGCCGTGCCCTTGAGCAGCGTGCCGACGAGTACGGAAAGGCCCACCGCACAGGCGTTGAGCACGGTGGTCAGGACGAGGAGCGTGGTCCGCACCGCCTCGGGCCGGCCTCTCAAGTCGACCAAGGCAGCGGCCCCGCGGAACCCCTCGTCCTCGAGCGTTCGGAGTCGCGAAGCGCCCACGGCGAAGGTGGCCGCGTCGGCCGCCGTGACCATCGCCGACAGCACGATCGAGCAGGCCGCCGCTGCCAGCAGCAGCCAGATCATGTCATTCCTCGGGGACTCGGCGGGCGATCGCCCGCCCCGCTACTCGGACCTACGTCCACGGAACGGTTCCTTGCAGGAGCTCCGCGATCACGTCCCGGGTCACCCGACCGTCCGCTTCGGCTTCGAAGTTGAGCACGATGCGGTGGGCGAGAACGGCCGGCGCAATCGCTCGGACGTCATCGTACGACGGAATGGGATCGCCGCGGAAGGCCGCGCGGGCCTTCGCGCCGAGCACGAGGTACGGTGAGGCGCGGGGACCGGCACCCCAACTCACGTAGCGTTCCGACACCGCCGCGGTTTCCTCCAGGCCGGGCCGGGTCGAGCGCGCCAAGTGCACGGCAAACGACACGAGCGACGGAGAAGCCGGAACCCTTCGGACCAAATGCTGCAGCTCGATGAGTTCCTCGGAAGCGAGTACCGGGAGAATCTGAGGATTCTCTTCGCCCGTCGTCCGCATCGCGATCTCTTCCTCTTCAACCTTTGACGGATACCCGATCGGCAATTCAAGCATGAAGCGATCCAGCTGAGCCTCCGGCAGGGGGTAGGTGCCCTCCTGCTCGATCGGGTTCTGGGTGGCGAGCACGAAGAAGGGAGCTTCCAACTCATACGTCTGCCCGGCCGCGGTCACTTCGCGCTCCTGCATGGCCTGTAGAAGCGCGGCCTGGGTCTTCGGCGGGGTCCGGTTGATCTCATCCGCGAGGACCACGTTGGCGAAGATCGGCCCGCGGACGAAGCGGAAGACCCGTCGGCCCGTGGAGCGATCCTCTTCGATGACCTCGGTGCCCGTGATGTCGGTGGGCATGAGGTCTGGCGTGAACTGAATGCGGCTGAAGTCCAGGTCCAGAGCTTCGGCGAGCGTCGAGATCAACAGGGTCTTCGCCAAACCGGGTACGCCCACGAGCAGCGCGTGACCGTTGGCCAGGAGGGCGGTGAGCAGACCCTCCACCACCTCGTGTTGGCCGACGATCTGCTTCTCGATCTCGCTGCGGAGCTCCTGGGCTACCTCGGCCACGCGCTGAAGGAGTTCCAGGTCCCGATCTTGAACAACCGTTTCTGTCGTCGACGTCATCAGATCGCTTTCCGCGCCCTAGAAGGCTGCTGGAGAAGTACAGCGGGTCGCGTTAGGAGCGCCGAGGGTCCAGCGCGTAGGCGGCGCGACGACGCGATGCCGTAGTATCGGGGAGGAGCGCCAACACTCGCGATGGGCCCTCGCCGCCCTAACCCGTAGGGCACAGGGGGGTTGCGGACTCATACGTTGTCTCTCCTCCTCGCCGTAGCCATGCTACGACTCGTCGTCGTTCCTAGTCTGAGCCTCGCAAGACCCCTGTGCGCGACCCGCTGTACTTCTCCAACAGCCTTCCTGAAGGGGTTTGGCCGCGCAACGGGCGTGGCATGGTATAGCGGCCACGCAGCGTACACGCCACCCCTACGTGGGGTCCCGGTGCCGGGATCCATCCGACGCAGAGTTGGACGACCACCTCGAGCCGATTCGGGCCTTCTTTTCACGTCGCGAAGTTGATTGCCGGGTCGTTCCCCGTCAAGCGCGGCGGATCCCTCGGAATGCCCTTAATAATGGGCAAAAATGCGGCTTGCGATTTTTTTCACAAGCTTCTAGATTCTGCTGGCTTTGGGCTACCGACCGGAGTTCCAACCATGAAGAGGTCAGGAAATCCGAGCGGAGATCGAGGGAAGGACGTGATCCGTGCTTCCTCGCAGTACATGGGACACGGTATGGCCATGGCTGCTTCGGTAGCGGTGTTCGGGTGGGCCGGATCGGAGATCGGAGAGCGGGTCGGATACGCGTCGTTGTTGACGCTCCTCGGGATGTTCGTCGGGGGCGCGGCCGGTTTCTACAGTCTCTACATCCAGTTGGTGGTACGTCCACGACAGGAGCAAGATCGCGAGGAGAGTGAGACGGATTGAGTGGCCTTGGTAGGTACGCCTTGATCGCACTCTTGATCGTCGGCTTGGGAGCGGCGGCACTCGCGGCGTTTCTGGACGACGCCGGCAGAAGAGGGATTCTGCTCGCGGCGCTGATCGCTTACCCTGTGCAGGTCATGGCCTTCGGGTTGCTGCTTCGCGCGCGAGGTGAACCGACCCGCTTCATGGTGTGGTGGGGAGCCGGAATCGCGCTCCGGGTGGCGGTCGTCGTGGCTGTGGGCTTCGCCTCCGCGGCGCTCGCAGCGGTCGATCCGGCGGCGTTGCTGCTGTCTCTGGTGGGGTTCTTCTTCGTCTTGTTGTTGATAGAGCCGGCCTTTTTGAGGGCCGAGAGCAAGGGCGCACGGACGACAACATGAGTCTATTCGGAGCTCTGCAGGAGCACGCCGAGGGTGCAGCGGGCGCGGCCCAAGAGGCGGCTCACGGGGCCGAGGCTGCCCACGGGGCGGAGGCCGGCCTTTCGATGGAGGGCTTGCCCGACTTCATCTCGCACCACATCGGCGACTCCAAGGACATCGAGTTCGCCGGTGGGCAGTGGAGCCTGGAGTCGCTGAGCATCGATCCCATTCATCTGGGATCGATCACGATCGACCTGTCTCCGACCCGTCAGCTCGTGGTGATGCTGATGGTCGCGGTACTGCTCCCGCTAGTCTTCATCCCGGTGGCGAGGCTTATCCGGTCCAAGGGGGTAGAGAAGGCCCCGAGCGGATTCGCCAACTCCATGGAAGCGATGATCCTCTACTTCCGGGACGAGGTCGTGCGGACGAACATCGGACACGGCGCGGACGGCTACACGCCGTTCATCCTCACGCTCTTCTTCTTCATCCTGGGAATGAACCTGATCGGGCTGACGCCGCTGGGAATTACACCCACGGCTAACCTGTCGGTGACGGCGGCCCTGGCGATCATCAGCTTCATCGTCACCGAAATTTCGGGCATGAGGGCCCTCGGACCCGCCGGATACGCGCGGACGATCTTCTACCTACCGCCGGGTCTGCCGACCTTGATGAAGCCGTTCATGCTCATCGTGCTCACCCCGGTGGAGTTCCTCGGCAAGCTGACCAAGCCCTTCGCGTTGGCGGTGCGTCTTCTCGCCAACATGACGGCCGGCCACACGCTGATTCTGGCCATCATGGGCATGATCTTCGTGCTCCAGAGCTATCTCATGGGTGTCGCCTCGGTCACGATGGCCAGCACCCTGATGATTCTCGAGTTGTTCGTGGCCTTCTTGCAGGCCTACATCTTCGCGATGCTCACGTCCGTATTCATCGGACTCATACGTCACGCTCACTAGTCACCAACACAAAAGGACGACTCAGATGCACTTCTTGCTTACCGCTGTTCAGGAAGCCGCGGGCGGAGGAGGCACTGGCCTCATCGGTGCCGGCCTGGCCATCGGTGGTGCCGTGATCGGTGCCGGACTCGGTATCGGCCCAATCGGTGCCGCTGCCGCTTCGGGGATCGCTCGTCAGCCCGAAGCCACGGCTCAGATCCAGACGGCGGCGATCATCTTCGCAGCCCTCATCGAGGGAGCCGCACTCTTCGGCCTCGGTCTCGCGTTCCTGAAGTTCTAGTCGGAGTCGACTACGCTCCTGCGCACCTCGCGGTGAGTGGGTCGGCGTTCTTCAGAGCTTCTCGGAACTCGATTGAGTCATAAGGAGTCGGCATGTTCGATCTAAACCTCGGACTTTCAGTCTGGACCACCTTCGTCTTCCTGGCGCTGCTCGGCATCCTGTGGAAGTACGCCTGGGGACCGGTTCTCGCGGCGGTCGACGCGCGGGAAAGCGGCATCCAGGACACGCTGGACAAGGCGGCCCACGAGAGGGAAGAGGCCGCCAAGCTGCTCGCTGAGCACCGGCAGCAGATGGCCGAAGCGCGCCGCCAGGCCCAGCGGTTGATCGCGGGGGGCAAGGAAGCGGGCGAGCAGGTCCGGCAGGACATCGAAGAGAAGGCGAGGACCGAGGGCCAGGCTCTGATCGAGCGGGCCCGCGAGTCCATCGAACGGGAGAAGGACGCGGCCATTCAGGAGCTCCGAAGGGAGTCCGTTGATCTGGCCCTGGCTGCGGCGGCCAAGCTCATGCACCAGAGCTTCGATGCGGACAAGGATCGCGAGTTGGTCATGGGCTACATCGATGATCTCACCGCGCAGGACGAGGGAGCCCAGGCGTGAGAGACGAAACGGTCGCTCGCAACTACGCCGAGACACTTCTCGAGGTGGCGGAGCGGCACGAAGGTCTGGAAGTATTCGGGACCGGCCTGGAGGTCGTGGCCCGGCTCCTCCATGAGAACCCGAACTTCCGGACCTTCCTCGAGACTCCGCGGATCGCGGTGGGGCACAAGAAGGAGGTCATTCGGAAGGTCTTTTCCGAGTCCCTTCCAGCCACGTTGATCAACTTCCTGCTCGTCACCATCGACAAGCGGCGACAGCGGCTCATCAGGGAGATCGCGGAGGAGTACAACACATTGGTCGATGAACGTCTGGGCCGCGTACGGGTGGAGGTCACATTGGCCCGCCAGATGGACGACGCGTCCATGGCCAAGCTGCAAACCCGGCTATCGGCGCTCATCGGCAGAGAGGCCATCCCCCAGGTGCGGGTCAAGCCCGGCATCCTCGGTGGCGTGGTCGTGCGGGCGGGTGACACGATTTACGATGGATCCCTGCGGCGCAGGTTGGACGGAATGCGTCGGAGGCTGCTTGCGAAAGACCTCCCCTCCGGGGGCGAGGCATGACGATAGAGATCGGGTGGGCTCGAGTCGGCTCCGGTGAAGGACTCGTGATCCACTCCAATTCTTCAATGGGCTTCTAGGCAATGGCTAACGATTCGGGACTGCGCGCGAGCGAAATCAAGGGCGTCCTCCTTTCTGAGATCGAGAATTACGGAGAGCGGCTCCGGGCCGAAGAGGTGGGCGAGGTCCTCGAGGTAAAGGACGGCATCGCACGCATCTACGGTCTGACCAAGGCGATGGCCAGCGAAATGCTGGAGATCACCCCGGCCGACAGCGACGAGGCCGTGACGGCCCTGGCGCTCAACCTCGAAGAGGACAACATCGGGGCGGTCATCATGGGAGACTGGACCAGTCTCCATGAGGGGGATCAGGTGCGTCGGACCGGGCGGGTGTTGGACATCCCCGTCGGTCAGGGCTACGTCGGGCGAGTCGTGGACGCCCTCGGGGCTCCAATCGACGGCAAGGGCCCCATCGATTCCGAAGACCACCGCCAAATCGACGTGGTGGCTCCGGGTATCGTCATGCGCCAGCCGGTGGGCGAGCCCCTACAGACGGGACTGAAGGCCATCGACTCCATGATTCCGATCGGACGAGGCCAGCGCGAGCTGATCATCGGCGACCGCGGAACCGGTAAGACGGCGATCGCGCTCGACACGATCATCAACCAGAAGGACACGGACGTTATCTGCGTGTACTGCGCCGTGGGGCAGCGCGCCAGCAAGGTCGCGGGCGTGGTGGAGACGCTTCGCGAGCACGGGGCCACGGACTACACCGTCGTGGTCGCGGCCAACGCCTCCGATCCGGCGCCCATGCAGTACATCGCGCCGTACTCCGCATGCGCCATCGCCGAGCACTTCATGTGGCAGGGCAAGCACACGCTGGTGGTGTTCGACGACCTGTCCAAGCAGGCCACGGCCTATCGGCAGCTCTCTCTGGTTCTTCGGCGGCCTCCGGGACGTGAGGCGTTCCCGGGTGACGTGTTCTACCTCCACTCCCGGCTTCTCGAGCGGGCGGCCAAGCTCTCCGACGAGCAAGGCGGAGGGTCGATGACGGCTTTGCCGATCATCGAAACGCAGGCCGGGGACGTGTCGGCGTACATCCCGACCAACGTCATCTCCATTACCGACGGTCAGATCTACCTGGAGCCCAACCTGTTCTACTCGGGTGTGAGGCCGGCAGTGAACGTCGGTATCTCGGTATCACGAGTCGGGGGCGCGGCTCAGATCAAGGCGATGAAGAAGGTCGCCGGTCGACTCCGCCTCGACCTGGCCCAGTACCGCGAGCTCGAGGCCTTCGCACAGTTCGGCTCCGATCTGGACGCCACCACCCAGCGTCAGTTGGCACGTGGTGAGCGCACGGTCGAGATGCTGAAGCAGGGTCAGTACCAGCCGATGGCCGTCGAGAACCAGGTGTGCGTCATTTTCGCGGTCACGCAGGGGCACGTCGACGACGTCGAGGTGCGGCATCTGAAGCGGTGGGAGCGGGGCTTCCACGCGTTTCTCTCCACTCAGGGGGGCGACCTCCTGAAGGGAATCAGAGAAGGGGGACAGCTCACGGATGACATCACGGAGAAGCTGGTGGCGGCCATCGCCGAGTACAACGCGGTGTTCGCCGCGGAGATGGACGCGGAGGAGCCAGCCGGCGAAGCGGCGACCGCCGGGGCGTCGGCCTGAGTCGGCCCGCGACACGAACCGTGGCAAGGGAATTCTAGCCGATGGCTGGTGACAGCGACGTCAAGAGGCGGATCAAGTCGGTCGAAAACACTCGGCAGATCACGCGGACGATGGAGTTGGTGGCCACGTCCAAGCTCAAGAAGGCGACCGATCGAGTTCGTGCGGCGAGCCCCTACGCGGATGCGTTGGCGGGCATCGTCGGGAGCCTGTACGCGCCGGAGCTGTCGGAGCGCTTTCCACTCCTCCGTAGTCCGGAGAAAGTCCGACGAGCGGCGGTACTGCTGATGACGGCGAACCGTGGACTGGCCGGCGGCTTCAACGCCAACCTGATCAAGGAAGCCCGACTGCTCTTGGAGCGGCTTGAGCGCGAGGGCGTGGAGACGGACCTCCACATCGTGGGCAAGAAGGGCATTGCTTACTTCCGTTTCCGCGGACGTGAGATCGCGTCGACCAACGTCGGCATCAGCGATACCCCGTCCATGGACGATGCCGAGTCGGTCATCGCCGGGGTGCGGGACGACTTCGCGGCGGGCCGCGTCGATAAGGTCCATGTGGTCAGCTCTGAGTTCCGATCGGCCCTGTCGACGCCGCCCCGAGTGCTGGAGCTGTTGCCGATTCGACCTGCTGCCGGGTCGGCGTCTCTGGACAACTACATTCTCAGCCCGAAGGCCGAGATCGTCCTTCAGAGGCTGCTACCCGCTTACCTCCGCAACGCGACGTATCGCGCCTTGGTGGAGAACGCCGCCGCGGAGCAGAGTGCCCGGCGAACGGCCATGAAGAGCGCCACCGACAACGCCGGTGACGTGCTCGAGTACCTCACACGCACATACAACCGGGCCCGTCAGGGCAAAATCACTCAGGAGATCGCCGAAATCGTAGGTGGTGCCGCAGCCCTCGAATAGGGTCGAGCGCCGCTTCGACAAGGGACCAGCAACTATGTCAGAAAAGAATATCGGGAAGGTTGTCCAGGTCATCGGGCCGGTGTTGGACGTGGAGTTCGAGCCGGAGAAGCTCCCGGATATCTACAATGCCCTGTCTCTGAAGTCCTCGGGGGACGGACCGGACGTCAATCTCGTCGCTGAGGTTCAGCAGCATATCGGACGGGGCATGGTCCGGGCCGTGGCGATGACGTCGACCGACGGCGTAACCCGGGGGATGGACGTTGTCGACACGGGACAGGCCATCTCGGTGCCGGTCGGAACGCCCGCCCTGGGTCGCATCCTCAACGTCCTCGGTGAACCGGTGGACGAGCAGGGTCCCCTCGTGAGCGAGGACGGCGAGGTGGAGCGCTGGCCGATTCATCGCGAGGCTCCGGCGTTCGACCGGCTGGAGCCCAAGACCGAGATCTTCGAGACCGGCATCAAGGTCATCGACCTGCTCGCTCCGTACGTGAAGGGCGGAAAGACCGGCCTGTTCGGCGGAGCCGGCGTGGGCAAGACCGTCATCATCATGGAGCTCATCAACAACATCGGCATGGAGCACGGCGGTCGCTCGGTGTTCTGCGGAGTGGGCGAGCGCACGCGTGAGGGCAACGATCTTTGGCTCGAGATGAAGGAGTCGGGCGTCATCGACTCCACCGCTCTGGTTTACGGTCAGATGAACGAGCCTCCGGGAGCGCGGCTGCGTGTCGGCCTCAGCGGGCTGACCATCGCCGAGTACTTCCGCGACGTGGAAAAGCAGGACGTTCTGCTCTTCATCGACAACATCTTCCGCTTCACGCAGGCGGGCTCCGAGGTCTCGGCGTTGCTCGGGCGTATGCCGTCCGCGGTTGGGTACCAGCCGACTCTTGGCACGGAGATGGGCGAGCTGCAGGAGCGCATCACCTCGACGCGTGACGGTTCCATCACGTCGGTCCAGGCCATCTACGTACCTGCCGACGACCTGACGGACCCGGCCCCGGCCACGGCGTTCACCCACCTGGACGCCACGACGGTGCTGTCTCGCGCCATCTCGGAGAAGGGCATCTATCCGGCGGTCGATCCCCTGGACTCGACGTCCAGAATCCTCGACCCCCAGTTCCTGGGAGACCGCCACTACGCCGTCGCCGTGGAGGTGCAGCGGAGCCTGCAGCGCTACAAGGACCTGCAGGACATCATCGCGATTCTCGGAATGGACGAGTTCACCGAAGAGGACAAGGTGTTGGTGAACCGCGCCCGGAGAATCGAGCGCTTCCTGTCGCAGCCGTTCCACGTGGCCGAGACGTTCACCGGCATTCCGGGCAACTACACTCGCCTGGATGACACGGTCGAGTCGTTCGAGCGCGTGGCGCAGGGTGAGCTGGATCATCTGCCCGAGCAGGCGTTCTACATGAAGGGCGGGATCGACGAAGTCATCGCGGCTGGGGCGGAGATGGCCGACTGATGGCCGCGCTGCAGGTGCGAGTGGTCTCTCCGGAGGCCCTCCTGTTCGAGGGCACGGCGGCCTCGGTGGTCGCGCCGGCCTGGGACGGCAAGGTCGGGGTGCTCCCCGGACACGCGCCGATGATCGCGCTTCTGGGGGCGGGCGAGTTGGCCATCGATCTGCCCACGGGGGGGAGTGAGAGTTTCTTCGTGGCGGGTGGCGTCCTGAAGGTGGAGGGCTCGGAACTCACCGTCCTGACCGAGTACGCCGGGTCCGGACCCCCGGAGCAGTTGCCGGCCGGTGCCCGGGTCGACGTGGATGCCATCTTCGAAGCGATGGGGGGAGAGACCTGACGACCCGGCCCCTCTACGGCGGCACACGGACCCGGCGGGTGCTCCATGGAGGATGCGGAGGAGTACGCCGGGTCTGGCTTTTGACATGTGGCGTCGCATGAAGCTGGATCTCCACGTCCACACGTCGGCGTCCGACGGAGCGTGCGACCCCGAAGAGGTGGTCGCCCTGGCCGGTCAAGCCGCCTTGGACGTGATTTCGATCACGGACCACGACACGTTGGCGGGGCTGGCGGGGGCGCTGGCTGCGGCTGCCCATCACCACGTGCACGTCATCCCGGGCGTGGAGATGAGCAGCACACTCCAGGATCGCGAATACCACATCCTCGGCTACTTCGTGGATCCGGATGCTCCGGCCCTAAGGGACCACGAGCGTGCCGCGCTCGAGGGGCGAGAGCGTCGCATGATCGAGATGGTGGCTCGGCTGCGCCGCCAGGGGCTCCTGATCGAGTACGATGACGTCCTGGCGGAGGCGGGCCCGGAACGATCGGCCATCGCCCGTCCGCATCTGGCGCGCGCAATGGTCGCCAAGGGTTACGCCGCGTCGACCACCGATGCGTTCGATCGCCTGATCGGCGATGGGCACGCGGCCCATGTCCCGACGCGCCTGGCGACCCCGGACGTCGCCATTCGGGTCATCGTGGAGTCCGGGGGGATCCCCGTATGGGCGCATCCGCCGACCGAGGCGATCCCGGAGTTGCTGCCCGATCTGGTGGAGGCGGGACTCCGCGGCCTGGAGGTGTACCGGCCGCGGTCGAGTCCGTCTCACATTCTCGGCCTCGAGAAGGCGGCCCGCGCCGCCAATCTGTTGATGACCGGTGGCTCCGACTGGCACACATCCGAGGGAGGCACTTCGCTCGGGGACTTCTTCGTCACGGAAGAGGAAGTGGCGAAGCTGTTGCAAGCGGGAGGACTGTAGAAGGCTGTTGAAGAAGTACAGTGGTGCCCAACAGACGAGTTGATACGAGCATACGAGTTCGTGGGTTGCGGTGGCACGGCCCCATCCCCGTTGTTGGAACTCCTAACCGTAGCTACGGCTATGGCGTCGTCGCTCCGCCTAGGGCCTGGGGCCGTGGCATCCGCAACGCGACCCGCTGTACTTCTTCAACAGCCTTCTAGGGAGGGGCGCCGGGGCGTCCAACCCGGTTGGAGGTCAGGCCTGCTCGAACGGCCTCAGGAGCTCCCTGACCGCCGCTCCGGGATCCGGGGCGCTCATGACCGCGCCGATCACGGCGATTCCCTGTGCTCCGACCGCGGCCACGTCGGCCGCAGTTTGCTGCGTAATGCCGCCGATCCCAACGACCGGAATCGACACGGCCTCTATTACGCGTCGCAGTCCGGACGGGCCGATGACCTCTCCCAGATCGCGTTTGTGGGTGGTCGGATACACGGTACCGGAGCCGAGATAGTCGGCACCGTCGGCTTCGGCCCGCGCGGCGTCTTCGGGATCGTCGGTGGAATACCCCACGATGAACCCCTCCCGGACCGCGGATCGGACATCCTTGACCGGAAGGTCGTCGGGCCCGAGGTGCACTCCGTCCGCTCCGGTGGCGAGGGCCACGTCGAGCCGGTCGTTCACGAAGAAGAGGGCTCCGGCGTCGTGTACGATCGGAAGCAACCTCTCGGCCATCTCCCTCACCTCGCGCGCCGTGGCCCCCTTGGCCCTCAGCTGTATCGCGGGGGCTCCGGCGGCGAGGGCGTGCCGGATCACGTGCTCGACACCGCGGGCTCCGGCGAGGCGTTCGTCCGTGATGACCACCAGTCGAAGGCGTCTAGCGAGGTCGGGGTCGTTCACGCGGTGTCGATGCTCGATTGGGAGGTCGGTGGCGATGCGCGGCTCACGCGGTGCACGAGGCTCGGTCCGGTTCGTCAGAGTCAGGTTCTAGGGGCGATTCGAGGCGTCCCACTCCCTGCGTGCGACTTCGCGGGCCCGATTGTGCTCTTCCAGGCTGTTCGTGAAGAGATGGCTGCCATCCGGCCGGGCCACGAAGTAGAGGTAGGGATCGTCGGAGGGGTAGAGGGCCGCCTGGATCGCCTCCTCGCCAGGGGCTCCGATGGGCCCGGGAGGTAGCCCTCCCTGCGTGTACGTGTTGTACGGATTGGTGGCAACGGAGTCGATCGCCGCGAAGAGCAGCCTGGCGCGCCGGCCCCCCAGCGCATACAGCACCGTGGGATCCGCCTGAAGCAGATAGCCGAGGCGCAGCCGGTTGTGATATACCGCCGAGATGGTGGGCATCTCCGCCACCTGCCGCGCTTCGGCCTGGATGATGGAGGCCAGGGTGACGATCTCCGCCTCGCTCATGTCGAGCGCGGCGAGTCGCGCCGATCGCTCGGGTGTCCACACGGAGCGGTACCGCTCGACCATGGCGTCCACGACGACATCGAGATCGACCCCCCTGGCGAAACGGTACGTGTCGGGGAAGAGGTATCCTTCGAGTCCGGGACCGGGCACACCCCAGCGCTCATGAGCCGTGGAGTCGGACAGCCGTGACCCGACGCTCTCCGGAGGCCGCTGCGTGACCTCGGCGATGCGATCGACCATGTCGGCGAGGGTGAAGCCCTCGGGGATCGTGACCTCTTCCGTACGGACCCGACCCGTGGTCAGAGACTCGAGGATCGCGGCCCATGAGTCGCCCGGCGTCAGATCGTAGTCCCCGGACCGAATCTGGCGATCGGCGCCTTTCATCCGAGCGTAGAGTCCGAATCGGCGGGGTGCGTTCACGATGCCGCGCCCCGCCAGCGTGTCCAGCACCGCGCTGAACGTCACACCCGGCGGCACCGTGATACGCACAGGCTCGCCCCGCTCGCCGGGTCCACATCCGACGAGGGACAGGCACGCGAGGAGCGTGCAGCCCACCGGTAGCGGACGTGTGGCCGACCGGCCGCTGCCTCTCCGGAGCCCGGCGGTTCTCATGAACGTTCCTGCCTATCGAGCCAACTCTGAAGAATCAGCACGGCGGCGGCGGCGTCGATTCTGCCTTTCTGCTCCCTCTTTCCCTTAGGGAGACCGAGCTTCCTGATCACGCGTTCGGCGCGGGCGGAGGTGAACCGCTCGTCCACGAGATGGACCGGCAGGCCGGACCGCTCGTGCAGCTTTTCCGCGGCCGCTCTCACGGTGCGGGTCCAGTCGCTATCGTGCCCCGAGGGTGCAAGCGGAAGTCCCACGACGATTGCCTGCACGTCGTACTCCTGGACGAGTTCCTCGAGGGCTCGGAAGGGCATACGCTTGCCCGCCCTCCGCTGAAGGGTGGGGAGCGGTTGGGCGATGACTCCGGTCGGGTCGCTGACCGCGACCCCGACACGGCGTTCGACCGCTCGTGCAGCTTTTCCGCGGCCGCTCTCACGGTGCGGGTCCAGTCGCTATCGTGCCCCGAGGGTGCAAGCGGAAGTCCCACGACGATTGCCTGCACGTCGTACTCCTGGACGAGTTCCTCGAGGGCTCGGAAGGGCATACGCTTGCCCGCCCTCCGCTGAAGGGTGGGGAGCGGTTGGGCGATGACTCCGGTCGGGTCGCTGACCGCGACCCCGACACGGCATTCGCCGAAATCGATTCCCAGTGTGCGCATATCCCTCTCAAGAGAGGTTGGGATAGATTAAGTGCATAGGTCCGGTGCTCAATATACACCCGAAACGGCCCGTATCGGCCCGCTCGGGTGCCAGGGCCCGGAAGTGGAGAGGCGTGCGCCGGCGTCCCGACGACGCCCGGCCACACGGGCTGAATTCAAGGAGCGGACGATGCGATACGATCAAGACGCAAATGCCATGAATTTTGTGTCCGGATTCCTGCTGGGCGCGGTTGTCGGGGCGGGTATCGCCTTGCTCATGGCCCCGGAGGCCGGGAACCGAACGCGTCGCAGGATCCGTCGGGTGGCGGGCGAGCTGAAGGAGACCGCCACGGATCAACTGGACGACTTCGCCGACGACGTGAAGTCCCGGGTGGACGACGCGGTGCGCGGAGCCCGAAAGAAGTTCGTGACCAAGTAGGGAGGGAAGAACGGACTTGATTCCCTCCCGCCTCATCGAGAAGAAGCGGGACGGCCACGAACTCGATCCCGAGGAGTTGAAGGCTTTCTTGCGGGCCTACCTCGAGGACGAGTTGCCCCACTATCAGATGTCGGCGTTTCTGATGGCGGTGCTCTTCCGAGGGCTCTCCGCCGAGGAGCTCGACTGCTTGGTCGAGGTCATGCTCCACTCCGGGCGTGTGTTGGAGTTGAGGCACATTCCGGGGCCGAAGGTGGACAAGCACTCTACCGGTGGCGTGGGGGACAAGGTGTCCATGGTTCTCGCACCCCTGGCCGCGGAACTCGGGCTCGTCGTTCCCATGCTGGCCGGCCGGAGCCTGGGCCACACCGGCGGTACCCTCGACAAGCTCGAGGCCATTCCGGGCTTGCGCACCGACCTGAGCCTCGCCGAGTTCGGAGATATCCTCGGCGAGGTCGGATGTGCCGTCACCGGCCAGACGGCGGAGATCGCACCCCTCGACAAGCGCCTCTACGACCTTCGGAGCGTGACGGGCACCGTCTCGTCGATCCCGCTGATCGCCGCCAGCATCATGAGCAAGAAGCTCGCGGAGGGATTGGACGGGCTCGTGCTGGACGTGAAGGCGGGCTCAGGGGCCTTTCTGCCGGACATCGAGGACACCCTGACCCTGGCACAGACGATGGTGGACCTCGGCGAGAGGCGAGGAACCCCGACCGTCGCGCTCATCACGGCCATGGATCGACCCCTCGGCCGGGCGATCGGAAACGCCTTGGAGGTGCGTGAGGCCGTAGAGTGCCTGGGGGGCGAGGGGCCGTCCGAGCTTCAGGAGATGGTCGTGTTCTTCGGGGCGGAGATGCTCCTGTTGGCCGGGGCGGCCTCAGACTCGACGGAGGCGAAGGATCGCTGCCGCGAGACCCTGCGCTCCGGAGCGGCCCTGGAGCGGTTCCGTCGGCTCGTCGTGGCCCAGGGAGGCGACGCGTCGATCATCGACGATCCGGATCGCCTCCCGAGTGCGCCCATACGGGCGGAGGTGCAAGCCGAGAGGGAAGGGGTCGTTCAGGAGGTCGCGCCCCGGACTCTCGGGGACGCCGTCGTCGAGATGGGTGGGGGACGGCGCGAACTCGGAGACACCATCGATCACGGCGTCGGGTTCGTGGTGAACGTCGGACCGGGGGACCGCGTCTCGACGTCGGATGTGATCGCTGAGGTCCACGCGGCGGACGAGGCCGCTGCGCAGGCCGCGGTCCGTGCTCTCGAGGCGGCAGTGCGGATCGGGTCCGAGGCGAGTCCCCCGCGTCTGCCGTTGATTTCCCATCGCGTCACGCGTGAGGGAGTGCAGGCGTTCTGAGGGGGTGCAGGCGTTCCGAGGGGGTGATCTGAGCGCGTACCTCGAGCTCAGTTGCCGATTTCGCCCACCTCGGGTACACGGAAGATCCGGGAGTCGTCGCGATCGCAGTAGTCGGTGGGTTCGGTACCCGGCAGGAAGAGTTCGAGGATCTGGTCTCCCTGCGGACACCACTGGGACGCCAGCTTGCCGGTGGTCTTGTCGATGAGCCGGGTGACGAGGCCCTCCGGGAGCGGCCAGGGCTCGGGAATGGGCAGGACCGGTGCCCGCATTTCCTCGTCCAGCGCCTCCGGATTTCCGTAGTAGATGCGCCGCATGTAGTTCCCCCAGACGGGAGCCGCGTCCCCTCCGCCCGTGGCTCCATCGCGCCGGATCGGTTGAGGTAGATCCAGCCCGAACCAGACGGTGGCCAGGAGGTTCGGCGTGAATCCGTTGAACCAAACGTCGGTCCCGTCGTTCGTCGTGCCGGTCTTTCCCGCAGCGATCACTTCACGGTCGAGGCCCGCCACGATGCGGATGGCGATGTTCGCTGTGCCCCCGTCGACTACCCCCTGTAGCATGGATATCATGATCCGCGCCACCAGCGGATCCAGAACCTGAGTGCGCTCCGGTTGGGGATCCCAGATGATGCGGCCTTGTGCGTCTTCGACCCTCAGGATGGGGAACGGACGCACCTTCGTACCCTGGTTGGCAAAGGTCGAGTAGGCTTCGGCCATCTCCAGCGGAATCACCTCCGCGGCCCCGATCGCGGTCGATTCGAAACGCTCGATCTCGGTTCGGATGCCCATGCGTCGGGCCGTCTGCGCGACGCTCTCGAGCCCGACCTCCCCCGCGAGCTTGATCGCGATGATGTTCTGCGACTTCATGAGGCCCGTGCGGATCGTCATCGGCCCCTCGAACCGTTCACTGAAGTTCGCGGGCCGCCACTCGGTCCCGTCGACCTGCATGGTCACTACCGGGGCGTCCACGACGATGAACGTCGGGGGGATACGAGCGGCGATGGCGGCGGTGTAGACGAACGGCTTGAAGCCTGAGCCCGCCTGCCTGAGCGCCTGGGTCGCGCGGTTGAACTTCGACACCCGGAAGTCACGCCCGCCGATCATGGCGCGAACGGAGCCGGTCCACGGGTCGAGTGACACGAAGAGCCCCTGCACGTAGTTCAGCTCGGACATGTCGATGCCCGCGGCCAGGGAGTCCTGGTACTGCTCATAGGTCAGGTGTTCGAAATCCGGACGGGCTTCGATGCGCTCCCACCCCTCCTTCATGGAAATCTCGGCAGCGCGTTGCATGCGCACGTCGAGGGTCGTGTAGACCTTCAGCCCGGCGGTGTAGAGCTTGCTCCCGAAGCGGTCGTCCAGGATCTGGCGGACCCACTCCTCGAAGTAGGGAGCGATGCTGCCGCCCGCCACGGCTCGCTCCGTGGGAATGGGGGCCGACGTGTATCGCTCCAGGTCCTCGGCCGGAAGAAAGCCCTGCTCCACCATCCGACGCAGGACCAAGTCCCGCCGCCGCTTCGCGTTCTCCGGGCGAAGAAGCGGGCTGTAATACGCCGGCCGGTTGGGTATCGCCGCCAAGAGAGCCGTCTCGGCGGGGTTCAGCTCGGAGGCGTTCTTGGCGAAGTAGTTGCGGGCGGCGGTCTGAATGCCCCACCAGCCGTGACCGTAGTTGATCTCGTTGATGTAGGCTTCCAGGATCTGGTCCTTGGTGTAGGATCGCTCGAGGGCCAAGGCTACCTGCAGCTCCTTCAGTTTCCGTACCACACGCCGCTCGAATCCGATCTGGTCGAACATGTTCCGGGCGAGCTGCTGGGTGATGGTGCTGCCCCCGCCTCGATTCTGCCCGGTCAACACTCCGACCATCGCTCGGGCGATGCCACGGGGGTCGACGCCGTTGTGCTCGTAGAAACGCCGGTCCTCGACCGCCACGAACGCCTGTCCGACGTAGTCCGGGAGTGCGTTGATGGAGACTGGAGTACGGCGCTCGATCCCGATTTCGGCGAGAAGCCTGCCGTCATGGCTGTAGAGCTTGCTGGTCTGTTCGGGCTCGAAGGTCCGGATCTGCGCGACCGATGGGCAGTCGGAGCAGAGATTCTGCCAGGATCCCCATGCCACACCGGCTCCGGCCCCGACCAGGAGAAACGCCGAAAGAAGTAATAGCTTGGGTCGCCATAACTTCTTGATCACTGAGGGGTGCTCCGTCGGTTCATCTACCGCCCTGTCCTGGTGTGGGAGCGCCGCGCACGACGCTCGCAGACAAATGTACCGGGCTGGACCCGTGAGGGTCCCTCCATCGGATGTGTATTGGCCGTCGTGCCAACGGGGAGCCGGGATGATCGCCACGCGTCGACGCCCACGCCGAACACGGGCGTGGACCTGGACGCCCTTGACCAGGGTCGGAGCCCTTAGCACTGTCCCTGCCTCAGGCAGCCGTACCGTGTGGTCGCTGCCGCACCTTCAGGCCAACGCCGGCTGGGCTCGACTTGAAACGAACTGCGACACGCGTGGAAAAGCCCTGGGGCCATGAGCTCATCTGGGCCGAAACCGACGAGTACGTAGGGAAGGTTCTCCATATCAGGGCCGGAGAGGCGCTCTCCTTGCAGTATCACGAGCAGAAGGACGAGACCGTTCACCTGCTCTCCGGTGAGATGAAGTTCGAGGCGGGCGCGTCACCCGATCATCTCGAGGAGGTCGACCTGAAAGCCGGCGAGAGTTACCACGTGCGTGCCGGCACCATCCATCGCATGACCGCGGTCACGGATTGTGATGTGCTCGAGGCCTCGACCCCCCATCTCACCGACGTGGTCCGCCTCGACGATCGATATGGCCGAGTTCCCGAAGGGGACTGACCTGCGTGCCCGGCCGGCGCGCGGAGTGGCGGGGTTGATCCTGCCTCTGCTCCTCCTGTGTGCGCTCGGTGCGTGCACGGCGGACGAGGCGGACCAGCATCCCACGCTGGTAACGTCGTCCGACGCCGTGTTGGCCCGAGCCGCCGCCAGGCTACTGCCCGACATCGCCGCCCGCTCCGGACTGGAGCTCCTGGAGCCCGTCCGTCTCGAGCGCCGCACGCGTGCCGAGTTGGAGCGGTACCTGGAGTTCAAGCTCGACGAAGAGCTTTCCGCCGACGAGGCGGAGCTGCTCACGGAGTCCTACGGGTTGCTCGGAATGGTGCCCAGAGACATGGACCTGCGGGCGGTGCTGAAGGGGCTCTATCTCGAGCAGGTGGCAGGGTTCTACGATCCGGATTCCACCATGCTCTTCGTCCTGGACGACCAACCCGAGGACGCGCTGGAGTCCCTTCTCGTCCACGAGCTGGTCCACGCGATCCAGGATCAAAGCACGGACTTGGACGCGATCACCGATCCGGGGCTTGGGAACGACCGCCAGGTGGCCGCTCAGGCCGCCATCGAAGGGCATGCCACACTGGTCATGTTCGAGTTCCTGATGGGGCTACAGGGGGGCTCGGTGGATCTGACCGAGATCGACAACTTCACCGATCTGGTGCGTCCCGCCCTCGAGGCGGCGCGGACACAGTCGCCGGCTCTGGCCGGAGCACCTCTGGTGATCCAGGAGTCGCTCCTCTTCCCATACCTCGGTGGCGCGTCGTTCGTCGAGGCGCTTTGGAAGGTGGAGCCCGGACGTCCGCCCCCCTTCGGTCGACTCCTGCCCGCATCCACCGAGCACATCCTCCATCCTGAGAGCTTTCTCGGGGCCGACCCCGACTCGCCCGCCGCGGTGGCGGTGGCGACACCCGATGGGTGGAGCCGACTCTACGACGACGGCTTGGGAGAGTTGGAGACGGGGGTCTTCCTGGAAATGCACACAGGCTCTCGAGATGCGGCAGAGGGTTGGGACGGAGACCGCTATCTCCTTCTCGAGAACGAGGCCGGGATGCGTGCGCTGGTATGGGTGAGCGTTTGGGACAGCGAGCGCCAGCGGGACCGGTTCCTCGATGCCGTGCGGCAGCACACCGATGGCTTCCCCGTTCAGGCCTCCGCGGAAGGGATGGACGTGGATGGCCGACCGGGGGTCCGCCTTCTGATCGGCGATGCCCCGGACGTCAGGGCGTCTCTCCGGGAGCCTGACGGGTCCTGACGCGCATGACCTCTCCGAACGTGTCATCGGTTGCGGTGTCCAGTGGCGGTCGAGCGAGGGAATACCAGGTGCTCGTGGGGCGCGGCCAGCTCGCCGCTCTCCCCGACCTACTCCAGGAGCACGCACCGGCACATCGTTATGCCGTGATCTCGGACTCGAACGTGGGCGAAATCTACGGGCCCGGGGTAATGGACGACCTGCGTGAATCGGGCCTCCACGCGGAGCTCTTTTCGTTTCCGGCCGGGGAGCGGCATAAGACCAGGGCGCGTTGGGTGGAGCTCACCGACGGCATGCTCTCGGCCGGCTTCGGCCGCGACTCCTGTGTGGTGGCGCTCGGTGGCGGGGTCGTTGGGGACCTCTCGGGCTTCGTGGCCGCCACGTACATGCGGGGAGTGCCGGTCGTGCAGGTGCCGACGAGCCTCGTCGCCATGATCGACGCTTCCATAGGCGGGAAAACGGGAGTGGACGTCGAGGTCGGGAAGAACCTCGTGGGAGCGTTTCACGCGCCGAGCCTGGTGATCGCCGACCCCGAGGTGGTCCGGACGCTGCCGCGCGAGGAGCGCGCCCAGGGCCTCGTGGAGGCCGTGAAGCACGGTGCCATCATGGACGATGCTTACCTCGACACTCTGGAACGGGAGATGCCCGCTCTCCTGGACGGCGAGGTCGAGCCCGTCGAGAGGGCCGTTACTCGCTCCGTGCAGCTCAAGGCGGAGGTGGTGTCCGCGGACGAACGGGAGTCGGGGCGCCGCGAAATCCTGAACTTCGGGCACACTCTGGGTCACGCGCTCGAGGGCGCCTCCGCGTACGGGGTGCCGCACGGGACCGCAGTTGCGGTGGGGATGTTCTTGGAGGCGGGCCTCGGGGAGGAATGCCGGGTGACCGAGCACGGTGTTGCGGATCGTCTCGCGCGAATCGCGAGCGCCCTCGGCATCGGGATCGAGTTGCCGGATGGGGCCGCGCCGGACGAGATCATGTCGTATCTTGGGCTCGACAAGAAGGCACGGCACGGTCGACCGAGATTCGTGCTTCTCTCCCGAATCGGTATGGTGCACCACGCCGACGACTCCTGGAGTCAGACGGTAGCCGAAGATCTGGTGCGTGACCTGTTGAACTCGATGACAGCAAGGGGTGAGTGAAGGACCAGTGCCAGACCTCTCGAGAACTGAACCGGAGTTGGCTCGCGTGCCGAACCAGAGCGTTGCCGGGGCCTTAGCGGCCAGAGCGACGACGGATCCCGAAGGGGTGTTCCTGGTCTGCAGCGAGGGCGAGGTCACCTTCGGCCAATTGGAGAGCCGGGCCGAAGCCCTCGCGGCTTCTTTGAGCGGACTCGGGATCGAAGCTGGTGACCGGGTCGCCGTCGTCATGCCCTCGTGGCCCGAATTCGTCATCTCGATGTTCGCCGTGGCCAAGCTCGGTGCGGTGCTCGTGCCATTGAACCCACGGCTCAGCGGCACGGACCTCCAGTATACGCTGCGCCACTCGGAGGCCGTGGCAGCCATCACGGCCGAGACGCTGGGGGACACGGACTTCCTGCAGCTCTTCGAGGACTTCTTGGTCCAGCTCCCGGACCTCCAGTACCTGATCACGGTCGGGAAAGAGGACCTTTGGTACGACGATCGGATCTTCCAGTTCGAGGATCTGTTGTCCGCGGGCGGAGGCCGGGACTACTCGGCCGAGGCGGTCGACCCGGGCGACGACCTATTCGCGATCGTCTATACGTCGGGCACTACCGGCAATCCGAAGGGTGTCGAGCTCACACATGCCAACGTACTGGGTGTGGCGGCGAGCACGGCGGAAGCCCTGGGCCTGACGTCGGACGATCGGGTCGTGGGTGTCACGGCCCTCTTCCACGTGTTCGGTCTGGGTCCTGGCGTGCTCGGATGCCTCGTCTCCGGGTCGGCGTTGGTTCTGCAAGATCAGTTCGGAGGTGCCGGCTCACTCGATCTCATCGAGCGCCACCGTGCGACGGTGCATCACGGCGTCCCCACCCTTTTCGCGACCGAGCTGCGCGAGCAGAAGTCACAGCCTCGTGACCTCTCTTCTCTCCGCGTAGGAATGGTCGCGGGGGCGCCTGTTTCGGACGACTTCATCAGGGCCGTGACGGAGCGCCTCTGCCCGGAGCTGCTCGTGGCCTATTCCCTCACGGAGGCGTCCTCGACGGTGTGCATCACTCGGGCGGACGACCCGCCGTCCAAGCGTCTCTTCACGGTCGGCCGTCCGATCGCCGACACCGAGGTGAAGATCCTGGCCCCGGACGGGGGTGAGGAGCTTCCCGTGGAGAGCGTCGGTGAGATCGGGGTGCGCGGACCGGGCGTGATGAAAGGGTATTACCGGCAGCCCAGAGGGACCTCGAACTCGTTCGATGGCGATGGGTTCTTCTTGACCGGGGACCTGGGAATCATCGACGACGAGGGGTTTGTGCATTTGGTCGGCCGCCAGAAAGAGGTTATTATCCGCGGTGGCTATAACGTTTACCCCCGGGAAGTCGAGGATCGACTTCACATTCACCCGGCGGTACGGGAGGCCGTGGTGGCTGGAGTCCCAGATGACATTCTGGAGGAGGCCATCTGCGCGTGCGTCGTTCCCGACGAAGGCGCCATCGTGACCGGTCAGGAAATCATCGACTGGTGCGCGGCGACACTCGCGGGCTACAAGGTTCCCGACCTTGTCCACTTCGTGGACGAGTTTCCACTGACGGGCACCGGCAAGGTCCGACGGGTCGAGCTCTCACGCAGGGTTCGGGCGGAGCACGAGCGCTACAAGACATGAAGTACAGCCGGGCACTCTGACA
Source organism: Longimicrobiales bacterium (assembly GCA_965226925.1). Taxonomy (GTDB): domain Bacteria; phylum Gemmatimonadota; class Gemmatimonadetes; order Longimicrobiales; family Gaopeijiaceae; genus CBDDCX01. The sequence continues at coordinate 266,133 of CBDDEN010000010.1, read as the reverse complement.
ACCTGGCCCCCCTTACCCCTACCAGATTCGACTGTCAATACGGGCACGACGACCTGGCACGGGTGGGGAGGTCTTGCGAGTGCAGCCGGCACACACAAATCGCAAGAAGGAATCAATGAATCAGTACACTCAGGCCCCCCATGTAGAGGGGCCCAGCAAGGCGATGACGGACGCGCCCAACGCGGCTCTCCTCATCGATTTCGACAACGTGACGATGGGGATGAGGAGTGACCTCTCCAAGGAACTGAAGAGCCTCCTCCAGTCGGACGTCATCCGTGGTAAGGTCACCGTGCAGCGCGCATATGCCGACTGGCGTCGCTACCCGCAGTATATCGTCCCACTCTCCGAAGCCTCCGTCGATCTGATCTTCGCCCCCGCGTACGGGAGCTCGAAGAAGAACGCTACCGACATCCGGATGGCCATCGACGGGGTCGAGCTCGTCTTCATCCGTCCCGAAATCGGAACCTACATCCTCCTCACCGGTGACTCCGACTTCTCGAGCCTCGTCTTGAAGCTCAAGGAGTACGGCAAGTACGTCATCGGCGTGGGGATTCAGGAGTCCAGTTCCGACATCCTCGTGCAGAACTGTGACGAGTATTACTCGTACACGAGCCTCACGGGTCTGCGGAAGACCACCGACACCGTCGGCAAGCCCGCGGATCCATGGGAGTTGGTCGCCGAGGCTCTGTCCCGCATGACCAAGCGGAAGGACGTCATGCGGTCCGACCGGCTGAAGCAGGTGATGATCGAGTTGGACCCGAGTTTCGACGAGGGGGGCTTCGGGTTCAGCAAGTTCTCCAAGTTCCTGGCTGAGGCGGCGTCGCGAGGCATCATTCAGCTGCACAAGCTCGAAAACGGTCAGTACGAGGTGAAGCGGCCTCGCAGGGGAGCGAGCGGAGCGGCGGACACCGCCGGACGGGAGCGTAAGAGCCGGGGGCCCGCAACGCGCAGGACACGATCCGAGAAGCCTCGCTCCGAGAAGTCCGAGCGCTCGGAAAGGCCCGCTCGATCCGAGCCGGCCGTAGATTCGCCCTCCACCTCGGAGGAGACGGGCGGCGATCCACTGCGTGCCGCGTACGACCTTATGGTGGAGTGCCTGCAGGCGCTCAGGGAAAAGGGTAGGGACTCGGTCCGTGATTCCGATGTCAAGCGCAAGATGCTGGAGAGTGCCTCGGACTTCGACGAGGCCGAGCTCGGCTTCGCCAAGTTCAGTAAATTCCTCATGCAGGCCGAGGAGCACGGGGTGGTCCACCTCGAGAAGACCGAGACCGGGAACTATCGCGTCTCGCTCGATGAGAGCGACGACGATGCCGGACCGGCGCGCGTCGATGAGCCGCCCCGCGTGGCGAGGGAGACACGAGGGGGTGAAGAGGCGAGCGCGGCGGCTGACCCGCGCCCGCAGAAGCGGGAGAGATCTTCGGGGCGCCTGGGTCCGAGAGGCGGATCGGGTCGTCGGCGAGATACCGAGGGTCCCGTACTCTTCGAGGGCCAGGCCGTGGGCAAGAGCGGGAAGAGCGCCGGGCAAGGGTCGCCAGCGGGTCCGACGGCGGTAAACGACTTGGATCTGCCCAGCGGGAGCGAGGCGATGATTGGCTACCTCACGAACTCCTATAAGGGAGTGGGCAAGAAGACGGCCGAGGCTCTCGTGAAGGCGTTCGGAGACTCGCTCTTCGAGGTGTTCCAGAATTCACCCAAGCGTGTGAACGACGTCGTGCCACGCCGGGCCGAGCAGGTCCTGGCCGAGTGGCGCACGGATTACGCCCGCCGTACCGAGGGGACACAGGCTGCTGAGTCGCCCGCCCCGCCCGCGGGCGACGAGCGTGACAAGGCCGACGAGGGCGGTGCCCGGGCGGGCCGTGACCCCCGTTCGGGAGGGGCACCGCGGGCCGAGCGTCAGGCTCAGGGTGGACGCCCGGGAAAAGGAGAGCGCCGACCCAGGGAAGGACGCCCTCACAAAGAGCAGAGGCACAAGGCAGAGCGCCCACCCAGAGGTGAGCGCAATCCGATGCGAGCAGAGGAACCCGGTGAGAGGAGTCGCGCTTCGGGGGATCAGCAGCCAGAGGTGCACAGAGACGCCTCTACCGGCACCCCGTCGGAGCAGTCGCGTCAGGAGCAACCGCGCACCGGAGCGGTTCCGCGGGGGCGTGGAGGTGCCCGGCGGACCCGCCGAGGGTCGAGGCGTGGCTCCACTGGGTCCGATAACGGAACGACCTGACCGCGCGGCCATGACCGCGGGGTCGGTGAGCCTGCAGCCGGCACGCTGGTGGGTAGGCCCGCCCTCCCCTGAGATCTTTGGCCCCGACTTCTTCGTTCGGCCGGCTCAGGAGGTGGCCCCGGATCTCCTTGGTAGCCGGCTCGTGTCGACCGTAGCCGGGTCTCGAACCGAAGGTGTCGTCGTCGAGGTCGAGGCGTACCTCGGATTGTCCGATCCGGCCTCGCACGCGGCGACCAGGACCGGTCGGACGCGCCGCAACGCCACCATGTTCGGCCCGGGAGGGTTCGCCTATGTGTATCTCAGCTATGGGATCCACTGGTGCCTCAACGTGGTGACTGGCGAGGAGGGTGATCCGGGTGCCGTGCTCATCCGGGCAGTGGACCCCGTGGATGGGCTGGACGTGATGTCCGCTCGGCGAGGCCGGTCGCGGGACCTGGGCTCGGGTCCGGGGCGAGTCGGTCAGGCGCTCGGCGTGACGAGGGCGCTGGACGGTCACGACCTTTCAGCTCCCCCTCTCAGGCTGCTGGCGGGATGGCCGGTGGCGCGCTCATCCGTCGGCGTGGCTCCACGGATCGGGATAAGCCGAGCGAAACAGAGGCCACTCCGCTTCTTCGTTTTGGGCAATGAGTCCGTCTCCGGAAGCCGTGGCGCGGGATCGCTTGAACGGCCTATTGCCGGACGGTAACTTTAGCGAGCCAAATCGTTGAACGGCAATGAATTGGAGTAGATGACCTTGAACATCATCGTTTGTATAAAGCGGGTGCCGGATACCGAGACACGGATCCGCCTCGCCGACGGCGAAAAGGACATAGATCCGGGCGGCGTCAAGTACGTCATGAGCCCCTATGACGAGTTCGCTCTCGAGGCGGCCCTGCGCATGAGGGACGAGCGGGGCGAGGGTGAGGTGACCGTGCTGACCCTCGGTGACGACAGTGCCCAAGAGACCCTGCGGGCGGGGCTGGCCGTGGGAGCGGATGCCGCCGTGCTCCTGAAAGGGGCGGTCACCATGGACGGACTCGCCACCGCGAAGGTCCTGGCCCAGGAGCTGGCGGGACGGGATGCCCCGCTCGTTCTGTTCGGTGTGAAAGCCGCTGATGACGACCAGCAGCAGGTCGGCCCCATGGTCGCGACTCTTCTCGGTCGTCCCTGCACGTCGAACGTGACGAGCTTCGAACTCGGCGACGGGGTGGTCACGTGCCGCCGCGAGGTGGAGGGCGGCACCGAGGTTGTCGAATTGCGGCTCCCGGCCATGGTCTCGATAACAAAGGGTGCGTTCGAGCCGCGGTACGCCTCCTTGAAGGGAATCATGGCAGCGAAGAAGAAGCCCCTCGAGCAGAAGGACGTCGAGGTTCCGGAGAGCCGTCTCTCCGTAGAGCGCCTCGAGTATCCCGCAGCACGGGCCGAGGGCCAGATCGTCGGTGAGGGTCCCGACGCGGTCCCGGAACTCGTGCGGCTCCTCCGTGAAGAGGCGAACGCGCTCTAGAAGGCTTCTTCACCAGCCTTCTAGGTCGGACCCATCAGTCCCTCAAACTGACAGACATCGGAGATCAGAAATGGGCGACATTCTCGCCTTTGCGGAACAGAAGGCCGGCCAGATCAGGGCGGCGGCCCACGAAGTGGTATCGGCGGCCGCGGCCAGGTCGGTGGAGTTGGGTGGCTCGACGCACGCATTGGTCCTCGGGGGTCCGGGCGTCGGCGAGGCGGCGGGCGGGCTCGGAGTCTTCGGGGCCTCTACCGTTCGAGTGGCGGAGGACGAGGCTTTGGCCGAGTACTCGCCGCACGTCTATGCGTCCGTCGTAGTCGAGGCCGCCCGTTCGGGCGGCTACGACGCGGTCCTCTTTCCGGCTACTGCGCAAGGCAAGGACCTTGCGCCGCGCGTTGCGGCTCTGCTGGACGCGCCGATGGCGTCCGACGTCACACGCCTCGAGGTGGACGGTGGAGAGCTCGTCGCCGTGCGGCCCATCTACGCAGGCAAGGCACTCGCACGGATCACGTTCCAGTCGTCTCCCTGCGTCATGTCTCTGAGACCGAACTCGTTCGGTGTCCAGGAGGTGGGCGGCGCGGGTGCGATCGAAGCCTTCCGTCCGACGATTCCCGGCAACGACGGCATGCGCACCGTGGCGTTCCAGGCGGCGGAGGGAGGCTCGGTCGACGTGTCGGAGGCGAGCGTCATCGTCGCCGGCGGTAGGGGCATGAAGGAGGCCGAGCATTGGCACCTTCTGGAGGATCTTCGCGATGCCCTCGGTCCCGGGGCCGCCCTCGGCGCGTCTCGCGCCGTGGTGGATGCGGGGTGGAGGCCGCACTCCGAGCAGGTCGGCCAGACGGGCAAGACGGTCGCCCCCACTCTATACTTCGCCGTCGGAATCTCGGGGGCCATTCAACACCTGGCCGGGATGAGGACGTCTCAGACGATCGTTGCGGTCAACAAGGATGCCGACGCGCCGATCTTCGGTGTGGCCGACTACGGGATCGTGGGAGATGCCTTCGAGGTGTTGCCACGTCTTACGCAGGCGATCGAGGCCATCCGAGCCGAAGGATAGAGGGAGCACGCGGCGGGCCGCCGCCCTCCGGGCCGCGGGAGCGCACCGAACTCAGGGGCCGGGTGGGCCCCCAAGCATCGCCACCGGGTCGAGTTGGACTCCCCGTCGCCAGACCTCGAAGTGGAGGTGTGGCCCGGTTGCGTTTCCCGTACTTCCGCTCAGGCCGACGATGTCGCCTTTCTCGAGCCCGTCACCCGTATCGACCAGGAGCTCGGAGAGGTGTGCGTAGACGGTCACCACCTCATGGTCGTGGTCGAGCCAGACCACGTGGCCGAAGTCCTCCATGGTACCGGAGAAGCGTACCCGTCCGTCGGACATGGCGGCCACCGGTGTACCGGTGGGCACCAGAATGTCGACCCCCCGATGGACCTCAGGGAGGGCGTCGTTCCAGCGGACTCCGAAGGGAGCTCCGAGAGGGCCCGCCACGGGCCATCGTGGGATACTGCAGCCGGCCACCGAGGCGACGCAGAACAGTTCGAGCGCCCGGACGGCGAGCCGCCGACTCACCCCGTGGCCGGCCCGAAAAGGGGTGATCCAGTGGAGAGCCCCGGTGTGTAATCGAGCAGGATCACGTCGACCGGCGACCCCCGGCCGATGGCCTCGATGCCCTCGGGGATGACTGCCAATCCGTCGGCCGCCCCCAGGCTGTTGATCAACCCCGACCCCTGAGGACCGGTGAGGGACGCATAAACCGCTCCGTCGGTCCAGGTGAGCCTCACTCTCAGGAAGCCCGTAATCCCCGCGGAAGCACGGAGATCCTCGGCGGCGCGCGCCGAGATGAGGCTGCGGTGAACCCTCTTGTGTCCCGCCAACGCCCTGAGAAACGGACGCACCAGGATCTCGAAGGTCACGAACGTGGACGCCGGGTTACCGGGCAGCCCGAACACGGCTTGGTCCGAGCGGCCCTCGCGCGGCAGGTGGCCGAAGCTGATGGGCGTGCCCGGGCGCAGCTTCACCCGCCAGAAGTCCAGCCGAAAACCCAGGTCGTCGAGCACCCTCTTGAAGAGGTCTCCCTCGCCCATGGACGCCCCGCTGAGCGTGATCAGCACGTCGGCTTCGTGCGCCTTCTCGACGTGCGCTCGGATGTCCTCCGGCTCGTCCTTGGCGATGCCTAGCCGGAGGGGGGTACAGCCCGCCAGTTGAAGCGCGGCCGCCACGACGCGGCTATTGCTTTCGGGAATACGCCTCGGATCGGGGGGACCGAGGTCGACATCTTGGAGTTCGTCACCGCTCGCCAGCACGGCCACCAGCGGTCTCCGCCGCACGGTCACCTGGGCGGCGTGGGCACAGGCCAGCACGCCGATCTGACCTGGACCGACGAGGTTGCCCGCCTCCAAGGCGACGTCACCCTCCTCCCAGTCCTCCGAGGCCGGCCGAACATGGCGATGGCGGTCACGATCCGAGTGGATGAGGATGCGTCCCGGGGCTCCTGCCTCTCGGTCGGTGTCCTCGACGCGAACGATGGTGTCTGCCCCCGGTGGAACGGGCCCGCCCGTCATGATGCGCACGGCCTGACCTGGGCCCACTTCTCCCTCGAAGCGCGTGGCGGCAAGGACCGCCCCGGCAACCGTGAGCTCGACCGGTTCCTGCGGGTTCGCGCCCACCACGTCGTCGCCACGGACGGCATAGCCGTCCATGGCGCTACTCTCCCAGGGCGGGATCCCGGTCGGAGCGATGAGGTCGGCCGCCAGCACCCGTCCGAGCGCGTCTTGGAGGGGGACCTCTTCAGCGTCGAGGGGTGAGGCGTCCGCGAGAATACGCCGCATCGCCTCCCCGACCGAGAGCCTGTCGGCGGCTCTGGACTCGAAGTCCGTCATCTGGAGCGCTGCCTTCGTTTCGGGTTACGGAACCGGGCCACGATCTGGCTCAGAAACGCCAACTGGCTCCGAGGGACAGGCTCTTCGCCGAAACCCACTCGTCTTCCGGGATCTCCTCAAGGTCGTCGTTGTTGGTGAGCCATCCCGCCGGCGTGCTGATCTTCCAGAGGTGCATTACACCGTCTACCCGCAGCATGAGCCTCGACGAAAGATGGAAATTCACTCCCGACGAAAGAGCGGCGATGAACTTGCTTCCGAAATTGTACCGGTCCACCAGCCGCATGTTGGCTTCATCCTCGAGGGTACGCTCCAGATTTCTGCTCAGGGCCATCCCGCCCCCGAATGCGACGAAGGGCTGCATGCTTCGCCAACTCCGCTGACCCGTCAGGTTCAGCCTGAAGCGGGCCTCGAAGGCCAGCAGGTCAATGGTGGATTCCCCGAGGACCCGCTCGTCTACGTCACGACGGATGTCGATGACGTCACGCATTCCCTGGAAGAAGGTGGCGTCGCCCTCGAAAGCCAGCGCACTACCGAAACTCACCGAATAGCGACCCCCGAACACGTCGGCCGACTTGGGGCCCAGACCGAGTTGCCCCGCATTGAGGCTCGTGGCGCCCGCGAACAACCCGGCCTCCTGTGAGTTCTCGATGAAACGGTAGGACGACGGAATCACCTGGGCCGTCGTCGGGCGCGACGGGAGCAGGATCGCGCTCCACAGTAGCAGGAAGATCGTTCTCGGGTGTAGCATAAAAGCTGGTTCGACGTTTCGTTTAGTGGTATTTGACGGCCGCCATCGGCTAAAACACATTCGTCCGAGTGACGTCGGCGCTCGTCCGGAGAGCCGGAAGATCACCCTTTCAACACCGTCTGTCGAGGATCGTTTCAGGAAGATGAGCGCGAGTTTTCAGCCTTCGCGGGGCACTGCGGTCTTCCTCACCGCCTGCCTCTTGGTCTTCGTCCGGGGCCTCTCAGCACAGGAGGGGACCGTTACGGGACAGGAGAACTTTCGTGCTCAACCGAACGGGACCCTGTTGGGTCAACTCCGCCCCGGCGCGGGCATCACCGTATCGGACACATCAGGCGACTGGCACCGGTTCGAGTTGGGGGGTTGGGTCTGGACGCAATCGCTGCATGTCGTCGGTCGTGGCGACTTCGATCTCGTCGTATCGGCCGCAGAGGGTGAGAACATCCGGGCTATTCCATCCGGCGACATCATAGGCCGTCTAGAGGGGGGGACCCTACTGCAGGAGGTGGAACGCGTCCCTGGTTGGGTCAGGGTGCGGCGGGCGGCATGGATCTGGAGTCCCTCGGTGGCGTTGGACGGTTCGGGGCCCGGAGCGCTCGCCGAGGCGGCGGACGTCGTGCTCGCCGACGAGTGGACCATCAGCGGGGACGCCGCGGCGGCTATCCTCAGCACTCCGGACGGGGATACCCTTGCTGCGGCGGTGCCCGGGGCGAACCTCAGAATCCTGGCAAGAGAAGGGAACTGGGCCCGGGTCAGGATGGACGGTTGGCTGTGGCTCCCTGAGGGTACGGAGGTCGAGGGTGAGACCACGATCCTCACGGACGTGAGCATTGAAGACGTATCCGCCGCTCCCCTCGAATACCGGGGCCGGGTGCTCCAGTGGGACGTGCAGTTCATCTCTCTCGAGCGCGCGGAGAAGATCCGCACGGATTTCTACGAAGGAGAACCCTTCCTTCTCACCAAGATCGGACGTGGCGAGGGCGTATTCGTCTATGTCGCCATTCCGCCGGAGCGCCTTTCGGAGGCGCAGGGCCTGAGTCCTCTGGAGCGCATAAGGGTTGTCGGGCGTGTCAGAACTGGAGCCGCGACCCTGACGGGCAGTCCGATTCTCGAGCTACTGGCCCTGTCGACGATCCCTCGGTGATGGCCTCACGTCGGCTCCGACTCCGTGCCGGAGTCACACTGCTCGTGGCGTTGGGCGTCGCGGGGTGCTCAAAGGACGGTCCGACTCAACCGATCGCGTCGGACGTCGACTTGGTGGCCGTCTCGGGAAACGGTCAGTTTGGACCGGCCGGCCAACCGCTCATCGATCCCCTGGTCGTTTCCGTCCTTCGGACCGTCGACGGGCGACCCGCCGAGGACGTCACCGTGGAGTGGACGATCTCGGATGGTTCAGGTGCCGTGTTGTCCCCCGCGACGACGCACAGTGATTCGACCGGGCTCGCGACGGTGCAGTTCCGACTGGGCGCGGCGCTGGGCCGGTACCGGGTGGAGGCGCGGCTTCGAGATCGGCCGGAGAGGTTCGTCGAGTTCGAGGCCTGGGCCGTGCTGCCTCCGCAGCTCACGACGATGTCGACGGCGTCTGCGGAGGCCGGTCACACGATCACCCTGGACGGAGACAACTTCAGCACTGTTGCGTCTCACAACGTCGTGCTGTTCTCGGGGATTCGCGGAGACGTCGTTACCGCGGGACCGACTCGACTCTCCGTTGTCGTGCCCACGTGTTTGCCTAGCAGGACCGTGAGTGTCTCGGTGCGGCTCGGGGGCCAGGCGAGCGGAGTCCTGCCCCTGGCCGTCCAAGCGACCGGCGGGGCCTTGGATCTCGACTTCGGTGCCGATACCGCGCTCGTTATCGGTAGCGGGCCTTCCTGCGTGCGGCTCGTGGCCGGGAACTGGCTGGCCGTCGCCCAGTCGGTGAGCTCGATCGGTGCGGCACGGTTCGACTATCGACTGACCGGCTTGCGGCAGGAGTCGGGGGGCCTGGCGGCACGTCAGGTCTATCCGCCGGGTTCTTTCGTGGGCCCGAACCCGGTGCACCCGACCGCTTCCGGCGCGATCCCCACGGCACGCGAGGAGTGGAAGCTGTTCCTCCGAGCTCTCGAGAAACGACTCGTCGGGAAACGGCGAGGGTCAACGAATAGGCTCTCCCTCTCACCTCGCGAACAGGCCCCTGATGTGGGAGAGCGTAGAGACTTCCAGGTCGTTCGCGCCGACGGAGGGTTCGATCGGGTCACGGCGGAGGTCCGAGTGATCTCTGAGCGGGCGATTCTATATGTGGATGTCGAAGCGCTGGCCAACCTACCGATGGAGGACGCAGAGCGTTTCGGCGATCTCTTCGACGATCCCATTTACTCGGTCGACGTGAGTGCCTTCGGAGCCACCTCCGACGTAGACGACAACGGCAAAGTGATCATCCTGTTCACCCCCAGCGTCAATCGGCTGACCGCACCGGGGTCCGGCGACTTCGTCGGTGGGTTCTTTTTCGGTCTCGACCTGTTCACGGAGGCCGAAAACAGCAACGCCGCTGAGGTCTTCTACGTGATGGTGCCCGATCCCGCGGGCGAGTACGGCAACGTGCAGAGCCTGGACCTGATCCGTACCACGGTACCCGCCATTCTCGCCCACGAGCTCCAGCACATGATCCACCACAACGAGCGGATCATCGAGCGGAATGGTGAACGTGCCGACGCCCTGTGGCTCTCCGAAGCCCTGGCCCAGATGGGTGAGGACCTCGTCGGAGAGGAGTTGCGAAGAAGGGGGAGTGGGGAGGCCAAGACATATCAGGTAGGGAACTGGCGCAGAGCGAACCGATTCCTCGCGGATCCCGAGGACGTCAGCCTCATCGTCGCCACCGGACAGGGGACACTCGCGGAGCGCGGAGCCGGTTGGATGTTCGTGCGGTATCTCAGGGACCAGGCGGGGAGCGACGCCGTTCTGGCGTCGTTGACGCAGACGACGCGTACGGGAATCGACAACGTCGAGGCGGTGACCGGTGCGTCCTGGGAAGATCTGTTCTCCGATTGGAGCGCCGCGATCGCCGTGGAACGCCAACTCGCGGAGAGCAGCCAACTGCCCGTCCGCCCGGCACTGCAGTTTCCCGGTGTCGACTTGGTGGAGACGTTCAGCGATGGGGTGGGATCCTACGCGTTGACCCCGACCCTGATCACGGCCGGAGACTTCTATGCAGACGGACGACTCTGGTCGTCTTCGGGTGCACACTTCTTGCTGGGAAGTGGTGAGGGAGGATTGGCCGTGAGTCTGGCGGGAGCGGAAGGTGGGGTGGCTCCTCCCCAAGCGGGGCTCCGGCTCAAGCTCGTGAGGTTGTTCTAGAACGCTGTTGAGGAAATACAGTGGGTCGCGCGACCCGCGCCTGCGGCGCGGGTGCCCCGGTCTTGCGAGGCTCAGAGTAGCGGCCCGTGTGGCCGGTAAAGGGGGTGAATCTTCTCCGGAACGAACACGTAGTGTCGAGTGTCTACCTTGAGGAAGACTTTTGCGTCGAGGCTGAATGCGCTGTTCTACCTGTGGTGAGCATCTGAGAGAGCACGAAACCGCCTGCCCCACTTGTGGGGTGGCGGTTTCATCTCGTTCAATCGTGCGCCCGGTGGGTGTTGGCGTACGGAGTTGCCCCCGGTGCTCATACGTCGGGAACGGAATCGAGTACTTCAAGCGGCCCGGGCATATGGGGCTCCTGATCGGCGTTTCGCTTTTCACATATGGATTGGGGGGACTTGCGTACTGGTTCGCCCGCCGTAAACACCGCATCTGTCCTCAATGCGGCCTAGGTTGGGAAAACGCCGCGGTACTCGGGCCGGGGTCGGGCCGGGCGCCGGCGCTCGGGGGCGTGGTGGGTGCCGGTCCTCAGTTCGGAGCCGACGAAGAGCTGCCCCGACGCGGCATCACCCGACGGGTGATCGGTGTGGGGATGGTCCTCGCTGCGGCACTGATGATCTCGATCGGCTTCGTCGAATTCGAGCTGGCCGCGGTCGCGGTGGGTAGCGTGTTGGGTGCGGGCGGGACCGGCACGATTTGGTGGGGTCTCAAGGCCCGTCAGGATCGGAGGAGGGCGCTCATGACTCGCTTGCAGCGCCGCGTGCTGCTCCTGGCAACGGAAAAGGGCGGAACGCTCACCGTGACCGAGGTAGCCGCCTCGCTGAACCTGTCCCTGGCGGCGGCCGAGAGTGTGCTCGAGGGCATGGACGACGGGCTCAGAGTCCGGTCCGACGTGACGAATCAGGGCATCATCGTGTACGAGTTCCCCGAGGTTCGGCATCACCCCAGGCTCGAGTCGGGCTCGAAGGGTTAAAAAGACGCGCGAAAAGAAGTTTGACGCTCGCTCGATTCACCGTCGTAGGCCGTCTACGGGGGGGACAATCCTTCCTTGGCCCTCGCAACCCGTGCCAACCAGACGCCCCCGATGATGATCGCGGCACCGGTCATCTGCAGAACCGACGGCTGTTCATCGAGCCACAAGGCCGCGGTGATCAGCGCCACGACCGGCACCAGATTCGAGAATACGGACGTCCGTGCGCTGCCGATGTGCTCCAACCCCACGTTCCACAGCCAATAGGCGACCGCAATCGCAAGAACTCCCGCGTAGCCGACACTCGCCCACGCCGTGAGCGAGATCGCCCCGAAGTCCATGCTTGCCACTGAGGGAGCGCCCGCCGCGACGAGGCCCAGGGTTCCGATCCACAAGGTCCAGGACGTGACTGCGAGCGCGCCGTAGCGGCGTGTAAGATCCTGTGCCCCGACGGTGTAAACGGACCAGGTCACCGCTGCGGCGATTAGGAGCAGATCACCGTGCGGGAGACCGTCCGAGTACCCCAGGGCGCTGGCGCCCCCGACGACGACGAAGACCATGCCCCCCATGGTCGTCAGCACACCCACCCAGACGGCCACGGTGTGTTGTTCCTGGCCCAGCAGTGTCGAGAGAACCAGAGTCCACACCGGGGTCGTCGCCAAGACCAGGCTGGCGTTTCCTGCGAACGTAGCGTCGATGCCGAAGATGAACAGGAACTGATACACCAGGTTGCCCAATAGACCAAGGAGAACGACTCTCGCCCGGTGATCCTTGTGCGGGAGAGGGATGGGGCCCCTCCACCTCAACAGTACGAAGAGAGTCGCCGCGGCGAGCGGAAATCGGAGGGCGTTGAACGCGAGAGGCTCGATCTCGAGCAGAGCCACCTTGATGACGGAGAAGTTGACGCCCCAGATGACACACAATGTTACAAGGCCGATATCGATCCAGATTGCGGAGCGAGTGAATGCGGACGCAGGAACTGGAGCCTCCGGCGCACCGTCGTCGGCCGAATCACGTGCCATGGAGAGCGCTTGGAGGGGGAAGCAGCGTCAAAGGCTCGTCTTCAAAACATTACCGTTGTTTTTCCAAGTAGGGGTGCCTAGCTTGAAGAGTCCCCCCCACAAGCTAAATATTCCGGTGTAGATGTCTACAACGAACGTTCCACGCCTTGCAGACTACCGCAGTGGGCGGGCAAAAAGGTCTGAGCAGACCGCGGCGCTCTACCGAGGAGACCCGGCACGCTCTTGCCTGCTGGGGCACCTCGCCACGGCTCAGGAGTTGGTCGGTGGGGATCGCGCCGCGGTGGTTTGGGTCGACGAGTACGGGCCTGGACTTGTCCATGTCCACTGCCTGCTCGACCTCGTAGGAAACCCCCCGCGACGGAACTTCGCCGCCCAGGCGTGCAGGGTGGCCTGGGGCAAAGGTGTGCCGGGCCTCCTCGACGTGCCCGATGTGCAGCGCACTGGTGAGATTCCCATCTCGGGAGTGCGCAGCTCCTGCTGTGTCGCCATGGGTAGCGACGGGACACGGGCGTGGTTCCTCGTGATCGACGCGCTGACGCCTCGGTCGCGGCTGGCTGTGGAAGTCACCGACGAGTTGATGTTCGTCGCTGGCGAAGCGGCAGCCGTGGTTCTTCATCAGGATCTGGATCGCAGGGCTGCGGGTCCGCGGCGGCACGCGACCAGTGCCGGTCCCGAGGAAGGCGAGACGTTCTCCGGATGGGCGATCCTCAAGGACCTCGACGGGCGTGAGGCCGACGCCGAAACGAATCGCCGCATCGCTACTTGCTTCCTCGTTGCCCGTGCCGTTCGCGCCGCGCTGGACGAGGAGCTCACCATGGACCCCGAGGCTCTTCGGCAGCAGGTGGAAGGCGTTGGGCGTGAACTCGACGCGGTGGATCGGGGAGATCCCGAGCGGACGGCCTGGGGCGCCGTTCTGGAGGCTCTCGGTTCCGCGGACGGGATCGAGTTGGGACGCTCCCTTCTCGAGTTGGCGGACCGTGTGGACATGCTCGGGCACCTGCACGGGGCGCGGGAGTTGTGTAGCCTGGCCTACCAGGTCGCGGTGATCTGTGGATCGGGAGCCGTCGCCGGGACCGCAGCCCGGTTCTTGGGCAGAGCCCATCGGCGACTGGGCGCCTGGGACGAGAGCGAGTACTGGTATGGCGTGGCACAGAATCTCGGTGCCGCCCTGGGCGACCGAAGGCTCTCCGCGCTCGCCACCAACGGTCTCGGGAGTGCAATCCGTGAAAAGGGCAACCTGCCTCGGGCACTCGAGCTACACTCCGAGACTCTCGAGTGGGGCGTGGCGGACGGCGATCACTACGTTCAGGGACTCAGTCACCACAACCTGATGACCGACCAGAAGTTGTCGGGGCGCTTCGGAGAGGCGATCCGGCACGGTTGGGAGGCGGTCCGCCTCTATCCGTCGGAGAGAGACCAACTGCAGGCCCTCACCGACTTGGCTTGGGCCTTCGTGGAAGTCGGCGAGTATGGCGCCGCCGAAGATGCGTACACCGTGGTGGCGCACCGCACACAGGACTTCCGCTATCGGGTATATGCGCTCGACGCGCTTGCCTATATCGAGGCCCTGCTCGGGCGCCGCGAGCAGTTCGAGGATCGCATCCAGGCGGTGGACGCAACCCCCTGGAGGACCGGACAGCCGTTCATGGTCTCGGAGCTACTGTACTACCGCGGCAAGGCATACAGCCTCTTGGGCGACGCAGAGTTGGCCCAACGCTGGCTTGAAGAGGCCAAGGAGTACTCCGAAGAGCACGGGAACAATCAGATCTCGTTCCAAGCCGACGCCGCGCTCGAGGCCCTCAGGACCGGTGAGGCTCCGGGTGAGGACTCGAGCGCCCATGCGGCGTCCATAACACTGGAGGACATAGAAGGCGTCCGCACCGAACTGAGTTCGATGCGGGGCCAACTGGTTACAACGGCGGTGGGGATAACGGTTACTTAGCCGTTGCCGCCCGGATTGTGTCCCTTGCCGCCGGGGTTGTGCCCATTACCACCGGGGTTGTGCCCATTGCCACCAGGGTTGTGCCCATTGCCACCAGGATTGTGCCCATTGCCACCAGGATTGTGAGTCTGGCAGAGGCTATCTCCGGCGGCGCAATCCAGACCTGCGGGGGACGAGCAGGCACTCAACGCGAACGAGAGGGCAGCGACGGCGAAGAAGAGGCGAAGCTTGGTCATCGAACCGGTTCCTTCCAGTGGTAAGGCTCTGGTGACGTAGGGCTGTACGTCATAGCTTGGTTGTAAGGTGGATGCGGCATCTGCGGGTGCCGCAATCCTTTCAGAGTAGGGGTATATCTTTTCCGAAGGTCATGGCACTAGTGGACTGTAACATATAAATGATTAGTGGTAGATTGAATGGTATGAAAACTGATCCGATCAGATTGACCGAGCGGGAACGTGCCGAGCTCGGGCGGCGTGCGAAGAGTCGGGCAGGGCGTGCCGATGATGCTCGGATCGCTCGGGTGCTGCTCTTGCTGGCTGACGGGGTGACGTACCGAGAGATCGCGAGTCGGGTCGATTGCTCGGAGCCGTTCATCAGCAAGTGGAAGAAGCGGTTCCTGGCCGAGCGGCTGGCCGGACTCTACGTCCGGCACGAGGGACGGCCCGTGACGGTGCTGACACCCAAGGTGGAGGCGCGGATCCTGAACTGGACGCGCAAGAAGCCGACCGACGGGTCGACGCATTGGAGCACGCGGCGCCTGGCCAAGAAGCTCGGCGTCCACCACATGATGGTGGCTCGGACCTGGAAGAAGCACGGGGTTCAGCCTCATCGGATGGAGCGCTACATGGCGTCCAACGACCCCGAGTTCGAGGAGAAGGCCGCCGATGTGATCGGGCTCTATCTCAATCCCCCGCAACATGCCGTCGTGCTTTGCGTGGACGAGAAGACGGCTATTCAAGCGCTGGACCGCAAAGATCCGGTTCTGCCCCTGTCGCCCGGCAGGGCCGAGCGGCACGGGTTCGAGTACGTCCGCCACGGCACCCTCTCGCTCTACGCCGCGCTCGACACTCAGACCGGCGAGGTTGTGGGCAAGACCACGGCCCGCCATACGAGCCAGGAGTTCGTGGCTTTCCTGACCGATATCGTGGTCAGGCAGCCCGAGGATCGGGAAATCCACATCATCCTCGACAACCTCTCGGCTCACAAGACGCAGCGCGTTCAAGCCTTCCTCGACGCTCACCCCAACGTCACGTTGCACTTTACCCCTACCTACTCCTCTTGGCTCAACCAAGTCGAGCTGTGGTTCTCCAAGATCGAGCGCGATCTCATCCACCGCGGCGTCTTCACCTCCGTGAACGACCTCGCCCGACGCATCATGACCTACATCCGTCGCTACAACGACGATCCAAGAACCGTGAAGTGGCAGTATGATGACCCCTCGCGACGCATCCACGTCGCTTAACGTTCACGTGTTACAGTCCACTAGTAAGCACGTTCACCCGGGATCCGGAGGTGCAATCCACCCTCCGAGAGGCACTCTCGACCGTGCACGACGTCGCCGAGTCCAGAACACTCGGCTGGCTGGCACTGTCGCTTCGGGAGCGCCCCGTGAGCGTGTGTATGGTCGATCTGACATCCATGGGCTGGGGTCCGGGTGGTCTGGAGCGGCTTCTGCGCGTTCGGCGGCAATTCCCGAGCGTGGGCTTCGTGCTCTTGGCCGGCGCCAAGGAGGATCCCCGGACCCTGTTCGAGGTGGGGCGGCTGGGGTTTCGAAGCCTCGTGGTACTGAACGCCGAGAACCAGGCGTTCCGACTGCTCCGGAGCGTGGACAAGGCTCAGGAGAGGGGGGTGACTTCACGGGTTCTCCGTGAGGTCAGCCCCCAAGTCGCCCCGCGTGAGACGGAGGCGCTACGCTTGGTGCTCGACGAGGTGCACAAGTGCTGGTCGGCCGAGGGCTTTTCCGAACTCATGGGCCTGTCCAGGCCTTTCCTGAGCGTCTGCCTGAAGAGGTCGGGCCTGCCGGCGATCGGACGCCTGCTCGTCTGGTCCCGACTCCTCCACGCGGGGCACTGGTTGGGCGATCCCGGGCGAACGGGCCAGAGTGTGAGCCGGCAGTTGGAGTACTCGTCAGGGGCGGCTTTTCGGAGGGCCCTGAAGGGCTATACCGGCGCGACCCCCACGATGGTGGCGGAACGCGGGGGCCTGACGTTCGTGCTCAGGCACTTTCTACACGATTGCGGGTTTGAGACCCCGGCTACACCACGCATCTCGGTGGCCTGATCTCCGCCGACGCCCGCGGCCCAACGATCATCTCCGATCCGAGCTCATGACTGAATTCCTGGACCAACACGGACACGCCTGGACCGCGACCGTACGATCGGAATCGGGTACGGACTACAAGGGTCGCTACTACCTTCATATGCGGAAGGAGGGTGGGGCCGACGACGGCGTGAGCCTGGCTGATGTGCGCTGGAACAGCCCGGGCACGGCGGAACGGACGCTGGCCACGATGTCGGACGTCGAGTTGCGCAGGCGGCTGCGTTCGGCGGTCGGTAGGGCTTCCCAACCTCCCGTACCAGGCACATAGCTTCCCTCTCGCCCGATCGGACGACGCACCGGCCGGTTCCCTAGGGAGGGTCTGAACAACCCCCATCTTGGGAGGAACGCGATCGGTTGCGGTTCGAAGATCCGGTTCGAAGACCTATCGGAGCGATGAAGTGCTGGCTGGCGCGCCGGAGAAACGGTCCGAACCGTCAGGAAGTCGCTTCGATGTGTCCGGCTCCCGCCCTCGGGCGGTCCATGGGCCGCGCGTTATCCGGTCGCGTAGCGGCCAGCGATGAGCAGATTCGAGAACCCGAGCAGCAACGCGATGCGCTGCGTGTTCTTCGCCAGTCCCCGGTAGCGCACCTTACCGTACCCGAAGCGCCGCTTCACATACAAGAACGGATGCTCCACCTTCGCCCGCACCGATGCCTTGCGCTTCTCGGCCGCCGCCTCGGCGCCGTCCCGATCGAGCAGGCGACGCTTGCCCGGCTTCATCGCCACCTGCCAGGCGACGTCGCAACCCCTGTTCTCCGGGCGCTTGTCCACACCCTGGTAGCCCGCGTCGCCCCATGCCTCCGTCTCGTCACCATGCAGCAGCACGCACGCCTGCGTCACGTCCGCCGCGTTGGCGGCCGTCGTCGCCAAGCTGTGCGCCAGACCCGATTCGGCGTCCACCCCGATATGCGCCTTCATCCCGAAGTACCACTGGTTTCCCTTCTTCGTCTGGTGCATCTCCGGATCCCGTTCTCCCCTGCGGTTCTTCGTCGACGACGGCGCGTCAATGATGCTCGCATCCACGATCGTCCCCGTCTTCAACCGATGCCCGAGAGACGCCAGATGCGTATTGATCTCCTCGAACAACCCCATCCCCAAGCCCTGCGTCTCCAGCAGGTGACGGAAGTTCAGGATCGTCGTCTCGTCCGGCAAAGAACCGCTCAGGCGCAGACCCGCAAAGCGGCGCACTGACTCCACCTCGTAGAGCAGATCCTCCATGCCCGGATCGCTCACGTTGTAGAACAGCTGCACACAATGAACCCGCAGCATCACCCCAAGCGGATAGGGGCGGCGGCCACGGCCAGCCTTCGGATAGAACGGCTCGATCCGATCCTCCAGCTGTTGCCAGGGAATCAGCCCCTCCATCTTCTCCAGGAAAATCTCCCGGCGCGTCCGCCGCTTCTTCGAATCGTACTCCAGCTCCGCGAAAGTCATCTGAAGCTCCATGGCCCGCTCACAACTCCCCGGTCGTTTCATACCATGAAACTACACCCGTCTTGTTCAGAGTTTCCCTAGAGTTCCGGAGCGCCCGGCTCGGCCCGTTGGAAGTCGGCCAGTCTCGACCCGATCCGATCTTCGATGCGCTTGGCGGCGCTCGTGGATGGCACGCGATTCGAGAGGATGCTGAACAGCAACCTCTCGCCGCCTCGGGCGGAGACCACTCCCGTCAGAGCCGAGACCCCATCGATGGTGCCCGTCTTGGCTCTGAGATTCCCGGCTGCTCGTGTGCGGTACATCCGACGCAGCGAACCACCGGCTTGGGGAAGAGTGGTCACGAACACATCCCATTGGGGAGACGCGGCCACGTATTGGAGAATGGCCACGAGGCTTCCAGCCGTGACCCGGTTGCTCTCCGAAAGGCCGGAGCCGTCCACCGCGACCATGTCGCGATCGTCCAGGCCGACCTCCCGGGCGGTATAGGAGCGGACCGCGCGCGCGCCTCCCCCGAACGATCCCTGGCCCATGACGACCTTGCCCATCGTCTTGAAGATGCTCTCGGCGAACAGGTTGTGGCTCTCGTGGTTGACCACGGTCAGATACTCGCTCATCTCCGGCGACGTGCGGCTGGCCAGGATCCGCGGCTCGTGGTC
The DNA here is from genome assembly GCA_965226925.1 of Longimicrobiales bacterium. Taxonomy (GTDB): domain Bacteria; phylum Gemmatimonadota; class Gemmatimonadetes; order Longimicrobiales; family Gaopeijiaceae; genus CBDDCX01. Next base: position 247,143 of record CBDDEN010000010.1, on the reverse strand, counting down.
TTCCAGAAGGCCCGGTGCCCAAACGTCCCGTCCCGTGACTCTGGAGTTCTCGGCTCTGTGCACGGCCCGGGATTCGACGCTCACGCTCACACCCCTCGACTCCAGAACCTCACGCAGTGCGCGAGCGGAGAAGAGGGCGGGGTCCGACACCGTCAGACGTCGCCAGATGGCTGGACCGCCGTGGGTCATCTGACCGGCGATTCGGATACTCGACGTCGGCGTCGGCCGGTCCAGCCACAACCTCGGACGTGGTCGACCCGCCACGGTCTGGGCCGTGTTGTTCATCTCGAGCGGAAACCCCGGCGGGATGGTCTCCACCCTGGGCACGCCACCCAAGCGGATCGCAGGGATGATCTGCAGTGTCACGATGTTCTCGTTGAACGAGAGGGCCGAGGCAGGCGCCGCGAATCGCTCGTTGAGATCTGCCGGATTCCACTCGGGCCCCAGATCCGGTCCCGAGAAGTAGGTCGCGTCTCCGACCACCGCACCGTCGATGTGCGTGATGCCCCTAGCGATCAATTGGTCCGTGAGGTCTTCGAACACCCGGGTGCGGGTCCGGAAGAACCGATCGGAGATCCCCGGATCGCCGGTTCCGTAGAGGATCAGGTCGCCCCGGAGGCCGCCGGCCTCGATGGGGCCGTCGCCGAGCAAGAAGGTCTGATAGGTGAACGCCGGGCCCAGGAAGTGGAGAGCGGCCGCCGTCGTCACTACCTTCATGTTGGAGGCCGGCGTGAGGAGAAGATCCTCGTTTCTGGCGAAGAGCGTGTCGCCGCGATCGAGCGAAACCACGAGCACGCTCCACTCCGCGGCGCGGAGACGCGTACCGTCGAGAAACCCGGTCAGGTCGCGCCGGAGTGCTTCAACCTCGGGGCCGACCGGCGGCGGGAGAGGGGCGGCGGTCGTCGTCGACGACTCCAAAGGAGCCGACGTGGTCGGGTCCGGGTCGACCCAAGCCCCGGCTCTCCACGCGACGGAGGCGGCAAGCAAGGCCAATATCCCGAGCGGTAGGGTCCGAGAACCCCTCACGGCGTCTCTCCGTATTCAGGCCAGAGACCGTCCAGCGGGTCTTGACCGGGAAGTGGCAGGATGACCCCGGGGTTGAGGATGCCGACCGGGTCGAGGTGTCTCTTCACCTCGACAAAGGCCCGCGTGAGACGGTCTCCCCAGATCCGCGCGAGGAAGGGGGCTCGAATGCGGCCGTCCCCGTGTTCACCGGCGAGCGTCCCGCCCAGGCCCGCGACCAGGTCCGCCGTGTCCTCGAGAATCCCTCGTGCGGTCGCACGCCAGGCCGGACGCCGGACGTCGAGGAGCGGATTGACGTGGACGTTCGCGTCACCCGCGTGGCCGAAGATCACGGCGTCCGTCTCCCATTTGGCGAGAATCTCATCCAACTCGGTGACGTACCGGCCCAAGGTCTGGGTCGGGACCACCGAATCCTCGATGATCTGGGTGGACAGGAGCCCATGGTCGGCGCAGGCGGCGATCAAAGGACTGGCCGCGTGTCGGATCTCCCACAGCACCTCCCGGTCGGCGTCGTTTACCGCGATGATGGCGGGTGAACCTAGCTCGCGCCCGAGTCGTCGCAACGTCTGCCCGCCGGACGCCACCTCGCTGGCCGGACCGTCCACCTCGATGAGAAACACGGCTTCGGCTTCCGTGACCGCGGATCCGACCACGGGGTGCGATGCCATCGACGTGATCTCCAGAAACCGCCGACCGAAGAACTCGCACGCGGAGGCACCGATTTCCGCGGCCGTGCCAAGTACTGTGGGAACGTCATCGAAGCTTCGAACCGCCACGAAGGCGAGTGCGGTGGCTTCCGGCACGGGCGCCAGCTCGAGGGTGATAGCGGTGACCACAGCGAGCGTGCCCTCGCTTCCTACGATGAGTTCGACGGGATCTCCTCCCGCAAGGAACCGATCCAGGGCGTAGCCGCTCGAGTTCTTGCGCACCGCGGGCCAAGCAACGGCGGCGGTGCCCAACTCTTGACGTAGCGATCGGTGCACGGCCTCGAAGGGGCCTGGGCCGGGACCGCCGCGACTGAGCCGATGCTGCGATCCGTCGTTCAGGACCACCTCGAGGTCTCGTACCCAGTCCCGGATCGCGCCGTACTTGTAGGTGCGTGCGCCGGCAGCGTTGTTCGCCACCATGCCGCCGATCGTGCACTTGCGCGCGCTCGACGGAAGGGGAGGTAGGAAGAGGCCCACGGACCTGGCGGCTCGTTCGACGTCGGCGGCGACGGCTCCGGCACCCACCCGGATCGTCCGGTCTTCCTGGCGCACGGGGCCGATTCCGGTGAACGACGTGCCGAGGTCGAGAGCGATTCCAGATCCCACGTTGCCGCCCGACATGCCGGTGCCCGCGCCCCGGGGAATCACCGGCGCCCCTTCGCGGAGCGCCCACGACAGGACGGCGGAGAGGTCGTCCTGATCGGCGGGACGGACGCAGGCGAGGGGTGCAATGCGTACGGGCCCGGACGCGCTCGCATAAGGGGCGAGGTCGACGTCGTCCACCAACGTCTCTCCCCTGATGACCGGGAACCGAGAGAGGAGTCCCGCCGGGCCGTCAGCCGAGGGCGGCGACCGCCTCGCCATCCGACTCTCGAACGCAGTGAGGGCAGTATCCCGTCAGCTCGAGCTGATATCCGGTGACCTGGAAGCCACGGGCTCCCGACCGGACGTAGGAGAGATCGGAATCGCGCAACTCGCCCGGAATGTCGGAGACGGACCCGCAGGAGACGCACCGGGCATGGTGGTGAGGGTCGGTCCTGCCGTCGTACCGAGCCGATCCGTCGGCGTGGCTCAGCTTGTTCGCCAGCCCACAGGAGACGATCGTCTCGAGGCTCTTGTAGACGGTGGCCAGGGAGATTCCCGGCACCTCGTCCCTGACACCGAGAAACACTTCGTCCGCCGTGGGGTGGACGGTGGTGTGAGCGAGCAGCCGATAGACGGCCGCACGTTGTTCGGTGAACCGATGTCCACGCGCCTCGAGTGCGCTCCGGAGAACCTGGTCGCTCGAAGTAGAAAGTGTGGACATGATGCGGCCATACCCTGGAAGCCGGGTTGTGATCCATGACGAAGACCAGCGAGCCACTCTTGACCCTGGAGCCGCTGATTGAGGCCGTCAGAGATGGTGTGTCCGGGGACGGCTGGGAACTGTCGGGCCTCCAGAAGACGACGAGCCATCAGTTCGAGGGACGATGGGATGGGGAGAGTTCCAGAAGTGCCTACCTCTTTTTCCACAGTGAGGCCTTCCCGGACTTCGTGAGCATCGACGTGTTCCTGGACGAGACGAATAAGGGCCTGAGGGGCAATCTGGCCTTGGTGGTGGCAGGTCCGGAACTCTCCGAGCTCGGGCCCATGGAGCAGCTCCTGTCTTCCCTTGCCAAGGTCAGTGCCGACTGTATGCCTGCCGGGTATCGGACCCCTATAACAGTCCGCCTGCGTCTGGATCGATCGGATGAGAATCCGACGGATGCGGAGAGTGAAGTGCGTCTCAAGCTCCGCATTCCCGTCGAGGCGATGAAGGCCGGAGCCGAAGCCGTGTCGGCTCTGGCCTCTGCGGCGATCACCGCCTTCGAGCGGGCCCTGGCACACGAGGACTTCGGAGTGCTGCGGGCCGATGCCGACCCGTAGGTGCCCTCCCGTCTGCGCTTGCCGGGCGACGCATCCCGCCCGTAATCTGACCGTCCGACGCCGGTTGGACCCTCCCGCTGCATTCCTTCAACAGCCTTCTAGGAGGTAGTCGAATGAGTTCCGACGGCGGAGTTCTCGATGTACTCCTGACCGAAGAACGTCGCTTTCCGCCACCTGAGCACTTCCGAGATGGGGCGGTGGTCGTGGATCGGCGACTCTACGATGAGGCCTCGGAAGATCTCCTCGCCTATTGGGAGTCTTGGGCGGAGGAGCTCGATTGGTTCGAGAGGTGGCACACGGTTCTCGAATGGAATCCGCCTCACGCGAAGTGGTTTTTGGGAGGCAAGCTCAACGTCTCGCACAACTGTTTGGATCGCCATCTGGACGGTCCCCGGACTGACAAGGTGGCCCTGGTCTGGGAGGGAGAACCCGGGGACACACGCTCCTACACCTACTCGGAGTTGCACGCCGAGGTAAGCCGATTCGCCAATGCGCTCAAGGGCTTGGGGGTTGGGAAGGGGGATCGGGTCGCGATCTACCTTCCCATGATCCCGGAAGCGGCGATCGCGATGTTGGCGTGCGCCCGCATCGGGGCGCCGCATTCGGTGGTGTTCGGGGGGTTCAGTCCCGAGTCGCTGGCCGATCGGATCAACGACGCTCAGGCGAAGACCCTGATCACCGCCGACGGGGGGTACCGCCGGGGCGGGATCGTGCCACTCAAGGTCAACTCCGACGAGGCCGTGGAGTCGTGCCCCTGCATCGAAAGCGTCGTGGTCGTAGCTCGCGGCGGAGATCTCACCGAACGGGTAGACGCCCATATGGAAGAGGGCCGCGACCACTGGTATCACGACCTCGTCGCCGATGCCGACGCCGACTGTCCGCCGGAGGTCATGGACGCGGAGGATCTGCTCTACATTCTGTACACGTCCGGAACGACGGGTAAACCCAAGGGAGTGGTCCACACCACCGGCGGATACCTTACGCAGGTACACGCCACGACGAAGTGCGTCTTCGATCTCAGGGAAGACGACGTCTACTGGTGCACGGCGGACGTGGGCTGGGTCACAGGGCACAGCTACATCGTCTACGGACCGTTGTCGAATGGCACCACGGTCCTGATGTATGAGGGTGCACCCAATTGGCCGGAGAACGACCGTTTTTGGGAGTTGTGCTCCAAGTACGGGGTGACGGTCTTCTACACCGCTCCGACGGCGATTCGCGCCTTCATGAAGTGGGGTGACGAATGGCCGGCGCGGCACGATCTATCCACGCTGCGACTTCTCGGCACCGTGGGGGAGCCCATCAATCCCGAGGCGTGGATGTGGTATCACGAGGTCATCGGGGGTGAGCGTTGCCCAATCGTCGATACGTGGTGGCAGACGGAGACGGGAGCGATCATGATCACCCCGCTTCCCGCGGTGACCACCACCCGCCCCGGCAGTGCTACGGAGCCGTTTCCCGGTGTGTCGGCCACGCTGCTCGACGATGCCGGCAACGAGGTGAGGGCGGGCTTCCTCGCCATCACCCGGCCCTGGCCGTCCATGTTGCGAACGATCTACGGCGACGAAAAGCGCTACCGCGAGACCTACTGGTCCAAGTGGGATGGGATCTACTTTGCGGGTGACGGTGCCAAGTACGACGACGACGGCTATCTGTGGATCCTGGGCCGTGTGGACGACGTGCTCAACGTTGCAGGTCACCGGATCGGGACCATGGAGGTTGAGAGTGCGTTGGTCGACCACGCGGCCGTGGTCGAGGCGGCCGTGGTCGGAAAGTCGCATGATGTGAAGGGGCAGTCGATCGCAGCCTTCGTGACGCTGGGGCCGGGCTACGAACCCGGTGACGACTTGGGGACGGAGCTGAAGGGCCACGTCGCCGAGAAGATCGGGGCCATCGCGCGACCCGAGATCGTGGTCTTCACCGCGGACCTTCCCAAGACGCGATCGGGCAAGATCATGCGACGCCTGCTGAAGGACGTGGCCGAAGGCCACGCGCTGGGCGACACCACCACGTTGGCGGATCCTGAGGTCGTGGCGCGTCTTCAGGAGCAGTACGAGGCCGAGGAGGGGTAGGAGAGGCGACGACGGCTACTAGCGGACTGTAACATATAAATGATTAGTGGTAGGTTGAATGGTATGAAAACTGATCCGATCAGATTGACCGAGCGGGAACGTGCCGAGCTCGGGCGGCGTGCGAAGAGTCGGGCAGGGCGTGCCGATGATGCTCGGATCGCTCGGGTGCTGCTCTTGCTGGCTGACGGGGTGACGTACCGAGAGATCGCGAGTCGGGTCGATTGCTCGGAGCCGTTCATCAGCAAGTGGAAGAAGCGGTTCCTGGCCGAGCGGCTGGCCGGACTCTACGTCCGGCACGAGGGACGGCCCGTGACGGTGCTGACACCCAAGGTGGAGGCGCGGATCCTGAACTGGACGCGCAAGAAGCCGACCGACGGGTCGACGCATTGGAGCACGCGGCGCCTGGCCAAGAAGCTCGGCGTCCACCACATGATGGTGGCTCGGACCTGGAAGAAGCACGGGGTTCAGCCTCATCGGATGGAGCGCTACATGGCGTCCAACGACCCCGAGTTCGAGGAGAAGGCCGCCGATGTGATCGGGCTCTATCTCAATCCCCCGCAACATGCCGTCGTGCTTTGCGTGGACGAGAAGACGGCTATTCAAGCGCTGGACCGCAAAGATCCGGTTCTGCCCCTGTCGCCCGGCAGGGCCGAGCGGCACGGGTTCGAGTACGTCCGCCACGGCACCCTCTCGCTCTACGCCGCGCTCGACACTCAGACCGGCGAGGTTGTGGGCAAGACCACGGCCCGCCATACGAGCCAGGAGTTCGTGGCTTTCCTGACCGATATCGTGGTCAGGCAGCCCGAGGATCGGGAAATCCACATCATCCTCGACAACCTCTCGGCTCACAAGACGCAGCGCGTTCAAGCCTTCCTCGACGCTCACCCCAACGTCACGTTGCACTTTACCCCTACCTACTCCTCTTGGCTCAACCAAGTCGAGCTGTGGTTCTCCAAGATCGAGCGCGATCTCATCCACCGCGGCGTCTTCACCTCCGTGAACGACCTCGCCCGACGCATCATGACCTACATCCGTCGCTACAACGACGATCCAAGAACCGTGAAGTGGCAGTATGATGACCCCTCGCGACGCATCCACGTCGCTTAACGTTCACGTGTTACAGTCCACTAGGACGAGCCTACCCTTCATCGACGCCGTCTAGTCCCCTTCGTCGTCCGCCAGAGGATCGGGCGTGGGCGGAGGCCGTTCCCGAGACGGCTTGTCCTTGATCTTCTTGGCGGGAATACCGGCGTAGACGCTCTGTGGATCCGTGTCCCGCGTGGCCATTCCGAACGATCCGAGCATGGTGCCGTCGCCCATGTGGACCCCCGACATGACCGTGGCGTGGTAGGTGATCCGGACGCCGGCCCCGATGACCGTCACGGGCGTGGTGATGTCCCGCCCCTCGACCAGGTCGTGAGCGTGGCTGTAGATATTGGCGAAGTCGGAAATGGAGGCGCCGTCGCCGAGTTTGATGCCGCCCCGATCGTCGAGCAGCACATGACGGTGGACCACGACGTCGTCGCCGACCTCCAGGTTGTAGCCGAAGGACAGCTTCACATGGTGGAAGGCCTTGAAATTCTTGCCACAGCTTCGGAAGATTCGCTTCGCGAGTATCCTCCTGAATCTGACCCCCAGGTGGACGTTTTCTCCCAGCGCGCTCCTGTCGAATCCCTCCCACATCCAGATGAGCGGCTTCACCCGTTCGTAGCGCTCGAGATCCGTATCGGCGTAGTACTCGGGCTCCATGGTGACGCTCCGGGCATCCATCTGAGCCACCAGCACCTGCGTCGAAAGGGGCAACGTCCGCTGATCTACGCCGACCAACTCCGGAAGGTGGATTCCGGTCAGAACCGACCGGCACAGTTCATACCGGTCGCACGAGGGGTCGTCGAGACGCTCTTCGACGGATTCGAGCCAGGCGTCGTATAGACGCACAGCGTCGTCCTCTATGTCGACTCTTCGATTCGGGAGAAAACCCATTGGCGGTAGAGCCCCGTAGGGTTGGAATGGCGGTTCGGCCCCGTAGGGATGGACGCGTCCTGCACGATACGGACTCCGATCGGCCCTGCAAAGACGTCGCCTCCCCCCGGGGGGCCGTGTTAACTTGCTCGAAGCCCGTCCGGACCGGGAAATGCAACCAATTCGGGGATGTCGGCCATGCACGATGTACTTCGGAAGCGCCTCATGAGGAAGATAGAGAGTCTGCCCGAGGAGCAAGTCTATCAGATCCTCGACTACATCGAATTCCTGGAGTCCAAGTACGCCTCAGACATCGCCCAGGAAGCCTCGGGACTACAGAAGTTCGCGGAGTCGATGGAGGACAAGCTGCGGAAGAAGGCGATGAGTCCGGCCACACTCAGGGAGGCGTTCCAACTCATTTCCGCGGCGGATCGGGTCCTCTCGAACGTCTCTTCGGCGGGCAAACAGCTCCTCGAGGAACTGACGCCGTCGCTCCCAGACCCGTCCGGGCCGGAGCCGCCTGATGTGACCGGAGCGAAAAACGAAGATGGCCAAGGAGGCGAAGCCAGTCCGAAGGAGGAGGCTTGACACCCCGAGACGCCTCCGGGTAAGATCTTCCATGGTAGCCAATAATGCGCCTGTTCGCCGGGGGTCTCGACTCGAGATTTCGGGTGGGCGGGCGTCTCGTTTATGGGTGATCGGAATGGTGTCGCGGTGATAGTCAAGGAATCCCTCACGTTCGACGACGTGCTTCTCGTGCCTGGGCACTCGACCGTGCACCCGAAGGACACTTCCGTAACCACCTCCCTGACCAACAATATCCAGTTGCAGATCCCTCTGCTCACGGCCGCGATGGATACGGTCACCGAGTCGGGGATGGCCATCGCGATCGCGCGACAGGGGGGGTTGGGGGTCATTCACAAGAACCTCTCGATCGACCGGCAGGCGGAAGAGGTCGATCGCGTCAAGCGCTCCGAAAGCGGAATGATCCGGGATCCCATCACCCTGGCCCCCGGCAAAACCATACGCGATGCCCACGGGCTCATGGCACGCTTCTCGATTTCGGGTGTGCCCATCGTCGAGGACGGGGGACGCCTCATCGGGATCGTCACCAATCGCGATCTGCAGTTCGAGCCCAACCTGGATCTCACGATCCGCGACGTGATGACCTCCGAGGGCCTCGTGACGGCCCCTGTGGGCACGACCCTGGAGGACGCGGAGAGGGTCTTGCACCAGCACCGGATCGAGAAGCTCCCGGTCGTCGATGCCGACGGGATTCTGAAGGGCCTGATCACGGTGAAGGACATCTTCAAGCGCCGGCTCTTTCCCAATTCCTGCAAAGACGAGCACGGGCGGCTCCGCGTTGGGGCAGCCATCGGCGCTTCGCACAAAGACCTCGACCGGGCCGCGGAGCTGGTTGCGGTGGGTGTGGACGTCTTGGTGATCGATACCGCCCATGGGCACTCGGAGGGTGTGCTCCAGGCCGTGACGCGCACCCGTGAGAGGTTTCCCGACGCGCAGATCGTGGCCGGTAACATCGGTACGAGCGAAGGCGCTGCCGCGCTGCTGCAGCGGGGCGCGGATGCCATCAAGGTCGGAGTCGGGCCGGGATCGATTTGCACGACGCGGGTCGTCACGGGTGTGGGTCTGCCGCAGCTGACGGCCATTATGGACGCCGTCGAGGGTGTACAGGGTGAGATTCCGGTCATCGCGGACGGAGGCATCCGGTACTCGGGTGACCTGGTCAAGGCACTGGCCGCGGGAGCTCACTGTGTGATGATGGGATCCATGTTCGCCGGAACGGAGGAGTCGCCCGGAGAGAGCTTCCTTATGGAGGGCCGTCGCTTCAAGACGGTCAGGGGTATGGGCTCGCTCTCCGCCATGCAGGAAGGCTCGGCGGACCGCTATTTCCAGGATCCCGAGACCGAGAGGCAGAAGCTGGTTCCCGAGGGCATCGAGGCCCGCGTACCCTACAAGGGCCCCATGGCCGACTCGGTGTTTCAGTTGGTGGGAGGACTCCAGAGTGGGATGGGCTATTGCGGGGCCGCCGACCTTCGTGAGCTCTGGGAGAAGGCCACCTTCGTGCGCGTCACTCCGGGCGGTCTCCGGGAGTCGCATCCGCACGACGTCACCATCACCCGGGAAGCGCCGAATTACCACATGTAATCTCGGTCCACCTCCATATGGGAGTAGATGAAATCCCGGCCCGGCTCCCGCTGAGTGCGGTGGACCGAGTGCTCGCATGATCCGTGGCCGGCCCGCGTTCCGAACGACTCCGGCTTGGGGGCTCCTCGCGCTCTCGACCGCCTGCGCAGCCGGATTTCCAGACCCTCCCCCTGCGTTACCGGGTCCTCCCCTCAGGGTGGATAGACCCGCCTTCCTCGACGCTGGTCGCGGTCCGATTCTCACTGAGCCGCCTGCCGTGGTCCCAGATGCGATCCTCGACTCCCCATGGGCGCGCCACCCGACCCTGGCGCGGCGGACGGAGCGGTGGATCGACTACTGGCTGGGGCCCGGGGTCAAGGAGTTCCAACTGTATCTGGGCCGCATGGAGCACTACCGGGAGGTCGTGGATCGGGAGATCGCGGCGCGCGGACTCCCACCCTCGCTACGTTACCTGCCCATCATAGAGAGCGGATACGTTCCGTCCGCCCGGAGCCCGGCTTCCGCGGTCGGCCTGTGGCAGTTCATGAGCGGGACGGCTCGGGCCGTCGGGCTGACGGTGGATCCGCTACTCGATGAGCGCCGTGATCCGGTGCGGTCCACGCCCAAGGCGTTGGACGTGCTCTCCGAACATCACCAGCGATTCGGTTCTTGGTATCTGGCGTTGGCCGCGTACAACGCCGGGCCCAATCGGGTCTCGCGTATCCTCAGGAAACAGGCGCCCCTCGCACCTCAGGGCGACAGCCTCTTTCTGGTCCTCTACGAGTCGCTCCCCGCCGAGACACGGGACTTCGTTCCCAAGCTGCTCGCGGCCTCGACGCTCGGAGGGTCACCGGGACGCTACGGATTCGAAGCCCCCAACACGACGCCGCTGCGCTTCGAGGAGGTGAGCGTTCCCGATGCGACGTCCGTCGACGTGATCGCGGCGGCGGCAGACAGCCGTCAGGAGTTCATCGAGGAGTTGAATCCGCAGCTCGTGAGGGGCTTCACGCCGCCCGACCGGGAGACGATCGTCCGGGTACCGGAGGGTCGGGGCGCCGTCTTCGAGAGCAACTATGCGCTCATCCCCCCGGAGCAGCGAGTCAGCTTCCTGGAGCACCGTGTGCGGAGCGGCGAGACGTTCAGCCACATCGCGGTGAGGTACGGAGTGAGCCTCAGCCGGCTGAGGGCCGCGAATCCCGGCATCGAGCCCCGGCGGCTGCAGATCGGGCAGTGGGTCGTCGTCCCACGCGCCCCCCGGTCCGGGGAGCGGAGCCGCCGGCGATCCTAGTTCCCCAACGCTCCGCCTAGTTTCCGTTCTCGGCGATGATCTGTTGGACCTCAGCCAGCCCGCTCTCCGTCCACTGGGGGTCTTCGTCGCCACTGGCGACGAGGGCACCGAGATAGAACACCATTCTCGCGATACGAGCCGCCTTCTCCGAATCGATGAGGTGGGCCTCGTCGGAGGGCTTGTGGTAGTCCTCGTGGTCCCAAGTGGTGAAGAAAATCGCGGGAATGTCCTTGTTCACGAAGTGAAGGTGATCGCTTCGGAAAAACGCCTGCTCCTCCGGCTTCGGATCCTCGATCACCGTGAATCCCAGATCGGGATGGTCTTGAAGGATGCGGTCCGTGAGAGGGCCGAGGTTCGTATACTGCCGACCCACCCCGATCACGGTGTCGGGGTGGTTTCTCCCCACCATGTCGAGGTTGATGTTCATGATGATCGCCTCGAGGGGCACGGTGGGGTTTTCCGAGAAGTACTTCGAGCCCAAGAGTCCCTTTTCTTCCCCGCTCACGGCCAGGAAGATCACGGAGCGGGCCGGCGCTACGTCCATGGCCGCGAAGGCGGCCGCCGTCTCGAGGAGTACCGATGTGCCGGACGCGTCGTCGTCGGCTCCGTTGTAGATGGAGTCACCGGCTTCGTTGGGCATTCCGACGCCCACGTGGTCGAAGTGGGCGCTATATACGATGTACTCGTCCCTCAGGACGGGGTCCGTCCCCCGGATCATCGCCACGATGTTCGGGGGAGTGTGCTCCGAGATCTCGAATGGAGCCGCCAAAGTCATGGTGATTCCGTCCAGCGTGATGGCGCTTTCAGGAGGGGACTCGCGCAATGACGGCAGGTCGAGCCCGGCGGCCGCGAACAGTGCGCGGGACCGATCGGCAGACAGCCCGAGAATGGGAAGCGGTGTGGCGAGCCCGGCACCTTGAATTCCGCTCGCGAGATCGAGAATGCTGTCCGGAGCGTTTGTGTCATCGAGGAGGAGGACCAGAGCCGAGGCGCCGCCCTGCGCGGCCGCCTGAAACGCACCGAGAAGAGCCTCGCCCGTCCCCACCACGGGATTCCCCTCGGTCGTGAAGAGGAGCACCTTGCCCCGGGCCACCTGCACCAGGCCGCCTGCGGGCTGTGCGGCGGCGCCACCGAATACCACCTCGGCGTCTTCGGCGACCTGCTGCCCCGGGATCACGTAGTAGTCCCGGCCGAAGTCGAGCGCTTGTGGCCCTGCGGGGCCCGTATACGCCACGCGCCGACGCTCGACGACCATGGCGGTCCGGGTGTACGGGAAGCGCTGAAAGAACCCCCCGTCGTCACCTGCGGGTTCGAGACCCGCGCTCTCCAGTTCGGCCGCCAAATACTCCGCGGCCGCCTCCAGCCCTGGGCTCGGCGTGTCGCGCCCGCCAAGTGCGTCGCTGGCCAGGAACGCGATGTGGTCCTGGATCGCGTCCGGGCGGATGCCGGCGCCGGCCCGGGTCGTCGCTTCCGAGTAGCTCGCTCCGGACGAGACCTCCGGTCGGGTCGGTGGCGCGGCTTCTGTTGCTGGGGAGGTGCCACCTCCGGCACAGGCGCCGGCACCGACGATCACGAAAGGGATCAGGAATGAGTTTCTCACGGACGCGTCTCCATGGGTGAATCGAGTTGCTGTGCGATGCTCAAACGTCGGCGGACCACCGGCCGGACTTGCCACCGTCCTTCAAGAGAAGTCGGACACCCTCGATCACCATGCCACGATCGAGGGACTTGGCCATATCGTACACCGTGAGCAGACCGACGGTCACGGCGGTGAGGGCCTCCATCTCCACGCCTGTCTGGCCAGCGACCTTCACCTCGGCGCGTACCACGACTCCCGGAAGGTCGCGGTCCGTCAGCACGTCTACGCTGAAGGAGGCACCGGGAAGCATGTGGCATAGGGGAATCAGATCGCCGGTACGTTTGCCGGCCGATATGGCGGCCAAACGAGCCACCTGAACGACGTCGCCCTTCTTGACGTCGCCCGCCTCGATGGCGCCGAGGGTTTCCGGGGACATGCGAATTCGACCTTCGGCGACGGCGGTGCGTTGGGAGACGCTCTTCTCCGAAACGTCGACCATGCGGGCTTGGCCGTCCGGGTCCAGGTGGGTCAGACCTTCGCCACCCACAGCGTCGTCCCGCTCAGACGGTGCCATTCAGTGCCTCGCGGATTCCGGTCAGGAGTCCCGCAACGATCAGTTGAGGGTTCACGTTGCCCGCCGCCATCTCCTTGGCTTCCTCCAGCCTGGCGAAGGCGGCGGCAATCGCGACTGGGTGGATATCCCGTTCGCTCCGGATCCGTTCCAGGAAGTCGGCGGTATCGAGGCTGATGACCCGGTCCGGGACCCCGGCGGCCGTGGCGGACAGGTCCCTCAAGGCGTCCTCCAGCAGGTCCAGGAGAGCGATCAGGCCGCGACCACGCACGGACTGGAATTCCAGAGACTGTCGGTAGATGAAGCCGGCGTCCGGGGCCGAGGCCGCCTCCAGCAAGCGGAAGGCGCGCTGTCGCAGCTCCTCCAGCGGCCCTGGCTCGTCGCCGTCGGGAAGGAAACCGAGCGCGCGGCCGATGGATCCTCGACCCAGCTTCGCGGCTCTGTCGGCGCTCGGCCGGTCGACTCCGGTCGCGTCGACCAGGAACGCCGCTACGTCGTCGTCCGGAAGGCCCGGTAGGTGAAGGGGCATGGTCCTGGAGCGAATCGTGGCCAGAAGGCGGCCGGGCTCACTCGAGGTGAGGATCAGATGCGTGTCCGGGGGTGGTTCCTCGAGCAGCTTCAGCAACGCGTTGGCCGCGGCCTGGCTCGATTCCTGGGGCACCAGGGTCTCGGCGTCACCGATGACGAAGACCTGTCGCTCGCCCATCGCCGGCCGCCGTCGGGCCTGCCTCCGCAGGTGCTGGGCCACCGCCAGGTAGAGACCGGTCGGTTCTGCGGTGAGCAGGGCCGCTCGGAGCGTGTTCTCGCGGCGATCGGCGAGCGCCTGGTGTCGTGCTTCTTCCAGGGCGTCGCCGAGCTTGTCGGGGCGCACGCGGGGTGGTTTCGGAAGCGGGAAGTACCAGTGAAGGTCCGGATGCTCGAGTGACAGCGACATCCGACAGGCCTTGCATTCGGAACAGGGTCCGTTCCGAGTCGATGCCGTGCACAGCAGAAGTTGTCCCAGCCACAGGGCGAGCCGCTGTTTCCCGACACCCCGAGGGCCGTGGATCAACACGCTGACGGGAAGGGAGCCCCGCTCCCAGGCGAGGGCGACCGAGGATAGGACGGCGTCGTGCCCTACGAATTCGTGGAGGCTCACCTGCCTTGGGGCCGGAGCCACTGCAGGGGATCGCGAGCTTGTGGGGACCCGCCGTCGACGGGCGCACGCACCTGGAACTCGATGTGTGGTCCCTCCGGCGTGTCGGAACCGCCGACCGTCCCGACCACCTGGCCCGCCTCCACCTGCCGGCCCTGGATGACTCCGATCTCCTCGAGGTAGAGGTACAGAGTGTAGAAGCCCTTTCCGTGACTGAGGACCACGGTCGGACCGTAGCCCTCGAACGGTCCCGCCAAGACCACGATGCCCGCCCTGACGGCCCGAACGGGCGACCCGGTGGAAGCCCGGATCCCGATACCGTTCCATCTGAGCACGATTCCGTTCGGTCTCTGCTCCCGACCGAAACGATAGATCAGGTCTCCGTCGACCGGCCAATCGAGGGCACCCACGTCTTCGGACGACATGGTCGGAACGTCGCCGCTCGCGAGTCGGCGCTCCGCCTCGATTCGCCGGGATTCGAGGTCGGTGACCAATCGAGTCAGACGGTTTTCGTCGCTGTCGAGCTCTTGCAGGCGGCTTCCCGCGCGCCTTTCTTCGGCCCGGTAGTTCTCGAGCGCCCGCCGGCGTTGTTCTTCGACGGATCGAAGCGACGCTACCTCTCCCTGCTTGGCCTGTCGAAGGCGGCCGAGGTCCGACATGTGGTTTCCGAGCGTGACATTCTGGACCACCAGGTCGGCCTCGAGCTCCCCCACGCGCTCCATCAGGGTACGATCGTAGGATGCGATGAGCCGCAAATAGCGATATCGAGTCAGCAGGTCCGAGAACGACCCCGCGCCGAGCATCACCTTCACGGAATGGAGCGGCCCCCGCTTGTAAATGTCTCGCAGTCTGCGATTGAGCACGGCGGCGCCGTTCCGCAGCCGCTCCCGAGTGACCACCAGGTCACGTGACGATCCTTCGATCTCCTGGGCGGAGGCATCGACCTGGAAATCGACCTCGCCCAGGGCCGACCGTGAGGCGCTGATCTGACGTTCGATGTTGGCGAGCTCACTCGACGCGTTTCGAACACGGCCCTCGAGGTTGCTCATCTCAGTCCGAAGGCGCTCCCGTTCGGCACGCACCTCTTCGAGGCGTCGTTGGCTTTCGAGAATCTCCTTGCGGATGTCCTCGGCTTGCGCCGTGAGACCCGACGGTACCAGGAGGGACACGCCAAGCAGTAGGGTCGTGACTCTCGGGAGGCGAGGCAGGGGCAAGGTCAAACCTCCCTCAGGTGTTTTCGCACGGCGAAGCCGCTGGCGATCACGCCGAAGACCACGCCCGCCAACACGCCCCCACCGGCCCAAGCCAGCGGAATCCACTCGATAGAAAAGAGGTAGTGGAAGATCGCCCTGAAGGTCGCATAGGTGAGTCCGACCGCCAGGAACCCTCCCAACGCGCCGGTGACGCCGCCCTCGACGAGAAACGGGCGTCGAATGAAGCCGTTCCGTGCCCCCACCAGCTGCATCACCTTGATCTCTTCGCGTCTGGCGAAAATGGCGATCCGGACAGCCGTCCCGATGATGAGGGCCGCCACCACAGCGAAGGCCACGCCCAGCACCGTGGCAGTGACGCCTCCCATGCGCCGCAGCGTGAAGAGCTTGTCCACCCACTCCTGTCCGTACTGCACTTCCTCCACGAATGGATAGAGCCGGGCCTGCTGAGCCAGTCGGTCGACGGTGGCCGGGGTCCGACTTCCGGGTTGCAAGGCGATCTCCAGGGAAGCCGGGAGCGGATTCACCTCCAGGTCCGTCATCACCTCTCGGAATTCCGGAAGCTCCCGGCGCGCCTTCTCGAGTGCTTCGTCCTTCGTCACGAACTCGACCGCCAGGACCTCGGGCAGCGCCGAGATGGCCCGCTCCATCGTGGCGATCTCGTCGGTGCTCGCGTCGTCTCTCAGATAGGCCACGATCTCCACCCGCTCCTCCAAGGTGTCGAGAGCGAGTTTCAGATTGTGGGCCGCGAGCGCGAACAGCCCGACCACGAACAGGGCCAGGCCAACCATGGCGGCCGAGAGGCCGGTCAGCAGGGGAGCCCGGCGAAAAGCTGCGACGGTCTCGCGCAGGGTGTAGAACATGTCAGCCCACGCTCTCTTCCGTCTGATGCTCGTGCGAATCGTAGACCAACCGTCCCTGGTCCAGCTCAAAAACCCGGCTGGAAGAATATCGGCGCACCAGATCCAGATCGTGCGTGGCCATCAGCACGGCCATTCCCATGGCGTTGATCTCCCAGAACAGCTCCATGATCCCAC
This sequence comes from Longimicrobiales bacterium, assembly GCA_965226925.1. Taxonomy (GTDB): domain Bacteria; phylum Gemmatimonadota; class Gemmatimonadetes; order Longimicrobiales; family Gaopeijiaceae; genus CBDDCX01. The sequence continues at coordinate 230,508 of CBDDEN010000010.1, read as the reverse complement.
GTGTGGCGCGATCGTCGAGGTTGCCGGTGGGCTCGTCGGCCAGGAGGAGGAGCGGTTCACTTGCGAGCGCGCGGGCGATGGCCACCCGCTGCTGCTCCCCGCCGGAGAGTTCATGAACGGGTGCGCCGGCCTTGGGGGCCAATCCCACCTGGGAGAGCAAACGATGCGCCCGGGGCCGAACCTGCTTGCTCGCGGTGCCGGTTACTTCCAGGGCGAAAGCGACGTTCTCAAGAGCGGTGCGGCCGGGTAGCAGCCGAAAGTCCTGAAACACGTAGCCGACACGGCGCCGGAGCTTCCATAGGTCGCGTTCGGACGTGCGTTCCGAAGAGAATCCGCTCACGCGCACTTCACCCCGGGTCGGCTTCTCGGCCATGTGGACGAGGCGCATCGTGGTGGACTTACCCGAACCCGAATGGCCCGTCAGGAAGGCGAATTGAGCCTTGAGCAGATGGAAGGACACGTCCTTGAGGGCAGGTTCGGCCCGAGCGTACTCTTTCGTGACGTGAATGAACTTTATCACGCGGTTGTCGCAATCCCGTAAGTTGGTATTTCCCATGCACTTCCGGGAGCAACGAGTGCCCGGAAGAAGAAACTAAGCTCGGGCGGCCAGCGTGTCAAAACGGTTCTGAGCGATCCGTGATGCCAAACGGATGGCCGCTTCCATGGAAGAGGAGTCCGCCCGCCCGGTCCCCACCAGGTCGAAAGCCGTGCCGTGGTCTGGCGAAGTGCGCACGAAAGACAGCCCGAGGGTGACGTTGACGCCTCGCCCGAACGTGGCGGTCTTGAAAGCGGCCATCCCCACGTCGTGATAGGGCGCCACCACCGCGTCGAACTCCCCACGGAGGGCACGGCCGAAGACCGTGTCCGCCGGAATGGGCCCCTCGACGTCGACGCGCGCCTTCCGGAGTTCCTCTACGGCGGGGAGGAAGACGTCGGCCTCCTCGCTTCCGAAGAGCCCCCTGTCGGACGCGTGGGGATTGAGGGCACAGATCCCGATTCGGGGTTTGGCGATCTTCCAGTCTTGCTCGAGTGCCCGGCTCAGGAGCGTGGTTTGGGTCACGACAAGCCGACGGGTCACGAGACCGGGCACCTCTCGTAGCGCCACGTGGGTGGTGGCCAGGAGCACGCGGAGCGGGCCGCTGTCACCTGTCTCCTCCGCGGCCATCAGCATTCCCACCTCGGGAACCTCGGCGAGTCGCTTAAGCAACTCGGTCTGTCCGGGCTCGGAGTACCCGGCGGCGCGGAGGGCGGGCTTGTGTATGGGTCCGGTCACGATGCCTGACACCGACCCCTCGCGGGCCATCTCGACGGCCCGCTCGATGGCGAGGACGGACAGCGAACCGGCCGAGAACTCCGAGCCGTCGAAGCATCCCACCGACTCGTACGGGGCGCTCCCAAAGCCGTAACCTTCCGGGCCGATCAAGACGAGCGGGGTGGGGGTCCCTCGGGCCTGCAGGCCCGACAGGGCCTTCTCCACGATCTCGGGCCCGATGCCCCGGGGGTCACCGAGCGTGACCGCAAGACGGTTCGGAGACATGGCTCCTACGGCGCGTCAGCGCGCTCCGGCCAGTCGAATGTCGACGTACGTGCGCTCTCTGAGTGCCTCGACAAGGCTCTCGGTGAGGCGCGTGGACCTGAGGCGACTCTCGATCTGGTCCCGGACATCCTCGAACTTGAGGGTGCCCCCGCCCTTTAGGGCGGTGACTTGGACGACTCCCAGGGTGTTGGCGGACTGTCCATCGAACCGAAGTGGCCCGAGGACGTCTCCCGGCTCGGCGGTCTGGAGGGCACCGGCGTAGGCGGTCGAAATTTGGTTGATCTCCGCGACGCTCAGATCGAGCGTATCGACCGATTCCCCGGCCTGCTCGGCCAACTCGCCCATGTCTTCCCCGGCTCGTAACCGATCCCGGAATTCGGTGGCTCGTTCCAGGTTGGCGGCAATGTCGGCCTCGGTGATCTCGGGTTGAAAGAGGATGTGGCGCAGTCGTCGTTCGCCGCCCCGGACCCGTTCCACCATGATGAGGTGATAACCGAAGTCGGTCTCCGTGGGGACACTCACCATGCCCGGTGCCAACCGGAATGCGACCTCTTCGAATGCCTCGACGAACGTTCCGTCGCGTCGGACCCACCCGAGTTCGCCCCCGTCATCGGCCGACGGCCCGTCCGAGTACTGTCTGGCCAGCGCGGCGAAGTCGTCCTGCTTTCCGGTCCGGAGTATCTGCAGAACACTGTCGGCCTCAGCGAGCGCCGCGGCCTTGGCCTCTTCGGAAGGTGAGGGCGCCAACTGCAGGTTCATGAACGCGATGGTCGGCGGGAGCTGCGGCAACTGCTCGCGGTTTTCGGCGAAGAAGGTCCGAAGCTCCTCCTCGGAGACGACGACGTTCCGGGCGCTGCGCCCCTTCTTGGCCATGTACCGCTCTTGAAGCAGTTGGCGCTTGATGGCGCTTCGGCGCTGGTCACGAAAGATCGACATGGTCATGCCCTGGGCCGCGAGTGCCTCCTGGAGTCGCGCGAGCGTGCCGAACTGGCGGATTTGCCCGTCGATCTCCAACTGGAGCCTCTCCTCCAGTTCTTCCTCACCCACGGCCAAGGTGCTGTCCCGCCCCGCGTCTTGGATCACGAGTTGCTCATTGATCAGTAGATCTAGCACATCGGCCTTGAAGGCCATGAGCTCAGAAGTCGTCTGGGGGCGGGTCCAGCCCTGTGCCTCCAAGCGCAATAGGTAGGTATCGATCTCCGTCATCAGGATCACGGAGTCTCCTACCACGGCGGCGACCTGCTCGACGATGTCGGTGAGGCCCGGAGGGTTCTGGGCCGAAGCTGAACGGGCCGTGCCCACCACGAGTACTCCCGCGAGCAGTGGCACCACCAGGGCCCGGCCATGGACCGCGAGTGCAGACTTCGAGTTCATTGGACGCTTTCTCATCCATTCTCTAAACCTTCCGGAAAAGCCATGTTCCGAAGGTAAAACGCGAGTCCTCGTCAATTCCCGGCCGTGTCTGGGGCGGCGCCGGTCGGAGCGGGCGGTGCCGTGGGGGCCGCCGTCGGCGCCGGTGCCCCGGCCGACCCGAGAAGCTCGTCGATCCGAGCCACCGTGGCCGCGATGGAGCGATCCGAAATCGACCAGTCCTCGTCTCGCCGCAGAGCCACGGTGACGACGCTGAGTGGAATCGCGTTGCGGGTGCCGGCGACGAGTTCTCTGAGGATCTGTAACAGTCTTCGATCGATCGCCTCCTCCGCGGTTTCGTTCTCCAACACGGCGATCTGTCGAATGCCGAGGGCGTCGGTCGCCCGAGTGACCTGGGCGAGCGTCATTCGGTGCAGCGTGTCCTGGCGCTCCTCCGAGAGCGTTACGCTGGCCTTTGCGGCCCTGGAGACCAGCACACGCGACTGACCGAGTCGCTCGAGCAACAAGTTCACGTCCCCGTCCGAAGCTCCCTGGATCTGGCTGGCGAACTCCACGGGCCGGGACTGCAGGAATTCCCGGAGTTCCCCCGCCGTGTAGGTTCCGCCCCGATAGCCGACCACGGTGCGTCCGGCGGCCCTTCCGCTCAAGGGCTTTTGCGGGCTCGCCGCCAGCTCTCGCAACACGGCCACGCCCTCGGGCCTTACCTCCATGTCGGCTTCTTCGTTCAGATCGGCCAGAAACGTCGAGTCGGCTTGGCGCATCCGCCGCGTGACCACCGCGGTCCTGAAGCTGGCCGCGCCGTTTTCGAAGGTCGTCGGCTTACGGTCGACAAGTTGGATCACGTGCACACCGAACTCGCTGCCCACGGGATCGCTCACGCCCCCAACCTCGAGGGCGTAGGTGGCCTCCTCGAACGTCGGCACCATGGCGCCAGGTCCGAAGTAACCGAGATCACCGCCGAGTGAGCCGCTCCCCGTGTCCTCGGAGTAGCGACGGGCCAAAGCCTCGAACGACTCGCCCCTGGAGGCCCGGTTCTTCAGTTGGACCGCCAGGTTCACGACGCTGTCGACCTGGGCCTGAATGGCCTGGTCCGGAAACGTCAGCAGGATATGTCTGGCCCGTACCGAGTCGGCCGGCGGATCCGCATCCCACAACTCCCTGAGCGCCTCGTCCGAGAGCGCCGTATCGGCCCGCACGCTCGCTCTGAGATAAAGATCGATGATCTCCTGCTGAAACTGGGGTTCCAACAGAGGCCTCAGGTCCAGACTAATGAACAGCGAGTCCTCCTGTGCGGAACGGGCCAGAAGCGCGTAGTCGACCCAGAAGTTGGCCAGAGCCTCCACTACCGCCGGCTCATTCGGTACCGCGTTCTGGCGGGCCAGCAGCTCTACCAGTTGGTCGACCGAGAGCTCGTGGTCACCGACGGTGGCCACGACTCCGTCGGAGCCCGCGGCACACGCCATGAGGATCGTGACCAATGCCACGGTCGCCGTGTGAGAGGCGCGTCGTGTCCGGGGAAGGGGTTCGGATGTGAACATCGTAGTCATCCTTAACACACTATGACATATACTGTTTAGGCGACTTCATTTCGAGTATATAGTAAAGTCGATAGAGCGGCGATCAACGTCGAAACTAGCGTATCGGGCCCGGCCTGATGAAGGGCCAGTGACAGCGGCGCCATTCGTCGCACCTCGACATCGACGTGGTGATCGCGAAGCGGACCTTCCAGTACGGCCAGACGCGGCATGGCGGTGGATCGGAAATTCACCCGCGCCTCTCCCTCGCGTAGCAGAATACGCTCGACGCCGAGTTTTCGCCCGAGAAGCCGCAACGCCGTTCCGTCGAGGAGGCGCTGGACCTCCCCGGGAGGTGCTCCGAACCGATCCTCGAGCTCCTCACGCAGTCCCTCCACCTCTGCGACACGGGTGAGCTTTGAAAGGCGACGGTACAGGTGCAGCTTCTGTCCGGAGTCGGGGACGTATTCGTCCGGTAGATACGCCGACCCCGCCATGGTGATTTCGGGGTGGGGATACTCCTCTTCGACCTCCCCCTCCTTGAGCCGCTTGACGGTTTGCTCCAGAAGGCGCATGTAGGCATCGATGCCGATGGCGTGGGTGAATCCCGACTGATCCCCACCGAGCAGGTTGCCGGCCCCCCGCAGCTCCATGTCGCGTAGTGCCACCGAGTAGCCGCTCCCCAATTCCGTGTGGTGCTCGAGCAACCGCAGGCGTCGTTCGGCTTCGTCATTGAGGTCGGTCGGCACGATCAGGTAGCAGTAGGCTCGTCGGTCGGAACGTCCCACCCGTCCGCGGATCTGATAGAGCTGCGACAACCCGAAGTGATCGGCTCGGTTGACGATGAGGGTATTGGCGTTCGGCACGTCGATGCCGTTCTCGATGATCGATGAGCAGACCAGGACGTCGATCTCTCCGTCGACGAAGTCCCGCATCACCCGATCGAGGTCTCTGGGCGTCATTTGCCCATGGGCCACGGCGACGCGGGCTTCCGGGGCCAGTTCCCGCACGCGCTCGGCGGCGCCGGGAATGGTCGATACCAGGTTGTGGAGAAAGAACACCTGTCCCCCCCGGTCCAACTCTCGCTGCAGGGACTCGGCTATGATCTGGTCGGACCAGGGAACGAGGTGGGTGATGATCGGCATGCGGTCGCGCGGCGGCGTTTGAATGAGCGAGAGGTCACGGATTCCGGTGAGGGACAGGTATAGGGTGCGAGGGATGGGTGTCGCCGTAAGGGTCAAGACGTCCACGGAGGTACGGAGTTGCTTGAGTCGCTCCTTGTGACGAACCCCGAACCTCTGCTCCTCGTCCACGATGAGGAGTCCGAGCCGCGGCAGTTCCACGTCCTTCGAGAGCAGGCGGTGGGTCCCGATGATGATGTCGACCTCACCGGTCTTCACCCCCGCGAGAAGGGCCTTCTGTTCCTTCGGCGTCCGGAAGCGACTCAGGGCGCCGATCTTCACCGGATAGTCGGCCAGCCGCTCCTCGAAGGTGTGGCGGTGTTGCTCCACCAGCACCGTTGTGGGTGCAAGGAGCGCGACCTGCTTCCCATCCTGGATCGCCTTGAAAGCGGCCCGGATCGCGATCTCGGTCTTGCCGTATCCCACATCCCCGCAGATCAGCCGATCCATGGGTCCGGACGATTCCATGTCGCGCTTGACGTCCTCCGTTGCCAGGCGCTGGTCCGGCGTGTCCTCGTAGAGGAACGAGGACTCCATCTCTTTCTGCCACAGTGTGTCGGGCGCGTAGGAGAACCCCGAGACAGTGGAGCGGCGAGCGTACAATTGGAGAAGCTCCACCGTCATCTTCTCGATGGCTCGAGTGGTCTTGCGCTTCAGCGTCTTCCATCGCTTGCCGCCAATGCGGTGCAGGGCAGGGGCCTTGGCCGTCTCCGAGTCACCCACCCACCGTTCGACCTGGTCCAGGCGGTAGACGGGCACTCGTAGGATCTCCCCTCCCGCGTATTCGATGGCCATCGACTCGAGCTGCTTGCCCGCGACCGCGACTCGCTCGAGGCCCCTGAAGACGCCGACGCCGTGGTCCATGTGCACCACGTGGTCCCCGGGCGACAGTTGCGAGAGGCTCTCCAAGGCCACGGCACCGCGAAAGCGCCTACTCCGGCGCACCCTCCTGGAGCGGCGGAAGACCTCGTGATCCGTGAGTACCTGAAGCGGAGGATCGGCACATTCGAGAATGAAGCCCGCCGCAAGGGACCCGACCATGACGTTAGCCCCCGGCGGGATCTTGTCGGGACCGCCGAGGATCTCCTCCAACCGGTCGCATTGGCCGCGGTTGTCGCAAAGGACCAGGGTCTTCTGCCCCGTGCCGGAGGCCGTACGGAGAGCCGCTCCCAGCCGGGACATGTCCCGATCGATGACGGGTGGGGCGATACACGCCAACGCCATTGCAGGGCGCGAGTCGGCGTGCACGTCGATCCGGCCGAGGCCCGCGAGCCGTTCTTCGGCTTCATCGGGGTCCACGAAGAGGGTCTCGGGCCCGTCGGGTGTGTTACCTTCGGCCTCGAGCTCGTCGTGGAGACGGCAAACGTGCTTCCACGTACGGTGGAGCTCGGCCGACCAATCCCCCTCGTCGAAGCGTAGGAGCAGCGAGTCTGCGGGAAGAAGCTCCAAGAGCGACCGCGAAACGAGCACGTCGTCGTCTCGCTCCCTGTGGAAGTCCACTGGAAGAATGTGGACTTCGTCCGTCGACGCTTTCGAGCGCTGGTCCAGGATGTCGAAGAAGCGCAGGGACACGATCTCGTCTCCCCAAAACTCCACCCGGAAGGGCTCGACCGTGCCGAAGGAGAAGATATCGAGGAGTCCGCCGCGTACCGCGTACTGCCCGACCTCTTCCACCAAGGGCACGCGCTCGAAGCCCCTGTGATCGAGGTCTCGCACCAGTTGTTGGAACCCCGTTTCCTGTCCCGTTCGCAGCGTAATGCGGAGTTCGGCCAACCCGGCCGGGATCGGAGCGCGCTCCTGCAAGGCACGCAGGGTCGTGACCATCAGACGGGCCCGGCCACCCAGGAGGGCCTCCACGGCTTCTACCCGAAGTCCTCCGATCTCCAGATGCGGCTCGCTCGACTCGTACGGCAGGACCTCCCGCTGAGGAAAGAGGAAGGACTCCTCTCGACCGAGCAGAACTTCCAGGTCGGCTTCCGCGTCCGTGGCCGCCTGCGGTGACGTAGCGACGACCACGAATACACGGGTCGAGAAGCGCTCGTGGAGAGCGGCCACGACGACGGTCGCCGCCGAACCCACGGCTCCGCCGAGCACACGGCGCTCGCCGCGGCCCGGTAGCCGGTCGCACAACTGCGCGAAGCCGGGGCACGTGCTGAGCGCCTGAACGACCGGGTGGAGCGCGCCGGACACGATCAGGCGGGTATCGGATCCTGAGACCTGGGAGTGACGTGAGCCGGTGCGGTACCCTTCGCGCCAGGTCCCGTGGCCGCGACGACACTCTCGGCCAGGAGGACCAGCACGGTGGCCGCCAGCAGCCATCGCCACACCTCCGGCCCCTGGCCCGTCGAGAAGAGGGCTCGGCTCCAGCGAGTGCTGTCGGACACCACCGTCATGGTCCCGGGTAGGAGGGCTTCCAGCTCGTCGGATTCGATGGGCGTCAGGACCGACTCCGACGGAGGCGCGTTCACGGCCACGAGATTCACGATGGAGTCGCCTTCAAGGACCTCGTAAAGCCCGGTCCACTCTGTCGCACGAAAAGGCTGCGCGGCATCCACGGGGTGCAGGCCTCCCTGGGGATCTCTGATGGCCGTAGCCCCCGGAGGTGCAGTGATCGCGTCGCCGGCGACGAGCTCTGCCCGTCCCCCATCCGAGCTTCCCCAGCGCGCCACGATCCACTCCAAGAGAGGGACCATCGCCGCGGTCACCGCGAGATTCGTCGACTCCGGCTCCAGGTCCGAGGCCAGCAAGAGGTACCGGCCTCTCGACGTCGCGCCTTCGACGAGCCAGGGCTCCCCCGACGACAAGCGAGCGAGGATCCCGGCTTCGAGCCCGGTTTCGCTCGGGGTGAGCAGGTAGTGGGACCGAATTCGAACTTCACTGAGGTCCACCGGGCCGGTCCATTGCGTGACCCCCGCCTCGCCTCGCCCGTCGGTGAGGTCGTATCGCCATGGGATTCCCGCCGCAGCCAGAGTACGGTTGAGACCCGGGAGGAGCGCGATGTCTGCCGGCGGGAGAAGCACGGTGGCACGGCGTGTTCCCGTAGCTTCCGTTACCGAAGAGCCGCCTACACTGACGAGCACCTCCGCGTCGCGTGTCGGCGTCACCTGGATTCGTCCGGCGTCCGTGAGGACGGGAAAAGCCTCGCTGAGGAAGAACGAGGATGCGCCGGTGGTGGCCACGGTGGGCGGTGTCCTCACACGAAACGTGAAGTAACGACGGTCGTCTCCGCGTAAGTCGTCCGGATCGCTCTCCACGTATCCGTTGACGCGACCGATGGAGAAGGGTCCGAGGGGTAGAATCGTCGACGTGCCGGACCGCGCGGTCGCCGCGCCGCGGATGCGGTTTCCGATCACGAGCCGGAGGGCTACACCCTCGTCACGGTCCTGGCCCGAAATCCGCACCGAGAGGCGGGTGCGCTGGTTCGCCAAAGGCGGAAGTCCGCCGCCGATGAGCAAGCTGTCGAGGGCCGCCAGGAGATCCCCGCCGGCGTCGGTCACCTCCGTGGCGACGATTGCGCTCCGCAACTCCGCGCGAGATCCGGTAACCGCCACGTCCCAAGGTTGGCCGGCCCGAATGAGCCACACGAGGTCCTCGTCGCTCGCACCGTCGACGCTCTTCAGGGCCACGGATTTGAGTAGGTCGAGAACGCGATCGCCTCCCCGAATCAGCCCGGAGCTCATGGAGTTGTCCAGCACGATTACGGCGGCGGTGGGATCGTGCACCCCGCCGCCGCCTCGGAGGAACGGGCGGGCGCCGGCCAGGACCAGCAACAGGATCGCGGCCATCCGGAGAAGGAGCAGCAGCAACTGTCGAAGCCGGATCGTACGTGCGTGCTCCTTTTCGGTCCGTAGGAGGTAGCGGAGTGCCGGAAACGCCAAGCGTCGAGCATCGTGTCGCTGGAAGAGGTGCAGAATCAACGGCACGGCAACCGCCATCCCGGCCAGGAGGAAGACCGGTGAAAGGAAGCCCATCAGCCCAGATGCTCCCGCTTTCGGAGGGAAAAGCGAAGGGCTCTGGAAAGCGGAGTCTCCGTCCCCACGACGACGTAGTCGATGCCGTGCGGTCGGAGCCCTCGATCCCACTCGGCCAGAGCGTCCCTCACTGCGTCCCGATAGGCCGAACGAACGTCGGCTACGTTCACGCGCAACTCCTCGTCGGTTTCCGGATCGTAGAAGCGAGCGTCGCCGGCGGCGGGTAGCTCGCGCTCCCCGGGGTCGATGAGATGGAAGACGAGCACTTCGTGTCCCTGATGCCTCAGGTATCGGAGAGCCGTGCGTGTGGTCTCCGGGTCGACCAGTAGGTCCGAGAGGAGCACGACCAATCCGGCACGGCGCAGACGGACGGCGATGTCCCGGAGCGCCGAGTGCGCCGATGTGAGTCCCTGTGCCTCGAGCGGAGCCAGTCGCCTGAGAATCTCGTGCCAGTAGCGCTTGCCCCCCCGCGGGGCGACGCGGGCCACGACCTCATCGTGGAAGGCGGCCAGCCCTACCGAGTCTCCCTGGCGTAAGAGGATCAACGCGATAGAGGCGGCCAGGTGCTTGGCGTACCACAGCTTGCTCGGAAGCGTGTCCGGGCTCGAACTCCAACCCATGGACGTGCTCACGTCCACGAGAACGTACGCCCGCAGATTGGTCTCCTCCTGGAACTGCTTGACGTAGTACCGATCGGACCGACCGAACATGCGCCAGTCGATGTGGCGAAGGTCGTCGCCGGGCTGATAGGCCCTCAGCTCCGCGAATTCGGCCGAGAATCCACGGTGGGGGGAGCGGTGCAGTCCCATGATGAACCCCTCGACCACCTGACGGGCGATGAGCTCGACGCCCCCGAGTTGAGAGAGGGTCTGCGGATCCATCAAATCGGGTCGAGAGCGGAGCCGGCTCGACACTTTCGAAGTGAGGTCAGTCATGGTGCCTCGGCACCCTCGTGCGCAACGGAATTCTGGGACGGAACACTAGCGGCTCACAACAGAAAGGCAAAGGCCGGCACCGAGCGACCGCCGGGTGTCCCAGCCATTCGCGGGTCGGCGTCCACTTTTTCGGACGGACGGAGGCCCTGAGCGGTCCGACTACCGCCTAGGTACGGGGATTCGGCCTTGGCACGAGTCCTGCCAACTACAGGATTGGGGACGAACGTCCAAGGAGCACGTATGTGGATCACAGGAGTCGCCACCGTACTGTCGGCCCTCGCCGGCGGCCCCGGGCCTTCGGACCTGGCACGTCTGGCCATGTATCGGCATCAGGAGTACGTGCCCGAGGCCAGGATCTGGTTCGACCGCGGCGTCGACCCGGTTCTGCAGAGGGGTGACCGGGTTCGCGTCTACTATCGCTCGACCGAGAGCACCTATGTGGCGATCTTTCAGGTCGATACCGATGGAACCGTCCGGCTGGCGTATCCGCGGTCGCCCAGTGAAAACCACTACGCCCGGGCGGATCGGGACTACCAACTACTTTTCCCCCGGTCTCCCTATTGGACCGTGGATGATCGCCCCGGGATGGGGTACTTCTTCATCGTCACCTCTCCCACGCCCTTCGATTTCTCTGATTTTCGATACTCCTACTACGACGGTGGCTGGGACCTGTCGGTCGTCGAGAACCGGGTCTACGAAGACCCTTATGTGGCCATGGACGAGTATGTCGCACGCCTCATCCCCGACTGGGAATTCGCGGCCTATGGCCTCGACTTCGTCTCCTACAGCGTAGGAGCCCCGCACGAGTATCCTCGTTTCCTGTGCTACGATTGCCACGGCTTCAAGCCGTTCGATGTCTGGGATCCGTACCGCTATAGCTGCACGAACTTCAGGGTCGTCGTGTACGACGAGCCCTACTGCTATCCCTCACGGCGCTACCGGGGAGATCGAGTGGTCTTCGTCGGCGGGAGTTTCCCGAGCGGCCCGCGCTTCGGGTTCAAGGAGCGGGCGCGTGGCGAACCGGGAACGCCCCTGGTCCGCCGGGTGCCGGCAGCGGATCGGGACGACGAACCGGGAGCCGACCCAACAGGTCGCCGGGCGATCCCGCGCGGCGGCGCGCCTGCTCCCGAAGCCCGCCGACCGACGGACAGTCGGGACCCGCTTGCGGGCGACCGCAGCGCTCGAGTGCGCCCGCCCGCGAACCGGGAAGGGGCGCGGGAGTCGGATGCGGCCGACCGGCCCAGGCCCGCTCCCGACGCGCGTGGAGCGGGGCCCGCCCCGGATGTTCGTGGAGCTCGGCCCGCCCCGGATACCCGTGGAGCTCGGCCCGCTCCGGCCCCCCCGGCGAGGCGACCGGTGCTGGAGAGGCGACCGCGGGCCGGTGCTCAGCCCTCGGCCCGGACACGGGCGGTGCCCCCGAGCGTCCGCCCCACCCCACCGAGCGGTGCGGTAGATCGCGGCAGGGCTGCACCTCCCGCGGCCCGGAGACCGCCCGCCCGCCCGAGTCCGTCATCGGCCCCTGCGGTTCGGAGCCCGTCGGCCAGGTCGAAGCCGGCAGCGAGCAAGCCGCCCCCCAGGAGATCGGGCACGGCCGCGTCGACAGGCTCACGCCCACCTTTGCGGCCACGTAGACCGGGGGGGTAAGGGCGCTCCGGCGGGGGCCGTCGGGGACTCACGGGGCGGACGGCGAGAGCCGGCGCCCCGTCTTCTTTGGTCCATTCGCCCCGATTATCTTCATGCGTTCAAGTCCCATCCGACCCTCTAGGTGGAATCGCCTCCACAGTGGATCTCGACCACATCCGCAACTTCTGCATCATCGCGCACATCGATCACGGCAAGTCGACGTTGGCCGATCGGTTGCTCGAGGAAACGGGCACGCTCCATCAGCGCGAGATGCGGGAACAGGTCCTGGACTCGAACGAGTTGGAGCGTGAGCGGGGCATCACCATCAAGCTCCATGCCGTGCGCATGGAGTACGTTGCGAAAGACGGTGGTCGGTACGTCCTGAACCTCATCGATACGCCTGGACACGTCGATTTCTCATACGAGGTCTCGAGATCGCTTGCCGCCTGTGAGGGGGCGATCCTGGTGGTCGACGCGACGCAGGGTATCCAGGCTCAGACGCTCTCCAACCTGTTCTTGGCCTTGGAGGCGGATCTCGATGTCATCCCGGTCATTAACAAGATCGACCTGCCGGGGGCCGAGCCGGAGCGAAGGCAGGAGGAAGTCGCAGACCTCCTGGGCATCGAGCCGGAGAGGATCCTCCTCGTCAGCGCAAAGGAAGGTCTCGGCATCAAGCCGGTGCTCGAGGAGGTCGTGCATCAGATACGTCCTCCGGTGGGGGACGCGGCGGCGCCTCTCAGGGCCCTGATCTTCGATTCGTCGTATGACAAGTACCAGGGCGCCGTCCCCAACGTGAGGATCGTGGACGGGGTGTTGAAGGCGGGAATGTCGATCACCTTCGGAGCCGTGACCCAGCGCTACGAGGTCACCGAAGTGGGCTTCATGCGCTTGGGGCGGGTGCGTCGCCCTGAACTGTCACCCGGCGACGTGGGGTATGTCATCGCAGCCATCAAGGACGTGGGGCACACCCGCGTCGGTGACACGGTCCTTGATGCCGACAACAAGGCGGCGGAGCTTCTGGAGGGGTACAAGGACGTCCACTCCATGGTCTTCGCCGGACTCTATCCGACCGACGCGGACGACTACGAGAACCTCCGTGATGCTCTCGATCGCCTCAAGCTGAACGACGCTAGCCTGCACTACGTCGCGGAGACGTCGGTCGCGCTTGGCTTCGGCTTCCGCTGCGGGTTCCTGGGGCTCTTACACATGGAGATCATCCAGGAGCGTCTGGATCGCGAGTTCGGCGTGAACCTCATCACTACCGTCCCCAACGTGGAGTACCGTGTCGCGTTGAACGACGGTACCCAAGTGACCGTCGAAAATCCCACGGCGCTCCCGGAGCGCGGCCGCGTCGACAGCGTGTCCGAGCCGATCGTTCTGGCTAGCATCGTCTGTCCCTCCGAGTACATCGGGAACGTCCAGAAGCTCTGCCACGACCGACGCGGGGTCTTCAAGGGCATGCAGTATCTCGACACCCAGAGAGTCGAGATCGCATTCGAGTTGCCCCTGGCCGAGATCGTGCTGGACTTCTACGACAAGCTCAAGGGGAGCACCAGAGGGTATGCGGCTCTCGACTACGAGTTCCTGGAGTTCCGGCCCCACGATCTGGTCAAGCTCGACATTCTGGTGAACGGAGACCCCGTGGACGCGTTCTCGGTGATCATCCATGAGGACAAGGCCTCGGAGTACGGTCGCAATCTGGTACGACGACTCAAGACGCTGATCCCGCGCCAGCAGTTCGAGGTCGCCCTGCAGGCCGCCATCGGCACCCAGATCGTCGCTCGTTCGAACGTCAAGGCCCTCCGCAAGAACGTGACCGCGAAGTGTTATGGCGGAGACATCACTCGCAAGCGGAAGCTCCTGGAAAAGCAGAAGGCCGGAAAGAAGCGCATGAAGCAGGTGGGGGCGGTGGAGATTCCCCAAGAAGCCTTCCTGGCGGTCCTTCAACTCGACGATTCGTGAGCGCGCCCGGTGAGGATTCCACGCCGAAGCCCTCGGTGCCCCCGCCCGGCCGCGTCTCGGTCATTCTCACCACATACGAACAGCCGAGGGCTCTGGAGCTGGTGCTTCGTGGCTACGCTCGCCAGACGGTTGCCGACTTCGAGGTCGTAGTGGCAGACGACGGGTCGGGGCCGGAGACGGGCGAGGTTATCGACCGGGTCGGTGAGGATGCCGCACTCACCATCCGGCGCGTGTGGCATGAGGATCGCGGGTTTCGAAAGACGGAGATCCTCAACCGGGCCATTGTGGCGGCGGCCGGCGACTACCTCGTCTTTTCCGATGGGGACTGCATTCCGAGGGAGGACTTCGTGGCGGTCCACATAGGAGAAGCCCGCCCTACCCGATTCCTTTCGGGTGGATATCTGAAGCTCCCGCGCGAGCTCTCCGAGACCATGACTCCGGACGATGTCAGCTCGGGCCGAGTGTTCGAGCGCTCCTGGCTCAGCGCGAAGGGGCGGAAGGGAGGACGCCGGCGGATCCGTCTGTCACGATCGCCGAGGTTGGCGTCGCTTTTGGACCGCGTCACTCCGACCCGTCCTACCTGGAACGGTCACAACGCGTCCACTTGGAAGAGATCCGTCGTCGCGGTGAACGGCTTCGACATGGACCTGGGGTACGGGGGTTTGGATCGAGCGCTGGGTGAGCGGTTGTTGAACCTGGGACTGCGAGGCCGCCAGATTCGCCATCGAGCTCCTTGCCTGCACCTATGGCATCCCAGGCCGTACCGCAGCCCGGAAGTGGTGGCCGCCAATCGCGCCATCCGGAGTCGTATTCGGACTCACGGCGAGGTACGGGCCCGACTCGGAATCGCGGAGCTGGAAGATGTGGACGCGCGTGTCTGAGGCGGCGCCCAAACGCCTGGGGGTGGTTGGGACCCTCGTATGGGATACGATTCGGCATAGGGACGACCGCAGCGAGCCCGCCGAGGAGTGGGGGGGGATAGCCTACGCGTTGGCCGCCCTGGAGGCCGCCCTCCCGCCCGAGTGGGAGGTCGTGCCCATCATCAAGGTCGGATCCGATCTCTCGGAGGCGGCGTGGCTGTTCCTTCGGGGCTTTCCCCGCATGGACGTGGAGACGGGCGTTCGCGTGGTGCCCGAGGCCAGCAACCGGGTCGAGCTCGTGTACTCCGGCGATCAGCGGCGCAGTGAGCGATTGACCGGCGGCGTACCCCCGTGGTTGTGGGCGGAGTTGGGCCCGCTGGTGGGTACGTGTGACGCCCTCTACATCAACTTCATCTCCGGCTTCGAAATGGAGCTGGATACGGCCCGGGCGTTGAGAAGCGCTTTTCGCGGGCCGACGTATGCCGACCTCCATTCTCTCTTTTTGGGCGTGGGGCGGAGCGGCGCGCGCGTTCCCCAGGAGCTTCCGTCCTGGGGGGCCTGGCTTCGTTGCTTCGACGCCGTCCAGATGAACGAAGAGGAATTCGAGCTCCTGGGTCGGGCGATGGGTGATCCGTGGAATCTCGCCGCTCAAGTCGTTGGTCCCGAACTCAAACTCATTGCCGTCACCCTGGGCCCGAAGGGGGCGGGGTACGTAGCGGGCGCGGGGTTCGACAGTGACCCGGCGAGCTGGGCCGAAACGCGGCATCGAGTCGCCGCGCCGGGACCCGCCCGCAGCGGACGCACCCTCTCCGAGACGGGGGAATTGTACGGGGACCCCACTGGCTGCGGTGATGTCTGGGGAGCTACTTTCTTTGCCCGACTTCTGGGTGGGAACGACCTTCAAGGCGCTATGATACACGCGAACCGCATGGCATCCAGGAACGTGGAACATAGAGGTGCCGGCGGCTTGGACAGGCACCTGAAAGGCAGACTGTCCGCCCAGAGGGATGCATGAGGGTAATCGACCTCCCGGGCTCTCTCGACTTCCAGACCTGCGACGCCCTGCTGGCCGAGGTCGCGGAGGCCGGGGGCAGGAAAATCCTGTTCGACGGGCGGCACCTTCGCTGGGTCGGGCCCAACGGGATGGTGATCCTGCTCGCGGCCGGTTCCGTGGCTCGCGACCGGGCCGGAGAGATGCCTCATCTGGAGTTGGCCGACGTCGGCGATGTTAAGAGCTACCTCGAACGGATGGGCTTTTTCCGGGCGGCAGAGGGGGTGTTCGACATCCCTAAGATCCGCCACAAGCGCCCGGCGGGTGAGTCCGACGTCCTGCTCGAAATCACATCGATCACGACCAACAGTGACGTACACGAGGTGGTCGATCGGGTGCAGAAGCGGGCCGGTGCCATCCTCTCGAAGACTCTGGGTTATCCGCTCACGAGCGTGGTGCAGTTCAGCGTCATCCTCAGCGAGGTGTGCCAGAACGTCATCGAGCACGCCGAGGCCCCGGGGTGGGTGGCGGCGCAGTCGTACAACTGGTCCAAGAGGTTGGGTCGACAGGTCGTCATCATCTCCGTTTCCGATTTGGGTCGTGGGTTCAGAGGCTCTCTGGCCGACGAACATGCCGCTCGCTTCGCCGATCGCTGGGGTGACGCTACCGCGCTGGAGGCCGCGTTCATTCATGGACTCACGCGCTTTCCCGATTCGGGGAGGGGGCAGGGGATTCAGCAGATCCGGAAACAGGTCCGACGGTGGGACGGCATGATCTCCATCCGGAGCGGGACCGCTCGGATCGCGGATGTACCTGAGTGGTTCGACTCGCCTCCCCTGGAGGAGGGTCTGGCCGACTTCCCGGGAACACAGATCAACATCATTCTCCCGGAGCGAATCGCCGATGAGGCATGAGTTCCGGGTCGATCCGATCGCCATCGATGTGGGCATGCTCCTGCAGCACTCTATTGCTTCCCTGTACTCTCACCTCGTCACCCGACCGACGGGCCGCGCCGTGCGCATGGCCATCGAGGCCCAGGTCGCCGAGAGCGACCGGACCTCGCTCTCCCTCATCGATCTTTCGGAGGTGACGGTCATCGATTTCTCATGCGCCGACGAAGTGGTGGCCAAGCTCGTCCTCCGCTTTCTCGAGGACGACAGGCCGGGCGACGCGCTCTTCGTGTTCAGGGGCGTCAGCCAAATCCACCGGGAGCCCATCGAGACCGTGCTCCGACGGCAATCCCTGGCGGCCGTCTCGGAAGTGGGTGGCCGCTTCGAGTTGCTCGGGACCCGGACCCGGGACGAGGACCACGCATGGTCGGTGCTGGAGGACCGCGGCCGCATCGCACCTACGGAATTGGAGAACGTGTTCCCAGGCGCGAACCACCGCGAGGCTCTGGGAGAACTCGTCCTGCGGCGCGTCGTCTTCGCAGCTCCCGAGGGGGGCGGGTATCACGCCCTGAGTACGCTGCTGGGCGGGCTGAGCGGCTGACGCGCAAAACCCCCTGAGGGGTTGTGACCCCCAGGGGGTTCGAGGTTTCCCCCAGCGGTTGCCTCGATCGGCGTTCAGGCCCGAAACGAAGCCCGGCGTCCTTACTCCGCGTCCATGAACGGATAGCGATAGTCCGTATCCG
The DNA here is from genome assembly GCA_965226925.1 of Longimicrobiales bacterium. GTDB lineage: Bacteria > Gemmatimonadota > Gemmatimonadetes > Longimicrobiales > Gaopeijiaceae > CBDDCX01. The sequence goes on along the minus strand of CBDDEN010000010.1, from coordinate 212,930 downwards.
GCACGAAGGTCTCCTTGATGCTCTGTGCGGACGTCCAGCGCAGCAGGTTCAACACCGAGCCCGCCTTGTCGTTCGTTCCGCTAGCCCGGGCTCCACCAAAGGGTTGGTGGCCCACCACCGCTCCCGTGGGCTTGTCGTTCATGTAGAAGTTGCCTGCCGTGAACCGGAGGACCTGCCGGGCCTCGCGGAGCGCCGCGCGATCCTGGCTGAAGACGGCCCCCGTAAGGGCGTAGGGCGATGTGGACTCCACCAGTGAGAGCATCTCGCTCCAGTCCGCGTCCGGATAGACGTAAATCGTCATCACCGGTCCGAAGATCTCGTCACACATCGACTCGTAGTCCGGCTTGTGTGACAGGATGATGGTCGGCCGGATGAAGTAACCCTCCGAGCCGTCGTAGTCCCCACCGGCGATGATGTCCGCGTCGGGACTTGCGGCCGCCCGATCGATGTAACCGGTAATGTCCTCGAACGCCGTCTTGTGTATCACGGCGCACATGAAGTTCCGGAAGTCGGTGGGCTCGCCCACCGTGAGGGAGTTGGTTTCCTCGATGAGCGGGTCCTTGAGTCGCTTCCAGATGCTCTCCGGTACGTAGGCGCGCGACGCGGCGCTGCACTTCTGACCTTGGTACTCGAACGAGCCACGCACGATGGCCGTCTTCAACGCGTCGACGTTCGCACTGGGGTGGGCGACGATGTAGTCCTTGCCTCCGGTCTCTCCGACTAGGCGCGGGTATGACCGATACGTGGCGATCCGTTCGCCCACCGTCCTCCAGAGGCCTTGGAAGACACCCGTTGAGCCCGTGAAGTGAACTCCGGCGAAGTCGGGGCTGCTCAACACCAGCTCGGTGGTCTCGGCCGGTGGACCCGGCACGAAGTTGATGACACCCGGCGGAAGCCCCGCCGCCTCGAAGAGCCGCATCACATAGTAGCTACCCAAGAGCGCCGTGCTGGATGGCTTCCACAGGATCGTGTTGCCCATCATGGCCGGAGCGGACGTGAGATTGCCTCCGATCGCCGTGAAGTTGAAGGGCGAGACGGCATATATGAAACCCTCCAGCGGGCGATAGTCCATGCGGTTCCATATGCCCGGGCTCGACATGGGCTGCCCGTCGTAGATGCTCTGGGCGAAGTGGACGTTGAAGCGAAGGAAGTCGACGAGCTCACACGCGCCGTCGACCTCGGCTTGGTGGACCGTCTTACTCTGGTCCAGCATGGTGGCCGCGTTCACCGTATCCCGCCACGTCGTCGCAAGGAGATCGGCCGCCGTCAGGAAGATCGAAGCACGGTCCTCCCAACGCGTGGCCGCCCACTCGTGCTGGGCGTCGGTGGACGCCTTGATCGCCTGCTTGATCTCGTTCGTCCCGGCCCGGTGACAGGTCGCCAACACGTGCGAATGACGATGAGGCATCACGGCGTTGGTGGTGTTACCGGTGCGGATTTCCTGACCGCCGATGATCAGAGGGATCTCGACTTCCTCGGCCGCCGTCGCGGCGAGCCTGGCTTTGATGGAGTCGCGCTCCGGCGTTCCGGGCGCATAGCTGCGGATAGGGTCGTTCGTCGGGTCGGGAACGCGGAATCTGCCGTTCATAGATCTAGGCTTTCTGGCGGATAGTTATCGTCGGAATCAGCTACGACTAAGACTCAGGACCGGCTCCGCGACCCCACGAAGAACGACGGAGAACGCTCGCTGTTCACCCGTCGTGCGGCTGGGCGAACCAGCCCGAGTTCCCCTTGGGAACTCCAGAGGGCTGCAGAAGGACAGCGGAATCTCGGGTGTGTGGGCGCCCTTCGCAAGCGCTCGCGGCGGCGTGTTCCGCCTGACGTGACCCGGGGAGAGTCGAGCCCGGAAACCAGGACCAGGACCAGGAAGACCGGCGGCGGAAGCGGGGAGCTTCTACCAGATCTTAGCTTTCTGCAAGCCCTTGGCCAGCTTCTTCAGACCGCCCTGCTCACGCGGATGGTAGCTGTAGTAGTACTGCATGTAATAGCTATCCTCCACCGTCGTGGAGGCCACCTCGTTCAGTACGGCCCCGAAGACTCTCACGCCGACCCGTCGTAACTGATCCACGGCCCGCTCGGCGGCTCGCTGCTCCGTCTCGCCCGACCGCATCACGAGAACGACGCCGTCCGTGTGCGCGCCCAGAATCGCCGAATCGGTGACGGCGAGAATGGGCGGCGTATCCAGGATCACGTGGCTGTATTTGCCTTCGAACTCCTCCAAGAGGCGCTGCATCGTCTTCGAGTTGAGGAGCTCGGACGGGTTGGGCGGGAACGGTCCGCTGGGAAGCAGGTCCAGGTTCGGAAGAACGTTCGGGCGAATGGCCTCACGAACCTCCGCGTCTCCGATCAACAGGTTGGTCAGTCCGGGTTCGCGGAGCACGTCCATGGCCCGGTGGAGAGCAGGGCGCCGGAGGTCGGCGTCGATCAGCAATACCCGCTGACCTTGCTGTGCCAACATGACCGCGAAGTTGATCGAGGTCGTGGACTTGCCCTCGTTGGGACCCGGGCTCGAAAAGAGAAGGGTCCGAATCGGCTCGTCGTCCGTGCTCATGAACATCAGGTTCATGCGTAGGTTACGGTACGCCTCGGCGGCCGGATCCAGAGGATCCAACGCCACCATCAAGGGCAGCGCACCTCGGCCGTCGTCCTCTTCGGATTCCGGCATCAGCTTACGCAGCCGTGGGATGATGCCGAGAACCGGAATGCTCAGGAGCGTTTCGACATCGGCGCTGGTGCGAACCGTACGGTCGAGATACTCGAGGAAGAAGGCCGCTCCGACACCGAGGATCAACCCGAGGAGCGCGCCGAGGAACAGATTGGTCCGTCCCCCGGTCGTCACCGGACTCACGCTGTCGGCGGAGTCGACGACGGCAACGTAGGCCGAGGCACCGGCGGCGGTGATCTCTCCCTGATACTGCTGGGACTTGAGGAAACGCACCGTCTCCCGGTCGAGACCCAGCTGGATGTTCAGATCGTCGAGCCGGCTCTGGAGAGCGGGGAAGTTCGCCTGGTCGGCCCGGATCCGCCGGAGCTCGGCCTCCTGGGTGGCGATCTGGGTATCGAGAACCGTGAGGTTCTCCTCTACGGCGCTACGGAGCTCGGCTTCCTTCGTCAGCAGTTGAGCCCGTACCGCCCTCACCTGGGGGTGGTCCTCGGTTTTCCCCTCTTCGGTGAGCAGCGTCTGGACCTCGTCCTTGCGGTCTTGAACTTCATCGGCGAGCCCGCGGATCTGTGCGTTTACCCCCGTCGGCAGAATGGCCATGAAGGCAACGAGATCCACACCCTCGATGCCGGATCTCCGCAGACCCACCGTCAGGTCATGGAGGGCGTCCTGCTGCGCGACCAGCGCCTGCATCCGGTCTTCGGTTCGCTCGTAGCGGTTGAGGAGTTGTTGCTCCTGTATCGAAAGGCTGGTGAACCGGGCGCTCTCCTTGAAGCTCCGTATCGCTCGTGAGGAGGCTTGGAGTTGTGAAAGGGCGCTGTCGAGGCGCTGTTCGATGAACTGCAGGTCGCGCTCGGCCTGGAGCCGGACGCGATCCTCTCCGAAGCCCTGCAGTGCGGCGGTGGCACCGTTCAGGATCCGAGGGGCGAGGATCGGATCCGGGCTGCGATAGCTGACCTGGATGATGTTGGTCGATTCGAGTGCCGCTGCTGCCAATCGCCCCTGCACCTCGCCCTGCACCTCGGACACCGGGCGGAGCACCAGACGGTACCGGCGACTCTCTTCGGGCGGCATCTGAAGCTTCATCCTCAGCCAACCGCCGTCGAGGGCCGCGCCCACCGGGCCCTCCACGACCAGTTTGCCCGTGCCGTCGAAAATCTGCGCGGCGGAACCCTCTTCGTTGTAGACCAGATCCAGAACGCCATCGCGAGCCCCCGGGTCGACCCACGCGTCCACGAAGAGATCCGATCTGACCAGATCGGGATTCTCGGGAAGCAGCCTCATGCCGAGCTGGGTCACCACGCTGCGGGCCACCTGGGCGGAGGCTAAAACCTGGATTTCCGACTCGATGGGATCGACGAAGATGCTCATGCCCGACACCCTCGACGGGACCGTGAGCTGGCGCGTCACCTCGAGCGGATCATTGATCTGGAGAGAGGCGCCCGTCTCGTAGATGGTCCTCTGCTTCGATACCGCCCAGATTGCCGACGCGGTGGTGACGCCGAAGATGAGGAGCACGAGCCACAAGCGACGGGTGATGACGTGCCAGTAGTCTGAGATGTGGGGTGATGCGCCCGACAGATCGGACTCGAGGGGGCCTAGGGACGTCGTGTCTTCTCGCATGCAACCTCGTTGCTTGATTCCACCGATTGCGTCCGGGGGACTCGCACGGTTGGAAACATATGTTTTTTAAATTTCCGTTCGCGAGCCGTTTGACGCAAGCTTAATGCAATATAACAACGGTCGTGTTGACTGATGCAATGAAATATTCGTAGGTTTTTTTTCGGTTCCAGCAAGAGTGGGCCACGCGGTCCGAACCGTGGATGGGCTGGGCTCGCGACGGCTCGGGGTTTGCTGAGGCGTCCCGGAGATTCCGGGGACGCCCATTTTTTTGGTCCTCTCGCTGCGCGAGCCGACGGCGAACGACACAGGTCATCCTATTGGGAGCGGAAATGGGCGAAGACAACGTGCGTAGGGCTGTACTTCAAGCCTTGGCCGAGGTGCGGAATCCCGTCACGGGCCGTGACATTATCGAGAGCGGACACGTTCAATCCGTGGAGGTGGGCGACGGCGGCGACGTGCGCTTTGCGATTTCTCTGCAGGGCGACGATCCGGGGAATCTCGTCAAGGAGGCGAGAGGGGCGGTCGAGGCCGTGCAGGGTGTCACGAGCGTGAAGATCAACGTCCAACTGCCGCAGTCGGGGGGGCACGCGCCCGCCGCGGGCCCTCAGCGCGGAGGTCTCCAGCCGGGGTCGGTGCCCGCGCCGACTCCTCGACCGGGACTGCTCACCCAGGTCAGGCACGTCGTCGCCGTGAGTTCGGGCAAGGGCGGCGTGGGCAAGTCCATGGTGGCCACCAACCTGGCGGCGGCCCTCGCCGCCACGGGGCGGTCCGTGGGACTTCTCGATGCCGATATCTACGGGCCGAACATTCCGCTCATGTTCGGCGAGGACCGTCGTCCCCCGGTGACGGGTGAGAAGGGGCGGGAGATGATCGAGCCCCTCGAGGCGCACGGGGTGAAGCTCATGAGCCTCGGCTTTCTTCTCGAAAAGGAACAACCCGCGATCATGCGCGGTCCGCTGATCGCCGGCATCCTGAAGCAGTTTCTTGAGCAGGTCAACTGGGGTCCGCTGGACGTGATGGTCGTGGACATGCCGCCCGGAACCGGTGACGCTCAGCTCTCGCTGGTGCAGACCATCGACCTCGACGGAGTGGTCATGGTGAGCACTCCACAGGACGTCGCCACGGGTGACGTGAGGAGGGGCATCAAGATGTTCGAGCGCGTGAACACGCGCATTCTGGGTATCGTCGAGAACATGGCCGGGCTTTCCTGCCCCCACTGTGGGGAGGAGATCGACGTGTTTGGGAGTGGCGGTGGCGAGCGAATGGCCAAGGACATGGATCTGCCGATCCTCGGCCGCGTTCCGTTGGATCCGGCGGTGAGGGCGGCAGGAGACGCGGGCGAGCCGACGGTGCTATCGGCGCCTGACTCGGCGGCGGGGCAGGCGCTCAAGGGGATCGCGGAGGCGGTGTTGGAGGCTCTGGAGAGGATCGGGTAGGCACGACCCCGACCGGGATCGCCCCCCTCGGAACACCATGTGCTCGTCGTGCGGGCCGACGGGTCACTGGTGGCGGCACCCTTCGACGAGAAGCGCCTGGAGCTCACGGGGCGGGCGACGCCGCTTCTCGAGGGAGTTCGGGTGGAGTTCCGGGGAACGGTGGATCTGGATGTCTCGGAGACGGGAACGCTGGTGTACGCGCCCGGTGGGGCGCTCGACAGACCAGCGTCGGATCGCCTGGTGTGGGTGACGCGCGGCGGCGACGCCGAGGAGATCGATCCGGGTTGGGTCGGCAACTTCGCCTCCCCGTCTCTGTCGCCGGACGGCACCGCGTGGCGTCGCAGATATGGGACGACGATGTGTCACAGGTCTGGATCAAGCGGCTCGATCGTGGGCCGCTCTCGAAGCTCACCTTCCATATGCGTCGAACGAGTCGGGGCGGGGGGTGAGCGGTTCGTGTTGGTGGCTACCGCAGGACCCGACACGGACGCGGGCCGGTTGATCGCGGTCGAGAACTTCTTCGAGGAGCTGACGGAGCGCGTGAGCCGGTAGGCCGGGGCTCGTTGGATAGACGGCTACTCGCCCTCCAACCAACGCCGGTCCGCCGCCGACAGTCTGCCACCTCGCCGCTTGTCGATGACCTTCAGCACGACCCACCCCACCAGGAGGATCGGCGCCACCTTGAACAGCAGGAAGGCCGCCAAGCCGAGTCCCAACGACAGCACCGTGCCTATGATCGACAACGCGATGCCGGCCACGACCAGCGTGACGAGCCCGACGGCGAAGAATGTCAGCAGTGTACCGATCATCTCTTTATCTCCTCATCAGTGCTTGCCTAGTGCCGGTCAGCGCACCCAGACGACACGGATGCTCCCGAACGCGGCGTCCACGTCGACCGTGACGCGGTACTCCGCTTCGTCGTAGTCCAAGGAGTAATACGCATCCCCGCGCTTTATGAGCCCTTCAGAGTCCAAGGACGTCAGGAACGTATCCTTCACGAGCTTGACCCCCAGCCCCTTAGGGAAACGCAGCGTCAAGGCCCCGAGGGCCATGTCCACCATGATGCGCGCGTCTCTGCGCCACTCGCCCGTGAAGTCGAGATCGATGTCACCGACGCCGGCGTCCACCTCGATGCGGCTGGCGTTCAGGTTCCCCAGTTGGCGGGCCTTGAACTCGGCGGCGCCCACTTCGAGGCTCGCCTCCTCCATGGTCTCGACATTGGGCTCCGACACGACGAGTCGAGTCTTGGAGGCCCCGGTTTCGATGTCGAGTCCCGTGAGGCGTAAGCCACCGAGGTCGATCTCGGCCTTCACGGCTCCGAACTCCATGCGCAGGTCCATCGCGACGTCCCGAGCGAGTTGCAGCTCCATCTTACCACCGGAGTGGTCTCGGCCCATCCAGCGGCGCCCTACGGTCTCGGTACCGATGCGCAGGGCGGAGCCTTGACGCTCGGCTACGGGCTCGAACACCTCTTCATCGTACCTCAGCTGCATTCGGTAGAGGATTCCCGTCTCGGCGGGACCGACCGTGAACTCGCCCGCGCCGTAGCGTACCTCCACATCGAGGCTCCGCTCGCCTTCGACCTGGCGGGACATCGTGACGGTCCGCCAGTCCTGGCCGTCCGCGCCTACCACCCCGACCCCGATCAACAGAAGGGCCCAGGCGATTCTCGTTAGGCCTCTATGCATCGTCCGCATCCCCGGTATCTCCCACCTTGCCAGTAGTCTCATCGGCGACGTCGGCCGTAGCCTCGGCCATATCCTCACCGTCCACTTCGGCCTTGGGTTCGTGGTCTACCTCTTCGGCCTCGATCACCTCATCCGACGATCCGTCGTCCTCCCACACCGGTGTGTCACCGAAGGGATCGCCGCCGCCGTAGAATTCGATCTCACGGCCACCTCGCGTGAGCAGGACGGCACCAAAACCGACCAACAGTGCCGCAATCGCGATCATGGATCCCAACATCGCGATCAGCCCACTGAAGAATCCGAAGAACGGCACGATGTCGAGCATGTTCGCCGCCACGGAAAACGCCAGAAGGGTCCCCACACCGGTGATCACCGCGTAGAAGGTGTTCGTGGGCTGTATCCACTCCAGTCCGTTGATCTCTCTGGCGGCCACCCACTCACCGATGTTCTTGGCCGCAGCCAGGAAGCCCAGTCCGGCCCCCAGAGCCACGGCGATCGGGAAGAGGAGCAGCCAGAAGGGTAGGGCGATGATGCCTACGACCGAGACGACGAGCGCGACGGCGCCCAGCAGCCAGGTCGGAAGAACCAGGAACGCACCCGCCATGCCCACCATGCCCGCTCGCATCGGGGACCGCCGGGCCGTGTCTGCGACGACCTCGAGGTTGTCCTTCGCGAAGTAGACCACGCCCAACGCGACGAGCGAGAGAATCAGGAACGAAATCAGGTCTCCCAAGACCTCCGCGACGCCGTGTCCGACGGCGCGGAACGGTGAGAAGCCCCTCCCGGTGTCACGCAGCTCGTGGCGTAGCTCGCTACGGAGCTCGTTCCGGATACGATCCTTGAGATTCTCCAAACCCTCTTGGTCCTCGAGGTCCGCCGACGCTCCGAAATCGGTGTCTTCGGAATCGACCCGAATCACGCGCCCTCCGAGATCCGCCTCGTCGATTCCGAAGTAGCGCGAGTCCACCAGCCGGATGTCACCCTCGACGTTTCCGCCGTCGCGTACCGTGATGGAGCCGGCCACGACGACGACGTCGTCTTCGATGATGCCACTCACCGTCAGGTCGCCGTCCACGATGATGACGGTACCCTCGATGGTCTCGCCCGCGCCGACCACCACGTCCTCTCCGACGTAGATGGAAGAGGCCGGCACATCGATGGCTTCGAGGGCCTTTCCGAGCTGACCCAGGATGTCCGTGCGGCTGAGGAGCGCCCTGAGGCTGATCCCCAGATCCGCAGAGATGTCGACCGAAATCTCGGCGTCCGGATCCACCTGAACGCGTGCACCGAGCGCCTCCTCCAGGGCCCGGTCCAGTAGCTCGGCTGTCGCCAAGTGCTCACCGGAGAGAGACACGGGGGGGGCCCAGTCGCGCAGAGCCCGGCCCAGAGGTCCGTCGGAGAGGTTGACGACCTCGCCGAGGAGCGCCCGCCAAGCCGTGTCCAGGGCATCGCCCCGGGCGAAGCTGCCCACGACCTCGTCGTCGACCGTCACCTTACCGTCGCGCAGCGAAATCTCCAGCTCACCGTCATCGGAGAATTCGAGAACCAGGCCCGCTTCCCTCTGCGAGATCGCCAGCTGGTTCGATACGACCTCACGGACCTGTCCCTCCAACGCGACAGGAAGGAGCACCAGGAGAAGGACCGGCATGAGCCGGCGGAAGCTAAATCGATGCTGTCGCATACTGACCATCCACCGTCGAGGTGGGAAACAGGTTTCGGTACAGGACCCATCCGGACAGACTCGTCGCAGCAGCGAGGGTCACGGCAACCGCCGCGGCCAGCGCAGGTGCACCGGCCAGGGCCTCCAGAGTCGAATACGCGTAGAACATGAGGGGGCTCTCGAACAACATGTCGGCCGCCACACCGGCACCGGCCGAAGCCGCACCAGTGACCTGCCACCAAAGGAAGGAGGCGAGGTACCCGGGGGTGAGGGTCGGGTTCGAGAAGACCGTGTAAACCAAGAGCGCCACCACGGTGGCCGGTGTAACCGCCACCCCGGACATGACGGCCCAGGCCTTTTGTGTACGGGGCAGCCGGCGTCCGGCCCACGCCAAAACGCGAGTGCGGGTCGACGCGACAACGGGCTCTCGTACCAGACGCCCGATGCGGACCTGCGCCATGACGCGCCGCGCGAATCCCGCCGACGGTGCCAACTCCGGCAGCGTCTCGATGCGTCTGACCAACTCTCTCCAAGCACCTTCTTCAGCGCGGCAGGCACCACATTCGCCGAGGTGGGCCTCGACCCGAGCCATCTGAGGCCGGGGAAGGAAACCCTCGATGTAGTCTTGGAGGCGCTCGGGACCGACGTGCCGTACGGGCTTGGCCAATCGACTGTGCAGCCAACCGAAGACACCGTGTTCGGCGGTCGCGGGCACCAACACCGCTGCCGGGCCGGGCACCTCGAGTTCGGCAAGGACGCGGGTCGCGAAGCCCTCGGAAGGTGCGAGCTCGGGCAGCGCGCTCAGCTCCGAATAGAGGAGTCGCCACGTGTCCAACTCGGCCTGGCAGCTCCCGCAAAACGTGGCGTGCTCCTCGACCTGGGCGCTCTCCTCTTTGGCGAGGGCGCCGTCGAGGAACGCCTGAATCCGCTCAGCGGTCAGGTGCATGTTCGCGTCCTTCTTCGCCACGTCATCGACTCCTGTTGTTTTGCCACTCGACCCTACGGGGGGGTCTTCCGGAAAGTTTCATGAAAAACCCCCTATGAGGCCAGATGAGCGAGAAGCGTCTTTAGCTCACCGCGGGCGCGGTGCAAGTACGTCTTCACGGTCCCCAGCGGCAGGTCCATGATTTCAGCGATTTCTTCGTATGCGTAGCCCTCGACGTGTCGCAGCAGGATCGCTGTCTGGTACTCCGGCCGGAGTTCTCCGATGGCCTGCTCGATCTGATGGCCGAGTTCGCGATGTTCCACGTAGGCTTGTGGGTCTTCATCGGTCGACTCCACCACGAGGCGGGTCTGTTCCTCTTCGCTCGCCGTGCGTGCGTGAGGGGACCCGTGGATGGAGACGGTGTCTAGCTTGCGCTTGCGCAGATGATCGATCGTGTGGTTGTTGGCGATCTTGAAGATCCAGCTGCTGAACTTGTAGCGCGAATTGTATGAGGCGATGGCGTTGAAGGCCCGGATAAAGGCCTCCTGGGCCAGATCCTCGGCCAAAGATCGGTCACGCACCATCCGGAAGATCAGGGCGAAGACCGGCCGTTCGTAACGCTTGAGCAGCTCGCCGTAGGCCTCCTCGCGTCCGTCGGCCGCAAGGGCCGCGAGATCTTTGTCGCTTTGGGCCGGTGAGTCCAAGTGATGAGGCTCCGAATAGAGTAGCTCCGGCGGGGCGACCTGGGCCCCCTTGGTATCCGCGGCCATGTTACGGGCGGGAAACTTCGGATCTTTCCCGGGTACGCGGCTGACCACTCACACCGACCGGCCTCTTCTGTTCAGCTGAGTCAAGAAAAGCTAACCAAAGCGCCGAGTGCATGGCGACAATCCCCGAAGCCAAGCCGTCTCGCGGGACGGATCGAGCAGTCCAGGTGCGGACCCTCTTTTCCGAGATCGCTCCGCGCTACGACCTATTGAACCACGTCCTCAGCCTCAACATCGATCGACGTTGGAGGCGGAAGGCCGTTGGGCTCCTCGGCTGGAGGCGCAAACCGAAGGGTCGCTTCCTGGACGCTTGTGCGGGGACCTTCGACCTGAGCCTCGAGTTGGCGCGTCAACCGGGCTTTGCGGGCACCGTCGTCGCGACCGACTTCGCATTGCCCATGTTGGTGGAGGGCCGTGACAAGCTCAGCGACGCGGTGACGCCGGTGTGCGGCGACGCGCTCCGGCTCCCGTTCCCGGATGACTCCTTCGACGGAGCGACTGTCGGTTTCGGCGTGCGGAACCTGTCCGACCTGCCGGCTGGCTTCAGGGACCTCGCCCGCGTTCTCCGCCCCGGTGCACGGCTCGTGATTTTGGAGTTCACGGACCCGCCGAATCCGCTTCTGCGCCGCTTCTACCACTTCTACTTCCACAGGGTGCTGCCCTTGGTGGGACGTTTGATCTCGGGGCATCCCTGGGCCTACACGTATCTTCCCGAGTCCGTGAAGGAGTTCCCCGGACCGGAGCACCTGGCCGAACTGCTGCGAGAGTCCGGCTTTGGGAATGTCGAGTGGACCTTCCTGACGGGCGGGATCGCTGCGATCCACGTGGGCGTCAGCGTCTGAGTCGAGGGTTCGGCGACTCCCCTTCGCCCGAGACGCCCTCCTCGAGTTCGAGAATGCGGATGGTCCCGAGTTCGTCCAACCCCGCGTCGAACGCCTCCGGATCACCGACCACCAGAATGACCATGTCGTCGACATCGTCGGACGAGAGGTGCTCCTGGAAGACGCTCTCCACCGACTCGGGCGTGACACGTTGAATGCCGGCCAAATACCTCTTGAGCCAATCCAGTGGAAGGTCCTGAGTCAGGTAGAGCATTTGCCGGGAGACGATCTGTCCGGGGCTCTCGAAATTGAACACGAAGCCGTTGACGATGCGGTCGATGGCGTCCCCGACCTCCACATCGCCCGGTGGATTCGAGGACGTTTCACGTAGTACGCCGAGGACCGAACGGATCGCGGCCACCGTCGATTCGCTTTTCGTTTGAGTAATGGCTCCGACGATGCCGGGCGATCGCGTCGGGGCCGTCCATACGGAGGCGGCCGAGTAGGCGAGTCCCTGCTCCGTGCGGACTCTGGTCACGAGACGGCTGGTCAAACCCGACCCACCGAGGATGGTGTTGCCGATTCTCGACGAGAAGTAGTCGGATGCCTCGGCGAGCCGGACGCCGCTCGGCCTTCCGATCACCACCGTGCTTTGCTCGAGGTTCCTCGGTACCAGGTAGACGCCGGGCTCGACGACTTCGTCCACCGGGGGCGGCTCCCTCAGCGGGCGGTCGCAGGAGGGCCAGTCCGCGAGCAGGTCTTCCAGCCTCGGGCGTATCTCCTCCCAAGAGATGTCGCCGGAGACTCCCAACGTGAGGTTGGCGACACAATAGATCCCCCCGTGCACGACCTCGAGAGCCTCCGCGCTGAGGTCTTCAGGCTCGAGATCCTGAGGACCCAACTCCCAACCGATGGGATGGTCGCCGAAGAGAAGGCGATTGAACTTCGACACCGCGAGGCGCCCGGGCGTGTCCTGCTTGCGCCGCACGTCTTCGAGCTCCTGGCCCCGCCAGACCTCTACGGACGCCCGGTCGAAGGTCGGTCTCTTCAAGAGGTCACCCCATACAGGGAGCACCTCGTCGAGATGTCGTGTGAGCACATTGAAGCTGCTGAACGTAGTCCCGCCCCCGCCCCCGAACGTCGTCTGCGTCGCATAGAACTCCATGAACTTATCCACGGAATCGGGCGACATGAGCGCTGTGCCTCCCGAGCGGAGCAGGATGGGTACGGCAGTGGTCGCCCCCAACTGATCCCGGGAGAAATGACGTGGCCCGCCCTTGAAACGGGCGTACAGATAAACGAGCGGGAGGGTGTGGTCCTCCAGCAGGAGAACGTCTACACCAGGTGGTAGCGTGTGTCTAACGGGCTCGACCGGTTTGAAGTCCAGCTCGGAGAACACCAGTTCCGAGAGGGCGGTGCGTGCCGTATCCTGGCCCGACAAAAGGAGTGGCGGCCCGCTCAGGGTCGTGAGGCACACCAACGTCACCGCGATGCGGTGGGTAGTGCGTGATCTGAGCCTCTTCACCGTCCGGGCTCCGAGTCGACGCGAACCAGCGACACCACGGTGCGGTTCTCAGGGGTCAAGTACGTGTCCACGACCCGGCTGACGTCTTGGGGCCGCACCTCTGCCAGGCGCCGATCCAATCGAAAGCCGGCCCGCCAATCCCCATATGTCGCCTCGGATCCGGCCAGCCGGAAGGCGAGGCCCAGCTGGGAGGTCAGAGATCTGACCTGGCCCGCTTCGAGTTGGTTGCGGATGCCCTGGATCTCCGCCATGGAGGGAGGTGCGTGTCGCAGGGAATCCAGCTCCGCGTAGACCGCCGATTCGATCTGGCCGGCGGTGTGCGGAAAGAGAGTCGTGGCGTCGATGGTGAACAGCCGGGGAAAGCGAACGCCCGGGCCCATTATAGAGCCGACCCGCGTCGCGATCCGGTCACCCATCACGAGTCGTTGGTGCAGCCGGGCCGTCCGCCCACCCGTAAGCAGCGCCGTCAGCACGGACAGGGGCGCGGCGTCGGGATGCTGCTCCTCCGGTACGTGCCACCCGATACGTACCTGTGGCTCCGCGTCGAAGACTACTTCCACGCGTCGTTCCCCGACCTGCTCCGGCTCGCGAGTACTGACCTCGGGCGGCTCATCTCCCGCAGGGAGGTCGCCGAAATACCGTTCGGCCAGCTCGATCATTCGCGACGGTTCCACGTTACCCACGATAGCCACGACGGCATTGTTCGGGCCGTAGTAGCGTTCGTAGTACTCTCTCACACTGCGCCGGTCGAGATGCTGAATGTCGGACATGTAGCCGACGACCGGCTGCCCGTATGGGTGGGTCGTAAACGACGCGGCGAGGTGCGACTCGTAGAGCAGGCCGCCCGGTTGCGTCTCGACTCGGAGCCGACGCTCCTCGGCCACCACGTCTCGCTCCGTGTAGAACTCACGGAAGACGGGATCTCGCATGCGGTCCGACTCCAGCAAGAACCACAACTCGGCGCGGTTCGACGGAAGCTCTACGTAGTAGGTCGTGGACTCCGCATCGGTGCTTGCGTTGAGTCCTCGAGCGCCGTTTCTGGAGAGTATGCGGTCGATCTCGTTCGAGACGACGAAACCGGCGGCTTCGTCCTCCAACTCGGCGATCCGCTCGAGCCATCCGTCGATGGCCGAGTCGGAGGGGCCAGCCTCGGTCGAACGGATCGAGTCCTGTAGGGCGTCCATCCGCGCGAAGAGCCCACGCTCCGCGTCGATGTCGAGAGTTCCGATCGTGCTGGTACCCTTGAACAGCAGGTGTTCGAGGAGATGAGCGATGCCGGTCGTTCCAGGGACCTCGTTCACGCCGCCCAAGGGGTATTGCACGACGAACGAGGCGGTGGGCGCACCGTGACGGGGCAGCACCAGGAACGTCATGCCGTTCGCCAGTTCGTGCTCGACCACGGGAAGATCGACGCCGGTCGCCAATCGATCCTGACCCCCCACCGGGCCCGCTCCGACGGCCATCCCTCCCAACAGGCTGCAGCCCCCTAACAATAAACTCCACCCCGACGCACTGTGCCTCACGCGTGGGGGCCCATGGGCTGGCAGCGAGGACAGTAGAAGGCCGAGCGATTGCCGAAACTCGATCGCCGGATCTTCGTTGAGCAGTCGGCGCACGGTTCACCATCCCGGCCGTAAACCAGGAGTGCCACCGCGTTCCCGCCGGGTGAGCCGGAGGCGTCCCGGTAGTTTCTCAACGTCGTGCCGCGGTTCCGGATCGCCTGGCGCAGGACTCGCCGTATGGCCCGGTAGAGGGCAAGGGCTTCTGACTCGCTCACGGATCGGGCGGGGCGCTGAGGGTGAACTCTTGCCAGGTACAGAGCCTCGTTCGCGTAGATGTTGCCTACCCCCGCCACGCGGCGCTGGTCCAAGAGCCAGGATCGGATGGGTGAGGACGAGCGTGACAGATCGGCGTGGAGTCGCTTGGCCGTATAGCCTGCGGAAAGCGGCTCGGGTCCGAGCCTTCCGGATCTTCGAGCCCAGTCTTCGGCGGTGAGCGCCTCCAACGCGCCGAAGCGGCGAACGTCGTCGAAGACGAGCGTGGGTCCCGAGTCCAGAGCGAAGCGGACCGCTGGATGCGTGATCCCGGCCTCGCGACGGGCCAGCATGAGGCGGCCCGTCATGCCGAGGTTCACGACCAGCACGACGTCGTCCGTGAGCCCCACGACGATGTTCTTCCCCCTGCGGACGACGGACTCGACCGACCGTCCCCTCAGTCGGGCCGAGAAGGTGCGTGGAGGCTGGCGAAGCACGTCGGGCCGAAGCACGCGGACGCGCCGGATCGAGCGATCGACCAGTGCCGGCCGGAGTCCACGGACGATGGTCTCGACCTCGGGGAGTTCCGGCATGGAATAATATCCTCGGCGGGCGGCGAGCCCGCGACTAGGGGCGTTCCAGCTCGGATCGGGCGAACTCTCGCCACCCGATGTCGCTTCGGAACTGCTTGCCCTCGAAGTCGATGGCGGCTGCAGCGTCCCGGCTCTTGGCGGCGGCTCGACTCAACGTCGAGCCGAGGCCCGTGGCCGCGATGACCCGGCCGCCGGAGGTCTCGAGCCCGTTCGCACCCATCCTGGTACCCGCATGAAAGAGAAGCACGTCGGGGTCGGAGGTCACGCTGTCCGGGATGGTGATGGGCCGCCCCTTTTCATAGTGGCCGGGGTATCCCCCCGCCGCCACGACCGTAGTGAGGGCCGCTGTGTCGGCGGATTCCAGGGTGGCGCCACCCAGCCGTCCACCTCGGGCGATTTCCAGCATGGGCTCCAGCAGGGAAGACTCGAGCAAGGGAAGTACGACCTGCGTCTCTGGGTCTCCGAAGCGGCAGTTGAACTCCACGACCCGCGGTCCCTGATCGGTGAGCATAAGGCCCGCATAGAGCAGCCCCCGGAACTCGCAGTCGTCTTCGGCCATGGCGGCCAGGGTCGGGCGGATCACTCGGTCCAGTGCCTCGGACAGGAGCTCGGGGGTCGCCAGGGCCACGGGTGCATAAGCCCCCATGCCTCCCGTGTTCGGTCCAGTGTCCCCCTCGTCGATCCGCTTGTGGTCTTGCGAGGGGAGCATCAGAAGGGCGTCCCGGCCGTCCGCCAGGGCGAAGACCGAGAGTTCCTCGCCGTGCATGAACTCCTCGATCACCACTTCGCGTCCGGCCTCGCCGAAGACCCTGTCCGTCATCATGCGGTCGAGGGTCTCGAGGGCCTGGTCCACGGTTTCACAGACCACCGCACCCTTGCCGGCCGCCAGCCCGGAGGCCTTCACGACTACGGGGGCTCCCCCCTTCCTCACGTGGTCGGCGGCCTCTTCCAGGTTACTGAACGCTGCGAAGCCCGCCGTGGGCACTCCGGCCCGTTCCATGAGCTCCTTGGCGTATACCTTGCTCGACTCGATGCGGGCAGCGGCCTTGGTCGGACCGAACACGGGCACCCCGTTACGGGTCAAGCGGTCCGCCAAACCCGCGGCCAGGGGTGCTTCGGGTCCTATGACCGAGAGGTCGATCCGTTGAGCCTGTGCCCAGCCCGCCAGGGCCTCGACGTCGCTCGGGGCGATCTCAAGCGTTTCCACCGAGCCTACCATGCCCCCGTTGGGCTGGGTGACGAAGATAGTGGCATCGGGTGCGTCCCTTCGCAGCTTCCAGGCGAGCGTGTGCTCCCGACCGCCGTTTCCCACGATAAGGATGCGCATGGCCCTAGTGTCCCGTCCCAGAAGTTCGTTGGCATTGATCTCGCTTCGCTCGATCGTCTCGCGGTCGACTTGACGGCTCACAGTGAGCATCATGATCGCTCGGCTCGGTCACCGATGCATCCCTCCTGGCGGCGTTAGAGGTAAGTGCTGCGGGTCGTGTCTGAGCGTCAGCCCTTGACCCCTCCCATGATGTCGTCGGCCATGCGCTTCGCGGCCCCGGTCACCTGTCCGAACAGATCTTTTGCTCCCTGCGCGTAAGCTTGGGCCGCTTCGGTCAGATCCTGCTTGTATGCCGGATCCGGATCGCCACGATGCTGGTACTCGCCGCGGATGATACGATCGTATTCTCCCGCTTCGATCCAGGAACGAATTTCGGCGACGCGAAGCACGTAGAACGGATGACTCTGTCCCATCAGGTTCAACACCTTGAACACCTGGTCGGCCAGGTCCCCCGACTCGCGGTACTCCTCGGCCTGGATGATGAACTCGTCGAGGTTCATCTCTTCGTCGTCACCGCCACCAGCCATCTTGAGCATGGTGTTCATCACACCCTGGGGGTTCTGAACGGACAGGAGACCGGCGCGGTCACTCGAGAGCTCGCTCTTCCGCGACCATTCCAGGAGCGCGACCAGGACGGCTCGTGCCGCCAGCCCGACGATGGGGAAACCCATCCCGGCCAGTTGAATGAGGATCTGGGTCATCGTCCGGTAAAGGACGTGATCGCTCATGATGTGGCCGACCTCGTGGCCCATGACGTACGATAACTGCTCGTCGTCCAGGAGCTTGACGGTGCCCGAGTTCAGAATGATGAAGGGCTCGTCCATTCCGTACGCGCCGGCGTTCACGATCGGAGTCTGGGAGACGAAAAGGGGATAGTCGTCAGGCGCATCCAGAGTCTGCAGCACGTCCTCGTAGAGACGCTTGACTCGGGGGAACTGGCGATCGGAGACTCTGACCGAGTTCGCGAGGAATGCCAGGCGAATGGGCTTTTCTCCGAAGAAGCCGAAGAGCTTCCTGAGCACGTCGTCGAACACCGGGATCTTCCTCAGGGCCGCGAGGGCCGCGCGGTCCGCCGGGTGCTCCCAGGATCGAGGGGCGATGTCGGTCAGGATGCGACGTGCGCGTGCTTCCTGCTCGTCGCTGCCGTTCCTTCCGTTGCCGTTGTCTTGGGCGTTCTCACCAGCCATGGCTGTCTATCTCCTTGTGTCCTCACCGCTGCGGCCGAGGGCCGCCGCGCTCTTATCGGCTGTACGCGGCTCCCCCCGGAGAAGTTTCAGGCCAGGGCCCGATCCAGGTCAGCCAGCAGGTCCGCCAAATCCTCGATACCCACGGAGAGCCGAACCAGCCCCTCGGTGACTCCCATCGCCTGTCTGAGGTCCTTCGGCACGGACGCGTGGGTCTGCAACGCGGGGATGCTGATCAGGGACTCCACGCCGCCGAGGCTCTCTGCAAGCTGGAACACCCGGGTGCCCGTGGCGAGGGCCCGAGCCTGATCGGGATCGCCGAGGTCCAGGGCCACCATGCCGCTGAAGCCAGCCATCTGGCGGCGCGCCAGCTCGTGCTGTGGATGGGACTCGAGACCCGGATAGATGACGCGCTTGACCGCGGGGTGTTCCTCCAAATGCCGGGCCACCGCCAGCCCATTCGTGTTGTGTCTCTCCATGCGGACGTGCAGGGTCTTGGTACCCCGAAGGCAGAGCCATGCATCCATCGGCCCGGGCACGGCTCCGGTCGACTTTCTCACGAATCGAATCTCCTCGGCGAGTTCGTCGTCGTTCACGGCCAGGATGCCCCCGATGATGTCGGAGTGGCCGTTCAGGTACTTGGTCGACGAGTGCACCGTGACGTCGGCGCCCATCTCGAGGGGGCGCTGGTTGAAGGGTGACGCGAAGGTGTTGTCCACCATGAGCAGGGCACCGCCTTGGTGGGCGATGTCGGCCGCGGCGGCCAGGTCGCAGATGCGCATGAGGGGGTTGGTCGGGGTCTCGACGTGCACCAGGCGTGTGTTCGGTCGCATGGCTTCACGGATCCGGTCGGGGTCACGCGTGTCCACGAAGGAGAACTCCAGTCCGAGCTTTTCGAGGACCCGCGTGAACATGCGGGTGACTCCACCGTAGGTGTTCTCCTCGCTCACGATGTGATCGCCGGCCGCTAGGCGCTTGACCACCGACTCGATGGCGGCAAGCCCGCTGGCGAAGGCGACTCCGTGCTTCCCCCCCTCCAGCGCAGCCACATTGCGCTCCAGCGCTTCCCGGGTCGGGTTCTGGACCCGGGCGTAGTCGTATCCCTTCTTGGGTTTGGCGACGTCGGGCTGGACGTAGGTCGAAGTCTGGAAGATCGGAGGCATGATCGCTCCGGTCTCGGCCTCGGGCTCCTGTCCGGCGTGGATGGCCAATGTCCCGAATCGGGCTCCATCCGGAGGTGTCGTCATTCACTCCTCGCGATCGGTGATGTCGGATCCACCCGCGGTGGCTGTTCCCTCGAGTGGCCGAAGGGGCCGGTGAGGGGGAGGTCCGCGGTCGGCCGCAATGTAGCCGTCGCCCCGCAGGCGGGGCTACCGTCCATCGTTGACGGTCCTCCACGAAATCTCGATAGTCTTACAGCGGTTCCAGCCTGGTCGCCCCAGGCGGCTCTTCCCATTTCTCCATCTATACCGGTGGTTCATGCCCCTGACGATTCCAGACGGGCTGGTGGTGAGTGTGTCCGGATTTCGAGGGCGCGTCGGCGACCCACTCACGCCGGAACTCGTCTGTGGGCTCGCCGCTGCGTTCGGGGCATTCCTGAAGAGGACCGGCAAGGGGGGCGAAGTCCTCGTCGGGCGCGACACACGGACATCGGGGAGTATGCTGGCCAGTGCGGCCGCCGCGGGTCTGGCGTCGGTCGGCACCGACGTGGTCGATCTGGGCATCGTGGCCACCCCGACCCTCATGCTCGAGGTGGGGAGGGGGGCCGCCACCGTCGGTGGGATCGAGGTCACGGCCAGCCACAATCCCGCCGAGTGGAACGCGCTGAAGTTCGCGGCGCCGGAGGGCACCTTCCTGGACGAGGACACCATGACGGCCTTTCTCGACTTCGCGTTGAAGGAGGAGATTCCGCGGGCGAAGTGGAACGAGCTCGGAAGGCTGCGAGTGGATGGTGGCGCCACCGGACGTCACCTGGAAGCCGTCTTGATGTTGTCGCTGCTCGACGCGGACGCCGTGCGCGCGCGGCGACTCACGGTGGCCCTCGATTGCGTGCGCGGTGCGGGCGCGGCCCTTATGATGCCCCTTCTCGAGGCTCTCGGATGTCGGGTCGTGGCGATCAACACCGAGATGGATGGCCGGTTTCCAAGAGATCCGGAACCCACGGCGGACAACCTCGGGGAGTTGTGTGAGCTGGTGCGCCGAGAGGGGGCTGATCTGGGCTTCGCGGTCGATCCCGATGTGGACCGGCTCTCGCTCGTGAACGAAAAGGGGGAGGCGCTCGGTGAGGACCTCACCTTGGCCCTGTCCGCGGCCGCCGTTCTCCGTCGTAAATCGGGGACGCTCGTCACGAACCTCTCCACGAGCCAGGTCGTCGAGGACGTCGCTCACGCCTTCGACAGCTCGGTCGTCCGGGCGCCAGTGGGAGAGATCAACGTTGCCCGGCGCATGCAGGCTGAGGGAGCGGTCGTAGGCGGTGAGGGTAACGGGGGCGTTATTCTCCCCGAACTCCACCACACGCGCGATGCGGCCGTGGCCGCGGCGTTGATCCTGCAACACCTGATCGACGAGGGCTCCTCTCTCTCCGATGTCGCGGGCCGGTGGCCGTCGTATGCTATCGTAAAGAAGAAGATCGACTTTGCTCGGGAGCATCTTTCGGATGCCTACGGAGCGCTCGAGGAGGATCTGGGCGGCGATGCAGTGGACCGGTCCGACGGCCTTCGACTGAGTTGGTCTAGACGTAGGGCCTGGCTTCACGTGAGGCCGTCGGGCACTGAGCCGGTGGTGCGGCTCATCGCCGAAGCGGGCAGTCGTGCCGACGCGGAGGAGCTGGTCGCACGTGCCGAGAAGATTCTAGAGGGAGTGATCTAAGGATGGTCGATTCGATTCTTCGCAGCTCGATGGGGTAGCCGGATATGTGCGGAATCGTCGCATACGTGGGCTCCAAGGAAGCAGGGCCGATCCTGGTGGAGGGCCTGCGCCGTCTCGAGTATCGAGGGTACGACTCGGCCGGCCTCGCGATCGTGGGGCCGGACGGATGCCTTCGTACGGTGAAGCAAGCCGGCAAGCTCATAGAACTCGAGAGGCTGCTCGAGACCGACATGCCGCCGGGCACATGCGGGATCGCGCACACGCGCTGGGCCACCCACGGCGCTCCCAACCAGCCGAACGCCCATCCCCACTGGAGCCGAGCCGGCGATATCGCCCTGGTTCACAACGGGATCTTCGAGAACGCCGACATTCTGCGGCGCAAGCTCACCGACCTCGGATACGTGTTCAACACCGAGCCCGACACCGAGGCGGTGGTACATCTCATCGACGAGGCGTTTCGCGAGAACGAGACGCTGGAAGACGCCGTCGTTGCTGCGCTCCATCAGGTCGAAGGCGCTTATGGCATTGCCGTGGTCAGCAGTAGGGATCCCGGCAAGGTCGTGGTCGCGCGCAACGGCAGTCCGCTACTCGTCGGGGTGGGCAAGAACGGGGAGAACCTCGCGGGCTCCGACGCCTCTGCCGTGATCGAGCACACCCAGGACGTCGTCTATCTGAACGACGGCGATTGCGCGGTGCTGACCGCCGACGGATACCGGGTCTTCAACCTGCAGCACGGTGAGGTGCGACGGTCCGTTCATAGGGTCGAGTGGGATCTCGAGGCGGCCGAGAAGGGTGGGTACGAGCACTTCATGCTGAAGGAGATCTGCGAGCAACCCACGAGCTTGCGCGACGTCATGCGAGGGCGCCTCCTCGAAGAGGAGGGAGACGCAAGGCTCGGCGGGATCACCCTTACCGACGAGGATCTCTCGAAGATCAAGCGCATCGTGATCACGGCCTGCGGAACGAGCTGGCACGCCGCCCTCATCGGCGAGTACATGCTCGAGGAGCTGGCCGGCATCCCGGTCGAGGTGGAGTACGCGTCGGAGTTCCGCTATCGGAGCCCGGTCATCGAGCCCGGGACTCTCGTTCTCGCAATCAGTCAGTCCGGTGAGACCGCCGACACCTTGGCCGCGCTCAGGGAAGCTCGGAATCGAGGTGCGCCCACCATGGGCATCGTGAACGTCGTCGGCTCCAGCATCGCTCGTGAGACCGACTTCGGCATCTACCTTCACGTCGGTCCCGAGATCGGAGTGGCCTCCACGAAGGCGTTCACCAGTCAGATCGTGGCGCTGGCGCTGTTCACCCTCTACCTGGGTCGCCGTCGGCACCTCTCCAACGTTCAAGGCCGGGAGATCGTCGCGGCCCTCCGGCGGCTACCCGATCAGGTCGCGGAGACCCTCAAGTTGGACTCCGTGATCCGGCAACTGGCGGCGGACGATGCCCACTCCCAGAACTTCCTGTATCTGGGGCGCGGGTACCAATTCCCGGTGGCCCTGGAGGGTGCTCTGAAGCTCAAGGAGGTCAGCTACATCCACGCCGAGGGGTACCCGGCGGCGGAGATGAAACACGGGCCTATCGCGTTGATCGACGAGAACATGCCCGTGGTGGTTCTCGCTCCCAGGGACGCGGTGTACGGCAAGGTGGTGTCGAACATCGAAGAAGTGAGCGCCCGCAACGGGCGCATCATCGCCGTGGTGAGCGACGAGGCTCCCGAACTGGTCGGGAAGGTCGATCACATCATTCAGGTGCCACAGACCATCCCGTGCCTGTTGCCGGTCCTCACGTCGATTCCGCTTCAGCTTCTGGCCTACCACGCGGCCGTTCAGCGCGGCTGTGACGTCGACCAGCCGCGCAACTTGGCCAAGTCCGTCACGGTGGAGTGAGCTTTCACGGATCACGGCCCGACCGCGAACTCCGAGCACGGGGGTGACGTTCCATGAGAGTGGTGCTGCAGCGCGTGAGCCAAGCCCGGGCGGTGGTGGGAGGACAGGTCGTCGGCGAGATCGGAATCGGTCACGTGCTCCTCGTCGGGTTCACGGAGGGCGACTCGGCGGGCGATTCCGAGTGGATGGCCGACAAGATCGTGGGCCTACGGGTGTTCAGCGACTCGGACGGCAAGATGAACCGGGACCTCCAGGATGTGGAGGGATCCGTGCTGGTCGTGAGCCAGTTCACGCTGTACGGCGATACCAAGAAAGGGCGTCGCCCGAGCTTCGTGCATGCGGCCCCGCCGGGGGTCGCGACTGCGCTCTACGACGGATTCGTCGAGCTCCTCGAGGCCCGGCTTCCGGGACGTGTGGCCACCGGCGAGTTCGGCGCCATGATGGAGATATCTCTCGTAAACGACGGACCCGTCACCCTGGTGCTGGAGAGATGAGCGACCTCCCCCCTCTGGTCTTGGCGTCGGCCTCCCCGCGACGCAAGGAGTACCTCGCCATGCTCGGGCTGACCTTCACGGTCGAACCGACCCAGGTCTTGGAGGCGTTGCTCGACGGTGAGTCGCCGGAAGAGCATGTGGAGCGACTGTCCCGTGAGAAAGCCCTGGCGGCTGCGCTCATTCGGCCCGAGGCGGCCGTCCTCGGCGGGGACACCGTCGTGGTCTTGGACGGAGAGATCCTGGGTAAGCCCTCCGGCCCCCGGAACGCCGAGGCGATGCTCTGCCGTCTCCAGGGCCGCTCACACCGGGTCGCGAGTGGCCTCGCCTTGGTCCTCCCTTCCGGGGAGATCCGTAGCGGAGTGGCGACCACCGAGGTCACGATGCGCTCCTTCCCACCCGAGGTCGCCCGCGCCTACGTGGAGACCGGCGAGCCACTCGACAAAGCCGGGGGGTATGGCATTCAAGGCCTCGGAGCCGCGCTGGTGAGTGGGATTCGGGGCGACTACTATACGGTCGTGGGTCTTCCGATCCCTCTTCTGATCCGCCTGATGGAAGATTGCGGTTGGGAGTACCGTTTCGGTGTCCTTCACTCCCCGGGCACATGAGCAAGACCGCTTCGATCCTCGCCATCGACCAGGGCACGACCGGTTCGACCTGCCTCGTCATTTCCCGTGAAGGTCGAGTGCTGGGAAGAGCCTATTCGGAGTTCACACAGCACTTTCCCCGGCCCGGATGGGTGGAGCACGATGCGGGAGAGATCTGGGACGTGACCCGAGCGGTCGCGCGAGAGGCGCTCGAGTCGGCGAGCGAGGCGGACGTCCTGGGCATCGGCATCACGAATCAGCGGGAGACAGTGGTCTTGTGGGACCGAGAGACCCTGGAACCCGTGAGCCGGGCCATCGTGTGGCAGGACCGACGCACTTCGACCCTGTGCGCCGGGCTCAAGGAAGCGGGGCACGAGGATGAGGTGAGGCGCCGCACGGGCCTGGTGCTGGATCCCTACTTCTCGGGCACCAAGCTCATGTGGCTCTTCCGGGAACGGCCGGAGCTGAGGGCGAGGGCGGAGGCAGGCGAACTCGCGGCCGGCACGATAGACACGTGGCTGATCGCGCGTCTCACCCTGGGCGAGGTACACGCCACGGACCCCACCAACGCCTCTCGGACCATGCTCTACGACCTGACCGAGGCGTCATGGGACCCGTGGCTCCTCGATCTGCTCGAGGTACCGGCCGCGGTGCTCCCCGATGTGAGAGCCAGTAGTGGAGACTTCGGAGTCGGTCGTGGCGAACTCCTGGGGATCGAGGCCCCGATCGCCGGAGTGGCCGGTGACCAGCAGGCCGCGCTCTTCGGGCAGGGGTGCTGGTCTCCGGGACTTGCCAAGAACACCTACGGCACGGGTGCCTTCCTGCTGATGCACACGGGCACCGAGATCGTTCCCTCGGCACATGGACTTCTGACGACCGCCGCGTGCGACGCCACCGGGGGCCTGGCGTTCGCGCTCGAGGGGTCGGTTTTCATCGCGGGGGCGGCGGTGCAGTGGCTCCGTGACGGGTTGGGAGTACTCGAACACGCGGCCGAGTCCGAGCGTATGGCTGCGGGGCTCACCGGCAACGACGGCGTGTATTTCGTACCCGCGTTCGTCGGGCTCGGTGCGCCTCATTGGGTCCCCGAGGCCCGTGGCGCCATCTTCGGGCTCACGCGCGGCACGTCGAAGGAGCATCTGGTCCGAGCGGCCCTCGAGGCCATGGCTTACGGGACCCGAGAGGTCATCGGAGCCATGGAGGCCGACTCCTCGGTCGTGATGACCGAACTCCGAGTGGACGGCGGGGCCGCCAACAACGACTGGCTCATGGAGTTCCAGGCCAGCGTTCTCGGCGTCCCCGTGAGGCGGGCAGCCATAGGCGAAACCACCGCCCTGGGGGCGGCCGGCTTGGCGGGTTTGAGGACCGGGGTCTGGTCGACGGCGGAGGACTTCCTGGCGTCTCAAGGTGAGGGTGACCGTTTCGACCCCGCCCTGGATGCCTCCGAAAGGCGCCTACTCGTGGACGGATGGGCCCGTGCCGTCCGGACCGTGAAGACATGGGCGAGCGATTCGGGGTCCGAGAGCTGACGTGTAGGGGAAGCCCCCAGGAATACCCCACCTGTTTGTGGGGGATGGCCCCATATGGTTGTGGGAGGGGCTCCGATAGCACGATTTTGCGGGCCGTTGGAGCTTTGCCGGCTCTCTTCACGGCCCTATATTTGCCGGAGCCGTAGGAAGTCCGCCGACCCCATGAAGGGGACCTCAGGTGAAGAAAAACCACAGATTTTTCGTCGGTCTCGCAGGTGTGGCCATGGTGGTCACGTACCTCATCTGGACGGGCGTGAGCCAAACGATGTTGTATTACCTCACGCCCAACGAGCTCCTCGCCCGTGTGAAGGACGACCCCACGTTCCACCAGGTGGGGGTGAAGGTGAGCGGCCGCATTGTGCCCGGTTCGTGGGAACACGCCCGAGAGGGCGTGCCTCACCGTTTCAAGGTGGTCGATCTGGAGGACGAGACGAGCAGCTTCCTCGTCGAATACGACGATATGTTGCCCGACACCTTCAACGATCACGAGAACGTCGATGCGGTCGTGGAGGGGCGCTTTCGCGAAGACGGGGTCTTCGAAGCCACCCTCGTCTTGACCAAGTGCGGTAGCCGCTACGAGGCGACACCCGAGGAACTTGCGGGGTGACAATCCTCGGAGAGTTCGCTCTCTGGATGGCCCTGCCTGTCGGCCTCTGGGGGGCCATTCTCGGCTTCGTGGGGGGGCGCAAGCAACGGGGCGACCTGGTCCTCAGTGCGGAGCGGAGCGTCTACGCGGTGTTCCTACTCCTGGTTCTGGCCTCCGCCGGGATCATGACGGCCTTCCTGACCGACCGCTTCGAATACTGGTACGTCGCCAACTACTCGAATCGCGAGCTCGACACGTTCTTCAAGGTGTCCGGGCTGTGGGCGGGTCAGCGGGGGTCGCTGGTATTCTGGGCCTTGCTCCTCTCGATGTTCTCGTCGATCGCCGTCTTCACGAACCGTAACAAGAACCGTGAGTTCATGCCGTATGTGGTGGGGGTCCTCCTCAGCGTATCCAGCTTCTTTCTCCTGGTCTTGTTGTTCGGCGACGTCAATCCGTTCGAGCGGCTCGCGTTCACGCCGGCGGACGGTCGAGGGCTCAACCCCCAGTTGCAGAACTACTGGATGACCATCCATCCGCCCACGTTGTACCTGGGCTTCACGGCGTTCACGGTTCCGTTCGCGTTCGCCATTTCCGCCCTGCTGAGTGGCAAGCTCGACACCAGGTGGATCGTCATCACCAGAGTGTGGATCCTCCTCTCGTGGTTCTTCCTCGCGAACGGCGTCATCTTCGGCATGCGTTGGGCCTACGAGGAACTGGGTTGGGGGGGGTTCTGGTTCTGGGATCCCGTCGAAAACGCGTCTCTGCTTCCCTGGTTGACCGCCACCGCGTTCCTGCATTCGATCCAGATCCAAGAGAATCGCGGGATGCTGAAGGTGTGGAACATGGGCCTGGTCAGCCTCACGTTTCTGCTCACGATCTTCGCGACGTTCCTGACCCGCTCGGGCCTCATCGAGTCGGTCCATACGTTCGCCGAGAACACCAAGATCGCCCTCATCTTCCTGACCTTTCTCGGCGTGGTGACGGGGATCTGTGTTCTGTTGATCGCCTGGCGTTATCCGCTCTTGAAGAGTGAAAACCAGATTCAATCGTTCCTCTCTCGGGAGGCCGCGTTTCTCTTCAACAACCTGATCCTCCTCGGCGCCGCCTTCGCGATCATGTGGGGCACGCTCTTCCCTCTGATCACCGAGGGCCTCACGGGACAGGCGATCACGGTGGGTCCCCCCTTCTTCAATCGCGTGAACCTGCCCATCGGCATCGCGCTGCTGGCCCTGATGGGAATCGGCCCGGTCATCGCCTGGCGGAAGGCGTCACGTCGCAACTTGACCAAGAACTTCGTTTGGCCGGTCGTGGTCGGGCTGGTCGTGGTCGCTTGGCTCTACCTGTTGGGCGCGCGGCAGACGATGGCCCTCGTCACCTTCGGAGTGGCGGCGTTCGTGATGACCATCATCACGGTGGAGTTCGTGAAGGGCACCCGAGCCCGGGCCAGCATCGAGGGTGAAGGCGTCCCGAGGGCGTTCGTCCATCTGGTCCTTCGCAATCGACGCCGTTGGGGCGGGTATATCGTTCACGCGGGTATCGTGATGATCTTCACGGCCTTTGCCGGGGCGGCCTTCGACCGCGAGGTGACGCAGACCCTCGATCCTGGTGAATCGGTCACCCTCGCGTCGCCCCTCGGTCACGAGTACACGCTCACCTATCAGGGACTGTCCTCGCCCCGGGGCCAGAACATGCTCCGGCAGGCCGTGGCGCTCCTGACCGTCGAGAGGAACGGCGTGCCGGTCGGTTCGCTCACGACCGAGAAGCGTCTCTACGTCACCTGGGAGTCCCCGGTCACGGAGGTGGGGATCCGATCTACCTTCTTGGAGGATCTCTACGTGATTCTCGAGCGGGTGGAGGACCTGGGCGGGGCATTCGAGAACGATGCCGCGTCCCAGCGCGCCACCTTCGAGGTGCAGGTCAACATCCTGGTTGGATGGATCTGGTATGGGGGTCTCATTCTCACCCTGGGTAGCCTGATCGCCATGTGGCCGTCCAAGGCGTCGGTGACGCCCCCCGTGCGGCGCTCCGCAGAGGAGCGTGCCCCGGCCGTACCGGCCGGCGTATAAGTGGGACACTAGCGTGGGGCTCGTCCTCGGTGCTGCGCTGCTCACCATTGGCGTCATGCTCTTCCTCCTCATCCCCATCCTGAGGGGCGAATGGGCTTCGTTTCAGCGCTCGGATCATGAACCCTCGGAGGTAGACGCTCGCAAGCACGTGGCCCTGAAGGGACTCCGTGACGCCGAGTACGACTTCCGATCCGGAAAGTTGAACGAGGACGACTACCGGCAGCTCAAGACGGAGATGTCACGAGAGGCCCTCCAGGCCATGGAGGAGGCCGAGGCAGGGACCGCGGACGGCTCGCCGCCCGGTGTGTCTCACTCGGGGGTCGACCTTCTCGAGGAGGAGATAAGCCGGGCAAGACGCGGCCTCACGGAGGGGCGGACGTGTACCGACTGCGGGCACGTGAACGGAGAAGGGAGCCGGTTCTGCGCGGGTTGTGGCAACTCGCTTGCGGCCGCCAGGCACCAGTCTCCTTCAGCAGGCGCCTAGCCTTGAACTTCGGCCTGGAGGCCGAGGGACTCGTTCGGACCTTCGGCGGGCTTCGAGCGGTCGACGGTGTCAGCTTTCGACTCGCCCCGGGCGAGCTCCTCACCGTTTTCGGGCCCAACGGGGCCGGGAAGACCACACTTCTGCGCATGCTCGCCGGCACCCTCAGGCCGACGGCGGGCGACGTGCGGATCGGGGGTGAGCCGGCGGATATCGCGGAGCGGGAGTGGCGGAGCCGCGTGGGGGTCGTATCGCATCAGAGCTTGCTCTACGGTCAACTCTCGGCCGAGGAGAACCTGCGTTTCTACGGGAGTCTCTTCGGATTGAAGGACCTTCGCGACCGAATCCAGGAGCGGCTCGGGTCGGCTGGGTTGACCGACCGGGCCACGACTCCCGTGCGTGATCTTTCGCGAGGGCTCAAGCAGCGGGTCGCGCTCGCGCGAGCGCTCCTTCACGACCCCGAGGTCGTACTCCTGGACGAGCCCTACGCGGGACTCGACGCCCACGCCGCGGCCGTTCTCCGTGACCAGCTGGCCGCCCTCAAGGACGGAAGCCGCACGGTCGTGCTCGTCACCCACAATCTCGCGCAGGGCTTGGAGATCGCCGACCGTGTGGCTATTCAGTTCCGCGGGCGTTTCGTGGCGGTCGAGGAGCGGGGCAGTTGGGACACCGATGGCTTCGAGAGTTTCTACCGGACCACCGTCGAAGCGGCGGAGTGATGGACTATCTGCGCCTCGTCTGGACGATCGCCCGCAAGGACGTGATGATCGAGCTACGGACCTACGAGAGGCTGGCCGCCATGGGGGCGTTCGCCGTGCTTGTGGGCGTCCTCTTCAACTATGCGATCGACACCTCTCAAGTGCGGCCCCAGGCTATCGCGGCAGGGCTGATATGGATGACGATCTTGTTCGGGGGCATGTTGGGCCTCGGGCGTACCTTCCAGCTCGAACAAGAAGACGGCGCGCTGACCGGGATTCTCCAGAGCCCGATTCCGCTGGATGCGCTCTATCTCGGAAAGGTCGCGGCGAATTTCGTTCTCCTCGGTATCGTCGTTGCGCTCGTGTTCATCGTCTTCGGGGCCTTCTTTAACCTGAGGTTTACGGGCAGCCCCGTGGCCCTGGTCGTGGTAGTCGGATGCGGGGTTCTCGGTTTCGTGGCCCTCACCACGCTCTTCAGCGCGGTGGCGACGAGGAGCACCATGGGCGAGAGCTTGCTTCCCGTGCTGGTCTTCCCCCTCGTGGTACCTGTAGTCATCTACGGGGCCACGGCCACGGGTCGCCTGTTCGCGGGCCGCCCCGTGGCCGAAGTAGCCGGGAACATCCGGATGTTGGCTGCGTTTGCCCTGCTGTTCTTGCTTGCGGGGGCAGTCTTGTTTCGTTTCGTGATCGAGGAATGAAGGGATCGTACCCATGAACCTCAAACGAATCCGCTGGGGTGTGATCGGACTCGGCACGCTGGGCATCGCGACGGTACTGCTGTTGCACTGGATGGTGTTTTTCTGGGTGCCCACCGAGTCGTTCCAGGGCGTCATCCAGAGGATCTTCTACATCCATGTGCCCGCTTGGTGGATCACTTTTCTGGCTTTCGGGATGGTCGCCCTCTATAGCGCGGTCTACCTGTGGCTGGGCGACGAGCGGTTGGACATGGCGGCCGTCGCCGCAGCCGAGGGCGGGATGGTGTTCGCCACCATCGGCCTCCTGACGGGTCCCCTCTGGGGCCGAGTCGCTTGGGGCGCTTGGTGGACCTGGGAGCCCCGGCTCACCCTGGCGCTCCTGCTCTGGTTCATCTACCTGGGCTACTTTCTCGTGCGCCGCAGCACGTCGAACCCGGAGCAGGGCAAGCGGCTGGCCGCCGTCGTCGGCATCGTCGGCGTGTTGGATATTCCACTCATTCACATCAGCGTCAGCTGGTTGCGGTCCCTTCATCCGGAAGCCGTAGTCATGAGGCCGGACGGTCCGAACCTGGACAGCTCCATGCTGTGGACCCTGATGGTGGGGCTGCTGGCGTACACCTTCCTGTTCTTCTCGCTCTTTCTGGCTCGTTATGCCGTGGAGCGCTACGAGCGTGAGCAATTCCTGAGAGAGGCGAGCCCGGCGGCTGCCCACGGAGCGGACTGATGAACGACTTCATGCGGTGCACACGTGTTGCCACGGCCCTCGGACTCATGCTCCTGGTCATCCACGTGAGCCCGCTGGCGGTCTTGGCCCAAGAGGCCGGTGCTCTCGGCCGGCAGACTCTGGGACGGCCCTACTGGCACGTCTTTGTGGGATATGCCATCGCTTGGGTGCTCGTCTTCGGGTGGGGTATCTCGATGGCTCGTCGCTTACGGCGCGTCGAGGAGCGATTCGGCAAGGACTAGCCGCCCGGGGGCCCTGCGTGGGTTGAGCGGGGGAGTAGATCGGACAGCGGTGTCGGCCCGGCCCGACGGCCTGGCGGACCTACCCCGCGAGCGTGGCGATCATGTCGCGGAACGCCACCCATGCCATGAACGCGAGCACGGGCGGAATGACGTAGCGGATCACGAGCACGAGTGCGGGGAGAGAGCGGGCGATCATCGGGGACGCCCCCTCCGAGAGATGGCGTACCGGCTCCGTCATACGACGTCCGAAGAATAGTGACATTCCGAGCACGCCGAGGACGACGAAGAACTCTCCGGCCACCTTGTCGAGGACTCCCAGAACGTCGGCCGACAGGGCTACGAACAGGCCAATCCCCGCGGCGAGCGTCCCCGCCGCCAGGGCCGCGGTGCGTCGAGAGAGCTTGAACTCGTCGATCCCCACCGCGGCGACTACCTCCAGCAGTGACACGGTCGAGGTGATCGAGGCCACGGCCAGGGCGACGAAGAAGGATGCGCCCACGACCCTCCCGATGACCCCCATCTCCCTGAAGGCACCGGGCAGCGAGATGAAGAGCGTACCGATCGTGCTGTCGGTCATCTCGCCCGAGAGGCCGAGAGCGAAGATCACGGGAAAAACCACCAGCCCGGCTATGAAAGCGACCGCGAAATCCGACATCGAGACGATCAGCGCCTCTCGACCGAGGTTTTCGCCGCCGGACAGATAAGAGCCGTACGTCAGCATGATGCCCATGCCGACGCTCAGCGAGAAGAAAGCCTGGCTGGCGGCCCCCTGGATGACCAGTGGATCCATGAGCGAAGCCACGGACGGAGTGAGGTAGAACGCGTACCCAGGCCCGGATCCCTCGAGGGTCGCCGCCCACAGAGCGAGCGAAATCAGGATGAGAAACAGAATGGGCATCAGGACCATGCTGGCCCGCGCAATGCCCTTCTTGACGCCCAACAACACGATGCCCGTGGTCACGCCCATGATCAGGAGGTGATAAAGGGCGGCAGTCGGGCCCGTCGCCACTTCGGCGTACCGGGCCCCGGGCGTGGCGGAGTACCCGGCCACGACCCCGTCCAGCGCATAGCGGATGGTCCAACCCGTGATGACCGATAAGTACGAGACGATCAACAGCGAGGTGAGCACGAACAGGTAGCCCAGCGGGACCCACGCCGGACCGCCGATCGCGCGCAGCGCGCCCACCGACGAGAGTCGGGTCCGTCGACCGACGCCGAACTCCGCCATCATCATCGGGACCCCGATGAGGAGGGTCATCCCGAGGTAGAGCAGAACGAACGCGGCACCCCCACCCTCGGCGGTCCGGTAAGAGAATCGCCACATGTTGCCGGGACCCACCGCGCTACCCACGGCGGCCATGATGAACCCGGCCCGGCTGCCGAAGAGCTCCCGTGGACGCGCTCCTCCCGACGGCTCCATGCTCAATTCCAGCTCAGCCCACGCAACTTTTCGACGTCGAGGTTCCCGCCGCTCAGAACGGCTACGACCTTGGTGTCCGGCGGCGCCTTGATCAGCCCCTGCAAGAGAGCTCCCACCGGGGCAGACGCGGCGCCCTCGGGCACCAGCTTCGCCCGCGCCATCACCCACAGGACGGCATCGAAGATCTGCTCGTCGGGCAGCGTCACGATCTCGTCCACGAAGCGCGAGACGACCGAGCGCGTGTGCTCGCCGACCCGTTTCACCCGCAGTCCGTCGATCACGCAGTCGACCTCGTCGAGCGTGATGCGATGGCCGGCCTCGACACTGAGCTTCATGGCTGGAGCGCCGGAGGACTCGACGCCGATGACCCGGACGGCGGGATTGACGCTCTTGACCGCCATGGAGATGCCGGAGATCAACCCACCGCCCCCGATGGGTACGACGACCACTTCGACTTCGGGGAAGTCCTCCATGATCTCGAGGCCCACCGTGCCCTGACCGGCTATCAGGTCCGGGTCGTCGAAGGGATGGATGTACGTGAGCCCGCGTTCCTCGACCAACTCAAGGGCCTTCTCATTGGCTTCGTCCCAGATCTGTCCATGCAGCACGACCTCGGCGCCGTACCCTTCCGTCGCGGCGATCTTCGACGGGGTAGCGTTTTCGGCCATCACTACGACCGCCTTCACTCCGTACTGTCGGGCCGCGATGGCGACTCCCTGTGAGTGGTTCCCAGCGGATGAGCAGATGACGCCCCGAGCCCGCTCCTCGTCCGACAGGAGCGAGATCTTGTTCATGGGGCCTCGCACCTTGTATGCCCCCCCTCTCTGGGACAGCTCGGCCTTGAGCCGCGCATCGAACCCCGTCGCCTCGCTCAGGGACCGGGACGTGAGCATGGGTGTGTGGTAGACGTGAGGCGCGACGACCGCGCGGGCTCGCTCGAAGTCTTCTCTCGTCAACGTGAGCTCGTCGCCTGCGGCCGGTTCGTTCATTGATCGTTCTCGTGCTGCTGAGAGGAGGTGCGGAATCAAGGGTATCGAACGTACGCGGCGAGGTGCCACGTGCAACCGTTCACTGCGGCCGATCGGTGTTGTGGCACGCATCTGGCAACGTGAGTACGGTGGGGGATCGTTCGGATGCCCTCAATGGATGTGGAGGCTCGATGAGAGAAGGGAGGCCGCCGTCATGAAGACCACGCTCGAAGGGACCCGCGCAGCAGTGATTCGCACCATCGCATTACTCCTCACAATTCCATTGGCGTCGTCGGCCCAGTCGACCAAGGTATCGGGCACCTTACGGCACGGTTCGGGGCTGCTGGACATTCCGGTCGCGTCCGTTCTCCCGCACATGGCACTCACGGGTACCTACTCCGGATTCTGGACCAGCAACGACGTCGATTTCGTCACCGATGGTGAGGGGCGGATCACCGGGACCGAGCCCTTCGAGGGCGGATGGAACGGAGACCTGGCGTTGGCTCTCGGGCTGTTCGATCTGCTGGAGGTGGGGGCCACGATCCAATCCCTTGCTGGAACGGAGGAGGGCGGCGCCCTCTGGGGGGCCTTCGGCCGCTTCACGTTCCTCAACCCGCAGGTGCACGGGTTGGGCTTTGCGGTGGGTGGCAGGTACCTGAACAGTCCCGACTTCGGAGACGGAGGCGACTACGCGCCGACCCGTCTCGGCCGGGCCGATCCCCGGGTCCGCGAGCGATTGGGGGAGTCGAGTATGGACACCGACTTTTCCTTCTACGCGGTTGCCGGTGCGGATCTTCCGGGCCTCGGAGCCAGCTTCCTTCCGAAGCACGACTTCACGTTGAGTGCCGGTTGGGGAAACGGGCTCTTCAAGGAGGGAGACGGCCTCGACTGGCACGAGTTCTCGGACAGCGAGGGTTGGTTCGCCGGTGCCGCTTGGCACCTTCAGTTGGGCGAGAGCAAGATCTTCACGGTCATGAGCGAGTACAACGGGTTCGACTGGAACCTGGGAGGTGAGCTGGACCTGGACGGCGTTGTCGTGGGCGCGCACGTCCTGGGCGTGAACTACTCCACGGATGCTTCGGTCTACAGGAGCTCCAAGGTGGGCCTGAAGGTATCGATGGCGCTGTGCGGCGTTCGTCTCTGCAAGGCCACGCTCCGTGACCGTCCCGTGGGAGAGGTCGTCGTGTTGCCGGCTCCACCTCCGGACACGGTCGTCGTCAGGCCGGCGCTCCCCACGGGCGTGCCGACCACGTTGTGCCTCGCGACCGGCGCGTCGGTCGAGGTGTTCACCACGAAGGGCGGCGCCACCCTCGTGGGACCCAGGCGGGTGCCGCTGGAGGAGTTGAGGCCGGCGATCGACTTCGCGGGGACCTACGCCGAGGGCCGAGATTGGTTCGAGGCCGACGAGCCGATTCCGTTCGACGGGCGCAGCTTCGGCCCGTCACCCGCGCCGGTGCGGCTCAGTTGTGATGCGATTCGGAAGGTGGCCGAGTACATGGGTGTGCCACTCTTCGTGATGCGCAGCGTGAGAGAGCCGTGGGAGGTTCTCTACGTACCGGTGCGGCCCGGTGTTTGGAAGGCGTATGGAGCGCGCCGCCGGGGGGAGTAGGCACTGCTTGAGTGGGGTCGCTCGGCCTTCTAGAGGTCGGCGGCCGTGTCCACGTCTCTCAAGGTTCTGAGCGTGCGCACGGTGAGGTTCAGCCCGTGGGCCACGTCCAAGGTGCGGTCAAGCACCTCGGACGTGCTCCACGGGATACCCTCGAACAGCTCGGGGATCGGGCGCTGGAGCGCCAGGAGGTAGTACCCTCCGTCGTCCGCAGGGCCGATCACCATGTCCGCCTCCGACAGTCCGTCGAACGCCTGGTCGACGAGTGCGGCGTCGAGGTCTGGCACGTCCGTTCCGACCACACAGACCTGGCTCGCGATCTCCAGGCCATCGCGGAGGGCGCACCACATGCGGCGCCCCAGGTCTCCCTCGGCCTGGGGTGTGAGCGTGACCTCAACACCCAGCCAAATTTGAACCTCGGCCGCGGCGGAGGGTGGGTCGTAACAGACGAACAGATCGTACGTCCGTGAGCGAAGACGCTCGAGGGCGTTGGAGGCCATCGTCGCGTAAAGGTCGGCGGCCGCCTCCGATCCAATGCCCACGGCGAGCCGCGTCTTGACCTCCCCGGCCCTGGGGGCTTTGGCGAAGGCAAGAACGAGCCGGCCGGCGGGCGCCGTCTGGCCACGAGTCGGATAGAGGCCGGCCAGTCTCTCGGGACTCGCCCCCAGCAGGGTCATGGCCAGCACCGCGGTGTTCCTTAGCCAGGCCCTCCATCGGCCCTCCTCATCGAAGCGGCGAGGGCTGGTGGGGAGTGGAGCGGGAAGGCGCTCGATCGGACCCAGGGCCCGAAGCTTGCGCACGACGGCCACGTCCTCGAGGAGGGAGACGACCGGATAGCCGCCGACGGCGTCGAGGTCGACCCGGCGTACCAACAGGCCCTGGTCGCCGTACGCCAGGCCCGTGATGCGCTCTCTCAGGAACTGCCCGAATTCGATGAATCTCCAGAACCAGCCTTTCCCATCGAGGGCGAAACGGAAGTACCCGGGCCTCGTTTCCGAGCCGTCCGCCATGCGACGAGTGAGGCACGCCCTCGCCGCTTCGGGCAGTCGTGAGTCGGCGTGCATCAGGAGTAGCCAGGGAGTTTCGAGGACCCGGGCTCCGGCGTTCATTTGATGAGCCCGCCCCCTCCGGGCCACGACGACCGTAGCCCCGGCGGCGCGCGCCACCTCACGGGTGGCATCGGTAGATCCGCCATCGCAGACCACCACCTCGTGCCCGACCGATAGCCGTGACAGGTCGTCCAGGAGGGCGGGGAGGTAATCCGCTTCGTTCAGCGTGGGGACGACGACTCCCAGGCGCTTCGCCGACCCGGGTGATCCGTCGCTCACCGATGCCCCGTCAGCGAGAGATGTCGTTCAGGGTCCAGTCGTAGTCGAAGAACTCGACATCGGTATCGGGACTGATCACACTCGAGCCCTCAGGGCCTTCGAGGTAGGAGGCGAAGAACCGGAGAAGTCCTTCCTCTCCCCCGAAATCGTCACCGTACCACTCCAGGACCTTGTTCAGCTTCAGCACGGGCCGGTCTCCCGCCTCGAGCCGGAACTGAAGCGGGTCGGCCACGAAGGCCCGCACGACGGCATCCAACTGATCGTCGAGCTCGTCGGCGGTGAACGCCCAGGGCTGGAGCGGCGGACAACTCACGGCGGCACAGTTCACCGCGAAGTGGATCCTCGCGTCGCCCATGGGTCGGATGATCTCGTGCTCGATCTGGTCCTGCGAGCGTACTGTGCCGGCGATGGTGCAGTGCTTGCGCTTGAACACGTCGGGGATTTGCCACACAGAGTTTTCCGGTCGGTCCATGATGGCATTGGTGGCCCGGCTCAGGAGACCCGTGTTCTTTTGGATCGGATAGTGGTCCACGACCTGGCGCAGCATGCAGGCGTTGTACGCGTTGATCCAGAAGGCCAAGCGGGCCGAGCGAGGGGCGGCGGCCACCGCCGCAGGATCCGTGCGCGCCAACTCCTCCAGATAGGCGTCGAGGCCGTTTCGAGCGGCCGTGAGTGCGGCGTAGTCCACGAGCGGCGCCTTCAGGGCGTGCTCCAACACCCGGCTGAATGAGGCGTGGTCCGGCAGGCCCTGACTCATCTGACCCGACACGCCTGTCGGGACCAAGAAGAGCACGAAGAGGAGCGGCGCGAGTCCGGGTATCTTCACGTTGAGCCTCTTCAAGATGGTCGGCAGAAAGCTGAGGAATACCAGCAGAGCACCCGCGATCAGGACGCGAACCAGGGCCTCGCGTGAGGCTTCCTGAGAGCCCTGGAGCAGGGCGTCGGCGAACATTGTATACACGACCGTGCCCGGGAAGATGCCGATCGCCGTAGCCAGGGCGTACGTGCGCCAGCGAAGGGCCGTGAGCCCGGAGCCGAAGTTCAGGGCGTTGAACGGAACGAGCGGAACGAGACGGAGCAGGAAGAGGCCCTGGAATCCGTGCTCTTTGGTGGCCTCGTCCATTCTCTGGAGCCGTCGCCCGCTGAGCCGCGCGATCCCCTCGCGTCCCAGGAAACGCGCCACGAGAAATGCCAAACTGGCCCCGATATTCGCGGCGATCGTGTTGAAGACCGTGCCCCAGAAGAAACCGAAGAGAGCACCTCCGGCCAGGGTCAGGATCGTGCCGGGGATAGCCAGAGCGGTGGCGCCTGCGTAGAGCGAGACGAACAGGACCGGGGCCCACACCGAGCCCCGAAGCTCCCCGATCGCGCGGTCGATGCCCTCCCGTGTAAGCAGGGAGCCGAGTGGCGTGAATCGGGCCAGTAGGAACCCGCCCACCAGGAGCAGGGCGAAGAGGGCCAGCTTCACATAGGCCCGCCCACCGCCCGCGCCGTCATCGTTCACGTCAGCCACGAAACCACCTTCTTAAGCACCCTTCCACCGCGACTCTCGAGACGGGTTCTCTGATAAGCGTTGGCTGCCCGCTTCACACCCTCGGCCATCGTCGGATACGGAAAGACGGTGTCGGCCACCTTGGCGAGCGAGAGTCCGTGGGTCATCGCCAGCACGATGGGTTGAAGTAGCTCCCCGGCTCCGTGACCCAGGATGGTCGCGCCCAGGATCCGACCCTTGGAGTCGGCGGAGATCTTGACGAATCCGAGCGTCTGGGCGTCCGTGATGGCCCGGTCCAAATCGTCGAAGTCGTACGTGTAGGTAACGGCTCCGCGCGCCGATGCCGCCTCTGCGCCGAGGCCGACGTGTGCCACCTCCGGATCGGTGTAGGTGACCCACGGGACGTGGCGGTAGTCCACCGAGGAATTCAGTGGGAGGAGCGCGTTCCTGAGTGCCTTCTTCGCCATGTAGTCGGCTACCTGGGTGAACTGCAGGCCCCCCGTGACGTCACCGGCCGCCCAGACTCCGCGGTTCGTGCTACGAAGGCTGGAATTCACTCGAACCGCCATGCCGTCTCGCTCGATGCCGGCACGCTCCAGGTCGAGTCCTTCCGTGTTGGGCCGTCTGCCGGTCGCCACCAGGATCTCGTCCACAGCGAACCGCCGACCGCCTTCGGTGAGGATGACCTTTCTGGCGCCTTCGACCTCGACGCCCACGACTCGCGCACCGAGCTCGACGTCTATCCCCTCGCGTCTCAGGATCCCGAGTAACGCTTCGGCCACGTCGGGATCCTCGTTGGGGAGGATACGGTCGAGCATTTCGAGCACGACGACCTCGGATCCCAGCCGACTGAAGACCTGCGAGAACTCGAGCCCGATGGGCCCGCCGCCGAGAATGCCCACTCGCCGGGGATGGCTCTCGAGATCGAAGATCGTCTCGTGGGTCTGGTAGCCGGCCTCCTCGAGACCCGGAATAGGAGGGATGGCCGGCCTGGCACCCGTCGCGACGATGATCCGCTTCGAGCGGAGCCTCCCCACTCCCTCAACGTCCAGCGTGTCTCTCCCCACGAAGCGCGCGGTGCCAAAGTGGACGTCGACGCCCATGTCGCGGAAACGCTCCGGGTCGTCGTGGTGGGCCACGGTCGCCCGAGCCTCGCGCATGCGTTCCATGACGCCGCAGAATACGTCCCTCGGAGGCGCCCCCCTTAGCCCCAGGGATTCGGCGTTCCGCATCGCGTGGGCCAGACGTGCCGAAGCGAGCAGAGCCTTCGAGGGCACGCACCCGGTCCACAGGCAGTCGCCCCCGAGGGCGGCTTTCTCGATGAGTGCGGGGCGCGCACCCAGGTAGGCGGCGCCGGCGGCGCTTACCAGCCCCGCGGTTCCGCCACCCACGGCAATGAGATCATGTTCCTGTACGGTCATGCGCCACCGATGAAGCCGTTCGACCGGACTCGTTGGAGTGTTGACCGGTTCGGTGCACCAAGCCGTCAGCGTAGGGTGCGGTTCCCAAGCTGGCACCTTCCGACGCCCCGCGCGACCGTCTCGAAGTGACATTCCCGGGCCCGCGGGTGTGCCTTACCTTGCACCTGTCAGCCTGCCGGACATCAAAGGACTTTCGCTTTCTCTTCGGGTGTTGTAGAATAGCTGCCGACCCCACCGTTTTTCCGCGAGGATGGAATGTCGACCGTAGAAGTCACACATGAAGTGAGCGACAAGAAGAAGAAGGCCCTCTCGACGGCCATCACGCAGATCGAGCGTTCGTACGGCAAGGGCTCGATCATGTGGATGGGTGCCGATGGCATGCGCGTGGAGATCGAAGCGATCCCGACCGGCGCGATCAATCTGGATGCGGCCATCGGGATCGGCGGTATCCCCAGGGGGCGCATCACGGAGATCTACGGTCCCGAGTCGAGCGGCAAGACGACCCTTTGCCTTCACGTCATCGCGAATGCCCAGGCGGCCGGAGGGATCGCCGCCTTCGTGGACGCCGAGCATGCTCTGGACGTCGGGTATTCGAGGAAGCTCGGGGTCGACGTGGACAACCTGCTCGTATCTCAACCCGATACCGGTGAGCAGGCGCTCGAGATTGCCGAGGTGCTGATCCGCAGCAACGCCGTGGACGTGGTCGTGATTGACTCCGTGGCGGCGTTGGTTCCTCGAGCCGAGATCGAAGGGGAGATGGGGGACTCGCACGTAGGCCTGCAGGCTCGACTCATGAGTCAGGCTCTGCGCAAGCTGACCGGCGCGGTCGCCCGTTCGCAGACGTCGGTGATCTTCACCAACCAGATCCGAGAGAAGATCGGTGTGATGTTCGGTAGTCCGGAGACCACGTCGGGCGGCCGGGCCCTCAAGTTCTATGCGTCGCTTCGGATGGACATCCGACGGATCGGTGCGATCAAGGATGGAACTGATATCGTGGGTAATCGGACCCGGGTGAAAGTCGTGAAGAACAAGTGCGCTCCCCCCTTCAGGAAGGCCGAGTTCGACATTCTCTACAACGTCGGGATCAGCCACGAGAGCCTCTTGGTCGATATCGGTGTCGAAGAGGGCATCATCGAGAAGTCGGGATCATGGTACTCGTACGGGGATCTGCGACTCGGACAGGGCAAGGAAAACACTCGAGAGTTCCTCATGGAAAACCGGGACGTACTCGAAGAAGTCGACGCTCGGGTCCGCGTAGCGTTGGGCATGGTGGACGGCACCGAGGAAACGCAGGAAGCCGCGGATGCGAAAAAGAGCGAGTCTCCCAAGGAAGCCGCCGTAAACGGCGAGGGCTGACGGGCGGAAGAGCGCTCCCTCGGACGATCTCGGGAAGCCCGGTCGCTCGACCGGGCTTTTTCGTTGATCCCCGGCCCCGGGAACGACCCGTTTCGGGGCATCGCGCGTTGTTGGGGCCGGCCCGTTAAGTCATTATAATGGGCGCCCACGCACCGCGACCCGCTGTATTTCTTCAGCAGCTGTCTAGCCACTATGACCACAGCCGAAATCCGATCGAGGTTCCTCGAGTTCTTCCGTGCCCGCGGGCACGAAATCAGGCCGAGCTCATCCCTCGTTCCGTCCAACGACCCGACGTTGCTGTTCACGAACGCCGGCATGGTTCAGTTCAAGGACGAGTTGTTGGGAGTGGTCGACGTGCCGGTCAAGAGGGCGGTGACCTCTCAGAAGTGTGTGAGGGCCGGCGGGAAGCACAACGATCTCGAGGAAGTCGGCAGGACGAGTCGGCACCACACTTTTTTCGAGATGTTGGGGAACTTCTCGTTCGGGGACTACTTCAAACGGGACGCCATCGCTTTTGCCTGGGAGTTTTTGACCGGTGACTTGGGTCTGGATCCCGATCGGCTCTATGTGTCGATCCATCACTCGGATGACGAAGCGTTCGAGTTGTGGGAAGAGGTGACGCCGGTGCCGGCCGACCGGATTTTCCGACTCGGCGACAAGGACAATTTCTGGCAGATGGCCGACACGGGTCCCTGCGGCCCGTGCTCGGAGCTGCACTACGACCTGCGGCCCGACGGGCTCCGCGAAGACCCGACGAAGGAGGAGTTCGAGGAGCTGTCGGAGCGGGGGGTGTTCATCGAGCTGTGGAACCTCGTCTTCATGCAGTACAACCGCGACGAATCAGGCACGCTGAATCCCCTGCCGGCCCCCTCAATCGACACCGGGGCGGGATTGGAGAGGATCGCCACGGTCCTCCAGGGCGTCGACTCCAACTACCACATCGACGCGTTCGAGCCGCTGATGGCGGCTGTCGCCGGGGTCATCGGACGACCCTATGAGCCCGAGGGGGACGACGGGGTCTCTTACCGCGTGCTCGCGGATCACGCGCGGGCGGTGGCGTTCTTGCTCGCCGACGGCGTGTTCCCGTCGAGCGATGGGCGCGGTTACGTTCTGCGCCGGATTCTGCGCCGGGCCGTGCGGCACGCGTGGCTCTTGGGGCGTCGGGATCCGACGCTGGTCGCCGTGGTCGAGGCGGTGATCGACAGCATGTCGGACGTGTACCCGGAGCTCGAGGAACGGCGGGACCATCTCGTCGGCACCACGCGGTCCGAAGAGGAGCGGTTTCTTGCGACCATCGAGGGGGGGATGGACCGCTTCGACCAAATCGCTCCCCGGGGGGGCAGGGCCGATGGAGTGGCTTCGGCGGTGTCCGGTTCCGATGCGTTCAAGCTATACGACACGTTCGGCTTTCCCCTCGACCTGACCCAGCTCATGGCGGAGGAGCGGGGCTACTCCGTCGACGTGAAGGCGTTCGAAGCGGCTCTGGAAGAGCAGCGCCTGAGAAGCCGGGCGGATCGGGCTCAGTCGGACATCCGATTGGCCGATGGCGATCTCTCGGAGGGTTGGCGACAGCTGTCGAAGGACGGACGGCAGCGCTTCGTCGGCTACCGGGAGCTGGAAGTGGACACCGAGGTCCTTGCGATCAGGACGGAGGACGGCGTCGCCCTTCAGTTGGCCGACAACCCCTTCTATGCCGAGGGAGGCGGACAGGTGTCGGATACCGGGCGGGTTGACGGCCCGGGGTGGGCGCTCGCTGTCCGTGACGTGACACGTGTGGGAGATCGGGTCGTGGTCCTGGGCGAGTTGACCGACGGGGAGTTGGGCGATGATGCGAAAGGACCCCTGCAGGTGCGTGCCCTGGTCGAGTCGTCCTCCCGGCGGGACACACAACGGAATCACACGGCCACCCACCTCCTCCACGCGGCGTTGCGGGGGACGCTGGGCACGCACGTAGTCCAGCGCGGATCCCTCGTGGCCCCTGATCGACTGCGCTTCGACTTCGCTCACACGGCCCCCATGACCGGCGAGGAGCGTGAGCGGGTCGAGCGGATCGTGAACGAGGGAGTGTGGACCGACCACCCCGTGACC
The DNA here is from genome assembly GCA_965226925.1 of Longimicrobiales bacterium. Classification (GTDB taxonomy): domain Bacteria; phylum Gemmatimonadota; class Gemmatimonadetes; order Longimicrobiales; family Gaopeijiaceae; genus CBDDCX01. Next base: position 170,439 of record CBDDEN010000010.1, on the reverse strand, counting down.
ACGGGTGAGCGCCCGTATGACGAGGCTGTGGCCGCCGGGGCGATGGCTCTGTTCGGTGAGAAGTACGCCGACACCGTGCGGGTCGTGGATATTCCCGGGATCAGCATGGAGTTGTGCGGTGGAACGCACGTGCGTTCCACCGGAGAGATCGGGCTGTTCAAGATTACCGGCGAGAGCGGCGTGGCGGCCGGCGTGAGGCGTATCGAGGCCGTTACCGGTCCGGGCGCCTTCGGTCACCTCGAGGAGCAGGGTGAACGGTTGGGCGAGGTCGCGGAGATCCTCGGAAGCTCCACCGGAAACGCCCCAGCGCGAGCGCGGCAGTTGGTCGACGAAAAGAGAGAGCTCGAGACTCTGCTCGATGAACTGAGACGCTCCGGAGGGGCCGGCGAGACCGTGGTGGTAGAGGAGGATGTCGCGGTCGAGGGTTCGACCACCGCGTACAAGGCCGTGCGGCTTCGCGCGCGCAACGCCGACGACGTTCGGAAGTGGGGAGACGCGTTCCTCACGGAAGCCGGAAGCGGGGTTGCGGTGGTGGCCGCCGAGCTGCCGGGCGACAAGTACACCCTTTTCGCTTTCGCGACCGACGACGTAATCGGCCGGGGTGTACGGGCCGACGCCGTCGTCCGCGAGGTGGCGATCGTCGTCGGGGGGAAGGGCGGCGGACGTCCCCACATGGCTCAGGCCGGTGTCGAAGACCCGGAACGACTCGATGAAGCTCTCCGGGCCGGACGCGACGTGGTGGAGAAGCTCGGACGGGACTCCGACGGTTGACGGCGGATCCGATGGCATGGCTGGCCCAGCGGGTGCCCACGCCGCCGCCGGAGTTCGCAGCACGGCTCGAGGTCGAACCCGCGCAGGGAAGGTCGGTCAGTCGAGCATTGGGTGCCGCTGCCGTAGACCGATTGAGTGAGGTGCTCGCCCGGCCCGGCCGTGATCGGGAGGGGGCGTTTCACCTCCTGGCGGCCGACGCGCTGCTGACCTACGCATGCGAAGCGTCGGCCGGCGAAGAAGACGTTGAGCGCAGCCTGGTCGACCTGCTGGAGCTGCTCCGTTCGGATGAGGACGGCTCCTCCGATTCCCCGGAGCCGTCGACATGACCTCGGATGGTTCGACGGTCACGACCGACTTCCACAGTCATCTCATCCCCGGCGTGGATGACGGTGCGCGGACTCTGGAGGAGGCTCTCGAAGCCGTGGAGCGCATGGTGGGCGCCGGAATCGGCCGAATCTGTACGACGCCTCACCTGAACGCCAGCCTCACCCACGACCCGGTGAAGCTCGCAGGGCGCCTGGCCGAAGTGGACGTCGCTTGGGACGAGGTTTCCACCGCCGTGGGAGAACGTTTCTCGGATCTGGAGTTCGATCGCGGCTTCGAGGTCATGTTGGACGTGCCCGACCCGGACCTCTCCGATCCCCGACTTCGGTTGGCCGGCACCGTCTTCGTGCTCGTGGAGTGGCCGCGACTCCAGATTCCCCCTCGTACCGAGCACGTGATCAAACGGATCAGCGACGCCGGGTACCGACCGATCATTGCCCATCCGGAGCGGTACCAGGGGATGCAGCAAGACCTCGAGCTCGCCGGCGCCTGGCGAATGTCGGGTGCGTACCTCCAGGTCAATCATGGATCGTTCGCGGGTCGCTATGGGCCCGAGGCCAAGGACACGGCCCGCGAGCTGTTGGCCCGTGGTTGGGTAGACTACCTCTCCAGCGACTTCCATGCCCGACGCCACCTCGGCATCTACCTTAGAGATGCCTCGGCCTTCCTTCACGAGCACGGGGGAGGAGAACAGGTCCAGCTGCTCACAGTGAGCAATCCGGGGCGGGTCTTCCGGGGTGAGGAGCCTTTGCCGGTGCCGGGGCTCGTGATCGAACAACCGCTCTGGGGGCGGTTCAAGAGCATCTTCAAAGGGTGAGTCAGTTGTCTGACGAAGCGCAGGGATCTGGAGAGCTACTCGAGCTCTCGGAGTTGGCCGCGTCGTGTGCCGTGACGTTGGCCGGCGAGATCGAGACGGTCACTTCGATGGTCCTGGAGACCCTGGCCGCCGACGGTGCGTTGCTGTTCTGCGGGAACGGGGGATCGGCCGCGGACGCGCAGCACCTCGCGGCGGAGTACGTGATCCGGTTTCGGCGGGAAAGAGGACCGTTACGAGCGATGGCCCTCACCACCGACAGTTCGGTCCTCACCGCCGGCGGTAATGATCTGGGCTTCGATGAGGTCTTCTCCCGACAGGTCGAGGCGGTCGGCCGCTCGGGGGACCTACTCTTCCTCCACTCGACGAGCGGCGAATCGGAAAACCTGATTCGAGCCGTCGAAGCGGCCCGGCGGGTCGGCCTACGCACCGTGGCACTTCTGGCGAAGGGAGGTGGCCGTCTGGGGGCGGCCGTGGACGTAGCGGTGATCGTGCCGACGGAGAGTACAGCCCGAGCACAGGAGCTTCATCTGGCGATCGGACACGCGATCTGTGACCGAGTCGACCGAACCCTCTCCGGTGAACCGCGATGATCCGGGGGAGGCGAAATCTATCCACTATGTCCAATCGGAGGAGGCCGATGTGGCACTCATCGATCTGAAGGGGCGGACTGCGGTCGTGACCGGGGCGTCGCGAGGCGTGGGAGGCGCCACGGCTCGACTGCTGGCGAAGGCGGGTGTCGATGTCGGAATAGGCTACCGCACCCGTGAAGATGAGGCCCGACACGTGGTCGACGAACTCTCGAACCTCGGCGTGCAGGCCTGGGCCGAGGCGGGAGATCTCTCCCGATCAGAGGATGCAGCCCGGCTCTTCGAGCGCGCCGACCGTGAATTCGACGGTCTGGATTTCTTCATCGGAAACGCAGGGATCTGGCCCGTTGACGATGTCCCACTGGCCGACATGGACGAGAGTCAGTGGCGGAAGACCCTGGCGTGCAACCTGGACTCGATCTTCTACACCACTCGCGAGGCGGCCCGAAGGGTGCGCCCTGGCGGAGCGATCGTCCTGGTCAGCTCGACTGCGGGGCAACGAGGTGAGGCCTATCATGCGGACTACGCGGCGTCGAAGGGAGGCATGATCTCACTCGTCAAGGGCCTCTGCGTGGAATTGGCCCCGAAGGGGGTCACCGTCAACGCCGTGGCTCCCGGCTGGATCGACACGGAAATGGTGCACCCGGTGATGGATGCGGGCGATCGAGCTCGGATCGAAAGCACGATCCCGCTGGGTCGGATCGCGACCGCCGACGACATCGCGGGACCCATCGTCTTCCTCTGCTCACCCTTGGCGCGCCACATCACCGGCGAGATTCTCAACGTCAACGGGGGGGCAGTCCTGGTGGGGTAGTGGATTTCCTCCCGACCCCACCCGCGGCGGTTCTTCGGATCGCCACCGCGCTGGAGGATGCGGGCTTCGAGACGTGGATCGTGGGAGGCGCCCTCCGCGACCTACTGCTCGGTTACCCCGCAGGGGACTGGGATCTGGCCACCCGCGCGAGGCCGGACGAGATAATGCGCACTTTTCCGCGCACCGTACCGATCGGCGTCGACCACGGCACGGTCGGGGTGCTCGGGGGCGGAGGGACACTCTACGAGGTCACGACCTTCCGCCGGGACATCGAGACGTTCGGCCGCCGGGCCGTCGTCGAGTTCGCCGACACCATCGAAGAGGATCTTGCCCGGCGGGACTTCACATTCAACGCCATCGCCTGGCATCCGGTGCGCGGGGTGCTTCTGGACCTCGCCGACGGAGTGGCCGACCTGAAAGCGGGGATCCTCCGTACGGTCGGGGTTCCGGAGGAGCGGTTCGCCGAGGATTTCCTACGGGTGTTGAGGGCCCTCCGGTTTGCAGGCCAGTTCGGATTCACGATAGAGCCGGACACGTGGCAGGCTCTTTGTGACGCGGTGCCCCGACTGGACGAACTGTCGGCCGAGCGGGTCCAAGAGGAGCTCCTGAAGGTTCTCTCGCAGGCCGAGAGCCCGTCGATCGCCTTGGGACTCTACGGCCGCTCGGGCGCACTGGCGAAGCTCTATCCGGAGCTTGTCGAGGCCACCGGCGACTCGGCTCAGACTTCGCTCGACTACGTGCTCTGTGCGTGCGACGCCGTGCCGCGCAGCCGACCCTGGGTGAGGCTGGCAACACTCGTCTCGCCCCTGGCAGTCGAAGGCTCGGCCGACGCCCGTACGGCACGCGCTGCCGTAGAGGGCCTCTTGGGCCGGCTGAAGTGCTCGAACGCCCTGACGAAACGGGTCTCCCGCCTCGTCGCCAACAGGACCCTTGGCCTGCCGTCGGAGGAGCCCACGGACATCAGGCGCTGGCTCAACCGAACCGACGCCGCACTGTTCCCGGATCTGGCTCGGATCTGGTTGGCCGAGGCCCGCGCTGGTTTGGCCCCGGGCGGCGCCTCCGAATCCGAGGGCCCCGCCGACGTGATCGGGCGCATCGCGGCGATTCGAGGGGTCTTGCGTACGAAACCGCCGCTCGTTGTCGCGGACCTCGCCCTGAACGGCGAGCACCTCCAGGCGATGGGGTTCACTCCGGGTCCGGCGTTCGGAGAGCTTCTCGAACGTCTCCTCGAGCACGTGCTGGAACATCCCGAGGCGAACACCCGGCCCGGGCTGGAAGCGCTCGTGCGGGGTCTGGGGATCACCGGGTCGTCGCCGTCGGCCACCGCCCATCACGAGCCCCATGACTGATCTCGAGCTGTTTCCCATGAGTGAGCCTCCACGGCACTCTCGCGATGTCGCCGCCGAGGCCCATGTGGACCCGGATTCGCCGCTCGCCGCCCGGATGCGCCCGCGGACGATGGAGGAGTTCAAGGGACAGGAACATGTGCTCGGGCCGGGAAAGGCCCTGCGTTCCCAGGTCGAGCAGGGGAACCCGGGTAGCATGATCCTCTGGGGGCCGCCCGGCAGCGGAAAGACGACGTTGGCACGCCTGGTGGCCGACAGGACGGAGGCCGCGTTTGTGGCGTTCTCGGCCGTGACCGAGGGGGTAGCGAGGGTCAGGGAAGTGATCAAGGAGGCGAAGGAACGGAAGAGGGCCACCGGCCGGGGAACCATTCTCTTCTGTGACGAGATCCACCGTTTCAACAAGGCACAACAAGACGCCTTCCTGCCTCACGTCGAGAGCGGCACCATCGTGCTGATCGGCGCCACGACCGAGAATCCGAGCTTCGAAGTCGTCCGCCCGCTGCTTTCACGCGCTCCCGTGTTCGCCCTGAAGCCGCTTTCTCCCGAGGACATCGAGGACATCTTGCGCACAGCCCTCGAAGATGCGGAAAGGGGCCTGGGCTCCTTGGGGCTCGAGGTGGAATCGGACGCTCTCGAGGCCATGGCTCGTGCTGCGGATGGAGACGCTCGGAGGGGTTTGGGAATTCTGGAGACGGCCGCGAAGCTGGCGGGCCCCGGCGGGGCCGTGGACCGGTCGTGCGCCGAGGAGGCCGTTCAACATCGCTTCGCCGTCTACGACAAGTCGGGGGAGGAGCACTTCAATCTCATCTCGGCACTGCACAAGGCCGTGCGCGGAGGAAGTCCGGACGGCGCCCTCTATTGGCTGGCCCGCATGCTCGAGGGCGGAGAGGATCCTCTCTACATCGCGCGCCGGCTGGTCCGCATGGCCAGTGAGGACATCGGACTGGCCGACCCAGGTGCCCTGAGCGTCGCAATCGCCGCGAGGGACGCCTTTCACTTTCTGGGCCCTCCGGAAGGAGAGCTGGCTTTGGCCGAGGCCGCCGTCTACCTGGCGTCCGCCCCAAAGTCCAACCGGACCTATGTCGCTTGGAAGGCGGCTCGAAGGAGTGCTCAGGAGAGCCCGTCGGCGCCCGTCCCACTTCACATTCGTAACGCTCCGACGGAGCTCATGAAGGAACTGGGGTACGGTGAGGGGTATCGGTACGACCCCGACGAGTCGGGCGGTATCGCCTCGCAGGAGTACCTTCCCGAGGAGGTGGCCGGGCAGAGCTTCTACCAGCCGGGATCGGCCGGCTTCGAGGAGAGTATCAAGGATCGGCTCGATCGCTGGAAGGCTCATAGAGATGCAGCCAGCCGACGAGATTCCGACACCCAGGAGTCATCATTCCCACCCAGTTGATAGACAACCGGACGCCCGTCGATCGGACCGTCCTGGTGGGTGCTCCTCTCAAGACCCTCGATGAGCGCGTCGTCTTGGAGCATCTCGAGGAGCTCGCGCGCCTCACCGATACCGCCGGCGGAGAAGTGGTCGACGTGGTAAGGCAGTGGATCGACGCCCCACATCCGCGCTTCTTTATCGGCCAGGGTAAGGTCGACGAGCTTCGAGACCGTGTTACGGCGGAGTCCGCCGACCTCGTCATCTTCGACGAAGAGTTGACTCCCGCGCAGGGCAAGGCGCTTGAAGACCGAGTGGGGGTGCGGGTAATGGACCGCTCCGAGCTCATTCTCGACATCTTCGCGACGCGGGCCCGGACCAGTGAATCCAAGATGCAGGTCGAGCTGGCACAGCTTCAGTATCTGCTTCCACGCCTAAAGCGGATGTGGACGCACCTCTCGAGAATCCGCGGCGGAGTGGGTCTCAGGGGCCCCGGGGAAACGCAGCTCGAATCCGACCGCCGTCTGATCGGTCGCAGAATCGCCGATCTTCGCAAGAAGCTCGAGGTCGTTGCACGCGCCCGAGAGGTCCAGCGCCGTTCCCGCGACGGGAGCTTTCGCGTGGCACTGGTGGGCTACACCAATGCCGGCAAGTCGTCGTTGCTCCGTGCTCTGTCGGGGTCCGACCTCTTCGTGGAGGACCGCCTGTTCGCGACGCTGGACTCTGCGACCAGGTCCGTGCCGCTCGGGGACGGCTTCGAGGTGCTGGTGACGGACACTGTGGGGTTCATCCGCAAGCTACCTCACCACTTGGTCGCTTCCTTTCGATCCACGCTCGAGGAGGCTCGCGAAGCGAACCTCCTCCTGCACGTCATCGATGCATCCTATCCGGATTGGGAGGAGCAGAAAGAGGTCGTCGAGGAGGTTCTGGAGGCGCTGGATCTGACCGGTCGACCTCAGGTGCTGGCGTTCAACAAGGTCGATCGCTTGACCCACGCCGAAGAGGACGCGCTCGCGAAGCGAATGCGTGCGCTCGAGCCGACACCCTGTGTGTTCGTGTCGGCGCTGGACGACGGGAAGCTCGACGGACTCAGGTCGGTATTGAAGGCGCGTATGCGTGCAGGACTGCGGCACCTCACCGTGCGCCTACCCGCGGGGGATGGTGAGACGTTGGCCCTCCTTCATAGAGAGGGGGAGGTGCTGGATCAGTCACATGACGGGACGACGCTCGAGCTCGAGATCAGGATCGCGCCGGCGCTGTGGGGCCGACTCGCTCACATCGACGGGCTCGAGTTGGTCCGGGAGCACGGGCCGACTCCGTGAACGACCGGCTGATGATCGTCGGGCCCGGAAGGCTGGGGCTCGCGCTCGGGTCCGCTCTCTGGCAGGCCGACGGTGTGGATAGCCTCGTATATCAGGGTCGGCGTCCCGAGCCGCCGTCACATCCCCTCTTCAACCAGGGAGTGGCTCGATATGTGTTCGGATTGGAGCGACCGTCCCCCGACACGACCGGGGTCTTCCTGGCCGTTCCTGACGACGCGGTGCCCGAACTCGCTCGGGCTCTGGCGGCGTTGGGAGAGGCACCCGGGCGCTGCGCTGCCTTCCACATGTCGGGTGCCTTGAGTACGGACGCCTTGAGCCCACTTCATGCCGTCGGGTACCACGTGGGCTCTTTCTATCCGCTCCAGACCGTAGCGCACCCCGTGACCGGAGCCGATCGGCTCGCGGGATCGTCCGTCTCGATCGCGGGGGAGCCTCAGGCGTTGCAGGTCGCACATCGGGTTCTGGGTCTCTTGGGGTGCAGGGCGATTTCGGTTCCTACGCGGTCCCGTCCGATCCAACATGCGGCAGCCGTGTTGGGATCGAATTATCTTGCTGTCGTGCTGGCTTCGGCGTACCGGATGCTCGGCTCGGCCGGGGTTTCGGGCGACGACGCCATGGCGGCGCTGCTGTCGTTGGCGCGGGGGACCATCGACAACATCGAAGAGATGGGCCTTGAACGGGCTTTGGTGGGGCCGATCACCCGAGGCGAAGTCGAGACCTTGAGCCTTCACTTGAGAAGTATTGATCCACGATGGCGTGAAATATACAAGGTGCTCGGCCGGGAGCTGATCGAGCTCTTGGGGGCCGAGAACATCGACGAGGAAACTATGGGCTCCGTTTGGAAGCTGTTCGAGGGTGAACAATGAGGTTCTACGTCAACATCGACCATGTCGCGACCGTGCGCGAGGCACGTGGGACGGACGAGCCCGATCCTGTTCGCGCCGCCGTGCTGGTCGAATTGGCAGGTGCTCACGGGATCACCGTGCACCTGCGCGAGGACCGGAGGCATGTCAGCGAACGAGACGTACGCCTTCTGATGAAGACCGTGCGCACAGGAGTGAACTTCGAACTGGCGGCGGCCACGGACGTCCTGTCCATCGCCTGCGAACTTCGCCCGATGCAGGCGACCCTGGTGCCGGAGAAGCGAGAGGAAGTCACCACCGAAGGGGGGCTGGCGTTGAGGGACGAGGAGGTTCTCGCCGCGACCCGGGTGGCTCTGCAGAGACTGAGGCAAGCCGGCATCCGCACCGCGCTGTTCGTCGATCCCGACGAAGACGTGATCCGCAAGTCGGCCGAACTGGGTGCCGACGCGGTGGAGCTTCACACGGGTGAGTACGCGAACGTCTGGACAACACCGGAAGGCCGGGTCCAGCTCGCCAGATTGGCGGACGCGGCCACGCTGGCCGCGAGCTTCGGCCTATCCGTCCACGCCGGACATGGATTGACGTACGAGAACGTCGCGCCGGTGGCGGCCATCGCGCTCATCGAAGAACTGAATATCGGACACTCCATCGTATCGCGGGCGGTTCTGGTGGGTATGGAGCGGGCCGTACGGGAAATGGGCGAGCTGATCAAGGCCGCCAGGGGCGGAGCGGCGGGCGCTTGAGGCCCAACTGGAAGGCCATCGTCGGGGTCGGCGTCAGCGCCTTTTTCATATGGTGGGTACTCCGCGGTGAGGACCCCGGGCAAATCCTGGAGCAGATATCTGAGGCGAATGTCTGGTACTTCCTCGCTTCCATCGCCGTGGGTACGGCGGGGTACTTCATCCGTGCGCTCCGCTGGCATGTGCTGCTCCAACCCGTTTGTCCCGATTCGAGGTTACGGTCCCGCTTCGCCGCCATCTGCATCGGCTTCGCGGTCAACAACGTGTTTCCTGCCAGACTCGGGGAGCTCGCCCGGCCGTTCGCGCTGAGTCGCACGGAGAAGGTCACCGCGTCCGGAGCGTTCGGTAGCCTGGTCGTCGAGCGTTTCCTGGACTCGCTGGTTCTCGTCACCCTCTTTCTGGTACCGATGGCCCTCCCGTCCTTTCCGGGTACCGAGGACTTCCTGGCCGGGGCGGGCGGGACGATTCTGAAGGCCACGTTCGTGATGCTGGCGGTATTCCTCGTCGGCCTCGTCGCTCTGCTCATCTTCCCGGAGCCCTTGATCCGCATGGCCGAACGGATCTGCGCGCGGCTGCCGAGCCCGCTGGGGGCCAGGCTGGTGGGCGCGCTCGAGTCGTTCCTGCAGGCCCTGAAGGTGCTGAGGCATCCGAGGCTGCTGACCACTGCCATTCTGTGGAGCTACGGCTTCTGGATCTGGCACGGTTGGTCGTTTTGGCTCGGCATGAAGGCATTCGGCATCGATTTGGGGTTTGCCGCCGCCGTATTCACCGCGGCCGTGGTCGGGTTCGCGGTGGCCATCCCTGCGTCCCCCGGCTTCTTCGGCACCTTCCAGCTCGGGGCCGACCTGGCTTTGAACGGGGTCTACGGTGCAGCGGCTCCCGCCACCCTGGCGTTCGCCTTCGGTTACCATCTCGGCGGCTTCTTTCCGGTCACCATCATCGGCTTCTACTACGCCTGGCGGATGGGTTTCTCCGTGGCCGAGATTCGGGGTAGTGAAGCCACCGCACAGCGTGCGATAGAGTCTCCGACGCCGGAGGCGATCCACGGGCACGTCGATTCGGAGGCGGGGACCTCGGATCGTGGCTGAACTATCTTCGGTCCAGGTGAGGGCTCCGGCCAAGATCAATCTCTTCTTGCGTGTCCTGGCGCGGGAACTCTCGGGATATCATCAAATCGAGACTCTCTTCGCCGCAGTGGATTTCTGTGATGAACTGCGAGTGGAACGTGGCGAACAAGGTGTGTCGCTCGAGGTCCTCGGTGCCGACGTCGGACCCGACGAGGACAACCTGGCGTGTCGGGCGGCACGCAGCTTTCTCGAAGTCGCCGCGGCAGACGAAGGCGTTCACGTTCGCCTGACCAAGAACATACCGACGGGGGCGGGTCTCGGAGGTGGATCGTCTGACGCAGGCGCTACCCTAAGGGCGATGAACCTGCTGTTCGGCAACCCGGTTTCGGAGTCGGAGTTGCTGCGGTGCGGGGCCCATCTGGGGTCCGATGTGCCGTTCTTCACCGCGGGTGCCGGAAGGGCGTTGGCGTGGGGTCGAGGCGAACAGCTCATGGCCCTCCCCGCGGACCATGAGACCGCTGTGCTCCTGGCTCTACCCGCCGTGCAGGTATCGACAGCCGAGGCCTACGAGGGGCTGGGTCCCGACGTTCGAGCCGCGCCTTCGACACATGATCTCGGCGCCTTCGAGCGATCCGAGCGACTCGCCGAGATCTGCGTGAACGACTTCGAGCCTTCGGTCTTCGCTCGTCACCCACGGCTCGCCGAGCTCAGGGAGGCGATCGACGGATCAGGCGCTACCGCCGCACGCCTCTCGGGCAGCGGTGCGGCGCTCTTCGCGATCTTCGACACCCAGACGCTCGCCACGGCGGCCAGTGACTCGCTCTCGTCATCCTGGCCCGACGTCGAATTCGTGGTCACTCGGACCCTGGCAGCCCAGCCGGCCCCTACGGGGGTAGCTTAGGCCTCCACCCGCCTCGGGTTGAACCCGGTCGTGCCCTCGGGTAGGATTGTGCACCGGCTTCGTGACTTATGGAGTCGGACATGAGGGAGCAGTCGTAGTGGCCCGTCGTCTAATGGCAGGACACCGGTCTTTGGCACCGGCGGTGATGGTTCGAATCCATCCGGGCCAACTCCTGGAACCCCCGTGATGGCTCGGCCTCACGGGGGTTTCTGCTTGCCCAGCCCGGAGGCCAGGGCAACCTTTCCTCCGATGTTGCGGCCAGAGCCCGACCCGTCACGGACAAACGCATGCTATTGGACTTCGACCGCCTGAAGGAAGCTCTCGCCGGGCGCTACACGCTCGAGCGCGAGTTGGGGCAGGGTGGCATGGCCGTTGTGTACCTGGCCGTGGACTCCAAGCACAGTCGGCGGGTCGCGCTCAAGGTCCTGCTCCCCGAGCTGGCGGCCACGGTCGGCCCGAAGCGGTTCCTACGTGAAATCGAGATCGCCGCGGGCCTGAACCATCCTCACGTCCTGCCTCTTCACGATTCCGGAGAAGTGGACGGATTCCTCTACTACGTAATGCCTTACGTGGAAGGGGAGTCCCTGCGGGACCGGCTCGATCGTGATGAGCGGCTGCCGCTCGATGAAGCCCTGCGCATCGCCCGTGACGTCGCGGAGGGACTCGACTACGCCCATAGCCGTGGCGTCGTCCATCGTGACATCAAGCCCGCCAACATCCTGCTCTCGGAGGGACACGCCCTTATCGCGGACTTCGGGGTCGCCAGGGCTCTGAGCGACGCGAAAGAGGACAGGATGACGTCCACGGGGCTCACTGTGGGATCCATCTCATACATGAGTCCGGAGCAGGCGGCGGGCGAGAGGCACATCGACGGCCGGAGCGATCTCTACTCGCTCGGGTGCGTGGTCTACGAGATGCTCTGCGGAGAACCGCCGTTCGCAGGCGAATCGTCCAGAGCCGTGTTGATCAGCCACGTGAACAAAACGCCGGATTCCCTCGCGAGCAAGGGGGTGAAGGTACCAAAGGCGGTGGAGGATGCTCTGCGCGGGCTCATGGAGAAGGACCCCGGCAATCGATGGCCGGGGGGGAGGGCATTCGTCGATTCGCTGGCCGGCGTCGTAGTCGGCGGGTCCTCCGGATCGGGTCGGGCCTGGTCGGGCATCGGATCGACGCGGGCGAAACGGAACCCGGTGGTCTGGTTCGGCGCGGCCGTCACATGCGTAGTTCTGTTCACGGTGATGTCGTCGAGGTCTTGGATGTCCCGCCGCGGCGGACCCTCTCTCGATCCCACCAACATCGCCGTCCTCTATTTCGACGACCTCAGCGCTGACCAGGACCTGGGTTATCTCGCTGACGGACTGACCGAGTCGCTTATCAACGCTCTTGGGCTGATCCAGCCGCTCAGGGTCGTTTCGCGTAACGGAGTCAAGCCCTACCGCGACAACCCAATCCCGATCGACAGCCTCGCGAGGGTCCTCGGAGTGGGTAGCCTGGTCGAAGGGAGCGTCGAGCGCTCGGGAGATCGACTCGTCGCGACCGTGAAGCTGGTGGACGGGACGACGCAGACGCAGTCCTTCAGCGAGCGGATCGTCCGTGGAGGTGAGGACGTCCTGTCCCTGCGCGACGACATCGTGGAGGAGGCGACGCGCCTGCTCGGCCGCCATCTCGGCCGAGAGCTGCGCTCGAGAGAGGTCCGTGAAGGCACCAAGAGCAATGAGGCCTGGCAGTCTCTCCAGCGGGCCACCCGGCTCATGGAGGACGCAGACACGCTGCGCTGGAGCTTGGGGGATGCGGAGTCGGCGGTCCGCGTGCTCGGGCAGGCCGATTCGATCCTGGCGCTTGCCGAGTCGTTCGATCCGAACTGGATGCAGCCCGTGGTCCAAAGGGGCTGGGTGGCATTGACGAGGGCCAGCTTCACGGGATCTCGGGGCCGTCGCGATGAGGAGACGATTCGCCTTGGGATCGCCCATGCCGAAAGGGCCTTGACCCGGAATCAAGGGTACCCGCCGGCCTTGGAGCTCCGAGGCGTTCTTCGGAACGACCTGAGCTGGCTCAACTCCATCGCCGCCGATTCGACGAAGGTGAGAGGCTACCGACTAAATGCGGAGGAGGATCTCAGAGCGGCCGTCGCGTCGGACTCCTCGCGGGCCCGCGCTTGGGTGGCGCTCGCGGACCTCCTGCGTGTGGGGGGCGACTTCGCCGAGGCGTCCGTGGCGGCCCAGCACGCGTTGGATGCGGACCCTTTCCTGATCAACGCCGAAAAGGAGATCCTCTTCACGCTCGGGCAGGTGTGGCTCGATCTTGGAGATCTGGACCGAGCGGAGTCGTGGACGGAAGCCGGTCGCAATCGGTACCCGGCCGAAGCGGCGTTCCGCGCGACGGCGTTGGTCATCCTGTCCGGGTGGGACGGCGCCGAAGCCGACGCACAGATGGCATGGGACCTGTCGGCGACGCTGGGTTGGCTCAACGGCGAGCTGTTGGTCGCGGGAGTCCTTGCCCGGGCCGGCATGTCGGATAGCGCAAAGGCCGTCGTCGACCGCGTTCGTCAGCAGGTCGGCGACGACCCTTGGGCTCGTTACTACGAGGCCAACACACGGATTCAACTCGGCGAGCCGGAACGAGCGGTGGCCCTCCTGGCCGAGTTCCTCGACCGCATGCCGGATCGGAAGGCCTATATCGCCAACGACTGGTGGTGGAGGGCTCTGCGCGAGAACGAGGACTTCAAGGCCCTCATCGCCGACGAGTCGCACTAGCCTTCCGGGCTATCGTGGCTCCTGTCGGCCCGTGCCGATCTCGACTGTCGGCCCGTGCCGATCTCGACTTCCGGGTCGAGGAACAACGGTTGCCCCGGTCCCCGCCAGACACGGATATCGTACTTGTAGCGCGCGCCGACCTCGGCGTCGCCGGCGACCACTCCTCGGGCCCGGTGGGCCGCGGTGCCCCGGCTGCTGTCGATCCCACGCTGAGATGGGCCGACGCCGAACGGCCGTCCGGACTGGAATCGCACCTGAAATCGCTCGATGCCCGAACCCTCCGCCAATTGCCATTCGACGGCCTGACCCCGGTTCACCACGATCACGCTGGGACTGGCAGTCACGTCGTCACCCGACACGCCGATGACGACGACTGCCGCTTCCTGTACCGTGGGTTGTACGGGCTCTTCGGGCTGTGCGGCGACTAGGCAAATTGCGAGTAGGGCGGGAACGCCGAACGTGGCTTTCATTTACCACCTCCTGAAGGGGACTTCGGTCGGCTTGGTCGTTATGCGCCGTGCACTTAAGTATGACGAGCACGCGGATGGGGCAATGTTCTCATCGCTTCCCGAGTCGAGGCCCGGAAGGGGAGTCAAGGGGGTCGCCCCGATCGGGCCGAGCTCGTGGCTGGAGGCGGATTGACGTGCACCGAATCACCGAATGACAGGGCGCAAGCGGATCATGATCCGGATTCTGCCGGGGTTCGCCCTCTTGATGGCCGTCGGGATCATCATTCCACCGGGACGGACCGAAGCGCTGGCGCTCGCGAGCACCGCGGCGGTTGATCCGACAGCTTGGAATCTACAGGAAACTCCCGGATCGGCGGCCCGAGATTCGTCTGACGTGCTCGGTGAAGCCAGAAGCGTCCAGGCTCGCTTCGAGCGCCAACGCCGGCACTTCTTGCCGTGGGCTGACGGGGGGGGAGGCGGACCCTGCGAGGAGCGTGTGGGCCGTTTTTGTATGTGGCATTCCGGGGACGACGGTTGGCAGCCAGTGGCCGACACGCCGGAGATGGTGGCTTTGCGCGAGGGCCTGCTCGCAGGACTCGCCGAGCTTGCCGTGGAGATCCCGGGAGACACGTGGATTCTCGGGCAGAGGGTCTTCTACCTGGCCGAGGCGGGCCGTTGGAGCGAAGCAGGCGATTTGGCTCGTGCTTGCGGTGCCCAACCAGGATGGTGGTGCGCAGTGCTCGAGGGGTTCTCCTCACATGGAGCGGGCGACCATGAAGAGGCTTTAGCGGCGTTCGAACGTGGATTCGCCGGCATGGATCCGGAGGCCGCGCGGGCGTGGCGTGATCCGGACCTCCTCCTTGACGGTAAGGCTCGGGACCTGTTCGACGACGCGGCCCACGGGGAGTGGGACACCCTGCTTGCCTGGTTCTGGCTTCTCGCCGATCCGCTCTACCTGATGCCCGGTAACGATCGGAAGACCGAACACTATGCTCGCTGGACCTTCTCCGAGCTGAGCGACCGTGCTCGTAACCCGCACGGTATGCGCTGGGGGAGTGATCTGGAGGAGCTGACTGTTCGGTACGGTTGGGAGAAGGGCTGGGAAAGACATCGTCCCAGCGTCGGGTTGGTCCGTCGCGACGGCGGTGTGATCGGACACGTTCTGCCACAGTCCCGAGAGTTCGTCCCTCCCGGAACCGTACTCGAGAGGCCTTGGCAGATCGAACCCGGCGCATGGGGACCGGACGAACATCCGCGGAGCTCGCATGTGGCAGCGTATTCGCCCGACTTGAGCGCGGGAGTCGGGCAGGTGGCGGTCCTTCACCGGGGTGACAGCATGCGGGTCGTTGCTGCTACACGATTGCCTGGGGCGTCCGATTCGCCCGCGACCGGGTCCTCCCCCCCGGACGCGGGTTCCTCCAACGGACCCGAGGGCCCGCTTCCGTGGGCGCAGCCGGTGTCGCTAGCCGGGCCCGATCGTGTCGGGCTGTTCCTGATCGATCCCGATGGGAGGATCAGCGAGGCACGCCGCGTGGGAGAGGGCGTGGGGGTGCTCACGCTGTCGGTGCCGGCCGGGAGCTATTTCATGAGCCTCGAAGCGTGGGCGCCGTCGGACGGCCGCGGCGGGCGGATTCGTCACGGCATCATGACGGACACCGTGCCGACGGACCTGGCCACACTTTCGGACCTCATGGTGCTCGACCGGGCCGCCGCGGCTCAGCAGCGTCTCGATGAGGCCATGCCGTTCATGCGACCCTCGCTGGGACTCGTCGCGGGGCAGGAAATTACCGTGGCGTGGGAGATCTTCGGTCTCGGTTGGCGTCATGAGGACGTGGATTTCGAGGTGAGTGTCTCCCGAGAGAGGGATGGTGTTCTCGGCAGGGTGGGGCGGTGGTTGGGTTTGGCCGACGGAGCGGACGGACCTCTCCGGGTCGGCTGGAGCGAGCCGGGGCCGAGTGAGCGCGGGCCCTGGTTTCGCTCGGTGGACGTCGACATACCTGAACTCGAGGACGGAGTGTACGTACTGCGCCTCGAGGTCTCGATGCGAGGTCGGGAACCGCTGGTCCGAACCCGTACCGTCGAGGTCTCTTCGGGAGACGCAAAAGTCGCACAACCACAAGACGTTCGGCGTTGACGACCCCTCTCGGAAGATCTAACTTTTCAGGCTGTTGCCATTTGGTGCTCCACACGGGCTGAGGTCCATGGACGACACATTTCGCAGAGGCCCACTCCTCGTGCTTTCGGGAAGGGCGAACCGCCCTCTGGGAGCGGAGATCGGGCAGATCCTCGGAGAAGACCCCGAATCCGCCACGATTCGGAATTTCGCCGATGGCGAGATCTTCGTTCGCATCGACCGAAACGCCCGCGGGCGGGACGTTTTCATCATCCAGCCCACGGTAGCACCGGGGGACTCCATTATGGAGCTGCTCCTGCTGATCGACGCGGCGTCTCGCGCCTCGGCGGCACGCGTGACGGCAGTGGTTCCGTATTTCGGCTACGCTAGGCAGGACCGAAAGGACCAGCCACGTGTCGCGATCGGTGCCAAGTTGGTGGCGAATCTCATGGTGGCTGCCGGTGCGGATCGGATGATCGGAATGGACTTCCATCAACATCAGATCCAGGGGTTCTTCGACATTCCGGTGGACCACCTCTACGCCGCGCCCGTTCTGACCCAGTACTTCCTTGACAAAAATCTGACGGATCTGGTGGTCGTGGCTCCCGACGTGGGCTCGGCCAAGATGGCGCGCGGCTTCGCCAAACGGCTCGGCGGCACCTTCGCCATCATCGACAAGCGTAGGCCGGCCGCGAATGAGGCAGAGGTGCTCAACGTGGTCGGTGAGGTACGAGGAAGGACGTGCCTGCTCGTCGATGACATGGTCGACACGGGCGGGACCCTGGCGAACGCGGTGCACGCGCTCCGTGAACGGGGAGCCCGGCAGGTCTATGCGGGCGCCACGCACGCCTTGCTCTCGGGGAACGCCGTGGAGAAGCTTTCGGCGGCGCCGCTCGAGGAATTCGTCGTTACCAACACGATCCATGTGCCCGAGGAGCGTCGCTTCGACGGCTTGAAAATACTCTCGGTGGCGAACCTGTTCGCGAAAGCCATCGAGTGCGTTCACGAGAATGAGTCGGTGACCCGGCTGTTCGAGCTGGCCACAGAGAACTAGCCGATCCGGGTACCGAGTCGGCGATGGAACTACAACAGAGTTGAAACCAGAAGATGACTGCTAATACTGGACTTACGGCGAGGCGCCGCAGCGAGACCGGCAAGGGTGCCGCTCGGAAAATTCGGGCGGCGGGGCGAGTACCGGCCGTGATCTACGGCAAGGACCAGGAGTCCATCGCGCTGACCGTGGATGCCAAAGAGGCTCTTCACCTCTTCCACTCCATCTCGGTAGACAACACGATCGTCAACGTACAGGTCGATGATGATCCCGAAGCGCTTGAAACGCTCGTGCGTGAGATCCAAATGCACCCCTACCGGCCCGACCTCGTGCACGTCGACTTCTACTGCATCCAAAGGGGTGTGGCCATCGAAGTCGATGTTCCGATCCACTACACAGGGACTGCTGAGGGGGCGAAGTTCGGCGGCGTGCTCGAAGTGATCCTTCACGAGCTTCGGGTCAAGTGCGTCCCGGCCAATTTCCCAGAGAGCATCGAGGTGGACGTCTCCGCGTTGAACGTCGGAGACTCCATCCACGCGCGCGACCTCACGATGGACGATGAAGTCGAGTTCCTGACCGATCTCATTCAGACGCTCTGCCTCGTTGCGGTGCCGAAGGAGGAGGTCGTCGAGGAAGAAGAGGAGATGGAGCTGGCAGAGGGCGAAGTGGCGGAAGGTGCGGAGGCTGGCGACGACGAGGGCGCCGCCGCCGCTGCGGACGAGGACTCCGACGGCTGACCTCGCTCGTCGGATCGAGCGTCGTGAAAGTGATCGTGGGCCTCGGCAACCCCGGGCCGGAGTACGACGACACCCGGCACAACGTGGGCTGGTGGGTCGTGGATCGACTGGCGTACGACTGGGGTTTCGAGTCCTTTCAGAAGCAGGGTCGGGGTCTACAGGTGGACGGGGTGGTGGGCGACATAGCGACTCGCTTGATCAAGCCCACCACCTTCATGAACAAGAGCGGCGGGGCCCTCACCGGTCTGGCGACCATACCCGACTTCGACGTTTCCGAGGACCTTCTTGTGATTTCGGACGACGCGGCGCTGGACGTAGGTCGCGTGCGCTTCCGACCGCGGGGCGGGGCGGGGGGCCACAACGGCCTCAAGTCGATCACGGGTGCCTTGGGTACCGAAGAATACGGGCGGCTCCGTGTGGGGGTCGGGCAGGCTCCGGGGAGTGTGAATCTCTCCGATTGGGTGCTGTCACCCATGGACGATGAAGATGAGGATGTCGTCGTAGCGCTTCTTCCCGGACTCACCAAAGCCGTCGAGGCCTGGATGAGCGAAGGTACGGAAGCGGCGATGAACGAGTTCAACCAGTGATTGGCCGGAGAATCGAGTACGCACCGATCCTCTCGAAGCCGACGTCCATAGCACGAGGAACCTGATGAGCCAATTCGTAACGTATGCAAGCTGGTCCTGGGCACTCGGGCTGGTGGGTCTGGCCGTGGCGGGGATCATCTACCGTTATATGAAGGGGCAGCCCGCAGGGAGCGAGGCGATGCAGGATCTGGCCGAACAGATCTATCTGGGGGCCATGGCTTTTCTGCGTCGAGAGTATTCCATGTTGGCGGTCTTCGTGGTGGTCGTAGCCGCGCTATTGGTGTGGGCGGTCTCGGGTCAGACGGCCTTGGCCTATTTGGTGGGCGCCTTCTGCTCGGTCATGGCCGGGTACTTCGGGATGACGGCGGCGACCCGGGCCAACGTGCGCACCTCGGCAGCGGCCAACCAAGAGGGTCAGGGCAAGGCCCTCCGGGTCGCGTTCTTCGGGGGCGCCGTCATGGGACTCTCCGTGGCCGCACTCGGCCTGGCGGGCATCGGGTCGCTCTACTGGTTCTTCGGGGCATCCGCGATCGGGGCGAGAGAGCATGCTTCTTTCGCCGAGATCGTATCCGGGTTCGCGATGGGTGCCAGTTCCATCGCCCTCTTCGCCCGTGTGGGAGGTGGTATCTACACCAAGGCCGCCGATGTCGGGGCGGACCTCGTGGGCAAGGTGGAAGCCGGGATTCCGGAGGACGATCCGAGGAATCCGGCCACGATCGCCGACAATGTCGGGGATAACGTGGGCGACGTGGCGGGCATGGGCGCGGACATCTTCGAGTCCTATGTGGGATCCGTGATCGCCACGATCGCCATCGCGGCCAGTTCGGCTGCTTTGGCCGGGAACGTCGAGAACGCGGTGGCACTTCCGATCGTCACCATCATGGTGGGTCTTGTTGCCTCCTTGGTCGGTATTGGAATGATGAAGGCCCTCGAGCGCACCGATCCGGCGGCCGCGCTGCGCAACGTCACGTTCATCGCGGCGGTCCTCTTCATCGCGGCGATGTTCTTCATCGTCCGGGCGTTGGATTTCCAGATGGTGGAGGCTGGGGGCCGATCGTACCCCGCTCTAGGACCGTGGTACGCGATCGTGGCGGGGACCGTCGTCGGTGTCGCCATCGGCCTCGTCACCGAGTACTACACGTCGTCGAGACCCGTCCGGAGGATCGCAGAGGCCAGCAACACCGGCGCGGCGACCAACCTGATCGCAGGGCTCGCCGTGGGCATGGAATCGACCGCCATCCCCATGCTGCTGATCTGTGTCGCCATCGGCGCGTCCTTCATGTCCGCCGGTCTGTACGGCATCGGGATCGCCGCCGTCGGCATGCTGGCCACCGTGGGTGTGACCATGTCTGTGGACGCATACGGGCCCATCGCGGACAACGCCGGCGGTATCAGTGAAATGAGCGGATTGGGACCCGAGACTCGAGCGATCACTGACTCGCTGGACGCGATCGGGAACACGACTGCCGCCCAAGGCAAGGGCTTCGCGATCGGCTCCGCCGCGCTCACGGCGCTTGCGCTCTTCTCCGCGTACAGCACCAAGGTCGGGTTGGCGGAAACGGGCATCGATCTCGTCAATCCGGTCGTGGTGATCGGTCTGTTCATCGGCGGAATGCTCCCGTTCTTCATCGCCGCACTCACCATGACGGCGGTGGGGAAGGCCGCCCAAGGCATGGTTGAGGAGGTCAGGCGGCAGTTCCGGGAGAACCCGGGCATCATGGACGGCACGTCCAAGCCGGATTCGGCGCGTTGCGTTGCGATCTCGACCGACTCCGCGCTGCGTGAGATGATTCTGCCGGGTGGGACGGCGGTCGTTTCCCCCGTGGTGGTGGGTTACTTCCTTGGCGTTGAGGCACTGGGTGGCTTCTTGGCCGGTGCGACGGTCACGGGTGTACTCATGGCGCTCTTCATGGCCAACGCCGGAGGGGCGTGGGACAACGCCAAGAAGCTGATCGAGGGCGGCGCGCACGGAGGGAAGGGCTCGGAGCCCCACAAGGCCGCAGTGGTGGGTGATACGGTTGGAGACCCGTTCAAGGACACGTCGGGGCCTTCTCTCAACATTCTCATCAAGTTGATGAGCGTCGTATCTCTCGTCCTCGCTCCGTGGTTCGTGCGGGTGCACGAGATCGACGTCGACGGTCGGATTTCCGGTCTCATCGGCTGGGTCGCCCGCCTCTTCGGGTAGGGCTGCCGAGCTGTTCGATGGAGGGGGTCGGCCGCCTAGCGGCCGACCTCACGAACCATGTCCAAGGACCCGAACTTCCAGAACGCCTTGGCGTTCGCCCAGGATTTGATCCGCATCCCCTCGCCCTCGGGGCGGGAAAGGGAAGTAGCCGATCGCATTCGATTAGAGATGGACGAGTTGGGCTTGCAGGACGTTCGGATCGACGAGGTCGGCAATGTCGTCGGCGTTGTTCCCGGTCGGGGAGCGGCCCAACCGGTAATGCTCAACTGCCACACGGATGTCGTGGCCGAGGGAGACCCCACCGAGTGGGAGTACCCGCCGTTCGGGGGGGATGTCTCGGGTGGGTTCCTCCACGGGCGGGGCTCCATGGACATCAAGGGGCCGCTCGCCCTGCAGACCTATGCGGCGGCGGCCTTGATCGGGCGTGCCCCGGGAGACGTGATCGTGGCCCACACCGTCTTCGAGGAGCGGGGTGGCCTGGGCATGAAGCACCTCCTCGAATCGGGCAGCGTGCAGCCGGGCGCGGTCGTGATCGGCGAAGCCACCCATTGCGATATCTGCATCGGCCATCGAGGCCGTGGGGAGGTCGAGGTGGTGCTGCAAGGCCTCGCCGGGCACGCGTCTGCTCCCGAGCGAACCCGCAACGCCCTGGATCTGGTGCCCGAGGTTCTCCGTGCCGTCCGCGACCTGGCGGCGGATCAGACGGAGGACCCGGTTCTCGGCGCCTCGAGCGTGGTGGCGACCGGTGTGGACGTGCTTCCCGAGAGCCGGAACGTGATCCCCGACCGCGTGACGGTCATTTTGGATTGGCGAGTGCTTCCCGGCACCGACGCAGACAGCATGACGGCACGGACCCGCGATGCGGTGACGCGCCGGCTCGGTTCACTTCCTGACGGCTTCGGGGTGACCGTGGTGATGGCCCGGGAGCGCCAAGCGGCCTATACCGGTGTCACACGCGAGCGGAGCCTTTTCACTCCGGGATTCCTTATGGACTGCCTCGATCCCTTGGTGTCGGGTGCTGCCGCGGCCGTGGGGCGGCGAGCGGGGAAGGGTCCCGCGGCCGTGCGTCCCTGGACGTTCGCGACGGATGGAGGGTGGAGCGCGGGTATCTTCGGCATTCCCACCGTGGGGTTCGCCCCCGGTGAGGAACGCTTCGCGCACACGAACCGGGAACGTCTGGACCTAGAGGAAGCCGAATGGGCGTTCGCCCGGTACCCCGACCTCGTCCTCGCTCTTATGGACGAGCTCCACTGAGGGCCGACCATCTCGAGGCCTTCGCCGGCTGATCTCAACGAGTCGGGATGATCCGGGGGTACAAAACCCACGGGAATGGCCTATATTTTTTACCGGCTCATCCCGCTCCGCCCGTGAGGCGGGGCCCGTTTACATACGGACCGTGGGAGAAAGACCATGCGGCTGTACGAGATCGTCTACATCTTCGACGCCACGCTCGACGAAGATGCAGTCAACAAGAAGCTGGAGAAGTTCCATCCCCTCGTGACTGGCAGTGACGGAGAGGTAATGTCCGTCGACCACTGGGGCGTCCGTCAGATGGCGTACCCCGTGAAGAAGCAGAACTCCGGTTACTACGTCGTGGCCCAGGTTCGTGCCGGCCCTGACGGACTGCCGGAATTCGATCGCATACTCAAGCTCGAGCCAGAGCTCATGCGGCACCTCGTCGTCGTCAACGAAGGTGAGCCGACGTCAGGAAGGTCGATTCTCGGGGAACGCCCGGTCCGCGTCCGCGATGACGACGACGATGATGATGAGGGTCCGGACGTGGACGACGAAGATTCGGATGACGGCGACGAGGATACCTTCAGGCGGCAGGGGCCTCCTGAGTTCTCGGGTGGTCGGGGGCGTCGTCGTCGTATGGAGGGGCCCGTCATCGAGCTGCTCAACTACAAGGACGTTTCGACGCTTTCGCAGTTCATGACCGAACAGGGCAAGATCTTGCCAAAGCGGACGACCAAGGTAACGGCCCGCTTCCAGAGGCAGCTCGGACGGGCCGTCAAGCGCGCCCGTTATCTGGCTCTGATTCCATACCTGAGGGACCACGAGGTTTAGAGGCCCTAGGCCTCACCGGAGCGGATCCCTTGGATTCCACCACGCGGCCGGAGCGAACGTGGCTTCGGGCTGCCGCGCTGATGCTCGTCACCGTTGGTCTGGCGGTGGTCAGCTCAGGGGCGCTCGTGGCGGTACCGTTTCTGGTCCTCGCAACGGTGTTCGGCGCGCGCAGGTTTCCGACGGTGGTGGCCGCCGTATTGGCCGTCATTGTGACGCTGGGGGCGACGGCACGCGGTGGGATGTGGTACCTGGAACGAGGATGGACGATCATTCTGGCCGGTTTCTTCGTGGTTCTGACGATGCGTTGGCCAGGTAGTAGGTTTTTCCCGCGAGCCCTCGGGGCCCTGGTCGGGACTTTCGCTCTCGTGGTGGTTCTCATGGTGCTGCGGCCGGGCTCTTGGGGGATGGTGGACTGGTTCGTTACCGAAGGAGTCATGAAGAGCGTGAGCCTCGCCATGAATCTGGTCAGCGCTTGGGATCCCGATGTGGAGATCCCCGCGGCGATGGTCAACACGGCATTCGAGATGGCGGCACTTCAGGGCCGGCTGTTTCCCGCACTCCTGGGGCTTTCGTCATTGGCGGCCCTAGGCGTCGCGTGGTGGACTTACGTGCGCCTTTCCGCGGGTAGTGACCAGGGACTCGGACCGCTCCAGGACTTCCGGTTCAATGACCATTTCGTATGGCTCTTGCTGGTTGGCCTTGCCTTCATCGTGCTCGGCTTGGGCGACGCATGGACGCGAGCGGGCACGAACGCTGTCGTATTCATGGGCGGGCTTTACGCCGTGCGGGGCGCGGCGGTGGTCCTGTTTTTCAATGGCGGCATTTCGCTGTTCGGATTTCTTGTGATGGTGCTCGGCATGTTGGTCTTTGCGCCCTTGTTGACCATGAGCGCGCTGGTCATCGGCGTCGGCGATACCTGGCTCGACCTACGGGCCAAGGCCGAGGCACTGTCCGGCGACACTACTGACACGTAGAGGGAGACGGTACATGAAGCTCATTCTGAGGAAGACGGTGGAGTCGCTTGGAGGACAGGGTGACATCATCGACGTAAAGCCCGGGCACGCGCGGAACTACTTGATTCCACAAGGACTCGCGTACCAGGCGAGCGACGCCAACCTGAAGAAGTTGGAAGAGGAGCACGCGCGGGCCGAGGAAAAGGCGAAGCACGACTACCTCGAGGCACGTCGGCGCGCGGCCCAACTCGAGGGCAGGTCACTCGTCTTCCACGTCCGGGCAGGGGAGGACGGAAAGCTTTTTGGCTCCGTGACGAACGCCGACGTCGCCGACCAGTTGAACCAAGGGGCGTTGGACTTCGAGGTCGACCGACGCACGGTACTGCTCGACGAGCCGCTGAAGCTCATCGGGGACTTCAGCGTCACCGTCCGCCTACACAGTCAGGTCGAGGTTGAGGTAGCGGTGCATCTGGAGCGCGGCGAGGAGTAGGTCTTTCTACTCGAGGGTGGCATGGGAGAACAGTCGACCGAAGTGTCCGAGATCGGCCAATACGCAAAGCGAGCAGCCGACTTGGCCCTGGAACACAAGGCAGTCGACGTTGTGGTCCTCGACTTGAGGGGCATTTCGAGCGCCACGGACTTCTTCCTGCTGGCCACCGGCCAGTCCGACGTCCAGGTAAAGGCCATCGGTGACCGCGTCGTGAGGGGATTGAAGGAAGAGGGAATCCGCCCGGCCCATGTCGAGGGGTTGGAAGGGGGCCGCTGGGTGCTGATCGACTACATCGACTTCGTGGTGCACGTCTTTCATCCCGGTGCCCGCGACTTCTATCAACTCGAGCTTCTCTGGGGCGATGCACCGAGGCACGAGTTCGAGTGACGAATGACGACCCGACGCGCCCTTCGCACGCCTGTTTACAACCCTCCGGTTCGTCGTGTAGCTTGTGGTGTCGGCTCAGACGGATCGCGTCACGTACGTTTCGACGGAGGCTGTAATCCAATCCACGCCAGGAGCGTAGGGCCCGTTGGATCAGGGCCACTCGCGCCTATACCCGTTTGACCCCGACTCCGGGCAGTTGCCGGAGATCGCGGCACCCGGCGTACTCCTTTCCAGCGCCGGGGGAGGCGTCGTCACCCTTATCGTCGCCCCGGACGTCATTCAGTCGGCTTGGAGTCCAGCAGCCGCGGTAGCCATTGCGCAGGCCTGGTCCGATCAGGGCCACCGCGTAGTCCTCTTCGACCTGTCACTCACCGCGCCGGTCCTCCACGTCACCTTGGGACTGCCGAACGCGGTGGGAATCGTCGACCTGGTCCTCCGTGAGGCTTCCATGCCTTCGGTGGCACAGCAAGCGGGGGCTACCGGATTCCAGTTCGTCGCGGTCGGCAGCCCTGTCGAGGATCCCACCGAGGTTACCCTGACCGACGCCTGGTCGACTTTCGTAGAGGAGGTCGGACACGCGCAGGCCACCGTCCTTTTCTATGTTCCCGCCGACCTTCCTGGTGTGGAGGCTTTGGTCGCGAGTAGCGCCGCAACGCTCCTTCTGGCGGGCGACCCCACCGAGGCGGATTGGGTAGCACAGTCGTTCGCCCTCGACGACGTGTCGGGTCTCGTAGAGGATCGAGGCGAATCGGTGCCGGCAATAGGCGCGTCGCCCGAGGACCCCGCGGGATCCGCCGTAGATGAGCTCGCCTTCCTCAGCGCACCCGGCGTCGAGGGGGATGGAGGAGCGACTGAAGCGACATCTCCGGTCCCGACCTCGGTCCCGGAGGTGAGGACACGGTCGGAGACCCCAATGCACCCGGAGCCCGAGCCGAGGTCGGAGCCCAAGCGGAAGCTGGTACAGTGGCGACCTGTCCTGGTCGGTACCTTGGTTGGGCTCGCCGCCCTGATCATGTGGCAGGCGCTGTTCGCGCCGTCGCAGAGTCCACCACCACCGGAACCTGCGGGAGCTCGCCAGACACCGGCCGTTTCGGAGCCATCGCCCCCTGAACCGCGACAGGCGTACTCGTTGGCGCTGGCCGCGTACCAGGCGCGTGAGACGGCCGAGGCGCGGGCGCGGAGATTGTCTCAGCAACGTCCGGACCTGCTCTTCATAGTGGCGCCGGTGCGGGTGAACGATCGAGTGTATCACCGCGTGTTGGCCGGGCCGGCGGCGGACTCACTGGGGGCCGAGGCCGTTCGGGCCTCCCTGGCCGAGACGCTGGCCGGTGACGACGGAGCCCGATGGATCGTGCGCCCGACTCCACTCGCGTTCGATTTCGGAGAGTTCGAGTCGGCGGAGGCGGCCGACGGTCGAGTCGCGGAGATCGGAAACGGGGGGATCGGGGCGTACGTCCTCGAGGTTGCCGGCTCTCCATCCCCGGCGTTTCGGGTATACGCGGGAGCGTATCAGACCCCGGCCGAGGCCGAGGTCATGAGGGCCGAGCTAGACTCGGCCCTGGGAGCCGTTCCGACACTCGGGCCTCGGATAGGCCGCTATGCCCACTGAAGGCCGGAATAGGGGGGGTTCCGGTGGACCTCTCCTGTGCGGTTGGTTACCTTTGCCGCGATCCAGGCGGGGGGCGCGACGCCCCCGTTCTTCTGGCGCATCGTGCCCGTCGCGGCGCGGAAGTTGTACCATGCGAAGGGTGCACGGATGAGTCCGGATATTCCAGCCTGGCAGCCCATTGATCCGACCGATGGGATTCTGCCCGGACCTCTCGACGTCGCGCTCGACGCTGCGGATTCGGTTGCAGGGTGTGTGGTGTTCCTCGTCACACCGGAAATTGATCGAAAGTGGGGGGCGAACGCGAGTTTGCTCCTCGCGCGGGGATGGGCCGCCAAAGGTCGGAGTGTCCTTCTGGCGGATGCGTCCTTCGAGGATCCGATTCTCCATCAGGTCGTCGATGGCGTGGGAGAGGAGGGCCTCTCCGACATCATGCTCTACGGGGCTTCGGTCAAACGAGTAGCCCGGCCGGTCGAAGGTGGCATTCTGGTCGTCCCGGCGGGTACCCCGGTGGGGAACGCCGAGGAGGTCTTGGCACACCCCAAGTGGGATACGGTGGTCCGTGGCTTCGAGGAGGCCGGAGCGGTGTTGCTCTTGCACTTGTCGGCCGCCACCACTGGGGCCGGGGCGCTGCTCGACAGGGCCGCGAGGATCGTCGTCGCCTCGAGCGCGGCCGGAGACGCGGAGTCGCTCCTGGGTTCCGCCTCGAACCGGGTCCTCGCCGTGGTTGGCCCCGAGGTTGCCGAGGAGTCTGCGGCGGTGCCCGAGGTTCCCCCCATGGTGGACCCGGAGGTAGAGCCGACGCCGGAACCGGAATCCGAGTGGGCACACACGGCGGAGCCGGAGCCGGAGTTAGCAGGGATGACTGAGGCAGAGCCGGAATCGGACGCGGAGGTTGAAATGGTCTCTGACATGAATGACCCGCAGGAGCCCGAACTCGAGGCCGAACCGGATGCAGTTCCGGCCGGAGTCGCGGAAGAAGACACAAGCGAAGGGGGACTCTTTTCGATGGGAGAGCTCCCGGAGTCCACCGGGAGCGCGGCTGACCAAGTTGCCGATTCGGGCGCGTTCAGTTTCGACGACATGTCGGGCTCGCAATACGATACGCACGGTGACGCCGGAGCTGAGCCCCCGATCTCTTCAGCGGAGGCCGGAGTGGAATCGGAGCCTGCCCTGGAAGCGGAGAGCCTCGAGGTCGAGTCGCTGGAGGTCGATTCTCTCGAAGTCGAGTCGCTCCAAGTCGAGTCCCCGGCCACCGATGAGGCCCCCGCGGCGGCCGAGGCTCCGTCGGGCGCGGATGAAGGGACCCCTGAAGAGGAAGGCATGATCGAAGGTGTGACCAGGTCCGCCGTGGAAATGGATGAGGCGGCGGTCGCGGCGGCGGCGGGAGAAGCCCAATTGGATATGGTCGGTTTCGAGACCGGAGCCGGATTCGATCTCGAGGACGCTCCCGAGGATGGAGACGGCGGCGGGGGCGAGGCCTCGTTGGGTGGTGCATCGGACGCTGAGGAAGATGACTCGGATGATGCATTCGGCTTCGGAGCCGGCGGTCTCGAGGTCGAGGCCAGTCCCTTCGCCGAAGACGAGGAAATAGAAGACGATGAGGCAGGTGATGAAGCGGCGGCGAGCGGCTTGGGCGGAGTGGCGGGAGATGTGGCCTTTGGCGATCGGGGTGGGTCCGATGGCGAGCCGGTGCCGGACTTCGGCGCCGATACGCCGTCGGTGGTCGGCGGTGATGCCATCGCCGTCGATGCGGCCGACGAGGCGATGGGTATCGGAGCCGGCGTTGCGCCCTCCGATGATACGGCGCCCGAAATCGCCGTGGAGTTCGACGACGGGCCCCCGGCGAAGATGTCGGGGCTCGAGGAGTTGGAACGTCGACGCAAGAGGGGCGCTCGGGTCCGGCAGCTACTGGTGGCCGCGGCAACGGCGATCATCGTCGGTGGGGGAGGCGTAGGCGTGGCGTATCTCGGCTTCGTCAACATCCCGGGGATCACTCCGGCCGACCGGGTCCGTTCTGCCGTGCCCGGCCCGATAGAGCTGCCAGGACCGACGCCCATGACGCCCGTGATAAGCCATGTGCTCGTCGTCGACACGTGGCGGAACATGGAGACCGCCCTGAGCACGGTCGAGGCGCTCCGGGAGCGGCTGCCCGAGTTCTTGTTCTTCGTCAGTATCGCGGAGATGGGCGGGGGCGACCAATATGCGCTACTCGTGGGGCCCGCCTTCAGCGCGGTGGAAGCGGACGCACTTAAGGAACCTCTAGCCGAAGTGCTGGATCGTCTCGATCCCGCTACTTGGACCGTGCAAGAGGCGAGGTACTCGTTCTTCTTCGGGGAGTATGCGAACGCCGCGGATGCGGCCGGCAGGGTGCAGGCATTGAGCGCTCTCTCGATTCCGGCTCACGTCCTCGAGGTCGCCTACCCGGACGAGACGACGGCCATGCGCGTATACGGCGGCGCGTTTGTGGATGAGTTCCAGGCTGCCGCGATGGGGCGACTCCTTCGGGCGAACGACCTGGACGATGTACGTCTGATTGAACGGAGAGGCCGACTGCCCAAATGAAACTCAGATCCCTTCGCGTTCACGGGTTCAAGTCCTTCGCCGACTCCACCGTCATCGACTTCCACGAAGGTATCACGGCCATCGTCGGACCCAACGGCTGCGGGAAGTCGAACATCAGCGATGCCGTTCGCTGGGTACTCGGAGAACAACGTCCTTCCGCCATCCGCGGTGGAAAGATGGAAGAGGTCATCTTCCAGGGTTCCCTGAACCGCCGGCCGGTGAACCGAGGTGCGGTCACCATGGTGGTGAGTAACGAGGACGGGCTGCTCCCCATCGCGTACGACGAGGTGGAAATCGGCCGCACCGTGTATCGAGACGGAGGCAGCGACTATTCGCTGAACCGGTCGACCTGTCGTCTGCGGGACGTGGTCGATCTCTGCAGGGACACGGGCCTGGGCGCCAACGCCTATTCGGTCATCGAGACCCGCATGATCGACGCCATTCTCTCCGATCGGGCGGAAGAGAGACGGCAACTGTTCGAAGAGGCTTCCGGGATCGGGAAGTACAAGGATCGCCGCAAAGCGGCACTCCGGCGTCTGGAGCATGCCGAGAACGATCTCACACGCTTGGAAGACGTCATCGCCGAAGTAGAAACCAAGGTGCGCTCGCTGGCCCGGCAAAAGGGGAAGGCCGAGCGGTACAAGTCTCTCAGGGAGCGCCGTTTGTCCGTAGAGGTCGCGGTGGTTCGCAACGACCTGGCCGATCTCAGGACTCGCTTGAAGCAACTCGATGGCAATCTCGAGGGAGATCGCAAGACGGGTCAGGGCATGGTCGCCCAGCTCCGTACTGCCGAGGCGACGTACGAAAAGCTGCGGCTGGAGGAAGTGAGCGCGGAACGCAGCAAGGGTGAGGCGGCGGCGGCCCTCGACCATGTGAAGAGCCAGCTGGTGGAGTGGGAACGTGACCTGGCTGTGGCCGAAGAGCGCAGAGGTTACGCGGAGCGACGGTTGGGTCAGATCGGAAGTGACCGTGAGGCTTGGTCCAGGCGTTTGGGCGATGTCAGCGTGGAAACGGCCGAGCTCCAGGCGGCGCGAGACGGGCAGGAAGGGAACCTCAAGCGGGTGAGGGACGACGCGACCCGGCAAGCAGCCGTGTCCGCGGCCGTGAAGGCTCGACTGAAGGAAGCCCGCGATCTGGTGGAGGAGGCTGAGCATCGGGAGCGGGATCTGGTCCGGAAGGGTGCCCAACTCGAGGGCGACGCGGAGGCCGCCAGGGGGCAGGCGGCCGAGTTGGAGCGCCGCATCGAGCGCGTCACGGCGGCATTGACGGACGCCTCGAGCGAGCTGACCGATTTACGGTCGCAAGGCGATCTCTTCACGACCCGTCTGGATGGCCTGGAGTCGGCGGTCGGTGAGGCTCGGAAGCGGCTTGACGCGGCCCAGCAGGGTCTCAGGAGTCACCGAAAGGCACTCGACGAGGCCAGACGGCAAGAGCTGGATGTCGCTCGAGTCGTGCAAGGTGTGGACGCCGAGATCGCGGCTTTGGAAGCTCTGGGTCTGAGGCATGAGGGTGTCGATCCGGCCATCCGAGGCGTCTTGGGGCTCGAAGACCCGGGCGTCGTCGGATCCCTACTGGATTTCATCGAAGCCTCGAGGGAGGTCGCCGCAGCCGTCGAGACGTACTTGGGCCCGTTGGCCCAGGCTCTCGTTGTACGGGATGGAGCCTCCGTCGACCGGATCGTGCGCTGGTTCACCGACGAGTGGACCGAAGCAGGCGGACTGGTTTTGCTTCCGCTTGACCGGGTTCCCGAGCAGGGCGGGGGATCGCTGCTCGACGCCGTCGAGGCGACGGGTGAAGGGGCTCCGTGGGTCGCCGCGCTCCTCGGGGAGGTCGATTTGGTCGACGCACATGGGGCCGGCCCTTCGGGACTGGAGCGCCCGCGGCTCTCGATCCAGGGCACGGTCAGAGATCCCCGTGGTTTCATCAAGATCGGGCGGCCCTCGGGAACGTCCGGGGTACTCGAACGCAGGGCTCGCGTCGAGTTCCTCCGTGGGACACTGGGCGACGCCGAGACCAAAGCGGCAAAGGCGAAACAGGTCGTGGAGAACGCGGAATCCGCAACCGAATCGGCCGAGGCCGCTGTGGATGCGGCACGCCAGGCGTTCTTGACGGCTGAGGATGAGCTGAGAGGGACCAACGCCGAGAGGGCGGCTCAGGTGGACCGCCGTGACCGCATCGACACGCATCGAGACGAATTGGCCCGGCAGCTGGAGGGCGCGAAGGCCGCCCGGTCGAGGGCCGAGGAACGGTCCCGGGTCGCCGAGGAGGACCGAGAGGGCCTCCTCGGCCAAGAAGGTGACATACGGGCCGACCGGGAGAGGGCGCGAGAGGCCCTCGTCGTCGTCCAGGACGAGTGGGAGGAGGCCCGCGGGGAGGAGTCGCGGCTGTCCGTGACCTTGGCGCGCTTGGAGGCGGAGGCCGAACGGGTTGCGGAGCGCCTCCAGGACCTGGCTCGCGAAACGGCTACCGGCAAGGATCGGCTCGCCGAACTGGATGCCGAGGAGAAGGTGCTCACCCAAGAGGTGACTACCGCCAAGAGGCTCCAGGAGGACGGCGGCGTCGCGACCGAGCGTCTGTTCGCCGAGCGTGACGAGGCCGAACGGGTACTTGGTGGACGGGCGAAGGTGCTGGCTCAGGTGGCCGAGGCGTTGGCCGACCAGGACAAGGCCGTGCGCTTAGCTCGTAGCGCCGAGCGGGAAGCGGTCGACCGACGCCATCAGCTCGAGTTGGAGCGCCAGGAGGTTTCGGGTCGCATCGGACTCATCCAGGAGCGCCTCGAAGGAGAGTGGGGTCGCCCTCTCGAACGCCTGCTCGAGGAAGCCCAACCCGTGGAGGGCGAACCCGAAGCCCTGAAGGAGGAGCTCGAGGATATCGTGATCAAGCTGGAGCGCATCGGGCTGGTCAACATGCTCGCGGTCGAGGAGCATGCCGAAGAGAGTTCCAGGCTCGATTTTCTCAGCGAGCAGCGTGAGGACCTGGTGGCCGCCCGGAACGACCTCAAGTCAGCGATTCGGCAGATCAACGAGACCGCCATCGACCTCTTCGAGGGCACCTTTGAAAAGATTCGAGAGAACTTCCGTTCCACCTTCCAACGGCTCTTCGAGGGAGGTGAGGCCGACATCTGGCTCGTCGATCCCGAGGACCCGCTGGAGTCGCCGATCGAGGTCCATGCCTCTCCACGAGGGAAGAAAACTCAGAGGATCGATCTGCTTTCTGGTGGAGAGCGGGCCCTGACGGCGCTCTCGCTTCTGTTCGGGATCTACCTCGTCAAGCCGAGCCCGTTCTGCGTTCTGGACGAGGTCGACGCGCCGCTCGACGAGAACAACATCGGCCGCTTCATTCGCCTGCTCCAGGAGTTCAAGGAGCAGACGCAGTTCGTGATCATCACTCACAATCCAAGGTCCATCGAAGCCGCCGATTGGATCTATGGCGTGACCATGGAGGAGCCCGGAGTGAGCACGATCGTCGGGGTGCAGCTTCAGGATGCCGTGCACGCGGGCGGCTCAGCGGCCTAGATCGACCTCGGGGGCGAGAGAGCGTCAATTGTGGTTCTCGGAGGACCGTAGGGATGCATGAATCGTCGTGACCGCCACGTTGACGGTTCTCGGCTCCGGCACCCTCGTGCCCGACCATCTCCGCCACCCGGCCGCGTTCTCGATTTCGGAGAACGGTTCGCTACTTCTCCTCGACTGTGGTTCGGGCGTCCTGGACGGCATGAGCCGTTTCGGAATCCCGTGGGCCGACCTGACGCACATAGCCCTCAGCCACTTCCACACGGACCACATCGGTGGGTTGGCTCCTCTCCTGTTTTCTCTGTCATACGGAGTTGTCCCGGCCCGCACGGTTCCGCTCACGCTGGTGGGCCCACCGGGTCTGGGCCGCCTACTCTCGAAGCTCGCCGATGCCTACGGGCGATACGTGCTCGAGCCCGGCTTCGAGCTCCGCGTGGTCGAGTTGGCCCGAAACGACCGTTGGTCGGACGGGGAGGTGGAGCTGAGGACATGTGAGACTGTCCACACAGATCAATCGGTGGCGTACCGGTGGACGGGTAGAGCGGGGACCGTCGCGTATACGGGCGATACCGGCCAGAGCGGCGTGCTGGGAGACTTCCTAGCGGGGTCGGACCTCCTGATCACGGAGTGCTCCCATCCGGATCCTCCCACGGTGGACGGCCATCTGACGCCCAGCGGCGTGGCGGCCCTCGCCCGGATGTGCGCCCCTGCACTCGTCGTCACCATGCACGTGTATCTCACGCAGTCGCCCGACGACGTACCGGAGCTCGTCCGCCAGGCGGGGTACGCCGGGCCTGTCCTGGCGGGCTATGACGGAATGCGTGTCGTCCTTGAAGATGGCTCGCCGCCCACCGCCCGGTAGACTACATCTGTTCCCACGGGTACACTTGGGTGCCACGAGATCGTCGCCCGACCTTTTGTAGACCCCGAAGGCGGTTGTAGAAGTGCACTTGGACGCGAGAGTCACATGCTGGTAGTCATGAAGCACGGCGCCTCGGAAGCCGAGGTCGGGCGCGTCGTCGAAGAAATCGAAGAGATGGGGTACGAGGCTCGGTCCATGCCCGGCAAGCAGCGGACCACCGTCGGTCTCGTGGGCAACGACGGGGGAGTGGATTCGGCCCGGATCCAAGGGCTCCCGGGGGTTCTCGAGATCATCCCCGTCACCAAGCCATACAAGCAGGTTTCCAGGGAATGGCGCGACACCGACACGATTGTCGAGGTCGCCGGTGGGATCCGATTTGGGGCGGCCGAGGTGCCCATCATCGCGGGTCCGTGCGCAGTGGAGAGCGAGGCGCAGATTCTCGGCATCGCCCATCAGTTGAAGGCCATGGGAGCGACCCTCCTCCGCGGAGGCGCGTTCAAACCGAGGACCTCTCCGTACTCGTGGCAGGGACTGGGTGAAGAGGGGCTCAAGATGCTCGCTCGTGCGAGGGAGGCCACCGGACTCGCCATCGTCACCGAGGCGCTGGACCCGGACAACGTGGATCTGGTGGCGGATTATGCGGACGTCCTTCAGGTCGGGGCTCGCGACATGCAGAACTATCCGCTGCTGAGGCGGGCGGGGCAGTGTGGGAAGCCGGTGCTTCTGAAGCGGGGGATGTCGGCGACCATCGACGAGCTTCTCTTGGCTGCCGAGTATCTCCTCGCGGAAGGGAACGACGACGTCATCCTCTGTGAGCGAGGCGTACGGAGCTTCGACAATCATACTCGTAACCTCCTCGATCTCACGGCGGTCCCCGTCGTGAAGTCCCTCTCCCATCTGCCGATCATCGCCGATCCCAGTCATGGGACGGGTCTTCGAGACAAGGTGATTCCGATGGCCCGGGCGGCGGTGGCAGCCGGTGCCGACG
This sequence comes from Longimicrobiales bacterium, assembly GCA_965226925.1. GTDB lineage: Bacteria > Gemmatimonadota > Gemmatimonadetes > Longimicrobiales > Gaopeijiaceae > CBDDCX01. Next base: position 136,207 of record CBDDEN010000010.1, on the reverse strand, counting down.
GCCTCATGGTAGAGGTGCACCCGAGCCCACCCGAAGCCCTGTCCGACGGAGCCCAGTCTCTGTACCCCGATCAGTTTGGCGAACTCATGGAGCAGATCCGGGTGATAGCGGCCGCCATCGGCCGTTCGGTGCGAGGGCCCGCCTAGAAGCTGGAGAGGTTCGGCGGTCACACGGAGACGCCGCCGAAGGGGTGCGGCTATCGTGGCCATGTGCGAGCCCGGTTCCGTGCGCGATCGTGGGTGTGCCCACACCCTCTCGACATGAGTGCGAGTCATGAACACCGTGGATCGGGGACGACACTTCGAGGATCTCGCCGAGGCCCTTCTGCGTGACCGGGGGTGGAGCGTGGTGGACCGAAACGTCCGATTCATGCGAAAGGAAATCGATCTCGTCGTAGTGAAGGACGGGCTCGTCGCGTTCGTCGAGGTGAAGGGGCGTAACGGACCCGGATTCGGGCACCCGCTGGAGGCCATCACCTGGCGGAAACGCCGGGCCATATCCGCGGCGGCTCGCCTGTGGATGGCATGGAGTCGGATCCAGGCTCGATCCTATCGTTTCGATGCCGTCTGGGTGTGCCGGCAGGGGGCCGGATCCGTCGAGATCGAGCACGTCGAGGGCGCCTGGATGGAGTGAGCCGAAAGAGGCGACAACCCGCGTGTTTCCTGCTTTGTAGCTATGCCGGCCGTTGACGCTCCGCCCCGCGCGCTCTAACTTCACCGTGCCCCAGGTCCGTAGGGCGTGAGCCCACGAACTCCGTCAGGACCTTGCCGGTAGCAGCGGTAAGTGTGGTGATCGTTGCTGCGGGTCGCCTGGGGCACTTTTTCTTCAAGTGTGGCTCTCCACCGCACCAGCTCGGCTTCGAAGCGAACGTCCGTGTCCCACACAGCTCTGGCCCGAAAGTACCGCCCCCGGCGATTCGCCGAGGTGACGACTCAAGAGCATGTCTCCGAGACCCTGTGTCGCGCTGTTGCGGACGCCAGAGTGGGGCACGCCTACCTCTTTTGTGGTCCCCGCGGAGTGGGCAAGACGACGCTCGCTCGCGTCCTGGCGATGGCTCTCAACTGTGCGGAGCGTGACGACTCGGGTGAACCGTGCGGCGAGTGCGATAGCTGCTCGAGAATCTGGGGTGGGCAGACGGCCCTCGATGTGGTCGAGATCGATGCCGCCTCCAACCGCGGCGTGGACGATGCGCGTCAGTTGCGGGAGAGGGCCATGTATGCTCCCTCGCAGGAGGGCCGCTACAAGGTCTACATCGTGGACGAGGCGCACATGCTCACGCGAGAGGCATGGAACGCCCTGCTGAAAATCCTCGAAGAGCCTCCCTCGCGCGTGATCTTCGTATTCGCCACGACCGAGCCCCAGAAGATCCAGCAGACTGCCGCTCCTATTCTGTCTCGTTGCCAGCGGTTCGACTTCAGGCGGATCGGCGTGGCGGACATCATGTCGCGCCTCTCCATCGTGCTTTCGGGGGAGGGATCCACCGCGCCGGAGGACGCCCTCCGAACGATTGCGCGTAAGGCGGACGGCGGAATGCGAGACGCTCTCTCGCTCCTCGACCAGGTGATCGCCCTGACCGGCGGAGAGGTCACGCAGGAGTCGGTGAGAAGGGTGCTCGGGCTGGTCGAGACCGAACGTTACCTCGAGTTCTTCGACATTTTGGCCCGCAGGGAGCATGGTGAGGTCTTCGCCTTCGTGGAGCGACTGCTCGACGAAGGATACGATCTCGTCGAGTTCTACCATGGGCTGGTGGACGCGCTGAGATCGCTTCTCCGACTCTCACTGGGAGGCGATCCGCCCGAGCTCGACGGGGAAATCCGAAAGGCCTTCGAAGCGCGGCTGGACCCGTTCGAGCCCGCCGATATCGTACGCATGCTCTCGTTGGCGTCAGAGCTTGAGAGTTCAGGAAGCCTCAGGAGGAGCACGAACCCTCAGGTCTTGCTCGAGATGCTCCTCCTCCGGCTGAGCTATGTCGATCGAACGGTGGCGCTCGAGGAGCTGCTAACCAGTCTCGGCGGTTCCTCGCCGGGCGCCGAGCCGGACTATGGGGCGCCGGGCGGGAGCGACGGTGGAGCGACCGGAACGTCGAGGTCCGCCCCACCCGGGGCCGCGCGGCCGCCCGAAGGGCCTAGAACGGAGTCGGCCGAAGCGCCTACTGCGACGGCTTCGACCGAAGGACCTGCCCCGACGGTCTCGACCGAAGCGCCCGCGTCGAAAGAGGTCGAAAGGGGCGTGGCAACCACGCCTATCGTGACGGACCCGACCCAGGCCTGGGCTCGACTGATGAAGGTGGGGAAGGGCATCCCTGCGGGAATGGGGCCTTTCTTGAAGGCAGCGGTCGTGGAACTCGGAGAGGATGGGGCCCTGGTCGTCGGTCTTCCGGACGGTCCGGGGTTGGAGCGCCTGAGAGAGCGGATGGCGCTGAGGGCGATTCAGGACGCCCTTGAGTCGGTGATGGGTGAAAGACCCGAGATCGTCGTGAGGGCCACGGGTGGCCCGTCTTCGGAGAAGTTGGAGAGGATCACACCCGAGAACGTGCGCGGTGACCGACTCCGAGAGCTGATTCAACGGGAACCGCTCCTCCAGCACGCTGTAGAAGAACTCGACTTGGAGTTACTGGATTGACGGCAACATGTTGCAACACAAGGACTTGACAATGACCAATCTTCAACAGCTCATGCAGATGGGCCAGCAACTCCAGGAACGCATGACTAAGCTGCAGGCAGAACTGTCGGCCAAGGAGATTTCTGCATCGTCCGGTGGGGGAATGGTGACGGCCACCGTGGACGGAAAGGGTACGATCTCCAGGATCGTCATCGACCCTACGGTCGTGGATCCGGCCGACGTCGAAATGCTCGAAGACCTTGTGCTTGCGGCCGTGGCCGAGGCCCAGAGCAAGGCGCAGGGCCAGTATGAAGAAGAAATGCGGAAGGCGGCAGGGGGTATGCCGATCCAGCTTCCGGGCCTGTTCTAGCCTTCTAGTGTCGGTCATCCAGCAGCTCACCTCCGAGTTCTCGCGGCTTCCGGGCGTCGGTCCAAAGACCGCGCAGCGGCTCGTTTACCACCTCATGAAGCGGCCGCGTGAAGAGGCGGTCAGGCTCGCTGCCGCGATTCGTGAGGTGGCCGAGCGGGTTCGCCCCTGTAACGCGTGTGGCAACTTCAGCGAGACCGACTTGTGCGAGGTCTGCAGCGATCCCAAGCGTGACGGGACGATTATCTGCGTGGTCGAGGAGGCCTTCGAGGTTGGCGCAATCGAGAGAGCGGGAGAGTACCGGGGCCTCTATCACGTCCTCGGAGGACGGCTTTCGCCCCTGGACGGGATCGGACCTGAAGAGCTGTCTCTCTCGCCCCTATTGGACCGAATCCGTGAGTCCGACGGTACGGTCGTGGAAGTGATCGTCGCGACGAATTCGAGTGTGGAGGGCGAGGCCACGGCGGTATACCTGGAGAGTCTGATCCGCGCCATGGGGCCGCGTGTGACTCGCCTGGCGAGGGGCATTCCGGTCGGCAGCGACCTCGAGTACGTGGACGGCTCGACCATCGTAGAAGCCTTGACCGGTCGACGGGAGATGTGAGGGATGGACAAGCGCCTTAGAAATACGGGATTTGCGGTCATCGCCGCAGCGGCCGCCGGGGCGGTCGCGGCGTTGGTGATTCGCGATCAGATAAAGCGGCATAGCCGGGATCTGTTCAGCCCCTCGTTCCTTCGTCGTCTTGCCGCACTGAGTTTCATGGCGAAGGCCGAGGCGTCCGTCGATCACATCAACCTGCTGAAGGACTTCGTGGCTTGGGAGCCGAGGGTGGCGCTACGCCGTCGCACGGTGTCGATCATCGGACGAATGAAGGAAGATGCCATGCGTGGCGTTCTTCCTGCCGGGTAGGTTGCCCATCCCGTCCGCGTGCCCGACCTTTATCCGTCCCTTTCCAGTAAGGGACGAATGCCTCATCTTCGTCGCCGTCCTGGACGACATTTCATCCCAGCGGGCCGCATGTGTGGGGGCCGAGACCACGGGGGACCGTTTGGCCGGATCGATGCAATCATACCACCGGAAACGAGCGTAGCCGATCATGTCGATGATCAACTACGCCAGCCGGGAGATCAATTGTAAGATCGTCTATTACGGTACCGGCCTCGGTGGAAAGACGACGAATCTCGAGTACGTCTATTCCCGTGTGAATCCTGATGCGAAGGGGAAGATGATCTCCCTCGCCACCGAGACGGAGCGGACGCTCTTCTTCGACTTCCTCCCGATCGATCTGGGTGAGGTGAAGGGCTTCAAGACCCGGTTTCACCTCTACACGGTGCCCGGTCAGGTCTACTACAACGCCAGCCGCAAGCTCATCCTAAAGGGCGTGGACGGTGTCATTTTCGTCGCCGACTCGCAGAGGGAGCGAATGGAGGCCAACATCGAGGCCATGCACAATCTGTACGAGAACCTCGAGTCCTACGGATACGACCTGACCAAGATCCCGTTCGCCGTTCAGTACAACAAACGGGACCTTTCCAACGCCATGCAGATGGAGGAGTTGCGGTCCCAACTCAACCCCGGGAGCGTCCCCGATTTCGAGGGTGTGGCCATCGAGGGAAAAGGAGTGTTCGAGACCCTCGGCGCCGTCAGCAAGCTGGTAGTTCAGACCCTGAGCTGAGGCGACCATGGCCGGGAGTAGCAACTTCCCCAACCTGATTACGATCGGACGGATTCTCGCCTGCCCCGCGATATTCGTGATGGCGATGTCCCCGTCCGTGAGTGCGCGCTACGGTGCTTTCTTCCTCTTTGTGATTGCGGGGCTCTCCGACCTGTGGGATGGGTACCTGGCGCGCAAGCACGGGTGGATCACGGATGTGGGTAAGCTCCTGGATCCACTGGCGGACAAGCTCCTGCTCCTCTCCACGTTCCTCCCGTTCTACCTGATTTCTCACCGGGGTGGAGACGAATGGCTAGTGCCGTGGTGGGGCATGCTCCCGATGTGGGTCATGATCGTCATCCTCGGACGCGAGTTGCTGGTGACCGTGTTCCGTCAGTGGGCGGCGCGCCGCGACGTGGTCATCGCAGCCGGTCGATCCGGTAAGTACAAGGCGTTCATCCAGAACCTCTTTTCGGGCGGTCTCCTGCTCTGGTACCCACTCAGGGAGAGCGCGTTGGGATGGGGTTGGGCGGGAATTTGGTGGGGAGTCTGGGAGCTGCTGCACTCGGCCTGGATCGGCATCACACTCGGTTTGGCCTTGATTCTCACCGTCTATTCCATGTTCGACTACCTGTGGAGCTACCGGGCGCTGATCGGCGTGCGGGACTGAGCGGCTTCGTGAGCGGCATTCACGCGGTCGTTGTTACGGTCGGCGACGAGCTGCTTTCGGGTGAGACGGTGGAAACCAACGGTTCATGGCTCAGCAAGCGGCTGGCTTCGCTCGGAATTCCCGTCATCAAACGTTTGGTCGTGGGTGACGATCCGGACGCCATCAAGGGTGGGGTCTCCGAAGGACTGGGCTTGGCCGATTTGGTGCTGGTCACGGGGGGGCTCGGACCCACAAAGGATGACCTGACCAGGCCTGCCGTTGCGGATCTCTTGGGGCTCGAGCTCAAGCTGGATCAGAACGTGCTTGAGGAGCTCCGAGAGAGATTCCGCGGCCGAGGCTTCGACGACCTTCCACCGAGCAACATCGTCCAGGCCCAGGTGCCCGAGGGTGCGGAAGCGATCCCGAACACGCGGGGGAGCGCGCCGGGGTTGTGGATCGACAGCGATGGGCGGGTGGTCGTACTCATGCCCGGTGTCCCGCGTGAGGTATACGAGATGTACGAGGGGGAGATCGAAGGTCGGATCCGTGCCTGTTTCGGATCGCGTCTCGCTCCTCTGGTTCATCGGATCTTCCACACGACCGGCGTCTCGGAGTCGGTGCTGGGCGAGCGGGTGGACGCGATAAGCTCGGAGCTTTCCAGTGACGTGTCGATTGCCTCTCTCCCGTACTTGGGAGGCGTTTCGATACGGATATCGACGGTAGGTACGCCAGAGCAGGCAGAGAGGCGCCTGGATGACGCCGAGAGGACTCTACGTCCGATTCTGGCTCCGTACCGGTTCCACGCGGAGAGTGGAGACCTGGTCGAGGCGGTTGCCGAGGAGCTCGGTCGACGCGGCCTCACGCTGGCGGTGGCCGAGAGCTGCACGGGCGGTCTGTTGGCCAAACGGATCACGGACCGCCGGGGATCGTCAACCTACTTTCGAGGCGGCGTCGTCGCGTACGCCGATTCGATCAAGACCGACGTGCTGGGAGTCGAAGAGTCCGTCATAGGAGCTGAGGGCGCCGTCTCGGAGTCCGTGGCCGCGGCGATGGCCTGCAACGTGGCGGAGCGTTTAGGCGCCGACGTGGGCGTCGGCATCACCGGTGTCGCCGGGCCCGACGGCGGTACGGAGGAGAAGCCGGTGGGCACGGTCTGGTTCGCGGTCGCCTTCGACGCTCGTGTGGTCACCCGTCACCGTGTGTTTCCGGGAGATAGGCAGGCCGTTCGCGAGCGAGCGGCCCAGGCAGCGTTTCACCTGCTCTTCAAGATGCTGACGGGCGAGCGTTGAATCCGCCCGAGGTCGGAGTGCTGGCGGCACGCAATCCATGGGGGGGGCTGGTGGTGCTGAGTCGTGACCGAGCGGGTGGTTGGGTCGGCTGGGCCTCCCACATGCACACAGAAGAAGTAGATTCACCAACACGTATGACGAAGCGTGGTCCAACGGACCCAGCATCGAGACGAGAATGACCGACAACGTAGCCGAGACTCCCGAAGAGATGGCTGAGCCGAACGAGGCCGAAGTACCGGATGTCGACCCGTCCGCCGCGGTCGATTCCGAGGTGGACGTTGCCGACGATCCCCGGTCGCATCTCGGGACCTCACCGGAGGCCCTCGAGGAGCAGGAGGTCGAGCGAGGGCTGGATAGGGACCTGGATCACATGCAGGCCGAACTGGCCACTCTCAACGATCGTCATCTGCGCCTTGCCGCCGAGTTCACCAACTACCGTCGACGGGCAGAGACCGAACTCTCGGAAGCGTGGGCGAGGGGTCAGGCGGATTTGCTCCGGAACTTCCTCGACGGTCTGGACGACCTTCAGCGTGTGGCGGCGTGGCAGCCGGAGTCGACCACGGTAGAGGCGCTGGTCGAGGGCGTGGATCTGGTCGAACGCAAGTTCCATCAAGCTCTCGAGCTTGCGGGCGTAGAGGCGCTCGTCCCCATCGGTGAGACGTTCGACCCCAACACCATGGAGGCCATGGTCACCGTCCCGACCGAATCGGCGGACGAGGACCACAAGGTGCAGGACGTGTTCCAGAAGGGGTATCTCTTCAAGGGCCACCTGGTGAGACCCGCCCGGGTCACCGTGTTCAAGCACGAGTAACCGAGGCGATCGAAGAACCGTGTCGACCGCGACCAAGGACTTCTACAAGACTCTCGGCGTCTCGGACAAGGCCAGCCATGACGAGATCAAGAAGACGTACCGCAAACTCGCCAAGAAATACCATCCCGACGCGAACCCGGGGGATCACAAGGCAGTTGACCGCTTCAAGGCGGTTGGGGAGGCCTACAGCGTGCTGTCGGATCCCGAGAAACGGAAGCAATACGACAACATGCGGCGACTGTCGAGCTTCGGCTTCGGCAGGGGGCGAGAGGCACCCAGAGGCGGTGCTCCGGGACCTCCGCCGGGGGGTGGATTCTCCTTTGAGGATCTTCAGGGCTTCGGGGGGCTCGGGGACATCTTCAGCTCGATCTTCGATCGGGGATCCAAGGGCTCTCAGGAGCCCAGGCCGAAGGGCCCCAGCAAGGGACAGAACGTCGAATATGTCGTGGAGATTTCATTCAAGACCGCCGTACAGGGCGAGAAGATCTCGATCGACGTCCCCATCACGGAGGCCTGTGCCACCTGTGGTGGATCGGGAGCGAGTCCGGGGACCGATACCAAGACTTGCACGGAGTGCTCGGGAAGCGGGGCAATTTCCTTCGGACAGGGCGGATTCGCCGTCAGCCGACCCTGTCCGGCCTGTTTCGGGAAGGGACGTATGCCGGAGAGCCCGTGTAAATCGTGCGCGGGCAGCGGGTCCGTACGTCAGGACCGCCGAATCCAGATCTCCGTCCCGAAGGGGGTTGAGACGGGTGCGAAGATCAGGGCCACCGGTCAGGGTGAGCGGGGCAGTCAGGGCGGCAAACCCGGGGATCTCATCATCACCTTCAAGGTCAGACCCCACGACTTCTTCCGCAGGGAGGGGTTGGACATCCACGTGAAGGTGCCGATCAATCTCGTCCAGGCGACTCTGGGCTCGAAGATGGCGGTCAGAACCGTGGACGGGAAGAAGGTCCACCTTCGGATTCCGCCCGGCACGCAGAGCGGGACCAAGTTCCGCATTCGCGGGCAGGGAGTGGAAAAAGGTGGGCGCGTCGGGGATCAGTATGTCGAGGTGGCCGTGAACATTCCGGAAGAACTCAGCGCAGAGCAGAAGAAGGCGATGGAAGAGTTCGCCGCGTCGTCGGGCCTGAAACACTAACGGCTCACGCGACTCCTCGGTGACTGACGGTTTCGTCCGGCGGAGAGGCTCGTCAGGAGACCGGCGCGCCGGCTCCGATGTGCGCACCTCTCATGGCGCGGGTGATCCGACCGCCTCCAAGAACGCGCTCGTCGTCGAAGAAGACCGCGGATTGTCCCGGGGTGACGGCGTGCTGGGGTGCGTCGAAAACGAGTCGGACATGCTCCCCGACCGAGAGGGCTCGGGCCGGAACGTCGTGGGCTCGATACCTGATCTGCACCCGAACGTGGGACCCTGGTGCGGGGGGCGTGCCCAGCCAGTTGGCCTCTCCGATTTCGACCCCGGGTGATCCGCACTCCTCCCGGGTGCCAACGACGACCTCCCTGGTGTCTGCCCGAATCTCGATGACGAAGAGCGGCTCTTCGAAGCCACCACCGAGGCCTTTACGCTGCCCGACGGTGAAGTTGGCATAACCGCCGTGCTCCCCGAGAACCTTTCCGTCGAGTGAAACGAGAAGGCCGGGCTCCAGGGCCGGGTGTCGAGACTCCAGCCGTCGGTTCAGGAGATCCCGGTAGTCACCCGTTGGCACGAAGCAGATCTCTTGCGACTCGGGCTTGTCCGCCGTCGTGAGGGAGAGCTCCCTGGCCATGTCCCGGACCTCGGGCTTGGTGAGCTCCCCCAGAGGGAAATGGAGGAGTGGGAGCATGTCCTTCGGAAGCCCCCACAGGAAATACGACTGGTCCTTGTCCCGGTCCTTTCCGCGTAAGAGCGTGGACTCGCCAGAGGCCGAGTGCTCGATCCGGACGTAGTGTCCCGAGGCGATGCCGTCGCACCCCAGGGCTCGCCCCCGCTCCATCAGATCCTGGAACTTCGTGTTCGAGTTACATCGCACGCAGGGGTTGGGTGTACGGCCGTGAGCGTACTCCGACACGAAGTCGTCGATCACGTCGCGCGTGAAATCCTCCTCGACGTCGAAGACATAGTGCGGGATTCCCAGGGTGTCCGCGACCCGGCGGGCATCCTGAATGCCGTCGAGCCCGCAGCAGGTCTTCGACGGGGCCGCGTCATCTGAGTAGCAGAAGGTCTTCATCGTGGCGCCCACGACCTGATGTCCGGCCTGAACGAGCAAGGCCGCCGCCAGCGAGGAGTCTACGCCGCCCGACATGGCGACCAAGATGCGCTTGTTCTTCACGCCGACGCGTTCCGGCTGTGGACGCCGGCCACGACCGAGAGGGTCGCCTCGGCCACGCGATCGATGTCGTCCTCCGAGGTGGTTCTACCGACGCTGAAACGCAGGGCGGCCATGTCGTCCATGGGGCCGTAGAGTGCTTCCAGCACGTGGCTGCCGCCCCTGCCCCCGCTCTCGCACGCCGACCCGGCGGAGACGGCTATGCCCTCCATGTCCAGGCCGGCGAGAAGCAGCTGCGGATCCACTCCGGGAATCCCGACGTTGAGGATATGAGGAGCGCGCCGCGCGGTCACACCGTGCACTCGGATCCCTTCGAGTCCCGTGATCAGGCGCTCTTGCAGCGCGTCGCGAAGCGCGCCCAGCCGCGGTGCCTCGGACTCTTGCTCCCGCACCGCCAACTCCACGGCGACGGCCATGCCAACCGCACCGGCCACATCCTCGGTGCCCGGCCGGAGCGCGTGTTCCTGCCCACCACCGAAGAGGATGGGTTCCACGTTGACTCCCTCACGAACGAACAAAACGCCCGTACCCTTGGCTCCATAGATCTTGTGTCCGGTCAGCGACATGAGGTCGATCGGAACGGTGTCCACTCGGACGGGGACCTTACCGATGGCCTGGACGGCATCGGTGTGGAGACTCACTCCGTGGGATCGCGTGCGCTCGGCGACGTCCTCCACCGGCAGGTGCATGCCCACCTCGTTGTTCACGGTCATCACCGAGACCACGGCAGGCCGATCCACCAGAGCCCGGTCGAGGGCGTCGAGATCGACCGTACCGTCGGGTCGAACCGCGAGGACGGTGCGCCGCCCTCCGCGGTCCTCGACCCTGGCCGACGCTTCGAGGACAGCCCGATGCTCGATCGTCGTCACCACCGCGTGTGCTGCTCCGCCATCGGCGCGTACGGCCGCCACCCGACCGAGGATCGCCAGGTTGTCCGACTCGGTGCCGCCGCGGACGAAGTAGATTTCACGCCGGCGAGCCCCGACCGCATCGGCCACTCGTTCACGCGCTTCCTCCAAGCGGGCCGACGCACGCCGGCCCCAGGCGTGGGCACTGGACGGATTGCCGAAATCCTCTTGGAGGATGGGCAGCATCGCGTCCCGCACCTCGTCCCTGAGGGGGGTGGTGGCCGCGTTATCGAGATAGATCGCTCGCATGGGTTTCCGTAGGGCGAAAGCAGAGGAAGGCCGTTTCGGCGGACCGCGGTCTCCCCGTATGTTCGACAACATACCGAATGACTGAAGAGTGGTGAACCTCGATGCGAACGCCGGACGCGCGATGACCGATACAACGCCACCGTTTCCCAGGGGACGCCCTTCGCAGTTCCGCGCCACTGTGCACGGGATGGTGTTCGCGGGTCGTGAAGAGCACCTCGAAGGCCTGAAGGCGGGTGAGTCCCTGTACCTTATCCCCGACCCGCCGGACCAGGAGGCCCCAGAGGTTTGGGTGCACCGTGAGGGCGGAGATCTGTTGGGGCACCTGCCTCCCGAGATCAGTGCCTGGCTCGCCCCATGGCTGATGCAGGGCGGGGGGGCGAACGCCCGAACCCTCAAGGTCCACGATTCGGACGTGCCCAGCTGGAAGAGACTCCTTCTGGAGGTGCGCTGCGTCGTATGACGGGTGGGAACGCTGCATCGCCCGGTCTAGAAAGTCGAAATTCGGCCGCTCCCGAGGGACTCGAGCATCACGGTTTCACGCATCCAGAACGGTTCTCCATACGCACAGCGGATCCGCGACCCGTGGTGGGCGCACTGGACCTTGACCTGCTCGAGGAGAGGGCGCTCGCCACCCCCGAACGCCTCGCCGGCCGTGTTCTTGCCCTCGAACTGGGACTCGAAGCACGCCAACGCTGCCAGCTTGGTGTCGATATAGTCACTGATGTCCACCACGAACGACGGCTTGGGCGCGTCCTCACGAAACAACAAGCTGTGCACCACCTTCTCCGGACGGTGTGCCGGGCCCGACGCCAGGTAGTTCTTGAGGCCGGCCAGGAACGAAGCGTCGTATGCGAGCTCGGCGGCGACGCGGTGGTCCGGATGCCGGCCTTCGCGCCAATGGGTGACCACGATCCGCGGCCTCAACTCACGGATCAGTCCCGCGACGGTCTCACGGGATCCTTGATCGTTCACCAGCCCCGAGTCTCGGAGTGCTGCGTTGCGACGGACGGCGAGGCCCAGCACGTCCGCCGACCGGGCTGCCTCCTCCTCGCGCAGCTCCGGGGAACCCTGGCTGCCCCCTTCTCCTCGGGTTAGGTCGAGGATCCCGACCCGGTCTCCGGCGGCCGAGGCCTTCGCGAGGGCGCCACCACACTGTAGCTCGGCGTCGTCCGGGTGGGCCATGATGGCCAGGATGTCCAGTGCTTCGCTCATGGGGTGGCTGCCCGCCCTTCCGGAAGAGATGGCCCGTGCCTGACCGAGATTGTGTGGTGTGCTACTCGAATCGCAAGGCGTGGACGGGATCCAGACGAGAGGCACGGTAGGCGGGGACGAGGCCGAAGAGCACACCCGTGATCAGGGCCATGATCAGGGCGGCCACCACAGCCCATAGGGGCACGGCGGCCGGGATCGGCGTCATGGCCGCCACCGCTTCTGCGGCCCCGGCGCCCAAGGCCATCCCGGTGGCCCCTCCCAGAAGGGTGAGAACCGCAGATTCCACCAGGAACTGCCACAGGATCTCCTGACGGGTCGCGCCCACCGCCTTGCGAATGCCGATCTCACGGGTCCGTTCCGTGACGGAGATCATCATGATGCCGATCACCCCGATGCCCCCGACCAGCAAGCCTACCGACGAGAGCGCGAGCATGACCAGGAAGAACACGCCTGTGAACTTATTGAACGCCTCGATGATCTGGTCGGAGCGGAGAAGAGAGAAGTCGTTGTCTTCCGTCGGTCTCAGCCCCCTCATGGAGCGCATGGTCCCGATCACCTGGTCCATTGCCACATCCTGGGCAACTGAGTCGGCGGGAACGATCCAGACTCCGGCCTGCCAGTTAGACGCCTTGAGCCTCTTCATGGCCGAGGTATAGGGGAAGATCGCCCAGTGTTTGATGGCGGCCGAAAAGATGTTCTCCTCGTTCTGGAACACGCCGACCACGCTGAACGCCTCGCTGACGCCCCGCCCGCCCGCGCTCACCCTGATCTTACGGCCGATCGGATCAAGGTCGCCGAACAGCTCCTTCGAGAGGGGTACGGACAATACGACCAAGGGGCGGGACTGACGGACCTCCGCCGGCATGAAGTCTCGGCCGGCCACGAAATCGCCCGGGGTATAAGCGGGCCACCCGGCGGAATACGCGCTGGACTGGATGCCCCTCACGCTACGGGCGTCCACCGACATGTTCGAACTGAAGTTGAAGGTGTAAAGCGCGACCTCCACGCTCGGAAGACGGGCCAGACGTTCAGCTTCTTCAGGCTCGATGCGGGGTCTGTCCCACCAGGGGGGTCGCCGATTGCCTGTGGAGATCCGAACGCCAGAGAAGTCGATTCGCACAACCGAGAAGTTGTCTGGGCCCGCGGCCTCGAAGCCAACCATGATGGACTCTCGGATGCCCGTGACCATGGCCGCGATCATCATGACCACGCCCACGCCGATGGCGACGCCGAGGATGGTGAGGCCCGAACGAATCTTGTTGGCGCGGATGGAGTCGAGCGCAATGGACACCCCCTCGTCCAGAGTGTTCAAGCGGCTCATGTCACTCCTGCCTCAGCGCATCGACCGGATCGAGCTTGGACGCTCGCGAGGCCGGGTAGACCCCCGAGACGATGCCCACCAGGACGCCCAGAGATACCCCCAGAGCGATCCACTTGATATCCACGGCCGCAGGGAGCGGTGAGAAAGTGGCCACCAGGTACGTGAGTCCGACACCCACCGCGACACCGAGGGCCGCTCCGACACCCGACAGGGTTACGCACTCGATCAGCACCTGACTCAGGATATCCCGTCGCCGGGCTCCGATGGCCTTCCTCACCCCGATCTCTCGGGTCCGCTCCATGACGGATACCAGCATGATATTCATGATCACGACGCCCCCGACAACGAGCGAAATCGCCACGAGCCCGGGAAGGGCCAGGAACAGCACCCGAGAGATTCGGTCCCAGAAGCTCAGCGTCTCGTCGGCCGTTTCCACGGAGAAGTTGTTCTCCTCGGCCGGTCGAAGGCGTCGTCGGGCCCGCATGATCCCTTCCATCTCGCGCTGGAGCTCCCGTGTGTCGGCGGGATCGAAGGCCTGCGCCACGACCTGGTCGACGATGCCCCTGGGATTGGTCACGGCTTGTATCGGTGAGCGGGCCGGTGCGATCACCCGATTGTCCAACGAAATCCCGAATAGGCTGCCCTGTTCTTCAAGCACACCGACCACGCGATAGGGGAATCCGAGAATGCGCACCCGGCGACCTACCGGATCCAGCGACTCGAACAAGAGATCGGCCGTGTCCACTCCCAGGATCACGACAGCCGTGCCCCGCTCGGCCTCCTGGAGCGAGAACGGACGCCCCTTTTCGACGGCCAAATCCCTGATCCTCGGGATCTCCGGAGACACGGCGGAGATGTTGACGTTCTCCACCTTGCGCCCGTTGTCCGCGACCACCTCTCCGCCGGTGTCACTCTCGGCTCCGACTCTTGCCGGGACCGTGATCTGGTCCCGTACGGCCTGCCAGTCCTCGTAGGTGATGCGAGGCCGACGGGCACGTTCCCGGCTGTCCAGTCCGTCCCCGTTCGGTCCGTCCGACCATCTCCGCAGCGTCACGGTGTTTACCCCGAATATCGCTGAGGACAGATCCTCGCGGATATATCGGTCCATGCCTTCGACGATGCTGACGACCACGATGAGGAACATGACGCCGACGATGACGCCCAGAAGGCTGAAGAAGCTCTTCAGCTTTTCCGTGCGGATCTGGTCGAGCGCAAGTCGGACGCCTTCAGCGAACTGCATGGATCCTCGCGGAGTCTAGTTCCTGCCGCCCTTGCCCGGATCTGCCAGGGGTCGGACCGCGTCACCGTTGGAGAGTTGCCGGATCTGCTGATAGGGGCCCGCGACGATGGTGTCACCGGCGTTGAGACCACTCAGAACCTCGAAGTGCTCTTGCCCGGTGATCCCTATTCCCACGGGCGTGAAGGTGACTTTTCCATCCACGACGACGAACACACCTTCGAGGTCGCTGTCCTGGGGCCGCCCCGCCGGGCCGAGCTCCCGAGTCTCTTGGCCGTCATCGTCCGCCGTCGAGGCCGCCCCGCCGCCGTCCTCACCGTCTGCCGACCTCACCGTCAGGGCGATGATCGGTACTGAGAGAGCGTTCTTTCGGGTGGCGGTGACGATGTCCGCCGTAGCCGACAGGTCGGGCCGAATGCCTCCCGGAGGATCGTCCATGCTGATGACGACCTCGAAGTCGATGGCCGCCGTTTGCCCGCTGCCCGCTGTCGAAGCGGGAGGACGAATGGCGCTGTTCCCGATTTCGGTGACCACTCCGCTGAAGAGTCGATCGGGGAACGCGTCTAGCTCAAGCACGGTGCTGTCTCCGACCTCGATATAAGGGACGTCGGTTTCGTCGACCTCCAAAACCGCTTCGACACGGGACAGTTCACTGATGGTCAGGACCAGGCTGCCAGGGTTGTTCATCGTCCCGACGATGACGGTCTCACCTTCCTCGACGTTCAGGCGTGTCACCTTGCCCGAAATCGGGGCCGTGAAGATCGTCTTGCTCAATCGCTCTTGGGCCTCCTCGAGCGCGGCCTCACCTTGTTTCACGCCGAACTGATTTGACTCGAGTTGCCGGGCGGCCACCTCCACGTCGGTCTCGGCATTGTCCAGTTGTTGTCGTGCGATCAGGTCGGAATCCGTCTCGAACAGGCTCCTCAGCCGTGCATAGTCCCTTCTAGCTCGCTCGAGACTGGCTTCCTGTTGCCGTACCAGCGCGACCGCCTGGTTCAGCGCGGCTTCTGCCCTCGCCACAGCCGCGTCGAATTGGGTCGGATCGAGACGGAGCATCAACTGCCCGGCTGCCACGTCGTCACCTTCGTCCACCCGCAGATCCACCACCCTTGCGGATACGTCGGAGCTGATATCCACGACACGTCCGGCCCGGATATTGCCGCTCGCGGTCACGGTCTGGACGAGGTCCCTGCGCACCACCTCTTCGAGCCGAACCTCCACGCCCCGGTTCCGCCGGCGCGTGACGCTCAGGGTGGCGGCGGTCCCCAAGACGGAGACGATGGCCAAGCCGATGAGGAATTTGCGATTAGCAGTCATGGGCCGTTCGATGCCTCAGGGTGTGCGCAGGGACGTCCCCACGACCTCTTCCAAAGTGGCCAGGGCGTCGTGATATGCGAAGATGGCCGCGATCTGTTCACGGTCCGCCTCGACCTTCAGGGTCTCGGCCTCAAGGAGCTCGAGGAAGTCGGCCAGGCCGACACTGAATCGTTCTCGCGCCAGTCGGAGCTGTTCGTCGGCGACGATCTGATTCTGCTCCTCGATCAACGCCGCCCGATAGGCGGCGCGGACGGTCGCCAGCGTGGCGGCAATGTCCGCCCGCAAGGCCAATTCCTGCTCCCGAAGGTCGTAGTCCAGGTCTTCGAGTTGCACCTGTGCTTCTGTGACCTGCCTCTGACGGTTCAAGCCCTGGAACAGTGGTAGGCTGACTGTCAGTCCGGCGCTGGCCGGTTGGTTGGTGAAGTCGAACGGAAAGGCCTTGTTCCCTTCCTCGATCCGCTGTGCGGCGGCGTCGGTGAAGACCAGCGACGAACAGTCTTGAGCCGGAAGCGGGTCAGCCAGGCGGGCGAAGAGATCGTTGGTGAAGAGGCAGTTCTGCACAGAACCCTGCGCCTGCGCCTCGGCCCGTCGGATCTCGAGGGCCGTACTGGAGGCTTGTCGGGTGAATCCGCCGAGACCGGCGCTGAAGCTCAGAGTAGGCAGGTAGGCACTCTTGGCCATCTTCACTCCGTAGCTGCTCGCGGACCGGCTGGCTCTCAGCGCCTGGAGATTCGGGTTGCCCTCCAGCCCGAGGGAGTAGAGCTCCTCTCGCCTCCAGACCGGCTCCGAGAGGGTGAAGGGCGTCGTCGGCACGAATGGGCTTTCCAGGTCCACGCCCATTTGCTGTAGCAGGCGAATGCGAGCCGTTTCCAACGCGTTCGTCGTCTGAAGAATCGTGACCTCGGCACGCCCTAGCGCGACCTCGGCTTGAGCGACATCGACGGCAGTGGCACTCCCTACCTGCAACTGAGCCTGTGCGAGTCGGAGATTGAAGCGGGCCCGTGTTCGTTGTTGCTCTGACACTCGCACTTGCTCGGTCTGTCGGAGCACCTCGATGTAGTTCCGTGTGACAAGGGACACGAGTGAGGAGGCGAGCCACTCCACACCGGCGCGAACAGCGGTTCGATTCGCCTTGGCCTGGCCCGGTGCCAGTAATGCCGTCCCGTCGATGCGGTAGTTGAGGCCCAACCCGTAACTCGAGAACAGGAAAGAGGGTTGGTCCGCGAACCCCAATTGGCCCAGAGTCAGGCTCCCGAAGCGTTGTTCTCCGGCACCTTGCCAAGAGACTCCGAAATTCGTGGAAGCCGACGGTAGCAGGGCGCCGTAGGCAGACTTCACGTTCCAGTCTGCCACCGTCTCGTCGTTACGCGACTTGGCGAATCCGGGGTTGTTCGACCTGGCGATCTCGATCGCCTCTTCCAGGCTGAGCGTGACGGGTACGATCGCTTGCGCCGTCGCTCGACCAGGTACGATGAGCATCGCGGCCAGGGTCATCCGGCGCAGGAACGATCCGGTCAACACGGGGGAGCCTCCGTATGATGGATGGCGCATACGTTGAGCAATAGTCCTTTCGGCGATCGCATACCGGACACCGTGACCGCCCCAGGTGGTACCTGACCTACGCGGGTCCCAGCGTGTCGGTTTCAAAGGGGCATGATGGCCGATGCGTCCGTGCAAACACATGGAATATTGAGTCGACCCCAAGGGTACGCGTCGACTACCGGTGATCTTCACGAGCTTGCCCAGCCCACATCGGGGCGTCGAGCAGGAGCGGGAGTCAGGGGGCTCAGCTCGGTGGCCCGCGCCGAACGGCGACGTAGCCTTCGGTGGGGATCTCCACCCGCAGGACCCTGTTCTGACCGTCCAACCAGAATTGATGCACCGCTCCGGCCAACACCAGTTGCAGCCGCTGAGCCTGCAGCGTCTTGTCGCCCACCGATACGGGCTCGACGGAGGCCATGCTCAGAACGCCCTCGGCCTGACCGCCCGGTCTCGGTTGCACGATGGCGACCGGTGCATCTTCCGGACTCTGATGCGGGCCCAGGAAGAAATAGTGGTGGGCCAGAAAGCGATCGAGCAGCACCGTCGGTGCGCGCGTCGAGGGACGCCGGTACTGACGCTCTTCGACACCCGCGTTCGAAGTCGTTTCGGCGATAAGACGGTCACCACGCCGTTGCAAAAGGACTTGTAACTCGCCGTCCCCCGACACCTTTACCTGGTACGCGTCGAGCGACATCCCGACTCCTACGGTACCGAGCGCGGACTGCACGGTCTGGTTGCCGCCCTCGGTGGTGATTTCGAGCGTACCCTGCGCGATGACCTGCGCGTTCTCCCCGAAGCCCGAGCGCCGGATGCGGAAGCTCTCGGTGCCAACGACGAGGCCGCCGATTTCTACCATGAAGGACCCCTCGTCCAACACCACTGCCTGAGCGGAGAGTGGGGCGGACGGTTGAAGGGCACCCGCTGTGACCAGTAACGCTGCTAGAGTACGCATACCAGCCACTACACCGGATCCCCGCGTGCGGTTCGGATCACGTCGAGGCGATTGGGCGACCTTCACTCGTGTGCCAGCGCACGCACCAGGACCGTGATAGAGCGCTCGAAAATCGCTCGGCCCTTCTCTTCGGTGGCCAACGTGGGGCGTCCGACCACACCTTGGAAGTCGGGGTGGGGTGATGAGACCCGTTCCTGCACGTACTTTGCTGGAGGGCCCGGGTGGTCGGTGTAGTCGACGGCCTGGTCCATGCGCACGAGTTCCGGCGCCAGGTGCAGGAGT
The DNA here is from genome assembly GCA_965226925.1 of Longimicrobiales bacterium. Classification (GTDB taxonomy): domain Bacteria; phylum Gemmatimonadota; class Gemmatimonadetes; order Longimicrobiales; family Gaopeijiaceae; genus CBDDCX01. The sequence continues at coordinate 117,506 of CBDDEN010000010.1, read as the reverse complement.
AGCGAGGTCTCCAGCTCCCAGCCGCGCTCGTGGGCAGGACGACCTTCGACGAGGTCAGCGACGTCGATGGTCGTGAGGTCCACGACTTCTGTGGTCGACGTGCTGGTCAGCGCCGTCAGAAGCGCCTCGACGTGCGGTTCGTGTCGCTGCGCCGTGATTACGACCACCTCGGCGATCCCGTGGTCGTCCCAACTGGCGAGGAGCTCGTTGATGGCACGATGAAAGGTCTTTCGGCGAAGCGTGCCCGTGCCCGGATACGGGGTCCGATCGGGTTTTGTCAGGCCGTAGTGGAAGGTCGGTGCGAGGACAACCCGAAGACGCGCAGACAACGTGCGGGCCACGCGTTCTGCAATGAGCGTGTTGGCCCCCAGGGGCAGGTGCGGTCCGTGATGATCCAGAGCGCCCACCGGCAGGATGAGTCGGGGATCACGTTCGAGGTGCAAACGAACTTCGGGCCAAGACAAGTGGTTCAACTCGTATGAGTGCCCCTGATCAGCCTGCTGTTCCATTCGTCTCCTCCGGTCCCTGGCTCGCGTTTACTCGGATCGGTCCTTGGCTGGGCGTCCTGGGGCTCGCCGCGTGGACCCGATGGCCCTGGGTCGGTTGGCTGGGCTTCTCAAGCGTCGCGTCCCTTTCCGTCTTCGCAGCTCGACCGCGGCGCGGTCTCGCACACGCGATAGCCGGCGTCGTCGTCCTGGCCGGCGTCGTAGCCGGTTTCGTCGGTCACGACGTGAGCCGGCGCGTGTCCCAGGACTTCGATACGTACTGGGATGCCCGCAACGCGCGCGCCGAAATCGCGCTCGACCAGAGACTGCAACGGCTGCTGAGATCCGGAGAAGCCGCAGTCGAGCGCATCGGAAATCTCGCCGTCAGCGGCGGCGGCACAAGCCTCCGAGAGGATCTGCGCACCATCCGACGACGGACCGGGATGGCGGCGGCGGCGATCTATGGACCGACGGGAGACTTCGTCGTGTGGGACGGCACACACCGCGGCGTCGTGCCGCCTGAACTCCGGAGCGGTGAGGTCCGCTATCTGTACCGCGATCGACCGCTGTTCAGTTACTTGTACTTCACGGCTCCGATTCCCGGGGGCGGAACCGCGATGGCGGCGGCGTTGGTCAAAGCGAACCTCCCTCGCAACCTCGAATCGGATCCGGGGGATTTCGTCACGTCGTTTCGTGAGGCGGTGGGGGAGGACCTCCGCGTTCTGCGGGCGGAGCGTGTGACCGGAGACGACGTTCTCGACCTACGCTGGGAGGGCGAGCCGCTCTTCAGCGTTTCGGTGGTCAGGCCGACCCAGGAGCGCAGGCTCGGCGACGTCCGAACCTTGTGGTCCAGGGTGGTGGGCGCTCTCGCTGTCATCGCCTGGTTGCTCCTGGCGATCACGGCCGGCATGGAGAAGGGTGATCGGACAGCAGCGGCCCTGACGCCGTTGGGTTTGGCCTTCCTTGTCCCCGTGGGCGAGGCCCTGGGGTCGTTGCCCATCTTCACCGCCGCCGACTTCGTTCTTCCGGGCCCATTGTTGGTGACGTTCGAACGCGTCCTGCTGGTATCGCTCGCCGCCGCCGTCGTGACAGCGGCTCACCTGCCTCCCGCCGCTCGCCTCGGGCCCATCGCCTCCGGCATGGGAGTCCTCGTGACGTTTCCGCTGGCTGCGATCCTCCTGCTGGGTGGCGCGGGCCCCGGGCTCCTAGCAGGTGGGGAGGGGAAGTGGGTAGCGTACCAGACGGGGGTGGCGCTGGTGCTCACCCTGTTGTGCCTCGCCTCGTTCAGGGTGGGCGAGCGAGCCCGGCGGCGGCCGCATCCCGAAATCCCGCTACTCGTTGCCATCGCAATCGCCTTGGTCCTCTGCGGCATTGGCGCGTTGCTCGTGCGAGTCCGCGGAACCCTGCCCGCCTGGAGTACCGCGGCCTGGGGCCTTCCGGCGGGCTTGGCCGCTTTCGGACTGTCGGGACTTCGGGGATGGCGCCGTATCTGGATGACGTGGGGATCGGCAGCGGTGCTTGGTGCCTCCGCGGCTCTGGTCGTGTCCTGGGCCGCGCGGGTGGAGGCCCGCATGGACACGGCCGAACTCCAGATGGCCCGTCTCGGAGCGCCGGCCGATCCCTATTTGGAGTACGTTCTGCACAGATTTCTTGAGTCAGCGGATTCGCTGGATGCGGGAGGTGCCGACCCTCGCGAACTCCTGTACGAGAGCTGGGTCGACAGCGGCTTGGCCGAAGAAGGCTCGGGGGTTTGGCTGACGTTATGGAGCCCCGGGGACCTGCCGGAATTCGAGATCGCCATCGGAGTCGACGGCGGCCGTCCCGGGAGGGCGGACGACTTTCTCGATCAAGCCAGACAGGGTGAGCCCGCATTCGTTCGGCGCCTGGCTTCGGGGGACGCCAACTATATGCTGCAGGTCCCTCTGCGTGGGGGCCGGGTGCTCACCGGAGTCGTGCCCGCCAGGAGGAAGCTCCCCAGTGCGTCACCGTTGGGTCCCGTACTCGGGGGTCTGACGGACCCGACCGAAAGCCCGCTCACGCTCGTTCCTATCCTCGAGGGCGATCAATCCGGCCAGACCGATGAGGTCGTGTGGTTGCGTACGTCCGATGGTTGGGAGGCGCGACAGAGCTTCCCCTATCCCGGAGGTGGTTTCGATGCCCTTTATGTGGTCGACCTTCCCGAACCGCTGTTGGCGACCGCGAGAGGCACGCTCCTGATCGTGGGAGACGTGGCCCTGATTCTGCTCCTGTGGACGCTCGGTCAGTTCGTTCTAGTGGGGCGGCGACCGGCGGTCAGTACCTGGAAGAACCCGTTTGCTTCGTTTCGCGCGCGCGTGACCTGGGCCTTGTTCGGGTTTTTCGTCGTCTCCGCGGCTCTGTTCGGGAGCCTGGCATTTCGCACCCTCTCCCAAGCTACCGAGCGTACCGCGGCGGCCATCGCTGCGCGGATCGCAGCCGACGCCGCAGCGTTCTACTACGAGGCGGGGCGATCCATGACGCTCCTGTCGAGCAGGGTGGGCGCCGACTTGCTTGAGTATCGGGCGGGGGAGCTTCGCGGTGGGTCCGTCGATGACCTCGTCGAGATGGGCCTCTACGACGGATGGATCCCCTACGAGGTGAACGAGCAGCTCGAGAGTCGTGAAGGACTCCTGGAGACGGCGCTGGGCAGTCTCGGCCGGCGGCAGTATCTCATGGCGTTCCGCCGGCTCCCGGACGGGGACATCGTGGCAACGCAGGTGCCCCTCGAGGCGGGCGCCACGGCGCTACGGGAACGGGAGGTGGCCCAGCTTGTGGCCTTTGTGGTTCTCCTCGGGGCCGCCCTGTCTTTGGGGCTCGCACTCCTCGTCGGGCGCACCCTCACACAACCGATTCGAACTCTCCAGGTCGCGTCGGAGAGGGTCGGAGGCGGCGACCTGGCCGTTCAGCTCCCCGACGCACGCGCCGACGAGTTCGGGTCCGTGTTCCGCGCCTTTAATCGAATGGTGCTTCGAATCAGCAGCGCACGTCGGGATCTGGTGCGTACGACACGACGGACGCAGGCAATTGTCGACGAGGCCGCGACCGGCGTCGTAGCTCTGGACCGAGAGGGGCTCGTCACGTTGGTGAACCCGCGAGCCCAGGACGTGTTGGGGGGCAAGGTGGAGCTGGGGGAGCCGCTGCCGCAGCTCGAGGGTACGCGCGCCGAACTGGTCCGTTGGATCGAGAAGGGACTGCGCGATCGACTGCGTGAAGCGACCGCAGAGTTCCAGGTGGGCGAGCGCCGGATCCGGGTCCGGTCAAGGGAAATCTCTCGGCAGGGACCCGGCGGCATGGTGCTCTCCATCGAGGACGTGACGGACGAGCTTCGAACCGAGCGGATTCTGGCTTGGGGTGAAATGGCCCGTCAGGTCGCGCATGAAGTAAAGAACCCGCTCACGCCGATCAAGCTGAGCGTACAGCACATTCGGCGGGCGTGGCAGGACAAGAGCGAGGACTTCGAGCCGATTCTCGATCGGAACGTCGGGGCGATCTTGAGTGAAATCGACCGTCTCGCCGAGATCGCGAGCGGCTTCTCACGGTTTGGCGCTCCTGCCGCGGCGGGGGAGATCCCGTTGGAACCCGTGGACGTGTCATCGCTGGCTCGAGAAGTGCTGACGCTGTATCGGGTGGGAGAAGAAGGGCCGGTGCATTTCGAAGCCCAGGTGCCGGACGACCTCCCTCGTGTGAGCGCGCGCGCAACGGAACTCAAGGAGGTGCTCCTCAACCTGCTCGAGAATGCGCGCGTCGCCGTGGAGGGGACAGGCCACGTCGTCATCGAAGCCGTGCACGTTCCTACGGCGGTCGAGGTACGTGTCCGGGACGACGGAACGGGAATTCCGCTCGAGCTTCTAGGTCGGATCTTCGAGCCACAGTTCAGCACTCGTTCTGCCGGTACGGGCCTGGGCCTTGCCATTGTCCGGAAGTTGGTCGAATCGTGGGGCGGCACGGTCACGGCGGAGAGCGGACGCGGGGAGGGCACGGTGATTCGTATGCAGCTCAGGCCCTGGATCGATGCGGACGAGGGAGGGAGCGACGGCACGAGGGCGGACGGTGGGCCGGGGGTAGAACCTGGCGGCGGGACGGAGGATTCGACACTTTAGAACTACGGGTTTCCAGCCTTCCCCAACCCCACCCGGAGCACCATGAGGGATTCCGTCGCGGAGCCGACCGAGATCCAGACGCCAGGACCACCCTCACACGCGCGTACCAGCGCCCCAGCCGCACGACTCGACTCCCGTTCACCCGGGGAGTGGCTTCAGCAACACATCGAATTCCTGACACGACATTGGATCGACGAAGTGTGTCGTCGATCGAGTCCGGATCGAGAGATTGGAGAGCTTCTCGAGAGGTTTCTCGGGTTCTTGGCGACGATGGCTCCCCAGGCCGTCGGAGAGCATCGAGCGCGCGTCGCCCCGCTTTGGAGACAGGCCGCAGAGCTGTACGGGTCGCTGGGTGCACAACGCGGCCTGGCCGCGGGGGAGATCGTGGAGGAGTTCCAGATCCTGCGAGAGGCCGTTGTCCGACTTCTCTTTGAGGCACCACCGGCCCGGTTTGGAACCGCCTTTTCGTTGGGAGACGCATTGCGTCTCAACCGTTTCTTGGACAGCGGGGTGGTCCACGCCAGCATCGGGCACACCGACGCCCTCTTTTTCGCTCTCTATCAGGGTAATGGCGTTCCTTGGGTACCGACCGCCCAATTGGTCATGGAAGTGGAAGATCAGCTCCGGGTCCTCGAGGAGGAGCTCTGGGGTGAGGTCCGCTGAGGTCCGCTGAGGCCCCTGGTTCCACGTTCGACCATGCCTGACCCGAAACACGCCGACCCGGCCCCTGTGGGGGAAGCGGATAGCGGGGACATGGCCCCGGAGGAATTCCGGCGACACGGGTACGAAGTGGTGGACTGGATCGCCGACTACCTGGCGAGTGTGGCGGAGTATCCCGTACTTCCTCAAGTAGTTCCGGGCGAGGTGCGCGGCAGCCTTCCGGCCTCAGCCCCGGTGGTGGGCGAGCCGTTCGAGGATATTCTCCGCGACTTCGACACCAAGATCGTCCCGGGGATCACCCACTGGAATCACCCGGGCTTCTTCGCGTACTTCGCGGTGACCGGATCGGGCCCCGGCATCTTGGGCGAGATGCTCACCGCGGCGCTCAACGTCAACGCCATGGTGTGGAAGAGCTCTCCCGCCGGCACCGAGCTGGAAGAGCTGACCCTGGACTGGCTACGCCAACTCGTCGGACTTCCGGCCGGTTTCGGAACCTGTCAACGCCAGTGAGACACTCTTGGGAATTAATTAGAGAGCAATCTCCTGTGTCGTGAGGATGGGGCTTGGAGGATTGATCCAGACGGCCTCCGGGAGTGGTTGAGGCTTCGGTTGACCGGAGACGAAGCGCTCGGGATGAGCGGCCCAAGCCTCGCGGAGCACGGTCTTCCTGCGGGAGATGACCTGATCGGCGTGACCGAAGTGGACCTGTTCGGGGGTCAGCATAGAGATGCCGCCATGGCGGTGCTCGGCATTATACCAACGGAAGAACGAGCGACAGAAGGTCTTGGCCTGATTCTGATCCCCGAACCGCCCGGGAAACGAGGGATGGTACTTCAAGGTCTTGAACTGAGCCTCGGAGAACGGATTGTCATCCGAGACCTGGGGTCGGCTCAACGAGCGGGTCACGCCGAGATCGGCGAGTAGCTGAGCCGTGCATTGGCTCGTCATGGGAGCCCCTCGATCCGAGTGCAGCGTCAGGATCTGCGGCTGGACACCATGCTTCAGGCAACTCTGTTGGATCAGCCTGCCGGCCAGGGAAGAGTTTTCCCGATCCGCCACCATCCAGCCCACGACGTAGCGGCTGAAGATGTCCAGGATCACGTAGAGGTAGAAGTAGCTCCACTTCTTCGGCCCCAGTAGCCGGGTGATGTCCCAGGACCAGACCTGGTTCGGGCCCGTCGCCATCAACTCGGGCTTCTGGTACTCGGGATGGCTCCGCTGCGCTCGGCGTTCCTGAACCGGCACCTCGGAGGCCAGAACGCGATACATCGTACGCTCGCTGCACAGGTAAACGTCCTCGTCGAGCAGCGTCGCCACCACCTCGGCGGGCGACCGGTCCACGAACCGCTCCGAACACAGCGTGTCGAAGACCTTGTCTCGTTCCTTCTCGCTCAAGGCCCGGGCAGGCGTCGGACGGGGCTGCTGATGCCCGGTCGATGGCCTCAGACGACGGTAGAACGTGGCTCGCGGCACCCTGAGCGCAGCGCACGCGGGCTTCACCCCTACGTACTTGGCCAACTCCTGGGTCGCCTTCATGAGTTCGTCCCGTCCTCGAGGCTCAATCCCAGCAGCCCTGCAACTTTTCCCTGGACGTCGATGATCAGGTGCGCCTTCCTGAGCTCCTTCTCGAGGCGAGCATTCCGGCGCTCCAGCTTGCGTACCTTCTCCTCCAACGGATTCCGCTCCGGTTTGCGTCCCCGTTTCTTGGACAGCGCTTTCAAGGACCCGCTATGCGCCGCCTTGCGCCATGTCGTCAGGTGCGACGAGTACAAGCCCTCCCGTCTGAGGAGTCGACCCACCTCTCCGGGCTCCGTGCACCGGTCCGCTTCTTCGACGATCCGCAACTTATACGACGGATCGAACCGGCGGCGCAGAGGCTTATCTACTACCTCCGGGTCCGCAGGGGCTGCCGCGCTTCGCTTAGCCTCCCCGGATCCAGGAGCGGTACCATTCTCTTCCATTCTCTCTCGCAGTCCCAGCATGATCGGTTTCTCTGCCTTCGCCCTACTCTAATTCTTTGCGTGCTCTGTGTCTCACGTACGTTGGCAGAGAGGGTTTCCAGGGTGCGATCAACGACACGGCCTCTTCGAGCTCCCTGTATGCGCTTTCCGCCGCGCGCGAGGCCTGCTTTCCCGAAGCGAGAGCAAAAGGGCTCTTCGGGCTTCCCGTCGGTCGGATCTACGCCTCACAGGAGGCGCACTCATCGATCGACAAGGTGGGCATCACTCTCGGCTTCGGCCTCGACGGTGTTCGGCGTATCGAGACCGATGCCGACTTTCGCATGGATACAGGCGCGCTTTGGCGTGCCATCGACGAGGATCTCGCACGTGGGGTCCGCCCCGTTGCCGTGGTGGCGACGCTGGGCACCACGTCGACGAGTAGCATGGATCCGGTCGAGAAGCTGGCCGACATGGCCGCGGAGTATGACGCTTGGCTCCACGTGGACGCGGCGTATGCCGGCCCGGCAGCGATCGTTCCGGAGCTACAGCCGCTCTTCCGTGGGTGGGAGAGGGCCGATTCCATCGTGCTGAATCCGCATAAGTGGCTCTTCACACCCATCGACTGTTCGATTCTCTACTGCAGGCGTCCCGACCAATTGCGAAAGGCGTTCTCGGTAACGCCGGACTACCTGACGACTGCGGAGAGCGCCACCAACCTCATGGACTATGGCCTGTCCTTGGGACGTCGCCTCAGGGCGCTCAAGTTGTGGTTCGTACTGCGTTACTTCGGGAGCGACGGGATCACCGATCGGATCCGAAGCCACTGTCGGCTCGCCGCCCTCTTCGCCGACCTCGTGGACGCGGCGCCCGGTTGGGAGCGGGTTGCGCCGGTACCCTTCAGTTCCGTGGTGTTCCGGTATGCCATCTCGGAGGGTAGTGCGGTTACGGAAGGCGAACTTCAGGATCGAATCAATCTGGCGATCCTCGATCTCGTGAACGGAAGTGGCGAGGCGTTCCTGTCGCACACTCGATCGGACGGGCGCGTGGCGCTCCGGCTGTCGGTGGGAAATCTCCGATCCGGCGAAGCCCACGTCCGCCGAGCGTGGGATCTTCTGGAGGCTGCGGCGAGCGACGCCCGGTCGGACTGAGACTCAAGCTCGCGGCGGCGGCCTTCTCCTCAGCTGCTCCGCGAGATCACCCGATCGGGGGAATGCCATGATCTGGCTTCCGATAGAGGCGGCCGCGAAGATCAGGATCCAGTTTGGCGATCCGGCCAACAACCCGGTCACGACTCCCACTAGCCCCACGCCCTCCCGGACGGCCTGGGGCACGATGACCGAAGCGGCATACCGCTGAACGACTTCGTCTTCGGGAAGCCGGCTTTGGGAGTTCCGGAGCCGTACGCCGAGCATCGGAGCGCCGAGCAGGCCCACCGCCGACACGCCCAGCCCGGCGTAGACGAGGACCCGACCCACGGCTTGGTCCATCCCCTGCCATTGGCCCGATCGCGACAGGAAGTAGGCGATCGCACCGAAGAACACGACCCCCAACAACATGGCCGCGGCAACTACCCTCACGATCCGCTCCTGTGAACGGACACGATCCGCTGATTCCATGTCGCTCTCCTCGGCCGGCCGCTCGGTCATGCCTCTCGGACCTCCTTGACCAGCTCGGACATGGACACCTTCGCGTCTCCGAAGAACATCCTCGTATGGTCCATGTAGAACAGCGGGTTGTCTATCCCCGCGAAGCCCGGTGACAGACTCCGCTTCATGATGATCACGCTCTTGGCGTTCTCGACGTCGAGGATCGGCATCCCCGCGATGACGCTGTTCGGATCGTGCGCGTTCGGGTTCACCACGTCGTTGGCGCCCACCACGAGCACTACGTCCGTCCGCCCGAAGTCGTCGTTGATCTCTTCGAGGTCGTAGAGCTTGTCGTAGGGGACATCGGCTTCTGCGAGCAGCACGTTCATGTGCCCCGGCATCCGTCCCGCGACGGGGTGCACGGCATACTTCACGTCGACGCCACGCTCTTCGAGGTTGTCCATCACCTTCCGCAGGTCGTGCTGCGCCTGAGCGACGGCCAGGCCATACCCTGGCACCACGATCACGGACTGGGCGTAGGCCAGCATCATCGCCGCACCCTCGGCGTCACACGAACGCGCCGTCTGGTCGCCGGCTCCGATCTGTGCGGCAGTGGCACCTTCGGAGCCGAACGCTCCGAACGCGACGTTGGCGAGCGACCGGTTCATGGCCTTGCACATGAGCATCGTGAGGATGAGCCCGGCGGCCCCGACGAGCGCACCACTGATGATGAGCACGTTGTTGCCGATGACGAAGCCGGCAGCCGATGCGGCCAGTCCCGAATACGAGTTCAGGAGCGAGACCACGACCGGCATGTCGGCGCCCCCGATCGGGATGACCAACAGAATGCCCAGCAGCAGCGCGAGGACCGTGAAGATCGAGAATACGGTCAGGCTGCTCAGCTCCCCGACTTGGAAGACCCCCATGATGGACGCCCCCAGCACCAGCAGACCCACGAACAGGATCGCATTGAGCGTCTTCTGCAGGGGGAAGGTGATGGGGTTCCCGGACACGAGACCCTTCAGCTTGCCGAAGGCCACAAAGCTCCCGGAGAACGTCACGGTTCCGATCAGGCAGGACAGGGCTATCGTGAGCCCGTCCCCCAGAGCGAGCGCGGACGCGGTGGTTTGCACTCGAACCAGCTCCGCAGCGGCCACCAGCGCAGAAGCCCCGCCACCGAACCCGTTGAACGCGCCCACCAACTCAGGCATGGACGTCATCCTCACGGTACGCGCAAGCACGCCACCGATGAGGCCACCCAGGATCATTCCGCCTACGATTCCGGTCCAGCTCACGGCCTGGTTGTCCACCACAGTGGCAACGATGGCGATGAGCATGGCCAAGGCGGCCAGCCGGTTGCCGGCGCGGGCCGTGGCGGGAGACTGCAGTCGCTTGAGTCCGACCACGAAAAGGATGGACGAGAAGAGGTAGGAAAGCTCCACCCAAAGCGAGATATCCATTGGTTTGTTCCTTTGAGTGGCCGCTTTATTGCTTCTTGAACATCTCGAGCATGCGATCGGTGACCATGAAGCCGCCGACCACATTGATCATGGCCAGGACGATGGCCGTGATACCCAAGATCTCCGACAATCCCGAATCGACCTGAGCGGAAACCACGAGGGCTCCGACGATGGCGATGCCGGAAATGGCGTTGGCCCCCGACATGAGGGGTGTGTGCAGGGTCGGAGGTACCTTCGTGATCAGCTCCCGACCGGCCACGGTAGCCAAGACGAAAACGTAGAGTCCTACGATCATCTCGCCCATCGAGTCCTCCTTCTATTTGGCATTGCTGAATACGGGTGTTGGCCGTATGAGAAGCGGCCGCTCAGCGTCATTGTCTGTCGGCTCGTCATCAAACGAGCCCGAGGCGCTCCTTGGTGGGTCCATGCCGGACCTCCCAGCCGTGCGTCACGCACGAGCCGTCGACGACCTCATCGTCGAAGTCCAAGGACAGCTCACCCTCGGTGACCAGCTCCTTAAGGAGGTTGGCCACGTTCTTGGCGAACATCTGGCTGGCGTGGACGGGAATCCCGGCCGGGAGATTCGCGGGCCCGATGATTTTGACGCCGTTGCGAATCACCGTCTCACCTTCGACGGCCCCTGCACAGTTTCCACCGGACGCGGCGGCGAAGTCGACGATGACGGATCCCGGCCGCATGGAGTCCACCATCTTTTCAGTGATGAGCCGGGGTGCGGGACGACCCGGAATCTGGGCGGTCGTAATCACCAGGTCCGTGTCCACGATGTGAGCCGCGATCAGCTCCAACTCCCTCTGGTGCTGCTCCGCGCTCAGTTCCTTGGCGTACCCACCCTCTCCTTCGGCAGTGACGTCGTGCTCTGTCTCGAGGAACTTGGCACCGAGGCTCTCGATCTGCTCCTTGACCTCGGGCCTCACGTCGAACGCCTCCACCTTGGCACCGAGGCGCCGAGCCGTGGCGATAGCCTGTAGTCCGGCGACCCCCGCACCCAGGACCAGCACCTTGCCGGGACGGATGGTGCCCGCGGCCGTCATGAACATGGGAAGAAACTTGCTCAGCGCATCCGCTCCCATGAGCACGGCCTTGTACCCCGCGACCGTCGCCTGAGAGGAGAGCACGTCCATGCCCTGCGCTCGTGTGATGCGAGGGATCATCTCCAGAGCGAAGGCGCTCACGCCGGCCTTGGCGAGTCGACCGATAAGCTCGGGTTCCGTGAGAGGAGACAGAAGCGAGACGAGGACTACCCCATCGGGGAGCCCCTCGATCTCCTCGTCCGACGGGGCCTGGACCTTTACGACGATCTGAGCTCCCTGCATCGCAGCGGCCGTGTCCACAACGACCGTGGCCCCGGCTTCCTTGTATTCCTCATCCGCGAAGTGTGACGCCACCCCTGCTCCGGAGGTGACGGTTACGTCACACCCGATCTTGGCCAACTCACGGACGGTTGCAGGTATCAACGCGACCCGGGTCTCTCCGGGTTGGGTTTCACCGAGAACGGCAACATTCATCGAGCGCCCCCGCCTTCATATCTGGTTGGAAGTTTAGCGGCACTAATCTATCACCCCATGTGGTCGGGTGGTACGGGGCGGATGTACCGTATTTTCCGGCTCTTCCTCCCTCGAGTCGGGGCCGGAATCGTGGCGGATCGGACCTGTTCCGACTCGCCGAATCGACGCTGACGCGCGTCCGTGTCGGGCATGGATTCTCCCGTCGCTCGGCGCCAGGGTTTATGGGCTATCGCCTTAACCCGGAGAGACATCGATCCTCGCCCACGTTCGCTCGGCCTCGGTGCAGGGGGTCGAGAGCCACTCCGTTTCCGTTGAGGTAACCCTGTCCGTTGGGTTGCCCGCGTTCATCGTCGTGGGGCTCCCCCAAGGGGCCGTCCGAGAGGGGCGGGAGCGGGTTACCGCGGCGCTCCAGAACGTGGGACACTCACTACCGCCTCGTCGCATCACCGTGAACCTGGCTCCGGCCGATGTGCCAAAGGAAGGCAGCGCCTTCGACCTGCCCATCGCCGTCGGCCTCCTGATCGGGATGGGGATCGTGCCCCAGGGTCGCGTGGACGGGCTCTGCTTCGTGGGCGAGCTGGGCCTGGGGGGACGCCTGAGGCCGGTGCGTGGCGCTCTCCCTATCGCAGCCGCCTGTAAGGCGAGGTGTGACCGAGCGCTGGTCCTTCCGCTCGAGAACGCACGTGAAGCGGCCGGAGTCGGCGACCTCCGGGTATTGGGCGGAGACGACCTGGACACCGTGTTGCGTCACCTGACCGGGGGTCCGGCGATCGTGCCGACCACCGTGGACTCGGCCCGCCTCCTCCGGGAAACCAAGCCGGCGGGGGCGGACCTCACCGACGTCCAAGGTCAGGAATTCGCGAAGCGGGCCCTGGAGATCGCCGCTGCGGGTGGACACAACCTGCTTCTCTTGGGACCCCCGGGATCGGGAAAGACCATGTTGGCTCGGCGTTTGCCCGGTATTCTGCCTCCGCTGACCGTGAGCGAGTCCATCGAGGTCACCAAGATCCACTCGGTGGCGGGCCTGGTCCCCGCGGGGGGCTCGCTCTTGGTGGAACGGCCCTTCCGTGCTCCCCACCACACCGTCAGTGACGCCGGTCTGGTGGGAGGAGGCTCGATCCCCCGGCCCGGCGAGATCAGCTTGGCACACCAGGGTGTCCTCTTCCTGGACGAACTCCCCGAGTATCGAAGGAATGTGCTCGAGGCTCTTCGCCAACCCTTGGAGGACGGCGTGGTGTGTCATTCCAGAGCCCGCTCGGCGCTCCGGTACCCGGCGCGTTTCATGTTGGCCGGAGCCATGAATCCGTGTCCGTGCGGCTGGTATGGTGACGATTCGGGTCGGTGCGGATGTGATCCGCTGCACGTGCAGCGCTACCGGGCGAGGGTTTCGGGACCGTTGCTCGACCGCATCGACTTGCACGTCGAGGTCCCCACGGTTCCGTTTCGTGAGTTGAGCCGAGGTCGCGTGGGGGAGGGGACCGATATCGTGCGAGATCGCGTCACCCGGGCGCGTGACCGTCAGGTCGCGCGCCTGCGCGATTCGATCGGCGTCTCGGCGAATGGCCAGATGTGCCCGGCGGAAATCCGGCGACACTGTCGGCCTTCGACCGACGTCGTGCGGCTCCTCCAGAAGTCGCTCGAACGACTTCGTCTGTCCGCCCGCGCGTATCATCGAATCCTCAAGGTGGCTCGAACCATCGCGGACCTCGATGGCAGCGACGCCATCACGCCGGCTCATGCCGCGGAGGCGGTGCAGTATCGGTGTCTCGATCGGCAACGGATCTGATCCCCATCGGACACTCTGGATGCCGGTGAGTCGACCTCCGAGGAGTTCCGCCGCTTTTCTCCGACCCCGGCCGGTTGTTAGCGTTGCGGCATCCAGGTATTTTTTTTGGCTGCAGCAGACGAGCCGTGTCGCTTGTCCTGCGGGGCCCGAAGTCATTCTCGAACCGTTTGAGGTGTGATCCGCAGTCATGCGTCTTATCGTAGCCCTCAACCTGCCCAAGAAGGAAAAGGACCGGATCTACCGCGCGGCCCGAGTGCTGCGCGATTCGGAACTCCCGGTGCGGTGGGTCGAGTCCGACAAGTTTCACATCACGCTCAAGTTTCTTGGCGACGTCCCCGAGGACCGCATCGAGGGGGTCGAGGCTGCCGTCGGGCGTGTGGCCCAGACCACGGGTGCTCTCGAACTGTCGGTCGGTGGATTCGGAGCCTTTCCGACCATCCGTAGACCGCAGGTGATCTGGGTCGGAGTCGAACCGACGCCCGCTCTGCGTTGCCTGAAGCAAGACCTGGAGTGGGCGCTCACGGACTGTGGATTCGATCGCGAAACTCGTGCGTTCCACCCCCACCTCACCCTTGGAAGGGCAGAGGCCAAGAACGGCGCCGGGGCCTTTCGCGGACTCGACGAGAGGGCGGCGGGCCTGACCTACAAGGGTGAGGTCAAGGTCCGAAAGCTTGATCTGATGCGGAGTCGACTTTCGAAGGCGGGCGCGAGCTACAGCCTCCACTGTAGCACCAAGCTCGAGGGCTGAGCCGTGCTCGGACTCGGCTGCCTCAAGAGCTGCCTTGGGAAGATTGTTCTTGCCGTGTTGCTCGTCGGTGCCGCGTATGGCGGGTGGCGATGGGGGCCCTCGGTCTTTCCGCAGGTGACAGCGCTATTCTCGGGTGGAGACGACGTGGTCGTGGTTTCGTCGTCCCCGGAGCTTGCCGAGGCCACGATGGACCGGTTCGAGGCGCTGAGGCGTGGGGAAGCGGGCGGGCAGATGGCCCTGAGCGCCAGCGAGGTCGAGTCCGTTATCCGATACTCGGTTCCGGGTATCATTCCGGAGGGGATCGGTGAACCGCGGATCGAGATCCGGGACGGTGTGGTCACGCTGTCGGCCCGGGTCGCACTCGCATCCTTCCCGCAGATGCCTAACCTCGATTCCGTATTGGGGTTCTTGCCCGACACTCTCGAGGTGTCGTTCGACGGTGCCCTCGCACCCTTGGACGACGAGCGCTGGGATGCTCTCGTCATCCACGGTGTTCAAGCGGGGTTCATCCCGCTTCCCGATCGGATGATTCCAGAAATCCTTCAGGCTCTCGGCAGGGAATATGTTGGCGGGCTGCCCGACGACGCCATCGCGATACCGCTACCCGACGGCCTCAGATCCGCGTACATCCTCCGTGACAGTCTCGTGCTCGTCAGCGATCACTGAGGGAACAGGAACGGACCGCCGAATTCATGTCACGCATCCTGATCGTCGACGACGAAGAGTCCATTCGCCACGCCCTCAGACAGGTCTTCGAGTACGAGGGGCATGAGGTGATGGCGGCCGAGGACGGCCCCGACGCCATCGAGCTGTTCAAGTCCTTCGGGCCCGACGTCACCTTCCTCGACGTGAAGATGTCGGGCCTGGACGGCCTCGAGGTGCTTTCCCGGATCCGCAAGCTGGATCCAGGAGCCTACGTGGTGATGATCAGCGGTCATGGCACGATCGACACGGCTGTGGACGCGACGCGCAAGGGGGCCTTCGACTTCCTGCAGAAGCCGCTCGACACCGACCGACTGCTCGTGAGTCTGCGGAATGTCCTCGAGCTGAGGGGCCTCACCCAGAGTGTGCAGCTACTCCGCAGCGAGGTCGACGACCGCTACATGATGGTCGGCAACTCGCCCTCGATTCTCGAAGTGCTGGAGCGGATCGAGCGTGTGGCGGGGACGGACGCTCGCGTGCTGGTGATGGGTGAAAACGGCACTGGAAAGGAACTCGTGGCGCGAGGCATACATCGCCTGTCGGCCAGACGGGACGCCCACTTCATCGAGGTGAACTGCGCGGCCATTCCGTCGGAACTCATCGAGTCGGAGCTGTTCGGGCACATGAAGGGCTCTTTTACGGGCGCCGTGGCGGACCGCGCGGGCACCTTCGAACAGGCGCATCAAGGTACGCTCTTCCTCGATGAAATCGGGGACATGTCGTTGGCGGCACAGGCCAAGGTGCTTCGGGCTCTGGAGGAGGGCGTCATCACGCGGGTGGGCGGATCCAAGGCCATCAAGGTCGACGTTCGTGTCATCGCCGCGACCAACAAGGACCTGCCGGAGGAGATCTCCGAGGGGAGATTCAGGGAGGATCTCTTCTACCGATTGAACGTAGTGCCCATTGTCGTGCCACCGCTTCGGGACCGACCAGAGGACATTCGATCGCTCATCACCCATTTCGTCGGCCAGGCGGTTGGGGTGACCCACGTGGCTCCAAAGATCCTCGAGGACGGGGCGCTCGCACGGCTCGAGGCTCTTGACTGGCCGGGAAACGTCCGGGAGTTGAGGAATACGGTCGAGAGGCTTCTGATTCTGTCGCCCGGCGACGTCGTAAGGGCGGCCGACGTGGACGCGCTCGTAGGCGGTGGCAGCGCCGGTGATGGCTTGGGGATGGCCCTGTTGGGTACGGAAACCTTCGGCGAGTTCAAGGAACAGGCGGAGCTCGTCTACATCACACACAAGCTTCGTGAGAACGACTGGAACGTCAGCGAGACGGCGCGTCGGATCGACATGCCCCGTTCCAACCTTTATAAGAAGATCGAGAAATACGGACTCACTCGGGACGACTGATCCGATGTCGCGAGGTCAGTCCTTTCTTATCTCGGCGCCGTTGGGAAGGGCGTACAACGCGTCGAGCGTTCGGAAGTCCCTCGTCGAGAGGCTGCGCGCGGTGTTGGTGGGGTACATCACGTCGCGGCGAGAGTCACTGTGGGGCAGTCCCAGGGCGTGGCCCATTTCGTGGGCGGCCGTGAGGAGAACCTGCTGTGGTCTCAATTCCTGCCTGTAGTTCGACGGGTTCCGCGTCGCGAGAACGGGCCTGAGCACGCGGAAGCGCGGCTCGCCGTCCTGGAAACGCCATTCGATGCCGGTTATCCCCAGTTGCGATCCCGACAGACCCGAATTCCACGTGACCGTGATGTCGGCGGGCTCCGTCGAGGTCGTTCGAGAATCGATGATCAACTCGAAGGGCTTGCGATTCCAGTACTGAAATCCACGGACGGCGGCTCGCTGGATGTCCCTGGTTCGGTTTTGATCCCTGCCGGGGGGTGGGGGGATGCGTATCCGCAATCGGGTGGTCCCGTCGGGCCATCGGTAGGTTCGTTGTGAGCCTGTCTCCTCGAGCCCGTTACAGAGATAACCGACGTCGCGGCACGTCTCGGTGGCTTGCAGGATGATCCGCGCGGCGTCGGGCCCTTCCAATACACCCTCATCGCAGAACGATGGATCGCCGGCGGGGCACTCACCGGGAGATCCGAGACCCTCACCTACTGCGTCTCCGAGCGCCGGCACCCGACCGCGAAGGACGTTCACGGCCACGGCGAGAACGGCGATCAGCAGAAGGAACGATACAGGAGACACTCTTCCGTGCACGACACACTTCCTCGGTGCTGGCGACCCGAGTCGGCCGGGACACGCCTGCTCGGCGCCGACTCATTCTATGTCTAGACTAGGCTCGAACGCCCATCTGGGGGAAGTCTCCAGTGAAGGGGTGTCCCCGGCCCTGGACTGGAACGGAGGTCTGGCACCCGTGTATTTTGGATTTCCATGCGATACATCCGGTGTGACGGGCATGGGCGACCCGGACGGTCACCTGCCGGCAGCATGGGGCGAAGGTGATCCGAGGTCTCAGTCGAAAGCATGGGACGACGCATTGGGTGACGAAAGAAAACAGGCTCGAGAGCCGCGCAACACGGGCCCGCTCCGGTTGATCTGGGACTGGACACGGTCGCTCTTCTTTGCTCTGGTCCTGTTCCTGGTGGTGCGCACCTTCCTCGTCGAGGCCTTCAAGATCCCCACGTCCTCGATGGAGGGGGCGCTGCTCGTCGGAGACTTCCTGTTGGTCAACAAGGCGGCGTACGGAGCAGAAGTGCCTTTTGTGGGCACGAGGCTTCCGGCGTTCAAGGAGCCGGGTCGCGGCGACATCGTCGTGTTCAATCCCCCCCACGATTCCCTCAAGAACTACGTGAAGCGGATCGTCGGAATGCCGGGTGACACTCTGGAGATGAAGGAAAAGATTCTCTACTTGAACGGTGTCGGGACGAACGAGGAATTCGCGCGGTATGTCGACCGCAGCGGGACCGATGCCGTCCACCCCAACATGAAGTGGCAGCGCAATCATCTCCTGGCCCGGGCAACGACGCGACGCCGTGAACGGGTGGGTGAGTACAGGCCTTCGCGAGACAACTGGGGCCCGCTCGCCGTTCCAGACAGCAGCTACTTCGTGCTCGGGGACAATCGCGACAACAGCGAGGACTCGCGCTACTGGGGATTTGTGAGTCGGAGCTCGATCCGGGGTCAGCCCTGGATCATCTATTTCTCCTTCGACACCGAAGGCGAGCAACGGCCCGCGTGGTTGCGGTCCGTCCGCTTGGATCGGGTGGGTGGCAGAATCCGCTGACGACCTCAGCGCCGGATCCCGGCGCGACAACCCTCGGCCCTTCTAAAGATTCTGCGTTGGGGCGGTTGCGCGACAGGCGCCTTGACGTATCATTTGCTTGCTGCGGTGCCCCCCCTCTCCGGGCGGGGGCGTGACCAGACTCACGGACGACGGAGGGCTAGATGAGTTTTCCTTCCCGTCGGGGGTCATTTCGGGAAGGGTCGCTCGATCAGTACCTCAAGGAGATCAGCCAGTATCCGCTGATCGACAAGGCCGAAGAGGTACGGCTCGCCAAGGGTATCAGGCGTGGCGAGGAGGAGGCGCTCAACAAGCTCGTCCGCTCGAACCTCCGCTTCGTCGTGTCGGTCGCGAAGAAGTATCAGAATCAAGGAGTGCCCCTCTCCGATCTGATCAACGAGGGGAACCTCGGCCTCATCCGGGCGGCCCACAAGTTTGACGAGACCAAGGGCATCAAGTTCATCAGCTATGCCGTGTGGTGGATTCGGCAGGCCATCCTCCAGGCGCTGGCCGAGCAGAGTCGGATCGTCAGAGTCCCCCTGAATCGGGCCGGAGCCCTCCACCGCATCGGCCGCAGGACTTCGGCACTCCTTCAAGAGCTGGGGCGGGAGCCCACGGTAGAGGAGATCGCCCAGGATCTCGACATTTCGGAGGAAGAGGTCGAGCGTACACTAGCGATTTCGCAGTCGCACCTGTCCCTCGATGCGCCCATTACTCCCGGTGAGGACAACCGCCTTCTAGACTACCTGCCGGACCAGTATTCGCCCGGTCCCGAAGATGAAGCCTACGAGCACGCGCTGAAAGACAGCGTCGAGGTGGCTTTGTCCACGCTCAAGGAGCGTGAGGCGAAGATCCTCCGGCTGTACTTCGGGCTGGATGATCAGGAGCCCATGACCCTCGAGGAAATCGGGTCGTTGTTGGGTATCACCAGGGAGAGGGTGCGGCAGATCAAGGAGAAGGCGTTGCTGCGTCTTCGGCACGCCTCCAGGGCGCGGTTCTTGGAGACGTTCTTCCAGGAGTAGCCCGCGACGGCAAGGGGTGGCTCCGGAGCCCCGAATTACGGGTTCGACGCGGCCACACGAGCGGCCACGCCAGCGGGTGGCTCGTGCCGGCGAAACCCCCGGAAACGCTGCCCTTTCCCCCGTTGACACCCCTAGCACCCTCTACTATCCTTGATAGCTCTGTCGTTCAACAATGCGTAGGAACACGGTGAAGACTTACACTCCTAAGGCTGACGAAGTCGAACGCGCCTGGTGGGTCGTCGACGCAGAGGGGAAAACTCTCGGGCGTCTCGCCACCCAGGTGGCGCGTATTATTCGCGGCAAACACAAGCCGATGTTCACGCCCCATCTAGACGTGGGCGATTACGTCGTGGTGATCAATGCCCAGAAGGTCGCGTTGACCGGCAACAAGGCCGATCAGAAGACCTACTTCCGGCATTCGGGATACATGGGCGGAGAGAAACACCTCCCGTTCCGGCGCATGATCGAGAGACATCCGGATCGGGTGATCGAACTGGCCGTGAAGGGCATGCTTCCCAAGAACGCGCTGGGACGGAACATGCGTAAGAAGCTGAAGGTCTACGCGGGTGCGGATCACCCGCATCAGAGTCAGAATCCTCAGCACCTAGAGGTCTGAGCGGAATCGGAAACGATTTAATGGCGGGAAAGAACATTCAGACCGTGGGCCGGCGCAAGACTGCCGTGGCTCGCGTGGTACTCAAGCCCGGCAAAGGCGATTGGACGGTCAACTCGCGCACCCTGGCCGACTACTTTCCCCGTCCGACCCACCAACAGCGCATCGAGCAGCCGCTCAAGGCCGTGGAGATGGACGGGCAGTTCGACATCAGGGTTCGTGTGCGGGGTGGCGGGCCGACGGGTCAGGCCGATGCGGTCCGTATGGGCCTCGCCCGGGCTTTGGTGGAGCACGACGAGGAACTCCGTCCAACGTTGCGTACGGGTGGATTTCTCACGCGAGATGCCCGGAAGGTCGAGAGGAAGAAGCCCGGTCGCCCCAAGGCCCGGAAGCGCTTCCAGTTCTCCAAGCGTTAAACCGTCGAGACGAAGAAATACATGCAGCAGCAAGTGGGTCTAAACGAATTGCTTGAGGCTGGCGTCCATTTCGGACACCAGACCCGCCGTTGGAATCCGAAGATGCGTAAGTTCATCTTCACAGAGCGCAACGGCATCCATATCATCGATCTTCGCAAGACACTGGATCGTTTGCTCGCTGCCCAACAGGCCGTGCGGAATGTGGTTCTTTCCGGCGAGCACGTTCTCTTCGTCTGCACCAAGAAGCAGCTCCGGGGGATAATCGAGCAAGAGGCGGAGGCGTGCGGTGCGTACTACGTGACCGAGCGCTGGCTGGGGGGCATGCTCACGAATTTCCAGACCATTCGTAAGCAGATTCGCCGCCTGAAGGAGTTGGAGCGGGGCCAGGAGGAGAGCGCCTTCGAGTTCTACACCAAGAAGGAACGGCTCCTTCTCGACCGCGAGCGGCTCAAGCTCGACAAGTATCTGTCGGGCGTGAAGGACATGACACGGCTACCGGGTGCGGTGTTCGTGGTGGACGTACGGCGCGAGGCCATCGCGGTCCGTGAGGCGCATCGCCTCGGGATCCCGGTCATCGCTATCACTGACACCAACGCGGACCCGGACCTCATCGAGTATCCGGTCCCAGGCAACGACGATGCCATCCGTTCGGTAGGTCTGATTACGAAGGCCGTTGCCGAGTCCGTCCGCATCGCGAGCACGCAGGTGCCCGCCGAACAGAAGCGCGCCGTGCAGGAGGCGCAGGCCACGACCTACTCGACCGAAACGGGTGAGACCACCGAGGTCCCGAACCGGCCGGCTGCGAGGCGTCGTCCCAAGCGTCATCCCCTCCCCGAGGCGATTGCGGAGAAGACGGGCGTGAAGACGGGCGCGAAAGCGGGCGCGAAGGCCCCTGGAGGTAAGAGCACGAAGACGCCCGCGGCCACTGCCCGGGCTAAGGACGAGGCGCCGGGTGCGGAACCGGCAAGTGATGGCGAGACCACCGAGGCGGCCTTGACGGACGCGACCGCCGAAGCTGAAAAGGGCGGGGCCGAGTCGGAGTCCTGAGCACCGCGGTAACCGTACCCCGGTGGTTTTGGGGTCGATAGAGGCGGAGCGGCTGGAGGCTCCCGCCTCTTTTTTTTAGTCAAACAACGACTCGAGTGACACGGACTGAGCGAATGTCGATTTCTGCGCAAGATGTGAAAGCCCTCCGCGATAGAACCGGTGCGGGCATGATGGACTGCAAGAAGGCGTTGGTCGAGACGGACGGGGACCTGGAGGCGGCGATCGATCTCCTTCGGGCGAAGGGAGCTGCAAAGGCTGCCAAGAGGGCGGAGAAGTCCGCAAACGAGGGCACGATCGGTTCGTACGTCCATTTCGATAGCCGCACCGCCGTGATCGTGGAGGTCAACTGTGAAACCGACTTCGTGGCGAACACGGACGACTTCAAACGTCTCGCCAAAGACCTGGCGCTTCATATCGCTTCGGCTGCGCCGTTGGCGGTGGCCCCCGAAGACATCCCGGCCGAGATCGTCGAGCGGGAGCGTAAGGTTTACCTTGAACAGGTGAAGGAAGAGGGCAAACCCGACAACATCGCCGAGAAGATCGTCGAGGGTAAGATGGGTAAATTCTTTAGGGGAAATACTTTACTGCCCCAAGCGTTCGTGAAGAACCCCGATCAGACGATCGAGCAGTTGATCACCGAGACGTCGGCCAAGACGGGTGAGAAGATCGAAGTTGCCCGATTCGCCCGTATGAAGGTCGGCGAAGGAGCTTGACCGACGACATGGCTGCGAACCCGGACCTGAAGTACCAGAGAGTCCTACTCAAGCTCTCGGGCGAAGCTCTTGCCGGAGACCAGGGTTTCGGGATCGAGCCATCCGTGGTCGATCGCCTTACCGACGAGGTCGGGGCGGTCCACGGGATGGGCGTGAGCCTCGGTTTGGTGATCGGAGGGGGCAACATCGTCCGGGGGGCCCTCGCGAGTCAGAAGGGTATGGACCGAGTGCAGGCGGACTACATGGGTATGCTCTCCACTGTGATCAACGCCCTGGCGGTGCAGGATCTACTCGAGCGCAAGGGAGTGGCAACCCGGGTGATGACAGCCATCCGCATGGAGGAGGTTGCGGAGCCGTATATCCGCCGGCGAGCCCTGCGACACATGGAGAAAGGACGGGTCGTTATTTTTGCCGGTGGTACTGGCAACCCCTACTTCTCTACCGATACGGCCGCCGTGTTGCGGGCCATCGAGATGAGCTCGGACGTGGTCATCAAAGCCACCAAGGTGAAGGGTGTGTATAGCGCGGATCCCGTTCAGGACCCCTCGGCAGAGTTCATTCCGGAGATTACTTTTCAGGAGGTTGTGACCCGGGAACTGGGCGTCATGGACGCCGCGGCAGTCTCGCTCTGCAAGGAGAACGGTCTCCCCATCATCGTCCTCAACCTGGAGAACCGTGGAGCCGTTTCGGCCGCCATTCGTGGAGAGCAGGTCGGCACCCTGGTTTCATAGGCTCCGATTCGAGATGGCCCGCGGGTCGGGCTCGAGAGAACACACGCAGAAAGGTGGCTATGTCGTTGAAGCAAGCCAAGTCACGAATGGTCGATGCCATTGAAGCGCTGCGTCGCGAGTTCGCTACCGTTCGGACCGGCAAGGCGACCCCAGCCCTTTTGGATACCGTGCGGGTCGACGCCTACGGTTCGAAGGTACCGCTCAATCAGGTTGCCAACGTCGCCGCACCGGAGGCCTCACTCTTGGTGATCCAGGCGTACGACAAGGGACTTCTCGCCGATATCGAACGGGCCATAATGACCGCCGACCTGGGGCTCAATCCGGCCAACGACGGCAATCTCATCCGAGTCCCGATTCCGCCGTTGAACGAGGAGCGGCGCAGGGAATACGTCAAGCTGCTGCATCATATGGCCGAAGAGGGTCGGGTCTCCATCCGGCATGCCCGAAGGGTGGGCAACGAGGACGTCAAGCAGGCCATCAAGGATCACGAAACGGGGGAGGACGAGGGGCGTCGCGAACTCGACGAGATTCAGAAGCTGACGGATGAGTACTCTCGCAAGATCGATGAGATGCTCGAGGTCAAGGAGAAGGAGGTGATGGCCATCTAGGCGGTCGCGTCACACCTTAGAGCGACTCGCACCATCGGCCGTCCTCCCTATGGCACCTTCGGACTTGCTTCAGAGAATCCGCGTCCACGGAGAGATTCCGCGCCACGTGGCCGTTATCATGGATGGCAACGGGCGGTGGGCGAAGCAGCGCCATCTCCCGCGCGTCGCGGGGCACAAGGAGGGCATGAAGGCGGTCCGAGAGACCATCGAGGGAGCCATCGACGCGGGAATCGAGATTCTCACGCTCTTCGCTTTCTCCACTGAGAACTGGCAACGCCCCCGTCACGAAATCACGGCGCTCATGGGTCTTCTCCGGCTTTATGCGATCCAGGAGAGGGCCGAACTCAAGGAGCAGGGGGTCGGGGTCCACGTGCTGGGCAACGTGGAAGCGTTAGACGACTCCACGCGTGCCGCCGTGGACGAGATCGTCCGAGAGACGGCCGGCGGCCTGAATCTCCGTCTCAATCTCATGATCTCCTACTCGGGCCGAGACGAAATCCTGCACGCCTGTCGGGGGATGGCGGCCCGGGTGGCCGCGGGGGATCTGGATCCACGAGATATCGATGAGGAGGCCCTTCGCGATGGCCTCTTCACCAGGGGGCTTCCCGATCCGGATTTTCTGATTCGGACCTCTGGGGAGTTCAGGATCAGTAACTTCATGCTGTGGCAGCTTGCCTATACTGAGTTGTACATCACCCCCGTCCTGTGGCCCGACTTTTCGAGGGCTGACCTCTTCAAGGCCCTCTTGGACTACCAGGAACGCGATCGACGCTTCGGTCGGGTCCCCGTCGGCTAGGAGCGGCTTCGGCCCATGCCCAAAGGGGAACTGGCCAGTCGTTTGACCGTTGCAGCCATCGGGATTCCGGTGGCGGTCATGATCATCTATTGGGGCGGGTGGTACCTGGGCGCCATGATGGCGGTCGTCTCCGGTCTCTCCGCGGGTGAGTACTACTCGATGGCGGCCCGGAGGGGATCCGAGCCACTGCGTTGGGTCGGGGTTCCTCTCGCGATGCTGCTGCCCGTCTTCGCCACGGCGCATCCGACCTATCATGATTTCTCTCAGGTGGCCTTCACGCTGTTGCTCGTCGCCAGCCTGTTGGCCGTCGCTTTGGTTATTTGGTTGCGCTGGCCGGATGGTCGACCCCTCGCGGCAGCGGCCATCACCGTCGGCGGAGCCATCTACACCGGCGGTACGCTGTCGTTCTGGATCCTGCTTCGAGCCCTGCCGGAGCAGAGTTCCCTCGCCGCGACCGCCTATGATGGCGCCGTGCTGTTGATCTTCCCGATTTGGGTCACCTGGCTCGGGGATTCCTTCGCATACGGACTCGGCACCGGCTTTGGCAAGAGGAAGCTGATCGAGTCGGTGAGTCCCAAGAAGACCGTTCTGGGGTCGTTAGGGGGACTCGGGGGTTCTGTGCTTGTCGGTGCCCTGTATTCGTGGCTCTGGCTTTCCAGTGTGCCGGTTTTCGGTCTTTCGCTGATCGGAGCCGCCGGTGTGAGTGCCCTCATCGCACCGGTTGGCCAGGTCGGTGATCTCGCCGAGTCCGTCATCAAGCGGGAGGCGGGCGTAAAGGACTCGGGCAACCTGCTGCCGGGACACGGGGGTGCGTTGGATCGGTTGGACGCGCTGTACTTCACCGTGCCGTTCACCTACGCACTTCTAATCTCTTTTCAGCACTGGTTGTGATACGCGTCGCGATTCTCGGCTCCACGGGCTCCATCGGCCGTGCCACGCTATCGGTGATCGAGCGTCACCCTGACCGCTTCTGCGTGGCCGCGCTGGGCGCTCATCGATCGATCGCCGGACTCGCCGATCAGGTGGCCGAGCATCGGGTCCCTCGCGCCGTGATCGCGGACTCGGCCGGCCTGACGGGGGAGTCGGATCTTCCCCGTTCGGACTGGAGGGCCGGCCCGGACGAGTTGTTGGCACTTGCCACCCACCCCGACGTCGACGTTGTGGTGAACGCCATCGTGGGATCCGTGGGGTTGGAAGCCACGCTCGCCGCCCTCGGGGCGGGCAAGCGATTGGCTTTGGCCAACAAGGAATCGCTGGTGGCGGGCGGCGAGCTGGTCATGGAGGCTGCCCGCTCCGGTGGCGGTGAGTTGATCCCCATCGACAGCGAGCACTCTGCGATCCTCCAGTGCCTGGAGGGGAACGACGTGTCCTCGGTGGCCCGGATGGTGCTCACCGCCTCGGGGGGGCCGTTCCGCGGGTTGGGCCGCGAGGAGTTGAAGACCGTGGCACCGAGCCAGGCTCTTTGCCACCCCACTTGGGACATGGGCGTCAAGATCACGATAGATTCGGCCACCCTGGCGAACAAGGCGCTCGAGGTTATCGAGGCCCATTTTCTGTACGACATAGGCTACGACCGCATCGACGTGGTCGTGCATCCGCAGTCCGTCGTCCACTCGATGGTGGAGTTCACGGACGGTTCGGTACTGGCTCAAATGGGCTTTCCGACCATGGAGCTTCCGATCCTGTATGCGCTGTCCTATCCGCAGCGTGTGGATGACCCCGCCCTTCGGACGTTCGATGCGATTCGATCGTCCCCGCTGACCTTCGAGGAGGTCGACCTAGAGCGGTTCCCGCTCTTCGCTCTCGGAATCGAGGCGGGCAAGCGAGGCGGAACGGTCCCCGCCGTCTACAACGCAGCGAACGAAATCGCTGTAGATTCGTTTCTCGCGGAAGACGTGGGTTTTCTGGAGATGGCAGAAGTCGTCGCCCACGCCATGGACCATGTGCCCCGACGGAATGTCGAGGTCGTGAGTGACGTAGTGGAGGCAGATGCAGCCGCCAGGAAGGCGGCCCTCGAGTTCGTTTCCTCGGCGCGATCGTTGGCCAGCGGCTGATTCGCGCCGGGCAAAGGCCGTGTGCACAGCGGGGCGTGAGGCGACCGCGAGAGGGATATTGGAGAACGAATGACGATTCTGGCGACCATCGTTGTACTCGGTGTGCTCATCTTCGTCCACGAGCTGGGCCACTTTCTTGCGGCCAAGTCCGTTGGCGTCGAGGTACAGCGGTTCTCCATCGGTCTCGGCCCTACGATCTACGGCTTTCAAAGGGGTGAGACCGAGTACGTTGTGAGTTGGATCCCCCTGGGTGGCTACGTGAAGATGGGGGGCATGGACGACGAGGTGATGGATCGCCTGGAGGGAGGGGCGGTCAAGGAGCCTCGACGGCCCTCGTCGCGTGACTTCGACAGCAAGCCGATATGGGCGAGGACCTTCGTGATTTCGGCTGGCGTCATCATGAACATGGCCTTCGCTTTCGTCGTCTACGTGGGCGTCAACGCGGTGTGGGGTCTGGCCGAAATCGCTCAACATCGTATTGCACGTGTGGAGGCCCAGCTCCTCCCCGAGGGGACCGAAGCTTTGGCGGAACTGCCGCAAGGCGCGCAGATCGTCCGTGTCGGCGAACGGGATGTCAGACATTGGGGAGATATCCGAGATGGCCTCATCGAGGCGCCCGCCGGCCCGCTCGCGGTGATCACCGAAGAGCCTTCAGCGGCCATCTCGATCGACCTCGGTAACGACCGCGACGCGAGGGTCCAGCTGTTGGGCGCACTACGGCTTTGGCTCGAGCCGGAGGTCGGACTGGTCAACCCGGGCACGCCGGCGGACAAGGGTGGCCTCGAGGCCGGCGACCGGGTCGTGATGGCCAACGGCGTAGCGATAACCCACTGGTACGACTTCGTGGACGTCATCGAGTCCAGGCCGGAATTACGCACGGAGCTATCGCTGGAGCGGAGAGGTCGATCCCTCACCCGATACGTCACACCGGACGCGGTGACGGAGGAGGATCCCGTAACGGGCGAAACGGTCCGGATAGGTAAGGTCGGGATCTACCCCGCCCGGATGGAATATGCCTACCAACCCGTTTCTCTGGCTCGTGCCACCCGGCTCGGATGGGCCGAGACCGTGGGCGTCAGTGGTTTGATCCTCGGATTCTTGCGGGACCTGGTGACGGGAGGCGTATCCCCCCGCTCGGTGGGAAGCATCGTCACGATCGGCGCTGCGTCCGGCCAGGCGGCTCAAATGGGGCTCGAGACGTTCATGCGGTTCATGGCGCTCTTCTCGGTCAACCTGGCGATCCTCAACCTCCTGCCCATTCCTATCCTGGACGGAGGGCACCTCGTCTTCCTCGGTATCGAAGCGGTGCGAGGCAAAGCGTTGTCGATCGAGCAGCGCCTACGCTGGAGTCACGTCGGATTCCTCGTCGTGATGGGAATCATGTTGTGGGCTCTATCCAACGATATCCTGAGGCTCTTCGGTCTCTAGGCTCTTCGGCCTCGGGGCGGGCCCGTGATGGCCCCCTTGCGTCCGACGCTCACGGGAGCCGGAGACTACAGGAACGTCAGCTGCGCGGGGCCCATTCGCTGCCGTAGCTCCTCGATGTCGATGAAACGCGTCGGCCGGTCCTGGGGTGCGACTCCCAAGAAGCCCACGTAGCCCGCCGCCCGTAGGGCGTCTCCCACCACCGACTCGGCTAGCTCCGGACGATTGCACTCCTGCGAGAGGTGGGCAAGAAGTACACCCGCCAGCCTGGGGTGAAGCAATTCGCAGGCGAAGCGTGCCGCCGCATGGTTCGAGAGATGCCCATGGCTCGAGGCGATCCGTTGCTGGACCGCCCACGGATAGGGACCCGTTCGGAGCAGCTCCACGTCGTGATTGGCCTCGAGGATCAGAAAGTCCGCACCCGCCAGAGCTAGGCGGATCTGGGCATTCGGTCGTCCCAGATCGGTGGCCACGCCGACACGCGTCGCCGTCGTGGTGTCGACCAGGGCCACCGCGACCGGATCGGCCGCGTCGTGCACCGTCATGAACGGCTCGACACGGATAGATCCGATCTCGAAGTGGCGTCCGACTCGATAGGTGACCGTGGGTTCCGCGCCCCGAAAGACCCTCGAGCAGGCCGACCGCGTGCGCTCCGTCAGGTAGACCGGGGTGCCATGTCTTCGGCTGAAGATGCCGGCACCCTTGGTGTGATCGCCATGGTCGTGACTGATGACGATCGCATCGATGGCATCTGGCGGGATTCCTACCTGAAAGAGACGCCTCTCGAGGTCTCGCCCGCTGAAACCGGCGTCGATGAGCACGCGGGTCTCACCCGCCTCCACCAGCGTGGCGTTGCCGCCGCTCCCCGTGCCGAGTACGCAGACCTTCACGGGCGCTGCGCGGAGTGCCCGGATCGCCCTTGGGGTGGGTGCCCGACGTGAGTGGATTTCACAAACGGTCCGACCGGGTCTTCTCCCACGCACGTATCAGGAGCGTGCGGGCATCGTCGGTGAGGGGCATGTCCCGGCGACCCATGGTCCGTTCGGTCACCTCGAGAAAGCGGTCGAGATCGTACTCCTCCAAGGCGTCGCCCGATCCCCACGTGAACGGAGGTACGGACCGGGGGGGGATGAGTCCGCCGAACAGGTTGCTGCCCGCTCCCACGACGCTGCCGGTGGACAACAGCGTGCCGATACCGGTCTTGGCGTGGTCTCCGATCATGCACCCGAGCTTGAGAAGGCCGGTGTCGATCAGCCCGGTGGCTGTGGGCACGCGCACGTTGCCGTAGTTGTTCTTCAGATCACTGTTGGTGGTCAAGGCTCCCAGGTTCACCCACTTTCCCAGGTACGAGTGACCCAGATACCCGTCATGGGCCTTGTTGGAGTATCCCAAGACCACCGAGCTGGCCACCTCGCCACGAACCCTGCAGCCGGGACCGATCCCGACCTCCCTAAACGCCCCGCCGAGCAGGTGAGTCCCGGGGCCCACGAAGGCGGGACCGGCCAGCCGAGTAAAGGCCCGCACCTCGACTTCGTCCGAGAGTCGAATGGGTCCGTGGGTCGCGTCCAGGTGTACACCGGCCTCGAGGTGCACGCCGTGACCCACCGATATGCGTCCGCCTCCGGAGCAGTGAACACCCTCGGGAAGCGAGAAGCGACTCTCGGGGAAGATGGCGGATACGTCCTGACGGATCTGCTCGCCGTTGGCGACGATCAGGTCCCACGGCTGTTGGAGCACCCTGCCTTCGATCTCCACGACTGGCGCTTCCGGGGTCGACGCTCGGGGGTCGAGAAGCTCCTGCTCGGCGGGAGCCCGGCCGCCGGGCGGAACGATCCACCCCACCGTCTCTCCTCCGATGACCATCCTGGCCGTCTCGTCTGTCTCGGGGGTCGGGTTCAGATCGGGGACCGCCCGACTCGAGAAGAAGATCAGCGGCTCATCGCCTGCCACGGGGACCGCATCGAGGACGGGTGGCGCGCCGGCTTCATCGAACCCGCGAAGGGTCGCATCCGCCAACAGACCGGTACAGGGTGTGCCCCAGAACCGTTCGGCCCGCTCCCGTAGGAGCAGACAGCCGAACAGAAGCTCGCCCGCAGGCCTGGTTGTGGAGAAGGGCGTCCAACTCCGGGCTCGTGCGTCGTCGAAGAGGTAGAGCGCCATCAGCTCGCCTCTTCCGGGGGCGGAGAGGGTTGCGGGGCCCCGTCGTCCGGAGAGCTCCTGTCGACACCGCCGTCGTCACCCAGAGGATCCACACCCGCTTGGAGTTCCGGAGGCAGCTGGTCCAGGAGTTCCTTCAAGCTGGGCGCGAGCTCTCTCCGGGTCACGAGCGTCACGTCGCCGGACCGGACGATGACGAGGTCCTCCACCCCATACGCCACAACGGTGCCCTCCGGGGAGTAGACCACGTTGCGTGAGCTCTCCACCAGGTGGCCGCTCCCGATCAGCACGTTGCCGTCGTCGTCGGGTTCTTGGCTACGCATCAGTGCCTCCCAGCTGCCTACATCGTCCCAATCGAAGGTCGCGGCGACCGATGCCACCCGATCACTCCGCTCGAGCACCGCAACGTCGACCGCCATGACCGGAACTCGAGCGAAGAATTCGTCGATTCGGCTCTCTTCCAGAAGCGGAAAGAGGTCCGCGAGTTCCGGTGCGACGGCCTTCACTTCATCCAAGAAGGTCGACGCCTTCCAAACGAAGATACCACTGTTCCAGAAATGGCCCGCGGCGACATATGATTTCGCCGTCTCCGAGTCGGGTTTTTCCCGGAACGAGGCCACGCGGAATGCCCGCCCTCCGTCACCGCTCCGGAGGGCGTCGCCCGGCTCGATGTACCCGTAGCCGGTTTCGGGGCGAGTCGGCGGCACCGCAAAAGTGAAGAGCAGGTCCTCTCGGTAAGCCAACTCCGCCGCCGAGCGCACGAGCTCCACAAAGCTGGACTCCGGCCGAATCATGTGATCGGCGTGGAGCGAGATCAAAACGGCGTCCGGATCTCGCTTCGCAACCTCCCAGGCCGCCCAAGCGAGCGCCGGCGCGGTACCGCGGGGCTGGGGCTCGATCATCAGCCCGGTCGAGCTCAGGTCGGGCAGGACCGCCCGGAAGGCGTGCGCGAGCCGCGATCCCGTCACGATGTGAATCCTATCGTCGGGCACGACTTGCCGAGCTCTCCGGTAGGTGTCGACGATCAGGGGTTCGGAAGAGGCGAGCGGGAGGAGTTGCTTGGGCCTCGAGGGTGTGCTTGCGGGCCAGAAGCGACTTCCGACACCCCCCGCCAGAATCGTGACGTAAAGCCGGAGGTCAGGATCCTTGGAGGATCTCTTGGATTCGGGCAAGGAGCTTCTTGGGGCTGAAGGGCTTGGTGAGGAAGTCGTTCGCTCCCAGAGAGAACGCCCGCTCCCGGTCTGCATCCTGACCCTTGGCGGTCAGAATGACAACGGGAGTGGACTTACGATGCTCCAGCCCGCGCAAATGGCTGAGAACCTCCAGGCCCGTGGCCCCGGGCATCATGATGTCCAAGAGGATCAGATCGTAGTGGGAACCGCCCTCGAGGGCCCGAATCGCGGCCGTGCCGTCGGCCTGAGCGTCAACCCGGAAGGCGGCCGACTCCAGAAGGGTCTGGAGGATGCGTCGGATGTGGGGTTCGTCGTCGGCTACCAGAATGTGCCCACTCGGGGCGGAGGACTCAGCCGCGTTGGGCATCGGATTTTAGCTCCTCACTTGGGCGAACCCGGGGCGGGAACCTACCTACCAAACGGTGTAGAAGTCAAGGAACCTCACGGACTTGCAGGGTTGACACCCCCGAGTCACTTCGGGTAGCCTGGGGCCTCCATTTCAACCGAAAAACGCCTTTGTGAACAGGTATATCCTTCCTAGATTCGTGACCGTGCGGGCAGCCCTCCTCACCCTGAGTTTCGGGTTGGCCGCCTGCGGAGGACGCGATCCGTTCGACATCGGATG
The DNA here is from genome assembly GCA_965226925.1 of Longimicrobiales bacterium. Taxonomy (GTDB): domain Bacteria; phylum Gemmatimonadota; class Gemmatimonadetes; order Longimicrobiales; family Gaopeijiaceae; genus CBDDCX01. The sequence goes on along the minus strand of CBDDEN010000010.1, from coordinate 85,939 downwards.
GACCCAGAGCCCCGACACGGCGCTGATCTTCTCTCTCGCCCGGCCCGACTTGAATCTCCCGTCGGCCTTCGACTTCCACCTCGGCGTTGCGCAGGTTCTCGAGTCTCCCCGGTCGACCGGGCTGTGGGACGTGGTCTTGGACACGCAGGGAAACGAGCTCGTCCTGCTCCTGCCGGAGGTCCTGGGGATTCCGAGTGAGGCGAGGATGCTCGAGCTGCCCGGCCTGAACTTCGACGAGGTACGGGAAGCTCCCTCCGACACGACCACCTATACGAAAGACGCGGCGATCGCGGTGAAGTCGGGCTCGGTCTATGTGATCCGAACCCATGCCGGCTCGGATCAGTTCGGATTCAATTGCCTCTTCTACGCGAAGATGGAAGCGTTGGAGATCGATGTCGCGGGGGGGAGCCTGCTGTTCGTCTACGACGCGAATCCCCTCTGCAACGATCGGGATCTCATCCCTCCAGACAAGAACTGACGTGCTCGATATTCGGCGTATCCGGAGCGAGCCCGACGTGATCAAAGCCGCCCTCGCGCGGCGAGGATCCAAGGGGCTCGTGGAGTCCGTCGACGAGATCCTCGCTCTCGATGAAAGACGGCGGGCGTGCCTCGCCGAAGTGAACGACCTCAAGGCGCGGCGCAACGACGTTTCGAAGAAGATCGGCGAAATCAAGCGTGAGGGCGGCGACGCCGACGAGATGATCGTCTCCATGCGGGAAGTCGGCGAGCGAATCTCGGAGATCGACACCGACGTATTGGACGTGGAGGGCCGCATTCGTGAGGTCCTCTTGATGATCCCGAATCTCCCTTTGGACGAGGTACCCGAGGGAGGCGTGGAGTGCAACGAAGTCGTCCGGGTCGTGGGCTCTCCCGCCCAATTCGATTTCGAGCCCAGGCCCCACTGGGAGCTGGGGGAGAGTCTCGATCTCCTCGATCTGCCCCGAGGCACCAAGGTCGCCGGTTCGGGTTTTCCGGTGTTGAAGGGTATGGGGGCTCGCCTCCAGCGGTGCCTCATCGACTACATGCTCGACATCCACACCGTCGAACACGGCTACACCGAACTCCGGGTCCCGTATCTCGTCAGTAGGGACTCGCTCACCGGTACCGGCCAACTGCCCAAGTTCGCCGACGAGTCCTATCAGTCAGAGCGGGACGATCTGTGGCTGATCCCGACCGCCGAAGTTCCGGTGACCAACCTTCACCGCGACGAACTCCTTTCGGCCGAGGATCTTCCGGTGCGTTACACGGCCTACAGTCCCTGCTTTCGTCGGGAAGCGGGCGCGGCGGGGGCCGATACCAGGGGGCTACTCCGGGTCCACCAGTTCGACAAGGTGGAGTTGGTTCGTTATGAGTCGGCGGCTCGGGGCCGTGAGGCCCTGGAGGAGCTCACGGCCGAGGCGGAGTCGATTCTAGAGAGGTTGGATCTTCACTACCGGGTCGTGAAGTTGGCGACGGGCGACCTCGGCTTTTCGTCGTCGATGACGTACGATCTCGAAGTGTGGGCACCCGGCGTGGCGCAGTGGCTCGAAGTGTCGAGTTGTAGCACCTGCACTGACTATCAGGCCCGGAGGGCTAACATCCGCTACCGACCGACCGCCGGGGACAAGCCCCAGTTCATGCACACGCTCAACGGCTCGGCTCTGGCTCTTCCCAGGCTCATGGTCGCTGTTCTGGAAACGTACCAGGAGGCCGACGGCTCTGTGCGTGTACCCGAAGCTCTCCAGAAGCGACTCGGCCTCTCGACCATCGAATCGTAGTGGACCCGAAGTCCGTCGGGGCGGGTGGGACGAACCAGATGAGGATCGAGTACGATACCGGAGCGACCGGCCCATGATCCGCCTCCGTTGGCCGGTCGCCTTGGCTACGCTGTTCTTTGCCCTGTTGGCCTGGTACCTCCTTTATACCAAGCACATCGTCGACGGACTGCACCGCAACGAAGAGCTCATTACGGAGGTGTTCACCCTGGCCCAGGAGCTCATCCAGGATCCGGGCGACTCCGAGACGCCGGACTTCGAGGAAGGTGTGCGGGGTGCGGGCCGCTTCGACATGGCCCTCTTCGAGCTTCAGGGCGTCATCATCCAGTCGGGGATTCCGTTGATCGTAATGGATGCCGCCGACAGCGTGCTTTCGGTGGAGAACCTCCCGTTCAACGCGGACATCTATACCCCCGAAGGCCAGGAACAGGTGAAGGTGCTGGTCCGGCGCCTGGCCGCGACCGGCCACGAACCGATCGTAGGAGCGGGGGGCAACGTGATCCACTTCGGCGATACTCCGGAGCTGTCCGGACTCAAGTGGATTCCCTATTTCCTGGCCAGCGGCCTGATGATCACGGTGCTCATCGGCTTTCTCGTCATCCGAAATCAGCGAAGGGCCGAGCAGGAGAAGGCCTGGACGGCCATGGCGAGGGAGTTGGCCCACCAGTTGGGAACGCCCATCTCGTCCCTGCAGGGGTGGCTCGAGCTATTGCGGCTGCCTCTGGAGGAACGGCCCGGAGCGCTCGACGTCGACACGGTCGCCGGGGGTATCGACGAGGACCTCGTGAGGCTGGAACGGATCAGCCACCGCTTCGAGTTGATCGGGCGGGAACCCGAGTTGGAACCCCTGGACATCCGCGAGATCGTGAGGGATTTGGAGCGCTACCTTCAGGCGCGTCTGCCCCGCCTGACGACGGGTATTCTCATCGTCGTAGACGTGCCCAAGGGTATGCCGAAGATTCTCGGGAACGAGGTGCTCCTCGCGTGGGCGCTCGAGAACGTGGTGAAGAACGCCCTGGACGCGATGGCCGGAAGGGGAGGAGAGATTCGGCTCAAGGTCCGCAAGGGACTCCCGGGTTGGGTGCATCTGCGTCTCCAGGACACCGGCCCGGGGGTAGATCCTCAGGTGCGTGACAAGATCTTCGAGCCGGGAGTCAGCGGAAAAGACCGCGGCTGGGGAGTGGGCCTTACGCTGGCTCGGCGCATCATCGAGGTCGGCCATAAGGGTCACATCTATCTGCTGGACACCGAGGGTGCCGGTGCCATCTTCGAGATTCGCCTTCCCGCGGCGCCGCCCTGATTGGAGTCCTCCCACTGAACACCTCTGCAGGAGCGCGGGATTACCGCGTCGTATCTTCGGATTCGTACCTGGAGCAGCTCAATGAGAGCCAGCGCGAGGCCGTGGAGCACTTCGAGGGACCCTTGCTCGTCCTGGCGGGCGCCGGGTCGGGCAAGACCCGTGTCCTCACGACGCGCATCGCCCACCTTATTCATGAACAGGGTGTCCCGCCCGATCGCATCCTGGCCGTCACGTTCACCAACAAGGCCGCCGGCGAGATGCGTGAGAGGATCACGGGTCTTCTCGGCCAGGAACCCAGGGGCATGTGGACCGGCACGTTCCACGCCCTCGGGGCCCGTCTCCTCCGCCGGCACGCTCCGAGTCTGGGTTGGACCAACAGTTTTGCGATTTTCGACGCGGAGCAGAGCCTCAGGCTCATCAAGAAAACGGCGGAGGCTGTGGGGTTGGATACTCGCCGTTGGAGCCCGAAGGCGATCCGCGCGCACGTGAGCGGCGCGAAGAACCAACTCATCACGCCCCAACAGTTCGTCGAAGAGAATGAGGGGAGCTTCGACATCTTCGCGCGTAACGTGGCGCGGGTGTATCCGGCGTACCAGGAGTCGTTGAAGGCCCAGAACGGCCTCGACTTCGATGACCTGCTGGTCAAGCCGGTGGAGCTGTTCGAAGCCGACCCCGAGCTGTTGAGCCGATACCGGCGTCGGTTCAACTTCGTGCTAGTGGACGAGTACCAGGACACCAACGCCGCGCAGTTTCGTTTCGTGGAGCTTTTGGCGTCCGAGCATCAGAATCTCATGGTCGTGGGAGACGACGATCAGAGCATCTACGGTTGGCGGGGCGCCGACATACGGAACATCCTCGACTTCGAGACGGCGTTTCCGGGAGCCCATGTCGTGCGCCTGGAGCAGAACTACCGCTCGACCGACGTGATTCTTTCCGCGGCGAACGCCGTTATCGCGGAGAACGTGCAAAGGAAGGGGAAGACGCTCCGCACCGACAGGTCTGGAGGCGAGAGGATTACCCTCGTGACCTCTTCCGGAGAGACGGACGAGGCACGCTGGATCTGCGATCAAATCGAAGGCCGACGGGCCGCAGACTCGGCTCTCATGCATCGCGGAGTCGCCATCCTCTATCGAACGAACGCCCAGTCCCGAGCGATGGAAGACGTGTTCCGCCGGAGAGGCATACCATACCAGATCGTCGGTGGCGTCCGGTTCTACGAACGACGTGAAATCCAAGACGTCCTGGCCTACCTGCGGCTGATCTCGAATCCCCTCGATGCCGGTGCCTTCGACCGTATCGTCAACTATCCGCGGCGCGGGATCGGCAGCACCACACAGGAGAGGCTGGCAACGTGGGCCGAAGCCCAGGGGGTCGGGCTGTTGGAGGCTGCCTCACGCGCTCCCGAGGCGCCGGACCTTCCGCAGGCCGGCGCCCGAAGCCTCGAGCGGTTCGCCATTTTGATCCAGCGGTATTCGGCGTTGGCATCGCAGATGCGCGTGGGCGAGTTGCTCGAGGCCCTCGTAGAGGAGTTGGAGATTTCGCGACATCTGGAGGACGAGGGACCGGACGGGGAGGATCGCGGCGACAACGTAAGGGAGCTGATCGCCGGAGCCATCGACTACAATGCCGAACTCCTGGAAGAGCTCGAGGAGGATGACTTCGATCACTTCACGGAGCTCGATCTGTTCCTGCAACAAGTAGCGCTCGTGGCCGATGTAGATCGCCATGACCCGGACGCCGATGCGGTCACCATGATGACCTTGCACAACGCCAAGGGTCTGGAGTTTCCGGTGGTCTTCATCTCCGGCCTCGAAGACGGCCTCTTCCCGTTGAGTCGGGCTTACGACGAACCCGCCGAACTCGAGGAGGAGCGCAGGCTCTTCTACGTCGGGATAACACGGGCTGAAGACAAACTCTTCCTGACCCACGCGCGGCAGCGCCGTCGTGCGGGCGACATCATGTATGGGCGTCTCTCACCCCTCGTCGAGGCGATTCCCGAGCACCTGGTGGAAGAAGTGGAGACGTCGGTGGTCGGAACCACGGGTGGGTACCCGTCGAGGAGAGCCCGGCGTGAAACGTCGACCTCGAGGCACGCCCGCGACGCCACCGAGGACGCCATCGATCTCGATGCGAGCTTCAATCAAGATCTCCCACGTTTCATCAAGGGGGAGAAGGTGGTTCACGAGACGTTCGGATCGGGAACCGTGGGTGAGGTCTCCGGCTTCGGACGCGACCTCAAGGTCACCATCCACTTCGAGTCGGTGGGAACCAAGCGGTTGTTGGTCCGCTACGCGGGCCTCCGCCGGGACTTCGACTGAAGTGCCCCACGTGTCGGTAGGCGACGACGAAGTGAAGCGCATCGCGCGGCTGGCGCGCCTGCGATTTTCGGAGGAGGAAGCCGAGGCGCTGGGGCGTGACCTGAACGGTATTTTGGCCTATGTCGACGCCTTGGAGTCCGTGTCCGTCGACGAGGCCTCTTTCCAGGATTCGACCGGAATCGCCGCTCCGGAACGGGCCCCCGGAGATTACCGACCCGACGCTCTGATCGACCCGCCTGGCCACGACGCTCCGGACTTCAGAGACGGGTTTTTCGTGGTACCCTCACCCCCCGCCCTCGGTACGGACGGGGACCCGGCAAACGCGCATGAGTGACATAGCCGCCGTCGCGGCGTCCGTGCGGGACGGCACCGTGGCCCCCCTGGAGCCGGCCCGTGCAGCGCTCCGGAGCCTGCGAGAGCGGGAGGAGGGGGCCGAGCCGCTCAACGCGTTTCTGGGGGTACTGTCCCCCGAGCAGCTCGCGGTGGTACCCGAGGGCACCCTCGCCGAGGGGAGGCTCGCCGGCGTGCCGGTGGCCGTCAAGGACAATCTCGCCACCACCGACGGGCTTACGACGACATGTGCTTCGCGGATCTTGGAGGGTTACCGGTCGCCCTACGAGGCCACCGTCGTGCGGCGGCTGCGCGAGGCGGGCGCTGTGGTCATCGGCAAGACCAACATGGACGAGTTCGCAATGGGCTCGTCGAACGAGAACTCCGCGTTCGGCCCGGTCCGCAATCCGGCGGATCCCACACGCGTGCCCGGGGGGAGTTCGGGCGGGTCCGCGGCCGCGGTCGCCGCCGGGCTGGTCCCGGGGGCCCTGGGCTCCGACACGGGTGGGTCGGTGCGCCAACCGGCGGCGTTTTGCGGCGTGGTGGGGGTCAAGCCGACCTACGGCCGGGTGAGCCGATACGGGCTGGTGGCCTTCGCCTCGTCTCTGGACCAAGTAGGGACCTTCGGGCGGAGGGTACGGGACGCGGCCGCCCTTCTCGAAGTCGTCGCGGGGCATGACCCTCGCGATTCCACCTCGGCCGACCGGAGCGTACCGGACCTCGCCGCCGCATGTGAGGAGGATATCGAGGGATTGGTCGTCGGTGTGCCGCGCGAGTACTACGGTGATGCCTTGGAGGAGGGGGTCCGACTTCGATGTCAGCAAGCCTTGGAGGCCCTCGAGGAGCGGGGAGCCGCCCTCAAGAACGTGTCGCTCCCCCATACACCCTACGCGCTTCCAGCCTACTACGTCGTGGCCACTGCCGAAGCCTCGAGCAATCTGGCCCGATTCGACGGCGTGAGATACGGGGTCCGGCACGGCGACTCCGGGGACCTGGCCGAGCTGTATGAAGCCACCCGGACGTCGGGGTTCGGGCCCGAGGTCAAGCGGAGGATCCTGTTGGGCACGTTCGCTCTGACGGCCGGTTACTACGATCGGTACTACGGCCGGGCACAGACAGTGCGGCGCTTGGTCGCGGCGGATTTTCGCGCGGTTTTCGATGATGGGGTCGACGTGCTGTTCACGCCGACATCCCCTACGGTGGCGTTCCCCCTGGGGGAGCGGATCGAGGATCCGCTCCAGATGTACCTGGCGGATGTCTTTACGGTCACCGCCAACTTGGCCGGTCTGCCTGCCATTTCTGTGCCGATAGGTGACGCGAGCGGATTGCCCGTGGGAGGACAGATCATCGCCCCGTGGTGGGGCGAATCGACCTTGTTCCGGACGGCGTCGGCCCTCGAGTCGGCTCAAGATGCCCGTGCCGGTCGGGGTGACCGGCGCCGAGGCACGAGAACACGACAGAGAGTCGCGGAGCCGCGAGACGGGCAAGGGACCGAGCCGTGAGCGTCGACGCGAGCTGGGAGACCGTGATCGGACTGGAGGTCCACGTCCAATTGCGCACGGCCGAGAAGCTCTTCTGCCCCGACTCGACCGCTTTCGGGGCGTCGCCGAACAGTCATGTCTGCCCGGTGTGCCTGGGGCTCCCTGGCGCACTGCCCGTGCTGAACGGGGAGGCCGTGGAATTCGCGATCACGGCGGCCCTCGGCCTGGGCTGTCAGGTCCACGAGGTCAGCGTGTTCGCACGCAAGAGCTATTTCTATCCGGACCTGCCGAAGGGGTATCAGATCACACAGTTCGAGGAACCCCTGGCCACCGGCGGCACGGTGAAGGTGGATCCCGGATCCGGTGCCCGGGTCGTCAGACTTCGTCGGATCCACATCGAGGAGGACGCGGGGAAGTCCGTTCACGATCGCCTTCCCGACGGGACGGCGATCGATCTGAACCGAGCGGGGCTTCCGCTCATCGAGATCGTCACCGAGCCGGATCTCCGGACTCCGGGCGAGGCGCGGGCTTTCCTCCAGCGACTCAAACGTACCCTCGAATACCTGCATGTGAGCGACTGCAACATGGAAGAGGGCAGCCTTCGCGTGGACGCCAACGTGTCGCTGAGGGCAGGGGGATCGGTCGAGTTGGGGGTGAAGACCGAAGTGAAGAACCTGAATTCCTTTTCGTCGGTCGAAAAGGCACTTCAACGAGAGGTGGAGAGGCAGCGGCGGTTGCTCGGCTCCGGGGGATCGGTGGTCCAGGAGACCCTGCTCTGGGACGAGCGCACCGGCACCTCGCGATCCATGCGCGCCAAGGAAGAGAGCCACGACTACCGGTACTTCCCCGATCCGGATCTGCCACCTTTGCGGGTAGACCCCGCCAGGGTGGAGCGGTTGCGGGTCGCGTTGCCTGAGCTTCCTCAGGAACGGGAGCGACGCTTCCGAGAGGAACTCGGCCTCTCCGAAGCGGACGCGCGAGTGCTGACCGCCTCTCGATCGCTGGCCGACTACTTCGAGGAACTCGTATCGCTGATGGGTGACACCAGGAACGCCTCGAACTGGGTTCGGGGCCCCGTGTTGAAGGAAGCCAATCGGGTCGGTCGTGACGTCTCCGAGCTCGGCCCCCAACCGAGCGACGTGGCCCGGCTCGTTACCCTGGTGGAAGACGGGACCCTCTCCGGAACCGTGGGGCGTGCCGTGCTCGGTCGCATGGTCGATTCGGGCCGGAGCGCCGCGGAGATCGTCAAGACCGAAGGTCTGTCGCAGGTCCACGACCCCCGTGAACTCGAGGTCTGGGTGGACGCCGTTTTGGCCGAGAGCCCCGACGAGGTGGCGCGGTACCGGGCGGGTGAGGTCAAGCTGATCGGACACTTCATCGGCCGGGTCATGCATCGATCGGACGCCCGGGCAGACCCGAAGGCCGCCGGGGACCTGATCAGAGACCGACTCAGTCGGTAGCGGCTGCGATCCTCTCTCGCTCGGGCCAGTGGATCAGGCTGTCGCTCGGCAGGGGAAAGAACTCGTCGGCGGTCTCATGTAGGTGCCCCGGGTCCTCGATTCCACCCTCGGCCAGGGCGAGGCGGCGCACCTTTTTCGCCAGCCGTAAGTTGAGTGCTCCGGTGGGGTCGAGCCCTCCGGGACGCGACCCCTCGCGCGACACGAGATAGTCGACCACGTATTCGAACGAGAGCGCGTGGTACCTCTTTGCGGAACCCTCGAGCAGGTCGAAGCGAGATTTCTGCAGGACCCGATCGAACACCTGCTGCCAACGGTCGTGATCGCTGAAGCGAATCATGCCGGTGAATATTTTCCGGTTGGTCTGGAAGCTGAAGAGGGTGCGGCTGAGGACTCGGTCGAACAGTTCATCGGCTTCGGAGTGATCGTTCTCCATGACCAGATGCCTCGCCTTGGTCAGGTACGCCGTTCCGACGTGCATGTCCATGCGGTGCTCCCAATACGCATGTCCGAGTGCCTGTGTCGTGCTGGTCGTGAGGAATCTCCGAGGCAGAAAGAGATTGTGGGCGACCGTGTCGGCCGCCAGGTGGGCGAGGTATCCGTAGCCGACGGAGGCGAGGCACGCGCTGTCGGCGGTGGCCAAGATCTCTTCTCCCACCGGCCAATGATGGCAGTGTCTGCCTTCGGGAACGTACTTCTTGGCGAAGGAGATGTCCGCAGCGATGGACCCGTACAGAAAGTGAAGCGGATTCGCCTCGATGACCGCTCGGACGGCCGGGGGAAGCAGATAGAGAGATCCCAGCAGGGTCTCACCGAGCGCGATGTGAGTGCCGGGCCCCCAGGCCCACAGCGATTCAGGATTGAGGAGGAGCCAACCGAGGGCCACCGATAGAGTCCAGACGATCTTCACTCGCTCTCGGCGTCTCCCGGGACCATCGCTCCTTCCGGCTCGTCGGATTCGTCCGATGCTCCGTGCCCCTGCCTGGGCGACGGTTCGCCATCAGACGCCACCCCCTCTCCCATGATGCGGGCTCCTACCCGCACTCCACGCACGGCGGCGGCCGTATCGAGCAGGACCGATTCGGTTTCGTCCTGCACCACGTCCATCAGGGCGTTGAACTCCTCGACCCTCTCCTCCATGCGCTCGGAGGCGTCTTTGAGCCGATCGGACAGACCCGCAACCGAGGAGTGGATCTTCTGTACGTCCTCTCGGACCATCGCCGAAATGTACTCGACGTTCTCGGCGGCCACGCGCGCGCGGTCGGCCACAGGGCGCACCTGCTGCCGGAGGGCGGCGATGAGCTTTCGAAGTTGGACGAGCAGCACCAACATCGCCAAGAGGAGTAGGGCCGAAATGGCAGCGAGAACGACCGACGAAACGTCGGCCGCGACCTGGAGGATTCCGGGCGGTGCGATTGCCTGCGACGTGCCATGGAGGGGCAAGAGCGCCGGAAGTAGAAGTCGAAAGGCCATGGCGAAAGGTATACGCTCACCACCTCATAGTTCCAGATCGTCCCCCGCGGGGCCACCCGGCATATGACGCACCGCATGGGCTCGGGCCCGTTGGTCGTCGCCTTCCGCCAAGGCCGCTTCGACCCGAGAGGAGATCTCACCCGCTCGCCGCAGCGTGCTCGTCGTGCACACCGGACCGACCAGCTCCGAGATCACGACGCCGAGCACGACCACGCTGAACAGAGCCTCCCCCGCGTTGACGCCCGCCACCTCGAGTCCATAGAACGTCAGGAAGGCGGACAGCGCCATGGCGAGTGAGATTCCGCCTTGAGGGACGAGACCCAGGCCGAGGAAGGTCGGCGTAGCGAAGCCCGGTTTCGCGACCCGTGCCATTACCTCGCACCCGATGACCTTGGCGCCGACGCGGAGCAGCGAGTAGCCGAAGGCGAGGGGAACGATCCAAATCGTGGGGAAGCGGAGGAGCGCTCCAGCCAGCATCAGGAGGACCACGTAGACCGGCTTCTCCCAATTGGCCATGACCCCATAGACCCTCTGCGGATCGGGGACGAGGTTGCCCACCACGATACCCATTACGAGGCAGACGAACAGGGGCGACAGCTGCAGTTGGAGGGCGGCACCGGCCGCGAAGGCCGTGATGCCTATCAGGAAGAGCACCAACTCCTCGATGCCGGTGCGCCGCCGGGTCAGCCAGACGAAGATGATGCCACACAGGACTCCGATCCCGGTGGCGAGAAGCGTCCAGACGGGGGTTGGCGTGGCCTCCAGAAGGTCCAGGACCCCACCTGTGTGGTATACGGAGTAGATGACCTGGAGGACGGTGATCCCGATCAGAGCGTCGGTGGAAGCCACGAACAGCAGCATTTCGCGAACCGGCCCCCGGACGAGGAAGTTGGACGAGATGATGGCGATTCCCGCCGGGGCCGAGATACATGCCGTCGCCGCCGCAAGGAGGGCCAGGAGAACCTCGGTCCGACCGGTGAATCCCAAAACCCGGAGTGTCCCGATACCCACAGAAGCGAACACGACGAACGTGAGAAGGGACTGACCCACGGCGAACACCTGCAGCCTGCCCGAAAACGGCCGGAGTGTGTCTCGCTCGAACTGGAGTCCGAAGAGCAGGCCTGCCCACCCGAGACCGAGAGCCACGAAGGGGAAGAGGTGCTCGAGGGCGTCGGACGTAACGAAGCCCATCATCGAAGGTCCGATCATGAACCCGACGAAGATGAAATGCGTGCCCGTCCGGAACAGAAGGCGAGGCCCCGCTGGCACGTTCTCTGTGGAGAACGCGAAACGCGCGCCGACGAGGGCCAGCACGATGAGGATGAGAGTGGCCAGGAGGGGATCCATGAGGCGCTCTACTCCGGTTGTTCGCCCAACGCCGTGGCCGAAAGACCCACGACCCTATCCAAGGGGAGCGTGAACAGGATTCCCGTAGCGGGGTCTGCGAGCTTCCCGCAAATCTCCTGAAAGAGCACGATCACCTCCTCCACCAGATCGTCATCGAGGACGGTGAAAATCGTACGATTATGGGGCCGAGATCGGTCGATGAGCGTCTTGAGTCCGGCGAAGATCGGTATATCGTGAGAAAGGACTCGGCCCATTCCCTCGGAGTTGATGACGGTCGCGCCGCGTACTCCCAACTCCACGAAACCGGAGAGGATCTCGTCCAGCTTCTCGGGTTCATTGACCACGGCGACTAGGAGGTGCATGGCATGTTCGTCAGGGTCGGTCGTCCATGGCCCGCAGCGCTTCGAGCAAGAGTTCCTCGGACCCGGCGGAGCGGAGATCCTCTACGGCTGACGGGTCCGATGCCAATCGCGCGATCCTCGCGAGAATCCTGACGTGCTCACCACCGTGACTCGGCGGGGACAAGAGCAGAAAGAAGACGGAGCAGGTGTCGATGTCCCCGGGCCCGAAGGCCACCGGGGTGCCTGAAACGGCCAACATGAGGAGCGTCTCGGTTAGCCCTTCGACCCTGGCGTGAGGAATCGCCACGCTATTGCCGATGACCGTGGTGTGCGATTCCTCGGTCTTGATCAGCAGGTTGGCCACGTCCGACTCGTTTTGGATCAAGCCCCGGGTCGCCAACGTCCGCGCAAGGAGCCCGATGGTGTCGTCTCGCGACCCCGCGGTGAATCCGCAGAGGATCGAATCTACCTGAATGAAATCTGTTAAACGCATATGAAATAACCGATTACACGATCGAACAGAGCAACCGCAGGTCGGCAAGACAGGGTTTCAGCTCGACCTCGGCCGGCGCGCCCGGACGGAGCAACGGACCCTCCTCCCGAGCACGGCACGCTACCTGCAACAGAGTATCGCCAGGCACCGTCGTACGCGAGGGGTGACGGCGGTTTTGGAAGCGGTATCTCGATTGGGAGGGAGTTGCCATGAAGAGCCGGTTGCTGCGTCGGGGGACGGCGGAATATGTTCGGGGTCGACGTGGCAAGAAAGGCACGGGATGGGACACCGGATCGGTGTCGGCCAGTTACCTGGGAGACCGCAAGGAGGACATGCCAAGCTTCATCGTCGAGGGTGGACATACCTTGACCGGGTCCGTGCGGCCCGCCGGAAACAAGAATGCCGCGCTGCCTGCCATCGCGGCCACGGTGCTCGCGACCGAGCCCGTCACCCTTCAGAACATCCCCCGCATTCGTGATGTCGAGACGCTTCTGGAGATCGTGAGCTCTCTCGGGGCCGACGTACGCTGGGAGGACCGCAACGTGGTCACCGTAGATGCCTCTTCGGTGGCCTCGGCGGATGTGGACCGCGTGCTGGCGGAGCGTATTCGGGCGTCGCTGCTGCTCGCCGGGCCTCTCTTGGCGCGTTTCGGACGCGTTGATCTTCCGCCTCCCGGTGGGGACGTGATCGGCCGACGGCGGATGGACACTCACTTCCTTGCTTTCGAGGCCCTGGGAGCCGAAGTGCGGTTGAACGGGGGCTTCCAGATCGAGTCGCCGGGCCTGAAGGGCGCGGACATCTTCCTCGACGAGCCTTCGGTAACGGCGAGTGAGAACGCCATCATGGCTGCCGTGCTCGCCGAGGGTGAGACCCTTCTGCGCAATGTGGCTTCCGAGCCACACGTCCAGGATCTGTGCCATATGCTCAACGGCATGGGTGCCCACATCGAGGGGATCGGCACCAATCGACTGCGGCTCGAGGGAGTGAAGGGGCTGGGCGGCACCACGTTCGCGATCGGGAGGGATCACATCGAGACGGGGTCTTTCATCGGTTTGGCGGCAGTGACGGGAAGTGAGTTGGTGATCGAAGGTGCTCCGATCGAGCACCTCGATTCGACGCTCCTGGGTTTTTCACGTTTGGGCGTGGAGGTGACCATCGATGGGGACTCCCTCACGGTTCACGGTGACCGTGAGTGCCGGGTGGCTCGCGACGCCTTCGGTGCGGTTCCCAAGATCGACGACGGGCCCTGGCCGGCTTTCCCGGCGGATCTCACGTCCATCGCCGTGGTGACGGCCACCCGGTGCATCGGAACCGTGCTGGTGCACGAAAAGATGTTCGAGTCTCGGATGTTCTTCACGGACAAGCTCGTGGCCATGGGCGCCCAGATCATCCTCTGCGACCCCCACCGGGCCGTGGTGGCCGGTCCTTCGCACCTCAGGGGCACGACTCTCGAGAGCCCGGACATCCGGGCCGGAATGGCCATGCTTATCGCGGCGCTCGGAGCCGAGGGTACCAGTCACATCCAGAACATCGGACAGATCGAACGGGGATACGAGCGTATCGACGAGCGACTCCGTGCCTTGGGGGCCCATATCGAGAGGTCAGAGGCCTACTAAGTACTGAATCCTGTTGGGCCGCTCTGGGACCACCCGTCTCGAGGACGATGCCGTGTGGCTGACGGGTTCCCCTACCGCTACACTACCAGAGAAGGACGACCATGATCGTCACCCCAAGTGGAGAAGGGCCGCAACATGTCTGAAAAGAACGCCCCTGAGGAGAACGACGGCTCGGGCAACGGGCAGGAATCGGAGGAGAAAAGCCGGGCCGACAGCATAAAGGGCGGCATTCGGCAAGGAATAGGCATGCTGAACGCCATGAAGGACGCCATCGAGGAGACGCTGAACGAGGCCAAGGAGCGAGGTGATCTCTCGCCCGAGAGGGCGAAAGAGGTCATGCGTTCGACACTGGAAAGGGCTCAGGCCAAAGCGGGGGAGGCCCGTGATGCTTTCGACTTCGTCAAACAAAAGGACTTCGACGGCTTGAAGACCGTCGTGGATGGACTCAAAGAGAGAGTAAAGAGCGTCGAGCGCTCTTTGGGGCTCGAAGCGGAGGAAGCCAACGGGCAGAACGACGAGGAGGAATAGTACGCACGAGCCCCCGTTTCAGGGTCGTCATGGCTGCAAGTCTTGAAGAATCAAGGCATTCCGTCTATATTACCGCTCGTTACGGCCGCCCTTCGGGCGGCCACTTTTGTGAGTGGGGGAGTTGGTAGCCCCCGCTTTTTTGTTCTCGGAGGTTTGCGTTTTGCGACCTCCCTGGGGGTGGCCATGACGGCATCACGGCCTGAGATCGAGCGGGGAATGGAGGCGCGCATCGCGACTCTCGGATTCGAGCTCGTCTCGTTGGAGTGGGCCGGGAGCCAGGCTCGACCGATCATGCGGGTTCGCATAGACAGGCCGGGTTCGGGTTTGGAGTCGACGGTCACGGTAGACGACTGTGCTCAGGTGAGCCGGGCCCTCGAGGCCTGGCTCGACGAGGGCGGAGAAGTACCTGAGCGCTACTTGTTGGAGGTTTCGTCTCCGGGAGTCGAGCGACCGTTGGTGCGGCCGCGAGACTGGGAGCGGTTCGCAGGGCGGCCTGTCGTGGTGAAAGGCCACGGGGTGCTCGCGGACCGATCCAACCGGATCGAGGCTGAGCTGTTGGGATTGGACCCGGCACCGGAGCCGGCTGCACGGCTCCGACTGGGAGATGGCACCGAGGTGAGTGTGCCCCTTACGGACATCAAGGGCGCCCACCTCCTGTTCCACTGGAAGTAGACGTACGGGTGAGGACACTATGACTGTTGATACCGGCCAAATCGTAGCGGCGTTCAGAGACGTCGCCACCACGAAGAGCCTGTCCCCAGACGAGGTGAACGAGCTCCTCAAGGAAGGGATTAGGGCAGGTCTTGCACGCATATACGGTCCCAACGTACAGGCCGAGATCAACATCGACGACGCCCTGGGCGGGTTCGCGATCACCGTCCTGCGGCGCGTGGTCGACGAGGTAGAGGACCCGTCGTCCGAGATCAGCCTCGAAGAGGCTCGCTGGGACGATGAAGGCTTCGAAGTCGGCGATGTCATGGAGATTCCGGTCGATTTCGCGGAGTTCGGTCGCAACGCGGTCATGGCCGTGAAGCAACGCATCGTTCAGCTGGTTCGAGAGAACGAGAGGGATCGGATTCGTGACGAGTATTCGGACCGGATCGGGGAGCTGCTCTCCGGCGAGGTGCAGCAGATGGAGCGGGGCAAGATTGTGGTCATGCTCAACCGCTCCGCCGATGCTGATGCCATCATCCCGTGGAAGGACCAGAACCCGCGCGAGCGGTTCCGCCAGGGTGATCCTATCCGGTGTGTCCTCAAGAAGGTCGAGGAAACCCCGAAGGGCCCGCGTCTCATTCTCTCGAGGGGAGATCCGCTATTCGTGTCGGCCCTCTTTAGCCTGGAGGTGCCGGAGATCCACCAGGGAATCGTCGAGATCAAGGAAGTGGCGCGTGAAGTCGGCGGGCGCACCAAGATCGCCGTGTACAGCCGAGACGAGTCCATCGATCCGGTGGGTGCTTGTGTCGGCCTGAGGGGTTCCCGTGTCCAGGCGGTTGTGCAGGAGTTGGGCGGTGAGCGGATCGACATCGTGCCGTGGCACGCCGAACCGGAGATCTTCGCCAGGCGCGCCTTGGCACCGGCTCGGGTCTCGAAGGTCATGAGCGATCCGGAGCGTCAGGTGATCACGGCGATCGTCGATGAGGATCAACTCTCCTTGGCCATCGGGCGCAACGGTCAGAACGTGCGACTCGCGTCTCAGCTCATCGGCTGGCAGATCGACCTGTACGGTTCCAGGGAGTGGGTCGAACTAGGCGCCGATCTGTCGTTGTTCCAGGAGCCGAGCGAGGACGAGTACGAGACTTCGGATTTTGCTTTGGCCGAGCTGGACCTCGGTCCGGCGACGCTGGCGGCCCTCGGGGCCGTTGGCTATAGTACTTTTCTGCAAATCATCGACTTCGATCGCAGCGATTTCTTGGGCATCGAGGGGCTCACGGAAGACGCTGCGGCTCGGCTCCTATCGCTCATAGATGAACTTACCGTCGTGGCGGACTCGTCCGGCACGGTGGCCGAGGTCGTCGAGGGTGACTCCGCCGTGGTCGGGGCCGTCTCAGACGCCACGGCAGTTGCGACGGAGATCGAAAGCGCGGTGGAGGAGTCCGGTGGCGACGTCCTCGCGGATGTGGATGACGCCGATGCGGACGAGAAGGCGACGAGCGCGGACGATGACGAACCGGTCGAAGCGTAGTTCGTTCATGCTTCTGGGGCTTGCCCGACGTGCGGGCGCGTTGGAGCGGGGTACGGGGGCGACGCAGCGGGCCGTCAGAGACGGACGTGCTCGGTTGGTGTTGCTGGCACAGGACGCCTCGGAGGTTCAGTTGGACAAGGTGTTGAGGTTGTTGCGGCATCGTGACACACCCCGAGTGACGTTGGGGAGCCGGGCCGAGCTGGGTGCGGCGGTCGGGTCCGCTCCGCTTTCTGCGGTGGCGGTGACCGACGAAAATTTTGCGAGTCAGTTGGCCGGCCACTTGGCCGTGAGTGTGGGCAGGCATGACGAGACTGAGCGGAGGTAGGCAAAGCAGATGCGGGTTGTAGAACTAGCCGACGACCTTGGAGTTCCATCCAAGGTCCTGCTTCGCCTGCTGAGGACGTTGCGGATTCCGGTCCCAGATGCGAACGCCCCGATGAGCGACGAGGACGTGTCGATAATCCTCACGCGACTCGAGCGTGAACGCCGTGCCGGTCACAAGGACGCCGCCGAGGCGATTCAGGCCGCCATCGAAGACGCCAAGCCGATTGCTGGTAAGCGTCGCAGGCGCCGGGCGAGCGAAATGCCGCCTGAGCCAGAGGCGGAAGAGGATGGGGCCGAGGACGAGGGGGGTGGGGACGAATCCTCCGAAACCCCCGTCGCCGAAGCCGACGGCACCACGGACGGAGCCGACGGCGGGACCGAGCCCGATGAAGCCGTCGAAGAAGTCGCCGAGGTGGAAGAGCCGGCAGCGGAAGACCAGGTCTCAAAGGAGCCTGTGTCCGAGCAGTCCCAGGCGGAGGATACGCAACCGGACGTCGAGGAGCCTGCCGAGGTCGCCGCCGAGCTGATCGGCGATACGCCTTCGGCCCCCGCGGCGCCCACGCCCGAGCCTGTGCGCCAGTCCGCGCCCGAGGGACCCGCACGGGTGATCCGCCGGCCCAAACCGTCAGCCGGGGCGCCCGGTCAGGTGCGCGTCCAGGCGGAGGGCTATACGCCCGACGGTCAGAGGCAGCAGCGGACCAAGAAGAAGGGCAAGAAGCGGCAGCGCGTCGATCAGAGCGCGGTCCAGGAGAATATCCAGCGCGTCATGGCCGAGCTCAAGGGCGGGAGCAAGAAGCGCCGACGGAAGGGGTCGACACCTTCGAAGGAGGAGCGCGAGGCTGCCGAGCAGGAGGCGGCTCAGGAGGAAGAACGCGAGCGCACGACCGTGCGGGTGAACGAATTCCTGACCGTCTCGGAGTTGTCCGAGTTGGTGGACGTATCGTCTACCGAAATCATCGGATCCGCGTTCAAGAACCTCGGCCTGATGGTCACCATCAACCAGAGGCTCGACTTCGATCAGATCGAGATGCTTCTGGACGAGTTCGACTTCACGGCCGTGCGCGAGGAGGAGTACAACGTCCAGGAGGAGGCCGAGATCGAGGCGGACGCTCCCGAGGACCTGGAGCCAAAGGCTCCCGTCGTGACCGTCATGGGTCACGTCGACCACGGAAAGACACTCCTGCTCGACAAGATCCGGAGCACCAACGTGGTCGCCGGGGAGTCGGGAGGCATCACCCAGCACATCGGCGCCTACCATCTGGAGCTCGAGAACGGGCGTATGATCACGTTCTTGGATACTCCCGGCCACGCGGCGTTCACGGCGATGCGAGCCAGGGGGGCGGAGGTCACGGACATCGTGATCCTCGTCGTCGCAGCGGACGACTCCGTCATGCCTCAGACCAAGGAGGCCATCAGCCACGCGCGCAACGCGGGCGTGCCGATCATCGTGGCCGTCAACAAATGCGATCTGCCGGCCGCAGACCCCATGAAGGTCAAGCAGGAACTGTTGCAGCAGGAGGTCCAGGTCGAGGACTACGGTGGGGACGTCCTGAGCGCCGACATCTCCGCGAAGACCGGTGAGGGGATCGGCGATCTGCTGGAGAAAGTCCTTCTACAGGCCGACATCCTCGAGCTCAAGGCGAACCCGAATCGTGAGGCGAGCGGAATCGTCATCGAAGCCCAGTTGGACATCGGCAAGGGACCGGTCGTCTCGATCTTGGTCCAGAGGGGGACCCTGCGCGTCGGAGATTCCTTCGTGGTCGGGCACCTCGAGGGCCGCGTGCGGGCGATGCTGGACGAACGGGGGCACCCGGTTGAGGAAGCGGGTCCGGGGATTCCGGTGCAGCTGCTCGGAACGGCGGGAGTTCCGCAGGCCGGGGATACGTTCCAGGTGATGGCCGCCCACAAGGCGGGCGAGATCGCCCAGAGCCGCATGCGGCTCGAGCGGGAAAAGCAGCTTCGTATCAAGCAGCGGGGCGTCAAACTGGGCGACTTCTCCGGGTTGCTCGCGTCCGGCGAGGCCGACACGCTTCCGCTCATCATCAAGGCGGACGTAGACGGCTCCGTACAGGCGCTCTCCGACGCCCTGGAACAGATCGGGACCGACGAGGTCAAGGTCCAGATCGTGCACCGTGCCGTCGGGGCCATCAACGAGGAAGACGTCCTGCTGGCAGGTACGTCCGGATCGGTCATCATCGGCTTCCGTGTGCGCCCCTACACGAACGCTCGGAAGCATGCCGAACGCGACGGGGTGGACATTCGCGTCTACGACGTCATCTACGAGGCCGTGGACGAGATCCGGGCGGCCCTCGAGGGCATGCTGGCGCCGGAGCGGCGAGAGACCATTCTCGGTACCGCCGAGGTCCGTGAGGTCTTCAAGGTTGGCAAGGTCGGCACCATCGCCGGCTCCCATGTGCTCGAAGGTGTCATCGAGCGGAAGTCCAAGGTCAGGCTGGTGCGCGACGGGATCGTCATCTACGAAGGCGAGACCTCGTCGCTCAAGCGCTTCAAGGACGACGCGAAGGAGGTCCGTGAAGGCTTCGAGTGCGGCATAGGGATCGGTAACTTCAACGATATCAAGGTCGGCGACGTCATCGAGTCTTACTCGGTCGAAGAGGTGGCTCGCACGCTTGCCGGAGCCGCGGGCTAGCTCCAGAGGTCCATAGGAGGGGCGACGGTGCTGGTAGCGGCGTGCTCTTGGGAGCTAGCGCTTCCCGGCTGTGGCTCGCTCAAGGACAAGCGGAGGATCGTAAAGTCGTTGAAGGACCGCCTCCGTGGTCGATTCAACGTCTCCGTGGCCGAGACCGATCACCAAGATGTCTGGACGCGGGCTCAACTGTCCATCGCCTTCGTGACGACCGACGGACGACTCGCCGAGTCGTTGCTTTCGAAGGTAGACCGCCTGATCGAAGGGGAGACGCGCGCCGTGATCCTCTCCAGCAAGAGAGACCTACACTGAACCGGCCGTTGGCTGCGATCGGCCACGTCCCCCTGAACCTTTGCCCAACCGACGCCTCGAACGCCTGAACGAGCAGTTCCGGCGCGAGATCACCGGCATCCTGCACCGAAGCGTGAGGGATCCACGGGTGACCGATGTGGTGATCACCGGGGTCGCCGTGACGTCCGACCTCTGGCTCGCGCGGGTCTATGTGCGATTCACGCGCGACGAGGCCGACCGCGAGGAGGCTCTGAAGGGTCTCGACGCGGCCTCCAACTTCATTCGCCGTGAGCTCGGGTCCATGCTACACATTCGCCGTATTCCCGAGTTGCGCTTTCTGGAGGACGAGACTCTAGACCAGGCGACGCGTATCGAAGAAATTCTGCGCGAAATCGGGCCGGTGGGGCCGTCGGGCGAGGCCGATGGCGCCGATCTTAGCGACGAAGGGGAGCAAGAGGGTGACGGGACCGGATCGGGTGAGCATCAAACGGGTCGAGAAGAGTGAGGACTGACCATTTCGAGTCACCGGAGCGGGGCGGAGCACTCCTGGTCGACAAGCCGTCGGGGCCCACGTCCCACGACGTCGTGGCCTGGGCACGCAGAGCGCTCGGGACGAAGCGAGTCGGGCACACCGGCACTCTCGACCCGTTCGCGTCGGGCCTTCTGATTCTCCTCTTTGGGCCCGCGACGCGCCTGGCCGAGTATCTTTCCGCCCTTCCCAAGACCTATTCCGCGACGGCCCGACTGGGCACCACAACGGACACGCACGATTCCGAGGGGCAGATCTTGGAATCGAGGGGAGATCGGGAGATGCCCACCCGAGACGACCTGGCATCCGAGTTGGCTCGCTATCGTGGCTCCATTCTGCAGGTGCCGCCGCAGTTCTCGGCGAAGAAGATCGGCGGAGAAGCCATGTACAAGAAGGCTCGGCGCGGGGAGAGCGTGGAGTTGAGCCCGGTGAGGGTCGAGATCTCGGACATCCGCTTGACAGGGTTCGAACCGCCGGACCTTGCCTTTGAGGTGACCTGCTCGGCAGGCACGTACATTCGGGCCCTGGCGCGTGACGTGGGTGACGACCTTGGGGTTGGAGCCCACCTGACGAAATTGCGACGCACACGCGTGGGGAGCTTTTCGGTCGAGGCAGCGATTTCGGGCGAGGAGTTGAGAGAAGGCATGCCGCCTGTGCGAGGCCAGAGGATCCAGGCGGCAGAGGCCATCGGGCATCTCCCGACGGTACAGGTTCCGACTGAGGCGGCGCTGCGCCTGCGGCAGGGCGGCAGGATCACGCCACCGCAAGGACAGCTGGAGTCCGAGTCCCCCATCGCCGTACTCGACGAGGTCGGGTTGCTGGGGATCGCCGAGTTGCGGGAGGGGCGGCTGGCACCGAAGAAGATGCTGCAGGGCGCAGCGCCATGACGGAGTTTGCCATCGACCCGGCTCTACCGTCCGGCCTCCCGTCCGATGGGAGGGGTACCGTGGTCACGATCGGCACCTTCGACGGCGTTCACCGAGGCCATTGGGAGGTACTCTCGGAGATTCGCCGGAGGGCGACGGAGACCGA
This sequence comes from Longimicrobiales bacterium, assembly GCA_965226925.1. Classification (GTDB taxonomy): domain Bacteria; phylum Gemmatimonadota; class Gemmatimonadetes; order Longimicrobiales; family Gaopeijiaceae; genus CBDDCX01. Next base: position 64,496 of record CBDDEN010000010.1, on the reverse strand, counting down.
TCGCCGAAGCGTACTCGCGACCTTCTATCCGCACCCGCTGACCATCGTCCGCCCGGAGCTGTCTCCTCCCATGCTCACGACGCCGCTCGAGAAAAAGGAAATCCTGGCGGAATCGGGGCTCGACTATGCGGTTTTTCTCCCCTTTACGCCGGTGCTGGCGAGATACTCGCCCCGACGCTTCGTCGAGGAGATTCTGATTGGCCGACTCGGTGTGAAGGAGTTGGTCGTAGGGTACGACCATCACTTCGGCCGGGGGCGGGCCGGTGACACCGATACCCTTCGAGCACTCGGCTCTGAACTGGGGTTCGACGTCGACGTCGTCGGTCCCGTGGGCACCGACACCGACCCCGTCTCGTCGACCGGCATCCGAAGAGCCCTGTTGGCGGGCGACGTGGTTTCGGCCGGCGAGGCGCTTGGGCGCCCATACTCGCTGCGCGGTTTGGTCGTCCGGGGAGACCAGAGGGGGCGGACGCTCGGCTTCCCCACCGCCAACCTGGAGGTGCGGGGCGGAGGAGTCGGCCAGAAGCTCATTCCGCCTCCCGGTATCTATGCGGTCAGGGGCATCTTGAGGTCGGGCACGTACGACGGGGCTCTCCATCTGGGGCCACGGCCGACCTTCAGGGGGTCGCCGCCCACGATCGAGGTGCATCTGCTCGACTTTGGGCGAGACATTTACGGTGAAGAGGTCCGCGTAGATTTCATCCGGTATCTCCGCGAGATCCGCCCCTTCGACTCCCAGCGCGCGCTGGTGGATCGAATGCGAGAGGACGTCGAGGAGGCCCGGCGAGTGCTCGCCGAATCGTGACGGGAGCCGGGCAGCGGGTACAGGGATCGCAGAAACCTGGTGAAGACGGCGGCCGTTGTTGCTCCATACGGCTTACGCTACCTTTTAAGGCTATTCGTAAAAGAACGATTCAGCTTCCCTTGTAGCGCAGACTCTCGCGGAGGCAAACGCAGACATGACGATAGACCGAGCAGAGATCATTCAGAAGCACCAGCTCCACGAAGGAGACGTCGGGAGCGCTCCGGTCCAGGTCGCGATCCTCACGGCTCGCATCAACGACCTCAGATCCCACTTCGACGACCACAAGAAGGACCACCACAGTCGCCGAGGCCTCCTCAAGATGGTAGGACGCCGGCGCCGGTTGTTGGAGTACCTGAAGCGTAGGGACTTGGAACGCTACCGCGAGCTCATCACGGACCTAGGACTCCGCCACTAGACAGAGGCGGAAGCGAAGCGGCGGCGGCCGATAGGTCGGTCGCCGTTTCGTTCAAGGCCAGCAGGACCCCTGGAGAATCGGCCCAACCAAATGGCTGCAATCGGTCGGGGCACACCGTGCTCTGTACCCGCGGCGGTCGATCTCTCTTCGGAGCCTGCTGTATCGCTCCGATCGGGAATGCCCCGACGGGTGATGCCCCGACGGGTGATGCCCCGACGGGCGGAACATTGTCGGACGGGATGGTCCCGTTCGACCGAAAAACGCAGAGAAAAGAGAGAAATGATTCAGAGAATCGAACGCCAGTTCGCCGGGCGCACGTTGAGCCTCGAGTTTGGGCGAATGGCCAAGCTGGCGCAGGGCTCCTGCCTTGTTCAGTTCGGCGACACGGTGGTGCTATGCGCCGTCACGGTCCAAGACCGACCCACCCACTTGCCTTTCTTCCCGCTCACGATCGAGTATCGGGAGAAGAGCTACGCGGCCGGGAAGATCCCCGGCGGCTTCTTCAAACGGGAGGGACGCCCCGGTGAGAACGAGGTCCTCGCGGCCCGTCTCACCGACCGTCCGCTCCGGCCGTTGTTCCCCGAGGGATTCATGCACGAGACTCAGATTGCGTGCTTCATCCTCAGCGCGGATCAAGAAAACTCGGCGGACGTGTTGGCCATGCTCGGGGCCTCCGTGGCCTTGAACATGTCGAAGATCCCGTTCAACACGCCGGTGGCTTCGGTGCGCATCGGGCGCATCAGGGACACGTGGGTCCTTAACCCGACCTTCCAGCAGCTCGAGTATTCCGATGTCGACATCGTGGTGTCCGGCACCGAGGACGCCCTCATGATGGTCGAAGGTGGGTCCTTGGAGGTGTCGGAGGAGGATATCCTCGAGGGCCTCGAGATCGCTCACGACGGAATCAGAGAGCTCATCGCAATCCAGAAGGAGCTCCTGGAGGGCCATACGGTTCCCGACATGGAGTGGTCTCCGATGGCGCCGGAGGAGGCTTTGGCTGCCCGCGTAACCGAGATGACCGAGGATCGCATCGAAGAAGCGCTCATGCTTTCGGACAAGACCGAGCGCAATCAGGCCATGGCCGCCGTGGCGGAAGACGTGATGGGCCGCCTCGTCGACGAGGACGAGTCGTACGGCGAGCACGAGAAGTCCATCAAAGAGGTCCTCCGCGACATCGAAAAGAAGTCGATGCGCAGGCGGATCCTGGACTCCGGGGAGCGAGCTGACGGACGCGGTCTCGAGGAAGTCCGCCCCATCACGTGCGAAGTCGGCGTTCTCCCTCGCACTCACGGTTCTGCGCTCTTCACCCGTGGCCAGACACAGGCTCTCGTTGTGACGACGCTCGGTACCTCGCGGGACGAGCAACGCATCGACTCGATCGATTCGGCCGAAGAGGTCACCAAGTCGTTCATGCTGCACTACAACTTCCCGGCGTTCTCGGTGGGTGAGGCACGGCCTTTCCGCGGAACGACGCGGAGGGAGCAGGGTCACGGGGCGTTGGCCGAACGTGCGATCCGCCCGCTGCTTCCGGCCTACGACGACTTCCCGTACACGATTCGCATCGTCTCCGACGTGCTCGAGTCCAACGGGTCGTCCTCGATGGCGACGGTGTGTGGCGCTTCCTTGGCGCTGATGGATGCCGGCGCGCCGATCAAGTCGGCGTGCGCGGGCGTGGCCATGGGCTTGATCAAGGAAGGCGACGAGGTCGCGATTCTGACTGACATTCTCGGGTTGGAAGACGCCCTGGGTGACATGGACTTCAAGGTCGCCGGTACGCGCGAGGGCATTACGTCCATCCAGATGGATATCAAGTGTGACGGACTTACGAGTGACATCCTGAAGACGGCGCTCGAGCGTGCTCACGCCGGACGTATGCACATTCTCGACGTCATGGAGCAGGCGCTAGCGGAGCCGCGGAGCGACCTGTCCCAGTACGCACCCCGCATCGTTTCGATCCAGATCAACCCCTCGAAGATCGGGGACATCATCGGGCCGAAGGGCAAGACGATTCGGGCCATCCAGGAAGAGTCCGGAGCCAAGATCGACATCCACGATTCCGGTCTGGTGAAGATCGCGGCGGTATCCGGTGAGGCCGGAGCCAGGGCCCGGGAGATGATCGAAGCCATCGTTCAGGAGCCGGAGGTCGGTCGCATCTACGAGGGACCTGTGAAGAACACCACTTCGTTCGGGGCCTTCATCGAGATCGTTCCGGGGGTAGAGGGTCTCTGCCACATTTCCGAGCTCGAAGAGGGCAGGGTGGAGAAGACCGAAGACGTGCTGAACACCGGGGATATCACACGTGTGAAGCTCCTCTCGATCGACGAAAAGGGGCGCCTCCGGCTATCCAGGAAGGCCGCTCTGGCGGAGGATGCGCTTTCGGGTTCGGACGGCGCCGAGTCGGACGAGGGCTCTTCGCAAGAGGGCCAAAAGGTCGAGGAAGCACTCAGCTGACCGACCGCGAAGGGGAAGTGCTTTCAGGGGGGTGTGGGCGACCAATCCATGCCCCCCTCGGGTTTTTTCAGGAGGTGCCGGCCAGCGATGCTTGAGACGCGTCTCGACAACGGAATCCGTCTCGTAACGGAGAGAATTCCCGGCGTTCGCTCTGCGGCTGTGGGCGTATGGTTGAAGCAAGGCTCCGCTCATGAGTCGGCGAGTGCCCGGGGGCTCAGCCATCTTCTGGAGCATCTGGTGTTCAAGGGCACCGAGCGGCGAAGCGCGCACGAGATCGCCCTGTCACTGGAGTCTCTGGGGGGCGGATTGGACGCCTATACCAGCAGGGAGCACACGAGTTACCAGGCGAGGGTTCTCGACGAGCACCTGCCCGTGGCGATCGACGTCCTGGCCGACCTCGTGCTTGACCCACGCCTCGATCCCGTGGACCTGGAACTCGAGCGCGCCGTAGTGCTGGAGGAGATCGCAGGGGTCGAGGATGCGCCCGACGACATGGTCTTCGATCTGCACGGTGAGCGCTTCTGGCGGGGCCACCCCTATGGTCAGGCGATCCTCGGCACACGCGAAACCGTAGCCGCCCTGGACATCGACGACGTACGTCGGCTCCATGCAGCGACGTACCATGGCGGCAACATGGTGGTGGGTTGCGCCGGGAACGTGGACCACGACGTGGTCGTCAAACACGTGGCCCGGCTGTTTGGCTCGGCTCCCACGGGGAACGGCGCCACCGAGATCGCGGTGCCCGACCAAAACGCCACCGGTCGTGACGTGGTGGTGCGCGAAACGGCGCAGGCCCACGTGGTGGTCGGCAACCGAACCCCGTCCCACACGGATCCCGTGCGTGAGGCTCTCGTGTTGATCTCTATTGCGTTCGGAGGGGGTATGAGCTCCCGACTTTTTCAGAAGATTCGCGAGGAGATGGCTCTGGCATACTCGGTCTTCTCTTACCAGTCGTTCTACAGCCGGGCCGGAAACGCAGGGGTCTACGTCGGCACACGACCGGAGGCCCGTGAGCAGGCCCTCGACGCCATCCTCGGCGAGTACCGTCTACTCCAGAAGGAAGGCCTCACGGCACTGGAGCTGGACCAGGCCAAAAGCCAGCGCAAGGGGCAGACGATCCTGTCCATGGAGTCCACGGGGGCCCGACTGATGCGCTTGGCCGCGTATACGTTACGGGGCGAACGCTTTCAGGATTTGGAGGAATCGCTGGCCCGTGTCGACGCCGTGACGCTGGATGAGGTGAACGCCGCGTGCGCGCACTATTTCGGCCCGGAAGATCAGTACGTTCTGAGCCTGGGTCCGGAGGGGTCTCTACCCTAGAACACCGACCGGTCTCCGGGTCGCTTGCACCAGCTCGATTCGGTAGTTTGACCCTGCCCGACCACGTCCACACCAACCCCACATGACATGCTGATCGGAGTCCCGAAGGAAATCAAGCGTGAGGAATACCGCGTAGCCCTTACGCCTGCCGGTGCCGAAGCGTTGACCCGAGCGGGCCACCAGGTCCTGCTGGAGGCCGGTGCAGGTCAGGGAAGTGGCTTTACGGACGATTTCTACGCGGCGGCTGGCGCCGAGTTGGTGCCCTTCTCGGACGAAGTGTGGGCGCGGGCCGAGATGATCATGAAGGTCAAGGAGCCCATCGAGCCGGAGTGGAAGAAGATCCGGGCGAACCAGGTGCTCTTCACATACTTCCATTTCGCTTCCTCCGAACCGTTGACCGAGGCGATCATCGCCTCCAAGGCCGTCGCGATCGCCTACGAAACGGTGGAGCTGGCGAGCGGCGAACTGCCCCTGCTGACGCCCATGAGCGAGGTAGCGGGGCGCATGGCCGTGCAGGAAGGCGCGAAGTACCTCGAGCGCCATTCGGGTGGAGCCGGTGTCCTTCTGGGGGGCGTTCCCGGAGTCCTGCCGGGTAAGGTGGTCATCCTCGGTGGGGGCACCGTCGGCATGCACGCCGCTCTGATGGCCGCGGGACTGGGCTCCCGGGTGGCGATTCTGGACGTGTCGCTCGCCCGGCTCCGTCACCTCGACGGCATCATGCCGGCCAACGTCAACCTGCTGTACTCCACCCGATACGCCATTCGGAAACAGATCGAGGACGCGGACCTCGTGATAGGGGCGGTGCTTCTGCACGGAGCCAAGGCACCCAACCTCATCGTTGAGGAAGATCTCAAGGCGATGAAACCCGGCTCGGTGATCGTGGATGTCGCGGTGGACCAGGGCGGTTGTGTCGAGACGATTCGGCCCACCACGCACGGCGATCCGATCTACACGGTGCACGACGTCATCCACTACGGCGTCGCCAACATGCCGGGCGGCGTGCCTCGGACCAGCACGCTCGCTCTGACCAACGCCACGCTGCCTTATGCCATCACGCTGACGAGCCAGGGCTGGCAGGCGGCTTGCCAAAGGGACCCCGCGCTGGCGCTGGGCGTGAACATCGTGGACGGACAGGTCACGTACCCGGGAGTCGCCGAGGCCTTCGGGCTGAAGTGCGCGAACGTAGACGATTTCCTCAGCGTGGCGCCGCAGGCCTGACGCGTTGGGCGACGTGGTACGCTTCAAGCGTCTCCCCAGCAACCCGGATCTCCCTTTGCCTGCCCGGGCGACGGAGCACTCGGCCGGGTATGACGTGCGGTCCGCCGAGGAAGACTTCGTGCTCCAGCCGAGGGAGATCCGCTTGGCCGGCACGGGACTCGAGATGGAGTTGCCCCGGGGACTGGAGTGTCAGGTCCGGCCACGGTCTGGGCTGGCGCTTCGGCATGGAATCACCCTTCCCAACAGCCCGGGCACGATCGATCCGGACTATCGTGGTGAGTTGCGCATCATCATGCAGAATAGCGGGAGTGAGGTGGTGCGTATCGAGCGCGGGGAGCGGATTGCCCAGCTCGTCTTCCATCACTTCACGACGCCCGAGGTGGTTGAGTCCGAGGAACTCGGCGCCACCGCCAGGGGCTCCGACGCCTTCGGGAGCACCGGTCGGGCATAACCGGTGGCCCGGATCCTGCAACTGACAGTTTGACAATGACTTGACGCCACATTTCTTGCAGGCATCTTGAGGTGGCGGTAGAGTGATGCCTTCAAGATCCGACACCAGAGAGAATCCCCGATAGCCCAGACCTTCAAAGACTGGCTCGAAGCCGGCCGGCTGATCCCCGTCAACGACATTGCGGTAGATCTAGGTACGGCGAATACCCTCGTGTACGTGAAAGGCGAGGGAATCGTCCTCAACGAACCTTCGGTTGTGGCGGTGGACAAGGCATCCGGCCGCATCATGGGTGTCGGGCTCGAGGCCAAGCGCATGCTCGGCCGTACCCCCGAGGGGATCGAAGCCGTCCGGCCCCTCAAGGACGGCGTGATCGCCGATGTAGACGTGACGGAGATGATGCTCCGCCACTTTCTGAAGCAGGTGACCGCCAAGCGGGTCTTCCGGATCAAGCCCAGAGTCGTGGTCGGTGTCCCGTCCGGGATCACCGAACTGGAACGTCGGGCCGTCCGGTCGAGCGCGATTTCGGCTGGTGCCAAGGCGGTATACATGGTTTCCGAGCCTATGGCCGCCGCCATCGGTGTCGGACTGCCGGTCGAAACCCCCACGGGCAACATGGTCATCGACATCGGGGGCGGGACGACCGAGATCGCGGTCATCGCGCTTGCGGGAATCGTGTCGAACACGTCGATCCGCGTCGGCGGGGACGAGCTGGACGCCGCCATCGTCACATTCCTTCGTAAGAATTACAACCTGTTGATCGGCGAGCCGACGGCGGAGGCCATCAAGATCCAGATCGGTTCCGCTTTCGAGTCCGGCGAAGAGAGGGAGATGGACGTGAAGGGGAGGGACCTGGTGAGTGGCATTCCCAAGACGGTGCACGTGCATTCCCAGGAGATCCGGGAGTGCATTCAGGAGCCCATCCAGGCGATCGTCGAGGCCGTTCGTCGGGCTCTGGAGATCACCCCCCCCGAGCTGTCCAGCGATATCGTGGATTGGGGTATCGTGATGACCGGGGGCGGGGCGCTCATCAGAGGTTTGGACCGCCTCCTGCAGCACGAGACCAACCTGCCGATCCATGTGGACGAAGAGCCTCTCACGTGCGTCGTTAGAGGGGCCGGACGGATCTTGGACGATCTGCAGAAGTACCGTACGGTGCTGTCCACGTAGTGTAGGACTACAAGGACCACCCCACCGTCTTCAGGGGCTCGGCAGCACCTATGCCAACGTACTCGACCGAAACCGAAGGGGCTGGGCCGAACCGAAGCGGACGGATCGCCCTCGGGTTCTTCCTTGTCTCCCTTCTGGTCCTGTACCTTCCCGCCGGGTCGCAACAGCAGTTGGCCGCGCTGGTGCGGGGCAGCGTTCTCCGTCCCTTCGTCATGACGCAGGAGGGCCTTGCGCGTCGGCGGGTTCACGCGGCTGAAACCGAGGCCTTGCAGCAGCAACTCGACTCGCTGGCGTCGCTCCTCTCGGATCAGACCACCCTAGGCGAGGAGAACGAGCGACTTCGCCGCCTGTTAGCCCTTTCCGAGCGCCTGTCGGCGTCGTACGTCGCCGCGAGTGTGATCCGACCCGGGACTCCGGGGTCCGAGAGCATGTTTCTCCTGGACGCGGGGCGGCGGGAGGGCGTCGTCGCCAACACCCCCGTGATCATGGGACGGGGCCTGTTGGGGGTTGTCCGGGAGTCCCGCGACAACAACGCCGTTGGAATGGACTGGACCCATCCCGAGTTCCGTGCCAGCGCAATGACGCTGGATGGCGCGGTCTATGGCCTGGTACAGGCCACGCGGGGATTGTTCCGTGAAGCCGATCGCTTGCTTCTCGACGGAGTTCCCTTTTACGAGGAGCTGCCTCACGGCACAGTGCTGGTCACGAGTGCGCTCGGCGGCGTTTATCCCCGAGGGATCCCGATCGGGACGGTTCTCGAAGAGGCGGAGGCCCGGGCCGGATGGCGCCGTTCGTATTGGCTGCGTCCCTTCGTCTCGCCGGGCGAGGCCACGCATGTGCTGGTGCTGGTACCGGACGGCGAGACCCGAGACCTGACGGAGGTTTGGCTTCGCGCCGACCCGAAGCCGTTGGACTCCCAGATCCGTGAGGGACCACGGCCCGAGAGCGACGGGACCGGACCCGGGAGTGGGCCGGGCTCATGAGGGGCTCCCTCCGGGTCTGGATCGTCGTGGGCCTCCTGGTCGTGCTCCATTTCGGACTCCATCTCAGCCTGGGCGTGGGAAAGGGCGCTCCGGACCTGCTCGTCGTGGCTCTTCTGATCGCCGCCCGCGAGGTGGGGGTGGGGGCGGGATCGGGTCTGGGGTTCTTCTTGGGGTTGATGGACGACGCGTTTTCCATACTGGCTTTCGGAGCCAACGCCTTCGCCCTCACGCTCGTGGGAGCGGCAGGTGCGAAGACCAGAGATCTGTTCGTCGGGGATTCCCTCATCTTCATGGTGTCGTATCTGGTTTTCGGAAAGTGGTTCAGGGATCTCCTGCATTGGGTTGCGGTGGGGGAATCGGTAAGAGCACCTTTCGTCGATACGATGCTCGTCAACTCCCCGCTCGCCGCGGTGTACGCCGCGGTGATCGGACTCGGAGTGGTCGCCGTCAGCGGCATCGGATGGGAGACGGTACGGTGAGAGCACAACACCCCCACAGGAGGAGGCTTCGCGCGCACGGCGCCCTCGGTATTGCCGCGGTCGTGATCGGTGCTCTCGGTCTACAGTTCTTCAGGGTGCAGGTGCTCCGTTCCAGCGATTACAAGCTCCGCTCCGAATCGAACCGATTCCGCCCCCTCGCTGTCCCGGCTCCCCGCGGCACCGTCTTCGATCGATATGGGCTGGTTATCGCCGACAACGTTCCCGGGTATGCGGTCTACGTCTTACGGGATTCCCGGGCATCCACGCGAGAGACCTTGGAGGGACTGCGGCCGCATCTCGGGTTGTCCGATGAGAGGATCGAGAGCCTCATGGGGCGGGTCCGTCGGCACGAACCCCTCTTGGTGGATATCGACGCCGACTTCGCCGCCATCTCGGTTCTAGAGGAGAGGCGCGAGAATTTTCCGGGCGTCTACATCGAGATGCGACCCAAGCGCCGCTACCACGGCGAAGACGCGGTGGCGCACGCCATCGGGTACGTTAGCGAGATAACGGCCGAAGAGTTGGGGACCCTCCGTTTCGCGGAATACGAACAGGGGGTCTTGGTCGGCAAAGTCGGCGTCGAGCGCCAATACGAAGAGCGGCTCCAGGGGCGGCAGGGGATTCGTTACCTGGAGGTCGACGCTACCGGACGCATCGTGGGGCCCCTGGCCGGAATCGAGGAAGACCCGGGTGAGCCGGGCCAGGATCTCGAACTGACGCTCGACCTCGGGCTGATGCAGTGGATCCACAGGATCTTCCCCGATTCTCTCCCGGGCGCAGTGGTGGCGTTGGACCCGGCCGATGGAGGCGTCCTGGCGCTGTACTCGGCGCCGACGTTCGATCCGAACGACTTCGTAGGGGGGATTGACAGCGAGGATTGGGAGGCGCTCGAGACCCATCCTCAGAAGCCTCTGCTCAATCGCACGGTGATGGGTCTGTATCCCCCGGCTTCCACTTGGAAACTCGCCGCGGCCGGCATTGGCCTGGACCTCGGGGTCGTTGGACCTCACGACAAAATGCCGCTCCCGTGCACGGGCGGGTTGGTGTACGGGGGCGAGTATCGTTCGTGTTGGCTCTCGTCGGGCCATGGATTTCTCGACCTCGCCGGTGCCATCGCGCAGTCGTGTAATGTGTACTTCTATCAACTCGGCATGAGGATCGGCCTCGACCGAATGATCGAGGCGGGTACCCGAATAGGCTTCGCGGAGCAATGCGGTATCGACCTGCCGCAGGAGAGTCGGGGAATCTTCCCCGAAGGACGCGCGTTCTGGGAGCGACGATTCGGGTATCGGCCGCTGGAAGGCGAGGTTCTCAGCCTTGCACTGGGGCAGGGCCCCAACTCGCAGACGCCTCTCAAGATGGCCCAATTCTACATGGCGCTTGCGCGCGACGGGTCCGCTCCGGCGCCGCACCTATTGGCGAATCCGGATCCGCGGGAAGGGTGGCGCCTCAACCTGTCGCGCGAGAGCATCGAGCAGCTCCGGGAGGGTCTGCGCCGGGTCACGGCTCCGGGCGGCACCGCACATTACCGGGCTTCGCTCGAGCATTGGGAGATCATCGGTAAGACGGGAAGCGGCCAGAACGCTCAGGATTTGGACCGCGCGCACGCGTGGTTCGCCGGCATGGCCGGCCCTTGGGGCGGCGAGCCGGAGATCGTTGTGGTAGTCCTGGTCGAATTCGGGGAGAGCGGTTCAGCCATGGCCGCTCCGATCGCCGCCAAGGCCGCCGACTTTTATCTGAGGCGAAAACACGGGCTTCCGGTGGATTCCATCCAGACCCTCGCTGAACACGTGGAGTCGGGCACACCGGCGCCGTGGGCTCGGTGGTGAGCCCCGAGCGCGCGGAAGCGATGGCGACCCTCGCTGCCGACTCCGCCGACGGCTCTTCGGTCTAGGTCCCCCGGTGTTTCGTAGAGCCTTTGCCCGTTGGGCGGGTGATCCGGCGCTGGTTCTCGCCGTGCTGCTGATGACCGTGTTCGGGATCGCCATGATCTACTCGGCCGGCGTCCTCAACATTCCCAGCTCGATCACCGAAGGCGCGTGGGTGCGACAATCGCGCTGGTTCGCGATCGCCCTCGTGGCCTTCACGGGCGTGAGCCAACTCCGATCTCGTTGGTTCGAGTGGATCGCGTTGCCCGCTTATGGCGTGAGCGTGCTGCTGCTGGCGTTGACCCTGGCGATAGGCACCGGGTCCGGGACCGCGGCCGGTGTGAAGAGCTTCTTGGATCTCGGGTTCATTCGATTTCAGCCGGCCGAGTTCGCCAAGTTGGCGACGATCCTCGCTCTGGCCCGATACCTGGGAACCCGTCCGGAAGATCCCACGACTCTGCGGGCGCTGGTGACGCCGGCGCTGATCGTCGGGGTTCCGCTCGGATTGGTGATTCTGCAACCCGATCTCGGCACGGCTCTCGCGTTCGTCGGAATCCTCTTCGCCACCTTGTTTTGGGCCGGTGCCCCGATCGGGCTTCTCTTACTCCTCGCGAGCCCCGGCGTCGCTCTGGTCCTGAGCTTCGACAACCGGATCTGGGCCGTCTTCTTCGTGCTCGTTGTGGGCTCGTTGTATCTGTATCGGTATCGCCTCTTCCTGGTCGAGTCGTTGGTCGTCGTCATGGCCAATCTCGCGGCGGGTACCATCGCTACTCCTCTCTGGAACTCACTGGCCGAGTACCAGCAGAACCGCATCCTCGTGTTCTTGGACCCCAGCGTCGATCCGCGCGGCGCCGGGTATCATCTCATCCAGTCCATGGTAGCGATCGGAAGCGGCGGTCTGAGTGGGAAAGGGTTCACTGAGGGGACCCAAAAAAGGCTGGATTTTCTTCCCGAGCAGCACACCGATTTTATCTTCTCCGTCATCGGGGAGGAGTTCGGCTTCCTCGGTACCGGGTTGGCCCTGTGTCTGTTCGCCTTCATCCTCTACAGGTTGGTGAGAATGGCCGAAGGTGCCGCAGATCCGTTTGCGGGGTTGGTCATCTTCGGTATCTTCGGAGCCTGGTTGGTCCATATCTTCGTGAACGTCGGCATGACCGTCGGTATGGTGCCGGTCACGGGAATCCCCCTACCCTTCGTCAGCTATGGCGGCACCTTTCTCCTCATGTCCTGGATCGCCGTCGCGATGGCGACGAGGGTTGCGTACGACGAGTGACGGAAGCCTCCCGAAGGAGCCCTGATGGCCTGGTTTCGTAAGGTGAAAAAACCTCTCAAGGCGGAGGATCGGCGCGATGTGCCGACCGACGTCTTCGACAAGTGTGCGGGATGCGGGGGCATTCTCTACGCGGAGAAGCTTGCCAACAACCTACAGGTTTGCCCCGATTGCGGGCATCACTTCCGAGCGACGGCCGAGCGGTACGTCGAAATTCTCCTGGACGAGGGTTCCTTCGAGGAAATGGATCGCGATATCGGCAGCGCCGACCCTCTCGGGTTCAACGACCTCATGCCCTATTTGGATCGCCTGGCGGCCGCGGAGGCGAACGTCGGTAGGAAGGAGGCCGTCCTGTCCGGGACCGGGACGCTCGAGGGGATGGGGGTGACCCTCGCCGTCATGGACTTCCGTTTTGTCGGGGGTTCGATGGGCTCCGTGGTGGGTGAGAAGATCGCCCGGGCGGGGCGGCTCGCCCTCGATCATGAGGAGCCATTCATTGTCGTCAGTGCGTCGGGGGGCGCCCGGATGCAGGAGGGGATCTACTCGCTGATGCAAATGGCCAAGACGTCCGCGGTTCTTGCCCGGCTGCACGAAGCCGGATTGCCCTACATCGCCGTGCTCACCGATCCCACCACCGGGGGAGTCACCGCGTCTCACGCCATGCTCGGAGATGTGAATCTCGCCGAGCCGGGGGCCTTGATAGGATTCGCCGGTCCACGGGTCATCGAGGAGACCATCCGACAAGAGCTTCCGGACGGGTTCCAGCGTTCCGAGTTCCTGCTCCGGCACGGGATGGTCGACCGGGTCGTGGATCGCCGGCAGTTGAAGAGTGAAGTGGCCACCCTGCTGAGGCACATGATCGGCTGATGAAAGGGCCCGACCCGTCCTCGGGTCACTCCTCCACCGCCTCTCCCGCACGCCTGGACCCCGTCACGGGCGACCCCCTTCTGGAGGAGCTCTTCGGTGGGTTTACCCACGGAATCGAATGGGGTCTGGAGCGAATGGAAGGATTCCTCCGCGATACCGGAGACCCTCACCGTTCGTACTCCAGCATCCATGTGGGGGGCACGAACGGGAAGGGATCGGTGGCCACGACCGTGGCGACGGTCCTCGGTCGGGGAGGCACCAGGATCGGACTCTACACGTCGCCGCATTTGTATTCCTTCCGTGAACGGTTCCGGGTGGCCGGGCAGCCGGTGGAGGAGGATGAGTTGCGCGAGCTCGTGATTGGCTTGAAGGGCGACATTGTTCGCCATCGCTTGACGTTCTTCGAGGCGGCAACGGCCGTGGCGTTCCACCTGTTCCAGCGCCGCGAGGTGGACGTCTCCGTCGTCGAGGTGGGCCTGGGAGGGCGGTTGGACGCGACGAACGTCCTTTCGCCGCTGGTCACGGCAATCACGAACGTGGCGAAGGATCACTCCGAGTATCTCGGCGAATCACTCGCCGAGATCGCGAGGGAGAAGGCCGGCATCATCAAGGCAGGCGTCCCGTTGCTCACGGCGGAGGGGAACGAGGAGTCGTTGTCCATCTTCAGGGATGTGTGCGGTCGGGTCGGGGCTCCTTTCCGACCCGTTCGGGTCGACCCGGCCTCGATGGACCTGAAGGTCACCCGAGACCGGACCTGTTTCACGGTGGAGACCCACGCATGGGGCGCCCTTCGGATTTGCACGCCGCTGTTGGGTGAGCACCAGGCCGTGAACGGTGCCTTGTCCGCAGCGATCCTCGAGAGCCTCCCCGATTCGTTGCGCCCTGACTCGCGCGCAGTGCTGGACGGGATCGGTAGTGTCCGTTGGCCGGGACGCTCCCAGATCGAGGCGCTCGACGGTCGCACGTGGCTCTTCGACGTCGCCCACAATGTGGGCGGCGCGTTGGCGTTGGCTTCGGTGCTCGACGGGCTGGACCTGCCGCGCCCGATCGTCTTGGTCGCCGCCGTCCTGGGCGACAAAGATTGGCGCGCGATGCTCCCCCCTCTCTTGGCCAGAACGGACCACGCGGTGTTCACGCAGGCACCCTCGGCACCCTCGGACCGCCGGTGGGATCCGAGTTTGGCGGCGTCGGCCGTGTTTGGCGCCGAAGCCGAAATTTGCACCGTCTTAGACGCGGCCCTCGACAGGGCGATGGCGTGGGCGGACTCCGGAACGATCGTGGTGACCGGGTCGAACCACACGGTCGGCGACGCCTTGGGTAGCCTGGGTCTGTCGTCGTTCTGATCGTCCGCCCGAACATGCGGTTTGAGCGGGGCCGACGAGCCAGGGCCACTGTACATTTGAGGCGCCCGGTATAGATTCGCCCGCATGTCGAAGCCGATCTTCGCGCGCCTTCCCGGATTTCGTGATTTTGTCCCGGAAGACCTCGCCTTCCGTGAACATATTCTAGGCGCCTGGCGCCGAGTTTCCTGTCGCTACGGCTTCGCCGAATACGACGGGCCCCCATTGGAGCCCCTCTCCCTCTACGTGGAGAAGAGCGGCGACGAGATCGTCGGGCAGCTGTACAACTTCATGGACAAGGGTGAGCGGGAGGTCTCCCTACGTCCCGAAATGACGCCGTCTTTAGCGCGCATCCTCGCGGAGCACAGCCGCTCGCTGGCCAAGCCGATCCGCTGGTTCTCGGTACCGCAACTGTTCCGCTACGAGCGTCAACAGAGGGGACGCCTGAGGGAGCACTTTCAGTGGAACGTCGACGTCGTGGGAGAGGAGGGAATCTCGGCGGATGTCGAGGTCTTGGCGGTGGGCCTGGACGGGCTCCGGGAGCTGGGGCTCGGCTCCGACGATGTTCTGGCCCGGGTATCCGACCGACGCCTTCTGTCGGCAGTGCTCGCCGCATTCGGGGTGGTGGAGGAGAGGTTGGCGTCTGCCTACGCCATTATCGACAAGCTCGAGCGGGCGGATCCGGATCGTTCCCTCGAGAGACTTCGGACCGAGGCCGGCCTCGACGACGCTAAGGCAGCCGCGGCTCTGGAACTCTTCACGGAAGGGACTCTCGAAGGGATCTCGTCGGTCATGGGGGACCGGGAGGGTGTCGGCCTCGAACTCGAGCGCCTCGAGGACTACTTTGGCCAACTGGAGGCAATGGGCCTGGGGCCGTACGTAGAGTTCGATCTCAGGATCGTCCGAGGACTGGCCTACTATACCGGCATCGTGTTCGAGCTTTTCGATAGGAAGGGTGAGTTGAGAGCGGTATGTGGCGGCGGCCGCTACGACCGGCTGCTGGAGCTCGTGGGTGGCGATCCTCTGCCCGCGGTCGGATTCGGCATGGGAGACGTGGTGCTCGGCGAGCTGATCCGTGACCGGGGGCTAATGCCGGAGACGCGACCCGAGGTAGATTTCTACATCGTCATCATCGGTGAGGAACACCGGAAACTCGCCCTGTCGATAGCCCACGCGAACCGTGACAAGGGTCGGAGTGTGCTTTATGGCCTGCGGGACCAGTCGGTGCGGAAGCAGTTCACGGCGGCGGGCAACGCCGGCGCCAGGGACGTCATCGTGCTGGGCTCCGACGAGGTGGCCCGCGGTCGGGCAGTGGTGCGCAACATGGAGTCGGGAGAAGAACGTCAGGTACCGCTCGAGGATCTCGAGTGACCACGAGCAAGAATGCCCACTCCGAGACGCGGCGCATGATGGAGACTGCCATCCGGCGGCTCAACGCCCTCGAGTACGTGATCATCGGTGTAGCGATGGTGCTGGCACTGGCCGCGGGGGCGGTCCTGGCGTGGATGCTGGAGAGCGCCGTGGGCGCCCCGTTCAGGATTACCTGGGCCGTGGCGTCGCTCCTGTTCTTCTCGGTACCCGGGTTTCTGGTCCTCGTGAACGAGCGCCGCTCGACGGAGTCGCATGATACGAAGGACCCGGAGGTCGGGTCCGCAACCGAGAGGGATGATGGCTGACGACAAGAAGCTGCCCCCCCGCGATGAGGACTTCTCGGCGTGGTACAACGAGCTGGTGCTCAAGTCAGAGTTGGCCGACTACTCCCCCGTCCGGGGCTGTATGGTCATTCGGCCATGGGGATATGCGATATGGGAGAACATGCAGCGGGCCCTGGACGACATGTTCAAGGCGACGGGACATGAGAACGCCTACTTCCCGCTCCTGATCCCCATGAGCTTCATCGAGAAGGAGAAGGAGCACGTCGAGGGGTTCAAGCCCGAGCTTGCCATCGTTACCCATGCCGGCGGGAAGGAACTGGAGGAGCCGCTCGCCATTCGGCCGACCTCCGAGACGGTCATCATGTCGATGTACGCGAAGTGGGTGCAGAGCTATCGAGACCTCCCGCTGCTGTTGAACCAGTGGGGCAACGTCATACGCTGGGAGCTTCGGACCCGGCTGTTTCTCAGGACGTCGGAGTTCCTCTGGCAGGAAGGCCACACCGTACACGCGACCGCCGAGGAAGCCGAAGAGCACACGCGGCGTATGCTCGGCGTGTACAGGACCTTCATGGAAGACTGGATGGCCATGCCCCCCGTGACCGGCCTCAAGTCGCCCGCGGAGAAGTTCGCGGGCGCCGTGCGGAGCTACTCGTGCGAGGCCATGATGCAGGACAACCGTGCACTGCAGGCGGGCACGTCACACTTCCTGGGCCAGAATTTTTCGAAACAGTTCGAGCTGACCTTCCAGACGGAGGAGGGGAAGGAGGAGTTCGGATGGAATACGTCTTGGGGTGTCTCGACCCGGCTCGTCGGGGGTTTGGTGATGACCCACGGCGACGATCAGGGCCTCGTCCTGCCTCCGAAGCTGGCTCCTGTCCAGGTCGTCATCGTGCCGATCTTGCGGGGCGACGATCACGGGCCTGTGCTCGAAAAAGCGGACGCGCTCCGTCAGGCGTTGGCCGACCAGGGCATACGTGCCAAGGTGGACGCCCGGGACTTTCTCAGCCCCGGCAACAAGTTCTACGAGTGGGAGCGGAAGGGTGTGCCGCTCCGCATGGAGATCGGGCCCAAGGACATGGAGTCGGGTCAGGTCGTGTTGGCCAAGCGGGTCCGGTCGGAAGAGGAGCCTCGCAAGGAGTTCCTTCCGGAGGCCGAGGCACTGGCCACCCTCGCTGACCGGCTCGACGCGTTTCAGACTCAACTGCTCGAGGCCGCGAAGGTCCGGCGGGAGGAGAACTCGTACCGGGGAGTGAACGATTTGGGCGAGCTGGCCGCGATCATGGAGAGCACAGGCGGCTACGTGTATACGGGGTGGCGCGGTGACCCGGCCGTGGAGGAACGCATCAAAGAAGAGACCAAGGCCACGTTGCGCTGCCTGCCTAACGAGGAGTTTCAGTCGGCCGAGGCGCCGGTCCGATGCATCGGCGGAGAAGACGACTCCACCATGGAGGTGGTGTGGGCCAAGGCGTACTGATGAACTCCGACGGAGGGACGTGAACCGCGCCTTTCCGCGGCTCGACGGCGAACTCCACGTCGGCGAGTGTGCGATATCGGAACTCGTGGCGGAGTTCGGCACGCCTCTTTACGTCTACGACGCCCAGATTATCGAGGCGGCGTATCGGCAGATCGAGGCGGCGTTCCGCGACGTCGACCTGCTCATGGCGTACTCGGTCAAGGCGAACGGTAATCTCGACATCTTGCGACGCCTCGTCGCACTGGGATCCGGCGCGGACATCGTCAGTCTGGGAGAACTCCGTCGCTGCCTGACGGCGGGGATTCCCCCCGGACGGATCGTCTTCGCCGGGGTGGGGAAGACCGAGGTGGAGATGGAAGCGGCTCTCGCCGCAGGCATCTTGGCGTTCAACGTGGAGAGCCAGGGAGAGCTCCGGTTGCTGGACGCGGTCGCGGTTCGGATGGGGAAACGGGCGCCCGTCGCGCTTCGGGTGAACCCCGACGTCTTGGCGGATACCCCGCACGAATACACTCGCACCGGGCACGGTGAGTCCAAATTCGGTATTCCGTTGGATCGAGTGCTCGATCTCTATCGATGGGCTGCGGGCAGACCCGGACTCGAGATCGTGGGCATCGACGTCCACATCGGCTCTCAGATCCTCGAGCCGGAGCCCTATCAGAAGGCCCTCGCGGAGGTCCTGGCCATTGCCGAAAAGTTGGCCGGGGAAGGCATCGAACTCCGTTTCGTAGACTTGGGAGGCGGCTACGGCGTTCGCTACGAAGACGAGGCCCGCATGTCGGTCGAGGCGCTGGCCGACGTCGTCGTGCCCCGGGTGAAGGAGGCGGGATTGACCCTGATCCTGGAGCCTGGTCGGTTCGTCGTGGGGGAGGCGGGTCTACTGGTGACCAAGGTTCTTTACCTAAAGGACGACGGGCCCAAGAAGTTCGTGGTCACGGACGGGGGGATGACCGACTTGATCCGCCCCAGCCATTACCAGGGCTTCCACGACATCGAACCGGTGCTCTCACGGAACGACGCGAAGCCGACCGTAGTCGACGTGGTCGGCCCCATCTGCGAAACCGGCGACTTTCTGGCCCGCAACAGGGAGTTGGCCCTTCCCCGAGAGGGCGACCTGCTCGCCGTCCACACCGTGGGCGCCTACGGCTTCGCGATGGCGTCCAACTACAACTCCCGCCCTCGAGCCGCCGAGGTGGTAGTTGACGGATCGAGCGTGGTGCTGGCCCGGCGCAGAGAGACGTTCGATGACCTGATCCGGGGAGAGAGGCTCCCCGACGGGACTCTGTCCCTTTGAGGCGTCATGACCGATTGAGGCACTATGACCGAGCATGACCGGATTCTGATTCTCGACTTCGGATCGCAGTACACTCAGTTGATCGCCCGCCGGATCCGGGAAGAGCGTGTCTATTCGGAGATACATCCGCCCACCAGGTCGCTCGAGTGGATCCGCGAATGGGCCCCGAAGGGGATCATCCTTTCGGGAGGGCCCGCGTCGGTGTACGACGAGGACGTGCCGACCGCCGAGGCCGAGCTGTTGGAGCTGGGGGTGCCGGTTCTGGGGATCTGTTACGGCTTGCACCTCATCGCTCAACTCGAGGGTGCCGAGGTCGTGGTCGGCAAGCGCGAGTACGGGAGGGCCCAGCTGACCGTGCACGACCCCGGGGAGCTGTTCGACGGTTTCACGGAAGACGAACCCACGCAGGTGTGGTGCTCGCACGGAGACCACGTCGATGAGCCTCCGCCCGGGTATCGGACGCTGGCGTCCACCGAGACGCTTTCGGTCGCCGCTTTCAGGCACGAGAGCCGTCCGATCTACGCCGTACAGTTCCATCCCGAGGTGGCCCATACGGTCCGCGGCGAAGAGATTATCTCGAACTTCCTCCTTCGAATCTGTGGGTGCCGACCCACGTGGACGGCGGGGACCTTCATCGAGGAGTCGGTTTCGGCGATCCGGGAGGCGGTCGGAGACGGTACCGTAATCTGCGGCCTTTCCGGGGGCGTGGACTCGTCGGTGGCCGCGGCGTTGGTGCACCGGGCAGTGGGCGACCGTCTCACGTGCATCTTCGTCGACAACGGACTGCTCCGGAAGCACGAACGGGAGAATGTGGAGCGCACGTTTCGCAAGCACATGGGCATTCGATTGATCGTCGTCGACGCGGCGGAAGATTTCTTGACCGCCCTGGCCGGCGTCGAGGAACCCGAGGAGAAGCGGAAGCGGATCGGGTACGTGTTCATCGACGTCTTCAGCCGGGTGGCCCGGGCTGAGGTCCCCGGTGCCGGACATCTGGTGCAAGGCACGCTCTATCCCGACGTCATCGAGTCCCTCTCCACGGGAGGGCCGTCTCAGACCATCAAGACGCACCACAACGTGGGCGGACTTCCCGAAGACCTGCCCTTCGAGTTGATCGAGCCTCTTCGCGAGCTCTTCAAGGACGAAGTGCGCCAGGTGGGTAGGGAGCTCAGCCTCCCCGAAGAGTTCATCCGCCGGCACCCGTTTCCGGGTCCCGGATTGGCGATCCGAGTTCTCGGCGCCGTGACTGAAGAGAGGCTGGCCGTGCTTCGTGACGCGGACAGCATCTACTTGGACGAAATCCACGCCGCGGGACTCTACGACGAGATCTGGCAGGCCTTTGCCGTGCTGCTCCCGATTCGGGCCGTCGGCGTCATGGGGGACAACCGGACCTACGAGAACGTGGTGGCTCTACGTGCCGTCACGTCGCGCGACGGCATGACAGCCGATTGGTATCCGTTCCCGCACGACGTGCTCAGCCGCATCTCGTCGCGCATCAGCAACGAGGTGGTAGGTGTGAACCGGGTATGCTACGACGTCACGTCCAAGCCTCCCGGCACCATCGAGTGGGAGTAGCCGACCACCGCATCGGCCTCGATCTCGATGAGCATGTCGGGGTCGATTAGCCGGCTCACCTCCACCATGGTGGTCGTGGGAGGATGGTTACCAGCTGCGCTGGAACTCAGCCATCTCTCGCCGCTCCGTCGTTCGCCATTTGCAACATCAGCGAGATACGCGCTTCGACGTCGTTCCAGACGTCGCGCATGTACTCCGCCTCCGTGTGGTACACATCGAGGAACTGACGAAGGTCCTCCTCGGTAACGTCGTGCAGCGTGAGCACACTGTCCCTTTCCGTCGGGTTGATCTTGCGGGAGGTCTTGTGTAGCGCCACATGCCTGAGATCTACGTAGACGTCGATGAAGGTCTCCCGATCGATCACGTCGAGCACCGCCGACGGTGCGTCGTCGGTGCACGCGGCGCACGCCATGGCGACGAAGACGGCACCGAAGATGACGCCGGTTCGGGAAGGGTGGATGGCACGCTGCGGCCATTGGGGCATGTAGACTTCGGCTCTCCGAGCGATGGAAAAGTGGAGGCGAGGGGTGGGCCTCGACCGAGGCCACAATCTAGTATCTTTCGAATGATCGTCCATCGAAATGGCATACACGACGGACGCGGCGTCCGATCCCCGTGTTCCCGGTCACGAGATGCGGAAGAGGTCCGATGAACAGAATTCTCGAAGGTCTCCACAACGGAATGCTCGCAGCACCCTTCCGAGCCTGGCTCGTGAGCCTTCTGTGGGTGGCGGCGGCCTGCGCGGTCAATCCCGCCACGGGTGGGCGCCAGTTCATGCTGATGAGCGAGAATGAAGAGATCGAAATGGGCCGGGAAGCGGATGGGCAGGTCACTGAGGCGTATGGGCTGTATGGCTCCGAGGAGCTCCAGACGTTCGTCCGCGACATGGGTGAAGATCTCGCCGCCCAGTCGGAGCGTCCGCGGCTTCCCTGGTCGTTCAAGGTCGTGGACGATCCTATCGTGAATGCCTTCGCGCTCCCCGGGGGCTTCATCTTCATCACGCGGGGGATCTTGGCGAGCTTGAGCTCTGAGGCCGAGTTGGCGGGTGTGCTCGGGCACGAGATCGGCCACGTCACGGCGCGCCATTCGGCCAGCCAACTCAGCCGTCAACAGCTTCAGCAGCTTGGGCTGGGTGTAGGGTCGGTGTTGTCGTCCGACTTCGCCTCCGCTGCGGGAGCACTTTCGGCGGGGCTTCAGATTCTCAACCTGAAGTACGGGCGTGGATACGAGACGCAGTCCGACGAGCTCGGGGTCCGCTACATGTCGCGAGCCGGCTATGATCCGAACGCCCTGGTGGGTGTGTTCCAGGCGCTCGCGCTGGCGGCGGGGGGTGGGGGTAGGCTCCCCGAGTGGCAGTCCACCCATCCCGATCCCGAAAACCGTCAAGCACGGATTCGCGAGTTGGTGGCCGGCTCCGGGCGAGACTACTCGGGATTCAAGTCGGGAAGGGACGAATACCTGCGTCGTCTGGATGGACTCATCTATGGCGCTAACCCCCGCGAGGGCTTCTTCGAGGGCAGTCTGTTCCGGCACCCGGAGATGGCCTTTGCCATCGACTTCCCGGTGGGTTGGAAGACGGCCAACCAGAAGTCTCAGGTAGTGGGGGTGGCGGAGGACGAGACCGCCGTCGTCGTGCTCACGCTGGCGTCGGGGCAGAGCGGCGTGGACGCCGCCATGTCGGCCTTCATGAATCGAGAGGGGATCTACGTCGGTGACGTGCGACGCGTCCCGGTCAACGGGTTGGAGGCCCGCGAGGGCTCGTTCGAGGCACAGACGGACGACGGGAGATATCGGGGCAGGGTCCTCTTCGTCGAGCATGGCGGTGCCGTCGTCCGGATCCTGGGCTACGCCAATGCGTCTCGATGGCCGGGCCACGAGAGGAACGTCGTGAACGCGGCGAGGAGCTTTCGACCGGAGGTCGACCCGGGCGTCCTGAGAGTCGAGCCCGCACGCCTGGAGATCGTCCGGCTCCCTTCCACCATGACCTTCAGCGAGTTCACACGGAGATACCCGTCGACGCTCGGCGCCGAGAAGCTCGCCGATCTGAATCGGCGAGCTTTGGACGACGTTCTGGACGCCGGCACCCTGGTCAAGCGCGTCACGGGCGGGCGGCTACCCTGACGACTCGATCGGGGTGCTTCGTGGCCCGGATCTTGAACCTTCTACTGAGTGGTTACCCGTTGGGAGTGCCGCTCTTCCGCCTGATTGGCTGATGTGTGCGTCGTAAAGACGTGGCGAGCGCCCCCGGCCTGTCAAAATGGCAGAAATGAACCGGAGAGAGGGTTCGGATGCTCAGCTTAGATAGACTGACGGTCATGGCCGGCGCGGCGCTTCAAAAGGCGATCACCGAGGCGCGTCGCCTGAACGCTCCCGAAATCGAGGGAGTCCATCTCCTTGAGGCGCTGCTCAGCCAGGAGGAAGGGATCGTCACCCCCGTCCTCCTCAAGTTGGGCGCTCCGGTGCCGCTCGTGCGGGAGCGGGTGACCGAGGTGTTGGAGGCTCGCCCGCGAGTCACCGGCGGGGCGGATCCGAGTCTGGCCAAGGACCTCAACCGCACGTTGGACGCCGCCGACGCTCAGGCTCGTGCGCTGGGAGACGAATACGTATCGACCGAGCACTTTCTCCTCGGACTGACCGAGGAGAGGAGCGACGCGGGGCGCATTCTGAGGGATGTCGGCGCTACACGAGAACACGTCCTCGAGGCGCTGGCCTCGGTGAGGGGTTCCCACCGGGTGACCGATCAGAATCCCGAGGACAAGTACCAGGCCCTGGAACGGTATAGCAGGGATCTGACGGCGCTCGCCCGTGAGGGACGTCTCGACCCCGTCATCGGACGAGACGAGGAGATCCGGCGGGTCATGCAAGTCCTGGCCAGGCGCACGAAGAACAACCCGGTTTTGATTGGAGAACCCGGCGTAGGGAAGACGGCCATCGCCGAAGGTCTGGCTCAGCGTATCGTCGAAGGCGACGTACCCACCTCCCTGGCCGATAAACGGCTGCTCGCGCTCGATATTTCCGCCATGCTCGCCGGGGCCAAGTACCGGGGCGAGTTCGAGGAGAGAATGAAGGCGGTGCTGAAGGAGATCATCGAGGGCGAGGGACGGTTCGTCATCTTCATAGACGAGATCCATACCATTGTGGGAGCGGGGGCCGCGGAAGGGGCGGTGGACGCGGGGAACATGCTCAAGCCGGCGCTGGCCCGGGGAGAGCTGCGGGTGGTCGGAGCGACCACCCTCGGTGAATATCGCAAGCACGTCGAGAAGGACCCGGCCCTGGAGCGTCGCTTTCAGCCCGTGTTCGTGGCTCCTCCGTCCGTCGAGGACACGGTGGCGATCCTGAGGGGGCTCAAGGAGCGCTACGAGGTTCACCACGGGGTACGGATCACCGACGATGCCATCGTGGCCGCGGCTAAGCTGTCGGACCGCTACATCGGTGGCAGGTTCCTTCCAGACAAGGCCATCGACCTCGTCGACGAGGCCGGGAGCCGACTCCGGATCGAGATCGACTCGATGCCGCAGGAAATCGATGAAGTAGAGCGACGCATCATACAGCTCGAGATCGAGAAGAAGGCCCTGGAGGGCGAAACGGAGGGGAGCGCCAAGGAGCGCCTGGACGGCATCGAGGCCGACTTGTCCGACCTGAAGGAGCGCAGTGCCGGAATGAAGGCCCGATGGCAGTCGGAGAAGGAGGCGATTCAGCGCTTGCGGAGCCTCAAGGAAAAGCTGGACGAGCTTCGTACGGAAGCCGAGCGGGCCACGCGCACGGGTGATCTCGAGCGGGCGGCCGAGGTCCAGTACTCGGAGATACCCGGGACCGCGCAAGCGATCGACGTTGCCGAAGCGCGCCTGGCCGAGCTACAGGGTGAGGGCAAGTACCTGAAGGAGGACGTGGACGCGGACGATATCGCACACGTCGTTTCGGAGTGGACGGGCATTCCGGTCTCCAGGCTCATGGAAACCGAGAGGGAGAGACTCCGTCACCTGGAGGATCTTCTCGGCGACAGGGTGATCGGTCAGACCGAAGCCCTCACGGCGGTCTCCAACGCGGTCCGCAGGGCCCGTACGGGCCTTCAGGATCCCGACCGGCCGCTCGGATCCTTCATCTTCCTCGGACCGACGGGCGTCGGGAAGACCGAAACCGCACGCACTCTCGCCGAGTTCCTGTTCGACGACGATCGGGCCATGGTCCGGCTGGACATGTCGGAGTACATGGAGAAGCACGCCGTGGCCCGGCTCATCGGGGCCCCTCCGGGCTACGTCGGCTTCGAGGAGGGAGGTCAGCTTACGGAAGCGATCCGTCGCAGGCCGCATGCGGTCATCCTCTTCGATGAAATCGAGAAGGCCCATCCCGAGGTCTTCAACGTCCTGCTCCAGATTCTCGACGACGGACGTCTCACCGATTCACAGGGTCGCACCGTGGATTTCCGCAACACGGTCATCATCATGACCTCGAACCTGGGTAGCCAGATGATCCTCGAGGGAGTGCAGGCCGACGACTGGGAGGCCACGGAGTCGGCCGTGACCGAGGTCCTTCGGGGCCACTTCCGTCCCGAGTTCCTCAACCGAGTGGACGACGTGGTCGTGTATAAGCCTCTGACGGAGCGCGATCTCCGCTCCATCGTCGATCTGCAGCTCCGCCGTGTCGAAGGCCTGGCTGCCGAGTTGGGCGTGGTGCTGGTGGTGACCGATGAGGCCAAGGACTTCTTGGCCAGGGAGGGGTACGATCCGGCGTTCGGAGCTCGGCCGCTGAAGCGGTCCATTCAGCGAGAGGTGCAAGATCCCCTGGCGATGTACCTACTGGACGAAGACGTGCCGACCGGCTCCACCATTACGGTTTCCCTGGCGGACGCAGGCGGAAGCCTGGTGTTCCATTCTCCTGGAGAGGTCGTGCCGGGGGGCTCTCGGCAGACGGCCTGACGTCGTAGACGTGTTGACGGTATTGACGTGCCGGGTAAACCAGGGAAACTCTGAACAAGACGGGTGTAGTTTCATGGTATGAAACGACCGGGGAGTTGTGAGCGGGCCATGGAGCTTCAGATGACTTTCGCGGAGCTGGAGTACGATTCGAAGAAGCGGCGGACGCGCCGGGAGATTTTCCTGGAGAAGATGGAGGGGCTGATTCCCTGGCAACAGCTGGAGGATCGGATCGAGCCGTTCTATCCGAAGGCTGGCCGTGGCCGCCGCCCCTATCCGCTTGGGGTGATGCTGCGGGTTCATTGTGTGCAGCTGTTCTACAACGTGAGCGATCCGGGCATGGAGGATCTGCTCTACGAGGTGGAGTCAGTGCGCCGCTTTGCGGGTCTGCGCCTGAGCGGTTCTTTGCCGGACGAGACGACGATCCTGAACTTCCGTCACCTGCTGGAGACGCAGGGCTTGGGGATGGGGTTGTTCGAGGAGATCAATACGCATCTGGCGTCTCTCGGGCATCGGTTGAAGACGGGGACGATCGTGGATGCGAGCATCATTGACGCGCCGTCGTCGACGAAGAACCGCAGGGGAGAACGGGATCCGGAGATGCACCAGACGAAGAAGGGAAACCAGTGGTACTTCGGGATGAAGGCGCATATCGGGGTGGACGCCGAATCGGGTCTGGCGCACAGCTTGGCGACGACGGCCGCCAACGCGGCGGACGTGACGCAGGCGTGCGTGCTGCTGCATGGTGACGAGACGGAGGCATGGGGCGACGCGGGCTACCAGGGTGTGGACAAGCGCCCGGAGAACAGGGGTTGCGACGTCGCCTGGCAGGTGGCGATGAAGCCGGGCAAGCGTCGCCTGCTCGATCGGGACGGCGCCGAGGCGGCGGCCGAGAAGCGCAAGGCATCGGTGCGGGCGAAGGTGGAGCATCCGTTCTTGTATGTGAAGCGGCGCTTCGGGTACGGTAAGGTGCGCTACCGGGGACTGGCGAAGAACACGCAGCGCATCGCGTTGCTGCTCGGGTTCTCGAATCTGCTCATCGCTGGCCGCTACGCGACCGGATAACGCGCGGCCCATGGACCGCCCGAGGGCGGGAGCCGGACACATCGAAGCGACTTCCTGACGGTTCGGACCGTTTCTCCGGCGCGCCAGCCAGCACTTCATCGCTCCGATAGGTCTTCGAACCGGATCTTCGAACCGCAACCGATCGCGTTCCTCCCAAGATGGGGGTTGTTCAGACCCTCCCTAGAGGCCGAGGTCGCCCGGCCCGATACGGCTCTCTACAAAGACGGAGTCCCACGTGAAGCGTCCTGCTATAGCTCTGCTCCTACTCGTAGTCTCGACGGGCTGTGCGAGCAGCTCGGTCTCCAGGAACCCGATGGCGGCCGTGGCTCCGTCGCTTTCGGTCGAGAGCTTCCTCCAGGCCGCTAACACACGCGACTTGCCGGCGATGGCACGTCTGTTCGGGACCAAAGACGGCCCCATGGCGGATACCGGGAGCTCCTTCGGGTGCTTCTGGAAAAAGATCGGGGCCGCCTTCGGCGGCGACTCCTGCGTCAAATGGAGCGACGTGGAACTCCGCATGGACGCCATCGCGGGAATCCTTCGGCACCAAGACTATCGGATCGCCTCCGAACGCACGGTAGCAGGCATGCAAGTCGCGACCACGCGGATCGGAGTCGACATGTCGTTCGGCAGAGGGCGGGATGTGTCGAACGTGGGCTTCACCGTAGTACTCGCGTCCGGAGATCGGTGGCTAATCCAGCTCATCGAATTGGAGAAAATCACGGGCTCCTAGCAAGCTATGTGCGGCGTTCGCCGTGTCCTACCCGCCGGCCTCGACCAGCTCGATCAGCACGCCGCCCGTCGTCTTCGGGTGAAGGAACGCAACCTGGTCCCCGCGCGCTCCCGCGCGAGGCTCCTCATCGATCGGTTGGAACCCTCGCGTCTTCAGCTCTGCGAGGGCCGTTCGTATGTCGGGGACCCGATAGGCTATGTGATGGAGGCCGGGTCCTTTTCGCTCGATGAAGCGGGCGACGCTACTGTCCGCGGACAGGGGTTCGATGAGTTCGAGGGCGCCTAGAAAGGCAACGTTGACGCCCTGTGCCGGCAGCTCTTCGAGGGGGGAACAAGCGCACCCGGTGACGGGTTCGAAGGTCGCCGCCGATTCACGGATGGATCTGACCGCGATGGCGATGTGATCGAGCGGATAACCGTTCATGATCGGATCGGATTGAGCCTATAGCCTGGACCGGATCGTATGGCCGGTCTCATGAAGGTACAAGGAGAGAACTAGATGAGTGACAACGGGAAGGTCGTTGTAATCACGGACCAGAACTTCGCCGAGACCATCGAAGCGGGTAGTGGTCTCACCATGGTGGACTTCTGGGCCGAGTGGTGCGGTCCCTGCCGAATGGTAGCGCCCATCGTGGAGGAGCTGGCCGAGGAGTACAGCGATCAGGGGCTGACGGTGGGGAAACTCGACGTGGACGCCAACCCACAGGTGACGGTCAAGTTTGCCGTGCGCTCCATTCCGAGCATCCTCTTCTTCAAGGATGGAGAGCACGTCGACACGGTGGTGGGTGCGGTCCCGCGCCCCACCCTGGAGGCGAAGGTCAAGGAACACATATAGGGTCGCCGCGGATCCCTATCTTCAGGGGGGGGCGCAGTCTGAGAGAGGCACCGACGTCCGCTGACGTGGACTCGGGTGGAACGAGCGGCACGGGGGGTGTGAGTCCCGGGCCGCTCGTTCTGTTTACTTCTTCAACAGCCTTCTAAGCGTGCTATACTGCTTCCCATGAGTACTCTGTACATCGTGTCCACTCCCATCGGCAACCTCTCGGATACGTCGGGAAGGGCCATCGAGGTCTTGGGTGCGGTGGACGGAGTCCTGGCCGAGGATACACGGCGCACGAAGATCCTGATGGACCACTTCAAGCTTCGGGCGCCGCTCACGTCCCTACATGAGCACAACGAAGCCTCACGGGTGGAGAGTATCGTGGGCCGTCTGGATTCCGGGCAGCGGCTCGCGCTGGTTTCCGATGCCGGTACTCCGCTGGTCTCGGATCCCGGAGAGCGATTGGTGCGGGCGGCGGTGGAGGCCGGGCACGACGTCGTCCCCGTTCCGGGACCTTCGGCGATCCTGACCGCCCTGGTCGGTTCCGGGTTCCCGACGGTGCCCTTTACATTCCACGGCTTCGTGCCACGCAGGAAGGCACTCCGGAGCGAGCTGCTCGAGCGCATCGTCGGTGCGCAGGAGACTTCGGTCGTGTTCGAGTCACCGGAGCGTCTCGGGGCTCTCCTGAGCGATCTCGGAGAGCTTGCGGGGGAGGAGCGTCAGGTTGTTGTGGCCAGGGAGATGACCAAGATTCATGAGGAGTTCTTTCGGGGAACAATGGGAGAGGCCGCCCGCTACTATCGCGAGCGACCGGCCCGGGGTGAGGTTACCGTGGTGGTGTCGCCCAGGGCGGAAGAAGAGTCGGCGGCGAGGGTCGACGTGGTGGCCGCACGAGTTCTGGCTGAAGCGCTTCTGGCCGAAGGACTTACGCCCAGCCGAGCGGCACGTGAGGTGTCAGTACGACTCAAGATTGCGAAGAACATGGCATACGAGATCGTCCATTCACTTCCGAGCGACGACGACACCGTGGTCGAAGAGGAATCGAATTGAGCGGTGCGGTGCGTAACGACTTCTTCAACAGGTCTCTAGGAGGCTCGTGGTAATCATCGCTCTATTGGTCGGTACGCTGGTCTCGGCGGGTCCGGGAGTGGTGCCCGATTCTGTCCTGTCCATCGCCCGACTGCAGTACGAAGGGGGTGGAGACTGGTACGCGAACCCGTCCTCGCTGCCCAACCTCCTGGCCGCGATCCGCGAGCGGACGGGAATTCCCGTCTCGGGTCGACCGGAGACCGTCCGACCCCTGGATCCGTCGTTGAAGGATTTTCCGTATCTCTACATGACGGGGCACGGTAACGTCCGCTTCTCCCCGGAAGAGCGGGTGGCGCTTCGGGAATATCTTCTGGCCGGGGGATTCCTCCATGCGGACGACAACTACGGCATGGACGACTCGTTTCGCAGAGAGATCGCGGAAATCTTCCCAGAGTATGCTCTGTCGGAGCTTCCGCCCGATCACGCCGTGTTCGACGTCATGTACGACTTTCCGGATGGGCTCCCGAAGATCCACGAACACGACGGAAAGCCGCCACAGGCCTTCGGCATCTTCCATGGAGGAAGGCTGGTCGTCTTCTACAGTTACGAGTCCGACCTTGGAGACGGCTGGGAGGATGCGGATGTGCACGAAGATACAGAGGAACTCCGTGAGGCGTCGCTCCGCATGGGTGTGAACCTCTACCTCTACGTCCTCAGCCAGCTGGTGCCATGAGCCCGGCTCCCGTCCGCATCGTCCGCATCGTGGGGGATGTGAGAGAGCATCTCCTGAAGCGAGCGCGCCTGGCACTGGGCCTGTGGCTCGGGGCGGGCCTGACCGGGGCCCTGATTCTCGCGTGGATCGTGGCCGCTCCCGAAGGATGGCGCCAAGGGACGGCAATGCCCCTGACGATCGACTTGGCCTTGGTGGCCATAGGAGTGGTCACGTGGGCGGTGCATCAAAAGGTAGGCACGCTCTGGCTCCGCGAAGCCAATCTGACCGCGAGCATGGAGGAGAGCGCGGGCCTCGCTCCCGGTGTGCTACAGGGTTCGCTGGAGTTGGCGAGGGCTCTTCCGGCCGGCGTCTCCTCCTCGCTCGCCGTGCAGGCCGCGGAGGAGGCATTGACCGACCTGAAGGGTCCCAGACCGGGACTAGCCGGACGGCTGGCCGGCGAAGCCACGGGCTGGATCCGCCGCGGCGCGCTGGGGTTGGCGGTGCTGGTCCCGACGGTGACGTTGCTGACCGTGGTGTCGCCCACGCGCTCGTTCGCCGCCTGGTCCGGGCTCGCGCGGCCGTTCGGGCTACTGGCCGGACCCACTCTGGCGCCCCTCGACGTAACACCGGGGTCCACGGAGGTGCTTCGCGGCACCGACGTCCCACTCACCGTAACGGCTCCCGGGCGCTCGTCGGTTACCGTCCACTGGCAGACGGCGGGGGATGTGGCGGTCGAGGAGCGCCTCGACGTCATCGCCGATCGGGCCGGCCTGGTCCTTCGGACGGTGTCCGCCCGAACCGAGTACTGGATCGAGGCGCCCGATGGCGCGCGCACTCCGCGGTATGAGATTCAGCCGATCGATCCGCTCCTGGTGAGTGACGTTACCGTCTCGCTCACGTTCCCGGCCCACACGGGTCGATTCCCCGAGGAGTACGGGGCCGACATTCCCCCGCTCGACGTCCCAGTTGGAAGTCGTTTTGCGATCCAGGGCCGGGCCAGTCGATCCCTCAGTTCGGCCGGCCTGGACGGTCCTTTGGGGGAAGAAGAGGTTCGGCTGCCGGTGTCGGGTCAGGACTTCGAGGGCAGTTGGAGACCCCAGGTGAGCGGCGTTTATCCGTGGCACTTCACGGACACCGAGGGAAACCCGGCCGAGGTGACGCCTCCTCCATTGGAGTTGACGCTGGTCCCAGATTCGGCGCCCGACGTGGCGGTCCTCCTTCCGGGCAAGGACACCCTGCTGCCCGTCACGCTGCGTCAGCCGCTGGTGCTCGAGGCGGCGGACGACTACGGCCTCGACCGCTTGGAGCTCGTGGTCTACCGCGTTACGGCGTTCGGGGATCGTCTGGAGCCCGTGGTGAGCCCGATGCAGGTGGGGGGCACACGGGGAGCCCTGCTGCGTCCCGTGATGGACCTGACGCGTTGGGAGCTGCTCCCGGGCGACACGGTGCGCTATTTCGTCCGCGCCGTGGACAACGCGCCGGTGCCCAACGTGAGCGAACCCCGTGAGTACGTTCTCAGACCGCCTACCCCGGCGGATCTTCGACGCGAAGCCCAGGAGCGGCTCGACGAGGCGGCCCGTGGAGTGCAGGAGCTAGCCGAGCGGGCGGACGAGGAGGCACGGGAGGCGCAGGACCTGGAGCGTCGACTGGAAAATTCGCCGGAGCTGGAGCGCAGCCCCCTCAACAACCCGGAAGAAGCCCGGGACAGGATGGACTTCCAGGAGCAGGAAGACGTCCGAGGAGCCCTTGAGGACCAGGTAAAACTGCTCAGCGCCATCGATTCCCTCGAGATGGAATTGGCGCAACTGGACCGGGACCTCGAAGCGGCGGGACTCGGAGATCCCGAGCTTCAGCGTGAGCTCGAGGAGCTGCAGCGTCTGATGGACGAGTTGGCGCCCGAAGACATGCGGGAGCGCCTCGAAGAGCTGTCCGAGCGGGTCGAGGAGATGAATTCCAGTGAGGCGGACCAGACCCTCGAAGAGTTCGCGGCCGATCAAGAAGCGTTGCGCGACCGGTTGGAGCAGGCGCTGGAGGCCTTCAAGCGGGCCGCCATGGAGCAGGACTTCAGGGCGACGGCGGCCGAAGCCGAGGAACTCGTGCAGCAAGAGGAAGCGCTCGCGGACGCCATGGCCGAGGGGGACGATCCGGAGCTGAGGGCGGACCAACAGGCGGCGCTGGAGCAACGGGCCGAGGACCTCCAAGAGCGTCTGGACCGGCTTCAAGAGCGCCTCGAGGAGGCGGGTGAAGACGGGGCGAGTGAGGCGGTCGAAAAAGCGTCGGAGCAAGGCGACCAGGCCCAACAGTCCATGTCCGAGGCTCAGCAGCAGTCCCGGATGGGGCAGACGAAGGAAGCGGCACAGTCCGCTCAGGAGGCCGCCGAGTCCATGGAGAAGATGTCCCAGCAGCTCCAACAGGCTCAACAGGAGATGGCCGAGCGGATGATGGAGGCCATGCAGGAGGAGATGCAGGAGACCGCGACCGACGCTCTGACCATGGCTCGTGAGCAGGCCGATCTACGTGACCAGATGCAGGGCGCCGGGCGGGAAGAACTGGCCAACATGCGAGGTGACCAATCCGCGCTCCTCCAAGGCCTCCGCAACATGGCGGACAACCTGTCGTCGGCCGATCGCATGGGTCAGGGTGAAGATCGTGACGTCGCCGGCCAGATCGGCCAGGCCATGCAGGCCATGGAACAGACTTTGGCGGCACTCGAGGACCAGCGCGGGCGCACACCCTCGCCGCTCAACGTGGCCGAGCAAGCGGTCAGGGCTCTCAACCAGGTGGCACTCGCCGCCATGGCGGCGGCGCAGCAGGCCGGGCAGATGGGACAATCCCAGGCGGCGCAACAGATGATGGAGCAGATGGAACAGCTGGCCCAGCAACAGGGGTCGATCAACAGCCAGACGGGACAGTTGACACCCATGCAGCTCGGTGAGCAGGCGATGTCTCAGCAACTCCAAGACGCGGCACAACGGCAGCAGGACGTGGCGGAGAAGTTGCAGGAGGTCGCCCAAAAGCCGGGTGCCCAAGACGAAGCGCTGGGCGATCTGGAGGCCATGGCGCTCGAGGCGATGGAGTTGGCCGATCGGCTGGCCGGTAACCGCCTCGACGCAGAGACCTTGCAGCGTCAGGAGAAGCTCTTTCACCGCATGCTCGACGCGGGACGTAGCCTCGAGAAGGACGAGTTCTCGGAAGAGCGCGAGTCGACGGCTCCCGGCGAGTTCGAGCGGACCGACGTGGATGCACTCTCGTCCGAGGATTTGGGAGCGCTTCGCTTCCAGCTTCCGTCGGCCGAGACCCTACGCCGTCTCTCTCCCGCTCAACGGCAGATGGTGCTGGACTACTTCGAGCGGTTGAACAGGGCGGAACGTCGCTCACCGGGAGGGACCCCGTGAGTCTCGGAGGGCACGTCGGGCTGCGATCGATCGCAGTGCTCTGGGCGCTGACGGCCTTGGCCCCGGCCGGTGCACGGGCTCAGGCCGAGGATCCGCTCCTGGAGGGTCGGTTGCTTCGGTCCGCCGCGAGCCAGGAGTCCCAAGGCAACCTCGATGAGGCGGAGAGCATGCTGAGGGACCTGATGCAACAAAGGCCGACATCCACGGGAGGCCTCTTCGCGCTGGAACGCGTGCTCCGGTCCCAAGGGCGCATCGAGGAAATCCTCCCCGTAGCGCGTCGGTACCGGGACTCGGAGCCGGATGCGGCCGCGCCGAGGATCCTCATGCTCAGGGTCTTCACCGAGTTGGATGCCAGTGAGGACCTCGTCGAGACGGCGGAGGCGTGGGTGGAGCAGTCGGGTGCGTCCCCGGAACCCTATCGTGAAGTCAGCCGCATCTTCCAACGTGTCTTCGGGCCCGAACGAGCCCTCGCCGTGCTGGAGGATGGACGAGACGTTCTGGGCCAACCGTCCCTTTTTGCCATGGAGATCGGCGATCTCCTCTGGGACCTTGGTAGGATGGAAGAAGCGGTCCTTCAGTGGGGCCGTGTCATGGGGGACGACGGGGCCCAGGTATCGGCGGTCATGCGCAGAGTCACCGAAATCGAAGGGGATCGCGCGGAGCTCGTCCGCCCTCTGGTTGAACAACTCTCCGAGCCGCCCACCACGACGGCTCGTCGGCGGGCAGGGGCTCGCATCGCAGTCGAGGCAGGTCTCCTGGACGAAGCGCGCGCGTTGGCCGGCGCGGTCATCGAGGACCTAGAAGGACAGGCACGGCGAGGGTTCCTCACTGCGCTGGCCCGCCAAGCCGAAGAAGCGGGCGGGGCGACCGCCCTCACGCTGTGGGCATACCAGGCGCTCCAGGACGACGCCACGGACGACAACGAAGCGAGAGCGTTGGATCACCGCATCGCAGACGCGGCCTTGGCGGCCGGAGATACCGCCACGGCCCTTCGGGCGCAGGCGTCGATCGCCGAGGGGCTCCCCGTGGGCAGTGCGGAGAGGCGACGCTCCTTGGCCGCAGTTCTTCGTCTCCGGATCGCACGGGGTGAGCCGGACGCCCGTGAACGTTTGGACCGGTTCCGGACCGAGTTCCCCGGGGCCGGCGAGATCGACGAACTCGCCGTCACCCTGGCGGTGCGACTCGAGGAGGAGGGGAACGACATGGGTGCCCGATCGTTGCTTGCCGGCTTGGACGGACCGAAGAGCTTGCTGGAGCGGGGGTACCTGTATATGGCGTCGGGAGAGGTCGTGCCCGCCCGCATGAACCTCCGCGAGGCGATCCCCGGGCTCGCGCCCATCGAGGCGACCGACGTGATCTCGCTCCTAGGGTTGCTGGACGAGCTCCAGGGGGAGGCCTTGGCGGTCGTCATGGCCAGTTCGGTTCTGGCGCATCGAGGGCGCATCGCGGCGGCCGTCGGCGAGGTGGCGGTCGTGGTGGACCGCCTGCCCAAGGCGGTTCGACCGACGGTGCTGGCGCATGGGGCCCGCATCGCGGACGGCGGTGACCTGGCCTCCGAGGCCGCAGAGTTCAGGGCTCGCATCGTGCGGGATCATCCGGATGCGGCCGAAACCCCGGAGGCTACGCTCGAGCTGGCCAGATTCAGAGGTGCCACGCCGGACGGAGTGGAAGACGCTGTCCGGTTGCTCGAGGAGCTGATACTGAGTCAGCCCGAGAACGCGATCGTACCGATGGCCCGGCGGGAACTCCAGAAGCTCAGGGACGGAAGGGGTCCATGAGAACACTCCGATGGCTCTCGGTCATGGCCTTGGTGGCCATCCCGATCCCCGTGGCCGGGCAGTTTCTGCTCGTGCCCATGGATCGGTCTCAGGTCAATCATCTCAAGGCCTACGGCCTGACCTATTGGACGCTCGAGCAGTTCGGGCGAGCCGAATGGTTCCTCAACTACCGTGACGGGGCCTTTCTGCTCCCGGACATGCCGGCGGTCCGTCGGCAGGCGGTGCTGCGCGGCGTAACCACGGAGCCGGTCGGTGGCGCCGACGTGGCGGCCATCCGTGCCTTGATCATGGATTCGAACATGGACGCCGTGGTATTGGAAAAGGCTCCCAAGGTGGCCATCTACACTCCTCCGAACAGCACCCCGTGGGACGACGCCGTGACCATGGCTCTCGACTACGCCGAGATCCCGTACGAAACAATCTGGGACGACGACGTGATCGACTCGCGACTCGAGGATTACGAGTGGCTGCATCTGCATCACGAGGACTTCACCGGGCAGTACTCCAAGTTCTTCATCACCTACGCCGGGTCGCCTTGGCTCCAGGATGAAGTGGCCAGAAACGAGGAGGTGGCCCGGCGCCTCGGCTTCCCCACTGTGCCGGCACTCAAGAAGGGCGTGGCGCTGGAAATCAGGCAGTACGTGGAGGACGGTGGATTCCTCTTCGCCATGTGCTCCGCTACGGAGACGCTGGAATTGGCACTGGGAGCCCAGCGTGTGGACATCGCGGCGCCCTACTCCGACGGCACTCCCGCGGATCCGGACGCCACGAGCAAGATGGATTGGTCGGGGACCATGGGTTTCACGGACGCCGTCCGTACAGGTTGCACCGTCCGTGAACGCGTTCAGCGACATCGACGGGCATCAGGTCAACACGCCGTGGCGTCTGCAGCTCGGAGCCTTCACGCTCTTCGATTTCTCGGCCAAGTTCGATCCGGTCCCCTCCATGCTCACGCAGAATCACCAGGACGTCATACCGGATTTCTACGGGCTCACGACCTCGTTCCGAATGGACCGCTTGAAGCCTGGGACGATCGTGTTGGCACAGGAAGGCGAGATCGCCAAGTACGTGCATGGCAACTATGGAGAAGGCACGTGGACCTACTTCGGTGGACACGACCCGGAGGATCCGGAACACCAAATCGGAGATCCTCCCACCGATCTCTCCCTCCATCCCAACTCGCCTTCCTATCGGCTCATCCTCAACAACGTTCTCTTTCCGGCGGCCAAGAAGAAGAAGCTGAAGACGTAGGCGCCCCGTGAATCCCGACCAGGACCTTTCGGAGGCCGCCCACTGGGCCGACCTTCCCGGCCTCCCCGAACCACCCGGGTCGGCGTCTGACCTCCGTCTTTCCCCTCGTGCCGCCGAGGTCATCAGAGAGGAAATCGAAAAGGCCGGCGGGCGCGAGGTGTGCTTCCTGGCTCGAGTCGACGAGGCCCGGGAGCTGATCGATCCCCGGGCGGTCGCACGTGGGAACAAGGCTGCGGTTCTCGTGGCCGCGCGCGGGGCGGAGGAGGGGGAAGTGGTGATCCACAACCATCCTTCCGGTGTGCTGGAGCCCTCGGAAGCCGATCTGGACGTGGCCGCGCGGCTGTACGAGGAGGGACTCGGGTCAGCCATCACGGACAACGCCGCCGCCGGCCTGTACGTGGTCGTGGAACCTCCGGCTCCCCGGCATGTGGAGCCTCTGGACATCGAGGCGCTCGAGGGCCTGATCGGCCCCGGAGGGCCCCTGGTGGAAGCACACCCACGTTACGAGGACCGACCGGGGCAGCGGGCCATGCTGCGGCTGGTCGCGGGGCTCTTCAACGAGGGGGGGGTGGGCATCGTCGAAGCCGGCACGGGCACGGGAAAGTCGCTGGCCTACCTCATGCCCGCTGCCGCCTGGGCCCTGCAGAACGGCGAACGGACCGTCATCTCCACCAATACCATCAACCTCCAAGAGCAGTTGGACGGCAAGGACCTCCCACTCGTGCGGAGCCTGCTCGGTGACGACGTCGACTGGGCGCTCGTGAAGGGACGGGGCAACTACGTCTCCATCCGTCGGGCGCGGCTCGCGGCGGAGACGGCGCCGCTGCTCTTCGAGGACGACCGGGCCGACGAGCTCGATTCGCTCCTGGAGTGGATCAACGGCACCGAAGACGGTTCGCTCGGCGATCTCGCCTTCGTCCCCAGCGACGACGTCTGGGATGAGGTGCGGAGCGATCCGGATATCTGTCTTCGGACACGGTGCCCGCATTTTCAGGCCTGTTTCTACCAGAGATCACGGCGCAAGGCCGCGGCCGCGCGACTCATCATCGCGAATCACCACCTCCTGTTCACGGATCTGTCGGTCCGCATGGCCACGCGAAACTACTCGGGGTCGGCGGTTCTCCCCGCCTATCGCCACCTGATCCTCGACGAAGCGCACAACATCGAAGACGCGGCGACCTCGCACATGGGATTCGAGGTGACCCGCCAGGGGATGTTTCGGCTTCTGGCCCGTCTGGACCGGAAGGGGCGGGGCGTTCTGGCCGCCGTGCAGGAGGCGCTCGCGGGTGCGGACGGCAAGACGGCCGCGACCGAGCTGAGAAGCCGAATCGAAGAGCGCGTGCGTCCGGCCGTGGAGGAGTCCAGGGCGCAACTCACGCTCTTCCTGGATGCCATGGAGCCCCTCTTGGCGGCCGACGCCGTGGGGGCCGAGCGCATCGGCACTGCCGATTTCCCGGAGCCCGTGGAGCGCCCCGTCGTTCGTGAGCGTTTGGACGGGTTGGTGTCCGCGTTTCGAGCCTTGGAGGCCGAAGTACGACACGTCAGGGAGATCCTCGATCGCGACGAGGTCCTGGCTGAGGGACTCGAGGGGCGCGTCCTGGATCTTCAGAGTGTCGAGCGGCGGCTGGCTGGGTCGGTGCATGCCCTGCGCACGGTACTGGATCCCGAAGACGGCGAAGATCGGTTCGTACGGTGGCTGGAGTGGAGGGGCCGGCCACGGAGGGGCCGGAGGAACCTCGTCATCGCGTCCGCTCCCATCGAGTTGGGCGGCATGCTCCGGCAGGGTCTGTTCGAGAAGATCGACACCGTGGTCCTCGCCTCTGCGACGCTGGCCACTCGCGGGTCGTTCGGCTTCCTCAGGAGTCGCATCGGACTGAGTCCGGACGATTTGGCGCAGTCTGAATCAATGCAGGAGATCACAGAGGCTATCATACCGTCGCCCTTCGACTTCGAGCATCATACGATACTCGGAGTCCCCACCGATCTGCCGGATGTGAACTCGCCGGGGGGTGCACTCGAGGAGGCCACTGCGCGCATCGTTGCCGAGATGGCCGACATCACCGACGGAGGCATGTTCGTGCTGTTCACATCGTACCGGGCCTTGCGAATGGTAGCGGAGTTGCTTCGGGCGGGTGGGGGTCTACCCTGGCCCCTTTTCGTTCAGGGCGAGGACGGCCGCGCACGGCTTCTCGAGAGTTTCGTGGCCTCCGGTTCGGGCATCCTGCTCGGCACGTCTTCCTTCTGGGAGGGCGTGGACGTGCCGGGACGTCCGCTAAGGGGCCTGGTCATTCAGCGGCTTCCTTTCCGCGTGCCCACCGAGCCGGTCACGGCTGCCCGCGTCGAGGCCATCGAGAAGCGGGGAGGCAACGCCTTCTGGGACTTCGCACTGCCGCTGGCGGCGCTTCGGCTGAAGCAAGGCTTCGGGCGCCTGGTGCGTTCCCACGACGATCGCGGCAGCGTGGTGATCTTGGACGATCGCATTCTGCGAAAGCGCTACGGCGTGTATCTCAGGGAGTCGCTTCCGCCGGCTCCCCTTGCGAAGGGACCCTGGAGCGAGGTCGCCCAGGCCCTGAGTCGTTTTCATCGGAGCGAGACGAGGCAGGAATAGCCCGCGTTTACAGACCTTGTGGGAGGAGCGGGCCGCGGTAGATTCCGCTGGTCGAGCGGGCTCTCACGGTTGGGAGGCACCCATGCACCAGGCCTCTAGAATCAAACCAAAGGCGGATACGCGATGACTCGAGTTCTCGGCATGCTCGCCGGTGTCGGAATCCTCGTGATGGCGGGCTTCACCCTCCAAGACGCGGCCGCCGGTTGGGCGGGCGGTCATTCGGATATCGGTTTCTGGTGGGCCGTAATCACGGTCCTCCTCACGATCGCGGGTTTCGGTGCGATCATCGGAACCTGGATCCATACCCAGCCGGTCGAGGACTGAGGTCATCGGCGCCTCAGAGATGCCGTCGAGACCATCCAAGATCGTCTGTATCGGGCGTAACTATCACGCCCACGCCGCGGAACTGGGCAACGTCGTTCCGGACGAACCCCTCGTCTTCCTGAAGCCGCCCTCAAGCGTCATCACTGACGGGGAAGCGATCGTCGTGCCGTCCGGCGTGGGCCAGGTCGACTTCGAGGGAGAGATCGGGGTCCTCATCGGCACGACCGCCCGACGGGTATCCGAAGAGGAAGCGTGGGGTGTCGTGGGCGGAATCCTGCCGCTGAACGATGTGACGGCACGGGACCTCCAGCGAACGGACAGTCAGTGGTCCAGGGCCAAGGGATTCGACACGTTCTGCGCCCTCGGCGCCGCCTCGCCGTGCGATCCTGATGGATTCCTGGACCTGCGCATCGTCACCCGCGTCAACGGCGTCGAGCGCCAGAGAGCTTCGGCCTCCCAAATGGTGTTCCGGGTGCCCGCGTTGATCGCCTACATTTCGCGGATCATGACGCTGGAGCCCGGCGATGTGATCGCCACCGGCACGCCGGAGGGAATTGGCGCGCTGGAGCCCGGCGACGAAGTCGAGGTCGAGATCGAAGGAGTCGGGGTGCTCCGCAATCCGGTCGTGGGAGAAGAAGACGGTGGCGCCTAAACGGAGCCGCGCGTTCCTCAACCTGCCGGGATACCCCCTGGCGGGCATCCCCGAGAAACGTAGGCGTCTGGCGGCTGCTGGGGTCGACGTTATCGATCTGGGAGCGGGCGACGCCGATCTGGACCCGCCTCCGGCCGCCGTCGCCGGTCTCGCCGCGGCGGCCGAGAAACGGGAGATGTCGCGTTATCCCTTCCAGCTGGGACTCCCGGCGTTTCGCGAGTCGGTTGCGGCCTGGATGGCGAAGCGTTTCGGTGTCCACGTCGACCCGTTCACCGAGGTTCTGCCCCTCCTCGGCTCTAAGGAGGGCATCGCGAACCTCCCGCTGGCTTTCCTCGACCCCGGCGACGTAGCGGTGATTCCCGATCCGGGCTACCAGGCCTATCGGGGTGGTGTGATTCTCGCCGGGGGCGAGCCCTACCTCGTTCCCCTTCGCCCGGAAAACGACTTCTTGATTCCGCTGGAGGGATTGCCCGCGGACGTTCGGTCCCGGATGCGGATGCTCTACCTGAACTACCCTAACAACCCGACGGCGGCGGCGGCCCCGCTCGACTATTTGCGCGATGCGGTCGAGTTCTGTCGCGAGAACGAGGTCGTGCTGGTCTATGACCACGCGTATAGCGAGATCGCCTTTGACGGTTATCGCCCTCCGAGCATCCTGGAACTCGAGGGCGCGAGTGGCGTCGCTCTGGAATTCCACTCCTTTTCGAAGACCTACAACATGACGGGGTGGCGCCTGGGATGGGCTGCGGGGGGAGCCGAGCTCATCGAGTCCCTTTCGAGGGTCAAGACCTTCGTCGACACGGGTGTCTTCAAGGCGGTGCAGGCGGCTGGGGTCGCAGCTCTCGAGTCCTTTGACCAATGGGTGCCCGCCAACGTGGCTCGCTTCGAGCGCCGCCGAGACGTGGCGGTCGAGAGCCTGCGGGAGGCGGGTTTCTCGGTGACAGTCCCGAAAGCGACCATGTATCTGTGGATCCCGGTGCCGGGAGGTGAGTCCTCGATGGCGTTCGCGGAGCGGGCATTGGAGGAGCAGGGCGTGGTGATTCTGCCCGGCGAGGCGCTCGGGGCGGGCGGTGAGGGGTTCTTCAGGGTGGCGCTCACCGTGGACGAGGAACGCATTGGCGAGGCGGCGGCTCGGCTGGGGAAGCTCATCGGGTCAGGGGGCTAGGCCCTGAGCGACCGGTTGCCTCGGGAGGAACCGACATTCCAAGGGGGTTTACTAGACGCGACCCACTGTTTTTCACCCGCAGCCTTCTGACCCGATGACAGAACAGCGGTCCCTAGATCCGCAGTCGCGGCGTGGGTTGGGCGACAACCCCCGCGCCTCCCAGCGTCGTTCCATCACGCTCGGGTTTGTGGCGTCCGGCGTGGTCCACCTGCTTGTCATCGTCCTATACTCTCTCGGTCTCAGCGAGTGGGGCCCCACCAAGAACACTCTCGGGGTGGAATCCGATGCGCGGCCGTTCTCCGGCATGCGTGTCGTTCAAGT
This sequence comes from Longimicrobiales bacterium, assembly GCA_965226925.1. Lineage (GTDB taxonomy): Bacteria > Gemmatimonadota > Gemmatimonadetes > Longimicrobiales > Gaopeijiaceae > CBDDCX01. Next base: position 23,105 of record CBDDEN010000010.1, on the reverse strand, counting down.
AGTGGAAATCTCTCCAGAGGCCGACGAACCTCCGGAGGAGGAACCGGAACCCGTTCCCGAGATCGTGCTGGTGCCCGAGGTTCGGGTGCAGGGGCCGGAGCGGGTGGCCGGTCCCGCCGAAGGGGGCCCGTCCGAAGAGGCGGACGTGATCGAAGGGATACGGGCGGCCGAGGTGATGAGGGTGCGCAGCTCCGATCACCGCCTGTGGCGCGCCGCCCTTCCCGAGATCTTCGAGCTGACGGAGGCCGAACGGCTCCAGTTGGAGCTGGCGGGTCTCCTCGAAGCGTGGCATGACTCCGTAGCCATCGCGCTCGCCGCGGAGTCGGCCTTCACCGACTGGACGATGACGGATGACGAGGGGAATCGTTGGGGGGTGTCCGAGGGTATGCTCCACCTCGGCAGCCTCACGCTTCCGCTTCCGGTGTATTTCGGGGGCAACATGTGGCAACGGGAGAGGGCCACACGAAGAGCTTGGGAGGATGCAGACATCCTGAACAACCTGAGTTCTCAGGCTGCCCGAGCGAGCTGGGGTGAGCGAGCCAGGGCCATTAGGGAGCGTAAGGAACGGCAGCGCAGGGAGGCCGAGGTGTTGCCCGATACTTCCCGCACTTCTGGAGGTGGGCAACGGCGTTAAGTGCTCTTATGGCAGCACATAACCCTTTCCCTTCCCGCGGCGAGCGGCAATATTCAGATGTTTCCCTAGACTCTTCCATCTTCGTGCCGTTCGGCCTGGGGGACGTCACTCCATTGACGGTGGTTCGTGAAGGAATTGCGCTCAGATCCCGGTCGGGGAATCTACGGGGGTCTCCTGGAGGCCCTCGTTCAGGTCATGGGTCTGGCCAAGGGTTACCTCTTCGGCCACGGTCCCCAAGTCGCGATGCTCGCGTCCCGCCTCGCCGATCAACTGCAGGTGCCCGTGCGGGAGCGCTCGGAAATCCTGTTCGCCGCGATTCTCTCCGACATCGGGATGATCGGGCTCGTCGAAGAAGCGTGGGAGAACCCCGTGTTGGTGCTGCCTCCCGACGCTCGTGCCCGCGTCTTGAAGCATCCGGAGCGCAGCGAACGAAGCATCAAACAGATCGCACACCTCGACTCGTTGGCACCGCTGGTGCGGCACCATCACGAGTGGTGGGACGGCAGTGGCTACCCCGACGGCCTCGAGGGCGAACAGATCCCGATCGGAGCGCAGATCTTGCGTCTGGCGGACACGGTCGTGGCCCTCGGCGCCCCCCGTCCTCAGCGTGGCCCTCTCTCCCGGTCAGAGATCATGGCGGCGGTCGAGACAGGGGCGAGGCGCGAGTTCGGACCGAGGGTCGTCGAAACGTACCTCGACTCGGCTCGAAACGGTCGGTTGCCGGAATTCCACGATACGCTCTTCCACCACGCCTGCATGGACGCGGCTTACGAGCTGATCCCGGAAGAGGTTTCGCCGCTGTCGACTCAGGAGTTTCTCGACATCGTGGCGACGCTGATCGACGCCAAGGACCCGTACACGGCAGGACACTCCCGGAGGGTGGCCAGGTTGGCAGAGGCCTTGGCGGACCGCATGGGCATGGACGCCCGGGTCCGCACGACCACGTGGGAGGCCGGCTACCTTCACGATTTGGGCAAGGTGAGCGTACCGCTCCGTGTCCTGACGAAGGACGGTCCGCTCGACGACGAGGAACGAGAAAGCATAGAGGGCCACGCGGCTGCCGGTGCGGAGATTCTGGGCGGTATTCCCGGCCTGCAGCACCTTTCGCCCGGCCTCCGGTACCATCACGAACGCTGGGACGGAAAGGGGTATCCCGAGGGTCTTTCTGGGGACCGCATCCCGATGGTCGCGCAGATACTCGGTGTCTGTGATACGTATGATGCGATGACCTCGGGAAGGGTGTATAGGTCTGCGTGCTCCCACCGCGACACCGTCAACGAGATCGCCCAGTCGGCCGGCACCCAGTTCGGCCCCAAGGTGGCGGAGCACTTCGTAAAGCTTCCGGGTAACGTCTTCGAAGATCTCTGGAGCCCCGACAAGACCCTGCAGGGTTGGTTCCAGCGGACACTCGGCAGCCGCCGCAAGTCCGTGGGCCGCCGCTCGGTGAGCTAACCACCGGGGTCGGACGGCTACCCCGCCTACACCTGGAACACCCCGACTCTCACTGGCGTATTGTCGGGCCTCCATCATCTCCAGACTTGCTGACAGGAGCGACCGTGGCCGACGCGTTGCCACCTCGCCTAGATCCAAAGACCATCGAGGGTCCGCTCTACCAGGAGTGGAGTGAGCGCGGGTACTTCCACGCCAAGCCCGAGGCCGTTTTGGCCGAGGGTCATGACCCCTTTGTCATCGTTATTCCGCCGCCCAACGTGACCGCCGTACTCCATATGGGGCACGGGCTCAATGCCACGATCCAGGATGTGCTGACCCGCTGGAGGCGCATGCAGGGCCGGGCCGCGCTTTGGGTTCCGGGAACCGATCACGCCGGAATCGCGACCCAGAACGTGGTCGAAAGGCGGCTCGCCGCCGAGGGGACCTCGCGGCACGATTTGGGCAGGGAGGCCTTCGCCGAGCACGTCTGGAGTTACGTGCAGGAGACCGGGGGCACGATCCTCGAGCAGCTCAAGGTCCTCGGCTCGAGTTGCGACTGGGAGCGTACCCGCTTCACGCTGGACGACGGCCTCAGCCAGGCGGTGCGAGAGGTCTTCGTACGGCTCTACGAGAAGGACCTGATCTACCGTGGGGAGTACATCATCAACTGGTGCCCCCGGTGTCTCACGGCCCTTTCGAATGAAGAGGCTGAAGGGGAAGAGGTGGAGGGTCGCCTTTATCATCTCCGTTATCCGCTCGGCGAGAACGCGGCAGCAAGCGCCGGGGCGGCGAAAGAGGCCGGCGCGGAGGCCGTCGGGCAGCTTCCGGACGGGCGGTGGTACCTCACCGTGTCCACCACGCGTCCCGAGACGATGCTCGGGGACACCGCGGTCGCAGTAAGTCCTAAGGATGAGCGATATGCGGGACTGATCGGTGCCGATGTAGAGCTTCCGCTGACCGGCCGCACGATCCCGATCATCTCGGACGAGTTCGTGGACCCCGAGTTCGGTTCCGGCATGGTGAAGGTCACGCCCGCCCACGATCCCAACGATTTCGAGATGGCCCAGCGCGCCGGGATTCCGCTCATCGACGTCATGACACCGGACGCGAAGATGAGCGAGAACGCACCAGAGGCGTTCCGTGATCTGGACCGCTTCGACGCCCGAAGGCAGGTGCTCGCCGACCTCGATGCGCTGGGACTCGTTGGGGGCGAGAACCCATACGCCCATACGGTTCCGCATTGCTATCGATGCCATACCGTAGTGGAGCCGCGATTGAGCTTGCAGTGGTTCGTGCGCATGAAGCCTCTGGCCGAGCCGGCCCTTCAGGCCTCTCGAGATGGCACCGTCACCTTCACTCCCACCCACTGGAAGAAGGTGTACGAGAACTGGATGGAGAACATCCGGGACTGGTGCATCTCCCGACAGCTTTGGTGGGGCCATCGGATTCCGGTCTGGTACTGCGGCGATTGCGACGCGACGACGGTGGCCCGGGAGGACCCCGACCGGTGCGGCTCCTGCGGCGGCACGAACCTGACGCAGGACCCCGATGTGCTGGACACCTGGTTCTCGTCTTGGCTGTGGCCCTTTTCCGTCTTCGGCTGGCCCGATGAGACCGACGATCTCAAAGCCTTCTATCCGACCCACGACATGACCACTGCCCCGGAGATCCTCTTCTTCTGGGTAGCCCGCATGATCATGGCCGGGTACGAGTTCACGGGCGAGACACCGTTTACGCGCGTGTACCTGCACGGGACGGTCCGTGACAAGCAGGGCAGGAAGATGTCGAAGTCCCTGGGCAACGGCATCGATCCCATTGAAGTGGCGGATCTGTTCGGGGCGGATGCGCTTCGTTTCACGCTGTTGTCGTCGGCCGGGATCGGTACCGACATCTACTTGGATCCGGAGAATCTGGAGGCTTCGTTCTCTCCTGGCCGCAACTTCGCGAACAAACTCTGGAACGCCGGGCGGTTCGCTCTCATGAGCCTCGGCGACGACCCCGTACCGGCTCTCGGGAGGGTCGAGGGTGCTCTGGAGCTCGAGGACCGATGGATCCTGTCCCGCCTCCAGCGGGCCGTGAGCGACGTCACGGACGACCTGGAACGCTTTCGACTTCACGAGGTGTCCGATCGCCTCTACCACTTCGTGTGGGGGGACTTCGCCGACTGGTACCTGGAGCTGATCAAGCCGCGGATGCAGGGGGCGGCGGGTGACGAGAGCTTACAGGCCGCCCGTGCGACGCTGGTCGTGGTCCTAGACGGTATTTGTCGTCTTCTTCACCCGCTCACGCCGTTCGTGACCTCGGCACTGTGGGACAGACTCCCGTCGCCGGGGGGTGCAGCGCGCGCCGAGGCGCTCATGGTCGCCGAGTGGCCCGAGCCGGACGAGACGCTGATCGACCCGGGCGCTGAGACGGGGATCGGCGAACTTCAGGAGCTGATCACCCAGGTGCGCAGCCTCCGTAAGGAATACGGAGTGGCCGAAGGCACCGGAGTCACCGTGAAGCTGACCGGGCTCCACGACGGATTCCGAAACATGGTCGAGCAGCAGGAGACGGCTCTGAAGAGGCTCGCTCGGGTGGACGCGTGCGAGCTGGACAGTGCGGCCGACGGCGTGGGGGCCCACGCGGTTTTGAAGAACGGAGCGGAACTCTTCATGCCTCTCGAGGGGGTCAGCGACCTTGCTCGGGAGAGGGAGCGCCTGCAGGGAGAGATGCAACGCCTGGGTGGACAGTTGGACGGGTCGCAAAAGAGGTTGGCCACAGAGCGATTCGTGCAGCAGGCGCCGGAGGAGGTCGTGGAGCGCGAGCGGGAGAAGGCACGGAGCTTCGAGGAGCAGCTCGAAAAGCTCACCGGCAAGCTCGCTACCCTCGCCGACGGCTGAGCGACCGCTTGGTGTCGGGCGCGATGAATGGATCCGACCGGCGGTTTATCGCCCACACAGCACGGCTCCTCCTACTCCTCGGGGTCGGCGCGTGCGCGAGAGCGCAGGGGCCGCGTGGAGGCCCGCCGGATCTGTCTGGGCCGCAGGTCGTCGCGACTGTCCCCGAGCCGTTCGCGCGGGTCGAGGCCTTCGACGATGCGGTCCGGATCAGGTTCAACGAGCGGATCAGCGAGCGCGCCGCGTCGGGTACGTTGGGGCAGGCGGTGCAGGTGTCCCCCGAGTCGGGCGAAGTCGAGGTACGTCACAAGAAGAAGGCCCTCGAGATCAAGATGGACGGAGGGTTCCTGCCCGACCTCGTGTATCGGGTTACCGTGCTGCCTACCGTTCAGGACCTATTCCGGAACGCGATTCCTCAGCCGTTCGAGTTCGTGTTTTCGACCGGAGCCGAGATCCTGCCCACCGCCATCGCGGGCATGGTGTTCGATCGCCTGACGGACCAGGCGATGGAGGGCGTGCGTGTAACGGCACGGATTCAGCCGCTCGTGGTGGGAGGGGTCGGAGAGGCGCAGGGGCCGACGCATGTGGCCATCACGGACAGCAGCGGTGTCTTCGCGTTTCGGTATCTGCCACCCGTCGGCCGATACGTGCTTAGGGCCTTCGAAGATGCGAACCGGAACAGAGAAGCCGACTTCTTCGAACCGGCCGGTGGTGCCTTTCAGGTCCTGAACGGGCCGGACACGGTCTTTACGGACATTAGGCTGTTGCGCCCGGATACCACGGCCGCCGTCATCAGCGGCGCCGATGTTGCCGATTCCCTGACGGTGGCCGTCGAGTTCGACGACTACCTGGACCCGGAGACGCCCTTGGACGGTGTGTCGGCCACGCTGACGCGCGACTCCGTGCCGGCAGGGATCGAAGTTCGCCGGATTCTGCACGAGCGCGACTATCTGGCGGCAATCGAGGCCATGGAGGACTCCTTGTGGGTGGCCGACTCTCTTCGCATTCTCGAGTCGGTGCGGGTCGTCGACTCGCTCTTCGCGGCCGGCGATTCGGCGGCGGCGGCGGCGGAGCTCGACGCCCGGCCGGAGGCCGTGGCGGCTCCATCGACGACTCGACGCGAAGATCGGGCCAGAAATCTGCCCAAGCGAACCATTTACCTTCTCCTGAGTGACACGCTGATCGCCGAAGAGCCCTACGAGGTGTCCCTCTCCGGCGTCACGAACATCAACGGCCTCTTCGGCGGCGGTGGCCGCCGGGAGTTGGTGCGGGCTGCACCACCCGTCGACTCGGTGGCGATCGCGGACTCGATTGCCGTCGCCGACTCCATCCTCGCGGCCGACTCGGCCGCCGTCGCGCTCGACTCGATACCGGAGAGTGTGGTCCCACCGGATACGATTGCGGCCGACACGATCCGCCCCGATACCGTCGGGGTAGACGGCCTTCCTCGTGATACCGTCCTCGTGGCTCTGTCGCGCGTCCTCGCGGACGCGCCGCCGCTGTGGCATCTGCCTGGCCGCAGGCGTCTGCCGGAAACGGCCCGGGGCACGAGTACGATGCTTGCCGAGCGACGGCGCGAAGGCTCTACGTGGGAGTGGCCTCCATGGAAATGAATCGCGGCGACGGGAACGACGCCCGACGTCGCATTCCCGCGGTGGAACAGATTCTCGAGTCGCCTGAGTTCGAGCCCATCCTGGCAGGCCAACCCAGAGCTTTGGTTTTGAGCGAACTCCGGGAAGAGATCGAACGGGTGCGGAGTGACATCGGGGCGGGGAAGGACCCGGGAGACGTGGAGGACGTGACCGTTTATGCCGACGGAGTGCGTCGTCGCCTGGAGCGAGCTACGACGCCGTCTCTCCGGCCCGTGATCAACGGAACCGGGGTCGTCCTCCACACCAACCTCGGCCGAGCACCCTTGCCCGGGGTGGCCATCGAGGCGATGGAGGGGGCGAAGGGATACTCCAACCTCGAGTACGACCTGGATGTCGGTGCCCGGGGGTCCCGCTACGACCACTGTGCAACGCTCCTGCGGGAGTTGACGGGCGCCGAAGATGCCGTCGTGGTCAACAACGGGGCCGCCGCATTGGTGCTCGCTCTGAGCACGGTGGCTGACGGAAGATGCGTGCTGGTTTCCAGAGGCGAGCTCGTGGAGATCGGGGGTGGATTCCGGATTCCCGAGATCATGCAGAGTTCGGGCGCGATTCTGAGGGAGGTAGGTAGCACCAACCGGACACGCCTGGAGGACTATCGTGAGGCGTTGTCCGAGGATAGGGACGTGGCCGTGATCTTGAAGGTTCACCGTTCCAACTTCCGGATTACGGGATTCACCGAAGAGGCGACCCTGCACGATCTGGTGGAGCTCGGGAAGGAGAGGGGAGTCGGCGTGGTGCACGATCTCGGTTCCGGCCTTCTGCTCGACGCGGCTCTGCTTGGCCTGCCGCCCGAGCCTCGACCCACCGAGAGCCTGGCGGCCGGAGTGGACGTGGTCGCTTTCTCGGGGGACAAGCTACTGGGTGGTCCCCAGGCTGGGATTCTGGCCGGCGAGGGAGAGTGGATCGAGCGGATGCGGAAGAACCCGTTGTGCCGCGCCCTTCGGGTGGACAAGACCACGCTCTTGGCCCTGGAGGCGACCCTTCGGCTGTATCGGGAGCCGGAGCGCGCCGTAAGGGAGATTCCCACCCTCGCGATGCTCTCGGCCGACCCGGGCACGCTGCGGGGGCGTGCGAGAGTTCTCGCGGACGGACTGGCCGCGGCGGGCGTCGAGGCCGATGTGGCCGAGATGTCCTCGGTGGTCGGGGGTGGGACCTTTCCGGGTGTCGAGCTGGCGAGTCACGGTGTGCGCGTTCGACCGAGGGCCGTCGGTGCCGACGCTTTGGCCGGGGCCCTGCGTGCCGCCGTGCCCCCGCTGATCGCGCGGGTCGAAGACGGGTCACTTTGGGTCGACCTACGGACGGTACTCGATTGGCAGGACGCAGAAGTGCTGAGGCTCCTCTCCGGCCTGGCCCGGCAGTGACGGACGATGCGTTACGTCCCGCGGTCTTCCTCGACCGGGACGGGACTTTGATCCAGGAGAGGGTCTACCTGGCCGACCCCGAGGGCGTGGTACTCATGCCGGGGGCGACCGATGCCCTTCGGGCGTTACGCGAGGCCGGGTACGCGCTCGTCGTGGTGACGAACCAGTCCGGCATCGCGAGAGGCCTCTACGGAGAGGACGACTACAGGGCCGTCGCCCGGAGGTTCGACGAACTGCTCCGAGCCGCCGAGGCGCCGGTGGACCTGACCCTCTACTGTCCTCACCACCCCGATTTCGGCGAGGCGTGCCGGTGCCGCAAGCCGGACACGGGCATGCATCGTGAGGCGGCGGAAGCGCTCGGTGTCAGCCTCACGGAGTCCTACTACGTGGGGGACAAGGTCGCCGACGTACTCCCGGCCGGCGAGCTGGGAGGACGGGGCGTGCTCGTGCGTACGGGATACGGACTCGACGAGGAACCGGGGGCGCCGCAAGGCGTGTTCGTCGTCGACGATGTCGGGGCGGCCGCGAAGCTCATTCTCGGCGGAGAGCCGGGCGTTGACCCTCTCAAGGCCTCCCGGTAGCTTTTTGGCGATTGAGTGAAGCGTCGCCACCGACGAGAACGATTGGTTGGGGGTAGGGGTAAGAATGACCCCAGGAGATGAACTTATGGAAAGCACCGAGACACTATTGACCCTCACGCCCGCAGCGGTGAGCAAGGTCCAGTCGTTCATTGAAGAGCAGGGAGCTTCGGAAGATGCCGGGCTTCGTGTAGCGGTTCTACCGGGTGGGTGCTCCGGCTTTCAGTACGGGCTGAACATAGAAGACGCCCCGGAGAGCGATGACGAGATCCTCGACCTGTCGGGTGTGAAGATCTTCCTCGATCCGTTCAGCCTTCAGTACCTGAGTGGCGTCGAGATCGACTACGTGACCAGCATGATGGGATCGGGGTTCACTTTTTCGAACCCGAACGCCTCCGGGGGTTGCGGCTGCGGAAGTTCCTTCACCGCCTAGTCGCCAGCCCCACTCAAGATGTATCGGCTCGTAGGTGCGATCCCTACGGGCCGCTTTTTTGGGTATGAGTCGCGCCTCCAGCGCTTCGGTCGAAGCCTGGGCTCCTGTCAGTCGGATTAGATGCGTTTTCAAGCCTTCACAGCTGGCAATTTCGCCGAGAACGGTTACGTCGCGTGGTGCGAGACCACGGGGCGGTGCGTGGTCGTTGACCCCGGAGCCTGTGCCCCGGAGATGGTCTCCGCCATCGAGGCCGAGGGAGGCGACCTGGCGGCGATCCTGTTGACTCATGCGCATCTCGATCACGTGGAAGGCCTCGGTGCCATGCGCGACTTCGCGGACGTGCCCACCTACCTACACCCCGCCGACCGACCCCTATTCGACTCCGTGCCGGCCCAAGCGGCCATGTTCGGCCTCACTGCACCCGGGTTGGCTCCACCCGACGAGGAGCTCCACGACGGGGACACATACAGCTTCGGTGCTTCGTCCTTCAAGGTGGTCCACACGCCCGGACACTCTCCTGGCCACGTGATCCTCGTGGCCGCGGATGACCATGTCGCGATCGTCGGGGACCTCGTCTTTGCGGGCTCGGTCGGGAGGACCGATCTTCCCGGTGGTGATTACCGCGCCCTCTTCGACAGCATTCGACGGCACGTGCTGACCATGCCCGATGAGACTCGACTCCTGACCGGTCACGGCCCCCCCACGTCGGTGGGTCACGAACGTGTAGGGAATCCGTTCCTCATCCCGCACTATGGAGGGGAACTCGCGTGACCACTCCCGTTCCCGTTGCCGTATTCGCGTCGGGCGAGGGGACGAATCTCCAGGCCCTCCTGGATCTCGAGGGTGCGAGCCAGGTGTACCGGGTGGTGGTGGTCATCGCCGACCGTGAGGAAGCCGGGGCGCTCGATCGGGCCAGGGCAGCCGGCCGGGACGCACTGGTCGTCTCCGTGCGGGATCGCTCCCAGGAAGAGATCGGGGAGGAGCTTCTCCGACACCTTCGCGATCGCGACGTGCAGGTCATCGCCCTCGCCGGGTACCTCAGGCTCATCCCGTCGGCGCTGGTGGCGTCCTATCCGAGACGCATCCTCAACGTACATCCTGCCTTGCTCCCGGCGTTTGGGGGAAGCGGCATGTACGGAGGGCGCGTCCATCAGGCCGTCCTGGCGGAGGGAGCCAAGGTGACCGGGGCGACGGTCCACTATGTGGACGAGCAGTACGACGCGGGGACCATCGTAGCCCAATGGCCGGTCCCGGTCCTGCCCGGAGACGATGCCGAGGCAGTAGCGGCGCGTGTGCTGCAGGTGGAGCATCGTCTCTACCCCGCCGTGGTCGAACACGTTTGCCGAGCCGTCGCGGAGGGCAGAGAACCGGGCCCCTTCACACTGACGTCCACCGACCTTCAATCCACGCTTCGGAACTGACGTTCGAGAAGCGAGCAGATAGCAGATGGAGGAGAACGAGCTAGACATGAAGCGACGAGCGCTCCTTAGCGTGTCAAACAAGACGGGCATCGAGGCTCTGGCCAAGTCATTGGTGGAGGCCGGCTGGGAGATCCTGTCGACCGGAGGTACGGCACGTGCCGTTCGAGAGGCCGGGTTGCCGGTGACGGAAGTTGCCGATGTCACAGGCCATCCCGAAATGATGGAGGGGCGTGTGAAGACGTTGCATCCTGCGGTCCACGCGGGGCTTCTGGCGCGCCGCGACCGCCCCGACGACATGGCCTCTCTCGAGGAGCACGGGTATGCACCCATCGACCTGGTTGCCGTGAACCTCTATCCGTTCCGCGAGACCGTGGCTCGCGGGAACGTGCCGGTGGGGGAGGCGATGTCGAAGGTGGACATAGGCGGACCCACCATGATTCGGGCTGCGGCCAAGAGCCATGCCGACGTGCTAGTCCTGGTTGATCCGTCGGATTACGACCGGGTGGTGAGCGCTCTTTCGGACGGTGCCAACGTAGATCCGACGTTACGTCGCGAGCTTGCCGCCAAGGTCTTCCGTCACATCAGTGAGTACGACGCTGCGGTAGCCGCCTATCTGGAGGCCGACGAAACCGCGACCGGAACGGCGGCGAGCGGCTCCGGTCCGGGCCTGCCTGATGAGCTTTCGCTCCACCTCGAGCTGGTGCAGGGACTACGGTACGGTGAGAACCCGGGTCAGGACGCCGCATTCTACCGCACGCGTGGTGAGCGGGACGGCCTGGCGGGACTCGAGCAGCTACACGGAAAGGACCTCTCCTACAACAACCTTCTCGATCTCGACGGCGCGCTGCTGTCGCTTGCTCCCTTCGCCTTCTCACCGCTGCCGGCCGTGTGCATCGTCAAGCATACGACTCCGTGTGGCCTGGCTGTGGCCGACACGGTGTCCACCGCCTACGAGAGGGCCCTCCGCACCGACCCCGTCAGCGCCTTCGGTTCGGTCATCGCCCTGAACAGGAGAGTCTGTCCTGAGACCGCCCGAACCATGTCCGGGCTCTTCATCGAGTGCATAGTCGCTCCCGCCTACGATGACGAGGCATTGGAGGTGCTGACGGAGAAGAAGAACCTGCGGTTGTTGGTCTCCGGGGGAATCGGTGAAAAGGTCGCGGGCGAGCCCCGGGAGGACTGGTGGAGCAGGGCACCCGAAGAGGTGCGGCGGACCGGTCGCTTCCTGGCGGAACACGGCCGCCGACCACACGCTCTCGCGCTGCGAAGCGTCTACGGCGGGATGCTCGCCCAAACCCCGCCGCCGCTCCCGTTCTACAGACTGAACAAGGTGGACTGGGACGTCGCCACCCACAGGAGTCCCGACGAAGCCGAGTGGGACGATCTGCGCTTCGCCTGGGCCGCCGTCTTCGGCGTGAAGTCGAACGCGATCCTGTTCGCGAGTGGCGGAGCCACGTTGGGGATCGGAGCCGGACAGATGAGCCGTGTGGACTCGTCGCGCATCGCCGGACAAAAGGCCGCCGATGCCGGGCTGGATCTGAGTGGCGCCGTATTGGCGTCCGACGCGTTCTTCCCCTTCCGCGACGGAGTCGACGCAGCGGCCGATGCCGGGGCGCGGGCCATCGTCCAGCCGGGGGGATCGATGAGGGACGACGAGGTCATCGAGGCCGCGAACGAGCACGGCATGGCGATGGTCTTCACCGGGCAGCGACTCTTCCGTCACTGATCGGAGTCTCGAGCCCGATCACGCGCCCCACTTTACACGCCGCGTGTGGATGCCTGAGGTTTCCCAGGCCAAGGCTACCTGGAGGGGTGGCAGAGCGGTTCAATGCACCAGTCTTGAAAACTGGCGTCCGAAAGGACTCGTGGGTTCGAATCCCACCCCCTCCGCTAATTTTGTCCTCCGCGTTCGAACCCACGCGCCCTTCGAAGAAGGGCGACTCGTGGGTTCGAGCCGAGCGGTCAGGAACGGGAACCCGCGATGGGGCCCGGAGCAACGCTCACTTGCAAACAGCCGCCGTTCTCACTCAACTGTTGAGTACCACAGAGGAATTGGAGGGGTGATGTTCCGGCTCAAGCGAAACTTGATGCTCGCGATCTTGCTACTCGCCGGCTGCACCGCACCCATGCAGACGGTGCGCGGGGCGCGACCAACGGCTCCCGATCAAACCTTCTCCTGCTACCTGCGGCTTTTGGCCCAGATGGAATACCGCGTCGAGGACAGCGACCTGGACGGCGGGTTTATTCTTGAGGTGAAGGAGACCGGAAATGCCATGAGCGAACCCTATGCCAGCGAGGCGACAATTTCGATCGCACCAGCCTCAAACGGAGACGGGTCCGAGGTCTCTGTGACCATGCGCCGGACTCACGTCATTCCATCGGAGGATCGGATCTCCGCCGGGATGCCTGCTCTTGGCCCCGTCCCGGTGTTCTTGGGGCCGATGAACGACGAAGGACAAAGGGACCTAGATGCTCTAACGGGTGCGTGCACCAGGTAGCCCCGTTGTTCTTCGGCAACTTTTTGGCGGACGCCAGCAAATAGACGCAAGTCGGCGCAGTCTCACGAGAAGTGGCATCGAGCAAAACCCGTGCCACCCTGGGGTGTTCGTACCAGACGAAGCCACACGCAAGATCTGGTATCGAACTTGAAAACCGGCGTCCGAAAGGACTCGCGGGCTCGAGCCGAGCGGTCAAATCGGAAGACCGCGATCCCACCCATCCTGTCATCCCACTGCCCAGCCGCGAACCCGAGATTCGGCTATGAACAAACGCGGAGCGGAGGCCGGCCCAGGACTAAACCACACGTCCGGAGAATCACCCAGTCGGAGGGCCCGACCGGTCGTAGTCCGCGTGCGAGAGCTGGTACGCACCCGTATCCGGGCCCGGAACCTGAGCCCCCGTACTGAAAAGACGTATGTCGCCTGGGTCGAGCGCTACATAGGCTTCCACGGCCGACGGGATCCTGCCGCGATGGGACGTGCGGAGATCGAATCCTTCACCTCCCATCTCGCAAATGACCTCGGACTCGGTTCCTCTTCCATCAATCAGGCAACGGCGGCGGTCCTGTTTCTGTATGGGGAGGTGTATCGCGAGGAGTTCGGGGGAAGGGGTGGCGTCGCCCGGGCCAAGCCGCCCGAGGTGCTCCCGAAGTACGCTACACCAGAAGAGGTAGGTGCCGTCATGGCTCACCTCCCCAAGGTGTCACGAATGGAAACCATGTTCATGTACGGCTCCGGGACCCGCATTGCGGAGACAATGGCCATCAGGGTGAAGGACCTCAACCTCAAGCAACCGTGAACTCACCGTGCGCGCCGGGAAGGGCGCCAAGGACAGGGTGGTGCCGATCGGGCGGGGTGCCGTGGAGGCCCTTCGGCGGCAGGTGGACGCCGTCGCCCGACTCCATGCTCAGGACCCTGGGGCGCGAGGCCGGCTGGGCGCCACTGCCCGGAGGCCCTGGGGCGGAAGGACCCGGGGGCCGGCTGGGAACTAGCCTGGCAGTTCCTCTTCCCCAGTCACAAGCTGTCGCGAGATCCCAAGACCGGACACATGGGCAGACGAGCTGTCCACCTCACCACAATTCAGCGCGCCATCAAGAAGGCCGTGCGACAAGCCGGCATCACCAAACCACTCTCCTCCCATGTGCTCCGAGGCTGCTTCGCTACCGAGATGATCCGTTCCGGTTGTGAGGTCTCGACGCTCCAACGCCTAATGGGTCACAAGGACCTCAAGACCACGGTGACGAGATACGGCTTCAGCGTCAGGTGGAGACGAACGCCGGAGCCATCACGGCATTGAGAGAGGCCTCTCTGCCAGTTGGGGACGTACGTGAGACGGGGGGACAAGAGCACTGGAGAAGGAGAACAAAGAAACCTTGGACAAGAGGAGGAAGCGACCAAGGGAAACTTCTGAGCCCCGGCGAAGGTGCGTGAGAGAAAACGAACATGTTGGGACTGCGAGAGAGAATGATACGGTTGGCGAAGAGAAGATCACGGTAGAGGGCTGCCCAAGCTGTGGAGCGAAGGCCGGTGGACGGCAACCGCCGGTTGTGGCTCAACGCGATCCGGCTCAGGCCACTGCGGTGTGGTCAGCTTCGTAAGCACGAGGACCCATGCGGCCGTGCGCTGACTTCTGACGTGAGGTAGTAGATAGGCGTTCTCGAGGTGCTACCGATCTCTTCGCTCGGTTCAGTCCGTGGTGCGGAGATGGCTGGCCAGGCAAGCTCCGTGGGAGAACGGCTATCGTCGAGTTCTTGAGAAGCGCCCGACCGGTGTCACAGTGGAGGCGACAATACCGCCCGGCCCACGAGGTAAAACCATCGGGTTCCAGGATGCCCCAACTCCTGCGGCGGAAGTGGTACCGAGGGCCCTCACCACGTACTTCGTCGCACGTACGTGACGAGCGTGGCGCAGAGGCGGCGCATAGCCCCTCGAACCGGTCCTGCTGTAAGGCCCTGCCGGCGGTCGACAAGAAAGAAGCGGACCGGTGCACCGACGAGGTGGGCGCTCCTGCCGCAAGTCCGGAGTGGCGAAGGCGGCGCATCCGCTGAAGGCTGGATCCTCTGGAGAAGGTACGCAAGCTGGAGCGCCGCAATGCTCGGCTCGAGGATGAGCTCAGGAAGGCACACCTGATCATCGACGTGCAGGGAAAAGTTGCGGGGCTGCTGGGGATAAGCCTCGACGACGGGACGAACTCTTGAAGGCGGCCGATGAGCTGGCTAAGCACGTCGGTGTAAAACCGGCGTGCGCGGCCCTCGAGGTCTGCCGATCGACGTTGTACCGTCGTCGAGGCCCATCGACCGGGCAACGGCAGCCCCGCCCGACGCCCGCCCGGGCATTGAGCGAGACGGAACGAGGCGAGGTCTTCGACACGCTGTGTTCGGAGCGGTTCGTGGACCGCTCACCCGCCGAGGTGGTGGCCACGCTGCTCGACGAAGAGGTCTACCTGTGCAGCGAACGCACGATGTATCGTGTTCTGGCCTCCGAGGTGCCGGTTCAGGAACGCCGGGCGCAGCGCACCCATCCCGAGTACAAGAAGCCCGAGTTGATGGCCACGGCGCCGAACCAGGTGTGGTCCTGGGACATCACGCGGCTGCTGGGGCCGAAGAAGTGGAGCTACTACTACCTGTACGTGATCCTGGACATCTACAGCCGCTACGTCGTGGGCTGGATGGTGGCGGACCGGGAGAACTCGGCCCTGGCCGGCCGGTTGATCCAGCAGAGCTGCCTGAAGCATGGCGTCCAGCCCCGGGTCCTGACCCTGCACTCGGATCGGGGAGCTCCAATGACGAGCCAATGCACCGCTCAACTTCTCGCTGACCTCGGCGTGACCCGCTCGTTGAGCCGGCCTCAGGTCTCGGATGACAATCCGTTCTCCGAGGCTCAGTTCAAGACCTTGAAGTACCATCCCTCGTTTCCCGGACGGTTCGGAGACCAGGGCCAGGCCAAGACCTTCTGTCGATCGTTCTTCCGTTGGTACAATGCCGAGCACAGGCACGGGGGCATCTCGATGCTGACCCCCGAACAAGTGCACTTCGGGCGCGCCGACAACGTTATCGCCCGCAGGACAACCGTGCTCAACACGGCATGGACCACCCATCCCGAACGCTTCGTCAGAGGCGTTCCCAAACCCAAACCGCTCCCGGAGGCCGTCTGGATCAATCCTCCCACCACACCCCTCTCCACACAGGAAATTGCTCTTTAATTAATCCCGTAGAGTGCCCACCGAGCTACGTATTCCCTATGCGGGACCGGAACTTCCCGGAGGGTTGGTCGGGAAGGCCGGCATGGAGGCAGGTGGTGGAGCGCATGACTGAGTCCCGCGAGCTCACCTTCGACGATGTGCTCCAGTTCGCGGGGGTCCACGAAGCCCAGAGCAGGCTCGAGAGGATAATGCCGGACCCGGCCACCCTCTCGGGGTCGACTGCGGCGAACGGTTGCGGGTCCGGCTCGTGCGGCTGCGGAGGTACCGCTCCCTCCGGCTCAGAGCCTTCGAATACGCTGCTGGACAAACCTCTCGACCGGCGCCGTGCCTTGGGGACGATCGTCGGGGCTCTTGCGGTGAGCACACAAGCCGTGAGCGCCTGTTCGCCGGCGAGCCTCGCGTCCGATGAGGAGCGGGAGGCCAAGCTTCTCGAACGGGACGAATACTTCAAGGGCAACTACCGCCTCATGAGCCCTGAGGAGCGGGACGAGACGATCCGGCGCTTGGAGCGCCTGACGCAGCTGAGAACGGGTATCGACCCCAGCATCCGGAAGACGGACGCCATACCGGGCGTACTGTACGGCTACGCGTTCAATATCTCGAAGTGCAAGGGCTTCCGGAACTGCGTCCAGGCCTGCATCGAGGAGAACAACCTCGACCGGGGAGAGCGACAGTCAGTACATCCGGATCTTCGAGAAGAAGGATGGCGAATCGATCAACGACCTCGAGCACGCGGATGCCACGTACGGGCACGAGGTGCCCGCCGAGGGTCACTATTACCTGGGCACGCAATGTTTCCAATGCGCCAACCCTCCCGTGCGTCTACGTGTGTCCGGTACAGGCGACCTGGCAGGAACCCGACGGCCTCGTCGTCGTGGACTATGACTGGTGTATCGGGTGCCGGTACTGCATGGCGGCCTGTCCGTATTGGGCCCGGCGCTTCAACTGGGCCGAACCCGAGTTCCTGCAGAGGCGTTGAATCCCCGTCAGCACTACTTGGGCAACCGGGCGCGGAAGCGGGGCGTTGTGGAGAAGTGCACGTACTGCATTCAACGGACCCGCGAGGGGCGCTTGCCAGCGTGTGCCGAAGCTTGCCCGACAGGAGCCCGCGTCTTTTGGAAACGTGCTTGACCCGGATTCCGAGATTCGGTGGGTCCTAGAGAACAAGCAGGTCTTCCGACTCAAGGAAGAGTTGGGCACGGAGCCTCGCTTCTGGTACTACATGGACTGAGCATGCACCTCAAGTACTTCCTCCTCAGCGCGCTTCAGTCGGCGACCTCCGGTGGCCGGCGTTACCACGTGTGGGATGGGTGTGCTCACCCTGATCATGCTCTTCGGGGCGTATGGGTATTCCGTTCAGCTCAGGGACGGCCTCATCGTCACTGGAATGAACGACCATATCAGTTGGGGCCTGTACATCTCCAACTTTACCTTCCTGGTCGGGATGGCTGCTGCGGCCGTCATGTTGGTGCTTCCCGCTTATGTGCTCGAGGACGTGGATTTTCGTGGGGCCGTGCTCATCGCGGAGGGCGTCGCGGTTTCCGCGCTCTGCATGTGCCTGGCCTTCGTCACGGTTGACCTGGGGAACCCGTTCGCCTCCTGGCATCTCGTTCCGATCATCGGGATTCTCAACTTTCCCCGATCGATGCTGGCGTGGACGTCATCGTCCTGAATGGCTACCTGGCGCTTAATCTGTTCATCCCCTTCTACATCCTTTACAACCACTACGCGGGGAAACGGCCGGACAAAGGCAAGTACGTCCCGTGGGTCTATCTGTCGGTTTTCTGGGCCGTGAGCATTCACTTGGTGACGGCGTTTCTTCTGGCGGGGCTTCCGGCCCGACCGTTTTGGAATAACGGCCTCCTCGGTCCCCGCTTCCTGGCTTCGGCGTTCACGGCGGGGCCGGCATTCATGATCCTGCTCCTTTGGTTCGTCGACAGCGAGACCGAGTACGACATCGACGCCGGTTGCCTTCCGGAAGCTCGCGATGGTGACCACCGTGGCGGCACAGATCAACCTGATCATGCTGGGCTCCGAGATATTCACGGAGTTCTACTTTCCCACGCATCACGTGCAGAGCGCCCAGTACCTCTTCTTCGGGCTAGAAGGTCACAACGCCCTCGTGCCTTGGATCAGAACGGCCATCGTGATGAACATCGGGGCGACCGCCGTCCTGACGATTCATCCACTTCGCCACAACCGAAACTGGCTCCTCGGCGCTTGCGTGGTGCTCTTCGTGGCCGTCTGGGTGGAGAAGGGCATGGGGTTGGTCGTGCCGGGCTTCATACCCTCACCCTTGGGCGAAATCGTCGAGTACTCGCCCACTTGGGTGGAGCTTGCGGTCACGGCCGGCATTTGGGCGATGGGGCTGTTCATCCTAACGGTGCTGGTGCGGGTCGCGTTGCCCATCGAGATGGGTGAACAACGAAGCCCGCTCGCAGAGTATGAGACGGCCCGAGCGGATCCTAAGAGCGCGCCGCTGGGCAGACGAAGTTTGTAGCGGTGGTGGCGGGGCACAACGTGACCACTTGAAAGGCGGGTGATTCGTCGGCACCCGCCTTTCCGCGTTTCGCCGAGCGCGCCGACTCGCAGTAGGTTGTCGCTCGAATTTCAGGCGGAGCCCGAGCCCCGGGCCCCAAGCTCCGAGCCCGTTCCTTCAGCGCACGCTCCTCATGCGAGTATCGGCGAACAATAGGCCTCATGTCCCACGGCCCCACGGGCTGTCTGGCCGGAGCGGACGATGAGCTTCCGCCGGGAACTCGGGACGTTCGATGCCACCATGGTCGTGGTGGGCGGGATCATCGGTGCAGGCATCTTCATCAATCCGTACATCGTGGCTCAGCGGCTGGACAGCGGCTGGCTGGTCATGGCGGCGTGGATCGCGGGCGGCGGTATCGCCATCGCGGGGGCGTTCACGTTCGCCGAGCTCGGTTCGCTCTTTCCCACCACCGGTGGCCATTACGCCTCGAGTCCAGGATGGTGGAGGCCCGTGGGGTGGACTGGCAGGAGGGCACGCACGGTTTGGGCGGCCTTGTTGGTAGTGGGATTGGGCGGCTGCTCCGTGATCCAGCAGGCCTTCGAGAAAGCCAGCCGCCGCCCCACCGTGAGAGTCTTGGCCTACAACATCAAGCATGTGAAGGCATGGACCAAGGGGTGGACCTGGAGCGAGCGGCCGCCGTAATCCGAGCCGCTCGTCCCGACGTCGTCACCCTCCAGGAGATCGACCGGAATACCAGCCGTACCGAGCGAGTGGATCAGGCCGCCCGTCTGGGCGACCTGACCGGGCTGGAGCATGCGTTCGGCCCCTTCATGGAGTACCAGGGCGGCGAGTATGGGATGGCGATCCTATCACGGTGGCCCATCGTCGAGGTCGTGAACCATGTGCTTCCACCGGGCGAAGAACCGCGGAGCACGCTCGCGGCTCGGATCCGGCTGCCCGGAGAGGCAGGGGAGGTCATCGTGGCGGGCGTGCACTTCTACCGGACCGAACAGGAGCGTTTCCGGCAGGCCCGCGAGGTCGTCGACATTTTCGAACAGGAGGAAACGCCGATCATTCTCGCGGGTGACTTCAACTCCCGGCGGGGTGATCGGATAATGGATGTGATCGAACATCATTGGTCACTTCCCGACAAGGGCGATCCCATCGAGACCTTCCCGGCGAATCGACCCGAGCGTGAGATCGACTTCGTCGGGTACCGTCCTGCGGATCGATTCGAACTTCTGGAGTATCGGGTACTTGATGAGCGAGTGGCCTCGGACCACCGGCCAGTACTCATGGTCTTGAGGCTACGCTGAACCGCGAAGACAACGACTCCGCCCAAGGAGTGCGGGCTCGACACGTACTAGGAGAATAGCAACGAGTGTCGGACGACTCGAACGAGAACGGACTGGATCGCCGGGAAGCTCTGAAGCTAGGGGCCGTCGGCCTGGGCCTTGCAGTGGTCGGAGCATCCGCGGGATGCACGATCGAATCGCAGTCTGGAGGGGACGACGCACGCGTCGATTTGGGTCCGGCACCCGCCGACCTCTTTGCCGCCCCTCCCATCGATCAGGTCCGCGTCGGATACGTCGGTGTCGGCCTCCAGGGCAGTGCCCATGTTCGCAATCTGCTGAGGATCGACGGCTGCGTGATCCAGGCCGTCTGTGATGTCGTCCCCGACAAGGTGGAGCGCGTGCAGGACTGGGTGGAGGAGGCGGGATTCCCACGGCCGACGGGATACGGCAGGGGTGAGCGGGACTTCGAGCGGCTCTGCCAGGAAGAGGATCTGGACCTGGTATACAACGCTACGCCTTGGGAGTGGCACGTCCCGATCTGCACCTCGGCGATGGAGAACGGAAAGCACACCGCGACCGAGGTTCCTGCAGCCTACACGCTCGAGGATTGCTGGAAGCTGGTCGAGTATGCCGAGAAGTACGAGAAGCACTGCTCGATGATGGAGAACGTCAACTACGGTCGGATGGAGATGCTGGCGTTCAACCTCGTCCGGCAGGGCCTGCTCGGGGAGATTCTGCACGCCGAGGGCGGGTATCTACACGATCTGCGCGCGATCAAGTTCGAGGACAAGGACGAGGGTCTGTGGCGGAGGGCTCACGCCACGCTACGGAACGGCAATCTGTATCCCACCCATGGACTCGGGCCCATCGCCAACTGCATGGACATCAATCGAGGTGACCGATTCGCCACCTTGGTCTCGATGAGTAGTCCGTCGCGAGGTCTCCAGGACTGGGCGGAGGCGCACTATCCCGCCGGCGACCCCAAGCGGCAAGAGACCTACGTTCTGGGAGACGTGAACACCACGATGATCAAAACGGCGCTTGGACGTACCCTGTACGTCGGGCACGACACCAATCTTCCCAGGCCCTACAGCCGCATCAATCAGGTCCAAGGGACCAAGGGCATCTTCCAAGGATATCCGGACCGGGTGTACGTAGAAGGTGTGAGTGAGGAGCACCGGTGGGACGACGCCGAGGCGTGGCTGGGAAGAGTACGAACATCCGCTCTGGAGAGAGATGGAGGAGCGCTCTCAGGGGGCCGGCCACGGTGGGATGGACTTCATGGAAGACTATCGACTGATCAAGTGCTTACGTGAGGGCCTCCCGACGGATATGAACGTCTACGATGCCGCAGCGCTGAGCGCGGTGACCCCCCTCTCGGAGTGGTCCGTCGCGAACGGGAGCCAGGCCATCGACTTCCCCGACTTCACCCGCCGCCGCTGGGAGACCCGCCCGAAGTTGGGGCTGGTAACCGCCTAGTTCGGAGACAGAGGTTGGCCGAACACCCCAGAGAGCACTCTTCCGCCCCTTTCGCGGATCGCGCCGGCGGTCCCGACCCGAGCTTTGTCGTATGGGCGCCCGGGCGTGTGAACCTCATCAGGGAGCATATCGACTATTCGTTGCTTCCGGTCCTTCCCATGGCCATCCAACTCGGTACGTCACTCACCGCGGCGCCCCGAGAGGACGGAGTGGTGCGGCTCCGCAATGCCCACTCGACCTATGCCGACGTGGAGATCCCGTTGTCGCTCGACGTAGAGCCGGGGGGTGAAGGAGAATGGGGGAACTACGTTCGTGGTGTAGTTCAGGCTCTGGTCCGCGACCATGGGATCACCGCGGGCGCAGACATCGCGCTGGAGTCCGACCTCCCGATCGCCGCCGGGCTGAGTTCTTCGACCGCCCTGTCCGGAGGTGTAGCGCTGGCCCTTCTGGCAGTGAACGGCCGGGACATGGATCGGGTGGAGTTGGCCGTGGCCGTTGCCCGAGCCGAGCGATACACGGGCACGCGCGGTGGGGAGATGGATCAGGCGGCCATCCTCTGTGGTCGGAGCGGACACGCGTTACACATAAGCTTTCAGCCCCTGCACGTTCGGCCGGTGCGGGTGCCGGCGGATTGGATATTTCTGGTTGCCCACAGTGGCGTGGTAGCGGGAAAAATCGGGGCCCGCTCAGGTCGCTTACAACGCCCGAACGAGGGAGTGCCGTGAGGCGCTCCATTCGGTATGGGCCTCCATGGCCGAGGGTGAGCCGCCCCACAGAGACTATCGGCCACTGCTCGCGACGGCGGACCCGGATCGACTGATCGAGGTGGCGACCGGCGTGCTCACCGCGCCACTGCTGGCTCGTTTCCGACATACGGTCGGTGAGTCCGTGCGCGTCGCGGCCGCCGAAAAGGCGTTGGCTGCGTCGGACCTCGACACCTTCGGGCGCCTCATGGAGGCATCGCACCAGAGTCTACGGGACGATTTCGAGGTGGAGTACCCCTGAACTGGCCCGGATTGTAGAGGTCGCGATGGCGGCCGGGGCAGCCGGGGCGCGCCTCACCGGGGCCGGACTGGGTGGCGCGGTACTTATTCTTTGTGCCGGGAACACCGAAGAGGGCGTTCGTGAGTCCTTGGCCTCCGGCTACTACGGCCCCCGTGGGGTATCTCCGTCCGAAGATGTGCTCTTCCGGGCCGTGCCCTCGGGTGGTGCTACGGTCACCCGTTTGGACTAGCTAGGACAGGAATCCCACACGGGGCAGCATCTTGAACACGCCCCAACCCGAGGCGACCGTGACGATCATCCCACGACTCCCGGCACGAACTGTCCGTAGAGTAGGTAGCCGGTTCCGAAGAGGGCGGCGTAGACCATGGTGCACCCGAGGAACCAGGAGAGCAGACCGGCAGTGAGCTCCCCTCCGCCGTCACTGGCTTGATCGACTCTGCTATCGCCCACCACCGCATCCCACCCCGGCCCAGCGGGCGAATGTCGCGGTAGAACCGTTGGAGTGTTTCCATATCCACCGGCGGAGTCATGAACGTCACGGTCAACCAGCCCACCGTGGTGATCGCCACGCCCACGACCAGCGTACTCGAGGGACCCAAGGCCCTCGAAGCCGAGCCGTGTGTGGAAGAAGGCGAAGTAGATGGCGACCAGGAACGAGATCACCATGGCGGAGATCTCGCTCCAGGTGTTCACCCGCCACCAGAACCAGCGAAGGAGGAACACCAGGCCGGTCCCCGCCCCGATCTGCAGGAGGATCT